>NZ_JAPUBW010000001.1:0-2095002 GCF_030397735.1 Janthinobacterium sp. SUN120 | reverse complement strand
TGAATCCCTTGCAGGAATCAGCGGTTTTCAAATATTGGTTGCGGGGACAGGATTTGAACCTGTGACCTTCGGGTTATGAGCCCGACGAGCTGCCAGACTGCTCCACCCCGCAGGCGAATTATAACCGAGTTTGTTGCATTGCGAAAGAGCGGAGCGCAACCGGGGGCATTTGGCTTGCATGGGGGGCATTGGCATACCGTGCCGCAATGGAAAAAGCCGCTGGTCCCTTTGCAAGAATCAGCGGCTTTCAAATATTGGTTGCGGGGACAGGATTTGAACCTGTGACCTTCGGGTTATGAGCCCGACGAGCTGCCAGACTGCTCCACCCCGCAGGCGAATTATAGCGGGGTTTGCTGCAATGCGCAATGGCCGGGTTTCAGACCCTCGATTATGCCGCCGCCAGGCGCCACAGCGACGTGACTTCCTGCGAGCGGGCCGCGTGCAGGCTGTCCGTCGCATCCTGTGCGCGCGGGTGCGTGGGTTTCACGTCCAGGCGGTCGACGACTTTCAAGCCCGCTTGCGCTATCCATTCGAGCAATTGCGCGCGCGGGCGCAAGCCCAGGTGCTCGGCCAGGTCGGATAAAATCAGCCAGCCTTCGCCGCTTGGCTCCAGGTGGTCGGCCAGGCCGGCGAGGAAACCGCGCAGCATGCGGCTGTCCGGATCGTAGACGGCGTATTCGATCGGCGAACTTGGACGGGCCGGCAGCCAGGGCGGATTGCACACGACCAGCGGCGCGCGGCCGGCGGGGAACAGGTCGGCCTGCACGACGTCGACCTTGCCCTGCAAATCGAGGCGGGCCAGGTTCTCGCGCGCGCAGGACAGGGCGCGCGGGTCCTGGTCGGTGGCGACGATGCGTTCGATGCCGCGCTGCGCCAGCACGGCGGCCAGCACGCCCGTGCCCGTGCCGATATCGAAGGCCAGCTTGGCGCGCGTGGGCAGCGGCGCTTCCGCCACCAGGCCCACGTACTCGCCGCGGATGGGCGCGAACACGCCGTAATGCGGATGGATGCGTTGGCCCAGGGCCGGCAGTTCCACGCCCGTGCGGCGCCATTCGTGCGCGCCGATCAGGCCCAGCAACTCGCGCAAGGAGGCGACGAACGGCTCTTCGCCGCGGCCATACGCTTCATTGCAAGTCAGTTTCACGTCCGGCGCGCGGCGCAGCGGGATCGTGTAGTCGGCGTCGAAAGGCAGCAGCAGCATGGCCAGGGTACGGGCGCGCTGTGACTGGGCCTGGCGGTGCAAGTGGAAGGCTTCCGTGGCGGATGGTTCCGGCTTGGCCAGCTTGGCGGCCTTGGCCTTCTTGCTTGGCTTGTCGTTCTTGTGGTCGGCGCGCCGCGCCAGCGCCTGCAGCAGCTGGCGCGCGTTCTGGAAGTCGCCGCGCCACAGCATGGCCGTGCCTTCGCAGGCCAGGCGGTAAGCCTGGTCGGCCGTCGTGCGGTCGTCGGCGATGACGACGCGCTTGGGCGGCGGCATGCCGCTTTCCGAGCGCCAGCGGGCCGAATGCTCGGCGCCGTTTTCGCTCCAGTGGATCTGCGGATGAACGGTAGGTGAAGAAGTGTCGGACATGGGATTCAATCGATAGAAGGGGGCGCGCGGCATGGTCGCCTGCGCAGGCCGTCTTCCATTATACGTCGCCGGCCGTGCTGTTTGCCGTGTCCGTGCCATAGGCGAGTGCCAGCGCACGGGCGCGCGCCTGCTCTTCCGGCGTGGTTGCCACGGCTTGCCTGTCGACTTTTGCGGTCTCGGTGGCATGCTCCGGCTGCACCAGCTTGAGCAAACGCAAGCTCAGGCTGCCCGCCAGGTCGCCATCCTTGCCGCTGGCGCTGGCGCCATCGGACGTGCCCTGATAGAGATTGCTTTGCAATTGCTGGCCCAGCAGCTTGAACAGGTCGTGCAGATTGCCGCCGAAGTGCGTGGCGGGCAACTCCCTGGCGGGCAGGCTGGCGTCGTCGGCGGAGCTGGCTTCTTCGTCGGCTTCTTGCGTTTGCTCAAGGACGCCCGCGCTGATGTTCGATTGATATTGCACTTCCACTTCGAAGTCGAAGGTCTGGCCATCGGCCGTCGTGATCTTGCCCTTGCCGAGGAAATGCGCGTTTTCATCGAGGCTGAAGGCGGCCGCGCGGCTGCTGCCGTTGGCGCCCGAGACGCTGGCGCTGCCACTGCTGAAGCTGGAACCGGCCTGCAGGTCGACGGAATCGAAGGCAACCGTGGCGCCGTCGCCGAACAGCTGGCGCGTCATGGTGGAGAGAAAATCCTGCGCCACGTCGACGGTCGCGTTGCCCAGCGCATCGGTCCGTTGCGACAATCCCTTGGCAGACAGGTCCAGGCCATTTTTCGACAGCGCCACCACGTCTTGCGCCGTGCGCTGCATCAGGGGCGAAGCGGCCAGGCCGGACGCGCCAGCGCCTGCTTTTGGCGGCGCCTGTCCTGCCAGGGGATTGGCGGCGGGCTGGCGCGAGCCGGAAAGGAGGGCGGGGAGCTGGGACATGGTCGGTTCAAATGGGGAAGATAGGCGAATTAACGGCAATATCGCCCCATTCTTTAACCATTAGTGGTGGTGCGACCAGCTACCGTCTGCCGATTCCAGGTAGGACTTGACGGCATCGGCCTGGCCCGTGGCGTGACGCTTGAGTTCGCCGCATGCGCAAATGCCCTGATACGGCTGGATATGCGAGCAGGCGGAGACTTTTTGCAGGTAAACCTGCATGGATTTGTGACATTTTACGCACTTGAAGGTGAGGCTGCGGGCGGCTTTCATGGGGTTCCTTGAACTGTTGCGGGGCGTAGAGTTTGTCTACGCGAAGGCGGCGATTTTAACGCACTCCGGCCATGGTTACACGTTGTTGCATCTGCGCCACGCGCACGTCAACTGAATCCGCGCCGTGACGTTGAACGTATATAGGAGGTCGTCTGACCGCCATTGAAGAGGTAGCACCATGGACAAGCGTGACAAGGAAAAGCCTGTACAGCCCGCCAAGGAGCTGGTGAGAAAATGGTTGAAAGCGGAGCTGGAACAGCGCCGGCCCCCGCCCGACCCCGAGCAGATCCGCCGCGAACTGGGCTGGGATCTGCTCAGGCTGGGACGCGAACCGCTGGCGCGCTGACGCCCTTGCTTTAGCGCACCGTCACCACGCTCTTGCCGCCGGACCCAGGCTGCACGAGGATGCGGGTGGCGATGCGCTCCGTCATTTCCTGCACGTGCGAGATGACGCCCACCTTGCGGCCCATCGCTTGCAAGCCGTCGAGCGCATCCATGGCCACGCGCAGGGTTTCCGTGTCCAGGCTGCCAAAGCCCTCGTCGATGAACAGCGATTCCACGCGCACCCGGTTCGAGGATAGCGAGGCCAGGCCCAGCGCCAGGGCCAGCGAAACGAGGAACGATTCGCCGCCCGACAGCGAATGCACGGAGCGCAGCTCACCGCCCATGTCCTGGTCGCGCACCATCAGGCCCAGCGACGGGTTGTTCGGGTTGTCGATGCGTTCGAGCTGGTAGCGGCGCGCCAGGTGGTTCAGGTGCGCGTTGGCATAGCCGAGCAGCACTTCCAGCGTGAATTGCTGCGCGTAGTTGCGGAATTTCTTGCCGTCGGCCGAGCCGATCAATTCATTCAGGCTGGCCCAGCGCCGCTCGATGACGGCTTGCGCCTCGATTTGCGCCAGCATCGCTTGCGCGCTGTGGCGCCGCGCGTCGTCCTGCGCGATGGCCAGGCGCAGCCGCGTCGCTTCCTGGTTGGCTGCCTGGCGTTCGGCGCCAAGCGCGTCGAGCGCCGTCTGCAACACGGCCTCGTCCATTTCCAGCGCTTCCGGCGGCTGCTGCACGTGCGCGGCCAGCTGCTGCCGGCGCTCTGCCAGCACGGAAACGGCCGCCGTGTGGCGGTCGGCGATCACTTGCAGGGCGTCGCGCTCGGCGCGCATGGCGTCCATGGAGATGGCCAAGCGCGCGCGCAGCTCGTCGAGCGTGGCGGGCGCGTGGCCGGAGTGACGCTGCCGGAACTGCTGCAGCCAGTCGTGCAGGGCGACGGTGGCGCCGTGCTCCTGTTCGCTCAGGGCGGCCAGGCGCTGCGCCAGCTGCGCGCACGCTTCGTCGAGGCGCGTGCACTGCGCGCTGGCCGCTTGGGCCGCCGCCTGCTGCTGCGCCAGCTGGTCTTTGGCCTGCGCGATGGCCGCCGCGAGGCTGCGTTCCACCTCGGCCACGCTCTGGCCCTGCCACAGCGCGTTGCGCTCCGCTTGCAGTGCCGTGAGTTGTTTGTCGGCTGCGGCAAAGGCGGCGTGGGATTCCTGCGCCGCTTGCCGTGCCTTGCCGGCCGCCAGCTGCGCCGCTTCCAGCTGCGCGGCCAGGGTCGCCAGCGCGTGGCCGCGCTGGTCCTGGTCCGCCTGCTGTTTCAGCCATTGCCGGCTTTCCGTTTCGCGCGCCGCGCGGAAGGCGGCGGGGCCGGCGCGCCAGTTGTCTTTCCAGCCTTCGGCGCCTTCCACGTCGGCAAACGCGGCATCGAGCTGCGCCAGCAAGCCGCCAAGCGCGCCGCGCGACGTTTCCGCCTTGTCCAGACTGGCCGCCTGCTGTGCCTGCAATTGCGCCAGACGCGTCTGCGTTTCGGCGACGGCGCTAGTGCAGCGCGCGTGTTCGGCGCCGGCTAGTTCGTGCGCGGCCTGCGCCTGCTCGCGCCGCGCGCCGGCCTGGCGCAGCGCCGCCTCCTGCTGCGCCAGCGCTTGCAGGGCTGCCGCATTGGCCGTCAGCTGCTGCGCGAACCAGTCCGCGCGCTGGTTTGCCGGCGGCAGTTGCAGGGTGTCCGCATGCGGCTGCCATTGCGCGTTCAAGCTGTCGATGGCGGGCGGCAGGACGGCCAGTTCCGCATCCGTCTGCGCCTGTTCGCGCGCGGTCGCTGCCAGCGCCGCCTTGTGCGTGGCCAGCCGCTCCAGATTGCTGCGCGCCTGCGCGCGGCAAGCCAGTACCTCATCCTGCAAGCTGGCCAGCATCGCCTGCAGGGCGTCGTCGGCGTGGGTGTACGGGTGTTCCAGCGCGCCGCACACGGGGCAGGGCTGCTCGTCCTGCAAGGTGGCGCGCAGTTGCTCCACGCTGGCCGCGCATGCCGCTTCCGCCCTTCTCAAGGATTTTTCCGCCTGCGCCAGGCCCGCTTCCAGCAGCGCCGTTTGTGCCGCCAGCGCCGCCAGCGCCGTCGTTTCCGTTTGCGCGGCCTGCGCCAGTTGCGCCGCCCTCGCTTGTCCGTGCGCCAGCTCCTGCTGCTTGCGCGCCAGTTCTGTCCACGTCTTTTCCGCCGCATTCAACTGGCGCGCATGCTCTTCCAGCTGGCCGCGCTGTTGCTGCAGCAGCTGTCCATCGATGGCTTGCACGGCGCACTGCGCCTCGCGCCGCTGCGCATCGTGCGCGGCGAGCGTGGCGGCGGCCGCCGTCAACGCGGCCTGTGCCTCCTGGCCCGCGGCGCATGCCGCGCGCACCAGCTGCGCCGCGTCGGCCGCCCTGGCGTCGGCAGCATCGGCTTGCGCGGCCGCCTGGCCGGCCTGGGCGAACAACTGGTCCGACAGTTGCCATGACGCGGCCAGCGCTTGCCAGTGCTGGTGCGACGCCAGCCACAGGCGGCCCGTTTCCTGCTCCGCCTGCATGGCGTGCTGGTGCTGCTGCAGCTCGTGCAAGGTGGCGCGCGCCGTTTCGTTGGCCTGGTCCGCCGCCAGTGCGCCATCCTGCGCCTGGCGGTGGGCAGGCAAGTGTGCCGCAATGCCGGCATCGAGCGCCTTGGCTTGATCGAGCCGGGGCGCCGCGTCGCGCTGCGCCGTTTCCCTGGCCTGCAAGGCCGCCGTCGCCAGCTGCACGCTGGCGGTCAGCTGCGTTTCGCTGGTCACGGCTTGTGCCGCCTGCGCGCGCGACGCTTCCAGCGCGGTGCCGGTGCCGGCGATGTCGTTTGCCAGGCGCGCCACGTCGTCGATGAGGGGACGCGCCGGCTGCAGCAATTCCCACTGCGCCAGCGCCGCGCGGCGCGCTTCGGCCGCGGTGCGTTCGGCATCCGCGCCATCGAGCGTCTCTTGCGCCGCCGCTATCTGGCTTTGCAGCTTGTGCGTCTCCTGGTGCCAGCGCTGCTGCAGTTCCAGCACCGCCTTGCGCAAGTCGATGGTGTGCAGGGTGGTGTCGGCAGCGCCGCATAGCGCCTCGGTCTCGGCCCGCTCTTCCGGCGACAGGGGCCGCTGGTCGGCCAGTTTTTCGCCCAGGCGTTCGAGGACCTGCTTTTCCTTTTTCGCCCGCTCGAAGGCGCGCATGGAAATGTCGGTATAGATGCTGCTGCCCGTCAGGGTTTCCAGCAACTCGCCCCGTTCATTGTCTTCCGTCTTGAGGAAGGTGGAAAACTCGTTTTGCGCCAGCAGTACGGCGCGCGTGAACTGGTCGAACGACAGGCCGATGCGCTTTTCGATCTCTTCCTTGACTTCCGTCTTGGTGCCGCCGATGGGCTGCAGCGCTGGCAGCTGGTGCAAGCTCATGGCGGTCGCCTGCAATGCCCCTTCGGCCCGGGTACGCGAGCGGCGCACGCTCCAGCGCGCGCGATAGCTGGCACCGTCGTTGCCGACGAAGTCCACTTGCGCGTAACCGTCCGGCGTGCCGCGGCGCAGCAAGGTGCGCGTATCCTGGGCGTTGACGGTTTCCTTGCCCACGTCGGGCAGGGCGCTGCCCCGGCCCAGCACCTTCAGCAAGCGCGGCGTGGCGTCGTACAGGGCCAGGCAAAGGGCGTCGAGCAGGGTGCTCTTGCCCGCGCCCGTGGGGCCGGTGATGGCAAACAGGCCGCTTGATGCCAGCGGTTCCTGCTGGAAGTCGACTTCAAATTCGCCGGCCAGCGAGGCCAGGTTCTTGCCGCTGATTTTCAGTATTTTCATGGTTCTTCAGGTGCGCTCAGGCGCCGGGCAGCAGCAGTTCGGCCAGGGCCGACAGTTGTTCGGGCGGCGCGGGCCAGCCGTATTTTTGCAGGTACAGGCGGCGGAAGATGTCGTCGGGCTGCAGCTGGCTCAATTGGTCCAGCGTCATGTTCTCGGGCGCGCTGCTGCGCGCGGCGCTCGACGTTTCGATCTTCGCCAGGCGCACGTGCTTGCCGTCGAGCGCCGTTTCGATGCGCGTGCGCAGGCCCGGTTCCGGCGCATCGAGGCGCACGCGCACTTCCAGGAAGGGCTGCGCTTCGGGTGCGGCGGCGGGCACGTCGAGGGCGGCCAGCTGCGCCAGCACCTCGTCTATCGGCGCCGGCGTGGCGGGCACGCGCAAGAGGGGCACGGCGCGCGGCACCTCGATGGTGCGCACGTCCTTCAACTGTTCGCCGTCGATGTCGAGACACAGCACCTGATGGCGATAATTGACTTCGGCGAACGACAGGGGAATCGGGCTGCCGCAATAGCGGATATGCTCCTGGCCGCCCACGGCCTGCGCCTTGTGCAGATGGCCCAGCGCCGCATACGCGATGGCGGCGTCAAAAATCCCCGACGGCAGCATTTCCGTACCGCCGATGACGATGCGGCGCTCGGAATCGTTCGACATTTCGCCGCCCACCATGTGGCAATGGCCCATGGCAACGATGGCTTGGCCCGGCTGGCGGCGCGCCAGCGCCAGGTCCGCCAACTGGCGGTACAGCAGGGCGATGCCGCCCAGGTAGGCGTCCTGGGTATCGCCGGCCGGCAGTTTCGGCACGTCGCCGGGACGCAGGAAGGGCACGGCCAGGCACCAGGCTTGCACTTGCCCATCGGCGCCCGTCAAAGGCAGCAGCAGGCGCTCCAGGTCGATCTGGCCATCTTCGTCGCGCAGCAGATGGCCGATCACGTGCGTGCCGTGCGCTGCCAGCAGGGGGCCGGGCGCTTCGAGCCGTCCCGCCGAATCGTGGTTGCCGGCGACGACGACCAGCTGCAGCGCTGGCAGGCGCGCGCGCGCCTGCTGCAGGAAGACGTACAGCTGCTTTTGCGAGGCGGCCGACGGGTTGGCGTTGTCGAACACGTCGCCGGCGACAAGCAGCACGTCGACCATTTCGGCCACGAGCGTGTCGAGCAGCCAGTCGAGGAAGCGCTGGTGCTCGTAGCCCCGCTCGTAATTGTGCAGGGTCTGGCCCAGATGCCAGTCGGAAGTGTGCAGCAGGCGCATGGTGAGCCAAGGGTAGGGAAGACAGGCGCCAATATAGCAGGAATGATAGGGGTCAGACCCGCGCCATGCGCCAGCGGCTAAATCAAGTCGTCAGCATCCCGGCGCGATAGGTATTCCGGCCATCCTGCTTGGCCTTGTACAGCAGCACGTCGGCCCGCTGCAGCAGCACGGCAGGGGGGATGTCTTCGTCGCGGTAGAAAGCCAGGCCGATGCTGGCGGAAATGCGCACGGTGATGCCATCGAGTTCGAACGGCTGCTGCATGGCGGCGACGATTTTTTCCGCCAGCACGGCCGCGTCCTCGGGCCGGGTGATCTGTTCCATGATGATGGTGAATTCGTCGCCGCCCAGGCGGGCGACGATGTCGGTGACGCGCATGGTTTGCGTCAGGCGCTGGGCGAAGGCGCGCAGCAGCGCGTCGCCGGTGCCGTGGCCGTGTGTGTCGTTGACGGGCTTGAAACGGTCGATATCCATGTACATGACGGCCATCAGGTGCTGATGCTGGCGGCTCGCGTGCATGGCGTCGCTGAGTTTTTGCTGGAAGCCGGCGCGGTTCGACAAACCCGTCAGCGCGTCGACCTGGGCCAGTTTCAGCAGGCGCTGTTTTTCGCGCTTTTGCACGGTGATATCCTGGCGCATCACGTGAAAGCCCACCACCTGCAGCTTGTCTTCGCCGATCTGCGGGATGTAGATCACTTCCAGGCAGCGCTCGATGCCTTCCTTGTCGTCTTCTTCCTCGAAGCTCAGGGTTTCGCCCGCCAGCACTCTTTCGATGTACGGCGCCACCGTGCGGTAGCGCGCCTCGCCCACCGTGTCGCGCACGCTCTTGCCCAGCGCTTGCCGACCCGTCAGGCCGAATTCGCGCTCATAGGCGATGTTCAGGAAGCGGTAGACCTGGTCGGCGTCGATGTAGGCGATCATGGCCGGCAGGGTGTCGGCGATGGTGCGCAGGCGCGCTTCGCTTTCCAGCAGCGCCACTTCCGATTCGCGCAGGATGGTGATGTCGTCCAGGCTGCCCACGTAGCCTTCGATCCGGCCGTCGATGAGGATGGGGGCAATTTTGACGGAGACCCATACCAGCCTGCCGCCGCGGTGCAGGCAGCGCAGGGTGGACTGGAACGGCGCATGGCTGTGCGTGAGCTGTTCCAGCGCCACGTGCATCAGCGGATAGTCGTCCGGGTGCAGGGCGCTGGTCCAGCCGGCGCCCAGGGCGGCCGCGCGCGGCAAGCCCGTGATCGATTCGAAGGTGCGGTTGACGTAGGTGCAGCGGCGCTGGCGGTCCAGGCGCACCAGGCCGAGCGGGGAAGCGTCGTTGACGGCGGCCAGTTCGGCCTGTTTCTGGCGCAGTTCCAGTTCCTGCTGGCGGCGCTGCGAGATATCCTCGGCGATGCACAGGATATGTTCGATCTGCTGGCGCTCGTCGAACACGGGTACGGAGACGGCGCGCAGGTAGCGCAGGCTGCCGTCAGCCAGGCGCAGCGGTTTTTCCGTATGGTCGATGACGCCCCGCTCGGCCAGGATGGCGCGGTCGTCCTCGGCGTCGTGCAGGCCGAAGTCGGGCGGGAAGGCCTGGCAATCGGTCTTGCCGATGACGTCGGCGGCCAGGTGGCCGGTGATGTCCTCGGCCGCCTTGTTCCACACTTCCATCTGGCCGAAATTTTCCGGGCGCGCGCTTTTTACGTAGACCAGCACGGGCAAATGGTCGATCAGCGACTGCAGGAAGCTGCGGTTGTCCTGCAGCGCCAGTTCGTCGTGCTTGCGCGCGCTGATGTCGCGCGAGGTGACGGCCACGCCGTCGGCGATCGGCACGACCTGGTGGCGCAGCCAGCGCGTGCCGCCCGAGGCCAGCGGCAGCTCGAATTCATCTTCCAGCGGCTGGCCCGTTTCCATCACCAGCACGAAGCGCTTGAAGAAACGCTCGCCGCGCAGCAGCGGTATCAGCGACAGCACGCGCTGGCCCAGCAGTTCGGAGCGCGGCTTGCCCAGCATGTCGGCGGCGCGCTCGTTGATGTCGGCAAAGGTGAAGTCTTCCACCGGCTTGCCCGGCGCGGCACGCCAGGCTTTCAGCAGCAGCACGGCATCGAGGCTGCCCTGGTGCGCCGCGCGCAGCAAGGCTTGCGTTTCCGTGGCCTGGCGGATGCTGCGGCGCAGGCGCGCGCTCTGGCGCATCAGCAGGGTTGTAAAGCCGGCAATGAGCACGCTGGCGGCGAGCAGCGCGCCGACATATATCAGGCGGCGGTGTTCGAAGCGCGCCAGGGCGACGGCGCGGCTCACGCCCACCACGGCCAGCAGCGGGTAGCGCGGCAGCTCGTGGTAGCTGTAGATGCGGGATGTCGCGTCGACGGGCGGCTCGATCAGCAGTTCTTCGGCGGCGTGCTGCGGCGGTCCCGGCATGCGGAAGTCGATGCGGTCGCTGAGGATCAGTTGTTCGCCGATGCGCCCCGCCGTCAGGCCGCTGTCGCGCGCCACCAGCATCAGCGCGCCCTGTTCATCGAGGTTCAGGCGGTCGTAGTCGTCGACAAAATATGTGGGGTCGACGAGGATGACGATGGCGCCGGCAAAGCGGCCTTGCGCATCGTTCAGGCGGCGCGCCAGGCGGATGGTCCAGTGCTTGCCGCCCACGTCGAGCAGGGGCGTGTCGACCAGGGCCGTGTCGGACGCATTCGCGGCCAGCGCCCTGAAAAATGCCTGGCCGGCCAGGTTTTCCGGCAGGTAGGCGTTGGCGCTGTCGAGCACATTGCCCTGCGCATCGACGAGGGCGATCGGCAATGCCAGCTTCGACGGCAGCACGCTGTCGAGCAAGCCCTGGCGGCGCGTGAATTCGTTGAGGCGCAGGCCGCCGTCCGTTTCCTCGTATTTGAGCTTGAACAATTGCGTGGCGTGATCCGTCTGGCGCAGGGTGAAACTGGTATGGTCGGCCAGGGTCCGCGCCAGCGACTGGCTGACGGCCACGGCGTCGCGCACGGCGCTGGCCCGTTCCTGGCCCACCTGGTAAAAGACGGCCGCCCACAGCGCCAGCAGCAGGATGAGCGCGAACAGGGGCACCAGGCTGAGACGGTACAGGCGGCGGGCAAGGCGTTGCAGGGGTCTTGTTATCGCTATCACGGGCGCTTGCAGGCTATATTCATGGAAAAGGGGAGGGGCGGCGTGGCGCGCATGATAGCCGAAATCGGCCGCCTTGCGCGTCAGCGTGTTGCCGCCGCTGCCATCGTCTGTTCGCGGTCTGTCGCTGGCCTTATTTTGCTTTAAATCAAGTAGCTGTGGTGCCGCGCACGCTAAAAAAAGCACGCCGGCGGCGACACGGGCTGGCGCCGTGGCAGAAAAAGTACAATTGCGCCCCCATCCTCATTAAAATGGATGCTTCTTCCTCCCATATCGAAAGTTGTCATGCAGAGTAAAAAGCCCGACGCGGCAAGACTGGACAAGATCGTGGCTGAAGCGCGCCGCGCCGCCGACCAGCGCGAGAGCGGCTACCGCGAGCGTTCGCTGAAGATGTACCCGTGGGTCTGCGGCCGCTGCATGCGCGAATTCACGCGCGCCAACGTGCAGCAGCTGACGGTGCACCACCGCGACCACAACCACGACAACAATCCGCCCGATGGCAGCAACTGGGAACTGCTGTGCCTGTATTGCCACGACAATGAGCACTCGCGCTACCTGGAAGCGGACCGGGGCGCCGGCCTGTTGTCGGCCGAGGTGGCGCCCGCCACGCACAATCCCTTCGCCGCGCTGGCTGGCCTGATCAAGAAAAAGGACTGAGCGGCTCGTCCGCCTCCCACCCCATGCGCATCTTGCTGACCGAAGACGACCCGCAGCTGGGCCGCGCCACGCAGATCGGCCTGGAACAGGCCGGCCATGCCGTCGACTGGGTCACGAGCGCCGAACACGCGCACACGGCCGTGCGCCTGCACGACTATGGCTGCATTTTGCTGGACCTGGGCTTGCCGGGACAGGATGGCATGCAGGCGCTGGGCGTGCTGCGCGACAATGGCTACAGCGGCGCCGTGCTGGTCGTCACGGCGCGCGACCAGGTGGGCGAGCGCATCGCCGGGCTCGACGCGGGCGCCGACGACTTCATCGTGAAACCGTTCGACCTCGACGAACTGGCCGCGCGCATCCGCAGCGCCTGCCGGCGCGCCGCGGGCCGCCTGCGCGAGCACCTCGTGCACGGCGACCTGGTGCTCGATATCGCCGACCGGCAGGTGACGCAAGGGGGATTGCCCGTGATGCTCACGATGAAGGAGTTTCGCATCCTGCAATTGCTGCTGGAACACGGCGGCCGGGTGCTGAGCCGGGAACAGCTGGAGAAAAACCTGTACAGCTGGGGCGATGAAGTGGAAAGCAATGCCGTGCAAGTGCATATCCACCACCTGCGCAAGAAGCTGGGGCGTGACTTGATACGCACCGTGCATGCGATCGGTTATTGCATTGATAAAGCGCAAGCGGCCTGATGAAAAAACGGGCTACCCTGAGGCAGCCCGTTGGCATCGATGATGCGGCTGGATTAGCGCATCAGAAATCGACGGTGGCCGACAGCCACAGACGGCGGCCGTCCAGGCTGTTGACATAGCGGTTGGCGTACGTCAACGTCGGCGCGCGGTAAGGCTGGTAGTCGACGAAGTCCTTGTTGAGCAGGTTGTACACGGCCGCGTTCAGGGTGACGCGCTTGTTCAGCTGGTAGCTGCTGCCCAGGTGCAACATGGTGTAGCCCTTGTAGTCGCCCAGCGCGGCCTTGGCGGCGCGCGTGGAAGCGGAGGTGCCCGGATCGCGGAAGCGCTCGCTGCGGTACTCGGCGCGCAGCCAGCCGTTCCATTCGCGCGAGATATCCCAGCTCAGGCGTGCGTTGACGGCGTGCTTGGGCGTGTCGCTCAGGGGCTTGCCCGCGTTGCTGCCACTCTTCTGTTCGCTTTCCGTGTACGTGTAGTTGGCGCTGGCCGACAGGCTCTTGCCCAGCGGGAAGCGCGTATTCAGCTCGACGCCGCGCGTGACGGCCTCATCCACGTTGACCGACTGGCCGAACGCATCGACGTTGGGCCAGTTGCCGAAGCTGACGCAGCCGGGACGGTTTGGCGACGGACGGTAATCGCAGTTGACGAGGCCCGTGCCCGTCGTGATCTTGTCCTTGAATTGATTGTTGAACAGGGAGCCGCTGGCGGTCCAGCCGGCCAGGTTGTCGAAATACGCGCCGATTTCCGTCGTCGTGCTCGTTTCCGGCTTCAGGTTCGGGCTGCCGACGAGGGGAATCGTGCCCTGGCCGCCGAAACCGTTGATTCCTGGCGACAATTGTTCCACGCGCGGCGTCTTGTAGCCCTTGCTGACGCCGCCCTTGACGGTCCAGCTTGGCGTCGCGTTCCACACGGCATATGCGCGGGGGCTGGTCTGGCCGCCGAAGATGCTGTGATCGTCATAACGGGCGCCGAAGGTCAGCGCGACATTCTCCAGCACCTGCCATTCGTCTTCCAGGAACAGGGCTTTTTGCGTGAATTCGAATTTCTTTGGCGCCACGCCATCCGTCATTTCCGCTTTCCACCATTGCGCGCCGACGGTGGCCATGTGTTTGCCCAACGGCATGACCAATTTGGTGTCGAACACCTGGCTTTCCACTTCCAGGGTGCGCGCGCTGCCGGCGACGGCGCCGGGCGTGCCTGGCGGAATCGTGCGGCCCAGGGTTTCCGTCTTGTTCACCATGTAGCTGCTGTCCAGGGTGCCGAAGCCGAAGCGGCCCGTATGCGACAGCGTCCACTGGTCGCGGTTGTATTTCTGCTCGGGACCGTAGCCGCCCTGCAAGCCCAAGGTGCCCAGTTGCTTCTTCGAATTGTCGTAGGTCTGGCGGCCCGCATCCGCGTCGAGGATGACGGTATGGAAACGGTTGGGTGTGAACGCCAGGCGCGCGCCAAAGTTCTCGATGTCCGCGCGCACGGGATTGGCGCCCATGTTCGGCACATTTTCCGCACCGGCCGCGTCGTTGTAGCGGATGTTGGCCGCATCGCGGCGCTGCTTGCTGCCGCGCAGGGACAGGCCCAGCAGGTCGGTGGCGAGAGGGCCGCTCAGGTAGAAGCGGCCGCTTTTCACGTCGCCGAAATCGGACTCTTCCTGCAGGGTGTAGTCGGCCGAGATGGAACCCATCCACTGCTTGCCCACCTTGCGCGTGATGATGTTGATCACGCCGCCCATGGCGTCCGAGCCGTACAGGGTCGACATGGGGCCGCGGATGATCTCGATGCGCTCGATGGCGGCCAGCGGCGGCATGAAGCTCGTCTGCGTACCGCCGAAGCCGTTCGGCGTGACATTGCCGGCCGCGTTCTGGCGGCGTCCGTCGATCAGCACCAGGGTGTAGTCGCTGGGCATGCCGCGGATGCTGATGTTCATGCCGCCCGTCTTGTCGCCCGCCGCGCCCACGTCGATGCCTTCCACGCTTTCCAGCGCCTGCGTCAGGTTGCCGAAGCGTTCCTTCGACAGTTCTTCACGCGTCAGCACGGTGATCGAGGCGGGCGCCTGCTTGATATCCTGCTCGAAACCGGAGGCGGAAACCACCACTTCCGGCATGCTGGCAGGCGTGCCCGTCTGGGCGTGGGCCGGCAGGCAGGACAGGGCGGCCAAGGCCAGGGCCAGGGTGGTGGGACGCGGCAGGTGCGCGCGGCGGGGGCTGTTGGACATGCAAACTCCTGAGGGTGAATGAATTATTGGTCTGTATTGTTTGGGTAATGGGAATCATGAAGGCAATAAGAATCATTTACAATTGCAGGCATGGCTTCCCAAAAAATATTTCGCTCCGGATCTTGCGCAGAAGTTCTTAAGAGATTCTTAACGGCTGGCGGCGGCGTGAAAAGCTGGTCGCTGCGGCGCACCCTGCTGGCCGTGCTGCTGGGCCTGACCCTGGCCCTGTGGGTGGGCAGCGCCGCCATCGTGTACGTGGAAGCGCGCCGCGAAAGCCAGGAATTGTTCGACCAGTCGCTGATCGAGACGGGCCATTTGCTGCTGTCGCTGGTGGAAAAGGATGCGCGCGAGCATGGCTTGACGGGGCCCATCGACCTGCCGCTGCGCGGCCATCCGAATCCCCACCAGTATTTGCTGTTCAAGGTGCGCGACGCGCAGCAGCGCGTCCTGTACCGCAACGACGCGGCGTCCGACATCGCCCTGTCGCGCAGCGCGCCGGACGGCCTGTCGTGGACCAGCATCGGCGGCCAGCGCTGGCGTCTGTTTTCGCTGTGGAACCCGCAGCGCAGCCTGCAGCTGCTGGTGGCCGAACCGACCAGCCACCGCGACGACATCAGCCGCGGTTTCTTTTACCGCATCGCGCTGTTCGGCCTGCTGCTCGTGGCGCTGGCCACCATCGCCATCTGGTGGAGCATCCACCGCGTGTTTCGCGTGCTGCAGGCGTCCGCCGACGAAGTGTCGGCGCGCACGCCCGATGAACTGACGGACGTGCATGTGCACGGCGCGCCCTCGGAGCTGCATCCGTTGCTGCTGGAAATTAACCGCCTGTTCGGCAGGGTGCGGCACAGCCGCGACAACGAACAGCGCTTTACGGCCGATGCGGCGCACGAGCTGCGCACGCCGCTGGCCGCCATCAAGACCAATCTGCAAGTGCTGCAGCGGGCCCGCAGCGCGGACGAACGCGAGGAATTCATCGCCGCCCTGGGCGCCAGCGTGGAGCGCGCCACGCGCCTCGTCAACCAGTTGCTGGCGCTGGCGCAGCTCGATCCGCAGTCGCAGGCAGAGACGGCGCTGGCGCCGGGCGACCTGGCGCAGCTGCTGGCAGCGCAGGGGGCGCAGTGGCAGGCGCTGGCCGCGCCGTACCAGTTGTCGCTGGCGGTCAACGTGGCGCCGGCGCCCTGCGCGCTGCATGCGGACAGCCTGCAGGTGTTGCTGCGCAACCTGGTCGACAATGCGCTGCGCTATACCCCGGCGCCGGGCGCCATCGAGATCCGCTGCGGCGTGGAGGCGGGGCGCAGCTACCTGTGCGTGGCCGATACGGGGCCGGGCATCGCCGAGCAATGGCACGCGCGCGTGTTCGAGCGCTTCGTGCGCCTGGGCGGCAGCCAGGTTCCCGGCAGCGGGCTGGGCCTGTCCATCGTGCGCCGCATCGCCGAGCGGCATGGCGCGCAGATCATCCTCGGCGCCGGACTGCAGGGCCGGGGGCTGGCGGTGACGGTCGTGTTTCCCGCAACGTAGCGGGCGCGATCCGATAGCGATAAAACGCACAAGGCGTGTGCAGAATGCGGTATCTTTCTGTTATGCACAGCCCACACCAGCCCATTCTTTTCGATCCCCCCGCTTTATCGCTGGCCGCCGCGCGCGCGCTGCACCTGGCCGCGCAGGGCTTGCTGCAGGCGCGGCGCAAGAAAGCCGTGAAGGCCGACGTGCTGGCCGCCGTGCGGCAGATGGGCGTGCTGCAGATCGACACCATCCACGTGGTGGCGCGCAGCCCCTACCTGGTGCTGTGGAGCCGCCTGGGCGACTATCCGCAGCCGTGGCTGGAGCAGCTGCTGGCCGAGGGTGCGCTGTTCGAGTACTGGGCGCACGAGGCTTGCTTCGTGCCCATCGAAGACTATGGCCTGTACCGCCACCGCATGCTGGACCCGGCTGCCATGGGCTGGAAGTACTCCGTCAAATGGATGGCGGAGCAGGGCGAGGCCGTCGCTTCGGTGCTGGAACATATCCGCGCCAACGGCGCCGCGCGTTCGGCCGACTTCGAGCGCACGGATGGCCAGGCGGGCGGCTGGTGGAGCTGGAAGCCGGAAAAGCGCTCGCTCGAAGTGCTGTTTACGTCGGGCGTGCTGATGATCGCCAAGCGCCACAATTTCCAGCGCTATTACGACCTGGCCGAACGCGTGCTGCCGGGCTGGCACGACGGCTTGCTGCCGTCCGAGGAGCAGGTGCGCCGCCGCCTGCTGCTGGCCAGCGTGAAGGCGCTGGGGCTGGCGCGGGCCAGCTGGATCAGCGATTACTTCCGCACCAGGCAACCGCGCGCCAGCCTGGCGCGCGATCTGCAGGCGCTGGTGGACGAGGGCGCGCTGCTGCGCTGCACGGTCGATGGCTGGAGTGATGCCGTGTACGTGCATGCCGAGCATGGGGACTTGTTGCGCGACGCGGCGGCCGGCAAGCTGGCGCCCACCCTGACGACGATCCTGTCGCCGTTCGATCCCGTCGTCTGGGACCGGCGCCGCGCCCTGGAATTGTTCGGCTTCGACTACCGGCTCGAATGCTACACGCCGGCCGAAAAGCGCCGCTATGGCTATTTCACCTTGCCGATCTTGCGCCGCGGCGCGCTGGTGGGGCGCCTGGACGCCAAGGCGCACCGCGCGCAGGGGCGCTTCGAGATCAAGTCGCTGGCGCTGGAAGACGGCGTGCGCCTCAGTGCCCGCCTGGTGCAGGACGTGGCCGGCGCCGTGCAGCGCCTGGCGCTCTGGCATGCCTGCCCGGATATTGATATTGCGCAGACGCAGCCGGCAGCCTTCGGCGCGCTGCTGGCCCAGGCCCTGCTCGACGGCGGCGCTGCCGCAAGGCGGGCCGCATGATGCTGCCGCCGGCTCCTCCCCAGCTGCTCGACGCCGATGGAATTCCCTGCTTTGGCCGCTACACGGGGCAATTGAACGCCTTCGACTGGGCCGCGCTGGCGCCGCCTCACGCGCGCGGCGCCCTCTGGCGCCTGTTCCACCACAAGCGCTGGCATTATGTGGCCCTGTCCACACCCACGCTGTTCTGCGGCGTGGCCATCGTCGACCTGGGCTGGACCAGCACGGCCTTCGCGTATGCCTTCGACCGCCACAAGGGCAAGATCGTGGCCAGTTTTTCGCAGGATGGCGTGCCGGGTTTGAGCGCCACGGTGGCGCCGCATGCGGGCGCCAGCAGCCGTTTCCGCTTCCTCTCGCAAGTGATCTCCATCGAGGCCCAGCCCCAGCAGCGCTACCGTTTGCGGCTCGATTGCGGCCATTTCGGCATCGACGCGGAATTCGGCCCGCCCGTGGCGCCCACCTTGCTGGCCGTGGGGCCCGTGGGCGAGGGCGGCAGCGTGCATGCGACGCAAAAGTCGGGCGGCTTGCCCCTGTGGGGCACCGTGCGCTGCGGCGCCATGGGCTACAGCTTGGACGACGGCGTGGCCAGCTTCGATTATTCGAATGGCTTGCTGGCGCGCGAAACGGAATGGCGCTGGGCCTCGGCGCACAGCCTGGACCTGGGCTTCAACCTGCAGGCCGGCTATTTCGGCGCGCATGAAAACGCGCTGTGGCTCGATGGCCAGCTGTATCCGCTGGGCCGCGCGCATTTCGACTTCAATCCCGACAACCCGCTGGCGCCGTGGCATGTGTGGACGGACGACGATTTGCTGGACCTGCACTTCAAGCCCGAGGGCGCGCGCCGCGAGGATAAGAATCTGTGGATCGCCGCCAGCCGCTACATCCAGCCCATCGGCACCTTCAGCGGCTGGGTGCGCACCAGCGCGGACTCTCCCAAGCGCATCGTGGCGCAGCTGGCCGGGGTGACGGAAAGCCACCGCTCGCGCTGGTAGGGGCGCGCGGATTTTTCGTGAAATGCAGCGCAAGGTCAAATTTTTTTGGCAACGCATCCCTTACACTGGCGCGTAGCCGCTCCGGCAATCCCGCTCCGGCAATCCATGAGGCCAGAACATGAGTATCCGTAATCTCGACAAGCTGTTCAAGCCGGCCTCGGTGGCCCTGATCGGCGCCACGGCGCGCGAACGCAAGCTGGGCGCCATCGCCCTGTACAACCTGCTCGGTGGCGGCTACCAGGGAGACATTTGGCCCGTCAATCCCAAGTACGACGAGCTGATGGGCCTGAAATGCTACCGCAAGCTGGCGCACTTGCCCAAGGCGCCGGACCTGGCCATCATCTGCACGCCGCCCGCCACCATCACGGCCCTGATCCGCGAACTGGGTGCGTTGGGCACGCGCGCGGTCATCGTCATGACGTCCGGCCTCGACCCCGTGCGCGAGCAGTCGCTGCGCCTGGCCATGCTGAAGGCGGCCAAACCGCATCTGCTGCGCATCCTCGGCCCCAACAGCATGGGCTTGCTGGTGCCGAAACTGGGCTTGAACGCCAGCTTCGCCCATGTAGGCGCGACCAGCGGCAAGATCGCCTTCGTGTCGCAGTCGGGCGCGCTGGTGTCGGGCGTGCTCGACTGGGCCAACGCGCATGGCGTGGGCTTTTCCAAGTTCATTTCGCTGGGCGCCAGCTACGATATCGATTTCGGCGACTTGCTCGACTACCTGGCCGGCGACGTCGACACGGCCGCCATCCTGCTGTACATGGAAGACATCCAGGCGGCGCGCAAATTCATGTCGGCGGCGCGCGCGGCCGCGCGCAGCAAGCCCGTCATCGTCCTGAAGGCGGGACGCGAGGCGGAAGGCGCGGCCATGGCGGCCTGGCATACGGGCGCGCTGGCCGGTTCCGACGCCGTGTACGATGCGGCCATCCGCCGCGCCGGCATGCTGCGCGTGTATTCGGCCGAGGAATTGTTCGACGCCGTGGAAACCCTCACGCATATCCGCTCGCAGCGCGGCGAGCGCCTGGCGATCCTGTGCAATGGCGGCGGCCTGGGCGTGATGGCCACCGACGCGCTGGTGGGCAGCGGCGGCAAGCTGGCCGACCTGTCGCCGGACACCGTCATCGCGCTGGAAAAGGCGCTGCCACGGGGCTGGTCGCACGACAATCCCGTGGGCTTGCCCGGCGACGCGGCCGTGCAGCGCTATGCCGACGCCATCAAGCCGCTGCTCGACGAGCCGCAGGCGGACGCCTTGCTGCTGCTGCACGCGCCCACGGCCATGGTCTCGTCGATCGACATCGCCGAAGCCGTCACGCCGCTGATCAAGGCCACCTCGCGCACGGTGCTGTCGTGCCTGCTGGGCGGCACCACCGTGGCGCCTGCGCGCCAGGTCTTCAACCGGGCCGGCATTCCCACCTACGACACGCCGGAAAAGGCCGTACATGGCTTCATGCAGATCGTGCAGTACCGGCGCAACCAGGAAACCCTGATGCAGGTGCCAGCGCAGCTGCCCATGTCGGCCACGCCGCGCCGCGCCAGGGTGCGCGAAATCGTCGCCGCCGCGCTGGCGGCCGGCCAGACGGTGCTGGGCGAATGCCGTTCGAAGGAAATCCTGGCCGCCTACGGCATTCCCGTCGCTACCACGCGCATGGCGGCCGACGTGGAAGAGGCGCTGGCCGTGGCTGCCGACATCGGCTATCCCGTCGCGTTGAAAATCCACTCGCCCGACATCGCCCACAAATCCGACGTGGGCGGCGTGGCGCTCGACCTCGATACGCCCGACATCCTGCGCACGGCCGCCGCCGCCATGCTCAAGCGCGTGCGCCGCATGCGTCCCGACGCGCTGATCGACGGTTTTACCGTGCAGCAGATGGCGCGCCGGCCGCAATCGCATGAATTGATCGTCGGCGTGACGACGGACGCCGCCTTCGGCCCCGTGATATTGGTGGGGCAGGGCGGCATCGCCGTGGAAGTGACGGCCGATCACGCCATCGGCCTGCCGCCCCTGAACATGGTGCTGGCGCGCGACATGCTGGCGCGCACGCGCGTGTCGAAGCTGCTGGCCGGCTACCGCAACCAGCCGCCGGCCGACATCGACGCCATCTGCTACACCCTGATCCAAGTGGCCGAACTGGTGGCCGACATCGGCGAGCTGGCCGAACTCGACATCAACCCCCTGGTGGCCGATGCGGATGGCGTGATCGCCCTCGACGCGCGCATCCGCCTGCAGCCGGGCCAGAAGCGCGACCGCCTGGCCATCCGCCCGTATCCGCAGGAGCTGGAAGAGCAGGTGACGTGGATGGATCAATCCATCCTGCTGCGCCCCATCCGCCCCGAGGACGCGCCGCAGCACATGGACCTGTTCCACGCGCTGGACCCGGACGACGTGCGCCTGCGCTTCTTCACGTCCATGCGCGAGCTGCCCGTGTCGCAGCTGGCGCGCCTGACGCAGATCGATTACGACCGCGCCATGGCCTTCATCGCCACGCACACGGGCCCGGACGGCAAGCCGGAAACCCTGGGCGTGGTGCGCGCCGTGGCCGATCCGGACAATATCCACGCCGATTTCGCCATCGCCGTGCGCTCGGCCCTGAAAGGCAAGGGACTGGGACACATCCTGTTCGAGAAGCTGGTCGACTATTTCCGCAGCCGGGGCACGGAAGCGCTGGTGGGCGAGGCGATGGCGCGCAACAAGGGCATGCAGCGGCTGGTGAAAAGCTTTGGCGGCGAAGTCACGCCGTCGGAAGAGCCGGGCGTCGTCAACTTGCATATCGGCTTGCGCGCGCCGTAAAAGAAAGCGCGGCTGGCCAGCCGCGGGTTTGTGCAGGATCAAACCGGCCCCTGTCGGTAGTCTTTACACTTTCACTTCCAGGATGACATATCCAGCGCGTTTTCGGGAGTGAGTGCATGCTTACTGCAACATATATATTGGTTTCCCTGTCGGTGGAACAGGCCAGCATCCGCATGAGCTTGTTGGCTTTTCAGAAATACATGCAGGTGCAATTGCGCCAGCAAAGCAGGCTCAGTTTGGCGCAACTGCAGTACACGGGCGACTGGCTGAACCGGTTGTACCAGGGGAGCTATTGGCGCAAGGTGGAGATGTACCTGATTCCCGCCATCCGCCAGGCCGCGCCCCATGTGGACGGCTTGCTGGACGAGTTGAACGGCTTGAACCACGCGGCGCTGGAAAGCATCAATGTCGTGCAGCAGCGCGCGGGTGCCGCCATCGACCATTCCGAATTACAGGCCGAGCAGCTGTGCGCCGCCATCGATGCCTTTTGCGCGGCCTTGCTGCAGCGCCTGGAAAAGGAAGAGCGCGAACTGTTCGCGCTGGCGCGCAAGGTCATCGTCGGCGAAGCGTGGTTTGCCATCGCCTACCAGTTCCTCGCCCACGATGCGCGCGCGCAGGAAGCGCGCCGTGGCAAGGCGCAGGTGCTGCCTTTTGTTTTGCCAGCGCCTTTGCCGGCGCCCTTGCCTGCAGCCGGCGGCGCTGAAACGCTGGCGGATGGCGCCGCGTCCGCGCCGCCCGCGCCGGCACAGCCGCTGCGTGCGCAGGCTTGAACGGGTAGCGAGCGCACACCCCGTCAGGCAGTGTCTGCCGGAGGCGTTTTCGCGAGGGCGGCCGGCACACCGTCATAGGGCAAAAATCCAGGGAAAAGATTCGGGAAAGATTCGGAAAAGATTCGCTTTATTCATTTGATAACTTGTTCAGTCCTGTCCGATGCAATACCCCGGGCTTTGTTATGATGGTGGTTTTGATCCACGCGAAACCCGTCATGTTCGAATTTCTCTTCAAGCGTTCTGCCAGCAAGACTGCCGTACCCGACCCTGTCGTGGCAGAACAGGCCGCCGCCTCGGCGCAGAGCGCATCGCGCCGCGCCGAACAGGTGGCGCGTGCCCATGCCGTGGCTGGCGACGAGGCTGCCGCCTTTGAATTCATCGTGTCCAGCGAATTTGCCGATGCCCGTCTGATCGCGGCCGAACACGTCCACGCCTTGCCCCTGCTGGAAAAAGTCCACCACGCCATGCGCAACACGGACCGCCGCGTGGCCAAGCTGATGCAGGGCCGTATCGACCTGATCCGTCATCAGGCTGCCGAGACGCAACGCGCCCAGGCCAGCATCGACACGGCCCAGCGCCTGTTGAATGATGAAAAGCTCAGCCCGAATCAGGTAGCCGAACTGGACCGCCAATGGCAAGTCATCAAGGCCACGCCGGAACTGGCGACCGCCTTTGCTGCCGCGCGCGCCGCCCTGGCCGCCCGCCTGGAAGCGCAAGTGGTGTTGCAGCGCGCCGTGATCGACGCCGTCGCCGCTGCGCGCGCGCTGGCCAGCAATGGCCAGTCCGCCGGCGAGCTGGCGCAGGCGCTGGCCCGCCTGGACGGGGAACATGCGCAGCATGCGCAATCGCCCGAGCGCGGCTCCTTGCCGAAACACCTGGAAAGCGACTTCGCCCAGGCACGCGAGCAGGCGCAGTCCGCCTTGCAAGCCCTGCAGCAACACCAGGCCGTGTTCGACGCGCGCCAGGCCGCGCTGGCCGAATGGCAGGCGCAGGACGCCGCCACGCTCGACGTGGATACCCTGAAGCGCGCATGGCAAGCCCTGCCGCGCCTGCCCGAGTCGCCTTTGTCCGACAGCTTGCAGCAGCAATTTGCGGCCGTGCTGGCCAGCGCGCCGGCGCCCGTGCAGGCGGCAACGCCAGAGGCCGCACCAGCCCATGCGGACCCGGCGCCGCGCAAGCCGCGCGCGGAACACGCGCCCGTGTCGAAGGAAGCGACGGAACAGTTCTTCAAGGTGCTCGACGCCATGGAAGCGGCCTTGCAGGATGGCTTGCTGCACGTGGCTTCCGAGCATGACAAGACCTTGCGCGATAGCAAACACGGCCGTTTGACGCCTGCGCAAGCGGACCGCCTGGCCCATGTGCGCGGAGAATTCAAGCGCCTGGCCGACTGGGCGCGCTGGGGCGGCAACGTGTCGCGCGAGGAATTGGTCAAGGCGGGCGAGGAATTGCCGGCGCAGGAACTCCCAATGGCCGAGCTGGCCAAGAAAGTGGGCAGCCTGCGCGAGCGCTGGAAGTCGCTCGATACCTTGTCCGGCCCGGCGCCGAAATCCCTGTGGGAACGTTTCGACGCTGCCTGCAGCCTCGCGTATGCGCCGGCGGCCCAGCATTTCAAGCAATTGGCCGAAGAGCGCCACGGCAATGCGGCCAAGGCCCAGGAACTGATCGCGGAAACGGCGGCCCTGGCTGCCGAAGAAAGTACCGACTGGAAACATGTCGCCTCCGCCTCGCAGCGCCTGCGCCAGGCCTGGACGCGCCTGGGCACCATCGACCGCAAGGAAAAGAAACGCCTGGATACGGAATTCGGCGCCGCGCTGGACGCCCTGTCGAAGCCGCTGGACACCCAGCGCCAGATCGAGACGGCGCGCCGCGAACAATTGATCGTCGAAGTGGGCTTGCTCAAGCCATCGGAGCGCAACACGGTCGACATGCTGAAAGCCTTGCAGGATAAATGGCAGGAACTGGCGAAAGCCCTGCCGCTGGAACGCCGCGCGGAACAGGCGCTGTGGCAGCGTTTCCGTGCCGCCTGCGACGATATCTTCGCCAAGCGCAAGGAAACGGCCCACGCGGCCGACCACGAGCGCCGCGAACACCTGCATGCGCGCGAAGCGCTGTGCGCCGCGCTGGAAACGGCCGTCGTGCCCGAGGGCGACGACAAGTCCCGCACGGCCTTCATCCATCACTTGCTGCGCGACACGCGCGCCGCCTGGAACGCCACGGGCCCCGTGCCGCGCGCCAGCGAAGCGAAGATCGAGCAGCGCTACCACGCGGCCGTCGCCGGCGTGCAGGCGCAAGCGGACGCCATCGCCGAACGGGCCGGCGCGGCCCAGGCCAACGCCTTGCGCGACAAGCTGCGCCTGGTGCAATCGCTGGAAGCGTCGCTGGCCGAGGGCGGCGCCGATGCCGACGCGTCAGCGTGGAGCGAGCGCTGGAGCGCCTTGCCGCCGCTCGACACGCAATATGAACGCAGCCTGCTGCAGCGCTTTGCCGCTGCCCAGGCCGCGCTGGGCGAGGGCGCTGCCGCCTACGTGCAGCAATTGCAGGCCAACGAGGCCCGCTTGCTCGAAGAAGTCTTGCGCCTGGAAATCGTCGCCGGCGTCGACAGCGGCGCCGAATTTGCCCGCGACCGCCTGAAAATGCAGGTGGAAGTGCTGCAATCGTCGCTGAAATCGGGCCAGAAGCCGCTCACGCAAGTGTCGCAGCTGATGCAGCTGTGCGCGATTGCCGCCGCCACCGATGCGCGCACGGCCAGCCGCATCGAAACCTTGCTGCGCCGTATCGGAGGGCATGCCAAATGAGTACCAGCGTCCGCGTCCAGCAAGCTGATTTTGACTTGAGTCAAGAAATCGCACAATTGCGTGCAGGCAACCCCAAGGTGGGCGCCGTCGTCGGCTTTGTCGGCACGGTGCGCGACATGAACGAGGGGCTGGACGTGGCCGCCATGGAGCTCGAGCATTATCCGGGCATGACGGAAAAGTCCATTGTAGCCATCGTCGAGCAGGCGCGCGCGCGCTGGCCCCTGTCGGGCGCGCTGGTGATCCACCGCGTGGGGCCGCTGCTGCCGCAGGAACAGATCGTGCTGGTGGCCGTCTCGTCCGCCCACCGGGGCGAGGCCTTTGCCGCCTGCGAGTTCATTATCGACTACCTGAAGACGGAAGCGCCGTTCTGGAAGAAGGAAGACACGCCCGAAGGGGCGCGCTGGGTCGATGCGCGCGACAGCGACGAGACGGCGCTGGACAAATGGGCGACAAAAGCAAGCACCATTTGAATCGTATCTGCCGCGCACGCTAGCATTTGCCCAAATGCAGCGGTTTTCTGCTTTGTGTATGCTTGAAAAGTACTGCCTCACCCCAATTTGGTTAACAACTAATTAACCGGGAGCGCTTTTCATGCGACAAGACAAACTCACTACCAAATTACAGGAAGCCCTGGCCGATGCGCAAAGCTTGGCCGTGGGCAACGACAATCCCTATATCGAACCAGTCCACCTGCTGACGGCCCTGTTGAACCAGGACGACGGCGGCGCCCGTTCGCTCTTGCAGCGGGCCGGCGTCAACGTGGGCGGCCTGTCCAAGGCCCTGGGCGCATCCATCGAACGCTTGCCGAAGGTGTCGGGCACGGGAGGCGACGTGCAGGTCAGCCGCGAATTCGTGGCTCTGCTGAACCTGGCCGACAAGGAATCGCAGAAGGCGGGCGACCAGTTCGTGTCCAGCGAAATGGTCTTGCTGGCCATGACGGACGACAAATCCGACTGCGGCAAGCTGGCGCGCGAAAACGGCCTGACCCGCAAGGCGCTGGAAGCGGCCATCGAGGCTGTGCGCGGCGGCAACAAGGTTGATTCGCAAGAGGCCGAAGGCCAGCGCGAAGCCTTGAAAAAATACACGCTGGACCTGACGGAGCGGGCGCGCAAGGGCAAGCTCGACCCTGTGATCGGCCGCGACGATGAAATTCGCCGCACCATCCAGATCCTGCAGCGCCGCAGCAAGAACAACCCCGTGCTGATCGGCGAACCGGGCGTGGGCAAGACGGCCATCGTCGAAGGCCTGGCGCAGCGCATCGTCAACGGCGAAGTGCCGGAATCGCTGAAAGGCAAGCGCGTACTGTCGCTGGACATGGCCGCCTTGCTGGCTGGCGCGAAGTTCCGTGGCGAATTCGAGGAGCGCCTGAAATCCGTGCTGAAGGAACTGGCCATGGATGAAGGGCAAACCATCGTCTTCATCGATGAAATGCACACCATGGTGGGCGCGGGCAAGGCCGAAGGCGCGATGGATGCCGGCAATATGCTGAAACCGGCGCTGGCGCGCGGCGAGCTGCATTGCGTGGGCGCGACCACCCTCGACGAGTACCGCAAGTACATCGAGAAGGATGCCGCGCTGGAACGCCGCTTCCAGAAAGTGCTCGTCGACGAACCGACCGTGGAGGCGACGATCGCCATCCTGCGCGGCTTGCAGGATAAATATGCGCTGCACCACAAGGTGGAAATCACGGACGCGGCCATCATCGCCGCCGCCGAGCTGTCGCACCGCTATATCACGGACCGTTTCCTGCCCGACAAGGCGATCGACCTGATCGATGAAGCGGCGGCGAAGATCAAGATCGAGATCGATTCCAAGCCGGAAGTGATGGACAAGCTGGAACGCCGTTTGATCCAGCTCAAGATCGAGCGCGAAGCCGTCAAGAAGGAAAAGGACGAAGCGTCGTTGCGCCGCCTGGCCTTGATCGAGGAAGAGATCGTCAAGCTGCAGCGCGAATACAATGACTTCGAGGAAATCCTGAAGGCGGAAAAAGCCGTGGTGCAGGGCAGCACGCACATCAAGGAAGAGATCGAGCACGTCAAGCTGCAGATGGAGCAGGCCACGCGCGAGAGCAACTGGCAGAAAGTGTCGGAATTGCAATACGGCAAGCTGCCGCAGCTGGAAGCCCAGCTCAAGCAGGCTGACAGCGGCATCCCGAAAATCGATCCCGACCAGCCGAAGCTGCTGCGCACGGAAGTGGGCGCCGAGGAAATCGCCGAAGTGGTGTCGCGCGCGACGGGTATCCCCGTGTCGCGCATGATGCAGGGCGAACGCGACAAGCTGCTGCACATCGAAGAGAAGCTGCACGAGCGCGTCGTGGGCCAGGATGAAGCGATCACGGCCGTGGCTGACGCCATCCGCCGCTCGCGCGCCGGCCTCTCCGACCCGAACCGTCCCTATGGTTCCTTCATGTTCCTGGGACCGACGGGCGTGGGCAAGACCGAGTTGAGCAAGGCGCTGGCGACCTTCCTGTTCGATACGGAAGAATCGATGATCCGCATCGATATGAGCGAGTTCATGGAGAAGCATTCCGTGGCCCGTCTGATCGGCGCGCCGCCGGGCTACGTGGGCTACGACGAGGGCGGCTACCTGACGGAAGCCGTGCGCCGCAAGCCGTACAGCGTGATCCTGCTCGACGAAGTGGAAAAGGCGCATGCCGACGTCTTCAACGTGCTGCTGCAAGTGCTCGACGATGGACGCATGACGGATGGCCAGGGCCGCACGGTGGACTTCAAGAATACCGTCATCATCATGACCTCGAACCTGGGTTCGCATAAAATCCAGGCCATGGAAAGCGATGATCCCGGTGTCGTGAAGCTGGCCGTGATGGCCGAGGTACGCTCGCACTTCCGTCCCGAGTTCGTCAACCGTATCGACGAAATCGTCGTGTTCCACGGCCTCGACGAGAAAAACATCGGCGCGATCGCGAAGATCCAGCTGAAGATCCTCGAAGAACGCCTGGCGCGCATGGACATGGCGCTGAGCTTGACGGACGCGGCCTTGCAGCAGATCGCCGAAGCGGGCTACGACCCGGTGTATGGCGCCCGTCCGCTGAAGCGGGCGATCCAGCAGCAGATCGAAAATCCGCTGTCGAAGCTGATTCTGGAAGGCAAGTTTGGCCCGAAAGACGAAATCCGCATCGACGCCCAGAACGGCAACCTCGTGTTTACGGGGGCGCAAGTGGGGCTGGACAAGGTGTAATGTTGCTTGGGGTCTGACCCCGGCAGTGAAAGCAGGGCGGTATCAGGCTAGACCTGATGCCGCCCTTCTTGTTATGATCGGCACTATTTTCTGACTAATTCCGGAGGCGGTACGATGGCAAACACATGGCAAGCAGGGCGGCGCATTGGAGTGGGACTGACCTTGGCGGCGGCCGTACTGGCCTTGCCTGGCCAAGCTCAGGCTCAGGAAGAAAAGGTTCTGAACATCTATAACTGGTCGGACTATATCGGTGACGATACGATCAAGAATTTTGAAAAGGAAACGGGCATCAAGGTACGCTACGACGTTTTCGACAATAACGAAATCCTCAATGCGAAACTGGTGGCGGGCAAGTCCGGCTACGACATCGTCGTGCCGACGGCCCAGTGGGCGCGCCTGCAGATCGATGCGGGCCTGTTGCGCAAGCTCGACAAGAGCAAGCTGACGAATCTGGGCAACCTGGACCAGAACCTGCAGGCCAAGCTGTCGAAGATCGACCCGAACAACGATTACCTGGTCGACTGGCTGTGGGGTTACACGACGGTGGGCATCAATGTCAACAAGGTCAAGGCCGCGCTGGGCGGCATGCCCATGCCTGACAACGCCTGGGACTTGATCTTCGACCCGAAATACGCGGCGAAGCTGAAATCGTGCGGCGTGTCCTTCCTCGACTCGCCGTCGGAAGTGCTGCCGGCCGCCCTGCAATACCTGGGCAAGCCCGCGTACTCGAAAGCGGCTGCCGATTACCAGGAAGCGGGCAAGGTGCTGCAGGCGATCCGTCCCTACGTGACCCTGTTCAGCTCATCCGGCTACATCAACGACATGGCCAACGGTTCCGTCTGTGTCGCGCTGGGCTGGTCGGGCGACATCAATATCGCGCGCCAGCGCGCCATCGATGCGAAAAACGGCAATGTGATCCAGGTGCTGGTGCCGAAGACGGCCGCCCTGATGTTCGATACCATGTCCATCCCCGCCGACGCGCCCCATCCGACCAACGCGCACCTGTTCATCAACTACATTTTGCGCCCGCAAGTGCATGCCAGCCTGAGCAACAAGGTGTTTTACGCGAATCCGAATCCGGCCAGCATCAAATATGTGCGCAAGGACATCGGTGAAAACAAGGCCATCTTCCTGTCGGACGCCGACAAGCAGCGCATGGCCGCACCGGAAGCGACCACGGCCGATATCCGCCGCTTGATGACGCGTATCTATACGAAGTTCAAGACGGGAGTGTAAAGTACTAGCTCCCTACAAAACTGTAGCGAGCGGAAGGGAGTTGTGATCGAGAAGCGGAACTGTGCTGTGCACGGGGCCGCCGAGGCAGTGAGCATCGCAGATTGCAAATCGCGACGCGCAGTAAGTTTTGTGGGGAGATACAAGGATGGCGCGAGGGACGGGCCTGTAGGCCGTCGCTGGCGCCATGCGATATTGCCGAGGCGAACACTACTCGTGGTAGCGATCCATCAGCTTGTGGTGACTGCCGCGCATTTCTTCGATCAGTTCAAAGGCGACGAAGCCGATGATGGCGGCGAAGATGGCGATGAAGAGAAAAACGACGAAGGTTAACATGGTCTTTCAGCCGCCGTTGGACGGCTGTCCGCTGGGTTGCTCAATGTGCCAGAGCAGCGCTCCAACACGTAGTTGATGCAATTAAACTCTAGCAGATCGGCAGCGCTTTACAAGGCCGCCGAGTTGTAATTCCTGCTAGTATTTGTCCCAGCGCACTTTTTGTGCATTTTCTCTATTTCACCACCAGATCATGGGCCATCACGGCCTTCAGATATACACTGATGGGGGCGCCTGGTGCGCGCTGCGAGAACCCGTCCATCCTTGCGCTGGCCTTGCGCAGTTCCCTGCTCGAGCACCTTTATTTCACCACCAGATCGTGCGCCATCACGGCTTTCAGATAAACACTGATCGGGTCGCCTGGTTCGCGCTGCGAGAACCACCACGCGCTGGCCTTGCGCAGTTCCCATTCCTGCTCTTCTCCCGTCAATAGCAGGGCGGCGGCCTGGCCCAGGGTGGGCTGGTGGCCGACGATGAGCACAGTTTCCTTGCCGCCGGGCCAGTTGGCCGCTTTCAGGATATCTTCCGCCTCGGCGCCGGGCGCCAGTTCCGGCATCAGCTTGAACTTGCGCCCCAGCGCTTCCGCCGTTTGCAGGGTGCGCAGGGCGGGGCTGACGAGGATACGGCAATTTTCCGGTAGTTGCGAGGCCAGCCATTCCCCCATGCGGCGCGCCTGTTTCTGGCCTTTGACGGTCAGGGCGCGTTCGAGGTCGGGGACGCCCGGCTCGGCTTCTGCGTGTCGCCACAAGATGAGATCCATGCTGTGCTCCTCTGTGTAGAATTGCCTATTCGCCGACCTCCGCGCCCGGCGTGCCCAGTGAGTGCATCAAATACTGCTGGGCACTGAACGGCGTTTGCTTGCCGCGCGGCTTGCGGCGCGCGTAATGGCCCGTCGGCTCCAGTTCCCATGCATTGGTATTATCCTTCAAATACGGATTCAGGCCCTCGGCGATCACGCGCCGCTTCAGCGCCCGGTCCAGCACGGGGAAGGCCACTTCCACCCTGCGGAACAGGTTGCGGCTCATCCAGTCGGCGCTGGCCAGGTAGACATCGTGCGCCAGGTCGTTGCGGAAATAGTAAATGCGGCTATGTTCGAGGAAACGGCCGATCACGGAGCGCACCTTGATGTTTTCCGACAGGCCAGGCACGCCCGGCTTCAGAGTGCAGGCGCCGCGCACGATCAGGTCGATCTTCACGCCATCGGTCGAGGCCGCATACAGGGCGCGGATCACGGATTCATCCACCAGCGCGTTGACTTTCACGATGATGCGCCCGCGCCGGCCCGAACGGGCGATCTTCGCCTCGTTGCGGATAGCCTTGATGATCTCGCTTTGCAGGCCGAACGGCGCCAGCCACAAATGGTTCAGGTTGTGCGGCTTGGTCAGGCTGGTCAGGTGGATGAAGACTTCATTGACTTCCACGGCCAGGTCCTGGTTGGCCGTCAGCAAGCCGAAGTCCGTGTACAGCTTGGTTGTCGTGGGATGGTAGTTGCCGGTACCCAAGTGGGCGTAGAAGCGCAAGGAACCTTCTTCGCGGCGGATGACGAGCGCCACCTTGGCATGGGTTTTCAATCCCACGACGCCGTACACGACTTGCGCGCCGGCTTGCTCGAGCTTGTCGGCCCAGTTGATATTGGCTTCTTCGTCGAAACGCGCCATCAATTCCACGATGACGGTCACTTCCTTGCCCATCTTCGCCGCCGTAATGAGCGACTCCATCAGGTCCGAGTTCATGCCCGTGCGGTAAATCGTCTGCTTGATGGCGACGACGGATGGGTCGTAGGCGGCGCTGCGGATGAAGTCGATCACCGTCTGGAACGACTGGTAGGGGTGGTGCAGCAGGATGTCGTGCTTGGTCAGGGCGGCAAAGATGTCGTTGCCGATGGCTTTGTGCGCGAGACCGGGGAAGAACGGCGGGAAGCGCAGCTCGGGCTGCTTGACGTGGTCGATCATTTCTGACAGGCGCACCAGATTCACGGGGCCGTTGACGCGGTACAAACGGCTTTGATCCAGATTAAACTGGTCGAGCAGGAACTGCGACAATTCTGGCGGACAATTGCGCGCCACTTCCAGGCGCACGGAGGTGCCGAACTGGCGACCGACCAGCTCGCCCTTCAGGGCCTGGCGCAGATTCTTGACTTCATCCTCGTCCACCCACAGGTCGCTGTCGCGCGTGACCCGGAATTGCGAATAGGCAATCACCTCGCGTCCGGCGAACAAGTCCGAGATATGCGCATGGATGACGGAGGATAATAAACAGAAGGACACGCCGTCGCCGGAAATCTCGTCCGGCAGCTTGATGACGCGTGGCAAGACGCGGGGCGCCTTGACGATGGCGATCGCCGTGCCGCGGCCGAACGCATCCTTGCCGCTCAGCGAGACGATGAAATTGAGACTCTTGTTGACGACTTGCGGGAACGGGTGGGCCGGGTCGAGGCCGATCGGCGTCAGCAGGGGACGCACTTCGCGGTCGAAATATTCCTTCACCCACGCGCGCTGCGCCTCGTTGCGGTCGCTGTCGCGCAGCAGATGCACGCCCGCTTCGCGCAGGGCCGGCAAGACGTCGTTATTTAATATCTCGTACTGGCGTTCCACCAGCGCGTGGCACTCCTTGCCGATGCGCTCCAGGTTGGCCGCCAGGGCAGGGTGGCCGGCCAGCGAACCGCCGATGCTGCCGGCCGCCAGCAGGCTGGCCACGCGCACCTCGAAAAACTCATCCATATTACTGCTGACGATGCACAGGTAGCGCAGGCGCTCGAGCAGCGGAATGTTCGGATCTTCCGCCTGGGCCATCACGCGCCGGTTGAAAGTCAGTTGCGACAGCTCGCGGTCAAGCAGGATGCCCGATTTGGTCACTTCCGTGTGCAGTTCAGGTTTCATATTCTTTTGTCTTTGCAGATAGTTAATTCTAGCCGTATTTCATCATGTATGACGCGCTGTGAGTGTAATCATGAAATATGACGTAAGCGTGACATAAGCTGTCATAAAGCGTCGCCCGGCCTGTCATTTTTCATGCCGAAAAGGGGTATTCTCGGGGCGTAGCCAATTATTTCAGGATTTTTTACCCATGTCATAAAGCTGTCATATTCGCTTGCTAGACTGCGCAGCATTCAACCGGGACTTTGAGCCCTAACAACCCTGAGGACTTGATATGCAAATGAAGCAAATGTTCAAATTTATCGTCGTGGGTGCTTCGGCAGCGATGGCATTTTCTTCCGCTTCCGTCATGGCGGCAGATATGACAGGTGCTGGCGCAACCTTCCCGTACCCTATCTACGCCAAATGGGCTGAGACGTACAAAGCCAACACCGGCAACGGCCTGAACTACCAGTCCGTCGGTTCCGGCGCTGGCATCAAGCAAATCAAGGCCAAGACTGTTGAATTCGGCGCCTCGGACATGCCTTTGAAGGCAGAAGAGCTGGAAGAAGCGGGCCTGATGCAGTTCCCGGCCATCATGGGCGGCGTGGTCACCATCGTCAACCTGGACGGCGTCAAGCCAGGCCAGCTGAAGATGACGGGCAAGGTCGTTGCCGATATCTACCTGGGCAAGATCACCAAATGGAGCGCGCCGGAAATCGCCGCCCTGAACACGGGCGTCAAGCTGCCGGACACGGAAATCACCGTGGTGCACCGCGCCGACGGTTCTGGCACCTCGTTCCTGTTCACCGACTTCCTGTCGAAAACCAACCCGGAATTCAAATCGAAAATCGGTGCTGGCTCGGCTGTGAAATGGGCCGTGGGCGTGGGCGGCAAGGGTAACGAAGGCGTCGCCGCCAACGTGCAGCGTATCAAGGGTTCGATCGGCTACGTCGAGTGGGCTTACGCCAAGAAAAACAATATGTCGCACACCCAGCTGCAAAACAAGGACGGCAACTTCCTGCAGCCTGACGACGAAAACTTCAAGGCAGCAGCTGCTTCGGCACCTTGGACGCAAACCCCAGGCTTCGGCGTGGTTCTGACCGACCAGGCTGGCAAGAACAGCTGGCCTATCACGGGCGTGTCGTTCATCCTGATGCACAAAGTCCAGGCTGATGCAGGCAAAGCTAAAGAAGTCCTGAAATTCTTCGACTGGGCCTACAAAAACGGCGGCCCTGCTGCCGTCGAACTGGACTACGTGCCAATGCCGGCATCGGTCGTGAAACTGGTGCAGGAATCGTGGAAAGCCAACCTGAAAGACGCATCGGGCAAAGCCATCTACTAATTCGATAGCTTGACCAGATAAGTACCGATCCTTGTCCCCGCCAGCAGCACGGCGGGGCAGGGAGTTAGCCAGGACCGCCCGCAAGCCCTTGCAGACGGTCCTGGCTAAAGAAGCAACAATAAAACAAGAGTTCAAAATAGCGACACCGGCAGTACCACCCACATCTGGCACAATATGAGCGCACAATCTACCTCCTCCACGATCCCCATGCCAGGCGGCACCATGACCGATTCCATCAGTCACGCGCAAATGCTATCGACCATGCGCAAGCAGCGCATCCAGGATTTCCTGTTCCACAAGGTGACGATGCTGTTCGCCCTGTCGGTGCTGGTCGTCCTGGTCGGCATCATCATTTCGCTGATCATGGAATCGATACCGGCCTTCCAGACCTTCGGCCTGCACTTCATCGTTTCGGCCGAGTGGGATCCCGTCAATGACCAGTACGGCGCCCTGATCCCCATCATCGGCACCCTGGTGACGTCGATCATCGCCTTGCTGATCGCCTTTCCCGTCAGCTTCGGCATCGCCCTGTTCCTCACGGAAATCTGCCCGGCCTGGCTGCGTCGCCCGCTGGGCACGGCTGTCGAGCTGCTGGCCGGCGTGCCATCGATCATCTACGGCATCTGGGGCCTGTTTGTCTTCGCGCCCCTGTTTGCCGACCACGTCCAGCCGCTGCTGAAAGCCACCCTGGGCAACGTCCCCGTCATCGGCCAGCTGTTCAGCGGCCCCATGATGGGCATCGGCCTGCTGACGGCCGGCCTGGTGCTGGCCATCATGATCATCCCCTTCATCGCTTCCGTGATGCGCGACGTGTTCGAGATCGTTCCTGCCGTGCTGAAGGAATCCGCATACGGCCTGGGCTGCACGCGCTGGGAAGTGGTGCGCAAGATTGTCTTGCCTTACACCAAAACCGGCGTCGTCGGCGGCGTCATGCTGGGCCTGGGCCGCGCGCTGGGCGAGACCATGGCCGTCACCTTTGTGATCGGTAACGCGAACAAGCTGTCGTGGTCGCTGTTTGCTGCCGGTAACAGCATCACCTCCTTGCTGGCAAACGAATTCGGCGAAGCGCAATCGGCGCTGCACGTATCCTCGCTGTTCTCGCTGGCACTGATCCTGTTTGTCATCACCTTTATCGTCTTATCCGCCGCCAAGCTGATGCTGGCTGGCATGTCCCGCAAGGAAGGCACGAAATGAGCCAAGTAAGCACTCTCGACGTTCCGGCCAAGCCGGCCATGAACCCCGTCTACCGCAAGCGCCTGCTGATGCACCGCGTCGGCATCGCCCTGTCGGTGGCCGCCATGGCCCTGGGCCTGGCCGTGCTCGTGTGGATCCTGTTCACCCTGGTGATCAAGGGCTTTGGCGCCCTGTCCGTCGACCTGTTCACGCAAACGACGCCGGCTCCCGGCAGCGAAGGCGGCGGCCTGATCAATGCCATCGTCGGCAGCGCCCTGATGGTGGGCCTGGCAACGGTCGTCAGCACCCCGATCGGCATCCTGGCCGGCATCTACCTGGCCGAATACGGCGAAGAAAACAAGCTGGCGCAAGTGACGCGCTTCGTGACGGACATCATGCTGTCGGCCCCATCGATCGTCATCGGCCTGTTCGTGTATGCGCTGTACGTGGCCCACGTCAAGCATTTCTCCGGTTATGCGGGCGCCATCGCCCTGTCGCTGATCGCCGTGCCGGTGGTGGTGCGCACGACGGACAATATGCTGCGCCTGGTGCCGAACAGCCTGCTGGAAGCCGCGTTTGCCCTGGGCGCGCCGCGCTGGAAGGTCGCTACCCTGGTACGCTTGCGCGCCGTCAAGGCTGGCGTCATCACCGGCGTACTGCTGGCATTGGCCCGCATCGCCGGCGAAACGGCACCGCTGCTGTTCACGGCTCTGAATAACCAGTTCCAAAGCTTCAACATGAATGCGCCGATGGCCAACTTGCCGTCCGTCATCGCATCGTTTGCGATGAGCCCGTACGACAACTGGCGCTCGCTGGCCTGGGGCGGCGCACTGCTGATCACCTTCAGCGTGCTGGCCTTAAATATCCTGTCGCGCACCGTGTTCAGCCAAAAAGTCCCTAATTAAACAGATATCGAGCGAAGCGAACCCAAATGAATACGCAAATGAATCCAGCACAAGACCTGGCACCAAAGAAAAAAACCATCGAGATTTCGGGCCTGAACTTTTTTTACGGCAAAACGCAAAGCTTGCATAACGTCAACCTGGACATCCACGAGAAAAAGGTCACGGCCTTCATCGGCCCGTCCGGTTGCGGCAAGTCGACCCTGCTGCGCACCTTGAACCGCATGTATGACCTGTATCCGGGCCAGCGCGCGGAAGGCTCGATCCTGTACCGCGGCCGCAACGTGCTCGACGCCGACCAGGACGTCAACATGCTGCGCGCCAAGGTCGGCATGGTGTTCCAGAAGCCGACGCCGTTCCCCATGTCCGTGTACGACAATATCGCCTTCGGCGTGCGCCTGTATGAAGACCTGTCGAAGGGCGAGATGGACGAGCGCGTCGAGTGGGCCCTGAAAAAGGCCGCGCTGTGGGGCGAAGTCAAGGATAAGCTGAGCAAGAGCGGCCTGTCGCTGTCGGGCGGCCAGCAGCAGCGTTTGTGCATCGCGCGCGGTGTGGCCGTGAAGCCGGACGTCTTGCTGCTCGACGAGCCGACCTCGGCGCTGGACCCGATCTCGACCTCGAAAGTGGAAGAGCTGATCAGCGAATTGAAACAGGATTACACGATCGCCATCGTGACGCACAATATGCAGCAGGCGGCGCGCTGCTCCGACTACACGGCCTATATGTACCTGGGCGAGCTGGTGGAATTCGGCGAAACGGACCAGATCTTCATGAATCCGGCCCGCAAGGAAACGCAGGATTACATCACGGGCCGCTTCGGCTGATCCACCGCGCACCGCTATATACAAGACAACTGAATACGGAGAGACAGCATGATAGGCGAACATTCATCCAAGCAGTACGACAACGAACTCGAAGCGATCCGCTCGAAAGTGCTCCTGATGGGCGGCATCGTTGAAACCCAGTTCCTCGACGCGATGACGTGCTTCCGCATCGGCAATCCGGAACGCGCCGACCGCGTGATGCGCGAAGACGACGTCGTCAACCAGCTGGAAGTGTCGCTGGACGATGCCTGCAGCCATCTGATCGTGCGCCGCCAGCCGGCCGCCAACGACTTGCGCACCATCATGGCCACCATCAAGGTGATCACCGACCTCGAGCGCGTAGGCGACGAGGCGACAAAAATCGCCCGCGTGGCGAAGAATCTGCACAAGCGGGGCAACGGCGTCGTCAACCATTACGAAATGGTGCGCGGCATTGCCAACACGGCCACCGACATGCTGCACGATGCGCTCGACGCATTCGCGCGCAACGATGGCAAGCAAGCCTTACAATTAATTGCACAAGATGCCATCATCGACCACGAGTTTCGGTCTATCATGCGCAACTTGATAACCTTTATGATGGAAGACCCGCGCACGATTTCGGCGGCGCTCGATACCCTGTGGGTGGCCAAGGCCATCGAACGGATCGGCGACCATGCGAAAAACATCGCCGAATACGTGATTTACGTGGTTGAAGGCAAGGACATCCGCCACACCAAGGTGGCTGCTCCCGCCATTTCCGAGGAGCTCCCTGAGTAAGCTTTATGGCATCTGATAAAACCACGGTATTGATTGTTGAAGATGAGCCGGCCATCGTTGAACTGGTGACCTATTCGCTGCGCGAATCCGGCTGGAATTGCTGTTCTGTACAAAACGTCGCCGATGCCTGGGAATTCATCCAGCACCGCACGCCGCACCTGATCCTGCTGGACTGGATGCTGCCGGACCAGACGGGCTTGCGCCTGCTGTCGCGCATCCGCGCCGACCGCAATTTCGCCGCCATCCCCGTCATCATGCTCACCGCCAAGAGCATGGAAGAAGACAAGCTGGCCGGCTTGAACAGCGGGGCCGACGATTACGTCACCAAGCCGTTCTCGCCGCGCGAGCTGCTGGCCCGCGCCAAGGCCTTGCTGCGACGCAAGAGTCCGGAACACGCGCAGGCGCCCATGCGCGCCGGCAACGTGGCCCTGGACCCCGTCAGCTGCACCGTGATGATGGATGAACAGAAGATCGATATCGGCCATGCCGAATACAAGCTGCTGAAATTCCTGCTGGCCCATCCGGAACGCGTGTTTTCGCGCAGCCAGCTGCTCGACAAGGTGTGGGGCGACCATGTGGTGATCGAGGAACGCACGGTCGATGTCCACGTATTGCGCTTGCGCAAAGCCTTGAAAGAGGCGGAAAGCCTGATCAAGACGGTGCGCAGCGTCGGCTACATGTTGTCTGAAAAGTAAAGTTTGACTCTATGAATCCGAAATTGCTGTTCTGGGTACCGGCCGCCCTGCGCATGGTGCTGGCGCTGCTGGGCGTGGCCGTCGTCTGGTATCTGTTTGGCGCCACGTATGCGCTGGGCATCGCCTTCGTGCTGATGGCCATGATGGTGTTCGTGCAGCTGTCGTATCTGTTCCAGCTGAGTAACTGGCTGGACAATCCGCAAAGCGCCAAGCTGCCCGATGGCTGGGGCGCCTGGACCAGCATTTTCGCGCGCCTGTACCGCATGCGCCGCGACGACGAGAAAAACCAGGCAGAGCTGACGGAATGGCTGGCACGTTTCCGCCAGGCCATGCACCTGCTGCCCGACGGCGTCGTCATCATGGATGACGTGCTGTTCCTCGAATGGTGCAATCCTGCCGCCGAGAAACATCTGGGTCTCACGCACGAGCGCGACAAGGGCATGCGCGTGACGAACCTGATCCGCAGCCCCGAGTTCATGGATTACATCATCCTGGGCCGCTACGACCAGCCGCTGACGATCACCTTCCGCAACCGCAAGCTGATCGTGCAGATCATTCCATTTGAAAACCGCCGCCAGATTCTCGTCACGCACGATGTGACGGAGACGGAACGCATCGAAATGATGCGCCGCGACTTCATCGCCAACGCCTCGCACGAATTGCGCACGCCGCTGACCGTCATCGTCGGCTTCCTGGAAATCGCCTCCGCCGAACTGGACCTGGACGCCGCCACGCGCGCCGCCCACCTCAAGCTGATGACGGAGCAGGGCCACCGCATGCAGCATCTGATCGAGGACATGCTGACCCTGTCGCGCCTGGAATCGGTCGACTATCCGCTGCGTCCCGAACCGGTGGATATCAAGAAACTCATGCAGCAAGTCTTGCGCGACGCCAAAGGTTTGTCGGCCGGCAAGCATGAAGTGACCATGGAATGCAACGGTCCCGACGTGCTGGGCAGCTACGACGAGCTGTATAGCGCGTTTGGCAACCTGGCTTCGAACGCCGTGCGCTACACGCCGGCCGGCGGCACCATCACCCTGCGCTGGCAGGATGGCCCGGCCGGACCGCAATTCATCGCGCAAGATACGGGCATCGGCATCAGCCAGGAACATATTTCGCGCCTGACGGAACGTTTCTACCGCGTCGACAAGAGCCGTTCGCGCGAAACCCAGGGCACGGGCCTGGGCCTGGCCATCGTCAAGCACGTGTTGCTGCGCCATGGCGGGACGTTGGCCATCCAGTCCGTGGCCGACAAGGGCAGCAGTTTTATTGTCAGCATGCCAAAATCGGTCGTCACGCCGCTGCAGGGCGAGCTGCTGGTCAAGTAGGGCGGGGGCATGGCCCCCCATGTTTCCTGCGCGACTAGTGCAAGGTTGGCATAAGTCGTTACAATCAGGCCATGACTTTAATCAACGCCTCTTTTCGCCACGCCGGCGCGCAGCAACTGGCCCAGTCGCTGCAGGCCGCGCGCCAGGATACGCTTTCCCTGTTCGACTGTTATGTTACTGCCGGCCTGGACGTGGTGGCCGGCATGCCGCGCCATTCGCGGCTCACGCCGCCCCTCTGGCAACTTGCGCAGATCGCCTGGTTTGCCGAATGGTTCATCTTGCGCGAAGCCGCTACCAGCCATCCGGCCGACGCCATTTATAACTCCCTGCTGACGCGTGGCGACGACTTGTTCGACGCCAACATGGTGGAGCACCGCGCGCGCTGGAAGCTGGAATTGCCCAGTCCGGGCGCCGTGAAGACGTATTGCCGCGAAGTACTCGACCGGGTGCTGGACAAACTCTCGCGCGAAGCCAATGTCGACAGCGCCCTGGCGCCGTACCGGCTGGCCCTGGCGCATGAAGACTTGTGCGGCGAAGAAATGCTGGCCGGTTTGCAATGGCTGGGGCTGGAAGCACCGGAATCCCTGTCGGCCAGCCCGGCCTTGCCGCCGGGCGCGGGCGAGATCGCGTTTCCTGGGGGCACCATCGAACTGGGCTCGCCGCGCGGGGCCGGTTTTGCCTTCGACAATGAATCGCCGCCCTACAGTTGCTACGTGGCGCCGTTTTCCATCGATGCCTGCGCCGTATCCAACGCCCAGTATGCCGATTTTGTCGCGGATGGCGGCTACCAGAACCGCCAGTTCTGGAGCGCTGCCGGCAGCGCCTGGCTGATGCAGCAGGAGCGCTCGTCGCCCCTGTACTGGCTGCGCGAAGCGACACAGTGGCGCACCATGCGTTTCGGCCAGCGCACGACCTTGCCGCCGAACGAAGCCGTGCGCCACATCAACCTGTTTGAAGCGCAGGCGTACTGCGCCTGGGCGGGGCGCCGCCTGGCGACCGAGGCGGAATGGGAGTATGCTGCGCTGTCCGGCCATCCGCGCTTTCACTGGGGCCAGGTGTGGGAGTGGACGGCGACGCCGTTCGAGCCGTATCCGGGCTTTGCGGTGGACGCCTGGCGCGAATATTCCGCGCCGTATTTCATGCAGCACCAGGTGCTGCGCGGCGCCGCCTTCGCCACGCCGCCGCGCCTGCATTCGGCCCGCATGCGCGCCTTCCACGCGCCCGAGCGGGGCGACGTCTTTGCCGGCTTGCGCACCTGCGCCTGGTAAGTCCTGGGACAGCCAGCCGCTACCCTTTTCAGGAATTCTTTTGAGTACAGATAACGCCCCGCAGTTCATTCCCAAACGCATCACGCCCACGCTGGAACAGGTCGCCATCCAGACGGCGCAAAAGAAAGTGGTGCTGATCGACGCCAATGCCGGCGCGGCCAAGACGACGACCCTGGCCCTGCGCCTGGCCGAGGCGCTGCACCGGGGCCGCGCGCCCGAACGCATGCTGGCCCTCGTATTCACCGAGGCGGCACGCGTGGCCCTGCGCCAGCGCCTGCTGGAAGTGGGCGTGCCGCTGGGCGTCGTCAAGCGCCTGACCATCGACACTTTCGACGCCTTTGCCGCCAAGGTGCTGTTGCAGCTGGAAAACATGCAGGTGGCAGCCATGCGCAGCGATGAAGAGTTGCGCCCGGTTGCCTGGGAAGCACTGGAAGTCGTGTCGGAAAAGTATGCTCATCGTTACCCGCTGGAAATCAATACGACCAACGGGGCGATTGCCGAGTTTTTGAAACTGCAATTGCGCACCAAGGCGCGCCTGGATTTCCAGAATCCCGACTTCGAGAGCAATTCCCTGGATGACAATCTGGAGCTGCTGGGCATGTCGCGCACGCATTATCTGTGGCTGCGCGAATACGAAGGCTTGCGCGGCGCCGACACGGGCGATATCCAGTTCCGCGCGCCATTTGACGCCACCTACGACCTCGTGCGCATGCTCGACGGCGACGAGCCGCTGCGCCAGCAATTGCCCGCCTTCCAGATCATCGTGGCCGATGAATTGCACGATTTGAACGAAGCGTCGTTCCGGCTGCTGACCATGCTGATACGCCGCGGCAACGCGTTTTTCTGCGGCGCCGGCGACAAGGACCAGGTCATCTACACATGGTCGGGCGCCGACCACCGCTTCCTGCGCCAGCGCTTCGAACAGGAGTTCCCCGCCTTGCAGCGCTTGCCGCTGACGGCCTCCTACCGCTACGGCCCGCAGCTGGCGCACGCCGTGGGCGTGCTGAAAAACAAGGCCAGCGTCTCGGCCCTGTCGCGCGCCACCCACATCGAAGTGTTGCAATACGAGCATGCGCAGCCGCAAGCGTGCAGCGCCCAGCTGATCGCCGCGCTCGAGCACGCGCATGCGGGCACGACGGCCATCTTGCTGCGCGACCGCGACCAGGCGATCCGCGTGGAAACGGCGCTATTCCAGAGCGGCATCGCGTATGGCCTGGTGGACATGAACAGCTATCTGCTGAGCCTGGAAGTGCTGATGCTGCGCGGCATGGTCGCCATCGCCCGCAAGGACTTGCACGCGATCAAGAGCGGCCCGCGCCGCGGCGAAATCCTCGAAGCCCTCGTGGCCTTCGCGGAAATCCCGTTTACGCGCACGGAATTGCAGCAAGCCAAGGCCGACGTGGCCAACTATCCCGACTTGCTGGAAGGTTTCCTGACGAACCAGCTGGCCAAGTCGCAGAACCAGGACAAGGCGGCGCTGACCCTGGCCGCCGTCGACTACCTGCGCGCGCTGCCTCCCGACGCTCTGGCGGGCGATGCCTTGCAGCACATCTTTGACTTGATGCAGCTGGAACAGACGGCGCGCCGCATCTATGTCGACCCGGCGCAGGCCAGAGTGGTGGCCCGTTCCCTGCACGGTTTCATTGCCGTGTGCCGTGAAGCGGGCGTGGCGCTGGGCGGCTTTGCCGGCTGGCTGGGCGAGATGGAAGACGCCGTGACGGTCTCGACCGGCAAGGCTAAACTCGTCATCGCCTGCATCGACCAGATCAAGGGCCTCGAATACAACCACGTGATTTTGCCTTACCTGGCCGTCGACGAGTTCCCGCGCAGCAAGACCGACCCGCTGGAAGAGGAAAACCGTTTCTATGTGGCCGCCACCCGCGCGCGCGACAGGCTCACCTTGCTGACGCCGCAAGACCCTGCTTACCAGAGCCGCTACATCGCCGCCTTGCAGCTCAAACAGAAGATTGTTGCGCCGAAGTCATAGATCTTTTGCCGTTCGGCTTCTTTTTGCGAAAGACGAAAGCGGGCATACTGGACTGGTGTGATTCACAGCAATCTAACCAGACAGGGAGCAAGATATGAAAGTATTTTTGACAGGCGCAGCAGGTTTCATCGGCAGTTCCATCGCGGCGGGCCTCGTGCGCGCCGGCCATCAGGTCACGGGCCTCGTGCGCAAACCGGAACAGGTGGCCGAACTGGCCAAGATCGGCGTGTTGGGCGTGCAGGGCGAGTTGAACGACCGCGCATTGCTCATCGAGCAGGCAAGGGCGGCCGACGCCGTCATCAACGCGGCCAGCAGCGACCACCGGGGCGCCGTCGAAGCGATTCTCGATGCGCTGGCCGGCAGCAACAAGCCTTTCCTCCACACCAGCGGTTCGTCCATCGTGGGCGACGCTTCGGGCGGCGAGGGCACGGAGCAGATCTATTATGAAGACAAGTTGCCGGCGCCCACGGCCGACAAGGCGGCCCGCGTCGCCATCGACGACCTGGTGCTGGCCAGCGCAGGCAAGGGCGTGCGCGCCAGCGTGCTGTGCAACACCCTGATCTACGGCCATGGCACCTTGCCGCGCGACAGCGTGCAGCTGCCCCGCCTGCTCAAGCAGGCGCGCAAGAGCGGCATCGTGCGCCACGTGGGACCGGGCCGCAACATCTGGTCCAACGTGCATATCGACGATGTCGTCAGCCTGTATTTGCTGGCCCTGGAAAAGTCGCCTGCCGGCACGTTTTACTTTGTCGAATCGGGCGAAGCGGCCTTCCGCGACATGACGGCCGCCATTGCCACGGCACTGGACCTGGGGCCCGCGCAGGACTGGCCGCTGCCCGAGGCGATAGCCGAATGGGGTTACGAGATGGCTTCCTACGGCCTCGGTTCCAACAGCCGCGTGCGCGGCGAGCGGGCGCGCAAGTTGCTGGGCTGGCAGCCGCAGGGACCGTCCGTGCTGGCATGGATCAAGAACGACATGCTGCACCCGCCGCACGCCATCGGCGTTTGATGCAGCTCAGCAAAACCTCATCAGTGTGCGCTAGCGAACGGTGCTTTGTGGCGATCGGGAGTATGATGGCTTTGCTTGGTTGAGACGCACTGCCGTGAAGTTGGCGGCATGTTCGATCTTCCAGCAGGTCAGCCGGTCGCCTCAAGGATCGGCACCAGATTCTTGCTGCCGGCGCGCTTGCGTCGTGCGGCTGTGCACTGCAACTCCAGGTCGCGGTGTGGACTGCGAACCCCTTCAAGGCCGGCTCTAGCCGGTCTTTTTTTTGCCCGTTGTTTCCATCGCTGCGCCATTCACCGCTGTCTTTCCGCCATTCGCCGAAGCGGTGTTTTCCCCCGTCCGAAATCCGCGTATCTTTACGATCAACCAACTTCAAGGGGTGACCGTGAAACCTGAACCAGCTTATTGCCGCCGTACCCAGCTGCTGTGGGGCGTGCTGCTGATCGCCACCGGCGCCATCATCCTGCTGGACCGGCTCGATATGATCTATCTCCACGATTACTATTCACTATGGCATTATTGGCCGGTGATACTGGTCGTTTTCGGCTTGAACAAGCTGCTCACGCCAGTGTCCGCCAAGCAGGTATTGAGTGGCCTGTGGCTGATCTTCTTCGCCGCCTGGTGGTATGTATCGTATGAAGAACTGTGGAACTTGAGTTTTTATAACAGCTGGCCCGCCTTGCTGATCGCCTGGGGCGTGGGCCTCGTGCTGGAGCCGCTGTTGAACAAACATTTTATTGCCTACCGGGAGTCCGAGCATGAAAAATAAACCGCCGCTGCACTCGCCATCGCAGATCGTGCTGGGCGTCATCGTCATCGGCCTGGGACTGCTGTTCCTGCTCGATAACCTCGGTTTCATCGATGTGCGCTACACCTTCCGTTTCTGGCCCACGGCGCTGATCGTGTTTGGCCTGCTGAAACTGTCGCAAAGCCGCAGCGCGAACGGTTATTTATTGGGTGGCATGCTGGTGCTGCTGGGCGTGGCCTGGACCCTCAAGCACATGGGCATCTTCTACATGAACTGGGACTTGCTGTGGCCCCTGCTGATCATCGGCCTGGGCGTGGCCGTGGTGTCGAAGTCCCTGCCCGGCGCGCAGCAGCGCCAGCGCCGCCGGCGCTTTGGCGCGCAGCAGGATGGAAGCGCTGCGCCCGACTCGTTCGGCCAGGCCAGGAATGGCGCCGTGTCGCTGGACAAGGATGCCGCCGATGCCACTGCGGCGCCCGGCGCCGGCGGGCAGGCGGACGATGACAGCATCATCGAAGTGACGGCCATCCTTGGCGGCTATGTGCGGCGCGTGTCGTCGCAGCGCTTCAAGGGCGGCGATATCAATGTCATCATGGCCGGCTGCGAAATCGACTTGCGCCAGGCGTCGATCGAAGGCGAAGCCGTGCTCAACGTATTTGCCCTGTGCGGCGGCGTCACCATCAAGATTCCGCCCGACTGGAGCGTCGTGCTGCAGGGCACGCCCATCCTCGGCGGCTTCGAAGAAAAGACCATCGTGCCGCCGAACCAGAACAAGCGCCTGTACGTGACGGGCTACGCCATCATGGGTGGCCTGGAAATCCGCAACTAGGCGCGCATGTCGGGGCCCTTGTCGAAGCGGCGCGGCGCCGTGGTGGTGTTTCTGGTCTGCATCGCGCTGGGCCTGGCCCTGGCCTTTATACTGGCCAGGGTGGCGCACGCGCCCTGGCTCAATGCCGTCGTGCTGGTGGTGCCCGCCACGCTCGTGTATGCGATCGGCTCGGGGTTTTCCGCGTTTTACCTGTGCCGCGCCTACCCCTTGCATGCCCGCCATCCGCTCGCCATCGCCGGCGTGGTGGGCGTGGCGGCCCTGTTCGCGGGCTTGCTGTGGGCCACCCTGCTGCAATTTCTGAATAGCGTCAGCCTGTTGCTGGAGCTGCGCTGGCTGGGCGTGAACCTGACGCAATCGCTGCTGGCCCTGTTCTTCGGCCTGGGCGTGCTGCTGTATTGCCTCGCTGCCGCAGTGCATTATCTGTTGCTGGAATTCGTGCGCGCCAGGATGGCCGAGCAGCGGGGGCTGGAAGCGCAGCTGACGGCGCAGGAAGCGCAATTGCGCATGCTGCGCACGCAAATCGATCCGCATTTCCTGTTCAACAGCTTGAACTCCATCAGCGCCTTGACGTCTATCGATGTGGCGGGTGCGCGCCAGATGACGGTGCAACTGGCCAGTTTCTTTCGCCAGAGCCTGAGCCTGGAAGCGCACAAGCACATCACCGTGGAGCAGGAACTGGTGCTGATCCGCCATTTTCTTGCCATCGAGCACGTGCGTTTTGGCGAACGCCTGCAAGTGGCGGAAAGCATCGACGCTGCCGCGCTGGCGTGTTTGCTGCCGCCCATGCTGATACAGCCGCTGGTGGAAAATGCCGTCAAACATGGTATCTGCGGCTTGACGGAGGGCGGCCTGATCGCCATCGAGGCCCGGCGCGCAGGCAGCCTGCTGCAGATCGCCGTGCGCAATCCGGTTGATGCAGATCAAGGGCCTGCCCGCGGCAATGGCGTGGGCCTGGAAAATGTGCGCCAGCGCCTGGCCGGCGCGTATGGCCACGAAGCCAGCGTGCACTGGGGGCGGCGCGACGGCCAGTTCGAAGTGATGATTTCCATGCCGGCGCAGACCGGCGACACGGAGGAAGCATGATGCAGGCAAGAATGCGGGTCGCCATCGTTGACGATGAGCTGCTGGCGCGCAGCGTGTTGCGCGAATACCTGGCGCGCCACGACGATATCGACATCGTGGCCGAGTGCGCCAACGGCTTCGAGGCCGTCAAGGCCATCGCGGAGCTGGAACCGGAACTGGTGTTTCTCGACATCCAGATGCCGCGCCTGGACGGCTTTGAAGTGGCGGAACTGATCGGCGCAAAGACGCGCTTGATCTTTGTCACGGCCTACGACCAGTACGCCTTGAAGGCCTTCGAATGCCATGCGCTGGATTACCTGTTGAAACCGTTCAGCGAACAGCGCTTCGACCAGGCGCTGGCCCATGTGCGCGCCAGCCGCAGCACGCCCGAGACGGTGCTGACGGTGGCGCGCGAAGCGGCCACGCGCGCCGCGCCACTGGACCGCGTGCTGATACGCGACGGCGCCAAGGTCCACGTCATCGCCAGCGCGCGCATCGATTACATCGAGGCGCAGGATGACTACATCAGCATCCGTTCCGAGGGCAAGTCCTACCTGAAAAGCCAGACCTTGGCGGAGCTGGAAACCCAGCTGGACCCCGCCAAATTCCTGCGCGTGCACCGGTCATACCTGCTCAATATCGACGGCATCCGCCGCATCGAGGCGGCCACCAAGGACAGCCACGTGGCCATCCTGCGCGATGACACGAGGATACCCGTGAGCAAGGCGGGGTATCAGAAGCTGAGGTTACTGGTTGGCTAGCTGCACATCCCACCACGTGGGCAGCAGCTGGCGGATTTCCGGGCGGGAAAAACGGTCGTCGATCAGATAGACGACGCCCTTGTCCGATTGCGTGCGGATGACCCTGCCTGCCGCCTGTACCACCTTTTGCATGCCCGGATACAGATACGTGTAGTCGTAGCCGGCGCCGAAGATGTCGCCCATGCGTTGTCGGATCTGTTCGTTGACGGGGTTGATCTGCGGCAAACCCAGGGTGGCGATGAAGGCGCCGATCAGGCGCGCGCCGGGCAAGTCGATGCCTTCGCCGAACGCGCCGCCGAGCACGGCAAAGCCGATGCCGCGCGTGTCCAGGCCGAAACGGCCCAGGAATTGTGCGCGAGCAGCGTCGTCCATGCGGCGCGGCTGTTGCCAGAGTGGCACGTCCGGGTAATGCTGGGCGAACAAGTGGGCCGTCTTTTCCATGTAGTCGAAGCTGCTGAAGAAGGCCAGGTAATTGCCCGGCGTTTCCGCGTATTGCTTTGCCATCAACTGGGCGATGGGCAGCAGCGAGGCGGCGCGGTGCTGGTAGCGCGTGGAAATGCTGTCGGCCACGCGCACGGACAATTGCTCCGCCTGGAAAGGCGATTCCACGTCGACCCAGGCCGTGTCGGCCGGCATGCCCAGGGTGTCGCTGTAGTAATTCCACGGACTCAGGGTGGCGGAAAACAGGGCCGTGCTGTGGCTGGCCGCGAAGCGTTCCTTGAGAAACGGTGCCGGGACGATGTTGCGGAGGCACACGGTGGAACCGGTGTCCGTTTTGCTGACGTCGAACAGCGAATGCTCGCCAAAGCTTTCCGCCAGGCGGTTGATCAGCAGCACGTCAAAGTAAAAGCGCTGCAAGTCCTCGTCCAGCGCGGCGGCATGTTCGGCCAGGTAGTCGCCGATGGCCGTGGCCACTCCTTGCAGGGCGCCAAAGAATTTGTCCGGCAACGCCGCATGCACGTGGTAATCGCCATCTTGCTCTTTCAACAAGGCCGTCCACTGGCGCGAGAGGCGGTCCAGCGGCTTTTTCAAGCCCTCCGGCGCGAACTTACGCAGCATTTTCAGGTCGATCTGCGCCAGTTCGGCCGAATACATGCTGCGCGCGCGCGACACCATATTGTGCGCTTCGTCGACCAGCACATTGACTTTCCAGTCGTGGGCCAGGGTCATGCTGTACAGCATCGCGCTGAGGTCGAAGTAATAATTGTAGTCGCCAATGACGACGTCGCTCCAGCGGGCCAGCTCCATGCCCAGGTAATACGGGCAAATGCCTTGCTGCAAGGCGATGGCGCGCACGGCTTCCTTGTCCAGGATCAAACCGCTGGCCAGCGCCACCTCGCGCGCCAGCGGCAAGCGGTCGTAAAAGCCCTTGGCCAGCGGACACGATTGGCCATGACAGGCCTTGTCAGGATGTTCGCAGGCGCTGCTCTTGGCGCTCAGTTCCAGCACGCGCAGCGGCAGCAGGGGCGCGCTATCCTTGAGGATGGCGCAGGCGTCGAGCGCCATCTGGCGTCCCGGCACCTTGGCGGCGAGGAAAAACAGTTTATCCAGGCCATGCGCGGCCGTCGCCTTCAACATGGGAAACAGGCTGCCCACCGTCTTGCCGATGCCCGTCGGCGCCTGCGCCAGCAAGCCGCAGCCACGGCTGCTGGCCTTGTACATGGCTTCGGCCAGCTGGCGCTGCCCCGGGCGGAAGTCGGCATGGGGAAACGCCATGCTGGTCAGCTGTGCATCGCGGCTGGCGCGGTGCGCCAGTTCCTGCTCGGCCCAGTCGAGGAACAGCGCGCAATGCTGTTCGAAGAAAAGGCGCAACGCCTCGGCCGTGCACTCTTCGTGCATGACCGTTTCCTTCTGGCTGGCGATATCGAAATACACGAGCGCCACGCGCAGCATGGGCAGGTTCAGCTGCTGGCACAGCAAATGGCCGTAGATGCGCGCCTGCGCCCAGTGCAACTGGCGGTGGTTGGCGGGCATGGTGTCCAGTTCGCCCCGGTAAGTCTTGATCTCTTCCAGCTGGCGCCGCGCCGGGTCGTAGCCATCGGCGCGGCCCCGCACGTGCAGGGGGCCGAAGTTGCCGGACAGGCTGATTTCGCGCTGGTAATCGTCGTCGCGCCGGCCAGTGACGGTGGCGTGCCCGGCCATGCCTTCCTGTGCCGTGGGCGAGGGGGTGAAGCGCAAGTCCAGGTCGCCTGCCTTGGCCGTGAATTCGCACAGGGCGCGCACGGCGATCGTGTACTTCCTGACGCTCATGCGGCCGCCTCCCACTGCAGGTAGCACACGCTGACGGGCATGGCGTGTTCGGCGCAATACGCGATCCAGCGCAGCTGGTTGTCTTGCAGGCGGTCGCCCGGACCCTTGACTTCGATCATGCGGTAGCGCCGTTCGGCCGGCCAGAACTGGATTAAATCGGGAAAGCCGCTGCGGTTGCTTTTGATGTCGAGCAAGATGCGCTCGAACGCCTTCTTCAGGTGGATGGCCGGGATGCAGGCCAGCGCCAGATCCAGCAAGCCATCGTCCAGCACGTCCCAGCTGACGAAGGGCGAGACGATGCCGTGCTTGGCGGCAAGCGTGGCGCGGATGGCGGCGTGGTAGCTGCCGTCGTCCAGTTGCGCCAGGCAAGCGGCAAAGTCCAGGCTGCGGCGCTGGTAAAAGTCGGCGCTGTGCAAGTCGGCCGGACCACGGTGGAACGGGTGGAAGAAGGCGCCCGGCATGGCCTTGAAGATGGCGGGCCAGCACAGCAGGCCGAACAGCGAGTTGATCAGGGTGTTTTCCACGTAGTAAACGGGCGCGTCATCCCGCATCAGGTGTTGCTGCACCACCCCTTCCACGTAGCACGCTTGTTCAGGGCAGGGCAGCAGCAGGTCGATGCGCTCCACGGCTGCGGCCGCGCTGGCCGCCTGCTTCGCATGGCCCAGCTTGCGCCGCAAACGGGGGGCCATGCGCAAAAGTAATTGTTGTTCCGCTTCGCTTTCCGGCGCGGCCAGGGCGATCGTCAGGCGCTCGTAGGCCGCTTGCGGCTGCTCATCCTTTTCCAGCACGCGGATGGCGCGGCCACGCGCGCCCGGATAGCGGCAATCGGCGTAGGCGCGGTAGGCGGCCGGCCAGTCCTGGCATTTTTCCAGGTGCTGGGCGATCTGGTAACGCAGCTTGTCGCGCCGGCTGGCCAGCCAGGTATTGTCCTGCGACAAGGGCAGCGCCGCCAGTTCCTGCAGCACTTCGTCGGCCGGCGCGCTGTCGTTGTAGCGTTCGCGGCACTGGTGCAGCACTTCATAGTGCTCGATATCCTGGCGCGTGCGAAAACCGCGCGAAGCGGGCGAGAATTCCACTTTTTCATACTGGTACACGCCCAGGTCGGACAGCACGAATTCCGACCAGTCCTGGTGATAGTTGCCAAAGTAAATCAGGCGCAAACGGTCGCACAGGGCTTGCAGGCCGAGGCGGTACAGCACGTCGCCGCAGGCGGGATGCCAGGCGGAGAACGCCTTCTCATTCACATGCTGTTCGCGCAAGGCGTCCAATTGTTCCGCCTTGCGCGCCGCCTTCAGGGGCGCGGCGAGGTCGAAGGCCTGGGCGATTTCCGCTTTCAGCAGCAGTTCGAACAGCTCGTCTAGAGAAATGACCGGATCGGCCACCACCCAGCCGGTGGCCAGCAGGGGCAGGGCGGCTGAGCGCGTGTCGCCGATTTCCGGGTAATTGAGCTTGCTTGCGCGAAACAAGCAACCCTTGCGCATGACGAGGCGCACGAACAGGGCGCGCGACGGCTGCGGCAGTGCGCCGAATGCAGCGATGAACTGCGTTTCCTCAACACTCAGCAGATCGGCGTAACGCGCGCTGATCCAGTTCAGCACATCCTGGAAATTATCCAGATAGTACAGGGGATTTTCCAGGACTCTCAACATGGGTGCAATAGGGCAAGGTGATTGGTTTTACTGTGTTTATATACAGTTTAAACCTTCAGCCGCCGCTTGCACAGCGATTTTATGTTCAGCCAGCCGTGCTGTAGGCAAAACAGCTGTCGAACTTTTCGTAGGGAATCAGTTCCGCACGCAGGCCAGCCAGTTCGATATCGCTCAGCAAGCCCCGGTGCGCTTCCTTGCGTCCCTTCGGCAACAGCACGTCGTAATCGATGATGTCCCTGGCCAGCAAGGCTTGCAGCACCTCGGCCTGGCGCGCCGTCAGGTAGCGCGCATGCGTGCCCAGGGTGTTTGCCAGTTGTTCCTTGAATTCCCCATCGCTGACGTCGTTGTACGTATCCTGGTCGGCCATGCTGTTCAACAGCATGTGAAAGATGAAGTCCTGCAGGTTTTTCGCCAGGTACTGGGCTTCATCCTGGTCGTGCCACAGCAGCACGACGGGCATGTCGCCGTCTTGCTGGCCAGATGCGAAAAAGCAGTAGTGGTCGCCCGCGCCCGTCTGCGCGAACGGGATGAAGCGGAAGGCGGGATCGATCTGCCGGTAATCGTCGGGATCGGCCAGTTCTTCCATGGCTGCCGCTGCGGCTTTGACGCTGAGCAACTCGAAATCGTCCGCATGCAGCAGCAGGGTGGGCCGCTCGGTCAAAGTGGGGTAGACCAGCTTGTACCAGTCGGGGCCGTATTCGCCCACGGCCAGCATGCCGTCGCGGTCCAGTTGCCGGTACAGCGCAGGATAAGTGAAGCCGTGTTGCTGTTCAATTTCTGCCAGTGTCATGTTTGCCCTGTTCAACGTGAGTCATGCGGCAATGATAGCCGAGGCGCTGGCGCGCACGGCTGGCCCCACGGCGACAATGATGCGCATAATTAATAAACATTTTAGTTTACTTATGTGGCGTGCTCACGTAGTCTGGCCAGACCATCTCCATCGAGCCCGCATGAAAAACATCATCCTGATTTCCGCCGCCTGTTTGCTGGCGCTGCTGTCGACCATCGGCGCCTCCCTGCCGTACCCGATCCTGCCGCCCCTGTTCGCGGCCGAGGCGCCGAATGCCTTCAACAATTTCCTCGGCTTGCCATCGAAACTGCTGTTCGGTCTGGCGCTGACCATCAACCCGCTGGGCTTGCTGATCGGCTCGGCCTTGCTGGGGCCGCTGTCGGATCGCTATGGCCGCCGTCCCTTGCTGATGCGCACGGCCGTGGGCGCCGCCATCGGCCACGCCTTCACGGCCTGGGCGCTGGTGATCCAGTCCTACCCCCTGTTCATCGTCGCCCGTTTCATCACCGGTTTGCTGGAGGGTAACGGCGCCGTGGCCCGCGCCATGCTGGCCGACCAGCTGACGGGACCGCTGCGCCTGCGCGCCATGTCCTGGCTGAATGGCGCGTTTTACCTGGGCTGGCTGGTGGGGCCCATCCTGGCGGGCGCCACCCTGCATTGGGGCGTGACGGTGCCGTTCTGGATCGCCGCCGCCGCCCTGATGCTCGTTGCCGTGCTGGTGGCCGTGGGCTTGCCGCGCGAAACGCCCTCGTTATTGACGACGTCGTGGTGGCAAGTGGCGCGCGACCGTCATTCGCTCAATTTGCTGCGCCATGACGAGTTGCGCACGCTGTTTATCGTGCAACTGGCGCTGACTTGCGGCGTGGCCAGCTTTTACGAGTTCTATCCGCTGTGGCTGGTCGAGACGGCCAATTACCATGCGCAAGAGATTGCCTGGGTGAATGTGGGCCTGTGCGGCACGATGACCATCACCTCGCTGCTGGCGGGCGGTCCCAGCCGCCATGCGCCCTTGCTGCGCGCCAGCTGGTATGCGTGCGGCGTGGCGCTGGCCGTGGGGATCTTGGCGCTGGGCAATATCTGGGTGGGCATCGCCGCCATCGTGCTGTTCGGCATTCCGAATGCGCTGTACAACACAGTGATCCAGGGCTGGTGCGCCGAGCGCTTCAGCGCGCACGGGCAGGGCGCCGTGATGGGCTTGTTGGCTACCACCTTTTGCATCGCCAACATCGTCGTCGCCCTCAGCGGCTCCGTGCTGACCCTGATCGATACGCGGCTGATCCTCGTCGCGGGCGCCTGTTCTGCCGCCTGGGCCGCGTGGCGCATGGCCGCCTGGCGCCGCCAGCTGGCCGGCGCCGTCGATGCCGAGGCGGTGGCATGAATACGTCCGAGCAGACGCTGTTCTTGCTGAAGATGCGCGGGCCGCAGACGGCGCAGCAACTGGCGGCCTTGCTCGATATCACCTCCATGGGTGCGCGGCGCCAGCTGGAAGCGGCGCAGGACAAGGGCCTGGTGGCTTGCGGGGACGTGGCCGACAAGGTGGGGCGCCCGTCGCGGCGCTGGCAGCTGACGCCAGCGGGCCACGCGCGCTTTCCCGACCGCCATGCCGACCTGACCCTGGAATTGATCGCGCAAGTGAAAACCCTGTTCGGCGACGAGGGGCTGGATAGACTGATCGGCGCGCGCGAGCGCAGCAGCGAAGCCGCCTACGGCAAGCTGGTCGACCCTGGGCTTGATCTGGCGCAACGGGTGGATAGCCTGGCGCGGGCGCGCGATGGCGAAGGTTATATGGCCCATGCGGAACCGCAGGACGATGGCAGTGTCTTGCTGGTGGAAAACCATTGCCCGATCTGTGCGGCCGCCAAGGCGTGCCAGAATTTCTGCCGCGCCGAGCTGGCCATCTTTCAGCGGGTATTGGGGGACGATTGCACGGTGGAACGCAGCGAATATCTGCTGGAGGGGGGGAGGCGCTGCGTGTACAGAATCATACCTATCGGGACCTGAAGAATCAGGCCCCGATAGCTGCAAACTGACTTCTTGTCAAATTACTTCTTGGCAGCCTTCGGCTTGGCGGCAGGTGCCGCTTTTTCAGCCGCGGCGGTGGCGCCGCCCGTCGCTTTTTCCGTGGCTTGCGCCACTTGCGCGCTGGCCTTGGCGATCTGCTCTTCCACCGTTTTCACGGCCTGTTTCGTGGCCTTGGTCACTTGTTCGTAGCCGAGGAAGGCGTTGTCGATGGCGGCCTTGACGATGGCGACGGCGTTTTCCGAGCCTGGCGGCACGTTTTTCGTCACGTCGTAGATCAGGGCGCTCAGATTGCTTTTCGCTTCGGCCACATGGGCTTCGGCGGCCGTCGTGAATTCCGTGTGGATTTCCTTGATGATGTCGTCGAGTTGCTGTTTATACGCTTTCGCGCCGGCCACGCCCGGTTGCAGCTGGGCGGCGGCGGCGGCCATGGCGGCCTTCGGATCCTTGGCCTGACTGATTTCCTTGCTGGCGGCCAGGCCATCCTCGATGCCGGACTTGGCGGTGGCCATGTTCAGCGCCAAGACCTGTTCCACGCCTTGCACGGCCTTGGAGGTGAGGGTGTTGAAGGTCATCAGCTGGAATTCAAACAGGGCCTTGGTGGCCGTTGCGAATTGTTCGGGATTCGTAAACATGTGGTCTCCTCGGTTTGAATAGATACGTTCTTATCGTTCCATACTCTTTCGACGCCGCATTGCCATCGCTTGCTCTCAAGCCGGTGCCCCGTGTGGTCATGGCCCCATTATTTAACAAGCGCCGGTTTTTCGCAACGGCTATCTTTGTACGGTCCCGAGGCCAGTTCCCAGCCAAATCCCAGGGTCGATTGGGCGCACGACAGGGTGCCGTCGATCTTGCTGCGCCATTTGTACCAGGGGGCAGGTCCGGCCATTGCGCCAGCGCAAACTGCCAGCAGGGCAGTGGCGATAAGGTATTTCATGGGTGCTCCGAAAGAAATGCTTGCTGGCATTGTAGCGCGCTTGCCCGTCAGGGGGCGGGCGCTTGCGGCGCGGCGGCGGGCAGCTGCAGGGTGAAGGTGGTGCCGCTGCCGTCGCCGGTGCTGCTGGCAACATGGATATGGCCGCCCAGCACGCCCGTGACGATGTTGTGCGCCACGTGCAGGCCCAGGCCCGACCCGCCGGAACCGAGCTTGGTCGTGAAGAAGGGGTCGTAGACATGCACTAGGTCATCGGCGGCGATGCCCACGCCCGTGTCGGCGATGGACAGGGTGATCGTCTGCCCGTCGTCGCTGCCGCGCGCGGTGATGGCGATGGTGCCGCCGCTGCGGCCCTCGAAGGCATGGCGCAGGCAGTTTTCCAGCAGGTTGCTCAGGACCTGGCCCAGCGGACCCGGATAGCTGTCCATGGCCAGGCCCTCGGGCACGTCCTGCGTCAGGCTCAGGCCGGCGGCCTTGAGCGGCGTCGACATGGGCAGCATCAGTTCGGCGATGAACTGGCGCAGCAGGAAGTGGCGGCGCTGCGAGCTGGCGCGGTCGACGGCGATCTGCTTGAAGCTCGACACGAGGTCGGCGGCGCGCTGCAGGTTGCGCAGCATGATGGCGTCCGCCTCGCTGGCCTGGGTCAGGTAGGCGCCCAGTTCGGAGCGGCGCAAGCCGTCGAGGAAGCTGGCCTGGATTTCGCGCGTGCGCTCGGCCATCGTGGTGGCCACCACCAGGCCGTTGCCGATCGGCGTATTGAGTTCGTGCGCGATGCCGGCCACCAGCGCGCCCAGCGCGGCCAGCTTGTCGCGGCGCACCAGTTCTTCTTGCGTGATGGACAGGTTTTCCAGCGCGGCGGCCAATTCGAGGTTCATCTGCTCCGAGTGTTCCTTGGCCTGGGTCAGCGCCGCCGTGCGTTCGGCCACCAGCTCTTCCAGGTGGGCGCGGTGGCGCTGCAGTTCGCGTTCATGGCGCATGCGGCCAATCGCGATGCCGGCCAGGTCGGTGGCCGTGTCGATCAGTTCCAGGTCGCGCGCGTCGGGCTGGCGCACTTCGCGGTAGTACATGGCGAAGGAACCGAGCACGGTGCCATCCTGGCCGAAGATGGGGCGCGACCAGCAGGCGCGCAAGCCGAATGGCGCCGCCAGCTCGCGGTAGGGCGCCCACAGCGGATCGCGCATGATGTCGGTGACGACCACCGGTTCGCGCAGGAACATGGCCGTGCCGCAGGAACCCACGCCGGGGCCGATGGCCACGCCTTCGAGCAGGGCCATGTACTCGGCCGGCAGGCTGGGGCCGGCCGCGCTATGCATGTGGATGCCGTCGTCGTCGAGCAGCATGATGGAGCAGAGCACGCCGCGCGACTGGCCTTCGATCAGCAGCAGCAAGTGGTTCAGGGTGGGGATCAGCGGCGCGCCCTTGGCGACCATTTCCAGCAGGGCGCTCTGGCCCGAGCGCATCGCTTCGGCGAGGTTGCGTTCGGTCAAGTCGATGATGCGCGCATGCACCAGCTGGCGGCCGGGCACGGACAGGCGCATCAGGCGGATTTCGCAGGCGATCGGGTGGCTGTCGCGGTGGCAGCAGCTGGCGCGGAAGACGACGATCTTGCCTTGCAAGGTATCGCGGATCTTTTCTTCCAGTAGTTGCGGCGAGGCGCGGCCATCGCCCTGGTGCCTGGGGAACAGCGGCTCTATGCCGCCTTGCAACAGCTCGGCCAGCGGCATGCCGAACAATTCTTCGGCCAGGTGGTTGGCGTCGATCAGCAGGCGGTTGTCGATATCGAACAGCAGCACGGCGTCGGGCGAACCGGCCAGGATGGAGTGGTAATTGACTTCCAGCGTTTGCGGATGCAGGGGGCGCGGCGGCGTGGCGGCGCGCGGCGCGGGCGCCTCGGCCTTGTGCAGCGCCAGTTCCATGAGGATTTTTTCCGCCACGTCGCGCGCATTGAAGGGCATCTTGATGTAGTCGGAAGCGCCGGCGCCCACGCTGCGGCCTTGCTCTTCGGCGCTGGGGGTGGCCGACATCAGCAGCAGGGGCACGCCGTGGCGCCCGCCCGCATTGCGCAGGCGCATGCAGGTGGCGCCGATATTCGTGCCCGCCAGGGCCGCGTCGAGCAGGATCAGGTCCGTGCCGCCGGCCGCCAGTTCCACGCCTTCGTCGATATCGCCCGCCAGCCCCGTGCCCAGGTTATGCCGGTCCAGCACATACAGCAGTTCGCGCACATCGTTCGGCGAATTGCTGACCAGCAGCACATTGGCCCGGTCAGTGATGGAAGAAATCAACTGGTTCATGGTGTCGCGCCCTTACGCGTTTCATGGGCCTAGTATTACATCAAGGCAAGTAGGAGTAAACGATAATTCTTGATGACTAAAAGCAATGCGGATGGCCCTCGTTCACGCGGCGTTTTGCACGGCAGGCGCCGTGGCCAGGTCGGCGCGCGCCTGTTCGATGCGCGGGTAATTATCCTCGATCCAGTCGACCAGCACGGCCAGGCGTTCGGCCGCCTCGCGTCCCAGCGGCGTGAGGCTGTATTCCACCTTGGGCGGGATCACCAGGTACGCCTGGCGCAGCACGAAGCCGTCGCCCGCCAGCGCTTCCAGGGTTTGCGCCAGCATTTTTTCGCTGACGCCGCCCACTTCGCGGCGCAGTTCGCTGAAGCGCCGCGTGCCGCTCAGCAGCAGTACCAGCACCAGCACGGCCCAGCGGCTGGTCAGGTGGCTGAGCACGGCGCGCGACGGGCAGGCGGCCGCCAGCAGGTGCGCGCCCTGGTTTTGGCGGGCGAGGGCGGCGCGCAGGCTGGCGCCGGGAGTGTCTGTGGACATGATAGTTGGCCTTCGAAGTTTGGTATCCAAGAGTACTTACCAAAAGGTACGTACTTACAATTGGTAAGTAATAGTCCTATTATAGGGTTTTACCACCCACGTACCAAGGAGAAATCATGATCGTCATCACCGGCGCCACAGGCAACCTGGGCCAGCACGTCATTGCCAGCCTGCTCAAATCCGTCCCTGCAGCCAACATCATCGCCGCCGTGCGCAACCCGGCCAAGGCCGCCAGCCTGGCCGCACTGGGCGTGCAAGTGCGCCAGGCCGATTACAACGATGGCGCCAGCCTCGATGCGGCGTTCAAGGGTGCAACGAAAATCCTGCTGATCTCGTCGAGCGAAGTGGGCCAGCGCGCGCAGCAGCACCAGAACGTCATCGATGCGGCCAGGCGCGCCGGCGTAGCCCTGTTGGCCTATACCAGCGTCTTGCGCGCCGACACGTCGCCGCTGGGCCTGGCCGCCGAGCACGTCGTCACGGAAGCGGCCATCCGCGCATCCGGCCTGCCATACACGTTCCTGCGCAACGGCTGGTACCTGGAAAACCATACGGAACACCTGGCGCCCGTGCTCGAGCATGGCGTCGTGCTGGGCGCGGCGCAAAACGGGCGTTTCTCGTCGGCCGCGCGTCTCGACTACGCGGCGGCCGCCGCTGCCGTGCTGACGGCGACCCAGCCGCAAGCCATCTATGAACTGGCAGGCGACCAGGGCTTTACCCTGGCGGAATATGCGGCCGAAGTGGCGCGCCAGTCGGGCAAGGCGATTGCGTACAAGGATATGCCGCAGGCGGACTTCAAGGCGGCGCTGGTGGGCGTGGGCGTGCCGGAAGGCTTTGCCGATCTGCTGGCCGATTCCGATGCGGGCGCGGCCAAGGGCGGCCTGGAAGACCATGGCAAGCAATTGAGCGCGCTGATTGGCCGTCCGACGACGAGTCTGCATGACGCCGTGAAGGCGGCGCTGGCCAAATAAGGGGAGGGTGCCGCAGGGATGCGGCATTCTGGAATCATTCTGGAATGAAAAAAGCCGCAAACTCGTGAAAGTTTGCGGCTTTTTTGCGAATTAGGTAATGGTGCCCACGAAGGGACTCGAACCCCTACACCCGAAGGCACATGGACCTGAACCATGCGCGTCTACCAATTCCGCCACGTGGGCACTGATGCTGCTACTGCTATATCTCACTACTGTACTGCGGATTACAACGAAAACGACTCGTTGCTGGTGGTGCCCACGAAGGGACTCGAACCCCTACACCCGAAGGCACATGGACCTGAACCATGCGCGTCTACCAATTCCGCCACGTGGGCATTGTGCTGCTCATTTCAACTGCGTACTGCTTTACTGCGGATCACAATGAAAACATCTCATTGCTGGTGGTGCCCACGAAGGGACTCGAACCCCTACACCCGAAGGCACATGGACCTGAACCATGCGCGTCTACCAATTCCGCCACGTGGGCATTGTTACTGCTTGCTGCTTGTCGCTGCATGTTCTGCAGCGAGGACAAAATCATAATGGCTGGCGCGCATTCGGTCAATCAACATTTTGCACTTTTCTGCAAGAAACATGTTTTTTCGCCTGAAAAGGGCTTTTCCCTATGAAAAAAGGCTGAATCTGCCTATTTTTTCAGCGTTTTGGTGGCGGATGGCGTTCGCTGGAGTGCGGGGAGTGAATGTCATCGCCTGGCAGGTGCGTGGCGACTGCGGCGTGGGGGGGGGGGGGCGTTTCGGAAATGAAAAAAGCCGCAAACTCGTGAAAGTTTGCGGCTTTTTTGCGAATTAGGTAATGGTGCCCACGAAGGGACTCGAACCCCTACACCCGAAGGCACATGGACCTGAACCATGCGCGTCTACCAATTCCGCCACGTGGGCACTGATGCTGCTGTGACTTATTACTTTTACTGCTCGAGTACTTGTTGAAAAATAACTTCACAACAATTCTGCTATTATAGCGACTTGAAGAGTTTTGCGCCAGATGAGCTTTCGCTCCATACTGCACATCAACCCTGTACCGCTTTCCTGCAACTGCATCCCCGTGAAGGTTTGTCGCTGCAAGAGACCGAGATTATAGAGCAATATTTGCCGAAGTCAAATGCATTGCGCAGCTTTTCTCCTTTTTTTCATCGGCGGGGCACTTGTTCGGTTTCCGCTACGCTGTCCGTTAGGCAAACCAAGGCGTCCTCCGGTACACTACCGGACATCACCGTGTCAATATTGACGGTGATGTCATCGGTCTTTGTCTTCCGTTTGATCACTGTCAATAACAACTATAGAAATACTTTTGAGCCAAAATACCCACACCATCCCCAGCCGGGAGGACATTCTCGGCATATTCCGCAGCGTCAGCGCGCCTCTCGACCCGCAGTCTCTCGGGAAAACGCTGCAAGTGCATGCCGATTCCATGGATGTCCTGGTCCGTCGCCTGAAGGCGATGGAGCGCGACGGCCAGCTCAAGTCTGACGCCAGCGGTGTTTTCAGCCTGGCCGACCAGAGCGCGCTTGTCGCCGGTCGCGTCACCAGCCACCGCGACGGTTTCGGCTTTGTCATTCCCGACGACGCCAGCGCCGACCTGTTCCTGCCTGAGAAGGAAATGCAGAAAGTACTGCATGGCGACAAGGTCATGGCCCGCATCGTCGGCACGGACCGCCGCGGCCGTCCGGAAGGCACGATCGTCGAAGTCACCTACCGCGCCAATACCCACGTCATCGGCCGCCTGATCCAGGAAAACGGTACCTGGGTCGTGGCGCCGGAAGACCAGCGCATCGGCCAGGACATTTTGGTCACCGGTTCGGTGGGCAAGGCGAAAGCGGGCCAGATCGTCAGCGTCGAGCTGACGGAGCAACCGATGCGCTTCAAGCAGCCGGTTGGCAAGATCGTCGAAGTGCTCGGTGCGCTCGATGACCCCGGCATGGAAATTGAAATTGCCGTACGTAAATTCAACGTGCCGCACGTCTTTTCCGCCGCCGCCTTGAAGCAAGCTGAAAAGCTGCCCTTCGAAGTGCGCGCCGCCGACCTGAAAGACCGTGTCGACCTGCGCGACGTGCCTTTGGTAACCATCGATGGCGAAGACGCGCGCGATTTCGACGATGCCGTGTATTGCGAACCCGTCAAGATCGGCCGCGCCAACTGCTTCCGCCTGATCGTGGCGATTGCCGACGTCAGCCATTACGTGAAACCGAACGACGCGCTCGATATCGACGCGTTGGAACGCAGCACGTCCGTCTACTTCCCGCGCCGCGTCATCCCGATGCTGCCGGAAAAGCTGTCGAATGGCCTGTGCTCGCTGAACCCGGCCGTCGACCGTTTGACCCTCGTGTGCGACGCCGTCGTCAGCGACAAGGGCGAGTTGAAGGCTTACCAGTTCTATCCGGCCGTCATCCATTCGGCCGCGCGCCTGACCTACGACGAAGTCGCTGCCGTGCTGGGCAATACCAAGGGACCTGAAGCGGCACGCCGCGCGGACATCCTGCCGCACCTGCAGAACCTGGAAGCCGTCTACCGCGCCTTGCTGAAAGCACGCACGGAGCGGGGCGCCATCGATTTCGAGACGACGGAAACGTATATCGTCTGCAATAGCGCGGGCAAGATCGAAAAGATCATCCCCCGCACGCGCAACGAAGCGCACAAGATCATTGAAGAGTGCATGCTGGCGGCCAACGTCTGCGCGGCTGATTTGTTGCTGCGCAATAAGCATCCAGGCACCTACCGCATCCATGCCAGTCCGACCAAGGAAAAGCTCACGCAAGTGCGCACCTTCCTCAAGCAGGTGGGCCTGAACCTGACGGGCGGCGACACGCCATCGGCATCCGATTACCAGACCCTGATGCAGCAGATCAAGGCGCGTCCCGACGCGGCCCTGCTGCAAACGATGTTGCTGCGCTCGATGCAGCAAGCCGTCTACAGCCCGGACAATATCGGCCACTTCGGCCTGGCCTACGAGGCGTATGCCCACTTCACCAGCCCGATCCGCCGCTATCCCGATCTGCTGACGCACCGCGCCATCAAGGCCATTCTGCAAGGCAAGAAATACGAGCCGAAGCTATCCGAAAAGACCGTGCTGAACACGAACGTGTCGAACGCCACGCGCAAGCAGCAGGCGAAGGACAAGGCCGACGGCAAGCCGAAGAAGACGGATTTGACGATCTGGGACGCGCTGGGCGTGCATTGCTCGGCCAACGAGCGCCGCGCCGACGAAGCGTCGCGCGACGTGGAAGCCTGGCTGAAGTGCTACTTCATGCAGGACAAGCTGGGCGAAGAGTTCACCGGCACCATCACGGGCGTGACGACGTTCGGCGTCTTCGTGCAATTGGATACCCTGTTTGTCGAAGGCCTGGTGCACGTCACCGAGCTGGGCACCGATTACTTCCAGTACGACGACGCGCGCCATGAATTGCGTGGCGAGCGCACGGGCAAGCGTTATCAATTGACCGACCGTTTGACGGTGCAAGTGGCGCGTGTCGACCTGGAAACGCGCAAGATCGACCTGCGCCTGGTCACCGATGCGGAACTGGCGGGCGAAGAAGCGCCAGCCAAGCCGAACGGCAGCGGCAAGCGCAAGGGCGAAAAGAAATCGATGGTCAAGCCCGGTCCAGCGACCGAGCAGCGCCATGAGATCAAAACCAGCGTCAACAACGGTGGCAAACCCGGCAATGGTTCCGGCGGCCGTGCCAACGGCGCCAAGGCGCAAGCCAAGCCTGCAGCCAAGGCCGCGCTGAAGGAAACCCCGAAGGCGGCAGCGCCCAAGGCCGCCGCGCCGAAACGCAGCAAGAAACCAGCCGCGGCACCCGCTGCGGCGGCACCACGAGCAGCAAAAACTGTATCTGTATCAAAAACAAGCAAGAAGAAACGATAAATAATGAAGAATAAAATGATTTTCGGCTTCCACGCCGTCACCTCGCGTCTGCGTCATGAAGCGTCGTCCGTGGAAGAAATTTTTGTCGATGCCAGCCGCGTCGACGGCCGCATGAAGGACATGATCGCCGCAGCCAAGGCTGCCAACGTGCGCGTCATGCCTGTCGACTCGTCGCGTCTGGACAAGATCGTCGGCACGCGCCGCCACCAGGGCGTGATCGCGTTTGCCTCGCAACTGTCGCTGGCGCGCAATCTCGATGAGTTGCTGGACGCCATCGACGGCCCGCCGCTGCTGTTGATTCTCGACGGCATCACCGACCCGCACAACCTGGGCGCCTGCCTGCGCGTGGCCGACGGCGTCGGCGCACATGCCGTCATCGTGCCGAAGGACCGCGCCGTGGGCCTGAACGCCACGGCCGCCAAGGTCGCCAGCGGCGCCGCCGAAACCGTCCCGTACATCACCGTGACGAATCTGGCGCGCACCATGCGTGAACTCAAGGAACGTGGCATCTGGCTGATCGGCACGTCGGACGACGGCGAAAAAGGCTTGTACGAAGCCGATTTCACGGGCCCGACGGCCCTCGTCATGGGTTCCGAAGGAGAAGGCATGCGCCGTTTGACGCGCGACACCTGCGATATCCTCGTCAGCATCCCGATGTTCGGCTCCGTCGAGAGCTTGAACGTGTCGGTCGCTTCCGGCGTCTGTCTGTACGAAGCCCGCCGCCAGCGGATCGCTTTGGAAGCTTAAGAACGTCCTGAACGTTTTGTAGCGCTTCCATGATCGGCCGCCGCCCTGGTGCTGGCGGCCGATTTGCTTTCCCCTCCAGCATTCCCCCGCCGAATACGCTACCATTTGCGTTCCACCTTATTCATTGTCATTATGTTCCACCACCTGCGCGAAGATATCAACAGCATCATTGAACGTGACCCCGCCGCCCGCAATGGCTGGGAGGTGCTGACCTGTTATCCGGGCTTGCACGCCATCGTCATGCACGGCTGGGCGCACTGGTGCTGGACGCGGCACATGAAGTGGGTAGGGCGCTTCATTTCGTATATCGGCCGCATCATCACGGGCATCGAGATCCATCCGGGCGCCGTCATCGGCCGGCGCGTCTTCATCGACCATGGTTTCGGCGTGGTGATCGGCGAGACGGCCGTCGTCGGCGACGACTGCACCATCTACCAGGGCGTGACCCTGGGCGGCACCTCGCTGCACAGCGGCAGCAAACGCCATCCGACCCTGGAACGGGGCGTCATCGTCGGCGCCGGCGCGCAGGTGCTGGGCAGCTTCACGGTGGGCGAGTACGCCAAGGTGGGTTCGAACGCCGTGCTGCTGAAACCCGTGCCGTCCGGCGCCACGGCCGTCGGCAACCCCGCGCACATCGTGCAAAAGGATGTCAGCGCCCTGCGCGAGGGCAGCACGGCCCATTTGTTCGCCGCGTATGGCGTCACGCCCAACGGCGACGATCCCCTGTCGAAAGCCCTGCAAGGCTTGATCACGCACGCCGTGGCGCAGGAACAGCGCATCGAGACCATCCTCGCCACCCTGAAGGCGGCGGGCATCTGCTGCCAGGGCGTGCCCGAGTGTGATAAATTTGATTCCGAGCAAATGAACAAGCTGGTTGATTAAGGATACAGGCATGACTACAGACGCAAACGCAGCAGAGAAAAGCAGCGACAATCCGAATCTGCTCGACCCCTTCGAGATCCGCGTGCTGGCCGTGCTGGCCGAAAAGGAAGCGCTGACGCCGGACAGCTACCCGCTGTCGCTGAACGCGCTGACGAACGGCTGCAACCAGCTGTCCAGCCGCGACCCCGTCATGGCCCTGTCCGAAGAAACCGTCTACGACGTGTTGCAGCGTTTGATGCAGCGCAAATTCGTCAACGGCATTACGCAGGCGGGTGCGCGTGTCGCCAAGTACGAACACCGCATGCGCATCAAGTGGTCGCTGGAACAGGATAAATTGGCCATCCTGACGATATTGATGCTGCGCGGCTTGCAGACGGCAGGCGAGATCCGCAGCCGCAGCGGCAGGGTGCATGAATTCAAGTCCGTGGCGGAAGTGGAAGCCGGCCTGCAATTCTTGATCGACAAATACCCGCCGCTGGCGGCCAAGCTGGCTGTCGCGCCCGGCGCCAAGGAACCGCGCTACGGCCATCTGCTGGGCGGCGAAGAGGCGCTGGCGCAGATCGAGACGGCGGCCGGTTTTGCTGGCGCCGTCAGCGCGCCGCAGCAGGGCAGCAGGGTCGCCCAGCTGGAACAGGAAGTGCTGCAATTGCGCAGCGACTTCGATGGCCTGGCGGCGCAGTTCGAGGCGTTCCGCAAGCAGTTCGAATAGTTTTCAGGGCACGCCTATTGGGCCTGCGGGTCGAAATAGGCGGTCCAGGTCAGGCTGGAAGCGGCAAGACCCTGCGCCTTGCCAAATTGCGCCATGGCCTTGCGCGGTTTTGCCAGTCCCGCCAAGGCCACCCCCAGGTTGTAATGGGTATGGCTGTCCGTCGAGCCCAGCTTGAGCGCTGTTTCCAGTACGTTGACGGCGTCCCTGTACTTGCCCTGGTCGCACAGCACGGCGCCCAGGCACGTGATCAGGGCCGTGTCTTGCGGGGCCGCTTGCAAGGCGCCGCGCAGCACGGCCTCAGCTGCCGCCATGTGCGCCTCCCATTGCCCGGCATCGCCTTCGGCCAGCTGGATATGCGCCCTGCTTGCGGCGATGGCGTCCATTGCCGCCCTAACCAGGCCAGGCGGCGGAATTGCTTCCGGTTTCATAGTCGACGCTGGCGGTAAAATCCCAGTCATCGGTGTCACGCCCTGTCTTCTCGGACCAGGCCTCGGGAGCGACGCTCAACAGTTCCTCCAGCCACTCGTCCGTTTGATCGGGCATCAGTGTGGGGTTGGCCAGAACGCTGTCGTACGTGGCCTTGCCCGAGCCGACGACGAAACAGCGCGCATACAGGAAACTGTCATCCGACTTCCCTGAATCACCGGCCTGCTCCGCAAACACCTTGCCATCGAGCTGGTACAGTGCCTGCGCCAGGCACTCTTCGAAGCCCTTGATGTCCTTGACCGGCAACTCGGCGAGGGCTTCCGTCAATGGTTCCACCGCGGCATCGGCGTCGCCGTCTTGCAGGGCTTCACGGTCGATTTGCTCTATCAGCTGCCAAAATTTTTCTTCGTTCATTGTTCATTCCAGGTAAATAGTCCATCGATACTGAAAGAGGCCAGGCATGCAATGCCCGTGGCGCGATGCGTCCCGTCTGTGCATCTTGGGATTGTTTAGAATATCATCTTGCCAGAATGCCAAGCGCACAGTTTCCCCAAGTAACTTTTTGCATGCAATACCGCAAACAATTCGAATAAGCAGCCTTCCCATATGACTTTCTCCTTCCAGTGCCGCTCCTGCGGCGAGACCCACACGGGCATGCCCAGCTTCGGCGCCGATGCGCCGTGGCTGTACGAGCAGATGGCGCCCGCCGAACGCGAAGCACGCTGCCAGCTCGACAGCGACGCCTGCATCGTCGACGAAGCGCACTGCTTCGTGCGCGCCACCATCGACATCCCCGTGCACGGCGCGGACGAGCCGTTCAGCTGGGGCGTGTGGGTGTCGCTGAGCGGCGACAGCTTCGACGCCTGGGACGCCTGCTTCAACGATGCCAAACGGGCGCATATCGGCCCCTTCTTCGGCTGGCTCAGCACGCAGCTTCCCGTGTATCCGGACACCCTGAACCTGAAAACCCGCGTGCACCTGCGCGACGATGGCATACGTCCGGCCATCGAGCTGGAACCGACGGATCACCCGCTGGCGGTGGAGCAGCGCGACGGCATCACGGCAGAGCGGGTGGCCGAACTGTATGCACGACTGATGCATGGCGCGTGACAGGCCCGGCGTTGCAGCCGCTCCCTGTCGGACCGCTCATGTTTCCGGTATCATTCGGCATGAATACTATTTCCTTCCAACCGTTTGTTATTGGTGTCGCTGGCGGAAGCGGCAGTGGCAAGTCCACCGTATCCCAACAAGTGCTGGCGTCGTTCGGCGCCGACATGGTCTCGGTCGTAATGCAGGACGATTACTACTGCGACCAAACCCACCTCTCCCCTGAAGTGCGCCGGCAGCAGAATTACGACCATCCGCAGGCGTTCGAGTGGCCATTGCTGGTGCAGCACATCCAGGCCTTGCGCAATGGCGAATCGATCGAGATGCCCGAGTACGACTTCACGCTGCACAACCGCTCCGACAGGACCATCTTGGTCAAGCCGGCGCCGGTGATCGTCATCGAAGGCCTGTTTGCCCTGTATGACGAAGACTTGCGCGACATGATGTCGCTGAAGATCTTTGTCGACACGGCCTCCGACGTGCGCTTCATCCGCCGCATGCAACGCGATATCACGGAACGTGGCCGTTCGGTGGAAAGCGTCATCGAGCAATACCTGGAAACCGTGCGCCCGATGCACAAGCAATTCATCGAACCGACCAAGCGCAATGCCGACGTCATTTTGCCGCATGGCGCCAATGGCCCCGCGGTCGACATGATTACGGCCAAGGTGGCCAGCGTCATCGGTCAATTGAAACCGGCCGTTTGAAGCCGGCCGGTGACGCAGCCCGCTGCGTCACCGTTCCCCCATCGACTCCGAGAACGTCTTGGTGATCGGTTTCGTCAGGTAGCGCAACACCGTCTTGCGGCCCGTGTTGATTTCCACGGTGGCCGTCATGCCGGGCTGGATCAGGATAGGCTCGCCATTCTTGCCCATCAAGTTGCGCCCGCTGGTCTTGATCTGCACGCGGTAGTACGGCTGCTCGTTGCCCTTGTTGTCTTCGCTTAAAGTGTCCGCGCTGATGTAGCTGACGGTGCCGCGCAGGCGGCCGTAGATGCCGTAGTCATAGGCGTCCAGTTTCACGGCCGTGGGCAGGCCGGGCTTGATGAAGGCGATGTCGGCCGGTTTGACCTTCGCTTCGATGATCAGGTCATCGTCCGTGGGCACGATTTGCAGGATTTCCTCGCCCGGCTTGGCTACGCCGCCCAGGGTAGTGAGGCGCACGTTGCGCACGATGCCGTCGGTGGGTGCGTAAATGTCCGTCGAACCCAGTTGCTCCTTGCGCTGGGTCACCGTCTGCAGCACGCCGGCCAGGTCTTCCTGAGCTTTCACCAGGTCCGTCTGGCTGTCTTGCAGGTACTTGTTGCGCCGGTTGGTGATCTGCGCCTGGATGTCGACCACCTGCCGCCGCAGTTTCAGCACTTCGGCGCGGCTGACGTCTCCCGTTTCCAGCAGCGGCAGATTCATTTCCAGCTCTTCCTTGATCAGTTTCATGGCGCTTTCCAGGGAGCTCACTTCCGCCTGCACGGCGCCCTGGCGCTTGCTGAACAGGGCCAGCTGGTTGGCGCGAAATTCCGGAAACGCCTGCAGTTCGGGCGGGAACTTCGGCGCGCCGCCAAACACTTCCGCCTGCAGGCGCGCCACGGCCGCCTTCAGCCCCGCTGCCTTGGCCGTGCTTTCCAGGTAGCTCGTCTCGGCCCGCGTGCGGTCGAAACGAGCCAGCAATTCGCCCTTTTTCACGATGCTGCCTTCATGCACGCGCAACTCGGCCAGCACGCCGCCATCGGCCACCTGGATGATCTGGTTGCGCGAGCTGGCGATCACCTGGCCGTTGGCGCGCGTGACCTGGTCCAGCTCCGCCCACGAAGCCCAGGCGATGACACCCGCCAGCGCCGCCGTGCAGCTCCAGATCAGCACCCGGCCCCGTTTCGCTTCTTCCCTCGTTTCGACCTTGGCCAGTTTCATGCGACGGCTCCTTGCGCTGCCGCAGCCTGGACCACCGGCGCGGGAGCGGAAGCGGGAACGGCTTGCGGTTTGCCCGACAGCTTGGCCAGTACGGCATCGCGCGGGCCGTCCAGCAGCACCCGTCCCGCCTGCAGCACCACCAGGCGGTCGAGCAGGGGCAGGAGGGCGTTCTTGTGCGTGGTGGCGACCATGGTCACGCCTTCGGCCGCCAGTTCGCCCAATAGCCCGACGATGCGCGCTTCCGTCTTTGCATCCATGGCGCCCGTCGGCTCGTCGAGCAGCCAGATGCGCGGCTTGGCCAGCAGCAGGCGCGTGACGGCGATCAACTGGCGCTGGCCGCCCGACACGCCCCGTCCGCCTTCGGTGATGCCCAGCGCCAGTCCCCGTGGCTGGCCCAGTATCAGCTCGATCAAGCCCGTGCGTTTGGCGGCGGCCAGGATGGCTTCCTCGCCCGGGTCGGCCAGTCCCAATAACAGGTTGTCGCGCAGGGTGCCGCTGAACAGCCGCGTTTCCTGCGGCAGGTAGCCGACCATTTCGCGTACCACGGCCGGCGCCAGCAGGGCCATGTCGACGTCGCCCAGGTAGGCTTTCCCCTCGGCCGGCAGGTACAGACCCGAGGCCAGTTTCAGCAGGGTGCTCTTGCCCGAGCCGATGGCGCCCACCAGGCCGACGCGCTCGCCGGGGCGGATGGCGAGGTTTTCCACTTCCAGCGCCACCTTTTGCGCGCCGCCATATGTAAAGCGGATGCGTTCGAAGCGCAAGCCCGTGTCGAGGCTGCGCGGCGTCAGCGCGAACTGCGCGTTGTCCGCTTCGTTGGGCAGGCTGATGACCTGTTCCAGGCCGTCGATCGAAGCGCGCGCATGCGCCCATTGCACCATCACGGCGGGCAGCTGCACGATGGGCATCAGGGCGCGGTTGCTGATGATGGTGCAGGCCATCAGGGCGCCCATGGTCATCTGGTTTTCGGCCACGAACCAGGCGCCCATGGAGATCAGCGCTACATTGGTCAGTTGCTGGAAGGCGGCCGTGATGTTTTGCGACAGGGCCGCATAGTCGCGGATATTCTGCTCCGCGTGGCTGCTCTCGGCCACCAGTTCGGCCCAGCGCGCCTGCATCATCCATTCGGCGCTGCTGCCCTTGAGCGTTTCGACGCCGTCGACGGCTTCCACCAGCAAGCCGGCCTTGCGGTTGCTGGCGTTGAGGTTCTTGCGCGTATGGCTTTCGATGGCGCGCTGGAACATCAGCCCGCACGCGAGGGCCAGCGGCAGGGCCACCAGCGGCACCACCACCAGCCAGCCGCCGATGATGGTGATCATGGCGAGAAAAATCACGGCGAAGGGCACGTCCGTCAGCACGAACAGCGATGTCGACGTGAGCACGCCGCGCACCATCTCAAAGCCTTTCACCTGCGCCGCCAGGGTACCGACGGACGCGGGGCGCGCCTCCATGCGGATGCCCAGCATGCGCTGGAAAAACCACTCGGACAGTTCATGGTCGACGTCATTGCACGAGTGGTCGACGATGCGGCTGCGCACCTGCTTGAGGATGAATTCCAGGCCGATCGACAGGGCCACGCCCACCACCAGTACCCACAGGGTGCTGAAGCTCTGGTTCGGGATCACGCGGTCGTACACCTGCATGGAAAACAGCGAGGTGGCCATGGTGAGCAGGGTCACCAGCGCCGTGGCCAGCACGGCGTCGACAAACACGCTTTTCTTCAGCCACAGGGCGTTGCGCACCAGGGCCAGGGCGCCGGGGCGGGCGCCGCTTTTTTCGCTGCGGCGCGGCAGCCCCACGCAAGCCAGGCCGGCCAGCGAGGCCAGTTGCAAGGCGCGCCCGTCGATGCCTTCGCCGCGCCAGGCGCCGTCGGCGCCGCGCGACTGCAGCAAGCCCCAGCCCGTGCTGGCGCTGTAGACGGCGAACGGCAGCTCGCCCGGCGTCGGCTCGTGCAGCGGACGCGCCGCGCCTTCCAGCCCGGCCGCCTGCCAGATGGCGGTCAACACCGCGCCGGGGGCGCCGTTGTCGTCGACGTCATCGAGCTGGCGCTGCAGGTCGGCCAGGCGGGCGGCGGGCACGTGCTGTCCCGTCAGGCGGGCGGCCCGCTCGATGAGTGTCAGCAAGCCATGTTTGATGGAGGTATCCACGCTGTCTCCTGTTCGTGTTCTGTGGCGGTCAATTGGCGCGCACCGACGCGGCCGGCGCCGTGCGCCCGGCCAGGGTGCCCGTTTGCGCTGCCAGGCGCAGGCTGGCGGCGATCGCCTGCGCGCGCGTGTCTTCCAGCGAAAATTGCGCCTGGGTCGCTTCGCGCACGGCGTTGAGCACGTCGTTCCAGCTCTTGCGGCCAATCACGTACTGGCGCGCATACGATTCGAATACCTGCGTCGAGGTGGTGCTGGCCTCGCCCGCGTTGCCCAGGCGCTGGCGGCTCGCCTCGGCCTCGTTCCAGTCCAGGGTAAAACGCTCGCGCACCTCGCGTTCGGCCACGTCGTGCGCGGCGCGCGCGCCTTCGCGCTTGGCCACGGCCGCATCCACGCCCGCCTTGGCCGACAGGCCGGCGCCCGGCTGCGCCTGCAGCACCAGCATGGCGCGCGTGCGGTTGTCGGCATTGATGCCGCCCGTCGGCTTTTCCATGCGCAGCACGACTTTCGGCATGTAGGCCGAGCGCTGCATGGTGATTTCGGAATCGGCTGCCTGCGCCTCGAAATCGAGGCGGTGCAGGGTGGGGGAGTAGTCGATGGCCTGGCGCATGACCCGCTCCAGGCTGGCGTCGGGCAGCGGTTCGCCCACGCCGATGCCGGTGGTGCTGACGAGGCGCACGGGCTTGCCCGCCAGCTGCGACAGCTGCGCCAGCGCGTTTTCCAGCGCCTGGCGCGCATTCGACACGTCGTTGGCCGCCTGGTAGGCGCGCGACTCGGCCAGGCGCTGGTCCGTCTGCGAGCTGACCGACTGCACCACGCGGCGCTTGATCATGTCCAGCAGGCGCTGGTGCTCGGCCAGCCCCGCCTCGGCTGAACGCACGCGCGCCGTCTGACGCAACGCCTCGGTATAGGCGGCGATCACGCGCAGGGACAGGGTCAGGCGTTCTTCCTCGATGGCGGCGCCGGCCGCGTCGACCCGGCTGCTGGCGGCATCGATGCCGGCGTCGATGCGCCCGCCGCTCCACAGCGGCTGCTCGATGCGCACCACGCCGCCCGTTTCCTGCGAACCGGTGGGGACTTCCGCCGACAGGCTGGGAAAGCGCTGCCATTGCGCGCCATCGAGGTCGGCCCGCGCGGCTGCCTGCGCCGAGCGCCTGCCCTGCACGGCGGGATGGCTTTGCAGCGCCTGCTGCAAGACCTGGTCGAAGTTCCAGGCGGTGGCGCCCTGGGCGCCGGCGAAAGGGGTGACGCTGGCCATGGCGACGGCTGCCAGTACAGCCGCGATGCAGGGCAGGATGCCGGGCCAGGGGCGCCGGCGGCAGGGTAGTGCTGGCAAACTGCGTAATCTCATCCCGTGTTTTTCCGGCCTTGCGGCCTGCAGGGTTGCAACGAGGATCACCAGGACCGCAGGAGCGCGGCGCGACTGCGTACGCGCCCCTGCGGCCGTTGTGGCTACGTTTCCATGAGCATGGCCTCAGACATGGAAGTTCGCCGCCGTCAGCTGCGTGATGTTCACGCCGCTCAGCAGCACCAGCGCCGTGTCGATGGCGTTGGCGTTGCTCAGGTCACTCGAGTGATAGACCGTGACGGCGCCGCTGTTTTGCGCATCGGCGATGACGATGTAGCCCTGGCCCGACAGGACGCTGTTGTCGGCCGCAATGGCGCCGGCGGCATCGTGGATCGACACGGCCGTGCTGTCGAAGATGAACAGGTTGTCGTTGCCAAAGTCCGTGCTCAGGTTGACGCCCACCGCCACCGCTGCCGTCAGGTGGGCGATGGCCGACATGTCGATCACGTCGCCGCCGGCGGCTGGCAGGCCGGTGCTGAAGTCGCTCACCGTCAGCGGGTTGTGCAGGGCGTTCTGGCTCAGCACGAACAGCTGGCTCGCATCCGTCAGGTCGGCGTGGGCCTGGGCTGCCGCTGCCGCTGCGGCTGCGGCATTTGCCGACACCGTCAGCGAGTTTGCGTCCGTCAGGTCCGCCTGCGCCTGCGCCTGCAGGGCCGCTGCCGCTGCCGCATCCGCTGCCAGGTGCAGGGCGGCGGCATCCGTCAGGTTGGCCGTCTGCGCCGCGGCCAGGGCGGCTGCCGCAGCCGCATCGGCGGCTTGGGTGAGCGCCACGGCATCGGTCTGGTCGGCCAGCGCTTGCACGGCGGCAGCGTGGGCGGCATCCGCCGCCGATATCACTCCCAGGGCGTTGGCGTCCGTTTGCGCGGCCAGGGCGTTCGCTTGCACCAGGGCCGCATCGGCTGCCTGCGCGTTGGCGTTGGCCTGGGCCGCCGCCGCATCGTCCGCGTAGGCCGCGTTGGCATTGGCATGTGCCTGGGCCGCTGCTGCCGCTGCGTTGGCGGCGGCGGCATCGTCCGCTTGCGCCGCCTGGAAGGCCAGCAGCGAGGCGGCTGCCTGGGCCTGGGCCAGCGGCGCGGCCGCATCGGCGGCATGGGCGGCCAGCGCGGCTGCGGCCGCATTGTTCGCGTTGACGGTGGCCGCTGCCGCTGCCGCATCGTCGGCCTGTGCCTGTTGCGTGATGGCCAGCGAAATGGCGGCCTGGGCGGCGGCCGCCGCCGCGGCGTCATCGTCGTTCTGCGCCGCGGTGGCGGCGGCCAGAGCGGTGGCTGCCGTTGCCGCCGTGCTGACGGCGAGGGCATCGGCGGCGATGGCTGCCGTGTGCGCGGCGGTGGCGGCGGCGGCATTTGCCGCCGCCTGGTTGGCGGCCGTGTCGTCGGCTTGTGCTGCCTGGGCGGCGAGCAGTGCCGCTGCTGCCGCCGCGGCGCTGGCGGCGGCGGCGACATCGGCGGCTGCTGCTGCCGTCGCTGCCGCTTGTGCGAGGGAGGCGGCGGCTGCGGCGTCCGCTGCGGCCTGGTCGTCGGCGACGGCGGCGTTGTGCGCTGCCTGGGCGTTGGCGGCGTTGGCCGCGGCCAGGGCGGCTGCCGCATCGTCGGCCTGGGCTGCCTGCGTGGCTGCCAGGGTAATGGCGGCCGCGACGGCCGCTGCCGCGGCGGCGGCATCGGCGTCGTGCGCGTTTTGCGCCGCCAGCTGGGCAGCGGCTGCCGCGGCGGCGGTGGCGGCGACGTTGGCGTCGGCGGCGAGGGCCGCGTTCAGCGCCAGCTGCGCATTCGCGGCGGCCGTGGCGGCCGCTGCCGCCGTGGCGTCGTCCGCCTGGGCATTGAGCGTGGCGGCCAGCGAGATGGCTGCCTGTGCCGCCGCCGTTGCTGCGGCTGCATCGGCGTTCTGCGCTGCGACGGCCGCCGCATGCGCGGCTGCCGCATTGTTGGCAGCCGTGACGGCCGCCGCATCGTCGGCCTGGGCTGACGCCAGCGCCGCATGGGCGGCTGCCGCATTCGCGTCGGCCTGGGCTGCCGAATCGGACGCATTTTGCGCGGAAATGAGCAGGTTCAGCTTGAGCGTCTTGTCATTGTCGGCGTCCAGAGCATTGGTATCGGCCGTTACCGCCGCGTTCAGGTTGGCGATGGCCGCGTTGAGCGCCGCATGGGCATTGAGGGCGGCCGTGTCGGCCAGTTGCGCCGCCAGCGTGGCGGCTGCCGACAGGGCTGCCGTGTGCGCGGCACTGGCGGCCGCATCGTCGGCGGCCAGCGCGGCGCTGGCCGCGGCCAGTGCATTGTTGGCCGCCGTGGCGAGGGCTGCCAGGCCGGCGTCGGCCTGCAGCGCGGCGTCGGCAATGATCTGCGCAGCCGCGGCGGCGGCTGCCGTGCTTGCCGCCGTGGCGTCGGCACCCACGGCGGCATTGGTGGCTGCGAGCGAGTTGCTGGCAGCCAGGATTGCCGCATTGAGCGCCGTCGTGGCCGCATTCAGGGCCGCTTGCGCATTGTTGGCCGCCGTGGCCGCTGCTGCGGCGACGTTGTCGTCGTTCAGGGCCTGGTTCAGGGCGGCCAGCGCGGCTGCTGCCGCCGCCGCCGTCGTGCCGACGGCCAGGTCGGCCGCCTGCGCGGCTTGCGTGGCGGCCAGCGAGATGGCCGCCGTGAGGGCGGCTGCCGCTGCTGCGGCATCGTCCGCCTGCGCATGCTGCGTGGCGGCGGCCGAGATGGCGGCGACGGCGGCGGCAGCGGCGGCAGCCGTATCGGCGGCGGTAGCGGCCGCAGCGGCTGCCGTGGCGTTGGTGGAGTTGAGGACGGCGGCTGCGGCGGCCGCATCGTCGGCCAGCGCCTGGTTCAGCGCGGCCAATGCATTGGCGGCGATGGTGGCGGCGCTGGCGGCCGCATTGTCGGCCAGCTGGGCCGCTTGCGCGGCCGCTTGCGAGGCATTGGCGACGGTAGCGGCCGTGGCGGCGGCCAGATCGTCGGCGACGGCGGCGGCCGTGGCTGCATTGGCCGTGACGGCAGCCGCTGCGGTAGCTGCCGCATTCGCGTCGGCGGCCAGGGCCGCATTCAAGGCGGCCAGGGCATTGGCTGCCGTCGCTGCGGTCGCGGCGGCGGCGGCATCGGCCGCTTGCGCTGCCTGTGCCGCTGCCAGCGAGGTGGCGGCCACGCCAGCGGCGGTCGCCGCGAGAGTGTCGTCCAGCTGCGCCGCCGTGGCGGCAGCCTGCGAGGTCAGGGCCAGCGTGGCGGCGGCGGTGGCGGCATTGTCGGCGGCAATCGCATTGTTCAGCGCGACCAGCGAGGCGGCAGCCGTGGCGGCCGTCGAGGCGGCAGCCGCATCGTCGGCTTGCGCCGCCAGCGCCGCCGTGTGCGACAGGCCGGCCGTGGTGGCGGCCACGGTGGCGGCCAGCGCGGCCACCAGGTCGAGTGGATGGGCGGCCGAATAGGCGGCAGCCGCAGCGGCGCTCGCGGCATCGTTGTTGGCGATGGTGGTCAGCGCGGCCGCGTCCGTCAGCGCCGCCTTGGTGGCGGCCACGGTGGCGGCCGTGACGTCGAGCGTATGCTGGGTGCCCAGCACGACGGCGTCGGTCAGGCCGGCGACGGTGGCGGCGGTGGCGGCGGCCGTGGCATTCACGGTCGCCACCAGGCCCAGGGCGACGGCGTCCGTCAGGTTGGCCGTTGTTTGCGCGGCGGTGGCGGCGGCCGCATCGACGGTGGCCGTCAGTCCCAGGGCCACGGCATCGGTCAGCGCGGCGGTGGCGGCAGCCGTGTTGGCGGCAGCCGTGGCGGCCGCCGAGACGGTGCCCAGGGCAACGGCGTCCGTCAGGTTGGCTGTCGTGGCGGCCAGGCTGGCGGCCGTGTTGGCGGCCGTCGAGACGAGGCCCAGCGCCACGGCATCGGTGAGGTTGGCCGTCGTCTGCGCCGTGGCGGCGAGCGCCGCATCGGCCGTGGCGACGAGGCCCAGGGCCGTGGCGTCCGTCAACGAGGCGGTGGCGGCGGCCGTATTGGCGGCCGTGGTGGCGGCGGCCGAGAGCGTGCCCAGTGCCACCGCATCGGTCAGGTTGGCAACATTCGTCGCCGTATTGGCGGCGGCGGCCGCCGCGGCGGCGGCCAGGCCCAGGGCGGCAGCATCCGTCAAGTTGGCCGTTGTCAGCAGGGTGGCGGCCAAGGTGGCATCGGCGGTCGAGATCACGCCCAGCGCCGTGGCATCCGTCAGCGCCGCCAGGCTGGCGGCCGAGGCGGCAGCCAGGCCATCGGCGTTGGAAATGAGGCTCAGCGCGATGGCGTCCGTCTGGCCCGCCGTCGTGACGGCTGCGGCGGCGGCCGCATCGGCGGTCGACGACGCCACGGCCAGGGCCGCGGCATCGGTCTGGCCGGCCACGAGCTGTGCCGCGGTCAGGGCGTTTTGCGCCAGCGTATTGGCGGCCGTCAGTGTGCTGACGGCGGCCTGGGCGGCAAGTTCGGCGGCGGCATCGGCGGTGGAGACAAGGCCCAGTGCGCCGGCATCGGTCAGCGCGGCGGTGGCCGCTGCTGCCGTGGCGGCAGCTTGGGCCGCCGCCGCGGCGCTGACGGCCGAGATGTCGATCCCGCCCAGCAGGGCAGCCGTTTCCGCCGCCGTAACGGCCGCGGCGGCGGTGTTGGCGAGCGCCACGGCGTCGGTCAGGTTGGCAGTGGTCAGCGCAGTCGCGGCCGCCAGCGCATCGGCGGCGGAGATGCCGGCGAGGAAGAGGGCATCCGTCAGGTTGGCAGTGATGTCGGCATTGTCGGAATCGAGCTGCAAGGCGTTGACGGTGGCCGTCAGGTCGACGACGCTGGTCTGCCCGGCCGTGACGTTGGCGGCCAGGGCGGCGAGGTTGGCCAGGTTGAAGGCATTCAGGGCAACGTTGACGTCCAGCAGGCTCGCTTGCGAATGGGCGGCCGCCGCATCCGCATCGGCCTGGTCGGCAGCTTGCTGCAGAGCAACTACATCGGTCTGACCGGCCACGGCCTGGGCATTCGCGGCATCGCTGGCCGCCGCCGCGTCGGCAGCGGCCAGGGCGGCAGCGTCCGTCTGGTCGGCGGTGGTTTGCGCTGCCAGCGCGGCGGCGGCGTCATTGTCGGAGACGATTTGCAGCGCGGCCGCATCGGTCAGCGCCGCTTGCGCGGCGGCGGCGGTCGAGGTGTTGGCGGCGGCATCGGCCGTGATCTGCAAGGCGGCTGCGTCGCTCAGGTTGGCTGTCACCACGGCGTTGGCGGCGGCAGTGGCGGCAGCGGCGGCAGCGATGTCGAGCGCGGCGGCATCCGTGTTGCCGGCCAGGGTGGCTGCTGTCGCCGCTGCGACGGCGTCGGCGCTGGAAATCAGGGCCAGCGCTGCCGCGTCGGTCAGGTCGGCCTGCGCCTGCGCCGCATCCGACGCCAGGGTGGCCGCATCGGCGATCAGCCCCAGGGTGGGCGCGTCCGTCATGTTCGCTTGTGTCTGCGCATTTGCGGCGTTCGTGGCGGCCGCATCGGCGGCGGCCTGCAGGGCCACGGCATCGGTGGCGTTGGCGATCGATGCATCCCAGGCGGCTGCGCCGGCGGCGGCGTCCGCTGCCATGGTCAGCGTCACGGCGTCGGTGAGTCCTGCTTGCGTGCTGGCCGCGGCGGCGGCACTCACTGCCGCCGTGGCGGCGATGCCCAGTGCTGCGGCGTCGCTGGCATTGGCGTTGATTGCCGCATTCGCTGCCGCGGTAGCGGCCGCATTCGAGGCGGCGGTCAGGGCGACGGCATCGGTAGCGGCGGCTACGCTGGCGGCCGCGGCGGCGGTGGCCGCATCGGCATCGGAGATGACTGTCAGGGCGGCGGCGTCCGTCAGGCTGGCCTGTATGCCGGCCGTGACGGCGGCGTTGGCGGCGGCCGTTGCCGCCAGGTCCAGCGCAGCGGCGTCCGTGGCATTGGCCAGCGCCGTGGCAGCGGCAGCGGCGGCGGCATCATTGGCCGAGATGACGCCCAGCGCCGCGGCATCGGTCAGCGCGGCCTGGGTATTGGCGGCGGCGGAGACGACATCGGCCGCATCGGCGATGACTTGCAATGCGGGGGCGTTGGTCTGGTCCGCTTGCGTTTGCGCCGCATCGGCAGCGGCGTGCGCGGCGGCGGCGTTGGCGGCGGCCGTGACGGCAGCCGCATCGGCATTTTGTGCCGACGTGGTGGCGGCCAGCGAAATGGCGGCGGTTGCGGCAGCGGCAGCGGCCGCGTTGTCGTCGGTCGTGGCAGCCGTGGCAGCGGCTTGCGCACCGGGCACGGCGGCTGCCGTGCTGGCGGCCAGGACATCGTCGCTGGTGGCGTTATTGGCTGCGAGCAAGGCTGCCGCCGCTGCAGCTGCCGCGGCGGCAGCCTGCTGGTCGGCGAGCGTGGCCGCATTCGCCGCTGCCAGCGCAGCTGCTGCCGTGGCTGCGGCTGCTGCTGCGGCGGCATCATCGGCCAGGGCACTGTTGGCCGCCGCGACCGCTGCTGCTGCAGCCAGCACGGCCGCGTCGGTAATCGTCGTGGTCGTGGATTGATTTCCCGTGCTACCGCCGGTCGAGCCGCCCGTGCCGCCAGTTCCTCCCGTTCCGCCCGTGCCACCGGTTCCTCCCGTGCCCGTGCCGCCAGTGCCCGTGCCACCAGTGCCGGCACCGCCGGCCGCGGCACCGCCTCCGCCGCCACCGCCTGCTGCGGCGGCTACCAGGCCAAGGCCGCCGAGCGCGCCCAGCACGCCAAGTCCGCCCAGGCCGCCTGCAGCACCGGCGCCGGCGCCTGCACCCGCTCCAGCTGATGCTCCTGCGACATCCACGACGCTGCCGCTGGGGATGCCGGCCGCGCCCGCGCCGGTGCCTGCCGCGCCCGCCGCGCCGCCGTTGTTGTCGCTTTGCGACGTGCCGGGATCGGCACTGCCGTTGCCGGCCTGGCCTGCGGCCGCACCGCCGCCACCAGCTGCCAAGGCGGCTGCCGCCACCGCCGCGGCCGTGCCCAGGGCCGCGGCATTGCCGCTATCGGCGCTTCCCGTGACTTCCACGACATTTTCAGGCGGCATGGTCGCGCTGGCATCGGCCCCTTTTATCAGTTCGTCTTCGTCATACTGCTTGCGGTCGCCGTTTTTCGGATTGAGCGCTTTTTTAGCGGGCGTCGCGATCTTGGCGCCAGCGCCTTCGGCATTGACGGGAACTTGTGCTGGATTTTGGGTGGTGGCCATTTGAAAATCTCCGGAAGAAGGTTATATGTTCGTTCAATTTTTTAAGATATTAAAAAATCAATAATGTGTTTCGTTTCCTTGCTTACTCCGGCGTGGCTTGGGCCGTGGTTGAAATTGGGTATTGCCGATGCAGATGGTGAAAGTAAAACATAACTGGCAAAAAAACGCTGGCGTAATGGAACGTCGGCCCTGAAATATTTAAAATGCCATTTTTGCATTTGTTTTGCATGGCGTTATTTTCTTGCATCCTGTTTTTCCGATAACTGGCTTGCCAGCCGATACACCTAGAAAGATAGCGGTATTTGCATGCAGGCCGCACCAGCTCTCACTCTGATGGTAGTTTCAATTTTGAAACTTTCAATTCAATTTTTATCATTTTTCATGACTCTATTCTGTCAAGCTTTGCGTAAGTGAATAATCACGGATTGTCACGGAATGGGACTTTTAGGATGAATCCGCTACCCGGTTGCAGTGTTTCTGCGATTTTCATCGAAAAAACCCTATCGCTATCGAATTGCTAGTTGTTGCTTTTTTGCATGGTGATTATCAAATTTGATTGGTAATAAAATACGATAGAAATAATTATTTGTAATTTTTATATCGGATTGATGCTATCGAATGAATAGTCTTTATTCGGGGAGGGAATTTTTTAATAATCACTATCAGAAAGGTAGTTATTATTTTCAGATGTTTTGCCAGCGCAGAAATAGAAAACGCCCCGACGGGCGGGGCGTTTTTGAGGGGGAAGAGCTAGTGCGCTGTCAGCCTTCCTCGCGCCAGCTGCGCAGGCGGATGGCGGCGTAAATCAGTGCCGCGCCTGCCGCCGCGCCGAGCCAGACGGCCGGCAAGGCGAGGCTGGACCAGGAATTGCTGAACACATCGATGCGTGTCATGTGTGATCCCCCCTCTGCCAGGGCGTGCATGCGCGGCAGCAGTTCCGGTTCGAACAGATACCAGCTGCCGGGGAGGGTGCCCAGCAGGGCGCGTCCGATGACATTCATCTGTATCCAGCTGACGTCGCTTTCCGTCTGCGTCAGCTTGCCGGCCCAGACTGTCAGGATGAGCAGCAGCAACGGTACGCCGACGGCCCACAGGAAGACTTTCGACTTGGCCCAGCTCGATACCATCAGCAGCCAGCCGACAGTCGGCAAGGCCCACAGGCAATACACGGGCAGCAAGCCAAACACGCGCAGCGGTCCCAGGTACAGGCCGGAAGAGCCCAGCAGTTCGGCAAACACGTGGATGCCGTTGGCGGCCAGCACGCCGCTGAGGATCAGGATCAGGGCCAGCGACGTCAGGCTGGCGGCAGCGGCCACGATCAGCGGCGCGACCAGCAGGGCGATGGCCGCTTTCGACAGCACCGTCTGCGCATCCGAGATGGGCAGCGATTTCCAGAACAGCACGCTGCGGTCGCGGCGATCGTCATGCAGGGCGCTGAGGCAATAGAAAAATACGAGGAAGCCCAGCGCCAGGAACAGCGGCGCGGCCGTGTACGTATAGTTGTTGGCGACGGCGTCGATGATTTCCGTGCGGCGCGGGCCAAAGGTGCGCGTATTGAAGACGGTGCTCCAGGAAATTTCCTCGCCATTGACGATGAGCGCCGTGTGCATTTTGGTCTTTGCGACGGTCGCGGCCGCCATCAGGGCGCCTAGCACCGTCATGACGACGCCGATCACGGCAGGCGTCCACACCAGCATGCCCTTGTGTTCCCACAACTCGCGCCGGAGCAGCCATTGCATCTTGTTTACAGGGGAAATACTCATTGGTACGATCCTTTCATGGTCGCGACAAACAGGTCAGCCAGGCTGGGCGTGCGTACTTCGCCGAGGGCCGCCAGCTGGGTGCGGGCGACGCCATCGAACAGCATCACGGACTTGCCGAACACGCTGCGTTCGCTGATCGGCTGCAGGGCGCGCGCCGGATTGACGTGCTGCGGGCCCACCATTACCTCGATATAGCGCTCGCCCACCTCTTCCATGCTGGACGCCAGCACGATCTTGCCGTCGCGAATGAACATCAGGTCGCTGAGGATGTGTTCCACTTCCTCGATCTGGTGCGTGGTGATGACGATGGTCTTGTTTTCATCGAAATAGTCTTCCAGCAAGTTCTGGTAGAACTGCTTGCGGTACAGGATATCCAGGCCCAGGGTCGGCTCGTCGAGCACCAGCAGTTTGGCGTCGATGGCCATCACCAGCGCCAGGTGCAGCTGCACCACCATGCCCTTCGACATGGCCTTGACCTTCATCTTCGGCGACAGCTTGGTGTGGGCCAGATAGCGTTCGGCCTTGCTGCGGTCGAAACGTGGATGCACGCCGGCAACGAAATCGATGGCGTCGGCCACGCGCAGCCAGCCCGGCAGGATGGCCACGTCGGCAATGAAGCACACGTCGTCCATCAGCGCGTCGCGCTGCACGCGGGGATCGCGCCCCAGCACCGACAAGTCGCCATCGAAGCCCGTCAGGCCCAGGATGGCTTTCAGGGTGGTGGTCTTGCCGGAACCGTTAGGCCCGATCAAGCCGACGATGCGCCCCGGCGCGATATCGAAGCTGATGTTGTCGATGGCCACCTGCTTGCCATACTGCTTGCGCAGGCCGCGCGCGCTGATGACGCTGTCCTTGTTCAATGCATTCATGCGTTCTCTCCGTGTGCGCCGCCGTCGCGGCTCGCTTGCAGCAGTTGATCGAGATCAAGGCCCAGGCGGGTGATGTGTTCCAGCAAGGCTGGCCATTCTTCGCGCAGGAAGCGTTCGCGTTCGCTGGCCAGCAATTTGTCGCGGGCGCCTTCCAAGACATACATACCGAGTCCTCTGCGTTTTTCCACCAGGGCATCGTCGACCAGTTCCTGGTAGGCGCGCGAGACCGTGATGGGATTCAATTGATAATCGGCCGCCACCTGGCGCACCGAAGGCAAGGCGTCGCCGGACTGCAGCACGCCATCGAGCATCATGCCCACCACCCTGGCCTTGAGCTGGCGGTAGATGGGGCTATTGTCGTTCCATTCCGTGCTCATGGGATGCGCTCCGACAAGGGCGGGGCGGCGCGGCGCGTAAAAAGTGCTGTAGGCATCGAAGCTCCGTGATGTATTGGGTTGGTGTTGTAGTGAACTATAACAGTGGAAATATAAATGTCAACATTTTCATGTTTCTCTATCCATGGAGAAACTATAATGTTGCGTGTTTGAGAATCTTACTTGATAACTTTTGGCGTGCATCGTCGCCACAACCATGAAAGCAGAAATGATAAATTGCTTTGGAGAAGTACAAAACCTGTTCAGGCGTGCCGGTTGCGGCGCCGCCCTGTTGGCGGTGCTGAGCGCCTGCGGCGGCGGTTCCGGCGGCGGCACGGCCACGCCGTCCACCACGCCTGCCGTTGAAACGACGCGTTACCTGCTCGGTGGCACGGTCAGCGGCTTGCTGCCTGGCGCCAGCGTCGTGCTGGCGAACGGCACGGATAAAGTGACCGTCACGGCCAACGGTCCCTTCAGTTTTGCCGGCAAGCTGGCGGCGGGCACGGCGTATCAAGGCAAGGTCGACAGCGCTTCTGCCGGCCTGGGCTGCAGCATCGCGCAAGGCGCGGCAACGATGGGCAGCGCCGACGTCAGCACCCTGGCCGTGCGTTGCCTGCCCATCGTGCTGGCGGGCGTGCAGGAACAGATCCAGCGTGTCGATGGCATGGTGCAGGATGGCGCGGGCAATTATTACTTCGCCGATTCGTCCACGCAGGTGATCCACAAGCTCGCCCCTGACGGCAGCCTCAGTATTTACGCCGGCGTGCCGGGCAAGGCTGGTGCCGTTGACGGGCCTGGGATCAGCGCGACTTTCTACATGGGCGGCGGGCGTGCACCGCTGGCGATCGACGACAAGTCGAATTTGTACGTGGGCGACAGCTGCAATGGACTGGTGCGCAAAATTACGCCAGAAAGGGTGGTCACTACTTTGGCCGGCAAGCGCCGCGCCAATTGCAGCGCGATACCGCCCGAGCCGAATGGCACGCCGGTGTATGCCGATGGGCCGGGAGCGCAAGCGGGGTTCGGATGGATCTCCAGCATGGCCGTGGAGCGTAATGGCGATCTGCTGCTCGTCGATGATGGGCAGTTCCAGCTTCGCCGGGTGACGCCAGATGGCGTGGTCAGCTCCGTGCATGTCATGTTTTTCGAACCGAACAGCCAGCTGCGGGCAGGGCAGGTTGGTCAGATTGCGGTCGATGCCAGCGGTCTCATTTATTTGAGCAACTATGGCGGCAGCAAGATATATCGCCTTGATAATGGCCAGGCTTCCCTGATGGCTGGCAATGCGAGAACGACTGGCTACGATGGCAAGGGCGTCAATGCCAGCTTCAGGGGCGTACGCAGTATGGTGTTCGAGCGCAACGGCAATTTGTTGCTGGTCGACCGCGACGCCATCCGCCGCATGGCGCCCGATGGCGAAGTGACGACGGTCGTGGGGCGCATGGTGCCTGATGCTGCGGGGAAACCTGTCGACTGGAAAAACCTCGCGCTGATATTGCGCGAGAATTCAGGCGCCATGCTGGTCTTCGATTTTGCCTTGCAACGGCTGAACCGGGTGGATGCCGGCAACAGGATTACGACCGTGCCGGTCATTCTGAGCGAAGCCGGGCCGGCGGACGGCGTGGGCGCGGCAGCCCGCGTGGGTGCGGTCAGGGCATCGGGCATGTGCAGCGACCCTGCCGGGAATGTCTATCTGCTCGATGCGGCCAACAAGGTATTGCGCCGGCTCGCGCCGAATGGCAAGCTGGAAGTCCATGCGGGGATTGCCGGCCGCGCGGGCAGCGATGACGGACCACGGCTCAGCTCGACCATGCTCAGCCCCGTGGCGATCGCTTGCGGTGCGGATGGCGCCGTGTATGTGGCGGACAGGGCGCCGAATTCTGCTTCGTTTAATTTGCGCAAGATCAATGCTGACGGCGTCATGTCCACCATCGAGCAATTGCCGGCTGGAATGACAGGCATTCAGCAGTATATCCTGGCGATTGACAAGGATGGCTATATCACATGGACGGAGTCCTTCGGCGAGGGCATTTACCGGCGCCCGCCCGGTGGCGTATTTTCCTTGTTTGTATCTTTTGAGACGCTCGCGCGCTCCTTCAGTGACAGCGATTTCGGCTTGCAAGATATTCTGCCCTACAGCATGGTGTTTGACAGCAAGGGGGAGATGTATTTTGATGACTATTATCATCAGGTGGTATTCAAGGTGAATCGTTCCGGCGCCGTGAGCGTGTTTGCCGGCACCCTGTACTCGACTAAAAATATCGACGGTGCGCCTGGCGTGGGCAGCCTGTCCTTTGCCGGCATACCCAGCCTGGCCATCGACAAGGCCGACAACCTGTACCTGAGCGGCCAGGATGGCGTGCGCAAGATCGATACGGCCGGGGTCATTTCCACACCGCAACTGGCATGGGGCAATCCCATCGTGGACATCGTGGCTTTCGGCAACGGTACCCTGTATGGCTATACCGCCCGCGCCATCGTCCAGACGCCCTTGCCTTAGGTGGAGCGATGCGCAGGCGCGGCTGGCGACTCCCTCAGCCGCGCCTGCAATTCCAGCGCATTGAACAGGGCGGCTCCGGCCGCCGTGTTGTCGAAGATGCACCAGCTGTCCGCCTGCGTTTGTGCGTGCAATTCAGCGGCCAGCGCCGCCAGGCAATCGGCCGGGTAGTCGGAATAGTATATTTTCGGGCTGCCGTGCAGGCGCAGGTAGGTCACTTCCGTCGTCGGCACGTGCGGCCCCGGCTGGCCGGAGGGCGGATCGGCGCGCACGCGCGTGATGCGCTGCGCGGTCAACAGTTCGGTGGCCTCGGCCGCGAACCAGCCTGGGTGGCGCGCCTCGCAAGCGAGCATGCCGCCGAAGCGCTGGCGCAGCGCCTGAAAAAACTGCGCGGCCACGTCCGCCTCGAAACGCAGGCTGGGCGGCAGCTGCACCAGCACGCAGCCCAATTTATTTCCCAGTTGCATGACTTCTCCCGCAAAGCGATCCAGTTCGGCCGCACAGTTGCGCAAGCGCCGTTCGTGCGTGATGCTGCGCGGCAATTTCACGCTGAAGCGGAAGTGCTCGGGTGTGCTGGCGGCCCAACGCGCGTAAGTGGCGCTCTGGTGCGAGCGGTAGAAAGAGCTGTTGATTTCCGCGCAGGGCAAGACCTGGGCATAGCGCTGCAGGTGGCTGCCATCGAGGGGGAAGTGGCTGGCGGCGGCGCTGGACAGGCTCCAGCCGGCCGTGCCGACGTAATGAGTATGCATGCTGCCATTACAGCAAGGTCGGTCGGGTTCGGCTATCGGACAAACGCCCGTGACGTGGTCGGCGCCAGCCTAGTCGATGATGTCGCCGTTCAAGTCATGGCGCGTGATGTTGCCGCGCGCATCGATGGCGATCCAGCCGCCGCGTGGCTGTTGTGGCGGCGTCACGTCGCATTCCCAGTCGGGCAAGACATAGCGCAAGGTTTCGTCAACTTTATGCAGGGCGGGGCGGTGCGTATGGCCGTGGATCATGACGGTGCTCGCATGTTCGGCAAATACTTGTGCTACGGCATCGGGCGTGACATCCATGATGTCCATGGATTTTTCGCCATTGTGCTCGCGACTGCTTTTGCGCAAGCCGTCGATGATCGCCTTGCGCTGCGCCAGCGGCATGGATAAAAACTGTTTTTGCCAGGCAGGCTGGCGCACCATGGCGCGAAACTCCATGTATTGGACGTCTTTCGTGCATTCTGCGTCGCCATGCAGCAAGACGATGCGCCGGCCGGCAAGCGTGGCCACGTGCGGTTCGCTGAGCAGGGTGGCGCCGGCGGCGGCGGCAAAGCCGGAGCCGACAAGAAAGTCGCGGTTGCCGGCGATCCAGTAGACGTGCACGCCCGCATCGCTGACGGCGCGGATGGCGGCCGTCATGCGCGCATTGAACGGGTCTTCCAGGTCATCGTCGCCGGCCCAGTATTCGAACAGGTCGCCTAATAGATACAGCGCTTGCGCATATTGCGCATGGTGTTCCAGGAAAGAAAGAAACGCCGCGCTGGTGCGCGGGTGCGAGCTCTGCAGATGCAGGTCGGAAATAAAGAGTGCGGCAGGCATTGTCATCGTTCAACGCTCCCAAAAAGTGATGTACATGGAGAGGCGCAAACGCTGCAATGCCTGTTAGTCATGGTGCAGTGGCCGAATTAAACTGCTTCGACTTTTTCGATGATGACATCGGTGACTGGTACATCGGCGAACATGCCGGCGCGCGAGGTTTTCACGGCGCGGATGGCGTCGACGACTTCCTTGCCTTCGGTGACTTTACCGAACACGGCGTAGCCCCAGCCGTCCTGGCCTGGGTAGTCGAGGAAGCTGTTGTTCTTGATGTTGATGAAGAACTGGGCCGATGCCGAGTGCGGGTCCGACGTGCGGGCCATGGCCAGGGTGTAGGTATCGTTTTTCAGGCCGTTCTTGGCTTCGTTTTCCACGGTGGTGTCGGCTGGCTTTTGTTTCATGCCTGGCTCGAAACCGCCGCCCTGGATCATGAAGCCGTCGATGACGCGGTGGAAAATCGTGTTGTCGTAGTGGCCGGCTTGCATGTAGGCCAGGAAGTTGGCAACCGTTTTCGGTGCTTTCTCGGCGTCCAGTTCAGCGGTGATCTTGCCCAGATTGGTGGTGATGATGACGGAGGTCATGATGATCCTTAATAAATTGGATGAATAATTGATTCAGCGGCGCCAGGCAGGCGGGCGCCGCAAAAACGCTATTTTACAGTTTTGCGGGCGCTGTCTTGAGTAAAGTCGCCGATTCGATCACCACGGGGGTGACGGGCACGTTCTGGTGCGGGCCCTTGTCCGCCACGGGCACGGCCTTGATCTTGTCGACCACGTCCATGCCGCTGACGACTTTGCCGAACACCGTGTAGCCGAAACCGTCGCGGCCAGGGTAGTCGAGCGGGCCGTTGTCGTTGACGTTGATAAAGAATTGCGCGGTGGCCGAATGCGGGTCGCCCGTGCGCGCCATGGCGATGCTGTAGGTCACGTTCTGCAAGCCGTTTTGCGCTTCGTTCTTGATCGGCGCTTTCGTCGGTTTCTGCTTCATGTTCTTGTCGAAGCCGCCGCCCTGTATCATGAAGCCGTCGATGACGCGGTGAAATACGGTGCCCTTATAGTAACCGCTGTTGACGTACTGCAGGAAATTGGCCACGCTTTTCGGTGCTTTTTCCTGGTCCAGTTCCAGCACGATCTCGCCCATGCTGGTTTTCAGGGCCACGTGCGGCGTTGGGTCGACGGCGGTCGCCGGAGCGGCTGCCACGACGGCACTGCCCAGGGTCAGGCCGGCAAACAGGGTGCAAAAGCGGGCCAGGAAAGACAGGCGTTTCGATTTGATTTCTTGCATGAAGGCGTCCTTGATCGTTATTTTTCTTTAAACTTGCTTTAATTGTAAAGAAGTGAAAATTCGGTTGAACATCGTAAAAACCTGATTCATATCGGGCCAGTATGGTTTTTATCAATGTTATACTTGACCGCTAACGCCCTAATTCTAACAAACAAGAACAACAATATAGCGGGTCGTACAGTCTTCGGCGCACACGGCAGTTCTGTGGCGCGGCACCCCCGGTGTCCGCGCCTGTCTGTCGTTTTGCCAGGCTGGCGACCGCTCCACTTGCAAAGCACGATGAGCAATCTAAAGATTTACAACACCCTGGCTCGCGAGAAGCAGGTATTCGTCCCGATGGAAGCGGGCAAGGTTCGCATGTACGTGTGCGGCATGACCATCTACGATTATTGCCATATCGGCCATGCGCGCATGATGATGGCGTTCGACGTCATTTACCGCTGGCTGAAGGCGTCCGGCTTCGATGTCACCTATGTGCGCAACATTACGGACATCGACGACAAGATCATCCGCCGCGCCGTGGAAAACGGCGAGACGATTTCCCAGCTGACGACGCGTTTCACCCGCTACATGGATGAAGACACGGCCGCGCTGGGCATCCTGACGCCCGACCACACGCCGCGCGCCACCGAATACGTGCCGCAGATGCTGCGCCTGATCGAACAGCTGGAAGCCAAGGATTTGGCTTACCAGGGCGCGGATGGCGATGTGAACTATGCCGTGCGCAATTTCCCCCATTACGGCAAGCTGTCGGGCAAGTCGCTCGACGACCTGCGCGCGGGCGAGCGTGTCGACGTCAACACGGGCAAGCGCGATCCGCTCGACTTCGTGCTGTGGAAGTCGTCGAAAGAGTCGGAGCCGGAAGAAGTCAAATGGGATTCGAAGTGGGGCAAGGGCCGCCCGGGCTGGCATATCGAGTGCTCGGCCATGTCGTGCGCCTTGCTAGGTGAACAATTCGACATCCACGGCGGCGGCGCGGACTTGCAATTCCCGCACCACGAAAACGAGATCGCCCAATCCGAAGGCGCGTTCGGCCATACCAGCGTCAATTACTGGATACATAACGGTTTCGTGCGCCTGGACAATGAAAAAATGTCCAAGTCGCTGGGCAACTTCTTCACCATCCGCGAAGTGCTGCAAAAATTCGATGCCGAAGTGATCCGCTTCTTCATCCTGCGCGCGCACTACCGCAGCCCCCTGAATTACTCGGACGTGCACCTCGACGACGCGCGCCTGTCCCTGACCCGGTTGTACACGGCGCTGGCCGACGTGGCGGTGGAAGAGGGCGCCATCGACTGGAGCGAAGCCCATGCCGTGCGCGTGCGCGAAGCCATGGACGACGATTTCAACACGCCGCTGGCCGTGGCCGCCCTGTTCGACCTGGCAACGGAAGTCAACAAGAGCAAGTCGCCGGCCCTGGCCCGTCAATTGAAGGGCCTGGCGGGCGTGTTCGGCTTGCTTGAGCGCACGCCGCAACAATTCCTGCAAGCAACCGTCGGCGCCGCTGACGGCGGCCAGGATGAGGCGGCCGGCATCGAAGCGGCCATCGCGGCGCGCAGTGCTGCGAAAAAGGCGCGCGACTTTGCCCAGTCCGACAAGATCCGCGCCGAATTATTGGCTGCGGGCATCATTCTTGAAGACAAGCCTGACGGCTCGACCAACTGGCGCCGCGCATGATGCCAACGTCCAGGGAAAACGGGGAAGCCCCGGTGGCGGCGCAGGTGATCCAGGTGCCGCATTACTGGGAAGAGGCGAAGATCGAGCTGATGAAGCGCGACCGCATCATGAAAAAGCTCATCCCGCAATTTGGCGACCTGCACCTGGTCGGCCATAGCGACCCGTTTACCACCCTGGCCCGTTCGCTGGTGGGGCAGCAGATCACGCCCAAGGCGGCGGATGCTGCCTGGAAAAAGCTGCTGCTGGCTTGCCCGAAATGCACGCCTTCGCAAGTATTGAAGGCAGGCGCCGAGCAGTTGTCCGCCTGCGGTTTGTCCAAACGCAAGACCGAATACATCCTCGACCTGGCCGACCATTTCAAGGCCAAGCGCGTGCACGCGAGCCAGTGGGACCAGATGGATGACGAAGCCGTCATCGCCGAACTGGTGCAAATCCGCGGCATCGGCCGCTGGACAGCCGAGATGTTTCTGATATTTAATCTGCTCCGGCCAAATGTCTTGCCGCTCGACGACCCCGGTTTGATCCAGGGCATCAGCGTCAATTATTTCTCCGGCGAACCAGTTTCCCGCAGCGATGCGCGCGAAGTTTCCGCCAATTGGGAACCGTGGCGCACCGTGGCGACGTGGTATTTGTGGCGCAGTCTCGACCCTGCAGCCGCCCCTGCCGCATCCGATACAGCCCCCGGCGCACCAGCCGGTACGGTAAAATAAACATAGATGACGCCGCGCGCCCTGGCGCCGTGGCCGGTAAAACCTGGAGGTACAATGACTAAAACGACTTTCCTCAATTTTGAACAGCCGATCGCGGAACTCGATTCCAAGATCGAAGAGTTGCGCTTCGTGCAAGACGATTCGGCCGTCGACATCTCGGAAGAGATCGACCGCCTGGCCAAGAAGAGCCAGCAACTGACCAAGGATATCTATGCCAAGCTGACCCCTTGGCAAGTGGCGCAGATCGCGCGCCACCCGCAGCGCCCCTACACCATGGATTACGTGAATGAAATCTTTACCGATTTCCACGAATTGCATGGCGACCGCAGCTACGCGGACGATTTGTCCGTCGTCGGCGGCCTGGCCCGCTTCAACGGCCAGCCGTGCATGGTCATCGGCCATCAAAAGGGCCGCGACACGAAAGAGCGCGCCATGCGCAATTTCGGCATGCCGAAGCCGGAAGGCTACCGCAAGGCCATGCGCCTGATGAAAGTGGCTGAAAAGTTCAACTTGCCTATCTTTACCTTCGTCGACACGCCAGGCGCCTTCCCCGGCATCGACGCGGAAGAGCGCGGCCAGTCGGAAGCCATCGGCCACAACCTGTACGTGATGGCGGAACTCAAGGTGCCGCTGATCGCCACCATCATCGGGGAAGGCGGTTCCGGCGGCGCGCTGGCGATTGCCGTGGGCGATGCCGTGCTGATGCTGCAATACTCGACCTATGCCGTGATCTCGCCGGAAGGCTGCGCCTCAATCCTGTGGAAGAGTGCCGAGCGCGCCTCCGACGCGGCCGAAGCGCTGGGCCTGACGGCGCACCGCCTGAAAGCCATGGGCCTGATCGACAAGATCATCAACGAACCGCTGGGTGGCGCCCACCGCGATCCGAAACAGATGGCGACCTTGCTGAAACGCGCACTGGCCGACACCCTGCGCCAGTTCCACGGCATGAAAACCAAGGACTTGCTGGCCGCGCGCCATGAAAAACTGCTGAGCTACGGCAAGTTCAAGGAAACCACGCCGAGCGAGTAAACCATCGCCGGCGCAGGCCGGCAGCAAGAACACCAGGGACAGGCAGCCAAGCGACATCACTCGTTTGGCCACCTGTCCCTCTTTGCATTCCAGGAGTCTTATGAAAAAGCAACAAAACGCCACCGTCGCCGACATCTTCGCCAGCGCGCTGGCAACCTGCGGACCGCAAGCCGGCGAAGCGGTCGGCATCGCCCTCAGCGGCGGCCTCGATTCCTCGGCCCTGCTGCATCTGGCGCATGCCTGGGCGCAAGAGCACGGCGTGGCCCTGCACGCGTTCCACGTGCACCATGGCCTCAGCCCGAACGCGGATGCGTGGCTGGCCCACTGCGGGCAGTTGTGCGCCGGCATGGGCATCGCCTTCGAGGCACGCAAGGTTACGCTGGAAAAGAATGCGAAGACGGGCACGGAAGAGGCGGCCCGCAAGCGCCGTTACGCGGCCCTGGGCGAACTGTGCGCCGCGCACGGCGTGCGCCTGCTGCTGACGGCGCACCACCAGGATGACCAGGCGGAAACGGTGCTGCTGCAATTGCTGCGCGGCTCCGGCACGGCGGGCCTGTCCGGCATGGATGGCGCCAACAGCGCGCCCGAGCTGCTGGGCAATCCTGACCTGGTGATGGCGCGTCCGCTGCTGCCCGTGTCGCGCAGGCAACTGGAGGCGTACGTGGCGAAACACGCGATTGCGCACATCCACGACGAATCGAACGACGATCCCCGCTTCGCCCGCAATGCCTTGCGGCACCAGGTGATGCCCGTGCTGGCGCAGGCCTTTCCCGGCTTCCAGGAACGCTTCGCCCGCAGCGCCCAGCACGCGCAATCGGCGCAGCGCCTGTTGACGGAACTGGCGACGCAGGACCTGGCCGCCTGTCTCGATGGCGAGTGCATCGAGCTGGCGAAATTGCGCGTGCTGAGCGCGGACCGCTGCTACAACCTGCTGCGCCACTGGTTCGGCACGCGCGGCTTGCGCATGCCGTCGACGGCGTGGCTGGCGGAAATGCTGGCGCAGCTGCTGGAGGCGCGGCCCGATGCGCAATTGCTGGTCACGCATCCCGAATGCCACGTGCGGCGCCACCGCGACCGTTTATACCTGACGCCGAAGCTCGATGACCTGGCCGGCATGCGCGAGCGTGACGATGCGGGCATTCCCGGCCTGGAAAAAGCCAGCCAGGAATTCATCTGGCAAGGCGAGGCCAGCCTGGCGTTTCCCGCGTATGGCGGCGTGCTGCATTTCGATGCGGTGGAAGAGGGCGGGCAGGGTATCGATATTGCCTGGTTGCAATCTCAAACCTTGACCATCGATTTCCGCCAGGGTGGCGAGCGCTTGAAACTGGCCTTGAACCGTCCCACCAAGAGCTTGAAATACCATTACCAGGCGTTTGACGTGCCCGCCTGGGAGCGCGAACGCCTGCCCCTTGTCTGTGCGGCGCAACAATTGCTGTTCGCGGCTGGTATTGGCCTCGATTGCCATTGCCTGAGCCTGCTGGATCGTCCCCGTGTCGCCTTGCGCTGGGTCTCCTGCTGAGCGTAAGGGCAGCCGCCACGGCCACTCCTGGGGTGGCTGCCAAGCGGCTGCTCAAGCCAGCTGGACTGCATGGATTGGTTATTTCCATATACGCAATCGGTATGAGCTAATGCGCTTTTTAGCTTGTTATTTTGCATTGCGGCATGTAGAGTAAAGCCCTCCTTTTTTATTCTTCTTGAGCGGAAACTTCACTCTTATGGCTTTAATCGTCCACAAATATGGCGGTACGTCGATGGGCTCGACTGACCGTATCAAGAATGTCGCCAAGCGCGTTGCCAAGTGGCACGACGCTGGGCATCAAATCGTGGTGGTGCCATCCGCCATGTCGGGCGAGACCAACCGCCTGATTGGACTGGCCAAGGAAATCATGGATCAACCCGATCCCCGTGAACTTGACATGATCGCCTCGACAGGCGAACAAGTGTCCGTCGGCCTATTGTCGATGGCACTGCTGGCGATCGGCAAACAAGCCGTATCCTATGCTGGCTGGCAAGTCGCGATCAAGACCGATTCCGCCTTTACCAAGGCACGCATCCAGTCGATCGATGACGAAAAAGTCAAACGCGACCTCGATGCAGGCAAGATTGTCATCATTACCGGTTTCCAGGGCGTCGACGAACACGACAACATCGCGACCCTGGGCCGCGGGGGTTCGGACACCTCGGCCGTGGCGATCGCCGCCGCCATGAAGGCGGCCGAATGCCTGATCTTCACGGACGTCGACGGCGTCTACACGACCGACCCGCGCGTGGTCTCCGAGGCGCGCCGCCTGAAGACCATCACCTTTGAAGAAATGCTGGAACTGGCTTCGCTGGGTTCCAAAGTGCTGCAGACGCGCTCGGTGGAATTTGCCGGCAACTACCGCGTTCCCACACGCGTGCTGTCGTCGCTGACCGACCCGATGTTGCCGCTGGAAATAGAAGCCAATTCAGGCACCCTGATTTCGTTTGAGGAAGATACAAACATGGAACAAGCAGTCATCTCCGGCATCGCCTTCAACCGCGATGAAGCCAAAATCACCGTGCTCGGCGTGCCCGACCGTCCAGGCGTGGCGTACCACATCCTGGGACCGGTGGCGGACGCGAACATCGAAGTCGACATGATCATACAGAATCAGTCGGTAGACGGTAAAACGGACTTCACCTTCACCGTCTCGCGCGGCGAATACACGCGCGCGCTGGCCGTGCTGGAAGCGAACCGCGAATCGCTGGGCGCGGCCAGCATCACGGGCGACGCGAAAGTGTCGAAACTGTCCGTCGTCGGCGTGGGCATGCGCAGCCATGTCGGCGTCGCGTCGCAAATGTTCCGTACCTTGTCGGAAGAGGGCATCAACATCATGATGATCTCCACTTCCGAGATCAAGATCTCCGTGCTGATCGATGAAAAGTACATGGAACTGGCCGTGCGCGCGCTGCATAAAGCGTTCGAGCTGGAAAAAGCTTAAATATCCAAAAATATTGCCCCACGCCCTTGACCAAAGGGGGGGCAATCGATATTATGACGTTCGTCGCTGCAGCGCAGTTAGCTACAGAGACATAGTTGAGTAATCAGCTAGGAGACGTGGCCGAGTGGCCGAAGGCACATCCCTGCTAAGGATGCATACGGCTTATACCTGTATCGTGGGTTCGAATCCCACCGTCTCCGCCAGAATCAAATAAAAAAGCCTCCCCTGTGGGAGGCTTTTTTATTTGTCTGGACGGAACGGTGGGATTCGAAGGGCGGGGCCGTGCCGGCCCAGCCCTCTCCGAATCGCCCAACCACCGCGCTCCGCGCGGGCCGTTGGCCGCGCAGCGGCCAACGCCGTCCCCCCATCTCAGGCTGCAGCAGCCAGCGCCCCCACCGGCGCCATTCCCTCAGCAATAAATACAACAAGTGACTTAGTGTGAGTATTGACTCTTTGTCATTATGGATAATGGCAATGTTATTAATAAAAATACGCATGCCCCGCCATGCTTCCATTGTCCAGTCCAATCGAGGAGTTGTCATGTCCCACCGCCTTCCCCGCAGGTACGTGTCGCTGTGCCTGGCCGCCATGCCGTTCGCTTGCAGTGCCGCCTTCGCCGCGGAAAGCACGGTCAATCTGAATGTCGACCTGAGCCTGCAGTCCGTGCCCAAACTCGAGCTGCGCCTGCTGCAGGAGCCGCCGAAGTTGAAGGCGCGCGCCAGGCCCGCCAACCGCGCGGCGAGCAAGCGCGACGAGTACGAGAAAGCGTACGACCTGTACATCCGCTACGCCAACGGCAGCATCTATAACCCGACCACGGCCAAGCATGACAAGGTGCGCCTGCGCTCCTACCAGCAGACGGACGGCCTGGCGCTCGATGGACGCGACGAGAATGCGGCCACCTTCATGGCGCCCACCGTGGTGATGGCGCCGGGGCAAACCGTGCGCTTCAAGCTGCATAACCAGTTGCAGGCGCTGCCGGACGAGCAGTGCGCGACGAGCGATATCAATGCAGCGCGTCCCATTGGCTGCTTCAACGATACCAATCTGCACTCGCATGGTCTGTGGGTCTCGCCCTCGGGCAATAGCGACAACGTGTTGATATCGATCAAGCCTGGCGTGGATTTCGAGTACGAATACAATATTCCCATCGACCATCCGGCCGGCACGTTCTGGTATCACCCGCACCAGCATGGCGCGACGGCGATGCAGGTCGCCAGCGGCATGGCCGGTGCGCTGGTGGTCGAAGGCGACCGTTATCCGAGCGCCACGGCGAATGGCGACCTCGATGTGATACTGAAGCCATTCCAGCCCGACGATGGCAGCGGCAGCGCCGGCGAGGTGATGCTGCTGCAGCAAATTCCCTATGACTGCCCCAGCAACAGCCTGACGCCGACGACGCCGTGCGCCACGGACGGGGTAGGCGTGCTGGAGGATTTCGGTCAGGTCAACGATCCGAATGCCTGGCTGAAGTCGGGCCGCTATACCTCCGTCAACGGCAAGGTGCAGCCGGTGCTGAAGATGAAGACGCAGCGCCTATACCGCTGGCGCATGATCGACACGGGTTTCCAGGCAACCGTGGTGCTGCGCATCCGCCGCGCGAACGATCCGCAAAAGCTGTTCAAGGCGCTCAGCGTGGCCAACCAGGACAAGGACGTGATGGAGCTATGCGATGGCGAGGACGTCACGCAGTTCGAGGTGGCCAGCGACGGCTTGACGCACGACAGGATCATCCCCAAGACCTTGAACTACCTGCAGCCGGGCTACCGCAGCGATATCCTGTTCTCGCTGCCGAAAGCCGGCGCCTATTGCGTATATGCGGAAACCAACGTCAACAACATGACGACGATGCATGACGTCAACAACACGCGCCTGATCGGCGTGATCGCCGCCAGGACCAACGCCAAGGCATCCGCACGCGTCAGGTCGGGCGAGTCGCCGCGCGATTTCCTGCTGGCCGAGTTGCGCAATGCCGTCCAGAGCCTGCCCGGCGCCCAGTTGCCCGATAGCGTCAAGAGCACGATCCTTGGCGACCTGGAGAATGGTTTCAAGCTCGGCAAGTTCGTCCCGCATGCGGGCTTCAGCGCGGCGGCAAAGGACGCGATGCGCGGCAAGAAGAAGGAGTATGTGACCTTCAATATCGCCAAGTTGGGCGGCAAGGCCCGCTTCATGGTGGAAGGCAAGCCGGAAGACTCGCCGATACCCGAGCTGAAGTATGTCTATGACCCGCACCGCGTCGACCACACGCTGGTGCTGGGCACCGAGCAGATCTGGGAGCTCGCTTCGAAGAATGGCAGCCACCCCTTCCATATCCACGTCAACCCCTTCCAGATCATCGGCATTACCCGCACCGACGGCGGCGCGGTCGATGCGCAATACAAGGACCTGATCGGCACGTGGAAAGACACCTTGCTGGTGATCGAAAAGCACAAGATCGAGATCGCCACGCGTTACCAGCGCTACATCGGCGAATACGTGCTGCATTGCCACATCCTCGAACATGAAGACCAGGGCATGATGCAAAACGTCAAGGTGGTACTGCCGGATGGCAAGGGCGGCGGCGACGCGGGCGGACACGGACACTGACCGTTCCTGGCGGCAGCGCGTCCGGCGCGCTTCCGCCTTTCCCAACCTGCCTCTGGAGCAACTGCCCATGTTACGCATGAAAACTTCCCTTCTTCCCCTCCTGGCCGGCTTGCTGTGCGCGGGCGTCTGCACCGCGGTACAGGCGCAGGCTGGCGTATCTTGCCGCCCGGAATTGCAGGCCCAGGCGGAGCCGGGCGGCGCGCGCGTCGTGCGCTACCGCAAGAATATCGATGAGCTGACCCCGGCCGAGCTTGACGCCTTCAAGCATGCGGTGAGCGAGATGAAACGCAAGAGCCAGGAAAACGTGTATGACCGGCGCGGCTTCCTGTGGCAAGCCTGGGTGCATAACTGCACCTCCGTCGACGTCTTCAATGACCGCCAGGCGGCCTTGCCCGGCGACAGGCTGAAGCAGTTGCTGGGCGATCCGACGCGCAACAGTTGCGACATTGCTTATTTCATCGACAAGGTGGCGACCGAGGACAATGCCCACGAGGAATTCCCAGGCGAGTGCGAGCACCAGAAGAACACCTTTTTGCAATGGCACCGGGCGCAGCTGTACTTTTATGAGCAAGCCCTGCAGGCGGCCGACCCGAACGGCGAACGGGGGCCCAGCACGCGCAACGTCGCGCTGCCGTACTGGAACTTCACCCGCAAGCCTTCCGGCGTGCGCTATCCGAAAGCCTTCGAGGATGTCGATTCGCCGCTGTACGATGCCACGCGCAAGAGGGAGGGGCTCGACAGCTCGCTGGCCACGGCTTCCCCCAACTTGCTGGCCTACCAGATCTACTACATGGATTGGGCCGATTTTGGCGGCGACGAATACGGCAGCCTGGGCGGCGGCAACCTGGAAACAAAAATCCACAATCACATGCACGCGACCTATATGGGCGGCAACATGGGCGACAACGTCACGGCCGGCCTCGATCCGCTGTTCTATGCCTTCCATAACTTCCTCGATTACAGTTTCGAGAAGTGGCTGGACGAGCATGGCGACGCCGGCATACGCGGCAGCGGGCGCACGGCGTTCATGCGCAGCGAACAGGACGCCAGCTTGCCACGGCCTGTCGGCTGGAGCGCCGGCAGCGGCGATGCCCAGCGCAGCGATTCGGGCGACTACACGGCCAACATGGGCCAGGCGGTGCTGTACTTCGACACCCTCCGGCAAGGCTATGGCTTCCAGCCGCGCTATGGCGGCGAATTTGCCCGCAAGAAGGATATCCAGGCCTTGATCGACCGGCACCAGCAGGCGGGGTTTGTATTCGGCGACAACCAGAAAAGCCTGTTTGCCGCCTTGCTCAGCGACGATGCGGCCGATGGCGCGGTCGTCAGGCCCGACCTCACCGTCACCGGCGCCTACACGATCCCGGCGCGGCGGGTGGCCGGCGACAAGCGGGCGAACATGGTGCTGGACCGCGCGCATGCGGACGAGGACTACAGTTTTCAGGCCGATATCTACCTGTATCCCGCCAAGGTGGCCGCGCGCATCGGCAACAAGGCGTTCCGCGACCGCTACCTGGTCACCAGCACCAGCCACTGGGCCCTGTCCGGCGCCCACCAGCATGATAAATATGTCATCGAAACGGATATCACCGGCATCGTCGACAGCCTGGTTCCCAAAAAGCGCAGGCAGGCCTGGCGCATCACGGCGGCCATCACCACCAATGACAAGGGCCGCGGCCTGATACGGCAAGGCGATTTTTCCACGCCCGTGATCCAGCTTGTCGACCGGCGCAAACCTGCCGAACCCACGTATGAGGAGAGCAAGCCATGAGCGAACGGACCAGCTTCAAGCGCGACGTGCAGGGCCTGTTTTCCCGCTACGTGGCCGACATGAACAAGATCAAGCTGTCGAACCCCGATTCGACGGGCGTGCAGCGGCTGTACCTGAATGACTATGCGAGCGTGAAGGCGTTTGCCTGGCAAATCCAGGTGGCCATCCACGGTTACGACTATGACAGCCGCAACGCAAAATGGCTGGTGGACGCCGGGCACCGCCTGCGCGCACCGGGAGGGCGGGAAGGCGAGTATGTCATGTCCGCGCCGCACCCGATGCCGCCCGACGGGCCGATGCCGCAGGAAGGCATCGATATCTTCGACCAGTGGGTGAGGGATGGCATGCAGCCGTGACTCTCAGGCCAACCGGCACAGACACCCTTGATGATCAGGAGTTCAGCATGGCATACACAGGTTTGAGAATTCATCCGGCCATCGGCATCGCCCGCGTCGGCAACAGCGAAGAATACTATCTGGGCCCGGAAAGCCTGGCCGGCATGCCGCTCGATGGCCAGGATGGCACGGGAGGCTTGCCGATCCGGCCCGGCACGGAAGACACGACCATCGCCAGCACCGAATTGCGCGACGCGAGCGGAAAGCTCAAGCGGCAGGCGGCCCGCTTCCGGATTTACCAGTATGCGTTCGACGCGGCGGACGGCGTGGAAAGCTACCCGCTGGGCCGGCGGGGCGCGGCGGCCGAAGTGGCCATCGGCAGCATGGTCGATGGCAAGATCGTCAAGGACATCGTCTGGACCGTGCACCTGGCCAACAAGAAAGCCAATAGCTGGGAGGGCGGGGACGGCGTGGCGCCGTTTGAAAACCAGCGCGCGCCGGCCCTGCGCAATCCGGCCTTCGGCACGCCAGGCTCGCCGCACTTCGGCACGCCGGCCGACCCGCTGCGCGTGAAGCTGCTGGTCATCGACCCCGGACCGCGCACCGTGCAGGCTTCGCGCCAGGGCGTGCAGCAGTTCGACACATCGACGCCGCCGTCGTGCGCGGATGCGGCCAGCGGCGCCGTGCGCAGCCTGCCCGACTATCCCGTGTCGTTCCCGCGCGGCGGGCAGCCTGGCGCGCCGGCGCAAGGCCCTGGCGCCATCATCGCCTCGCTGGGCGCCATCACGACGGAAAAGAATGGACGATTGCTGGTGCTGGGCGGCTATGGCAAGGCCTGCGGCTTCGACGCGCAAGGCAATTATTCGGCCGCCGCCGTCCTGCACGACAATGTCAACAACGACAACTGGTTCGATGACGTGGCCGATGGTCCCGTCACGGCCATGCTGCTTTTTGCCGACGGCACGGCGCGCAGCGTCGAGGGCGGCGCCTGGGTGATCTCGAGCGACCCGTCGTACGCGCCGCAAACGGCGAACGTCGTATCGCTGTGGGACGACCTGTATTGCACTTGGCTGGAAAAGATGGCGCTGCGGCCCGCCGTCCATGCGGACGGCAGCTACCAGGCGGGCTACCGGAGCAATTTCCGTACCGATGTCCAGCCCATCCTGCGCGCGGCGTCGCTGCAGCGCTGGACGACCAGCTTGCCGGCCAGGGCGATCAAGGAGCACGACTTGCTGGGCAAGATGAAGGCGGAAGGCCTGACCTACCCGATCATGAATTTCATCCGCCATCCCGACCAGACAGGCGCGCCGTCGCTGAAGCCGCAAATGCCGCTGTCGCTGGGCGATGCGGGCAGCAGCCTGCTGACCCTGACCCGGGCCCAGTATTTTTTCATGGACCAGTGGGCGCATGGCCAGTATGTGGCCGACAGCGGCGATTTCCTGCTGGGCGCGGGCGAAGCGCTCGACCGTACGGTCCTGTTCAACTGCCTGGGCGGCCGCTACAGCCCCGGCATCGAGATGGGTTTTATCGTGCGCGACCCCGGCCTGTACCGGCAGGCGTGGCGGCGCCATGATGCCGGCGGCCCGTTCCGCCTCAATGCCCAGCATCTCGATTACGCGGCAGCCGTCAGGGACCAGCCGTTCCTCGGCGCCGGCTACATGCCGCTGCGCGGCGGCGAGCTGCAGCCCGGCGACGTGTCGAAGTTCATGGCCTTGCCGTGGCATACCGATTACAACTCGTGCGCCACGCATTTGCCCGACCCGAATCCCGGCGGCACGGTGCTCAATAACCAGCAGGCGATCGATGCGGCCACGGCGCTCAATGGCAATGGCTACAATACCTTGCTGTATTCCTCCTGGCCGGCGCAGCGGCCCGTGGCCGTGTACACGTATGACGACGTCGTCGCCAATGGCGGCGAATTGGCGACGCCGCGCTATTCCGTGCGCGGCAAGGGCACGCGGGCCGATGGGGTGCCGTCGACCACCCCGGAAAATGCGGAAATCGATCGGCCCGCCATGCATGTGGGCCGCTACCAGGACCGCGCGCAGTTCCTGCTGAACTGGCACCGCATCGGCGTGGTCGTGCAAAGCACGGCGATTGCGCGCAAGGCGGGCGAAAAGGCCATCTGCAAGGATTACTACCTGGAAGTCGAAAGCCTGTTCGACAGCGATGAAAGCAACCTGGTCGAGTATTGGCGCAATACGGCCATCGACAAGGTGTACCGGCCGAAGCCGCAGCCGAAACCGAAGCCCTGATGGCGGCGGTTGCAGACAGTCCCGGCGCGGCAGGGCCATCGCGGCAGCGCTACCGGGTCGCCATCATCGGCGGCGGCCCGGCCGGCTGCGCCTGCGCGCTGGCGCTGGCGCAGCATGGCGTGCACGACGTGCTCGTGATCGAGGCGGGCGACTACGCTCAATTTCGCATCGGCGAAAGCATTCCGCCCGAAGCCAACCGTCTGTTCCAGGCGCTGGGCATTGCGCAGGATTTTTTCGCCGAGGCGCACGCGCCTTGCCATGGCAGCTGTTCCTGGTGGGGCAGCGACAAGCGCGGCTACAACGACGCGCTGCTGCATCCGCTGGGCCATGGCTGGCACCTGGAGCGATCCCGTTTCAATGGCTTCCTGGCGCACCAGGCGCGCTTGCGCGGGGCGGAAGTGCTGCTGCGCGCCAGCCTGGCCGCGTCGGCTCCGGCGCAAGGCGGCGGCTTTGCCCTGGAATTGGTGCTGGGCGATCCGGCGCACCCGCGACCGGCCAGCATCCATGCCGATGTGGTGGTCGACGCCAGCGGCACGCGCGCCGTCTTCGCGCGCCAGCGCGGCAGCCGCAAGGTCGAAACGCTGCCGCTGGTCTGCCTGGCCATGCGCTTTGCCGCGCCCGACGGCCCCCGTTCCGGCCTGACGCACCTGGAAGCGGTTGAACATGGCTGGTGGTATGGCGCCCATCTGCCCGACGCCACCTTGCTACTGGCGTTCTACAGCGACGCGGCCACCGTCAAGGCGCGGCGCCTGCAGCATGCCGCGCACTGGCTGGAAGGGCTGGCGGCCGCGCCCAATACGGCAGCGCTGGCCCGCGGCGCCGTGCCGCTGGCAGGCGGCGTGCAGAGCTTTCCCGCGCCGTGCTACTGCCTCGAGCAACTGCATGGCGACGGCTGGCTGGCCATCGGCGACGCCGCCTCGGCCTACGATCCCGTCACCTCGCAAGGCATCGTCAAGGCGCTGGCCAACGGCATGGCGGCCGCTGGCGCCATCGCCGGTCACGCCACCCTGGACGCGGTGGCGCAGACGGTGGCGCAGCGCTACGCCGATTACCTGGCGCAGCGCCAGCAGTACTACGGTTGGGAGCAGCGCTGGCCCGCCGCGCCGTTCTGGCGCCAGCTGCATGCGGATGCGGGTGCTCTAGCGGATTAACGGCGCTGCGCTTCGCGTTCGAGCGTATCCCTGCCGATGATCTTCAGGCTGGCGCCGCCCTTGAACGGCAGCGCTTCCTCGCTGCCCGCCGTCTGGATGCCGGCCGAGACGCCGATTTCGGCCGTCACGTCGACGAATTCCGTACGGAACATGCGCAGCTCGGTATGCTTGATGACGCTTTGCAGCGCAATCGACTGGCCCGGCGCGATGGGGGTGAAGGCGCGCTTGAGCGCGTGATTGGCCAGGCCCGTCTTCAATACCTGGCTTTGTTCGCTCGCGTTGTCGATCAGGCGCATATTGGGCCCCCGCGCTTGCATGTACTGGAGCGGATAGCCGACTTCCCCATTGCCGATATTCTTGATGACCACCTCGATGCGCATGTCGCTGCCCGTGAAAATGCAGGCCGGATTATCGATGCAGTGGGCGCTGATGGAGAGGATGTCGTTCGGCATGGCGTTTCCTGGGAGTTGTAGGGACACTGCGAGCAGTGCGATTAGGAGCCGTTCAGGATGATATCGCATTTGATCTGCCGTCCTATTTTCGTCCGTAGCAAGTCCTGCACTTCGATGGCGATCTGCCAGGCATGCCGGTCACGGATGACGATGGAGCCGGCCGAGTTCATGATGTTGGCAGCGGCCGGTTCCGGCTCCTCATCGTCCGAGAGCGAAGGCACGGGCGCATCCCAGCTGCCGTCCGGTTTCTTGTATTTGACGGTCTCGTCGTCTCCTTCCACATACGAGTATTCATCCGGCAGGCCATAGCAGTGACCGAATTCATGGGCGTGTGTCTGGCCATCGGTCGAGGCGGACACGTCGATGATGGTACCCGTCACGCTTTCGCGGTCGTAGCGTTTGTGGATCTGCATGACGTAGTGCTCGTTGCTCTCCACATAAACGACGCGGTAGATGATGGGCAGGGTACGCGTGCCGCATTCCGGATCGCTGATTTTCATCTGGAATTTATTGTTCCAGTGGCTTTCCAGCCCCGTGGTGGCGATGCCCTTGACGTACTTGATGACGGCGGCGCGCTGCTTGGCCCGCGTGGCGGCCTGCGGGGTGCCCTTCTCGCGCTCTTCCAGCGCCTGATCGGCCGGCTCGAGCACCGTGATCACCTTGACGCGCAATTCGGCGATGATGCCGGTATTCGACTTGACGGGCACGTAGATCTTGTAGCGCACGGTGTCGAAATAGTTATGCGGCGCGCCAGTGGCGCCGAAGGTGTTGTTGTAGCGCGGCACGCTGGAGACGCTAATCTCCTTTTCATAGTCGGCGATCCAGCAGGCGGGGCGCTTGATCAGCACTTCCTTGCGCTGCTTGTTGTCGACGGGGCTGGTGCTGGACGTACCCGTTGCCTTGAATTTCGGTTCGGGGTTGGGCGGCGCCTTGGCCGTCGTACCGGGAGCGGGCGCCTTGGCGCGCGTGTCCGAGCTGGGCGCAGGAGCCTGGTCTGGGCCGTTCTCCGTCTCGGGCAACTGGCCCGGCGACTTGAGCAGTTCGATCACCAGCGCCTCGACGGCGGCAGCCGCCACGATGTGGGTCAGGCCCCTGGCGTCCGTCATGCCCGTTTCGATGCTGCCGTCGGCGCGCTTGACGCGATACGGCTGGCGCGCCATCAGTTCGCCCGTGTCGCGGTCTTTCAGCACGAAGCCTTCGTCGAACAGTTTCAAGCGGCTGTCCGGCAACGGCGGCAGGCCGGCCGCGGCGCTGGCGCCGCCATTGAAGAGATGCTGCCCGCCCTTGACCGTAAAATGGCCGGGGCAGCGGAAGGTGATGTCGCCGCCTTCGAGCGTGATCGAGGATTGTCCCGCCTGCAAGACGATTTTCTGGTTGGCTTTGATGTCGATGCTGTCGCTCACGGAGATCACCGTGACGGCTTGATCGGCGAGGATTTCCAGCTGGTCGGTATGCGCTTCGAGCGAGACGGGGCCGTTGCCAGCGACGGCCTTGATGCCGCCTTCCTGGCTGAACAGCGTGGCCGCGTTGGCCGCCACCGAGGCGACCGTCTGGCCGGCCGTCATGTGCAGGTCGGCCTGCGCCGTCCAGTGCAGCTGCTGGCCCGCGAATATCACCGTCGACGCGGGCGTGGCCCAGTTGATGCTGCTGGGCGACTCCATCAGCACCAGCGGCTGGGCGTAGCGTTCCACGGGCTGGGCCGCATCGGGCGCGCGCGTGCCGCTGCCCGCCTTGCTGGCTTCCTGGCCGCCGACACTGGCCTGGTACTTGCCATCCTGCTGCGGGTCGATCTGCTTCGCCATGTCCAGCTGCGCCTGGTTCGCATCCTTGCTGACGAGGGCTTTTTGCTGGCTTGCCGATGTCGCCACGGTCTTGCTCAGTTCACAGGCGCCGCGCAGCAGGGCTAGCGCCTCCCTGGTGTCGAGCTGGCTCGACGCCACGCCAGCGCCCTGGCGCGCGCGCGCCGTGGTCGAGAGCAGTACGCCTTCGCCGGCGCGCAACATGGCCCAGGCATCGGTGCGCAACTCAAAGCCGCTGCCGCGGTAGCTGCCCCGTTGCGCCGAACTGGCGCCTTGCTGCACCAGGTAGCCCAGATTGAGTTCGGTGGCGGCGCTGCTCGACGCGAGCCGTGTGCGCAGCTGGCCCTGGGTATCGTCCAGCACCCACTGGTTGTAGCCGGCGCCGTCGAAATTGTGGCTGTGCATGCCCGACAGGACGCCCGCGTGGTTGACGCCAGAATCCTCGCCGGCCGCATACGGCGGCGTGTCGCTGCCCGTGTAGAGCTGGGCGACGACCAGCGGGCGGTCCATGTCGCCTTCGATGAAGTCGACCAGCACTTCGGTGCCGAGGCGCGGCGTGAATTGCGAGCCCCAGTTCGGGCCGGCCAGCGCTTCGGCCACGCGCACCCAGGCGCCGGACGCCTCGTTGCCGGGCGCGTTGCCCTGCTGGTCGGTGTTGTGCGCCAGACCGCCCGGATTGGCGGCGCTGCCGCGCTGCCAGGCAAACTGGATGCGCACCTGGTGGTCGCGGCCCGTGGTGGCCACGCTGTCGGCCAGGCCCACCACCAGCGCCGTCTGCGGACCCAGCGCCACGGCCGGCGCGCGCGCGGCGGTGGCGCGCGGCACGATGGCCACGCTGGCGCGTACGCAGCCGAAGCGGTTGCGGTAGGTGCCCGGCTCGATCTGGCCGGCGATCCAGTCGGCCACGCCGCCCAGGCCGGCCGTCCTGGCCAGCTTCGACAGCATGCCGCCCAGGCTGGCGCCGGCCGGTCCCGTACTGTTGCGCGCCTGGTGCTCGGCCCACAGCACGGTGAAGGCGTTGGCGCCATCGGCATGCTGCTCGTGCTGCAGCAGGCGCATGGCGTGGCCGGCGGCCAGGCGGCGCACGGCGCCGGCGCCGTCGAACTGCTTGTTGTCCAGCTCCAGGGCTTGCAGCATGCGCTCGCTGTGCGGCCCGGCCGCCGCGCGGCCGGCGTGCAGGTGCTCGCCGGCGCCGTCATACACGGCCAGCTGCGGCAATTGCCCGGCCTCCAGGCTGGAGACTTGCTCGGCGGCGGGCGCCGTCACCTGCGCCGGGTCCCAGCTGCTGATGCTGACGGCGTTCGACTGCACCTGGCGGCGCGCGCCGAAGCGGTCGATGGCGTCGTCCGTATCGGTGGCGCGCACGCCGTGAAAGCGCATGTCGGCGCCGCCCGGCGTCGGCGGCGCGGTGGCCTTGCTGTCGAAAATCACCAGTTTGTGCCTGGCCTGCGCCTGGCCATCGCCGCTGTCCTGCGCGCCGCCGGGCTGGTCGTGCTCGAAGCGCCAGCTCAGGCCTTCGGCAGCGAGCAGGCGCGCGAAGAAATCGAAGTCGCTTTCGCGGTACTGGGTGCAGATGGCGCGCGTGGCCAGCGCCTGGCTGACGTCGAATGCGAAGCGCAGCTGCGGGTAGTCGGCCAGCAGCTCGGTGATGATGTCGCGCGCATTCTTGTCCTGGAAAATGTAACTGTCGCGACGCAGCTGCAGCAGGGCCAGGGCCGGCTCGAGGCGCAGCCGGTAGCGCGCCACGCCGCCGTCGGCGCCCAGCCAGGCGCAATCGGTGCAGATGCCGTGCCAGGCGCGCTGGCTGCCGTCGGGCTGCAGCAGGCACAGCGTCATTTCTTCGCCGATGAAGGAGGCCAGGTCCAGGCTGGCCGCGGTGCTCAGGGCGTCGACCTCGAAGCGGAACAGTTCATTGACGGCCTCGCGGCCCTCGAACTGTTCCGCCATCAGCGATTCCGGCTGCCCGGACTGCTGGGCCGTGGCCAGGCTGATGAGCCGTGCATGCTGGCTCAGGCCCGTGCCGAACTGGCCCGTTGCCGCGGGGGGGTGTTGTGCGTCGCCCATCACGGCAGGGTAATGCTCAGGTTAGCCACGCGCGGCGCCAGCTTGACGATGTCGTTGTAGGCATTGATCTGCGCTTGCGTCTGTTTAGCCAGCATGGTGCGCAGCCCCAGGTAGCCCAGTGCGCAGATCAGGGCGAACACCGAGCACAGCACCCATGACGGCACGTTGTTGCGCAGCTTGTGGATGATCTGGTCGGGCCGCTCCGCATGCGGGGCGAAGCCGGTTTTCTTGCCCTTCATCTGGGCGATTTCGTCGCCCAGGCGCGCCGTCAGGTAATTGAGTTTTTCCGGGCCTTCGAGGATGTAGCGGCCCTGGAAACCCAGCAGCAGGCACATGTGGAAGACTTCGAGCGCCTGCAGGTGCGCGCTGCCGCGCGCGCGCAGTGCTTCGAGACGGATGAAGAAGTTTTCGCCGGCCAGCTGGTCGCCGAACAGCACCAGCTGCAACGGCCGCCGCGCCCATTCGTCGCGGATGCTGTAGGGCGAACGCAGGATGATTTCATCGACGGCCGCGCAGAACGCATATTTGGCGGCGTCGATGTCGTCCGCCGACGCGCCCTGTTTTTTCGCGCCGCGGCTGAACTCATCGAGGAAGTGCGTCATCTTGCTGATGAAATCGGCATTGTCTTGCGGTCCGCTGCCGTTCTTCAGCATGAACAGGGCGTAAAAACCGTCGTACATCAAGTCCATCAAGGTGTGTTCGGTGCCGGGGCCGGCAGCCATGCTGGCGGCATAGGCGGCCTGGCTGCCGGACATCAGGGAAGGGGGGGCGCTGGAGTGCATCGTTGGACCTCAGGAAGTGACGGCAACAAGTTCGAGTTTCAGTTCACGCATGCCGGAAGGGACATACACCAGCAGCGACTGCGCCTGCAGCATGCGTTCGTACATCTGGCCCTTGGCCTCGATGGTGAAATAAAACATGTCGGGGCGCACCGGCACGGCGGCCGGCACCTGCGGCGCATGCTGCAGGCGCACCCCGGGCAGGGCGGACAGGACGAATTTTTCCACGTCGTCGGGCGCGCCCACCTTGAAGCGCAGCGGCACCACGTCGACCAGTTCCACGCCGGCCATGTCGGCGGACACGCCCAGGTAGAACGCCGTCTTGGCATCGATCTTTTCCGAGTCCAGCTTGCCGTGATGGTAGGACGGCTTGGTTTCCGTCAGCGCGATGGCGAAGTATTTCGACGAGATCACGGTGTCGAGCAATTCGCGGATCATGGCGTGCAGCTGGGCGAACGATGGTCCGGGATCGGCATGCCGGTACGGCGGCAGGTCGGCCAGCGCATGGCTGCGTGAAAAGGTCATCAAGCCGCCCGCCAGGGCCAGCAGCTGCTCGTACAGGCGCTCCGGATGCAGCGCCGGATGATGGAAGTAATGGCTGAGCGAGGCGTAGGCCGCGCTGGCCGTGTGCAGCAGCCAGAACGAGGACATGTCGCCGGAGCGAAATTCGATCACGCTCTTGCTCGGCTCGCGGTGATGCCCATACAGCGCGTTGACCTTGGCTTGCAGCGCGTCGATCAGGCGGCGCAGCTGCAGGAACAGCAGGGGCGCGCTGCGGATGGACAGGCTGGGGGGCACGAAGGCCGGATCCTGCTCGAAGCCGCCCGTCGACAGGCGCCGCAGGCGCAGCAGGGGGAAGCTGACGTAGGAATCGCGCGGTTCGGCATCGGCGACCAGGCGCAGGGTTTTTTTCAGGTAGGTCAGTTCGGCCTGCGCGGCCTGGGTGTACAGGTCCGGCGTGCTGAGGTTGGCCTGGGCGTAGCGCGCCGCGTTGTTGGGCTGGCCGCTGGCGGCGAAGTTGCCGCCGAATGGCTTGAAAGCCGGCAAGGCGGCGTGGAAGGTCACCGATTGCAGCGACGACGGCAAGTTGCCCAGGTCGAGCGCGTCGGGCAGGTCGTCGCTTCCGGCGGCGTTGTAGATTTCGCCGTCCTGGAAGACCAGCGACAGTTCCAGCAGGCGCAAGCTGTTGTTCGCCAGCGCATCGCGGTCGATCTGCAACTGGTTCACGCCCCACGCATACGGGTGCAGCGCCTTGACGCTCTCGTGCAGGCGCTGTTCGTGGTACTGGTCTTGCTGCTGGAAATGCTGGGGCCGCAGGAACAGCCCTTCGCCCCATAACAATTTGTTTGCCATGCTCATGAATTGCCCTCTATGCCAGACACAGTGAGGCGCGCGGCAGCGACTGAAAATCATGCTTCGCATCGCGCAACTGGGTGCTTTTTTCGCAACTGCAAGAACCTTAACATTATCTTGAAGAATGGTGCGTACGGTACGTTTTTAGCGTGAGTAGTGTGAGTTTTCGCGTATTTTCTATCGAACGCAGTGAATTTTGAAATCATGCTACGCTCCGAAAAATAAACAATTAGCAACTATAAAAAGCAACTTTTCAATCGCCAAAACCGTCTTCTTTTTTGAAGGAAAGCTCAACATGACACGCCCGGTTTCGCTATGCACGCTTGCAGTTATCGCCTGTGCTTTTACCCTCAGCGCCTGCAGTACGGCGCCGGTGGCCAAGCCGCCGCCCGTCGTGGCGCCGACGCTGGAAGAACTGATGGCCAAGGCCACGCAGGCGGTGGACACGGGCAACAAGGCGGCGGCGCTGGCGCTGTGGCAGGAGGCGGCCGCCGCGGCGCCCGCCGACAAGCAGCCCTGGGTGCGCATGGCGCAAAGCCGCTACGATGCGGGCCAGTATGGTGAAGCCATCCTCAATGCCCAGGAAGTGCTGGTGCGTGATCCTGCCGACAAGCTGGCCAACAGCGTGATCGCCATCAGCGGACTGCGCCTGTCGACGCGGGCGCTGGCCGACCTGAGCCGCCAGAACAACCTGTCCGGTCCGCTGCGCGCGGAATCGCAGGACCTGGCCAAGCTGCTGCGCGAGAGCCTGGGCGAAACCGTGCTGGTGCCGCCGCCGGACAAGCCGCCCGTGCGCGCGTCGCGCAAGCAGCCAAGCAAGCGCACTGCCGATGAGGGCAGCGCCAATCCATTCAACGCCCTGAAGTAGCCAGCCAGGCACAGGTACGCCGCAGTTCAACAGGCGCATCGCCGATGCCGCCAATATTTGGGAAGGGGATGTCATGTCGAAAAAAGATAGTGTGCAGAAGCGCTTGCAAAAGGTACGCCCGCCACGCGTGCAGATGACCTATGACGTCGAGATCGGCGACGCCATCGAAAACAAGGAGCTGCCCTTCGTGGTGGGCGTGGTGGGCGATTTCGGCGGCAATTCCGAACTCGAGCAGAAGCGCCTGAAGGACCGCAAGTTCGTCGATATCGACCGCGACAATTTCGATGAAGTGATGAAGGGCATCGAGCCGCGCGCCACCTTCCGCGTGCCGAATGAACTGGGCGCCGCTGGCGGCCAGTTCGGTGTCGAGCTGAAATTTCGCGCGATCGCCGATTTCCGCCCGGAAGCGGTGGTCGAGCAGGTCGAGCCGCTGCGCAAGCTGCTCGAGGCGCGCACCAAGCTGGCCGACCTGCGCAACAAGCTGGCCGGCAACGACAAACTGGAAGACATCCTGAATGACGTGCTCAACAGCACGGAAAAACTGGCCCAGCTGGAACAACATTCCCACGTCAGGAAAGATTGATATGTCCGCACAACTGACCCCCGCATTGAGCGCTGCCGGCGCCGCCGAAATCGACTTGCTCGACCAGATCGTCGAGCAGAGCAAGGTGGCCAAGTCCAGCGTCGAACACGCCCGCGCCAAGGATCTGATTTCCGAACTGGTCAGCCAGGTCATGGATGGCACGGTGGTGGTATCGAATAACCTGGCCGCCACCATCGATGCCCGCGTGGCCGAACTGGACCAGCTCATTTCCGCGCAGCTCAGCGCCATCATGCACGCGCCCGAATTCCAGAAGCTGGAAAGCAGCTGGACGGGCCTGCACTACCTGGTGAAGAACACGGCCACCGGCACGAATCTGAAAATCAAGATGATGAACGCGACCAAGCGCGAGCTGGTCAAGGATTTTCAGAGCGCGCTGGAGTTCGACCAGTCGACCATGTTCAAGAAGGTCTACGAAGAGGAATTCGGCACCTTTGGCGGCGCGCCGTTCGGCACCTTGCTGGGCGACTTCGAATTCAGCCGCCAGCCGGAAGACATGTATTTCATCGAGCAGATGTCGCACGTGGCCGCCGCCGCGCACGCGCCGTTCATCTCGTCCGCCTCGCCGGAACTGTTTGGGCTGGAAAGCTACAGCGACCTGGGCAAGCCGCGCGACCTGGCCAAGGTCTTCGACACGGTCGAGTATGCGAAGTGGAAATCCTTGCGCGAATCGGAAGATTCGCGCTACGTGGGCCTGACCTTGCCCCGCTTCCTGGGCCGGCTGCCGTTCAATCCGCTCGATGGTGCCACCGTCGACGGCTTCAATTTCGTCGAGGACGTCGACGGCACCGACCACCAGAAATACCTGTGGTGCAATGCCGCCTACGCGTTCGGCACCAAGCTGACGGCCGCCTTCGAGGATTACGGCTGGTGCGCGGCGATCCGCGGCGTGGAAGGGGGCGGCTTGGTGGAAGACTTGCCGACGCATACCTTCAAGACGGACGAGGGCGAGGTGGCGCTGAAATGCCCGACCGAGATCGCCATCACGGACCGCCGCGAAAAGGAATTGAGCGACCTGGGCTTCATCTCCCTCGTGCACTGCAAGAACACGGACTATGCCGCGTTTTTCGGCGCCCAGTCGGCGCAGAAGGCGAAAAAATACAATACCGACGCCGCCAATGCGAACGCCGTGCTGTCGGCGCAGCTGCAATACATTTTCGCCGTGTCGCGCATCGCCCACTACATGAAGGCCATGATGCGCGACAAGATCGGCAGCTTTGCCGCCGCTTCCAACGTGGAAGATTTCCTCAACCGCTGGCTGACGCAGTACGTGCTGCTCGACGATAACGCCAGCCAGGAACAGAAGGCCCAGTTTCCCCTGCGCGAAGCCTCGGTGCAGGTGGCGGAAGTGCCGGGCCGGCCCGGCGTGTACCGCGCCGTGTCCTTCCTGCGTCCGCATTTCCAGCTCGACGAATTGTCCGTTTCACTCCGTTTGGTCGCGGAGCTTCCGCAGTCGACCAAATCGTAATGTATTTTTCTTCACACCCTTGAAAGGAATAACATGGCAATCGACGTATACTTGCAAATTGATGGCATCAAAGGCGAATCCACGGATAACAGCCACAAAGATTGGATCGAATGCAAGTCGGTCCAGTGGCAGGTGTTGCAACCCAAATCGGCGACCGCCTCGACGGGCGGCGGCCATACCGCCGAACGTACCGAGCACAAGGATATCGTCATCGCCAAGATGGCCGATCTCGCCAGCCCCTTGCTGCTGCAAACTTGCTCTTCTGGCAAGACTATTCCGAAAGCCAAGCTCGAGTTCCTGCGCGCCGATGGCCAGGGCGAGCGCATCAAGTACTTCGAGATCGAACTGGAGAATGTGATGATCAGCAGCGTGGCGCCATCGGTGGCCGCTGGCGACATTCTCGGCGAAGACCTGGCACTCAAGTATTCGAAGGTTAAGTGGAAGTATACGCAGCAAAAAGTGGGTGGCGGTTCGGGCGGCAACACCTCCGGCGGCTGGGACCTGTCGGCCAACAAGACAGCCTGACCGCATCTGACCGCGTACGCCAGCGGCGCGCTGCCGCCGCTGGCTTTCCTGGCCGCCGGCAGCGGCGTCCACGCCACCCATGAAACGGGAAGCCCATGAAAGGTTTTACGCCGGGCCTGTTCGACCGCCTGATGGATACGCCCGTGCACGGCGCCTCCAGCGGCACCGTCTCGCGCCTCTCGCTCGAGGACTTGAAAGACACCGTGGCGCGCGACCTCGAAGCGCTGCTCAACACGCGCGCCGTGCTGCCCGAGGCGCTGCTCAAACCCTTTCCCGAGTGCGGCAAGTCGATCATCACGTACGGCTTGAACGATTTCGCCGGGCTTAGCCTGTCGAGCACGGACGACCGCGCCTATATCTGCCAGTGCCTGGAAAAGGCCATCGCCCGCCACGAGCCGCGCTTGCGCCAGGTGCGCGCGTCGCTGGAAATCGAGGAAGGCTCCATCAACCGCCTCAATTTCGCCATCAGCGCGCTGCTGGTGGTGCATGCGGCGCACGAACCGGTCAGCTTCGACGCCATCCTGCAGCCTTCCAGCCTGCATTACACGATCAGCAAGGGGCGCCGCGCCGCGTCCACGGGAGCCTGACCTTGGACGAATTGCTGCCCTATTACGAGCGCGAACTGGGTTTCCTGCGCCGCTATTCGCGCGAGTTTTCCGAGCGCTACCCGAAGATCGCCGGCCGCCTGCTGATGGGCGGCGAGGTGTGCGAAGACCCGCACATCGAGCGCATGATCCAGTCGTTCGCGCTGCTCAATTCACGCATCTCGAAGCGCATCGACGACGATTATCCCGAATTTACCGAAGCGCTGTTCGAAGTGCTGTATCCGCATTACCTGCGGCCATTCCCCTCGTGCTCGATCGCGCGCATGGATTACGGCGCCGCGGCGGCGCAGCTGACGGCGCCTGCGGAAATCGCCCGAGGCACGGAGCTGACGACGCGCCCCGTGAAAGGCGTGGCCTGCACCTTCCGTACCGCCTATTCCGTGACGGTGGCGCCGCTGGCGCTCACGCATGCGGCTTTTTCCGCCATCATCGAGGCGCCGGAACAGGTGCTGCTGCCGGCGAATGCCACCTCGGGCGTGCGCATCACCATCGAGTCGAGCGCCGCGCAGCTGTCGCTGGCCCAGCTGGGACTGGCGTCGCTGCGCGTGTTCATCGATGGCCAGCCCTCGTTTTGCGCGGCGCTGCGCGACGCTCTGTTCATGCGCACCGTGAAGGCCTATGCCGAGGCGGACGGCAGCGGCAGCTGGGTCGCGCTCGACGGCATTCCCGTGCGCAGCGCCGGCTTTGCCGAGGACGATGCACTGATCCCGTTTTCCGCCCGCTCGCATCCGGCCTACCGGCTGCTGACCGAGTATTTCTGCTTTCCCGAAAAATTCAATTTCTTCGACATCGACCTGGGCGCGCTGTGCGCCGCGCTGCCGTCCGGCAGCCGTCGCATCACCTTGCACCTGGCGCTGAGCGGCTTGCGCACCGATTCGAACACGGCACGCCTGCTGGGGACGATGAACACGCACAACCTGCTGCTGGGCTGCACGCCGGTGGTCAACCTGTTCCGCCAGCGCGGCGAGCCTATCCGCCTCACGCACACGGCCGCCAGCTATCCCGTGCTGGCCGATGCGCGCCGCGCGTATGCGTTCGAGGTGCAGGCCATCGACTCGGTCAAGCTGGTGCGGCAGACGCCGCAGGGCGAATCCGTGGTGGAATTCCGCCCATTCTATTCGCTGCGCCATGGCGAGACCCCGGCCAGGGATGGCCACTACTGGGTCATGCGGCGCGACGAGATCATCGCCAGCAAGAGTCCCGGCTACGAGATGCAGATCTCGATCGTCGACATCGATTTCGATCCGGCCGCGGTGGAAACGGACACGCTCAGCCTGGAGCTGAGCTGCACCAACCGCGACTTGCCTGCGCAGCTGACCTACGGCTTGCACGGCGGCGACCTGTTCCTCGAGGGCGGCTCCAGCGTGCGCAGCATCAGCCTGCTGCGCAAACCCAGCGAGTCGCACCGTTTCGAACGGGGCAGGGGCGCCCACTGGCGGTTGATTTCGCATCTGTCGCTGAATCACCTGTCGCTGGCCGGCAGCGGCCTGGAAGCGTTCCAGGAAATGCTGGCACTGTACGACTTGCCGCGCTCGGCCACGTCGCAGCGGCAAATCCGCGGCATCACGGCCATCGCCCACCAGGCCGCCAATGCCTGGCTGCCAGGCAATCCCTTCGCTTGCCTGGTGCGCGGCGTCGAAGTGCGGCTGACGATAGATGAAGAGGCCTTCGTCGGCAGCGGCATCCACGCCTTTGCGCATGTGATCGAGTGCTTCCTGGGCTTGTATGTGCATGCGAACAGCTTCACGCAGCTGGTGGTGCTGGCAAAAAAATCAGGAGAGGAGCTGTGGCGATGCAAACCACGCAGCGGCGATTCGAGCCTAGTGTAATCGAGCGCCTGTTTGCCCAGCCTTGCCGCTTCCAGTACTTCCAGGCGGTACGCATGCTGGAGCTTTGGCTCAGGCGCAATGGCTTGCCGCACGACGATGCGGTGGCCAGTTTCCTGCGCTTCCAGAATTCCGTCTCGCTCGACTTCGCCCCCAGCCAGATCGAAGCGCTGGCGCCCGAGCCGCGCGAACTGGCCACGGACGCCAACGCCCTGGGCGCGGCGCTGCGCAGCGCCCAGCTGAAATATGTGCGCGTCACGCCAGCCTTCATGGGTTTTCTCGGCGTCGCCGGCGCGCTGCCGCTGCACTATACGGAACGCATCGCCACGCACCAGCTGTATGAAAAGGACGAGGGGCCGCGCGCCTTCCTCGACACGTTCTCGAACCGCGCCCTGGCCTTGTTCTATGAAGCCTGGCGCAAGTACCGGCTGGAGCTCACGTATCAGCTCGATGGCAAGGACCAGTTCCTGCCGCTGCTGCTGTCGCTGGCAGGGCTGGGCAACGCCTCGCTGCGCCAGCGTCTGGCGGGGGACGGCACGGGCGTGCTCGACGAATCGGTGGGCTACTTTGCCGCCGCCATGCGCCACCGGCCGCCGTCGGCCGTGATGATTGGCCAGGTGCTGTCCGAGTATTTCGGGCAGCGCGTCGCCGTCAGCCAGTTTGTCGGCTGCTGGTACGACGTGCCGCGCGAGCAGCAAAGCACGCTGGGCGGCAGCAACGCCGTGCTGGGCGCCACCGCCATGGTCGGTGCGCGCGTCTGGCAGCGCGACTTGCGCCTGCGGCTGACCATCGGCCCCCTGGCCCGCCGCCACTTCGACGCTTTCCTGCCCGGCGGCGCGGCCGCCCTCGCGCTCGAGAAAATGCTCGCCATGTTCACCGGCCTGTGCCTGGAATACGAAGTGCAGCTGGTGCTGCGCGCCGCCGACGTGCAGGGCGTGGCGCTGGCAGTGCCGCGCAGCGGCGGGCGGCTGGGCTGGGACAGTTTCCTGATCACCGGCGGCGAGGCGTGCGACCGCGCCGATGTCCGCTATGAACTGCATGCGCCGGCTTGAGCGCGCCACTCCACCGATTTCGCCAACCATCACCCGACAAGGACCGCCGCCCCATGAGCATCAACCTGAAAACCCTGATCAGCAAGTTGAACGACACCTGCCGCACGGCCGCCACGCGCGCGGCCAGTCTGTGCGTCGGGCTGGGGCAGTATGAAGTCGACCTGGAGCATGTCTTTCTCGCCTTGCTGGAGCAGCCGCGCAGCGATTTCGTGCTGATTGCCCGCAGGAGCGGTGTCAGCGTGAGCATGCTGGAAGCGGATTTGCGCGCCGAAGTGGCGCGCCTGCAGACGGGCAATGCGCGCACGCCCGTGTTTTCCGTGCGCCTGCCGAAACTGTTCGAGCATGCCTGGCTGATCGCTTCGCTCGATTTGCGGGCCGGGCGGCAGGTGAGCATTCGCAGCGGTCACCTGCTGCAGGCGCTGCTGACCGAGCCGGAACTGGCGCAGCTGGCCTACCGGGGCTCGGCGCTGTTCCACGAATTCAAGCTCGACGAGATCAAGCACGGGCTCGACAAGCTGACCGAGGGTTCGCAGGAAGCCGGCGAGGCGACCGCAGGGCAGGAGGAGGCGGGCGACGCCGGTGGCGATCCCGTGGGCGAATTGGCCGGCGCGGCGGCGTCGAAAACGCCGGCGCTGGACCAGTTCACCGTCAACCTGACGGCGCGCGCGCGCGCCGGCAAGGTCGATCCCGTGATCGGACGCGACATGGAAATTCGCCAGGCGATCGATATCCTGATGCGGCGGCGCCAGAACAACCCCATCCTGACGGGCGAGGCCGGGGTCGGCAAGACGGCCGTGGTGGAGGGCCTGGCGCTACGCATCGTGCAGGGCGACGTGCCCGACATCCTGCAGGGCGTGGAAATCCACACGCTGGACATGGGCCTGCTGCAGGCGGGCGCCAGCGTCAAGGGCGAATTCGAGAACCGCCTGAAAAACGTCATCGCCGAAGTGGGCAAGAGCGCGCATGCCATCATTCTCTTCATCGACGAGGCGCACACGATGATCGGCGCCGGCGGCAGCGCTGGCCAGAACGATGCTGCTAATCTGCTGAAACCGGCACTGGCGCGCGGCGAGCTGCGCACCATCGCCGCCACCACCTGGGGCGAATACAAAAAATATTTTGAAAAGGATGCCGCGCTGGCGCGCCGCTTCCAGGTCGTCAAGATCGAGGAACCGAGCGAAGAGCTGGCGTGCGCCATGTTGCGCGGCATGGCGCCGCTGATGGAACAGCATTTCAAGGTGCGCATCTTCGACGAGGCGATCACCGAAGCCGTGCGCCTGTCGCACCGCTACATCGCGGGCCGCCAGCTGCCGGACAAGGCCATCAGCGTGCTCGATACGGCTTGCGCCAGGGTGGCGCTGGGGCAGAGCGCCACGCCGGCCCTGCTCGACAGCGTGGCGCGCCGGCGCGAGCGCATCGATGCGGAAGCCTCGGCCTTGGCGCGCGAGGAGAGCGGCGGCGCGCGCCATGGCGCGCGGCTGCAGCAACTCGACGCCGAACGCGGCGCCGCCACGCAGGAACACGCGCAGCTGGCCGCGCGCTGGGATGGCGAAAAGGCGCTGTCGGAACAGATCCAGGCGATCCGCCGGCAGCTCGAGGAGGGCAAGCCGGCCGACGCGGGCCAGGGGCGCGAGTTGCTGGCGCTGCAGGCCGAACTGGCGTCGCTGCAGGGCGAGACACCGCTGGTGCCGGTGCAGGTCGACGGCCACGTGGTGGCGGAAATCGTCGCCGGCTGGACCGGTATCCCGCTGGGCAAGATGGTCAAGGATGAACTCAAGACGGTGCTGCGGCTGAAGGACTTGCTGCAGGAGCGCGTGCTGGGCCAGCCCCACGCGATCGAGGCGGTGGCGCAGCGCGTGCGCACGGCGCGCGCCAACCTGGACGACCCGGACAAGCCGAAGGGCGTGTTTCTGTTCGTCGGCCCGTCCGGCATCGGCAAGACGGAAACGGCGCTGGCGCTGGCCGACGTGCTGTACGGCGGCGAACGCAAGCTCATTTCCATCAACATGAGCGAATACCAGGAAGCTCACAGCGTCTCGGGTCTGAAGGGTTCGCCGCCCGGCTATGTCGGCTATGGCGAAGGCGGCGTGCTGACCGAGGCGGTGCGCCGCAATCCGTACAGCGTGCTGCTGCTCGACGAGGTGGAAAAGGCGCATCCTGATGTCATGGAGCTGTTCTTCCAGGTCTTCGACAAGGGCGTGATGGACGATGCGGAGGGACGCGAGATCGATTTCAAGAACACCATCATCATCCTGACCTCGAACGTGGCGTCGGCCGCCATGATGCAGGCGTGCCTGAACCTGCCGCAAGAGCAGTTGCCGACGCCGGAGCAGCTGGAGCTGGCCATCCGTCCGCAGCTGCTGAAGGTTTTCAAGCCCGCGTTCCTGGGGCGCCTGAAGGTGATTCCCTATTATCCGCTCGGCGACGATGTGCTGGCCCGTATCATCGGCCTGAAGCTGGGCCGCATCGCGGCCCGCATCGCCGCCAATCACCAGGCCGAGTTCCTCTACGACGAGGCGCTGGTCGAGGCGGTGCTGGCGCGCTGCACCGAAGTCGATTCGGGCGCGCGCAATGTCGACAATATCCTGAATGGCAGCCTGCTGCCGGAAATCGCCGAAGCCGTGCTGGCGCGCATGGCGGAAGGGCAGGGCATCAGCCGCATCAAGGCCAGCGCCGGCAAGCAGGGGCAGTTCCGGTACACGATCAAATAGGCGTCTAGCCGGCTCAGTGGCCGCTGCCGGGCGCGATGCCCAGCAGCTCCTCGATGTGGGCCAGCGAGGCGCCGTCCTTGACCACGCCGCGCAGCCATTCATGCAAGTTCTGCTCGCCGGCGTTGGCGGCTTTGTCGGCGAAGTAGGAGACGGGGCTGTGCGGTTCCGTCTGGCGGAAGTACTGCGCCACCTGGCGCAGTTGCGCCAGCGCCTGGGCGCGGCTTTGCAGCTCGCCGGGCGCCGCCGGCAGTGGCGCCGGCACGGCGGTCGCCGCCTGGCCGCCAGCCGGCACCGGCGCAGCGGCGACGCTGGAGGCAGGGATGGCCGTGGCGGCGGCAGGCAGGGCGAGCTGTATCGCCTGCAGGGCCTCGCGCGCCATGGAAAAGCCCGGGCTATCCCTGCCCAGGCGGGTATCGGCCGCCTGTTCCAGCTCGGCCAGCGCGTCCAGGCAGAACTGGGCGTCGGCGGCAAAGGCGGCGCGGAACTGCGCCGACGTGCCGCGCCGCGCCGCCTCCATGTCCACCAGCTTGGTGCCGTTGACGCCGTCCTGGTTGCTGGCGGCCCGCTTGCGCGCCGTCTCGAAGTCGACCGTCGACCAGCCGCCCGACTGCTTGTCCGTCAGCGCCATGGCGCGCACGAGGGACGGCGTGCGCGCGAGGATCCAGCTCAGGTTGCCGATGCGCTGCTCGTGGTCGTCGCCATCGGGCTGCGGGTACAGGCCCAGGTCCCAGTACTGGCGCAGCAGGCCTGCCAGCAGGCGATAGCCTTCGCCCAAACCGCGCAAATGGTCTTGCCTGGCGCAAGCTTCGGCCAGCCAGGCGGCGAGCCGCAAGTCCTTGCTCTTTTCGCCCAGCAGGGTCGTGCAGCGCTGCAGTACGAAGGCCCAGTCGGCTTCCTTCAGGTCGGTGACCCACTCGCCCTGGTCGAGCGTGGGGTCGTCGAACTTGCGCGCCTGGCCGATGGCGTCGAAGTCGGTGGAGAAGGACAGGTCGACGCCGCATGGCTGTTCGGCGCTGATGGGAAGCAGGAGCTGGTCGGCTGAAATCATGTGTGTTCTCGGCAGTGGGGCGGATGGCTTGCGGGAGGCGTGGCGGTCTTACTGGACCATGCGAAATTCGATGCGGCGGTTGCGCGCGCGGCCATCGGCGCTGTCATTGCTGGCGATGGGACGGTCCGGGCCCTGTCCGGAAGCGCTGAGCAGGTCGCCGTCGATGCCCTTGCCGGCCAGGTAGGTCTTGACCGCCTCGGCGCGCGCCTGGCTCAGGTTCTGGTTGCTGGCGCGCAGTCCCAGGTTGTCGGTGTGGCCGATGATGTCCACCTTGCGGCCCGCCAGCTTGTGCAGCGCCGCGCTCATTTCGTCGAGGATGGCGCGGCCAGACGGCGTCAGCGTGGTCTTGCCGCTCTCGAATTCGATGGTGCGGTTGGCCAGCGTGCCGTCGAGGATGTTCTGGTCGGAGGCGGACACGCGCAAGCCGTTGTTGACGGTGTACGTGGGATTGAGGCTGGTGGCGAAGTCGCTGGCGATCTTTTGCCGCTGCGCCTCGTTGGCCACTTCGCCGCGCACGCTGACCACGCTGCCTTCGATCTTCAGCTGGCCGCGGCGGATCTGCTTGAGATCCGCCGTCAGCAGCTTTTGCACATAGGCGTTCCAGTTGGCCGGCTGCGCGACTTGGCCGACGGCGATCTGGTCGACCACCTTGTCGGCGCCATACAGTTCGCGCAGGCGCACCAGCACCGCCGCCTTGGCCGCTTCGTCCGGCACCGTGCCGCTGGCCAGGACCTGGCCCGGTTGCGGCGTGGCGGCGGCGGGCGCCGAGACAGCGGCCGCCGGCGCGGCGGCGCTTTGCGCGCTGGCGCCGGCCGGGGCGAATACCAGGCTGAGAAGGATGGCAAGGCGGAGGTGGCGCATGATCAGGTCCCGATGAAGGCGGCACGAAACGTGTCGTGCGCCGATTTGAGTGACAGGTTGGGCTGCGCGAGGTAGCTCGAGGCTTTCTTGATGGCGTAGTCGCTGTTGGCGTGTTCCTCGACCCAGGCCAGGTCGTCGAAACCGATGTGGTGTTCCAGCGCCGCCTGCGGTTCCATGATGGCGTGCAGGGTCTGCGCCGAGGCGCCGCAAAAGCCCAGCACCAGCGCATGGCGGCCACGGATGCGGGTGATGAACAGCGCCAGTTCGAAATCGGCGCGCGCCAGGAACGGGGCGATCAGGTGCATCCAGAAGGCCGCCACCAGGTTGCGGTACAGCGGGTCGGCCGGCAGCGGCAGTTCCAGGCTTTTTTCCAGCCGGCTGGAGCTGCTGGCCATGACGGGCTGCAGCAGCATGCCCAGGGCCAGCAGCACCTGGCGCACGGAACCGCCAAAACCCGTGGGCGCCAGCAGGGCGTCGAGCGCGCCCACCGTCTGCAAGCCGAGGAAATCGTCGAAGGCGGCATCGTAGGCGCTGCCGCGCAAGTCCAGTTCGATGCTGGCGCCTGCGGCGGCGGCCGGCAGCGCGGCGCCGGCCGCCGCGCCGCACATCTCGGCGCTCAGGGCATCGAGGCGGTTCCACAGGCGCGACAGCACAAGCGGACTGGTCGGCACGAAGCCGGCCGGCTGCGCTACATCCATGGCGCCCATCATCAGGAAGGGAAAGCGGCGCGACGAGGCATCGCTGCTGGCGGAGATATGCCCGGCGATGGCGCGGCCGCGGCGCGGGCCGATGAAGGCGAAATGCAGCGGCGGCAGCGCGTCGTAGGTCAGCTTCCAGCGCGCATCGGCCGTCATCAGTTCCATGGCGTTGGCCAGCCACTCATCGAGCATCTTCAGCAGGGCCGGGTTGTCGCCGTGCTTGATGAAGTCGCCGCGGCTGGGGATCTTGCCGAAATAGCCGATCTGGGTAACGGTAGGGCGGCTCATGGCGTGTTCCCGGCGATGGCGGTGGCCGTTTCCGGCGCCCCGATGACGACCGATTCCGGCAGCTTCAGGCCGCGGAAACCCTGGTTGCCGGCGGAGGTGGCGGCCGGCGCGGTCGCGGCCACGATCTTCAGGTTGGCCATCACGGTGACGCCGCCGTTCTCCCAGCTCAGTTCGAATACGCCGCCCTCCTTGCGCGTGCGCCTGGCCGAGTCGATCATCTTCTTCAGGCCGAAATGACCCGGTTCGTTCAGCAGTACCACGGTGCGCCCTTCCGGCGTGATGGCGCTGATGCGCGAACCGGGCACGCCCTGCGGGTTGGGCCAGACCATGTGCACCCAGGGCTGCGGCTGGCCGCGCCAGCGCAGCGCCTGGCCATCGATCTCGATCGTATATTCGGTGGCGCCGGGCGCGCTCAAAGCCTGCAGGTCGAAGCGCGTCTGCGCTTCGGCGGCGCCGGCCGCCGTGGCCACGCCGTTGGCGCTGAGCGGGGCGACCCAGCCGGGCAGGCTGGCCACCACCGGCGGCGCCAGGGTGATGCCCATTGCGGCCCAGGTCCTGGCGCTGATGGCGTCGCCGCGCCGCACGACCAGCGGGCCGATGGTGGTGTTGAAGAACTTGGCGATGGCGCCTTCCGGGCCGAATACCTGGCCGATGTCGGCATTGCTCGCCTCGATGCGCGAGTCGGGCGCGAACGGATATTTCGGCGCCAGGGTTTTCTTGAACGGTTCGAGCACCTGCGCCAGCCATACCTTGTTGATCTCCGTCTCGGTGGGCTTGACGATGACGGCGAAGGTCTGCATCAGCGGGCGCACCAGCAGCGGGCGGATGGCCTGCTTTTGCGGGTCGCTCATGCCGGTCAGCATCTGCTCGTCCACGTATTTCAGCGCGTCGGCCAGCTCCGAGCCGCTGCCATCGAGCGTCTGCTGCATCAGCTGCTTGGCGCCGGGGCCCGTGTCGCCCTGGTTCTTGATCTGGTTGAAGCGCACGCGCAGCTTCGACAGGGCCGCCAGGTAGCCGCGCATGGGCGAGGCTTCCTTGTCGCGCGCCACCACCAGGCGCGCCACGCCGGAGAATTCGCGGCCGACTGGCCCCATCGGCATGGCGCCGCCGGCCTGGCCCGCCGCCGCGGCGGCAGGCTTCTGGCGCAGCACCGTTTCGCGGAACCAGTCCATCGCCCCGCGCTGGGCGCGCTGCAAGCCCTGGCCCAGCAGGGAAGGGTTGTCCCACGAGGTTTCCTGGTACACCGTCTCGATCAACTTGTTGAGGGGCGAGGCTTGCGGATCGCCGAGGCGGTTCATCGCCTGCGCCGCATTGTCGAAACCGTTCAATTCGCGGATGCTGACGCCCTGGATGAATTTCTGCCACTCCCGCGCGTAATCGGTCTTGTACAGTTCCACCAGCGCCTTCTGGATCTGTTCCGGGCTGCCTTCCAGGGTCAGGTCGTCCTTCGACGCCGTTTTCAATACCCAGTCGGCGCTTTGCAATTCGCGGTTGGCCGCTTCCTGGAACGCCTGCTGGATGTATTTTTCCCACGCGTCGCGCGTGAAGGTGCCGGGGATGGCATAGCTGCCCAGTACCAGTTCCTTGTCCTGCTCGCCAACGATGCGCGCCACCGTCATCGACGGGAAGCGCGTGGCGGCGCGCGCCTTTACGTCCGCATACACGCGGTCGCGCGCCGGCATGCCGCGCACCACGCGGCGCAGGCTGTCGCGCGACTGGTCGGCCAGGGCCAGCTTGTTCTCGATCTGCGGCCAGGACGGGTCGTCGATCTGCGTCAGATAGAACGAGATCAGGCGCTCGGCGCTGCGGATCATCTGTTCGCGCGGCATGTTGCCCCGGTTGGCGTCGAGCCAGCCGCGCCAGTAGCGGGTCAGCTGGTCGTTCAGGTGGCCGGCCTCGGCGCGCGACTTGTCGCCCAGCATCAAGTAGGTTTTCAGGGCATTGTAGGCATCCTCCACATTCGTCGGCGCGGCATCCTTGAAGGGCTGGCCTGTCGTACCGACCGCCGTAGCGGCTGCCGTGCCGACTGTGGCAGCTGCCGCCGTGCCGGCCGGCGCCGCCGTCAGCGGCTGCAGCCGGTCGGCGCCCGCGTTCACTTCCGCGAGGAAGGACTCCAGCGATTGCGCCACCGGCGCGAGCATGACTTCCTTGAGGCCGGAAAAATACTCCTCGCGCAGTTTGCGCTCCAGCAAATCCCCCTGGTACAGGCCCAGGCTGAGCGCCAGCGGCCGCTTGCTGCGGTACGCTTCCAGCTGCTCGATGCGGTCCTGCATGATTTCCAGGGCCTGGAAGCGCGACTGCAGGTCCAGGCGCTGGTCCTGCACCTTGATGGCTTGCTCCAGGTCGGCCTGCACGTTGGCCGCCAGCTGGCGGTTGGCCAGGTAGGACCAGCTCCAGCCGCCCAGCGCCAGGCCGGCCAGCGCGATGGCGGTGAAAAACGTGGCATAGCGCAAGCGTGTCTTGCGCGGGCTGGCGTATTGCGCCACCAGTTCCCTGTCGGCGAAGATCACCTTGCGAAACAGGTTCAGCAGGAAATAGCCGTGCTGGTCCTGGGCCTGGACCGTCTTGTGTTCCTGCTGCTGCGGCTTGAGGTCGAAGCGCTGCGCCACCCGTTCCGACGAGGCGGAGACGGAGGCGCCTTCCTGCAGCGCGCTGGTGAAATAGAAACCGCGGAAGACGGGCTTGAACTGGAAGGGATTTTCCTCGAACAGGGTGGCGATGAAGGCGCGCAGCGGTCCCTTCACGGAACTGAATTCCAGCGGGAAGGTGAACACGCCGGGCGGCATGCGCTCGCGTCCCAGCAGCGACATATTGGCCAGGCTGAGGTCCTTCAAGCCATCGTACAGCTCATCGAAGCGCTGGTCGAACTGCTCCAGCACATCCTGTTTCGAGCTGTTGACGCTGTAGGGCAGGGTGGCGCCCCAGACCTTGTCGCGTTCGGCGCGTTCGGCATCCTGGAAAAATTCGCTGAAGCCTGTGATCAGGTCGGCCTTGGTGAATACCACGTACACGGGCGCATGGACTTCCAGCTTCTCCGTCAGTTCCTGCACGCGCTGGCGCAGGTTCTTGGCCAGTTCGATGGCGAATTCGGGCTTGCTGCCGGTCAGCTCGGCAATACTGACGGCGATGATGATGCCGTTGATCGGCGCGCGCTTGCGATGCTTTTTCAGCAGGCCGAGAAAGCCGAACCATTCGGCGCGGTCTTCATCGTTGATGGCGTAGCGCCCGGCCGTGTCGAGCAGGATGCCGTCGGTGGTGAAAAACCAGTCGCAGTTGCGGGTACCGCCCATGCCTTGCACGATCTTGCTGTCGACAAAAGGAAACTGCAGGCCGGAATTGGCGATCGCCGTGCTCTTGCCGGCGGCGGGGTTGCCGATGATCATGTACCACGGCAATTCATACAGCGCGGCATCGCCAGACAGCTGGCCCAGCCGCGATGTCTTGATGGTATTGATCGCTTCCAGCATGCGCTTGCGGATGGCTTCGGTTTCCTCGCGCTGCACCGGACCTGCCTTGGGCGCGGCGCCGGCCGCCTGCTGCTCCAGCATGCTGTTGAAGCTGGCGCCCTCGCGCCGGCGCCGGCGGCGGCGCAGCCACCACACGATGGCGCCCAGCAGCGCCGCCGCGGCCAGCAAGGGCAGCAGCCGCATGGCCGGCCAGTCGAAAATGGCGGCGCAGGCGAACAGCAGCAGGATGGCGGCCGCGATGCCGAGGATGAGCAGGCTGGTGCGTGAAGTCAGGGAGTGCCAGAATCGTTGCATCATAGTTTTATAGTGTGCAAACCGTTAAGGTGCGTGAATGGGACGTCGCTGTATCAGGTGGTGCCGTGACTGTTTTCCGCGCGCGGGCCAATGACGAGGGCGCCGCGCTGCAGTGGATCGAGGTTGCTGAGACATAAAACGTGCGCACCGTCGTCGGCCGCCGCCTGCCGCGCCATGGCCAGTGCGGCCAGCGTCGTGACGGCGCCGCACTGGCCGCATGCGGTGCCGACGCCCAGCACCTGCTCGCCCAGGTCCAGCTGGGGCAAGATGGCGCCGGCGCACTGCATCAGTTCGAGCACGCGGTTGGCGCGCTGGTCGGTATCGGCGCTGACCAGCGCGATGCCGGCCGCCGCATCGTCGCCGGCTGCCGCCAGCGCCTGCCGGCCCAGTTCCGCCAGCATGCTCTTGTCGGCCGGGCCGCGCTGGCTGGCGCCTTGCGGCAGTTCGCCCGTGGCTGCGCGGTGCAGCAGGACAGGCGCGGGCTCGTCCGGTGGCGCCGTCGCGCCAGGGATGGCCAGCAGCAGGCCGGCCGCGCCTTCGCCGGGAATCTGTCCGTTCGCCTGGGTGGCGCTGAACAGCTGGCCCTGGCTCGCCAGGACATGCACGCGCAGCTCGCCCAGGTGCGAATCGCAGGCCAGCACGATGGACAGGCCGGGAGGCTGCGGTGGCGCGGCATGGCCGGCAAGCTGGTTCAACAGGGCAAACGGCGCCGGTGGCCGGGTGGCGGCTTCGGCGGGCGGCGGCAATGTCTGCGCTGGCCAGCCCTGCTCGCGCGCCAGGTGGCGCAGCCAGGCGTCGCCAGCCTGGCGCTGGGCGGCGCTCCACGAGGCCGGCATCAGCAGGTGCAGCCGCAGCATGGGCGGCGCGCTGGCCGGCGAGGCCGGTGCGCCGGCGGACAGCGCATGCTGCAGGGCTTCGTCCACCAGTTCGGCCAGCACTTCGGCGCCCAGGGCCAGCGCGCGCACGTCTTCCGGATTGAAGGGAAACGGTTCGCTGGCCAGGCCGGCCTGCGGATGCTCGTGCAGCCAGGCGGCCAGCACTTGCTGCTGCTCTTCTTCATCGATGCCGTCCACCCTGCAGCACAGCAGGGGATAACCGTCTTCATCGAGCAGCTGGCCGTCGAGCGCGGGGCGGGCCTGGCGGGAGCGCATGGCGGCCAGCAATTCCGACGGCGTGGCGCCGCCCGGCATGCGCAGGGTGGCCGCCACGATATGCAGCGGCAACGGTGCCGCGGGAGGTGTCGCCGCCTCGGCCTGGAGTGGCGCGGCCAGACCCGGCGCCGCCAGGGCTGGCCCGGCCAGCAGCCTGGCCAGCAGTTTCTTACCCAGCCACAGCATCAATAGCAGGACCAGCGGTAGCACCAGCATGGCGCCGGCCAGTTCGCCCGGCGTCGGCATGCGCGTGCTGTCGCGCCAATAGGCGATGGCGCCCGTCCAGCTCAGCGCAAAGACGGACACGGTCAGCAGCCCGCGTCGCAACCAGGGGCGCATCAGCGGGCTCCTCCGCGTATGGGCAGGGCCGTCATGCCTGGTCGATGGTGGCTTGCTGGCTGGCGATCAGCAGCGCCCCGCAGCTGGTCTTGTCGCCGTGGCGCGCCACGGGCTTGCCATCGACGATGAAGCTGGAGTCGCCGCTGACGATGGGGCAGACGCCATGGCCGGGCAGGGGACAGGCGACCTTGTCGCCGACCCGCGCCATGCCGATGCCGCCGCTGTCGCTCACCGCCGATGCTTCCAGCACGGTGCCGCCATGCGATGTCTTGTCGCCCAATCTGATTACCGGACCCGCCATACGCGCTCCCCTCAGTGTTTTTTCATTACGCCGGGCAGGCGCAGTTCGGTATGCCCGAAATCCATCATTTTCCAGCGTCCACCCCAGGTCATGCCGACCGATTCGGCCACTTCGCCATACAGCTGGTAGCCGCGCATGGCCCACGGATCCTTCTCGGAAATGACCAGCTTGCCATTGCGCAGGAAGGCGCAGTCGGCCGCCAGGCCGTACTGGTGCCAGCTTTGAAAGGCGGCCGCGTTGCTGACGTTGGGACCCATGCCCGCCAACATGTCTTGTCGCTCGGGACTGCGGTAACCTTCCAGCAGCGCCATTTCGTAGCCATGCTTTTCCTTCATGATCTTGAAGACCAGCAGCAAGCGCTGGGCGTATTCCACATTCAGCAAGGTCCAGTTGCGGCTGGCCGATACCAGCAGCGGGCGCTCCTGGCGCACTTCTTCCGTGGCAAACACGAGCGGCGGCAGGTCGACGGGCGGCACCAGCTGTTCGCCCTGCAGCAGGCTGGCGACCTGCGTATTCATTTCGCGCGTCGATACATCGTAGGCGCCCAGCATGGATTTGCTGTCGGCCATCAGGGCCAGCAGGGTCGGCAGGCTGAGCGCAGTCACGCCCGCGAGACACAGCAGGTAATGACGGCGCAGCAAGTCGGCGGTGCGGGCCCACAGCGCGCTGCTGCGCTGTCCCAGGCTGGCCATGCCCGTCTGCCGGCGCCTGGCCACGCGCTGCAGGCAGGCGGCGAGGCGCTGCTCCGCGCCATCGACGGCGTGCAGCACGAAATCGCGCCCGGCCGGGAATAGGATCAGCCAGCTGATCAGGCATGCCAGGATGAAATACAGCGCTACCGCGAGTAGGAACACGCTAACCTCAATCAAGAAATGTTTGGCTGCGGGGAACGGTGCTGTCCATCGGGAAAAACAGGGCTGCGATGGATATTGCCTGGAAGTATATCTTACAAAACTGATAATTAAGGGGGGCTTTTTTCAATTGTGCGGAGGGTGCGCACTGTTGATTTTATGGCACGCGTCATGATTTTGTTGAATAGCGTAAAGTCTTGCAAATATTACAGGAGCGCACATTTTGCGAACTCATGACGATAGCCCCCGGCTCCCGGCCCGGCCCAGCCTGTTGACGCAGGCGCAGCAGGCGGAGGCCGACCGTAACCGCATCCTGAGCACGCTCGAGGGTGGCAATGCCGGCGCGTCTGCGAAGGCCAGGCGCGGCAGCCTGGCCCTGCGCGGAGGCGTGGGTGTGCTGCTGCTGTTATTGGTAGCGGGCGTCTGGCTGGGGCAGCGCGGCGAACGGGTTGGCGACGACGATGCGCCGGCGGCGCCGGCTTCCCCGCCCGTCGCCACCGCCGCGCCCGCCGCCGTGGAAGCGCCGTCGGCCGTCGCCAGCATCCGTGACGAGGCGCCGCCCGGCGCCGCCGCACCGCAGCAGAGCCTGAGCGAGATGCTCGATGCCGGCGCGTCCGCTACAGCCGCCACAGGCGTTGCCCGGAATGCGAGTGCTGCGCACCCGGGCGATGTCCTGAGCAAGGCGCTGGAAACGCCGTCGCCCCCAGCCGCCGCCTCGAAACCCGTCACGAAACAGGTGGCCAAGGCGCCCCGTCCGGCAGCCAAAAAACCGCCGGCGAAAGGGCCTGCGGCTACGCCCGCCCGCCGCGCGGAAGACAGCGATATCGCCCTGCTGTCGGCCCTGCTGGCACACGCGCAGGCCGCGCCGGCGCCGAAGAAAACCGTTCCCAATCTGCGGACCCAGTTGCAGCAATGCGCGGCGCTCAAGCGCGACGCCGCCGCCGCGTGCCGCGCGCGCGCCTGCCAGGGCCATGCCGATAACGCGCAATGCAAGGCCGGGCAAGTTGCCGTGAAAGGCGAAAAATGAGCGCCGCCAGCGCCGCTCAGGTCAACGCTTCCCTCGCGGGTTTCAGCAGCGTGACGCGGTTGTATGAGCTGTCGCTGGACGGCGGCGACGGCGGGACGGCGCAGTGGCTGGTGGAAGCGTTTGTCGCCGACGAGCAGTTGCAGGCCGTGGGCGTGCGCGACATCATCGTGCTGTCCACGCAGGCGAATGTGGCGCTGGCGCCCCTGCTGGGCAAGCGGGCCGCGCTGCACGCCAGCCTGGCCGACGGCAGCCGTGCTGTCTTCAGCGGCTATGTCAGCGAAGCGGCGATGCTGGGCAGCGACGGCGGACTGGCCCGTTTCCGGCTGCGCCTGACGCCGTGGCTATGGCTGTTGAGCCAGGTACGTAACAGCCGCGTCTGGCAAGACAAGAGCGTCATCGAAATCGTCGACAGCGTGTTCCAGGCCTACGCGCCGCAAGCCGACTGGCGCTGGAGCGGCGACACGGGGCCGTTCATGGCCGAGGTGCCGCCGCGCAGCTATTGCTGCCAGTACCGCGAGTCGGACCTGGCCTTCGTCACGCGTCTGCTGGGCGAAGAAGGCCTGGCCTGGCGCTTCGAAGAACACGAGGGTGGCCATTGCCTGGTACTGTTCGCCGACAGCAGCGCCTTGAGCGCGGTGCCGGAAGACGCCAGCAGCGCGCAAGGCGGCGGCATCCGTTTTCATGGCGCGCGGGCCATGGAGCAGGCCGACGCCATCCAGGCGCTCTGCCGGGCACGCGCCTTGCGCACGGCGGTGGCGACCGTGCTCAGCTATGATTACAAGGCCAAGAAGGCCGTCAGCGCCAGCGTGCCGACGCGCTTGGCGCCGGGCGGGAAAAACGCGCCTGTGTTGGAAAGCTATGACACGCCAGGCCAGTATTTCTATGCCAATGTTGCCCAGGCCGAACGCTATGCCTTGCTGCGGATGCAGGCGCTCGAAGCGCGTGGCGAACGCTGGCAGGCGCGTTCGACGGTGCGCACCTTGCGTGCCGGCACGCGCTTTACTCTGATGCAGGGACCGTTGCAGCAGGACGGCGCCGACGCGCCGGCGCTGGTCGTGCTGCGCGTGTACAGCGTGGGCGTGAATAACTTGCCGGCGCCCGCCAGGCAGGGCCTGGCTGAGCTGTTCGGCCCCATACCCGAATTGCTGCAGGAAGGCCTGGCTGGCCAGGCGCTGGCGCCGCGCGATATCGCGCATGTCCAGCAAGTGATCGCCCAGGCGGTCGAGAGTGGCTATGCCAACCATATTGAGGCGATCGCGGCCGATACGCCATGGCGCCCGGCACCAGAGGGCGGCGACGCGCGCCACCATCCGGCACCGACGGCCCGCGGCAGCCAGAGCGCCATCGTCGTCGGCGCCGACGGCAGCGCCAGCGCCAGCGGCGGCAGCGAGATCCATTGCGACAAGCTGGGCCGGGTGCGCATCCGTTTCCACTGGCAGCAGGAAGGCGGCGCCACCTGCTGGGTACGCGTGGCGCAGCGCTCGGCCGGCGGCGGCATGGGCAGCCAGTTCCTGCCGCGCATCGGCCAGGAAGTGCTGGTGCAATTCCTGGAAAACGATATCGACCGCCCCATCATCGTCGGCGCCCTGTACAACGGGCAGGGCGAGGGCGGCGTCGCGCCCTCGCCGGGCGGCATCACGGACAAGCCCGCGGATGCCAGTGTCTTCGAGCCGGCGCGCGACCATGCGCCGTCGGCGCAGGGCAACGTGGCCGGCGGCAACAGCCCGGTCTGGCATGGCGCGGCCGGCGGCAGCGCCGGCCACCGCAACGGCGCGGCGCAGTGGGGTATCCGCAGCAAGGAATTCGGCGCCGCCGGCTACAACCAGTTGCTGTTCGACGATACCGACCAGCAGGGGCGCATCCAGCTCAAGAGCAGCCATGCGGCAAGCGAACTCAATCTTGGCCACCTGATCCATGCGGCCGACAATTACCGGGGCAGCCTGCGCGGCACGGGCGCCGAGCTGCGCACCGACGCTTACGGCGCCGTGCGGGCCGGCGCCGGGCTCCTGATTTCCAGCTACCTCGTCAATCACGACGCGCAGGCGCGCGATCCGGCCGGCGACAATGCGCCGGGCATGGTCTTGCTCAAGCAGGCGGCCAAGCTGGGTGCAACCTTCAGCGCCGCCGCCGTCACGCACAAGACGGTCGCGTATGCCAGCCACCTGGGGCCGGCCAAGGCGAATGCCAGCGTGCTCGACGAGAAGGCGTCGCCCTTGCCGGCGTTTTTGACCAGCGTCTCCGGCATGCTGAGCCAGGACGATACGGCCGCCGCCAGGCGCGACGCGGCGGGCAAGCCGACCAGCCCCGGCGATGATAAGTTGCCGCACAGCAGCGACGCCATCATCGCCATCGCCGCCCGCGCCGGCCTGGGCGTGCTGGCGGGCCAGGATATCCAGCTGGCAAATGGCGAAACCACCTCGCTAATGAGCGGCCTGGACACCCAGTTCGTCGGCGGCGGCCAGTTGCGCGTGCACAGCGGGCAGGCCATCGGCGCCCTGGCCGGCGTGGTCAAGGCGGGCGAGAACAATATCGGCCTGCAATTGATTGCCGCCAAGCAAGCCATCGACCTGCAGGCGCAGGCCGACGTGCTCAACGTGCAGGCGCGCGAGGAAGTCAACATCGTCAGCGCCGCCGCGCACATCGACTGGGCGGCGGCGAAAAGCATCCGCCTGTCGACGGCGGGCGGGGCGAACATCACGATCGAGGGCGGCAACATCACCGTGCAATGTCCGGGCAAGATCACGGTGCATGCCGGCAAGAAGAGTTTTACGGGGCCATCCCGTGCAAGCTACCCGCTGCCGGTCATGCCTCGCAGTATTTGCAAGGAATGTCTGTTAAATGCGGCCAGGAGCGGCTCGCCCTTTGCCGCGAAGGGGGAGTAAGCATGCGCGACGACGATGGCGGGGCTCCCGCCTGCGGCTTGCAGTTGCTTGCGCTGCTCGATAGCCATCCTGTCGACCAGGGCGTGACCCTGTACAGCTTGATTGATGGCGCCAAGTTCGATGGTTTGGCCCGTATCCGCTTGCCAAGCGATCACAGCGTCGAGTTGTATTCCTTGTTAGGTGAATTGGCCGAGCCAGACGCCCTGTACGCCGGCCCGATATTGTTGCGGCATATCAAGCGCGAGCAATGTCCCTTGCTCGCTCAATTGCTTTGCACTGCCGGCAGCGCCCATTTCATGTCGCTGATTGTTTCTGACCGGCCCCTGCCGCAATTGCTGGAACGGCTGACGTGGCTGACCGAGGTGGAGCACGATGACGGTACGGAGTGGATCATGCGCTACTACGATCCGCTTATCCTGCCGCACTGGCTGGACGTACTGGAAACGGCGCAGCGCAAGGCTGCACTCGCAGAAATCACGGGTTGGTTGTACATCGACGTGCGTGGGAAGCCACAAATTGTACCTGGCGAGAAGGATGAGGCGCCCGCGCCCCTTGGAAGTGAACGAATGCTTTTGACACAACATCAATATGTCGAGCTGATGAATAGAACAGCGCCGTACATGCTGATGAAGCAAATGGAGAGCGATGATCCGCAGGCGCTCGACGGTTTGCCTCCGGATCAGCGCTATGACTTTTTCTTTCAACAGCTGGGCAGGGCGCAGGCATATGGACTCAGTTCACCCACAGACTTGAAAAGCTACTGCATGTTGTCGCTCATGCTGGGCGCCGATTTTCATCTGTCCCCAATCGCCGCCATCGCTTTGCAGGCGACGGGAGCGGCGCAGTCATTCAGCGACCGGATATTGGCCTGGACTCCCCAGCAATGGGCTGCACTCGAAGAAATTTCCGCTTCCAGCATATGAATGTGATCCCGACATGAAAAAACTGACCTCTATCGTATTGTGCCTGGTTTTTTTGGCCGCTTGCAATTCCAAGGAAAAGGAAAATCGCTTGCAACAGGAATTAAGCGAGAAAACCTTCACTACCACCTCATATAACTACACGCCGTACGATATTTACTCCATCACCTTCAAGGGTATTTCACTGCCATTCAAGATCGATGAAGCTCCCAGCGGCGGTTCCATTTTTTTTCGCGACGCCAGCGAGGCGGAAATGGACAATGGTGAAAAAGTCCGTTTCAGCAGCGGCAATTGCTGTTTTATCTGGGACACTCCCGTGGATAAACCGCTGAGAGTGCGGGTGGTCTGGAGCGTGGTGTTCGATACTGCCTATCACAATGGAAAATCGAGTGTTGACTATGACGAACGCACTTCCAGGCAGAGTTCTCCCGGAAGCCGCTGGTGTCAGGCCACTGTGGACATCCTGCCCGCCAAAGGGCCCGATCGCCCAACCACCGTGCTCTTGCACTTTCTTGCCGATGGAACAGTCCAGGCACATCTGGGAACCTTCAAGACGCAGGCGCCACTTGCTGCCGAGCAAGTGAAACTGCATGCCACGCGCCTTCCCCAAGGCCAGTTCTGCAAGCAGGAAATCGAGAATCCTTTTTATGGCATACCTCGCACACCGCATAGGGAATAGACCATGAGTAAACCAACGATACGCCGGCTTAGCGACGTCACGAAGAGTGAAAGGCTTGCCCGAGGAATTTATCGCAAGGAATTGGAAAAATGTGCGAAGGAGTCGGATTGCCGAAAGCCCGTCTGGATCAGCTGTTTTTTTGACGGAACTGGAAATAATTTCAAAAAAGATGGAAATGGTTCGCTGGCTTCGTCGAATGTAAAGTACAGCAATATTGCGAAACTGGGAAAGTTTGCGCATACGGCCGAAGATGAAAAAAACAAGACCTACGCGATATATACGCCAGGGGTCGGCACGCCGTTTCCGGAAATTCAAGACAGCGGTGACGGAATCGATGGGGCGCTCGGCATGGCATCGGCTGCAAAAGGGCAGGCCCGCATCAGCTGGATGCTGAAGGAGTTGAAGGTGCGGGTGGACAAGCACATGCCGCATGTAAATCAAATCAATGTTGCCGTGTTTGGTTTCAGTCGGGGGGCGGCCCAGGCGCGGGCCTTTGTGCGTCAGTTGGCTGGACAGTGTTATCAGCAGGGAGATGGATTGATCTGGATCAAAAGTGGCGGATTTATTCAGCCGCGTCTGGTGATTTACTTCCTCGGCATTTTTGATACCGTGGCCTCGGTGGGGTTTGGCGGTAGCCGCCTTGAGTCCAATCTCAAATATCACCTGGGACCTGTCTGGGGCGGCGTGATGTATCTGGCAGACGAGGGCGGCCATGCGGAATGGGCCTCCGATCTGCGTATTCCACCGTATGTGCGCTTTTGCGAGCATTATGTCGCAGCGCATGAAGTGCGCGAGAAATTTCCATCAGACTCTATCCGAATCGACCAGGCCACTGACTCGAACTGTCGGGAAACCCTTTATCCCGGGGCACACTCCGACGTGGGCGGCGGTTATGACGACATGAATCAGGAGGGGCGGTCAAATGAACTGGCGCGCATTCCGCTGTGCAATATGTATCTGTCGGCATATGCCGCCGGGGTGCCGTTCAAGTCACCCGAAGAGGTTCTTCAGGATTATGGCTCGCTGTTTAACATCAGCAGCGAATTGGAGGCATGCTTCGACGCTTACATGAAGCACGTGAGCGCGGACAAGCGGCTCGAGACACAAGTTATCAGCCACATGAACAATTACTATCATTGGCGCTGGGGACGCACGGAACGCCAGCGCGCGGCGCGCAAAGAACGCGAAGCCATCATCGCAAAGGGGCAGTCCGTCATGTATGCCACGCCTGACAAGTACATGACCACGACGGACAGCGAATGGGAACGCGACGTTCAGAACATTGCAGAAAAGAAAACCGGCTTTTTTCGCAGTGCCACGGAACCGCTGGAGGACGCGATCTACGATGCCTGGAAAGGCAAGCTCCGAAAGTCGCTGTCGGTTGCCGAGCGGACTTTATTTGACAAATTCTTCGATCGCTATGTGCATGATTCTGTTGCGGGATTCAAGAATCAGATGAGTGACGCCAGTATCGGCTTTGTTGAAGCCAGTCGCTGGTCCCGAAACCGGCAGTATTTCATGGGAAAACGAGGCAAGAAATATCTGTATTGGCGATATGATGGGGCAAAACCGGCATCGGGCGGCGTAAAAGAGGCGATGCTGGTGCCGAAAGAAGCATCGACAGGTGGCGACACGGCGATAGCCTAGCAGAAACGGGCCTAACCGCTATCTGGCGCGGGCCGCCGCCCTGGCTTGCTTGTCGCACTCGCGCACGGCCGCCTTGCATGCGGAAAACACTACCAGATACGTCACGGCGGCCTGCCGCTCTTCGACCAGTTCCGCCACCCGCTGCGTGAGCTGCAACGGTGTCGTCGGGGGCAGTTTTTCCAGCTTCTTGCTGATGTCTTTGAGAGAACGTTGCTGACGCGCCAGTTCCGTGGCCAGCACGGCCTTGCGCTCGGCAGCGGGCAGGGCCGGATACAGCCTGCCGTTGCCGGCCTTGACGCTGCCATCCGCCGTCATCGACTGCGACTCGTGCGGGGCGCGAAATTCCAGCGCCAACTTGCCATCGGCTTGCACGACGACCAGCAGCTCCTCGGTGGTATTGCCGGCAGGCAACGGCAGCGTGCGCGTTTCCGGCTTGCCGTCAGGCAACCAGCGGTACTCGATGGTCAGCTGTACCGGTTTGTGCGGCGTGGCCGGCAGGTAGAAACAGCAATTGGCGGCGCTGCTCATGTAAGGGTTCAGGGGATCGGTATCGACGGCATTGGCCGGATTGCCGGCATCGCTGACGCCGACCTGGATGGGACGGGCGCTGTAGTTCAGGGTGCTGACCGCTATCTTCGCTTCATCGGCCCGGGGCCGGTAATCGTGCTGGCCGCGCTCGCCGCGTTCGGCATGGCCTGCCAGCAGCGGCCGGCGCTGCATGGACTTGATGCCGATGACAAAGATATGACTCAGGTAGCCGGTATCCGAGCGGCCGTCGCGCGAATAGCTGTCGCCGGGCGTGCGGTAGAGGTAGCCGATGTCTGCGATGGCCAGGGTGCGCACCTTGCTGTCCTGCGGAAATAGTGCTTCCTCCAGATAGCGATCCCTGGCGCCCATCACCTTTCCAGAGAGCACGCCAGCCCACGCCCGTTCCCCTGCGAAGCGGGGAAAGACGTTGAATTCGCCGTTGATGAACGGTTCGATTTTCAGCACATCCTGCGTCATGCCCGTGACGGGATCGATGACGGAATAAATCCCCGGAAAGGGCGAGTCTGCGGCGTGCGCCTGCGCGGGCATGGCGCAGAGGAGGCAGGCTGCGATCACGGCGGGTTTGTGGCTCATGCCGGCTCCGATCGCATACTGGGTGGCTGACGGTGGAATGCCACCAGGTCGGCGGGATAGAATTTGGCATCGCGGTAGCTGCTGTCGTCGATATCGAGCAGGCAAGTGATGGCCGCCGCTTCCCATGACCAGTAGCCTGAAAAGGACGTGTCGCGCGCGTGGCTGTCATAGTAGGGTTCGCGGCGGCTGGCGTCATACCATTGCCTCAGGTAATCCTTCATCAGCGCCGGGCGCTGGTTTTCTTCTGCCGCGAATATCTTGAGCGTCTTGACGTAGGGCAAGTGGCGGGTACATTCCGGCCAGGCGGTATCCCTGTTATCGATGGAAAATGCCAGCAGGCGTTCGACCAGCCCATCTTTTTCGTGGTTGTTGAAATCGATGACTGGTGCCAGGCGGGGCAGCAAATTGCCCCAACCCAGGAGAATGCCAAGGCAGATCATGCGGTTGACCTGCTCGTAGCCATCACCGGGCAGGGCGAAGTGGGGAAATCCCTGTTCCGCAGCGCAGGCCTGCACGTCAAAAGCCCTGTCATAGTTGGCAAACTCTTCCCAGTATTCGAGTATCGTGGGATACAGCGCGCGCAGATCGACTATCGTATGGCCGGCGCTGTAAGCCAGGCTGAGCAGGTCTATGCCATCCCAGGCCCGCTGGCGCGTGGCCGTCATGAAATTTTCTGGCGGGATATTTTGCAGTACTTCGGCAGGCTGTTGCAAGCCTGCCTCCACCATGTCGAAGCACTCGTCCAGACTGTCTTTGCTTTCAAGGTAAATTGCGTAGGACAGCAGCGGTTCCCTGCGCCTGGCCAAAAAAATGTGTTCGTCCAGAGTCTGCATTCTTACTCCCGAAAGTCCGTGTCACGGCAGGGCTGTTTGCCTTCGACATGCCCGCCATCGCTTGCCTCGTTCCTCTCTATGCTGGTATAGCGAGCTTCTTTCGATAACTGTCGCGCATAGTCAACGAGGTCTTTTGGATAGACCAAATGGTCTATGTCGCTGTCATCGAGGTCAAAAACAAAAACCATTGCAGCTGCTTCAAATGCCCAATAACCATAATATGGCGCGTAGCCTTCATCGCTGATTCTGAGATGGCCGTTGTACCAGCGTGGATGGTCCTTCATCGCCGGGTACCATTGTTTCAAATATTTCTTGAGTAAATTTCGTGCCGATTTTTCATCATATTCATAAACTGTCTGCAGCAAGACATCGTACGGTTTGCCCAGTAAGCAAGTGTCGATCATGATCGCATCCTCCACATAGGCGCTAATCAGTTCCTCGAACAAGCCATCCTGTCCACGGTGGCTGCTAAGTATGCGTATGATGCGACTGACCGAACGCTGGTCACGCAATAATATAGCGATACTCAGTAATTGCAGCGTATCTTCATAATCGGCAAGGTCGCCAAAATTTGGTGCTGCCCGATATTTATATGGGCCATATTCAGGATGTTTCGATAATATTTCCTTCTGATGAATTTGATCGACTTCATTCCACTCCGCAAACTTGTCCACGATGCCAGACAGGCGTGGTGCGAGGTCCTCCATGGGCATGCCCGCAGTGTAATCGAGTAGCCAAATCCAGAAATTTTCAAGATACAGAAAATTGTAAGCCAGACTGAGATCTGCCGCGGATTCAGCCGCTTCCTTATTCTTCTGTTGGACTTGTATCAGGGCAAGCGAATTTTCCAGGGTTTTTTCATACAGTTCCTGGTAAATGAATTGCTGGCGGCGGCGATCATCGAATGGTGGATTTTTCATTTTATTCGCCGCCTTCTCGTTTGGCCGATGGTTTCATCTCCACGCTGCTGTGGCGGCCTTCTTTCCGCAGCTGGCGCGCATAATCGACCAGGTCCTTGGGGTAGACCAGATGGTCGATCTGGCTGTCCTCCAGGTCAAGTAAAAAAACCGCCGCACCCGCTTCAAATGCCCAGTAACCGTAATAGGGAGCATACCCCTCGTCCCTGATTCTCAGATGCCCGTCGTACCAGCGGGGATGATTTTTCATGGCTGGATACCACTGTTTCAGGTATTTCTGGACCAGTTTGAGTATCTCTCTCTCATTATTTTCATAGAAAACCTGAAGCAAAGTACCATAGGGCTTTTCGAGAATGCACGAATCAAGATCTTGCTTATCCTCGACATATGCGCCAATCAATTGCTCAAATAATCCGTCCTGGCCACGGTGGCTGCGTAACACATGGATGATGCGTAAGACAGAATGTTGATCGCGCAGTAATAGTGCAATACTGAGTAGTTGTAGCGTGTTCTCATAATTTGCAAGCGTGGAAAAGTCTGGTGCTCCCTTGTATTCGTACGGCCCATAATCCGGAAACTCAAGCGCCGCTTCCTGTTGACAGAATTGATCGACCTCATTCCACTCTTCAAACTTATCCACGATGCCGGCGATACGCGGCGCCAGTGCATCGATCGGTTCACCCGCTGTGTAATCCAGCATCCAGATCCAGAACGCTTCCAAATACAGAAACTGATGTACCACAGAGTTTTCCAGCGTTGATTCCACTATTTTTTTATTTGCAAGTCGGACTTCAATTAATGCGAGCAGATTTTCCCGCGTTTTATGATAAAGATCTTCGTAGAGAAATTTCTGCCGGCGCCGCATATCGAACGGGGCGGCCATCATTGTTTGTCCGTCGTTCTTGCTTCTCGCTGGCGCAACTCGGCGCTGGGCCAGTCGCTGTCGGCGTCGAAGCGCCGCATCCAGCGTAGCGAGTCGGCGTCATTGAAGCGTTCGTTAGGGTCGCCGTCCCATTGGCCAAAGCCCAGCAGCGCCATGTGGTCGTTGCGGATCGGCTTGAGCAGTTTGTTGAGCAGCGCCGGCAATTCCGGCACGCCGTCCTCCACCGGGTAGAGGGCCGGTTCCTCGCCCAGTTCGATCCATAGGCCTGCGCCGAGCTCGTCGATCCGGATGTGCGGATGTTGCAGGCTGAGTTTTATCTGGTCGCGGCTGAGATCCAATTTTTCGCGCCACATATCCGACAGCAGGAAGCCCCAGGTTGGCGGGCGAATGCCGTCTGCCAGCGAGCCGCTCATGGAAAAAGGATAATCAATGTCCAAACCAAAAAATCGAGGTGCCAGAGAGCGTTCCCACACGGTCACTGCCGAGCGGGTGCCGAAAGCAATCGGATTGGCCATCGAAAAGCCGCTATAAACCTGATCAGGTTTCAGTTTTTCCATGGTTTCCAGAACAAACCGCCGCCATGCATTCTTGTTATCCTTCCACCATGACCAGCGATAGTAGAATTGAATGAATGAGTAATCCCTGTTTGACGGTTCTGAATTATCGTTCATATGATCCCGCATTTTCCAGAAATATCCAGCAGTGGAAGGCGACGAGTTATGTTTTTTCTGATCGGTAAAATTGAAAATGAAATAGTCTTCTTTTTTTGTTTTTCTTGCAAACTCACGCAGATCAGGTAAACGTTTCGATCCGTAAGGGTGCGGTCTCTCAGAACTCGGATGCGTTGCGATAATATATGGATTTCCTGTGATTTTATAAAATTCTTCATGGATATCAATCATGAGATTGGATATGTCAAGATGGCGTTTAGTATCATACAAGAAGTAAAATGTTATGAAAGGAGACACCCCCAGATCTTGATTACCATCGTCACAGGACATGTTTGGCCATTCTTTGAGGTCAGCAACCATTCCCTCTACATCTTCGGCAGTAAAAAAACGTTCCGTTGTGCTCATCTTTTCTCCTCTCACTGCATTGTTTCTTTACGCCTTCATAAAACGCCACACCGTCAAGCCATAGGCAGAATCCAGATTGCTCATGATCTCGCCCTGTTCAAATCGCCGGGTTGACGGAGGAACGTCCAGCGCTTGCCACTGGCCGGCCTGCGGGCAGACCTAGCCGGCTTCAGCGCGCAATTCCAAAGGCCCCTGCACTGGACCAGCCGCTGACTGTGCGAGATGGAATTTGGCTATTGTTCTTCACTCCAATGCCAGATGGTTTCACCGTATGCCGCATCGTCAAAAACAGGCATCACTTGGCCTTGCGCGAAGTGGCTACGGCTGTGTAACCTTGTTGGGGCTTCCCAGAAGCCAGTTTGGGGGCAGGGGTGACCACCCTCAACACGACCGGCCTTATTTATTAAGTCAGTATCCATGCTTGTGTAACGGTGTTCCGCGCGTAACTTGCGGCCATAATTGACCAAGTCTTTAGGGTAGACCAGATGATCGATAGCGCTGTCGTCCAGATCGAGAATAAAGACCGCCGCTCCGGCTTCAAATGCCCAATAGCCATAATAGCCGGCATAGCCCTCTTCGCTGATCCTAAGGTGCTCATCATGCCAGCGTGGATGATCCTTCATTGCCGGATACCACTGTTGTAAATATTGCTTGAGCAAGCTGAGTGTGGCAGTCTCACCTTCTTCATAAAAGACACCTAGCAAGGTGTCATAAGGAGCGCCAAGCACGCAGGTATCGCGCTCGACGACGTTGTCGACATAAGCACTGATCAATTGCTCGAACAGGCCATCTTGACCGCGATGGCTACGTAGTACGTGGATGATGCGTTGGACCGAACGCTGATCGCGTAGCAAGATGGCAATGCTCAGCAGTTGCAGTGTGTCTTCATAGTCGGAAAGTGTCGAGAAATGGGGCGCCCCCGAATATTTATATGGACCATATTCAGGCAGCTTCAGTGCACACTCCTGTTGATACTTTTGATCCACTTCGTTCCACTCTTCAAATTTGTCCACGATATCGGCGATTTGAGGCGCCAGTTGATCGAGGGCTATGCCAGCCGTGTAGTCAAGCATCCATATCCAGAGTAATTCCAGATACAGGAAATGATGAACGGAGGAGCTTTCGCCTATCGAATATGCATCCTTTTTGTTTTCTTTTCCTCCGCAGATCAAGGAAAGTTGATTTATCCGTGTTTTTTTATAAAGTTCTTCATAAAGAAATTGTTGCCGACGCCGTTCGTGAAAGACGTTATTTTTCATGGTGAAGTACCATTTTTCTTGTTTGGTGCAGATTTCTTCAGGATGTTGTCGGACATTGCGTTCAACGTAAATGCCTAACATACTTGGCTGTGTGAGATGAAATATTGACTATGGTCCTTCACTCCAATGCCAGATTGTTTCGCCGTATGCCGCATCGTCAAAAACAGGCATCACCTGGCCTTGCGCGAAGTGGCTGCGGCTGTGTAACCTTGCTGAGGTTTCCCAGAAACCACTTTGGGGACACGGATTTCCCCCTTCAACACGGCGGACATTGTGCTGCTGTTTCGTATACAAGCTGGTGTAACGGTTTTCTTCGCGTAATTTTCGCCCGTAGTCTACAAGGTCTTTTGGATAGACCAGGTGATTGATACCGCTGTCATCGAGATCGAGTAGATAGACTGTTGCGCCTGCTTCGAATGCCCAGTAACCATAATAACCGGAATAACCTTCCTCGTTGATATGCAAGTGTTCGTCATACCAGCGTGGATGATCCTTCATGGCTGGGTACCATAATTTCAAATACTTTTTCACAAGATTGAGCGTCGCACTTTCGTCTTCTTCATAAAATACCTGCAGCAGCGTGTCATAGGGTTTTCCAAGAACGCAACTGTCTATATTTATTTCTTCTTCGATATATCCACCAATTAATTGTTCGAATAGGCCATCTTGACCTCGGTGACTGCGTAGCACATTAATGATGCGCATAACCGATTTCTGGTCGCGCAGTAAAATGGCAATGCTAATTAATTGAAGGGTATTTTCGTATTCAAAAAGATTGGAAAATTGCGGGGCGCCGACATATTCGTAAGGTCCAAATTCTGGAAATTCAAGTGCAGCATCCTGTTGAAATGATTGATATACATCATTCCATTTTTCAAATGCGTCGATAATAACGGCAAGGCGCGAGGCAAGTTCATGGATGGGGACGCCTGCGGTGTAGTCCAACATCCAGAGCCAAAATAGTTCGAGATGCAAGAACTGATAAATCGAATTTTCACTTTGCGTTGTACTGGCTACATTTTCATTATCATGTCCTACTTTAATGAGGAGGAATTGATTTTCTCGTGTTTTATTGTAAAGTTCTTCATGGAGAAATTGCTGTCTACGTCGGTGATGAAAGGGTAAATCTTCCATGGCTACTTGCTTTTTTCTTGGGTAAATTGTATTCGTGTCAAAGAAGGTACGCGCATGCTGAAACCGCAATGCATGATTGCCTTTTTCAGTCGAGCATCAGCTCGATGGTTTCGAACATCAGTACCGTCGCTGTTTTTTATGCGTTCAGGAAGCGCCACACCGTCAAGCCATAGGCGCAATCCAGATTGCGCATGATCTCGCCTTGTTCAAATCGCCGGGTTTGCGGCGGAATGTCCAGCGCTTGCCACTGTCCGGTCTGCGGGCAGGCCTCGCCGGCGTAGGCGTGCAATTCCAAAGGCTTATGCGCTGACGCAGCTCGGCGCTGGGCTAATCGCTGGCTGTGCGAGATGGAATTTGGCTATTGTTCTTCACTCCAATACCAGATGGTTTCACCGTATGCCGCATCGTCAAAAACAGGCATTATTTGGCCTTGCGCGAAGTGGCTGCGGCTGTGCAATTTTGCTGGGGTTTCCCAGAAGCCAGTTTGAGGGCAGGGCTGGCCGCCCTCGACGCGTCCCTTGCGCATCAGTGGTTCTGTTTCCTGACTGGTAAAGCGGCCAACTTCCCATAACTGTCGTGCATAATCGACCAGGTCTTTGGGGTAGACCAGATGGTCGATCTGGCTGTCGTCCAGGTCGAGTATAAAGACGGTCGCCCCTGCTTCGAATGCCCAGTAGCCGTAATAGGCGGCATAGCCTTCCTCGTTGATGTTGAGATGCTCATCGTACCAGCGCGGATGATTTCTCATAGCTGGGTACCACTGTTTCAGGTATTTTTGCAGCAGGACTAAGCTAGCTTTCTCATCTTCCTCATAGAATACTTGCAACAGGGTGTCGTAGGGTTTGCTGATAATGCAGGTGTCGAGGTCTTGACTGTCCTCGACATATGCGCCAATTAATTGCTCGAACAGCCCATCGTGGCCACGGTGGCTACGCAGTACGTGGATGATGCGTCGCACCGAACGCTGATCGCGTAGCAGGATGGCGATGCTGAGTAGTTGAAGCGTGTCTTCATAATCGGAAAGGATGGAAAACTGTGGCGCTCCCTCGTATTCGTATGGCCCGTATTCTGGAAAGTCAAGCGCCGCTTCCTGTTGATAAAGTTGATCGACTTCATTCCATTCTTCAAATTTATCCACGATGCCTGCAATGCGCGGCGCCAGTGCATCGATCGGCTCACCTGCCGTATAGTCGAGTATCCAGATCCATAGCGCTTCCAAATACAAAAACTGGTAAATGACAGTTTGACTTTGTGTTGATTCGGCCACTTTTTTGTTGGCAAGTTGACCTTTAATTAGTGAAAGTTGATTTTCTCGAGTTTTAGTGTAAAGCTCCTCATAAAGGAATTGTTGGCGACGGCGTTCATGGAATTCTGGGTTCTTCATTGTTATTTTCTCCGTTTTCTCTTTCCTGAAACTGCTTTGCTTGATTTATTCTTGTTCTCTTGCTGTTCTTGTTGATCGACTGGTTTTTTGGACGTTGCTTTTTCGAGGCTTCTACGTCCTTTGTCTATGCGATCAATTTCCATATAGTTGAATGTGTCGCTTATGCCATGAGTTTCTTTGTGTTTGTCATGTATTTTTATATTATAATGATCACCTGACGCGAGTAATTCCAATGTCGCTGCAAGATGGTCGACAACTCCAGATGCTGCTGCTAACTTGAGCTTGCCATGCGGGTGTGCCGCCGTCACGAACGGATTAGAGAGTGCGGTGCTTCCCAGTATTAGATATGTCCAGCGATTTTTTAAATTTTCAACGGATTGCATGGCACCGTTTTTGGTGCTGTTGGTAAGCCATTTTTTCCCCATCTGCGTGCCCTTTATACGTTCACCGAGCAACGTCCATAACATCAGCTCTCTGTCGTTGAGGGATGCCGGGGGGCGTGGGATGTTGCCACGTTCCACTTCCTTTTGCAGCCGCTGGAACAGTGTGTAGGCACTGCTACTGAATTTTGCTTCGATGAAATGGAAAGTGTCGCTATTTGTCTGCCAGATGGTATCCACACCATTTTGTAGCATTTTTTTTAAGTCTTCGGGTACAAGCTCTGTCGGGCGTTTGTGTGCGTTATCGGGACCGACAACGCGCGGGTAGTCAAAGCGCCATTTTCCATTGACGTTACCGTGCGGCCAGGCGGTGGCTTTTTTAAGCACGTGTTCCATATGATAATAATCTGCCATATGCTCACCGATGAGTCCCTTTGGCCCGAATGGCACTTTGGACAGCAATTCGCGAATCGGCCGCGACGTATTCTTCACCGGTGCGGTGCCGCCGTCGCTGCTCTGGCGGTGCGAGTCGTCCACGGGTTTGTGTTCCTTGCCCTTGCCCGGCGAGTCCCGTTCTTTGGTTTTTGCTTTGGCATCCACGCCCTTGGTTTTTTTATCGGTGCTGATCGTGGGCGACTTGAACTGGGCGTTGGCGCTGTGCGGATGTGTGTTGCCGGGCTTGTGATTGTGCCTGGCTGCCGTATTGGCGCCGGTGCCGGCGGCGACGGCGATTTTTTTTGCCGCCCATAACGCGTCTTCGCCCAGCATGTCCTCGATCAAGTCCTGCAACGCCTTGGCGCCTTGCGCAATGCCGGCCTTGAGGGGGCCGCGCACCGCTTCGACTTGCGGCTTCATGTCGCGTGCCAAATGCTGCAAGTCCGACGGCAGCCACCAATGGCTGGTCGACAGGTAGCCGAGCAATTGCACGCAGTTGTCCAGCGCGCTCATGGCCGTGCTGATTGCCAGCTGGGTGTTTTGTGCCCACTGGAAGGTTTTCAGGAATTTGATCGCGGCGCCCTTGCTCTTGCCCAGCATGGCTTCGATCATGACATTGCCGCCAGCGGCCGCCGCGCCAACCTCCTTGCGGTACTTGCGCAAAGGCTTGATGATGGTCTTGAACAGGCTGCCGACTTCTGGAATGCAGCCGAACGCCGCCAGCGCCATGTCGACCCAGTCATCGCGGGTCGCGCGCGACACGCCTTTCCTGCCGACCCGGTAGATCATGCCCGAGACATCGCGCACATCCATCACTTGGTCAACCACGGGGATCAGGGAAATGGCGCCGCCGACGATCATGGCGGCCTTGCCCTGGTCATCCTCGAAGTCGCCCAGGATCAGGTCCTTGAAAAACTCTACAATCTCATCGACAAAGTTCTGGCTCATGGTTGGGGATCCGGTTTACTGCTTTTCCTGGCCGCTTCCAGCAATGCGGAAGCCTGTTTCAGCTGCTGCCTCGCTTGCTGCAGACGGGGTTCCGCTACCAATGGCGGCGCTACCCAGTCGCGCTGGTCCTCGCCATATTCAATGTGATATGCGCCGGGAGGAATGTTTTCGAGGCGGGCATGGCCCTTGTCGTTGAGCAATCCACTGAGTGAAGTACCATTGGCGAACGTGATTTTGTAGGGGGAGTTAATGACAGGTTCGAGATCGCCATAATGCAGGTTCAGTTCGACTGCCCGGCCCAGGTCGGCTGCATTCGGCATCGCCGGCAAGGTGGGCTGGCTGCTCGCCGGCCCCGTCAATTCCTTCATGCTGGCGTTGAAATCGATCTTGCCCGGTCCATGCAGCATGATGTTGCCGCCTTCGAGGCGGATGTACGCGCCCTGGGCCGTCATCAGGATGTGCTGCTTGGCCGCCGCCGTGACGCTCTTGGCGGTGCTACTGACGGTGATGGCCTTGTCGGCCGTCAGCCGTGTCGCATCGGACTGGCTTTGGCTGCTGACCTTGCCGCTGGCCGCATGCAGGCGGATGCCGGTTTCCTGGTTGGGCTTATCCTTGCTGCTGGCCTTGCCATAGGTAAACAGGCTGATGCCCTTGCCCAGCGCGTACAGGCTGTTGCCCTGCGCGGCAAAGTTGAGATCCGCGCCCGCTGTCAGACTGCCATTGCCGCCGGCGACCAGCACGGCGTTGGCCGGTGTGGTGGCGGCGATGCCGGACGGACTGGACAATTGCAGCTGCGGGTCGCCATACGCGCTGGCCTGGCCTTCGCCGCCCGCCGCCTGCTGGCCCTGGCCCGCAGCGGCGGCGCCCTCGGCCGTCGCGCCCAGGACCTCGATGCTGTGCTGCATCTGGGCAAGGGCGGGGAGCTGGGCGGCTGGCGCAGGCGTCTGCGGCTGGTCCGGCGTGACAGCGGAAGCTGGCGCGGCCGCACCGGCTGTGGCCGGGCTGGGCATTTCGAGCGCGAAATGTTTTTGCGCCTGCTCGGCCAGCGAGGTCTGCAGTTGCAAGCTTTGCCTGAGCTGTTCCAGCGCTTCCTGCGCATCCATCTGGCTGCCGCCGGCATCGCGGCCATGCGCCGACAGCAACATGCCCGCTCCCGCGCGCAGGGCGGCGCCGTGTTCTGTTTTCAGCTCGGCGCCAAAGCCGGACGGCGCCAGCCGCTGGTTGTCGCTCTGGTGGCGCAAATGGCCCAGGTTCAGTTCGGCCGTGCCCTGATGAGGGCCGGCGTGGCGCTGCAAGGCGACACGGCCCTGGCCCGGGCTGTCGTCGAACACCAGCTGGCTGTAGGCGCCGCCGCCGCCCTGGCTGGCTTGCATGGCTTGCGTCTTGATGCCGGACAAGGCCGCCGGGTGGGCGTGGGCGCCGGCCTGGCCGGGAAACCAGGCCGGCGCGTTGCCCGTCGCCGCGCCCGTGCCCTGGCTGACCTGGTTGTTTTGCGCGTCTGCCTGGCCGCGGCCGTTGTACAGCGTGCCGATGACGACGGGGCGGTCGATATTGCCTTCCAGGAAATCGACGAGCACTTCCTGGCCCACGCGGGGCAGGGCGTTGCTGCCCCAGTTGGCGCCGGCGACGGGCGCCAGCGGCGTGGCGACCCTGACCCAGGTGCCGGCGCTATCGTCGCCGGGGGCGCCCGTGTGGCCGTCGGCTGCCGGATGCGCCAGCCGGCTATGGCTTTGCGCTCCCCGCTGCCAGTGGAATTGCACCTTGATGCGGTGGTCGCGGTCCGTATGCAGCTGGACGCCGGCCGGGCCGACGACGATGGCGGTCTGCTGGCCCATGATGCCGGGGCGCGGATGCAGCAGTTGCCCATGCTGGTCGGCATAGCTGCTGCGGTAGGGGATCTTGCTGCGGATGGCGTCGATGCGGTTGCGGTAGGGCGGGCGTTCGCCGATGGTGTCGCCGACGGCGTGCAGGCTGCCGGCCGCTTCGTCGCCGATCAGCGCGTCGAGCAAGCCCTTGCCGAAGCGCTGCAGCAGTCCGCCGCCGAGTTCGGCATCGAGGTTGTTATGCATCAAGTGTACCGTGCGGGTGACGAGGAAGGTCGCCGCGTCGCCATCGCCCGCCGCGTCCGTTTGCGCCTGGCCGCTCAGGGTGAAGGTGGTGCCGGGCGCCAGGGTGCGCACGGTGCCGGCGCCGGTAAACACTTCTCTGGCCGCCGTCAGCGCCTGCAACTGGCGCTCGGCAAGCCGTTGTCCGTGCTCACGCGACGGGTAGGCATAGGCGCCGGGAGCGTCGCGGCTGAGCAGCGCCATCGTCCCGTCCCTGGCGCCAGCGGCGCTGATGGGGCGCTGGTCCAGCGCGCGGTAATCCCAGCTGGACAGTTCGATGCCGTTGGTTTGCTGGCGCAACTGCATGCGCCAGCGGTCCATCGTGTCTTGCGGCATGACGGCGCCTGGCTGGCTGTAGGCGATGCTGGCCTGAGCGTTGGGCTTGAAGCTGCCGTTGTGGTCGGCGATGACGAGGGTATGGCTGCCCAGGCTGGCACTGCCCGCATCGCCCGTGTGTTCCGCATAATAAAACAGCCCTTCCTCGCTCATCAGCCGTTCCGCAAAGGCCCAGTCGCTTTCCTGGTACTGGCTGCAGATGCTGCGTTTCGGATAGGCCGCGCGGTCGAGCAGGTCGAAGCGCCAGGCGGGCGCCAGCATGCCCTGGCCTTGGTAGCGGGCGAAGACGACTTCGAGGATGTCCGGTACCGCCTGGTCCTGGAAGACGCGGCTGTCGCGGCCGTGCGCCAGGAAGGCCGTCCACGGCTGCATGGTAAGGTTGTAGCGGGCAAAGCCGCCATTCGCGCCCGCCAGTTCGACGGCGGTGATGTGGCCGTGGAACGGGCGCCAATCCTCTGTGCCGGCGGCCGTGCGCAATTCCAGCAGGATGGGCTGGCCGATCAGCGACTTGAGGGGAATGGCTGCGTCGAGCGACAGGGCGGCGATATTGAAGACATAGCCCAGTCCCAGGCCTTCCTCGCCGCGCACGCATTCGGCCAGCAGCTTGTCCGGGCCCAGGGGCGTGCTCAGCTTCAGCAGGCGCGTGGCCTGGCTGAAGCCGGTGGCGACGGGTGACGTAGCAGGTGACGGCGACGCGCTTGCTTGGACCGGTTCGGACATTGATTGGAACTCCGTGTGGAGAAATGAGCGTACTTGCAATTAATTCAATGACTTGCTTATAAGATTACACCTTAGAAATAGTGATTTAACAAGCGCGATTCAATTGAATCGTGCGGCAGGCCGGGTCGTGCGCGGGCCGTGCGGGCCGTTTTTGCCCCTTCTGCTAGAGTGCGGATCTTGCCAATTCCACCATTGCAAAAAATACTGCTAAATATTACTTAGAAGCAATAATTTGGCGTGCCGTGCCTGTTTTTCGGCAGCCGTCCCCCGTGAACCGGAGCAAGAATGAATACAATGAAATGCGCGGCTGCCGCCGTGCTGTGTGCCAGCCTGTCGCCCCTCATGGTGACGGCATCCCCCGTCGAACCACCGTTTCTCGATGTGCTCGTCCATCTGTACGCCAGTTGCGTCCAACCCGCCTATCACCAGGCCGAGCTGCGGGTACAGGACGGGACGGGGCGCTACCAGATCGACGTCAAGGGCGAGGCCTACACGGTCGAACTGCAGGAACGCATGGGCTTTTCGCTGCAGGCGGGCATTGACGGTCCCGTGGCAGCCGTCGTCAAGCTGGACCGGCCGCCAACGGGGCAGTTCGGGGAGCAGGCGCGCTGGCGCGAACGCTGGCTGCGCGATGTGGCCGAGCGCAGCGGCGTGGCGCTGGAAGAGCGGGCGCTGGCTGGTGGCGCGCGCCTGCTGATCGTGAACAAGGGCGAGATCAAGGGCAATTATGTGGGCCAGTCCCTGCTGATCGATCCGGCGCGGCTGTTGTTCATCGATGTGGCGTGGCCGAACACGCTGGGGATCTATCGTGGCCCCGACGGCTTGCGGCATGTGCGGCAGGTGCAGGACGACGTCTGGCAGCGCCTGCTGTCTTGCCCGCCGGCTGCGTGACGCTGGCGGCCGCCGCATACCCCTACTGCGCGCACGCGCATAGACAAATAATAATGATTCTCATTTATAATTCGAATCCATGGGGGTGCGATGGGCTGGCGCCATGGCGCCACGGTCGGTGAAGGAGGGCATGATGGGCAGTGTGTATGGCAACGAAGACATGATCGCGCACGAGCATCGCGTGCTGATGGGGGAATATGGCCGCGCGCAGGCGCGCTGCAGTGCGCAACTGGCTGCGCAGGCGGCCCGCATCGCGCAGCTGGAGTCGGAATTGATGCGCGCGCGGGCGCAGGTCGTGATCCGCGATACCCGGCTGGCGCTGGCGCGCGATGAACTGGCCGAACTGGCGGCCAGCGTGCCGGGTTTGCCGACGCGTGCCCGGCTGGCCCGCCGGGTCGAGTGGCTCGGTGAACGGGTGCAGGACCTGATGCGCGAATTGCTGCGCCTGCAGTGGCTGCCCACGCCTTCCGTCGTACCCGTGCCCGCCTTGCAGGCCGATGTGCGCGAAAAAGCCGTGCTATATGTGAGCAACTATTCAAGCCTGGAGCTTGGCCAGGACGCGGGTGGCGCCAACGTGGCGCAGCAAGCCATCGAGCAGGCCGGCGGGCGCTTCCTGCACCATGCCGGCGGCGACGATGGCGCCGACGATGCGGCGGCGCTGGAAGCGGGCCTGGTGGCTGCCGACCTGGTGATTTGCCAGACGGGCTGCGTCAGCCACGACGCCTACTGGCGCGTGCACGACCACTGCAAGCGCACGGGCAAGCAGTGCGTGCTGGTGGACCAGCCGCAAGCCATGCATTTCGTGCGCAAGGAAGCGCTGGCCGCTTCTTAACGCCCGCTTAATCCGCATCGGGCAGAATGGCCGTCCATTCGACGTTATAAAGAGCGCCCATGCTGTCCCTGCAAATCGGCCCCCTGGCCCTGCCTACGGGCCTGGTCCTGCTGATCGTTTCCCTGTGCGTCGCCTACGGCGCGGCGTGGGCGGTACGGCGCTATCGCCAACTGCCGGCCGCCGGCCCCCTCGTTTCCGACATGCTGATCGCCGGCCTGCTGGCGGCGCGGCTGGCATTCGTCTTGCGCTGGCACGAACAGTATTTCAGCTCCCCCTTGGCGGCGCCCTGGTCCATCCTCAACATCCGCGATGGCGGCTTCATGGCGCCGGCCGGCATCGCCGCTGGCGTGGCCATCGCCGCGTGGCGCTGCCGGCGTCCCGCCATGGCGGCCATGCGCCGGCCTCTCGCCATCAGCGTGGCGTCGGGCGCGCTGGTCTGGGGCGTGCTGAGCGCAGGGATCTCGCTGGCCTACGACAAGCCGGCGGCCTTGCCGGCCGTGGCGCTGCAGGCGCTCGATGGCGCGCCGGTGACCCTGGCGGCGCTGGCCGGCGGCAAGCCGCTGGTGGTCAATCTGTGGGCCAGCTGGTGCCCGCCGTGCCGGCGCGAGATGCCCGTGCTGGCCGCCGCGCAGCAGGCGCGCGCCGATATCATCTTCGTGTATGCGAACCAGCGCGAGAATGCGGCTGCGGCCAGCGCTTTCCTGGACAGGAGCGGCGTGACCCTGCGCAATGTGCTGCTCGACAGCGAGGCGGCGCTGGGCAAGGCGGCCGGTTCATCGGCCCTGCCCACCACCCTGTTCTATGACGCGCAGGGGCGCCTGGTCGATACGCACCTGGGCGAATTGTCCGACGCTTCGCTGGCCAGCAAGCTGCGCAAGATCGCGCCGGCGCCATAGCGCCTGTTCCAGCCTGAATGAGCCGCCCATCCGCGAGGATGCGCGGCTTTTTTAACGCCTTGCCGCATGCGGCGCGCTTTCTGATAGTATACCCCCCTATAGTATTTATCGGAGTAGAACCATGGGACACACGGCGCACAACAAGACCAAGCTGCTAAACAGGATCAAACGCATCAAGGGACAGGTGGAAGGCCTGGAGCGGGGCCTGGAAGAGGGGCGCGACTGCGGCGAAGTGCTGCAGCTGATCGCGGCCGTGCGCGGCGCCGTGAATGGCCTGATGGCCGAAGTCATCGAAGAACACCTGCGCGAGCACGTGGCCAGTCCCGATATCTCCGGCGACGAGCGGGCCAGGGGCGCCGACGACATCGCGGGCATCTTGCGCACCTACCTCAAATAAGGAGCACGTCATGCAAACGCCATCCATCAAGGAAGACCTGTCCGCCTGGCAGCATGAACACGTGTTTGGCGCAGCCAGCGACAAGGCGGAACGCCGCGCGCGCATCGTCATGTGGATCACCCTGGCCACCATGGTGCTGGAAATCGTCGCCGGCTGGTGGTACAACTCCATGGCCCTGCTGGCCGACGGCTGGCATATGAGTTCGCACGCGCTGGCCATCGGCCTGGCCGCGTTTGCGTATGCGGCCGCGCGCCGCTATGCGCGCGACCCGCGCTTTGCCTTCGGCACGTGGAAGATCGAAGTGCTGGCCGGCTACACGAGCGCCATCCTGCTGCTGGGCGTGGCCGTGCTGATGGTGGCCGCTTCCGTCGAGCGCCTGTTCTCGCCGCAACCCATACACTATCCGCAGGCGATGGCGGTGGCGGCTTTCGGCCTGGCTGTCAACCTCGTGTGCGCGCTGATCCTCGGCGGGCACCACGACCATGGCCACGACCACGAGCATCATGATCATCATGACCATCACGGTCACCATGAGCACCATGGCCACGGCGAAGACTTGAACATGAAGGCCGCGTACGTCCACGTGCTGGCCGACGCCGCCACGTCCGTGCTGGCCATCCTTGCGCTGGCCGGCGCGTGGGCTTACGGCTGGCGCTGGCTCGATCCCGTGATGGGCATCGCGGGCGCCGTGCTGGTGGCCCTGTGGGCGAAAAGGCTGATGCAGGAGACGGGCAAGGTCTTGCTGGACCGCGAGATGGACCATCCCGTGGTGGATGAAATCCGCGAAGCCGTGGAAGTGGAAAGCGCAGGCGACACGCCGCGCGTCGTCGACCTGCACGTGTGGCGGGTCGGCAAGCAGCTGTATTCATGCGCCCTGTCCGTCGTCAGCCGCGACGCCAGCCTGACGGCGGCCGAACTGCGCGCGCGCATCGGCATCCACGAAGAAATTGTCCACAGCACCATCGAGATTATTCGCCGCCATTGATAATGATGGCGAAAAAAGCAAGCTGATGCGGGGCGTAGGCAGTATAATGTCGGCTTTTACAGCACGCGCTGTTCACCAGACAGAGAAGAAAATGAGCACATTACCACCATGCCCGCAATGCCAATCCGAATTCACGTATGAAGACGGCAGCCAGTTGATCTGCCCTGAATGCGCGCATGAATGGTCGGCCACTGCTGCAGAAGCGGCGGAAGAGGGCGCCAAGGTGTACCGTGATTCGGCCGGCAATATCCTGCAGGACGGCGACACGGTCAGCGTCATCAAGGACTTGAAATTGAAGGGCGGCGGCGGTGTCGTCAAGATGGGCACCAAGGTCAAGAACATCCGCCTGGTCGACAGCGACCACGATATCGACTGCAAGATCGACGGCTTCGGTTCCATGAGCCTGAAAACCGAGTTCGTGAAAAAGGTCTAAGCCTTTTCCTTGCCATTCGCGGCGCGCCTCGCATTCCTGCCGGCGCGCCGTTTTTTATTCAGAATCCATGCAAATCGATCATCTCCGCCAGCGCCTGCGCGCCCTGGGCGCCAAGCCCCTGCACGAACAGCGCGTGCTGCGCGACTGGATACAGGCGCAGCCGCACGACCAGGGCCGGCGCCGTGCCGAGGATTTTTTGCCGCTGCCCGTGCGCGAGGCCTTGCCCGCGCTCGACCTGGAATTGCAGGGCATGCTGAAATTGCTCAGCACGCACCCGGGCGCCGACGGTTCCGCGCGCCTGCTGGTGGGGCTGCACGATGGCCAGACGGTGGAAAGCGTGCTGCTGCCGCGCGATGGCTTGTGCGTGTCCAGCCAGGTCGGTTGCGCCGTCGGCTGCCAGTTCTGCATGACGGGCCGCGACGGCTTGATCCGGCAAGTGACCAGTGGAGAAATTGTCGCCCAAGTGGTACTGGCGCGCACCTTGCGCCCCGTGAAAAAAGTCGTCTTCATGGGCATGGGCGAACCGGCGCATAACCTGAACAACGTGATGGAAGCGATCGAGCTGCTGGGCACCGAGGGCAATATCGGCCACAAGAACCTCGTGTTTTCCACCGTGGGCGACCCGCGCGCCTTCGAGCGCTTGCCGCAAGGTCGCGTCAAGCCGGCGCTGGCCCTGTCCCTGCACACGACGAAGCGAGAGCTGCGCGAACAGCTGCTGCCGCGCGCGCCCAGGCTCACCCCGCAGGAACTGGTGGACTTCGGCGAATCGTATGCGCGCCTGACTGGCTACCCGGTGCAGTACCAGTGGACCCTGATGGAAGGCGTCAACGATGGCGAGGACGAGATGGATGGCATCGTCGCGCTCTTGCAGGGGAAATATGCGGTGCTGAACATGATCCCGTATAACACCATAGCCGACTTGCCGTTCAAGCGCCCCAGCTGGGAAAAGGCCCGCGCGATCGCCGCCGCCTTGCACGCGCGCGGCGTGCTGACCAAATTGCGCGATTCGGCCGGGCAGGACGTGGAAGGCGGCTGCGGACAGTTGCGGGCGCGCGAAGCGAAGGGCAGGGTCATCCCCATCCGCGCCGGCGTCTAGACACCACCCAGCAAGTCGTTTTCATTCAATATCGCAAAGGCGATTTCAGGATGCGCGGCCAGGCAGCGGCGCACGGCGGCCGGAATGGCGGCGCGTGTCTTGCGGCACAGGCCTGGCTGCTCCAGCAGGCGGATCTGGAAACCGCGCACGGTGCGCACTTCGCCGCTGCCCGGTGTAATCTGCAATTCCACGCCCAGGTTGTCGCGCAAGCGCTGCTGCAGCTTCCGCAACTGCGCATGGGTGGTGATGCCCTCGATATGCGCGAGCAGGCGCTTTTCTTCCGTCAGGTTCAGGCGCAGGATGGCAAGGTCCGCCTGCGGATCGTCGAGCAGGCGTTCGCGTTCGCAGTCGCACAACTGCGGCGGACACTCCTTGCGGATTTCAAAGTCGACGATGCGCATACGCGGCTTCCAATGGCGATCCCGGATAAATCAAGTATCGTCCGCCACCTGGCGCCTGTCAATCAGCGCGGGCTGACGATCAGGCGCCAGCGGATCGGCCCCTGCTCGCTGTTGTGCTGGTGGTGGTTTTGCGGCGGCATGACGTGGCCTTCCGTCGAGACGATTTCGTGCGCGCAGCCGTCGCAGCGGTAGATGCCCGAATACGGCACGGCGTCGCCCGGTGACGTCAGTTCATCGAAACGCGGGTGCATGGAGCGGGCCACGTAGCTGGGGTTCTTGTAGTCGGCCATGGATTCCTCGGGAAGTGGGCAGGCCCCATTCTGGCACACAATCGCGCGCGGCCTTGACCGCGTGTCTTGGCGTGCGCGCCGCCCTGTGTTGTAATGTTGATCATCCGGATTGAACACGCCAGGCCATGAGAACCCGCATCAAGATTTGCTGTATCGCTTCCATCGACGAAGCGCAACTGGGCATTGCCGCCGGCGCCGACGCGCTGGGCCTGGTGGCGGCCATGCCGTCCGGCCCTGGCCCGATTCCCGATGCGCGCATCGCGCAAATCGCCGCCTGGACGCCGCCGCCCGTGGCCACGTTCCTGCTGACGTCCGAGACGACGGCGCCAGCCATCGCTGAACACGTGCGCGCCACGCAGCCGTCCACCGTGCAGATCGTCGGCCATATCGACCCCGGCGAAGTGGCGCAGCTGGCGCGCTTGCTGCCGCACGTGCGGCGCGTGCAAGTGATCCACGTGGAGGGCCCCGAGGCTTTGGCGCTGATCCCCGCCTATGCGCCCCACGTGCACGCTTTCCTGCTCGACTCGGGCCGTCCCGGCGCTGCCGTGCCTGAACTGGGTGGCACGGGCCGCACGCATGACTGGAGCATCAGCGCGCGCTTCGTGCGCGCCAGCCCCCGTCCCGTCTTCCTGGCCGGCGGGCTGGACGCCACCAACGTAGCCGACGCGCTGCGCCAGGTACGCCCCTACGGCATCGACCTGTGCTCGCGCGTACGCACGGACGGCAAGCTCGATGTCATGAAGCTGGCCTTGCTGATGGCGGCCGTGCGCGACGCGGATGCGGCGCTGTATGCGGAAGGCTAATCGGCCGGCGGCTTGGCCATCTCGTGCACGAATGCTTCCGTAAATGCGGCCACCATGCCGCTGGCGGCGCGCGGCGAGATCAATCCCACGACGGAATGCGATTCTTCGTCCGGCAAGGGAATAAAACGCACGCCGGGCGGCGCCACCAGGCGCATGCTGTCCGGGACGATGGCGATGCCCATGTTCGCTTCGATCAGGTTCAGCTGTGAAGTCTTGCGCGACAGGGCGCGGGCCGCCTTTGGGAAGAATCCCTGCGCCAGGCACAGGCTCGCCACCAGGTAGCTGAGGCCTCCCCGGTCCTTGTGCGGGATCGAGACGAAGGCCTCGTCGCGCAGGGCGGCGATCGTCGTGCGTTCCAGCGCGGCCAATGGCGACATCGCTGACACGGCCACCACCAGCTTTTCCGCGTACAGTTCGCGCACGACGATGTTGGCATGCTTGCGCAGGGTGGGCAGGCGCACGAGGCCCAGGTCGGCGCGGCCTTCCTCGATGTCCGCCGCCTGGTTTTCCGACGATCCCTTGGAGATATCGAGCGAAACTCCGGGGAACTGCGCCAGCAGGCGGTTCAGTACGGCGCCGATGGCGGGCGTGAGGGTGACGGAACTCGAATGCAGCAGGCGGATGATGCCTTGCGCCCCTTGCCCCACATGGCGGGTCTGGCGCACGGTTTCGTCGATATCTTCGAGGATGCGTTTGGCCCGTTCATAAAAGACCTGTCCCGCAGGCGTCAGTTCGATATGGCGCGCGTCGCGCGTCAGCAGCAGCGCCTGCACCTCGCCCTCCAGCTCCTTGATCTGCCGGCTCAGGGCCGATTGCGCGATATATAATTTTTCCGCCGCGCGCGAGTAGCTGCCCGCATCGACGACTTCGACAAAATAGCGGAACTGTCTGATGGAAATCAATCGTATGCCTTTTCGAGATCGGAGACTGCCTGATTTGATATTAGCCTGGCCCCGGGGTTCGCGTTACAGTGGCCTGGTCTGCTGTCACTGCAAAGGAATGGCCATGCTGGAATTGATCGGGGTGCTGGGACTGCTCGTCAGTATTATCGTAAAACTGATTTTCGTCCAGATCGGCGGGGCGGCCGAGGGCAAGGAAGACTAGTATGCCAGGGTCGCCACATACGGAGCCGCCACGCTCAAAGCCTGCAGGCGGCAAGCTGGCGCGGCCCCGTCCCATTCCGCCAGCGGCAAGCCCGCGCACTTGAGCGCCGCCTCGCGCGCCGTCCACGCTTGCGCCAGGGCCAAGGGGCGTTGAGCATCGGGCAATGAAGCCAGCTCCTGTGTCACCTGCGGCCCCAGGTAATCGCGCGCCAGATTGCACCAGTCGGCAATAGCCTGCACCCGCATCACGTCAAGGCCGACTGGGCCGTGCAGATGGACGGCGGCCAGCGAGATGCCCTCGTCATGGGTCAGTGACAAACCCGCTGGGCGGCCGGCCAGCAGCAGGCGCGGGGCCTGGCCAGGCGTCGACTCCACCAAAATCGCCTCGATGTCCAGCTTCAGCCACTGTGCTAGCGCCTCGCGCACAGCGGCGCGGATGCGCAAGCGGGCCTCTGCGCGCGGCAGCACGGCGGCGATGCCGATCACCAGCACGCCGTCTCTTGAGAAGAGCACCGTACGATTCATCGACTGCGATCAGCTGCGCAGCGGCGCGGCCGGGCAGCCCGCCCAGTTGCTGCCGGCGGGGATGTGCTCGCCCTTCATCACCAGGGTCAAGGGGCCCAGGCGCGCGTTGTCGCCCACCTTGGCGCTGTACAGCACGGAGCTGCGCGGGCCCATGTAGACGCGCTGGCCGATTTCCACGTGGTCGATCTTCATCACGCGGTCTTCGAACAGATGCGTTTGCGGGCAGGTGAGGGCGTTCAATTCGCTGTAGTCGCCGATGTGCACGCAGTCGAATTCCGTGATGTCGGTCGTGTCCATGTAGACGCCGCGGCCGATCTTGCAGCCGAACAGGCGGAAGGCGAGAGGCAGCCACGGCGTGCCGCGCAGGTAGCGCATGAAGTTGGGCACGGCGATGCCTTCGTACAGATTCGTCACGCCTTCGGAAATCCACACGAATGGCGTCCACATGGGCGCCGCGTGCTTGCGGTAGCGTCCCAGCAGCAGCCATTTGAACAGCACCACCACCAGGAAATTGCCGATGCCGTAGGCCAGGCCGGCGATGGCCAGGTCGCCCACCACCTCGCCCCAGCGCCCGGCGCCCGCGATCGGCATCACGTCCAGCACCAGGGTATAGCCGACGGCGATCACCACCGCGTGCGGCGCGACGATGCGGAACGCTTCGATCAGGCTGCGGCCCAGGCGGCGCAACAGCGATGGCTTGAACGTCAGGTGCTCGGCAAAGCCGCTGACCTGTTCCCGCGCGGGCAGGTGCATGGGCGGGGAGCCCAGCCACGTGTCGCCGCTGTGCATCTGCACATTGCGCGGCGCATGCGTGTGCACGCCGATCAGCACGTGTTCGGGCAGCACGGTGCCATCCGGGATATAACTGCCGTTGCCGACGAAGCTGCGGTGCGAGATGACGGTGGGGCGCATGGTCATCCAGCCGCCGTCGATCTGTTCGTCGCCCAGCATGACGGCGTCGGCGATGAAGGTGTCGTCGCCCAGGGTCAGCATGTCGGGCACCACGCCCAGCGCCGTGGAAATCTCGGCGCCCTTGCCGACCTTGGCGCCCAGCAGGCGGTACCAGTACGGCGCGTAGACGGTGGCGTAAATACCGTGCAGCACGTTCAAGCTCGATTCCTGGATATGGCTAACCAGCCACTTGGCGCAATAGATATTGCTGTGCACGGGCGAACTGCCCGGCTTCAGGCGGGGCAGCGCGCCCCAGCGGATGGCGGCCGACAGCAGTGCCGTCAGCACGATCAGCACGGCGCTGGCGGGGAAGGCCAGCAGGAAGTAGCGGGCCAGCTGGGTCGTCACGTCGCGGCCCTGCAGCCACGGCATCATTTCGCGCTCGTCGAACCAGTCGATCAGCACGAAGCTGGGGAAGACGGGCATGAAGAACAGCACGGCGATGAGGACCATGCCAAAGCAGAAGAACAGGGTTTCGCCCGTCAGGCGCAGGCGCGAGACGGCGGGGCGCGGCGGCTGGCTGGCCACGTCAAACGGGCCGATATCGCGCGCGGGCGAGCCAGTCCAGACCCTGCCGGCCGGCACCGCCGCGCCATCGGCCAGCGCCGATTGTCCCTCCAGGTGGCCAAACGCGCCCACGCTGGTATTGCCTTCCAGGATAGCGTAAGAGCTGATGCAGGCATCGTCGCCGATGCGGATCTGGCCCAGCAACAGGCGGCCCCGCTCGACCCTGGCGTTTTCAAAGTTGACGGCATTGCCCACGCTGACGTTGTCGCCGATGGCCAGCAGGTCGGGCGCGCGCAGGGTCATCGAGCCGATGACGACTTCCTTGCCCACCTTGGCGCCCAGCGCGCGCAGCCACCAACTGTTCAGGGACGAGCCGCTGAGCAGGTAGGCGGGCGCCGATTCGACCAGGCGGTCTGCCAGCCACCAGCGGTAGTAGGTGACGCCCCACAGCGGATAGTTGCCCGGCTTCAAGCGCCCGGCGATCAGCCACTTGCCGGCAATCGCAATGGCAAATTCGGCCAGGGTCGCCAGCAGGAACACGCCGATCGAGGCGGCGATGGCGCGCGGCACGGTGTCTCCCGTGTCGCCCGTGAAGAAGTGATAGGTGAAGAACGGCGCCATCCACTGCGCCATGCGCAGGGTGACGAGGCCAGGCACGGCCGCTGCTTGCGCGGCACCGCACAGCCAGCGTTTCCAGGTCGATGGCGGCGTCCAATCCGCTTCCGGCGTGGCCAGCGCGGGCGCTTCACCCAGCACGGCGGCGATCTTGCCGATCTGCCGGTTCTGGTAAATGTCGCGCACCGTCATGTGGGCGTAGGCCGGATCGGCGCGCAGGGCGGATGCGAGGCGCGCAGCCAGGAAGGAATGGCCACCGAGGTCGCTGAAGAAGTCGAGCCGGCGCAAGATCGCCTGGCCGGGAAACAGCTTGGCCAGCGCCGCGAACAGGGCCGCTTCGGCCGGCGTTTCCGGCACGTCCGATTCGCCCGCCTCGCCTGGGAGCGGCGCGGACAATGGCATGGCCTTTAATGCTTTCCGGTCGATCTTGCCGGAAGTGAGGCGCGGCATCAGCGGCAGCAATTCAAAACGGCCAGGCACCATATACGGCGGCAAATGCAGGTTCAGGGCAGCGCGCAGTGTTTTTGCCGCCAGGGCATCCTCGGGCGCCTCGTCGCTGCCGACGATATACGCCACCAGCTGGTCGATGCCGTCGTCCTTGCGCAGCAATACTGCCACCGTGCCCACGCCCGCCTGCTGCGCCAGCACGGCTTCGATTTCGCCCAGCTCCACGCGGAAGCCGCGAATTTTCACCTGGTCGTCGGCGCGGCCCAGGCACAGCACCTGGCCGTCCGCATCGATGCGCGCCAGGTCGCCTGTGCGGTACAGGCGCGCGTCATCGTCGCTGGTCGCCCAGGGATTGGGCAGGAATTTTTCCACCGTCAGGTCGGGCCGGCCCAGGTAACCCTCGGCCAGGCCGGGGCCGATGATGCACAATTCTCCCGTCTCGCCCCTTGGCAGCAGGGCCAGGGGACGGTTTTCTCCCGCTTCGGCCACCTGCAGCACCAGCAAGCCATAGTTGGGCAGCGGCGTGCCGATGGTGACCGGTTCGCCGGGCCGCAGTCGCGCCAGGCTGCACGAGACGGTGGCTTCCGTGGGCCCATAGGTGTTGAACATGGCGCGGCCCGGGCGCGACCAGCGTTCGACCAGCGACTCCGGGCACATCTCGCCGCCCAGATTGATCAAGCGCAGGCTCGGTACTTCTTCGGCGAACAGGGCCAGCAGGGTCGGCACGGCGTGCAGAACGGTGACCTTGTTCTCTGCCAGGGCGCGCGGCAAGGCTTCCGGGTCGCCCGAGATATCCTTGGGGCCCAGCCACAGGGTGGCGCCCACCAGGTAGGCGATCCAGATTTCCTCGAACGACATGTCGAAGGCGACGGAAAAGCCCTGGTAGACGATGTCGTCTTGCGTCACTTCCAGCACGGCGTTTTCGCTGCGCAGGAAGTGGCAGATGCTGCGTTGATTGATCAGGATACCCTTCGGCTTGCCCGTGGAGCCGGACGTGTAGATCACGTACGCCGGGTGTTCGGGCAGCACGGCGCCGCGCGCGGGCAGCGCTTCGCCCGGCGTAGCGGGCGCCAGCAGGCTTTCCGCTGTCCACACGGGGCGCTGGATGCCCGCATCAAGCAGGCGTGGCGCGAATTGCGCGCAGCTGACGACGCCCGCGCCATTGGCGTCATCGAGGCACACTTGCAGGCGCTCGACGGGCGTGTCTTCATCGACGGGCAGCCAGGCGGCACCCGCCTTGGCGATGGCTGCCTGCATCAGCAGCAAATGGGCGCCGCGCGGCAGCCACAGGCCCACGATGTCGCCGGGCTTGACGCCGGCAGCCACCAGGCGCGACGCGGCCAATCCTGCCTGCGCATCGAGTTGCGCATACGTGATGCGGCGCGCGCCATCGATCAGGGCGATTTGCTGCGGGCAGCGGCGGGCCGTCGCTTCCAGCAGGTCGGCCAGCACTTCCTCGCGCAGCAAATCCGGTCGCGGCGGGCCGTACAGGATGTCGGCATGGGTGGAAGGGGTGCCTGGGCTGGCTGCGGTGAAATCGTTCATGGATGACGCTTATCTGTAATGCGGTGTGAGGAATCTGACGGGCTGCGCGTGGTGCGCAGCACAGTTGATACATTACAGCACGCAAGACATTTCAGCGTTGCAGAACGGGGAATTTTGCGGGGCTTTCCGAAATAATCTGCCTGTTGGCTCAACTGCCATGATTACGGAATGTAAAACGGGGAAACATGGCGCCGATTTGCGCCACCGTGTGCGCCGCCGGATAGCCGTGCAGGGGGCGCCCGGACAGTGCCGCATCCGCGCAGCCTTCGGCGCGGAATTGCTGCAGCACGTAGTTATCGACGCCTTTGGCGGCCAGGGTGGCGGCCAGGGCCAGCAGCTGCTCGTCTGGCAGCAGGTCCGGATGGGTGGTGGTGCGGCATTCGTAGGCGACGCCGCTGGCGAGGATGGCGTCCAGGCAGGCGCGCGCCGGGTCGCCGCTGCCGGCCACGCGGGTCACATGTCGATAGTCGGCAAACGGCGCCTTGATGTCGAAACCCACCCAGTCGACCAGGGGCAGCACTTCCTGCAGGCGCTGCGGATAGATGCAGGCCGTGTGCAGGCCGATGCCGAAACCCAGTTCCCTGACGTCTTGCATGGCCCGCCCCAGCGCCGGATCCATGCACGCTTCGCCGCCGCTGAAGACGACGGCGTCGACCAGGCCCGTTCTGCGGCGCAGCCAGGTCAGGACGTCTTGCCACGGCATGGCGCCTTCCGGCGTGCGCGCCTGCAGGTGCGGATTGTGGCAATAGCCGCAACGCCAGGGACAGCCCTGCACGAACACCACCGCCGCCAGCTTGCCGGGATAGTCGGTGGCGGAAAAGGGCGTCAGGCCGCCCACCTTCAATTCAGCCGCCATGGCAGGCGGGCTGGCCAACCCGGGCGCTCGCTTCCGTAAAATACTGGCGCTCGTGGAATTCGCCCTGCTTGCCGATGTTGAACGAGGCGACGGGGCGGTGGTAGCCCATCACGCGGGTCCAGATTTCGCAGCGCTGGCGTTCCGTATCGAGCAGGGTGATGGCGGGAGTGAAGTCGGGACGTGCATTCATGGCGTTTCCTTGAGTGGGTGAGCAAGATCGGATTGTTTGCGGGCGATCAGTTCCGCATCGCAGGTGGGGCAGAATTCATGCTTGCCGGCCAGGTAGCCGTGGCGCGGGCAGATGGAAAACGTGGGCGTGACGGTGATGTAGGGCAGCGAAAAGCGGCTCAGCGCGCGTTTCACCAGTTCGCGGCAGGCGTTCGCGTCGGACAGTGCTTCCGTCATGTACAGGTGCAGCACCGTGCCGCCCGTGTATTTGCGCTGCAGCACATCCTGTAATTCCAGCGCCTCGAACGGGTCGTCCGTGTGGCCCACGGGCAGCTGCGACGAGTTCGTGTAGTACGGGTTGTCGGCGGTGCCCGCCTGCAGGATGGCGGGAAAGCGCTTGCGGTCTTCGCGGGCGAAACGGTACGTCGTGCCTTCGGCCGGCGTCGCTTCCAGGTTGTACATATGGCCCGTCTCTTCCTGGAAGGCCACCATGCGGGCGCGCACGTGGTCGAGCAGGCGTACGGCCAGCGCGTGGCCTTCTGGCGTCGTGATGTCCCAGGCGTCGCCGCTGAAATTGCGGATCATCTCGTTGATGCCGTTCACGCCCAGGGTGGAAAAGTGGTTGCGCAGGGTGCCCAGATAGCGTTTCGTGTAGGGGAACAGGCCTTGCTGCATCAATTCCTCGATGGTGCGGCGCTTGATTTCCAGGCTGGTCTTGCCCAGCTCCAGCAGGCGGTCCAGGTCGGCCATCAGGGCTGGCTCGTCGCCGCGCCACAGGTGGCCCAGGCGCGCGCAATTGATCGTCACCACGCCCAGGGAACCCGTCTGCTCGGCGGAACCGAACAGGCCATTGCCCCGTTTCAGCAGTTCGCGCAAGTCCAGTTGCAATCGGCAGCACATGGAACGGATCATGTTCGGCTTGAGTTCCGAATTGATGAAATTCTGGAAGTAGGGCAGGCCGTAGCGGGCCGTCATTTCGAACAGACGTTCGGCATTCTCGCTATGCCAGTCGAAATCCTCGGTGATGTTATAGGTGGGAATGGGGAAGGTGAAGACCCGGCCCTTGGCGTCGCCCGCCATCATGATCTCGATGTAGGCGCGGTTGATCATGTCCATCTCGGCCTGCAGCTCGCCATAGCTGAAGTCCATCTCCTGGCCGGCGATGACGGGAATCTGCTCGCGCAGGTCGTCCGGGCAAACCCAGTCGAAGGTGAGGTTGGTGAACGGCGTCTGTGTGCCCCAGCGCGAGGGAACGTTGAGGTTGAAGATCAGTTCCTGCATGTACTGGCGCACGTCTTCGTAGCGCAGGCTGTCCTTGCGGATGTAGGGCGCCATATAGGTGTCGAAGGAGCTGAACGCCTGCGCGCCGGCCCACTCGTTTTGCAGCGTGCCGAGAAAATTGACGATCTGGCCGATGGCGCTCGACATGTGTTTCGGCGGACCGGACTCGATCTTGCCCGGCACGCCATTCAAGCCTTCGTGCAGCAGGGTGCGCAGCGACCAGCCGGCGCAATAGCCGGCCAGCATGTCGAGGTCGTGGATGTGCAGCGCCGCTTCGCGGTGCGCCGCGCCCACTTCCGGCGGATAGACCTGGTCCAGCCAGTAGTTGGCGATGACCTTGCCCGACACATTGAGTATCAGGCCGCCCAGCGAGTAACCCTGGTTGGCGTTGGCGTTGACACGCCAGTCGCGCCGGTCCAGGTATTCATTGATGGACGCGGCGACATCGACCTGGCCGCGTGTGGGGGAAACTGCATTCGTCGTCATGAAACCTCCAATAAACACAACATGCGGTGTTTTTATGGAGATTAAACACTAAATATAGTGGCGTCAAAGGGCGCGTGCAGTGGCATGACGAATCCTTGATGCAGGTGAAAAAAGCGCCCCCGTTTACTTTTTCAGGCGGCCCTGGCGCAGGATGAAGGCGCTCGCGGCGAAGTAGGCGGCGCCGCAGACGGCGATGCTGAGGATGGAGGCGGGCAGCACGTGCGCCCAGATTTCCCGCGCCGAGAAGGTGCTCCAGCTGGCCACGCGCGCGTCGAACGTGACGTAGTTCGCCAGCAGCCAGTAGACGGCCAGCAGTCCCGTGCAGATGGCGGCCTGGCGCGTCACGGGCATGGCGCGGCGCGCGAAGACGGCTTGCAGGAACAGCAGCAGCACGCCCGGATACGCGCCCAGTACTTCGGGCGACAGCACGGAGAGCGCCTCGGCGTCGTAGCCTTCCGTGGGCGCGGCCCACTGCACCTGCAGCACGGTGAGGAACAGGGTGAGCAGAAAGATCAGCAGCGGTTTGCGGGGCATGGCGGGCAATCGAAGAGGGAGAAAAGGGGGCATTTTACAGCCAGGTCAAGCAAGTTGAACGCGCACCAGCCATGCATGCATTCCTTCACCTGCGTCAAGGACTGGGCAGCCTGGGCGGGGATATAGTCTGCACCCTGAGCCGATACAGGACTGTGAACACCATGATGCTTGAATCAACCACCGCCACCCGCGTGGCCGGACCGCTGGAACTGGTCTGCCCCGCCGGCAGCCTGCCAGCCTTGAAAGCGGCCATCGACAATGGCGCCGACACCGTTTATCTGGGTTTTCGCGATGCCACCAATGCGCGCAATTTCGCCGGCCTCAATTTCGACGAGAAGGCCATCGCCGAGGGCGTGCGCTACGCCCACCAATATGGACGCAAGGTGCTGCTGGCGCTGAACACCTATCCGCAGCCGCACAACTGGGCCGTGTGGCGCAGCGCCATCGACCGCGCCGCCGATGCCGGCATCGACGCCATGATCGTGGCCGATCCGGGCCTGATGGCGTATGCGGCCCAGCACCAGCCGCAGCTGCGCCTGCACCTGTCCGTGCAAGGTTCGGCCACCAACTACGAAGCCATCAATTTTTACCATGAACACTTTGGCATCGCCCGCGCCGTGCTGCCGCGCGTGCTGTCGATGGCGCAGGTGGAGCAACTGATCGCCAAGACGGAAGTCGAGATCGAGGTGTTCGGCTTCGGCAGCCTGTGCGTGATGGTCGAAGGGCGCTGCGCACTGTCGTCGTATGCGACGGGCGAGGCGCCGAACACCCACGGCGTGTGCTCGCCGGCGAAATCCGTGCGCTGGCTGGAAACGCCGAACGGGCTCGAATCGCGCCTGAACGGTGTGCTGATCGACCGCTATGCGCCCGGCGAAAACGCCAGCTATCCCACCCTGTGCAAGGGGCGTTTCGAAGTCAACGACGAAGAGTATTACGCCATCGAGGAACCGGCCAGCCTGAACACCTTGGCGCTGCTGCCGCAACTGATCGCCATGGGCGTGCGCGCCGTGAAGATCGAAGGGCGCCAGCGCAGCCCCGCGTACGTGGCACAGGTCACGCGTGTGTGGCGCGAAGCGATCGACGCCTGCCGCGAAGGCAATGCGCGCTACGCCGTCAAGCCGGGCTGGATGGCGGCCATGGACAAGCTGGCCGAAGGCCAGCAGCACACATTAGGCGCTTACCACAGATCTTGGAAATAGAGGATGAACATGCTGAAGCTTTCACTGGGCCCTTTGCTGTACTACTGGCCGCGCGCCACCGTCTTCGAGTTTTACCAGCAGATCGCCGGCACCGCCGTCGATATCGTCTACCTGGGTGAAACCGTCTGCTCGCGCCGGCATGAGGTGCGTCTGGCCGACTGGCTCGATATCGCGGACATGCTGGCCGCCGCCGGCAAGGAAGTGGTGCTGTCGACGCAGGCGCTGATCGAGGCGGGAGCCGAACTGGCGACCCTGCGCCGCATCACGGGCAATGGCCGCTACGGCGTCGAGGCCAACGACATGGGCGCCGTGCACTGCATGGAAAAGGGCACGTCCTTCGTCGCCGGTCCCCATTTGAACCTGTTCAATGGCCCCAGCCTGCAATTGCTGGCGCGCCTGGGCGCGCGGCGCTGGGTGATGCCGCTGGAAATGGGGCAGACGGCGCTGGCCGAGATGCAGCGCCAGAAACCGGAAGGACTGGAGACGGAAGTCTTTGCCTACGGCCGCATGCCGCTGGCGTTTTCCGCGCGCTGCTTCACGGCGCGCAACCGCAACCTGCCGAAGGACGATTGCGGCTACAGCTGCCTGGAAGAGCCGGATGGCCTGCTGCTGCGCACGCGCGACGAAGTACCCTTCCTCGTACTGAATGGCACGCAGACGCAGTCGGCGCTGGTCTACAACCTGGTGCGCGAACTCGACGCCATGCGCGACATGGGCGTGGCGGTGGCGCGCATCAGCCCCCAGGCCATGCATACGGAACAAGTCATCGCCATCTTCGACCGCGCCCGCCGCGGCCAGGTCAGCGGCATCGGCGCCCAGGCCCAGCTGGCGGCCTGCCAGCCGGCCGGCGCCTGCGACGGCTATTGGCACGGCCAGCCCGGCATGGAACAGCACGCAGCCCATTGAACGCCTCGAAAGGAAGCACCATGCAAGATCAACTGGAAAGATTGCCCGTCCCGGCGCCGGTCCCCGCCCGTCCCGGCATGAGCAAGCCCGCAGTGTCGTACCGGCTGCCGGAACCGCTGGCCGAATTGCTGTCCAAACTGCCCCCGTATCCCGCTTCGTGGCTGTTCGTGCAGGGCTTGAACCGCCTGCTGGCGCCGCAATTGCCCGACGACGTGCGGCGCAGCCTGGAAGGGCGCAGCTTGCGCTTGCGGCTGCTGGACGCGGGCATCGCCTTCGACTTCGAGTGGCAGGGCACGGTGTTCGTGGCGGAGCGCTATGCGGACGTGCCGGACCTGTGCATCGCCGCCAGCGTGCATGATTTGATGCTGCTGGCGCGGCGCCAGGAAGATCCGGACACGCTGTTCTTCAGCCGCCGTTTGAGCCTGGAAGGCGACACGGAACTGGGCTTGCTGTTCAAGAATACGCTCGATGCCATCGAGTTGCCGCCATTCGACCTGCAGGCGCTGGGGCCGCGCCGCGTGTTGGCGCATCTGCGCGACCGGGGCGCGCGCGAAGGCTGAGCGAAAAAAGGGAGGGCGGGCGCTCAATGGCGTTCAGTGGCGGCAGTGGCCGCAGGCGCCGCTGCACGAGGCCAGCTGTTCTTCATCCGTCGCCTCGCCCATGAAGCCGGCGTCATTGACGGCGGCCAGCAGGCGTTCCTGCGTGGCCAGCCGCTCGTCGAACTGCACCGTGGCGCCGTGGCGCGCCAGCGAGACGCACACGGTGGCCACGCCCGTGACGGCCTCGAGCGCGCCCGTCAGCCTGTCGGCGCAGCCTTCATGATCCATTCCGATAATATTCAAGCGTGCTGTCTGCATGGGTTCCTCTTGTTTTTCAGATAAAAAAACAGCGTAGGCGAGCCATGCGCATGCCGTCCAGAGCAGCACGCAAGATTTATTTTGTATTTGCGGTTTTATTGATCTGGATTAATCCCCAGCCCTGCGGGTCACCTTGAAAGTGCTGTTGTTTTGTACACAGTTGCCGTATTCCAGTCGACAAGCGTGTCCTGCTGCGCGATACTGTCATTCTGATAAGAACGCTATGACAGCGCTGGAAAGGAGGGGCCATGCAGCGCCGCCCCCTGCTCAAGCTTGCCGCCCTGTGGCCATTGGGCGCGGCCGCCGGCGCGCCGCCGCTGCCGCTCGTGTATCCGCGCCACCAGGCGCTCGATGATCCGCAGCAAGGCTATGTGACGGCCTTGCTGCAACAGGCGCTGGCCCGTTCGGGCCAGGCCTATGCCTTGCGCCGCTCCGAACTGCGCATGGTGCAGACGCGCGCGATGCAGGAAATTGCCACTGCGTCGGGCGGTGTCGACGTCGTCTGGGCCATGACGAGCCGCGCGCGCGAAACGCAATTGTTGCCGGTGCGCATCCCCATCGACCGCGGCCTGATCGGCTGGCGCGTGGCCCTGATCCAGGCCCGCCAGCCGCAACTGCTGCGCGGCGTGCGCAGCATCGCCGCCCTGGCCCGGCTGTCGGCCGGCCAGATGCGCGACTGGCCCGACTCCGCCATCCTGCAGGCGAATGGCTTGCGCCTCGATACCTCGAGTACCTACGAAGGCCTGTTCCAGCAACTGGCGGCAGGGCGCATCGATTACTTTCCCCGTTCCGTGATCGAGGCGCAAAGCGAACTGGCCAGCCATGCGCACCTGCCGCTGGCGCTCGACGCCTACCTGGTCATCCGCTACCCGGCCGCGCTGTACTTCTTTGTCGGCCGGCACAGGCCGGAATTGGCACGCCACATTGCAAGGGGATTGGAAAGCATGCTCGCCGATGGCAGTTTCGCGCAGCTGTTCCAACGCCATTTCGGCCGCCTCGCGGATGGCTTGCAGCTTTCCCGGCGCCACGTGCTGGAGCTGGCCAATCCCGACTTGCCCGAGGAGACGCCGCTGGCGCGCAAGGCACTTTGGTATCGTCCCAAACATTACTAATAATCTTATTGATCAATGTCAAACAGTGGCTTCAATCGTGCGCCCGATGTTTGATGAAGCGCAAAGCGAGTTCAACAGAACACCTGTTGACACTTATTAAATTTTCGCCGAACATAATTCCACGTTGCAACTTTTTCCCAGCACAAGCGCTTGCCGCAGGTGTCGTGCGGGAGCCGTGCGCCCGTTCCACAGCCAGCTGCCGCCAGCCGCCGAACGCGCTGTCCCCTTGTCACCATCCGTTATCTTTTCGAAGGTTCGTCCATGCTCGATTCGATCACGTCCGTATTGCACCAGGTGCCGGAACTGGCCCTGTTCCTGGCGCTGGCGCTCGGTTACGCGGTAGGGCAGATACGCTTCGGCCCCATCCAGCTGGGCGGCGTGTGCGGCACCCTGGTCGCCGCGCTGCTGATCGGCCAGCTGGGCATCACCCTGGACGCCAGCGTCAAGAATGTCTTCTTCATGCTGTTCATCTTTGCCCTCGGCTATGCGGGCGGTCCCCAGTTCTTTGCCAACCTGAATGCCAAGGGCTTGCGCCTGGGCCTGCTGTGCCTGATCGAAGTGGTGGTGGTGCTGGCGCTGGTGCTGCTGGCCACGCGCTTCCTTGGCCTGGACCAGGGCACGGCGGCCGGCATGATGGCGGGCGCGGCGACGGAGTCGGCCGTCGTCGGCACGGCTACGGACGCCATCTCGAAGCTGGCGCTGCCGGCCGCCCGCATCGCCGAGCTGCAGGCCAACGTCGTCACCGCGTATTCCATCACGTACATTTTCGGCTTGATCGCCATCGTCATCGTCACCAGCCAGATTTTTCCTCTGTTGCTGCGTGTCAATTTGCGCGAAGAAGCCGATAAGTTGTGGGAAAAGATGGGCGGCGCGCAGACCGACGGCGATGGCGTGCAGGCCACGCCGGAGATGGTGGGGCGCGCCTACCGCATCAGCCGCGGCGCGGGACGCCGCCTCGACGCCTTGCAGCATATCTTTGCGGGCCGCGCCAGCATCACGCGCGTGCGCCGGCATGGCAAGGTCTTGCCCTTGGAGCCGGCATTGCGCTTGCGCAATAACGACGAAGTGCTGGTGATCGGCCACCGTCCCGCGCTGGTGGCGGCCGAAGCCATCCTGGGCGAGGAATTTGCCGATACGACGGGCTTGAACATGGCCGTCTCCGCCGTCGAAGTGGTGCTGCAGCAAGCCGCGCTGGTGGGCCAGCCCTTGCGCCAGCTGGCCTTGCCCTCCGGCGTGCACGTGGCGGCCGTCGTTCGTGGCGAGCACAGCATGCCGCCCTTGCCGGATCTGGCCCTGCAGCGCGACGACGTGCTGCGCCTGTACGGCACGACGGAAGGGCGCGAGCTGAACACGGCGCTGGCCGCCATCGGCAAGCGCGTGCCCACGGGCGACCGCAGCAATATCGTCTACGCCAGCATCGGCATCGTGCTGGGCGTGTATATCGGCGGCTTTTCCGCCAAGCTGGGCGGCATCCCGTTTTCGCTGGGCACGGGCGGCGGCGCCTTGCTGACGGGCCTCGTGTTCGGCTGGTACCAGGCGCGCAAGCCGGGCATGCAGGGCATCCCCTCCAGCGCGCTCGACATGATGAAGGATATCGGCCTGGCCACCTTCATCGCCTGCGTGGGCCTGGCGTCGGGGCCGCAGGCGATCGATTTGATCCGCCAGTACGGCCTGTCCTTGCCGCTGATGGGGGTATTGATCGCCGTCATCCCCGCCTCGCTGTCGCTGCTGGTGGGACACTTTTTCCTCAAGCTGGAAGCGCCCGTGCTGCTGGGCGCCATCGCCGGCCAGCAGTGCAGCACGCCGGCTCTGTCGGCCGTGCAGAATGCGGCCGGCAATTCCACGCCCTTGCTGGGCTATACGATTACCTATGCCATCTCGAACGTGGTGCTGCCCCTGCTGGGGCCGCTGATCGTGGCCCTGGCAGGGTCGGTGCACGCATGAGCAGCCAGCAAGGGCAAACGCAGTAAAGAATTCCTTCAACACGAAAGGCGGTCCGCATGGAATGGTTGCATGAGTTATTCAAGAAGTCGCCTGAAATTGCCTTGTTTCTCTCCCTGGCAGTGGGTTACTACATCGGCAAGATCAAGTTCGGCTCGTTTCAGCTGGGCGGGGTCGCCGGTTCACTCCTGGTGGCGGTGCTCGTCAGCCAGGTGGGCGTCGCCATCGATCCCGGCGTGAAATCGGTGCTGTTCGCGCTGTTCATTTACGCCGTCGGCTATGAAAGCGGGCCGCAATTCTTCAATTCCCTGGGCCGCCAGTCGGTGCGCGAAATCATCCTGGCCGTCGTGCTGGCCGTGACGGCGCTGCTAACGGTGGTCATCCTGGCCAAGGTCTTTGGCTTGGACAAGGGCCTGGCGGCCGGCGTGGCGGCGGGCGGCTTGACGCAGTCGGCCATCATCGGCACGGCCGGCGACGCGATCACCAAGCTGGGCCTGGCTGCCGACGAAGTGGCGCGCCTGCAGGGCAACGTGGCCGTCGGCTATGCCGTGACGTATGTGTTCGGCTCGTTTGGCGCCATCATCGTCTGCGTCAATATCTTGCCGAAACTCATGGGACGCACCATCCGTGAAGATGCGATCAAGGCGGAAACGGCGCTGCAGGCGGGCGTGCAAGTGCTGGGGCCGGGCCAGACGCCGGCTGCGCCCGACCTCATCGGCCGCATCTACGACGTGGGTCCGGGCGCTGGACGCTCCGTGGCGGACATCGAAAGCGCCCATCCAAGCACGGCCATCACCATCGAGCGTGTGAAACGCAATGGCCAGATCATCGACGTCAGCCCGGACCTGGTGCTGGCGGCCGACGATATCGTGCTGCTGGTGGGCCGGCGCGAAGCCATGCTCAGCGTGTCTTCCCAGCTGGGCAAGGAATTGCTGGCCGTCGAAGGCATGGAACTGGTGATGCAGCGCCGCGACATGGTGCTGACCAACAAGGCTTACCACAACAAGACGGTGGGCGAAATCCGCAGCGCCACGGCGCCGGGCGTGCGCCACGGCATCTTTGTCGTGCAACTGAGCCGCATGGGCAAGATTCTGCCCATGCAGGCGGAAACCGTCGTGCAGACGGGCGACGTGGTGACCATCTACGGCGCCGAGCAGGACGTCAAGCGCGTGGCGGCCGAAGTGGGCTACATGATCGTGCCGAGCGCCAAGACGGACTTCGTCTACATGGGCGCTGGCCTCGTCGTCGGGCTGCTCGTGGGCTTGCTGGTGGCGCGCATCGGCTCGATTCCGCTGACCTTGGGCAGCGGCGGCGGCGTGCTGCTGTCGGGCCTGGTATTCGGCTGGTTCCGCGCGAAGCGCCAGACGTTTGGCTACATGCCCAGCGGCGCCGTGCAAATCCTGAAAGACCTGGGCCTGGCCGGCTTCGTTGCCGTCGTCGGCCTCACGTCCGGCCTGCAAGCCGTGCAAACCGTGCGCGAACACGGTCTGACCCTGTTTGGCGTGGGCGTGGTGGTGACCATCCTGCCGATGATCTTGACCATGCTGATCGGCCGCTACATCTTGCGTTATGACAACGTCGCCATCTTCGCGGGCGCCTTGTCCGGCTCGCGCAGCGCCAATCCCGCGTTCGGCGAAGTGCTGAACGCGGCGCAAAACTCGATTCCCACCGTACCGTTTGCCATTACGTATGCCCTGGCCAACGTTTTCCTGACCTTGCTGGGGCCGCTGATTGTGGCCTTTGTCTGAGTCGGGCGTATTTGCAGGACCTAAGCCGCCTGTGCGGGGCTTTTCCCATATTGTCAGTTGATAAGGAGTCGTTGAAATGGATTTCAGTAACCCAAGCAAACTCGCGCTGTTGAGCCCCTTCGAATTGAAGGATGCGCTGATCCAGACGGCCAAGCAAAGCAACCGTCTGATGCTCAATGCGGGCCGCGGCAACCCGAATTTCCTGGCCACCACGCCGCGCCACGGCTTCTTCCAGTTCGGCCAGTTCGCCATGACGGAAGCGGAACGTTCCTATGTGTACATGGATGACGTGGGCGGCTTCCCCACGCGCGACGGCATCGAGGCGCGCTTCGAAATCTTCGTGCGCAAGCATGAAGGCAACCCCGGCGTGCATTTCATCGAGGCAGCCATGTCGTATGTGCGCGACCAGCTGGGCCTGGACGCGGGCGACTTCATTTACGAGATGTGCGAAGCCATTCTCGGCTGCAACTATCCCGTGCCTGACCGCATGCTGCGCCTGTCCGAGAAAATCGTCGGCCAGTATATTCACCGCGAAATGATCGGCGACCATCCGTTCGTCGGCAACTTCGACATGTACGCCGTCGAAGGCGGCACGGCGGCCATGACGTATCTGTTCGCCAGCCTGAAATCGAACCACATCATCCAGGAAGGCGACACGATTGCCTTGGGCATGCCGATCTTCACGCCGTACATCGAGATCCCCCAGCTCAATGATTACAAGCTGAACACCGTGCATATTGATGCGCCGCAATCGAACAATTGGCAATTCACAAAGAAAGAGCTGGACAAGCTGCTGGACCCGAAAGTCAAGGCCTTCTTCCTCGTCAACCCCAGCAATCCGCCATCCGTCAAGATCGACGATGACACCCTGGAATACATTGCCAAGATCATCAAGAAGCGCCCGGACCTGATCATCCTGACCGATGACGTGTACGGCACCTTTGCCGACAACTTCGTCTCGCTGTTCGCCATGTGCCCGTACAACACCATCCTCGTGTATTCATTCTCGAAATACTTCGGCGCGACGGGCTGGCGCATGGGCGTGGTGGCCACGCATGAGAAAAATGTACTCGACGACAAGATTGCCAAGTTGCCGGAAACCATCAAGAAGCAGCTCGATGCGCGCTATCACTCCATCACGACGGAGCCGCGCGAGCTGAAATTCATCGACCGCCTGGTAGCCGACAGCCGCACGGTGGCGCTGAACCATACGGCCGGCCTGTCCACGCCCGTGCAGGCGCAGATGACCTTGTTCTCCCTGTTCTCGCTGATGGATGAAGAGCAAAAGTACAAGCAGTCGATGAAACGTATCGTGCTGCGCCGCAAGGAAGCGCTGTACCGCGAACTGGGCTTGCCGATGGTGCACGACGCCAATTCCGTGCGCTACTACCACCTGCTGGACATGGAATCGCTGGCCGCGCAGATGCATGGCGTGGAGTTTTCGCAGTGGCTGCTGAAAAAGCTCAAGCCGAACGAAGCGCTGTTCCGCCTGGCCGAGGAAACGGGCGTCATCCTGTTGCCGGGCCGCGGCTTCGGCACCACGCACCCGTCCGGCCGCGTGTCGCTGGCCAACCTGAACGAATACGACTACGCCAACATCGGCCGCGCCATCCGCAACATGGCGTCCGAGTTCTTTGCCGTATTTGAAAAGGAAAAAGAGAAGGGCGGCAAGAAGGCGAAGAAGTAATTCGCCGGGTAGCTGCTTGAGCTCAACGGGCGCCCCGCAAGAGGCGCCCGTTTTTGTGTATCCGCCGCAGTAAGCAATAGTGCAGGCTGGAATAGACATCCGTAGATATAATTGCTATTGTGAAAGTATAAACATGGCAACCCCGTGCTTTCCCCTCATTCATTGACTGGACGCTACATGGGCAGATTGCAAGGACACTTATCATTATTGCTGGCGGGCGCGCTGGGCGCGGCCATGCCCGCCCTGGCGCAGTTGCCGGCCGGCGCGCCGCTGACATTCAACGAAGCGCTGCAGCAGGCGGCCCAGGCTTCGGGCGCCGTGCAGGGCGCCGCGCTCGACGTGCGCGCCAAAACCCTCAAGGCGGAGGCGCTGTCGAATATCGATGGTCCTTCCGTGGACTTGACGGCGTTTCGCGGCCGTTTGTCGACGGATTTGAGCATCGACACGAGCGGCTTGTCCGGCGTGGTGGGCGGCATCGAATCCGTGCTGCCGCCCATTCCCGGCTTGCCCACGCCGCACATTCCCAATTCCCTCAACCGCGAAGTGGTGACGGATCTGACCTCGTTCGGCTTGCTGGGCATGTGGCCCATCTACACGGGCGGGCGCCTGGACGCCGTCAAGGGGCTCGCATCGAGCCTGACCCTGGCCGCGCAGGCGGAGCGCACGGAAGCGGAAGAGCAACTGGCCACCCTGGTGGCGCAGCGCTATTTCCAGTTGCTGCTGGCAAAAAGAGTGGTGGCCGTGCGGGCCGAAGTGACGGCCGGCGTGACGCAGCACCAGCGCGACGCGGCCAAGCTGGAAAAGGGCGGCCTGATTTCGCGCGCGGAACGCTTGCGCGCCGACGTGGCCCTGGACAGTGCCCGCAGCGACGAAGCGCAGGCGCGCAGCGACGAGGAAATCGCCCAGGTGGCGCTCGATCGTTTGCTCGCCGTCAATACGCAAGTGCGCCCCAGCACGCCGCTGTTCGTCAACAGCTTGCCGGTCGGCACCTTGCAATCGTTCATCAGCACGGGCATGCGCGAAAATGCGAACTGGAAAAAGATCGACAGCAAGCGCGTGCAGGCCGAGCAAGCCTTGAAGCTGCATGGCAAGGAATACGCACCTACCGTGTTTGCCATCGGTAACTACAATTTGAACCGCGGCAATGAAAAGCTCGTGCGCTCGAACTGGGCCGTCGGCCTGGTCGTGTCCGTACCCCTCGTGCATCGCATCAATACGGGCAAGATGATCGCCGCCGCCAAGCTGGACCAGGAGCGGGTGGAAGTGGTGGCGCGCCAGGCCGAGCGCGACATTCCCACCCTGATCGAAAAGAATTGGCGCGCGCTGGAAAACGCCCGTATCCAGTATCTGTCCACGGCTTCGTCGGTGGAGCTGGCGCGCGAAAATATCCGCCTGCAAACCGTGGCTTTCCAGCAAGGGCAAGTGACGTCGCTGGAGGTGGTCGACGCGCGCCTGAACCTGGCAAAGGTGGAAACCCAGCGCGCGCAGACGGCCTATAACTATGTGATGGGGCTGGCGCAATTGCTGGAAGCGACGGGCGAGACGCAGCGCCTGGGCAGCCTGGCCGCCGCGGCCGATATCCAATTACCTGTGGACAAATAATAATGAGCACCTCCAAAAAACCCTTGGCCATAGTCGCCGCCGTCATTGTCCTGGCCTTCGTGGGCTGGGGCTTGTACCAGGCCTTCCAGCCGCAGCGCTTGCCATTGCAGGGACAGATGGATGCGCAGGAAGTCAATGTGTCGTCGAAAGTGCCGGGCCGGGTGGGCGAGCTGTACGTCAAGCTGGGCCAGACGGTGCCGAAAGGTGAGCTGCTGTTCCAGCTGACGAGTCCGGAAGTGGATGCGAAGATCGCGCAAGCGACGGCCGCCACGCAAGCGGCCGAAGCCGTGGCGCACAAGGCGCAAGCGGGAGCGCGTCCGGAAGAAATTGCGGCTGCGAAAGCGAACTGGGAGCGGGCGCAAACGGGGGCCACCATCGCCAAGACCACGTATACCCGCGTCAACAATATGTTCGAACAAGGCGTGATTGCCCAGCAGAAACGTGATGAGGCGCAAGCGCAATGGCGCGCCGCCGACCAGCTGGCCCAAGCGGCCCGCGCCCAGTTTGATATGGCGCAAAAGGGCGCCCGTCCCGAAGACAAGACGGCCGCCGCCGCCCAGGCGCGCCAGGTGGGCGCCGTACTGACGGAAGCGCAGATCGCGCTGGCCGAGACGAAGATCGCCGCGCCGGTGGCGGGTCAGGTCAGCAAGATCCAGATCCAGCCTGGCGAACTGGCGCCGCAAGGTTTCCCCGTGATTACCCTGGTGAACCTCGATGACGCCTGGGCCGTGCTGCAAGTGCGCGAAGATGAAATGGCGGCGTTTTCCATGGGCAGCACGCACACGGCGAACGTGCCGGCCTTGAAACAGCAACTGAGCTTCAAGGTCAGCTCGGTTGCCGTGCTGCCGGACTTCGCCACGTGGCGCGCGGCCCGTCCGGGCGGCACGGATTTGCGCACGTTTGAAATCCGTTTGCGTCCCGCCATCAAGGTCGAAGGCTTGCGTCCGGGCATGTCGGTTGTGTTCCCGCCGCTCTGATAGCCGATGAGCGAGATTGACAAAGAGCAGCCGGCGGCGCTGGCACGCGAGTGGCGGCGGCTGCGCGGCGACTTCTGGGACTTCGGCATGCTCAGCTGGATTCCTGTCGTGCTGTGCGGCATGCTGTGGCTGGTGTTTTCCGCCGGCATCGCGCGCGACTTGCCCATCGTCGTCATCGATAACGACAATTCCACCCTGTCGCGCCAGCTCACGCGCTGGCTCGACGCTTCGCCCGGCATCGATGTGGCGGCGAAAGTGGCGTCCAGCGATGAAGCCCTGCATCGCTTGCGCGAACGCACGGCGTTCGGCTATCTGCTGATCCCGAACGATTTCGAGCAGAAACTGCTGGGCGGCCGGCAAGCCACCGTGCAATGGCTGTACAACGCGCAGTTTTCCTCGCACGCGGGCGCCTTGCTGCGCGACGTGCGCACGGTCAGCACGACCTTGTCGGCCGGCATCGAGATGACGGCGCGGGTGAAAAAGGGTATGTCGGGCGTGCAGGCGGCGGCTCAGTTCGAACCGATACGCACGACCTTGAACAGTTTGTATAACGAAAACATCAGCTATGAAGCATTTTTAACGTTGGCGCTGATGCCGGCCATGCTGCAGATTTTCATCGTCGTCGCCGTCGTCACGAGTATCGGACGCGAGTTGCGCGACGGCACGGTGCCACAATGGCTGGCCTCGGCCCACGGCAGCTGGCTGCGCGCCGTGCTTGCCAAGCTGCTGTTTCCCCTCGTCGCCTACTGCGCGCTGGCGCTGCTGTACTTGCTGTTCTTCAGCCTGGCGCGGGATTGGGCCGTGGCGGGCAGCTTGCCGGCATTGCTGCTGAGCATGCTGTTGCTGGTGCTCGCGTATTGCGGCATGGCCACCTTGCTGATCGCCGCCACCCTGTCCCTGCGCCTCGCGCTGTCGGGCGCGGCCTTCATCACGGCGCCGGCCTTTGCGTTTGCGGGCCAGGCTTTTCCCTTGATGGCCATGCCGGCGCCAGCCCGCGCCTGGGCGGAAGCCTTGCCGCTTACGCATTATCTGCAGCTGCAAACGAAATACTGGCTGGCCGGCGCGCCATGGCGCTATGGCGTGCAGGAAATGCTGATACTGGCCGGCATCGCCATCGGCTGCGGCGCCGTGGGCGTGTTCCTGTTGTCGCGCCGCGCGAATGCGCCTGCCGCCTGGGGACGCACATGATGTGGCCAGCCTTTGTCGCCACCTGGCGCGCCATGCTGACGGACAAGGGCGCGCTGACCTTGCTGTTCATCGGCGGCATGATCTATTCCTTCTTCTATCCGCTGCCGTATTCGACGGAAATCGTCCAGCGCGTGCCCGTGGCCGTCGTCGACCAGGACCGCAGCGCCATGTCGCGCCAGCTGACGCGCTTCGCCATGGCCCACCCATCGCTGCACGTGGTCGCCGTCACGCCGGACTTGCCCGTCGCGCAGGATTTATTATGGCGCGACCAGATCATGGGCGTATTGATCATTCCCCATGGTTTGCAGACGGACGTGCTGGCCGGCCGCGCCGCCCACGCGCAAGTGGCGGGCAATGGCTTGTATTTGATGCTGAACAAGGTGGCCCTGAACGGGCTGGCCGAAGTGGTGGGCACGGTGTCGGCCGGTATTGAGCTCAAGCGTTTGGGCGCGGGCACGCCGTCCACCATCCAGGCCAGCCAGCAGCGCTCGCCCATCGCCTTCGACGCCGTGCCCCTGTTTAACGTCAAGGAAGGCTATGGCGCCTATGTCGTGCCGGGAGTGGCTACTCTCATTGTGCAGCAGACTTTGCTGATCGGCATGACCATGCTGTTCGGTACATGGTACCAGCGCAAGGCCTTCCCCGTGGCGGGCAGGCGCACGGCGGGCGGGTATATGGGCATGCTGCTGGCGTTTGCCTGCGTGGCGTTTTTGAACTGCTGCTATTTCTTCGGTTTCGTCTTCTGGTTCCAGGATTACCCCCGTGGCGGCAACTTTGGCGGCATGCTCTTGCTGCTGGTGCTGTTCTCGCTGTGTGAGGCAGCGTTCGGCATGTTGCTGGGCATGCTGTTCCGCACGCGCGAGCGGGGCACGCAGCTGATGATCGCCACCTCGATGCCCGTGCTGTTCCTCGCGGGCCTGACCTGGCCCGTGTCGTCCATGCCCGTCGTGCTGCAATGGCTGCGCTGGCTGCTGCCATCCACGGCCGGCATCCAGGGCTTTGTTGCGCTTAATCAAATGGGTGCCTCGCTGTATGAAATCCGCCATGAAGTGGCGGGCTTGCTGGCCTTGCTGGTCGCTTGCGTGGCGCTGGGCTGGTGGCGCTGGCGCGGGATGGAGGAGACTGTTGTCGATTTGAACAAGGCGTAACTGGGCCGATATGCAATAATTTCGTTTCCACATTAAATAACAACGCCTGACAAAAACCGTAGCGAGCGGAAGGGAGTTGCGGCCGAGAAGCGCAACTGTGCGAATGTACAGTGAGCATCGCAGGCCGTAAATACCGACGCGCAGTAGGTTTTGACAGGCGTTAGCCAATCATGTCAGCTTTTAATCTGTTCCAGCGCCTGTCCCAGGCCCCCACCAAACCCAAGGCGGCGCCCGCCGCGCGGCAGTTCGACGTGGCGGACCTGTACCAGGGGCCCATCGCGCTGGGAGCGGAAGGCGAGGCGCAAGCGCGGCCGTTCGATGAAAAGCTGCGCCAGGCGTATTTCTGGATCGTCAACCACGCCATCATCAGCCCCCATTACGATATCGAATACAACGATGGCCCGTCGCAGACGTATGCTGTGGGCGACAGCCGCCGCACCCTGAATTTGCCGTCGGCGCAAAGCTATTCCAGCTTCATTTTGCTGCCCCTGCTGACGTTCGCCACGCGCCGCAAATGTCTGTTCGTTGGCGGGCCGGGGCGTGGCAAGACGGCCAGCGCCCTGTTGATGGGCGTGCTGGCCGGTTCCACCGTCAAGGAAGTCAAACGGGCCATGCAGCATGGCCACCCGCAGATGACGGTGGCCGACTTGCTGGGCAATCCGCTGCCGGCGGACCTGGTGAACGCGCAAAGCATGGACGACATTCGCATCGCCTGGCGCGCCTGGCTGGGCATGCGCGTGAAGATCGTCGATGAGTACAACCGCATCCCCACGCGCACGCAAAGCGCGCTGCTCACCGTCATGGGCGACAATTACGCGGAAGTGCTGAACCATATTTACGAATGTCCGGAAGCGGCCTGGTATCTGACGGCCAACGATGACCAGGGCGGCGGCACCTACCAGGTGATCGAAGCGCTGCGCGATCGGGTCGATGTGACGGTGCAGGCGCTGGCCTTCAACCCCCGCTTCCTGAATGAACTGCTGCTGCGCGTGGAGGAAAACGTGCGGCCAGAAGAACTGGTGCCGCCCGATATCATCTTTACGGAAGCAGAGGTCGATCAAATTGGCGAATCCATCCGCCAGGTGGCCGTGCCCGAAGCCGTGCGGCGCCGCCTGGAATTCTTCGCCAGCCAGTTCGAGCTGTTCGAGACGGCGGGCGGCCAGTTCGAATACATGACCAAGGATACGGCCCGCCTGGCCGGTGCCGACCGGGGCGCCGCGCAGGCGGCGGACAATGGGCGCGATCGCCTGAAGGACCTAGGCTGCCAGACCTTGAATGGCATTTCCGTGCGCACCCTGATGGCGCTCTTGATCTATGCCAAGGCCATGGCTTATTTCCGCGGCAATGGCGAGGTGGAGCTGGAAGACTTGCGCCAGGTGCTGCCGTTCGTCCTGCATAACAAGCTGCAGCCGGACCCGGATGCGCCATTTTTCGCGCTGCCGGAAAACGCCGCCTATCGCAGCGACAGGCTGGGCTGGCTGCGCCGCCTGTTCGATTTGTCGAACGATGAATTCAACCGCCTGGACCTGGACCGCGACGACCCTGTGGGCGTGCTGTCGGCCGAATTCGACCTGGGCCTCGATGGCGTGAGCGAGCGCGAAACCCTGGCGCGCCTGAACCGCATCGAAAAGCTGATCGGCGAACGTACCAAAGGGAGAAAACTGTACGGGCCCCTGTATGACGATTTGTTGAAGCTCAAATATCTGCACCAGCGCTATACGAATTACCGCAGCTGGCTGCGTTCGCAATGAATGACGCACTGAATATCGACCATTGCCGCGGGTTTCTCGACGCCCTGGCCATGTTGAACAGCGAGGCCAGCGACCTGTGCGCAAGCTATGAGCTGCAACGGCTGCCCGACGCGCCGGACCTGCTCACGGCGCTGGGCTTGCGGGTGGAAGATTACACCCTGAATGTAAGCACCCCGGCGCGCGCGCTGCCGGCGCCCTTGTGGCAGATCACGGTGGCGCCGTGCGGGCGCGCGCACCTGGAGCAGGTGTGCCAGCGCTGGTTCTTTTCGTCGGATCACATGCGGACGGCGCCGCCGGACCGTTTCCGCGCCTGCCTCGTCAACGCCTTTCTCGACGCGCTGGACATGTCGCTGGCCGGATTCACTATGCATATCGTGAAGATGACGCCGCCGGGTGTCTGGTATGCGATCCACTGGGACGAGATCGCGTTTGAATCAGGGGATGAGCGCTATCTGCTGCATTTTTCGCACAGCGATTGAGGAGGAACAATGATTTCTCCTGCCTTCGCAACTATCCTTGCCAGCGGCCGCGCCCAGTTCAACGGCCGCGCAGCGGAAGCGCGCCGGCGCTTTCCCGCGCTCGACATGGCCGCCTTCGGCGCCTTCTTGCACGATGGCGTTGATCCGCTGGTGGTGGCCGTGGCCGCCGCCGCGCCCGAGCGCGTGGGCGGCGTCACTTTGGCCGCCTACGACATGGCCCTGGAGCTGGTGGGCCATGGCCTGGCCGGTCCGGCCGCGAAAAATCCCTTCCTCAATACCGTCTGGCGCGAGCTGGCGCCATCGTTTGCGCCGCTGCTGGCGACGGCCCCCGTCGACGTGCTGGGCATGCTGAGCAACGCCGCCATCCACATTTCCTCCGTGGCGGGCGCGCGGCCCGCGCAATGGCAGGCCGGGATGGCTGCCGTGGCGCCGCAAGTCGGCAGCGTCGCACAGCTGCGCGCCGTGGGACAGGTGCTGGCCTGGCGCGCCGGCGTCGCGCATTTCCGCCAGGGCGCGCTGGCCGCCGCCGATACCTTGCCGCATGCGCTGGCGCTGGCCGCCTTTGGCGAACCGGGCGCGCAATGGCCGCAGGTGCATGCGCAGCTCATGGCTAATCCGTGGCGCGGCAATGCCGAAGGCAGGGAGTTCGGCAGCTTCAGTGGCCTGGGTGGCGATTTCGGCGCGCCGCCGCAAGTGCGCGCCACGCCGGACGGCTTTGGCTTCGCTGTGCGCAGCGCCGAGCGCCATTATTTGCTGGTGGCCGACGCCTATGGCGCCGTGCTGCACAGCGCCACGGCGCAGGAGTTTGAGTTGGCGCAAACCGGCGTGCCGGCGTCCGTGCGCCTCGATGGAGCCACCGTTCACGTCGGCGCGCGCAGTATCGCGCTCGACCTGCCGGCCGGTGACATCGCGCTGGCCGCGAATGCGCATACGCTGGCCATCACGTCACCGTGGACGCACGCCATCCGCCTGCTGCCGCTCGCATGAAGAACGATGCCGACACCGTCCTGATCGACCGCTGGCGCGCCGCCTGGCCCGAGGCCCTGGCCGTGTGGAGCAAGTTTACGCGCCTGCGCGACCCCAGCCTGTGCGCCAGCCGCGTCGAAGCCGGCAAGCAGGGCTTGTCCGGCAGCTTCGCCATGATCCGCTTGCTGGACCAGAGCGTGGTGGTGGACTTGCCGCTGGTGACGGAACTGGGACTGGACGACTATGCGCTGGAAATCCTCGCCCATGAAATCGGCCACCACATCCTCGCACCGGGCAGCGCCAGCGACCAGTTCCGCCTGCTGGCGCGCATGCGCCGCGCCTTGCCGACCTTGGAGCAGCACGCGCCCATGGTGGCCAACCTGTACACGGACCTGTTCATCAACGACCGCCTGCAGCGCCAGGCGAATCTGCGCATGGCAGACATCTACCGCAAGCTGCAGCAGGGGCGCACGGTGCAAGCTGATGGCAAGGGCAGCGGCGGCGTATGGACACTGTACATGCGTATCTATGAAAACCTGTGGCAGCTGGAAAAGGGCGAGCTGGGCGGCGGCCACGCTGACGAGCGCCTGGACACGGACGCCTGGCTGGGTGCGCGCCTCATTCGCGTGTATGCGAACGACTGGATGCTGGCGGCGGGCCGCTTCGCCACCTTGCTGCTGCCCTACCTGGTGGAAGATACGGATGCCCTCGGTGACATTGACCCCAGCCGCTACCTGCAGGACACGCGCGACGCGGCACGCGGCTGCCAGACGTATGGCGCGCAGCAGATCGAGGATGACGAAGAGGACGGCGCCATCCATCCCGTGCACGACAAGCGCATCTCGGGCCTCGATGGCGAGGAACCGCAAGCCGAGGCGCCGCCCGGGAACGGCGGCGGCCAGCTGCGCGAACCGTTTGAGTTGGGCGACATTCTGAAGGCCTCGGGCGTGGACCTGAGCGACCATGAAATCGCCATCCGCTACTACCGCGAGCGGGCTTTGCCGCACCTGGTGGCATTTCCCAGCCGCCCGGCGCCCGAGTCGCAGGAGCCGCAGATGGAAGGTCTGGAGCCTTGGGAAATCGGCGATCCCCTGGAAGACATCGACTGGCTGCAGTCCGTGATGCAGTCGCCGCGCCCCGTGCCGGGCGTGACCACCGTGCGCCGCGTGTATGGCCGCGAACCGGCGCGCGCCACCGACGCCGTGCCCGTCGACCTGGACATGTACGTGGACAGTTCCGGCTCCATGCCGAACCCGCAGGCGCACACTTCGTTCCTGACACTGGCCGGCGCCGTCATCGCCTTGTCCGCCCTGCGCGCCGGCGCGAAAGTGCAGGTGACTCTGTGGAGCGGCAAGAACGAAGTGATGCTAACGCCAGGTTTCGTGCGCGATGAAGACATGATCCTCGGCGTGCTGACGGAATTTTTTGGCGGCGGCACCTGTTTCCCCATCCACCGCCTGCGCCAGACCTATGCGGCCAAACGCGAACGGCCCGCGCACATCCTGATGATTTCCGACGATGGCATCACCACCATGTTCGACAAGGATGAACTGGGCAACAGCGGCTGGGATATCTCGGCGAAAGCGCTGTCGCAGGGCGGCGCGGGCGGCACCATGGCCCTGAACCTGGCGCGCGACTGGGATGGCGCGGCCAGCCACCAGTGGCTGCAGCAGACCTATGACGATTTGAAACGCGCGCGCCGCGAGCAGGGCTGGGATATCCACGCCGTGGAGCGCTACGAGGACTTGCTGGACTTTGCGCGGGCGTTCAGCCGGCGCCACTATATACAATCATGACATGCAGATTCCCGGACCCCACCTCGAAAGATTAACCCACCGCCTGGCCGACACGCCCGTCGAATTCCTCGCCGAGCCCCGTATCGCCGGCGTCGCCAATGCGCAGGCCGTGGCGGTGGCCGCGCTGGTCAACGACGTTTTGCTGCTGCATGGCGCGCGCGCGCCGGCCGCGTCCTTGCAGGGGTTCATCGGCGCGCAAGTGAAGGCGGACCGCAACCGGCTGGCGCTGGCCATGATCCTGTGCTGGCTGCTGGCCGACGAGTGGTTCGTGGCGCAGCAGTTGCCGCAGCCAGCCTTGCTGCAGGTACTGGGCGAGGCGGCGCGTGAACTGGCCGCCGCCACGCCGGCCCACCAGTTCACGCAAGACCCCGAGCGACGCGAGGAACTGGCGCGCATCGTGCTGGCGCGCCTGGGGTTCCGGCCCCGCGACGAAAGCGTGGCGCAGGCCACGGACAGATTGTCCGCCATCAGCGGCACGGAGCGCCGCCGCCTGCTTGAAGCGAGCCGCCTGGCCGAGCAGCGCGCGCGGGAAATCCGCGAGGCGCTGGCGAAGAAGGCGGCCGAGGAATCGGCCGACAAGTGGTCGCGCGAATGAGCGTGGACGTCAATCTGCCGGCTGGCGCCTGGGAAGCGGACCGCGACTACTGTCCCACCCTGACGCCGGCGGGCGCGCGGATGCTGGACAAACTGCGCAGCCATCCGGCGGCGCCCCGCTACCGCAACCGCAGCGGCAACAAGCTGCAGGCGGCGGAAGTGGCGGCCTTGCGCGCCTACGAGCAGGAAGTCATGCAGGCGGATATCGGCTGGAGCGCGGATGCGCCGCCGCCCTGGCTGGTGGATTTTCTCAGGACGGCCTACGCCACGGTGCCGCATTACCGCGCCTGCGGCTCGCCGCCCGCGCGCCTGGCGGACGTGGCGCCCATCAGCCGCGCCGAGCTGGCGCACGACATCGCCGCTTTCGTGCCCGACGATGCGGATCTGGCACGCATGATCAACTTCCAGACGACGGGCACCACGGGCCACCCGCTGCTGATCGCTTCGCACCCGCTGGTGGCGGGGCGCTATCTGGCCTACCACAAGCGCGCGCTGCGCCACTTCGGCGTGACCCTGCGCCATGGCGCGGGGCAGGTGGGCGTGATGCTGCTGGGGCACCAGCGCCGCTGCTTCACCTATGTCTCCGTCACGCCGACGATGAACGAGTCCGGCCTGGCGAAGATCAACCTGCACCCGGACGATTGGCACCACCCGGACGACCGCGCGCGCTACCTGGACGCCATGGCGCCCGAGCTGATCGCGGGCGACCCCATCTCGTTTGCCGAACTCCTGACCTTGCCCATGGCGCACAAGCCGGCCGCGCTGATGTCCGTGTCGATGATGCTGTTGCCGGGCATGCGCGCGCGCCTGGAAGCGCGTTTCGCTTGTCCCGTGCTCGACATCTATTCGCTCAATGAAGTGGGACCAGTGGCCGTCTATGACGAACGGGCGGGCGGTCACGTGCTGCTGCAGCACCGGCTGTACGTGGAAATCATCGATAGCTGCGGCCAGCCCGTGGCCGATGGGGGGCGCGGCGAAATCACGGTGACGGGCGGCTTCAATTTCTGCCTGCCGCTCGTGCGCTACCGCACGGGCGATTACGCCTCGCTGGCGCATGGCCCGCACGGCCCCGTGCTGGTGGGGCTGGCCGGCCGCAGCCCCCTGCGCTACAGGACGATGACGGGCGAGTGGATCAATAATATCGACATCACGCACGCTTTGAAACCGCTGGCCATCGCCTTGTTCGGCGTGCACCAGCATGGCGACGGCGCCATTGCGCTGCGCCTGGCGCCGAGCGCCATGCCGCAGGCTGACTGGGCGCGCGCCTTGCTCGCGCCTTTTTTCGGCGTTATCACGGTCGAGACCCTGCTGGCGGAAGACAAGATCATTCAATACACCTCGGATTTGCAGGAAGCAGTGGCATGAACCTTTATAAACGCGGCCTCGTGGTCGGCAAATTTTGCCCACTGCACCAGGGCCACGAACTGTTGATCAAGCGTGCGCAAGACGCCTGCGAAGAACTGCTGGTGGTCAGCTACACCAGGCCCGAATTTCCCGGCTATGAGCCGGCGCGCCGGGAACGGTGGCTGCGGGCGCAATTCCCGCAAGCGCACATCGTGGTGCTGGACGATGCGCGCCTGGCGGCCCTGTGCACCGCGCGCGGCGTGCCTGCCCGCCATCTGCCGCACAACGACGACGATGGCGAGCTGCATCGCCACTTCATGGGCTGGCTGTGCTGGACGGTGCTGGCGCTGCCCGTCGATGCCGTGTTCACCAGCGAAGACTATGGCCCCGGCTTTGCCCAGGTGCTGGAACGGCATTATGCCGGCCGGCCGGTGGCGCACGTGAGCGTGGACCAGGCGAGAACTGCGGTGCCCGTGTCCGGCACCAGGGTGCGGCAAGACCCGCATGCGCACAGCGCCTTCCTGTCGCCGATTGTGCGCGCCGATCTTGTCACGCGCGTGTGCGTGCTCGGTGGCGAATCGAGCGGCAAGACCACCTTGGCGCAGGCGCTGGCGGCGCATTTCGAGACGGCCTGGGTGGCCGAATATGGCCGCGAACTGTGGGAAAGCCAGGATGGTATATTGAACTATGACGATTTGCTGAAAATCGGCCGGGAACAGCTGCGCCGCGAAGCGCACGCGCTATTGGCCGCGCGGCGCTGGCTGTTTTGCGACACCTCGCCCATGACGACGTATTTCTACTGCGTCGAGATGTTCGGCAAGGCCGAGCCGGAGCTGGCGCAACTGGCCGAGCACGGCTACGACCTGGTGCTGCTGTGCGCACCCGACTTTCCCTTCATCCAGGACGGCACGCGCCGCGACGAGGATTTCCGCGCGCGCCAGCATGCGTGGTACCAGGCGGAGCTGGCGCGGCGGGGGATCGCCTTTGTCGATGTGTCAGGTTCGGTGGACGAGAGGGTCAGGCAGGTGGCGCAAGTGCTGGCGGCGCGAATGCCGTGCTGACCGCCGCCAGTATCTCGTCCGAAAACGCGGCATCGTCGACGGCGCGCGCCAGCGCCACGGCGCCCACCATGGCCGACAGCATGACGATGGCTTCCTGCCGGGGGTTGCGTTTTTTCTGCCACGGAAAATGCGTGGTCAGCTTGCCGATGATGGATTTCAGGTGGAAGGTGAAGGCGGGCAGCACTGCCGGCTGCTTGCGCGCGTCGCCGGCCAGCGCCGCCAGCAAGCACCCGTTGCCCGGCGCATCGCGGTGGGCCGCGCTCACGTAATCGCGCACGTACTGGCGCATGGCTTCCGGACTGATGGTTGCTGCATCGAGCGCCGCGCGCGAGTGCTCCGAGCCGTGCAGCGTGCTTTCCGCCATCAGCGCTTCCTTCGAGGCAAAGTGGTTGTAGAAGGGGCCATGCGTGAGTCCTGTCGCCTTCATGATCTGTCCCACGCTGACGCCGTCAAAGCCCTGTTCACGGAACAGCCGCGCCGCTTCCTGCAGGATGCGCTGGTGTTTTTCTGCCGTTTCGGCCGCTGGGTATCGCATGGTGTTCTCCCGATCATTAAATAATTTCTGTTGACATCATACATTACGTACGTCATGCTTGCGACACTAAGCATGATGATCGTCATGTTTAGTGTCGCGCCAAAGCATGATGGCTATCATGTTTGATGCGTCCTGCTGAAAGCCATTCATTCGAATTTATCAATTGCAAAGGAACCATCATGAGTACAGTCAATACACCGGGCACGGCCCTCGTCACTGGCGCGTCGTCGGGCCTGGGCGCCGTATATGCGGACCGCCTGGCCAGCCGAGGCTTCGATCTGATCCTGGTGGCGCGCCGGGTTGAACGCCTGGATGTGCTGGCCAGGTCGCTGGCGGAAAAGTATGGCGTGTCCGTGCGCGCCATGGCGGCGGACTTGTCCGCACCGGCCGACCTGCAGCGCGTGGCCGATGAACTGGCCAGCAATCCGGCCATCACCATGCTGGTCAATAATGCGGGCGCCTCGACCCTGGCGCCCGTCGTCGATACGCCGAAAGCGGGCATCGCCACCATGGACAAGGTCAACGTGACGGCCGTGGCGGAGCTGAGCTATGCCGTGCTGCCGCAGTTCAAGCAGCGCAACAGCGGCACCATCATCAATATCGGCTCCGTGCTGTCCTTCCACATCTTGCCCGTCAGCACGATCTATAGCGCCACCAAGGGCTATGTGATGAATTTCACGCGCGGCTTGCAGCAGGAGCTGGCCGGCACGGGCATTGTGGTGCAGCTGGTGCTGCCCGCATCGACGGCGACGGAAATCTGGGAATTGAGCGGCGTGCCGCTGGCGCAGCTGGACCAGGCCACCATCATGCGCGCCGAAGACTGTGTCGATGCGGCGCTGGCGGGCCTGGACCAGGGCGAACTGGTGACCTTGCCTTCCGTCGAAGACCAGGCCTTGTGGGAGCAGTTTGACTCTGCCCGCCTGGCCCTGTTCGCAGGCGCGATGCGCGGCAAGCCGGCATCGCGCTATGGTATCGCGGGCTGATACACGCGAGAGAGTAAGCTACAGCGGCCGCACGGGGATGCAGATGTCGCAAGAGAATTCGCCGGTGGCCGGGTCCAGCGCCGTGGCCGCGGAAAAGCGCTCGAAGCACGGGCGCTCATCCCACTGCAGGCCGCTGGCCGGCAGCCATTCGCGCGTCATGTGCGTCCACGTTTCGGCAATGGCGCTGGACGGCCCCTTGAATTGCGCCACCGCATAGCGCCCGCCCGGCAGGGTGGTGATGCTGGCCCGGCCGCCCGACTGGAATGCATCGGGCACGGCGACGCAGGCGTCGTAGCGGCATTTGTCTGGCGGCGTGATGCTGGGATCGTCATGGCCGATGCCGTAGCACGTCGCGTCGTCCAGGCCGTGCGATTGCATCCATGGCGCGACAGTGTCGCGCCAGAAGGCGCCGATGGCGGGGCCGTAGGGGCCGATATGGCGCTGGCACGCCACGGTGGCGGGCGGCAGGTCGAGGATGGTGACTTGCATGGGACTCTCTCTATGAAGTGGATTGGAGTGCCCATGGTGCTGGAAGTTCGGCCCGTTTTCCTGACCGGGATTGCGCATGGCCTGATCCGGATTGCTATCTTGCCGGCGCAGGCGCATGGCTGCGAGCATGGCAGCGTTTTTTGCGGCGACGCCGGCGCGCCAGGCCGTCGGCGTGCAGCCGAATTTCAGCTTGAAGGCGCGCGCGAACGCTTCGCCGGAGCCGAAGCCCGTCGCCAGCGCGATGTCCAGTATCGCTTCGCCGGGGCGGCAGGCCAGCCGCAGGGCGGCCGTTTCCAGGCGCCGGCGGCGCGCATAGTCGCCCAGCGTCTCGCCCATCCAGGCGGCGAACACGCGGTGAAAGTGGAAGCGTGAAAAATGCGCGACGTCGGCCAGCTGCGCCAGCTCCAGCGGCGTGTCCAGGTGGCGGTCGATATGGTCAAGCACGGCATTCATGCGCCGCGCGTATTCGGCGCGGAAATGGCCGGATGTCGGCTGCTCAGGGGGAGTAGGAGGGGAAGACATGCCGCCGATTATGGCATGAAGTCCCCTCCGGGCGGCGTGGAAAAGAGGCTTACGCCGCGTTCAATGCCTGCTCCAGGTCTTCGCGCAAGTCGTCGATATGCTCGATGCCCACGGACAGGCGCAGCATGTCTTCGGACACGCCCGCCTTGGCCAGTTCTTCCGGATTGAGCTGGCGGTGCGTGGTGGAGGCCGGGTGGGTGGCCAGCGACTTGGCGTCGCCGATGTTGACCAGGCGCGTGAACAGCTGCAGGGCGTCGAGCACGCGGGCGCCTGCCGCGCGCGGATCTTCGCCTGCGGCCAGCTTCAGGCCGAAGGACAGGATGCCCGAGGCGCGGCCGTGCATGTATTTTTTCACCAGCGCGTGGTCCGGGTGGTCTTCCAGGCCGGCGTAGTTGACCCACGCGACTTTCGGATGCTGTTTCAAGTGCCTGGCCAGGGCCAGCGTGTTGTCGCAGATGCGGTCCATGCGCAGGGCCAGGGTCTCGATGCCCTGGATCAGCTGGAAGGCGGAGAGTGGCGAAATGGCCGCGCCCATATTGCGCAGCGGGACGACGCGCGCGCGGCCGATGAAGGCGGCGGGGCCGAACGCTTCCGTGTAGACGACGCCGTGATACGACACGTCCGGTTCGTTCAGGCGCTTGAAGCGCTCCTTGTGTTCGGCCCATGGGAATTTGCCGCTGTCGACGATGGCACCGCCCACGGTGGTGCCGTGGCCGCCCAGGTATTTGGTCAGCGAATGGACGATGATGTCGGCGCCATGCTCGATGGGGCGGAACAGGTAGGGGCTGGGCACCGTGTTATCGACGATCAGCGGGATGCCGTGCGCATGCGCGATTTCGGCCAGCTTCGCCACATCCGTCACGTTGCCCAGCGGGTTTCCGATCGATTCGCAGAAGATGGCCTTGGTGCGCGCATCGATCAGCGCGGCGAAGGTCTCGGGCTGGCGCGCGTCGGCGAAGCGCACTTCGATGCCGATTTGCGGGAGGGTGTGGGCAAACAGGTTGTAGGTGCCGCCATACAGCTGGCTGGCGGAGATGAAATTGTCGCCCGCTTCGGCGATGGTCTGGATCGCGTAGGTGATGGCCGCCATGCCCGACGCCACGGCCAATGCCGCCACGCCGCCTTCCAGCGCCGCGACCCGCTTTTCCAGCACGTCCTGCGTGGGGTTCATGATGCGCGTGTAGATATTCCCGGCGACTTTCAGGTCGAACAGGTCGGCGCCATGCTGCGCATTGTCGAAGGCGTAGGCCACCGTCTGGTAGATGGGGACGGCGGCGGCCTTGGTGGTCGGGTCGGGGGTGTAGCCGGCGTGCACGGCCAGGGTTTCGATTCTCATGTGGTCTCCGGTTCGAATGGTCTGCAATGGTGAAATCCGCAGCCATTGTGCCATGCGCCCGTTACCAAGTTATCACGCTTGATAGAATTTTAAGTCATAAGCTAGTGCCGTCTTGATATAAGTCATTCAGCTCTGCCTTGCCGATAAACCGTTCATGCGTGCCATGCTGGGCGCAGGCAAACGCGCCGCCGATGGCGCCGCGGCGCATGGCTTCGTCCAGGCCCGCGCCGCCCAGCCAGGCGTGCAGGAAGGCGGCCACGAACGAGTCGCCTGCGCCATTCGTGTCCACCACGGGCAAGTTCAGACCTGCCGCCGGAGTATGGCGCACGGTCTCGCTGCCCCGTTCCAGCAGGTAGGCGCCGTGCGCGCCCGCCATGGCGATCACGGCCTGCGCGCGGCCTTCCGCGACAATCGCGCGCATGACGGACTCCGTGCGCTCGCCCAGCGCCGCCGTGCTGAGGAAGACCAGGTCGGCGCGCAGCGCAAAGACCTTGTGGTGCGGATTGACGCCATCCCAGTCGTGCAAATCGGTCGACACGGTGGTGCCGCACGTTTGCGCATCGTCAAACAGCGCGGCCACCCAGCCCATGATGGAAAAGTGCGCGTGGCGCGCCGGGCCCAGGTAGGGCAGATAGAAGGCGGCGGGCATGCGCACGTCTTCCGGGTGGCGGCCGTCGTACAGCGACATCCTGCGCCCTTGCGGGTCGACCAGGTTGACGCTGCGCCGCGTGCCCGACGGTTCGACGATGTGCGAGAAATCGAGTCTGGCATCCTTATAGCGCTGCAGGATGGCCGCGCCTTGCGCATCGTCGCCGATGAAGTCGATGAACTTGCAGCGCAGTCCCAGCGCGTGGCAACCGAGCGCCACGCCATTGCCCGTGTGCGCCACGTAGTCGCGGATGGGCGGCACGTGCAGCGAATCGGCGACGGGCAATTGCAGGTCGGGGACGCGCACGATAGTGTCGATGCCGGCGCCGCCGACCACTAAAATGTCATAGCTACTCATGGTGCTGCCTTTTCTAACAGGACGGTGCCGGCCGCATTCACGGCGACGGCGCCATTGCTGACGGTGTAAGTGTGATTGGTGTAGGCGTCGCGCAGCAGGGCGCCATCGGCGAAGACGCCGTGCACCTGCAGTTCGAGCGCGCCTTGCGCTTCGGGCACGGCGATGACGGCGTCGCCATCCATCACGCGGGCGAACGCGTACGGCTTGTCGTCGATGAAGCGGTGTTCGCCGCGCGCCAGCACAGGGTGGCGCAGGCGGAACTGGCCCAGCTTGCGCGCATGCGCCAGGGTGGCCGCATCCATCGAGCTCCAGTTCATGTCGGAGCGGGTGGCCTGCTGTTCGTCGCCGATGGGCGCCGCGCCAGGCTGGCGCGCGCTTTCATCGCCATAGAACAGCTGCACGCCACCCGGCGCCAGCAGCAGGGCGGACAAGCCATGTTTCAGCCGGTCGCGCGGGAACAGGCTGGTGTCGTGCGACGAGATATACGACAGGATGTCGTAGCGGGGTGCATTGCCGATGCGCTTGCCCAGCAAAGTCGCGTACTGGCGGTACACGCCATCGATGCTTTTCCAGTCGCCGCTCGCGCGATTCTGGAAGTCGAAATTGATCATCGAGTCGAAGCCCGCGTCATGCCAGCTGCTGCGCTCGGGGCCATGGCCCCACGCTTCGCCCGTCATCCAGAACGGTGCGTCGTCGATTTTTTGCTGCGGGTGGCGGGTTTTCCAATCCTTGAGGGCATCGGTGGCTGCCGCGCGCAGGGCCAGCCAGCTGGCCGGCTCCACGTGCTTGACGGTGTCGGCCCTGAAACCGTCGACGCCGAATTCGCGCACCCAGTCGGCCAGCCAGTGGACAAGGTAAGTGCGGACAGTCGCATCGGGCAGGGCCACGGCGCGCGTATCGCTTTTACGCTGCAGGATGGGCGGCAAGCCCACGACCTTGGCGCTTTCCGTGCGGAAGTCGGGCAGATACGCCAACTGCATGGTGAAATCGTCCTTGCCGCCGTCGGGATAGCCGGGCAAGCCGGCGCGTACCCAGTCCGGCCCCCACCATTGTGCGAAATCAAAGTTGTTGTAGTCGATGTAGCTATGATAGTCGCGCAGGGTGGCTTTTTCGTGGCCCGGCCACAGCACGGGCACTTTATATTCGGACAGGGTGCGCAAGTCCGCGTAACCCGGGTGGTTCAGCACCACGTCGAACAGCACGCGGATGCCTTGCGCGTGGGCTATATCGATCATCTCGCGCAATTCCTCGCGCGTGCCCATGTTGGCGTCCATGGTGGTGTAGTCGAGCGCCCAGTAGCCGTGGTAGGCGTAATGCTGGAATTGCTGCTTGCCGCCCACCACCCAGCCGTGGATCTGCTCGTACGGCGCCGTGATCCACAGGGCGTTGACGCCCAGTTCCTTGAAGTAGCCAGCTTTGAGCTGCTGCGTGAGGCCGGCGATGTCGCCGCCGTGAAAGGTGCCGACGTCGCCGCCTTGCGGGTCGGCGGCGCGGCCATAACTGTGGTCGTTGCCGGGATTGCCGTTGGCGAAACGGTCCGTCACGGCGAAGTAGACGATGGGGTTGTCAGCGAAGCTGAAGCTCCCTGCCTGCGCCGAAGCGCTGAGTAACAGGGCGGCCAGCGCAGTCAGGGAGCGTCGCATGGTCAGCCTTTCACGCCGCCAGCCGTCAGGCCGGAGATCATCCATTTTTGCGCCAGCAGGAACACGGCCGTGATGGGCAAGCCGGACAAAATGGCGGCCGCGGCGAAGTCGCCCCACAAGTATTTTTGTTCGTACAGGAACAGTTTCGAGCCGACGGCCAGGGTCAGGTTGTTCTGTTCATGCAGCAGCACGGAAGCGATCGGGTATTCGATGATGGCGCCGATGAACGACAACAGGAACACCACCATCAGGATGGGCACCGTCATCGGCAGCAGCACGTAGACAAACGCCTGCCATTGCGTGGCGCCGTCGACCTTGGCCGCTTCCTCGATTTCGATGGGGATGGTTTGATAGTAGCCCTTGATGGTCCAGATATGCAGGGCGATGCCGCCCGTGTAGGCCAGCACCAGGCTGCCGTGGTGGTCGATGCCCAGCCACGACACGTAGCTGCCCAGCACATCGAAGATGGCGTAGATGGCTACCAGGGCCAGCACGGCGGGGAACATCTGCAGCAGCATCAGCGCGGACAGGGTTTGCGACTTGAAGCGGAACTGCATGCGCGCGAACGCGTACGCGCAGGTGGTCGACAGCAGCACGGTGACGGTGGCGCTCATGCTGGCCACCTTGATGGAATTCCAAAGCCACAGCAGTACGGGGAAGTCCGGCTCGACCAGGGTGCCGTTGGGCGCCTGGTAAGACATGCCCAGCGCCAGGCGCCAGTGTTCGAAGCTGATCTCGGGCGGTATCAAACTGCCCGAGGCGAAATTGCCAGGGCGCAATGAGATCGACAAGATCATCAGGAAGGGAAACATCACCAGCGCGATCAGCGCGATCACGGCGACGTGGGCCGCCAGGATGCGCCAGCGGTTGGAACGGTCGACAACGATAGCCATGGTCGGTCCTTTATGCTTTGTTCATGCGCGTCAGGCGCATGTTGACCAGCGAAATCGCGGCCACGAGGAAGAAGATCAGCGTCGAGATGGCGGCGGCCAGGCCAAAGTTCTGGCCGGAATCCTCGAACGCGATGCGGTAGGTGTAGGACACGAGCAAGTCCGTCGTGCCGGCCGGTAACGTCGTGTCGAGGAAATCGGGACGTCCGCCCGTCAACAAGCTGATCAGCACGAAATTATTGAAATTGAAACCCAGGCTGGCCACCATCAGCGGCGTCAGCGGTTTGATGATCAGGGGCAACGTTATTTTGAAGAAATTCGTCAGCGGTCCCGCGCCGGCCAGGGCCGACGCTTCGTACAGGTCCGACGGGATCGCCTTGATCAAGCCCATGCACACCACCATCATGTAGGGGTAGCCGAGCCAGGTGTTGACGATCAAAATCATGGCCTTGGCCAGGGTGGTGTCGGAGAACCAGGCGGGCTTGATGCCGAACAAGGCGTCGAGCACGAGGTTGATTTCGCCGAAGTTATTGTTAAACAAACCTTTGAAGACCAGGATGGAAATGAAGCCCGGTACGGCGTACGGCAGGAACAGCAGGGTACGGTACAGGCCGCGGAAGCGCAGCGCATCCCAGTTCAAGAGCACGGCCAGCACCATGCCCAGGCCCGTCGTGGTGGCCACGCTGATCAGGGCGAAAACGATGGTCCACACGAAAATGCGCAGGAAGGGACCGCGGAACGCTTCGTCGGAGAAGATCTTCACGAAATTGGCGAAACCGACGTTGACCTTGAAGCCCGGTTCCAGCTTCGTGCCGTCCGGCATTTCATAAAAACCCGTCTTGAAGTTCGGTGTCACGAGTTCGCCCGTGGCGATTTTCTTGAGCGTTTTGTCCGGCAACTGCTTGTAGACATGCGCGACGGGGCCGAATTCGCGCAAGCCCACCATGCGCAGCTCGATCCTGTTCGGCAAGATCAATGTGAGCAACTTCAGATCCTTTTGCAAGGCGATGATGTCCTTGATGGGCAGCGGCGGGGCCAGCACGGGCGCCTGCACGGGGTCGAGCGGCGTCACTTCCACGTTCAGGGGCACGGCGCGCTTGAGGGCCAGCGGCTGCGTCAGCAGCACTTCGCCTGTGTCCGGGCTTTCCAGGCGCAAGCGGTATTCCTTGTTGTCGGCATGCACGGTCATGGCATAGCCGGCGCTTTCCACGCGCTGCGTCTCGTCCAGCAGGTATTGCGTGGCGCGCTCATAGGTGAGCAGGTTGCGCGAACTGAAATTGGTAAAGCCGATCGACACCGTGTACACCATCGGCAGCAGCACGAAGACGATGACCGCCGTAATGCCGGGAAACAGATAGCGGTAGGCATAGGCGCGCGGCGACGTGAAGACAAACGTCGTCAGGGTCAGCAAGCCGAGGAAAACGGCGGCCAGCATGGTCTGGCCGGAAATGTACAACATGAAGAGCAGATACAGACCCAGCGCCATGCTGATGGTCAATACCGTAGGGCCGATAAACTTGCGCACGATGGGATACCTGTGAAGATGGAGTGATACGAGATGGCGCAGGTCGGATCAGGCCCGAAGGCCCGTGATCCGGCCTGCGCCAGGCAGTACGATATGCTTAATTCGCCGTCGTAATCCGCTTCGCCGCCGCATCCAGGCCATCCTTGGTCGTCTGGCGGCCTTGCGTGATGTTTTCCAGCGCCGATTGCATCGACGACCAGAAGCGGCCCATTTCCGGGTTGTTCGGCATCGGACGGCCCGCTTGCGCGCTTTCCATCGTCGCCTGGATGTTCGGATTGGCTTTCAATTCCGCGAACAGCACCTTGTTGGCTGGCGTGCCCAGCGGGACGTCGGCGTTGATGGTTTTCAGGCCATTGATCTGCAGCATCTGGTTTTCCAGGAATTCCGTGGCCAGGTCCTTGTTCGGGCTGGCTTTCGAAATCATCGCGCCCAGCACGCCCACGAACGGGGTGGCCGTCTTGCCTGCGACGGTAGGGATCGTTGCCACGCCGAAATTGATCTTCGACTTGCGCGCATTGTCCCACGACCATGGGCCGTTGATCATCATGGCGATCTTGCCCTGGTTGAAACCGGCTTCCATCTCGGCATAGCCGGCGCCCTTCGGCATGGCGCCGCTGTTGATCAGGGTCATCAGCGCATTCACGCCGGCCTGCGAACCGGCATTGTTCACGCCCGTTTTCGCCGCATCGTAGCGGCCGTCGGACTTGACTTCAAACGGGAAGCCGCCGCCCGCGCCCAGCAAAGGCCACGTGAAATAGGTATTCGTGTAATCCCAAAGGATGGCTTTCTTGCCTTGCGCGGACAATTTCTTGTCCAGCGCGGCGATTTCTTCGAAGGTTTTTGGCGGGGTCGGCACCAGGTCCTTGTTGTAGACGAGGGCGACGGCTTCGATGGAGATCGGGTAGCCCCAGGTCTTGCCGCCCACGGTGAAGGCGTTCCACGCCAGCGGCAGGATGGCGGCGCGCGCTTCCTTGCTTGGCGTCAATGGTTGCAGCAAGCCGGCGTCGATCCAGGTGCCGATGCGGTCATGCGGCCAGATCCAGATGTCCGGGCCCTTGCCGGCGGCGGCCGCTTGCTGGAATTTGTTCGGCGCATCTTCCGGGTGCTCGACGACGACCTTGATGCCCGTCTTCTTGGTGAATTCCTCGCCGACCTTGGCCAGGCCCTTGTAGCCTTTGTCGCCGTTGATCCAGATCAAGAGGGTGCCTGCTTCGGCCGCGTTCGCCATGCTGACGGCGGCCAGGTTGCCGATGCCGGCCAGGGCGGCGGCGATCAGGGTGGTTTTGATGAAGCTGCGTTTCGGGTGCGTGAAGGACATGTCAATCTCCAGTATCTTTTTTTATGCTAAGTTTATGTTGAATATCAAGGCTGAAACGATGCAACCAGGCCAGGCGGCGCCTGTAGCGCCTGGCCCTTAAATCCGGAATCAGGTACGCGTCTGGCCATGCTCGTCGAACACGTGGACGCGGGCGGGCGCCACCTGCAGCGCCACGGATTGGCCAATGGCCCAGTCCGTTTCCGCATCGGCGCGCACCACCAGCGGCTCGTCGCCGCCCGGTACCTGCACATACAGATAGCTGACGTCGCCCAGTTTTTCCACCGCTTGCACGGTGGCCGTGAGGGCGGCGGTGGAGCCAGGTGCGCACGCCTGCACGTGCTCGGGGCGCGCGCCGACGGTGACGGGGGTGCCGCTGGCCAATGGCTGCGTCAACACGGCTTGCAGCATGCCGCCCGCGTTGGTGGCGATGGTGGCCACGCCGTCCGCATAGCTGTGGATCTTGCCTTTGAGGAAATTCATGCGGGGCGAACCGAGGAAGCCGGCCACGAACAGGTTGGCGGGGTGGTGGTACAGCTCCAGCGGGGCGCCCACTTGCTCGATGCGGCCCGCGTTGAGCACGACGATGCGGTCGGCCAGGGTCATCGCCTCGACCTGGTCATGCGTGACGTAAATCATGGTCGAGCGCAATTCGCGGTGCAGATTCGCCAGTTCGATGCGCATCTGCACGCGCAGCGAGGCGTCCAGGTTGGACAGCGGTTCGTCGAACAGGAAGACGTCGGGCTTGCGCACGATGGCGCGGCCGATGGCCACGCGCTGGCGCTGGCCGCCCGACAAGTCTTTTGGTTTGCGTTCCAGCAAAGGTTCGATGCGCAGGATTTGCGCGGCGCGCTGCACGGCGTCGGCGATCTGCACCTTGTTCATGCCGGCCAGTTTCAGGCCGAAGGCCATGTTTTGCGCCACGCTCATGTGCGGGTACAGGGCGTAGCTCTGGAATACCATGGCGATGCCGCGCTTGGCGGGCGGCACGTCGTTCATGCGGGTCTTGCCAATATACAAGTCGCCGCCGCTGATTTCTTCCAGGCCGCAGATGCTGCGCAGCAAGGTGGATTTGCCGCAACCCGACGGGCCCACGAAGACCATGAATTCGCCGTCGGCGATCTCCAGGTCGATGCCGTGCAGGGTTTGCACGTCGCCATATGCCTTCTTCAGGCCTGTTAACTTCAGTCCAGCCATGTCTGTCGTCCTCAATCTCACTGAATGTGCCTGGCCAAATCTACTGCGCGTCGAACTTGCGGCTGGCGATGCTCACTGTGCATTCGCACAGATGCGCTTCTCAGCCACAACTTTCATCCGCTCGCTACGATTTTGCCAAGCACTGATACTCTGTTGTTCGTCCCCGCTGATGCGCGGGGCTCGTTATTGTAATTGGCGGCATGGCCGCCAAAGCCTGCGATTTACGCCAAGGTGCCGAACCAGCCACCATGCGCAGGCAAGCTGATCTGTTGGCCATCTTTGTTTCCCGGCAAGCCATGACCGGCCAGGTCGGCCGCCGGCGCCGCGTCAGGCCAGGCAAACGTGACGGCTTGCGTGCCCAGGTTGAAGGCGGCCAGCACGGGCGCTTGGCCTGGCAAGTCGCGGCGCAGGGCCAGCACGGGTTCCGGCGCATCGAAGAAGACTATGTCGCCGCGCAACAATTGCGGCAGGGTGCGGCGCCAGGCGAGGATATTCTGCGCAAACTGCAGCGGCGAGGCGCTATCGCGCTCTTCCACGTCGACGGCGCGCGCCAAATGCTCGGGCGGCACGGGCAGCCAGGGTTTTGCCGTGCTGAAACCGCCGTGCGGCGCATCGGCCACCCATGGCATCGGCGTGCGGCAGCCGTCGCGGCCCTTGAACTGGGGCCAGAACGGGATGCCGTACGGGTCTTGCAGCGCCTCGAAAGGAATATCCGCTTCCGTCAGGGCCAGCTCGTCGCCCTGGTACAGGCACGGCGTGCCTTTCAGCGCCGCCTGCACGGCCAGCACCACCTTGGCCAGCGATGGCGACGGGTTTTCGCCGCCCCAGCGCGTCATGACGCGCACGCTGTCGTGGTTGCCCACGGACCAGGACGCCCAGCCGTCGGCCACTTGCGCCTCGAACTCTTCGACCTGTGTGCGGATGTGCGCGGCCGAAAACTCCGCCGTCAGCAAATTGAAACTGTAGGCCATGTGCAGCTTGTCGGCGCCCGTATAGGCAGCCATGGTGGCCAGCGCATTGTCGTCGCCCACTTCGCCGATGGAAATGGCTTGATATTCGTCAAGTATGGCGCGCACGCGCTGCAAATAAGCGATGTTTTCCGGCTGCGTCTTGTCGTACACGTGCGCCTGCATGCCGTACGGGTTGATGGCGGACACGCTGCTCGCATCGCGCTGGGCGGCGGGGGGATTGTCGCGCAGCAATTGGTCGTGATACGGGAAGTTGCAGGAATCGAAGCGGAAGCCATCGACGCCGCGTTCCAGCCAGAAACGCAGGTTGTCCAGCTGCGCCTGCTGCACGGCCGGGTTATGGAAGTTCAGGTCGGGCTGGCTGGCGAGGAAATCGTGCAGGTAATACTGGCCGCGGCGCGGCTCCCATTGCCAGGCGGAACCGCCGAACACGGACAGCCAGTTATTCGGCGCCGTGCCATCCGGTTTCTGGTCGGCCCACACATACCAGTCGGCCTTGGCATTGTCGCGGCTGGAGCGGCTTTCCACGAACCACGGGTGGTTGTCGGACGAGTGCGACAGCACCTGGTCGATCATCACTTTCAAGCCCAGTTCATGGGCGCGCGCCACCAGGCGGTCGAAATCGGCCAGGGTGCCAAACATGGGGTCGACGTCGCAGAAGTCGGCCACGTCGTAGCCGAAGTCCTTCATCGGCGACGTGAAGAAGGGGGAAATCCACACGATGTCGGCGCCCAGGGCGGCGATGTAATCGAGCTTGGAAGTAATGCCAGGCAAGTCGCCGATGCCGTCGCCATTGCTGTCGAGGAAGCTGCGTGGATAAACCTGGTAGATGACGGCGCTGCGCCACCAGTCGGCGGGCAGATGGGCGAGATTGTTCTGGATGGTCGGCATGAATGATTTCTTAAAAGTTGCCTGTAGCCTTGGCTATCAGGGCGGCGCTGCTGGTTGGTAGGCGAACGTCTTATTTTAAAATTCAAAGCGCTTTGGGTATGAAATGAGTATAGTTCAAAGCGCTTTGAAAAGTAAAGCGATACACGCGCCAGACATACGATTTTTTTATGAGGGTGATTCAGGAAGGCGAGACAGCCGCGCCGGCCAGGCGGCCGGCGGCATGGGGGCAGCGGAAAACGTCTAAGTAATCCTCAGGAAATTATTGTGAATTACTTAGTGCGGCACGGGGCCGGCCGACTCGCCCGGCAACAGTTCGCACGGCCACAGTTCCTGCAGGTCGGTGACGGGCGTGCCATCCATCAGGGCCAGCAGCATGTGGATCATCTTCGCGCCGGCGCCGCGCGGGTCGGGCTGGACGACGGTGGTGACGTTGTGGCCGGCCAGGGAATCTTCCATCACGCCCCAGACGATCAGCGACATGTCGCGGCCGATGGCGATGCCCGCGTCGAGCAGGGCGCGCACGGCGCCCACGCCCGACATGTGGTTGTCGACGATGACGGCCGTGGGGCGCGGCGAGCGGGCCAGCAGGCGCTGCATGGCCTGGTAGCCGGCGCGGCGGTCGTGCGCGTTGTCGACCAGGTTGTCGGGGTCGACGGCGAGGCCGCCCGCCTGCATGGCGTGCTGGAAACTCTCGACGCGCTGGCGCACGAAGTTCAGGTCCGGCGTGGCGCTGATCAGGCCGATGCGCTGGTGGCCCAGCTGCGCCAGGCGCTCGACGGCCAGGCGCATGCCCGCCTCGTTGTCGTAGTCGAACCACGCGTGCGGCTGGTTCAGCTGGGTGCGGCCATGCGCGACAAACGGCATGCCCTGCTGCGCCAGGTAGGCGATGCGCTCGTCGAACGGCTTCGTGCGGCCGACAACGAGGCCATCGATGCGGCGGCCCTTGACCATGCGTTCATAGGTGTGGAATTCGTTGGTGGCCGAGGCGGGCGCGATCATCATGTCCATCTGCTGCGCTTCCAGCGCTTCCGACATGCCGCCCACGATGTCGATGAACATGGGGTCGGCCAGGTCGTTCGGCATCAGCGGGTAGATGATGCCGACGATATTCGTGCGTCCCACGGCCAGGCTGCGCGCCATGGGATTGGGGCGGTAGCCGGCCGCCTGCGCGGCGGCCAGCACCCGCTCGCGCGTGCGTTCGCTCACTTCCGGATAGCCATTCAAGGCGCGGCTGACGGTGGTTTCGGATATTCCTAGCGTTTTGGCGAGATTTTTGAGGTTCATGGATGCTGCGGTTGGGGTCTATCCAGGGTGGGTCGGGAGCGGTGCCGTGCGATGACGGGTAGTTTATCTGATAAATGCCGGATTGATCAGGGTCATGACAAGCGGCGGCGGCGCCCAAAAAAATACGCGGGCAAACCCAGGGGCGCCCGCGCTAAAAGAGGATACTGCTGAATCACTACATTGAAGCTGCCGGCCATCGCGTGCAGCGGCGAAATGGTGGGTCCGGGTACTGCTTGCCCCTGGATAAGCGGGCGGTGTTGCTGCCACCGGCAAGCGTCCGGGGACGCTTGCCAACGTACTAGCGGCCTGCGATTACCACCAGCTTTCCACTTGGAAACCGACGGAGCTGCCGTTGGTCTTGCCACCGAACACGCCCGTCGACGACAGCGCCGATTCCGCGGCGGCGGCCGACTGGGCTGCCTTGTTCCATTTGGCGTAGGTGTAGAAAGCGCGCAGCACGGGACGGGACCAGAAGCTGTTGCCGGCCGACAGTTGCGGCGCGAAGGTCAGCTTGGTCAGGTTGCGGCTTTCGCCGCCTTCCGGCTTGACGATGTCATGGCCCAGTTCCACGGCCAGGCTGTAGTTGTCCGTGAAGTGGTAGACGGGACGCGCGCCGATCGACGTCCACTTGCTGCTCACGCCTGCCGATTCCTTGTCTTCGTAGACGAAGGTGCCCATGCCCGACCAGGCGCCTTTGGGCTGGATCATGATCTGTTCCGTCAGGCGCACGACCTTGTCATCCTTGTTGGCGCCCAGGCTGAAGCCGCCCGTGTTGGCGGCGCTGCCCTTGCCGTACTGCAATGCCACCTTGTTGAAGCCGCCCAACAGATTGCCTTGCGTATGCATGATGGTCAGCAAGTGGCCGCTGGCGATGGGGGCCGCGCCTTGCGCATTGCGTTTCTGGTTGAATTGCAGGCCCAGGGTCAGTTCGCCATCCGGGTTGACCTTGATGCCGGAGAAACGCAAGTCGTGGGACAGGCCCATGCGCTTGCTGTCGCCGTCATCGGCCGTGCGCACGACGGCGTAGGCCAGCTTGGCGGCGCCCAGGTCGATGTTTTCCAGGCCGGCGCCAGGGCCGCTGTTATTCCAGAAGTAGTAATCGGTGATGTGCACGTCCTGGCGGTCGTAGTAGCGCTTGCCGACCCAGGCGCGCGCTTCGGCGAAGGCGCCCGTGCCGATCTTGTCGGCGACGACGTTCATTTCGCGCCACGACGGGTCAGATTGCTCCCAGTCCTGGTTCTGGTTGACGGAGAACGCCACCAGGGTATTGATGCGGAAGGTGGTGCCGTTGGCTGCCTTGAAGGCTTCGCCGCCGAATTTCAGCTCGCCGTAGGTTTCGCACTCATTGCCCAGACGATACTTGGACGAGGCGCCGGCCAGGCCGAAACACGCTTCCTTGCCGCCTTCGCTGCTGGTGCCGAAGCCCGAGCGGATGTAGCCGCCGAAATCGATCGGCAGGGCGGCCTGGGCGGCCGAAGCGCTCAAGGCCAACGCCACGGCGGCAGGCAAAGTTTTCAAGAAGTGTTTGTTCATTGCGTCTCCAGTGTTTTTATAGGTGTGGGATCGGTGCGCATAACTTCGCACATCCAAAGCGCTTTAGTTATGTCTCAAAGCGCTTTGAGTATAGTTCAAAGCGCTTTGATGAGTAAACTAGTTTTATCTTTGAAAACTTTTGAGGTGTTGCGGAGAAGCATCAAAGGCGGGCGGCGGCGCGTGGGCGCCGCCGGGTATGGCGGGGAGGGGGATGGCTGCCGCGGGAAAGCCGGGCCGCTTAGTTTGGCGCCTTGCAAGCGGGCAGGGCGGCCGCGTCCCGCGCGGCGTCGGCTGCATTCGCCGGATGGCGCAGGAAGGCGAGGATCAGCAGGGCCGACGCCGTGGTGATGCTGGCCAGAACATACAGCAAGTGGCGGAAGGCGGCGCCATAGGCTTGCGCCAGTTCGGCGGCGCCGGCCTGGGGCAACAACTCGCCCGCATGGCGCAGCTCGCCCAGCGCCAGGAAGGGCGCCACCAGCGCCGCCTGCTCCGCACCGATGCCGGCAAGGCCGGCGCCGCCCAGCGCCGCCAGGGTGAAGGTGCCCAGCAGCGCGCTGACGATGGCCAGCGCCAGGCCTTCGCCCGCCACGCGCGTCGTATTGAAGATGCCGGCCGCCATGCCGGCCCGTTCGACGGGCACGACGCTGATGGCCAGGCCATCCATCAAGCCCCAGGGCAGGCTGATGCCGCAGCCGATCAGCAGTAGCGGCCCCAGCAAGGTGGCGGGCGACTGGCCCGGCGCGCAGGTGGAGAGCCACAGCAAGCCACCCGCCGCCAGCAGCAGGCCGCTGGCGCAGATGTGCGCGGCGGCAAGGCGCTGCGCCGCCATGCCGGCCAGGATCGGCAGCACCAGCATGGGCGCCGACAGGGCGATCATCATGCGTCCCGCCTCCAGCGCGCTGTAGCCTTCGATGCCGATGAAGCGGGCCGGCAGCAGCACCAGCAGCACGACGAAGGAAAACGCGGGCGCGGCCGCCAGCAGTTGCACGCCGGCAAAGGCGGGCAGGCGGAACAGGGATAAATTCAGCATGGGCCGCGCCGCGCGCCGTTCCACGCGGATGAAGAGGGCCAGCAGCAAGGCCGCGCCACCGAGCAGCCCCAGGCTGGCGGCGCTGCTCCATCCACTGTCGGGTGCCTGCAGCAAGCCATACGTAAACAGGGACAGCGCACCGGTAAACGTCAGGGCGCCGGGCCAGTCGACGCCCTGCGCTTGCGGGTCGCGCGATTCGCGCATGGCGCGCGCGGCGGCCAGCAGGGCGGTCAGGCCGGCCGCGGCCGTGGCGACAAAAATGGCGCGCCAGCCCGTGTGCGTGATCAAGGTGCCGGCCAGGAAGGGACCGAAGGCCAGGCCCACGCCGAAGGCCGTGCCGATCAGGCTGAAGGCGCGCGCGCGGGCGGGGCCGTCGAATTCCTGCGCCAGGGCCGCCAGTCCGCTCGACAGGGCCATGGCGCAGCCCAAGCCCTGCACGGCGCGCAGCACGTCGAGCCACAGGATGCCGGGCGCGGCCGACAGCGCCAGCGCGGCGGCGGAAAACACGCCCATGCCCAGCAAGAACACGCGCTTGCGGCCATAGCGGTCGGCCAGCGCGCCGGCCACCATCAGGCAGCCGCCAAAGCTGAGCATGAAGGCATTCGTGATCCACGCCAGCGCCAGCGGCGAGCCGTGCAGGTCGGCGGCGATGGCGGGAATGGCGATGGCCGGCCCCGTAAAACTGAGCGGCATGCATAGCGCGGCCAGGCAGACGGCCGCCAGCACGAAGGCGCGCCGGGCCGGAGAGGCCGGCTTCATACGGTGATTCGTATCCATGGGAATGATTCCAGAAAGAGGGAATCCGATGATAATATGGACGTAATCAATGAAAAAGTGGCTGAAAATCCACTCATAACGGACAAATATTCCCTAATCAACATGGCGAGATGATATGGATAATCTGAACGGCATTGCCGCCTTCGTGCGCGCGGCGGAAACGTCCAGCTATGTGGCGGCCGGGCGGCTGCTCGGGGTTTCGGCCTCGGCCGTGGGCAAGAGCGTGGCGCGGCTGGAAGAAAAGCTGGGTGTGCGCCTGCTCAACCGCAGCACGCGGCGCATCAGCCTGAGCAACGAGGGGGCGCTGTTTTACGAGCGCTGCCAGCGCATCCTGGCCGACCTCGGTGATGCCGAGGCGGAACTGTCGCACCTGGCCGAGGCGCCGCGCGGCAAGCTCAAGGTCAGCCTGCCCGTGATCGGCTACCGCATCATCCTGCCCCTGTTGGCCGACTTTACGCGCCGGTATCCGGAAATCGAGCTCGACCTCGATTTCAACGACCGCCTCGTCGACGTGGTAGCCGAAGGCGTCGACGTGGCCGTGCGCAGCGGCACCTTGACGGATTCGCGGCTGATGGCGCGCGAGTTGGGGCCGTTTGCCTTCGCCATCGTCGGCTCGCCCGCGTATTTCGCCCGCCACGGCGTGCCGGCCACGCCGCGCGCGCTGGAAGGGCACGCTTGCGTGCGCTATAAATTCCCCACCACGGGAAAACTGCAGGAATGGGCGCTGCAGCGCGCCGGGGGCGACAGCGGCGGCGAGTTGCGCTTGCCGACGGCCTTGACCTGTAACAATATCGAAGCCTTGATCGGCGCCGCCACGCAGGGCGTGGGCCTCGCTTACCTGCCTGACTTTATCGTGCACGACGCCATCGCGCGCGGCGAATTGCAAGCCGTGCTGGCCGGCTACCTGCTGCACTCGAGCAAGTTCTGGGTGCTGTGGCCATCGAGCCGCCACCTGTCGCCCAAAATTCGCGTCTTTGTTGACCATTTGTGTACCCACCTGCATTTTTCCGCGCCCCCTGCCGACCCTGCATCCTTCCCGTGATGCCCCTGGCCGCCGCACCGGCGGCTGGTTGGGGAATATTCCTACCCCAAAAGAGATTATTCCTAACAGCGCTGAATTTATATTTGCTGCACCGCATCAGGCAATGCCGCACGGCATCAACTTATACCCTTCCTGAATACCGGTCATTCGTTATGGAAATTGCCATAAGGAATTTATTTATGTTAATTTCATATCTGTTTCTGCAACATTGCATCGGCTGGTCGCTTGCGGGAACATGTGCAGGATTAGGCGCCATAAGCGTGTAGTAACCAACAATTAAGGGATGGTAACCCCGTTCCGTTCAGGGAGTGTGCATGAAGACAGTCACTACGACACCGCCGGATCTGGCGCCAGCCGCGCCAGCGAAACCGGCCCGTAAAACGGGTCTGCTGCTTGGTGGCGGCGCACCAAATTCCACCTTGATCGCCGGCGCCCTGGCCGCTTTCCTCGACGAAGGCATCGAGTTCGACGTCATTTCCGCCTCGGGCGCCGGTGTGTTGATGGGCTTGCTTTACACGACGCCGCACGAGGCAACGCCGCGCCAGGCCTTGCAAAGCTGGGCCGACACGGGCGTGGCCGACAGCATCTACAAGATGATCCCGATCAACTACAAGGTGTTCCAGAAGCCGGGCATGCACGCGAGCACTTTCCGCGACGCCTTCCAGCCGCCGGCCAACAATCCTTTTTTTCAGGCGTTCCAGCAAACGTTTGCGGGCGTGCCCACGGCCTGGTCGGACTGGGGCAAGCTGATGGTGTCGTCGCTGTCGCCGTCGGACCTGTCGGCGAAAAGCCTGGGCCTGTGCGCGCACTTGCCCTTCCTGGAAAAGGCCGTGGATTTCTCGGGCGTGGCCCGCATACGCCCCGATTTCTACATCAATGCCTACAACCTCAGCGAACACCGCATGCAAATCTGGGGCAAGCACGAAATCGAACCCATCCACGTGCGCGCCGCTTTGTCGTTCCCCTTCCTGTATGCGCCCACGACCATCGCGGGCGACGATTACATCGAAGGCGCGGCGCTCGATACGCTCAATTTCGACCCGTTTATCGAAGGCAAGGGCGAGCACCATGACGCCGACACCCTGGTCATCCTCGATATCCTCGGTGACGAGCGCTTGCTGCGCAAACCGCGCAACCTGTACGACGCCTGGGTGCGCTCCATCATCACGCCGCTGGTGAAGATTTCCAAGAGCGAGCTGCGCCTGTTCGAACTCGAGCACAACACGGACGCGCGCACGGGCCAGCCCAAGCGGCGTTTGCTCAAGCTCGACCTGATGGGCGGCATCCCGGAACAGCACTGGCCCGATACCCTGGACTGGTCCAGTTCGAACATGCAACTGCTGTTCGACGTGGGCCACAAGGCGGGCCTGGCGTTTTGCCGCCAGCATGGCGACTTGCTGCGCCGCACGCCTGACGCTGCCCCGCTGGCGGCCTAGCCACCGATCCCCGGCCACCTGATCGGCAGCTATTTATCCTGCCTGGCCTTGCCAGGCCACTCTTTTTACTGTGAAACACCATGAATATCACCAAGCAATTAATTCTGACTCTCACCATCGCCTTGCTGGCCCTGCTATTGCTGGGCGCCGGCGGCGCCATCCAGCTGCAGCGCGCCCAGGAGCGTTTTGACACGGTGCAAAACCGCATCATCCCCAGCATCCAGGGCTTGAATGCGGCCAAGGGTTTCCTGGCCGATTCGCGTCTGGCCGGCTACCGCCTGTCCGTGTTCTCGAATTTGGCCGACAAGACGGCGCTGGACAAGGCCGTGGCCGATGCCAACACGAATTTCGACAAGGTCATCACTACCTACCGCGCAGAGCGCCTGTACGATGCGACGGACAGCAAGATGCTCGATGCCGACCAGGCCGCGATGGAAGCCTACCGCCGCGCACTGGTGCCATTCTTTGCCGCCGCCTACGCGGGCGACATGGATGGCGTGCGCGCCACCTTGCTGGCCGGCACGCCGCTGGCCATCACTGCCGCTGCCGCCAAGAAAAGCATGGATGACCATATCGCCTACAACAACAAGCTGGTCGACGATGTCAAGGCGGAAAGCCTGGCAGCCTACGATACGGCGTTCAACACCATGCTGGCCGTGCTGGGCGTGGCCGTGCTGCTGACGGGCGCGCTGGCCTGGCATATCTACCGCACCATCAGCGGCGGCCTGGGCGATATCGAACACACGCTGGAGCGTGTCAGCGCTTCGCTGGACCTGTCCGCCGCCATGCCCGTCGAGCGCATGGATGAAGTGGGCCGCACGGCCACCGCCTTCAACAAATTCCTCGAGCGCATCGTCGGCGTGATCGCCACCGTGCGTACCTCGGCCGATACGGTCAGCGTGGCGGCCGCGCAGATTTCCGCCGGCAACGCCGACTTGTCCGTGCGCACGGAGCAGCAGGCGTCTTCCCTGGAAGAAACTGCGTCCAGCCTGGAAGAGCTGACCTCGGCCGTGCGTCAGAATACGGACAATGCGCGCCAGGCGAATTCGCTGGCCGTGTCCGCTTCGGACGTGGCCCGCAAGGGCGGCGCCGTGGTGGCGCAAGTGGTGGGCACGATGGGTTCGATCAACGAATCGGCGAAGAAGATCGCCGACATTATCGGCGTGATCGACGGCATTGCCTTCCAAACCAACATTTTGGCGTTGAATGCGGCCGTCGAAGCGGCCCGCGCGGGCGAGCAGGGCCGCGGCTTCGCCGTGGTGGCCACGGAAGTGCGCAACCTGGCGCAGCGCTCGGCGGCTGCCGCCAAGGAAATCAAGGGCTTGATCGAAGATTCCGTCGACAAGGTCAACACGGGCAGCGCGCTGGTTGACCAGGCGGGCGCGACGATGGAAGAAATCGTCGCCAGCATCCGCCGCGTGACGGACATCATGGGCGATATCGCCAACGCCAGCCACGAGCAGAGCGCCGGCATCGAGCAGGTGAACCAGGCCATTTCGCAAATGGACCAGGTCACCCAGCAGAACGCGGCCCTGGTGGAAGAAGCGGCGGCCGCCGCATCCTCGCTGCAAGACCGCGCCGTCGAACTGGTCGACGTGGTGGCCGTGTTCCGCCTGCGTGGCGACGCCCAGGCAAAACCGTTGAAAGTGGCAGGCGGCTTGCCGGCCCCGGCGTCTGCCTCAGCCAGCCGGCGCCTGGCGTTGCCAGGCCGCAGCGCCCGCGCTTAAGTTTAGTAATTGAATTGCCCCGGTACGCCGGGGTTTTTCTTTGGTGACGGTGCTGTTCCATGGGGGAATGTTGATTTGGAGTAGCTGTTGCAGGTGTCGGTAACGTTGCCGGGGAGGCATCGCCCCCTTTCGCGCTGTCCAGAGAGCCTGCTTGCCTTGTACGCGCGTGAGTCCGCAGTCCAAAGCGGACATCGCAATCGAAGCGCGTTAAGACGGGAGTAAGCCATCAAGTTTGGCCCCGTGTCATAACTTGCCCTAAGCAGGAGTGCGTTTGCGCTCTGGCAAGTTGAATCCCGTTTTATAAAACGCATCCTTGAATTCTACGCATCCATTACAGGGCCTAACGGTTTCTAATGCCGATATGCGCTGCTCAGTCAGTTGCATCAAACATAAGTCCATCGAAAAATGGTAAGCACTTCCGCCATGCATTGCCTTGTTCTGGAACTTGCACTCCGCGTCGCGGAAAACAAGCCATGCACGTTGCGCGCTTTGCAGCCCTTGTGGCTTGGCAAGCGCGTACATCAATGTCTTGTAGATGACGTTCAAACGCGTGTCGGATTCTTTAAGCTCTCGACTCATGCAGAAAGTATTTTCAAGATTATTACTTTCTTCGCAATGCTCCTGCTTTATCGATGCCATATCGCTTTGTTGTTCGGAGGCATTGGTCAAGGACGACAGCGAAAGGCACAAAAAAATAAGGCCCAACATGGACAACCGGCTTAAAACAGCAATTCCCACGAGCACTCGCTCCTTCTGATAATTGATCGTATTGAGGTCCGCTCCTGGCCTGACCCGGTTGTTAATCAAAGATAATGCGCTGTCCCACTTCGAATTCATTCTCGTGGCAGTAAAAAAGGATAAGCGGCGTGTCGTTCGAATAAACCATCGCGTCGTCACGTGAAGGGACAAAAATATCCGACCAATTCTCGACCAGGAACACACTGCTGCACAAGAAACATTCGTCTTCTCCAAATACCACCACGACTTGCTGGTTTCCCGGCACACGGGCACGTAACCATTTGCTTGCGATGGCCGCATCCTCTCCGGATGCGAACCGCTCGATCGCGTCAACGGTGTTAGCGTTCAGGCCGAGATGCGTCTTCGAGTCGTGAAGGCCTGCTATCTCATAGGCGCGGCGGGCATCCTCGGTATTCAGCCAGGCGATATCCGCTGAGTGATGCTGTAGTTCTTGAACCCGCCAATGTGCTGTGTTCATCATTTCTCAAAGTTTCATATGCTCGTGGTTATGGCGAGCAGCGCGGTCGAATCCGGTGCATCCCTTGATCCTGGCGCCAAACAAGGCTGTCATCATGGCCCGGCTTTATCTGCGACCAGTATAACCAGAATCTAATTCTATTGGCATGATAAAAAAACAGTGTATCCTGCAATTCCAGCAGATATCTTTTTTGTCGAGGCAAAGAAAAAGCTGCGGCATTTGTTTCTGCTGGCGGAGTATCTTTGAATTGGCGCAATGGCATGGCGATATTGCGTGATGAATGCTATGCCGCAGGCAAATATGCAGACACTGCGCGGCGCCGGATAGCAGACCCAGTTACTTTTACACAATGATAGGGAGATTCCCAATTGATGCAAATCAAAGAAAGCATCCACATTGCAGTCCCGCCCACGGTCGTCGACCAGATTTGGAGCGAGGTCGACCGATGGCACCTGTGGGATCCGGATACAAAGCAAGCCCGGCTCAATGGGCCGTTCGCGGTGGGGACGCATGGCAGGATTGTTCCCAGCAAGGGCATGGGCATTCCGCTGCTGGTCACGGAGCGCACTGCCGGCCGCTCGTTCACCGTCGAGGGCCACATCCCCCTGTTCCGCATCCACTTCGAACACACGGTTGCCGCCGTCAATGGCGGGTCGGAAGTCGTTCACCGCGTGTGGTTTACGGGAGCGCTTGCCTTTCTGTTCGGACCAGGCGTTGCCAGGCAAGTCAGGGACGGGCTTCCCAGGACGATGCTTTCGTTGAAGGCCTATGCCGAGAAGCGCAACGAAACGCTCCATGATGGCGAGGCGGGCAGGGCGGACGCGACTACAGCCTGATAGATAGTTTCCCCTCGTCAATTCCTTGCAAAGCACTGCAGCAAATTAACGTGCCGTTCCCGTCATGATGGAATACAATTCTTGCGTGGCAGCCAGCTTGCCTGGCAAGGCCGGGCACGGCACCACGCTTTGACCTCGGAAAGATGTTGGCTTATGACTCTGCAGTTCCCCCAGCGAACGGCGCCTTGCGCGCCATCCACGCTCCGCCTTTCACGCAAGCCCCTCGTTTCCCTGTTCGTCCTGACGTTTTCATGCCTGCTGCTCACGGCGCCCGTCATGGCGGCTACGCCAGCCAGCGGCAGCGTCATGCTGGAAGAACTGACCAGCACGGAGTTGCGCAGCCGTATCGACCATGGCGCCACCACCGTGCTGGTGCCGATTGGCGGCGTCGAGCAGAGCGGGCCGTATATTGCGCTGGGCAAGCACAATGTGCGCGCCGGGCTGCTGGCGCGGCAGATTGCGCAAAAGCTGGGCAATACCATCGTCGCGCCCGTCGTTTCCTACGTGCCGGAAGGCAGTATTGCTCCGCCGGCCGGCCACATGCGCTTTGCCGGCACGATCTCGATACCGCCAGCCGCCTTCGAAGCCGTGCTGGAAGGGGCGGCCGCCAGCCTGCGCCAGCATGGTTTCCGCGACATCATTTTTATCGGCGACCATGGCGGCTATCAAAAGAACGAGCAGAACGTGGCGAATAAGCTCAACCGCGCTTGGGGCAAGGCTTCCGCCGGCAAGGAAGCGCGCGCTTACGCATTGCTCGATTACTATGACATCACGCAATCGGCCTATATTGCCGAACTGCAGAAGCGCGGCCACAGCAGCGCCGAGATCGGCCTGCATGCCGGCTTGGCGGACGCGGCGCTGATGCTGGCGACGGACCCGTCGCTCGTGCGCAGCGAGGCCATGGCCCACGGACCCAAGCCTGGCGTGGCGGACGGCGTGCGCGGCGACGCGACCCGCGCCACGGCTGAACTGGGTCAGATCGGTATCAAGCTGCAGGTGGGCACCTCGGTGGCCGCCATCAGGCAACTGCTGCAACGACCTAAATAATTCCGCTGGAAGTGCTGAACTTCCGGCTTTTGCAACGAAACGACGCGAAATCACATGAAAAAATCTCAACGACGCACCATCGTCACCTTGTCCGCCCTGGCTGCCGCACTGGCCGGCCTGGGCGTGGCCAGCCAGGTCATCGGCGCCAGTACGCCGGCCCCGGCCGCTGCAGCACCGGCCGCAATCTATTCGCCGCTGCCGGGCATGCCGCCGCTGGTGGACCCGAAAAACGTGTATGGCAGCATCGCCAGCAGCAATATGAGTCCCGTCGTCAAGGATCACTTGCGCCGGGTCTACGTGCCCAACCTGCGCTCGAACGACGTGTATGTGATCGACCAGGACAGCCTGAAAGTGGTGGACAAGTTCAAGGTCGGCAGCGGCCCGCAGCACGTCGTGCCGTCGTGGGACTTGCGCACCCTGTGGGTGGCGAACAATGCCGAGCGCACGGACAAGGGCAGTTTGACGCCGATCGACCCCCTGACGGGCAAGCCGGGCAAGGAAGTGCCCGTCGATGATCCCTACAATATGTATTACACGCCGGACGGCAAGTCGGCCATCGTCGTGGCCGAAGCGCGCCACCGCCTCGATTTCCGCGATCCGAAGACCATGGCCGTGCAGTACTCGATCGACACGCCCCAGTGCGGCGGCATCAACCATGCCGATTTTTCCAATGACGGCCGCTACGCCATGTTCACCTGCGAATTCGACGGCACCATTGCGAAGATCGACCTGGTGGGCCGCAAGGTCGACGGCTATCTGAAATTGCAGATGCCGGCCAAGCGCTTTGCCGAGTCCGGCCCCGTGGGCGGCCCGGCGAATGAAATCTGCAGCGTCAAGAAGGGCATGCCGCAAGACATACGCATCTCGCCGGACGGCAAGAAATTCTTCATCGCCGACATGGACGCCGACGGCGTGCACATCGTCGATGGCGCCACCCTGAAGGAAATCGGCTTCATCCAGACGGGCGTGGGCGCGCACGGCCTGTACCCCAGCCGCGACGGCAAGAAATTGTACGTGGCCAACCGCGGCACGCACCGCATCCATGGCAAGCCGAAGGGCAAGGGCAGCGTCAGCGTGATCGACTTCGCCACGGAAAAAGTCGTGTCGAACTGGCCGATCCCCGGCGGCGGCAGCCCCGACATGGGCAATGTGAGTGCCGATGGTAAATATCTGTGGCTGTCCGGCCGTTTCGACGACGTGGTGTACCGCATCGATACGAACAGTGGCGACGTTTCCAAAGTGAAAGTCGGCCAGGAGCCGCACGGCCTGACCGTGTGGCCGCAGCCGGGCCGCTATTCGCTGGGCCATACGGGCAACCTGCGCTAGGCGAGGCGCGTGGCGCTCCCTGGAACCGCAGTGCCGGGTCTGCAGTTATGCTTGCCTAAAAAGCAATGTTGGCGCATACTGTATTCCCCATTCCACTACCTTCAGGGAGCACCAGCATGATTCTTGATCACATCGGTTTGAATGTCAGCGATGCACAGGCCAGCAAGGCCTTCTTTTCGGCCGCCCTGGCGCCCCTGGGCGTGTCGGTGGTGATGGAAGTGCAGGGCTGGGTCGGCCTGGGCAAGGATGGCAAGCCCGATTTCTGGTTCGGCGTGGGCGGCGCGCCGCATGCCGGCATGCATCTCGCCTTCGCGGCGGACAACCGCGCCCAGGTGGATGCTTTTTACCAGGCCGCACTGGCAGCGGGCGGCAAGGATAACGGCGCCCCCGGAATCCGCGAAATCTATCACCCGAATTACTACGGCGCTTTCGTGCTGGGCCCGGACGGTCACAATGTCGAAGCCGTCTGCCACCGTCCCGAACCTTGACGCCGGTCATTACCTGAAGAGAGCAGCATGAAGCACAGCGCCACCCTGTTTGCCGACGATGCCGGCCGCTATGCCTATGTGAAAGCGGGCTTTTCCTGGCCGGCCCTTTTGCTGGGCTCGCTCTGGGCCGTCGCCAAGCGCCGCTGGTGGCTGTTGCTGCTCATGCTGGCCATGGATGCCTGCCTGTGGTTTGGCAGCCACCTGGCCACGGAACTGCGCATCGGCCCGATGATGCTGCTGATGGCCGCCGCGGAGCTCAGTTACCTGCTGGCGCGCGGCTGGTATGGCAACCGCTGGCTGGAAGCGTCGCTGCGCAGCCGTGGCTACAAGCCCGTCGTGCCGGGCTGAACCTGCCTGGCACAGATTTCCCATCACGTCACTGACGTTTGCCAAGAGCAAGCCGTCCAGCCAAAACTTTCTGCGCAGCCTAGCGCACCTTTGATCCAGATCATCCCTCAACTGCGGTGCTCACGTAGCCTTGGGACTCGCGTTGCAAAGCATCGTCCCACCAATCGGATATGTTTTTTCGCGTTTCGTGGCGTAGCCCGGCCGTCTGCCTCACCGTTCGACAGCCGGTGGTGTCGCCATCTGTTTATGTCCACCCAACCGCTATCTAATGAGGAACTCCATGTATCCATATTCCCGTAGTGTTACCCCCGCCGCCAAAAACCACCTGGAAGCGCAACTGGCTTTTTTCAATGGACTGTCGAAGTCGCTGTTCCAGTCGGTGCAGCACTTCAGCGACCTGAACATGCAACTGGCGCAAGGCTTGCTGGAAGAAACCGCAGTCACCAGCCAGAACCTGCTGACGGTCGAGCGCGCTGAAGATGTGTTCCAGGTGGCTGCCGCGGCGGGCCAGCCAGCCGCCGAGCAACTGCGCAAGTACCAGCAACAGGTGTCGCGCCTGGCAGCCGATACGCAGGTCGAACTGGCCAACGTGGCAGAGCGTCATGTGAATGAAACGAGCCGTACTGCCAAGGCGCTGGCCGAAGAAGTGGCCCGCACGGCGTCGGAAGAAACGGAGAAAAACGTGCGCAAGCAGCAGGAAGCCATGCAGCGCATCGCTGAACCTTTCCAGGCCTATCAGCAAAACGGCGCCAGCCGCGACCAGCAACGGGGCGCGCAAAGCCGTGACGGCCAAAGCCTGCAAAGCGGCAGCCACCAGGGCAGCCAGCAGTCGGCCGGCAGCGAAGGCTCGGCCAGCGGCAGCGTATCGCAAGCGGGTTCCGCACAAAGCAAGAGCAGCAGCGCCAGCCGTAAAGAGTAAGCACGAGGCTGCTTGCGGCTGAGCCGCTTCGCGAGGGCCGAGCCTTGAGCTGCGGCCAGCCGGCACGCAGCATCGTGCCTCCTGGTTTGGACAGAGCGCCCGCCCTTCACGGGGCGGGCGTTTTGTCGTATGCGTGCAGTTCAGAGGCCGGCGTGGCCGCGCCAGGTGAGCGGGTGGGCACGGTGATGCTTGCCGGCACGGCTGTCTTCGGCGAGACGGCGGACAAGACCGCGTCACCGCTCCCGCTGTTGGCGTCGATGAAGGCGCTGACGGCGTCCAGGGTGGGCGCCAGCCTGCGCAAGGGTGCGGCCAGCGTGGCGACCAGGGTGGCGTGGCCCACGTGGTCGAAATACGTTTCCGTCACGGGCCTGGCAAGCGTCCGCAAGGCCTTGGCCAGACCGCCCGTGTTGCGTCGCGGATCGACCAGTTTATCCTGTCCGGGCAGGGGGGCGATCAGCAGGGCAGGCGGGGCTTCGGCCGTCACGTGGTGGATGGGCTGCGAAGCGGCGGGTGTGTCCGGGTAAAAGAAGACGGGCCAGGTGGTGGTGTTTTCGATCGGCAAGAAATCATAGGGGCCGGCCAGGCCTATCCAGCCCCGCAAGTCGTGCGGGTGCATGCCATGGCGCGCCAGCAGGCTGGCGTCGAGCGCCACCATCGCCGCATTGTAGGCGCCGGCGCTATGGCCCATGACGAACAGGCGCGTCGGGTCGCCGCCGTGGCGGCTCGATTCCATCGCGGCCCAGGCCACGGCGCGGGCCGCATCCTGCAGGATTTCGGGATAGTGCACGTCCGGATACAGCCGGTAGTCGGCGATCACGGCCAGATAGCCGCGCGCCGCCAGCGCATGGCCAACGAAGGCATAGTCGGCGCGCTCGCCCGTCGTCCAGTTGCCGCCATAAAAGAACACCACCACGGGCACGGGTCCCGTGCGGATTTTGGGGGCGTAGACATCGAGCTTTTGCCGTGGCAGGGGGCCGTAAGCGAGGCCGCGCGTCACGTGCGAAGCGCTGCCGGACGAGAAGGCATTGATGGCCATCAAGGGTGAGCAGGCGGCAAGGCCGGCAGCCAGCGGGATGGCCGCCAGCAAACCGAGCAGGGTGGTGCGCAGGATCGTCATGCCAGCTCCTGATGGTGAGGGGTGATGCTTGCAGTGTAGGCCAGGCAGGGCAGGGCGCACACGGGGAAGTTGCTGTATAGCATAGATAAATGTGGCATGCGTCAATCAATCCTGCAACAGCCATTTGCGCGCGGTGGCGATGACGGCGTCCGACAGGGTGCGCGTGAGCGGGGTCTGGATATCCCAGGCATGCCAGGTCAGGGGCACGTCGAGCGCCTGCCCGGCCGCCACGTCAACCAGCCTGCCGGCGGCCAGCGCCGTTTCCGCCTGCAGCAGGGGCACCATGCCGTAAGCATAGCCCGCTTCGATGAAGCGCACGAAGTCGCGCGCCGAACCGAGCACGTGGTGCGGATAGCGGCCCGTGTAGCCGAGGCGGTGTTGCAGGTAGCGCTCGTGCAGGGCATCCTTGCTGCCGAACGTGATGGCGGGCGCCTGGCTGACGGCTTCCACCGTAAAACCATGGGGAAACCATTGCTGCGCGAACGCGGGCGAGGCCACGCACAGGTAGCGCATGCCGCCCAGCGGCGTGGCCGTGGTGCCCGCCACCAGGTCGTTGGCGCTGGTGACGCAGGCAAACACGCGCCCTTCGCGCAACTGGCTCAGGGTGTGGTCCTGGTCGTCGAGGCGGATATCGAGCAGGCAGGACGGCGGCGACAGCAGCGGTCCCAGCGCTTCCGGGATCCAGGTGGCGGCGCTGTCGGCGTTGACGGCGATGGCCAGTTCCGGCAAATGCGTGGTGGGGCCGGGCTGGGCGTCGAGCGCCGCTTCGAGCAGCTTGACTTGCCGGTAATGGGCGATCAGGCGCTGGCCCGCTTCCGTGGGCAGGGGCGGGTGGCTGCGGATGATCAATAAAGTGCCTTCCAGGTTTTCCAGGGTGCGGATGCGCTGCGACACGGCCGGCTGGCTGATCGCCAGCGCCTGCGCGGCCTTTTCAAAGCTGCCCAGGCCGATCACGGCGTCGAGGGCGGCCAATCCACGGTAATCGACGACGCGCATAAGTTTCTCTTATATATGGTTAGAATCATTCATTATACTTATATTTACTTTTTCTTTACACTGTTGAAATAGGGTAACAACTCCACTCTCCCGCGCGGTCCTGCTGGTACCGCTACACCCTCCACCTACCTTTGATGACTTTGCCGTTGCCGGCAGAGCGTGGGCGGCCGTGCGCGTGATGGAAAGCAATAAAGGAATCGATATGGACAGCGCAATCTTCTTGAAAGGCATGGGGCTCGGAGCGAGCCTGATCGTTGCCATCGGCACGCAAAACGCCTTCTTGCTGAAACAGGGCTTGAAGCGCCATTACGTGCTCACCTGCATCCTGGTCTGCCTGGTGTGCGATGCGATCTTGATCACGGCCGGCGTGGCCGGCATGGGCACTTTCATTGCAGACAACCCCAATTTCCTGCTGTGGGCCAAGGCCGGCGGCGCCACCTTCCTGATCGCATATGGCTTGCGTGCCGCCAAGTCCGCCTGGCGCCCAACGGCCTTGACGGTGTCGGCTGCCAAGTCGCCGGAAGGCTACTGGGCCGTGATTGGCGCGGCGCTGGCGTTCAGCCTGCTGAACCCGCACGCCTTCCTCGATACGGTCATCCTGCTCGGCTCGATCGGCGGCCAGCATGAAGGCGTGGGACGTTTCTACTTCGCCGGCGGCGCCATCATGGCTTCGGCCCTGTGGTTCTTCCTGCTGGGCTTTGGCGCCCGCTACCTGGCGCCCGTGTTTGCCAAGCCCATGGCCTGGCGCGTGCTCGACGGCATCATCGCCCTCGTCATGTGGGCCATCGCCGCCTCGCTGTTCCTGTAATCAGCGGGTCAGGAAGGCCAGCATGCGGCTGGCCAGCTTGCCATACGGCGGCCACAGCAGTTTCAATGCACTGTAGCGGGCCTGGTAAAACACGGGCCGCAGCTTGCTGAAGGTGTGAAAGCCTTCGACGCCGTGGTAGTGGCCCATGCCGGACTCGCCCACGCCGCCGAACGGCAGGTCGTGCTGGCCCACGTGGTACAGGGCGTCGTTGACGGAGACGCCGCCCGACATCACGCGGTCGATCAGCAGCTGCACCGTGTCTGCTTTGTTGCTGAACGGATAGATGGCCAGCGGCCGTGGTCCCGCATTGATGCTGTCGATCACGGTGTCCAGCCTGGCATAGCCGCGCAGCGGCAGGATGGGGCCGAAGATTTCCCGCGTCAGCAGCAGGCTGTCCTCAGGGGCGCCGAGCACGATGTGCGGCGCGATCTTGCGCGTGGCGCGGTCGTAGGCGGGCCCCGGCAACAGCGAAATCACTTGCGCGCCCCGCGCGCGCGCTTCGTCGAGCGCCTGCAGCAGGCGATCAAAGGCGGCCTCGTCGATGATGGAGGTGTAGTCGGGCGTGTCCAGCCGCGGGTAGCGCGTGGGCACGATGGCGCGTGCGTGCTCGACGAAGGCAGGAATGCTGGTCTCGGGCAGCCAGGCGTGGTCGACGCTGGTGCAGATTTGTCCCGCGTTCAGGCACTTGACGAACAGGATGCGCTCGGCTGCCGTGCGCACGTCGAAATCGGCGCAGACGATGGCCGGCGCCTTGCCGCCCAGCTCCAGCGTGACGGGGCACAGATTGCGCGCGGCGGCCGCCATGACGGTGCGGCCCGTCTGGCCGGAACCCGTAAACAGCAGGTGGTCGAACGGCAGTTGTGAAAAAGCCATGCCCACGCCGCCCGTTTCGTCAAAGAACTGCAGCTTTTCTGGTGGAAAGTAGGCAGGCATGGTGTCGATCAGCAGCCGCGCCAGGTGGCGCGAGTTTTCGCTCATCTTGACCATGGCGCGGTTGCCGGCGGCGAAGATATAGGTCAAGGGCACCAGGCTCAGGTTCACGGGAAAATTCCACGGCACGATGACGCCCACCACGCCCAGCGGCTGAGGCATCACGCGGTTGCGGGCGCCAGGAAAGCTGCGCCAGTCCACGCCGCGGCGCTGTGGCCGCATCCATTTTTTCAAGTGTTTTATTACATGGGCTATGCCATCGATGGCGGGGAAGATTTCCGCCAGCAAGGTTTCGTGACGGGAACGGTTGCCGTAGTCGGCGCTGATTGCCGCGCACAGCGCGTCTTTATGGTCGCGGATGAAGCGCTGCAAGGTGTGCAGGTCGCGTTTGCGCTCGGCCAGAGTCGGCACGGGGTGGGCCAGGCAGGCGGCGCGCTGCAAGCGCAGGGCGGCAGTCAGTTCGGTGCTCAATTGCATGTTTTCTGCGACATCAGGCATTGTTTTCCTTGGCCGGCCCGGCAATGTGCGCGCCGTTTCATCACACGTTTCAGCACACTATAGTGGACTCTGCGGACAAGTGCCGCCAGCGTGCCGACGGCGCTGCACGATACGCCGTAAAATGTCCGGCAACTGTACGCTACTCTTTCCAGGAATGCCATGACCTCGACCACGCCAGACTCCCTGCACATCGTGTGCCCCCATTGCGACGCCGTCAACCGCTTGCCGGCGGCGCGCCTGATCGAACAGCCCACGTGCGGCAAGTGCCAGAAGGATTTGTTTACGGGCCAGCCCGTGGATCTGGCCAGCGCCCGCTTCCTCAAGCATATCGAACGCAGCGACATTCCCGTGCTGGTCGACTTCTGGGCGCCGTGGTGCGGTCCGTGCCGCAGCATGGCGCCATTCTATGTGCAAGCCGCCAAGACCCTGGAACCCGCATTTCGCGTCGTGAAGGTGAATACGGAAGCGTCGCCGGACCTGGGCAGCCGTTTCAATATCCGCAGCATTCCCACGCTGGCCCTGTTTCGCAAGGGCGTGGAAGTGGCGCGCCAGCCGGGCGCCATCGATGCGCAAGCCATCATCGCCTGGGCGAGGGACAAGGCGCGTTTCTAGGCGCATGGGAAAACCATTGAGGTTTTTCATTTGACTTTTAATATGGTGCCATATTATATTGCGCCATATGATAAAACTCGAACAGAAATACACGGCCCTGCTGGGCGACGTGCAGCGTCGCGCCAGCGGTCTCGACATGGCGCAGTCCGGGGCGCGCTTGCGCCTGTGCTTTGAAGTGCTGGGCCTGGCCTCCGCCATCGATGGCGATTGCGCCGCGCGCCTGGGCCGGCATGGCTTGTCGGAAGGAAAATTTGTGCTGTTGTCCCTGCTGCGCGACGTGCCAGGCGGACTGTCGCCGCACGAGCTGGCCGAGCGGGCCGGCGTGACGCGCGGCACCATCACGGGCTTGCTCGACGGCCTGGAGCGCGATGGTTTCCTGGCGCGCCACGCGGACCAGGTCGACCGGCGCAAGCTGCTGGTGCGCCTGAGCGCCAAGGGAGGCATGGCCGCCGCGACCCTGGTCGATGAACACGCGCAATGGATCGCCAGCCTGTTTGCCGAGTTCACGCCGGAAGAAATGCAGTTGCTGAGTGCGCTGCTGGAAAAAGCCTGGCGCAAGACGGATAGAGGTACCGCATGAGCCGCGGCATCGCCGACATCGCTCCCGCGCGCCTGGCCCTGCTGAACGGCGGGAACGTGGCCAGCGCCACCTTGACGGAAGGGCTAGCCATCGATTTCAGCGTGCTGCTGGCTGCGGCCGTGCCCGCTATCGGCGCCGCCCGCCTGGATCAACTGCGCGCGCAGGCCGCAGCCGGCATCACCAAACGCATGGCGCTGGCGGCGCAATTGCTGCTGGAAGCCAACGCCGACCTGGCGCTGCTGCAAGCCCATGCTTCCGACACGGTACGGGGCTGGGTCTGCTTTGCCATCGCCGCCCAAACCGGCTTGACCTTGCCGCAATGGCTGGCGGCCATGCGGCCGCTGGCCGACGATGGGCACTTCGGCGTGCGCGAATGGGCCTGGCTGGCGCTGCGGCCCCATCTGGCGGAGAGCCTTGACGAGGCCATTGCCTTGCTGGCGCCGTGGACGGCTGACCCGTCGGAAAGAGTACGCCGTTTCGCTTGCGAAGCGCTGCGCCCGCGCGGCGTGTGGTGCGCGCATATTGCCCGGTTGAAAGAACAGCCGCAGCTGGCCTTGCCCGTGTTGCACGCCTTGCGCGCCGATCCGGCCTTCTACGTGCAGGATTCCGTGGCCAACTGGCTCAACGATGCGGCCAAGAGCCAGCCGGATTGGGTGCGCAGCCTGTGTGCGCAATGGTTGCAGGAAAGTGCCAATGCCGCCACCCAACGCATCTGCAAGCGCGCCCAACGCTCGCTTGCTTAACTTTTTGGAGGAAAACATGCATTACCTGTTAGAACTGTACAGCCCGAAACCCGCCTGGCTGGCCCTCGACGCCGCCGCGCGCCAGGCGTATTTCGGCACGGTGGGCGCCGGCATGGTGGCCTTGTCCGGCACGGGCGCGGAAGCGCTGGCCATGGGCGCCATCGATGGCGGCAAGCTGCATGGGGCGGCCCAGCAATTTTATGCCGTCTGGCGCTTCCCGGACGAGGCGGCACTGGACGCCTTGCTGGCCGGCATCGCCGCCACGGGCTGGCACGATTACTTCGACACCGTCAATGCGGCAGGACCGGCCGTGGATTTTCCTGCCCATCTGGCGCAACTGGCGGGCGTCTAGCCGTCCGCCGTTTTCCTTGCTGCTGCGGTAAAGTTGGCATTTCCATCCGACCATTGACGTTGATGCCAATCAAACTGCTCTCCATCCTGATGCTTGCCCTGGCGCCCATGCTGGCGTCGGCCATCCCTGCCACCCCGCAAGCCCTCGTCGCCGCCGCCCGCAAGCAGGTGGGCGTGACCCTGCAGTATGACCCGCGCTATGAACGCCTTGCCTATCCGGGCGGCGACGTGCCGATGGAACGGGGCGTGTGCACGGACGTAGTGGTGCGCGCCTACCGCCAGCTGGGGCAGGATTTGCAGGTGCTGGTGCACGAAGACATGCGCAAGGCGTGGCAGGTGTACCAGCAGCAGGGGCGCTGGCAGATGAAGGGGCCGGACCGCAATATCGACCACCGCCGCGTGCCGAACCTGGGCACCTACTTTGCCCGCCATGGCACCAGCTTGCCGCCAAGCAAGGAAGCGAACGCTTACCGCGCGGGCGACATCGTCACCTGGCGCCTGCCGCGCAACCTCACGCACATCGGCATCGTCAGCGACAAGCAGTCGTGGGGCGGCGTGCCGCTCATCATCCACAACATCGGCGAGGGCGCGCGCGAGGAAAATATCCTATTCAGCTATCCCATCACGGGACACTATCGTTGGCAACCGCGCTGAGGGGCAGGGGAGCGATTTCTTGCAGGATCGCCAGCACCTGGGCCAGCGCCGTGTCGATATCGAGCTTGTCGATGGCGCCATAGCCGAGGAACAGGCCTGCGTGGCGTGCCTCGCCGTGATAAAAGCCCGATAGCGCATACAGGCTGATATCGGCCAGGCGCGCGCGGCGCAGCAATTCGGCGATGTCGAGCGGCGCCTGGGCTAGGGCCGCCACGTGGAAGCCGGCGCTGGCGGGCACCAGGCGGAACCACGGTGACAGCGGGCCGTTGAACCAGTGCTGCAGCCGCTCGCGCCGCCCCGCATAGATATCGTGGCAGCGGCGGATATGGCGCAGCAAATGGCCGTCGCCGATGAACTTGGCCAGCGCATGCTGGCCCAGGCTGGCCGTGTGGCAATCGCTCAGGTATTTCACCGTTTCCACGGCGGCCACGATAGCTTGCGGCAGCACAACATAGCCGAGCCGCAATTCTGGCAGCATGATCTTGGAAAAGCTGCCCACGTGCGCGACGACGCCGTAGCGGTCCATGCTTTGCAGGGAATCTTCGGGCCGGCCTTCGTAACGGAATGCGCTGTCGTAGTCGTCCTCGATGATGATGGCGCCCAGCTGCTGCGCCCGTTCCAGCAAGGCATGGCGGCGCGCCATGCTCATCGGCATGCCCAGCGGAAATTGATGCGCGGGCGTGACATAGATCAGCCGCGTGCCGTCCGGGATTTGTCCGACGATGAGGCCATCCTCGTCCACGTCGATGCCCACCACGCGGGCGCCCTGGCTGGCGAACACGGCGCGCGCCACCGGGTAGCCGGGTTCTTCCACGGCAACCGTGTCGCCTGCTTCCAGCAAGGTCAGCGCCAGCAGGTGCAGGGCTTGCTGCGCGCCGCTGGTGACGAGCACTTGTTCCTCGGTGCAATGGATGCCGCGGCTGAAAGCGGCATGGCCGGCGATCGCCGCGCGCAAGGCCGGCAAGCCGGCGACCGGGCCATAGCGGCCGCGCGCCTGGCCACCCTGGCGCAGCGCGTGCAGCATGCAGGCGCGCCATTCATCCTGCGGGAAGTGCGCGGGCGTGGCGCGCCCGCCGATGAAGGCGTAGCGCGCCGGCTCTTCCTGGCTGGCGCGGCGCAGGGGCGTGGGCGTCGCTTCCCAGCGGGCGATGCGCTGCGCGCTGGCCAGCGGCGTGCTGGCGTGGCGGCGCTGCGGCGACGCGTGCGGCGTCTGCACGAAGCTGCCCACGCCCACTTTGCCGACCAGCAGCTTTTCATAACCGAGCTTGTCATACACGTCGGACACCGTCTTGCGCGACAGGCCCAGCTGGCTGGCCAGCAGGCGCGAGGGCGGCAATTGCTGCCCGTCCGTCAGCCGGCCCGAGCGGATGGCCTCGCTGAGCTGGCGGTACAGCTGGCCGCCCAGGTCGCGCGTGCCGTCGATCAGGATGTGTAATTCCATGGAGTATCTGCTGGTGGTCTGCTGTTTTTCGGGGGGATTGGCCTGCCGCGTGCTGTTCCTGGGCTACTACAATGGTGCATCTCTACTCCCTCAAGGAATGCATCATGACACAGCAACGACTCGATTTTACACAAGCTTCGCCGGACGCCGTCAAGGCCATGTACGCGCTGGAAGCGGCAATCGCCAGGCTGGGCGTGGAACACTCGCTGCTCGAGCTGATCCGCCTGCGCGCCTCGCAAATCAATGGCTGCGCCTTTTGCGTGGACATGCACACGAGCGACGCGCGCAAGGCGGGCGAAACGGAGCGCCGCCTGTATGCCGTGTCCGTCTGGCGCGAAACGCCGTTCTTCACGCCGCGCGAGCGGGCCGTGCTGGCCTGGACGGAAGCGCTGACCCTGCTGCCGCAAAGCCAGGCGCCCGATGACGTGTATGCGGCGCTGGCGGAACAATTGACGCCGGCGGAAATGGTCAACGTGACCCTGGCCATCGGCTCCATCAATACCTGGAACCGCCTGGCCGTGGGTTTCCGCAAGATGCCCGAATAAATCCTGTGTTCGTTCGCGAACAGACGCCTGGCTGGTCCCTGCGTAGTCTGGCAAGACAACTTGTCAGCGAGGGAACGGCCATGGAAGTCAATATCAGCGAAGCAATTGAAAAGACACCGGAACAGCTGGAAGAGGCGCGCCGCGAATTCATCGCGGAACTGTGGCGGCGCTTTGAAACCTTGCAGGAATGGGCCGTCAGCCATTGGCCCGACCAGGAACACCCGCTCAGTTCCGCCGACTTCGTCGAGGCGCGCAAGGAAATCTTGAGCTTGCGTTCGCCGGCCGGTTCCCTGAACCAGCCGGCGCAGCAAAATGAAGCGGAACCGGAGCAGGGCGGCGCGCAGTATGTGGATGTGACGCCCGCCCCCTGGCCTTGAGGAGCGCCTGAGAAAACGTCCATGACTGCGTTGCCGCGCCTTGCCGTACTGGCGTACTGCCTGCGGCACGGCGCCTTGTCCTGAACGTTTTTCAGGTGCTTCCGTCCTGAAAAATCCGCTGTAAAAGTTACTGCTTGATCACTTCCGCTTTCTTGCCCTGCGCAAACACCCAGCACAGCAAACTCACCAGCAACCCCGCCATCACGCCATACGCCAGGTTCAGGGCGCTGTCGAACAGCAGTGGCGCCACCAGGCCCGAGACCAGCGCGAACAGCAGCATCTGGATGAACGACTGCATCGACGACGCCAGGCCGCTGTTGTTGGGGAAGTGGTTCAGGGCCATCAGGGTCATCGGCGGCATGGCGATCGACAGGGCGAACGAGTAGAAGAACAATGGCAGCACGGCCCACGGCACTTCGGCGGCAAAGAAGTAGTTGTAGCCGATGTTGACCAGCGCGGCGATGAGCATCAGGATGAAGCCGGTCCAGATCATCTGGCGCTGGCTGTAGCGGTGGGCGATCTTCGCCGACAGGGCCGAACCGAACACCATGCCGCTAATTAATGGAATGAACAGCCAGGCGAACGCCGTTTCCGGCAGGTGCAGGATGTTGATGATGAAGTAGGCGGCCGAACCGATGTACAGGGCGAAGCCGCCAAAGGCGGCGCCGATGGCCGTCGACAGCAGCAGGAACTGGCGGTGGCACAGCACTTTCCAGTAATTGATGGCGATGTCGCCCAGGTGGAAGGCGTGGCGCTGTTCCTTCGGCAGGCTTTCCGGCAGCGCGCGCCAGACGACGACGAACATCAGCACGCCAAAGGCCGTCAGGAACCAGAAGATCCAGCGCCAGCCCAGGCCCACCTGCAGCCAGCCGCCCAGCACGGGGGCGATGGCCGGCGCCAGCGCGAACACCATCATGATGTGCGAGAGGATTTTCTGCGCGGCGGCACCCGAGTAGCGGTCTTGCACGATGGCGCGGCCGATGACGGAGCCGGCGCCCGCCGACAGGCCCTGCAGCACGCGCCAGGCCAGCAGCCAGCCCAGCGACGGCGCCAGCGCGGCGCCCACGGAAGCGATCACATACAGCACCAGCGAGACGAGAATGACGGGACGGCGGCCGAACGAGTCGGACAGGGTGCCGTAAAACAGCATCATGAAGGCGAACGTGAACAGGAAAAAGCTCAGGGTTTGCTGCACCAGCAGGGGGCTGGCATTGAAATCATGCGCGATGGCGGGGAAAGACGGCAGATAGGTGTCAATTGCAAGCGGTCCGACCATCGCCAGGCCCGCCAAAATCCATGTTAATAATTTAGTCATGTTGAAGAGTGTTTTTGTTAGTCCGTCATTTTACGCTAGTGACCGGAATCAGGTTTGGCGCCGGCCTTTTTGCCATCCATATGCGTTTTTCGCATATGGAATCTTGAAATTCTTCGTTTGCATCGCTTGCCGCCGCCGTTAAGCTGGGGCGACCCGGCCTGTTTGCCGTTTTCTGGAAGTGATACGCCATGCACAGCATTTATCCCGCGGCGCCCGCCGACGACACGGCCCAGTGGAACCTGGGGCCCGTGATCCAGGCCTTGCGCAGCTCGCGCGAAGACAAGCACAAGATCCGCCATAACGGCAGGGTGCGCGAACTGCCGTCGCGCGAAGCCCTTACCACCATCGTCAACGGCCTGTCGGCAGCCTTGTTCCCCACGCATTACGGGCGGCCCAACCTGACGGACGAAAGCATCGACTATTTTGTCGGCGACACCCTCAACACCACCCTGAACCGCCTCAGCGAACAGGTGCGGCGCGGCTTGCTCTTTTCCGTGCCGGCCGGCGATGAAGGCGATGGCGCCAGCGACGATGCGGCCCTGGCGCAGCAGGCGCGCGACATCACGCGCGCCTTCGCCGCCAGCCTGCCCGATATCCGCGCCCTGCTGGTGTCGGACGTGCAGGCCGCCTACGCGGGCGACCCGGCCGCCACCTCGGTGGCCGAGATCATGCTGTGCTATCCGGGCACCATCGCCATCCTGTACCACCGCCTGGCGCACCGGCTGCACGCCCTCGGCGCGCCCTTCCTGGCGCGCCTGATCGCCGACATCGCGCACACGCTGACGGGCATCGACATCCACCCGGGCGCCCACATCGGCGCCTCCTTCTTCATCGACCACGGCACGGGCGTGGTGATCGGCGAGACGGCCATCATCGGCCAGCGCGTGCGCCTGTACCAGGCAGTCACCCTGGGCGCCAAGCGCTTCCCGGCCGATGCCAGCGGTGCGCTGATCAAGGGCACGCCGCGTCACCCCATCGTCGAGGACGACGTGGTCATTTATGCGGGCGCGACCGTGCTGGGGCGCATCACCATCGGCGCGGGATCGACCATCGGGGGGAATGTGTGGCTGACGCAAAGCGTGCCGCCAGAAAGCAATGTATCGCAGGCGCAGATGCGCAACGATTGAAGCGTGGCCGAGAAAACGTCCATGGTGGCGCTGCGCCTTGCCCTGAACGTTTTTCGGCCACTCTTCGCGCCAGGAGAGCGTTCCTGGCTTTGTGATGACCTTACTTTACCGTCAGCGCTTCATAGCGCGCCACGGGCACGCCATCCTTCAGCAGCAGCAATTCCTGGTCGGCGTAGCGGTAGCCATTGACTTCGCCCAGGGTGGTCAGCAGCAGGCGTTCCAGGTCCATGTCCTGCGGCTGGCACATCATCATGGTGCCTGCCAGCTGTCCAAAGTTCAAGGTGCTGACGCCATCGCTGGTGTAGCCGCCCATCATCTGGTTGCAGCCGCTGTTGCCGCTGGCGCGGCCTTCAGCCAGCAGCAGGGTCACTTCGCGCTGCTCGGGCGCCTTGCGCACCACTTGTTTGCCCTTCAATTCCTTCAGCTTCCACTGCGTGCCCGTCAGCTTGGGCGCCGGCTTGGCTGGCGAGGTGGCGCCTGGCGCGGCGGCGGCAGCGTCGCTGCGCACCGGTGTTTGCGCGCAGCCGGCGGTGATGGCGACGATGGCGGCGAGGGGTATCAGGCTGGCGAGTTTGAACATGGCGGTTCCTTCTTTAAATGAATGGCGCCAGCGTAGCAGATCGGCGCTGCGCCAGCGTGCACGGTTGACAAGCTCATTGGCAATCTCACTGCTGCTCTTCCTGTTCCAGCCGGGAGTCGAGCACGGTGCGCGCCGCCGCCACATAGGCGCGGCAGGCTTGCGGGTCGACAAAGGCGTCGCTGCCGGCCGTGGCGCTCGCCTCCAGCCGCTCCCACAACTGTGCAGCCTCCGGATGCGCGGAGATCAGCACGTCGCAAGGCAGTTTTTCCAGGGTCTCGAAGCTGCGGCGCAAGTCCGCCACCGCGTTCGGATACTCGCTGCTGGCGCTGAACTTGAAGCCGGGACGCGAGACGGCGTTGAGGCTGTCCGCATACACCATGTTCAGGCAGCGGGGGCCGTCGCACGATTGCCACGTCCAGCTCAAGCCTCCGGGCGTGTGGCCCGGCGTGGCGTGCGCCGTCAGTTTGACGGGACCGACATTGAACTGGCCGCCGTCGCGCGCCAGGCGCATGTCCTTCACGGGCGGGTACTTGGGCAGCGCGTGGTATTGCGGGTCGTCCGGCCCCACTTCACCCGACGCCAGGTCCAGCGCCGCCGACGGGCTGGCGGCCACCAGCGCATTGCTGCGCCGCTGCAGTTCGGCCAGGCCGCCCGCATGGTCGATATGGCCGTGCGAATTGAGGATCAGCTTGACGTCCTCGATGCGAAAACCCAGCGTGCCGATATTGGCGATGATCTTGGGCGCCGATTCCGGCAAGCCGCCGTCGATCAGCACGTGGCCCTGCGGCGACGTCACGAGCACGGAACTGAGGCCTTTGACGCCCACATAATAGGTATTGCCGAAGATGCGGAACGGCGCCTGGTCCGCATTCCAGGTGGCGCAGACGTCGCAGCCAGGCGTCGGCGGCGTGACTGGCGCCTGCGCCGATGCCAGGGAGCCATGGCCTGCCAGCAGCGCCAGTGCCAGCGCGCGCGTAAGAGTGGGGGGCATTGCGATCCTTATCCGTGGTGCCAGGGTGGCATATGCTGACATGGAACGGGGCTGGACGCAAACGCTAAGGGGCGGCGGACGGCGTACCGGCGGCATCCTGCTGGTAGACCAGTTCGATCAGGGTATCGTCCGCATAGCGGGTATCGCCGATGGGCGACAGGAAGGAGCGGCCTTCCTTTTCCACCTTCAGGGCGATGCGGCGCTCGCCATCGAGCAGGGTGGCGCTGGCGAGAGGCACATCGCTGCGGGTGCCCAACTTGAGCTGCTCGGCGGAGCACCAGTCGGTGGTGCGCAGCAGGGTGCCGACCAGGGTGCGTACCCAGAACGGTATCTCTTTCTTGGCGATGGCAATCGTCACCTGGCATTGCAGGCGCAGGTCGCCCAGGCGGCGCATGCCGGCCGGCACGCCGTCGCTGTGAATGGACGGCTGCCAGCGGTAATTGCCCTTTTTCTTGTTGGTGACCAGGTCCGCGTCTTCGCTGTCGGCCTGCGCGCTGCGCGGCAGCGTGAAACTGCCGTCGGCGGCCAGGGGCAGCGCAATCGAGGTTTCGTTGCCGGCGATGCGCAAGGCCAGGTCCTGCATGGCGTCCGCCGGCGCGCGGCTGCCCGCGACCAGCTTGAAGCGCACTTCGCGCGCCCGGGGCGCCAGCGCATGGTATTCGTCGAAGGCATCGAGGCCGGCCGCCATCACGCGGTACGATTTCAGTTCCGGGTTGCGGATGCTGTTGATGTGGATCGATTGGCCGGTTTCCGCCGGCGCTTCCACTGGCACGTCCGCTTGCGCTGCCGCGTGGCAGGCGGCCAGGATGGCGAAGAGCAAAGTCGAAGAGCGCTTGCCGCGAAAAGAAAGGAGGTCCACGTCGTCGCTTGTCATGTTTTTAACATGACAAGCTAACATGATAGTCAACGCTTGTCACTGGCGCCGTCAGGCCACCGCCAGCGCCACCCCTTCTGGCGCGATGCTGACCTGACGGCCCGCGTGATCGGCGGGCAGGCGCGGGCCCTGGCCGAAGACCTTGTGGCGCAAGCTGCCTTCCTCGTAATGGGTACGGTAGCGGCCGCGCCGCTGCAGTTCCGGCACGATGTATTGCACCACGTCGGCCATGCTGTCGTGGGCGACGGCGAAGGCGAGATTGAAACCGTCGATGCCCGTTTCATCGAGCCAGCTTTCCAGCCGGTCGGCCACCTGGCGCGCGTCGCCGACGATGACTGGGCCGCGTCCGCCCAGGCCGATGTATTCGGCTGCTTCGCGCACCGTCCAGCGGCGGTCCGGGTCGGCCTGGCTGAACGAAGCCAGCGCCGAGCGGCCGGCCGGAGAATCGATGTACTCGATGGTGGCGTCAAGCGGGTAGCGGCTGAAATCGACGCCCGTCCAGCCGGACAGCAGCACGAGGGCCGCCTCGATATTCACGTGGCGCAGGTAATCGGCATGCTTGGCGCGCGCTTCCTCTTCCGTGGCGCCCGTGATGACCAGCGCCTGCGCGTAGATCAGCAATGCGTCGCCATCGCGCCCGCTTTGCCGCACTGCGGCGCGCAAGTCGTCCGCGTAACGCTTGACGACCGTCTTGCTGGGGCCACTGACGAAGGTCGCTTCCGCATGGCGCGCCGCGAAGCGCGTGCCGCGCGGCGAGGTGCCCGCCTGGTACAGCAGCGGCGTGCGCTGCGGCGACGGCTCGCACAAATGGATGCCGGGCACCTGGTAGTGGCGCCCGGCATGGTTGATCGGATGCACGCGGGCCGGATCGGCATAGATGCCGCGCGCCTTGTCGTTGACGACGGCGTCGTCGTCCCAGCTCTTTTCCCACAGCTTGTAGACGACGTCCAGGTATTCGTCGGCCAGGTCGTAGCGCTCGTCGTGGCCCAGCTGCTGGCTCAAGCCCAGGTTGCGCGCCGCGCTATCGAGATAGCCGGTGACGATATTCCAGCCGATGCGCCCTTTCGTCAGGTGATCGAGGGTGGAAATGCGGCGCGCGAACGTGTACGGGTGCTCGTAGGTGAGGGCGCAGGTGACGCCGAAACCCAGGTGCGTGGTGGCCTGCGCCATGATGGGCACGAGCGCCAGCGGGTCGTTCAGCGGCACCTGCACGCCGTGTTCCAGGGCCGCATCGAGGCTGCCCCGGTACACGTCATACACGCCCAGCACGTCGGCGAGGAAAACCGCGTCGAACAGGCCCGCTTCCAGCAGTTGCGCCAGTTCCGTCCAGTGTTCGGGATCGGTATAGCGGTGGCTGCGGTCGCGCGCATGCGTCCACAGCCCCGGCGACTGGTGGCCGACGGTATTCATCTGGAAGGCGTTGAAGCGTATCGACTTGGCCATGGCTTATTTGGCCGCCGTCTGCAAGGCTTGCTGGTAATCGGGTTTCGAGTAGCCGGCAAAGTGCTTGTTCGTGATGTCGAGGAATTCGCGTGAGCGGTAGGCGGCCGCCAGGTCTTTCGCGAACTGCTTGTCCTTGTCGGCCGTGCGGATGGCCACCAGGTTGATGTAGTTGGGCGAGATTTTCTCGGCCACCAGCGCATCCGTCAGCTTCAGCCCCGACGCCAGCGCGTAATTGCCGTTGATGAAGGAGTAATCGGTGTCGCCCAGCGAGCGTGGCAGTTGTGCCGCTTCCAGCGGCAGCAGCTTGATTTTCTTCGTGTTGACGGCGATATCCTTTTCCGATGCGCGCACGGGGTCGAAGCTGGCGCGCAGCTTGATCCACCCCAGCTGGTCGAGCAGCACCAGCGCGCGCGCCTGGTTGGTCGGATCGTTCGGCAAGCCCACCGTCGTGCCTTCCTTCACGTCGTCCAGGGTCTTGTGCTTCTTGCTGTAGATGGCGATCGGCGCCGTGGGTATTGTGATCAGGTCCGTCAGGGCCAGTTTGTGTTCCAGCGCGAATTTCTTCAGGTAGACGATGTGCTGGAAGACGTTGGCGTCCAGCGAACCCTCGGCCAGCGCGAAGTTCGGCTGGATATAGTCGTTGAATTCCACCAGTTTGACCTTGTAGCCCTGCTTTTCCAGGATAGGCTTGATACCCAGCTTGATCTGGTCCGCATACGGCCCGGCGCTGGTGCCGATGGTGATGTCTTTCGGGTCCTTGGCGTGGACGAAGCTGCTGGCCAGTGCCAGGGTCAGGGCGGTGAGGAGGATGCTGCGGCGGGCGATGGTCATGGTGGCTCCTTGGTGGGTGAATCAGGAATACGCCGTCGGCTCGGGCACGGTGCCATTCAAGGCAAAGCGTCCCAAGTCGCGCAGCTTGTAGTCGATGGGGTCGTGCAAGGTGTGCACGCGCACGTTGCGCCAGTAGCGGTCGAAGCCGTATTGGGCCGAGGTGGAGCGGGCGCCCGTCAGTTCGAACATCTGGCTGCTGATCTCCAGTCCCGCCTTGTGCGCCAGGCACTTGGCTTCGGCCACAGCGACGGCCAGCAAGCCCCGTTCGCGCGCCGTCACCAGCGCGCCCTTGCGGAACACTTTTTCCAGTTCCTGCGCCGCCGCGTCGGCCAGCACCTGCGCGGGGCGCAGCAAGAGCCACAGCTGGCCATAGCGGTGCTGTACCAGAGGGTCGTCCGTTGCCTTGGCCACGCCCGAGGCAAACCAGGCTTTCGCCTGTTCGTCCGTGTAGCGGCGCGCCGCCTCGAATGCGCCTTCGGCGATGCCAAGGTACAGGTTCGCCATGATCAGCTGGGCGATTTGCGAGCGCACGGTGGCTTGCGGCGTGGCGGCCTGCGCGGGCGCCTGCAGCACCAGTTCGCGCGGCAGGGCCACCGCCTGGAAATGCACATTGCCGCTGTCCGTCTGGCGTTGGCCGAAGGCGTCCCAATCCGCCTGCACGGTCACGCCATCCTGGCGCGTGGGCAGGGCGGCGATCAGCGCCGTCTGTGTGGGCGCGTGCCAGGCCGAGACGGTCAGCCAGTCCGAGCCCACGGAACCGGAAGAAAAGCTCTTGATGCCGTCGAGGGTAAAACCGTCGTCGCTGTCGGCCGCGGTGACCCGTTTGTCGAGGGGATTCAAGGCATTGCCCCAGAACAGGCGCTCGTCGACGGTCAAGGTGAGCAGGCGGCGCTGTTGCTGCGCGCTGCCATACAGCTGCAGGCCGGCCAGCTGCAGATGGTGGAAGCCGAAGACATGCGCCAGCGCGCTGTCGGCCCGCGCCAGGATGCGGATCACCTGGTACACGAGGGGCCAGGACGCGCCCTGACCGCCGAATTCCACGGGGATCGACAAAGTCAGCAGACCCGACTCGCGCAGCCATTCGCGTTCCTGCGCCGCGTGCCCGCCGGCCTGGTCGCGGGCATTGGCCGTTTCGGCCAGGCGCGCGGCCAGCTTTGTTGCGATGCTGATGGCGTCCTGCAGGGGTTCCGGCACAGGCGGCTGGGGACGGGCGGCATGGAGAAAAACGCTAGACATGAGTGACATTCCAGAAAGACGATGACGCCGATATTGCACCGCCAGGCGTGCGCCGTACACGAAGAAAACCGCGCATGGATATGCGAAAAAAGCCGCGCGGAAGCCGGCGCCTCCGCTTGCGGGGCGTCAGGCCCGGATAGTCGAAAAACGCATATCGAAGCGCGAAAGCATTCGTTTTGCCGGACTGCTGATGGCGATAGGCTGCAAGCATCCGAGCAACTCCACTTTCGACAACCTACAGGGACGGGCATCACATGAGCATCTTGTTATTGGGCGGTAGCCCGCAACTCCCCTCGAGTTCCAGCCGCCTGCTGCTGCATATCGGCGAACAGCTGGCGCTGCAGGGCCACAGCTACGCCAAGCTGCATGTGCGCGACCTGCCGGCGCGCGCCTTGCTGCTGGCCGACTACGACGATGCGGCGATTGCCCGCGCCGTGCGCGCCGTGGCCGACGCCGACGCCATCGTGATCGCCACGCCCATCTACAAGGCGTCGTATACAGGGTTGCTGAAAGCCTTCCTCGACCTGCTGCCGCAAGATGGCCTGGCCGGCAAGCTGGTGCTGCCGCTGGCCACGGGCGGCGGCCATGCCCACACCCTGGCGCTCGACTACGCGCTGCGCCCCGTGCTGCATGCGCTGGGCGCCAAGCAAGTCTTCACCAGCATCTACGCGAATGCGCAGCAGCTGGCGTGGCACGAAGAACGGGGCCTGAGCCTGGATGCGCCGATTGCAGAGCGCGTGCAGGCGGGCATCGAGGAACTCTCCACCGGCCTGTTCGTGCTGCAGGGACAGCGCCCGCCCGCACCCGCCGATATTTCTGTCCCCGTGCGTTCGCTGCAAGACCAGCCTTACGCGCCCCAGTATCAAGCCGCCTGATTATTCACCGACCAAGGAACTGCCATGACACACCGCCACGCACAACGACTCTCGCGCCGTACCACCCTGGGTTTGCTGTTTTCTGCCGTCGCCGGCGTGATGGCGGCCGGCATGCCGGTCGCGGCGCAGGCGCAAGCCAAGGGCGAGGTGCGCATCGGCTACCAGAAATACGGCACATTGACCCTGCTCAAGGGGCGCGGCACCCTGGAAAAACGCCTGGCCGAGCAGGGCGTGGGCGTGAAGTGGACGGAGTTCCCGGCCGGTCCCGTGCTGCTGGAAGGCTTGAACGTGGGCAGCATCGATTTCGGTACGGTGGGCGAAGCGCCGCCGATCTTTGCCCAGGCGGCCGGCGCCAATCTGGTGTACGTCGGCAATGAGCCGGCGTCGCCCGCCAGCGAAGCCATCGTCGTGCCCAAGGGTTCCGGCCTGCGCACCCTGGCCGACTTGAAGGGCAAGAAAATCGCCCTGAACAAGGGCTCGAACGTGCATTACCTGTTATTGAAGGCGCTGGAAAAGGCCGGCGTCGCCTACGCCGATATCCAGCCCGTATTCCTGCCGCCGGCCGATGCGCGCGCCGCCTTCGAGCGGGGCAGCGTGGATGCCTGGGTCATCTGGGACCCGTTCCTGGCGGCCGCGGAAAAGCAGCTGGGCGCCCGCGTGCTGGCCGATGGCAAGGGCTTGGTGGCGAATTACCAGTTCTATCTCGCCTCGCGCACGTATGCCGAGAAAAACCCGGAAATCCTGCGCATCGTGCTCGATGAAGTGGCCAAGGTCGATGACTGGGGCCGCAACAACCCGGAAGAAGTGGCGACGATTTTGTCGGCGCAGACGGGGCTGGGCAAGGATGTCGTGGCGCTGGCCGCCTCGCGCTATGCGTATGGCGTCAAACCCGTGTCGGTCGACGTCATCGCGTCGCAGCAAAGGGTGGCCGATGCGTTTTCCAGCCTGAAGCTGATCCCGAAACCGATCATCGTCAAGGACGCGCTGCTGCCGGCGCGCCAGCTGGCCACCAGCACCAAATAATCAAGGAATACACACCATGTCATTGAATGTCTTCTGGTTCATCCCTACCCACGGCGACAGCCGCTACCTGGGCACGTCACAGGGCGCGCGTCCCGTCGATGCCGATTATCTGCGCCAGGTGGCCGTGGCCGCCGACACGCTCGGCTACGACGGCGTGTTGCTGCCGACGGGCCGCTCCTGCGAAGATGCGTGGGTGGTGGCTTCGTCCTTGATCAGCGTGACGCAAAAGCTGAAATTCCTCGTGGCCATCCGTCCCGGCCTGTCCACGCCCGGCCTGGCCGTGCGCATGGCGTCCACGTTCGACCGCCTGTCGAACGGGCGCCTGCTGATCAATGTCGTCACGGGCGGCGACCAGGGAGAACTGGAAGCGGACGGCCTGTTTGCCGACCACGCCAAGCGCTATGAAATCTCCGATGAATTCATCAAGGTGTGGCGCGCCACCCTGGCGGGCGAGGGCGGCGCGGCCGGCTACGATTTCGAGGGCAAGCATATCCAGGTGAAGGGCGCGAAAACCCTGTATCCGCCCGTGCAGAAACCATATCCGCCGCTGTACTTCGGCGGCTCGTCGGAGCCGGCGCATGAACTGGCGGCCGAGCAGATGGACGTGTACCTGACGTGGGGCGAGCCGCCTGCCGCGGTCGCCGAGAAAATCGCGGACATCCGCGCGCGCGCCTCCAAGCGGGGACGCACGGTGCGCTTCGGCATCCGTCTGCACGTGATCGTGCGCGAAACCAACGAGGCGGCCTGGCGCGCGGCCGATGAACTGATCAGCCACCTGGACGACGACATCATTGCCAAGGCGCAGGCGGCGTTCGGCAAGATGGATTCCGTGGGCCAGCAACGGATGGCTGCCCTGCATGGCGGGCGGCGCGACAAGCTCGAAGTGTCGCCCAACCTGTGGGCCGGCGTGGGCCTGGTGCGCGGCGGCGCGGGTACGGCCCTGGTGGGCGATGGCCCGACGGTCGTGGCGCGCATGCAGGAATATGCGGACCTGGGCATAGACACCTTTATTTTCTCCGGCTATCCGCACCTGGAAGAATCGTACCGCTTCGCCGAACTGGTGTTCCCGTTGCTGGGCAAGGGCAAGGCCGTGGGTGAGCAGTCACTGACGGGGCCCTTCGGCGAAGTCATGGCCAGCAATATCGTGCCGGCCGCGCCGCAGAAAAAGGCGGCCTGAGATGGGCGCCGGCCCCACTTTCACCACCAAGCGTCTGCCCGGCACGCCGTGGCGCAATGCGCTGGCGCCGTGGGCCTTGCCCGTGGCGCTGCTGCTGGCCTGGCAACTGGCGGCGCAGTGGGGCTGGCTGTCGAGCCGCATCCTGCCCGAGCCGTGGGCCGTGGCGAAAGCCTTCTGGCACCTGGCCGTATCGGGCGAATTGTGGCTGCACCTGAAAACGAGCTTGTGGCGCGCCACGGTCGGTTTCACCGTCGGCGCGGGACTGGGCCTGCTGCTGGGACTCTTGACGGGCAGCTTCCGCCACGCGGAAACCCTGCTCGACACTACCCTGCAAATGGTGCGCAACATCCCGGCCCTGGCCCTGATCCCGCTGGTGATCCTGTGGTTCGGCATCGACGAGACGGCGAAACTGTTCCTGCTGGCCGTCGGCGTCTTCTTTCCCGTCTACCTGAACACCTTCCACGGCATCCGCTCGGCGGACCAGGGCTTGATCGAAATGGCGAAAAGCTATGGCCTGTCGGGCTGGCCCCTGTACCGCGACGTGATCCTGCCGGCCGCCATGCCGTCGATCCTGGTCGGCGTGCGTTTTTCGCTCGGTCTCGTGTGGGTGCTGCTGATCGTCGCCGAAACCATTTCGGCGCAGGCCGGCATCGGCTACATGACCATGAATGCCCGCGAATTCCTGCAAACGGACGTGGTGCTGGTGGGGATTTTGCTGTACGCCTTGCTGGGCAAGCTGGCCGATTTGTTCTCGCGCCGGCTGGAACGCCACTGCCTGCGCTGGAATCCCGCCTACCGATAGTGACGAAATGAGGAAAGAACACCATGCTGCTCGCCCCCATCCAGATCGAAACGGATTTCCTGTCGCACTTCGTGCAGTACGACCCGGCCAGCGCACCGCAGGCCAAGGCCGCCCTGCAGGCTCCCCTGGCGCGCCGTGGCGTGCCGCTGGCCTTGACGCAATTGAGCAAGGCCTATGGCGAACGTCCGGTCCTGAAAAACGTCGACCTGCAACTGGAAGCGGGCGAATTTGTCGCCATCGTGGGACGCAGCGGCTGCGGCAAGAGCACCTTGCTGCGCTCGATCGCGGGCCTGGAAAGCGTCGATGAAGGCCAAATCGCCATCGGCAGCGGCGTGGGCGCGCCCGATATCCGCATCATGTTCCAGGAATCGCGGCTGCTGCCGTGGAAGACGGTGCTCGACAACGTGGCCCTGGGCTTGCCCCGTTCCGTCGGCGCGGCGGCCGCCTCGCTGTGGACGGTGGGCCTGGCCGAGCGGGCGGACGACTGGCCGTCAGCGCTGTCGGGCGGGCAGAAACAGCGCGTGGCGCTGGCGCGCGCGCTCGTGCACGAGCCGCAACTGCTGCTGCTCGACGAACCCCTGGGCGCGCTCGACGCCCTCACGCGCATCGAGATGCAGCAGCTGATCGAGTCGCTGTGGCTGGCGCGCGGTTTCACGGCCGTGCTGGTGACGCATGACGTGGCCGAAGCCGTGGCCCTGGCCGACCGGGTGCTGCTGATCGAGGATGGACAGGTCACCATGGACGTGCCGGTGGACTTGCCGCGCCCGCGCCAGCGCGGCCATGCGGCGTTCGCCGCGCTGGAACAGGCTATCTTGTCGCGCGTGCTGCAACCGCAGGGTCAGATAACTGCGCCAGCACGATGAAGCCGTCGCTGTCGAGCGTCGCGACGATGGCTTCATAATTGTCGATGGCCGGGTGGCGCGTGGCCAGCGGATGCGCATGCGTGGCGGTGACGACGATGACCTTTGCTCCAGCCGCTTCGCCCGCCTCGATGCCGACGGAGGCATCTTCGAACACCAGGCAATCGGAGGGCGCCACGCCCAGTTTTTCCGCCGCCAGCAAATAGCAATCGGGCCGGGGTTTGCCCGCCTTGACGTCTTCCGCCGTCACCATGATGGCGGGTATCGGCATGCCGGCCGCCTTCAGGCGGGCCGTGGCCAGCGCGCGCGGCGCCGACGTGACGATGGCCCATTGCGCGGGCGGCAGCGATTGCAAAAAGCGCAACGCGCCCGCGATTTCAATAATTCCTTCCACATCGATGATTTCGGCGTCCGTGATGCCCTGCGATTCGCGCTGCGCGTCGACGCCGGGCAAGCGCAGTTTGGCGATGGTGTCGACCGAGCGCGCGCCGTGGATGGTGGGCAGGAAGGCTGCCACGTCGAGGCCCTGGCGCTGCGCCCAGGTGCCCCAGATGCGTTCTGCGGCGGCGATGGAATTGATGACGGTGCCGTCCATGTCAAAAAGAAAAGCCCGGTAGCGGCCGGCGGCCGATGGTGTCGGGGATGAAGACGGCGAGGGCAGTGCGGACATGGCTTCCTTCCGGATGATGGACTGGAAGCCATTGTAACGGCAGTCGATTTTTATTTCACAGGTAGACCGATTCAAACCTGGCCACGGGTGAGCCATCCTTGAGCAGGATCAGGTACTCGCCATCGAAACGGTAACCCGTCACGCTGTTCAAGTTGGCCAGCACGGTGCTTTCCAGCTGCATCAGGGGCGGCGGGCAGGCCATGCGCGTGCCGGCCAGCTGCGTGAAGCGCAGGGCAGTGCCGGCCAGCGTGTAGCCGCCCATGACCTGGTTGCAGCCCGTGAAACCATGGACCTTGCCATCGTCGGTGAGGGTGATGCGCACTTCGCGCTCCTGCTGCGGCGCCATCGTCACCGGGGCGCCATCGAGTTCCGTCAGCTTCCAGTAGGTATTCGTCAGGCTGTAGCTGGGCGTCAGGCCGGTGTCCGGCTTGGCGCTGTCGGACGTGGCGGCGCAGCCGCCGGCCATGGCGATGGCGGCGGCGAGGGACAGGTATGTGAGGCGATGCAGCATGGGGCGCTCCTGTGAGGGGGAAATGCCTGCACACTAGCAGATTTTTCGCACCGGTCCGCGTACCGCAGCGGCGAATGTTTCCATTTTGCCAGTACTGGCATTACACTCATGCTTTCTGCTGTTTCAACCTTGATCGGGGAGCCGGGCCGATGCTGCAAGCGCAAGCGCTGGATAATCGACTGGTCGCCACCAGTGCCGACGACGTGCTGGTCGACCGCATCGTGCCGGGCGCGCCGCTGGTGATCGCTTTCGGTTTTGTTTCGTGGACAACGCGTCCCGCCTTCGATTTTTACGGGCGCCTGCGCAAGCTGGAGCAGGCCAGCGGCCAGCACCTGAACAAGATCCTCGTGCGCGATTCGGGCAACGCCTGGTACCACCGCCGCATCGCGGGCCTGGGCAATCATGTGGATGAAACGGCGCAAGCCCTGCGCGAGCTGGTGCGCCGCATCGCGCCCGGCCAGGTCAGCACCGTCGGCCAGTCCATGGGCGCGTACGCAGCCGTCATGTATGGCTTGCTGCTCGAGGCGCGGCAGATCGTTGCCTTCGGACCCTTGTCTTTTCTGGACGTGCAGCAGGCGCGCCTGTACCACGAGCTGCGCTGGCTGCCCGTGATGGAGTCGCTGGCGCAAGACCCGCCGCCGTCTGGCTACTACGACCTGGCCGCCCTGTGCCGCGCCAGGGCGACGGCCGATACGCAGCTGCACCTGGTGTTCGGCACGCGGCCTGACGTGGCCCGGCCCGACGTCGCCAATGCGGGCGCCAGTGCCAGCGAATCGGTGAACCTCGACGCCATGCACGCGCAGCGCCTGGCCGCCTTCGGCCGCTGCACCCTGCACCCGTATCCCCAGTCGGGCCATGCGGTGGTGCAGCACCTGATCGACACGAAGCGCATCAACGGCTTGCTGGCCAGCTGCATACTCGGTCTCACGCTGGAAGAAGAACCCATGCCGGAGATCGGCGCCGCCTGGCAAGACTGGGTGGCGGAAAACCTGCGTTTGGGCTGCGCCGGCGAGCAGCTGGTGGCGGTGCTGCAGCAGCATGGGTTTTCGCTGGCCAGCAGCATGGCCGCCGTGGATGCGGCCCGCGCCAAGGCCCTATGACGCCGCAGTTCGAACTCGACACCCTGAAAATCCGCATCGCCGCGCCTGAACTGGCGGCGCTCGACTTGCGCGTGCGGGTGCAGCGCGCGCTGCGCCAGTTGATACTCGACGGCGTACTGGCGCCCGGCCTGCGCCTGCCGGCCACGCGCGCGCTGGCGCAGTCGCTGGGCGTGTCGCGCGAGACGGTGGAAATGGCGTATGCGCAGCTGCGCCTCGATGGTTATGTGCGGCGGCAGGCGGGATCGGGCAGTTTTGTCTCGCCGACGATAGGCGCGAGCTTGCTGGGCAAGCCAGCGACTGCGTTGCCGCCCTTGTCCGCGCAGCCGGTGGCCCTCAGCGCGCGCGGCGCGCAGATTCTCGCCAGCGGCGGCGTGGCCGACCAGCAGAGCGTGAAGGCATTCGCCACGGGCTTGCCGGAAACGCGGGCCTTTCCGCTCGACGTGTGGGAGCGCTTGCGGCGCCAGGCCGCCGGCGAACACCATGTGCTGCTGCACGGCGACCCGCAAGGGGCCGGGCCTTTGCGCCAGGCCATCGCCGACTATGTGAACCTGGAGCGGGGTGCGCGGGCCACGGCGGACCAGGTGCTTGTGCTGAGCAGCACGCGCCAGGCCCTGTACCTGTGCGCGCAAGTGCTGGCCGACGCGCACGGCCCCATCCTGATGGAAGACCCCGGCTATTTCGGCGCGCGCAAGGCGTTCGAGATGGCGCAATTGCGGGTCGTGCCCGTGCCTGTCGATGCGCATGGCTTGTCCATCGAGCACCTGCGCGCGGACCGCAGCGGGGCCAACACGATTTACGTCACGCCCTCGCATCAATACCCGACGGGCGCCACCCTGGCGCTTGAGCGCCGCCTGGCCCTGACTGCCTGGGCCGCCGCGCGCCAGGGCTGGATCGTCGAGGACGATTACGACAGCCAGTTTCATTACGCGGGCTTGCCGACGGCTTGCGTGCAGGGGCTCGACACGCAGCAGCGCACGATTTACCTGGGCACCTTTGCCAAGTCGCTGTATCCGGGGCTACGCCTCGGCTACATGGTGCTGCCGCCCGCGCTGGTCAAGCCGATGACGTATGCGCGCAGCATCCTCGACGGGCATACGCCGCAGCTGGACCAGCTGACACTGGCCCGTTTCATCGCCGACGGCCATTTCGCGGCCCATGTGCGCGCCATGCGCAAGGTCTACGCCGTGCGCCGCGATGCGATGGCGCAGGCCGTGCAGCGGCATTTGCCGCACGTGGTCGCGGCGCAGCTGCCGCCGGGCGGCTTGCAGATGCCGTGTCTGCTGCACGGGGGCAGGGACGAGCTGGAAACGATACGCCTGGCGGCGCAGGCGGGCATCGTGCTGCCGGGCCTGAGCCGGCTGTACGCGAGGCCGCCGGAGCGGGGCGGCTGGCTGCTGGGCTTTGCCGCGCTCACGCCGCACGAGATCGACAGCGGCATCGTCCGCCTGGCCCGCGCGCTGGGGTGAACGCTCAAGTGGTCTGTTGTGCGTGCGTAAAGTGGCCTGCCTGAGCAGTCCATGCGGCCGTTAAGATGCCCCTTTTGAACCTCAGGCAAGGGCACACGCATGCAGACCAGTTCCACATCATCGGCGTCGATCGACAACACGGCACGGGCGCGCTGGCGCGACCTGGCGTCCCCCGCCATGGCGGCCTTCATCTCCGTCCTCGTCAACTATGGCGGCACCTTCGTGCTGGTATTCCAGGCGGCCCAGCTGGCCCAGCTCAGCGCAGCGCAGACGGCGTCCTGGGTCTGGTCGCTGAGCATCGGCGTGGGCGTGACGGGCATCTGGCTCAGCTACCGCTACCGCGCACCCATCATCACGGCCTGGTCCACGCCCGGCGTGGCCTTTTTGGCCACCGTCATGCCGCATACGCCGTATGCCGAGGTGATCGGCGCCTATATCGTGTCCGCCATCGCCTTCATCTTGCTGGGCATGTCGGGCGCCTTCGAGCGCCTGGTGCGCCTGATACCGGGCGGCATCGCCGCCGGCTTGCTGGCCGGAATCCTGCTGCAATTCGGCGTGAACGCGTTCGGCGGCGCCAGCGCCGATCCGCTGCTGGTGGCGGTATTGCTGCTGTCGTACGCCGTGCTGCGCCGTTTCACGGCGCGCTTTGCCGTGGTGGGCATCATGCTGATCGGCCTGGTCCTGTTGCTGGCGCAGGGGCGCATCGATACGCAAGGCATAGCACTGGCCCTGGCCGCGCCCGTGTTCGAGATGCCGCGCTTTTCCGTGGCGTCGCTGCTGGGCGTGGCGCTGCCCCTGTTCCTGATCACCCTGACGGGGCAATACATGCCCGGCATGCTGGTGCTGCGCAATGACGGTTACCAGGTCAGCGCCAATCCCATTTTGACGGTGACGGGGCTCGGTTCGCTGCTCATGGCGCCGTTCGGCGCGCACGCCTTCAACGTGGCCGCCATCACGGCCGCCATCTGCACGGGCAAGGATGCGCATGCTGACCCGTCGAAGCGCTATGTGGCGGGCCTGGCGTGCGGCGTGCTGTACATTCTGGTGGGCATCTTCGGCGTCACCCTGGCCAGCCTGTTCATGGTCTTGCCGCGCCCCTTCATCACGGCGCTGGCGGGCCTGGCCTTGCTGGGCGCCATCGGCAACAGCCTGGCGCAGGCGATGGCGGACGTGCGCATGCGCGAAACGGCGCTGATCACCTTCCTGGCGACGGCCGCAAACGTGACCCTGCTGGGCGTGGGGGGCGCCCTGTGGGGGCTGGCGGCCGGGCTGGCGGCGCATGCGCTGATGCATGGCTGGCGCAAGGCGGCATGACGGCGGCATAGCCGGGCAGCTTGCCCATGTTGCCGGCCGCCGCATACAATTGCTGCGCCCGTGCCCGTTGGCACTATCGAACGATTGAACGATTGAACGATGCCCGAGATCACTTCCCTGGCGCAGTATCTGCTGGCGATCACGCCCGCCTTCCTCGTCTGCGCCGCCTTGCTGCTGGCCGTGCCCCGGACGGTGCCGCTGTTGCGCGTGCTCGTGCACATCCTGTTTTTCGTGCTGGCGCGCGACGCGATGACGGCGCATGGCTATTGGCAAGTGGTGGCGGGCGGCTTGCGTTTCACGGCGCCGCCGCTGGTCTTGCTGGCGCTGGGGGCCATGTCGCTGGCCCTGGTGGCGAGTACTTGCTGGCTGGAAAGCGAGGCGCGCCGCCAGATCCGCTGGCTGGGCACGCGGCCAGCCCTGTCCGTGTTGCTGGGCGTGGCGGGCGCCATACTGATCATTGCGCTGGCGACGGGCTTGAAAGCCTTGTCCGGCTTGCCGTCCCTGGCGCCCGTCGCGCCATCCGCGCTGCCCTTGCTGCTGGGCTTTGCGCTGGCAGCCAACTGCTATGAGGAATTGCTGTTTCGCGGCTTGCTGCAGCAGCAATTGCGCGCCTGGCTGCCGGCCTGGCGCGCGGCGCTGGTGTCGGGTCTGCTGTTTGGCCTGTGCCACGCCTTTCTCGCCACCACCGTCACGCAGGTGGGCGCGCCCATCCTCGTGTTCACCGTGATCGAAGGCGTGGTGGCGGGGCTGGTATATTGCCGTGCCGGCTTGCTGGGCGCATCCCTCGCGCATGGGCTGGCGATTTTTGCGCTGGCCGCCGGCTGGGTGTGAATCCTGTTGTTTAATATTAAAGAAACGAGAAGACAATGCCTGTAAGCTCTTACCTGAATACCCGTCCCGTGCTGGGCGAGCGCGTCTACCTGCATGATACGGCGCAAGTGATTGGCGACGTGCAGATCGGCGACGACTGTTCCATCTGGTGCAACAGCGTGCTGCGCGGCGACGTCAACCGCATCGTCATCGGCGAAGGCAGCAATATCCAGGACTTTTCCATGGGTCACGTGTCGCACAGGAATGCGGCCAAGCCCGAAGGTTCACCGTTGACCATCGGCAAGTACGTCACCATCGGCCATTCCGTGATCTTGCATGGCTGCACTATCGGCGACGAATGCCTGATCGGCATGGGCAGCATCGTCATGGATGACGTGGTGGTGGAAAAACACGTGATGCTGGGCGCGGGCAGCCTGGTGTCGCCGGGCAAGGTGCTGGAAAGCGGCCATTTGTACGTGGGCCGTCCCGCCGCCAAGGTGCGCGCGCTGACCGAGGCCGAGATCGCCTACCTGCGCTATTCGGCCGAGCACTATGTGCGCGTGAAGAACAATTACCTGGCCGGCGAGCCGGGCTGATGCATCAGGCTGGCGCCGTGGCAAGCGCATTGATGCGCGCCGCCATGGCGCGCGCGTCAGGCACGCCGAGTACCAGGCGCGCCCACTTTTCGCCCTGCAATTCGATGACCAGCGGCTGCGTGCCGCGCGTCATGAAGACAAACTGGCGGTCGCCACCCTTGTGGTAGGTGCCCGCCGAAATGACGCCAGGCAGGTTGGTGCCCGGGGCGCGCAAGCCCAGGGCCGAGCCGCGGAAACCGTCATCGTCGGTGGCGCCCCGCACATGCGGCAGGGGAATACGCAGGTTGCCGTGAAAGGAGGCCAGCTTTTCCCACAGGGCCAGGCGGATGGTCAGTGCATCGTCGTTCAATTCGAGGACAGGCATGGTGTCTCCTTTGGTGGTTGATCCAGATGGCTTAACAGGCGTTCGCCCAGCAGGCGGGCCGTCCCGGCGCCCGTGTCCTGCACGGCGGCGCGGCACAGCGCCGTGATGGCGGCGTCGGAGGGCGCCAGTTCCTTCAAGGCGATGATCAGCAAATCGACCGCTTCTTCCCGCGCCGGCCAGCCAGGCTGCAGCGCCTGCGCCAGCACGCGCTCGAACAGATGGCGCTTGGAGCCGAATGCCTTGTACAGGCTGCCGCGCAGCAAACCGGTCGCCTTGACCAGGTCATCGATCGATGCGGCGTTGTAGCCCAGGCTGCCAAAGACGGCGGCAGCCTGGCCGATGACGGTCGTTTCGTCGAAGTTGCGCGGTCTGGCCATGGTACGTATGCAATGCGTGCGGCGGGGCGGGATGTCCCGTATCTGCTTACACTATATGCATTGGTGAACGATTGGTCAATAACTATCGGCGGGCAGCCGTTGGCGCAGTTCCGGTCGTGGCGCCAGGTCGTGCGGCAGGCGCAGGCCGGAGACGAGGCCCAGGCGCCGCAACAGCAGCAGCATCCACCAGCCCGGGTCCCATTCGCCCGGCAGCAGGCCCAGCCTGGCTGAACCCGGATACGCGTGATGGTTGTTGTGCCAGCACTCGCCCATGGTCAGCAGCGACGTCAGGCGGATATTCCGGCCTTGCACGGCGGCGCCATCGACATGGAAGTGCATTTGCCCATGGTTGTGGGCGAAATAGCCGATCAGCCAGTGGCCCAGCACGCCGGCGCTGACCCGCGCGCAGACGCCCCAGCAGACGTAGCCCCAGCCGCCCCAGGCGTAGAACAGCATGGCCCACGGCAATTGCTGCAGCATCCAGGTTTTTTCCAGGAAACGATAAAAACGGTCGTGCGCGATGCGCGGCTCGATGGCGATGCGCGGCGGGTGGTCGAGGTCGAGGCGGCAGTGGAGTTGCCACCAGGCATCGCGCCAGAAGCCGGCGCCGTGGCGCAGATACGGGTGGCAATCGGGCAGGCGCTGGGCATAGTCGCGCAGCTCGTGCTGGCGCAGCAGGCCCAGCGGGCCGCTCAGGCCCACCAGCACGCCCAGGTACACGAGTACATATTCCAGCCATTGCGGGCATGCGAAGCTGTCGTGGATCAGTTTGCGGTGGCTGCCCAGCGAGTGGCCGAACAGCAGGACGATGGCCGTGCTGACGATAAACAGCGCCACGCCCGTCCAGCTAAAGAAAAACAGGGCGCCAGTCACGGCGCCGGCCAGCATGGCCGCCAGCCACAGCGATGGCAGCGGCGCGTAGCGCACCACGCCGTCCAGCACTTCGCCAGCGTGGCTGGCGTGGACGCGGTGACTGTCCAGGCTGGCCGTTGGCATCAGCCCTTGGGGGCCGACGACGGTTGCGTGTACTTGTCGAAGTTGGTGATGTAATCGTTGAAGTTGTCGGTCAGCATGCGTTTGTACTGTTCCGTGAAGAAGGCCACGGCGCCTTCCTTCTCTGCCTGCATCTTGGCCACGTCGTTGCTCTTGCTGGCGACGAGGAAGGCGTTGAAGCGGGCGGCCGCGTACAGCAGCGAGGTGGCCACTTCATTGCCGCCGCTGTGCATGCATTGCTCATTGGCCAGGGCGATGACCTGGTCGGCGCGTTCCCAGAATTCCGGGCCCGGTGCTGGTTTTGTCGTTGGTGTGCTCATAGAAATCCCTCATGAAAGTGCGCGCCAGTCTACACAGGGGGCCGCGGGCTGTCCAGCCGCATGGCCGCCAGTCAGGGCGTTTGCAGGATCTGTTCGAGCAGCACGGCCAGCGGCTGGCGGATATCGAGCACGATGCCGGCCTCGTCCGCCTGCAGCGGTTGCAGGGTGGCCAGCTGGCTGTCGAGCAGGCTGGCGGGCATGAAGTGGCCCGGGCGCTGCAAGCGGCTTTCCAGCACGGCGCGCGGGCCGTCCAGGTGGACAAAGCGCAGGGCCGGGTCGCCTGCGCGCAGCACGTCGCGGTAGGCCCGCTTCAGGGCCGAGCAAGAGACGACGAGGCCGCTGCCTTGTGCGCGCGCCGTGGCGATGCGTTCGCGCAGGGCGGCCAGCCAGCCGGCCCGGTCGGCATCGTCGAGCGGGATGCCGGCCGCCATCTTGGCCACGTTTTGCGGCGAATGCACGTCGTCGCCTTCCACGTAGGGCACGTGCAGGGCCTCGGCCAGCAGGCTGCCGACGGCGCTCTTGCCGCAGCCGGACACGCCCATCACGACCCAGCGCACGGCGGGCACGTCCAGGTGCAAGGTCAAGGCGCCGAAACGATGACGGTGACGCGGCGGTTTTCCGCCTTGCCCGTCTTGCTGGCGTTCGAGGCGACCGGTTTGCTCATGCCCAGGCCCTTGACGGTGATGTTGTCGCGCGGAATGCCCGATGCGCTCATGGCGTCGGCCACCACGTTGGCGCGCGCCAGCGACAGCTTGTTGTTGTATGCTTCCGTGCCTTCGTTATCCGTATGGCCTTCCACGCGCATGTGGGTAATGCCCACTTTCAGCAGGGCGGCGCTGATTTTCTGGATGGCGTTGCGGCTCGGTGCCGTCAGCTTGGCGGCGTCGAATTCGAACAGCAGCTTGTCGGTAAAGCTCAGTTCCCAGCCTTCGTCGGTCTGGTTGAAGCCTTGCTCCTTCAATGTGGCGACTTGCTCGGCGTTGAACAGCGGTTTGATTTCTGGCGTACTCTGGCAGGCGGCCAGCAGGCCCAGCATGAACAGACCGAGGACGCCGCGGCGTAATTGTTTGTAGAGAAATTGCATGGTGTTGCTCCTTGGTTCAGGGGGGAATATGGGGTTGCGGCAGGCGCGCCACCTGGCGCGTGCCGCGCTGGGCCTGCTTGGCGCGGTACATGGCTTCGTCCGCCGCGCCCACCAGCGAGACGGCGTCGATGGCGTGGTCGGGGAAGACGGCCACGCCGATGGTCAGCGAGCTGACGATACTGTTGCCAGTGGGCAATTCAATGGCTTGCGCCATGGCAGCGATGATGTTGTCGGCGATGTGCATGGCGTCGCTGCTGTTGCGCAGCGGCTTGAGCAGGATGGCGAATTCGTCGCCGCCCAGGCGCGCCACCAGGTCGCCCTCGCGCAATTGCTGCTTGATGCGCGCGGCGATCGTCACCAGCACCCGGTCGCCCGAGGCATGGCCGAAGGTGTCGTTGATGTATTTGAAGCGGTCGCTGTCGAGGAACAGCACGGCCACCTTGCCATTGCCGACCCGCGCTTCGAGGATGGCGTGTTCCAGCTCCGCTTCCATGAAGGCGCGGTTCGACAGGCCCGTCAGGCTGTCGTGGTTGGCGCGGTGCGACAGCGAGGCGTTTTCCTTTTGCAGATGGCTTTGCCATGCTTCCAGTTCGTCGAGCAGGGCGTTGAAGTCGTCATTGATCTGGTTCAACTCGGCAATATTGGCTGGCGGCACGCGCAATTCGAACGAGCGGTCGCGCCGCACGCGGTGGGCCGTTTCCGCCAGGTGGCGCAGGGGCGACGTGATTTCCGTTTCCATGCGGCGCGACAGGCGCACGGCGACGGCCAGGCTGAGCACCAGGCAGGCGAGCAGGCAGGCCAGGCCGCTGAGCAGGAAGGGCAGCAGGCTGCGGCTGTGCGGCACCAGGGTGATGTTGCCGATGGCCTGGTCATTGCGCGTGATGGGGAAAGTCAGCGAATCGGGCAGCATCCAGCCCGTCAGCGCGCGTTCGATGTAGTAGCGCGTGCCATGTTGCCCCCGTTCCCAGCGGGCCAGCACCTTGCCGGCCGTGTCGCTCACCTGCGCCTGGTCAATATCTTCATTGACGCCGATCAAGGCCAGCGCTTCCCTGGCGGCCTGGGAATCGCCAAAGACGACGGCCCCTTCCACCGTGTAGCTCATCGAGCGGGCCACCAGGCGCAGGTTCTGGTCCGAATACACGCGCAGGGCCAGCAGCGCCACGGCCGTCAGGGTCAGGCCGGCCGCCAGCACGGCGATCAGCGACACGCTCAGGTGGGCGCGCCGCAGCACGCTGTCGAGCGTGGGGCGGGGCGCGCGGGCAGGCTTGGTGCTCATGCGGGCGCTCATGGCGGCGGTCCCTTGCGACGTGCAATTTGCAAGGCGTTCGGATGCACGCGCAGGCCGCTGCGGGCGATGGCGTCGAGGTTGACGTCAAAGCCGATCTGCGCCTCGTTCAGGCGCAGGCAGAACATGGTGCCCACGGTGCACGACGTGCCGGGTTCGGCGACCGATAAAATCGGCTTGCCGATGAGCTGCGCCAGCAAGTGCTCGCGTTCGCCCTCGGGCAGGCTGCCCAGGTAGACGACGTCGCATTCGCTGGCCGCGCTTGCCAGCGCCGGGATTTTCACGCGGATGCGCTGGCCCAGGCTGGAGGCGGGCGTGTCGACGATGGCCGCGCCGTAACGGGGCGCACCGACCATGCAGACGCGCACTTCCTGGCGCGCCACGGGCCAGCGCACATAGCTGACGATGCCAAATAGGACCTGGGCCACCTCGGCGGGACGCCTGGCGTCGGCCGCCGCGCCCGCTTGCGCCCACGCCGCGCACGGCGCCAGCGCGGTGCCGGCGAGCAGCGAAGCCAGCAGCACGACAGCGAACAGGGCTGGCGGCGCGGAGCGCTGCCGGTGGCGGGGGGAGGAGGGCACGGCGTCGGTGTCTTTATTCGGGTCGGGTGGCTACTTATACTGTTACTCAGCAACACAGACTCTACGGAAGTCCCGGTTGAAAGTAAATCACGGCGCTACGCCATACAACCTTGCATTATAAACACGAATGTGAAAACTTGCATTCTTTACCATGAGAATTACTTGTCAACACTGCCGTGGCACGCCAGAGTGTTGCTATTCTTCCAGTGTCGCTTCCAGCAAGTCGATTTCGCGCAGCAGGCGCAAATGGATGGTGTCGTCCAGTTCGCCCGAAATGCGGCGGCGGAACAGTTCATCGCGCTCCGCATTCAGCGCTTCCAGGCGCAGCGCGCGCTCGGCCTTGGCCAGTTCCTGCAAGCGCATCGCCTCGTCGTTGCTGCTTTCGCCATACGCGAGGCGGCGCCGGTAGGCTTCGATCAGGCGGTTGGCCGCTTCCGTGACGACTTGCTGCTTGTCATTCTTGTCGATGCCTTCGCACACTTTTTCCAGCCGCGCGATGGCCGCTTCGGCGGCTGCGGCGCGGGCATTGCGCTCTTCCGTCGAACGGCGCGCGGGCGGCGCGAACACCAGGCCCTTGGTCAGCAGGGGCAGGGTGACGCTGGCCAGCAGCAGCGACAGCAGGATCACGCCCATGGCCAGGAAGATGACGAGGTCACGCGCCGGGAAACGATTGCCATCGGGCAAGAACAGGGGCAGGGTCAGGATGCCGGCCAGGGTCAGCGCGCCGCGCACGCCCGCGAACGACGCCACCAGCAGCAGGCGCAGGCTGGGGCGCGCCAGCAGCGCCGCGTCCTTCGGTTCGCCCGCGATTTTCTTGTGGTGCTTGAACAGGGTCAGTTTCATGGAAATGAAGACCCAGAGGAAACGCATGAAGGTCAGCCCCACCGTGATGGCGATGACGAACAGGGGCAGCTTCCAGGCGCTGCCGGCGCCGATTTCGGCGGAGGCGGCCGGCAAGCCGGCCACGGTGGCGGGCAGTTGCGCGCCCAGCATGACGAAGATCACGCCGTTCAAGACCAGTTGCACGGTATCCCACACGGCCTTGCGCTGGGTGCGCGTGGCGGCCAGCGGGCGGCCGATCAGGTCGGCGTAATGCATGGACACGCCCGCCGTGGCGGCGGCCAGGATGCCGGAACCGTGGATTTGCTCGGCGCCCAGGTAGGCGGCGAACGGGATCAGTATGCTGATGAGGATTTGCAGGCCCGGCTCTTCGCCCACCTTGCTCACCAGCCATTTATTCGCCAGGCCCACGCCCCACGAGATGGCCAGGCCGATGACGATGCCGCCGCCCGCTTCCTGCAGGAAACTCAGCGAGGCGGCGCCGATGGAAAAGCCGCCCGTCATCATGGCGCCTACGGCAAACGTGAAGCAGACCAGGCCCGAAGCGTCGTTCAGCAGCGATTCGCCTTCGAGGATGTGCATCAGGCGCGGCGGGATGGGGTTGCCGGCGGCGATCGCCGAGACGGCCACGGGGTCCGTCGGCGAGAGGATGGCGCCCAGCGCGAAGGCGACGGCCAGCGGCACGCTGGGGATGAGCCAGTCGATGAAAAAGCCCATGCCCAGCACGGTAAACAGCACCAGGCCGATGGCCAGCATCAGGATCGAGCGCGCGTCGGAAAAGAAGGCGCCCTTGGGGATGCGCCAGCCGTCGAGAAACAGCAGCGGCGGGATGAAGAGCAGGAAGAAAATGTCGGGATCGAGCGGCACTTGCACGCCAAACAAGGCCAAACCCGTGCCGCCGGCGATCTGGATCAGGGGCAGCGGCAGCTTGACCCAGCGCGAGCGGGCGAGAAAGCCGCACAGGACGACGGTCAGGACGAGGATGAGGATGATGGTAACGGTATGCATGAAGGAGCGGCGGCGTGCTGAAACGCTGATTATAAGGCGCAGCCCGCCTGCGGCGTTGCCTGCGTGTCATTGCGTACATACAACAAGTCACAATCGCGGTAAGATTGTCACCGTGGCCCTGTTGCCGCCGCCGTTGGCCGGCGGCCCGTGCGCCTTGCTTACACCCTGGCCTTTACTTTTCACTGGTTCCTGTTTTGCTCAAGAAAATCTTCACAGGCCTGCTGTTGTCGCTGGCATTGCTCATCGTGGCGGCCCTGGCCGCGTATCTGTATTACTGGCGCCCCGCGCTGGCGCCCATCGATCCGCCTGCCGCCACGGCATTTTCCCAGCAAGTGGTGGAGCGGGGCCGCATCCTGGCGGGCATGGGCAATTGCGCCGCCTGCCATACGGCCAGGGACGGCGCCGATTACGCGGGCGGGCACGGCCTGGCCACGCCGTTCGGCACGATCTACGCGACGAATATCACGCCCGACCGGCAAACGGGCATCGGCCGCTGGTCGCTGGCCGCCTTCCAGCGGGCCATGCGCGAAGGCGTGGGCCGCGATGGCGCCCATTTGTATCCCGTCTTCCCGTACACGCATTTCAACCTCGTCTCGGATACGGACTTGACGGCCCTGTACGCGTATTTCATGACGCGCCCGCCCGTGTATGCGGTGGCGCCCGCCAATACCGTGCCGTTTCCCCTGAACTTGCGGCCGCTACAGGCGGGATGGAAGTTGCTGTTTTTCAAGCCAACGCCTTTCCAGCTTGATCCTGCGCAAGGCCTGGACTGGAACCGGGGCCGTTACCTGGCCGAAGGCCTGGCCCATTGCGCCGCCTGCCACACGCCGCGCAATGCGCTGGGCGCCGAACTGGCCGGTTCGCCCTATCTGGGCGCGGCCATCGACCACTGGTATGCGCCGGCCTTGACCAGCGCCAACACGGCCCCCTTGCCATGGACGCAGGACGAGCTGTACGCCTTCCTGCGCACGGGCGCGACGGCCCTGCACGGCGTGGCGGCAGGACCCATGTCGGCCGTCGTGCACGAAGGCATGGGCGCCTCGCCCGATAGCGATATCCGCGCGCTGTCCGTATATTTTGCCGGCGTGGCCGGCGCTGAACAACGCCAGGTCGATACGGATGCCGTGGTGAAGGCCGGCATCGCCCGCTCGCAGAGGGTCAGTCTGGTCGACAACGACCGTGGCGCCAGCCTGTACGTGGCTGCCTGCGCGTCGTGCCACTCGAACAGCGATGGCCGGCCCGTGGCCCTGCGCCCGGAACTGAGCCTGAACAGCGCCGTCAGCGCGCCCGATCCCGCCAACCTGATCCAGGTGATATTGCACGGCATCAGCAAGGATGCGGCCATGCCCGGCGTGCTGATGCCCGGCTTTGCCTCCTCGCTGACGGACAATGACGTGGCCCAGCTGGCCGCCTATCTGCGCCGCAGCCGCAGCCACCAGCCGGCCTGGACGAACCTGGAAGCGGCCGTGGCGCGCACGCGCGCCGGCAAGTAACTCTTGAAAGTTTCTTATGTATAACATTACCGTCAATGGCCAGCCCTTCGGCACCGAGACCGACGCCGAGACGCCCCTGCTGTGGGTGCTGCGCGATGAAGTCAACTTGAAGGGCACGAAGTTTGGCTGCGGCATCGGCATGTGCGGCGCCTGCACCGTGCACGTGGATGGCCGCGCCATGCGTTCGTGCATCACGCCGATTGCCGCCGTGGCCGGCTGCGCCATCACCACCATCGAAGGCCTCTCGCCCGATGGCACGCATCCTTTGCAGCGGGCCTGGCTGGCCACGCAGGCGCCCCAGTGCGGCTATTGCCAGTCGGGCCAGATCATGCAGGCGGCCACCTTGTTGAAAGATTATCCGCAACCGACGGATGCGAATATCGATGCCGTCATGAGCGGCAACCTGTGCCGCTGCATGGCGTATGTGCGCATCCGCAAGGCCATCAAGCTGGCGGCCGGCATGCAGGAGGCGCCCGGTGTTTAAGTTGCCGAAAGAAAATTCTGCCGCCCGTCCCAGCTCGCTGGGCCGGCGCGGTTTCCTGATCGCCGCCGCCGGCACGGGGTTTACTTTGGCCTTCCTGCGCGCCGACAGTTCCCTGGCCGACAGCAAGGTGGCACGCGTGCCGCCCGCCAAGCCGGCCGCGCCCGTGTTCGACCCCAGCATCTGGTTCCAGATCGGCCGCGATGGCATGATCACTGTCAATATCGCCAAGGCGGAAATGGGCCAGCATATCGGTACGGCCCTGGCGCGCATCGTTGCCGAAGAGCTGGAAGCGGACTGGAGCAAGGTACGCCTGCATTATGTGGACACGGACCCGAAATGGGGTTTGATGGTGACGGGCGGCAGCTGGTCCGTCTGGCAGAATTTCGACCCGCTCAGCCGTGCTGGCGCGGCCGGGCGCCTGGCGCTGGTCGAGGAGGGCGCGCGCCTGCTGCGCGTGCCCGTGTCCGCCTGCCACGCCAGGTTGGGCATCGTGCATGGCCGGGGAAGGTCGATCAGCTATGGCGACATTGTGCGCCGTGGCAAGCTGGCGCGCCAGTACACGCTGGAACAATTGAAGGCCATCGTGCTGAAAACGCCGCAGCAGCGCAGCCTGATCGGCCAGCACGTGCAGGCGCTCGACATTCCCGCGAAAATCAATGGCGCGGCCGTGTATGGCATTGATGCGCACGTCGAGGGCATGCTGTATGCGCGCCCGAAGATTCCGCCCACGCGCTACGGTTCGAAAGTGGTGTCCATCGACGATGCGGCCGCGAAAAAGGTCAAGGGCTACCTGCGTTCGTTTGCCTTGCAAGACCCCAGCGGCACGGTACCCGGCTGGGTCATGGTGGTGGCCGAAACGTATGCGGCCGCCATGCGCGCGGCCGAGCTGGTGCAAGTGAAATGGCGGGCTGGCGCGGCGGCCCACGTGGCGGAGCAGGATATCCTCAACTACGCCACCAAGCAGCTGGCCGATGCCAGCCTGGGCGCGCGCGTGGTCGATGATGATGGCGTGGAGCAAGCGTTCAAGGATGCCAGCCTGCAACTGGAGCGCCACTACACGACCAGCACCGTGCTGCATTTCCAGCTGGAACCCGTGAATGCCCTGGCGCAGGAAATCGACGGCGTCTGGCACATTCATGCGGGCAACCAGTGGCAATCGCTGATCCTGCCCGTGCTGGCGCAAGCGTTGAAGGTGCCCGAGAGCAATGTCATGCTGCACACCTATCTGCTCGGTGGTGGCTTCGGGCGGCGCCTGAATGGCGATTACTGCGTGCCGGCCGCCCTGGCCGCGCAAGCCGTGGGGCGCCCCGTCAAGATGATCTGCACGCGGGCCGACGATGCCCGCTTCGATTCGCCCCGTTCGCCGTCCGTGCAGCATGTGCGCATGGCGTTCGACGATGCGGGCAAGGTGTCGGCGATGGTGCACGAGGCCAGCGCCGGCTGGCCCACGCAAGCGATGATCCCCGCCTTCCTGGCCAAGGATAAGCAGGGCCATCCGTATGATCCGTTCGCCATCGCCGGCGCCGACCACTGGTATGCGGTGGGCGCGCAGCGCGTGCGGGCCGTGTCGAACGACCTGGCCAACAGCAGTTTCCGTCCCGGCTGGCTGCGTTCCGTGGGGCCCGGCTGGACAAATTGGGCTGTGGAAAGTTTCATGGATGAGGCGGCGCAGGCGGCCAAGGTCGATCCGCTGGCGTTCCGCCTGTCCTTGCTGCAGGCGTCGGGCCGCAATGCGGGCAGCGCGCCGAACGCCGTCGGTGGCGCCGCGCGCCTGGCCCACGTGCTGCAGCGCGTGGCGGACAAGGCGGGCTGGGGCAAGGCCATGCCGCCCGACACGGGCCTGGGCATCGCCGCCACGTTCGGCCAGGAACGCGACATGCCCACCTGGACGGCGTGCGTCGCCCGGGTCAAGGTGGACCGCAGCACTTGCATGGTGAAAGTCGAAAAATTGTTCATGGTGATCGATGCGGGCAGCATCGTCGACCCCGATGGCGCGCTGGCGCAGGCGGAAGGGGGCGCCCTGTGGGGCGTGAGCATGGCCTTGCATGAAGGCACGGCTTTCCTGAACGGCGAAGTGAAGGATACCAACCTGAATACCTACACGCCCCTGCGCATGGCCGACGTGCCCGAGCTCGACATCGAATTCGTCGCCAGCACGCACACGGCGACGGGCATGGGCGAACCGCCCACGACGGCCGTGGCGCCGGCTATCGGCAACGCCATCTTCGCCGCCGTGGCGTCGCGCGTGCGGCATTTGCCAATCCGCCCGGAAGCCGTGCTGAAGGGGCTGGACCGGCACGGCGCCGTATAGTCCTGCCTTGCCGGTGACGATGCGCGAACGGCTGCGCAGGAATGGCCGCGGGCTGCTACACTGAAGTTAGCCGCCCGGGGCACCCAGGCTGTCCCCGGCCCGGCGAGATCAGCGTAAAATCAGCGTACAGCTTGACTTCAGCTTTAGCTTGATCCCAGCTCGATTGCGGAGGCAACCATGCAAGAACAATTTGTCAGCATTACGGCCGATGAACTTCAAATGGATGGCGTGCTTGAAATGCCCGAACGGCCGGTGGGCATCGTCCTGTTTGCCCACGGTGCAGGCGCCGACAGTGACTATCTGGGCGCTTCCAGTCACGCCACTTCCCAGGATTTTTTGCGGGCGGGCATCGCCACCCTGCGCTTCGACCAGGGCGGCGTCGAGCCTGGCGGCGGCAGCAATGGCCACGCGTATTTCGTGCGCAGCGATATCGTGCTGCTGGCGCGCCAGCTGGAAAAAGCCCTGGGCTGGCTGCAGCTCGACCCGTCCACGCGGCGCTTGCCCTGCGGCCTGTATGGCTATGGCACCAGCGCGGCCGTCGTGATGCAGCTGGCGGCCTGGCGCAGCGCGGAAATCGCCGCGCTGGCCGTGTGCGATGGCCAGGTGGAAATGGCTGGCAAGGCGGCGCTGGAAAACGTGCGCGTGCCGTCCCTGCTGATCGTGGGCGGGCGCGACCCCGACGTGGCCGGCCTGAACCGCATGGCGTTCGCCACCTTGCGCTGCGACAAACAACTGGAACAGATCGCCGCCCCTGGTGGCCCCGACACGCGCCATCAGGCCGCCTTGCTGGCCACGGACTGGTACACGCGCCATTTCAACGGGCATACCAGCACGGCGCAGTAGCGCAGCAGCTTAGGCGGCGCGCAAGTTCTTCGCATGGAAGCGCAGGTGCTCTTCCATGAAGCTGGCGATGAAGTAATAGCCGTGGTCGTAGCCGGCATGGCGGCGCAGCTGCAGGGGCTGGCCAGCGTCGCGGCATGCCGCTTCGAAGACGTCGGGGAACAGTTGCTCGGGCAGGAACTTGTCGGCCAGGCCCTGGTCGATCAAGATGCCTTCGGGAAATGATATCGGCAGTCCCTGCAGGCCGCGCATCAGCGCGCTGGCGTCGTATTGCTGCCAGCTGGCCTCGTCGCTGCCCAGGTAGCCCGTGAACGCTTTCTTGCCCCACGGACATTGGCTCGGTGCGGCGATGGGGGCGAAGGCGGAAACGGAGCGGAACAGTGCCGGGTTGCGCAAGGCCAGCACCAGCGCGCCGTGGCCGCCCATCGAGTGGCCGAAAATGCCCGTGCGCTGCGCATCGATCGCCAGTTCCTGCTCCAGCAGGGCACGCAATTCCAGGATGTAGCTGTACATGCGGTAGTGGCTGCTCCATGGCGCCTCGGTGGCGTCCACGTAAAAGCCGGCGCCCACGCCGAAATCCCAGGAGTCGCTCTCGCCCGCGATGTTCGCGCCACGGGGGCTGGTGTCGGGGGCGATCAGGATCAAGCCTTCCTCGGCCGCCACGCGCTGCGCGCCGCCCTTGATCATGAACGTTTCTTCCGTGCAAGTCAGACCAGCCAGGTAAAACAGGGCGGGGCGTTTGGTGGCGGCCACGCTGCCTGGCGCCGTATCGGGAATGAAGGCCGAGAAACGCATGGGCAAGCCGATGGCTTGCGCGTCGTGGCGATAAAAGCGTTGTACCCCGCCAAAACAGGCGTGTTCACTCAACAGTTCCAGCATGAATTCTCCTCGTTAATCTCACAGTATAGCCAGAGTGGGGGAGCGCTGTCATGGGCGGGCGCCGGCGGCGCGTCACCACTTGCAGCCGCTGTCGCCCGTCGCGCCTTTCAGCAGGAAGGGCAGCTTGGCCAGGCCGGTGAATTCCACATTGCCCAGCCGTGGCTTGTAATCGTTGTCGCACCTGGGCCGCGCGGCGCTGGTGATGGCTTGCGCCGTCTTGTTGCTGGTTGTCAATGCTGGCCCGGCGAGGGATGGCCCCTCCTGGCGCGCCGCTTCCCTGGCCTGGTGTTTCAAGGCGTCAAGATCGAGCGCAGCGGGCGGCGGCAATGCGGCGGCGTCGGCAGCGGGCGCGGGCATTGCTGCTGGCGCTGGCGCGGGCGTGATGGCCACGACATGCCGGGGTCGCGCCTGGCTTTTTGAGACGGCTGGCGGCAGGGGGCGCGCGGGCCGCGCTACGGGGGCCAAAAACAGCATTTGCGTGCTGCGCTGCGGCAGCAAAGGGGGGACCGGCAGCTTGTTTGAACGCAGTACTTGCCACAGCAGCACATGCAGCAGCACGGCGATGCCCGCACCGGCCAGCATGCGTGCCGATCCGCGTGGCAGCGGCAGGGACCGCATCAATCCAGCATGGCCGCGAGGAGCGGCAGGGTATCTTGCGCCGGCGCTTCCGTCTTGAAGGCCAGCAAATGGTCGGCGCGCGTCTTGCCCAAGTTGATGGCGGCCACGGGCTTGCCCGTTTCGGCCGCCATGCGGCACAGACGAAAACTGGAATACACCATGACGGACGAGCCCACCACCAGCAGGGCGCTGGCCGTGTGCATCTTGCTTTCGGCTTCGGCCGCACAGGCGGCGGGTACGCCATCGCCGAAAAACACCACGTCCGGCTGCAGGGTACCGCCGCAGCGGGGACAGACAGGCAGGTGGAAGGTGGCCAGCTGCGACGGCTCCAGCAAGGCGTCGCCGTCGGGCGCCGGCGTGGCCGTGGCGCCCAGCAGCTGCGGATTGTCGTGTTCGAGCTGATCCTGGATCAGGCGGCGCGTGTGGCGAGCCCGGCAATCGAGGCAGACCACGCCATGTATGCTGCCGTGCAACTCCGTGACGGCGGTATTGCCCGCTTGCTGATGCAGTCCATCCACGTTTTGCGTGACCAGGCCGCCTATTTTCCCGCGCCGGGCCAGTTGCGCGATGGCCAGGTGGCCGGGATTCGGCGTAGCGCGCGCCAGGGTTGGCCAGCCTACCATGCTGCGCGCCCAGTAGCGGCGGCGCACGGCTTCCTGGCGGCGAAAATCGGGACCTTGCACGGGCGCATTGCCGCGCCGCACACCTTGCGTGTCGCGGTAATCGGGTATGCCGGACGCCGTGCTGATACCGGCGCCCGTCAGCAGCAGCACGTCGGGATGGCGCCGCAGGAACTGCGCCAGCTGATCGAGGGCAAGATCGTCGTTGGCGGACCACAGGCTGGCTGAGGAAAAATTTTGCATGATGCGCCATGCTAACCGAAAAGCATGGCGCCGTTGCAGGAGGGATGTTTATTCCAGTTTCATGCCGAAGCGCTGCAGCCGCGGCTGCCAATGCTCCTGGATATTGGCCGACACGAGGATGCGCTCGGCCTTGCCGATCAGCAACGCACGCGGCACGAAGCCGAAGTAGCGCGAATCGGCGCTGTTGTCGCGGTTATCGCCCAGCATGAGGAAATGGTCGGTTGGCACCGTCACGGGGGCAAAGCTGCGCGCCGCGCCCGCGATTTGCGGCAAGACCTGGATGCGGTGCTGCTCGGTCTGGTTGCGTTCGCGGATGCGCTGCGCCGTCAGCTGGCCCACGTGGGCGATGGTTTCCGGGGCCGTGTCGAGCGCCGTGTACTGGGCGGGCTGGCCATTGATGACCAGCTGCTCATCGCGCATTTCCACCGTGTCGCCGGGCAGGGCGATGATGCGCTTGATCAGGCGCGTGCCGTCTTTCGGCGAGGAAAAGGTGACGATGTCGCCCCGCTGCGGTTCGCCCAGGCGCTGCAGCACGATATCGGTGAGCGGCACTTTCAGGTTGAAGGCGAGGCGGTTGACGAAGACCACGTCGCCTTCGAGCAGGTTGGGGCGCATCGACGCCGACGGGATGGGATTCCAGTCCGCCACGGCCGTGCGGAACACGCCGAACAGCAGAAGGAACATCAAAAAACCTTTGTTGGCGCGCATCCATGTGCTCATGTCGGCTCTTTCGCTGGGCAGTGCCCGTGAGGGTGAAGGGAAGCGCCATTGCTGCTGACGCCATATCACGATGCACGGCAAGGCTGAAGCCAGTCTTAAATCAACGCAGGCGCGACCGATGGCGTGAGTATTGTTGCGTGCACGCATCACCCTGTCTCAGGGATGCCGGCACGGCGCATGCGCATCGTCGTCGCCGTTGCGCCGGCGCTTGCCGTGCATCTCGTCCCACAGCTCGCCGAGCGCTACCAGCAAGCCGCCAGCCACGAAGGGAATCGCCACCAGCCAGGGAATACTGTCGAGCCATGGACCCAGCAGGATGGCCGAGGCCACGGCGATGGCGATGGCGCTGCACCAGAAGCGGCGCGGATGCCGGAGCGTGAACAGGTAGTGAAGGTCGTTCATAAATCCTCCTTGGTGAGCAGGCGGAACAGCCGGGCGGCCAGAATGCTGCTGACGGCGATGACGATGCAGCCGTCCAGGAAAAACAGCACCTTGCCCACCAGGTGCATGCCCTGCACGAGATAGACGGGCAATTCCTGCGCTTCCGCCCACTGCGTCATGCGTGCCAGCACGATAGCGGCGGCAAAGATGACGACGGCCAATGCCAGCACCAGCAGCACATGTTCGAACAGGCGTAGCCGCACTTTCATGTTGGACTTTGCAAGATAGATAAGATTCCCGAACCTTGACGTTATCAGTCCATTATCACGGTGCCTTGCGCTGCCACAAAGTCGCGGCCGATAGCCTGAAAACGGCCTTGAGCCCGCAAAATACGGCTATTTGAACGCCTTGATGACGGCGTCCAGCTTGACCTTCAGCGACTTGTCGTGCGCGTGGATGGCCGGCACTGCGCGCTGCACGCCCAGCAACTGGTAGACGGCCGTCTGCGCCGCGCGCACCGAGTATTCCACGGTGAAGACGACATCGTCGGCGATTTCCACGAACTGGCTGACGAAGGCCAGGTTGACGGAGTTGGCCGGCACGGGCAGGGGACGGTCGCTCTTCGCGCGGGGCATGAACATGCTGGTGATGTATGGCATGCGGCAGGGAATGCAGTTCGCCGTGGCCATGATGTCGAGGTCGAAGTTCAGGTGGCCGCACAGCTCGCGCAGGATGTCCTCGCCGCTGCAGTCGGACATGGGCTTGGCGACGAAGTTGCCGATGCGGTCAGGGTGCAGCGCATAGCCCCAGAACACTTGCACGCCCTCGGGCTGGCCCGCGAAATGGGGCTGGTGCGCCAGCACGATGGACATGAGCCAGTTGCTGTCCTTGAAGGTGACGAGGCCGCCCGTGCCCGCGCTGTTGCCCGTGAATTGCTCCATCCGGTCAAAGAAGGCGCTGTCCTTCAAGGTGACCGTGTACGAGGCCCAGTACGATTCGGGGATGCTGCTGTTGAAGGCGGCGGGGCGTCCCAGTTCCGGCCGGCCCTCGGCCAGCTTTTCCCACAGGCGCCAGCCATGGCTGTCGTGCTTCGTGCGCCTGGCGGGCGCGCGGTGCATGCTGCCATAGCTGGATGCATCCGTCATCGAGGCATTCTGGAAAAACACCAGGTCGCCCGCGGCGACGGGGACCACGTCGGCCAGGCCGCGGCGCTGGCAGGCAATGGCGGTGGCGCTCAGGCGGCCATCGGATTCTTGCACCTCGATATCGGTCACCGTGCAATCCATGATGAGGTTCACGCCTTGCGCCTGCAGCCAGGCGACCAGCGGGCGCACCAGCGAATCGTACTGGTTGTAGACGGTGCGCTTGACGCCTGCCAGGGTTTCGATGCGCGAAAACTCGAGCATGAAGCGGTGCAGGTAGCGCTTGAACTCGACGGCGCTGTGCCAGGGCTGGAAGGCGAACGTGGTGGCCCACATGGTCCAGAACCGGGTGTCGAAGAATGCGGGCGAGAGCCAGTCCGTGATGGCGCTGCTGCCCAGCGTGTCTTCGTCCGCTTCCGTCAGCTTCAGCAGTTCCAGCCTGTCCTGCATGGAAAAGCCCATGCTGCTGACGTCGACCTTGAAACGGTTGCGGTCGACCAGCCGCGCGCGCGAGTGGGGAAGGTGCAGTTCGTTGAAGGCGACGGTTTCGTCGTAGACGCTCTGGCCCGCATGCTCGAGCGAGGGGATGCTCCTGAACAAGTCCCAGGTGCACTCGTAATTGTCGGTGGTCAGCATGCGCCCGCCGCGCAGGGTATAGCCATCTTCGGCATTGCCGCCGCCATCGAGGCTGCCACCGGTCACGGGCGACGCTTCGAAAATGGTGATGTTGCTGCCTTGCATGCCGCCGTCGCGTATCATGAAGGCGGCCGCGGCCAGCGAGCCGATGCCGCCGCCGACGAGGTAGGCTTTCTTGTCTGTATTGCGCATGTTGTTCCCTGAGTGTGAGTGCATCCGCGTGCGCGAAAGGCTGGCAAGCGACATGGCCGACGTCGCGCCAAATTTGCCTATTTTACAACATCAGGTGAGGATTGCCTGCTTTATGGAGCAGTTGCTCGGTTTTTTTTAGGCGCCCGCGTGTTCCTTGCGTCGTTCAAAGTACAGCAAGTCCGACCAGGCATCCTGGAAGCGCATGGCTTTTTCCGAACGGCCATATTGGTGAAAACCGTTGCGCTGCATGACGGCGACCGAGCCCAGGTTTTGCGGCCGCGCCGTCGCTTCCAGGCGCCACAGTTCCAGTGTGCCGAAAGCCTCTTCCAGCAGCAGGGCCACCACGCGCGTGGCGTAGCCGCGTCCGCCGAACCGTTCGCCGATGCGGTAGCCGAGCGTCGCCTTGTTGAAATAGGGACGCGTGACGGCCGTCAGGTTGACCCTGCCGATGATCTGCCCGTCCAGCTTGGCGAGGTACTGGTAAGCCTGGTCTTGCTGGCGTTCGCGCTGCGCCTGTTCGATGGCGGCGGCGATGGCTTCCTGGTGGTAATAGGACGGCGCGCGCGCCGTAACCCAGTTTTCAAAATACGCGCGGTTTTCCAGTTCGAAGGCCAGCAAAGCGGGAAGGTCGGCGCTGGAGGGCGGGAACAACTGAAGGCGGTCGAGGTCTGGCATGGGATCGTGTGGGAGCATGAGCGAGGAAGGCGTCAACGCAGTCCCCAGACGTCGTCTTCCGTCCACCCCAGTTCCGCAAAATCCTGCGCCCGCTCGCCCGCTTCGCCGGCGCAATAGAATTCGTCGAGCTGGGGCGGCGCGATGCGCGTGCCGGCCAGCATGGCGTGCACTTGCCCCCGGTGGTGGATCTGGTGCTGGAACAAATGCGCGAGCATGCGCTGGCGCGTATCGACTTGCGGCGTGTCGCGCAGGATCGTCACGGGCCGCGCCAGGTCGGTGTCGCACAGGCTGCGGCAGTGGGCGATCAGGCGCGCGTCGGATGCATGCTGGGCCGCCTGCAGCGTGGCGCAGTCGGTAAATGGCTCGTCCTGTTCAAAGAAGGCATAGCAGTCGGCATGCGGCGCCTCGCCGCGCAGCTCGCGCTCCAGCGCGTCGAGATAAAACCAGTCGCATGTGAGGATGTGATTCAGGGTGAATTGGATGGTGGGGAAAAAACTGACGCGCGTCGCCTGGAATTCGGCCAGATTTAGCTCGCCGCAGGCTTTCAGCAGGCGGTGGTTGCTCCAGGCGTTGTTGTACGCCTGGGTGGTGACGTAGCGGGCCAGCATGTTGCTCATGATTTACCTTGCAAAGAGGGGAACTGCGAGAGCGCCACTGTAGCACTTTGCGGCAGGTGGACCAAGGCGGCCACGCCCGCCGCACCGGCACGGCTGTCATCAAGTAAAATCGCGCAGCGGATGTCGCGATAGTGATGCATATAGGGCTGGAAAAGCAAAATGGGTTGGATAGGAAAATTACTGAACGGCGGCGAAAAAAGCAAGCTTGCGCCAGTCACGGCAGCGGCGGCGCCCGAGATGACACGGCAGCCAGCGACCATCACTGAAATCGATGCCATCTACTACCGCTGGCTGGCGGCCGCTGGTTCGGCGCAGGCGACAGCGCAGGCCGAACAGCAGATTCTGGATGAATTGACGCGCCTGGCCAGTGAACCGATCGCCGGTGCCGCGCTGGTGCCGCGCATTCCGGCCATCATTCCGCAGTTGATGCGTACCTTGCAAAACGAAAACATGAGCGCGGCCGAGCTGTCGCGCCAGCTGGCCCAGGACGTGCCGCTGGTCGCCGAGGTCTACCGCGAAGCGAACCGGCCCCGCTACCATTCGCGCTACAACGCCAGTCCGTCGATCAACAATATGGAAGGCGCCATCATGCTGCTCGGGCAAAACGGCATGCGCATGCTGCTCGCCCGCGTCGCCTTCCGCCCCATCGTCAGCATGCAAAGCGGCGGGTTGACCATACGCACGGCGCCGCTGATCTGGCGCCAGTCCGAGAAATGTGCGCTGGCGGCCAACCTGGTCGCGCCCGCAATGCAGGCCAACGCCTTCGACGCCTATCTGGCGGGGCTGATGGCCAATGTGGGCTTGGTGGTGGCGTTCCGCCTGATCGACCAGATGCACGCGCCCGATGCCTTTCCGCAATCGGACGCTTTCATTGCCCAGGTGTTTGCGCAAGCGCGCAACTTGTCGGTACGGATCGCCGAGTTATGGGAGTTTCCCGAGTCCGTGACCCGCGCGATCGGGCAGGCCGGCGCCGATGACCACGCCGATCCGCAGGCGCAAGCGCTGGCGCTGGGCGACCGCTTGAGCAAGCTGCGCATGCTGGTCGATACTGGCCGCTTTCCTGCCGACGATCCCTTCGTGATGACGGGACTGAGCAAGGCCGAGCTGCAGGTGTTTGACAAGCTGGCCGATGACGAGGACGACGAGGACGACGAGGACGACGAGTGACGGCCGCAGGCCGGTCGAACGGCACCCCGGCCCGGTAGCAGATTCTTGCGGCCAGGGCCGCGATTGCGTGGTAATCTGGCAACTAAATGAGTGGCCCGTCTGCCATTCCATCCTGTCGTACGCCCATGCTGCCGAGGAGGTTCCTTGCTTCCATTTCGCCGTTCCATGCTTGCCGCCGCGTGTTTGGTAACAGCGGCGCAGCCCTGCGCCGCCGCGCCGGACACACTGCCCGTCAAACCGGCCTTCGCACCGTCCGCAAGGCTTGCTGCCATTGCTGCGCAGCGCTCCTTCCAGCTTCAACTGGGGACTGCGCCTGTCGATCTGGTGCGGCGAGGAGATGCCGTTCGAGCAGCCCGACCGCATGGCCGTGCAAGTGGCGCCGGCCCTGGGGCTGGGCGGCATGGATAACCGCACGGCGACGCCCGGGATGTGCGGCGCCTGGCGCGTTGCAGCGGCTGCGGCGCAGGCAAACGATGCCGTGAAGAGCGACGTGCCGGTGCTGATCCTGGCCGGCGAATTCGATCCCGTCACGCCGCCAGCCTGGGGCCGGCGCCTGCTGCGCAGCATGCCCAACGCGCGCTTCGTGCAGATAGCGGGCCAGGCGCATGGCGCCATGTTCAACCGCTGCGGCGGACAGCTGACACTGGCATTCTTGCGCGACCCGCGCGCGCCCTTGAACCTCGATTGCGTGGCGAAGATGCCGGAGCTGGTGTTTGCCGCCGATTAGCGCGCAAAGTAGAGTGCATGCAGGTGCTCGAGGTCGACCTCGGCAGCGGCCTGCGACAGCGCCACCTTGCCGCTTTGCATCAAGTAGACGTGATCGGCCACGCCGACGGCGCGCGCTGTGTTCTGCTCGACGAGGATGATGGTGCGCTTGCCGTCGTTCAGGCGCGCGAGGATGTCGAACAGTTCGTTGACCACCAGCGGCGCCAGGCCCAGCGAAGGTTCGTCGATGATCAGCAGCGATGGATCCGACATCAGCCCGCGCGCCATGGCCAGCATCTGCGCCTCGCCGCCGGACAGTGAGCCGGCCAGCTGCCTGCGGCGCTCGTGCAGGCGGGGGAACATGGCGTAGGCTTCGGCCAGGCGCGCGGGCATGTGGCTGCGGTGCTCCTTGGGGAAGGCGCCCATGATCAGGTTTTCTTCCACGCTCATGTCGCGGAACGTCATGCGCCCCTCGGGTATCATCGTGACCCTCGCGTCGCTCATTTTCCACGTCGGCGTGCCGTTGATGGGCGTGCCATCGAGCGCGATGCTGCCCGCGCCGACGGGCAGCAAGCCCATGATGGCGCGCAGCAGGGTCGTCTTGCCGGCGCCGTTCGGGCCGATGATGGTGGTCAGCTTGCCCTTCTGGATGGACAGCGACACATCCCACAGCACATTGATGGCGCCATAGCCGGCGCGCAGATTCTCTATGTTAAGCATGCGCGGCTCCCGTGTAGCTTTCGATGACGGCAGGGTCGCGGAAGACGCAATCCGGCGTGCCGTCGGCGATCAGCTGGCCGAAATTGAGCACGGCCACGCGCTGGCACAGATTGCTGATGGTTTCGATATCGTGCTCGATCATGACGATGCCCACGCCAAAGGCGGCATGCAAATCCTTCAGCATGCCCATGAAACGGCGCTTGCCATTCGTTTCCAGTCCCGCCAGCACTTCGTCGAGCAGCAGCAGTTTCGGGTTCGTCGCCAGCGCCTTGGCCACTTCCAGCGCCTTCAATTCCGTCAGCGCCAGTTCGCTGGCCGCGTCGCGCTGCGCCTTGTCCGCGAGGCTCGTGAAATCGAGGATTTCATCGATCTTGCGCATATCCACCTTGCCGGTGCCGAAACGCTGCGCCACGACGAGGTTTTCGCGCACCGTCAATTCATGCATGGGCTGCGGGATCTGGAAGGTGCGGCCCAGCCCCAGGCGCGCGCGCTGATACATGGGCGTGGCCATGATGTCGCGCCCCTCGAAGCGGATGCCGCCGCTGGTGGGGCGCACCAGGCCGGAAATGGCGTTGAACAGGGTGGTCTTGCCGGCGCCGTTCGCGCCCACCAGGCCGATCACGTCGTGGCTGCCCACCTTCAGGGTGACGGAATCGACGGCCGTCAGGCCGCCGAAGCGCACGGACACATTATCGAGTTCAAGCATGTGCTTTTTCCTTCGCTTTGACGAGTTTGCGCAGCAGCGGCAGCAAGCCGTTCGGACTGAAGACGATCATCGCCACCAGCAGCACGCCCAGCACCAGCTGGTGGCCCGTGGGGATCAGCGACTTGAAAATCAGCTGGTCGACCAGGTAGACCACCACGGCGCCCAGCACGGGGCCGAGTATCGTGCGGTAGCCGCCGAAGATGGCCGCCACGATGGGCAAGGTCACCCACAGGCTGTTGAAGGCGTAGTCCGGTTCCAGGAAATTGATGTAGTGGGCGTTGAAGGCGCCGAACAGGCCCGCCATGAAGGCCGACACGAGCAGCATGGCGCCTTTCAGCAAGGTGCTGTTGACGCCGACGACGCGCGTGGCGTCTTCGCTGTCGTGCATGGCGCGCAGGGCGATGCCGTAATGGCTGGCGCGGATGCGGCTGTAGGCAAACGCGCACGCCACCACCAGGGTCAGTACCACCAGGTAGGCGCCCGTCTTGCTGGCCAGGTCGAAGCCGAAGACGGTGGGCAGGGCCGGGATATTGTTGATGCCGCCGGCGCCGCCCGTGACGGAACTCCATTCCGTGGCCAGGATGCGGAAGATGTGGGCGTAGGCGAGGATGGCCAGCGCAAAGTATGGCCCGCGCAGGCGCAGCACGGGCAGCATGATGACGGCGGCGACGGCTGCGCCCGCGCCGCCGAGCAGCATGGCGGCAAACACGGGCAAGCCCAGTTTTACGGTGGCCAGCGCGGAGACATACGCGCCTACGCCGAAGAAGGCTGCGTGGCCGAAGCTGACCATGCCGCCCAGGTTGCCCAGTAGGGCCCAGGACATGGCCACGCCGCCGATGATCAGGGCCGCCACCACCATGCTCATCACATACTGGTTGGCGCCCAGGGCCAGCGGCACGACGATATACGCGGCCAGCAGCAGGCCCGCCGTGGAAATCAGTGTCGAGCGCTTCATCCGCGCCTCCGTTGTGCGCCGAACAAGCCGTTCGGCATGATGAACAGCACAAGCAGGAACAGCACCATGCCGGACAATTCCTGCAGCGCGGAGCTGGCCAGGGTGACCGTCAGCGCCTCGGCCACGCCCAGCAGCACGGCGGCCAGCAGCACGCCGGGAATGGAACCGATGCCGGCCAATACCGTGATGATGAAGGCTTTCACCGTCAGCGCGCCGCCGTAGGCCGGCTGGATCACGCCATAGCTGAACAGGGCGACGCCCGCGAAGGCGGCCAGGATGCCGGCGACCAGGAAGGACACCAGTTCCGTGCGGCCCGGGTCGATGCCCATCAGCTTGGCCGCGTCGCGGTTGCTGGAGACGGCGCGCACGGCGCGGCCATACCAGCTGGTGGACAGCCAGCGCCACAGCGCCGCCATCAGCACCAGGCTGACGCCAAAGAAAATCACTTCGCTGCGCATGCTGAAAAACGGGCCGATTTCAAACCCTTCCTGCAGCCAGCTGGACGACGTCGAGCGGATGTCGGCCTTCCACACGAGCAGGATGAAATTGGTGAGGATGACGCCGATGCCGTAGGTGAGGATCAGCGAATTGATTTCGCGGTCCTTCTTGATGCGGCTGACGATCAGGTAGACGCCCACGGACGTCAGGCTGACGATCACCAGCGCGATGGGAATGGCGAACATGGGACCGAGTCCCAGGCCGGATTCCACGCTGTAGGCGATGTAGGCGGCCAGCAGCACCAGTTCGCCGTGCGCCAGGTTGATCACTTTCATGGTGCCGAAGACCAGCGCCAGTCCCAGTGCGATCAGGGCGTAGGAGCCGCCCTGCAGCAAGCCCGAATACAGGGCTTGCAAGATTAATTCTGTCATGTCGTCATCCCGTCAGGCAGCCCAAGAGCATCGCGAGGATGCGCCAGGGCTGCCGTTCATCGGTGCGCGCCCGGGCGGACGCGCGCGTGCGCAGCGGGAGGCTGCCTACCAGGGCAGGGCTGGATAGGCCAGCTTGCCCGTCGCGTGTTCCTTCGGCCAGACGATCACCACTTTCTTGTCCTGGTGCTGCGCCATGCGGTGCACGAAGTTCTGGTTGTCGCCGTTGGCGGCGAACTGCACCCGGCCGATCAGGGTTTCGCGGTCCGTCTTGCGCATTTCCTCGGCCACGCCGCCTTTCTTGATGGTGCCCTTGTCGGCCGCGCGCGCGATCGCTTCGAACAGCAGCATCGACTGCACATAGCCGAACTGGCCCAGGTAGTCCGGCTCCTTCTTGTACAGCTGCTTGTAGGCGTCGCTGAAGGCCTTGCCGTCGGCCGTCTTGAATTCGGTAGGGAAGGGCAGCAGGGCCGTGCCGAAGACGTTCGGCATCAGGTCGGGGAAGTCGGCCGCCATTTTTGGCGTGGCCAGCGACCACACGCCCACCATGGCCTTGATCTTCGGCTTCAGGACGCGGGCGGCGCGGATGATGCCCACGTAGTCGTTTTCATAGCCGACCATGGCCACCACTTCCGATTTGTCCTGCAGCTTGATCTTGTTGATGATGGGCTTGAAGTCCGTAATCGCCGGGTCGAACGAGTGCGTCGTCACTTTCACGCCCTTGGCTGCCAGGGCTTTTTCCACATCCTTCGCCAGGCCCGTGGTGGCATCCTTGGTCGAGTACACGATGGAGACGGACTTGGCGCCCACGTCTTGCAGCAGTCCCAGCATGGCTTTTTCGTAGCCGGCCGTGTTATTGATGCGGAAAAAATTCTTGCGCCCGCTGGACACCAGGCTGTCGTCCACGCCGCCCGAGGTGATGTAGACGAGGCCCAGTTTGTTCGCCGTGTCCGAGGCGGGCGAGATATTGTTCGAGCCATAGCCGCCCGTGATGGCCACCACGCCCTGGCTGGCCAGCTTTTCCACGGCGGCGATGGCCTTGGCGGGCGCCGATTCGTCGTCGACGGTGATGATCTTGATGGTGTGCTTGCCGTTGGTCTTGTTGAAGACCTCGGCTGCGACCATGATGCCTTCCTGCATGCCGGCGCCGACGCGCGCCAGGTTGCCCGTCAGCGGGATTTCCGCGCCGACCAGGAATTCGTCGGCGCTGGCCTGCGTCATCCAGGCGCTGGCAACCAGTGCTGCCATGGCGATGCGTGTGTAGGTGCGTTTCATCGTGTCTCCTCCGGTGATGTGGCTTGGTTTTATTGTCGGTTCTGGTAATACATGGTCAACTTATCGTGCATTCTGCGCCATTTGCCGCAGCTGCCCCTTTAAAATCTTGCCCGTGGCGGCGGCCGGCAGCGCGTCCATGACGATGATGGCGGACGGGCATTTGTATGGCGACAGGGTCTGCGCCAGCCAGGCCTGCAATTGTGCCACGCTGGCGGGCTGGCGCGGGTCCAGCTCCACGTAGGCGATGACGTCCTCGTTGCCATCGGCCTCGGTGCGGCCCACCACGGCCGACTGCACCACGGACGGGTGGGCGTTCAGCGCCGTTTCCACTTCCAGCGGATACACATTGAAGCCGGAGCGGATGATCAGCTCCTTGGTGCGGCCGACGATGAAGAGGGCGCCGTCGGGATCCTGGCGCGCCATGTCGCCCGTATTGAGCCAGCCGCCATCGCGCATGGTGGCCGCCGTCATGGCCGGTTCCCGGTAATAGCCGGCCATGATGTTCGGCCCGCGTATCCACAGTTCGCCCGGCTCGCCCGGTGCCACATCAAGGCCGTCAACGCTCACCACGCGCACTTCCACGCCCGGTATCGGCGTGCCGACGGAATCGTCGCGGCGCGGCGCTTCCAGGCGCGTCTGGCTGATGGTGGGCGCGCTTTCCGTCATGCCGTAGCCATTGTGCAGCGCGGTGCCCAGCAGCTTTTCCACCTCGTGCTTGAGCGACGGCGCCAGCGGCGAGCCGCCTGCATACGCGAAGCGCAGCTTCGTCGGCAGCGGGGTATCGGCGCCGCCCAGGGTTTGCAGCAGCTTGGCGTACATGGCGGGCACGCCCTGCACGATGGTCAGCTCGTCGTCCTTCAGGGCCGAGAGCAGACCGTCGACGGAAAAGCGCGGCACCAGGTACAGGGCGGCGCCCGCATACAGGGTGCCGAGCGCCACCGAGGCCAGGCCATATACGTGCGAAATCGGCAGCACGCCGTAGGCGCGGTCGGTGCTGCTCAATCCCCGCAATGTGCTGGACACGGCGGCGATGAACAGCAGGTTGCGGTGCGTGAGCATCACGCCTTTCGACTGCCCCGTCGTGCCTGTCGTGTAGATCAGCGCGGCCACCTGTTCGTTGCCGGGGACCGTGTCTTCGACGATAGTTGTCTCGTTCAAGTCGCCGACCAGCAGCTCGCCCATGCCGTCGACCGTGGCGCTGGCCGCGCCCAGACGTGCAGCATGCGCGGCAGCTTCCGGCGAGGCGCCGGCCAGGAACAGCACGCGCCGCGCGGAACTGTGCGTGGCGATGGTATCGATTTCGCGCGCCGACAGCCGCGCGTTGACGTTGACGATCCACGCGTCGATGCTGGCGCAAGCGAAGATCAGCGCCACCTGCAGCGCGCCGTTCTCGCCCACCACCATCAGGCGGTCGCCGGCGCGCACGTCCAGCTGACGCAGCAGCCGAGCGGCATCTTCCACACTGTGCTGCAGCTGCGCATAGGTCCAGCTGCGGCCAGCTTCATGCAGCGCGGGCGCGTCCGGCGCGCGTGCCGCCCAGTGGGCGGGAATGGCCGACAGGCGCGCCGGCAAGCCGGCCAGCAGGGCGGGAATGTCCATGGCGGCCTCCTTCACTTTTGCGCTGCCTTGATCATGTTGCGTGCGATGACGATCTGCTGGATCTGCGTCGTGCCTTCATAGATGCGGAACAGGCGCACGTCGCGGTAGAAGCGTTCGGCCGCGTATTCGCTGATATAGCCGGCGCCGCCGTGGATCTGCACGGAGCGGTCGGCCACCCTGCCGCACATTTCGGAGGCGAACAGCTTGCAGCACGACGCTTCCGTCGAAATATCTTCCTTGTTGTCGCGGCGGCGCGCCGCGTCGAGCACCATGCTGCGCGCCGCGTAGATTTCGGCCTTGCTGTCGGCCAGCATGGCCTGGATCAGCTGGAATTCGGCGATGGGCTGGCCGAACTGCTGGCGTTCCATCGCATACGCCAGGGCGTCGGCCAGCATGCGTTCGGCCGCGCCCACGCAGACGGCGGCGATATGCAGCCGGCCCTTGTCGAGCACTTTCATGGCCGTCTTGAAGCCCACGCCTTCCTTGCCGCCGATGATATTCGCGGCCGGGACGCGGCAGTTCTCGAAGATGACGTCGCAAGTATGCGCGCCTTGCTGGCCCATCTTTTTATCGATCTTGCCCAGCGAGAGGCCGGGCGTGTCCTTTTCCACGATGAAGGCGGAAATGGCCGAGGCGCCCCGCTTGACAGGGTCCGTGCGGGCCATGACGGTGAAGATGCTGGCCTCGGGCGCGTTGGTGATATAGCGCTTGCTGCCGTTGAGGATATAAAAGTCGCCGTCGCGCACGGCCGTCGTGCGCAGGGACGCGGCGTCGGAACCCGATCCCGCTTCCGTCAAAGCGAACGAGCCGATGATCTCGCCGGCCGCCAGCTTAGGCAGATAGTATTGTTTTTGCGCTTCCGTGCCGTCGATAACGATGCCTTGCGAGCCGATGCCGTTGTTCGTGCCGATCAGCGAACGGAAGGCGGGCGAGGTGCGGGCGATTTCAAACGCGACCCGGACTTCCTCTTCCATGCTCAGCTCCAGGCCGCCGTAGGCTTCCGGGATGGACAGGCCGAACAGGCCCAGTTCGCGCATCTGCGCCACGATGGCGGGCGGGATGGTATCCGTTTCGGCCACCAGCGCCTCGTTCGGCACCAGCACTTCGCGCACGAAACGGGCGATGCTGTCGAGCAGAATGTTCAGGGTTTCTTCGTCGCGTATCATCGGGGTCCTCGGTACTGTAATTAAGAGGGGGCGCGCAGTCTAACCGCGGCCCAGGTTTTTTTCCACTGTCTTGACCAGGGCGACCAGGCGCGGTCCCAGGTCGGACTCGAGTTTTTCACGCGACAGCAAAAAGGCGGGGCCGCCGCAATTGAAGGCCATCACCTGTTCGCCGTCGGCACCCAGCATGGGCACGCCCACGGCATGCACGTCGTTCTGCCATTCTCCGGCCGAGATGCAAAAGCCCCGGTCCTGGTAATCCTTGAAGCCTTGTTCGATGCCGGCCTTGATGCGCGGCCAGCGTTCCGTCTCGTGCACCCTGGCGTGATCCATCAGGTAGTCGCGTTCGGCCTGCGGCAGGATGCATAGCAGGGCCTTGCCCATGGCGGTCGTCATCAGGGGGATGCGCGAACCGACGTCGAGGCGCAGGGTGACGTTGGCGCTGCTGCGGCACGTTTCCACGTACACCATGCTGAGGCGGTCGCGCGTGCCTAGCGAGACGGACGCTTGCGCATGTTCGGCCAGTTCTTCCATCAGCGGGCGCGCCATCTTGCGCACGTCCAGGTTCGACAGCATGCGGTAACCGAGGGCCAGCACGCCGGCGCCCAGCTGGTACTTGCCCAGGCTGTCCGAGTAATTCAGGTAGCCCAGTTTGGTGAGGGTATAGGTGAGGCGTGAAATCGTCGGTTTCGGGATGCCCGTGCGCTTGGCCATGTCCGCGTTCGACAGGAACACTTCGCCGGGACGGAAGCAGCGCAGCACTTCCAGCCCGCGCGCCAGCGCGTTGACGAACTGGCGGTCCTTGCCTTCCTCGTCATCGCTGAAGACGATGAGTTCCGGATCTGCTGCGGTCTGAATATTTGTCATATTTGCATTCATTTTCAGGCTCCCTGGAAATCAGTTTGCCTAGCCGAATCTGGCATGTCAATCGTTTTGTGAAACATTCGTTCGCACAGCGAAATGCTGCGGTGCATGAAAAAAGCGTGAAAAATTGACCTGCGCGCGTGCTTTTGGTCTTGTCGCTTGAGCATCGCTATATACGTCTGTATATTGCGCTGTTGGGTGACGGCCACCGCATGCGTGGCCGCTTTTTTGAGTATCGCTATATAAGACGATATATAACGAGAGTGGAAAGATCTAGACGATGTTGAAACAGGTAATGGCTGGCGCCGTGATGCTGGCGCTGGCGCAAATGGCACAGACGGCGCAGGCGCAGCAAACGGCGGGCAACGATGGCGTGGATGCGGCGGCGCCGTTCGTGCTGGGCACGGTGACGGTGATCGGCCAGCGCGAGCAGGCAGGCCAAATGGAACAACAGGTGGGCGCGCAAGTGAACCGCGCCGAGATGCGCCGCTTTAACCGCGACAATGTGGGCGATGCATTGAATCTGCTGTCCGGCGTGTCGCTGTCGACCAATTCGCGCAATGAAAAAACCGTCGCCATCCGCGGCTTCGATGCGCGCCAGGTGCCGCTGTACATCGACGGCATTCCCGTCTACGTGCCGTACGACGGCTATGTCGATTTCAACCGCTTCACCACCAACGACCTGGCCGCCATTCAGGTGGCCAAGGGCTACAGTTCCGTGGCGTATGGCGCCAATACCCTGGGCGGCGCCATCAACCTGGTGTCGCGCAAGCCGTCCGCGCGGATGGAAGGCGATACGTCCATCGGTTTCGGCTCGGGCAGCGAGCGCCGGGTGTCGGCCAACGTGGGCACCAACCAGGGCCTGTGGTATCTGCAGGCGGGCGTGTCGTATATCGACAGCGACGGTTTTCCCATGTCGTCGGACTTCCGCCCCACGGCCACGGAAGACGGCGGCACGCGCAACAATTCCTATCGCAAGGATCATAAACTGTCGTTCAAGGTGGGCTACACGCCCGATGGCGCGCAGGCAGGCGACGAGTATGCACTGAGCTACTATAAGCAGCATGGCGAAAAGGGCCAGCCGCCATCGACCAATCCCGTGGGCGCGCGCTACTGGCAATGGCCGTACTGGAACAAGGAAAGCGTGTACTTCGTCTCGCAGACGCGCCTGGGCGACGCCGAGCGCCTGAAACTGCGCCTGTACCACGACAGCTACGACAATGAAATCACCTCCTACACGAACGGCAGCTACGCGACCCTGAAAACCAGCGGCCAGGGCAGCGTCAGCGGCGGGCGCAGCATCTATAACGACCGTACGAATGGCGGCGCGGTGGAACTCGAATCGTTCCGCCTGGCCGCGCACAGCCTGCGTTTTGTGGCCAGCTACAAGGCCGACGAACACCAGGAACTCGATGCAAAAGGCGTGCGCACCACCTGGTACAAGGATGCCTTGTGGACCCTGGGCGCGGAAGACAGCATCGCCCTCGATGCGGCGACGGAACTGTCGCTGGGCGTCTCGCGCAATGAACTGCGCCCGGACACTGTCTACAGCGCCGGCAATGCCTACACCTTGCCAGCCAATCAATCGGCCACGGACCTGCAGGCGGGACTGTTCCGCAAGGTCGGTCTTGATGCGCGCGTGTACGCCACCGTGGCGCGCAAGTCGCGCCTGCCGACCCTGAAGGACCGCTACTCGCAGCGCCTGGGCACGTATATCGAAAACCCGGCCCTGCGCGCGGAAGAGGCGATGAATTATGAGCTGGGGTATCAAGGAAACGTGCAGGGCGCCAAGGTGGAAGCGGCGCTGTTCTACAGCGACGTGAAGGACAAGATCCAGAGCGTGGCGAATGTCTCGGGCGTGCGCTCGCAGATGCGCAACGCGGGCAGGGCGCACATCAGCGGCTTGGAACTTGGCTTGCGCGGCAACGCTGGTGCCTGGCTGGATTTCGGCGGCAATTACACCTACACGGACATGAAGAACGTCAGCGACCGCGCCACGCGTCTGACGGACGTACCGCGCCACAAGCTGACGGCGCACGCTGTGCTGCACGCGGCGCGCCAGGTGGACTTGGTGGCCATCGCGGAAACGAACAGCGGGCGCTGGGTCTCGAACACCCTGGAACTCGGCGGCTTTACGACCGTGAACCTGAAGGCTGTGTACCGTCCCTTGCCGGCCTTGACCCTGGAAGCGGGCGTGGCGAACCTGGGCGACCGCAATTACGCGCTGGCCGACGGTTTTCCCAGCGCTGGACGCACCTGGCTGGCCAATGCGCAGTACCAATTCTGATTTTTTGAATGTTTCATGAAAGGACACAGCATGTTGAAGACAATACTGACAAGCCTCGTTTCGGCGGCACTGCTGGCCGCGGTGCCCGCATGGGCAGACCCGGCGCCGGCGCGCGACAACATGAGCCACGCGCTGACCGTGACGGGCGTGGTGGAAACGCCCTTGACCCTGAAGGTGGTCGACCTGCGCCAGCTGCCGCCGGCCAACGGTGGGAAAATCGCCGTCACGCGCCATAACGGAGACAAGGCCGAAACCATCACCAGCTACAAGGGCGTGCTCCTGCGCGATATCCTCGACAAGGCGGTGCTCGATGCGCCGGGCCACAACGACGTCAAGAAGCTCGCCATCATCGCCACGGCAACCGATGGTTATGCGGTGGTGTTTTCCTGGGGCGAGCTGTATAACTCGCCGGCCGGCGAGGGCGTGATCGTCTACTACGAAAAAAACGGCAAGACGCTCGACGACAACGATGGCGAAATCGCCCTCATTTCGGCAAAAGACATCCGCACGGGACCGCGCCACGTGAAGTGGCTGAACGGCATCGAGGTGCGCAAGCTGGTGGAGTGACGATAAGCTGATGGAAAAAACGCGCCGTGGAGCCATCCCCGGCGCGTTTTTTTATGCCGCCAGCGCTTGCCGCATGGCCTGGCCCGCCACGTCGAACAGGCCGCGCGCCGCTGGCGTCAAGCCCAGCATGTGGATCGACGCATGGATCATGCCGTCGAGCTGCACGCATTGCGCCGCCACGCCGTCGTCGCGCAAATACCGCGCATAGGCCTCGCCTTCGTCATGCAGCGGGTCGTATTCACACACCAGCACGGTCGCCGGCGGCAAGTCCTTCAGCGACGTTGCCCGCAGGGGCGCCGCATAGGGCTGCGCGCCGTCAGCCGGCTCGTTCAGGTAGGCCGACCAGCAAAAGCGCATGGCTTCCCGCGTCAGCGAATGGCCTTCCGCATAGCGCTGGTAGGACGGCGTGTCGAAGGCGAAATCGAGCGCCGGGTACAGTAGCAACTGGTGCGCCAGCGCGGGACCGGCCTGGTCGCGCGCCATCAGGGCCGCGGCCGCCGCCAGGTTGCCGCCCGCGCTGTCGCCGCCCACGGCCAGCCGCTTCGCATCGATGCCGAGCGCCTCGGCATGGTCCGCCACCCAGCAGACTGCCCGGTAAAAGTCGTTCAGCGGCACGGGGAACTTGTGCTCGGGCGCCAGCCGGTAGTCGACGGAAAAGATCACGCAGCCGGTGGCGTTGGCCAGTGCGCGGCACGGATTATCGTACAGGTCCAGCGAGCACAGGCACCAGCCGCCCCCATGCGCAAAGACGATGGCCGGCAGGGGCTTGCTTGTGTCCGCGCCGGCGGGCACGTAGGCGCGCACGGTCAGCGCGTGCTCGCCAGGCAGCACGTAGTCCTTGATCGAGGCGACGTCTTCCAGCGGCCCGTGCAGCTGGCGCAGCCCCGTTTCCGTGGCGGCCCGCAAGTCCGCCAGCGAGGCGGGCGGCGGCGCATTCCTTGTCTGTTCCAGCCAGGCGGCGATCAGCGGATCGAGGCTCATGCGGCTTCTCCCGCCAGGAACGGCAACAGGTGGGCGATGAACGCTTCCGGCTGTTCTTCCATGATGAAGTGGCCGCATTCGGCGACGATGGCGCCTTTCAAGATGTCCGCCTTGCCCTGCATGGTCAGCAATGGCGCGTCGTTCGTCGCATGGTCGGCGCCGATGGCCAGCACGGGCATGGCCAGGCTCTTTTTCGCCCGCTCCAGGTTTTGCCGGATGGTTTCCGGAATGGCGCGGTAGTAGGCGAAGCCCGCGCGCAGGGCGCCCGGTGTGGCGTAGGCGTCCGCATATACGTCGACGGCCACCTTGTCGCGGCGGTACGACCAGCGGTCCAGGATGAAGCGGATGTATTCGCGCTCCTTGCCGGCCGTGAGCATCTCGGGCAAGTCCAGCACCTGGTTGAACATGAAGTGCCACAGGAAGATGTTGTCGGACGGCGCGACAAAAATCGGCGGCGCGGGTGCCAGGCCGGGAATGACGGCTTCCGTCAGCGCCAGTTTCGTCACGGCCTGCGGGAAGTCGCTGGCCAGCGCATAGCCGACCCACATGCCGATGTCGTGGCCGACGACATCGTACTGCGCATGGCCCAGGGCCAGCATGGCGCGGTGCAGGGTGGCGGCAACGGCGCCCGTGTCGTAGCCGCCGGCCGGACGTTCCGAGTGGCCGCTGCCGGGCGGATCGATGGCGATCGCCTGGTAGCCCTGGGCGGCCAGGGCCGCCATCACGTAACGCCAGGCGTACCAGGTTTGCGGCCAGCCGGGGATCAGCAGCACGGGTTTGCCTTCGCCGGCGATGACGCAATGCAGGCGCTGGCCGTCGATGCGCACATAGTCGTGGGTGTAGCTGTCTTCATTCTGATGCATGGCAAGTCCTTGTATTGATTCAGTTAATTAGTTGATTAGTTGTGCGTGATGCCGAGCAGGGTATTGATCTGCTGCGCGCTGACGGGGGCGCCGGCGAAGTCGTCGAAGATCTTGTCGGTTACGGGAATGATGTGGGCGTTGATGAACGCCACGCCTTCGCGCGCGCCCACTTCCTGGTCCTTCAGGCAGCATTCCCATTCCAGCGTGGCCCAGCCCGCGTAGTCGTTTTGCGCCATCTTCGAGAAGATCGCCTTGAAATCGACCTGGCCGTCGCCCAGCGAGCGGAAACGTCCGGCGCGGTTTTCCCACGACTGGTAGCCGCCGTAGATGCCTTGTCGTCCCGTCGGATTGAATTCCGCATCCTTCACATGGAACATGCGGATATGGTCCTTGTAGATGTCGATGAATTCCAGGTAGTTCAATTGCTGCAGCACGAAGTGGCTCGGATCGAACAGCATCTTGCAGCGCGGGTGGCGGCCCACGCGCTCGTAGAACATCTCGAAGCTGATGCCGTCATGCAGGTCTTCGCTCGGGTGGATTTCGTAGCACAGGTTGATGCCTTGTTCTTCGCACACGTCGAGGATGGGCAGCCAGCGGCGCGCCAGTTCGTCGAAGGCCGCCTCGATCAGGCCGGGCGGGCGCTGCGGGAACGGGAACAGGTAGGGCCAGGCGAACGAGCCGGAGAACGTGCCCATGTCGGTCAGGCCCAGGCGCTTCGAGGCCATGGCCGCCAGTTTCACTTGCTCGATGGCCCACTCGGTGCGCGCCGCCGGCTGGCCGTGCAGGTGTGCCGGCGCAAAGCTGTCGCACAGCGCGTCGTAGGCCGGGTGCACGGCGACCAGCTGGCCGAGGATGTGCGTCGTCAGTTCGCTGATGACGAGGCCATGGCTGGCCAGCATGGCGACGAGGTCGTCGCAGTATTGCTGGCTGTGGGCTGCTTGCGCCACGTCGAACAGGCGTGCATCCCAGGCGGGGATCTGCAGGGCCTTGAAGCCCATGCCGGCCGCCCACTCGGCGATGGCGGGCAGGGTGTTGAAGGGCGCCGTATCGGCGGCGAATTGTGCCAGGTGCAGGCTTGGTCCTTGGATGGTTTTCATATCGGCTCCTATTGTTTGTCGATCGACAAAGAATAGGCGAAATTTTCTGCACGGTCAAGGCCGTGATGCAAAATAAATGCGGAATCGGTATGGCTTGCAAGCGTTATACTGGCCGCCAGTTTGCAAGCAGAGGATGAAAATGGCAGGAAGACCGAGGGAATTTGACCGCGCGCTGGCGCTGGCAAAAGCGCGCGACGCGTTCTGGACGCGCGGCTATGAAGGCGTATCGATGGCCGACCTGGTGGCGGCGCTGGGCATTGCCTCGGCGCGCATCTATGCGGCGTTCGGCTCGAAGGAGCAGCTGTTCCGCGAAGCCGTGGAACTGTATGAAACGGGCGAGGGCGCATTTGCCGTGCATGCGCTGGCGGCCAGCCTGAATGTGCGCGACGCCGTGGCGCGCATGCTGGAAGAAGCCGTGCTGCTATATACGCGCAGCGGGCAGCCGCAAGGCTGCATGGTGGTCACGGCCGCCACGAATACGAGCGCGGACAACGCGGGCATCGCCGACTGGCTGGCGCAGCACCGCCGCGCGCGCACGCAGGCTGTCATCGAGCGCCTGCGCGCGGCGCAGCTGGCGGGAGAATTGAAAGAGGAGGCGGACGTGCAGGCGCTGGGCGACTATTATGCGGCGCTGCTGCATGGCCTGTCGGTGCAGGCGCGCGACGGCATTCCCGCCGAACGGCTGCTGGCGCTGATCACGCCGGCGATGGCGCCCTTGGCGCTGGAAATGAAAAATTAGACTATCTTGCCGATAGTCGCCGTGGATGTCTGCTGCTTCAGGTCTTGACGTCGATCAGGCTGCCCAGGGCCTGGTCGGCCGCCTTGACGACATTCGCCGACAAATTAAAACCGGCCTTGTAGACGAGGTTATCCGTCAGTTCAGACGCCAGGCCCACGCCGTTCGGCCGGCTTTCGGCCGCCTTGGCCGCATTCGCATTGGCGCCGCTGACGCTTTCGCCGGCGGCCAGCTTGCGCCCTTCGACGGAGAGGGTGACGCCCGTGCCGGCCGGGCTGGACTCCTGGAACTCGGCTTGTCGCGGCTGGAAGCCCGGCGTATTCGCATTGGCGATGTTGTTGGCGGCCACATCCAGCGCGCGCTGGTTGGCGGTCAGCCCCGAGGTACCGGTGGTGAGGGCGGATATGGACATGGCGGCTCCTTCAGAATGCTCCTAGTTTACTCCCATGCGGGCGCTATGTGGTTGGTGCAAGGCAACATTTTTCCGCGTCGTCGATGACCGCAAAAAAAGTTACCCATCCATAATGTTTTAATATTGTCCTGCGCCCTTTCACTGCCTAGACTGGCTGGGAAATCTCGCATGGAGCCTGCCATTTCCCCCCTCGTACGCCGCCTTTGCCTGGCTTTGCTGCTCAGCTGGTCTTGTCTGACCCTGCAAGCCCAGCCTGCTTCTGCCTCACTGCCGCTCGATGCGCGCCTGAACGAGCAGGTCATCATGGTGCCGGCCGGCGACGGCTTGCGCGACGTGCTGGAAACAACCGTGTTCCGCCCCGCCGGCCCCGGCCCGTTTCCCCTGTTGCTGATGAATCACGGCAAGCAGGCCGGGCCGGCGAAACTGCAGGCGCGCGAGCGCTTCATCTATATGGCCGCTGAATTCGTGCGCCGCGGCTATGCGGTGATGCTGCCCATGCGCGCCGGGTTTGCGCGCTCCACGGGCGCCTACCGCGATTTTGGCTGCGACATGCTGGGCAACGCCCAGGGCCAGGCGCGCGACGTGCTGGCTGCGCTCGCGTATGCGCGGCGCCAGAGCTGGGTCGACCCGGAACGCATCGTCGTCGCGGGCCAGTCGTATGGCGGCATGGCGGCGCTGGCGCTGGCCACCCGGGTGCTGCCCGGCGTGCGGGGCGTGCTCAATTTTTCCGGCGGCCTGCGCGTCGACATGCCCGGCTGCGACTGGCAAGGGGCGCTGGCCAAGTCCTTCGCCACGCTGGGCGCCTACAACCACATCCCCAGCTTGTGGCTGTATGGCGCGAATGACTCGTATTTTTCGCCGGCGCTGGTGCGGCGGCTGTTCAATTCCTTTACCGGTTCGGGCGGCCGGGCGCAATTGCTCGCCTATGGCCCGTTCAAGCGCGACGCGCACCTGACCCTGGGCAGCCGCGACGGCGTGGCCGTGTGGTTGCCCGCCACCGAGCGCTTCCTGCAGAAAATCGGCATGCCGGTGCGGCAGGTCTACCGCGTGGCCGATGCGCCGTCTCCGCCCGCCACGCATTTCGCGCTGCAGGACGATATCGCCGCCGTGCCCTACCTGGAAGAGCAGGGGCGCGCCGCCTACCGCGTCTTCCTGGAGAAAACCGCGCCGCGCGCCTTTGCCCTGTCGGCCAGCGGCGCCTGGGGCTGGGCCGAGGAGGGTGAAAGTCCCGATGTGCGCGCGCTGGCCTCGTGCCAGCGGCGCAGCAGCCTGCCGTGCCAGCTGTATTCGGTCGATGAAAGCGTCGTTTGGCCGCTCGCCGGCGCCAGCGCAAGCGCCGCCGGCGGCGCGCAATAGGCCGCCGCGCACGATAGTTGTCGCCGAAACGGGGGATGGGCGAATATACTAGGCGAAAAGGGAGGCGTTGCGCTTCCCGTCCGCCCTTATCATCAGCGAGAATTCACCCTTATGGCGTCATCCCCAGAAAACCTCAGCATGGCCGTGTTTTGCGACTTCGAGAACGTCGCGCTCGGCGTGCGAGATGCAAATTACGAAAAATTCGATATCAAGCCCATCCTGGAACGCTTGCTGCTCAAGGGCAGTATTGTTGTCAAGAAGGCATATTGCGACTGGGACCGTTATAAAAGTTTTAAGGGCACCATGCATGAAGCGAACTTCGAACTGATCGAAATTCCTCACGTGCGCCAGTCCGGCAAGAATTCGGCCGACATCCGCCTGGTGGTCGATGCGCTGGACCTGTGCTACACCAAGGCCCACGTCAACACCTTCGTCATCATCAGCGGCGATTCCGATTTTTCGCCGCTCGTGTCGAAACTGCGCGAAAACGCCAAGCAGGTGATCGGCGTGGGCGTCAAGCAGTCGACCTCCGACCTGCTGGTGGCCAACTGCGACGAATTCATTTTCTACGATGACCTGGTGCGCGAAAGCCGCCGCACGGCCGCCAAGCGCGACGCGCGCGACACGCCTGCCGCCAAGCGCTCGCCGGACGAGGAAGTGCGCCGCAAGGAAAAATACGAGTCGCGCAAGACGGAAGCGATCGAAATGGCTGTCGAGACCTTCGACGCGCTGGTGTCCGAACGCGGCGACAGCGGCAAGATCTGGGCCTCGATGCTGAAGGAAGCGATCAAGCGCCGCAAGCCGGACTTCAGCGAGTCCTATTACGGTTTCCGCACCTTCGGCAACCTGCTGGAAGAGGCGCAGACGCGCGGCTTGCTGGAATTTGGCCGCGATGAAAAATCGGGTGCCTATGTCTACCGCAGCAGCGGCCTGGTGGCCGTGCCGGCCGCCGCGAACGCGGATACAGCCAATGAGGTCAGCGGCGAGACCGGCGTGGCGGCGGAAGAGGGCAATCACCGCGAAGGCGGCAGCCGCCGCGATTCGCGCCGCAATGGCCGTGGCGGCCGCAAGCAGAACGAGCAACGCCGCGGCGAGTCCGCGCCACAGGCCTTCGTGCCGGTGGCCGACGCCGAAGCCGTCATCATCGAGCAGTATGCGCCGGCGCCGCAGCCGGAAGTCCAGCACGAAGTAGCCGAAGCCGCCGCCGAAGCGGTGGCCGAGGTGGTTGCAGAAGAGGGCAACGCCAAGCGCGGTTCGCGCCGCAATGGCCGCGGTGGCCGCAAGAATGGCGATGGCGCCCGCGAAGCGCGCGCCGAAGTCGTCGCCGTCGAGGTGGCGCCGGTGGTGGAAGCCGTGCCTGCGCCTGAGCCGGTAGCCGAAGTGCCGGTGGAAGCCGCCGCCGAAGCCAAGCCAAAGGCCAAGCCGCGCACGCCGGCCCGCAAGGCGGCTGCGGCGAAGAAACCGGCCAAGAAGGCGGCCGAAGCTGTGGTGGAAGCTGCGCCTGTCGTTGAAGCGGCGCCGGTGGAAGTGGCTGCCGTGGCGGAAGACAAGCCGGCCAAGGCGCCGCGCAAGACGCCGGCGCGCCGTCCCGCGCGCAAGAAGGCGGAAGCTGCCTGATAGCCTGAACGGCAACAAGCGGGGCGGCAAGCGCATGCGCCCCCGCTTTTCCGGCCCCTGCCTTGCGCAAACCGCGCACCCCGATCTCCCCAAGCGTGTACGATGAGCCTGTTTTTAACGCGGCGGGCGGTTAAGCATGTACCACGGTGAACGGTTCAACAGCATTTCCCATACGGTGGGCGCCGCGCTGGCGGCCATCGGCGGCGTCATCCTGATCGTCGCGGCGGCCCGCACGGGCGACCCCTGGAAAATCGTCAGCTGCAGCGTGTATGCGGCCATGCTGCTCACGCTCTACCTCACTTCCACCCTGTACCACAGCGTGCGCGGCAAGGCCAAGGCCGTGCTGCAGCGGCTCGACCACTGCGCCATCTACCTGCTCATCGCGGGCACATACACGCCCTTCATGCTGGTGACCCTGCGCGGGCCGTGGGGCTGGTCGCTGTTCGGCGTCGTCTGGGTCCTGGCCTTGCTGGGCATCGTGCAGGAATACGTGTACGCGAAAGGCGCGCGCATCCTGTCACTGGTGATTTACGTGGCCATGGGCTGGCTGATCGTCATCGGCATCAAGCCGCTGCTGGCGGCGCTCGAGTGGAACGGCTTCCTGTGGCTGGTGGCAGGCGGGCTGTGCTACACGGGCGGCATCGCTTTCTATGCCACCGACCACAAGCTGCGCCATGGCCACGGCATCTGGCACCTGTTCGTGCTGGGCGGCAGTAGCTGTCATTTTATCGCCATTTTGTTCTACGTTGCCTGACGTTATCCCTTGCCATCACTGTTGCCATGATTCCATTATAATGGCGCGATATGTGAAAATAGCGCAACAATGCGGCAATAATAAGGCAACAATGGATATCAATTCGGACGACCTGAAAATCTTCGTCACCGTCATCGACAGCGGCACCCTGAGCGCGGCCGCCGTGCACCTGGGACAAACCACATCGGGCGTCAGCCGCGCCCTGTCGCGCCTGGAAGACAAGCTGGCCACGTCGCTGCTGACGCGTACCACGCGCCGCATGGAGTTGACGGAAGAGGGACAGCTGTTCCTGGACAAGGCGCGCGCCATCCTCGCGTCGATGGAAGACGTGGAAGAGTCGATCCGCATCCGCCGCCAGAAGCCGGCCGGGCGGCTGTCCGTCGATGCCGCCTCGCCCTTCATGCTCCATTGCGTGGTGCCCCACGTGGCCGAGTTTCGCGCCATGTACCCGGACATCCGCCTGGAGCTGACCAGCAACGACCAGATCGCCGACCTGCTCGAACACCGCACCGATATCGCCATCCGCATCGGCGCCCTGGTCGATTCGACCCTGCATGCGCGCCCGCTCAGTGCCAGCCCGCTGCACGTGCTGGCCACGCCCGCCTACCTGGCGCGTCACGGCGAACCCGCCACGCCGGAAGCGCTGTCCGGCCATGCGCTGCTGGGTTTTGCGCAATATGAGCTGGGGAATAACTGGCCGCTGCGCCACGAAGCGGGCAACAGCCTGCAGATCGTGCCGGCGCTGGCCGCGTCCAGCGGCGAAACCCTGCGCCAGCTGGCGTTGCACGACCAGGGCATCGTCTGCCTGTCCGACTTCATGACGAAGGACGACATCGCGGCCGGCCGGCTGGTGCGGGTGCTGCAGCCGTTTTACACGGGCTACCGCCAGCAGATCCACGCCGTCTACTACCGCAACACGCAACTGGCGCAGCGCATCAGCTGCTTCCTCGAATTCCTGCAACAGAAACTGTAAGGCCCGGACATGAGCGCACATGGCATGCAATGCCCCACCTGCGACGAATATGGCGACCTGGTGCACGCCACGGTCCGCAAGACGGGCCAGCAAGTGATCGTCTGTACGGAATGCGATTTCGTGTGGCCGCATCCGGAGCAGGACATTGATCCGGCGCATGCCACGGATGTGGCTTCCCTGCTGGCGCAATCCGGCCTGGACGACGACTGGGACGAGCTCGAACTCGGGGCAAGGGTGCCGCCGTCGCCTACAGCATGACGTGCGATTCTTCCGCCCGCAGCAGGGCTTCCACCTCATGGGCGGGCAGCGGCCGGCTGAAATAATAGCCCTGCGCCTCGTCGCAGCCATGGCGGCGCAGGTAATCGAGCTGCTCCGCCGTTTCCACGCCTTCGGCCACCACGCGCAGCTTCAAATTGTGCGCCAGGGCGATGATGGATACGACGATGGCCGCGTCGTCCGCGTCGCGCGCCACGTCGCCGACGAAGCTGCGGTCGATCTTCAGCACGTCGATGGGGAAGGTGCGCAGGTAGGCGAAGCTGGAATAGCCGGTGCCGAAGTCGTCGATCGACAGCTGCACCCCCAGCGCCTTCATGTCGTGCAGCTGGCTGACGGCCAGCGCCACGTCGTGCATGAACAGGCTTTCCGTCAGTTCCAGTTCCAGGCAGGCGGGCGGCAAGCCCGTTTCCAGCAGCACGTCGGCGATCGACGCGACCAGGTTCGGCTCGTTGAACTGGCGCGCCGACAGGTTCACGGCCAGGCGCAAGGTGTCCAGTCCCGCCGCATGCCAGCGCTTCACCTGCGCGCACGCTTCGCGCATGACCCAGGCGCCGATCGGCACGATCAGGCCCGTATCCTCGGCCAGCGCGATGAAGCGCTGCGGCGCCACCATGCCCAGGTCCGGATGCTGCCAGCGCAGCAGCGCTTCCACGCCGACGATGCGCCCGCTGGCAAGGTCCACCTGCGGCTGGTAATGCAGCACGAACTGCTCGCGTTCCAGGGCGTTGCGCAGCGCCGTCTCGATGCGCAGGCGCTCCAGGGTGGCCTGGTTCATGGCCGTCGTGTAGAACTTGATATTGTTGCGGCCCTGTTTCTTGGCGCAGTACATGGCGATGTCGGCCTGCTCGATCAGGTTCTGCGTCTCGCCATTCAGGGTAACGTCGCCGGGCGCGTCGTAGCGCGACATGTCGTAGACGGCCACGCCGATGCTGCAGGTGACGAAAAATTCCTTGCCATCCAATAGCACCGGCTGCGCTACGGCATCCATCACGCGCTGCACGATGGCGCCGCTGAGCACTTCGTCGGCCTGCTCGCACAGGATGGCGACGAATTCATCGCCCGACAGGCGCGCCACCGTGTCGCTTTCGCGCAGACTGGACTGCAAGCGCGTGGCGATGGTTTTCAGCAGCAGGTCGCCCGCCTTGTGACCGAGGCTGTCGTTGACGAACTTGAACCGGTCCAGGTCGATCAACAGCACCCATAATGCGCGGTTCTTGCGGCGCGACAGGGCCATCGCTTGCGCCAGGCGGTCGCGCAGCAGGGCGCGGTTGGGCAAGCCTGTCAGCACGTCGTGGTGGGCGATGTGCTGGATTTGCTGCTCGGCCAGCTTGCGTTCCGTGATTTCGGACCCCGTGCCCCGGTAGCCGCGAAAGTCGCCCAGCTCGTTGAACAGCGGCTCGCCATTGATGCTGAACCAGCGCAGCTGGCCATCGCGGTCGTGCATCGCATATTCGAGGTTGGAAAAGGGCAGGTGGGCTTCCAGGTTGGCGATATGCTGCTTGCCCCAGCGCGAATTGCGCATTTCCGGGTTGTTGTCCCAGCGCGTCATGCCGATGAAGCGTTCCAGCGGCATGTTCGACTTGTCCGTGAAACCGCTGGTGATGTGGGTGAAGCAGAAGTTGGCGTCCTGTTCCCAGTACCAGTCCGAAGACAGGGCCAGCAGACGGCGGAAGCGCTTTTCGCTTTCCTGCAAGGCGCGCTCCGTGCGCTGGCGCGCCCGCACGTCGGCGCTGAGCAGCTCATTGCTGCGTTTCAGGTCGGCCGTGCGCTGCTCCACCAGCAATTGCACGCGGCGCGAGCGCTGCGTCAGCGATTGCACGAAGGCGGCCGTCAGTACGCTGAACAGCAAACCCGTGATCAGGGTGAACAGGGAGCCCAGATGGTCGGCCAGGAAGGGGCGCGGATGGGCCACCACGCGCACATGCCAGGGCCGGCCGGCGGAAACGAAGGCCCGGTCGTAATGGCTGTGGTAGGCAAAGTGCAGCCAGCGGGGCAGCGACTCCCAGGCACCGCCAGGTTCGTCGGCAGGCGCCTGGCCATGCCGGAAGATCAATTGGTGCGGGTCGGCGCCGGCGTCCGCGTAGACGCTGAGTTCAAGCTGCGAGTCGCCCAGCAGGTCGGCGCCGGCGAGGATTTTCTGCACCAGTTCTCCGGCGCGCACGATGACGGCCGTATCGCCGATCAGCGCCGCGCGCCGCTGCTGTATCGTTTGCAGGGGCACGCCGTGGCGGTACACGGGGCGCACGATGACGAAGCCCCGTTGCGGCCCTTGCGCCAGGGCCAGCAGGCCGGTGGCGGTGGTCTGGCCGCTGACGATCGCCTGTTCCAGCGCGCGCGCCAGCACGCCGCTCGGGCTGACGTTCAGGCCGAAGGCGGGGCGGTTGCCCTGCAGGGGTTCGAGGTAGTCGACCACCAGGTAGCTGGCGCGCGTCGTCGCCGGCACGACGACGCCGGCGCGCATTTCCGTCATGGCGTAGTCGGGCACGATGCGGCGCAACTCCGTCTCGAAGGCGGCGCGCTGCGCATGCGGCACGATGCGGTGGAAATTGAAGGCCTGGATGAACGGGTGGCGCTGCAGCAGCGGCGTGGTGAAGTCGTGGAACTGTTCCCGGGTGACGGGCACGACGGCGGCAAACAGCTGGTTCGTTGTCGTCAGCACCTCGACCGCGTCGTCGAGTCCCTGCTCGATGGCGGCCACCCTGGCGCCGGCGCGCTGCTGCAGGCTCAGGCCCATCTTGTCGTATTCGAGCTGGCTGATGGCGGCAAACAGCACGGCCGTCACGCTGACGCCGCAGGCAAAGGTCAGCGCGGCCGCGGCGGAAATCGACAATGGCAGGCGGCCACGCAGCATGGTTTTTCCTATCTCACTTCATGGACACTTGGGTTCGGCGGCGCCTGCCGGCCCCACGCAGGCGGTAGTTTGTCATAAACCACATCCATCATGCGGATTTTGCACCAAATTACTGCCAATAAGCAACAATATCTATGACCGGGGAAGACGACTTTCAGTCGCTGCCCGCGCCTGACCGGCGGCGCAGGCGCCACAACTGCCATGCCGGCAGCCAGCGGTTCAGGAAAGCCAGGCCGCATACCCGGCGCCAGCGCACCAGGCGCACCACGCGCACGGCGCGGCCGTCGGCGCCTTGCCCGGGCCTGGCGGCGAAGATGATGCGGTTATTGCCGGCGATGCCGTCGAAGTGGCACACGGCGCCACGGAAGGTGAGCATCAGGCGCGCCAGCATGGCGGGGTAGTGCTCGTCATAACTGAACAGGTTGGCTACCAATACGCCGCCGGGCAGCAGGGCGCGCAGGCAGTCCGCGTAGAAGCGCGCGCTGCCCAGTGCCGGCGGCAAGCCCGTTTCGTCATAGCCGTCGAGCAGCAGCACGTCGGCGCAGCCCGGATGCTGGCGGATATAGCTGACGGCGTCCGTCTCGATGATGCGCAGGCGCGCGTCATCGGGCGGCAGCATGAATTGCTCGCGCAGGGCGATCACGTCGGCGCGCAGTTCCAGCACCGTGATGCGGGTGTCGGGCAGGTGGCGGTGGCAGAATTTCAGCAGCGAACCGCCGCCCAGTCCCACCATCAGGATGTGGCGGGGACGGGGCACGAACAGGGTAAAGCACATCATGGCGCGCGCATAGCGCAGCAGCAGATGGTCGGGGCGCGACAGCAGCATTTCGCTCTGGATCATGCCGGGCTGGAATTCCAGGCGGCGCCGGTCGCCACAGGTATGCACCTGCGGGGCAAGCGGGGTAGTGCTTCTGTTTTCCGGCATGGGACGACTTCGCTGAGTGGACTGGGGGAGATGCTTTGTTGCATTCAGAGAAATCTGATAAGCTCCCGTGAGCATACCCGATTAATCCGCGCCGAGCATGCGTATATCGGCGCGCGGCGGCACGGCCGCGCAGTCGGGCACCATGGAGACAAGCATGTTTTTGGATCACCCCATCATTACGGCGACGAACAGTTTTACGGAGCCCGACCGCATCGAGCGCTTGACGCGCGTGTACGGCTACGCGGCGGCGCTGGCCGACCAGGCCGCCAACGTCGGCTTCATTGAGAAAGTGGCGCAAATCCACGACCACAAGGGCACCCTCATCGTCTTCTGGCACGAGGCGCCCAGCGAGGTGGAAAAACAGTATTTCGTGCAGGCGTGGGCCAGCAAGATCGGCGACGGCAGCACCAATGTCGAACACGAAATCTGACCTGGCCTGCCGCGCCTGCGCGGCGACGGTGTAACCCATGGATATCAAGACCCTGGTACTGGCCCTGGCGCTCGGCAACCTGAGCCTGTGCGCGGCCCTGTTCTTCTTCGAGTATGAGCGCAAGAAGTCGCTCAGCATGTCCACCTGGGCGGTGGCCAAGCAATGCCAGGCCGTGGCCTGGTGCCTGCTGTATTTCCGCGGCGTGCTGCCCGATTTTCTCTCCATCTTGCTGGGCAACAGCCTGCTGTTTGCCGGCATGGCGCTCGATGCGGGCGCGCTGTGGCAGGCGGCCGGGCGCAGCGGCTGGCGCCGCACCGTGCTGCCGGCGCTGGGGCTGTCGGTGGCGCTGTTTGCCGCCTGCTATCTGTTCGACGTGGCGCCGCTGCTGCGCAGCGCCGGCGGTTCGCTGATCGTGGCCGGCTTTTTCCTCGCCGGCGTGGCGGCCTTGTGCCTGAAATGGCGCGAGGCGAGCATGCTGCGCCGCTTCCTCGTCGTCAGCATGGGTATTTTGTCGCTGCTGATCGCCGCGCGCGGGGTGCTGGCCGCCGCCGTGCCGGGCTTCGACGCGGAATTGATGCAGCTGGCCGGCTTCGGCGCCCTGTACCTGATGATGCTGACGAACGCTTTCGGCTATCTGCTGCTGTCGCGTGAAAAGCTGGGTGGCGAACTGGCGCGCCTGGAAGTGCTCGACGCGGCCACGGGCGTGCCGAACCGGCGCGGCTTTTACCAGGCGCTGGCACCGTGGATGGCGCTGGCGCGCCGGCCTGGCTTGCCGACGGCGCTGGTGGTGCTCAATATCGACCACTTTAAAAGAGTCAACGACAGCTACGGTCATCCGGTGGGTGACGCGGTGCTGAAAACCATCGTCGACACCTGCCGCCAGCAATTGCGCGACAGCGACCTGATGGGCCGCCTGGGCGGCGCCGAATTCGCCATCCAGCTGCCGCGCACGACCCTGGCCGATGCGCTGATGGTGGCCGAGCGCATCCGCGCCGCCGTCGAAGTATTGCCCGTCAAGACGGAGCGCGCCGTGCTGCAACTGACGGCCAGCCTGGGCGTGACCACCATCCGTGCCGAAGACAGCACCGTCAGCCTGTTCAAGCGGGCCGACGAGGCGCTGCAGGCGGCCAAGCAGGCGGGCCGCAATCGCGTCGTCGAAGCGCAAGGCGCCAGTACGCTGGACGTGTAAGCCCGCTTACTTCTTGCGCGAGCCGAGCCAGCTGGGCTCCTTGCCGCATTCCTTGGGCAAGAACAAGGCATCGAGGCCGGGATCGCAGCGATGGTCAGGCGCCTTCATCGGTTCGACGGTCAGCCATTCGCTCTTGGGCAGGATCTTTTCTTCGCGTGGTTCCACGGGCGGCGCGGGCGGCAGGCTGTCTTGCCACCTTGGCTCTGCGGCAGGCGCGGGCGCGGTGGCCCAGTTCGCGTCGACCTGCGCTGGCGGTGTGTCCGCGTGTGCGGCGGCGCTCAGCAAGCTGCCCGCGAGGATGAATGCACGCATGGCGGCGCTGTTTACGGAAATCATGGTCTGTCCTTGGTCGGTGCCGCGAGGGCGGGCCTTGCATTATGATGCTAGCCGGAAGCAAAAACACAAGAAAATTGCAACGGCATGTTACCAAAGGGACTATAGTTACTGGTAGCAAGCAGGTGCATCACAGCAAGGCGCTCGAACGGTGAGCAAGGCGCGGGTCGCCACTGCCCGAACGTGTGCATTCCCTAACTTTCATTTAAGCTAAGCAAGTTATGCTATCGAGCGCACGCCAGGCTGCCCTGTGCCGTCCGCACCGCAGTTCCTCTTTCTTACTCTTGCCAGGCCCATAATGAAAATGCTCAAATCCCTGCCTGTATGGCCGCTTGCCGCCCCCGTTGCCGGCTGGCTGTTCCTGTTCGGTTCCACCTTCAATGTCGGCGGCGCCTACCAGATCCTGCTGGTGGCTGGCCTGATCGGCAGCGTGCTGGCCGCCGTGTACCACGCGGAAGTGGTGGCGCACCGCATCGGCGAACCGTATGGCACCCTGGTGCTTGCGTTGGCCGTGACCCTGATCGAGGTGGCGCTGATCGTCTCGCTGATGCTGGCCGGCGGACCGGAAACGACGGGGCTGGCGCGCGATACCGTGTTTGCCGCCATCATGATCATCCTGAACGGCATCGTCGGCATCTGCCTGTTGCTGGGCGCCGGGCGCCACCGCGAGCAGAGCTTCGGCCTGCTGGGCGTGAGCGCTTCGCTGGCCACCCTGGCGGCCATCGCCGTCCTGACCCTGGTGCTGCCGAACTACACCTCGAGCGCCGCCGGCCCCTTCTACAATTCCAGCCAGCTGATCTTCATCGCCGTCATTTCCCTGGTCCTGTACGGCACCTTCGTGCTGGTGCAGACGGTGCGCCACCGCGATTACTTCCTGCCTAAGGAAGCCGTCGGCGATGAAGAGGTGCATGCGGCGCCGCCCACGGCCACCGTCGCCTGGGTCAGCGCCGGCGCGCTGCTGGTGTGCCTGGGCGCCGTGGTGCTGCTGGCCAAGTCGCTGGCGCCCGCGCTGGAGACGGCGATTGCCGCCATGGGCGCGCCGAAAACCCTGGTCGGCATCGTCATCGCCGCCATCGTGCTGCTGCCCGAAGGCCTGGCCGCCGTACGCGCCGCGCGCGCGAATCGCCTGCAAACGAGCTTGAACCTGGCGCTCGGCTCCGCGCTGGCCAGCATCGGCCTGACTATTCCGGCTGTGGTGGTGGTGTCGCTGGCCACGGGCCTGACGATTACCCTGGGTCTCGATATCAAGTCGACGGTGCTGCTGCTGCTGTCGCTGATGGTGGCCACCCTGTCGCTGGGCACGGGCCGCACCACGGTCATGCAGGGTACGGTGCACCTGGTGATTTTCGCCGTTTATTTATTTACCACCATCGTGCCGTAAGCGCCACGGCTGCCCGCCGTTTTGTCACAATCCTGTCACGCCGCTGTCATACGATGAGGGTAGTGTGGTAGGATTTTTAAATCGTTTAAATGATTTATATAGTTTAGTAACTGATTTTGCCAACTTTTTCAGTTGGCACAGTAATGACAAGACAAGAGGCCAGTATGTATGCAGCGGTGGACCTGGGGTCCAACAGTTTTCGTTTACACGTCGGCAAGCATGATGGCGACACGATCCGCGTGGTCAAGAGCGTGCGCGACCCGATACGCCTGGCCGCCGGCCTGGATGCCAATGGCGACCTGACCGAGGCGGCCATGCAGGGCGCGCTGGCCTGCCTGCAGCGCTTTCGCGCCATTCTCGCCGGCTTCGAACTCGATGCCGTGCGCGTGGTGGCCACGTCGGCCATGCGCGTGGCGCGCAACGGCGCCGTCTTCCTGCCGCTGGCCGAGCAAGCCATCGGCCATCCGATCGAGATCATCTCGGGCGAGGAAGAAGGGCGCTTGATCTACATGGGCGTGGCCAATGCGCTGGCCATTCCCGGCGAACGCCGGCTGGTGATGGATATCGGCGGCGGCTCGACCGAACTGATACTGGGACGCGGCAACGATATCGAGCGCGTCGAGTCCTTCAGCCTGGGCACCGTCAAGCAAAGCCTGTCGTTCTTCATCGGCGGGCGCATCGACGCGCCGTCGTTCGAGGCGGCCATCCTGTCGGCGCGCAGCCATTTCGAGGATGCCGCGCCGCCGTACCGCCCGCAGCACTGGAAGACGGCCTACGGCTCTTCCGGCACCATCCGCACCATCGCCGACATCATCGCCCGCAACAAGCTGGGCGACGGCTTGCTCACGAGCGCCAGCCTCGACGCACTGGCGCGCCGCTTCATCGAGCTCGGTCACACCAGCCGCATCGACATGCCCGGCTTGCGCCCCGACCGCGCCAGCACCATCGTCGGCGGCCTGGCCATCTTGATCGGCCTGTTCCGCGAACTGGCCATTCCAGTCATGACGCCGATCGAGGCGGGTCTGCGCATGGGCGTGATGTGGGATTTGTACCTGCGCTCGACCAAGCGCGACCGCCGCGAACAGTCGGTGCAGGGCTGCATGGAGAAATTCCATATCGACCAGCAGCGCGCCGGCAGGGTGGCCGAGCAGGCGCTGGCCATGTATGCGCAGCTCAAGCCCACGTCCGACGCCCTGGTGAAATCCCTGCGCTGGAGCAGCCTGCTGCACGAGGTGGGCCTGGCCGTGTCGCAGACGGGCTACCACAAGCATGCATCGTATATCGTGGAGAACGCGGATTTGCCCGGTTTTACCACGCGCGAACAGAAGACCATGAGCCGGCTGATCCTGGCGCAGAAGGGCAACTTGCGCAAGATCGGCGAAGTGCTGTCCGACCCCGATTTTGCCAAGGCCGTGCTGGCGCTGCGCCTGTCGATCCTGCTCATGCATGCGCGCATCGAAGCCGATTTCAGCGAACTGCGCCTGCGCATGAAGAGCCGCATCGAACTCGATATCAAGCGCGGCTGGGTGGCGCACCATCCCACCGTGTCGTTCTGGATCGAGAAGGAGCAGGAATTCTGGGATGAGGTCGGGGTCGATTTCACCATCCGCGCCAGCGCCTAGGAGGTCATGTCGTGCACATGACTTGATGTGCAGCAAGCAAGATTTCAAAAAACAGTATATATTGTTTATATTAATTACTAGATTGGAAAATCCATGACCAAAATCGTCCCAGCGAAAAAAGCCGACAGCGCGCCCGTATCGATGTTCCCTACCAGCGCTTCGATCAATGCGGCAGCGGCCAAGGCCGCCCCGGCTGCCAAGCCCGCCGCTAAACCAGCTGCGAAACCAGCCGCCAAGCCTGTGGCAAAAGCCGCCGTCAAGCCGGCAGTCGCCAAGCCAGCGGCAGCCAAACCAGCGGCGGCCAAGCCAGCCGCGGCGAAGGCGCCAGCCGCCAAGCCGGCAGCGAAGGCCGCCGTTGCCAAGCCTGCAGCCAAAGCCGTCGTCAAAGCTGCCGTCAAGCCGGCAGCCAAGCCAGCCGTGAAAGCTGTCGCCAAGCCTGCGGTGAAGACCGTCGCCAAGCCGGCCGCGAAAGCCGCCGCCAAACCGGTAGCCAAGGCGGCCGCCAAGCCTGCGCCAGCGAAAAAAGCGCCGGTCGCCAAGGTCGCCGCCGTCAAGGAAAAAGCCCGCAAGCCGAAACTGGTGCGCGACAGCTTCACCATGCCGGAAGCGGAATACGAAGTCCTGGGCCAGGTCAAGAAAGCCTGCCTGAAGGCCGGTTTCGAGATCAAGAAAAGCGAATTGCTGCGCATCGGCGTGGCGCTGATCAGCCAGATCGACCTGGCGACCCTGCAAAATGTGCTGGCCGGCCTGCCGCAGCTGAAAACGGGCCGCCCGAAGAAGGATTGATGGCGCGGGCAGGGGCCGCCCCTGCCTGTCCATTCTGGTTTACCATGGGGCCTGTGATAGTTCCCCCATGGTTGCCATGTCAGAAGATACAGATATCGAACGCGCCGGCTTCGTCGAGCGCGCCATCGTCCGCCACCAGGCGGGCGTCTCTACCCCAGCCATCGACCGCGTCGCCGAGGAAGTCCCCGTCGCGCTGGTCTTCAATGGCATTTCCCACGTCGTCATGATGGCCACCCCGCGCGACCTGGAAGCGTTTGCCTATGGCTTCGCGCTGACGGAAGGCGTGGTCGCTTCCGCCGGCGCCATCTTCGATTGCGAAGTGTTCCTGCGTCCCGACTCCGCCGAAGTGGCTTTGAGCATCGCCCAGGAGGATTTCGTGCGCCTGAAGGACCGGCGCCGCCAGCTGACGGGCCGCACGGGCTGCGGCGTGTGCGGCATCGACAGCATCGAGATGCTGGACTTGCAGCCGCAGGCGCTGCCGCCGGCCCTGATCCTTGTCGACCTGCCGGCTGCCCTGGCGCGTGCCTCCGCCGGCTTGCGCGCGCACCAGGCGCTGATGCGGGAAACGGGCGGCGTGCATGCGGCCGCGTGGTGCACGCCCGACGGCGATATCGTGCACGTCTTCGAGGATGTCGGCCGCCACAATGGCCTGGATAAACTGATCGGCCATTTGGCACTGAGCGGGGCGGACATGCGGCGCGGCTTCGTCTTCCTGTCCAGCCGCGGCAGCTACGAGCTGGCGCGCAAGGCGGCGCGCATGCAGATTCCGCTGCTGGCGACGATTTCCGCCCCCAGCTCGCTGGCCATTTCCATCGCCACGCAGGCGGGCATGAAGCTGGTGGGTTTCTGCCGCCAGGATGCGTACGTCGATTACACGCCCGGCATCACCTTGTAGCTTCCGCTGCGCTCCAGCAAAACTGGCACGGACTTCGACGTGGGCGTGCCGGCGCCGTCCGCCGTGCTGGCCAGCGGCACCAGCGCATTCGTTTCCGGATAATACGCGCCCAGGCAGCCGCGCGGGATGTCGTAGGCGACGAGACGGAAGCCGTCGGCGCGGCGCGCCACGCCATCGTCCCAGGCGCCGATCAGGTCCACCAGCTCGCCATCGGCAAATCCCAGCATGGCGATATCTTCCTCGTTGGCGAAGACCACCTTGCGCGTGCCGTACACGCCGCGGTAGCGGTCATCCATGCCGTAGATGGTGGTGTTGTACTGGTCGTGCGAGCGGGTGCTCATCAGGACCATCAGGCGCTCGCCATGGCGCTGTTTCGCGCGGTGCAGCGGCGTATCGAGGTCCAGCGGGGCGACGAGGAAGCTGGCCTTGCCGCTGGCCGTCTTCCACACGCGCTCGCGCGACGCAACCGTCAGGTGAAAGCCACCCGGCTGCGCCACCCTGGCGTTGTAGTCGTAAAAATCGTCGAATACCTTTTCGATGTCGTCGCGGATGCGCGCATAGTCGGCCGCATAGGTGCGCCAGTCCACCAGGGCGCTGCCCAGCGTCGCTTCGGCCATGCCGGCCACGATGGCCACTTCCGAGCGCAGCTGCGGCGAAGCGGGCGCATTGCGGCCGTACGAGATATGCACCATGCTCATCGAGTCTTCCACGGTCACGCCCTGCGCCACGCCGTGCTGCAAGTCGATTTCCGTGCGCCCCAGGGTGGGCAGCAGCAAGGCTTCCTTGCCGATGACCAGGTGGCTGCGATTGAGCTTGGTGGCCACCTGTACCGTCAGCGCGCACTGGCGCAGGGCGGCAAAGGTCAGCGGCGTGTCCGGCGTGGCGGCGGCGAAATTGCCGCCCAGCGCGATGAACACTTTTACCTCGCCGCGCTGCATCGCTGCGATGGTGGCCACCACGTCGTGGCCATGCGCGCGCGGCGGCTCGAATCCATACACCTGGCCCAGGCGGTCGAGGAAGGCCTTGGTCGGCTTTTCCTCGATGCCCACCGTGCGGTCGCCCTGCACGTTCGAGTGGCCGCGCACGGGGCACAGGCCGGCGCCCGGCTTGCCGATCTGCCCGCGTAGCATCATCAGATTCGACAGCATGCGGATGGCCGCCACGCTGTGCTTGTGCTGCGTCAAGCCCATGCCCCAGGTGGCGATGATGCGCTGGCCCTTGACGAAGATGTCCGTCAATGCCTCGATCTGCGCGCGCGCCACGCCCGACTCCCGCAGCAGCAGTTCCCAGCTTTCCATGCGCAAGTCGTCGCGGAAGGCGTCGAAGCCGCTGCAGTGTTCAGCGATGAAGGCGTGGTCGATGACGGCGGGCGCGCCCGCCGCCTGCGCTGCGTCGTCATGCTCGACGACGCGCTTGGCGACGGCCTTGATCAGGGCGAAGTCGCCGCCCAAGGTCGGTTGCACGAACAGGCCGGCTAGGCGCGTGCTGCCTAGGGTCGCCATTTCCAGCGCGCTTTGCGGGTCCATGAAGCGCTGCAAGCCCCGTTCGCGCAGGGGATTGATGGAAACGATGCTGCCGCCGCGGCGCGCGCAGTCGCGCAATTCGCCCAGCATGCGCGGGTGGTTGGTGGCGGGATTCTGGCCGAAGATGAGGATGGTGTCGGCCAGCTCGAAGTCGGCCAGGGTCACCGTGCCCTTGCCGATGCCCACGGTGGCCGGCAAGCCGCGGCTGGTCGCCTCGTGGCACATGTTGGAGCAGTCGGGGAAGTTGTTGGTGCCGTACAGGCGCGCCATCAGCTGGTACAGGAAGGCCGCCTCGTTGCTGGCGCGGCCCGACGTATAGAACGCGGCCTGGTTCGGGTCGGGCAGGGCGCGCAGGTGGCGGCCCACAAGGGCGCAGGCGTCATCCCAGGCGATGGGCACGTAGCGGTCGCTGGCGGCGTCGTACACCATCGGCTCCGTCAGGCGGCCATGCTGTTCTAGCGCGTAGTCCGACTGTGCCAGCAACTGCGTGACGGTATGGCTGGCGAACAGTTCCGGGCCGGCGCGGCGGCTGGTCGCTTCGGCGGCGACGGCCTTGGCGCCGTTTTCGCAAAAGGCAAACGTGGAAGCGTGGTCGCGGTCGGGCCAGGCGCAGCCGGGGCAATCGAAGCCGTCCGGCTGGTTTTGCGCCAGCAGCGCCTTCAGGTTGCCGGGCGCGACGCGCTCCTGGCGCAGGCTGATGGCCACGTGCTTCAAGGCGTCCCAGCCGGCGGCCGGCCTGGTGTAGGGCGTGATGTGCGGTGCGTCCTGGTCTTTCATGGGCTCTTTCGGCTGGGCGAGTGTGGTAATTATGCACGATCCCCGGATGACATTGACTTGCGTCATGGAAATGACATTCGGCTGTCATTTTCCTGACATATTAGACAAGTACGCTGGAGTCGTCTTGATCACAGGGGATGAAACCATGCAGAACATAGTCGCATCAAACGAAGCCAAGGCCCGGCCGGTCCAACTGGTGCTGAGCCAGGCCACGACCGCGGCGGAATTGCGCGAAGTCCAGCGTTTGCGTTACAAGGTGTTTATCGAGACCATGGGCTTGACGTCGCTGGCCAACGCCGATGGCCTCGACAGCGACGAATTCGACGCGCACTGCGATCATTTGATCGTGCGCGACGCCGATACCCTGAAAGTGGTGGGCACCTACCGCGTGCTGAGCGCGGCAAAGGCAGCCAAGATCGGCCGCCTGTATTCGGAAAACGAGTTCGACCTGAGCCGCCTGAAGAACCTGCGCGGACGCATGGTCGAAGCGGGCCGCGCCTGCATTCACCCGAAATACCGGGGCGGCAGCGTGATCATGCTGCTGTGGTCCGGCCTGGCCGAGTACATGCGCCGCGAGCGCTGCGACTACCTGGTCGGCTGCGCCAGCATCAGCCTGGCCGATGGCGGCCATAACGCCGTCGCCGTGTACCAGGCGCTGGCCGAAAAGCACATGGCTCCAAGCGAATACCGCGTCACGCCGCACCTGCCTTTCCCCATCCACCAGGTGGAAGCGGCGCACAAGCCGCAGGTGCCGCCGCTGATCAAGGGCTATCTGCGTTCGGGCGCCTGGATTTGCGGCGAACCGGCGTGGGACCCTGATTTCGAAAGCGCCGACATGTTCATGATGATGCCGCTGGCGAATCTGGACGAGCGCTATGCGCGCCATTATGGCGTGGTGCCTGGCTAAGGCTATTGAGGTGAATGCCGGGCAGTGACGCCTGCAGCTGGCTGGCCAGCGCCTGCACGGCGCTGCGCAAGCCGGTTTCCGCGCCGTCGGGCGGCAGCAGTTCGAGCAGGAAGCGCAGCGGCGCCGTGATCGCTTCGGGTTCGCCGATGCTGCCGTGGCGCCGCACGGCGTCGTGGTACAGGGCCAGGAAAGCGGTGCGCGCGGACGCGTCGAAAGGCTGGCCGTCCGGCGCCTGCCACAGGGCCGCCAGCAGGGCGGCGCGCACGGGGGCGCCGGCGTCGATGGCGCGGTGTTCGTCCGCGTGGCGCTGGCGCGCATAGGCGATGGCGTCGTGCAGCAGGTCGCCCAGCTGCGGATCGAGCGCGCGCCAGGCGCCGCTGTCGCCATGGGCTTTCAACAGCAGGGCGCCTGCCAGTAGCTGGAAAATCAGGTCGCAGTCGGCCACGCCGCTGCGCCGCCGCGCTTCTTCCAGCGCGGCCAGGCAGGCGTCCGTCATGGCGCGCAGGGCCGGCGCGCCGGAGCTTCCTGCGCGGCAGGCCAGGCGCGCCTGCAAGGCCCAGTAGCGGCCCAGCAGGGCCAGGCGCTGCGCCGTGGGCGCCAGCGCCACCAGCAGGTCGATATGCTGTTTTCCATCCTGCAGCAACTGCCGTCCCTGCGCCATATCGGGCACGGCCGGCACCTCGATGCCGGCGCCCGCATCGAGGCCGCACAGGGCCGCGCCCTGGCGTATTTCCAGTTCCGCCCAGTGCGCCAGCGCGCGCAAGCCCACCTTGCCGTCGGCCGCGCTGTGCGCCGCCCGGTAGTGTTCGATGGCGCGCAGGGTGTTCTCCAGGCCACCGAGGCCGGCCCGCGTGGCGGCCATGTTTTCGCGGATGTCGGCGCAGCCGAAGAAGCGGGCGCGCACGGCTTCCTCGATGCTGCCCAGCTTTTCCTCGATGGCCGCGCGGCGCGCCGTATCGGCGCCCGCCAGGCGCGCGTGCAGCGTTTCCAGGTCGGCCAGCAGGTGGCCGTGGTAGTGGTAGTCGGGCGCTTGCCAGGGCCGGCTCTGCGTGTTTGGGAAGCGGTAGCGGTCGTCGCCATACGCCTGGTAGGCGCCCCAGGTGTTCGATGCCGGGAACTGCAGGTACGCCGCCTCGCGCGCCAGGCGCACGGCGTCGCCGAAATATTCGCCGCTCAGCATGGCGTGATAAAAGCTGTGCGCGAAGATGCTGGCTGCCTGGTCGTCGATGCGCCAGCCGGCCGCGATCACCGCCTGCGAGCCCATTTCGATGAAGGCCGTGGCCAGGCTGGCGGCCAGTTTCGACCACGGCGCGATGGCGTCCGGGCGCATGTCGCCCAGGTGGCAGCAATTGATGAAGACGAATTGCGGCACGCGCTTCAATTTGCCCACCTGCGCCGCCGTCAGCCGCGTCTTCGGCCCCAGCACCAGGCCCGTATGGGCGATGCCGGGGCCGGCCACTTCGCCGTGGCCGGCCAGGTGGATGGCGAAATAACGCTCGTCGAACAGGTGCACCAGCACGCGCTGCGCCTGCGGGCGCAGCAGCTCGCGCACCTGGTAGCCGTACGCACCGAACATGCGCGCCACGTCCTGCGCCTCGGCCTGCGCGGCGGGCAGCTCGGGCAGGCCGGAATCGGTGTCGCCGATCACCAGCACGCTGTTGCTGGGCGGGCTGACGGCCGATGGCTGCTCGCGCAGGCTGGCCAGCTGGCGCACCATGCCGATGCGCGTCGACAGCGGGCTTTCCTCGCTGCCCGCCTCGTCGCGCATCAGCTCCCACGGATAGATGGCGGCGCTCTGGTCGACGGCCAGGATCAGGCCGCGCATCTCGGGGATGGCCGCCTTCAGGCCATTGGGCAGCATCAGTTCATACAGCGCGCGCGACAGGCCCGGCTGGTCGGTGGTGTTGTCGGTGGCATCCATGATCAGGCCATCGACGGCTTGCCGCTGGTTCGGCTCTTCGTCGACGCTGTTGTGGGCGCGGTCCGTCAGCACGGTGAAGCGCAGGGCGCCGGACAGGTCGGCGGCGACGATCTGCACGCGGCGCCAGCCATTGTCGCCGCTCAGGCTGGGCAAGATGCGCCGGTAGCCGCCGGGGCTGTGGCGGATGCGCTGCTCGAACGTGAAGCTGCCCTGGTAGCGCGCCTCGGCCATGATCTGCTCGATGGCCATGGCGGCGGCGATGGCGCGCGCCTCCGACTGTTCGTAGATGGCGATGTGGCCGATGCGGCAAGCCATGCCCGCGTCTTCCAGGCGCCGGTTGGCGCTGCGCGCGCCGTCGAGCAGGGCCCGCGCGCACAGGGCGATGCTCAAGCCGCCATAGCCGGAGCCGGACAGCAGGCTGGCCACGCGCAAGCCGTGCTCGCCCATCGGCGGCGCGGCCGCATGGCCGGCGGCGCGCACCTGCAGGCAGACGCACGCGTATTCGAGCAGGCCGCCGGCAAAGGCGCGCGCCAGTTCGCCCGGCGTCAGCTCGCCCAGCGCGCCCAGGCCGATGACGATGGCGCCGCCGGGCCGGCGCGCCGCATCGGGCTGCAGCACCACCAGGGCGGAGTCGGGGCGCTGCGGAAAGCGTCCCAGCGCGTGGATTTCCTGCAGCTTGCCCGCCAGCAGGCGGTCGAGAAAACTCATGCTGCCGCGCAGCGATTCGGCGGCGTAGCAGCCGCTCATGACGGGCGCGTCGGCCGAGGCCATGCTGCCGTGGATGATGGATAGGCTCAGCTGCGGCGCGCGGCTCTCCGGCGCGATGGCGGGGCCGGCTGCGCCAAGGGCGGCGTCGAGCAATTCCTGCGGCTGCGGGTACAGCGGCGTGGCGTCGGGGGCATACGGATGGAAGCGGGGCGGGGCGCCGCCAGGCGCGTGCGGCGGGTGCCGCGGCAGGGCTGCGGCCTGGCCGCTGTCGAGCAGTTGTGCGATGGCCGGGTAGTATTCCTTTTGCAGCAGCAGGTCGCCATGCGCCACCGGCAGGTAGCAGGCCGCCACGCCTTCCGGCACCGCGCCTTGCCAGGCCGTGCGGCCATCGCCGTCCGGCGACCAGGCTGTCTCGATGCCGCCGTCGCGCAGGCGCAGGGCCACCGGCGTGTCGGCGCAGCCGGCCAGGTAGCTGCAATGGCGGGCGTCGGGCGGTGCCGCTTCCAGCAGGGCCACGGTGGCGCGCGCCACGGCCAGCGCCTGGGCCTCGGGCGCCTGCCAGCCGCCGGGCAGGCCCGCCTGCGCGTCGCCGGCGGCCAGCTGTGCCCAGGCGCCGGCGTCGAAATAATCGATGCCGCCCGGCTGCGGCCACGGCAGCATGTCCAGCACGCCGGGAAAGGCACGCACGAAGCCGAGAAACTGACGCCGCGTGTGCTTCCAGCCTATCCAGCACGCCAGCATCTGCACCAGCCGGTCGCGCCCCAGCAGCACTTGCACCATCGCCTGTGTGCCGCGGTTGGCCGTGCCCACCTGCAGCAGGCGGCTGCCGGGCAGGGCGCCGAAGCGCTGCCAGCGGTCTTTCAGTGCCAGGCGCGCCACCAGCCCGCCCATGCCGTGGGCAACGATGCGCAGCGGCTGGCCGCGCTGTTCGGCGTCGCGCATGGCCTCGTCGAGCACGGGCAGGAAGGCGTTGCCGGAGTGCTGCAGCGACAAGCGCCAGTCATAGGCAAAGGGCCGTACTTCCTGGCTTTGCGCGAGAAAGCGGGCAAACGGTTCATAGCAGGATTCGACCCAGCCGGCGCTGACGATGTGCGGCTGGCCCACGGCCAGGCGTTCGATGCGCCCTTCGACCAGGTTGACGGGGTCGAACCAGATGCGGTTGCTGCCCACTTGCAGGTGGCTGCCCATGATGTCGGGCAGCAGCAGCACGATGGGCGCGTGCGCGCGCCGTTTCGGCACTTCGCCGCCGCGCGCCAGCGGGCCGTGCTCGATGCCGGGCAGCGGCAGGTAGGCGGTCTCGTCGCCGGTGAGCGCCTGCACGGCGGCCAGGCCGGACGGCGCGCGCTCGAAATAGTTGAGGTGGTGCGCGTGCGGCCCGCGCAGCAGCAGTTGCCGCACGGGCGTGCTGCGCGTGGCGCCGCCGGCCATCGAGGCGCAATTGACCACCAGGTCGTTCTGCCCGCCATACAGCTGGTCGTCGAGGCAGTCGCCCAGCCAGCCCAGCAAGCCATCGCCGCTGCACGCGCCGGCCAGTACATGCAGCGGACTGGCCACGCGCACGTCGGGCGCATTGAGCAGCGCCACCAGGGGCGAGTCGGGCATCATCGCTTCCAGGCCCGGCAGGATGCGCGCGTCGCAGCGCTGCTGCACCACGGCCAGCAGGAAAGCCATGGCGCCGTCGGGCAGGCCGCCGTGGAGCAGCAGGTTGAACATCGCGCTGGCCCAGCGGTCGAGGCGGCCCGACATCAAGGTGGTGCCGCGCGCCGGGCAAGCCACGCGCACGAAGCGGGCGATGCGGATGGCGCGCGTCTTCAGCTCCATGCTCAGGTCGCGCAGGCGCGCCGCATCCCCGTCGTAGCCGCCGCGTCCGCCCAGCCGCGTCTGCGCCGTGAAGTGGTCGATATCGTGGCTGTTGAACGCTTCGCCGCCCACCGTGTTTTCGCTCAGCCGCTCCAGGCCGTCGCCTGCCAGGTCGACGGCGCCGCGGCTGTCGATGCGCTGCGCCCGCGCCAGCAATTCGCCCAGCAGGCCGCCGCGCGAATGGCTCAGCAGGTGCAGCACGGCGCCGTGCGGCAACTGGCGCACGAGGGCCAGCGCGTTCTCGATGGGGCTGTCGCTGAGGCTGCGGTGCTCATAGCCATAGATGCGGTTGCCGTATTGCGCCGCCAGTTGCGGCGCCAGGCCGTTGCGCCACAGGCCGGCAAAGCTGCGCTGGGTCGACGAAGCCGTGCCGTGCAACAACAGCAGCAGCGGTTCCGGCCCGGCGGGCAGGCTGGCGACGGCCGTCATGCTGCCCGCCTCGATGCCGCAGCGGTACAGGCCCAGGCGTTGTTCCAGCTGGCGGTCCTGGAAGGCGCCCGCTGCCGCCAGCGCCGTCATGGCGGCGCCGCCGCAGCGGTACACGCGCACGGCGCGCAGCATCCAGGCGCCCAGGCCGTCGCGGCTGGCGCCGGGCGGCGGGCGCGCCGCCTGCGGGCGCAAGGCCAGTCCCACTTCGATGCTGGCGGGCGCGCCGTCGCGCGCAAGCGTGGCCGGCCCCAGGTAGCGTGGCAGGTCCAGGCTGCCGGCGAGCAGCGAACTGCCGTCGCACAGCAGCAATTGCACGACGTCGTCCGGGCCGATATCGAGGGCGATGCGGCAACTGCCGATGCCGCGCGCGCCGGACAGCACATGGGTCTGGCTATGCCAGCCGGGCGCGGCGGGGCAGTCGCCGGCGCTGGCGAGGGGATCGCGCGTGAGCGTCAGGCGCAGCACGGGCGGCGCAAGGGGATCGCTGGACATGCGGTTGGGATCGCTGGTTAAAAGCTGACCTTGATGCCTGCGCGGACCATGCGTGTTGTGTCAGATCAAGTTTGAGTGGAAATGCAGGGGAGAAGCTGGGAGGGCGCTGGAAGGCAGAGAAACGGTCAGCATGGTTTGGGCTGGGTCTCTTCGCTATCGTGTCCGGATGCGGTGCGGTGAACGAACTACGCGAATTGTATGGCAAAAGTTCATGGCGCCGGGAACCTGGGTGCCTGGCATGGCATTACAACAGCGGGTAACTCAATGGACTGGCGTGGCGGACAGTTCCTTCAGTTCGCGGATGGTGATGTCCGATTTTTCATGCATGCGCAATAAAATCGTTGCACCGACCGACAGTTTGCCGTGACGAATCTTGCTGATGATGGGAGGCTGCACTTCCAGTACACGGCACAGTTCCGCATCATTTTTCAGGTTCATCTTCTCGATCAGGGTGTCGAGCAGCTTGTTGGGCACAAAACTCGATGGTTCGAGCGCACGCGCCCGGTTCATCGCTTCAATCATTTCCAGCTTCTTTTGCCGAACGTTCATTTACTCCTCCTTCAGGTTATGCAAGGGACGAGACCACTTTGGGTGGTCCCGGCTATAGTTCGTCATCGCAGTACGGCTGTCTGGGTGACGTAGTACAACATTCGCGTTAAAACATTGATAACCAGGCAAGTGTTTTCAATAATACTACGATAACAAAACTTGTGACAGATGGTCAGTTAAATTAACTGATTGTTTGATCAATTTGGTTGACGATTGTTGTATTTTGTAGTCCGCTTTTGGTTAATATCATGGTTCTGTCCGCCATTTCGGCGGCGGCCAGCGAATGCGTGACCATGATCGCGCAACTGCCGTTGGCCTTGATTTCGGCGCGCAGCAATTGCAGGATGCCGTGTGCCGTGTCCGGGTCGAGGTTGCCGGTAGGCTCGTCGGCCAGCACCAGCGCCGGCTTGTGCACGAGCGCGCGGGCAATGGCCACGCGCTGCATTTCACCGCCGGACAATTGCTGCGGAAAGTCGCCGCCGCGTCCGCCCAGGCCGACCGCCTCGAGCATGCTGGCGGCACGCTCCTGGGGCAGTCCGTTGAGCAGCAGCGGCAGGGCCACGTTTTGCAGCAGGGTCAGGTGCGGCAAGACGTGGAAAGCCTGGAAAATAAAGCCCATGCGGGCGCGACGCAGCCGGGTGGCGGCGGCGTCATCGAGGCTGGACATGGCAATGCCGTCCACCAGGATAGGGTGCGCTTCGGCACCCGCGTCGGGCGTATCGAGGCCGGCGATCAGGTTCAGCAAGGTCGACTTGCCCACGCCCGAGTCGCCCATGATGGCGATGAATTCCCCCGCCTTGAAACGGCAGGAAATATTGGCCAGCACGGGACGGGCATTGGCATAGGACTTCGACAGATGGCGCAATTCGAGCATGGTGTTAACGGCTATCGTAAAGGGAGGCACGCGGGGGAGAGGGGGGCCTGGGAACTGCAAAGGGGCGCGGATTGTTTGGCCGGCAATGTGTAGTATACGACAGGCTTATGCTTTTTGCTTGGCAATACCACTTTTGCGTGCACGCCGCCGATATGGACCCTAAGTTACCTGCCGCACGGCTGGCTTGCGCGGATTCCGCTATGATGGAAAAAAGTCATCGGCAAGGCGCCCGCCAAGCACTACGGCAGGGGCGGCGCGCCCGGTGGCCGACCGTGCAAGCCTTTCGTGAAACTAGTGAACCTAACATTGACGACGCCAGCCCATGACCATGCCACTTGCGCAACAGCAGTCCGATTTCCGCCCCGCCAGCCACGCCGCGGCGGCCAGCGCCACTCCTGCCACGATAGCCGAGATCAGCAGCGGCCTGCTCGCGCGCCAGGCCTGGACCTCGCCCAAGTACCTGTACGACGCGCTCGGTTCGAAACTGTTCGAAGCCATCTGCGCCTTGCCCGAGTACTATCCGACGCGCACGGAAGCGGCCATCTTCGCCCGCCACGGCGCCGAGATCGCGCATGCCGTGGGGCCGGGCAGCACCCTGATCGACCTGGGCGCGGGCAATTGCGCCAAGGCCGCCAGCCTGTTCCCGCTGCTGCACCCGGCCCAGTACGTGGCCGTGGATATTTCCTACGATTTCCTCAGCGAATCGCTGAGCCGGCTGCAGCAGCGCTTTCCGCACATCGAGATGACGGGCCTGGGCCTGGATTTTTCCAGCCGCCTGGACTTGCCCGACAGCGTGCGCGAGGCGAGGCGCCTGTTCTTCTATCCCGGCTCGTCGATCGGCAATTTTGCTCCAGAGCAAGCGACCGCCTTCCTGCGCCGCCTGCGCGCGAATGCGGATGGCGATGGCGGCCTGCTGATCGGCGTCGACCTGGTCAAGGACGACGCCATCCTCGACGCCGCCTATGACGACGCGCTGGGCGTCACGGCCGCCTTCAACCTGAACATGCTGCGCCACGTGAACGGGCTGATCGGCGCCGATTTTGACGTGCGCGCGTGGCAGCACCACGGCTTTTTCAATGCCGACGAGCGCCGCGTCGAAATGCACCTGGAAGCGCGCAGCGAACAAGTTGTCCATTGGAAAGGTGGCCAGCGGCGCTTCGCGAAAGGCGAGCGCATCCATACGGAAGACAGCTACAAATACACGCGCGCCACCTTCGTCGGCTTGCTGGAGCAGGCAGGATTTTCCACCGTGCAAGTCTGGACGGACCCGCAGCAGTGGTTTGCCGTCATTTACGCACGCGTGATTCGCGACTAAAAGGCGACGATGCTGATCGATCATTACCATCAAGTGCGCCAGCATTCTCTGCGGCTGGCCGAACCCCTGTCCGACGAGGATTGCGGCGCGCAATCGATGCCGGACGCCAGTCCCGTGAAGTGGCACCTCGCGCATACCACCTGGTTTTTCGAAACGTTTATCCTGGAAAGCATGGAAGCGGCGTTCGCGCCTTTCCACCCGGCCTTCCGCGTGCTGTTCAATTCGTATTACAACGGCGTGGGCGAGAAGCACCCGCGCGCCCAGCGGGGCTTGCTGACGCGCCCCGGCATGGAGGTCGTGCGCGCCTACCGGGCCAATGTCGATGCGCGCATCGCGCGCCTGCTGGCGGGCGAACTGGCGCGCGACGAGCGCGAACGGCTGACCATGCTGCTGGCGCTGGGGCTCGAGCACGAGCAGCAGCATCAGGAGTTGCTGTTGACGGATGTCAAGCATCTGCTGGCGCAAAGCGCCCTGTTTCCCGCCTACCTGGAGCGCGGGGACAGCGGGCTTGCGCCAGCGCAAGAACACGCGCAGCCCACGGCCTGGCTCGCCTTCGACGGCGGCCTGGCGCAGATCGGGCATGCGGGCGACGGCTTTTGCTTCGACAACGAATTGCCGCGCCATCCGCAATACGTGGCGCCCTTCGAACTGGCCAGCGCGCTGGTGACGAATGGCGACTATCTCGCCTTCATCGAGGCGGGCGGCTACCGCACGGCGCACCTGTGGCTGGCCGAAGGCTGGGACTGGGTGCGCAGCGGGCAGTTGCAATGCCCGCTGTACTGGCAGCGCGATGACGCGGGCCGCTGGCAGGAATTCACCTTGTTCGGCTTGCGGCCGCTCGATCTCCAGGCGCCGGCCACGCATGTATCGCTGTTCGAGGCGGACGCCTATGCGCACTGGGCCGGCGCGCGCCTGCCGACGGAAGCGGAGTGGGAAGTGGCGGCGCAAGGCGTCGCCGTGGAAACGGGCCAGCTGCATCCGGCAGCCGGCGCGCCGGGCGCAGGCTTGCGGCAAATGTTCGGCCACTGCTGGCAGTGGACCAGCAGCAGCTACGCGCCGTATCCGGGCTACCGTACGGCGCCCGGGGCGCTCGGCGAATACAACGGCAAGTTCATGCTGAATCAATACGTGTTGCGCGGCTCGTCGTGCGCCACGCCGGCCGGCCATGCGCGCGCCAGCTACCGCAATTTCTTCCCGGCCGGTGCGCGCTGGCAATTTTCCGGCATCCGCCTGGCGCGCCAGGTGGAATAAGCGGCTTAGTGCAGGCGCGGAACGGACGGGGCAGGGCGGCCTGGCGATTGGCCTCCAGCGCTCCGTTCCAGCTTGAACTGGCTGACGAGGGTTTCCAGGTCGCCCGCCTGTTCATGCATGGCTGCCGCCGCCGCGGCCGCTTCCTCGACGAGGGCCGCGTTTTGCTGCGTCGTCTGATCCATCTGCATGATGGCGGCATTGATTTGCTCGATGCCTTCGCTTTGCTCGTGGTTGGCGACGCTGATTTCACCGACGATGGCGCTGACCCGGCCCACGCTGGCCACCACTTCATCCATTGTCGCGCCCGCCTGGTTGACCAGCTGCGCGCCCTGGTCGACCCGGCTGACGGAGTCGGCAATGAGTTCCTTGATTTCCTTGGCGGCCGCCGCCGAGCGCTGCGCCAGGTTGCGCACTTCGGAAGCCACGACGGCAAAGCCCCGTCCCTGTTCGCCGGCCCGTGCCGCCTCGACGGCCGCGTTCAGGGCCAGGATATTCGTCTGGAAGGCGATGCCGTCGATGACGGCGATGATGTCGACGATCTTGCGCGACGAGGCATTGATGGCGTCCATGGTGCCGATCACTTCCGCCATGGCCGAGCCGCCGCGCTGCGCGATGGCCGATGCCGAGCGTGCCAGGCTGTCGGCCTGGCGCGCATTGTCGCTGTTGCTGCGCACGGTACCCGTCATCTCGATCATCGAGGAGGCCGTCTCTTCCAGCGCGCTCGCTTGCGCTTCCGTGCGGGCCGACAGGTCGGCATTGCCGCTGGCAATCTGGCTCGACGCCACGGCGATCGTGCCCGTACCGCCGCGCACCTGGCCCACCAGGGTGGCCAGGTTGGTGTTCATGTCGCGCAGCGCCTGCAGCAGCTGGCCCGCTTCATCCTTGCCGTCGGCCACGATTTTACTGCTCAGATCGCCTCCGGCCACGGCTTGCGCCACGCGCAAGGCATACGCGATCGGCGTGGTGATCGAGCGCGTGACCCACCAGGCAAAGAGCACGCCCAGCAGCAGGGCGGCCGTGCCCAGGCTGGCCATCAGCACATTGGCGGCGGAAATATTCTGCTTGATTTGCTGGCCGCCATGCACGACCACGCCGCGCTGGATTTCATTCAGGTGGTTGACCGTCTTTTGCAACTGGTTCAGGGCGGGCAGGGTGTCGTCGCGCACGTGCACGGCCGCTTCCGCCCGCTGTCCCGCCACCAGCAGCTTGTCGGCCTGGCTGAACGACACGACATAGGCCTTGCGCTGTTGCTTCAGGGTGGCCAGCAGTTCCTTGCCTTCAGGCAGCACGATCAGGCGGTCGAGCACGACCAGCGCATCGGTGATGGTGGCCTTGTTGGCGTCGATTTCGCCGTGGATGGCGTTGGCGCGGGCGGGATCTTCATGGATGAACAGTTCCAGCACCAGTGCCGCGTTCGAACGCGTGGTACTGCGGATGGTGGCGATGGCGTCGGCCTTGGCCCAGTCTTTTTCGATGATGGCTTCGCTGAGCGCACCGATCTTATCCAGGCGCAGCAGGCCCGTGCCCACCAGCACTGCCATCAGCAGCAGCACCACGCCAAAACCGGCACCCAGGCGCACGCCTATCTTCATATCCGTTAATTTCATACTGATTCCCTCGGTAGCTAATGATCTGTCTCCGGTGGTCTTGTTATGAAACAATTATACGGCTGGTGATACCTGATTTGCACTACTAATTGCCCTATAGAAATGAAAAAGCGGCACGGCGATCAAGCCGTACCGCTTTTTCTCCCTCTGGAGCGCGCCGAAATTGCTTAGGCGGCGCTGGCAGCCACGTCGGCCGCTGTTGTTTTTTCGGCTTCCGTTTGCCCGATGCGGCGGTTCACGGCGGACAGCACGGCCTTGAACGAGGCGGTGACGATATTGCTGTCGATGGCGGCGCCGAACAGGGTCGGGCCGTTGTCGAGGCGCAATTCCACGTAGCAAGCCGCTTGCGCATTGGCGCCGGAGCCGATCGAATGCTCATGGTAATCCATCAGCTTGATGTCCAGGCCCAGCGCATTGACGAAGGCATCGATGGGACCGTTGCCGCCGCCTTGCAGGGCCAGCGGCGTCTGGCGGTGCGACAGGCTGATGTCGATCTGCACGGATTCGTCGCTGCTCGTGTCCTCCACCATGCGGTGCGAAGCGTAGGCGTACGGCGCCGTCTGCTCCAGGTATTCGCGCTGGAAGATGTCGTGGATATCCTGCGCGGCGATTTCGCGGCCCGTGGCGTCGGCCACGGCTTGCACGGCGCGCGAGAATTCGATCTGCAGGCGGCGCGGCAAGACCAGGCCGTATTCCTGTTCCAGCAAGTACGCCATGCCGCCCTTGCCGGACTGGCTGTTGACGCGGATCACGGCGTCGTAGCTGCGGCCCAGGTCGGCCGGGTCGATCGGCAGGTACGGTACTTCCCAGATGGCGCCGGCTTCTTGCTTGGCGAAACCTTTCTTGATCGCATCCTGGTGCGAACCGGAGAAAGCCGTGAACACGAGGTCGCCCGCATACGGGTGGCGCGGGTGGACGGGCAACTGGTTGCATTCTTCCACGCACTTGCGCACGGTATCGATGTCGGAGAAATCCAGGCCCGGATGCACGCCTTGCGTGTACAGATTCATCGCCAGGGTGACGAGGTCGACGTTGCCGGTGCGCTCGCCGTTGCCGAACAAACAGCCTTCCACGCGGTCGGCGCCCGCCATCACGGCCAGCTCGGCCGACGCGACGGCCGTGCCGCGGTCGTTATGCGGGTGCACGCTGATGATGATGGAATCGCGGCGGGCCAGCTTGCGCGACATCCATTCGATCTGGTCCGCATACACGTTGGGCGTGCTGCATTCCACGGTCGACGGCAGGTTGATGATCATCTTGTTGGCCGGCGTCGGCTTCCAGATGGCGCTGACGGCGTCGCAGATATGCTTGGAGAAATCGAGTTCCGTGGTGGAGAACGATTCCGGCGTGTATTCGAAACCCCATTCCGTTTCCGGATGCTGCGCCACCAATTGCTTCACGAGGGTGGTGCCGGTGGTGGCGATATTCGTGATTTCTTCGCGCGACATGCCGAACACGACCTTGCGGAATACGGGCGCCACGGAGTTGTACAGGTGGACGATGGCGCGCTTGGCGCCGACGACGGACTCCACTGTGCGGCGGATCAGCTCTTCGCGCGACTGGGTCAGCACGATGATGGTGACGTCGTCCGGGATGCGGCCTTCATCGACGAGCTTGCGGACGAAATCGAAATCCGTCTGCGATGCCGATGGGAAACCCACTTCGATTTCCTTCAGGCCGATGGCGATCAGCATGTCGAAGAACCGCAGCTTCTTTTCCGCGCTCATCGGCTCGATCAGCGACTGGTTGCCGTCGCGCAAGTCGGTGCTCATCCAGATAGGCGGTTTGCTGATGATCTGGTTTGGCCATTGACGGTCGGTCAATTTGACGGGAGGAAAGGCGCGGTATTTGGAAGCTGGGTTTTGCAACATCATGATCGGGTACTCCTGAAGATAGGGGGAAATCAATGGTTGTGGCGCAAGCTTGCCGGGCGGCCACGCAACACTAGGCCAGGCAAGCGATCGGTAGCGATAGCAGTGCAGCGACGATGCCAGCGGGGGCGGTCGCAGTGGGGATTACGTGTACGAATGGGGATGGTGCAAACATCATCAAACCTTCCAGGGTTTTTGAAACACGCCGGCGTGTGGCCAGGCGAAGCAATGCGGCAAACTTATGCGCGTGCTAGTAGTAGTCGCGATAGCGACAGCAGGGAAGGGGAGGAATGTTTGAAGGAGGACATGCACTTAATGTACGGGAAATCAGGCGGGGCTGTCAAGCGTTTCCGTTCTACACGTAATGCACGTGCGCCGCCCCGTCCGGCGCATCTTGCGCCATGCGCGCCAGGATGCGCTGCAGGATGGTCGCTTCGTCGGGCAGGCGCGCGGCGAAGGCTGGCCAGCCGCGCAGCTCCAGTTGTTGCGGCATGTCCACCAGGCCCGTGATGGCATCGTGGAAAGCATCCCAGTTCATGCCATAGAAGGAAGGAAAACCCAGTGCGGCGGCCAGCGCCGCGTGCAGCTGGCGCGGCGAGTTGATATCGCTCAAGTCGATTGACACAAGGGTTGGTCTCTTCACACTATTCCCTTGAGCAAGTTCTGCAGGTTTGCACGCATGCCGGCGACCACCGTTTCGTGCCGTTCCAGGATAGCGGGCGCATCCTGGAATGGCGCCGGGTCCAGATACAGGCGTGGCAAGTCGGCCACGGCCACGCCGCGCGGGCCGCCGCGCAGGATGTCGTCCGCATGCTGCTGGATCGAGTTGACGGCCGCCTGGATGCGCGGCGTCGCGGAGGCGGCCAGGCAGGCGGCCAGCGCGGCGTCGAGTTCGGCGCGCGCGGGTGTCTGCGGCAGTACGGGGGCGGCGATCTGTTCCAGCGGCGACATGTTGACGGCCGGCTTGCGGTAGGCGAGCAAGGTGTCGAGCGCCATCAGCCGGTGCGGGCCGCCGCGCTGCAGCCAGTCCAGGATGCGCGGCCACGGCGTGCCCAGCAGCGCCGCCGCCACGCCCCATTGTCCCGCCACGGGCGAGCCCACATTGGCGTCGATCCAGGCGAGGGCGGCCGGATTGCCCGTGTAGGCCAGCAAGGTGGCGTTCGACGAGCGCAGCGCGGGCGCCTGCGTGGCGAGGATGGCGGTCAGCCAGGCGAGGGCGCCGTCGGGCGGCTGCTGCGATAGCTGTTGGGTAAACGGGTCGCTCAAGGCGCGGCTGTCGGAAAATTGATATGCGTCAGACATGTTCTGTGATTCGGCGAGTGAGAAGAGTTTATAGGTTGACTGCCTGCCAGGCCAGGGGCAGGGTTGAGCAAGCAGGGTTGAGCAATACATCGGACGCTGCGACGCCGGAGGGTTGGCGGCTACTGCGCCGATTTTTGGCAGCGTGCGGAAAAGTGCATGGTGGCGCTGTTTTCAAACGGGGAATTGATCTCGCCCTTTACCTCCTTCAATTTGCCGCTAAAGCGCATGGTCAGCGGGCCGCTGGCCGGTCCCGCGTCATATGTGCAGGCGAGGTTGTCGCCGCTTTGCCGGCAGTCGTAGAAGTTGCTCGCCTTGCCGCGCTCGTCAACCATGAGGGTGCCTTGCGCCCCGTGCTGGTCGGGGGCGTCAAAGCTGAGCGCTATCGTGTGCTCCCCCGGATCCATGGGCATCTGCAAGTTCCCCGTACAGGTAAAGCCCGCCATTTTCTCCGCGATGTTATTGGCACCCTGTGTCGCCGCGACGGCGTTGGCGCCGGCCGCACCCAGCAGGGCGGCAGCGAGCAGGCATGGATGGGCGATGAGGCGTAACAGGTCTGTTTTCATAAGCCGATCAATATAGGTTGGCTTGCGGCGCCAGGCTGGTGCGCGCAATAAATTATATTAAAAACAACATTAATGATGCGGTAAGCCAGGCGCCAGTCTAGCAGCCGCAGTGGCGCGCACGATTCAGAATCTTGTCATTTATAAACATTTAAGGCGGCCTTCAGTGCGGGCGGCCCCGCTTGCGCTACAATCGGCTCTCCTTTGTTGCCACTGCCGCGCGCGGTTCTCATTCTCCACCATGTTCCCTAAACGCCTGACCCTGCTTGCCCTGGCCGCCTTTGCGCTGGCCGGCTGCGAAACCACCGCCCCGAAACCTATCCAGGTATTGACGCCACCCGAGTCCATCGTCGTCACGCCACGCAAGATCAAGATCGGCCTGGCCTTGGGCGGCGGCGCGGCGCGCGGTTTCGCGCATATCGGCGTGATCAAGGCGCTCGAATCGCAGGGCATCAACGCCGACATCGTCACGGGCACCAGCGCGGGCAGCGTGGTGGGCGCCATGTATGCGGCGGGCAATTCCGGCTTCGCCCTGCAAAAGATGGCGTTCGACATGGACGAGGCGGCCATTTCCGACTGGGCCTTGCCCCTGTTCGGCAAGTCGTCCGGCGTGCTGAAAGGCGAAGCGCTGCAAAGCTATGTCAACAAGGCCGTGGGCGGCGTGCCGCTGGAAAAACTGAAAATTCCGTTTGGCGTGGTGGCGACCGACCTCAAAAATGGCCAGCCGATCCTGTTCCAGCGCGGCAACACCGGCATGGCCGTGCGCGCCTCGTCGGCCGTGCCCGGCGTGTTCCAGCCCGTGACGATCGCGGGCCACACCTATGTCGATGGCGGCCTCGTCGCTCCCGTGCCCGTGCGCTTCGCGCGCGACATGGGCGCCGATTTCATCATCGCCGTGAATATTTCGTCGCAAACGGATACGCAAAAGGCCATCAGCTCGATGGAAGTGCTGATGCAGACCTTCGCTATCATGGGCCAGCGCATCAACCAGTTCGAGCTGAAGGATGCGGACGTGGTGATCCAGCCCAGCCTGGGCACCATGAAGGGCAACGATTTCAACAGCCGCAACCAGGCGATCCTGGCGGGCGAGCAGGCGACCTTTGCCGTGATGGCGCAGCTCAAGCAAAAGCTGAAAGCCAAGCGCGAGCAGTAGGGGATAGCGCCGCTGCGCATTTCGTATACAATTTTGATTCAACATAACAAGGATGCACCATGCAATCGAAACCGATTTTGACCCTGGACGACGTAAAGAAAATCGCTGCCGCCGCCGAAGCGGAAGCGGTCAAGAATAACTGGGCGGTCACGATCGCCATCGTCGACGACGGCGGCCACCTGCTGTGGCTGCAGCGCATGGATGGCGTGGCGCCGATCTCGTCGCACATCGCCCCATCGAAAGCCAAGACGGCCGCGCTGGGCCGCCGCGAATCGCGCATCTATGAAGAGATGATCAACGGCGGCCGCGTCTCGTTCCTGAGCGCGCCGGAAATCGACGGCTTGCTGGAAGGCGGCGTGCCCATCGTGTTCGATGGCCACTACGTGGGCGCCGTCGGCGTCTCGGGCGTCAAGTCGGCGGAAGATGCGCAAATCGCGAAAGCGGGCATTGCGGCCCTGACGGCCTAAGTAGTAGCCGCAGTTGCAGAATGAGCCGCCCCGCGCAAGCCGGGCGGCTTTTTTCATGGGGCGGGGGATTTATGCTGCTGCGCAAAAAAATGCCGCCGATTCCGAGTTTTCTTCCTTGTGGAAAAGCTTCCTTTTGGTTATAATTCAAAGGTTTAGCCAATCACACATATACCGTAGCGACTACCCATCCCCTCATTCAAAATGACCGTTGAAACACCCTGAGTGCATCTGGCTCGGGTATCTAGGCGGTCGGTCTGACGTGGCGCAGCTACGGTAACTTTATCAGGAGTTGCCCTTGCCGCCATTTTTTTCTGGCCCTGCCGTTCCAGCCATATTAGCGCTTGCTGATGGAACGATCTTTAAAGGTTTTTCGATCGGTGCCGCCGGTCATACCACGGGCGAGGTTGTTTTCAACACCTCGATGACCGGGTATCAGGAAATCCTTACCGACCCAAGCTATTGCCGCCAGATGGTCACCCTGACCTATCCGCATATCGGCAATACGGGCGTCAATCCGGAAGACGTCGAATCTTCCAAGGTTCACGCCGCTGGCCTCATCATCCGCGATCTGCCATTGCTGGCATCCAGTTTCCGTTCCACCCTCTCCCTGTCCGATTACCTGAAAGCTGAAAATATCGTCGCCATCGCCGGCATCGATACTCGCAAGCTCACGCGCATCCTGCGTGAAAAAGGTGCGCAGGGCGGCGCCATCCTCGTCGGTACGCAAGGCAACGAGCCATCCGCCGCGCAAGCGCTGGAACTGGCCCGTTCCTTCCCCGGCCTGGCCGGCATGGACCTGGCCAAGGTCGTGTCCAGCAAGGATGCCTACGAGTACCGCGAAACGGAATGGACCTTGGGCGAAGGCTATGGCCAGCTGGCCGACGCGGACGCGAAATACCACGTGGTCGCCTTCGACTACGGCGTCAAGCGCAATATCCTGCGCATGCTGACGGCGCGCGGCTGCAAAGTCACCGTGCTGCCCGCGCAAGCGACGGCTGCCGACGCCCTGGCGCTCAATCCGGACGGCATCTTCCTGTCGAACGGCCCCGGCGACCCGGAACCGTGCGACTACGCCATCGCGGCGACCAAGGAATTGATTGAGAAGGGCATCCCGACCTTCGGCATCTGCCTCGGCCACCAGATCATGGCGATCGCTTCCGGCGCGAAAACGCTGAAGATGAAGTTCGGCCACCACGGCGCCAACCACCCGGTGCAAGACCTGGAAACGAAACAGGTCTTGATCACCTCGCAAAACCACGGTTTCGCAGTCGACGCGGCAACCTTGCCCGCGAACTGCCGCGTGACCCATGAATCGCTGTTCGACGGTTCCCTGCAGGGCTTTGCCCGCACGGACAAGCCGGCCTTCTGCTTCCAGGGCCACCCTGAAGCGTCGCCGGGCCCGATGGATGTTGCTTACCTGTTTGACCGCTTCATCAACTTGATGGCTGCGGAGGAGAAAAAGAAAAATGCCTAAACGTTTAGATATCAAAAGTATTCTGATTATTGGCGCTGGCCCGATCGTGATCGGCCAGGCCTGCGAATTCGATTATTCCGGCGCGCAAGCGTGCAAGGCCCTGCGCGAAGAGGGCTACAAAGTCATCCTGGTCAACAGCAATCCTGCGACCATCATGACCGATCCGGAAATGGCCGACGTGACCTATATCGAACCGATCACCTGGTCGGTCGTTGAACGCATCATCGCCAAGGAGCGTCCTGACGCCATCCTGCCGACGATGGGCGGCCAGACGGCGCTGAACTGCGCGCTGGACCTGTTCAACAATGGCGTGCTGGCAAAATACAACGTCGAGCTGATCGGCGCGTCGCCGGAAGCCATCGACAAGGCGGAAGACCGTTCCAAGTTCAAGGACGCGATGACCAAGATCGGCCTCGGTTCGGCCCGTTCCGGCGTGGCGCACTCGATGGAAGAATCGTGGGCTGTGCAGCGCACCCTGGGCTTCCCGACCATCATCCGCCCGTCGTTCACCATGGGCGGCTCCGGCGGCGGCATCGCCTACAACGAAGAAGAATTCGAAACCATCTGCAAGCGCGGCCTGGAAGCTTCGCCGACGAAAGAGTTGCTGATCGAAGAATCGTTGCTGGGCTGGAAAGAGTACGAGATGGAAGTGGTGCGCGACAAGGCGGACAACTGCATCATCATTTGCTCGATCGAAAACCTCGACCCGATGGGCGTGCACACGGGCGACTCCATCACGGTTGCGCCAGCGCAAACCTTGACGGACAAGGAATACCAGATCATGCGCAATGCCAGTCTGGCAGTGCTGCGCGAGATCGGCGTCGACACGGGTGGCTCGAACGTGCAATTTTCGATCAACCCTGTCGATGGCCGCATGATCGTCATCGAGATGAACCCGCGCGTATCGCGTTCGTCGGCCCTGGCATCGAAAGCGACGGGTTTCCCGATCGCCAAGATCGCCGCCAAGCTGGCCGTCGGTTTCACCCTGGACGAGCTGCGCAATGAAATCACGGGCGGCGCCACGCCGGCATCGTTCGAACCGTCGATCGATTACGTCGTCACCAAGATTCCCCGTTTCACGTTCGAGAAATTCCCGACCGCCGACCACCACCTGACGACGCAGATGAAATCCGTCGGCGAAGTGATGGCCATCGGCCGTACCTTCCAGGAATCGTTCCAGAAAGCCTTGCGCGGCCTGGAAGTGGGCGTGGACGGCATGAATGAAAAGACCAAGGACCGCGAAAAGATCGAAGAAGAACTGGGCGAGCCTGGTCCTGAGCGCATCTGGTACGTGGGCGATGCGTTTGCCCAAGGTTTCACTTTGGAAGAAGTGCACAACCTGACGAAGATCGACCCATGGTTCTTGATCCAGATCAAGGAAATCGTCGACCTGGAACTGTGGCTCGATACGCAAAAGCTGGAAAACCTGGACAAGAACACCCTGTACAAGTTGAAACAGAAGGGCTTCTCGGACCGCCGCCTGGGCTTCCTGCTGCAGACGACCGACACGGCCGTGCGCCAGCAGCGCCATGCGCTGAACATCCGTCCCGTCTACAAGCGCGTCGACACGTGCGCGGCCGAGTTCTCGACCGACACGGCGTACATGTACTCCACGTACGACGAAGAGTGCGAATCGAATCCGACCGACAAGAAAAAGATCATGGTGCTGGGCGGTGGCCCGAACCGTATCGGCCAGGGTATCGAGTTTGACTATTGCTGCGTCCACGCGGCCCTCGCCATGCGCGAAGACGGCTACGAAACCATCATGGTCAATTGCAACCCAGAAACGGTTTCGACCGACTACGATACCTCGGACCGTCTGTACTTCGAATCCTTGACGCTGGAAGACGTGCTGGAAATCGTCGCCATCGAAAAACCGGTGGGCGTGATCGTGCAGTACGGCGGCCAGACGCCTTTGAAGCTGGCGCTGGACCTGGAGGCGAATGGCGTGCCCATCATCGGTACCTCGCCCGACATGATCGATGCGGCCGAAGACCGTGAACGTTTCCAGCAAATGCTGCACAAGCTGGAACTGCGCCAGCCGCCTAACCGCACCGCGCGCACGGAAGCCGACGCTTTGGCGCTGGCGCAGGAAATCGGTTATCCGCTGGTCGTGCGTCCATCGTACGTGCTGGGCGGCCGCGCCATGGAAATCGTCCACGAGCAACGCGACCTCGAGCGCTACATGCGCGAAGCCGTGAAGGTTTCGCACGATTCGCCGGTGCTGCTGGACCGCTTCCTGAACGACGCCATCGAGTGCGACGTCGATTGCATTTCCGACGGCGAAACGACGTTCATCGGCGGCGTGATGGAACACATCGAACAGGCTGGCGTCCACTCGGGCGACTCGGCTTGCTCCTTGCCGCCATACTCGTTGGCACCGGAAACCATTGAAGAACTGAAACGCCAGACGGCGCTGATGGCCAAGGGCTTGAATGTGGTTGGCCTGATGAACGTGCAGTTCGCGATCCAGAAGCAAGAGATCGATGGCCAACTGAAAGACGTCGTCTTCGTGCTGGAAGTCAATCCACGCGCTTCGCGCACCGTGCCTTTCGTCTCGAAAGCCACCGGCTTGCAACTGGCGAAGATCGCCGCGCGCTGCATGGTGGGCCAGTCGCTGGCGTCGCAAGGCATCACGCAGGAAGTCGTGCCGCCATACTTCAGCGTCAAGGAAGCCGTGTTCCCGTTCGTCAAGTTCCCTGGCGTGGACACCATCCTGGGCCCTGAAATGAAATCGACGGGCGAAGTCATGGGCGTGGGCCTGACGTTCGGCGAAGCGTTTGTGAAATCGCAACTGGGCGCCGGCGTGAACCTGCCAAAATCGGGCAAGGTCTTCATCAGCGTGAAAGCGTCGGACAAGCCGCGCGCCGTGCAAGTGGCGCGTGACTTGGTCGAGTCCGGCTTCACCGTGGTCGCCACCAAGGGTACCGCCGCCGTGATCGCTGCTGCCGGCATCGCCGTCACGCCAGTGAACAAGGTGATCGAAGGCCGTCCGCACGTGGTCGACATGATCAAGAACCATGAAATCGTGCTGGTGATCAACACCGTGGAAGAAAAACGCAGCGCCATCGTCGATTCGCGGGCCATCCGCACGTCGGCCCTGGCGTCGCGCGTGACGACCTACACCACCATCGCCGGCGCGGAAGCGGCCGTCGAAGGCATCCGCCACCTGGATGAGCTGCGTGTGTACGATTTGCAAGGTCTGCACAAGACCTTGAACTAAGTGCGTTTGCAGTGGCCGCCGTTAGGCGGTACACTGCATGCTTATCAACCACAGAGTTCCGTGCAGAGCAGCGCGCGGCCTCTGTGGTTTTCACTTGGTAAGTCCGTTAACCGTGGCAAAACACGGACAGCGGCGCCGATAACTAGCAGATAGTAGAGATAACATGACCTCAGTCCCATTGACCAAATACGGCGCAGAACTCTTGAAGGAAGAGCTGCATCATTTGAAGACCAAGGAACGCCGCATCGTCATCGATGCGATCGCCGAAGCGCGTTCGCACGGAGATTTGTCGGAAAACGCCGAGTACGATGCCGCCAAGGAACGCCAGGCCTTCGTCGAAGGCCGCATCGCCGAGCTCGAAGGCAAGCTGGGCGCAGCGCAAATCATCGACCCGACCGCGCTCGACGCGGAAGGCCGCGTGGTGTTTGCCTCGACCGTGAACCTGGAAGACCTGGAATCGGGCCAGAAAGTCACGTACCAGATCGTCGGCCTCGATGAAGCCGACTTGAAAATGAACAAGGTTTCCGTGACGTCCCCGATCGCCCGCGCGCTGATCGGCAAGTACGCCGGCGACGTGGTGGAAGTGCAGGCGCCGTCCGGCCCGCGTGAATACGAAATCCTGGAAGTGCTGTACATCTGATGCTGACGCGCGTGCGCCTCCTCGTTGCCACCCTGTGGGCCGGCAGCCTGTGGACCATCGGCTTCATCGTGGCGCCCACCCTGTTCGGCACCCTCAGTGACCGCGTGCTGGCGGGCAATATTGCTGGCAGCATGTTCCGCGCCGAGGCCTGGCTGTCCATCGCCTGTGCGCTGGTGCTGCTGGCCCTGTTGCAATGGGCTCCCGGCGCGCTGGAACTCAAGCGCCGCCGTTTGCTGGCCGCATTGGTACTGTCGATGCTGGTGTGCGCGCTGCTCAGCCATTTCGGCATTTCGCCCCTGATGGCCGAACTCAAGGCGCAAGCGCCGTCGGGCATCATGGACGAGGCCATGCGCAGCCGCTTCGGCATGCTGCATGGCGTGTCGACCCTGATCTTTGCCGTGCAGAGCCTGCTGGCGGGCGTGCTGATCTGGAAGCAACAGTAATCTTGATTCAGCAGCAATAAAAAAGCGGAGCAGGGAATATCCCGTGCTCCGCTTCTTGTTTCAAGCCCGGCCGCCTTGCGGTGGCCGGGTGAACAGGCTTACTTGCTGCCCAGTGCGCTTTTCTTGGCGCTTTTCTGACGTGGCTTGGCACGCTTGATGGAACCGCCTTCGGTAACGCGCTCATTGCCCTTGATCATGACTTTCGTCACGCTCGGGCGCTTGGTGCCGCTGGCGCTGGCCTTGACGATGGTCACTTCGCGCATGCCTTTGCCGGCGCTGACCTTCTCCTTAACCACTTCTTTTTTCGGACGGTAGATTACCAGCAGTTTGCCAATATGTTGTACCGGGGCGGCGCCGAGATTGCCGCAAATCGTATCGTACATTCCGACGCGGGCTTCGCGGTCGTCGCCGAACACGCGGACTTTAATCAGACCGTGCGAATCCAGGCCAAGGTCGATCTCTTTGAGGACAGCAGGTGTCAAGCCCGCTTCGCCAATAATGACGATAGGCTTCAGCGCGTGTGCTTCGGCGCGCAGTGCGCTGCGCTCTACGGGTGTAAGTTTTAGCATAATAATATTTAGTAATTCCCTTAAAAGCAGTATTCTACGCGAATGGCAAAGAAGAAATTAAACAAAAACTGGTTGCACGACCACATAAATGATCCATATGTGAAGTTGGCGCAAAAAGAGGGCTACCGCGCCCGGGCAGCATACAAGCTGAAAGAAATCGATGAAGACGAGAAACTGATCAAACCTGGCCAGGTGATCGTCGACCTGGGTTGCACTCCTGGCAGCTGGGCCCAGTACACGCGGCGCAAGCTGGCCGGCAAGGACGGCGGCGGGGTCAATGGTACCCTGATTGGCCTGGACATGCTGGAAATGGAGCCGATCGCCGATTTCCACTTCATCCAGGGCGACTTCCGCGAAGCGCGCGTGCTGCGCCAGCTGGAAGTGGTGTTGCAGGGCCGCAAGGTCGACCTGGTCCTGTCGGACATGGCGCCCAACCTGTCGGGCATCGCCACGGCGGATGCCGCGCGCATGGAACACTTGATCGACCTGGCCATCGAATTCTCGCAATTGCACCTGAAGCCGTCTGGCGTGCTGCTGGTGAAATGCTTCAAGGACATGGGTTTCAGCCAGATCGTGGAGAAATTCCGCGCCGAATTCAAGGTCGTCGTGCAGAAAAAGCCCAAGGCCAGCCGCGATAAATCGTCGGAAATCTTCCTGATGGGCCGTGGAATCAAGAATCCGCTGAAAAATGCCGTGGAAGAAGATGATTCCGCCCTTGATATTTAAGAGGGAATCCGCACATGGGAACGAGAAGTGCAGTAGCGTCTGATGGCATAAAAGCCTAAATTGTTTATACTGCATTTTTTTGCGTGAACGCGATTTTTTCGCGCGCACGGATCGGCGGGCTTTGGCACGGCCCGCTTATTGCGAGTAAAATCGTGTTTCTAGCTATAGGTAAAGAGATGCGCACTGCATCCAAGGAGTCTTCGTGAATAACATGTTTTCCAAATCTGCCATCTGGGTAGTCGTATTGCTGCTGTTGTTCATGCTGTTCAAGCAATTCGACAGTCATGGCGCCACAGGCGGCAGCAAGGCCATCGCTTATTCCGATTTGCTGGATGAAGTCAAAGCCAAGCGCGTCAAGGATGTCGTGATCGAAGGTTCGTCGATCACCGCCAAGCTGATGGACGACACCAAGGTGCGTACCACCGCCACCAGCCTCGACAAGGGCCTGATCGGCGACTTGCGCGACAATGGCGTGCATTTCGATGTGCGTCCGCCCGAGGAAGCGTCTTTCCTGCAAACTATTTTTGTTTCCTGGTTCCCCATGCTGCTGTTGATCGGCGTCTGGGTCTTCTTCATGCGTCAGATGCAAGGCGGCGGCAAGGGCGGGGCATTCTCGTTCGGCAAGTCGAAGGCGCGCATGATGGATGAAGCCAGCAACACCGTCACCTTCGCCGATGTCGCCGGTTGCGACGAAGCGAAAGAAGAAGTCAACGAAGTGGTCGACTTCCTCAAGGATCCGAGCAAATTCCAGAAACTGGGCGGCCGCATTCCCCGCGGCGTACTGATGGTCGGTCCTCCGGGCACGGGTAAAACCCTGCTGGCGCGCGCCATCGCCGGCGAAGCCAAGGTGCCGTTCTTCTCGATTTCCGGTTCCGACTTCGTGGAAATGTTCGTCGGCGTGGGCGCCAGCCGCGTGCGCGACATGTTTGAAAACGCGAAAAAGCATTCGCCATGCATCATCTTCATCGACGAGATCGACGCTGTCGGCCGTCACCGCGGCGCCGGCATGGGCGGCGGCAATGACGAACGCGAACAGACCTTGAACCAGTTGCTGGTCGAGATGGACGGTTTTGAAGCGAACTCCGGCGTGATCGTCGTGGCCGCCACCAACCGCGCCGACGTGCTCGACAAAGCGCTGCTGCGTCCGGGCCGTTTCGACCGCCAGGTGTCCGTCGGCTTGCCCGATATCCGCGGCCGCGAGCAGATCTTGAACGTGCACATGCGCAAAGTACCTATCGGTACCGACGTGAAAGCCGATATCCTGGCCCGCGGCACCCCCGGTTTCTCGGGCGCGGACCTGGCCAACCTGGTCAACGAGGCAGCCCTTTTCGCTGCGCGCCGCAGCAAGCGCCTGGTGGAAATGGCGGACTTCGAAGATGCGAAAGACAAGATCTACATGGGTCCAGAGCGTAAATCGATGATCATCCGCGAGGAAGAGCGTCGCAATACGGCTTACCATGAGTCCGGTCACGCCGTCGTCGCCAAGCTGCTGCCGAAGGCCGATCCCGTGCACAAGGTAACGATCATGCCGCGCGGCTGGGCCCTGGGCCTGACGTGGCAGTTGCCGGAACACGACAACTTGTCCGCCTACAAGGACAAGATGCTGGAAGAAATTTCCATCCTGTTCGGCGGCCGTATCGCCGAAGAGATTTTCGTGGGACAAATGTCCACGGGCGCGTCGAACGACTTTTCGCGCGCCACCAAGCTGGCCCGTTCCATGGTGACCCGCTTCGGCATGTCCGACAGCATGGGCGTGATGGTCTACGAAGACAGCGAAAACGAAGGTTTCTTCGGCGGCGCCACGAAGACGATCTCGGAAGCGACGCAGCAAAAGGTCGATGCTGAAATCCGCAACATTCTCGACAAGCAATATGCTTTGGCGCGCACCTTGCTGGAAGGCAACCGCGACAAGGTCGAAATGATGACCAAAGCCTTGCTGGAATGGGAAACCATTGATGCAGAGCAAATCAATGACATCATGGCCGGCCTGGAGCCGCGTCCACCGAAAGTCATCCCGCCACGCCGCAATGCGGGCGACAGCGGCACGGGCGGCATCTCGCCTAACGTGACGGCGCCAGCCTGATAGCGACCACTGCCTGATTAGCGGCATGCAAGAGAAGGGTAAGGAGCAATCCTTGCCCTTTTTCGTTGCCGCCGCAGTTTTTTCCTGACGACTACAAAGATTTACATGCGACACTATTTGCAATTCGGCCGTTTCGGCTTCAACCTGCAGGGCACGCAGGCGCTGGTGATGGGTATCCTGAACATCACGCCCGACTCGTTTTCCGATGCGGGCCAGTACCAGCACCTGGAATTTGCCATTTCCCGCGCCGAGCAGATGATCATGGACGGTGTCGACATCATCGACATCGGCGGCGAATCGAGCCGTCCCGGCGCGCCGCCGCTGCCGCTGCAAGACGAGCTGCAGCGCGTCATGCCGGTGCTGTACGCCTTGCGCGACTGCGGCAAGCCCCTGTCCGTCGACACCTACAAGCCGGAAGTGATGCGCGAAGCCATCCTGGCGGGCGCCGACATGATCAACGATATCAACGGTTTCCGCGCGCCGGGCGCCGTCGACGCCGTGCGCGACAGCGATTGCGCGCTGTGCATCATGCACATGCAGAACGTGCCGGAAACCATGCAAGCCCAGCCGCAGTACGAAGACGTGGTGCGCGAAGTCATCGACTTCCTGCGCGAGCGCATCGACACGATGACGGCGGCCGGCATCGCCCGCGAGCGCCTGTGCGTCGATCCCGGCTTTGGCTTCGGCAAGACGGTGGAGCAGAACTACGCCTTATTGCGCGCCACGCGCCAGTTGCGCAGCGAACTGGGCCTGCCCGTGCTGGCCGGGCTGTCGCGCAAGTCGATGATCGGCGCCGTCACGGGACGTCCCGTCGAGCAGCGCCTGGCCGGCAGTGTCGCCGGTGCACTTGCTGCGGTAGCGCAAGGTGCGGAAATTATCCGTGTGCATGATGTAGCTGAAACCGTCGATGCACTGAAGGTCTGGCGCATGGCACACTGAGCCTGTAAGATTTATCATAAACAACAAAAAGAGAAATACTATGACGCGTAAATATTTTGGCACGGATGGCATCCGCGGCCTGGTGGGCACGGCTCCGATCACCCCCGACTTCGTCATGCGCCTCGGCTATGCTGCCGGCAAGGTGCTGGCCAAGTCGCAAGGCGGCAAGACGCGACCGACGGTGCTGATCGGCAAGGACACGCGCATTTCCGGCTACATGCTGGAAGCGGCGCTGGAAGCGGGCCTGTCGGCCGCCGGCGTGGACGTGATGCTGGCCGGTCCCATGCCGACCCCGGCGATCGCCTACCTGACGCGGGCGCTGCGCCTGTCGGCCGGCGTGGTCATTTCCGCCTCGCACAACCCGTACCACGACAATGGCATCAAGTTCTTTTCCGGCCAGGGCACCAAGCTGCCCGACAGCGTGGAACTGGAAATCGAAGCGGCACTCGACGAGCCCATGGCTTGCGTGCCATCGGACAAGCTGGGCCGCGCCAAGCGCCTGGACGATGCCCAGGGCCGCTACATCGAATTTTGCAAGGGTACCTTCCCGAACGAGCTGGACTTGCGCGGCCTGAAGATCGTCGTCGATTGCGCGCACGGCGCCGCCTACCATATCGCGCCGCACGTGTTCCATGAGCTGGGCGCGGAAGTCATCGCCATCGGCAACAAGCCCGACGGTTTCAATATCAATGCGGGCTTCGGCGCCACGGCAACCAAGGCCATGGCCGAAGCCGTCGTCGAGCACGGCGCCGACCTGGGCATCGCCCTCGATGGCGACGCCGACCGCCTGATCATGTGCGATGCCACGGGCCGCCTGTATAACGGCGACGAATTGTTATACGTCATGGTCAAGGACCGCCTGGCGACAGGTCCCGTGGCCGGCGCCGTCGGCACCCTGATGACGAATATGGCGCTGGAAGTGCTGTTCAAGCAGCAGGGCATCGGCTTTGCGCGCGCCAAGGTGGGCGACCGCTACGTGCTGGAAGTCATGAAGGAAAAGGGCTGGATACTGGGCGGTGAAGGTTCCGGCCATCTGCTGTGCCTGGACAAGCACACGACGGGCGACGGCATCGTTTCCGCGCTGCAAGTATTGTCCGCCCTCAAGCGCAGCGGCCAGAGCCTGCAGCAATGCCTGGCCGAACTGGTGCTGTTCCCGCAAACCCTGATCAACCTGCGCGTGGCGCCCGGTTTCGACTGGCAAAAAAATGCCGCCATGGTGGCCGAGAAAGAACTGGTCGAGGCCGAGCTGGGCGACACGGGCCGCGTGCTGATCCGCGCTTCCGGCACCGAGCCGCTGATCCGCGTGATGGTGGAGGCGAAAGATAAGGAAAAGGCCGAGTCGATGGCGCGCCGCATTGCCGACAAGGTCGGTGCATAAAGGCAGGGAGCGATAGTTATTTCCATCTAATTCGTCTATGGCAATTGACGAAATTGGGTGGGGGCGTTATTATCTTGTCTTCGGAGTGTGGCGCAGCCCGGTAGCGCACCTGGTTTGGGACCAGGGGGTCCAAGGTTCGAATCCTTGTACTCCGACCAAAGTCATAAGCGGGCTGTCAGAAATGACAGCCCGTTTTCTATTCCGCGCTGGCATTTCATTGCTGGCGCGCATGGATTAAAATACTGCACCTCTCCGCCCATCGTTCAACGGATAGGACAACGGTCTTCTAAACCGTGAATGGGGGTTCGATTCCCTCTGGGCGGACCAGTTTCATACTGGCCACGATCATGCGGCGCCAAGCTGCCGCAACGCACCCCATCTTTCCCCCACATCCGGTTTCCGCGCAGCTGTTCAGGGCTGCGCGCCCAGCACTAAGCTCAGCAAATACAGCAGCGGCGCCGCGCACAGCAGCGCGGAACACAGCGACAGCACTTTCTTGCTGGCCAGGCGTGCCAGGCGCAGCCGTTCGCGCACGGGCAAGTGCTGGCGCAGCGCATGGCGCGCGCGCGGCTGGAATGGGGATTCATGCATGTGGGCTCCCTCGCAACGGTGACTGAAGATGCCGGTCAGCATAGCGGGAGAGGCATAAAGGCGGTGTAAAGAGTGGGTGGCGCGGCGCAAGCGCGCTGTAAACATGGGTGCGCCGGCGCCGTGTTGCGGGTCTTGCCCGATGCTCTTATTTTGCCTGGCGGCGGCGCGCCAGGACGCCGAGCAGGCCCAGGCCGGCGAGCAGCATGGCATAGGTTTCCGGTTCAGGGACGGCGGAAACGTAGGCGCGGTAATTGCTCAGGTCCTTGGGCAAGCCTGCCACCGTGAAGGTCGTGCCGGCTGCGACGGGCGCTGCCCATTGGAAGACCAGTTCGCCCTGGCCGAAATGGATGGCCAGGTAATCATAGGCCGCCGCACTCGTGAAGGAATTCACCCCGCCGCTGGCGCCTGCCGTGGTGCCCGCGGTGCAGCCTGAGGTGGCATTGTCGCAAAACGAGACGGCCGCACCCAGGCTGGTGCCGAAAACGCCGTTGATATAGCCCTGGATGTCGGTGGGACTCTGCGGCACGAGATTGTCGTTATAGTATTTCACCATGAGGGCAGGTGACGGCGAGTAAGTGACGGTGCTGCCTTCGATGCTGAAACCGCTGGCCGGTCCCACATCGACCCATGTAGCAGCCTGTGCCACGCCCATGCAGGCCGTCAGGGCGGCCAGCATGGATGCCCGTATGGCAATGCTTGTTATGCTTTTCATGAAAATCCCCTTTTATTTTATTGCAGACATTTCACTGCTTCAGGGTGCGCGCCGTCCGGTCAGGGAGGTCGACTTGTCGCCCGGTCGCCTTTGCGTGAGTACGCATATGCAAGCTTAGTCTTGATGTAAATTAATACAATTTAAATAATGCTATTGGCATGCTTGACAACATCGCATACGGCTATGTATGGCTGTGCTGGCGAAAGCCTGCGCGGCGAGCGGAAATGGCGTGACAAGGCACGCTAGCTTGTGCTAGCAATGCATTGAGTAGGGAGAGGGGAGGCGGGTTTCAGTCGTTGTTATTGCTGACGCCGAACAAGCGATCCTTGGCATTGAGCAGCTTTTGCACCTTGGCGCCCATTTTCATCAGCTGCGCCATCGATTCGGGCGACAGGCGCTGCAAGTCGTCGAACCAGGTGTTGGCCAGGTCGACCAGTTCATACATTTCGCGCATGCGCTCCTGCGCATACTGGTCGACGGGTTCCGTGGCCGGCGCCAGCAGCGATTCGCGCAGCACCGTCAGGGTGGGCGCCACTTCGCGGCGGCGGCGCTCGGCGGCCACCACGCGGAAGATTTGCCACACATCACCCAGCGAGGAAAAATACTCGCGCCGGTCGCCGGGGATGCGCGACTGGCGGATCAAGCCCCAGCCCTGCAATTCCTTCAAGCCGATGCTCACGTTCGAGCGTGAAAAACTCAGGTGTTCCGCGATTTCATCCGCGTGTAAAGGATGCTCTGCGACAAACAACAAGGCGTACACTTGCCCCACTGTCCGGTTAAAGCCCCAGCGGCTGCCCATCTCGCCGAAATGGCTGACGAAGGTCAGGATCAGCGGCGTCATTTGGATATGTTGAGTTTTCATAATTATCTGAATTTTTTCACGCCACACCCGCAGGGTCAATTGATATATGTCATGTTTCGCAGTATTATACAAAATATCGAATTTACAGAAAATTCTGAAAACTCAAAAAGTATAGATATGCCTACCACGCCGCTGTCCTTGCCCCGCTTTATCCTTCCCCGTGCCGCCAGCCTGGCGCAGGGCGGCGCCGCCTTGCTGTGGCTGCCGCAAGCGGCCTTGCTGGCCTGGGCCGTGCAAGCCATGCTGGCCGGTGCACCCTGGCGCGCGGCCCTGTTGCCGGCCGCCGGCGTGCTGCTGCTGGGCGTGCTGCGCGCCGGCTGCGAAGCGTGGGGCGCGCGGCGCATGTATGCGGCGGCGCGCGACCACCTGTCCACCTTGCGCGTGCAAGTGGCGCAAGCGCTGGCGCACCGTTCGCCGCTGGACCGCCAGCGCGCCCAGTCGGGCCAGGCGGCCAGCGTCATCGCCGAGCAGGCCGAAGCCATCGTGCCCTACCTGGTGCGCTACAAGCCCGCGCGCTGGAAAGTCATGCTCGTGCCGCTCGTGATCCTCGCCGTGGTGACGCCCCTGTCGTGGATCGCCGCGCTGATCCTGCTCATCGCCGCGCCCCTGATTCCCGTCTTCATGGCCCTCGTGGGCATGGGTGCGCAAGCGGCCAGCCGCGCGCAGATGGTGGAGATGGGCAGCATGAACGCCTTTCTATTGGACCGCCTGCGCGGCTTGGCCACCCTGCGCGCGCTCGATGCCGTCGATGTCACGGCCGAACGCCTGGATGCTTCGTCGCAATCCGTGCGCCGGCGCACGATGGTGGTGCTGCGCATCGCCTTCCTGTCGTCCGCCGTGCTGGAACTGTTTTCCGCGCTCGGTGTCGCCATGGTGGCCGCGTTTATCGGTTTCTCCTTGCTGGGCAGCATCAATTTCGGCACCTGGGGCCGCGAACTGAGCCTGGGGCAGGGCTTGTTCATCCTGCTGCTGGCGCCCGCGTTTTTCGAACCCTTGCGCGAACTGGCCGCCGTCTGGCACGACAAGGCGGCCGGCGAAGCGGGCCTGGCCGGCCTGCACGACCTGGCGGCCGAAGGCGTGCCCCTGCCCGGCGCCGGCGTGGCAGCCGCTGCCGTCTCCGCCGCCGCCATGGCGGTGGCGCCGCCGCCCGCTATTGATATCCATCAACTGCGCTTTGCCCATCCCGGCGAGGCGCCCGTCTTCGACGGCTTCGACCTGACCGTGCGCGCCGGCGAACATGTGGCCCTGCTGGGCGCCAGCGGCGCCGGCAAGACCACCTTGCTGTCCCTGCTGGCCGGCCTGCTGCCCGCCAGCGGCGGCGAGATCCGCATCGGCGGCGTGCGCCTGACCGACGGCACCGTGAATACCTTGCGCCAGCGCATGGCGTGGATGGGCCAGCGTCCCCACGTGTTTGCCGCCTCCGTCAGCCAGAACGTGACCCTGGGCCGCGTCGGCGCGCATGCCGCGCAAGTGACGCAGGCGCTGCACCTGGCCGACCTGGCTGCCGTGGCGCAGGCGCAGCCGGCCGTCATGCTCAGCGATGGCGGGCAGGGCTTGTCCGGCGGCGAAGCCGTGCGCCTGGCCCTGGCCCGCGTGGTCCTGCATCCGCACGCGGACTTGCTGCTGGTCGATGAACCGACGGCCCACCTGGACAGCGAAACGGCGGCGCGCGTGACGGACGCCTTGCTGGAATTGGCGAAAGGCAAGACGATGATCGTCGCCACGCACGACCCCGTGCTGGCCGGGCGCCTGCAGCGCACGGTGCAGGTCGATGCCCTGGCGCAGGCACAGGAGTTGCGCGCATGAACACCACATTGATCTCGCATCCCGTCCTGCGGCAATTACTGCTGGCCCAACCAGGCAAGCTGATCGGGGGCGCCTTGCTGGCGGCCCTGACGGCGGTGTCCGGCATGGCCTTATTGGGCTTGTCCGGCTGGTTCATCACGGCCACGTCGATTGCCGGCCTGCATGCCTCGACGGCCATCCTGTTCGACGTGTTCGGCCCGTCGGCCGGCATCCGCCTGCTGGCCATCGGCCGCACGGGTTCGCGCTATGCGGAACGCCTCGTCACGCACGACGCCACGTTCGCCGCGCTGGCCAGCATCCGCGTGCAACTGTTTCGCGGCTGGTCGCGCCCGGAAGCGGCCAGCCGCCTGCTGCGCCAGCCCGCCAAGCTGCTGTTCCGCCTGACGGCCGATATCGATGCGCTCGAATCGCTGTACCTGCGCCTGCTGGTGCCCGCCTTCACGGCCCTGTGCGCGGCCTTGCTGGCGGGCGTGGCGCTGGGCGTGATGCAGTGGCAGCTGGGCCTGGGACTGGCCGCGTGGCTGCTGGCCGCCGGCGGCGGCATCAGCTGGAGCGTGGCGCGCCGCGCCCGCCGCCCGGCCATCCTGCGCTCGCGCGCCATCGAAAAACTGCGTTCCGGCGCCATCGACCTGGTGGCCGGCCAGACGGACCTGGTGATGGCGGGCCGCATCGACGCCCAGTGCGCGGCGCTGGCGCGGATCGACCGCTCGCTGGCGCAAGCCGATTTCACCCTGCTGCGCCTGGAAACGGCGGCGGGCGCCGCGTATGGCGTGGCCGGCAGCGCGACCCTGGCCGGGGTGCTGCTGGCCGTCGCCGCGCTGGTGCAGCAGCAGGCGCTGAGCGTGCCGGCCGCGGCGCTGGCCCTGCTGATCGCCCTGACGGCCGTGGAACCGTTTGCGGGACTGCGCCGCGGCGCGCTGGAAGCGGGGCGCATGCTGCTGGCCATGCGCCGCCTGGCGCCGCGCCTGGAGCAGCAGGATGTCGCCACGCTGCCCCTGGATGCCGCACCGGGCTTGCGCCTGGAACGCGTCAGCGCCGCGCATGCGGGCAGCCACGTTGCCATCCTGCATGACGTATCGCTGCACATCGCCGCCGGCGAGCGCGTGGCCTTGATCGGCCCCAGCGGCGCGGGCAAGTCCACCTTGCTGGCCCTGGCCGCGCGCGAGTTGGCGCCATTGTCGGGCAAGGTGAGCGCGCCGCGTGCCTGTCTGTTTACGCAGAAGACGGAATTGTTCCAGGACAGCTTGCGCGACAACCTGCGCCTGGCCGACCCCGCCGCCAGCGATGCGCAGCTGTGGGCGGCGCTGCAGGCGGCCGGCCTGGACGACGAGGTGCGCGCCCTGGCAGGCGGCCTCGACACCATGCTGGGCGAGGGCGGCCTGGGCTTGTCGGGCGGCCAGGCACGGCGTTTGGCGCTGGCGCGGCTGTTCCTGCACGAATCGACCTTGTGGCTGCTCGACGAAGCGACGGAAGCACTGAATGCTGGGACGGCAAGCGACGTTTTGCAGCGCTTGCGCGCGCGCTGCGAAGGGCGCAGCTTGCTGATCGCAACCCACTTGCGGCGCGAAGCGGCGCTGGCGGACCGGCTGCTGCGCATCCGCGACGGCCGCATCGTCGAAGAGCTGCGGCGCGGCACGGATGGCTTCGAAGCGGCCCTGGCGGGCTTGCGGGGGGATTGACAAGAACGGAGACAGGCGGTGCCGCACGCCAGCCCGAAGGCGGCGGAACCAATCGAATCGCATCAGATAGATACCAAGTTTACAATTACAGTAGGGAAACACCAAGGAAATCATATGGACTTCGATATTGTCGCTTTATCCAGACTGCAGTTTGCGCTGACAGCCCTGTACCACTTTATATTCGTTCCGCTGACGATAGGCCTGTCAGTGATCCTCGCCATCATGGAGACGGTTTACGTGATGACGAACCGCCCCATCTGGCGCGACATGACCAAGTTCTGGGGTGTCTTGTTCGGCATCAACTTCGCCATGGGCGTGGCGACGGGCATCGTCATGGAATTCCAGTTCGGCATGAACTGGAGCTACTACAGCCATTACGTGGGCGACATTTTCGGCGCGCCGCTGGCCATCGAGGGCTTGATGGCCTTCTTCCTGGAAGCGACCTTCGTCGGCCTGTTCTTCTTCGGCTGGGACAAGCTGTCGAAGCGGGGCCACCTGGTCACGACCTGGCTGGTGGCCATCGGTTCGAACTTCTCGGCCCTGTGGATCCTGATCGCCAACGGCTGGATGCAAAATCCCGTCGGCGCGGCCTTCAATCCGCAAACCATGCGCATGGAAGTGACGGATTTCGGCGCCGTGCTGACGAATCCTGTTGCTCAGGCGAAATTCGTGCACACGGTGTCGGCCGGCTATACGGCCGCAGCCGTGTTCGTGCTGGGTATTTCCGCCTGGTATCTGCTGAAGGGCCGCCACGTGCAGCTGGCCAAGCGCTCGATGACGGTCGCCGCCTCGTTCGGCCTGGCCGCCTCGCTGTCGGTGGTGGTACTGGGCGATGAAAGCGGCTACCTGTCGTCGGAACACCAAAAGATGAAGCTGGCCGCGATCGAGGCCATGTGGACCACGGAGCCGGCCCCGGCCGCCTTCACGGCCTTCGGCTTCCCCGACGCGAAAGCGCGCGAGACGCATTACGCCGTGCACATCCCGATGGTGATGGGCTTGATCGGCACGCGTTCGCTGACGACGGAAATCCCCGGCATCGAGCAATTGGTCGACCGCGGCGAACTGCTGATCAAGGATGGCATCAAGGCGTATGACGCGCTGCAAACCATCCGCAGCGTGGCGCCGGGCAGCCCCGTGCCGCAGGATGCGAAGGACATGTTCGAGTCGAAAGGCCAGTCCATGGGCTATGCCTTGCTGCTGAAACGCTATGTCGACGACCCGCGCCAGGCCACGCCCGAGCAAATTCGCAAGGCCGCGCTCGATACCGTGCCGCCCGTGGCGCCCCTGTTCTGGTCCTTCCGCGTGATGGTGGGCCTGGGCATGTTCTTTATCTTGTTGACCGGCACGTTCTTCCTGCTGTCGACGCGCCGCACCCTGGACAAGCACCGCTGGCTGCTGAAGCTGGCCGTATTCGCCATCCCGCTGCCGTGGGTGGCCATTGAAGCGGGCTGGATCGTGGCCGAAGTGGGCCGCCAGCCGTGGGTGATCGAAGGCGTGCTGCCGACGGCCGTGGCCGTCTCGAACCTGGGCGCTTCGACCCTCCTGATCACGATTGCCGGCTTTGCCGCCATCTACACGGTGCTGTTGATTATTGAAATGAAGCTCATGCTCAAGGCCATCCGCAAGGGGCCGGAAGAGAAGGCGCCGGCCCCCGTGCCAGCCCCCGCAGCCATTCATACTCAACGCGCCTAAGGAGGGCCAGACCATGATTTTGCATGAAATGATTTCTTACGAAACACTGCGCCTGATCTGGTGGCTGCTGATCGGCATCTTGCTGGTGGGCTTTGCCATCACGGACGGCTTCGACCTGGGCACGGGCATCCTGCTGCCCTTCGTCGGCAAGACGGACCTCGAGCGCAGGGTCGTCATCAACAGTATCGGTCCCGTGTGGGAAGGCAACCAGGTGTGGCTGATCCTTGGCGGCGGCGCCATCTTTGCCGCCTGGCCGCAGCTGTACGCCGTGTCGTTTTCGGGCTTTTACCTGGCCATGTTCGTCATCCTCGTGGCGCTGATCGTGCGCCCCGTGGCCTTCAAGTTCCGCAGCAAGCGCGAAGACCCGCGCTGGCGCGCCCGCTGGGATGCGGCCCTGTTCGTGGGCGGCTTCGTGCCGGCCCTGATCTGCGGCGTGGCCATCGGCAACGTGCTGCAAGGCGTGCCGTTCCGTTTCTCGCCAGACATGCATATCTTCTATGACGGCAGCTTCTTTGCGCTGCTCAACCCGTTCGCGCTGCTGTGCGGCCTCGTCTCGGTGGCCATGCTGGTGATGCACGGCGCCACCTGGCTGCAGCTGAAAACGGACGGCCCGGTTGCCGAACGGGCGCGCCGCTACGGCAGCGTGGCGGCGCTTGCCACCGTCGTGCTGTATGCGCTGGCCGGCGTGGCCCTGTGGCTGTGGGTCGATGGCTACCGCATCAGCAGCACGGTGGTGGTCGACGGTCCGTCGAACCCGATGCTGAAAACGGCGGAAGTGCACGTGGGCGCCTGGTTCCTCAACTTTGCCGCCCATCCCTGGACCTGGATCGCCCCTGCGCTGGGCCTGCTTTGCCCGCTGCTGGCCTTCGCCTTCCAGCGCGCGCGCCGCGAAGTGCCCGCCTTGCTGGCCAGCGCGGCTGGCATCGCCGGCATCATCCTCGGCGTGGGCGCGGCCATGTTCCCGTTCATCCTGCCATCGTCGATCGACCCGCGCGCCAGCCTGACGGTGTGGGATTCCTCGTCCAGCCATATGACCCTGTTCATCATGCTGGTCGTCACGGCCGTCTTCATTCCCCTCATCGTGGCGTACACGACGTGGGTATATAAAGTGCTGTGGGGCAAGGTTGATGCAAAAGCAATCAAGGACGACAGCGGTCACGCCTACTAAGAATCAACGAAAGGATATAACTATGTGGTATTTCGCCTGGATACTGGGTCTTCCGCTGGCGGCGACCTTCGCCGTGCTCAATGCGATGTGGTATGAAGTCGCCGATGGCGACACGACGCCCGAGCAGTACCGCGACACGTCAGATTAAGTCCGTGCCGGTTTGACAGGCCCCGCCCCGTGCGCATGCACCGGGCGGGGCTTTTGTTTTGGATCAAAGCAGGATGAATTCGCCGCGGATGCGCAGCTTCATGCCGCGCGGCGCGTCGGCGCCCGCCGCCACGGCCCAGGCCGTGATCCATTGCGCGCAGCGTTCGCGCTCGGCCGCATCGTGCAAGCGTTGCAGGCGCGCATCGGCCCGGTCGATGCGCTGGGCCAGGTACAGGCGCTGGTCCAGGGGATCCGTCTTTTTGCTGTAATGCTGCATGGCGTTTCCTTTCCGCGTAGTAACTTCGTTCGGTCGTGGCATAGCCATCTACGCGGGGGCGGGGCGTCCGGATTCAGTTCAGGCAAAAAAAAGCCACCGCAACGGTGGCTGGCAAGGCGCGCCATCAGGGCGGCGTCTTGCCGGCTGGTTTTGGCGTGGAAATGGCGATCGGGTCGCTGGCCGGGAAGCTTTCCTTCAGCGCTTCATCGAGCGCTTCCTCGGCATGGCTTTCGCTGGCCGGCGTGGGCGAATCGCGTTCCGGTGGCGGGGCAGGTGCGGTGGCGGCGTTGGTGCTCGAATGCATGGTGATCCCCTCGCGGTAGTGCGCCAGGCGGCCGGAATGGGCATGGCGCGTGCTGATGCTTCCAGCCTAGCACATCGCGCAGCGTCCCGCTGCGCCTGCCGAAGGGGATGAGGACGAGGTCTGCTACACTGCGCTCCACTTTTATCGATGGAACCGCCATGACTGCCATATCCCTGCCATACCGCGCCACCGCCCTTGACGCCTGTGCCTGGCTGGCTGAACAGACCGGCACGCCGTGGACCCTGGCGCGCTTGCTGGAGCAGGGCGGCTTGCCCTACGTCTGGCTCGATTACAGCGACGCATGGGCCGAGCTGTTCCATGACGGCGTGACGCGCTATGCGGCGCCCGTCGTGTTTATCGGGGACAAGCAGCACCTGGCCTCGGGCGCGGACGACGTGTGGCTGCGTTTTACGCGCGACTCGGGCAATATCGCCATCGAACTGAAGGCGCCGGGATTGCGCGCGCCGCTGGACGGCTTGCACTTCCAGGAGCGCGACCTGTTGCGTTTGCTCAAGGAGTTGCAGCATCCGCAGCCGGATGTCGCAGAGGCGGACAAGGGCCCCGTGGTCTTGCCCAGCGCCTTGAAGGGCCTGGGGCGCGAGCAGATTCTGCTGGCCTTTGCCGGCGTGGGCAAGGTCGACCTGGACAAGGGGTTGGCCAGCGGCGTGGGCATCTTCGGTGACGATGGCGCGCGCGTGCGCAAGAATTCGCGTGGCGGCAAGAACAGCCATCTGTGGCATCCGGTGACGTTGGCGTTCGGCTTGCACGACGTGCACCGCGTGCCGATGGCGCACCTGAAGAAGGCGTTCGCCACGCAACCGTTGCTGCGCGAATGGAAGGCGGACTGGCTGGAATCGCTGCGCCTGCTGGGTGAGTAAGCAGATGCATCAAGCCTGCCGCGCGTCGTTCATCGCGCCTTGCGCTCGCCACGCGGCATCCTGTTCGACGGTATCAGGCTGTCAGCGTTTATTCGCTTTCCTCGATCCTGCCGCCGCATTGCGTATAGCAGCTGCGGTAATCCGCCTCGCATTGCCACGTTGCAGAGTTGTTTGAGGCGCAATATTGGCGTTTCTTCGAGCACAGTTCCCGGTCCGCATCTGTTTTCGCCACGGCCAGGCAGAGGGAAACGGTACTGACGTTGCGCATCTCGCAAGCTTGCGCCTGGGCCGCGGCAACTTGTTCCTTGCCGGCTATGCATATTTGCCGATTGGTCCCGCAACTCGTCACGCATTGACGCCCCGCATCGGAGTCCGGGGGAATAAAGCGATAGCTTGTGCAGCCCGCCAAGGTGATAGCGAAACAAATCGCGGCGGCAAGGCGGAACAGGAAGGAATTGTGGAATTGCAAGGTACGCATGGTCGAAAAGGGCTTTCCCGTGTAAATGAATTGGCTTGAATATCGTGAATATTGATATTCTGACAGGCGATCATTTCAAGAACAACGGGCTGCAATAATTGTTACATCTTGGCAGGAAGCAGTTTTACAGTTCGATGGGCGCCACCTCGGTGCCGATATCGGGCGCCGCGTAATGCATGCTGAAATACACGAAGGAGCCGATATTGAGGGCGACCGTGATCCAGAACAGGATGCGGAACGAGCGCTTGCTGGACTTGTGGCGCAGCCATTGCTGTGCCAGCACGGCGCCCGGCCAGCCGCACAGCAGCCCCAGCAGCAGCAGGGTGCGTTCCGAGGTGCGCCAGCGGCCCCCTTTGGCGGCCGATTTGTCGATCGCATAGGCAACGAAACAGCTCAGGCTCAGCACGCCATACACGAGGGCGACTAGGGCGGGGATGTGGAAAAAGAACGTGGCCAGCAAATACAGGACGACAAAGAACAGGATGACAAGGTAGGGCATAGGGTGTGTTTGCTTGAACGGAGGACGTGAGTATCCCACAAGGGGAGCGATGCCGCGCCTAAAACAAGCAGCCCTGCGCTGTATCGATGGGCACGGCGCGGCGGCGGGCGTGACCCGTTTTCAGCGCTTCGCGGTCGCTGGACAGGGCGATGCCTTCCAGCGCCAGCAGGGTTTCCTTGGCATGCAGGCCGCCCGCAAAGCCCGTCAACTCGCCCGTGGCGCCGATGACCCTGTGGCAGGGGGCGATGATGGAAATGGGATTCTTGCCGTTGGCGGCGCCCACGGCGCGCACGGCGGCGGGACGGCCGATCTGGCGTGCGATCTCGCCATAGCTGCGCGTCTGGCCATACGGTATCGTCAGCAGTGCGCGCCACACTTCCTGCTGGAAAGGCGTGCCGGCGAAATCGAGCGGCACGTCAAAACGCTGGCGCGTGCCGGCGAAATATTCCGCCAACTGGCGCGCTGTTTCCTGCAGCACGGCGCAACCGTCATCGACGCGCATCGCGCCCAGGCGCACGCGGTTGGGCTTGTCGTTTTCCCACAGGATGGCGGCCAGGGCCGATCCGCGCGCCACCAGCGTCAGCTCGCCCACGGGCGAGGGCACCACGATGCAATCGTATTCCATGTTGGTTCCTTGATCAGAGAGCGCCAGTGTAGCAGGATGGCGGCAGGCCGCGTATCGCGTGTAGGATAGTGCTTTTCGGCAAGGAGCACTGGCTGTGACAGACATTTCCACCTATGACGCTATCCGCGCGATCGCCTTGCGGCTGGTGCGTGAACGCTATCCCACGGCCGTGGCGGCCATCATCGGCGGTTCGTTCGCCACGGGCCGGCAGACGCCCACTTCCGACATCGACTTGCTGCTGCTGTTCGACCACGTCGATTGCGCCTGGCGCGACACGCTCGTGGCCGAAGGGCGCACGGTGGAACTGTTCGCGCACGACATGGCCACGTTCACGTATTTTTGCAAGGAAATCGATGCGCCGGGCGGCAAGGTGCCGCTGGTGATGATGGTGGTGGAAGGGGAAAACATCCTTGCGCCCGGAGCGCAGCACGCGCAGCTGCTGGCGCTGGCGCAAGCCATCGCCGCAGCCGGGCCGCCCTTGCTCGACGTGGAAAACCTGCAGCGCCGCCGCTACGCCATCACCACCGCGCTGGAAGACCTGGTCGACAGCGTGCACCCGGGCGAGGCGCTGGCCGTGGCTTGCCAGCTGTACGAAGCGCTGGCCGACCTGCACTTGCGCGCGGCGGGCGTATGGAGCGGCGGCGGCAAGCATCTGTTCCGCCGCCTGCAGGCGTTCGACGCCGCCGTCGCCGGGCAGCTGGACGGCGCGCTGCGCCTGGTCGCCAGCGACTTGCCGGCCGGCCAGCGTGCGTTCGGGCAGGTGGCCGGCGCCGTGCTGGCGCCCGTGGGCGGTCCCTTGCTCGAAGGCTTCACTTTGCCCGCGCCCGCGCACTGGCGCAGCGCGCCGGCAGCCTGATGCACTGCGTCCCGCTTAAAATGCCGTGCGCACGGCCAGGCTGATGTTGCGCGGTTCGCCCCAGAACACGCCGTCGAAGAAGCCCACGTTGCGGTAGTACTTTTTGTCGAGCAAGTTATTCACGTTCAGCTGCACGCTGGCATGGCGGTTGATGGCATAGCTGGCCATGGCGTTGACCAGCGCATAACCGGCTTGCGGGATGTTCGTCATCTCGCTTGACGGCGGACGGCCGTACCACGATTCGCTGTAGGTGGCGCTTTGCGCCGTCATGCTGGCGCCCGCTTTCAGCCCTGCCAGGCGGCCGTCGAAACGGTAGCTGGTGGCCAGGCGCAACAAATGGCGCGGCTGCGTGGTGGCGGCGCGGCGGCCATCGGCCTCGGCCGCGTGCAGATAGGTATAGCCGCCGCTCGCTTCCCAGGCGGGCGTTAACTGGCCGGAAACGTCGAATTCGACGCCCTTGGCCGTCACGCCGGCGCCGTTGGCCACCATGGCCTGGCCGCCGTCGGGCAGCAAAAAGCCGGGCGGCACGGAACGGTCGAGTTCCGCCAGGTTCTTTTTCTTCGTGTGGAACAGGGCGGCCGACGCATTCAGCTTGCCTTCATAGAATTCCCCCTTGACGCCCAGCTCGGCATTGTCGCCCGTTTCCGGCGCCAGGAACTGGTTGTTGCGGTCCTTGCTCGTTTGCGGGTTGAACAGCTGCGTGAAGCTGGCGTAGGCCGAATATTGCTTGTTGATATCGAACACGGCGCCCACGTACGGCGTGACTTCATTGCGCGTTTCCACAAAGTCGCTGCTGCCCGTGTACACGCCTTGCGTGTTGTAGCTGCGCGTGTCCGTGCGATAGGTGCTGCTGCGCGCGCCGATGATCACGTGCAGCGGGTCGGCCAGGCTCAAACGCGTGGCCACATAGCCGCCCGCCAGGCGCGTCACGCTTTCCGTGTGCGAGCCATCCGGGGTGAACACGGGGCGGGGGATGTTGCCCGTCCAGCTGCGGTAATCGGGGACCAAAGGTTCATAGTCGATTTTCGCCTTGCCGCCGGGGGAGCGATCCTGGCCGTTATTGCCATTCCAGCCGATGATGGCCGTGTGCTTGCGTCCCAGCAAGGTAAATGGTCCGCTGGCGTAGACGTCGAAATTGTCGCTGTTCCTTTCTCCCGCACCCCGGGCGCCCGTCCACAGTTCCATGCCTTTACCCGTGGCGGGATCGGGATAACCTTTGCCCGCATACAGAACGGTGGTGCGGTTCGTGCTTTCCGTGCGCGCATAGCCGAGGTGCAGATTCCAGTTGCCCGGCAGGCGCTGGTCCACCGAGGTGAACACCGTGTGCTGCTTTTCGGCCCAGGTGCTCCATGGCGCCGTCCAGCTGGTGTTGCGCGGCAAATTCGCCAGGCTGCCGTCCGCGTTCCAGTAGGGCACGGCGCCCCAGGTGGCGCCCGTGGGCTGGTTGTCCTGGAAGTCGACGCCCGCCGTCAGCAGGGTGCCGGGACGCAGGTCCGCCTCGACGATGAGCATGCCGACCGTCTTGCGTTCGTGATACATGTCCAGGTAGGAGTCGCGTTTTTGCCACGCCAGGGCCGTGCGCGCGCGCACGCTGCCCTGCGCGTTCAGCGGCGTGGACAGGTCGGCCTCGACGCGCTGATCATCCCAGCGGCCCATGATGAGGCCGGCGCTGGCCTGGAATTCCTTCGTCGGCCGCTTGCGTATCATGTTGATGGTGGCCGACGGGTCGCCCTTGCCGCCCATCAGACCGGTGGCGCCGCGCACGACCTCGATGCGGTCGTACAAAATCGTGTCTTGCAGCGGCGCATTGCCGCCGCGCGCCATGCCGTCGATCTGGATATTGTTGATGCCGAAGCCGCGCGCATAAAAGGTCGTGCGCTCCGTGTCATTCTGGCCAACCTGGATGCCCGTCGTCTGCGCCAGCGCCTGGTCCAGGCGCACGGCGCCCAGGTCGTCGAGCAACTGGCGCGTGATGACGCTGACCGATTGCGGCGTTTCGCGCAGGGACAGGTCCATGCGCGTGGCGCTGCGCGCTTCGCCTGTCGTGTACGACTGCGTGCCTTCCGTGCCGGCCATCGACTGGCCCAGCACGGTGACGGCCGGCATGGTGACGTCGGCCGCGGCGGCGTCGGCGGCCTGGGCCGGCAAGACTGTGCCGGCGGCTAGGCTCAGCAGGGCGACGTGTAACAGGCGGGGGAGGGGGCGCAAGGCGGGCTGGCGCGAAGGAGGGAAGACTGTCGTTGATTGCATCATTTTCCTGGCATATTGTAGTTGTGTGTTTTCCTATCTCGTCTGGCGAGGTGCGCAGTAGCTGGGGGATGGCGTGACGCTGGCCCGTGGTCTGGCTTGGATAGCAGTTCCACCGCAAGGCCCGGCGCGTGCGGGCAGTGGAAAAGAAGGGCGCGCGATTCCCTTCACTTATGTGAATAAGAATCATTATCAATATAAGTGGTATTTGTTAAATAATCAAGCGTGCGCACCAAAAGAGTGCGGCCAGGCCAAGGGCGGCGCATGGGCTGGCCTTCTGCGATAATGCAGGCGCTGATAAAATATTTTCCTTATTGAAAGAAATGCATGCGTACATGGATCGCTTGTGCCGGATGGTTGTGTGTCGTGTCGCTGGGCCAGGCCCAGGAGCACGCGCCGCCGGCTATCCCCGCGCCGCTGCAGAGCGCCAGCGTGCCGCCCGCCGCCGTCGCGCCACCGCCGCTCGTGCCGCCACCCCCTGCGCCAGCCACGCCCGTGGCGCCAGCGGCGCCGGCGGGCGCGGAGGAAACCTTGCCATCGCAAACGGTGACGGTCACCGCCAGCAGCGACGCCAAGGCGCCGCGCGTGCGCTTCACGGCTTACCGCGACAGTTATCTGACGGCCCGGAAAGTGTGGCAAGTGTCGAGCGGCAGCGTGGTCATGGCCCTGCGCCTGATTCCGGCCAAGCTGAGCGCCACCATCGACGACGTGCGCGTGGCCTTGCAAGGCAATGGCGCGCCCATGCCGATCAAGGTGTCCGACGGCGGCGTGTTCGTCGTGCCGCTCAACGAAGACATCGCCGCGCAGGACGGTACTTTCCTGGTGAATAAGAACAGGGGCGAGTTGACGGCGAATATCGTGCTTCAGCCGTCCGTGGCGCGCGATGCCTGGAACGTCAAGCGCGTGGGGCAGGTCTTGCAGGACGCCCGGCGCGCCGTGCGGGCCATCACGCCGTGGTACAAGCGGCCGTTCGCCAGCGATGTGCAATCGCTGGCGTTTTGCGCTGCCGAGCGGGGCAGCGCGCTGCAACTGGTCGAAGGCGAGCAGCTGATCGCCACCCTGCCCATGAACGAGGCCGCCGTCAACGACATCAACCAGCCCGTGTTTTGCAAGATTTTCGATGGCGAAGACAAATACCCGGGCCACTACCGCGTCGTCTTGCCCGAGCAAGCCACGGTGCTGCTGCTGTAGAAGCTAGCTAGGCTGGCGCTGCACCAGCTCCAGCGCCGCCGCCAGGGCCAGGTCCATCGTGGCCTGGTGAAAGATCAGCCATTGCGGCAACAGCGACAGCGCATGGCGCCCCTGTTCCAGGTCGCCTTCATCGACGGCGGCCCAGGCATGGTGCAGACCGCTGAGCACGCGCGCATGCTGTTCGCGGTGGTTGGCCAGCGAGGGAAAGGCGATTTGCTCCATCAAATCCTCTTCCTCGCGGAAATCGCGTTCGACGGCCGCGATCAGCTCGCGAAACGCCATGCTGAAATGCTGGTCGCCCAACTGCTGCAGCCGCGCCAGTTCCTGAAACAGCGCCTCATGCGCCTCGTCGATGACGGGAACGCCCAGCGCCATCTCATCCTTCCAATCCGATTTACCCATGCTGATGCTCCAGGTTAAGTCCGTCACGGTGCGAAGCGGACTGTTCCAGTTTGGGCGCAGCAAAGGTGGAAATCCATGATCTGGATCAAAAGTGTGATGAAGAGGGAAGGAAGGCAATACGAAAAAAGCAAAGTACATAAGGGAACAAATCCCCACCCGCAACAAAGCGGTTTTCATCGATGCGACGTGTTACCGAGCGCCGCTGAAAAACGCCGCTGGCAAGGCGCCGCGCCGAAGGCAGTACGAATGTACGACTAGGCACGGCAACGCAGTCAGCGGTGTTTTCTCAGCCGCGCGTCTTATTGCTTAGGCCAGTGGGCCCACATGCCTTGCGCATCGACATTCGGCACCTGCAACTGCTGCCCGGCGGACGTCTGCATCGCGTCGCGCAGCACGAGGGGTACGAGCAGCAAGGCCGACAGGGCAAGGCAAGCCAGCACTTTGAGCGTCAACATGGTCGTCTCCCGGTGTCCCGGCGGCGGCGCGGGGATGCGGCGCCTGCCGGTCACTTCCTTATGTACTACCATGCTTGCAGTTTAGTTCATCTGATTGAAACTTCAATTTATTGCTGTGATGCACCGCACCAGTTCGCCCATTGCCAGGAGCTTATTTCGCCTTGCGGCTGCGCCGCGGCTTGCCTGTCGGGGGCAGGAAGGAATCGAACCACACTTGCGTCACGCCGGTATTTTTCGCCGCTTCGCGCTTGACGGCGGCCGTCGCATGGCCGCGCGCCGTGTTGGCGATGCGGTTGGCGGCGCTCAGGTACATGCTCATCCAGGGGTTTTTCATGGGAAGCCTCGCAGACAGTGAGTGGGGCGGCGCGGGTTTATCGCCCTGCCGCCATGCCCTCACTGTAGTCCGATGATTGGCGCCGACCGTGCGCCGGCCCACATAGCCGGGCGGCGCCGGCGATGGCTTGAGCCAGGTCAATACACGTCGCGGCGGTAGCGTCCGGCCGCCAGCAGGGCGTCGAGACCTTCTTGGCCCAGCATTTCTTGCAGTACAGCATCGATTCCTGCCGCCATGCCTTGCAGGCTGCCGCACACGTAGACGATGGCCCCTTGCGCCAGCCAGTCGCGCAGCGTCCCGGCGTTGGCGCGCAGGCGGTCTTGCACGTATTCACGCTTGCCGGCATCGGCGCCATCGCGCGAAAAGACGCGGTCCAGGCGCGCCAGGTGGCCAGCGTCCAGCCAGCCTTGCAACTCTGTGCCGCAGACGCTGTCAAAAGCTTGCTGGCGCTCGCCGAACAGCAGCCAGTTGCGGGCCAGTCCCGCCCGCTGGCGCGCGCGCAAGTGCGAGCGCAGGCCGGCCAGGCCGGAACCGTTGCCGATATAAATGCAGGGCACGTCGACCAGGGCGGGGGCGAAGGCCGGATTGGCTTGCAGGCGCAGGCGGATGATGGCGTCCAGCGGGGCGAAGCGGGTCAGCCAGCCGGAGCCGAGGCCATGGCCTTGATTTTCCTCGCCCGCATGGCGTTCCTGGCGTACCAGCAACTGCAGTTCGCCATCGGACGGCAGCGAGGCGATCGAGTAGCTGCGCGGCGCGTGATGGGCATTGCTGGCATCACCATCGCTGCCGTCTGCATTGCAGGGAATGATTTCCGCCAGCGCGCCCGCTTCCCAGCTGGCGCCGGCCGGGCCCGTCAAGGTGATTTCATGCAGTTCGCCGCTCTGGCTGCCCGGGTTGAGCAGCACGCGGCGCGCCAGGCGCCACTCGGCATATGACGCTTCTTCCTGCACGCCGATGGCGTCGATGGCGCTGCCGCTGCAGCGGGCCAGCGCTGTGGACCAGTCGGCCAGGGCGGCGGGGTCGTGCTTGTCCACTTCGATCAGGGGGAACAGGGGCGTGGCGCCCAGCGTTTGCAATTGTTGCGCCAGCGCATGGCCAAAGCCGCAGAAGGCGCTGTAATGGCGGTCGCCCAGGGCCAGCATGCCGAATTCCAGGCCCGCCAGCGGCGTGCCGGAGGTTTGCTGCAGCAGGCGCGCGAAGCGGCGCGTGCCGTCCGGCGCCTCGCCTTCGCCAAAGGTGCTGGCGACGATCAGGGCCCGTTCGTACTGGCGCAATTGCGCGGGATCGAACTGGTCCAGCGATTGCACGTCGACGGCCACGCCCGCCTGCTGCAGGGCGCGCGCGCTTTCCAGGGCCAGGCGCTCGGCTTGTCCTGACTGGCTGGCGTAGGCCACCAGGGTGGGCAAGCCCGTGTCCGTCTTACCCGGCGCGCCGGCGCCCAGCATGGCGCGCTGCGCCTGCACGGCGCGTTTCGCCTTGCGGCGGCCCAGGTACAGCATCCAGCCCGTGATGGCGAACAGGGGCAGGCCCAGGCTGGCCAGGGTGACGATGATGCGGCCCGGCAAGCCAAAATACGTGCCCATGTGCAGCGGATAAATGATGTTGACGAGGCGCGCACCCAGCGCTTGCTGGCTGTACGGTTCGTTTTCCGTCACCGCGCCGTCGGCCGCTGCAATGCTCATGCGGCTGCGCGCCCGCTCGTGCGGCGCGTCGCTGGCCAGCCACGTGAATTGCACGGCTTCGCCGGCGCGTGTCGGCAGGCGCACGCTGGCCAGGGTCCAGCCGGGGGCGTGCTGCTGGAAGCTGCTCCAGGCCGGACCGAGGTCGACGGCAGGCGCTTCTTTCTTTTCCCTGGACTGGCCTTGCTTGCCCGGCGCTTGCGCCACGCGGGGCGGCTTGCCGGCCCAGGCGTCGATATTGTCGCGCACCACGTCATAGCTCCAGTAAATGCCCGTCAGGGTCAGCGCCACGTAGACCACCAGGCACCAGGTGCCGGCCACGGCGTGCAGGTTCCACAGGAAGGAGCGGCCTTTTAATGCAGGGTCGAAGGTCAGCCAGGTGCGCCAGTCCAGCGGACGGCGGGGCCAGCGCAGATACAGGCCGGACAGGGCCAGTCCCAGCAGGCACAGGGCCAGCGCGCCCGCCACTTGCCGGCCCGGATCGCGGGGCAGCAGCAGCCAGCGGTGCAGCGATTCCGTCCACTCGAAAAAGCCCGCGCCCGTCAGTGCCGGCTGGGTGGCGCCCGTGTAGGGGTGGACATAAATGGACTCGCCGCGCCGCTGGCCATTCTTCGGCGCGAAGAAGACGCGTGGCGCCGCGCCCGCTTCGGCATACATGGTGATGGAGGCGACGCGCTGGCCATGTTCGTCAGCGGCAATGTTGCTCAGCTGGCCAGGCGTCAGCGGCGCGCGCGTCTCCACGGCGACATGGCGCACGCCGGGGTTCATGACATCGAGCAATTCATCCTTGAACGCCAGGGTGGCGCCGCTCAGGCCGATGATCACCAGCACCGTGCCGGCCGTGATGCCGATAAACCAGTGCAATTGAAACCACGCCTGTTTCCAGCTCCAGTGCCAGCGCCGTTGCGGCGGGTTGGCGGCAGGCAGGCGTTGCTGTTGGCGGGTCTCCGGCGCCTCGTCGGCGCTGGCGCGCAACTGGGGTTGTGGAAGGGAGGAGGTCGTCATGGCGGCTTTCGATGGCGCCGCCATGCAGAGGCGTCAGGCATGGCGGGGAAGAAGGAAGGCTGACATTTTAACGCAAACGAGAATCATTCGCAAATGATGAAGCATTGGCACTGTTGCGCAAAATGCCCGCGCCAGGCCAGGATGATGCTTTTGATAATTTACATCGTCGTGAAATTGTGTGAAAATGAAAATCATTCTCATTCGTGATGCAATGCTGACCCACTTGACCGGCAAGTATGGCAGCCCCTTTGTTTGTTTGCCCGTGTCCACCATTTCTCCCTCCCTCGATACCTTTAGCGACCTGTACGCCAGCCACCATGGCTGGCTGTATAACTGGCTGTGGCGCAAGCTCGGTTGCCGCGACGGTGCGGCCGACCTGGCGCAGGACACCTTCGTGCGCATGCTGGCGACGCAATCGGCGGACAGCCTGCGCGAGCCGCGCGCCTACCTGAGCACGGTGGCCAATGGCTTGCTGGTCAACCACTGGCGCCGCCTGACCCTGGAACGCACGTTCCTGGCGGCCCTGGCTAGCCATCCCGAAATGACGGCGCCGTCGCCGGAAGAGCGGGCCCTCGTGGTCGAAGCCCTATGCCGCATCGACGCCATGCTCGATACCCTGTCGCCGCGCGCGCGTCAGGCCTTCCTGCTGGCGCAGCTCGACGGCCTGACGTATGCGCAGATCGCCGGCCAGCTGGATGTATCCGAACGCATGGTGAAAAAATACATGGCGCAAGCCATGCTGCAATGCATGCTGTGCATGGATGATGCCGCCTAAGCCAGGCACCGCCATGCCGCCGGCCGACTACGCCATCCTGCAGGAAGCGGCCGAATGGTTCGCCGTGCTGCGCGGGGACGATGCCGGTCCTGCCGACCAGCAAGCCTGGGAGCGCTGGCATGCCAGTTCGCCCGCCCACCGCGCCGCCTGGCGCAGGGTGGAAGCCGTCAGCGCCGAATTTCGCCAGGTGCCGGCGGAACCGGCGCGCCAGGCGCTCGACGCCGCAGGCCCGCGCCAGAGCGACGCCGCGCGCCGCAGCCTGGTCAAGGGCTTGCTGGCGCTGTGCCTGACTGCCGGCACGGGCGGCGCCGCGCTGCTGCGGCGCGATACGCGCAGCTGGGTTGCCAGCCTGCATGCGGGTGAAAAAACGCCGGTCGGCACCATCCGCCAGCTGGCGCTGGCCGACGGCTCGCAACTGTGGCTGAACACGGCAACGTCCCTCGACATCGATTACAGCGACGCGCTGCGCCGCATCGCCCTGCATGGCGGCGAAATCTATCTTTCCTCCGCGCGCGACAGCCGCCAGCCGGCGCGCCCGCTCGTGGTCGACACCGTGCACGGCCGCCTGCGCGCGCTGGGCACGCGTTTCAGCGTGCAGCCGCAGGGCGATGCGACCTTGCTGGCCGTCTACGAGGGCAGCGTCGAGGTGGCGCCCCGCGATGGCGGCGTGCCGCGCATCGTGCCGGCCGGCCAGCAAGTGCGCTTTGGCGACGGCTTCATCGGCGAGCCATACGCCGCCGACCCGAACGGGGCCGCCTGGATCGAGTACCGCCTGCAGCCGGAGCAGATGCGGCTCGATGATTTCCTCGCGCAACTGTCGCGCTACCGGCGCGGCCACCTGGGCTGCGCGCCCGAGGTGGCCCACCTGCGCCTCGTGGGCAGCTACCCGCTGGCCGATACGGACCGCATCCTGGCGGCGCTGGAAGCGACCTTGCCCGTGAGAGTACATCGCCTGCATGACTGGTGGGTGACGGTGGAAGCCCAGCTGCCGCAGTCAAAATAGTAAATGAGAATATTTCTCAAAAAGTAGTTCCCTTTTTGAAAAGTTGTTTGGCAAGGTAGAAGTAAGCTGCTCAACATCAATAAGGAATGCCGTGCCGCCGTACCTTGTCTCCCTGCCGTTTGCCCGCCGTCTGCTGCCGCTGTCCCTGGCCGCGGCGCTGCTGGCCGTGCCTGCCATGCATGCGATGGCAGCGGCGGCGGAAGAGACCGTGCACAGCTTCCGCATCGCCGCCGCGCCCCTGGGCCAGGCCCTGCGCCAGTTCGCGGGCCAGGCGGGAATCTTGCTGTCGGCCGAGGGCGGCTTGACGCAGGGCAAACGCAGCGCCGGCTTGAACGCCACCGTGGCCACGGGCCAGGGCTTGCAGCAATTGCTGGCAGGAACGGGCCTCGTGGCCGTGCAGTTGCCGGACGGAAGTTACATCGTGCGCCTGGCCCCGACGCCCCTGCGCGCCGACCTGGACGGGGAGGGCGCCGGCTTGCAAGTGCTGGCGCCCGTCACCGTGCAGGGCAGCGGCGACGATGGCTACCGCCGTACCAGTTCTTCCGCCGCCAGCCGCAACGACACGGCCCTGCATGACACGCCGCAGGTCGTCAGCGTGGTGAGCCGTGAATTGATACGCGACCAGGACATGCGCACCCTGGCCGACGCCATGCGCTACATGCCGGGCGTGGGCACGGCCGCAGGCGAGGGCAACCGCGATACGGCCGTGATGCGCGGCAACAGCTCGACATCGGATTTCTATCTGGACGGCATGCGCGACGACGTGCAGTACTACCGCGATTTCTACAATATCGAAGCGGTCGAGGCCATCAAGGGGCCGAACGCCCTCGTCTTCGGCCATGGCGGCGGCGGTGGCGTGATCAACCGGGCCACCAAGCAGCCGCAGTGGGTCGATGACGGCGAAGCAACGCTGAGCCTGGGCGCCTGGCGCAACGGGCGCGCCGCCATCGATCTGCAACAGGTCGTGAAAGGCGACGTGGCCGTGCGCGTCAACGCCATGGCGGAAAACAGCGGCTCGTTTCGCCAGGGCGTCAAGGTGCGCCGCAGCGCCGTCAACCCCGTCGTGGCCTGGCGCCTGTCGCCGCGCACCACCGTGCAAGCCAGCTATGAACATTTTCGCGACGACCGCGTGACCGACCGGGGCCTGCCGTCGTACCGGGGCCGGCCGTTCGACACGGACCCGTCCACGTTTTTCGGCATCGCCGGCAGCAGCCCGTCGTGGGCTTACATCGACGCGCTGGGCGTGACCATCGAGCATGCGTTCGCCGGCGGTGCGGTCTTGCGCAACCGCACGCGCCTGGCCGATTACGACAAGCTGTACCAGAATGCCTTTCCCGGCCCCGTCAGCGCGGATGGGGCCAGCGTGACGGTGCTGGCGTACAACAGCGCCACCTTGCGGCGCAACCTGTTCAACCAGACGGACGTGGAGTGGACGGTCAGCAGCGGCGCCGTGCGGCACCGCCTGACGGCGGGCGGGGAACTGGGCCGCCAGACGACGGACAATCTGCGCAACACCGGCTATTTCACCACCCTGGGCGAGGGCGTCACGCACATCAGCCTGCCCACTTCGCACCCCGTGACGGACTTGCCCGTGACCTTCCGCCCCAGCGCCACGGATGCCGACAACCATGGCGTGGCCGACACGGCCGCCCTGTACCTGCAGGACCAGGTCCGTTTCAGCCCGCAATGGCAGGCGATTGCCGGCCTGCGCTACGAGCGCTTCGCCGTCGATTTCGTCAACCGCCGCAATGGCGCGCGCATCGCCCGCACGGATGCGCCGTGGTCGCCGCGCGCAGCCCTGATCTATCAGCCCGTGCCGGCCCTGTCGCTGTATGCCAGCGTCAGCCAATCGTTCTTGCCGCGCGCGGGCGAACAGCTGGCGTCATTGACGCCCAGTAACGCCGTGTTTGAACCTGAACGTTTTCGCAACGTGGAAGCGGGCGTGAAATGGGAAGCCACGCCGGACCTGTCGGCCAGCGCGGCCCTGTACCGTTTGACGCGCAGCAAGGTCGCCGTCACCGACCCGAATGACGCCACGCGGGCCATGCTGGTCGATGGCCAGCGCAGCGAGGGGCTGGAACTGGAAGTGAAGGGCAAGGTCCAACCCGGGTGGAGCATCGCGGGCGGCTATGCCTGGCAGCGGGCCGTGTTGACGGCCACGCAATCGGCCACGGCATTCGAGGGGGCCACGGTGGCCCATGTGCCCCGGCACAGCCTGTCGCTGTGGAACCGCTACGATTTTTCGCCTGCCTGGGGCGCGGCGCTGGGCATCATTGCCCGCAGCGCCGTGTATGCGTCCGTGTCGAATACGGTGGCGCTGCCGGGATTTGCCCGCGTCGATGGCGCCGTCTACTTCAAGCCGCAAGGAAATTTTCAGCTGCAGCTGAATGTGGAAAACCTGTTCAACAGAAAATATTTTGCCTCCGCCCACAGCAACGACAACATCGCGCCCGGCTCGCCCCGGGCGTTGCGCATGACGGCGCTGTGGCGGTTCTAGTTTTGTCGTACCCAAGCAATCAACGAGCCAGCCAGGCGCCACGGCGCAGTAGCCAGCCATAATTTAATCCATCCGATAGAGTGAAAGATAGCGATGACATTGAAAGACCAAGCGGGCGCCGCCAAGCCGGCAGCCCTCATCCGCAGCCGCAAGCACCACACCACTTCCGCGCCACGCATGCATGGCACGGCCCTGGCCGCGTTTGCCACCCTGGCCATGCCGCTGGCGCTGCACGCGCAAACGGTGGACAAGCCGCAGCAGTTGCAGGAAGTCAAGGTCGTGGGCACGGCTGACCGCCTGATCCAGGCGCCCGTCAAATCGGCCAACGACAAGCTGACGGCGCCGCTGCTGGACACGCCGAAATCCGTCACCGTGATTCCTGCCGAAATCATTTCGCAAACGGGCGCCGTCTCGCTGACGGATGCGCTGCGCACCGTGCCGGGCATCACCATCGGCGCCGGCGAAGGCGGCAACCCTGTGGGCGACAACCTGTTCATCCGCGGCTACAACGCGCAAACGGATACGTATATCGACGGCATCCGCGACACGGGTTCCCAATCGCGTGAAATCTTTGCGCTGGAACAAATCGAAGTCGTCAAGGGCCCGAACTCTGCCTACGGTGGACGTTCGTCCGCGGGCGGCGGCGTCAACCTGATCAGCAAGACGCCGAAAGTCGACAATTTCACCAACGCCACCGTGGGCCTGGGCAGCGCCAAGTACCGCCGCGCCACGGCCGACGTGAACCGCGTCATCAGCGACGACGTGGCCGTGCGCCTGAACGTGATGGCGCATGACGCCCATGTGGCCGGCCGCGACTACATCAATGGCGACCGCTGGGGCATCGCGCCATCGATCACCTTCGGCCTGAAATCGGCCACGCAGGCGACCCTCAGCTACTACCACATGCAGTCGAGCGAATTGCCGGACACCGGCTTGCCGTTCAACAACCCGTTCTCGTCGGGCGCGAATGTATCGAAAAATGGCAACGGCACCCCCGTCAACGTGCCGCGCGACACCTTCTATGGCCTGGTCAACCGCGATTTCCGCGACACGCAAAGCGATATCGGCACCATCGACGTGCGCCACGACTTCGGCAACAAGTTGATTTTGCGCAACGTGACCCGTTACGGCAAGACCAGCAACGACTACGTGTGGACCCAGCCCGATGATTCCAAGGGCAACACCATGCTGTACGGCACCGTCTGGCGCCGCGCCAACACGCGCACGACCGATACGGACGCGCTGGCCAATGCGACCAGCCTGGGCGGCGAATTCCTGGCCGGCGGCGTGAAGCACACCTACACGGTGGGCCTGGAAATCGGCCGCGAGGAAACGGATCGCAGCTCCTATATGTTCAGCCCGGGGGCGAACAACCCGCTGGAAAAAGTCGGTTCCAACTGCCCGACCTATGGCGCGGCCACCCTGTACAACTGCGCACCGTTGCTCAACCCGAACGCCAACGACCCGTGGGTCTACACGCGCACGGTGTCGCCGGCACGCACGAATATCGTCACCAACACGCGTTCCGTGTACGGCTTCGACACCATCGAGTTCACGCCGCAATGGCTGCTCAACGTGGGTATCCGCTGGGATGACTACAAGAGTTCGCTGAACACGCCGCAATACACGCTCGACGGCAAGACCACCGCCGCCACCAGCGCCAAGGTGCACGCCACCTTCGCCAGCTACCAGGCGGGTCTGGTGTACAAGCCATCGACCAACAGCAGCGTGTATGTTTCCTACGGCACCTCGTCCACGCCACCGGGCAATGACGGCGGCGACGGCATCGACGGCTTGACGGTCGCCATCCAGAACCTGAAGCCGCAGGAAAGCAAGAGCTTCGAGCTGGGCACGAAATGGGAAGTGCTGCCGGGTGGCCGCCTGTCCGTGAGCGGCGCCTATTTCCAGAGCGACATGAGCAATGCGCGCGTGACGGCACCGGACGGCACCACGCAAAACGTGGGCGACAAGCAAGTCAAGGGTATCGAGCTGGGCGTGAGCGGCAATATCACCAAGGAATGGTCGGTGTTCGGCGGCTACACGCACCTGAACGCCATCGTGGAAAACAATGGCTACGTCAATACGGGCACGACGGCGGTACCCGTATATGCACCGTCGCCATACAACGGCAACCAGTTCCCGACGACGCCGAAAAACAGCGCCTCGCTGTGGACGTCCTACCTGGTCACGCCCGCCATCACGGTGGGCGGCGGCGTGAACTACGTCGACAAGGTCTACGCGAACGTGGCCAACAACAAGTTTGCCCCGGCCTACACGCGTTTCGACGCCATGGCCAGCTATGTGGTCAACCGCAACGTGACCCTGCAGCTGAACATCCAGAACCTGACGAACAAGCTGTACTTCGACAAGGTTTCCTCGCCGCATTACGCTGGCGTGGCACCGGGCCGCTCGGCAACCCTGACGGCCAACATGAAGTTCTGATGTTTGCCGGTTTGAGGTAGCGCAAGGCGCCGTTCCAGTAGTCGGGAACGGCGCTTTTTTTCATTTCCCGGTTCCCTTTTGCGCTTCTCGCTTGGCAATGTCAGTAGAGCAGAACGCACAAGCGGAGAATCCCATGCAAGACATTCAATACCAGGGCGATGGCCGCGTGTTCGAGCGCTTGCGCGCCGTGCGCCTGCGCCCGACCAGCGCGCGCATCTGCATCTTGCAAGTGCTGGCCGGCACGCAGCGGCAAGCGATGAATGCGGAAAGCATTTATCAGCAACTGCTGCACATCGGCATTGCCGTCAGCCTGGGCACGATTTACCGCGTGCTCAAGGAAATGGAACTGGCCGGCTTGCTGCTGCGCGAGCGCGAGGCTAGCGCCAGCGGCAACAAGGCGCGCTACCTGATCAAGCCGGACCAGGTGGAAACGGACAGTTGCTACCTCGTGTGCCGCGTGTGCGAACGCAGCGTGCTGGTGCAGGATGCGCCGCTGGTGGAGCAGCTGCGCCAGGTGGCGTTGGCGCACGGCATGGACATCGGCGCCAACGTGATTTCCGTGCAGATGCGCTGCAGCCAGTGCGCCGGGGAAGCGCAAGCAGGGCGGGGCAAGCCCCTGCGGGCCGCCTGACGGCGCCGCCTTTTGATGCGGCGCAACATTGCTGCAAGGCCATCCGCCGCCTCGCCGCGCGCATTAGGCGCTACAATAGGGAATCTCTTTATTCTCCCTGACTCGTCTTCTGCTGCCATGACCACTTCCACACCGAATCTCGTCGTCACCCCATCCGCCCACCCCCTGTCCGACGCCGAACGCGCCGCGCGCATGGTCAATCCCGCCTTCGGCCGCATCTTCACCGACCACATGGTGGTGATTCCTTACCGCGACGGCAAATGGCAGCAGGGCGAACTGAAGGCTTACGGCCCGCTGATGCTGGACCCGTCCGCGTCGTCGCTGCACTACGGCCAGGCCATCTTCGAAGGCTATAAGGCTTTCGCGCAGCCCGATGGCAGCATCAAGACTTTCCGTCCGGAACAAAACGCGGAACGCTTCAACCGCAGCGCCGCGCGCCTGGCCATGCCGGCCATTCCTGTCGAGCTGTTCCTGGAAGCGGGCGACGCGCTGATTGCGCAAGACCGTAACTGGGTGCCGAAGAACACGGGCGAGAGCCTGTACATGCGTCCGCTGATGATCGCCACCGACCCTTACCTGGGCGTGCGTCCATCGGAAGAATACCTGTTCGTGCTGTTCGCCTCGCCGGCCGGCGCCTATTTCCCGAAAGGCGTGAAACCCGTCACCGTGTGGATCAGCGAAGACTTCGTGCGCGCCGCGCCGGGCGGCACGGGTGAAGCCAAGTGCGCGGGCAACTACGCGGCCAGCCTGATGGCCCAGTCGCAAGCGCAAGAGAAGGGCTGCGACCAGGTCGTCTGGCTGGACGCCGTGCACCGCGAATTCATCGAAGAAATGGGCGGCATGAACTTGTTCTTTGTCTACCAGGATGGCGAGAAAGTCACCGTCGTGACGCCGGAATTGACGGGCACCTTGCTGCCAGGCATCACCCGCCGCAGCCTGCTGGAAATGGCGAAAGACCTTGGCTATGCGACGGAAGAGCGTAAATTGTCTGTCCAGCAATGGCGCGACGACATCGCCTCGGGCCGCATGACCGAAGTGTTCGCCTGCGGCACGGCCGCCGTCATCACCCCGGTGGGCGTGGCCAAGGCCAATGGCTTTGAAATGACCATCAACAACAATGAAAACGGCGCCGTCACGCTGGCCCTGCGCGAAGCGCTGCTGGGCTTGCAGCATGGCACGGCGGCTGATACGCATGGCTGGATGCACAAGGTTTGTTAATCAGTTTGTTTGATTGATACCGCGCCGGCACTCAGTTGCCGGCGTTTTATATTCTGAAAGGGAAACCCGATGCAATTGAGAACTGTCTTGCCCGCGCTGGCCGCCGTGTTCATCAGCCTGTCTGCCGGCGCCGTCCACGCGGCCGACGCCAGCTGCGCCATTCCCCGCAACGTCAGCTACTACGATTACGACGTCAAGCCGTCGGACGAGAAAAACACGTGCTACAAGCAAAGCACCAACGTGCCCACCGATTACTTCATGCTGGCGCTGTCGTGGTCGCCAGGATTTTGCGACAGCCAGCGCCGCCGTGGCGCCGTGTCGAAAAAGGCTGCCTTCCAGTGCGCCGATAGCAATCACTTCGGCTGGATCGTGCATGGCCTGTGGGCGCAGTCGAACAACCCGGCCAGCTGCGACGACATTTCCGTGACGCCGCCGCGCAAGACGGAACTGCACCCGCGTTACTGCAAGGGCAATTTGCCGAAGCTGGCGCCGTCCGAGATCCTGCCCTATATGTGCATGCAGCCGGGCGAAGCCTTGCTGCAGGGCGAATGGGAAAAGCATGGCGCCTGCGATTTCGATACGGCCAAGCAGTATTTCGAGAAGGAACGCGAGCTGTTCCAGGCCTTGAAGTTGCCGGACTCCAGCATGCCCAAGAATGAGTTGTTCCAGTGGATGAAGCAGCATAATCCGCAATTGAAGGGCCGCTGGCTCGGCTATGAAAAGCATTCGGGCGAGTTGCGCATCTGCTACTCGAAAGATTTCAAGGTCATCGATTGCCAGAAGTAAGCTGGCCTGTCCTGCAGGTTTCTTACATACATGTTAGTGTATTGGCCGGATCAGCAAGATGAACAGGTAGTGTATGCAGCAGTCTATGCGGCAGCAAACGCAAGCCGTGATGGTGGGCGAGGACGGCTTGCCGCCCGGCGCCCGTGTATGGGCCATGCTGGCGCTGGCCATCGGCGTGGGCATGGCTTCGCTCGATACGGCGATCGCCAACACGGCCTTGCCGGCCATCGCCGGCGAGCTGCACACGACGCCGGCCGCTTCCGTCTGGATCGTCAACGTGTATCAGCTGGCCATGGTGGCGACCCTGCTGCCGTTTTCCGCGCTGGGTGAAATCGCCGGCTACCGGCGCGTGTTTATCTCCGGCATGTTCCTGTTTACGTTGGCTTCGCTCGCGTGCGCGCTGGCCTGGTCCTTGCCGTCGCTGGTGGTGGCGCGTTTGTTCCAGGGCGTCGGCGCCAGCGCCATGATGAGCGTCAATACGGCGCTGCTGCGCGCCCTGTACCCTAAACACTTGCTGGGCCGCGCGTTCGGCAACAATGCGCTGGTGGTGGCCGTCGCGTTCGCCATCGGGCCCACGGCCGCCTCCTTGATCCTGGCGACGGCCTCGTGGCCGTGGCTGTTCGCCATCAACGTGCCGCTCGGCGTGGCCGGCTTCTTCCTCGCCAGCCGCATGCTGCCGGCCACCAAGTTGTCCGGGCATACCCTCGATGCGCGCACGGCGCTGTACAACGTGGGCGCCTTCGGCTTGCTGATCCTGTTGTTTGGCGACGCGGCCCATCACGCGGCGCTGTCGACCTTGCTGCCGGAACTGGTGGCGGTGGTGGTGTTCTTTGTTTTGCTGCTGCGCCGCCAGGCGGGGCATGCGGCGCCCATGCTGCCGATCGACCTGTTCCGCCGTCCCCTTTTTTTGCTGTCGTCGCTGACGGCCATCTGCACGTTTGCCGCGCAGGGGCTGGCCTTCGTCTCGCTGCCGTTTTACTTTGAAGTCACCCTGGGCCGTTCACCCGTCGAGACGGGCTTTTTGATGACGCCATGGGCCGTGCTGGTGGCCGTGATGGCGCCCGTCGCCGGGCGCCTCAGCGACCGCTATTCGCCGGGCGTGCTGGGCGGCATCGGCCTGGCGGCGCTGGCCGGTGGCTTGCTGACACTCGTGTGGATACCGGCCCACCCCAGCGTGTTCGACATCGGCTGGCGCATGGCCCTGTGCGGCATCGGTTTCGGTTTCTTCCAGGCGCCCAATCTGAAAGCCATCATGGGTAGCGCGCCGCCCGAACGGGCCGGCGGCGCCAGCGGCGTGGTGGCCACGTCGCGCCTGATCGGGCAAGCGACGGGCGCGGCGCTGGTCGCGTATTGCTTCACGGTTTCCGCCAGCCGGGGCACGACGTATGCGTTGTGCCTGGCGGCAGGCTTCGCCGCCGTGGCCAGCATCGCCAGCTTCTCGCGCCTGGTGGTGGCGCAGCCGGCGTGGCTGACAGGCAAGGGCAGCTAAGCCTAGACGTCGATGGCCTTGTCCGACTGCATGCGCTTGCGCAATTCGAACTTCTGGATCTTGCCCGTCGACGTGCGGGGCAGGGGACCGAAATAAATGGCTTTCGGCACCTTGAAACCGGCCAGGTTGTTCTTGCAGAAGGCGATCAATTCCGCTTCCGTCACCGTGCCGCCTTCGCGCAGCTCGACGAAGGCGCACGGCGTCTCGCCCCATTTTTCGTCCGGCTGGGCGATGACGGCGGCGGCCAGCACTTGCGGATGGTGGTACAGGGCGTCTTCCACTTCCACGCTGGAAATATTCTCTCCGCCGGAAATGATGATGTCCTTGCTGCGGTCCTTCAGCTTGATGTAGCCGTCCGGATACATGACACCCAGGTCGCCCGTGTGGAACCAGCCGCCCGCGAACGCTTCTTGCGTCGCCTTTTCATTCTTTAAATAGCCCTTCATGCAGATGTTGCCGCGGAACATGATTTCGCCAATCTGTTCGCCGTCGGCCGCCACGTGCTGCATGGTTTCCGGGTCGATCACGGCCACGGCGCTTTGCAAGTGGTAGCGCACGCCCTGGCGTGATTTGAGTACGGCGCGTTCTTCCTGCGACAGGGCCGCCCACTCGTCCTGCTCGGCGCAGATGGCGGCCGGGCCGTACACTTCCGTCAAGCCATACGAGTGGATCAGGTCGAAACCCATGGCTTCGATCTTCGCCACCATGGCCGCCGGCGGCGGCGCGCCAGCCACCATGCCGCGCACGGTCCAATCGATGCCGTCGCGCCAGTTGGCGGGCGCGTTGGCCAGCGCTGCGTGCACGATGGGTGCGGCGCAATAGTGGGTGATGCGCAATTCGCGCATCAGGTCGAACACGAGCTTCGGCTCGAACTTGCGCAGGCACACGTTGACGCCGGCGCGGGCGGCCACCGTCCACGGGAAGCACCAGCCGTTGCAGTGGAACATCGGTAATGTCCATAAATACACGGCATGCTTGGGCATGTCCCACTCTAATATGTTCGACAGGGCGTTCAACGCCGCGCCGCGGTGGTGGTAGACGACGCCTTTCGGGTCGCCCGTGGTGCCGGACGTGTAGTTCAGGGCGATGGCATCCCACTCGTCGGCGGGCGGCTGCCAGTCGTAATCGGGGTCGCCGCTGGCCAGCAAGCTTTCGTAGTCGAGGTCGGAAAAGGCGTCCACTTCCGGTCCCAGCACGTCGTTGACCTGGATCACGCGCAAGCCGGGAATCTGCGCCGCCATCTGGCGTGCCAGCTCGGCAAATTCCGTATCGGCCAGCAAGACTTTCGCCTGGCCGTGGCGCAGCATGAAGGTCAGCGAGGCCAGGTCGAGGCGGATGTTCAGGGCGTTGAGGACGGCGCCGGCCATCGGGACGCCGAAGCTCGCTTCCACCATGGCGGGCGTGTTCGGCAACATCACGGCGACCGTGTCGCCCGTGCCCACGCCCAGTTTGACGAGGCTTGACGCCAGGCGGCGCGTGCGCGCATATGTTTCACGCCACGTCTGGCGCACGGCGCCATGTGCAATTGCCAGGCGATTGCCATATACTGCCGCTGCCCTGGCGATATAGTCGAGCGGGGTGAGGGCGGCGTAGTTGGCGCTGTTTTTGCCGAGGCAGGTATTGAAATCAGGTGTCATGCTTGTCTCCTGGTAAATAAAATTCTATAGCTCCCTGTTTCGGGATTGATACCGGTTAGCATAGCACCGGTGCTGGAAAATCACTGTCATCTTAGTGACAACTGAAGGGTGGAATGGATAGCAACGATAGTGTAGGCCTTGCCGTGCCAGAACTCGACAGCCACGACTGGTTCACGGCCCTCGACGCGCGGCATCAGACCCTGTTGCGCGCCGACAGCGTGCTGCGGCATTACGAGGCGGGCGCCTTCATCACGCGGCGCGGCGAACCGTCGGCGCACTGGATCGGCGTGCACACGGGCTTGATCAAGCTGGCCGTCTACAATGCCGATGGGCGCGGCGCCACGTTTTCCGGCGTGCCGGCCGGCGGCTGGTGCGGCGAGGGCAGCGTGCTCAAGCGCGAATTGCGCCGCTACGACGTGGTGGCTGTGCGCGCATCGAGCATCCTCCTTGTGCCGGTGGACCTGTTTCACCTGTTGCTGGCCGAGAGCCTCTCCTTCAATGCCTTCGTCATCCGCCAGTTGAACGAGCGCATGGGCCAATTCATCGCCACCATCCAGAACCAGCGCCTGCTGGCCGTCGACGCGCAAGTGGCGCAAGCCATCGCGCAACTGTTCCACCCCATGTTATACCCGCGCACGTCCAGCGTGCTTGAGCTGTCGCAGGAAGAAATCGGCTTGCTGACGGGCATTTCGCGCCAGCGCGTGAACCAGGCGCTGGGCCATCTGGCAGAATTGAACCTGATCAGCATCGCCTACCAATCCATCCGCGTCGTCGACCTCGACGGCTTGCGCCGCTACGGCGTGGCGTCACTGTGATGACAGACCCGGCGCGCGATGTGTGGCATGCTGGCGGCTCGTTCACCACCTTGACCTGACGCATGGCCCTCGTTTCCGATCATCCCTTGCACTTGCTGGGCTTGCGCTTTCCGCTCCGGCTGCGCGTTACCGTGCGCCAGGGTTTTGTGACTTTGCACAATGAAATCGCCACCAAGAAACTGGCCAGCGGCGACAGTTTCGTCGTGCCCGCCTTCTTGCGCTTTGCCTGCGACGTGATGCCGGGGCGGGGCAAGCCGGCCGTGTTCACCCTGGCGCTGGAAGGCGAGGAGGCGGAGGGCGGCCACGGCGGCGGCAAGCGCTGGAGCCAGGCGCTGGCGCAGCACATCTTTGATACGCCGCAAGGCAAGTGGACGGCGGCCCGCCTGGCGGCCCTGTGGCAAGTGACGCCGCACAAGGCGCGGGCGCGCCTGTTTGCCGAGGGCGAGGCACTGCTCAGTCTGGTGCGCGAACAGCGCCTGGCGCACGCGCTGCACACGGCGGCGCAGGCGGATGCCGACGGCGAAGACGGCGAACGCGACCTGGCGCAAGTGGCGGCCGGTTCCGGCTTTGCCTCGATCCCCGCGTTTTGCGACGCCTGCGTGGACGTGGCGGGCGTGCGTCCCAGCCTGTTCCTGCGCGGCCAGGCGCCCGGATAGCCAGACTCCGTTATAATCGGGGCCATGGGATCATTATTGAAGCGCAAACAGTGGCATATGTGGTTCGCCTGCCTGGCGATACTGCTCAATGCGCTGTCGCCATCCCTGTCGTATGCGTTTGCCTCGCTGCACGCCAACGCGAACAATGCCGCCGTCGAGATCTGCTCGGCCAGCGGCGCCGTCTACACGCAAGCGGACCTGGCCCCGGCCGCCAAGTCCACCACCGATTCCGTGCTGCACCACATCGAGCATTGCCCGTTTTGCATGAGCCATGCGGGCAGCGTGGGCTTGCCGCCATCGTCGTCATCGACGCTGCCCGTCATCACGGGCCACGACCTGTATCCGCCCCTGTTTTACCAGGCGCCGCGGGCTCCGTTCGCGTGGCTGGCCGCCAGCCCGCGCGGCCCCCCTGCGGCTGCCTGAACGCAGCCGTCACGCTTTCCACGTCTTAACTGTATCCACTACGCCCATCGGGCCAGAATGCCATGAAACGTCGTCTTTTCCTTCTCGCCGGCACGGCGGGATTGCTCACGCTTGCCGCTTGCGAACAAGCGCCCAAACCCCATTACAACGGTCTCGACTTGACGGGAGGCGATTACAAGCCCGACTTCAAATTGAGCGGCCCCGACGGCAAGGTCTACACCCTGGCCGACTTCAAGGGCAAGTATGTGATGGTCTTCTTTGGCTTTACGCAATGTCCGGACGTGTGCCCGACAGCGTTGTCGCGCGCGCTGGAAATCCGCCAGAAGCTGGGCGCCGATGCCGACAAGCTGCAAGTGATCTTCATCAGCATCGACCCCGAGCGCGATACGCCCGAGTTGCTGGGCGAATACATGCGCGCCTTCGACCCCAGCTTCCTCGGCTTGCGCACGGACCCGCAGGCGACGGCGCAGACGGCCTTCAATTACAAGGTCTTCTACCGCCGCGTGCCCAGCGGCAGCTCGTACACGATGGACCACACGGCCATCAGCTATGTGCTCGATAACGAGGGGCGCATGCGCCTGGGCTTGAAGCACCAGTTGACGGGCGACGAGTGCGTGCAGGACATCAAGACCTTGATGAAATCGAAATACACCTTGTAACTATCACGAAAGGAATAATCATGACCCATGTCAAAACCCTGCTGGCTGCGGCCCTGACCGTGCTGTCCTTCTCCGCCATTGCCCAGACGTCCGTGCAAATCACCGACCCGTGGGTGCGCGCCACCGTGCCGCAGCAAAAAGCCACGGGCGCCTTCATGCAGATCACGGCGCCGAAAGCCATGCGCCTGCTGGAAGTGCGCTCGCCCGTGGCGGGCGTGGCGGAAATCCACGAAATGAGCATGACGGACAATATGATGCGCATGCGCCAGGTCAAGGAAATCGCTTTGCCAGCCGGCAAAGCCGTCGAACTGAAGCCGGGCGGCTACCACGTCATGCTGCTGGAACTCAAAGGACAGGTGAAGGCGGGCGACAAGATTCCGCTGACCCTCGTCGTCGAAGGCGAGGACAAGCGCCGCGAAACCATCGAAGTCAATGCCGTGGCCCGTCCGCTGGGCGCCGCCTCGGCCCCGATGCCGGCGATGAAGCATTAAGCTGCCGATACGCCCTTGAAAAGCCCGGTTCGCCGGGCTTTTTTGTGTTCGCCTGAAAGTTAAACGGCTGTTTGATATAATGCCATCCAATATTAAACAGCTGTTTAAACGATGGGAATGGCATGACGGAAGAAAAGAGAAGCGACCAGGAAACGGAACCGGCCCGCGCGCGCATCCTGCAAGTGGCGGTGCAGCTGTTTGCCGACGAAGGCTACCGGCTCGCGTCCGTGCGCCGGATTTGCGAAGCGGCCCACGTCAACGTGGCGATGGTCAATTATTACTTTCATGGCAAGGAAGAGCTGTACCTGGCCGCCTTCGACCATGCGCGCGCGCTGGCGCGTGCCTCGGCCGCTGCCGCGCCGGAAGCCGGCCCTGCGGCAGCCGTGGCGCCCGTGGAACAGTTGCGCCTGGCGATACAATCGATGGTATTCGACATGCTGCGTCCGGGACCGGCTTCGCTGTTCAGCCGCCTGGTGGCGCGCGAACTGATCGAGCCGACGGCCGCCATCCACATGCTGGCAGACCGCGATGTGCGCGCGCACCATGCGCTGTTTACGGGCTTGATCCGTGGCGTGGTGGGGCAGGCCATGCCGGCGGACGTGGTGCAGAAATGCGTGTTCAGCGTGATCGGCCAGGCCGTGTTCTACGCCCGTTCTCGCATCGTGCATGAACTGGTGGCGCCGGAAATCACCTATGACGAGGCGGGCACCGCCAGCATTGCGCAGCATGTCGCCGCGTTCTCGCTGGCCGCCCTCGATGGCTTGCGCCGCCAGCATGCCGCGCAGGCGGCCGCATGAAGGCGCGCAACCTGACCCTGGTGCTGGCGGGGCTGGCCATGCTGGGCCCGTTCGCCACGGATACCTTCCTGCCGTCGTTTCCCGCGATCGGCACGCATTTCGACGTCAGCAGCGTGCTGGTGCAGCAGACCCTGAGCGTCTACCTGGCCGCCTATGCCTTCATGACCTTGTTCTACGGCACCTTGTCCGACTCCTTCGGCCGCCGTCCCGTGATCCTCGCTTCGCTGCTGATCTTTGCCGTGGGCTCCATCGGCGCCGCCTTCGCGCCCAGTTTTGGCTGGCTGCTGTTCTTCCGCGGCATGCAGGGCGCCTCGGCGGGGGCGGGCCGGGTGATCGGACAAGCCATCGTGCGCGACAGTTTGTCAGGCGCGGCCGCGCAAAAGATGTTGGCCAATATCATGATGGTGTTCGGCATCGCGCCCGCCATCGCCCCCATCATCGGCGGCTGGCTGCATGTGGCCTACGGCTGGCAATCGACGTTCGTCTTCACGTTTTCCGTCACCGTGCTGCTGGCGCTCGCCTGCCTGAAAGGCTTGCCGGAAAGTCTAGCCGTCGAGCAACGCCAATCCTTCCACCCAGGCAACATCGCGCGCAATTACTGGCTGGCCTTGCGCCACCGCGCTTTCCTGCTGCGTTCGCTGGCCGTGGCCTTCGCGTTTGGCGGCTTTGCCCTGTACATCGCGTCCGCGCCGCATTTCATCCTGGAATTGCTGCGCTTGCCGGAAACGGCGTTCGGCTGGATGTTCATCCCCATGGTGGCGGGCCTGGTGGGCGGCTCGGCGCTGTCGGGCAAACTGGCCCATGCGGTGAAAAGCACCGTGCTGGTGCGCTGGGGCTTGCTGGCCATGGTCGCCACGGGAGCGCTCAACATTGCATATAACCATTGGTTCGCGGCCAGCATCCCGTTCGCCGTCGTGCCCGTGATGCTGTACGCGTTCGGCATGTCGCTGGCCTTGCCGGGCATGACCATGTCGACGCTCGACATCTTCCCGCAGATGCGGGGCCTTGCCGCCTCGTTGCAAAACTTCGTGCAAATGCTGGTGTTTGCGCTGGTGTCCGGTTTTGTCGCACCGTTGCTGTTCGACAGCGCATTGAAATTGGCGCTGGGACAGGCTTCGGCCGTGGCGCTGGCCGCGTTTTTCTGGTGGCTGGGCACGCGCCAGGACGCGGCGCAGGGCGCGATGGGAGTTGCCAAAACAGCATGAGCGGAGTTTGAAAAGGATGGCATGCTTTCTGCTTTGTTACACTGTGACAATCAGACCCGCGAGGGTCTAAGCAGTTTTGCAACTTTACCTTTGGCTATCATGCACTTGATTAACTCCAGTTTGAACCACGCCTTGCGCGTGCCGCTGGCCGCGGAAATCCACTCGCGGCCATTCTTGCAGCTCGACGCCCCCGAGCTGATCACCCATCTGGCCGTGTATAAAGATGACAGCGCGGCGCCGGGTGCGTCGAATATGGCGGCCCAGCACGCCACCCTGGCGGCCCTGTGCACGCATTTCGGCGTCACGCCGCCAAGCACCGAAGCCAAGTATTTTTATTACGACTTCGGCCGCTTCCGCCTGAAATGGGAATGCCACACGGAATTTGCCACCTTCACCTTCGCCGAGCATCCCGGTAGCGCCTTGCCCCTGGAGCAGGCGTTCGAGCGCATGCCTTTGGCGCAATTGCCGCAGCAATGGCTGGCGGGCTTGAAGGGCAAGCTGATGGTGGCGGCGCACGTGGTGCTGGAGCAGGCGACCGAGCCGGCCGAGATTTTCATGCAGGGCTTGTCGCGCGTGTTCGAAGGCAATACCCTGGCCGGCAGCAAGGTGCTGCAGGGCGGCGAATTGTGGACGGATTTCACCATCCAGTCCGACGGCTTCAGCCGTTTCGTCATCCGCGACGCGGGCATGCGTTCGCAGCAGTCGGGCCGATTGGTGCAGCGCGTGCTGGAAATCGAAACCTACCGCATGATGGCCTTGTTGGGCTTGCCTTACGCCATGCAGGCGGCGCCATCCTTGAATGCCATCGAGAATGAATTGGCGACCCTGGCGGCCGCCATGGTCGACACGGACGATGCCCCTGGCCTGGTCAAGGCCGATGAAGGCGTGGCCGAACAAACCTTGCTCGACCGCATCACGCGTTTGGCGGCCCGCATTGAAAAGCTGTCGCTCGACAATAGCTACCGTTTTTCCGCCTCGAAAGCCTACATGGGCCTCGTCAAGGCGCGCATCGACGAGTTGCGCGAAGTGCGCATCGAAGGCATCCCCACGGTCGAGGAATTCATGGACCGCCGTTTGACGCCCGCCATGAATACGTGCGCAGCGATGGCCAGCCGCCAGGAAGCGATGGCCCAGCGCATCGCCAACACGAATGACTTGCTGCGCACGCGCGTGGGCATCGTGCAGGAGTTGCAGAACCGGCAAATCCTGCAATCGATGAACGCCCGCGCCGCGCAGCAGCTGCGCCTGCAGCAAGCGGTGGAAGGCTTGTCCGTGGCCGCCATTTCGTATTACGTGATCGGCCTGTTCAGCTACACGGGCAAGGCGGCCAAGGTGCTGGGCTTGCCCGTGAATCCGGAAATCCTCGTCGGCGCCCTGGTGCCGTTCGTGGCGGCCGCCGTGTGGCTGGGACTGCGCCGCATGCACCACAAGCTGCACGCGGACTGAACAGGACGACATCGCGCTGTCATTTTTGCTATCTTTCAACATTCGACCGTCAGGTGTTTTGAAAAGGAAGTTGCGTGCTAGCGAATGTTGGAGATGTTTACAGTGTGTTTTCGCCCGAGCTGCAGCAGTATGTGGCTTGCCAGGTCACCCGCATCAAGGATGCATCCTCGTCCAGGCCGGTAGCTGCCGTGCTGGAGCTGGACTGGACCGGCGACGCCTTGCCCGATGCGGCGGCCGTGCAAGCCATGCGGCCGCTGCTGTGCGATTATTTCTTTTGGAACAATCGCCACGATCACTGCTATGCCACGGCGAACGTGCCGCCTGGCTATACGCTCGTTGGCAATATCGCGCCGCTGGTGGATGTGGAAGTCAACAGCTACCGCAGCGCCTGGTACGTGGGCGACAGCGTGCTGCGCCAGCGCAACTGGGAGCGCATCGATCCGCTGCGGCGCCAGCAGTTCAAGGCCGCGTCGGACAAGCGTGAAGTGACCTTGGGCGGCCATGTCTTCCGGCAAGACGCGACGAAAATCAATGACAGCGTCTTGCAGGCGCTGGGCGACGTGTCCGAGCTGGAGCAACTGCCTTGCCTGATGTCGATCGAGACGGGCAACGGCACGCAAGCCTTGATGGAGTTTATCCAAGGCAATCCCTTCATCAATGAGCTGGACTGGCAATCATCGACGGTGCATGCGCTCGATTTCAGCGGCAGCGGCCTGGAACGCCTGATCCTGCAGCCCGATGGCGTCACCAGCCTCGTCTTGAACGAAGGCTTGAACCTTCTCGCGCTGGACAGCGCGCCATCGCCGGCGCTGCGCATCGAAGATGGCGCCGATGGCCGCCACCTGACACTGCAGTGCAAGCACGCGCTGCCGCCGTTTCACGGCCTCGGCCAGCTGGGCGGCCTGTCGCTGATCGGCATGAAAGAAGTTGATCTGGCGCAAGTGGCGCGGCGTTTTCCCCATCTGACCTCCTTGCGCATCTGGGGCAAACCCGGAATGGCGTCGCAGATGGCCAGCCTTGCGCAGCTGACCCGGCTGCGGACGTTCACCGCCTATGACCTGTTCGGCTTCACGGCGGAGGAGTTCCCATCGGCCGCGCAATTGCCGCAGCTGTCGGCCTTGTGGCTGACCAGCTTGCCAGCCGATGTCGCCAAGGCCATCAAGGCCGGCTACAAGAAAGCGGCGGCGCAGGGGCTGGACTTGTCGGTCACCAAGGCGCGCAAGCCGGAATGGCTGGCTGAAAACCTGCTCAACCCGTTCCGCGACTGGGATGGCCGCGAGCAAATTTCCCCTGCGTATGCGAAAAAGGCGGCGCTGGCCTACAAGAACATGCTGGCCGTGACGCGCAGCATCGATGCGGCCATGGCGGCGACGGCCGCCGCCGCCGCGCTGGAAGCGATGGTCACCGCCTATGTGGAGGCATTCAACAAGATCGAGCGGCGCGCCAGCATCATCGAGACGGTCGAGCGCGAGGAAATCTACACGGTGCTGGCGGAATTGCTTGCCCAGCTGCGGCAGCAATTGCAGCAAGCGGGCGGGCAGGGAGCGGCACTCGTCGATGAGGCGGCCTTGCTGGACTTGTTCGACCGCTTGCGCGAATTCTAGGCTTGCCGGCAATCTAGAAAAAAAGTTCTAGACAGGGCGTTCTAGACTGGGTATTCTAGCGTCATGCTAAAAAATACCTCCACTCCCCATCCCACGGCCGCCGAACTGGACCTGCTGCGCATCCTGTGGCAGCGCGGTCCGTCCGACGCCCGCGCCGTGTATGACGCCCTGGCCGCGGAGCGTGCCGACGCCAGTTACGCCACCGTGCTGCGCCAGTTGCAATTGATGCATGGCAAGGGCTTGCTGAGCCGCGATGAAAGCCAGCGGCCGCAGCTGTATGCCGCCGTCGAAGCGCAGGAAAAGCTGCAGACCAGCTTGCTCAAGGACTTGATCGGCAAGGTGTTTTCCGGTTCCGGCAAGGCGCTCGTGCTGACGGCGCTGCGCGAGCACGTGAGCGACGCGGAACGCCTGGAAATTGAAAAAATTCTGAGCAGCAAGGATGGCAAGGCGCCATGAACGTGGACATGCACCTCGGCATCGATGTGGGCAACCTTGTCCCCGCGCTGGGCTGGGTCTTGCTGTATTTCGTCTGGCAAGGCTTGATCGTCGGCGCCGTATCTGCCGTATTGCTCCGGCTGCTGCGCCACGCCAGCGCGCGCTGGCGCTATGCCGTCTGCGCGCTGGCCTTGCTGCTGTGCCTGTGTATTCCCTTTGTGCACCTGCTGTCTCTGCTGTCGGGCGTCTCGCCGGCCCGGCTGCCGGTGGACGCGCCGCCCGCCTGGCGTGCCGCGCTGCAAGCGTGGATGCCGGCCCTGGTGCTGGCCTGGGGCGCGGGCGTTGCCCTGATGAGCTTGCGCCTGTGCCTGGGCCTGGCCTGGGTCGGCAAGCTGCGCCGCCAGGCTGTGGCCGCGCCAGCCATCTGGCAGGCCCGCCTCGATGCGCTGGCGCAGCGCATGGGCTTGCGCCGCAGTGGCCCGATTCCGCTGAAGCTGCACGCGGGCCTGGCCAGCCCCGTCACCGTGGGCTTCTGGCGCCCCATCATCCTGCTGCCGGCCGCCTTGCTGAGCGGCATGCCCGTCGCCTTGCTGGAAGCGCTGCTGGCGCATGAACTGGCCCACGTGCGGCGCTGGGATTACCTGGTCAACCTGTTGCAAAGCGTGGCCGAGGCGCTGCTGTTTTTTCACCCCGTCGTCTGGTGGCTGTCGGCGCGCATGCGGGCCGAAAGGGAGCAGGTGGCCGACGCCCTGGCGGCGCAAGCGCTGCAAGACCCGCAACAGCTGGCCACGGCGCTGCATGCGCTATCCCTGCACGCTGCCGTGCCGCAGCATTCCGGCTTGCTGATGTCGGCACGGGGCGGAGCTTTGCTGACGCGCATAGAACGCCTGATGGCGCCCGGCCCGGATACGGCCGGCTGGAAACTGGCCGTGCCCGCCTTGTTGCTGGCTTGCGCCACCCTGCTGCTGCAGGTGCAGGGCAAGCCCGCCGTCAACGGGGCGACCCTGGCCGAGGCCGCCTCCGGCATGCTGGCCTTGCCCGTCAGCGCGAAACACATGCTGGTGTTCGATGACGCCAGCGGCAAGGTGCTGATGGCGAAGGATGCGGACACCGTCGTGCCCATCGCCTCGATCACCAAGCTGATGACGGCCATGGTGGTGCTCGATGCGGGCCTCGACCCGGAGGAACAGCTGCGCATCGTGCGCGCCGATGGCGATTCCTCGATGCAGCGCCACAGCCTGCTGGCCGAGGGCGTGGCCGTGTCGCGCGGCGCGCTGTTGCAACTGGCGCTGCTGCCATCCGAAAACCGCGCCGCCGCCGCGCTGGCGCGCACTTATCCCGGTGGCAGCGTGGCGTTTCATCAAGCCTTGCAAGCGAAGATACGCCAGCTGGGTTTGACGCGCACCACCCTGACGGATCCGGTCGGCAGTTCACCGGCGAATACGTCGACGGCCAGCGAAGTGGCGAAGATCGTCGCGGCGGCCGCGCGCTATCCGGACATCGCGCGCATCACCAGCCACCCGCAGGCCAGCGTGGCCGTCAACGGCAGGACGCGCACCTTGCACAATACCAACCCGCTGGTGGGCGGCAAGGGCTGGGACATCTTGCTGTCCAAGACGGGCAGCAGCAACGCGGCGGGCAGCTGCCTGACGATGCGCATGCGCAGCGGCGGCAAGCACGTCACCGTGGTGCTGCTGGACGCCGCCGGCGCGCAGCGTCGCTCGCTCGACGCCGGACACATCCGCGACACCCTGGCCGACAGGACCGGCCGCATGCATTGATACCCCCCCCCCGGGCGCGCCAGTGCGGGCGCCCTTCTTTTTGACACTCTGGAGATGAAGATGACACTATTGGCGAAGTTGATGCTGGCTACGGTTGCGACCATGGCGGCTGGCACGGTGCAGGCGAAGACGCCCGCACCGGTGCAGGATAAACCTGTTAATTGTGATAGTTGCAAGGAATGGAACGCGCCCGTCAAGCCGTTCAATGTCTTTGGCAATACCTGGTATGTGGGCACGGCTGGCCTGTCCGCCGTGCTGGTGACGAGTCCGCAGGGCCATATCCTGCTCGACGGCGCGCTGCCGCAATCGGCACCCCTGATCATCGCGAATATCCAGGCGCTGGGCTTTCGCATCGAGGACGTGAAAGTCATCCTCAATTCGCATGCCCATTGGGACCATGCGGGTGGCATTGCCGCGTTGCAAAGGGCCAGCGGCGCCACCGTGATGGCCAGCGCCTCGGGCGCCCTTGGCCTGCAAAGCGGCACGAACGGCAAGGACGATCCGCAGTACCAGGCCAATCCCGTCGTGCACGTCGCCAAGGTGCGCAAGGTCAGCCTGGTGGGCGAGGGCGATACCGTCAAGGTCGGACCGTTGACCTTGACGGCCCACATGACGCCGGGCCACACGCCAGGCGGCACGACGTGGACGTGGACCTCGTGCGAAGGCGACCGCTGCCTGGACGTCGTGTATGCGGACAGCTTGAACCCGTATGCGAGCGGCGATTTCCGCTATACGGGCAAGGGCGCGGGCAAGGGTGGCACGCCTGACATCTCAGCCTCGTTCGAAGCGAGCATCGCCAAGGTGGCGGCCTTGCCATGCGACATCATCATCCCCGTGCATCCGGGCACGACGGACGTGCTGGGCAAGGCCGCCAGGCGCAGCGGTACGGACAATCCCCTGATCGACGCCAGCGCCTGCCGCGCCTATGCGGCCGAAGCGGGCGGCTTGCTGGCCAAGCGCCTGGCGAAGGAGCGGGGTGAAACGCTGCCTGCGGAGGCCAAGGGCGCGGCGCACGCGCACTAAACCGTTTTTACTGTGTCGCCTGCTGCTGTTTTTGCAGGCGTTTCAGGAACACCGTCATTTCCTTGACCGCTTGCAAGTCGCCTTGCTGCCGGGCCACCGTCATGCCGGTGGTCCAGGCGGCTTGCGCGTCATCCAGCCGGCCCAGTTGTTGCAAGGCCTTGCCCAGCAGCTTCCAGGCGGCGGAATAGCCCGGTTGCTGCACGGTGGCTTGCGCCAGGTGCAGGGCCGCTTGCTGCGCGTCATGCTCTTTCAGGCAGGCGTCGCCCAAGCCAAAGCGCAGCAGCGCGTTGTCGCGCCCCTGCGCCAACAGTTTTTCCAGCTTTTCACGCATGCCCGGCCTCATTAATATGCAAGTATATTCTTGCATATTAACGCTTCCGCGTGCCTGTAACAAGCCGGCGTTCGACCGTGCAAGCGTTCGTGGATTTTCTGGCGCAGATCTTCCATGGCCGGCACGCATCCGAGACTTCGCTGTGTTACCATAAATGAGAATTATTCTCATATGGAGTAGGGCGTGGTATCGACTGTGTGGACGCGGCATCTGTCTTCCGAACTGACCTTGTCGGCCGGTTTCGTGCTGTCACCCACTCCCATCACCGTCAATACGCCCGTGTTCGAGGGTTTGCAAGTCATCGTCTCGCTGAACGGCAAGTTGAGCGGCAGCGTGGATGGCCGCGCGCCGTTCGCCATTACCGATGCGGGCGTCTACCTGGTGCTGGCGCGGGGCCGCCACGAAGGCTGCGACCGCTTTGAAGCGAATACCTTGCAGCGCTACGTGAAAGTGGGACTCGACGCGGGCCATGCGCAGCGCAGCGGTTTCGACCTGGAACGCCTGGCCGTCACGGGCGGCCAGCAGCTGCACCGTGATGGCGTGCTGGTGATGCGCCAGGTGTTGACGCCGGCCCTGCGGGCCATCGCCACGCAGATCCTGATGTGCCCCTTCGACGGCGCCGTGCGCGACATGTATATGGCGGGCAAGGCGCTGGAGATGGCGGCCGTGGCCAGCGACCGGGTACTGGGACGGTCGCGGGGCGGCGCTGGCGGCGCGGATTTGAGCGCCTTCGAGATTGAGCGCCTGCAGCAGGCGCGCGAGCTGGCCGAGCAGCATTTCCAGCAACCGCTGGGTTTGCCTGAAATAGCCAGATTGAGCGGCTTGAACGTGAAGAAGCTGACGGCCGGCTTTCGCCAGCTGTTTGGCGTCAGCGTGTTCGAGCATGTGCAGGATTACCGTTTGCAGGAAGCCTATCGCATGCTCAGCGCGGGCGGCTATACGGTGACGCAGGTGGCGTGCTTTGTCGGCTATGCCATTCCGCATTTTTCCACCTTGTTTCGCAAGCGTTTCGGCATGCCGCCCAGCCAGCTTGCGCGCGCATAGCCGGTTGCATCTTTTCCGTTTTTCGTAAGCCGAAGGCCCGATAACGAAAGCAGCCGGTGCTGCCAGATTTTATGATGAATGATATTCATTCTCATTTAAAGTCTGGAAGGACACACCGTATGTCACGCTCGCAGTCCCACCGTTTGCCGCGCCTTGTGCGCGCCGTTCCCATTCCTCTCGTGCTGGTCCTGGCTTGCCGCGCCGCCTATGCCGCCGCAGCGCCGGAGGCGCCGCAAGCCATGCAAGGCGTGACGATCGAAGCGCAGCGCTTGAAAATCGCCACGCAAAGCACGACATCGAGCAAGACGGATACGGCGCTGATCGAAACGCCCGCTTCCGTTTCCGTCATCACGCGCGACCAGATGGATGCCCAGGGCATCCAGTCTGTCGGCGAGGCGCTGCGTTATTCGGCCGGCGTGCTGGCCAGTCCGTCGATGGCCGCTTCGCAGCGCTATGATCGTTTCGATAACGTCAAGATCCGCGGCTTCGACGTGGGCAGCAACGGCATGCTGCGCGACGGCTTGCGCGGCACCACAGTGCAAGCCTGGCCCAAGGTCGAGCCGTATGGCCTGGAAGCGGTGGAAGTGTTGCGGGGACCCAGTTCCGTGCTGTATGGCCAGAATTCGCCGGGCGGCATCGTCAACCAGATCAGCAAACAGCCGCTGTTTCAGCCATACCGGGAGTTGCAATTGCAGACGGGCAACTTCCACCGCAAGCAGGTGCAGGGCGATGTGAGCGGCCCCGTGGGCGAGGGCGGCGACTGGGCTTACCGCATGACGGGCTTGCTGCGCGATAGCGATTCCCAATTCACAGGCGTGCCGGACGACAAGGTATATTTCGCGCCCGCCCTTGCCTGGCGCCCCAGCGCGGCCACCAGCCTGACCTTGCTGGCCGATTACACGCGCGACAAGTTCGGTCCGCCCGCCGTGGTGGCGCCCATCCAGGGCACCCTGTTGCCAAACCGCCATGGCCGCCTTCCCTACAACCAGATGCTCAACGAAAAGGGCCTGGACAATCACCGCGTGCAATACTCGCTGGCCTATCTGCTGGAACACCGCATCGACGACGTGTGGAGCGTGCATTCCAAGGCCCGCTACGGGCGGGTCAACCTGATCACGGAAACCATCCAGGGCCGCCTGCTGGCCGACCAGCGCACCTTGCGCCGCACGCCATATTTCTTCGATATCGATGGCGAGAGCTGGTCGCTGGATAACAATGCCAAGGCCAGCTGGCGCAGCGGCGGCGCCGAATTCGAAACCCTGGTGGGCCTCGACTACCGTCACACGAAAGAGGATTATGTGCTCAATGGCGGCCCGGCCGGCGCCGAGATTGATATATATCAGCCTGTCTACCTGGGCCATATGCTGCCCACGCCGGAGCGCTATGCCAGCACCGTGCAAAGCTCGGACCAGTACGGCCTGTACGCGCAGCAACAGATCAAGCTGGCGCGGCAATGGGTGCTCAGCGCGGGACTGCGCAAGGATTGGTCGGACACGTCCACGCGCGACCGCCTGGACGGCGTCACGCCGCCGTCGCAAAAGGATGACGCGCTGACGTGGAAGGCGGGCGCCGTCTATCTGGCCGAGAACGGCCTGGCACCTTACGTCAGCCTGATGACCTCGTTCAACCCCGTGCTGGGCAACGATTTCTATGGCAAATCCTACGACCCCACCAAGGGCAAGCAGGCGGAAGTGGGCGTGAAATACCAGCCGCCCGGTTTCGACGGATTTTTCACGGCATCCGTGTTTGATTTGCGTCAGGAAAACGTGCGGACCCTGGACCCGAACAATTCGCTGAACCGTTTGCAGACGGGCGAAATCAAATCGCATGGCGTGGAACTGGATGCGCTGGCCAATCTCACGCGCAATTTCAACGTGGCGGCCAACGTCACGTGGAACCGCCTGGAAGTGAGTAAAAGCAATAACGTCAATGAAGTGGGCAAGCGTCCCGTCGGCATGCCGGAGACCATGGCCAGCGTATGGGGCAAGTACAAACTGGTGCAAGGCCCGCTGGCGGGACTGGGCATAGGCCTGGGCCTGCGCTACACGGGCGCCACCAAGGCCGACGCCGCCAACCGTATCGACGTACCGTCCTACCTGCTGACGGACCTGGCGCTGGACCTGGATCTGCTGCGGCTGTCGCCGTCCCTGCGGGGCACGCAGCTGGCGTTGAACGTGACGAATCTGAGCAACAAGCATTACTACGACAGTTGTTCATCGAGCAATTGCAGCACGGGCGATGCGCGCCGCTTGCTGCTGACCGTCAAGCATGCGTGGTGATGCCATGAGAAAAATCGTATCCATGCTGGCCGCCGCGTTGCTGTCCTGCATCAGTTTGTCGGTTGAAGCCGTCACCGTCACCGACCTGGCGGGACGCACGGTGAACGTACCCGACAAGGTGCAACGCGTCGTGCTGGGTGAGGGCCGCCTGATCTACACCTTGTCCATCTTGGAAGGAAAAAATCCCTTTGCCCGCCTGGCGGGCTGGCAGGGTGATTTCCGCCACCTGGATGTGCAGGGCTACGCGGCCTATCGCAAGGTCTTTCCGCAAGCGGAGCAGGTGCCCCTGGTGGGCGCCACGTCGGCCGACAGTTTTAGCGTGGAAAAAGCGCTGTCCTTGCGGCCCGACCTGGCCATCCTGGCCCTGTCGGGCGGCCACGGTCCCGCGCCGGGCAGCGACGCCGTGCGCCAGCTGGAAGCGGCCGGCGTGCCCGTGATCTTTGTCGACTTCAGCAACCATCCGCTGGCAAATACCGTGCCCAGCATGCGCCTGATGGGCCAGGCGCTGGACCGCCAGGCGCAGGCCGCCGCCTTCATCGCCTTTTACGAGGAGCAGGTGGGTCAAGTGGCGCGCGCCGTGCAAGCGGCGCAGGCCAGGCCGGGCTTTCGCCGTCCCGGCATCTTTGTCGACATGCTGGCGGGCTTGCAGGGCTGTTGCGGCTCTCCCGGCACGGGCAATTTCGGCGAGATGATCGCCCTGGCCGGTGGCGAGAATATCGGCGCCGGCAAGATTCCCGGCCCCATCGGCACCCTGAACCCGGAATACATTCTGTCGCGCGATCCCGACGTGTATGTGGCGACGGGCGTGTTCGCCAGCGGGCAGGGGGGCGTGACCCTCGGTTACCAGGCCACCTTGCCGCAGGCGCGCAGCAGCCTGCGCGCCGTGGCCTCGCGCACGGAAACGGCCCAACTGCGCGCCGTGCGCGAAAAAAATGGCAGGCGCTCGCACGGCCTATGGCATGTGTTCTACGACTCGCCCGAACACCTGGTGGCGGTGCAGGCGCTGGCCAAGTGGCTGCATCCTGAGCTGTTTGCGGACCTGGACCCGGCCCGCACGCGCCTTGAAATGTATCGCCGTTTCATGCCGATTCCCGCCACGGGCGTGCTGTTCGTGGACATGCAGCCGTGAGCGCCGTGCTGACACAAGCGCTGCCTGCCATGGCGGCGGGCGTGGCGTACCGCCAGCGCCATGTGCGCCGCGTCATGCTGGTGGGCGCGCTGCTGTGCGCGCTGGCCGTCTCGCTGGCGCTGGACATCGCCACGGGACCGTCCGGCATGGGCATGTCCCGCCTGTTCCAGGTGCTGCTGCAGCCCGATGGCGTACCGCGCATGGAGCAGGTCATCGTGTGGGATGTGCGCCTGCCATATGCGCTGATGGCCGTGCTGGTGGGCGCCGCGCTGGCGCTGGCGGGCGCCGAGATGCAGACCATCCTCGTCAATCCGTTGGCCAGCCCGTTCACCCTGGGCGTGTCGGCCGCCGCCTCGTTCGGCGCCGCGCTGGCCATCGTCCTGAACTGGAGCTTGCCCGGGGTGCCGCCCCAGTACGTGGTGTCGGCGAATGCCTTCCTGTTCGCCTTTGCGTCGGTCGGCCTGCTGCACCTGCTGACGCGCTGGCGGGGCTTCGGCGTGGAAAGCCTGGTGCTGTTCGGCATTGCGCTGGTGTTTGCCTTCAATGCGCTGGTGGCCCTGCTGCAGTTTGTCGCCAGCCAGGACAGCTTGCAGCAACTGGTGTTCTGGACCATGGGCAGCCTGTCGCGCTCTTCCTGGGACAAGATCGCCATCCTGGCCGCGGCGCTTGCCGTGATCGCGCCCTGGGCCGTGCGCGACAGCTGGGCCATGACGGCGCTGACCATGGGCGAGGACCGCGCGCGCAGCTTCGGCGTCGATGTGGGCCGCTTGCGCATGCTGTCCCTGCTGCGTATCAGCCTGCTGTCGGCGCTGGCCGTGTCCTTTGTCGGCACCATCGGTTTCGTCGGCCTGGTGGCGCCGCATATCGCGCGCCTGCTGGTGGGCGAGGACCACCGCCTGCTGTTGCCCGCGTCCGCGCTGGCCGGTGCGCTGATCCTGTCGCTGGCCTCGATTTGCAGCAAGACGCTGATCGACGGCGTGCTGATCCCCGTCGGCATCGTCACGGCGCTGGTCGGCATCCCGTTTTTCATGGCCATCGTCATGCGCCAGCGGGGAGGTGCGGCATGAGCGGCTTGCTGGTGCGCAATGCCTGCGTGGCGTACGGACGGCGCGACGTGCTGCTCGGCGTCAGCCTGCCGCCCTTGTTGCCGGGCAGCGTGACTGCCCTGATCGGCCCGAACGGGGCCGGCAAATCGACCTTGTTGCGCGGCATTGCCGGCTTGCAGGCGATGCAGGGCGCCGTGCTGCTCGATGGCGTGGACCTGGCCTGCGGGCCGCAAGCCCGGCGCGCGCAAAGCATGGTGTACCTGCCGCAAAGCCTGCCCTCGCGCACGCGGCTGGGCGTGTTCGAGGCTGTGCTCAGCGCCGCGATGGCGGGGCGCAGCGAAGGCTGGCTGGGGGCGAAGGTCGATGCGGGCGCCGTGGCCAGGGTGGAGGCCGTGCTGGCGCGCCTCGATTTGCTGCCCCTGGCCAGCCGCCAGGTCGAGGCGCTGTCGGGCGGCCAGCGCCAACTGGTGGGCCTGGCCCAGGCATTGGTGCGCCAGCCCAAGGTGCTGCTGCTGGACGAGCCCACCAGCGCGCTGGACCTGTATCACCAGTTCCAGGTGATCGAGGCGATAGGGCGCGCCACGCGCGAACATGGTTTGATTACCGTCATCGTCCTGCACGACATCAACCTGGCGCTGGGCTGCGCCGATCAGGTGATGGTGCTGCACGATGGCGTGCTGGCGGCGTCCGGCGCGCCGCATGCCGTGATTGACGCCGCCCTGATCGCTCGCGTCTACCGGGTACGAGCCAGGGTACGCCAGCTCGACGCGGGTGCCGTCGTCTGCGTGGAGGGGACACTGTGAGCGACTGGCGCGAATTATCGGCCTTGCTGGCGCCCGTGCGGGGCCGCTTGCTGGGGGCTGGCGCACTGCAGGCGCTGGCCGCCCTGTGCGGCGTACTGCCATATGTTGCCATGGCGCAATTGGGCGCCTTGCTATTGGCATCGGATGTCGATGCCGGCCGCGCCTGGAAAGTGCTGTGGCTGGCACTGGCGGCGCTGTGCCTGCGTCAGCTGACGACGGCGCTGGGGCTGCACCTGACGCACCTGGCCGATGCGGACTTGCAGTGCCAGTTGCGCCTGCGGCTGGCGCGGCAGTTGTCCAGGGTACCGCTGGGCTGGTACGCGGGCAGCAATGCGGCCAGGGTCAACGAAATCGTGCACGCTGACGTGGCTGCGCTGCACCGCCTGGTGGCGCATGCGCCGTCCGACCTGGCCGCCGTGGTCGTCGCTCCCGTGGCATGCCTGGCCTGGCTGCTGCATGCGGACTGGCGCATGACGGCCATCACCCTGGTCGCGCCAGCCCTGGCCTGGTGGCGCTATCGGGGCATGGCCGCGCCAGCCTTCCGCGAGGGGCTGGCGCAGTTGCAGCGCACGGGCGGCGAACTGGCGGCGGCGATGGTGGAGCTGGTGCAGGGCATGGCCGTCTTCAAGACGTATGCGCAGCAGACATTGCCGCAAGCACGCTTTGATGCGGTGGCGGGACGCCATGCGCGGCAGTTTCTGGCCTGGGTGCGGCGCTGGGGCGGCATGGGCGCGCTGGTCGATGTGCTGCTGTCGCCGCCCGTCGTGCTGGCTTTTGTCGTGAGCGGCGCCTGGCTGGGTGCGCAAACCTGGGCGATGGCGCCCGCGCAGATGCTGCCGTTTGCCTTGCTGGGCATGGCCTTGTGCGCGCCCGTGGCCGCGCTGGGGCACGGCGCCGATGGCTTGAAGGGCGGCTTGGCGGCGGCGCGCAGGATAGGCGCCTTGCTGGCCGAGGCGCCCATGCCGCAGGCGGAAGCGCCGTTGCTGCCCGCCGGCGACGATGTGCGTTTTGAACAGCTGCGTTTTGCCTATCCGGGCGGTACCGATGTGTTGCACGGCATCGATTTATGCCTGCCTGCGGGCAGCGTGACAGCCCTGGTGGGGCCGTCGGGCGGCGGCAAGTCGACCCTGGCCATGCTGTTGCCGCGCCTGTGGGACGCGACGGCCGGCGCCGTGCGCGTCGGCGGCGTCGATGTGCGCCAGATCGATCCCGCCGTGTTGTATGCGCGTGTGGGGTTTGTCTTGCAGCACGCGCAAGTGCTGCGCCTGTCCGCGCGCGACAACATCCGCCTGGGGCGGCCGGAGGCGAGCGATGCCCAGGTGGAAGCGGCGGCGCGCGCCGCGCACATCCATGCCCGCATCACGGCCTTGCCGCAAGGGTATGACACCTTGCTGGGCGAAGGCCTGGCGCTGTCGGGTGGCGAGGCGCAGCGCCTGGCGATCGCCCGCACCCTGCTGGCCGATCCCCGTATCGTCGTGCTGGACGAGGCGATGGCAGCCCTCGACCCCGAGTCGGAAGCGCAGGTGCAGGCTGGCCTGTCGGCCTTGCTGGCGGGACGCACGGTGCTGGTGGTGGCGCACCGGCTGCAGACCATCGTGCAGGCCGACCAGATCGCATTGCTCGACGGCGGCCGCCTGTGTGAGCTGGGCACGCATGCGCAACTGCTGGCCGCGCGGGGCGCGTATGCGGCCCTGTGGGAGGCGCAAAGCCTGGTTGACGAGGTGGCGGCATGATCGCCGCCGTGCGTTTGCTGTTGCGCCTGCTTGATGGCGCGGCCGCCGGCAAGTTGCGCCTTGCGCTGGCGCTGATGGGGGCCAACAGTATCCTGAGTGCGCTGGCCCTGTGCATGCTGCTGCCGCTGCTGCGCGCCTGGCTGGCGCCGCAGCCGGGGCAGGCGCAAGGTGCATGGCTGGTCCTTTTTCTGCTGTTGGCAACGGCCAGCGCCGCGCTGCGCCATGTCACGCGCTTGAAAGGCTATGCGGCCGGCGCCCACTGCGCGCATGCGCTGCACCGGCGCCTGGCCGATAAAATCGTGCGCCTGCCGCTGGCCTGGTGCACGCCGCGCCGCGCCGGCGATATGCGCCAGCTGGCCTCTGGCGGCGTGATGGCCGTGATGGGCGCGCCCGCGCATTTGCTGCAGCCCCTGTTCGATGCCGTGCTGGCGCCGCTGGTGGTCGGCTTGCTCTGGCTGGCCGTCGACTGGCGCCTGGGTGCGGTGCTGCTGCTGGCCATGCCGCCCTTGTCGTTCGTGTATCGCTGGGCGCTGGCCTGCGGCAGCCGGGCCGAGACGGCGCTGGCGGCCAGCAGCGCCGAGGCGAACGGCCGCGTGCTGGAATATATCGCGGCGCAACCCGTGCTGCGCGCCACGGGCCGGTCCGGGCTGGGCAGCGCCATGCTGGAACAGTCGCTCATGGCGCAGCGCCAGGCGGAAAGGCGTTCCCAGCGTTTGCTGTTCCCCGCCGCTCTCGGGTTTACCGTGGCGGCGCAGCTGGCGTATGCGCTGTTGCTGGCCATCGGCTTGCGCCAGGTGTTGGCCGGCGCCCTCGATGTGCCGGCGCTGCTGGCGACATTGATCGTCGCCACCGTGCTGGCCGAGGCGATGGCCGCCGTCGTGCACACGGGCGCTGCCCTGCAACAGGTGGCCCACGCCCTGCGCCAGTTGGATGGCGTGCTGGCGGAGCGGGAATTGCCCGTGCTGGCGTTGCCCGGCGGCGCGCCGGAACAGGGGGCGCCAGCCGCCGAGGCGCGCCATGTCTGCGTGCGGCGCGGCGGACGCCCCATCGTCGATGAAGTCTCGCTGGAGATTGTTCCGCGTTCCCTGACGGTGCTGGCGGGCGCTTCCGGCTCGGGCAAGACGACCTTGCTGCAATTGCTGTGCCGCCAGATGGATCCCGATAGCGGCGTGCTGCTGGCCGGCGGCGTCGATATGCGGACCAAGGACGACGCCGCGCTGGCCAAACTGGCGACACCGATGTTCCAGCATGCCTGGCTGCTGCCGGCCAGCCTGCGCGACAATCTGAGCCTGGGCCGGCAGATCGCGGCGCAGGATCTGCTGGCGGCGCTGTCGGCGGCCGGCCTGGCATCGCTGGCGCAGTCCTTGCCTCAGGGCCTGGACACGGTGGTGGGCGAAGGCGGCTGGGCTTTGTCGGGCGGGGAGCGCCAGCGGCTGGCGTTCGCCCGCGCCTTGTTGAAACCCGCGCCGCTGATGCTGTTCGACGAACCGCTGTCGGCACTTGACGCCATCAGCGAACGGCGCGCCATCGCCACCCTGGCCGGCTTGGCGCGTACCCATGCCGTGGTGGTCGCCACGCACCGGCTGGTGATTGCCGCGCAGGCGGACCAGATCCTGGTGATGCAGGCGGGGCGCATCGTCGAGCGGGGCACGCATGCGCAATTGCTGCGGCAGGGCGGCGTTTACAGCGGCATGCAGCGCCAGGCGGGCCAGGCACGGGGCTGGCATCTGGGAGTCTAGGCTTTTATTGAGAGTGAATTATCATTTATAATGCAATTCGTTTGCATGTAATTTTCTTTCAGGAATCCCCATGTGCCTCTTTTTACAGCGTCCGATGGCGCTGCTGCTGGCCGCTGCCAGTCCGCTGGCCCTGGCGGATGGACCCGCTGGGCAGGATGTCGTCACCGTCAGCGCGGAGCGCCAGCATTACCGCAGCCTGTCGGCCACGGGCGCCACCAAGACGGATGCCTTGCTGATGGATTTGCCGCAAAGCGTGCGCGTGTTCACCGGCGACCTGCTGCGCGACGCGGGCGTGACAACCCTGGCTGGCGCGCTGGAGCTGGCCAGCGGCATTGCGAAGCAAAGTCCGCTGGGCGGCCTGTGGGACAGCTACGCCATGCGCGGCTTCACGGGCGACCCGAATTTCGGTTCCGACTACATGGTCAACGGTTTCAGTTCCAGCCGCGGCTACAACGGCATGCGCGACGGCGGCAATACGCAAGCGGTGGAAGTGCTGAAAGGCCCCGCATCGGCCCTGTATGGCAGGGGCGAGCCGGGCGGCACGGTGAATATCACGACGAAAAAGCCGAAGTTCGCGCCCGAATATGGCGTGGATTTTTCACTCGGCAGTTTCCAGACGCGCCGCGCCGCCGTCGATTTGACGGGTCCCGTGAGCGGCACCATCGCCTACCGCCTCAACGCGGCGCATGAAGAGGGGCACAGCTTCCGCGATACCTTGAAGGTCGAGCGCAGCCTGTTTTCGCCTTCCTTCCTCTGGCTGCTGGGCGAACACACGACCGTGTCGTATGAAATCGAAGCCGTGCGGCAGCGCGCGCCGTTCGACCGGGGCGTGGTGGCCGTCAACGGCAAGCTGGGTCTTGTCCCCGTCTCGCGCTTCCTGGGCGAACCGGGCGACGGACCCATGACCGTCAAGTCGCTGGGGCAGCAGCTGTTCATCCACCACGCGCTGTCCGACGACTGGACGGTGCAGGCGGGCGTTTCTTACCGCGACAGCGAATTGACCGGTTACTCGACCGAGGCGAACAAGCTGCTGGCCGATGGCCGCACCTTGAACCGCCAGCGCCGCCACCGCGATTTTTCGGCCACCGACGCGTCGGCCCGCGTCGAGTTGCTGGGCAAGTTCAGGACGGGCGCCCTGGTGCACGAAGTGCTGGCCGGTGTCGACGCCTATCATTTCGACGACCACCGGGTGCAGCTGCGGCGCAATCCCTCGGCAGCAAATGCCTATGCCATCGATATCTTCAATCCCGCGTATGGCGGCAAGGCCGATCCGCTAGCCCTGTCCATCGATACGCAGGAAGGGCAACGGGCGCGCGGCCTGTATGCGCAGGATCAGGTCGACCTGGGTGCGCAGTGGAAGGCGCTGGTCGGTGTGCGCCACGATACGTACACGCAGGACGTGACGAACAGGCGCCTGAATGTCAGCAACCGCCAGTCGCTGTCGGCCACCAGCCCCCGCGTGGGCCTCGTCTACCAGCCGACGAAGGCATGGTCGCTGTATGCGAGCGCGGCGAAGGGCTTCCGGCCCAACAGCGGCATCAGCATCGCCAACCAGGCTTTCCCGGCCGAGCGCAGCCGCTCGTATGAACTGGGCGCGAAGCTGGAAACGGGCAAGCTGACAGGTACCGTGGCCGTGTACGACATCCGCAAGCGCAATGTGCTGACGACAAATCCCGCCAACACGGACTTCGCCATCGCAGCGGGCGAGGTGGGCAGCCGTGGCCTGGAGCTCGACGTGTCGGGCGAAGTGGTGCGCGGCTTGCGCGTTTCGGGCGCCTATGCTTATACGGACGCCAGCGTCACGCGCGGCGACAATACGATCGTGACGGGCAGCCGCTTCGCCAACGTGCCGCGCCACAGCGCCAATGTCCTCGCCACGCAGCAGTTCGCGCTGGGTACGGGCACGGCCAGCGTGGGCGGCGGCGTGCAGTACGTGGGCGAGCGCCTGGGCGACGTCGCCGTCAGCAGCAGTTTTACCTTGCCGGCCTACACGACGGCCAAATTGCTGGCCTCGTATTCGCCCAACGCCAAACTGCGCCTGGCGGTGAATGTGGAAAACATCTTCAACCGCAGCTACTATGCGAGTTCCTATAGTCAGCTGTGGGTGGCGCCGGGGGCCGAGCGCACGCTGACCCTGAATGCGCATTACCGTTTTTAAGCTATCACCATGACATCGACTTCTTCTGCTACCCTGCGCGCCCGCATCGCCGTCATCGACGTATTGCGCGGCCTCGTCATGCTGATCATGCTGTTCGACCATGTGCGCGAAACGGTCTTCCTGCACCACCAGGTGAGCGACCCGATGGATGCTGCCAGCGTCGATCCGGCCCTGTTCTTCACGCGCCTGGCGGCCCACGTGTGCGCACCCATGTTCGTCTTCCTGACGGGTTTGTCCGCCTGGCTGTACGCGCATCCGGCGGCCGGGTCCCGCAGCGCCAGCGGTTTCCTGTTCAAGCGGGGCTTGCTGCTGGTGCTGCTGGAACTGGTGTTCGTCAACTTCGCCTGGAGCGGGGCGTTTCCACCGGCCGTGCTGTATCTGCAGGTGATCTGGGTCATCGGCCTGGCCATGATGGCGCTGGCCGTGCTGCACCGGCTGCCATTGAAAGTGCTGGCGCTGCTGGGCGTGGCGATCATCGCGGGCCAGCATCTGTTGACCGGCTTGCGCGCGGAAGAGGGCAGCTTTGCCTATTATCTGCTGACGGTGCTGCTGCAACGGGGCTACCTGGTGGCCGACGGCGTCATGAAAATCAAGGTCAGCTACCCGCTGCTGCCATGGATAGGCGTGATCGTGCTCGGCTATGCGGCCGGGCCCCTGTATGCGCGCAGTCGTGCGCCGGAGGGACGGCGTCGCCTGTTGCTGGCGCTGGGTGCCGGCAGCTTGCTGCTCTTGGGCCTGCTGCGCGGCTTCAATATCTACGGCGAAACCCTGCCGTGGGTGGCCGGCGACACGGCCCTGCGCACGGTCATGAGCGTGCTGAACTTCACCAAGTATCCGCCGTCGCTGGATTTCCTCCTGTTCACCCTGGGCCTGGGCTTGCTGGGCCTGGCCTGGCTGGAAAGCGTCGATAACGGGTTCACGCGCGCTTGCGCCACCTTTGGCGGCGCACCCATGTTTTACTATCTGCTGCACCTGTATTTGCTGCTGGTGATCGGCATCACCTTGACGGCCGTGCTGGGCGCCAACCACGGCACCCGCTACGGCGTCGAGCATGTCTGGCAAGTGTGGCTGATCGCGCTGGCCCTGATGCCCGTGCTGTACTTTCCCTGCCGCGCGTTTGCCAACTACAAGCGCACCTCGCAACGGGCGTGGGTGCGCTATTTCTGAAGCATGCCTACTTGCAGTACAGCCTGTCGATGCTGTGGCTGGACGCCAGGTAATGCCGCGTCTGCCACGCAATCGCCACGCGGTAAGCGCACGGAGGATCGAGCGCCACGTTGACGGGGAAGCCGCCATTGTTGCCCGATAAATGCGGTCCGCCCGCTCCGCCGCGGAACAGATAGTTGCTCGGTGGCGGCGGTGGGGTAAAGCTGGCGGCCGGCAGCGGTGGCGGCGGATGCTGGATGCCGTTGTTGTTGGATATCGTGATATTGAAGAAGCGCAAATGCGGATGGTCGATCGTGTACAGGATATGCACGAGGCCGCCCGCGATGGGGTTGCAGGCATTGCTGCGCAGCTCTTCCAGGTCCAGCGCCACGATGACGGGCGAGTTGTCGAAGACGATGGAGTCGAGCCCGTCCGTCGCCACCTGCGCCAGGCTGATGCCGTCGCGCACTTCGAAGCCCAGGCGGTAGCGGCGTATTGGTTCGCTCTCGGCCGCCGTCAGGCTGCGGCCCGCGTCGAGGATGGGCAAGCCGCCCGGCAGCTTGGCCGGATGCAGGCTGGTGATGGCCGGCGTATTCACCGTCAGCAAATCAAACGTGCGCAGGAAGATGTTGGGCGCCACGTTGACGATGGCCGTCGTGCCATCGCGCATGTCCACCGTGACGGGCTTGCCGTCCACCCGTATCCAGCCGCCCGCTTGCAGATCGCCCGCATCGACGATGACGGGCGCCGAATCGGCGAGGCCCAGGCCATTCGTATAAAACACATAGCCGACATGCGTGCCCAGGATTTGCGTCAACGGCGCCAGGCTGGCCGGCGCCACCGTGGGCAGCGCCGTGGGATCGTCCGTGCCGCCGGGCCAGGACCATTCGCCGATCAGGAAGCGGTATTCGAGCGGGTTGGCGGGGATGGCGCTGTTGCGCAGCGGACAATTACCCTTCAGGGTGACGCCGCCGGCGAAGACATACGAGGCGCCCGCGCCGCCCGCATAGCCTTGCGGGGAAAAGCCCGCCAGCGAGGGAAATGGGTGGATGTCGAAGATTTCCACCTGTTGCCAGTGCGGCACGCCTTCCACGTCGGGCGGCAAGACTTCTTTCGAGCACAATTCCACGCAGAAACAGTGGCCCACGTTTTCCCGGCCCGGCTGGCGGCCGTTGGCCTGCGTTTCCGCCAGGATGGTCACGCTGCCCAGCTGCGCCGTGAAATACACGTCGGGCCCGCTGGCGAACTCCACGTTGATGAATGGGGAGAAGGGCGTCAAGGTGAAGTCGGACGTCAGGTAATCGATGCGGAAGCGTCCGCCGGCATCGGTGATTGCCTGGCCCAGCGCGTCGTCCTGCAGCCAGTCGGCGTCGAACGCCCGCACGGTGGCGCCGGCGATCGGCGCATGCGGCGCATCGCAGGTACGCAGCCGGCCGCAGATGGTCCAGGCGCCGAAGCGGGCGCGCACCAGGCACCAGAAGCGCTGCGGCAGGCAATAGTCCCAGACGGCGAGGAAATCATTGTCGGCCTGGCGCCAGCGCGGCTGGAGCGTGGTGATGGAAAACTGCAGCGGCACGGGGTCTTTCGGCCCCGGTTTCAGATGCGGCACGGTAGGGCACAGGATGTCGACTTCGACGGCCTCGCCCTGGTAATCGCCTGCCAGGGTAAAACTGTAGTTGCCATCGTCATCCGTGCGCGTTTCGGCCAGCAGGAAGGGCGCCTTGGCCTGCACTTCTTCATCGGTGAGGATGGCGAAGGTTTCCTTGGCGCTGGCCACGGCCAGGGCCGTGACGTTTTGCGACGCGCGCGGCCGGTACAGGCGCACGATGACGTGGGATAAGGCTTCAGGACACTCGGCGCAGATCAAGCCGCACAGCTTGCCTCGCAGGATATAGGCCATGATGGTTCCCTTGCTGAGATGGACGGCGCGCCGCTCGCAATGGCGGCGCTGTTACCAAGCTAGCAAATGGGCCGCCGAAGGGCTTGATCTGGCTTAAACCTCGCGTATTATTTAATTAACGCCAGCACTTCGCGGAAACGCGGATGCTTGCAGTCGCGCAACCATTCGAAGGCCAGCATCTCCACCGTCACCAGGTGGGCGCCCAGCTTGTCCAGGCGGGCCAGCGCCGCGTCGCGGCTGGCGGCCTGGCGCGAACCGACGGCGTCGATGGCGATGCTCACGTCATAGCCGCGTTCCAGCAGGCCGATGGCCGTCTGCAGCATGCACACATGGGCTTCGCAACCGGTGACGACGATCTGCCTGCGCCCGGCGGGTAGCATGTCCTGCAAGCCATCAAAACAGGCGCCGAAATGCGTCTTGTGCAAGGTCCGTTCGCACAGGGCGGCGATCTCTTCCACGTTCGGCCCCAGCCCCTGGCGGTTCTGTTCCGTGCCCAGCACGGGCACGTCGAGCAGGCGGGCGATCTTCGCCAGGCGCAGGTTTTGTGCCAGCACCAGGCCGGCATCGTGGATGGCCGGCATCAAGCGGCCTTGCAGGTCGACAATGACCAAAACGGCCTGGTTTGCATCCATCAGCATGGCGTTCTCCCTTATTCATTTGTGGCGACAGTGTAGCGCGCAGTCAGCTTGGCCAACTGGGCGTGGCCGTTTCGCCCATCAGGTAGGCGTGATTGAGGTCGATGGCGATGCGCAGGTAGTTCCACAGGGCGCTGACCCGGGCGATATTGCGCCGCTCGCTGGGCGAGATCATCCAGAAGGCGCGCAGCAGGTCGATCTCGCCGTCGAGCACGGGCACCAGTTCGTTCGACTGCTGCGCCACGAAGCATGGCAGAATGGCCAGCGCCTGTCCCGCGCGCGCCGCGTGGTACTGGGCAATGACGCTGGTGCTGCGAAACGCGCGCAGGGAATCGGGCGCCACGTTATCCATGTAGCGCAGCTCCGCGCTGAAGACCAGGTCGTCTACGTAGCCGATGATCGGGTGCAGCGCCAGCTGCGCCACGCTGGTGATTGGCGCGTGGCGCGCCAGGTAGCCTGGCGTGGCGTACAGTTTCAGGCGGTAGTCGGACAGCTTGGTCACGACATACGGCCCGGACAGGGGGCGCTCGATGGAGATGGCCACGTCCGCTTCGCGCTTGGACAGGCTGACGAAACGGGGCACGGCGATCAGGTCCACGCTGATGTGCGGGTATCTGCCGCAAAACTGCGCCAGGTGGGGCGCCAGCACGATGGCGCCGAAGCCCTCGGTAGCGCCCAGGCGCACCTGGCCCGACAGCAGGCGATTGTGTTCGCCCAGTTCCTCGGTGGCGGCAAACACCGTGCTTTCCATGGTTTCCGCGTATTCCATCAGGCGGTGGCCTTCGGGCGTCAGCTGGTAGCCCACGTAGTTGCGGTCGAACAGTTGCGTGCCCACTTGCTCCTCGAACTTGCGCATGCGCCGCGACACGGTGGAATGGTCGATGCCCAGCTTTTTCGCCGCATCGACGAGGCCGGCGCTGCGCGTCAGTTCCAGGAAGACCCGTACATTGTCCCAATCGAGCATGGCAAACCCTCTCTGTGCATTTTTGCAAAGGAATTATGCATTAATTTAACTTGAGCGCATATTTTTACACATGCAGAATGCAGATATACATATAAGAAAAACCCTCACCCCTCAGGAGACACGCATGAAAAAAACCGTTCTGGCCATGGGCGCGCTGGCGCTTTCCCTGTCTTTCACCGGCGCGCACGCGCAAATTTCCGATGGCGTCGTCAAGGTGGGCATCCTGACCGACATGTCCGGCCCGTATTCGGCCATGGGCGGGCGCGGCTCCGTCGTCGCCAGCCAGATGGCCGTCGAGGATTGCCTGAAAGCGGAATGCAAGGGTATGAAGATTGAAATCCTGTCGGCCGACCATTTGAACAAGGCCGACATCGCCGCCTCCAAGGCGCGCGAATGGATAGACCGCGACAAGGTCGACGCCATCGCCGACCTGACCAATTCCTCGGTGGCTCTGTCCGTGCAAAAGCTGATGAAAGAGAAGGGCGGCATCGCCATGTTCAGCGGCCCGGCCACGGGGCGCCTGACCAATGAAGACTGCTCGCCGAACGGCTTCCACTGGATGTTCGACACCTATTCGCAGGCGGCCGGCACGGCAGCGGCGCTGACAAAACTGGGGCAGAAATCGTGGTACTTCGTCACCGTTGATTACGCGTTCGGCCATTCGCTGGAAAAGGATGCCAGCGAAGTCGTCAAGCGCAACGGCGGCACGGTGCTGGGCGCCGTGCGCCATCCGCTGAACGCGTCCGACTTTTCGTCCTTCCTGGTGCAGGCGCAAGGGTCAAAAGCGCAGGTGATCGGCCTGGCCAACGGCGGCGCCGACACGGTATCGGCCATCAAGCAGGCGCGCGAGTTCCGCATCGGCAGCGGCAAGGATCAGCGCCTGGCCGCCTTGCTGGTGTTCCTCTCCGACGTGCATGCACTGGGGCTGGAAACGGCCCAGGGCCTCGTCTACGCGGACGGCTTTTACTGGGATTTCGATGACCGCAGCCGCGCCTTCGCCAAGCGCTTCGAGGCGCTCAACAAGGGCGCCAAGCCGACCATGGTGCAGGCGGGCGTGTATTCCAGCGTCTACCACTACCTGAAATCGGTGGCGGCCGCGAAAAGCGACGATTCGAAGGTCGTCGCCCAGAAGATGCGCGAGCTGCCCATCAAGGATGCCGTCATGAACAACGCTTCCATCCGCCCCGACGGCCGCGTGATCCACGACATGTACCTGGTGCAGGTCAAAACCCCGGCCGAATCCAAAGGCGCGTGGGATTACCTGAAAGTGCTGTCGACCATCCCCGCCGACCAGGCATTCAAGCCGATGGATGCGGCGGCGTGCAACCTGGTCAAGAAATAACCATCGAATACCTTACGGAGCCTCACATGAACCAAGCCCTCACTCACGCAGTCACCCCGGTCCCCGCCGTCCCCCTGCACATCGGCGGCAAGCACCACGCCTCGACCAGCAGCGAATGGCGCGACGTCGTCAACCCGGCCACGCAGGAAATCGTCGCCAGGGTGCCGTTTTCCACGCCCGACGAAGTCAATCTGGCCGTCGCCACGGCCAAGGAAGCCTTTAAAACCTGGCGTAATACCCCGCTGGCGGCGCGCATGCGCATCATGCTCAAGTACCAGCACCTGATCCGCGAAAACATAGTCGCCCTGGCCGAACTGATCACGCGCGAACATGGCAAGACCTTGCCCGACGCGGAAGGGGAGGTCATGCGCGGCCTGGAAGTGGTGGAACACGCGTGCTCGATCGCCACCCTGCAGCTGGGCGAAATCGCGGAAAACGCGGCCAATGGTGTCGATGTCTACAATATCTACCAGCCGCTGGGCGTGGGCGCCGGGATCACGGCCTTCAACTTCCCCGTCATGCTGCCGTGCTTCATGTTCCCTATCGCCATCGCTTGCGGCAATACGTTTGTCTTGAAACCGTCCGAGCAGGACCCGTCCTCGACCATGTATCTGGTCGAACTGATGTACCAGGCGGGCTTGCCGGCCGGCGTGCTGAACGTCGTGCATGGCGGCGCCGACGTCGTCAACATGCTGTGCGACCATCCCGACATCAAGGCCGTCTCCTTCATCGGTTCCACCCACGTGGGCACGCATGTGTACCGCCGCGCCAGCGAATCGGGCAAGCGCGCGCAATCGATGATGGGCGCGAAAAACCATTGCGTCGTGCTGGCTGACGCCAACAAGGAACAGGCGATCAATAACCTGATCGGCGCCGCCTTCGGCGCGGCCGGCCAGCGCTGCATGGCCAATTCCGTCGTCGTGCTGGTGGGCGAGGCCCGTTCCTGGCTGCCGGAAATCGTCGCCCGTTCGCAGGCCCTGAAAGTGGGGCCGGGCAGCGACCGCGATGCCGACCTGGGGCCGATGGTGTCGAAAGCGGCCATGCAGCGGGCGGAAAAGCTGATCCAGGCAGGCGTGGATGAAGGCGCGCAGCTGCTGCTCGACGGCCGCGGCCACAAGGTGGCCGGCTACGAGGGCGGCAATTTCATGGGGCCGACGATTTTCTCGAAGGTGGCAGCGTCGAATTCCGTCTACACGCAGGAAATCTTCGGCCCCGCCATGTGCGTGGTGGAGACGGACACCCTGGACCAGGCCATCGCCTTCATCAACGCCAACCCGAACGGCAACGGTACCTCGATCTTCACTTCGTCCGGCTGGGCGGGGCGCAAGTTCCAGAACGAGATCGACGTGGGGCAGGTAGGCATCAACGTGGCCATTCCCGTGCCCGTCGCCTATTTCAGTTTCACGGGGTCGCGCGCGTCGAAGCTGGGCGATCTGGGCCCGAACGGCAAGCAAGCCTTGTACTTCTGGACGCAGACCAAGACCGTCACGGCACGCTGGTTCGCCCCGGACGACGGCGGCAGCGGCGTCAATACCACCATCTCGATGAAGTAAGGAGGCGGCGATGAGCACCAATATCGTTTTCATCGGCCTGGGCAACATGGGCTTGCCCATGGCGCAGAACCTGGTGCGGGCCGGCCATGCGGTGACGGGTTTCGACTTGCTGCCGGCCAGCGTGCGGCAATTCGCCGATGGCGGCGGCCTGGTCTCCGATGACCAGGCGGCGGCGATAGGCCAGGCCGACATCGTCATCACCATGCTGCCGGCCAGCCGCCACGTGCTGGGTGCTTATTTGGGTAACCCTTTGGGGGACTCTGGCATCCTGGCGCAGGCGCGGCCCGGCACCCTGCTGATCGACTGCTCGACGATTTCCACCGAGGCGGCGCGCCAGGTGGGCCGCGCGGCGCAGGATAAGGGCATGCCGATGCTGGACGCGCCCGTGTCGGGCGGCACGGCGGGCGCCACCAACGGCACCTTGACCTTCATGGTGGGCGGCGAAGAATCCGCGCTGGCGGCGGCGCGGCCCTACCTGGACGTCATGGGCAAGGCCATCTTCCACGCGGGCGGCTCGGGCTGCGGCCAGACGGTCAAGATCTGCAACAACATGCTGCTGGGGATACTCATGATCGGCACCAGCGAAGCGATACGCCTGGGCGTGGCCAATGGCCTGGACCCGAAGGTGGTGTCGGACGTGATGGCGAAAAGCTCGGGCCGCAACTGGACCCTGGAAGTCTACAACCCGTGCCCCGGCGTGGCCGAAAACGTGCCCGCGTCGCGCGGCTACACGGGCGGCTTTGGCGTCGACCTGATGCTGAAAGACCTGGGGCTGGCCGTGGAAAGCGCGCTGGCCAGCGGAGCGAGCGTGCCGCTGGGCGCCTTGTCGCGCAACCTATATAGTTTGCACAGCAAGGCAGGGGCGGGCGCGCTGGATTTTTCCAGCATTTATCAACTGCTGGGCGAGAAGGCTTAAGGCTGTTGCGCCTGCAGGGCCGCCAACTCGGCCCTGGCTTTTTCCAGCTTTCCTTCCAGCTTGGCGATCTTCTTCGGCTCCTTGTTCGCTTCCTGGGCCAGGCGCAGCGAACGCTCCGTCTGGTTCACCTTGGCTTGCGCCTTGACGATTTTCTTGTTGTGGCGCTCGATCAGGGTACTGTCGCGGCAGTGGGCGTTGACTTCGTCGAGCGCGCGCGTCAGGCCCGCGACCTTGTCGGACAGGCCCTGTTCCTGCGCCTGGTGCAATTCGCTGCGGATGCTTTCGCGCTTGGCGGCGCAGCCAGCCAGCTGGGTGTCGGCGGCGCTGGCGCCCACGGAGGCTGCGGCGAGCAGCAGGGTCAAGGCGGTTGTGGCGAGGCGGTTCATGGCATTCCTGTGTAAGTGGTGGGCTCGTGCAATGTAAGCCTGCCGGCTTGCCCTGTCAAACTTCTTGTGCAGTGCGCGCCTGTCTGGCATGGCATCGGCTACCATGCGTGTTTTCTTCTTCCCGATACCGTCGCATGCCCAAGAAACTCCTCTTGCTGATTCCTTTCCTGCTGCCGTTGCCGCTCCTGGCCCAGACCCCGCCCACCTTGCTCGACCTGCAGCTGCTCGCCATCAAGGTCAGGGCGGATGCGGCTAGCCATAGCCCGGAAAGCATCGCCGAATTTGCCGAGGCACGGCGCGCGGCCGAAGCGGGCGACGTGGAGGCGCAGCTGGACCTGGCGCGCATGCTGCAGCTGGGCGTCGGCACGCCGCAAGATACGGCACAGTCGATGGCCTGGATACGCAAGTCGGCCGAAGGCGGCTATGCGCCGGCGCAGGCGGCCATGGGGGTGGCCTACACCTTGGGCGGCAAGGTGCCCATCGACCGCGCGCAGGGCGAGTACTGGCTGCGCCGGGGCGTGGCGCAGGGCGATGCAGAGGCGCAAACCATCTTGGCGATGGAATACATCGATGGCGACAGCAGTGCCGAAGAGCAGGCGCTGGCCATCACCTGGCTGAAGGCGGCGGCGAACGAGCAGCACTTTGTGCCCGCCTACAATGCGCTGGGCGAGCACCTGATGCGCGCAGCCGTCGATGAACAGGATCGCGGCGAGGCTTTCCACTGGTATTACAGATCGGCGCGTGAAAAGGAGCCGGCCGGCATGCGCAATCTGGCCCGAGCACATGAGCTGGGCCTGGGCGTGGCGCAGTCGGACAAGTGGGCCCTGGTCTGGTACGAGCGGGCCGGATGGAGCGGCGACCTGCCCGCCATGCGGCGCATGATCGAGGTGTATGTCAAGGGCGAACTGGGAGAGCAGGCGAATGCCGAAGACGCCGCCGAATGGCGCGGCAAACTGGCGGAGGCAGAAAAGAAATGAAGACCATCCTGTTTGTATTGAGCCTGGCCCTGGCGCAGCCCGTGCTGGCGCAGCCGGCGTCCACCAGCGAGCCGCGCCAGCATCCGGCGTTGGTCGAATTCGATATGTCCGGCCTCGATGACATGCGCGCGCGCGTGCAGGCCGTGATCGAGCGCCCGGCCGACCTGTCGCCGGACAAGGTCGCCGCTTTCGACAAGGCGCGCCGCGCGGCGGAAGGGGGCGATACGGCCGCCCAGCTGGAACTGTCGCAGATGCTGCACGAGGGCGCGGGCACGTCGCGCGACCGCGACTTGGGCCTGGCGTGGCTGAAGAAGGCGGCCGAAGGCGGCAACGGTCCCGCGCAAGCCTTCCTGGGCGTCGCCTATACGCTTGGCCAGGGCATGGCCATCGACCGCAAGCTGGGCGAATACTGGTCGCGCAAGGGCGCCGCGCAAGGCGTGGAACTGGCCAACTTCACGGTGGCCCAGCACTTTGAAAATATCCACAGCAGCGCGGAAGAACAGGCGCACGCGCTGCACTGGCTGAAGTTCTATGCCGAGAACGGCTTCATCCCCGCCTACAATGAAATCGGCTACCGCCTGATGATGACGGCGCAGGACGAGGCGCAGCGCAAGCAGGCATTCACCTGGTACATGCGGGCGGCCAAGGCGCTCGATCCCTCCGGCTTGAACAATGTGGCGTACTCGTATGAAGTGGGACAGGGCGCGCCACAGAGCGACGAGGCGGCCCTGGGCTGGTACGAAATGGCCGCCATCGCCAAAAGTCCGCCCGGCCAGACGGGCTTTGCGCGGTTGCTGGAGCAGGGCCGGGGCGGTCCGACCCGGCAAGGGCCGGCGCCCAAGCCCTTCGCGCTGTACCTGCTGGCGGCGAAGCAGGGCGACCTGGAAGCCATCGAACGGCTGGTCAAGGTGTACGATAAGGGCGAGCTGGAACAGGCGGCCGACCCCGCGCAAGCGGCCCTGTGGCGCGAAAAACTCAGGCTGGCCAAGACTCCTTGAGCCGGCATGACGGCGCGGGGACGGCATGCTATCATCATTGTTATCGATAACAATATCATGAGAGACCCATGAATCCCGATTTCCGCTCCAGGGACATGCTCGAAAAGCATATCCAGCACACGATGAGTTTTTATCACCCGCGCGCGATTGATCCCAGCGGCGGCTTTTATCACTACTTCCTCGATGACGGCACGGTGTACGACGCCAGCACGCGTCACCTGGTCAGCAGCACGCGCTTCATCTTCAATTACGCCATGGCGTACCGCCACTTCGGCGATGAAGGTTGCCAGGCGGCCCTGCGCCACGGCGTGGCCTTCCTGCGCGACGTGCACCGCGACCCAGCCACGGGCGGCTATGCCTGGCAACTGTCTTGGAAAGACGGCGTCAAAACGGTGGAAGACGGCGCCAACCACTGCTACGGCCTGGCCTTCGTGCTGCTGGCCTATGCGCACGCCTTGCAAGCTGGCGTGACGGAAGCGCGCGCGTATCTGGACGAGACCTTCGAATTGATGGAACAGCGTTTCTGGCTGCCCGAACACGGCCTGTATGCGGACGTGGCCAGCGCCGACTGGTCCACCCTGGACGGCTACCGGGGCCAGAACGCCAATATGCACGCCTGCGAAGCCATGCTGGCAGCGTTCGAGGCGACGGGCGAAGCGAGATATCTGCACCGCGCCGAGACCCTGGCGCACAACATCACGGTGCGCCAGGCGGGCTTGGCGAACGGCATGATCTGGGAGCACTACAAGCCTGACTGGTCGATCGACTGGGACTATAACCTGCACGACAAGAGCAATATCTTCCGTCCGTGGGGCTACCAGCCCGGCCATTTCACGGAATGGGCCAAGCTGCTGTTGATCATGGAGCGCCACAGCCGGTTCATGGCCGGCCCATCGGACTGGCTGCTGCCGCGTGCGCGCACCCTGTACGACACGGCGCTGGCCAAGGCCTGGGATGGCGCGCATGGCGGCATCCACTACGGTTTCGGCCCGCAGGACGAGATCTGCGACGGCGACAAATACTTCTGGGTGCAGGCGGAAAGCTTCGCGGCGGCCGCCGTGCTGGCCGTGCGCACGGGCGACGAGGCTTACTGGCATAGCTACGACAAGATCTGGGACTACAGCTGGACGCACTTTGTCGACCACGAACACGGCGCCTGGTACCGCATCCTGACGCCTGAAAATCAAAAAATCAGCAACGAGAAAAGCCCGGCCGGCAAGACCGATTACCACACCATGGGCGCCTGCTATGAAGTGCTGAACGTGATCGGCGGTGCAGTATGAGCGCCGCCAATTTCCCACGCTTTGTGTCGGCCGGCGAAGCGCTGACGGACATGCTGCGCACGGGCGCCGACTCCTGGAACAGCCAGGTGGGCGGTTCGACCTGGAACGTGGCGCGCGTGATGGCGCGCCTTGGCGTGCCCAGCGCCTTTGCGGGCGGCGTCAGCCTGGACGTCTTCGGCGATGCGCTGGCCGCTGCCACCGGGGCGGCGGGCCTGGACATGCGCTTCCTGCAGCGCCATGCGAAGTCGCCGCTGCTGGCCATCGTGCATGAACTGCATCCGCCTACGTATTACTTCATCGGCGACGACAGCGCCGACCTGCATTTCGACGCGTCGCTCCTGCCGGCCGGCTGGATGCAGGGGGCGCAATGGGTGCATTTCGGCGGCATCAGCCTGGCGCGCGAACCGCTGGCGGGCAAGCTGGTGGCGCTGGCGCAGGAATTGAAGGCGGCTGGCGTGAAAATCAGCTACGACCCGAATTTCCGCATCATGATGGATGAACGCTACGACGCCACCTTGCGCCGCATGACGCAGCTGGCCGACGTGATCAAGGTGTCGGACGAAGACCTGGCGGGCCTGTTCCGCCATGATGACATCGATGGCGCGTTTGCCATGCTGCGCAGCTGGAATCCGCAAGCCACGTATTTGTATACGCGGGGCGCGCAAGGCGCGGCGCTGTACCGGGGCGAGCAGACATGGCAGGCGGCGCCGCCCGTCATCGAGGTGGTCGATTCGGTGGGGGCGGGCGACGCCAGCATTGGCGGTTTGCTGTACAGCCTGATGTACCGGCCCGAGGCCGATGGCGGCCAGCATTTGCGCTTTGCCGTCGCGGCGGGCGCGGGCGCCTGCCTGGCGGCCGGCGGCGCGCCCCCTTCGGTGGAGCTGGTGGAGTCGCTGGTGCAGCGCACGGTGGTGCGCTAAGGGGCGTTCGACGGGTTGGTGGGGGCAGTCACTTCGCGACCGGAATGTGCCCGACCGGAGCACATTCCCCCGTCGACGCCCGCGCCATCAAGGTAAACGCCATCAAATGATGCGTGGCGGGCGCCGTTTCTCCGGCGCGGCGCTGGCGGATTTCGTCGATGACGAGATTGACGGCGGCGCGCGCCATGTCGGCGATGGGCTGGTGGATGGTGGTCAGCTCGGGCCAGACCGTGGTGGCGACGGGCGTGTCGTCGAAGCCGCACACGCTCAATTGCGTCGGTACCTGCAAGCCCATGCCGTGCGCCACGGCCAGGGTGGCGGCGGCCATGTCGTCGTTGCTGGCGAAGATGGCGCTGGGATGTGGCGCTTGCGCCAGCAACTGGCGCGCCGCGTCGAGACCCGAACGATACGTAAAGTAACCTTGCGCCACCCTGTGCGGCGCTACCCGCAAACCCGCTTCCCGCATGGCGTCCTCGAAAGCCTGGCGGCGCAGCAGGGCGGGCGTGTGCGCCGGATCACCCTCGATGAAGCCGATGTCGCGGTGGCCCAGCGCGAGCAAATGGCGTGTCATGGCCAGCGCGCCCTCGTAATCGTCGATGCGTACGGCCGAAACGCCGGGCGAGGGGCGCGCCGTCGCCACGGCGATGGCGGGGATGCCCATCCGGTTCAACTGCGCCAGCACTTCCGGCGAATCGCACAGGGGCGGCGGCACGAGGATGCCGTCCACGCCGGCCGCCACCAGGCAATCGATGCCGGCGCGCTGGCTGTCCAGGTCTTCGCAGCGTTCCAGCAGCAGCTGGCCGCCGCCCTGGCGGCATTGATCCATGGCGCCGACTAAAAATTCGCTGAGGAAGGCCGCGCTCGGATTGCTGTACAACAGGCCGATGCGCAGGGTGCCCGTGCGGGCCGCCCTGGCCGCCAGATTGGGCTGGTAGTGCAGGCTGGCGATCGCCGCCTCGACTTTGTCGCGCGTGGCCGCACTGACGCTGGCGCGCCCGTTGATCACGCGCGACACCGTCATGGCCGACACGCCGGCCACGCGCGCCACGTCGTGCACGGTGGCGCCGCTGGCGGCGTCGGAGGAGGTGGGGGCGGCGTGCGCCGCCTTATTCGAGGTGGCCACCGAATTTCAGCTTGCCGCTGATGCGCATGCCGTGCAATTGACCCTCTTCCAGCTGGGCGGCGCTGGTGCGCTGCGCCGTGTCGCGCCGCGCCAGGCCCACCGACAGGATATCGAGCATCATCAGCTGCAGCAGGCGCACGATCATGGGCACGAAATTGAGGTTGCCTTCCGGGTGGTTCAAGGTCAGCAGCACGTCGGCCAGCTTGGCCAGCGGCGAACCGCTGGCCGTGATCGCCAGCACGCGCGCGCCGCAGCCCTGCGCCACCTTGACGGTGCGCAGCAGGTCGGGCAGGGCGCCGGAACGGGAAATGACCAGCGCCACGTCGCCTGGCTTGAGCATGGCGGCGCTCATTTCCTGCGCCTGCGGGTCGGCAAAGAAGCTGCTGACGATGCCCAGGTTGAGCAATTTGTGCTGCATGTCGTCGGCCACCACGCGGGCGCTGCCCACGGCCAGCAATTCCACGCGCTGCGCGCCGCGCAGCAGTTCGATGGCGGCCGTCAGCGCTTTGACGTCGAGCATGTCGCGCAGGGCCAGCGCGGCCGAGGCGTTATTGCCCAGCACCTTGCGCGCCAGTTCGGCGTCGGAATCCGATATCTCCACGTGGCAGTGGGCCACCGTGATGGCGCCGCCCGTCAGGCCGGACGCCAGCTTCAATTTGAAGTCGGCCAGGCCCTGCACGCCGATCGAGCGGCAAAAGCGCATCACGGTCGGCTGGCTCACGCCGACGCGCTGGGCGATTTCGGCAATCGGCAGGGTCAGCATGGCGTTCGGCTCCTTCAAGACCCAGTCGGCCACCTTGCATTCCGAGGGACTCATCCTGCCGCGCGCCTGGCGCACGGATTCGAGTACGGGCGCGCCGGAATGGGCGCGCTTGAGCTTTTGCGCGAGGATGGCGGCGATGCCGAGGAAAGTCGGCAGTTCGGCCGTGATCAGAAAGGTGGGAATCTGCGCCAGGTACTCGTTCAGGCGGCCCTTTTGCTCGAAGCGGGCGCGGAACTGCGACTGTTCGAACAGGGGCCCCAGGCGCGGCACGATGCCCCCGCCTATATAAATGCCGCCCAGCGCACCCAGGGTCATGGCCACGTTGCCGGCGATGGAGCCGAGGATGGCGCAGAAGCAGTCTACCGCTTCGAGGCACACGTCGCATTCATTGTTCAGGGCGCGGCTGGTGATTTCGGCGGCCAGCAGCGGCAGCGCATCTGGCTTGCCGGCGCGCTCGGACAGGGCGCGGTAGATCAGTTCCAGGCCGCGCCCGGAAGCGAGGCGTTCGGCCGAGACGTGCGACAGTTCGCGCCAGGCGAAGGACAGCACGTCCATCTCGCGCTGGTCGCAGGGCGCGAAGCTGACGTGGCCCCCTTCGCTGCCCAGCGCGATCCAGCGGTCTTCGGCGGGGATCATGCCCGACACGCCCAGGCCCGTGCCCGAACCGAGCAGGCCGATGACGCTGTCGGCACGCGCCATGCCGCCGCCGATCTGCAGGCGCTGGTCGGGCCGCAGATAGGGCAGGGCCATGGCCAGCGCCGTGAAGTCATTCACCACCAGCAGGGTGTCGAGGCCCAGCGTGGCGCGCATGGCCTCGATCGAGAAGAACCAGTGATGGTTCATCATGCGGATATTGTCGTCGTCGATGGGATTGGCGATGGCGATGGCCGCATGGCGCACGCGCGCCGAACCGGCGGCGCGCGCTTCGCTGCTATCCATATAGGCGGTGATGGCGTCGAGCAGCGACGCGTAGTCGTCGCAGGGCAGCACGGCGACCGCTTCCAGGTGGCCCTGGCGCGTTTCGAGCACGAAGCGGGCGTTGGTGCCGCCGATGTCGGCCAGCAAGCGCGGCCCTTCACTGAAACGCTCCGCCGGATCGCTGCCTGCTACTTCCATTTTTTCATCTATTTTCATGGCGGTGCCTAGTCTCGTCTGCGTGCGCTGTCTTGGCGGCGCACTGTCGTTATGGCAAAAACCAAGGATTTTAATTCGTATACGTGCCGCGTGCCGAAAAATGCGGGACGCCTGCATAAATGCTTGTCCGCAGTGCCGGAAACGGGCGGCGCCGGCGGAATAAACAGGGCAGTCAACGCGCCTGTCGGTACGCAAATAAAGTGTCGCAGAGTAGTCGTAGGATTACAACATAATATGTTGATATTTGTTCGTAGTATAGTTACTATGTCCCTGCTGGAAAGAATTCTGGCCAGTACATTCGGCCACGAATGACTAGATAAAAAATAAATTACTGAGGAGACTTACCATGCTGCATCGCACCATGTTGAAGGCCGTGTTGAAAACACTGCCAGCTGCCATCGTCTTAGCCATCGCCAGCGGTTCCGCTGCCGCCGACCCGATGTACCCATCCGACTCCGAAGGCTTCCACGGCTACCTGCGCGCCGGCGCCGGCAGCAATACGTCGGGCGACGGCGGTTCGCAAGGCTGCTTCGGCCTGGGTGGCAATACCATGAAATACCGTCTGGGCAATGAGTGCGACGCCTACACGGAATTCGGCTACACCAAGTCCATTGCCAAGTCCGGCGGCGTGAACTACCTGGCCACCATCTGGGTCAACGCTTATGCGCCAAACTCGGATTTCGGCGACAACAAGCTGGGCATCGTCAAGGCCTATGTCGAAGCGCAGGGACTCGATTTCCTGAACGGCGGCACGGCCTGGATCGGCAAACGCTTCTACTACCGTCCTGACATCCACATGCTGGACTTGCAATACATCAATATGAACGGCACGGGCGCCGGCCTGGACCGCATTCCTGCTGGTCCCGGTAAATTCTCGTATGCCTTCTTCAAGGACAACGACTTCAACAAGTTCGATGATAGCCTCGGCACGATCAGCGGCAAGCCGGGCGCCTTGCTCGGCACCCGTTCGGCCGTGCGCCAGAACTTCATCTACGGCGAGATTCCCGTCAATGAAAACGGCACCCTGGACCTGGCCGCGACCTACATCATCGGTGAAGGCAAGGACAACGACTTGTACGGTAAGAAACACAATGGCTGGCAGCTGTCGGCCTTCCACCGTCAAGGTAAAGTGTTTGGCGGCGGCAACACCTTCGGCGTGCAGTACGGCGTCGGTCCCGGCACGGGCAAGGGCGCGCAGTTCGGCGCTTCGGGCGACACCAGTTTCGGTTCGGACGTCAAGCGCACGCGTATCTTCAATGACATGGCGATCCAGCCGATGGCCAACTTCGGCATGGAATTCGTCGCCCTGTGGCAAAAAGACGAGTCGAACGCCAACGGTTCCTCGACCTGGACCTCGGTTGGCGTGCGCCCTGTGTACGCATTCACCGACAACTTCAAGCTGGTGGGCGAACTGGGCACGGACCGCGTGACGCAAGCGGGCGGCCTGCCGGCCAAGCGCCTGACCAAGCTGACCATCGCCCCGACGATCTCGGCTGGTCCTGGCCTGTGGTCGCGTCCTGAGCTGCGCGCTTTCGTGACCTACGGCAAATGGAACGATGCGGCCACCGCGTCGGTCAATGCGTCGAACAACGGCGGCCCGATCTACAACAACAATACCAGCGGCACCTCTTATGGTTTCCAGGTAGAAACTTGGTTCTAAACACCGAACCAAACCTGCTGCGCGGCGCGCTTTGCGGCCTGCGATGCTCACCGTGCTCTAGCACGGTTGCGCTTCTTAGCCACAAATCACTGCCGCTCGCGACGGTTTTGTTCAGTGTTGATGTTTGTAATGCAGATCAACCTGGCGCATCCTTCGCGGATGCGTTTTTGGCGCCGTCCCGTGATATAAATGCAATGTAGTCGTTTCATGGATCACGGCGCCGTCTTTACACCAAGATGATGCCCGTTTGCAAGCGGGTCTGAGCACAAGAGCGCCGGTACAGGCGCAGATTTCACCTTTTTCGGCCCCCGTATGCCGAAGCCCCCTAAAAGCTTGATCAAAAAAGGAATGTGGAGATGAAACTGAAATTCAAGATTACCCAACTGGCCGCGTTGACCACCCTGGCATTTGCCGGCAGCGCCTTTGCGACCGACGTGGAAGTGTTGCACTACTGGACCTCCGGCGGCGAAGCGAAGTCCGTGGGCCAGTTGCAGCAAATCGTGAAGGAAAGCGGCTTCGGCTGGAAAGACTTCGCCGTGGCCGGTGGCGCTGGCGAAAACGCCGCGACCGCGCTGAAAACCCGCGTCATTTCCGGCAATCCGCCAACGGCCGCCCAGATCAAGGGCCCGTCGATCCAGGAGTGGGGCGCGGAAGGCGTACTGGCCAATATCGATGATGCCGCCATTCCAGGCAAATGGGATGCCGTGCTGCCGAAAGTCGTCGCCGACATCATGAAATACAAGGGCCACTACGTTGCCGCCCCTGTCAACGTCCACCGCGTCAACTGGATGTGGGTCAACCCGGAAGTGCTGAAAAAAGCCGGCGTGGCCACCACCCCGACCACCTGGGATGCGTTCTTCGACGCGGCCGAGAAAATCAAGAAATCGGGCGGCATCGCGATCGCCCACGGCGGCCAGCCATGGCAGGACGCTACCGTGTTTGAATCCGTCGCGCTGGGCGTGGGCGGCACGGAATTCTACAAGAAGGCCATCCTCAAGCTGGACCAGAAGGAATTGACCGGCCCGACCATGCTCAAGGTGTTCGACACCCTGGGCAAGGTGAAGACCTACATCGACAAGGATGCGGCAGGCCGCGACTGGAACCTGGCCACCGCCATGGTCATCAACAACAAGGCCGGCTTCCAGTTCATGGGCGACTGGGCCAAGGGCGAGTTCACGGCCGCCGGCAAGGTGCCGGGCAAGGACTACCTGTGCGTGGCCGCTCCTGGCACGGACAAGGCCTACACCTTCAACATCGATTCGTTTGCCATGTTCACGCAAAAGGATGCGAATGCGAAGAAAGGGCAGATCGCCCTGGCCAACGCCATCATGAATCCGAAGTTCCAGTCGATCTTCAACCTGAACAAGGGTTCCATCCCCGTGCGTTCCGGCGTATCGAAGGACAAGTTTGACGCTTGCGCCCTGAAATCGATGGAAGACATGGACGCCACCAACAAGAACGGCGGCCTGGTGCCATCGTTCGCCCACGGCATGGCGCTGGCATCGGCCACGCAAGGCGCCGTGACCGACGTCATCGCCAAGTTCATGAACACCAACATGAGCTCGAAAGACGCGGTTGCTGCATTGGCCAAAGCGGCAAAAGTGAAGTAATCACGACGGCGCCGGCACTCCCGCCGGCGCCCTCTGCATCGCATGCATCGCAGGCGTCCGCCCTGGCATTCGTCCAGGCCGGCGCCACACGCAGTTCTACTTCTACGGCTGTCCTATGTCCATACGCAAGCAATTCGACCGATGGATACCGCAGATGGTGCTGGGCCCCACGCTCATCGCCAGCTTGGTATTCGTCTATGGTTTTATCTTTTTGACCGGTTGGCTGTCGCTGACCGAATCGCGGCTGATGCCGAACTACGAGTTCGCCGGCCTGGTGCAATACGTCGAGCTGTTCGACAACGAGCGCTGGTGGACCTCGCTCAAGAACCTCGGCATCTTCGGTGTCCTGTTCATCGGTTGCAGCATCGCCATCGGCCTGTTCCTGGCCATCCTGCTGGACCAGAAAATCCGCGCCGAAGGCGCGCTGCGCGCCATCTACCTGTATCCGATGGCGCTGTCCTTCATCGTCACCGGCACGGCGTGGAAATGGATGCTCAATCCCAGCCTGGGCCTGGAAAAGGTCATGCACGACTGGGGCTGGACCTCGTTTACCTTCGACTGGCTGGTCAATTCCGACATGGCCATCTACACGGTGGTGATCGCCGGCGTGTGGCAATCGTCGGGCTTCGTCATGGCCCTGTTCCTGGCGGGCCTGCGCGGCATCGATGATGAAATCATCAAGGCGGCGCAAGTCGATGGCGCATCCCTGCCGACGATCTACTGGCGCATCGTGATTCCCGCCATGCGTCCAGTGTTCTTCAGCGTGCTGCTGATCCTCGCGCATATCGCCATCAAGAGCTTCGACCTGGTCATCGCACTGACGGCTGGCGGACCTGGCAATTCGTCGTCCGTGCCGGCCATCTTCATGTACCAGTTTTCCTTCACCCGCGGCCAGCTGGGCCTGGGCTCGGCATCGGCAATGATGATGCTGGCCACCATCGTGGCAGTGCTCGTGCCGCTGATGTACCTGGAAACGCGCAGCGCAAAGGCGATGAGATGACACCTACACGCAATAATCGCCTCACCCTCGGACGGGTGGTTGTATATCTGCTGCTGATCCTGTTTGCGGTGTACTACATCGTGCCCCTGTACGTGACCCTGTCGACGTCGTTCAAGTCGCTCGACGAGATCCGCAGCGGCAACCTGCTGGCACTGCCGCACGTGTGGCAGTTCGACTCCTGGTCCAAGGCCTGGTCCTCGGCCTGCACGGGCGTCACCTGCGACGGCATGCAGCCGTTCTTCTGGAACTCGATCAAGATGGTGATTCCCGCCGTGCTGATCTCGACCTTCCTAGGCGCCTTCAACGGCTACGTGTTCGCGCACTGGCGCTTCCGCGGTTCGGAAATCCTGTTTGCCGCCTTGCTGGTGGGCTGCTTCATTCCTTTCCAGGTGGTGATCCTGCCGATGGCGCGTCTGCTGGGCGAATTCGGCCTGGCCAACACGACTACCGGCCTGGTCTTCGTCCACGTGGTGTATGGCACGGCGTTCACGACCCTGTTCTTCCGTAACTACTACATCGGCGTGCCGGAAGAATTGATCAAGGCGGCCCGCATCGACGGCGCCGGCTTCTTCTTGATCTTCCGCAAGATCGTGCTGCCGATTTCGGGTCCGATTTTCGTCGTCTGCATCATCTGGCAATTCACGCAGATCTGGAACGACTTCCTGTTCGGCATCGTCTTCGCCAGCGGCGATTCGCAACCGATCACGGTGGGCTTGAACAACCTGGTCAACACGTCCACGGGCGTGAAGGAATACAACGTCAACATGGCGGCCGCGGTGATTGCCGCGCTGCCGACCCTGCTGGTCTATCTGGTCGCAGGCCGTTATTTTGTGCGCGGTCTGACCGCAGGCGCAGTCAAAGGTTAAGGAAAGAATATGTCCAGTTTATCGATACGCAGCATCCGCAAGGTGTACACGAATGGCGTCGAAGTCCTCAAGGGCATCGACATCGAGATCAAGGATGGCCAGTTCCTGATCCTCGTCGGCGGCTCCGGCTCCGGCAAGTCGACCTTGCTCAATATGGTAGCCGGCCTGGAAAGCGTCACTTCCGGTGAAATCCTCATCGACGGCAAGGTGGTCAACGACCTGCCGCCGAAGGACCGCGACATCGCCATGGTGTTCCAGTCGTATGCGCTGTACCCGTCGATGACGGTGCGCGAAAACATCGCGTTCGGCTTGAACGTGAAAAAAGTGCCGAAGGCGGAGCAGGAAGAAATCGTCGCCCGCGTCGCCGAAACCCTGCAGATCACGCATTTGCTGGACCGCCGCCCGGCGCAGCTGTCCGGTGGCCAGCGCCAACGGGTCGCCATGGGCCGCGCCATTTCGCGCAAGCCGTCGCTGTTCCTGTTCGACGAACCGCTGTCGAACCTGGACGCCAAGCTGCGCGTGGAAATGCGCGCCGAGATCAAGCTGCTGCACCAGCGCCTGAAGGCCACCATCGTCTACGTCACGCATGACCAGATTGAGGCGATGACCATGGGCGATTTGATCGCCGTCATGAAGGATGGAGTGGTGCAGCAACTGGGCACGCCGCAGGAAATCTACGACAATCCGGCGAATCTGTTCGTGGCCGGCTTCATCGGCTCGCCATCGATGAACTTCATCACCGTCAAGCCCGTCGTCGAAGGCAATGAGGTGTTTGTCGCCATCGAGAACGCAGGCAAGAGCATGCGTCTGGCCCTGCCGTTCGCCACCGACAAGCTGCGCAGTTATGCGGGCCGCGACGTGATCCTGGGCGTGCGCCCGGAGCAGATCACGGACATGAGCAGTGCGCACGGCGACGTGGGCCAGGAACTGGGTTGCCTGATCGACCTGGTCGAGCCGACCGGCCCGGATACCCTGCTGACGACGCGCCTGAACGGCGCCGCCGTGACTTGCCGCACGCATCCGCGCGAAGCCGTGCTGCCAGGACAGACGATGCAGCTGTCGTTCAACCTGTCGAAAGCGGCCCTGTTCGATCCGGAGAATGGTGAACGCATCGCGTAAGCGACGTTGCCCATAAAAACGGCCCGCCTGTCAGCTGACAGGCGGGCCGTTGTCGTTTGCGCCGCGCTTACTTGGCCAGCGATTTTTTATACGCGATGGCGTAGCTCAGCTTGCCCGTCGGCGTGACCAGGTCGTCCAGCGCGGCCTGGCTGAAGACGCCCGTCCAGCCCAGGGTTTGCGCCGTCACGCCGCGGCTGACGATATCGTTCGCCTTCAGGCCCGCCATCGCCGTCGATGCGCTCTTGATGGTGGCCATGTAGCTGGCAACGTCGCGCGTGTCCGTCTTGGCCAGGTCGATGCCGGGTTGCGTGCGCAGCCAGTCGGCCCAGTAGAACTCGAGGAATTCCGTGGCCGTCGACGGCACCACGTAGCCGGCGTCGCGCGTGAAGTAGACGAGCGAGCGGTACGGGTCGTTGCCCAGCGACTTCAAACCGATGGACGCGGGCAGCTGGCTGGTGGCGATGGCCTTGTTGCCGCCATCCTTCAGCCAGACCTTGTTGACCTTCTTCATCTGCGCCCAGAAATCGTATTCACTGAGCTTGCTGAAATTGTCCGTCACCTTGACCCACACTTTCAACTGCAGGTTCTGGCCATTGTCGGCATCCCGGAAGGCGCTGAACGTGTGGTGGCCGTCCGTCAGGTACAGGGTGCCGTTCGGGCCGATGACGACCGTCTTCATGTCGCTCGGCTTGGTGCCCACGGCGGACTTGCACTGGAACGTGGCCGGTGGATTGCTCAGGGTGGCGCCGGCCACGTTGGCCGTCTTGCTCACCACGTCGTCCTGGCCGTTGGCTTCGCACAGTTCGGCGAATTTCTTCGGCTTGTTGGTCTTGGTCATGGCCAGGTCTTCCGCGCCGTAGCGGCCCAGTTTGTAGTAGATCTGGTCGTAGCCGACGGCTGGCTGCGTGGGATGCAGTTCGTCGAGCGACACTTGCAGGAAGACGGGCGCCGCATCGGTGCCGGCAACGGTGGCGGCCAGCACTTGCTGGCGCGCGCCGAGCACGGGCGGCGTTTCCAGCACGCTCTTGCCGGTGGCGAGTGGCGCGCCGCCATCGATGATTTGCGCGACGATGCTGCCGCTGGCATTGACGATGTCGATATCCGTGCCGCTCTGTTTTACCTGCAGGTTGTCGAGCAGGACGTCGGCCGGGTCCTTGCTGTTCGGCGTCAGGGCGCCATTGACGAAATCATAGTTGGCCGCCATGCCCAGGGTTTGCAGGGGCGCCGCCAGGGCCGTGCCCAGCTGCGTCTGCGCCGTTTGCAGTCTGGCCGCATCGATGGCGGCCAGGCTGGCGGGGGACGCGCTTGAGGGGATGCTGCCCAGCAGCTGCATGGCGATGACGGAGGTGAGCGGCGTCAGGTTGACGGCGCTTTCCTTCAGCGACAGCGCGTACAGGGTGGTGCCGCCTGCCGGCGTGACGGAGACGAGGAAGGGAGCCTTCGCCGCGGCAGCCAGGGTGATGGCCACTTTGCCTGTCGCGTCCGTGGTGCCGCTGCCGACGACATTCTTGCCGGCGTCGAGCACGGAGACGGAAGCATTCGCCACGGCCTTGCCGGTCGCCGCTACCACGTTCAGGATGCGTGCCGGGGTGACGGGGTTCACCGGGGCGACGGGCGCCGTGGTGTCGCGATAGTCTGTGCCGCCACAGGCGGCCAGGCTGGCGCCCAGTGCGAGGGCGATGGCAATCGATAAGGTACTGCGGCGGATGCTGTGCTTGTACATGGTGTCCCGTGATGTCGGCCTGAAAAGTGCCGACATGCTAGCGGGCGCAGATGTCAGGATGATGACACGCCTGGATGTTACTGACGCAGCAGCGACTTGCGGTAGTCGATGGCGTAGCCCAGCTTGCCCTTGTCTTCGGTCAGCTCGTCGAACGCTGCATGGTCGATTTCGCGCAGGGCGCCAAGGTCCGCCGCGCGCTTGCCGCCGCTGACGGGCTCCGCCGGTTGCAGCGCCGCCATCGCCTGCGCCGCCAGCAGGATGATGCTGGCATACGCGGCGGGATCGAGCAGGTCGACACGCGCCAGATCCAGCGCCGGTTTGCGGCGCAGCCAGTCGGCCCAGTAGAATTCGAGAAATTCCGTAGCCTGGCCGGGCGGCTTGTAGCCGATCCCGCGCGTGAAGTACACGAGCGAGCGGTAGGGATCGTCGCCCAGGGATGCGAGGCCGATGGCGGATGGCAACTGCTGCGGCGTGATGGCCTGGTTCCGGCCGTTTTTCAGCCATACCTTGTTTTCCGCGCGCATGCGGGCCCAGAAGGCCGTTTCGCCCAGCGCGCTGAAATTGTCGCTGACCTTGACCCACACCTTGAGTTGGTGGTTGCGCCCGCCATCGGCATCCCAGAAAGTGGAAAACGTGTGGTGGCCATCGGTGAGGTATACCGTGCCGCGCGGGCCGATGACGACAGTCTTCATGTCGTCGGGACGGCTGCCCACGGCTGCCTTGCAGCGGTAGCCGGGCGGTGGCGTGGCCAGGGTGGCACCGGCCACATTGGCCGTGCCGGGCAAGACGTCGCCCTGGCCATTGGCTTCGCACAGGTCGGCGAATTTCTTTGGCTTGGCGATGTCGGCGATATGTTTTTCTTCGGCCGCATAGCGTCCCAGCTTGTAGTACACCTGGTCGTAGCCGATGGCCGGCTGGGTCGGGTGCAGTTCATCGAGGCGCACCTGCAGGATGCGCGGATGGGCGGCGCTGCCCGCGACGGTCGCCATCAGCGCCTGCTGGCGCGCACTGAGGGCGGGCGCGACGGCAGCATCGCGGGCCAGTGCCGGCGGCAGGAAGGCTGCAAGGCAGGCCAGGGCCAGCAGCAGGGCGGGGATGCGGGAGAGAATCCGGTTCATTGCCTGTGTCTCCAATCGATACAGTATGGATGACGTCAGGCGCCGTACCTTGATGCCGCGCAGGAGTGGCTCACATCGCTGCGCGCCGTCAGCGGCCCAGCATGCGCAGGCAGGCGTCGGCCACGTCGGCGGCGAAGGCGCTGCTGTCCTGTAACTGCGCGGCGATGGCGTCGTCCGTCACGCCATGCACGGCCGAGTAAATCATCAGGGCCGCCAGGCGCGGCTGCGGCAAAGGCCAGGTGCCGGCCGCCGCGCCGCCCGCCAGGATGGCGCCCAACTGGGCCAGGATGGCATTCTTGTCGGGATTGTCCGCAGAATCGATGCCGATGCTGCGCCTGTGGCTCGTGTAGACGACGTCGTGCAATTGCCAGGTGCGCAGGTAAGTGGCCACATTCGCCTGCACCCACGCGCGCAGCCGGCCTTCCCAGTCGCCGGGCATGCACAGGTCGACGGCCGTTTCCAGGCTGGCCAGGAAGTGCTGCGTATAGCGTCCGGCCAGCGCCGCCAGCATCTCGTGCTTGGACGGAAAATAGTGATAGAACGTGCCTTTCGCCACGCCGGCCAGGGTGGTGATGTCGCTGACGGTGGTCGCTTCCACGCCCTTGTCGAGAAACAGGCGCTCGGCGGCGGCCATCAATTCATCGAGGCGCACTTCGGCTGGTTTGGTGCGCGGGCGAACGGGGGTCGGCGCGGCGGCGGCATCGGGCAGGGCGGGGTTGGCGTGTCGTGTCGTGGTCATGCGCCCAGTATAAGTGAAGCGCGGGCGCCGCCCAAGTAGCCGCCATGCAAGCCTGTATCTTTCAATTGACTGACGGTCAGTCGATAGTTATGATAAAGGCGAACTCATGAATTGGAGACACGCCATGCAGCGCTATCGCCGCGCGGCCCTGGTGGCCGCCGCCTACCTGGGCACTTTTCTCGCCTCGCTCGACATCAGCATCGTCAATGTGGCTTTGCCCACCCTGCAAACGGCGCTGGCGACGGATATGGCGGGTTTGCAGTGGGTGGTCAACGCGTATGCGCTGTGCCTGTCGGCCTGCATGCTGTCGGCCGGTCCGCTGGGCGACCGGCATGGGCACAAGCGCATCTGGCTGCTGGGCGTGGCCCTGTTTACGGCCGGTTCGCTGCTGTGCGCGCTGGCCGCCAGCCTGCCGCTATTGCTGACGGGCCGTGCCGTGCAGGGCGTCGCGGGCGCCTTGCTGATTCCGGGCGCGATGCCGATATTGAGCCACGCGTTTCCCGACCCGCGCGAACGGGCGCACGTGATCGGCGGCTGGTCGGCCTTCAGCGCGCTGGCGCTGATCCTGGGACCGCTGCTGGGCGGCATGCTGCTGGAGGCCACGGGCTGGCAAAGCATCTTCCTGATCAACCTGCCGCTGGGCGTGCTGGCCGTGCTGCTGGGCGCCTGGGGCATGACGGAACGCCATTACCGGGAACAGGCGGCGCTGGACCGGACGGGACAGGTGCTCAGCATCGTCTGGCTCGGTGCGCTCACCTACGGCTTGATCGCGCTGGGCGAGGTGAACGGACCGGGCGGCATGGCTGCCTGGTCATCGCTGGGTGTGGCGCTGCTGGCCTTCGTCGCCTTCCTGGCTGTCGAAGCGCGCACGCCACGTCCTCTGTTGCCGTTGCGGCTGTTTTGCGACCGGACCTTTGCGTTGATCAACCTGGCGTCGCTGGTGCTGGGGTTTGCCTGCTACAGCAGCCTGTTCTTTTTCTCGCTGTACCTGCAGCAAATCCAGGGCTGGCCGGCGGGCGCCAGCGGCTGGCGCATGTTGCCGCAGTTCGCGGCGATGGGCGTCGTTTCCCTGTGTTTCGGCCGCCTCAGCCGCCACTTGTCCCTGCGGCGAATGATGCTGGGCGGCTATGTGCTGGCGGGCCTGGTGCTGCTGGCGACGGCGACCTTGGCGCCGCGGACGCCCTACGCCATCGTCGGCAGCCTGTTCGGCCTGCTGGGCCTGGCGATGGGCCTGGCCGTGCCGGCCACCGGTTTGCTGGTGATGGCATCCGTGCGCGGCGAGCAAGCCGGCATGGCTTCGGCCATCATGAATGCCTTGCGCCAGGCGGGCATGACCTTGGGCGTGGCCGTGTTGGGCAGCGTGATGAGCTTGCGCGCCGCCGCTTTGCTGGAGCGGGCGGGGCAGGTTGCCGCCCTGGCAGCCGGTTTTCAGCTGGCCATGCTGCTGGCGGGGCTGGCGTGCCTGGCCGTGGCCTTGCCGCTGTACTGGCTGCCGCCGAAGTAAGGCTTATGCCTGCAAATGGCTGGGCACGCGCGGCGACGACATCAGGTCGCGGAACGCGGCCCAGTGCTCGGCGCGCGTCGCACCCTGGCGCTCGACATAGGCTTTCGCCATGTCCTGGCCCAGGTTGTAATTGATGACGTACGCGCCCATGGCGTCGTAGAACTGCAGGCGCTGCGCGGATTTTTCGGCCGGGTACAGGCGCACGTTGACCAGCCATTCCAGCGCTTGCTCGCGGGTCAGGCTGCCTTCGAGGTACTGGCGCGCGATGTCGTTGTCGGCGTAGCCGAGTTTGGCCAGCAACTGGTTCAGCTGTGCGTAGCGGGGCGCCAGCACCGGATCGAGGCCGGCCAGCGGGTACAGCACCTGCTGTTCGAATGCCAGCCGTTCTGCATCCGTAAAGCTCAGTTCGATGCCGTAATTGGCCGTGCCTTCGGCGATCAACGATTGCGGCGAGTACAGCGGATAGATGCAGTATTCCATCCAGCCCTTGCCGCGCACTAGGTCGCGCTCGAGCAGCACGTTGTAGACGTGGTGACCGGGATACGCTTCGTGGCAGCCGAGATCGACCGCGCGGTCGATATACACGGGCAAGTCGGTATTGATCTGGATCACGCTCTGGTAGTTACCCTTGTACCAGTTGTAGCCGCTCCACGGTTTGTCGGTGACGAATTCCAGCACGAAATCCTCGCCTTCGGGCAGGGCGATGTACTGCAAGGTGCGTTCGCGGCCCGCGCGGATGGCCGCATCCATGACGGCGCGCAGCTTGTCGGCGGGAATGATGAGTTGCGCGCGCAAGGCGTTGACCCGGTCGCTGACCGTGCCGTCGCCAGGCAGCAGGGCGTCGATCTGCGCCACCAGTTCTGCGTAATATGCGCGGCTGTGGTGGGGCGAGACGGCGTCGTACAGGCGCGCGCTTTCCGTGTCGAAATCCAGGCGTGTGCCTTGCAGCATGTCCGCCTTGGCCAGCACGGCTTGCAACTGCTTGCGCAGGTTGAGGGCGCGCAGGCAGGAGGCGTCAGCCAGCAGGGCCAGCGCCGCGTTTGCGCCATCCTTGATATCGCTCAAACTCTGCGGCTGTTTGACCGCTGCTGCCTGCCACGCAGGCGGGCCGTAATACGCGTCGACATACGAGGCATCGTGCTGGCCCATGGCCAGGACCAGCTTGACGTAGCGTTCGGCCACGTCGGTGAGGGAAGGGGAGTTGCTGTCGTTGTTGCTCATGGAGGCAGGGTTCTTCACGGTTGGACAGCGCTTATTGTATAGCGCAATCAGCCAGACGTGAGGCACGGTCGGGCGACATCATTTCCCTATAACAATGAGCGAAAGGCATCTTGATGTAGCTCAGTGAACCTGGCATTCGTGGCCTGTGTGAGTGGGTTTGGTAGCAAGATGGCGTGGTCTTCTTTTTTACATGTACACGTGATTTTCTCCTTGATCTTTCTTCGTTTATGGACGAATATGATGTATGAGATCCGGCACTACCTGACGTCATCGGGCAGGGATTTATATACGGAATGGCTGAAGCGCCAGCGCGACAACACGGCCAGGGTGGCCATCGTGCGCCGCGTGCTGCGTATGATTCCTGGCAATTTTGGCGACCACAAGTTTTGCCACGACGGCGTGTGGGAGTTGCGCATCGATGTGGGGGCCGGCTACCGTATCTACTATGCCATTGCCGGCGAACAGATCATTTTATTGCTGTGCGGTGGCGACAAGCGCACGCAACCGAAAGATATCGAGTACGCCTGTGCCTGCTGGCACGACTGGAAGGAGAGGGGACATGAGAGAGAACATGAACGAGGACATCCGCAAACCACCAAGAGACCGCTCGCATGACGAAGCGATGGCTGAGCTGTACCGCGACGATCCCGCCTTCGCCCTGGAATTGATCAACAATATCCTCGTCGATGGCGACCATGGCGAACTGCTGGCCGTGCTGCGCCAGCTGACGCGCGCCTTTGGCGGCGTGCCGGCCGTGGCGCAGGCGGCCAAGCTCAATCCTACCCAGCTGTACCGCACCCTGTCGCCCGAAGGCAATCCCTCGCTGAGCACCTTGACGGCCATCCTCGATGCCATGGGCTTGCGGCTGGCCGTGGAACCCAAGCAACCGTTTCCTGCACCGGCTGCCTGAGTCCACCGGCAGCTTAAAACTCGACGGGCCGCGCTTCGCGCATCGCTTGCGTCATGGCCAGGCCGATGCGCGTCGCTTCCGTCGCGTCGTGCAAGGTCAAGGACAAGGTGCGCCGGCCCAGCGCCGCATCCGTAAACTCCTGCGCCTCGATCAAAAAGGCGTCGGCGAAGCGGGCATAGAAGTCCGGTGTGCATTCATTGCGCACGCCATGCGCATCCGAAATTTCCACCCTGTTCAGGCGCGGATTGCTGCCCACGGCCAGGCGGCCGCCCGTGCCGAACACTTCCGTCAGGGTTTCATGGCCATGCGCCATGGTGCGCGACGCCATGAAGCTGGCCATGCTGCCATCGGAAAACTCGACCGTTGCCAGGCCATTGTCGACGTCGCCGAACGCTTGCAAGCCCGTGTGGATGGCGTTGGTGCCGCTGGCATACACGCGTTTGGGCACGGGATTGCCCAGCAGCCAGCGCGCCAGGTCGATATCGTGCACGCTGCAATCGAGGAAGATGCCGCCGCTGGTGGGGGCGAAGCGCATGAAGGCGCCGCTGGGGTCGTTCTGGTCGCAGGTTTGCGAACGCACCAGGTAGGGCTTGCCGATCAGCCCTTGCGCGATCTTTTGCTGCGCGTCATGGTAGCTGGCGTCGAAGCGGCGCACGAAGCCGATCATGATGGTCAGCTGCGGGTGGCGCGCCGCTTCCGCTTCCACCTTCAGGCAATCGGCCAGGTCCAGCGACAGCGGTTTTTCGCAAAATACGTGCTTGCCGGCGCGCAGGGCGGCGATGATCTGGTCCGCGTGCAGCGAGGTGGGCGTAACGAGGAAGACGGCGTCCAGGCCCGGGTGGGCCAGCAGGGCGTCGTAATCCGCATAAGCATTGGTGATGCCGAGCGTGCTGGCGGCCCAGTCCAGTTCGGCTTGCACAGGACTGCAGGCGGCCACGACCTCGGCATTCGGCACGCGCTGTGCCAGGTTGATGGCGTGGCGCTGGCCCAGCCGGCCCAGGCCGACGATGCCGACTTTTAATGTTGGGGATGACATGGTGTCTCCAGATATTTTTATTATGGGTTTATAAAGTGACCACGCGCTGTTCGCGCCACGACAAGGTGGCCGCCTCGGCCAGTTCCAGTGCCTTCAAGCCATCGTGGACGGTGGTGCGCAGTGGCGTGCCGTGGGTGAGGGCGTCAAAGAAGTGCGCCATTTCCTGCGCGTAGGCCACGCGATAACGTTCCAGGAAAAAATCTTCCGGCTTGTCCACGCTGACGTTCACCGAACCATAGGCCGTCACTTCCGTCGGCTTGTGGTTGCCTGCCTGCAGCATGCCGGCGCTGCCCAGCACTTCGAAGCGCTGGTCGTAGCCGTAGGCGGCGCGGCGAGAGGCATTGATCTGGCACAAACGTCCTTTCGCCGTGCGGATGGTGACGACGGCCGTGTCCAGGTCGCTAGCCTCGCCGATGGCGGGGTCGACGAGGCAGCTGCCCGTGGCGTGCACGCTGACGGCTTCATCGTCGAGTATCCAGCGGAAAATGTCGAAATCGTGGATCAGCATATCCTTGAAGATGCCGCCCGAGACCTTGATGTAGCTAACGGGCGGCGGGCCGGGATCGCGGCTGGTGACCACCAGCAATTCCGGCGTGCCGATCTCGCCCGCTTCGATGCGTGTCTTGACGGCATTGAAAGTCGGGTCGTAGCGGCGCTGGAAGCCCAGCATGCACAGTACCTTGGCTTCCTTGACGGCGGCGGCGCAGGCGCGCGCGCGGTCGATGGTCAGGTCGACGGGTTTTTCGCAAAAGATGGCCTTGCCGGCGGCGGCCGAGCGCAGGATCAGGTCCGCGTGCGTATCCGTGCTGGAAGCGATGACGACGGCCTTGATGGCCGGGTCGGCCAGCGCCGCTTCGACAGTTGCGCTGCTGCCGCCGTGCAAGCCGGCAAGGGCGGCCGCCGCTTCCTGGTTGACGTCGACCACGTACTTGAACTGCACGCCGGGTTGGGCAGCCAGGTTGGCCGCGTGGATTTTGCCGATGCGTCCGGCGCCGAACAACGCTACTTCAATCATCATGTTCTCCTGGGGTGTGGATTTCTTCGATGTCGAGCTCTAATTTGTATGCCAGCGCGATGAACAGCGCCTGGCACAGGCAGATGGTGCTGGTCAGTGAACGGAAGGCGAAGGCGCTGCCCTCGGTGACGGTGAGCAGCGCGTCGGCGGCCCGCGCGAGCGGGGCCAGCTTGCTGTCGGTAATCACCAGGACCTTGGCGCCCTTGTCTTGCGCCGCCTTGATGCACTGCTGGGTTTCCTTGCCGTAAGGCGAGAAACTGATGGCGATCGCCACATCGCGTTCGCGCACGCTGCGCATCTGTTCGCGGTGCATGCCGCCCAGTCCGCTAATCAGGTGCACGCGCTTGTCCGTGTGTTCCAGCGCGTAGGCGATGTAGGAGGCGATCGGAAAGGACCGGCGCACGCCGATCACATAGATGTTTTCCGCTTTCAACAGCAGGTTGACGGCCGCTTCCAGCTGCGCATCGTCGAGGCCGGCCGCCAGGTCGTCGAGGCCGGCGCGGCTGGCGCCGACGAATTCGCGCGTCAGGTCGCCTGCGCTGAGGGCGGCGTCGCGCGTGGAAATGAGCTTGCGGATGCGCTGCTGGTAGTCGGGCGTGGCGCCGGCCTGGTCCGTGTACGCCTGGCGGAACACGTCCTGCATTTCCGAAAAGCCCGTATAGCCGAAGCGCTGCGCGAAGCGCACGATGGCGGACGGCTGCACGTCGCAGGCGGCCGCGATGTCGCTGATGCGTTCGAGCATCAGGCTGGCACGGTGCTTTTCAATGTATTGCGCGATGACTTTCAGCTGGCGCGACAGATTGTCGTACTCGGCGGCAATGTGCTGCATCAGCTGTTCGATGGGGGCGGTGGCTGCCATGGTGTTTTCCTCGGTTGCTTGCTGGGCCGCGCAACATGATTGCGGCGGCTGGTTCTGGCGAGAATTATAGGAGTGAATCCAGAAAATAGAAATGATTTTCTATTTATATTTATTTTGAAAATTTTATTGCATTTGTCTTTTTTGTGGCCTAAGCTGTGCGCAGTGCATCGGGTCTTGCCGGTTTTCCGGCTCCCCGCTGACACGCGACAAAAGCTGGCAACTATAAAAATTAATCCTTCAAGGAGACATTCATGCAAAGCAATAAGCGTAAGGGATTTCTGAAGCACCTGGCCGTGCTGGGCCTTGGTCTGGGACTGGGTCTGGGCATGAGCGCCAGCCACGCGGCAGGCGAGAAATTCGTGCTGATCAGCCATGCGCCCGATTCAGATTCCTGGTGGAATACGATCAAAAATTCCGTCAAGCAAGCAGGCGAAGACTTCAATGTCACCGTCGACTACCGCAATCCACCGAACGGCGACCTGGCCGACATGGCGCGCCTGGTCGAGCAATCGGCTGCCCGCAACTACGACGGCGTGATCGTCAGCATCGCCGACTTCAGCGTGCTGCAAAAACCGCTGGGCCTTGTTGCTGCCAAGAAGATTCCGTTTGTCACGATCAATTCGGGCACCCTGACGCAAAGCGAGCAGCTGGGCGCCGTGATGCACGTGGGCCAGCCTGAATACGAGGCAGGCAAGGGCGCCGGCGAAAAAGCCAAGGCGGCCGGCATCAAGTCCTTCGTTTGCGTCAACCACTACGCGACGAATCCGTCGTCATTCGAGCGCTGCCGCGGCTTTGCCGAAGCCATCGGCGTCGATTTCAAGGCCGCCACCCTGGATGCGGGCGAAGATCCGACCACCATCGAAAGCAAGTTGAGCGCCTACCTGCGCAATAACCCGAAAACCCAGGCCGTGCTGGCGCTGGGCCCCACCTCGGCCCACGCTTCGCTGAAGGCCCTGGAAAAAATGGGTTTGAAGGGCAAGATGTGGTTCGCCACGTTTGACCTGTCCGATGAAATCTCGAAGGGCATCAAGGATGGCAGCATCCAGTTCGCCATCGACCAGCAACCTTACCTGCAAGGCTATATTCCCGTTGCCGTGCTGGCCATCATGAAGCAGGACAAGACCACGGACCTGGCCAAGGTACGCGAAAAGCTGATCAATAACGCCAAATTCAAGGCGCGCCTGGCCGAGTACGGCCTGGCACCATCGTATGGCCCGCGCCATATCGGTTCCGGTCCTGGTTATGTCACCAAGGACAATATCGGCAAGGTAGAGAAATACGCCGGCCAGTTCCGTTAAGCACCCGCTTTTCAGTTCAATCAAGACCTTAGTCGTTGTCCCCGCGCGCAGGCCATGCTTGCCGGCGCGCGGGTCCTGCCGCCCTGGAATTGCTGTCGAGGCTGGTAGGTTGCTATAAAACAAGGGAGACATAGCATGAGTACCGTGAAATTAAGCGTGGAGCAGGGTGGCATGGCCGCCTCGGGCACGCCGCCGCAAAAGCAGGGCGTTGATGAGCGCGTGGGGCAGGTCAGCTGGCTCAAGCGGCTGTTCAGCCGCCCGGAATTCGCCTCGATCTCGGGCGCCATCCTGGTGTTCGCCTTCTTTATCCTGACGGCCGGCGACTCCGGCATGTTCAACCTCGACGGCGTGATCAATTGGGCGCAAGTGGCCGCCTACCTGGGCATCATCGCCATCGGCGCCTGCGTATTGATGATCGCCGGCGAATTCGACCTGTCGATCGGCTCCATGATCGGCTTTGCTGGCATGATGATCGCCATCCCTTCCGTCTACTTCCACTGGCCCGTGTGGGCCGCCATCCTGTTCGCCTTTGCCGGTTCGATGGCGCTGGGCTGGCTCAACGGCTACCTGGTCATCAAGACGCGCTTGCCTTCGTTTATCGTCACCCTGGCCTTCCTGTTCATCCTGCGCGGCCTGACCCTGGCCCTGTCCATCATGTTTGCCAACCGCACCATCGTCAGCGGCATCGGCGCGCTGGCCGCCGACGACTGGCTGGCCATGACCCTGTTCCATGGCGAAGTGGGCACGTCGCTGTTCGCCTGGATGGCCAAGGCGGGCTGGATCACGGCGCTCGACAATGGCGCGCCGCTGGTCAAGGGCATTCCCAAGGTCATCGTCTGGTGGGCCGGCCTGGCGCTGGTGTCCGGCTTCGTCCTGGCTCGCACCCGCATCGGCAACTGGATCTTCGCCGTCGGCGGCGACGCCAACGCGGCCAAGAACGTGGGCGTGCCCGTGAAGACCATCAAGGTATCGCTGTTTGTCTTCACGGCGTTCTGCGCTTGCCTGTTTGCCACGCTGCAAGTATTTGACGTGGGTTCGGCCGCCGCCGACCGCGGCATGCAAAAGGAATTCGAAGCCATCATCGCGGCCGTCATCGGCGGCGCCTTGCTGACGGGCGGCTACGGTTCCGTCGTCGGCGCCTGCTTCGGCGCGCTGATCTTCGGCGTGGTGCAGATCGGCATTACTTATACCAATATCAATTCGGACTGGTTCCGCGTCTTCCTCGGCGTCATGCTGCTGATCGCGGTACTGTTCAACAACTTTGTCCGTGCCCGTGTCACGGAAGCGAGATAAGCCATGAGCGAATACATCCTTGCGCTGGAAAACATCAGCAAACGTTTCGGCTCCGTCATCGCCCTGCAAAACGTCACCCTGCGCCTGAAACCGGGCGAAGTGCATTGCCTGCTCGGTGACAATGGCGCCGGCAAGTCGACCCTGATCAAGACCTTGGCCGGCGTGCACAGGCCGACCGACGGTCAGTATCTGGTTGACGGCAAGCCCGTCAGCTTCAATTCGCCGAAGGAAGCGCTCGACCTGGGCGTGGCCACCGTCTATCAGGACCTGGCGCTGGTGCCATTGCTGTCCGTGGCGCGCAATTTCTTCATGGGCCGCGAACCGATCCGTAAAATGTTTGGCGTGCTGCCCGTGATGGATATGGAATACGCAGCCACCACGGCGCGCGACAAGCTGGCCGAAATGGGCATCATGGTGCGCGACCCGCACCAGGCCGTGGGCACCATGTCGGGCGGCGAGCGGCAATGCCTGGCGATTGCCCGCGCCATCCACTTCGGCGCGCGCGTGCTGATCCTCGATGAGCCGACGGCGGCCTTGGGCGTGAAACAGTCGTTCAATGTGCTGAAACTGATCTACAAGGCGCGCGAACGGGGCCTGTCCGTGATCTTTATTACCCACAATGTGCACCATGCCTACCCCGTGGGCGACTCGTTCACCCTCTTGAACCGGGGCAAATCGCTGGGCACTTACACCAAGGAAACTGTTTCCAAGGATGAAGTACTCGACATGATGGCGGGCGGTGCGGAAATGCAAACGCTGATGAGTGAACTCGACGGTGTCACGATTTAAGGATAACCATGAATAACCCGACACAATTTGCCCAGGGCCGCGCGCTGGACGTCATCTGCCTGGGCCGCCTGGCGGTGGATCTGTACGCGCAGCAGATCGGCAGCACCCTGGAAGACGCGACCAGTTTCGCCAAGTACCTGGGCGGCTCGTCGGCGAATATCGCCTTCGGCACGGCCCGCCTGGGCTTGAAGTCCGCCATGCTGTCGAAAGTGGGCGACGACCACATGGGGCGTTTTTTGACGGACACCTTGGCGAAAGAGGGTTGCGATGTCAGCCATGTCGGCATCGACCACGACCGCCTGACGGCCCTCGTCATGCTGGGCATCAAGGATAAAAACACGTTTCCCCTGATTTTCTACCGTGAAAACTGCGCCGACATGGCCATCGAGCCATCCGCCGTCGACGCCGCCTTTCTCGCTTCCAGCAAGGCGCTGTTGATCACCGGCACGCATTTTTCGACGGCTACGATGCACGCCGTCAGCACGCAGGTCCTGAAATTGGCGCGTGCCAATAACGTGCGCACCGTGCTCGACATCGATTACCGTCCCGTGCTGTGGGGACTCTCCGGCAAGGCGGACGGCGAAACGCGCTTCGTTTCGAACGACGGCGTGACGCGCCACCTGCAGGCGATCCTGCCGCAATTTGATTTGATCGTCGGCACGGAAGAGGAATTCATGATCGCCGGCGGCGGCGCCGACATCATGGCGTCTCTGCGCGCCGTGCGGGCCGTTACCCTGGCCACCCTGGTCGTCAAGCGGGGCCCGCTGGGCTGCGCCGTCATCGACGCGGCCATTCCAGCCAGTCTCGATGCGGCTTTCAACTATCAGGGCGTGCGCGTCGAAGTGCTCAACGTGCTGGGTGCCGGGGACGCGTTTCTCTCGGGCTTTTTGAAAGGCTGGCTGCGCGGCGAGGATTACGAGGCGTGCTGCCGTTACGCGAATGGCTGCGGCGCCCTCGTCGTGTCGCGCCACGGCTGCGCACCGGCCATGCCGTCGCCCGTGGAACTCGACTATTTCCTCGCCAATGCGGCCAAACTGGCCCGTCCTGACCAGGATGCCACCTTGTCCCGCCTGCATCGCATGACGGTGGCGCGCCCGCAATGGGACGAGCTGTGCGTGTTTGCGTTTGATCATCGCACGCAATTTTTTGAGCTGGCGCAACAGACGGGCGCGCCCGAATCGGCTATTTGCGCCCTGAAGCAACTGATGGTGCAAGCCGTGGCGCAGACGGAAACGGCCTTGCAACTGGCTGGCAAGACGGGCGTGCTGATCGATGGACGCTATGGCGTCGACGCGCTCAACGACGCGACGGGGCGCGGCTGGTGGATAGGCCGTCCCGTGGAATTGCCCGGTTCCAATCCGCTGCAATTTGACTGGGGCCGCTCCATCGGTTCGCACCTGCTCAGCTGGCCGAAGGAACACGTGATCAAGTGCCTGGTGCAGTTGCATCCGGACGATACCGTGGAAAACCGATTGGAACAGGAAGCGCAGATCAAGGCCCTGTATGACGCGGCGCAAGTGAGCGGTCACGAACTGTTGTTGGAAGTCATACCGTCGGAATCCTTGCCGCACGGCGACGACACGGTCTTGCGCGCCGTCAAGCGCTTGTACAACCTGGGCATTTACCCGGAATGGTGGAAGCTGGAAAGCATGTCAGCCCAGCAATGGCAAGCCATCGATGCCCTCGTGCACGAGCGCGATCCGTATTGCCGTGGCGTCGTCCTGCTGGGCTTGAACGCGCCGATCGCCGCCCTGGCCGCCAGTTTTGAACAAGCCAGTGCCAGCACGACGTGCCGCGGCTTCATGGTGGGCCGCACCATCTTCCAGGAACCGAGCCGCCGCTGGCTGGCGGGCGAACTCGACGATGCGGGCCTGATCGCCGCCGTGCGCGCCAACTTCGAGCAGCTCATTGCCCTGTGGCAGCGTACGCGCAACCGCCTCGAGCGTGCAGCATGAGCGCCACGATCAGATTGACCATGGCGCAGGCTTTAGTCCGCTATCTGGCCGCCTTGCGCACGGAAGAGGGCGATGGTTCCTTGCCCCCCCTGTTCGGCGGCGCCTTCGCCATCTTTGGCCACGGCAACGTGGCGGGCCTGGGCGAGGCGCTGTACCAATACCGCGACAGCTTCCCCACCTACCGCGCCCACAACGAGCAGGCGATGGCGCATTCGGCCATTGCCTACGCGAAAGCCCACATGCGCCGGCGCATGCTGGCCGTCACCAGTTCCATCGGCCCCGGCGCCACCAATTTGCTGACGGCCGCCGCGCTGGCGCACGTGAATCGCTTGCCGGTATTGCTGTTGCCCGGCGACGTGTTCGTCTCGCGCGCGCCGGACCCCGTGCTGCAGCAGCTGGAAGACGCCAGCGACGGCAGCGTGTCGGTGAATGATGCCTTTAAACCTTTATCGCGCTATTTCGACCGCATCGTGTATCCGGAGCAATTGCTGACGGCCTTGCCGCGCGCCATCGCCGCCTTGACGGACCCGGCCGCCTGCGGTCCCGTCACGTTATCTCTGCCGCAAGACGTGCAGACGATGGCGTATGACTATCCGGCCGACTTTTTCGAGCCGCGCACCGTGCGTTTCCGCGCCGTGCCGCCCATCGAGCAGGAACTGGAAGAAGCGGCCGCCTTGCTGAAACACGCGAAACAGCCGCTGATCGTGGCCGGTGGCGGCGTGCTGTACGGCAAGGCCGGTGCCGCCTTGCAGGCGTTTGCCGAGCGCCACGGCATCCCCGTGGCGGAAACCCAGGCCGGCAAAAGTTCCCTGCCCTGGGATCATGCGCTGCAGCTGGGCGCCATCGGCGTCACCGGCTCGCCCGCTGCGAATGCCCTGGCGGCGCAGGCGGACGTGGTGCTGGCCGTGGGCACGCGCTTGCAGGATTTTACGACGGGCTCGAACTCCCTGTTTGCGCAAGCGCAACTGGTCAGCCTGAACGTCAACGCTTTCGATGCGCTGAAACGCCGTGGCCTGGGCGTGCAGGCGGACGCGACACTTGGTTTGCAGGGCTTGTCGCGGTACTTGCCTAACTGGAACAGCGCGGGCCACTGGCTGGAGCGCGCGCAGCAGGCTGGGAACGCATGGCGCGATACCGTGCTGGCCATTACTGGCCAGCGCGAGGTGGCCGGCTTGCCGTATGACGGCGAAGTCATCGGCGCCGTGCAGCGTTCCGCTCCTGATTCCACCAGCCGCGACATCGTCGTCTGCGCGGCGGGCACCTTGCCGGCCGAACTGCACAAACTGTGGCGCACGTCGACAGCCGGCGGCTACCACATGGAATACGGCTATTCGTGCATGGGCTATGAAATCGCCGGCGGCCTGGGCGTCAAGATGGCGAAACCGGATGCCGAGGTTGTCGTCATGGTGGGCGACGGCAGTTATTTGATGATGAATTCGGAAATCGCCACCTCCGTCATGCTGGACAAAAAACTCATCATCGTCGTGCTCGACAACCGGGGTTACGGCTGCATCAACCGATTGCAGCAGGCGTGCGGCAACGCGTCATTCAACAATATGTTGCCCGACAGCGCACCCGCCATCGACTTCGCCCTGCATGCGCAAGCGCTGGGCGCGCTGTCCGAACACGTGGCCAACATTGCCGAACTGGAACAGGCGATGCTGCGCGCCCGCGCCGCCAGCCGCACCTACTTGATCTGCATCAATACGGACGCCACGCGCACGACCGAGGAGGGCGGTTGCTGGTGGGAAGTGGCCGTACCCGAAGTCTCGACGCAAGCCGGCGTGCAAGCGGCGCGCGCCCGTTATGAACTTGACCGCCAAGGACAACAAAAATGACTACATGGAATGTGAAGATCGGCATCAACCCGATCTCGTGGATGAACGACGATTTACCCAGCCTGGGCGGCGAAACCCCGCTGGAAACAGCGCTGAAGGAAGGCGCCGAGATCGGCTACGTGGGTTTTGAACTGGGCAACAAGTTTCCCAAGGATGCCCCCGCCCTGAACGCCGTGCTGGGCAAATACCATCTCGCCTGTGTTTCCGGCTGGTATTCGGGACGGCTGGCGCACCGGTCCGTGGAAGAGGAGATTGCCGCCGTCGGGCCGCATCTGCGCTTGCTGGCCGACAGCGGCGCCACCGTCATGGTGTACGGCGAAGTGGCGGACGCCATCCAGGGCGAAGCCCGCCCGTTGTATAAACGTCCGCGTTTCCAGTCGCCGCAGCAATGGCAGGCGTACGCCGACAAATTGACGGCGTTTGCGAAACACTTGCTCGACCACGGCGTGCGCCTGGCCTACCACCACCACATGGGCGCCTACGTGGAAACGCCCGCCGACGTGGACCAGTTGATGGCCTTGACGGGGCCGCAAGTCGGCTTGCTGTTCGACACGGGCCACATCACCTTTGCCGGCGGCGACGCGCTGGCGGTCTTGAACAAGCACATCGATCGCATCTGCCACGTGCATTGCAAGGACGTGCGCCCCAACGTGGTGAAACTGGCGAGAAATGGCCACTGGAGTTTCCTGCAGGCCGTCATCAATGGCGCCTTCAGCGTGCCGGGCGACGGCAGCATCGACTTTCCTGCCATCCTCACGCGCCTGTATCTGCATGGCTACGAGGGCTGGCTGGTGGTGGAGGCGGAGCAAGATCCGGCCGTGGCCCCCAGCTATCAGTACGCCAAGATGGGCCACGATTACCTGGCGCGCCTGGTCGACGCGATTCCGCGATTGAAACGGGAGGCGGCATGAGCCCGCTGCTGGTCAAGGCCAGGGCCGGTTCCGCCATCGTCGAAGTGACGCCAGAGTCGGCCGGCTGGACGCACGTGGGCTTTGCCGCGCACCGGCTGGCGGCAGGCGAACAGCTGACTTTGGAGACGGGCCGCCGCGAACTGTGCCTCGTCGTGCTGACGGGCACGGTGACGGTGCAGGCGGGCGGGCAGACCTGGGAAGCCATCGGCAATCGCCAGAGCGTGTTTGAAGATGTCTCGCCCTACGCCGTGTATGTGCCGCTGGAAACCACGGTCGGCATCACGGCCGTGGGCAACGCGGAAGTGGCGCTGTGCAGCGCGCCGGCCACGACCTATCGCCCGGCGCGCCTGATCGACCCGCAGTCGATGACGCGCTCCGTGCGCGGCAAGGGGGCCAATACCCGCTATGTGTGCGACATCCTGCCGCAGACGGCCGAGGCCGATGGCTTGCTGGTGGTCGAGGTGGTCACGCCGTCCGGCCATTCGTCCAGCTATCCGCCGCACAAGCACGACAGCGACAATATTCCGCTGGAAAGTTCGCTGGAAGAAACGTACTACCACCGCCTCAATCCCGAGCAGGGCTTTGCGTACCAACGCGTCTACACGGACGACCGTTCCATCGACGAAGCCATGGCCGTGGAAAACCACGATGTGGTGATGGTGCCCAGGGGTTACCACCCCGTCACCGTGCCGTATGGCTACGATGGCTATTACCTGAACGTGATGGCCGGCCCGAAACGCGTGTGGCACTTTAAAAACGACCCGGCCCATGACTGGCTGATGACGAAATAACCAAGGACAAGACAATGACTACCCCGATGATCGGCCACTTTATTGGTGGCAACCCCATGGCGTCGCGCTCCGAGCGCACCAGCGACGTTTTTAACCCTGCCACGGGTGCCGTCACGGCGAAAGTATCGCTGGCGACGCCTTCCGAGCTGAACGCGGCCGTGGCCGCCGCCCATGCGGCCTTTCCCGCCTGGTCGCAAACCTCGCCGCTGCGCCGCGCCCGTGTCATGTTCAAGTTCAAGGAATTGCTGGAAGAACATGCGGATCAATTGGCGGCCCTGATCACGGCCGAACACGGCAAGGTGTTCACGGATGCGAAAGGGGAAGTGACGCGCGGCATCGAAGTGGTGGAATTTGCCTGCGGTATCCCGCAAATGATGAAGGGCGAATATTCGGAGCAAGTGGCCGGCGGCATCGACGCCTGGTCGATCCGCCAGGCATTGGGCGTGTGCGTCGGCATCACGCCGTTCAATTTCCCCGTGATGGTGCCGATGTGGATGTTCCCGATGGCGATCGCCTGCGGCAATACCTTCGTCTTGAAACCGTCCGAGCGCGACCCGTCGGCCAGCCTGCTGTTGGCGCAGCTGTTGACGGACGCGGGCTTGCCCGATGGCGTCTTCAACGTGGTGCAGGGAGATAAGGAAGCCGTGGATGGCTTGCTGCACCACCCGGACGTGCGCGCCGTCAGTTTCGTCGGTTCCACGCCGATTGCCGAGTACATCTACGCCACCGGCTGCGCGCAGGGCAAGCGCGTGCAAGCCTTGGGCGGCGCGAAAAACCACATGGTCGTCATGCCGGATGCGGACATTCCGCAGACGGTCGACGCCCTGATGGGCGCCGCCTTCGGTTCGGCTGGCGAGCGCTGCATGGCCATTTCCGTCGTCGTGGCGGTGGGCAATGTGGCCGACCAACTGGTCGAGGCGCTGGTGCCGCGCATCGCGGCCCTGAAAATCACCCAAGGCATGGATTTAACAGCGGAAATGGGCCCGGTGGTCACGCAAGTGCACAAGGAGAAGATTGCCGGCTACATCGCCACGGGCGTCAAGGAAGGCGCCAAGCTGGTCAGTGACGGGCGCGGCTTTGTCTTGCCCGGCCATGAACAGGGCTTTTTCCTCGGCGGCAGCCTGTTCGACCATGTGACGCCGGAGATGACGATCTATAAAGAGGAAATCTTCGGTCCCGTGCTGTGCATCGTGCGCGTGCCCGACTTCGCTACCGCGCTGGACCTCGTCAACGCGCATGAGTACGGCAACGGCACGGCGATCTATACGCGCGACGGCAATACGGCGCGCGAATACACGCACCGCGTGCAGGTGGGCATGGTGGGCGTGAACGTGCCGATCCCCGTGCCGATGGCCTTCCACAGCTTCGGCGGCTGGAAGCGCAGCCTGTTCGGCGACCACCACGCGCATGGCCCGGAATCCGTGCGCTTCTACACGAAACAGAAGGCCGTCACCCAGCGCTGGCCGGCTTCGACGGCGGCCGGGGCCGAGTTTGCCATGCCGACCTTGAAGTAAAATCCGCTGTAAAACCGGCTGGTTCGCTTCTTGCTTACTGCAATGGTTAATTGTTTAGCCATTGCAGATCGCTCCCATGACGTCCAGCCGTACCCAGCCTTTGCGCATCGTTGTCGTCAACACCATTGTCGAGCACGGCGTGCACGAGAATGCGGCCCTGGCTGCCCAAGTGCAGCGCGGCAATGCCTTGCGCATCGGCTTGCTGGAATCGGGCTTCGACATCGTCGCCTCCCTTCCAGCCGACCTCTACCTCCCCGAGCGCATCGCGCAACTGCAGCCTGACCTCATCATCATCGACGCCGAATCGGATGCGCGCGACGTACTCGAGCACATCGTCATCGCCACGCGCGACGAGCGCCGCCCCATCGTGCTGTTTACCGAAGACGGCGCCACGGCCAGCATCGACGCGGCCATGGCGGCCGGCGTGTCCGCCTATATCGTGGCCGGCTTGCATGCCGAGCGCATCTTGCCCGTGCTGAACGTGGCGTTGGCGCGCTTTCGCCAGGAAGAAAAATTGCGCGCCGAATTGCTCGACACGCGGCACAAGTTGTTTGAGCGCAAGGTGATCGAACGGGCCAAGGGCCTGTTGATGACGCATCACGGCTTGACGGAAGACCAGGCTTACCAGCGCTTGCGCAGCATGGCCATGAACAAGAAACTCAAGCTGGCGGACATTGCCCAGCGCATCCTCGACGTGGAGGACTTGCTGGGATGAATCGTCCATTTCCTGACACATGCTGGTGCAGTGCACCATTCCGGTGCGCTTCCAGCTGCCTGGGACAGGGCATGCACAGGCACGGTCCTTGCTGCTGGATGGGCATGACCTTGCCCATGTCGGCACGGCAAAACAGTATTTATCAGCAAGGAATGGTATGACACAGCAAGCGGGCGCCAATGCCCACCCGACGCGCCCACTGCAGCCGGAAAAACAGACGATACGCATCGGCTACCTGCCGCTGACCGATTGCGCCTCGCTGGTGATGGCTTCAAAGCTGGGCCTGGATGAAAAATATGGCATCAAGATCGAACTGAGCCGGGAGATGTCGTGGGCCGGCGTGCGCGACAAATTGAATAGCGGCGAACTCGACGCTGCCCATGTGTTGTACGGTCTCGTGTATGGCGTGCAGATGGGCATTGGCGGGCAGCGGCACGACATGGCCGTATTGATGAATCTCAATCACAGCGGCCAGGCCGTCACCCTGTCGGCGGCGCTGGCGCGCGAGGGCGCCCACGATGGCCCCACATTGGCGCGGCACATGCGCGGCGCGGCGCGGCCCTTTGCGTTTGCGCATACTTTCCCGACCGGCAACCACGCGATGCTGTTGCAATACTGGCTGGCCGCGCAGGGCATCGATCCGCTGCGCGACGCGCGCGTGATGACGGTGCCGCCGTCGCAGATGGTGGCCGCCTTGCGCGCGGGGCAGATGGATGGTTTTTGCGCGGGCGAACCATGGGGTTACAAGGCCATCGTCGATGGCGTGGGCGTGACGGCCACCACCAGCGGCGCCATCTGGCCCGACCATCCGGGCAAGGTGCTGGGCACCAGCGCCGCGTTTGCCCACCAGCATCCGAACAGTTGCCGCGCCCTGATCGCCGCCGTGCTCGAGGCGGGGCGCTGGATCGATGCCAGCGATGCCAACCGGCTGGCCATGGCGGCCACCCTGGCCGAGCCTGCTTATCTGAATACGCCGCAGGAAACGCTGGCGCCGCGCATCCTCGGTCATTATCAGGATGGCCTGGGCAAGACGTGGGACGAGGCGCACGGTTTGAAGTTTTATGGCGCCGGCGCCGTCAATTTCCCCTACCTGTCGGACGGCATGTGGTTCATGACCCAGCACCGGCGCTGGGGCTTGCTGCGCGACGAACCCGATTACCTGGCGGTGGCTAGGCAAGTCAACCGCATCGACCTGTATCGCCAGGCGGCGGAAATGACGGCCACGCCCTTGCCGTCGTCACCGCTGCGCAGCTCGACCCTGTGCGACGGCGTCGTGTGGGACGGCAGCGCACCGGAAGCGTACGCGGCATCGTTTGCCATCGGCCATTTTTTCTAATTGGAGAGTTCATCATGGCGCAACTTGGAAGCGTGACCCTGGTCGGCGCCGGTCCCGGCGATCCGGACTTGCTGACCATCAAGGCCGTGAAGGCCATCGCGCGGGCCGACGTGGTGCTGATCGACGACCTCGTCAATCCGGCCATCCTCGCGCATGCGGCGCCCGGCGTGCGCGTGGTCGAGGTGGGCAAGCGGGGCGGCTGTGCTTCCACGCCGCAAGCCTTCATCGAGCGACTGATGCTGGCCGAAGCGCGCGCCGGCCTGCACGTGGTGCGGCTGAAAGGGGGCGACCCCTATCTGTTCGGGCGCGGCGGCGAAGAGCGCGCCTACCTGCGCAGCCACGGCGTGGCCGTCGAGGTGATCCCTGGTATCAGCAGCGGCCTGGCCGCGCCGTCCAGCATCGGCGTGCCGCTGACGCACCGCGGCTGGAGCCAGGGCGCCATTTTTGTCACGGGCCATGGCAAGGATAGCGCTTCGGAACCGAACTGGCTTGCGCTGGCGCAAAGCGGCCTGACGCTCGTCATCTACATGGGCGTGGCCAGGGTGGCGGCCATCCAGGCCGGCTTGCTCGCTGGCGGCATGGCGCCCGGCACGGCCGTGGCCGTGGTGCAATCGGCCAGCTTGCCGGCCCAGCGCCAGCTGCTGAGCACCTTGCAGCGCTTGCCGGACGATTTGCTGGCCAGCGGCCTGGGCAGCCCCAGCATCATCGTCGTGGGCGAAGTGGTGCGCTGCGCCGATGCCTGGGACGACCATGGCGCACAGGGCTTGCTGGCCGCGGCCGTGTGATTTAGCGGATCGGCAGGGCCACGGGGCGGATGGGCGCCGCGTCGCCGCCGCGGAATTTCAGGGAGGCGCCGATGAAGGCGAACTGGTAGACCTTGTCGCGCGACAAGCCTTCCAGGTCGACCAGTTCCAGGATGGGCGTGCCCTGCTGCGCCAGCAGGTAGGTGTGCACGGGCAGGTAATTGCCGGCCACTTCGGAGGGAAACGCCTCGAAACTGAGGTTGTCCGCGCCCACCACCATGGCGCCGCCATCTTCCACGAGGAATTTCGCCGCGTCCAGCGACAGGCCGGGCGGGTTCGCCATATAGGCTTGCGCCTGCTCATAGTGCTGCATGCGGCCCGTGCGTATCAGCACCACGTCGTCTTTTTCCAGCGTCACCTTCTGTTGCGCCAGCGCCGCGCGCAAATCCTGCCGCGTCACGCGGTAATTGTCGGGCAGCTGCTGTAATCCCTTGGCCACGGCCACGTCGATCAGCACGCCGCGCGCGACGATGGGCGGCAGTTTTTCCGCGCCCGTCACGGTCCAGCCCCGGTCGCCCAGGTATTGCTCTTCCGTAAAACCGTTCCAGATCTTGCCGTTCAAGCCGAAGTGGTTGAGCGCGTCGATATGCGTGCCCATGTGCGCATACATGGAGACGGCCGAGCCCGTGTAACTGACGTGGCGGTTCATCTGTTCGCCCACGTGCATCGAGTCGGCCACCACGTTGCCCTTCGGCGTGTGCGTCATCCACATCTGGTAGGGCGGGTCGCCTGCCGCCTGCCAGCTGGGCATGCCGACATAGAAATCGACGGCCAGGTCGTAGCTCTTGCCGCCGTCGATGCGGGCCAGGATGGCGGCGCGCGAGGCGGCCGTCATCAGGTTCAGGCGACCGATCTCGTCTTTCGGGCCCCAGGGGCTGATGCCCACTTCGGGCAGGGCGGTGGCCGGGGCGGCTTGTACTGCGCCGGCCAGCAGCGCCAGCAGCAGGGTGGCCAGGGTGGCGGATGGTTTGAACATGGGGTACTCCTTGCGTGACATGAATGAAGAAGCCGCCATCATATTATTTTCAATTCCAATGATAATCAGCGATAAAATAATAAGATATTCAACTGCAAGGAAAGAATCATGGATGTCCTGGCGCACATGCGCGTGTTTCGCAAGGTGGTCGAGCGCGACAGCTTCAGCAAGGCGGCGCTGGACCTGAACCAGTCGGCGGCGGCCATCAGCAAGCAGGTGCGCCAGCTGGAAGCACATCTGGGCACGGTGCTGCTGGTACGCACGACGCGGCGCATGAGTTTGTCGGACGGCGGACGTGCCTATTATCTGGAATGCTGCCGGCTGCTCGATGAAATCGACGCGCTGGAACTGGCCACGCGCGGCTGCACCGGCAAGGTGGCGGGGCGCTTGCGCGTGAACGCGCCGCTGTCGTTTGGCCTGAAGGTGCTGTCGCCGCTGCTGCCGGTGTTCATGGCGCGCCATCCGGAAGTGAGAATCGAGATGACGCTGGACGACCGCCTGCGCGACGTGGTGGGCGAGGGCTATGACGTGTCGCTGCGCATCCGCGCCGCGCTGGCCGATTCGTCCCTGGTGGCGCGCCGCCTGGGCGACGTCGAGCAAATGATTTGCGCATCGCCCGCCTATCTGGCGCGGCGCGGCACGCCCCGGCTGGCGCAGGACTTGCACGACCACGATTGCCTGGCTTACCGGCTGGCGGACAGCCCCGGGGTCTGGCAGCTGGACGGCCCGGAAGGGAGCAGCAGCATCGTCCTGCCCGTGCGCTTTTCCGCCGACAGCAGCCTGCTGCTGGCCGACATGCTGGCGGCGGGCATCGGCGTGGGCGCGCTGCCGTCGTTCGTCGCCGCGCCGCTGCTGGCCAGCGGCGCCCTGGTGCGCGTGCTGCCGTCGCACGGCATGGCCAGGCGCGGCGTGTATGCCTTGACGCCCGACGGACGCCACGTGCAGGAAAAGGTGCGCGCCTTTTGCGACTTCCTGGCCGGGGCGCTGCGGGGGGCCTAGGCGCCAGGTGTTTTCCAGGGCAACCATCGAACGCGCTTTTTTTCATGTACAGGTGCGTCGCACAGGGGCTTTGATAGTATCCTCGTACTTGCTGGGCGGCCGGGGCGCCGCACATTCAAGGAAACCGGAATAAGCGATCGACAATGCACAATTTGAGCAAGCGCGGGGCGGGATCAGGCATCAGGATATGGGCGGGGGGCTTGCTGCTGGCGTTGGCGGTGGGCGGCGCCCTGTATGCGGGCGCGGCGCGCACGGTCGATGACGATGCCGAACAGCGTTTCGACAACCTCACGCATGGCGCCCAGCATAGCCTGATCACGCGCGTAAAAAGCTATTCCGACCTGCTGCGCGGCCTCGAAGCCCTGTTTCGCACGAGCGAGCAGCTGACGCGCCGGCAGTTTCACGATTACGTGGCCGGCCTCGATATCGCGCGCCAGTTCCCGGCCATCGAATCGGTCAATTACGCGGTGGCCGTGCCGTCGGCGCAGCGCGCGGCCTTCATCGAGGCAGTGCGCCGCGACACCAGCCTGGCGCCGCGCGGCTATCCCGCCTTCACCATCCGTCCCGCGGGGGAGCGGCCGGAATACGCGGTGCTCACCTATCTGGAACCCGATTCCCTGCTGGCCGAACGCATGGGCGTCGATATCGGCGCCAACCCGCTGGTGGCGCAGGCCCTGGCGCAGGCGCGCGACAGCGGCGAAGTCAGCGCGTCTGGCCAGGTGATCATGATCAAGGGGCCGCCCGCGCACGTGGGCCTGGGCATGCGCCTGCCCGTGTACCGCAACGGCATGCCGCAAGGCAGCGTGGCCGAGCGCCGCGCCGCCTATCAGGGTTCCGTCGGCATCGGCTTTGGCGTGGCGCAGCTGGTGCACAGCGCGCTCGAACGCAGCGCCCTGGAGCCGCTGCACCTGACCCTGTACAGCGCTGCCGACGCGACGCCCGCCGATGGCGCCCTGCGCATCACGCCGCAGGACCGCCTGCTGTTCAACGATGACGGCGACCTGGCGGCGACGCCGCCGCAACCGGGTAGCGATGCCGACTATTTCGACCAGGTGCTGCCCGTGGCGTACCAGGGCGGCCTGTGGAAAGCCCATTTCCGCGTGCGCAAGGCGGAGCTGTACAGCCCATTCGACCGCTATTTCCCGTGGCTGGCGCTGGCCGTCGGCGTGGCCGGCACCCTGCTCATTTATGGCTACATCTTTACCCTGTACCGTTCGCGCCGCAACGCGGTGGCGCAGCGCACCCTGCTCGATACGGTGCTCGACAGCGTCGACGCCTACGTCTACATGAAGGACGCCGACCTGCGCTACCGCTACGTGAATGCGCGCACGGCGAAGATACTGGGCCGTTCGGTGGAGCAGCTGATCGGCCGCCAGGATGGCGAATTGATGCTCGGCGATGCGGCGGCGTCCGTGCAGCGCACGGAGCGCCAGGTGTTCGACAGCGGCGCCAAGTTCGTCGGCGAGGAGCGCTTCGTCGATGCGCAGGGCCAGGTGCATCACCTGTGGAGCGTGAAGGTACCGCTGGGCTTGCCCGGTCCCGTCACGGGCCTGATCGGCCTGTCCACCGACGTGACGGAACTGCACCGCCTGAAGGAACAGGCCGACGCGGCCAGCCAGGCCAAGAGCGACTTCCTGTCGAACATGAGCCATGAAATCCGCACGCCGATGAACAGCATCATCGGCATGGCGCACCTGGCGCTGAAATCCGTGGCCGACGCGCGCCAGCGCGACTATCTGCAGAAGATCTTCCATTCGGGCCAGCACTTGCTGGGCCTGATCAACGATATCCTCGACTTTTCCAAGATCGAGGCGGGCAAGCTGGAACTGGAAGTGCTGGACTTCCGTCTCGATACCCTGCTGGCGAACATCGCCAGCCAGCTGGGCGACGCGGCCGCCGTCAAGGGCCTGGCGCTGCAGTTCGATATCGCGCCGGAACTGCCGCAGCGCTGGCGCGGCGACCCGCTGCGCCTGGAGCAGGTCTTGCTGAACCTGACCAGCAACGCCATCAAGTTTTCCGACAATGGCAGCATCTTCGTGCGCGTGCGCCAGTCCGAGGAGCGGGGCAGCCACGGCATGCTGCGCTTCGAAGTGCAGGACCGCGGCATCGGCATGAATCAGGAAGAGGTGGCGCAGCTGTTCCGCTCCTTCCACCAGGCCGACCCGTCGACCACGCGCAAGTATGGCGGCAGCGGCCTGGGGCTGGTGATCAGCAAGCAGCTGGTGGAGCTCATGGGTGGCAAGGTGGGCGTGTACAGCCAGCCTGGCCTGGGCAGCACCTTCTGGTTCACGGCGCGCCTGGAGAAAAGCGCGCAGGCCAGCGACGAGCGCATCGCCGAAGTGGAACCGGAAGTGCTGGGCGTGATCCGCGGCGCATCCATCCTGCTGGTGGAAGATAACGTCTTCAGCCAGCAGGTGGGCTGCGAATTGCTGGAAGACGCAGGCGCCACCGTCTGCGTCGCCTGCAATGGCCGCGAAGCGCTGGAATTGCTGGCCCAGCGGCGCTACGACTGCGTGTTGATGGACGTGCAGATGCCGGAGATGGACGGCTTCGAGGCGACGCGCCGCATCCGCGCCGACCCGCAGCTTGCCGGCCTGCTGGTGATCGCCATGACGGCCAATGCGGGCAGCGAAGACCGCGCCCGCTGCCTGGCGGCCGGCATGGACGAATTTTTGACCAAGCCGATCGCCCCGAATCTGCTGTTCCACCTGCTGGCGAAATGGTTTCGCCTGCGTGGCGGGATTGGCGGCATCGGCGGCATCGGCCATGTGCGCGCGGGCGACAGGCTGGTGGCGGTGCCGAAAGCGCCGCCATCGGCCGCCTCGCCGGACTTGCGCGATACGGCCATCCTCGACCTGGCCACCCTGGCGCTCACGTTCAGCAATGACCCCGTGAAGATGCGCAAGTACACCCAGCTGTTTCTCGATACGGCGCGCGACGGCATCGCCGAAATGGAGCAAGCCATGGCGCTGGAAGACCTGGGGCGCCTGGCCGACCTGGGCCACCGCAGCAAATCGTCGGCGCTGGCCGTCGGCGCCCATGCCTTTGCCAGCCTGTGCGCGTCGATCGAAGGCTTGCGCCTTGGCGGCGACTTGCAGCAGGCGCGCGCCCTGCTGACGGCCCTGGGGCCGGCCCTGGCGCAGGTGGCGGAACAAATTTCCGTGGAATTTGCCGCCAGCGACGCTCCCTGACGCAGGCAGCGGCGATAATACGCGTTTGACGTCTCCGGCCACCCGGCCCGAGACGCGGCAACCCATCGGATCAGCATGCATACTCCCGTCACGCCCGGCCTCCTCATCCTGCATGGCAACCAGCTGGAACAGCTGCGCGCCGCCGTCTTCCAGTGGCTGCGCCAGCATCCGCTGGCGCCCCTGGAAACGGATATCTTCCTGGTGCAGTCGAACGGCGTGGCCGAATGGCTGAAGATCGCCCTGGCCGAGGAGATGGGGGTGTGCGCCGCCACGCGCATCGCGCTGCCGGCGCGCCTGCTGTGGGAAAGCTACCGGGGCATGCTGGGGCGCGAGCGCGTGCCGCGCGTGTCGCCGTTCGATAAATCCCCGCTGACGTGGCGTTTGATGCGCCTGTTGCCGTCCTTGCTGGCCGACCCGGTCTTCGCGCCGCTGCGCTACTTCCTTGCCGATGGCGACAGCGAGCGCCGGCTGCAGCTGGCCGAACGCCTGGCCGACTTGTTCGACCAGTACCAGGTCTACCGCGCCGACTGGCTGGCAGATTGGGCGGCGGGGCGCGACCAGCTGCGCACGGCGCGCAATGAAACCATCGCACTGAAGGAAGACCAGCGCTGGCAGGCGCAGTTGTGGCGCGCCGTGGCTGCCGACGTCGAGGCCTTCGAGCGCGACACGGGCCGCGCCGACATCCACGACGCCTTCCTGGCGGCGATTGCCGCCGGCGATGCGCCGGTGGGCAAGCTGCCGCGCCGCGTCGTGCTGTTCGGCGTGTCGGCCTTGCCGTACCAGACCTTGCAGGCGCTGGCCGCGCTGGCGCGCCACACGCAGGTGGTGCTGGCCGTGCCGAATCCGTGCCAGTTCTACTGGGGCGACATCATCGACGGGCGCGACTTGCTGCGCGCGGAAAACAAGCGCCAGCGGCAGCGCAACGGCACCGACCTGGCGCAAATCCCGCTCGAAGCGTTGCATGCGCACAGCCACCCGTTGCTGGCCAGCTGGGGCAGGCAAGGGCGCGATTTCATCCGCATGCTCGACGAATTCGACGAGCACGCGCAAGCCGAGGGGCGCGACGACAGCCTGCGCATCGACCTGTTTGGCGAGGAGGTGGGCGAGACCCTGCTGCAGCAGGTGCAGGTGGCCATCCGCGAACTGCGCCCGCTGGCGGAACACGAGCAAACGCCGCCCGATGCGGCCGACCGTTCGATCGAATTTCACGTGGCGCACAGCGTGCAGCGCGAAGTGGAAGTGCTGCACGACCAGTTGCTGGCCATGTTCGCGCACAGCGCCCAGACGGGCCTGCGCCCGCGCGACGTGGTGGTGATGGTGCCCGACATCGACACCTTCACGGCCGCCATCCACGCCGTCTTCGGCCAGTACCGGCGCAATGACGAGCGTTTCATCCCGTTCGAGATCGGCGACGTGAAGGACCGCAGCGTCAATCCGCTGCTCGTCGCGCTCGAGTGGCTGCTGCAGCTGCCGCAGCAGCGCTGCCGCCAGAGCGAAGTGCGCGACTTGCTCGACGTGCCCGCGCTGGCGGCACGTTTCGGCCTGCAGCCGGACGACCTGGCCACCCTGGGCGCCTGGATCGAAGGGGCGGGCGTGCGCTGGGGCCTGGACCAGGAACACCGCGCCGGCCTGGGGCTGGGCGCGGCGGGCGAGCAGAATGCGTGGATCTTCGGCGTGCGGCGCATGCTGCTCGGCTATGCCAGCGGCAGTGGCGCCAGCTTTGGCGGCATCGAACCGTATGCGGAAGTGGGCGGCCTCGATGCGGCGCTGGCGGGCTCGCTGGCGCAACTGGTCGAGGCGCTGCTGCACTGGCGCACGGTGCTGGCCGGCGCGCGCACGCCAGCCGAGTGGAGCGTGCAGGCGCGCGCGCTGCTGGCCGCGTTTTTCGACGCCGACGACGAAGGCGACCGTTTGACCCTGGCGCAGCTCGAAGGCGCCTTGCAGGGCTGGCTGGAAACCTGCGAACACGCGGGCTTCGTCGAGCCGGTGCCGCTGTCCGTGCTGCGTGTGGCGTGGCTGGGCGCGCTGGACGAGCCCACCCTGAACCATCAATTCGTCTCCGGCGGCGTGACTTTCTGCACCCTGATGCCGATGCGCGCCGTGCCGTTCCGCGTGGTCTGCCTGCTGGGCATGAACGATGGCGATTTCCCGCGCCGCGCGCAGAAGGCCGATTTCGACTTGCTGGCGCTGCCCGGCATGGCGCGCCCGGGCGACCGTTCGCGCCGCGACGACGACCGTTACCTGATGCTCGAAGCCTTGCTGGCCGCGCGCGATAAATTGTACGTGAGCTGGGTGGGGCGCAATGTGCGCGACAATTCCGAGCAGCCGCCGTCCGTGCTGGTGTCGCAGCTGCGCGATTATCTGGCCGCCGGCTGGTCGCTGGACCGGCACCTGGTATCGCTGACCACCGAGCATGCGCTGCAGCCGTTCAGCCGCCGCTATTTCGAGGCCGATGGCTTGCTGACTTATGCGCGCGAATGGCGTGTCGCGCATGCCGATGCGGATGCGCAGGCCGCCGTGCTGCCGCTGGGCCCTTACGAGCTCGATCCCGGCACCCGCCTGAAGCTGGGCGAGCTGGCCAGCTTTTTGCGCCAGCCCGTCAAGTACTTTTTCCGCCGCCGCTTGAGCGTGTATTTCGCCGACGCGGCCATGCTGGGCGAGGATGAAGAGCCGTTCGGCCTGAATGCGCTCGAGCGCTATCTGCTGGAAGACACCATGCTGGACGACGGCGGCGCCCTGGAAGCGGCGGACGATGTGCGCGCCAGCCTGGAAGCGCGTGCAGCGAAGCTGGCGCGCGAAGGCGTGCTGCCCATCGGCTTGATCGGCCAGCAAGTGCAGGCGCAACTGGTCGAGGCTCTGGTGCCCGTGCGCAGCGCGTGGCTGTCCTTGCGCGCCTCGTTCCCGTACGCGGCCGACAAGCGCGCCATCAACCTGCCGTTTGGCGAAGTGCAGATCGACGACTGGCTCGACAAATTGTGCAGCAACGGGCGGGAAACGGCCTGGCTGATGCAGATTTCCTCGAAGGTGACGGACAAGGCGGGCCAGGCGCGCGGCGACAAGCTGATGCTGATGTGGCTGCGCCAGCTGGCCGCCGCCGCCCTCGGCTTCCCCGTCACCGGCTACCTGGTGGCGCGCGACGCCATCGTCAGCATGGCGCCGCTCGATCCGGCTGCTTCGCGCGCAGCGCTGGCCACCCTGCTGGCGCTGTGGCGCGAAGGCATGAACCATCCGCTGCCCACGGCGTGCAAGACGGGGCTAGCGCTGGTGCAGCAGGGCGATCCGCGCGCCGTCTACGATGGCGGCTTCGATATCTCGGGCGAGCGCGATGAACTGTGCCTGGCGCGCCTGTGGCCCGAGTTTTCCGCGCTGGCCGCCGAGGAAGCGTGGCAGGACTGCACGCGGGAGCTGTATGGCCCGCTGGCCGACTGGCTGCAAGAACACATCACCATCGACCCGATCAGCGCGCCCGATGACGGCGCGGGAGAAGAACAATGACGAGCCATCTGCTCAACCCCCTGGCGTTCCCCCTGCATGGCTCGCGTCTGATCGAGGCCTCGGCCGGCACGGGCAAGACCTGGACCATCGCCGCGCTGTACGTGCGGCTCGTGCTGGGGCATGGCGACGACGACAGCCGTTTCACGCGTCCCCTGCTGCCGGCCGACATCCTCGTGATGACATTTACCCGCGCCGCCACGCGCGAATTGTCGAACCGCGTGCGCGAGCGCCTGATCGAGGCGGCGGCTTATTTTCGTAATGAGTTTCGCCACGAATTCGGCATTGGATCCGGCGGCAGCGACCCGTTTCTCGACGCCTTGCTGGAGTCCTATCCGGACGAGAGCGAACGGCAAAAGGCCGCGCACCGGCTGATGCTGGCCGCCGAGACGATGGATGAAGCGGCCATTTTCACCATCGACGCCTGGTGTCAGCGCATGCTGCGCGAGCACGCGTTCGACAGCGGCAGCCTGTTCGACGAAGAGCTGGTCAGCGACGAGCAAGCCCTGTTCGAGGATGCGGCCCACGATTACTGGCGCCAGCAAGTCTATCCCTTGCCGCCGCAGGCGCTCGACGTGCTGCTGGCCTGCTGGCCCGACGTGGGGGCGCTGAAGAAGGGCGCGCGCGAACTGGCGCGCCGCGCGGACATCATGGGCATGGCCGACGAAGAACCGCTATCTGCCCTGATCGCGCGCGAACAGCGGGCGCTGGCCGCGCAGCTGGCCACCCTGAAGGCGGGCTGGGTCGAGCGCGTCGACCAGATGGCCGCCTGGATCAACGACCACCGCGCCGCCAATCCCAAGTGTTTCAACGGCGTCAAGATGAAGCCGGAGAACCTGGCGAAGTGGTTCGACGGTTTGCGCAAGTGGGCGCAAGACCCGCTGTTGCTGCTGCCGGCCATCACGGCCAAGGCGTGGGAACGCTTGACGCCGTTCGGCATCGAAGATGCGTTTGCCAAGAGTTTCTCGGCGCAGGTGCCCGAGTGCTTCGCGCATACGGAGGCGCTGGGGATCGCCCTGGCCGCATTGACGCCGCTGGCGCACAAGCTGCACCTGCATGCGGCGGCGGCCATCGCGCGGCGCATGGATCAGTTGAAGCGCCAGTCGCGCCAGTTCGGCTTTGCCGACATGCTGCAGCGCCTGCACGACGCGCTGGCCGGCGAGAATGGCGCGGCCCTGCGCCAGCGCATCATCGACCAGTATCCGCTGGCCATGGTCGATGAATTCCAGGATACGGCGCCGGCCCAGTACCAGATTTTCAACCTGCTGTACCGCATCGCCGACAACGACCCGGCCCTGGGCCTGTTCCTGATCGGCGACCCGAAACAGTCGATCTACGGCTTTCGTGGCGCCGACATCCAGAGCTACCTGGCGGCGCGCCGCGCGACGACCGGGCGCCACTACCAGCTGGGCACCAACTACCGCTCGACGGCACCGCTGGTGGCGGCCGTCAACCAGCTGTTCCTGCACGCCGAGCGCGACGAGGTGCCACTTGGCGCCTTCCGCTACCGCAAAGGGGATGACAATCCGCTGCCGTTCGAAGCCGTCGACGCCAAGGGCCGCGCCGAGCACCTGGTGAACGCCGGCGGTCCGCTGCCGGCCCTGCTGGCCGCTTGCGCCAGCGATGAAGGGCTGCGCGGTGACAGCTACCGCGAGTATTTCGCGCAGCACTGCGCGGAGCACATCGTCGCCATGCTGGGCGACCCGCAGGCGGGCTTCGATGGCCCCGACGGTTTTACGCGCCTGCAGCCGGCCGACGTCGCCATCCTCGTGCGCGACCGCAAGGAAGCGGCGGCCATCCGTCGCGCGCTGGCGCGTCGCCGGGTCGCCAGCGTCTACCTGTCCGACAAGGATTCCGTCGTCGACAGCGAGGAAGCGCAAGACGTGCTGCGCTGGCTGGCGGCGCTGGCCAATCCCCTCGACGGGGGACTGGCGCGCGCCGCGTTTGCCACGCGCACCATCGGCCTGTCGCTGGGCGAACTGGCGCGCCTGTCCAGCGACGAACTGGAATGGGAACGCCGGGTCGAGCAACTGAAGGCGCTGCATTTGATCTGGCAGCGCCAGGGCGTGCTGGCCATGCTGCGCCGCTTCATCCACGAGCTGCAATTGCCCGCCATGCTGCTGCAGCAGACGGGCGGCGAGCGGCGCCTGACGAATCTGCTGCACCTGGCCGAACTGCTGCAATCGGCCAGCCGCCAGCTCGATGGCGAACAGGCGCTGATACGCTGGCTGGCCGAGCAGATCGCCGGCGAAGGCGAGGGCGGCGACGAGCGCGTGCTGCGCCTGGAAAGCGATGCGGAGCTGGTGAAAGTCATCACCGTGCACAAATCCAAGGGCCTCGAATACCCGCTCGTGTATCTGCCGTTTGCCGTCACGGCGCGCAAGGTGGATAAGCGCAACCGCAGTTTCTTCGACTATGCGGATGACAAAGGCGAACGCCGCCTCGACTTGTCGCTGTCCGACGAAGCCATGGCGGCGGTCGAGGAAGCGCGCATCGAGGAAGACTTGCGCCTGTTGTACGTGGCCCTGACGCGCGCGCGCCACTTCCTGTGGCTGGGCGTGGCCGCCCAGGCGGCGCGCAAGGCGGGCGAGAATACCTTGCACGAATCGGCGCTCGGCTACCTGCTGACGGGCGGCGACAAGCTGCCGACGGAGCAATTGCTGTTGCGCTGGCAGCAGGTCGCGGGCGACTGCGACGCCATCTACGTGACTTCCCTGGCGCAGCCCGACGCCTGCACGGTGCTGGACCGGGTCGAGCGGCGCCCTGAATTGCGCCCCGCCCCCGTGTTCGCGGGCGAATTCGAGCGCGACTGGTCGGTGGGCAGCTTCACGTCGCTGACGCGCCAGATCGGCGCCGTGGCGGCCGCGCACGTGCCGCAGCGGGCGCTGGAAGAAACCCTGCTGGAAGATGGCACGGGCGTGCCCGCCGCGTCGCCACTGCAGACGGGCGACGCGCCATGGCACCGCTTCCCGCGCGGTTCCGTGCCCGGCAATTTCCTGCACGAGCAGCTCGAATGGATGGGCAGCGAAGGCTTCGACAGCGTCCACGAGGCGCACTTCGACACGCGCCTGGCCGCGCGCTGTGAGCGGGCGGGCTGGGGGCACCGCCAGGAAGACGCCATCGCCTGGCTCAGGGAAATCGCGCTCACGCCGCTGCCGCTGCTCGATGCGTCGCTGTCGCAGCTCGATAGCACCCTGTCCGAGATGGAGTTCTGGTTCCCCAGCGAGCATTTGTCCACGGGGGCGCTCGACCAGCTGTGCACGCGCCTGCTGCTGGACGGCGCGCCGCGTCCCGTGCTGCCGCGGCGCCAGCTGCACGGCATGCTGAAAGGCTTTGCCGACCTGGTCATCGAACAGGATGGCCGCTACTGGGTGCTCGACTACAAGTCGAATGCGCTGGGCGCCAACGACGCGGCCTACCACACGGCCGCGCTGGCGGCGGGCATGGCGCAGCACCGCTACGATATCCAGGGCGCCATCTACATGCTGGCCCTGCACCGGCTGCTGAAAAGCCGCCTTGGCGACGCGTACGACCCGGCCGAACACCTGGGCGGCGCCATTTTCCTGTTCCTGCGCGGTATCGCGAATGCGGATACGCATGGCTGCTACTGGCTGGCGCCGCAGCTGGAACTGCTGGACGGCCTCGATCAACTGTTAGAAGAAACGGAACACCATGCAGCATGACGCACAGATGAACGCCTTGTTTGCCCATGTCGACGGCGTCGCCGAGGATGGCCATCTGCGCCGCCTGAGCGCCGCCTTTGCCCGCTTCATCGCCAGCCTGGACGAGCAGGCGCCGGATGCGCCCGCCGTGGCCGTGGCGTGCGTGGTGCTGTCCGAGCTGGAAGGGCGGGGCCACAGCTGTTTGATGCTGGCTGACCTGGCCGGCGAACCGTCGCAGCTGCTGGGCTGGAGCGAGGAGCTGTGGCATGGCGTGCTGGCCGTTTCCGGCCCGCTGCCCGACAGCGCCGCAGGCTGGCGCGCGCTGCTGGCCCGCGCGCCGCAGGTGTGGCTGGTGGGCGCCGCCGACGTGCGCCAGCCGCTGGTGCTCGATGGCGACCGCCTGTACCTGCGCCGCTACTGGCGCGACGAAACCCTGGTGGGCGGGAAAATCGCCTTGCGCGCGCAGGATTTGAGCACGCCGCCGCTGGCGCAGGTGCGGCAATGGCTCGACATCCTGTTCGATCAGCCGACCCGGGACGGTGGCCCGGACTGGCAAAAGGTGGCGTGCGCCGTCGCCCTGCGCGGCAAGGTGGCCATCATCACGGGCGGCCCGGGGACGGGAAAAACCTACACGGTGGCCAGCCTTTTGACCTTGCTGTTTGCCGTCTCGCCGCAGCCGGAGCAGCTGCGCATCGCGCTGGCCGCGCCCACGGGCAAGGCGGCCGCGCGGCTGAAGCAGTCGATCGACAAGGCGCTGGAAGGCTTGGCGGCGAAGGCGGGCGATGCCTTGCCCCTGCTGGAATTGGCGCGGCGCATGGGCGCGGCGCGTACCCTGCACAGCTTGCTGGGCGCGCGGCCCGATACGCGCGCCTTTGCCCACCACGCGGGCAATCCGCTCGAGGTCGACGTGCTGATCGTCGATGAAGCGTCGATGGTGCACCTGGAGATGATGGCGTCCGTGCTCGACGCCTTGCCGCCCACGGCGATCCTGATCCTGCTGGGTGACAAGGACCAACTGGCGTCCGTGGAAGCGGGCGCCGTGCTGGGCGACTTGTGCCACGACGCGCAGGCGGGCGGCTATACGGCCGATACCATCGCGTATGCGCAGGCGGCCAGCGGCGTGGCCATTCCACCTGCCTTTGCGGGGGCGGCGGGCGCGCTGGCGCAGCAGACGGTGATGCTGCGTCACAGCCACCGTTTCAGCGGTCCGATTGGCGAACTGGCGCTGGCCGTGAACGGCGGCAGGCCGGATCTGGCCAAGGCCTGTTTCGCCGGCGACAGCGGCGGCCAGCTGGCGTGGAGCGTGACCGCGCAGCCGGACGAGGTGCTGCGCCTGGCCCTGCGCGGCAGGAGCGATGCGCCGGGCGGCTACCAGCCCTACCTGGAACTGGTGAATGCGGGTGAGGAGGGCTATGCGCAGCACGACGACTGGGTGCGCGCCGTGCTGCACGCTTTTGAAGCGTTCCGCATCCTGTGCGCCGTGCGCGAGGGCGAATGGGGCGTGGCGGGCCTGAATACGGCCATCGAGCTGCGGCTGGAAAAGGAAGGGCTGATACGCCGCAGCGAATGGTATGTGGGCCGTCCCGTGATGGTCACGCGCAACGACTACGGCACGGGCGTGTTCAATGGCGACATCGGGCTGACCCTGCGCGACCCTGCGCGGCCCGGCTCCCTGCGCGTGTATTTCCTGGAAGGCGAAAACGTGCGCAGCGTGCTGGCCACGCGTTTGCGCCACGTGGAGACGGCGTTCGCCATGACGGTGCACAAGTCGCAAGGCTCGGAATTCCGCCATACTGTGCTGGTGTTGCCGCAGGAAGGCGGCGCCATGCTGGCGCGCGAACTGGTTTACACGGGCATCACGCGCGCGCGCGACTTCTTCACCCTCGTCTCGCCCACGCAGGCCGTGCTGTTCGACGCCATCCTGCGCCGCACGCAGCGGGCCAGCGGCCTAAGGGGGGTGATCGGCTGATGGCTTGACCGGGTTAGACAGGTTTCCATGTGGAAATATATGTGTTGCATTCCGAATATTGATGGAAATTGTTCCGATTTTTGTGTGAGAATGCTTTCGTAGAGAAAGTAGTGCAAAAGCACTGTTTCACGCCAATAAAATCGAAACGAGGAGCCCATCATGTTGTCTTCCCTTCGCACGCGGCTGGTACTGATTTGCGTGGCCATCGTCGTGCTGTCCATGCTGGCCTTGTCGGTCGCCAATTACGTCACCACGCGCAGCAGCATGCTGGCGTCGTCTGACCAGCAGATGCAGCAACTGCTGCAAAGCCAGTCGGCCGTGCTGGCGCAATGGGTCGATGGCAAGAAAAAGGTCATGGCGTCCATCGTCATGTCCGCCGAGACGCCCGATCCGCTGCGCGCCTTCCAGATCGCGGAAAAGGCCGGCGATTTTGCAGAAGTGTTCATCGGTTACGCGGACAAGCGCTCCGTGTTTACCCATCCGGGCCGCCCGGCCGATTTCGATCCCACTGCGCGCGCCTGGTACACGGACACCGTCAAGGCGGGCGTGCCGATGCTCACGCCGCCGTATGTGGACGCGGCCAGCCACAAGCTGGTGGTGTCGTTCACGGCGCCTGTCGGGCCGAAAGAGGCGCCGAGCGGGGTGGCCGGCGCGGACGTGCTGCTCGATACGGTGATTGCCAACGTGGTGGCGATCAAGCCGACGCCGCACAGCTTTGCCTTCCTCGTCGACCAGAGCGGCACCATCATCGCCCATGCGAACAAGGATTTGAGCCTGCAGCCGGTGGCGAAACTCGATGCGGCGCTGTCGGCCGCGCAGGTCAATCGCCTGGAAAGCACGCGCACGAGCGATGCCGTGCGCTTGAACGAGCGTGACGGCAAGCTGTATGTCACGCGCGTGGCGGGCACCGACTGGCTGCTGGCCGTGGTGCTGGACCAGCAGGAAGCCATGCAAGCGTTGCAGACGATGCTGACGACGGCCACCGTCACGGCCGCGCTGCTGACGGGGCTGGCGGCGCTGCTGCTGTCGCTGCTGGTCTTTAAAATGCTCAAGCGCCTGGAACTGGTGCGCGATGCGCTCGACGATATCGCCTCGGGCGAAGGCGACCTGACGCGCCGCCTCGACGCTTCCGGCGTGGATGAACTGGCGCAGATCGCCGGCGCCTTCAACCGCTTCATCGACAAGATCGCCGCCGTTCTCGTGAAAATCCGCACGGCCAGCGAATCGGTGAAGGTGTCATCCTCGGAAATCGCCGCCGGCAACCAGGACCTGTCGTCGCGCACGGAACAGCAAGCCAGTTCGCTGGAAGAGACGGCCGCCTCGATGGAAGAGCTGACCAGCACCGTGAAACAGAATGCGGACAATGCGCGCCAGGCCAACCAGATGGCGCAATCGGCGTCCGGCGTGGCCAGCAAGGGCGGGCAAGTGGTGGCGCAGGTGGTCGATACCATGGCCTCGATCAACGATTCGTCGAAGAAGATCGTCGACATCATCAGCGTCATCGACGGCATCGCCTTCCAGACGAATATCCTGGCCTTGAATGCGGCCGTGGAAGCGGCGCGCGCGGGCGAGCAGGGACGGGGCTTTGCCGTGGTGGCGACGGAAGTGCGAAGCCTGGCGCAACGCTCCGCCGGCGCGGCCAAGGAAATCAAGCTGCTGATCGACGATTCGGTGGGCAAGGTCGATTCGGGCGCGCGCCTGGTCGACGAGGCGGGTGCGACGATGCAGGAAATCGTCGACAGCGTGCGCCGCGTGACGGACATCATGGGCGAGATTACGGCCGCCAGCGCCGAGCAAAGCTCCGGCATCGAGCAGGTGAACCAGGCGATTGCGCAAATGGACCAGGTGACGCAGCAGAATGCGGCCCTGGTGGAGGAGGCGGCCGCCGCGGCGGAAAGCCTGCAAGACCAGGCCAGCACCCTGGCGCAGGTGGTCGGCGTGTTCAAGCTCGATGACGGACAGGCGCCGGCGCCTGTCAAACCGGTGGCGCGCCCACCTGTCGTGCAGCGCATCACCAGCCGTCCTGCCGCCAAGGCGGCCGCCCGCAAGACGGAACAGTCCGAGGAGTGGGAGACTTTTTAAGTCGTGTTTAGACCCGCCGGGGCGCCAGGGTCGGCGCCATCTGCCTGGCCACGTCGAAAAAGGCGTTGGTGGCGGGCGTGTTCTGGCGCCGGTCGCGCACGGCCAGGCCCACCTTGCGGCTGACGGGCGGATTGAGCGGCAGGGCGACCAGCTCCGGATACTGCTCGCGCAAGCGCTGCGGCAGGGCCAGTTCGGCGACGATGGACAGGCCGTCGCCGCGGCTGACCATGTCGAGGATGGTGATCACCTGGCTGATGCGGTAGGGCACGTGCGGCTGCAAGCCAGCGTTGGCGAACAGCGGTTCGATCAGGCAGGCGCAGCCCGCCTCGGACATGATGAACGGCCCCTCGCACAGCTGCGCCAGGGTGATGGCGGTTTCGCCAGCCAGCGCATGGCTGCGCGGCACCAGCGCCATCATCTGGTCTTCCACCAGCGGCGCCGTGTCGAAACGCTCGTCGGGCAGCACGACGAAGCCGACATCGACCCGGCGTTCGCGTATCCACTGCACCACCTCATGGTCTGCTCCCTCGTCGATGCGCAGGTCGATGCCCGGATAGCGCAGGCGGAATTGCGCCGTGATGGCCGGCAGCAGATTCAAGGACGACGTCGGGCCGAAGGAGCCGATGCGCAGGCTGCCCTGGCGCTGGCCCAGCACGTCGGCCGCTTCCTGGCGCATGGCTTCCGACAGGCCGAGGATTTCGCGCGCGCGCACGAGCAGCTGGCGGCCCACGTCCGTCAGCTCGGCCGAGGCCTGGTGGCGCACGATCAGGTCCACGCCCATCTCCTTTTCCAGCGCTTTCAATGCATGCGAGACGGCCGACTGGCTGATGCCCAGCTGCGCGGCGGCGGCGGAAAAGCCGTGCAGTTCGGCCACCAGGGTAAAAATTTCCAGTTGCGTGAAGGTCATGGTGTGGTTTTGTTGAGTTATGAGTATTTACTCATTATTTCATGAGTTGATATTAGTATTAATATATATGCACACCACCCGCCGCACAAGCGGCTTTACAGGATATCCCATGTCTTCTTCCGCCGTACCCCAGGCTCCGCTGCTCGCCGCGCAGTCGCCGCTCGTTTACATCAAACTGATTTTCGTCGCCCTGTTCTGGGGCGGCACCTTTATCGCGGGGCGCGTGCTGGCGCAGCAGATGCCGCCCATGACGGCGGCCAGCGGCCGTTTCGGCGTGGCCGTGCTGTTGCTGCTCGTGCTGGCGTGGAAGCTGGAAGGGGGCTTGCCGCGCCTGGACCGCAAGCAGCTGGCAACGACGGCGGCCCTGGGCCTGACGGGCATCTTTTTATATAACCTGTGCTTCCTGGCGGCCCTGTCGCGCATGCCGGCGGGGCGCACAGCCCTGTTCGTTGCCCTGAATCCCATCGTCACGGCGCTGGCCTCGGCCATGCTGTTCCGCGAACGGCTCGGTTCCTTCAAGTGGCTGGGCATCATGCTGGCGTTTTGCGGCACGGCCATCGTCATCACGCGCGGCGATCTGGCCGGCGTGCTGCACGGCACGGGCGGCGGCATCGGCATGGGCGAAGTATTCATGTTTTGCGGTATTTCCAGCTGGGCCGCCTATACCCTGATCGGCCGGGTCGCGCTGAAGGGCTTGTCGCCGATAGCGGCCACCACGTATGCGGCTATGTGGGGCCTGGCTTTCCTGCTGCTGGGGGCGGCCGTGGAATTTCCGACAGTGCCGTGGCACAGCTTCGGCTGGCAAGTGTGGGCCGCCATCGGCTACCTGGGCGTGTTCGGCACGGTGATCGGCTTTGTCTGGTATTACGAAGGCGTGAAGGCGCTGGGACCGTCGCGCACGGCCGTGTTCAACAACCTCGTGCCCGTGTTCGGCATCGTGCTGGCGGCGGGGCTGCTGGGCGAACCCGTGCTCGCCTCGATGCTGGTGGGCGGCGCGGTGACGATTGCCGGCGTGGTGATGACCAACCGGCAAGCGAAGTAAGTAGTTTTCCAATATGAAAGCACGCCTGAAAAACGTTCAGGGCAAGGCGCAGTGCCGCAGGCAGTACGCTAGTACGGCCAGGCACCGCAACGCCGCCATGGGCGTTTTCTCAGCCGTGCTTATTTTGCGCGGCGGCGTTTGGATGGCTTCGCCGGCGCCTTCTTGTGCCGGCTGACGGAAGCGCGCATCACCTTCGGTTCTTCGATGCCGTTTTCGGCCGCCAGCATGCGGCGGATGTTGACGGCGTCCATGGCGCGCACGGAATTGGCGCGCGCGTTGAGCAAAATCATGGTGGCGAACTTGCCGGCCGACTTGATGCGCATGATCAGGCAGCGGCCCGCTTCATTCGTGTAGCCCGTCTTCGACAGGCCGATATCCCAGCCCTTGGCGCCCACCAGGCGGTTCGTGTTGTGGTATTCCACATCGCGGCCCTTGATCTGGATCACGTCCTTCGAATCGGTGGTGATGCGGCTGATTTCCGGGTAGCGCGAAGCGGCCACGGCCATCTTGACGAGGTCCGCTGCCGTCGACTGGTTGTTCGGCGACAAGCCCGTCGGTTCCTCGATCACGGTCTGGTGCATGCCCAGGGCCTTGATCTTGGCGTTGACGGCCACGGCAAACGCCGTCGGGCCGCCGGGGAAGGTGCGCGCCAGCGAGGCGGCGGCGCGGTTGTCGGACGACATCAGCGCCAGCTGCAGCACGTCGTGGCGGCTCAGCGTGGCGCCCACGGGCACGCGCGAGGTGCTGTGCTTCAAGGTGTCGACATCCTCGCGGTCGATGCTGATCTCTTCCTGCATATTGGCCTTGGAGTCGAGCACGACCATGGCCGTCATGAGTTTGGTCAGCGAGGCGATGGGCACCACCACGTTGGAATTTTTTTCAAGCAAGACTTTGCCTGTGCCATCTTCGACCACCAGTATCGACTGGGAACCGAAGGGCACGGCGATGGCCGCTGTCGAAAGCGTCATCAGCACCGCGGCGAACATTTTTTTGAGCATGGGATTGTATGTGGGAAAGCAGTTTTGGGGCGCCATCGTGGGCGCTGCGCGCAAATCCGGAAGCGGGCCGCGCGGGGACGCGGCGTGTATCTCGGAGGCAATATTTGCCAAGCTTAAACAATACCATTAAAGATCAAGCGATGTCTACGGGATAAGGGCGCCACAGGCTGTGTAGCGGCCAATTTGGCAAATAAACGGGGCTATTCTTGCCGTAGTGAAAATTGTTGCGCGATTATTGATTTCGTCTTGGAAACTTCGTATTATTTCAGCAATATTGGCAGCCATGGTCCGGCAGGCGCCGCGCGCTTCGTCGTTGATGCCTACCGCTTCGTGCTTCGTCGCCCCACGCTATGCCCTGCAACGGGGGCGCCGTAGACTGCGTTCATGCCTGAATCACAGACCACGGAGAACGCATCGTGTTAAAAAAATGTATGGACTGGTACCGCAGCATTGACGAAGAAGCGCTGCGCGTATTGAAACATCCCGAGATGGCGGCGCAGCTCCAGGGACGGGGGCGCCGCTACGTCGCCATGAAGCTGGCCGGGCTGACGCCGATCGAGCGCCAGCAGCTGCACGATTTCCTGCTCAAGTATCGCGGCGCCGGTTTTTATATCGCCGCGTTCAAGCTGATGCTGCTGTTCAGCGCCATCGGCGCCGTCCTGCACCTGCTGCTGCCGGCCAAGTTCGAATTGCTCAAAGCCGTCATCTTCAGCAACGGCCTGGGTTTTGCGCTGGCGTGGGGCCTGGTGGGCGTCTGGTTCAATTACCGCAGTTCCGTGCGTAACAAGTTCAAGAAACTCTTGCTGATCGTGTCGACCTGCGCGGCAGGGGTATCGGCCGGCGTGCTGCTGGCCGGTTTGAACGATACCGGTTCCATGGGCATGGCTTTCGAGCGCTTGCTGCGCGTGGGCGGCATCGCCTTGCTGGTGGCCAGCCTGTTTTACATGGTGCCGCTGGCAATCGTGACCACCTGGCGCAACCGGCAGTACGAGGCGCTGACCTTGCAGCTGCAGCAGGATGCCGAGCGCGACCGTCTGGCGCGCGAACTGAGCGAATCGCAGCTGCGCCTGTTGCGCGCGCAGATCGAACCGCATTTCCTGTTCAATACCCTGGGCGCCGTGCAGCAGCTGGCCGAGCAGGGCGCGCAAGGCGCCGGCAGGGCCGCGGCGCTGACGGCCGACCTGATCGCCTTCCTGCGCGCCAGCCTGGCGGAGATGCGCAGCGAACAAGTGCCCCTGCAAAGCGAGTTCGACATGGTGGCCGCGTATCTGCGCGTGATGCAGGCGCGCATGGGTTCCCGATTGCGTTATGCGCTGGACTTGCCGGCCGAGTTTGCGCACGCGACGATCCCCAGCATGATCTTGCTGACCCTGGCGGAAAATGCCATCAAGCACGGTATTGAACCATCCCTGCGCGGCGGCGAGATCAGCCTGTCGGCGCTGCGGGTGGACGGCATGCTGCGCCTGCGCATGCAGGATACGGGCATGGGGTTGCCGGAAGGCGGCACGGGCAGCGCCCACGGAGGCGGCCTGGGCCTGGAAAACGTGCGCAGCCGGCTGTCGCTGTCCGATCCGTCCGCCAGCCTGAGCGTGCGCGACGGCGACGAGGGCGGCGTGATCGCCGAGATATTGCTTCCCATTAAAATTGCATCCAGCCTGAAAGAACTTGCCGCATGAACCCCACCATCCTGATCGCCGAAGACGAACCCCTGATGCGCGAACGCCTGCAAACGATGCTGGCGCTGGCCTGGCCCGAGGCGCGCATCGTGCTGGTGGCGGAAAACGGCAACGATGCCTGGGACGGTTTCCTCGAGCATGAGCCGGACGTGGTCTTCCTCGACATCCGCATGCCGGGCCTGTCGGGCCTGGAAGTGGCCGAGCGTATCGGCACGCGGGCACACGTGATATTTGTCACCGCGTATGACCAGTATGCCGTCGATGCCTTCGACGCGGGCGCCGTCGATTATCTGTTGAAACCGGTGCAGGCCGAGCGGCTGCAGCGGGCGCTGGCCCGGCTGCGCGACAAGCTGGGCGCCCAGCCGGCCGACATGGCCCACTTGCTGCAGTCGCTGCGCGCCGCGCTGCCGGCGCCGCCGCGCGAAAAACTGAAATGGATCAAGGCCAGCGTGGGCAAGCAGATCCGCCTGATCGACATCGACGACGTGCTGTTCTTCCAGGCCGACACCAAGTACACGCGCGTGGTGCTGGCCGGCTCGGAAGCGCTGGTGCGCACGCCGCTGAAGGATTTGCTGGGCGGCCTCGATCCGGAACAGTTCTGGCAAATCCACCGCGGCACCATGGTCAACGTGAAAGCCATCGAGGCGGCCGAGCGCATCGACGCGGAGCGCATGCAGGTGCTGCTGCGCGGCAGCACGGAAAAGCTGCCCGTCAGCCGCACGTTTACCTATTTGTTCAGGGATTGATATGATGGCAATGTTTTTAATCTGCCACCATATGGACTTCTCATGACAATTCTACGCCGCTGGTTCGCCGCCATCCTTCTTTCCTTGCTCTCCTGTACTGCCGCCCACGGGGCGCAGAAGGAGGAAAAGGTCGTGTATCACGTCAATGACGCCAGCAATGCCACGGCTGCGCTGAGGAATATCCGCAACCACCTCGATGCCAGCCCGCAGGCGACCATCGTGCTGGTCGCCCACGGTCCCGGCATCGACTTCCTGCTCGACGGCGCCATCGACAAGCAGGGCACTCCGTACGACGTGGTGGTGCGCGAGCTGGTCAAGCGGGGCGTGAGCTTTCGCGTCTGCAATAACACCTTGCAAGGACGCAATATCGACCGCCAGCGCGTGCTGCCCGAAGCCGTCATCGTGCCGTCGGGCGTGGCCGAACTGAGCCGCCTGCAGGCGCAGGAAGGCTATGTGTATATCAAGCCCTGACGCACGCGCCGTTGCCAGATGGCAAGGGCGCGGCGCATGGACAGGCGATGCTTACTGGATCTTGGCGATCGACACTTCCGTCGATTTCACCAGCGCGATGACTTCGCTACCCACTTTCAGGTCCAGGTCCTTGATCGAGCGCGAGGTGATCACCGACGTGACGATGCCGTGCGGCGTTTCCACGTCCACTTCCGACACCACGGGGCCAAAGATGATTTCCTTGATCTTGCCGCGAAACTGGTTGCGTACATTCACTTCCGAGATAGCCATGATATTTCCTTTGTACCCGTAATACGCCGTGCGGCGCGACATGGCCAGAGTACGGCGCGCGCGCGCTTTTGACCACGAATCGATGCGCATATCGATATGCGGAAATGGTGCGCGGATGCCGCCGCAAGCATATTATTCGCCTATACTCGTCGGTCTATCCACGCGGAGGTTTGCCATGCGTCCATGCTTGCTGTCGATCCTGTTGTTGCCCCTGCTGTTGCCCACCTCTGCCGCACTGGCGCAACCGGTCGCTGCCCTGCAACCGATGGCTTTCCTGGCCGGGCATTGCTGGAAAGGAGAGTTTCCTGGTGGTAAGCAGACGGATGAGCACTGTTTCCAGTGGCTGTATGGCGGCCGGATGTTGCGCGACGTGCACACGGTGCGCAGTCCCGGCAAGCCCGACTACGTGGGCGAAACCACGTATTACCACGACGCCGCCGAAGGCAAGGTGGCCTTTCTGTATGTGGAAAACAGCGGCGGCTACAGCCGCGGCACGATGCTGCCGGCGGACGGCGGCCTCGATTTTCCTGCCACGCAATACGTGGGCGCCGGCGGCAAGGCGCTGATGTACCGCGTGCGCTGGACGCCGTCGGGCGATGCCTATGAGGCGGTCAGCGAGATGCTGGTGGACGGGCGCTGGCTGCCGCAATTCAAGCTGCTGCTGAAAAAGCAGTGACGCGGCGGCAATAAAAAACCGGGACTCGTCCCGGTTTTTTTATTGATGTGGCGCAAGCTTACTTCTGATAAATCTTGTCGAACTCGCCGCCATCGTCAAAATGTTTCTTTTGCGCTTGTTTCCAGCCGCCAAAGACGTCATCGATGGTGAACAGGGTGATCGGCTTGAAGCTGGCTGCGTATTTCTTCGCCACTGCCGCCGAACGGGGGCGCAGATAGTGCTTGGCGACCAGTTCCTGGCCCGGTTCCGAGTACAGGTATTGCAGGTAAGCCGTGGCTTCCTTGCGGATGCCGCGGCGGTCGACGACCTTGTCGACGACGGCCACCGGCGACTCGGCCAGGATGGAGATGCTTGGATACACGACTTCGAAGTTGTCGCCGAATTCGGCGCGCACCAATTGCACTTCATTTTCAAACGTCACCAGCACGTCGCCGATTTCGCGCTGCGTGAAGGTGGTGGTGGCGCCGCGGCCGCCGCCGTCGAGCACGGGCACGTTCTTGAACAGCTTGGTAACGAGGTCGCGCGCCTGCGCTTCGCTGCCGCCTTTTTTCACGGCATAGCCCCACGCCGCCAAATAGGTGTAGCGGCCATTGCCCGAGGTTTTCGGGTTCGGCACGATGACCTTGATGCCGGGCTTGGCCAGGTCGTCCCAATCCTTGATGTGTTTCGGGTTGCCTTTGCGCACCAGGTACACCATGGTGGAATAGAACGGCGCTGCATTGTTCGGGAATTTCTTGGCCCAGTCGGCCACCACCAGGCCGCGGTCGACGAGGATGTCGATGTCATTGGCCTGGTTCATGGTCACGACGGACGCTTCCAGGCCATCGGCGACGGAGCGCGCCTGCTTGCTGGAGCCGCCGTGCGATTGCTTGATGGTGATGGTTTCGCCCGTTTTGGCTTTCCAATCTGCAATAAATGCGGGATTCACGTCCTTGAACAGTTCGCGCATCACGTCGTAGGACGCATTCAGCAAGACCACCGGTTCGGCGGCGCTGGCGGCCATCGGCAGGCTCATGGCGGCAGCGGAAGCGGCCAGGGCGCTGGCCAGGAACCAGCGGCGCGAGCGTTGGGTGAGCGTTGCTGCGGCAGTCGATACGGCGTTGGAATGGGTCATGTTGAACTCTTGTTGTGAGAATAGATAGACATAGTCTAAAATTCCGGCCGGAAAAGAAACGAATTTTTCGTAATATGCTTAGATTCGATTCCCGTTTGCGCTAAAAAACATATATCGATTTCTGGAAACATTCGTGGGCAAGATGCGCATCAGCACTTAGTCTGCACGCATGGCGCCATAGGCAAAACCGGTCCGTGGCGTGCGGCAAAAAACCCGAAAGCGCCGCTTGGTGTATAGTCGAATCGCACGATACAGGGGTAAAACCGCCTGCATCGGCAACTGGAATATTTTGTGAGCGTACATGAGTCTTGAAATTCGTATTGCAACATCGACCGACGCTTTCGAGGCGTGCAACGTATTACGACGCTCCATCGTCGAATGCTGCAGCCTCGATCATCGGGACGATCCGGCCATCCTGGAAGCCTGGCTGGGCAATAAAACACCGCAGATGGTGGCGTGCTGGTTCGCGTCGCCCACCAATTTTTCGCTGGTCGCAGTCGAAGCGGGCGCCGTCGTCGGCGTCGGCTTGCTGACGCGCGCCGGCAAGCTGGCCCTGTGCTACCTGCTGCCCGAGGCGCAAGGCCGCGGCGCCGGCAAGGCGCTGGTGGAGCAACTGGAAGCGCAGGCGCGCGAGTGGGGCATCAAGGCCCTGCAACTGCACAGCACGGCCAGCAGCCAGGCCTTTTTCGTCAAGCAAGGGTATGTCGAGGCGGGCAATGTCCGCTCGCCATATGGCGTGGAAACGATTTTTTGCTGGAAACAGATTGACCCCGCAGGCATCGCCAGCGGCGACCCCAAGCGCAAGCGCTTTTGCAACTGCAATTCGGCCTGACGCCGGTCTTGCACCTCAGCCCGCCCATCTGGCGGCGGGCCATTTCCTCTCTTTGAATATTTCCCTTCAGTAACTGATCTGGATATACACGCCTTGTTGCGCGCTATCGTTTGCCGGCAGCAAGGTGCCGCCGGCAAACAGTTTCAGTTCGCCGGGCGCGAACGCCAGCCAATCCTCGTTTTGTGTCAATGGATGCGTGGCGATGACGGCGATGCGGTCGTCCAGGTGATTATGCTGGCGAAAGTCGATGCTGCGCTCGCAGTCGATCAGTTGCGCCACGGAAAACGGGTATTCGCGTATCACGTAGTGCAAATGCGTGGAACAGTGGGCAAACAGCAGTTCGCCGTCCGACAGGATGAAATTGAAGGTGCCGTGCGCGGCAATCTCGCGCGCCACTTCGCCGATGGCGGCGCGCAAGTCGGCGCGCGCGGGTTCGCCCGTGGGAAACTGCGTGCGCAAGCGGGCCAGCAAGTGGCAGAACGCCTGTTCGCTGTCCGTGTCGCCGCTGGCGTGGTAGTACGCATTGGCGGGAGCGCGCCACGTTTTCAAGTCGCCATTGTGGGCGAAGGACCAGGTCTTGCCCCACAGGTCGCGGGCGAACGGGTGCGTGTTTTCAGGCGCGATGCGGCCTTGCGTGGCCTTGCGGATGTGCGCGACGATGTTTTTCGCTTTCACGGGATGCTGCTGCACCCGGGCCGCCAGCGGCGAATCGATGGCCGCCAGGTGATCCGTCAGCAGGGTGCAGCCGCTACTGGAATGATAGGCGATGCCCCAGCCGTCGCGGTGCTCGTCCGTGCGTCCGCCCCGTTCGGCAAAGCCGGCAAAGGAAAATCCCAGCGCGGCTGGCTTGCTGCTGTTCATTGCGAGTAACTGGCACATGGCGGCCCTTCCAGATGGTATCGGTACACGCCCACAGTAAAGGCCGGGACAGGCCGCCGGAACGAATGTTTCCGACTATCGTTATGCGCTGTCCGTTGTTGCGGCCATATATGCTGGACGCATATCAAATGGCGAAACCATTCGTTCTCCTTTGGTTGGCGCTGCCTTACTCTGCACACTTTGGCGCCGCCTTCCCCATGAGGGCAGCTGGCGCAGCCCGATGAAGGAGCACGTATGCCATTTCCCGTCCTGAAAAACTACCTGGCCCGCCTGTCGCACCAAACCCAGGCCGGCACCAGTGTCTGGCTCGACGGGGAGGGCAGGGCGCTGGGGCGTTTCTTCAATTGCACCATGACCAGCGCCTTCCAGCCGCTGCGCGAACTCGAAAGCGGCAAGCTGGTGGCGTTCGAGGGCCTGGCGCGCAGCGTGTCGAAGGCGGACGAGGGTTTGTCGCTGTGGCGTTTGCTCGACCATGCGGCCAGCGACGATGAATCCGTGGAGCTGGACCGGTTGTGCCGCATGTTGCACGCCATTAATTTTTTCCGGCAGGCGGAAGCGGAGCAGGCCGACCTGTACCTGAACGTGCATGACCGCCTGCTGAGCGCCGTCAGCAGCAATCACGGCCACGCCTTCCAGCGCATCCTCGACGCGCTGGGCTTGCCCATCGAACGCATCGTGCTGCAATTGCCGACGGTGACGCCAAACCAGGGTTGGCTGCTCAACTATGTGGCCGACAATTACCGGCGCAATGGTTTCCGTCTGGCCATCAACGTGGCCAGCGTGCATGAAGCCACGGGCATGCTGGAGCGCCTGCACCCGCATGCGTTCAAGCTCGACGCGGGCAACCTCAGCGACGAGCAGGCCGTCGCCAGCTTCGTCACCCTGTGCCATGCGGCGAAAATCCGCGTCGTCTTCAAGCGCCTCGACACGCCGGCAGCGCTGGCCGCGCTGCAGCGCGTCGCCGCCATCACGGGCTTGCCCATCGTGGCCCAGGGTTATCTGCTCGACAAGCCATTGACGGCGCTGGCGCAGGCAAAGCAGGACGCGGCCGCCAGCGCCGCCGCGTGAGCGGTTTCCCGCTTAAGCAGCCTCAGCGGAAAATACGTGAGAAACAGGCAGAGACGATAGAAAATGAGGGTTTTTCTTCGCAGCACAATACGCTATAGTATTCCCATCGTTATATTGGACTGACTATGGCATCGCGCAGAAACTTTCTACACCATGGTATGGGCCTGGCCGCGTTGGGCCTGGTTGCCACTCCTCTCATCGGCTGCGCCTCGCGCACGGCCGCTCCCGCCTCGGCTTCGGCCAGCGCCAAGCCGCGCGCGCCGCGCACGGGCGTGCCGCCCCAGCCGACGCAACTGGCCAGCATCGACCGCTCGATCACCTCGCAGCCGCGCGCGGCCATCACCGAGATGGAACCGCCTCCCGACATCTTCGACGCACAGGCGCTGGACCTGGAATTCTGGCTCAAGCCCCGCACCCTGGAAGTGGTGCGCCCGGCCAGCAATGAAAAAGCCAGGTTGCTGTACTGGAAAGATGGCGAAGTCATCGATTCGGCCTACCAGGAACTGTGCCACTTGCTGCGCGACGTGAACGGCAAGAAGACGGCGCCCATCGACCCGAAACTGCTGGAAACCCTGTGGGGCACGCAGGCGTTCGTGGCCCGCTACGGCATCGAGCAGCCGCTGGAAATCTTGTCGGGCTACCGCACGGCCGAGTCGAACAGCCGCCTGCGCGAAGCGGGCGTGCCGGCGGCGCGCCAGTCGCTGCACATCTCGGGCCGCGCCGCCGACATCCGCGTGGCGAACTTGAACGCGGAAGTGCTCGGTTCGCTCGTGCGCAGCTTCAAGCAGGGCGGCGTGGGCTTCTATTACCGCTCCGGCCCCCGTGGCGGCTGGATCCATGCGGATACGGGCCTGCAGCGCACCTGGAAGGGTTAAGCGTTAGCACTGAGCGCTAGTCACGTTAGTCATAGTGATACGGCGGTTCCGGCACGCTGTCGTTGCCGGCGCGCCGCCATGCGTCGAAATTCACGGGGCGTTCCCAGTAAATGCGCCAGCCCAGGCGCTGGCTCGTTTGCGCCTCGGGATGCGCTTGCAGGTAAGCGTCGATGAAGCGCGTGAATTCCGAGACATAGCCGCCGCGGCGGTAGGGAAGTGGACGAGTCATGGCTCCTCCTGCTGTTGACATTTCTTTCATTCTATCGCCAGCGGCGGAAAAGCGCCGCCCGTTTCCAGCTTCCCATGAAACTCTCCAGCCATAACATCGAACTGTTCCTGGCCGTCGTCGACGGCGGCTCGTTCTCGGCCGCCGCGCGCGCCTTGCGGCGGGCGCCGTCGGCTGTCAGCATGGCGATGGCCAACATCGAGGCGGAACTGGGCATCACCCTGTTCGACCGGGGCGCGCGCGAAGCCGTGCCCACGCCGGCCGCGCTGGCCCTGCTTCCCCACGCGCGCCTGATCGCCGAGCAGTTGAAGCAGTTGCACTTGCACGTGCAGGAATTGTCGCAGGGGCTGGAAAGCCGCATTTCGCTGGGCATCGCGGCCGAGCTTGACCATACGCCCTTCCTGGCCGCCGTGCGCGCGTTGTCGCAGCGCCATCCGCTGCTCGACATCGAAGTGCTGACGGCGCCGCAGGACGATGTGCTCGACATGCTGCACCGGGGCCGCATCAGCGCCTGCATGGCTTTCGCAGGCGGGCGCATCAATCACGAGGAACAGTTCCAGCTGGTGGGCAGCGATGCCTTGCTGGCGATTATTTCCACCCAGCATCCGCCCAGCGCGGCGGGTCAGCCCTTGTATATCGAGGAATTGGTGAATTTGCGCCAGATCATCGTCGCCAGCCGCGAACTCGACCTGGCCGATGCGCGCCCCGTGGTGGGGCTGTCCTATTGGCGCACGGACAGCTTGCCGATGGCGCTGGCCATGGTGGAAGCGGGCTTGGGATGGGGCAACTTTGCCGCCTCGGCCATCCAGCATTCTCTGGCGGCGGGGCGGGTGCGTTGCGTGGCGTTCAAGAATACGGGCAATGGCCTGGTCGTGCCCATCCACCTGGTGTGGATGAAGGACCGGCCGCTGGGCATGGCGGCGCGGTCCTTTCTTCAGTTGCTCAGCGAAGCAGCCTGAACGTCAGTGGCTTCTTCCTTCGGCTGCTGCGCCGACAGGGGTACGCCGAACAGGCCATCGAAGAAGTAATTGAAAATGAAGCTGTAGCACGGGATGATCAGCATCAGCGCGAAGTCCAGCACGAACGCTTGCCACAGGCTGATATCGAGCCACCAGGCGATCAGCGGGATCAGGTAGATGACCAGGGTGATCTGGAAGCCGATCGCGTGCAGGATGCGGCGCCAGACGGTGCGCGTGCGCGACACCTGGCGGATTTCCCAGTATTCGAAGGCCGTGTTGTAGAGCAGGTTCCAGATCACGGCGATGGTGGTGATCATGATCGCCAGGGGCCCCGTGCTGGTGGGCGACTCGCCCGAGAGCAGGGTCAGCCAGGCCGTGGAAATGGCCATGCCGATGATTTCAAAGGCGGTGACGTAGACGATTTTGCGTTTGATGCCTTGCATGTAAAGCCTGTAAAGAAGAGATGGTGCGTATTTTAAGTCAGGTGTGCTGATGTTTGAAGTCGATAGCTGTCAGTTTTTCTGATGAATTCGCTGTGGGAATACCGTGCATGGCGCGAACGGTGGATAATGGCGGCTGGCAGGCAACCGGTCCCGCCGCATCACCGCAGAAAAGGTCAACGAGCATGCAAGGCGCAGCAGACAGCAACATCCCCGATACCCCCGCCGATACCCCCGCCGGCGCGGACGAACGTCCCCGTTTCCGCCCCCGTCCGTGGGAGCACCTGGAAACGCCGTACGACGTGGAAGTGTGGATCGAAGAACATAACCGCAGCATGCAGGACAATATCCGCGCCACGGAAACGGGCGTGGGCATCTGCTTTACCCTGGCCGAAGGGGGCGATATCTATATGCAGACGAGCGCCGACGGCGCCGTCGTGCTCGACGTGACGCCGGACGCGGCCTGGGTCTCTCCCCTGATCAGCGCGGCCACGGGCTGCGAGACGCCGGATGGGGCGCTGTGGATCTTGCCTGACGATAAGTTGATCCAGCTGATCGTGGGGCTATCGAGCCTGGTGGCCAGCACCTTGCTGGTGGTGGGCCATGATTTCGGCTTGCGCCGGCGCGGCATGGGCCGCTGAGCCGTTCGCGCGCCGCCGGGGCCGGGCGGCCATGCTCCATGCCTCTTGTCCCGCTCCCGTTTGCGCTGTATCATGCGGGCGTTGCAAAATATGCCATGCCCGCGCCTGGCATGCCTTCCGCCTACATTCGATGAAAAGCCTGTAATGCATAAAGACAAGCTGGACCTCCGCGACATCAGTCTGGTGTGCGTGGAAACGCGTTATCCCGAACTGGCCAGCTTTGCCATCGAGCGCTGCCTGGCCGGCGCCGATTTCAAGGAATGCCTGCTGTTCACTTCCCGCCTGCATGACTTGCCCCCGCATATACGCCAGGTGCTGATCGCCCCCATCGAGAGCGTGGAAGCGTATTCGGCATTCATGGTGCATGAGCTGGGCGCCCATTTCAGCGGCACGCATGCGCTCGTCATGCAGTGGGACAGTTTCATCGTTGATGCGCGTCAATGGCAGAGTGCTTTCCTCGACTGCGATTATATCGGCGCACCGTGGTCGCATCGCCCGGTGGCCGTCGGCAATGGCGGCTTCTCGCTGCGTTCGCGGCGCCTGTATGACATCTTGCCGCAGCTGGCCATCACGCAACCCCATCCTGAGGATTATGCGATCTGCGAATTGCATGGCGACCGGCTGCGCGAGGAGTTTGGCGTGCGTTTCGCCGATGCGGGCCTGGCCTCCAGCTTTGCCTTCGAAGGCATCATGCCGGCCGGCCCCACGTTCGGTTTCCATGGTTTTTTCAACTTTGGCGAAGTGCTGGACGACACGGAACTGACCGATTACCTGCGCAAGTGCGACGATGCCATAATGCATGCGCCAACCGCGCGCGGGCTGATCAAGCAGCTGTACCGCTCCGGCCGCTACCGGATGGCGGCCCGGATATTGCGCCGGCGCATCAACGGCGGCGCGGCGCTATTCGGCGATGCCTGCCTGCTTGCCTTGCGTACAGGCATGCACGCGCTCACGCACGCCCGCTCGCGCCCAGCGTCGCCGCGCGCCTAGCCGTCCTGGCGGCTGCCGGGCCGGCTGCCGCCATGCATCGCTCGACACTGAGCCTTGCGCATGCTAGTCTCGGGACAGCATCCGCCTGATCGCCTGGGCGGTGGTGCAAAGGATAGCCATGGACAATACACCGCATGCGGTCTCAGCTCCTGATTCCTCCCTGCATGGCCAGGACCCCGTGCCGTGGCCGGCCACTCCCTTGCTTGACGATGGCGTCTTCAGCCCTGAACGGGTGAAGGCCGAGCGCGAGCAAGCCTATTTCAACGATTTATACCTGCTGGCGCCCGTCGCCTATTTCGTGCTCGGTCTCGATGGCGTGATCGTGCAAGTCAACCTGGTGGCGGCCGAATTGTTCGGCCTGGTGCGCGAGCGCCTTGGCCACGTGCTGTTCCGTTCGTATGTGCACGAGGCGTTCCGCCACGATTTCGAGCAATTCGTGCAGCGCGTACTCAATAGCAGCGAGCCCGAACGCATCCAGCTGCAGGTGCGGCGGCGTCCCGGCGCGCGCGAGGCCGGCTTGCCCGTCAGCCTGCTGGGCAGCGCCGATCCGAACGGCCAGGCGCTGCGCCTGGTGCTGGAGCAGGCCGAAGGCAAGCTGGCCGCGCTGGAACGCAGCGAAGAGCGTTTCCGGCGCATCGTGCACAGCGCCGAGGAGGGCATCTGGGAAATCGATGCGCAGGCGCTGACCAGCTTTGTCAATCCGAAGATGGCGCAGATGCTCGGTTGCCAGATCGAGGATATGCTGGGCCAGCCGCTGGCCGCCTTCATGGATGACGAGGGGCGCGCCATCCTGGAGCGTAACATTGCGCGGCGTCAGGATGGCATCGTCGAGCGCCACGAATTCAAGTTCCTGCGGCGTGACGGCAGCACCTTGTGGGCCACCCTGGCCACCAATCCCATCTTCGACTCCGGTGGCGCCTACCTGGGCGCGCTGGCGCTGGTCAGCGATATCACGCTGCAGCGCACGGCGTCCGAGCGCCTCTGGCGGCAAGCCAATTTCGACCCCTTGACGGGCTTGCCGAACCGCCACCTGTTGCTCGACCGCTTGCAGCACGAGGTGCGCCACGCCAGCCGCGAAGGCGGTTGCCTGGCCTTGCTGTTCATCGACCTCGACTATTTCAAGCTGGTGAATGACCGCCTCGGTCAGGAGAAGGGCGACATGCTGCTGCGCCAGGCGGCGCTGCGCATCAGCGAGCACGTGCGCGCCAGCGATACGGTCGCGCGCCTGGGCGGCGACGAGTTCGCCGTCATCCTGGCCGGCGTGCGGCAGCTGGGCGGCATCGAGCGCGTGCTGCAGGAATTGACGACGGCGCTGGCCCTGCCTTTCGTGCTCGACGGCGACACGGCGCACGTGTCGGCCAGCGTGGGCGTGGCGCTGTATCCGGCCGACGCGGAGGCAACGGACAGCTTGCTGCGGCATGCCGACCAGGCCATGTATGCGGCCAAGAGCGCGGGGCGCAACGGCTACAGCTACTTCACGCCGGCCTTGCAGCAGGCGGCCGACCTGCGCCGCGCGACGGTGCGCGAGATGCGCCTGGCGCTGGCGCAGGACCAGTTCGAAGTGCATTACCAGCCCATCATCCGCCTGTGCGATGGCAGCATCGAGCGGGCAGAGGCGCTGCTGCGCTGGCGCCATCCGCTGCGCGGCTTGCTGCTGCCCGCCGATTTCATCGCCTTCGCCGAGGCCAACGGCCTGATCATCGATATCGGCGAGTGGGTCTTCCGCCAGGTCGTAAGCCAGGCGCGGCAGTGGCAAACGGCGCATGGCGCCGTGTTTCAGATATGTATCAACAAGTCGGCCGTGGAATTTCGCTGCGATGCCGCGCTCTACCAGGACTGGGGCAATGCGCTGGCGCGGGCGGGCCTGGCGCCGGGCGCCATTGTCATCGAGGCACCGGAAGCCGTGCTGCTCGACGAGACGCGCCCGGTGGCCGACCGTCTGCGCCAGTTCCGCGCCATGGGCCTGGCGCTGGCGCTCGACGACTTTGGCGCCGGTAACACTTCGCTGGCTTGCCTGAAGCGGGGCGATCTCGAGGTACTCAAGCTCGACCCTTCGCTGGTACGGGAACTGGGGGCGGGAGGCGCGGCGCCGGCCGTCTGCGCGGCCATCATCAGCCTGGCGCAGGGGCTGGGCCTGAAAGTGGTGGCGGAAGGCGTGGAAACGGCCGCGCAGCGTGACTTGCTGCGGGCCGCCGGTTGCGATTATGCGCAGGGTTATGTATTTTCAGGCGCGGTGCCTGTGGAGCAGCTCAGTGCAATGCTGGCCGCGGGCCGGCATTTTTAATCCAGGCCCAGCAGTGCAACGACGCGTTCGCGGCTGATGCCGACCAGCGCGGAGCTGATCGCCAGCAGCGATTCATAGCCGGGCTGGCGGGCCTTTTCCATGAAGTTTTCCGCCAAGGTATCCATGCTGACATGCACTTGCACCGGTTGCGCGCGGGCCACCCGTCCCGTGGCTTGCGCCAGGGCCAGGCTGACGGAGCTGCGCGCCGCCTGCAATTGGGCCAGCGCCTGCACCACTTGCTGCAAGGTGGCGCGCAGGGCTTCCGTGTCGCCGGTATTCCATTCTTCCGGGGCGATGGCGGCCGGTTCCGCATCCGTGCGCACGCGGCTCATCTGGCCGGTCGGGTAGCGGATGCCGCTGCCGCGCACGGACAGGCTGTCGCGCACGTTGGCCCAGGCCGCTTCCGAGGTGCTGAACACCAGTTCGCCATTCTGGCCCAGCTTGACGCCGATGCCGGACGGCATCAGTGCGCGGTCGAAGCGGGAAACGATTTCGCTCTGGCTCAAGCCAGGTTCGATGTTGACCGAGCGCAAGGCCTGGTTCGCGCCGCCGACGGAAAAGGCCAGCACTTCCTGCGGGCCTTCCTGCAGGCTGGCCATGGTCAGGCCGCGGATGCTGAAGTTCTGTTGCGCCGCCTGCGGGCTGGTATAGCTGAGCTGTGCGTCGAGCGTGCCGCCCGAGGCGCTGGCGCGCTGGCGCCAGGTATTGCTGAACTGGCGTACCCTGGCCTCGACTTGTCCTTCGCGGCCCTGGCGCGCGGCCAGCTTGGCCGCCAGTTCGCTCTTCAGCGCTTGCAACTGGCTGCTGCTGCGGTCCAGGTAGTCGAGGGTTTGTTGCGCGTTAGAAATTTCTCCCTGCAGCTGGTGATCCCAGTTGCTCAGGCCACGCTGCAGGCTCGCCGTCGAACTCCTCGCCGCCGGCGCGTCGCTGCGTGCGCTGGCGCCGCTTTTGACCGCGGCGGACGCGTCATCGACGACGCGGGCTGTGCCGGCGCCTTTGGCATTGACGCCGGACGAGGAGGAAGTCTGAACGATTTGCATGATGGTCAGAGAAGATCAAACAGAGAAAGGGTGCCAACCTTGGCGTACGCCTTGTATGTTGCCTGCAGGGCCGTCTGGTAGCCGTTCAGCTCGATGGCGGCCGCGCCCATGTCGGTCTTCTTCAAGTCGGACAAGGCCATGTCATTCGACAACGAGACGTTGGCCAGGTTGCCGGAGAGCGTGGTCAGGATGTTTTGCGCGCCGCCAAAGATGGCGATCTTGCCAGAGAGTAAATCCATGCCGTCATCGGTGCCATCGAGCGCCGCGCCCACCACGCTGCGTACGGCCGGGTCGTTCGGGCTGACGCCAGGCTTGCCCAGCGTATCGATGGCCTGGTCGATCTTGTTCAGCCACACTTCCAGCTTGTCCACGTCGACGTTGGCCGCCTGCGTCACGCCATTGCCCACCACCACGGTCTGCGTGGCGGTGTTGCCGTTATACGTGTAGCGCGAACCGGGGGCTGCAGCGGGATTGAACGCGATGGCCGGCTTGTCGGTATCCGTGCCGGAAAACATGTAGCGGCCTTCCTGGTCCTTCAGGTTGGCCGTGTACAGCACGCTGTCGCGCATGGCGATCAGCGATTGCGTCATCGCATTCAGGTCGTCCGGCGCATTGCCGCCGTCGGCGGCCCACACCAGCAGGTCGCGCGCCTGGCCCATGTCGGTGACCATGCTGGTCAGATAGTTTTCGTTTTTCAGCAGGCGCACTTTCACCGTGGCGATATTGTCCTGGTATTGCGTGACCATGGCTTGCTCGCGCGTCAGGCGCGAAATGCGCACGTTGCCGATCGGATCGTCCGATGGCAGCTGGATGCGCAAGCCCGAAGCCATCTGCTGGGTCAGGTAATTGATGCGCTCTTGATTTTGCTGAAGAGAAATATTAATCAGTGATTGGTACTGGCTGCTGGCGACACGCATGATCTTCTCCTTAACCCATCATTTGCAAAGTGGCATCAAACAAGGTATTCGCCACGGAAATGACTTTCATGTTTGCCTGGTACATATTCTGGAATTCGACGAGGTTCATCGCTTCCTCGTCCTTGTTCACGCCGCTGGTCGACTTCCAGTCGTCGATGGCTTGCGCGCGCACCGTGTTGGAAGTCTTCAGCAGGGCCTGGTTCTGCTGGCTGTAGATGGCCAGCTTGCCGACGAGCTGCGTGTCCGCATCGCTCATCAGGACCGAACCCACCCAGCTGACGCTGATCGGTTGATTCTTGATATTGATCAATTCCTGCAAATTGCCGCTGTCGCCGGCCGCACCTGTCAACGACAGGGCCAGGTCCTTGGCGTTGAAGCCGGGGGTAATGCTCAGCTTGCCATTCGCGTAGGCCAGCAGGGGACCGCCGGATGTGCCAGCCATGGTCTTGCCCAGGGCCAGTTGCGCGTTGACCTTGCTGGTCAGCTGCGTGGCCATGTCTTGCAGCGATTGCTGCAGCGGTTTCAGGGTATTTTTCTCGAATTCGCCCAGGCCACCCATCTGGCCGCCGATGGCGACCAGATCGAGGTTGTACGACGACTTGGCGAAATCGAGGCTCAGGACCTGGTCGCCCGTGTTCGTCATGCTGCTGGTCAAGGTGCCGGCCAGGCTGCCGATGACCAGCGGCTGGCCCGACTTCAGCGCGATATTGCGCGAGCCGTCCGGCTGGTCGAGGACGTCGATGCCCATTTGCGAGGCCAGGCCGTCGATCAGCTGGTCGCGCGCATCCATCAACGAGGACACGTTCGTGCCCGAGGCCGTGGCGGTGCTGATGCGCTGGTTCAGCGCGGCGATATTGGCCAGGGTGGTATTGGCTTGCGGCACGATCGCTGCGCGTTGCTGTTGCAACGACAGCAACTGGTTACCCATCACGGTGCTGATGCTGTTGAAGCGCTGCGCCATGGAGTCGGCGGAGGTTATGATCTGCTGGCGCAGCGGCGTCGACGTCGGGTCGACGGCCGAGGCGTTGAGGGCGGCGAAAAAGCCGTCGATGCCGTTGCTGATGCTGGAAGCATCGTCGCCCATCACGCGCTCGAGCTGGGTCAGGTAAGGCTGGGTCTGCGAACGGGCGCCCTGGTCGGACGCGGCGCGCCACATTTGCTGGCTTTTATATGCATCGGCAAAGCGCAGCAAGGCGGACACTTCCACGCCATTGCCGGCCGAGCGTACGCCGGCGGTGGCGCCCAGCGATGACAGCAACACACCCTGGCGCGTGTAGCCCGCCGTTTGAAGGTTGGCGATGTTCTGGCTGGCCGCATTGAGTGCGGCCTGGGCGGCGATGCTGCCTGACAATGCATTGCTGATGATGCTCATTTGGCAAGTTTCTTTCGTGAAGAGTGTGGCGCGTGCGGGTGGGCAAGCATTGAATCGTTGTTACCTTGTACAGGCGACGCTTCAGACGGATTTATTAAGCGGTGCCGCAATATTGTCGGTATTGACAGTGCTTTTGGCGGCCACGGGGGCGCCGGCCGCCGGCAGCAGCTGGCGCAGGATGGCGTCGGCGATGCCGAAGGCGCGCTGGCCGGCCATCTTGTCGGCCACCAGGTTGTCGGCCATTTCCAGCATGTCGCTGTTGATGGGGTCCTTGAAGACGCTGTCTTCGCCCGCCATCTCGCGCGTGCCCGAACGCATCTGGCGCAGCATGTGCGAGATGAAGAACGCTTCGAACTTGACGGCCGCCTCGGTGGCCTTGGCCGCATAGCGCGGGTCGGCCGGCGTGGCGGCGGCAGGGGAGCGGTCGTCGAGCGCCGAGGGCAGGGCGCTGCTGCTGTCGTTGATATTGATCATATGACCACCAGTTCGCCTTCGATGGCGCCAGCCTGGTCGAGGGCTTGTAAAATTGCCATGATGTCATCGGGCGAAGCGCCCAGGCTGTTGACCACGTCGATGATCGATTGCAGCTTGGCGCCGGCCGGCCATTTGAACATATTGCCGTTGCCCTGGTCGACGGACACCTTCGATTGCGGCGTGACGGTGGTCTGGCCGCGGCCGAACGGCGCCGGCTGGCTGACGGCCGAGCTTTCGGAAATGACGACCTTGAGCGAGCCGTGCGTGACGGCGGCCGCCTTCACGCGCAAGCCTTCGGCGATGACGACGGTGCCCGTGCGCGAATTGAAGACCACTTTCGGCGTATCGACGCCGACGTCGACGCTCAAGGCTTCCAGCTTGGCCATGAAGGCCACGCGCTGGGTCGGGTTTTCCGGCGCCAGCACTTCCACGCTGGTGGCGTCGCGCGTGGTGGCGACGGCGCCAAAGCGGCGGTTGACGGCTTCGACGATATTGATGGCCGTCTCGAAATGCGGGTGGCGCAAGTTCAGGGTGACGGTCGGCTTGGTCGAGAAATCGCTGAGAATCTCGCGCTCGATGTTGGCGCCATTGGGAATGCGGCCCGAGGTGGGCGTATTGACGGTGACGGACGAGCCGCTCTTGCCGGTGGCGTTCAGGCCGCCGACGACGACGTTGCCTTGCGCCAGCGCATACGTTTCATTGTCGGCCGCGCGCAATTGCGTCAGCAGCAGGGTGCCGCCGCGCAAGCTTTTCGCATCGCCCAGGGACGACACGGTGACGTCGATGGCCTGGCCACGGCGGTATCCTGGTGGAAACACGGCGCTGACCATGACGGTGGCGACGTTCTTGCTTTTCGCTTCGGCGCCGTCCGGCATCTTCACGCCGAACTGCTTGAGCATGTTGACCACGGACTGGCTGGAAAACTTCACCTGGGTGGTGTCGCCGCTGCCGTTCAGGCCCACGACGAGGCCGTAGCCGACCAGCGGGTTGTCGCGCACGCCCTCGATACTGACCAGGTTGCGCAGCACTTGCGCGGCGCTGGCGGGCAGGGCAAAGCCGGAGAGCGCGGCCAGCATGGCTGCCAGGGGCAGGGCGGAACGAAATTTCATGAGGTCACCTTAAAACGGCATCCATGGGCCGACGAAGAAGCGCGTCAGCCAGCCTGGTGTATTGGCTTCGGCCAGGGTGCCCTGGCCGGAATAGGCGATCTGTGCATTGGCAATGCGCAAGGACGAGACCTGGTTGCTGGAATCGATGTCGGCCGCGCGCAGGTAGCCGCGCAGGCGTACGAATTCCTCGCCCTGGTTCAGGGTCAGGGTTTTTTCGCCCTGTACGCGCAGCAAGCCGTTCGGCAGGACTTCCTGCACGATCACGGTGATGGCGCCGGACAGCGCATTTTGCTGCGTGCTGGTCGAGTCGCCGGCGAAGTTGCGGTCGGCCGACAGGTCGACGCCCGTCTTGGGCAGGGTCTTGCCGAGGATATTGGCTGCCTTCACGCCGACGGACGAGCCCTTGTTGAACGAGGTGCCCGCCTTCTTGCTGGCCTGCGTGGTTTCCTGCAGCGCCACAGTGACGACGTCGCCGACGCGGAAGGCGCGGCTGTCCGAGATCAGGTCCAGGCTTGCGTCGGGATTGAACACGCCGCCGGCCACGCCGCCGCGCGCAGCGCTGCGCGGCGCCACGGGCAGCGGCGTGTCGGAAAAGCTCGGTGCCACCGGCGCGGCCGGCTGGCTGGCGCAACCGGCCATCAATACCAGCAGCATGGCTGCCGTGGCTTTCATGGCGACCGTCATCAGCGTGCCGCTTGCGCCAGGTATTGCAGCATATTGTCGGCGGCCGACAGCACCTTGGTGTTCATTTCATAGGTGCGCTGGGCAGCGATCATGTCGACCATCTCCTCGACCACCTGCACGTTCGAGCCTTCCAGCGCGAACTGCTTCAGCTTGCCCAGGGCGCCTTCGCCGGGACGGCCTTCCGTCGGCGTGCCGCTCGATGCCGTTTCCTGGAACAGGTTTTCACCGAGTGCCAGCAGGCCCGTCGGGTTGACGAAGCTGGAAAGGTTCAGCTGGCCCAGCTGGGTGCCGTTGACATTGCCCGGCACGGTGGCCGTGACCATGCCGTTTTCGCCGATGGTGATGGCCGTGGCGTTGTTCGGCACGGTGATCTGCGGCACCAGGGGCAAGCCCTGGGCGTTGACCATCACGCCGTTTTCATTGATGCCCAGCTGGCCGGCGCGCGTGTAGGCCGCTTCGCCGTTCGGGCGCAGCACCTGCAGGAAGCCGTTGCCGGTGATGGCGACGTCGAATTCGCGGCTCGTCGTTTGCAGGCTGCCGGTGGTAAACACCTTTTGCGTGCCGACCATGTGCGTGCCGTTACCCAGCTGTACGCCCGAAGGCGAGAGGGTGTTGTCGGCGCGCTGCGTGCCCGGCTGCTGTTCGACCTGGTAAAACAGGTCTTCGAAGACGACGCGGTCGCGCTTGAAACCGACGGTGTTGACGTTGGCCAGGTTATTCGCGATGGCTTGCAGTTTGGCATCTTGTGCCTGCACGCCGGTCTTGCTGATCCACATTGCTGGATTCATGTGTTGCTCCTAGTAATAGATTGGCGTGGGGCTCAAGCGCCCAGCAGGCGGTTGCCCGATTCCGTCATGGAATCGCTGGCCTTGAATACTTTCATCTGCATCTCGAAACTGCGGTTCAGGCTCATGGTGGCGACCATTTCCTCGACGGCCGAGACGTTGCTGCCTTCCAGGTGGCGGTCGCGGATGCGTACCGCCGGATCGGCCTGCAAGTCTTCGCCGCTGCGCGCCACGATCAGGCCCGCCTCGTTCTTGGTCAGCTCGCCCGCTTCGGCGTTGACCAGCTTGAGCTTGTCGACCGTCTGCATTTGCGCGGTGCCCGGCACCTGGATGGAAATCGTGCCATCGCTGCCGATCGACAGGCTGGTGTGCTCGGGAATCGTGATCGGGCCGCCTTCGCCCAGCACGGGCCGGCCATTGATGGTCAGCGCACCCGTTTCATCGAGGTCCATGGCGCCGGCGCGCGTGTAGGCTTCGCCGTTTTGCCACTGCACCGCAAGAAAGCCGGGGCCCGTGACGGCCACGTCGAGTTCGCGTCCCGTTTCCTTGATGGCGCCCGTGCGCGTGCCGACGGCGCTCGACTGCGTCTGCGTCATGTGGCGGTCGTCGTAGCCATAGCCGTTTTGCAACGGCTGGGCAGTGGACACTTCCAGGTTGGCGCGAAAGCCGCCCGTCTCGATGTTGGCCAGGTTGTTGGCGTGTACCTGCTGTGCCCGCAGGGCACGGTCGGCCCCGCTCATGGCGGTATAAATCAGCGCATCCATTGCTCTTTACCTTTGCGTATCGTGGATTACAGCGCTTGCATCAGCGATTGCAGCATGGCGTTCTCGGTCGAGATGACCTTCGAGTTCGCCTGGTAGTTACGCTGCGACGTCATCAGGCCCACCAGTTCGGAGGTGATGTCGACGTTCGACTGTTCCAGCGAGCTCGTCGTCAGTTTGCCGGCCATGCCGACGCCCGGACGGTCATACATGGCGGTGCCGGACGTGGTCGAGGCGACCCAGCTGGTATCGTTGACAGCCGTCAATGCGCCTTCGTCGGGGAAGGTGGCCAGGGCGATCACGCCGATGCTTTGCTTCTGGCCGTTCGTGTATTTCGCCACGACGGAGCCGTCATCGGCCAGTTCCACGCCCGTGTAGGTGCCCGAGGCATAGCCGTCGGCACGGTCGGTCGAGGTGGTCGCTTCGCCGGCGAACTGGGTGGTGCCCGTGTAGTCGATGGCGATCGACAGCGGCGCGGCGCCTGCCGGCGTGCCCAGCGCCAGGTTGACCGGCGCGGTCAGGTTCAGCTTGCCGGAGGTATTGAAGGTCATGCTCGTCACCGGCCCCAGATCGGCGTTGTCGAGGGTGTAGTGCACGTCCACGCCCGTTGCCGTCTTGACGAAGTACTGGCCCACCGAGTGCTTGGCGCCCAGCGAATCGTAGACGATCGAGGACTTGGCGCTGTTGTAGCTCAATTCATTGGTCTTGTCGAAAGCCGGGGTCTTGATGGTCCATTCGGACGACATGTTGGCGGCATACGCCAGCTTGGTCGACGCCACGGCGGGAATCTGGCCCGTCGGAATGTTCATGTCGCCCATGGTGCCCAGGGTGGTGCTGCCCTTGACGGCGGCATAACCCTGCACCAGGCGGCCGTTCGAATCGATCAGCTTGCCCTCATTGCTGGCCGAAAAGATGCCGACGCGGCTGTAGGTCATGGTGTTTTGCGCATCGCGCGCAACGAAGTAGCCGCGGCCATCGATGGCTGCGTCGAGCGCGCGGCCCGTGTTCAGCACGCCGCCATTGAGCGACATGCTTTGCGTGATCGAACCCACTTCCGTGCCCGTGGCGCGCGAACCGGCGTACATGGCCGAAAAGTTGGCGCGGCTGCTCTTGAAACCGTAGGTGCCGGCATTGGCGATATTGTTACTGGTGCTGTTCAACTGTTGGTTGATGGACTGGATACCGGACAGGGCGATGTCGAAACTCATGTTGACTTCCTTTAGTGAAGGACGAGATTAGTGTGCAGGAAACGAAGGGGCGAGCGGATCAGGCCGTCTTGCCGTTAAAGCCGGTGATCGCGCCAGGGTTGACTTCGCCCAGGTTCGATACGCTCAAAATCATGCTGCCGCTGGACGACAGGCGCACGCTGTTGAGCTTGCCTGCAATGTCGACCGTTGGTTTTTCGGCGCCGCTGGTGCTGACCGTCATGCTGTAGGTGCCGGCAGGCAAGCCCAAGGCCACGGGATCGATGGTGAACGGCACCGTGCCGGGCGCCTTGGCGCCCAGTTCGATCTTGTATTCCTTGTCGTCCAGCCCTTTCAGGGTCACGGTGGTCTTGGTGGTGCTGGCGGCCAGCGCGATGGTGCCGCTGACCTTGCTCTTGTCGAGCTGGACTGTTTCGGTGTTGACCATGACTTCCGAGCCCACTTGCGCGCCCAGGGCCAGCACTTGCATCGATTGCAACACGCTGGCATTGGCGCTGGTCAGCGCCGACAGGTTTTGCATCGCTTCCGTCTGCGCCTGCTGCGTCAATTGATTGACGAACTGGCTCGGATCGGTCGGCGCGAGGGGATCCTGGTTCTTGATCTGCGCGACCAGCAACTTGGTGAACATATCCTGGGTGGCATTGCTTTGCGACTTGACGGCATTGCTGTTGCTATTGCTGCCGCTGGTGTTATTTGTAAAGAGGTTGGTTTCCATGGATTATGCTTCACCTAATTTGAGGAGCGATTGCTGCATCGACTTGATGCGGCCCAGAACTTCGACATTTGTTTCAAACGCGCGCGAGGCCGACATCATGTCGGTCATCTCGGCAACCTGATTGACGTTGGGATAGAACACCATGCCATCGGCATTGGCCATCGGGTGGCCCGGTTCATAGACCTTGCGCAGCGGCTCATCGCTTTGCACCACGTCGAGTACCTGTACTCTTCCACCGGCGCCGCTGGCGCCCGGGCCGTCCATCACGGCCGCAAACACGGGCTTGCGCGCGCGGTAGGTTTCGCCTTCGGAACCGGCAACGGAATCGGCATTGGCCAGGTTGCTGGCGATGGTATTGAGGCGCACGGTTTGCGCCGCCATCGCCGAACCGGCGATCTTGGAAATGTCCTGGAAGCTCATGCTGATCCTTATTGTCCGGAAATGGCCTTGGACAGACCCTTCAGTTTCATGTTGACGAAAGTGAGGCTGGTCTGGAAGTCGGTGGCATTCTGCGAGAACGCCGCCTGCTCGACGCCGATTTCGACGGTGTTGCCGTCGCGGCTAGGGTGGTAGGGGACGCGGTACAGGGCGCTGGCATCGTCATCGGTCGACAGCAGGCCCGCCTCATTGTCCTGCAACTGCTGTAGGGCGCTGCCGAAATCCATGTCCATGGCCTGGAAGCCGGGCGTGTTTTCATTGGCGATGTTGGCGGCCAGTACGCGTGTACGGTCGGCACGCAGCGCGAGTGCATCGGCGTGCACGCCCAGCGCATCCTTGAAATTAATCCCCATGGTCATCCTTTGTGTTGAATTCGATCGTGCTTTTTGCGGTTCGGGCCAGAAAATAGGTGGTGCAGAGGTAAAATCCCAGCCTGGTCATGTTGACGCATGGTAAGGTCATGCCGCTTCAGTATCTTTGATTAAGGTTAGCAATGATTTACTTTGAGAACTATTCCGTGATGTGGAACAAGGCGCAATGTCGTCACATACTGCTTCCGGGCCTCTTTTTACTGACCAGCCTATATAGTAGTGCAGGATGCGCAGAATTGCCAGCCGACAATATATTTTCGCGTGTGGAACAATTGGCGCGCGAGCAATTGGTGCAGCAAGCAACCTCGGCGGGACTGCTGGAACCGCAGTTTCAAGTGGCCGTGGTAAAAAGCACGCGCCCCGTGCCGGCGTGCGCGGCGCCCGTCGCGCTGGAAACGGCGGACAGCCGTTCGGCGCAGCGCATGCGCTTCGTGGCAGTGTGTCCTGGAAGCAACGGTTGGCGCTATGAAATGCTGGCGCGCGGCAGCATCACGGCCCAGGTCGCGGTGACGAGCGCCCCCGTGACGGCAAATACGCCGTTGCAGGCGGGCGACGTGACCCTGGCGCGGCGCGACGTGACGATGGTGCCGGACAGTATTTCCTCCTTGCCCGGCGCCGTTGGCCTGTCGAGCCGGCGCAGCTTGCGTGCCGGCGAAGTGCTGCGGCAAGGGCAACTGGCGTCGCCCGTGTTGATCAAGCGGGGCAGTGCGGTGAATATCGTGGCCCGCAAGGAGCAGGTGGAGGTGAGCATGTCCGGCGAAGCGCTGGATCCGGGCGCGCTGGGCGAGGTGATTCGCGTGCGCAACGCCACCAGCGGCACGGTAATACGTGCCAGGGTGGTCGATGCGGGCGTGGTGGAACCGGCCGAACTTCCCGGCCGTTAAGGAAACTACTCGGCGGCGGCCGTGCGCTGCAAACGCGTCGCCAACTGGGTCAGCTTGGCGGCATAGTTGGGGTCGGTGGCATAGCCGCCGCGCGCCAGGCCTTGCGCGAAAGCGCCCGCGTCGCTACCCGTGTTCAGGGCAGTGCGGTAGCGGGGATTGTCGAGCAATACTTGCGCATAGTCGCGGAAGGCGCTGGCCTGGTCCGGATAACTGCGGAAACGTTCCGTTTTCTTCAGGGCCGCGCCGCTGCCCGCCTCGTATTCGGTGGTGACATTGCTGGCCACGTCGCCTTGCCATTTGCCGCCGGCCTTGATGCCGAATAGATTATTCGTGTCCGCGCCCGTGCCCTGGCGCAGCGGACGCTGGCCCCAGCCCGATTCCAGCGCCGCGTGGGCGGCGACGATTTCCGGCGCCACGCCCAGGCGCGCGCCCGTTTCCTGCGTCCATGGCTTGATCGAGGCGAGGAATTGCTGCTGCGTTTCGCCGATCTCGCCACCCTGGTTGATGCTGCCCAGCACATTGACGGGCTGGCTCTGTTCCAGGTAGGCGCGGCCTTGCGGGTTCAGGCTGGTGGCGTTGCCGCCGCCCTGTTCGATGAAGCGGGCCACTTCGCCCTGTACTTGCCGGAACACGCTGCTGAAACCGCCGGCGCCTGCCGTGGCAGGGGTTGCGTGCATATTGCTTTGCACGGCATTCGTCGCCATCGTCGACGGCGTGGCGGCCATGGCGCGCATCTGTGAAAAATCAGCCTGGCGCATACGTATCTTCCTCGCCATGCAGCACGCGCTGCATGATGCTGTACTGCTCTGTTAATAAATCGCTGTTGCGGGCATTCAGGCGCTTGCATTCGAGCACCATCTGCTCGAGCGCAGCCCAGTCGCGCTCGGCGGTGGTGCGCGCGTCATCTTGCAATAACGCAAACAATTGCGGCATATCGCCTTGCGGGCCCAGCAGGGCAGTGACGAGGCTGACCCGCTGGCGGCGGCGCGCATCGAGGGGCTCGACGGCGGCGATGACCTGGTCCGCCAGTGCCGTCAATTGCGCGCTCTGATGGTGCAAGGTCGCCTGGAATTGCTCTTCCAACACGGTTTGCAGGGCGGCATAGCCGATGCTGTCGTCTTTCATGCCTTGCAGCACGCGGCGCATGGCTTCCTGGCGCGTGATGCCCTTGCGCGGCGCGGTCACGATTCGCCGCCGTGGAAACGCTGGATCAAGCCTGCCAGTTTCGACGGATCGAACGGCAATTCGCCCTTGGCCAGCGCATCGCGCAGCATGGCCACGCGCTCATGGTCGATTTCGGGCATGGCGCGCAGGGCGGCCATGGCCGGTTGCAGCACGGCCGATTGCAGTTCCGCCCCGGCCGACGAGCCGCCCATGGCGCCGGCGGCGCCCGCGTTCTCGGCGATCGCCTCGGCCGGCGCGACGGCGCTGCTGCGTACGGCAGCACCGGTATTGCCGGAGGAGATTTTCATACGTTGTCCCTTGCCCTTAATTTGCATGCTCATCCCGCTCCTTCTTTGCGGGCAAGCCCAGTTTCTCGCGCAGGCGCTGCAAGGTGCCCGCATCCGGTTCACCCACTTGCAATTCTTCGCCCTGCGGCTTTTGTCCGGCCATGCCGAACATGGCGGCGATGCTGTCAGCCTGGCCACGCGTCAATATTAACAGTTCGATGCGGCGGTTGATGCCGGCGCTGGCGTTTTTTACGTCCAGCGGCGCGCGGTCGGCCATGCCGACCACTTGCAGCACGCTGTCCGGACTCATGCTGCCGATCAACAATTGCGCGCGCGCCGACATGGCGCGGTTGGCCGACAGGGTCCAGTTCGAAAAGCCTTCATAGCCGGTATTGGCGTATTGCATCGAATCGGTGTGGCCGACGATCAGCATCTGGTTATCCATTTGCGCAAACACGGGGCCCATCTGGCGCAGCAGCTTGCGGAAACGGTCGGTCGGCACGGCGCTGCCGCGCACGAACATGCCTTGCTTGTCCGTGTCGTGCAGCATGACGCGCAAGCCGTACGGCGTGATCACGGATTGCAAATTACTCTTCAATCCCGCTTCATCGCTGAGCTTATCGAGCGCGCGCGACAGGCTCAGCAAGTCTTCCGGCGACTGGTAGCTGACCTTGGTCTGGTTTTGCGGCGCGGCGCCAGCCTTGCCGTCCTGCATCTGCTTGCCTTCCGTGCGCGTGTCGCCCGTGCCCTTGCGGGGCATGGGGAAGCGCTCGATCAGGCTGCCGCGCGGACCGCCTTTCTGTTCCGGCATCACGCCCTGGCCTTCGCCCTGGCGGCTGCCTGCCGACGCATCCATCATGATTTCCTTCATCGCCTGCTGCTCGCGCGCGGCCATCAGCCACAGCACGAGGAACAGCGACAGCAGGGCCAGGCAAAAGTCGGCGAACGCTACTTTCCAGGCGCCGCCATGGCCATCGTCGTCGTGCTTGCGGCCGGCACGCTTGATGATGGCCTGTTCATGTTTCTCATGCGGCTTTAGCACGGCGGCCTCCCCGGCCTTGGCCTTGCTCTTGTTCGGCGCCGCCATCTTCCAGCGCATTGATCCAGCTTTCCAGCTGGGCGAAGCTAGGCTTGATGTTCAGCTGCACCAGGCGGCGGCCCGCATCGATGGCCAGCAGGGGCGGTTTGCCCGCCACGTGCGTGACCAGCACGACCTTCACGCATTCCATGGTCGAGCCTTCCTCGCCCACCAGCTGTTTCATCATGTTGCACATCGGATCGAGCACACCGTAGCAGAAGAAGATGCCGATGAAGGTACCGACCATGGCGGCGCCCACTTTTTCCGAGATTTCCGCCGCATCGGCGCCGTCGGCCACGGAATTCATGGCCATCACGATGCCCAGAACGGCGGCCAGGATACCGAAACCGGGCATGGCTTCGGCGATCTTGTGCAAGGATTTCGACGGTTGCAGCAATTCGTCGTGGATGGCTTCCAGTTCCTGCTCCAGCACGCCTTCCAGCTCATGCGCGTTGATCTTGCCCATCGCCATCAAACGGAAGTTGTCGACGATGAAGGCGAGCAGCTTCGGCTCTTCCAGCACCAGCGGATAGCGCTGGAACAGGGCGCTTTCGCGCGGCGCCTCGACGTGGGCGTCGAGCGCCTTCAGGCCGCCGGCGGCCGTTTGCAGCAGTTCATACATCAGCAGCAGCAACTGGCGCTGGAATTCCGAGCCTTGCTTCTTGTGCGTGACGATCTTGCGCATCTGGTGCAGCATTTCACCGAGTACATGCTTGGGGTTGCCCAGCACCAGGGCGCCGACGGCGGCGCCGATGATGATGATCAACTCGACCGGTTGCCAGATCGCGTGGACGGTGCCGCCCATCAGGGCGAAGCCTCCGAATACACACCCCATCACGATTAAGATACCGATAATTACCATGTCAACTGCCTTTCTGCGTCATTGTGCTGCGTCAATTTGATGGATAGTGCTGAAACTTATGCGTCTTGCAGCATGGTTTTCATCTTGCCCAGCGCCGTCTTGTTCAACTGGCAGACGCGGGCGTCGCTCAGGTCTAGCACGGCGGCAATTTCTTTATAGCTCAGTTCGAATTCGTAATACATCTGGATCACGCGCTGTTCCCGTTCGTCCAGCGTGCGCAGCGCCTGTTCCAGGCTGCGCCGCACCATCAATTGCTCTTCCGGGCTCGGTGCGCTGTCGGCTTGTCCCAGGCTTTCCTGCAGCACTTCATCAAAACTGGCGATCAGCTCGGCGTTTTCCGCCAGCTGGTACTCCTGGAAGGCTTCCGGCGTCAGCTTCAGGGCCGCCATGATTTCCGCTTCCAGCGGCTCGCGTCCCAGGCGCCGGGTGAGGGCGCGCACGCTGTCGCGCAGGCGGTGGCTTTCCTGGCGCACGGCGCGCGGACGCCAGTCCTGGCGCCGCAATTCATCGAGGATGGCGCCGCGGATGCGCAGGCTGGCATAGCTGCCGAACGACTGGTCCGGCACGCCGTAGCGGCGCAAGGCTTCGAGCAAGCCCATCAGGCCGATCTGTTCCATGTCGTCGCGGTCGATGGCGCCCGACACCTGCGAATTGAGCTGGCGCACGATGCGTTTCACCAAAGGGGAGTACGCCACCAGATGTTGTTGTTCTTCGGCAACACTGAGCACTGCCGCGCAAGCGCTGGCGGCGGCATATTCGCCGGCGCCATACGCTTCCTGGTATTGCTCTACATAGGCCAAGGGATCTCCCACTAGGTCGGCTGGCGTGTTGGCTTATTCAATGATCAGCTTGCCGACCATGACTTCGGTGAACGGTTTTTCCATCTGTTCGCGTTCATAGCTGACATTGAAGGCCTTGTTGATCTGTTCGGCAAATTGCTCCACCGTCATCGTCTGTGCCTTGTCCATCGGGAAACTCGACAGGGTGCTGACGGCGATCGAACGCATCAGCGGCAAGTGGTCCTTGGTCAGCTTTTCCTTTTCCTCGGTGGTGGCGATCACCAGGTCGGCCGACAGGTAATGCGTTTCGCCTTCGCCGGGGCCGCGCCGCAGCATCACGATGACCTTGTCCAGCGTGAGGAACTTGCGCGCCTTCTTGCCCGTGGCCGGCGGCGGGGTCTTGGCTTCGGCCACCTCGGCATGGCCGGCAACCGGCTTGGCCAGGTACCACATGGCGCCGCCAGCGGCGCCGGCGGCCAGCACGGCCACGGCGACAAAGCCGCCTATCAGTTTCATTTTCATATTCATCAGGCAGTCTCTCGCTCATGCATGGCGTAAGTGGTACCGGCAGGGCTGCCGTCGGACAGGGCGCGCCCCGGTTCCGCGTCGTCGTTCTGGCGGCCCGGTTGACGCTGGCCGCGCGCATCGCCTTCGGCAAACGCCTGGGCGGCGGGGCTGCGCGGGGTGGCGCTGATATTCACGGCCACCTCGGTGTACTGGCGCTGCGCCAGGTCGCTGCGCATGTTTTCGCCGATACCTTGCAACTGGCGCAACACTTCCGAGTTCGACGCCGTGACGTTCACCTGCAGCGCGCCAGCCGTGTGGCGGATGGAAATTTCAATGCGTCCCAGCATGGGCGGGTCGAGGCGGATCGTCGCGTGTTCGCTGTTGCGGCCGATCTGCGTCTGCAGGCGTTCGCCCAGCGCTTCGCGCAGCGGTTCCTGCCATTGCTGGGCAGGGCCGTTGAGCTTGATGGTGTCGCCGGACGGGGCCGCCGTGGCCGTATTGCCGACCGCGCCCGTCAAGCCCAGGTTGGGCGTGGCGGGAGCCGGCGTCGCGGCGCCGCGTTCGCCTTCGCGGGCGGCAGGGGCGGCGGCGGCCGTCACGGGAGCGCCCTGTTGCAGCAGCGCTTCGAACGGCTGTGCCGGCGCGCTGCCCTTGGCGGCGGTCGCCGGGTTGGCGGCGGCCAGCGGTTCGCGCGTGTCGCGCCCTGGCGCTGGCGCCATTGCCTGCGCGGTGAGGGTGACGGCCGCGGGATGCAGGCTGATGTTGAGTGCAGGGTTGGCTTGCGCCGCATTCGCCTGCACCGGTGTCTGTGTTTGTGTCTGGGCTGCGGCGCGCGCCTCGGCTGCGGCCGCGTCCGTTGGCGGCAGCATCGTCACCGGCAAGCCGATGACGGGGGCGGCCATGGCCGGCAGGCTGCTGTCGGCCTGGGTGTCGCTATCGCCGTCCTTGGCGGGTGCAGGCGCGGGCGTGCCGGCATCGGCCGTTTCCACGGCGGTCACATCGAGCACCTGCGCAAACAGGGGCAGGGCGGAGGGCGCCGTCCCGCTGCTGCCATAGCCCGGCGTGCCGGGCAAGGCAGCGGCCTGTGCCGGCGCTGGCGCCGGTGCGGATGCAGCGGAGGCTGCCGGTGCCGGAGCGGCCGGCGCCGTGTTGAAGTTCATGATCATGCTTGATTCCCGTCCGAGTCGTATTCGCCGAGCGCGGCGTAGGCGACCCAACCTTCCTTATTTGCCTGTAATGCACCCAGGTGTAATCCCAGGCGTTCTTTTTCCTCAGAGCAAATTTTAACCGCTTGCGCGTGAATTTTGCGCAATTGCAACAATTCTGTTTGTTCCAGCGCATTCCATGCGCCCCGTTCAGCCAGCAGCGGGATGTTTTTCGCCAGGCTGGCCGAGAGTTTTGCCATCGCCTCCCAGTCCGGCTGCGCGATGGCCGCGCTCAATTGCCGGCTCAGCTGCTGCAGCGCGGCGCGCCTAGGCATTGTTGGCCTGGACGCCCACCCAGCCGCGCTTGATGGTGGTCATCAAGGTCGTCACTTCGTCGATCAGGGTCGGGTCGAGCTTGATGCCGGCCGTGTACAGGCGCGCCACGCAATAGTCGTACAGGCGCGCCAGGTTGACGACCACTTCGCCGCCATTGTCGAAATCGAGCGAGCTCGACAGACCGTTGATGATCTGCGTGCATTTATCCAGGCTGATGGCCTTTTGTTCGTAGCGCTTGCCCACGATATGCCCGCGCGCGCGCGCCAGTTCTTCCAGCAGGCCGTCCGTCAGCACCAGTACCAGCTCGACCGGTGTGGCGCGGGCGGTCTGGGCATCCAGGTTGACGGCGTGGTAGTTGCCGTAAGCTTCATTGTTTAACATGATTGTATTCTCGCTATGTTAACTGTGGCGGCGCGGCAGGCGCATCCGCCTTAGGATTTATTGTTGCTAAACATGGCATCGAACATATCGGACGTCTTGCTCATTTGCTCCTGCATTACTTGCAGGCGTGAAAATTGATCGAGGAAGCGTTTGTATGCCGTGTCATATTGGGCCGTGAGGCGCTCGCCGCTCTTGACCAGGCTTTTCTGCAGCTTGTCCGTGGCGGCCTGGCGCTGGGTGATCTGGCCCTTGGTGACATTGCTCCACTGGCCCAGTACCTTGTCCAGGCTGCCGAGCACGCCGGCCGGGGCGGACAGGCTGTTGTTGCCAAAAAGCTTGTCCAGGCCCGTCGGGTTGTCTGCCAGCTTGGCCGTCAGCTTGGCGGCGTTGAGGCTGATGGTGCCGTCGCGCTGGGCCGTAATGCCGTAGGACACGAGCGAGACGCCATTGACGTTCAGGCGCAGAGCATTGCCCATGCTGCTGCGCAGGGCATTCAGGCCGGAATCATGGGCGAAGATGCCCGCGGCGATGTTCTTTTCCGGATTGCCGGGGCTGGCCAGGCCATCCATCAGGGTTTTCAGCTTGTTGTAGGCATCGACGAACGCCTGCACGTTGGCGGCGGTGCCGGAGTTGTCCGTGGCGACGGTCAGCGTGACGGGCGCTTCGGCGGCAGTCATGGCGCGCGTGAACGTGATTTTCACATCCTGCACGTTGGTGAATGTATTCGATGCCTGCGTGATGGCCGTGCCGCCAGGTTTGCCGCCCAGCCAGACGGTGGCGTCGTCAGCCTTGACGACTTCCTTGATGTTGGCCGGAGCGATCAGCGCGCCTTTCAGCGCGATATTGTCGACAGCGCTGGCGTCGAGCGTGGCGGCGTTGGCAATGCCCGTCGCATTCGACGTCAGTACCAGTTGCGCCTGGTTATTGATGGTTACGATGGAAGCGGTGACGCGCGAATTGTTCTTGCTGTTGCCGTTGATGGCGGCAGCGATTTCCTGCGGTGTCAGTGTGCCGTTGCCATCCTTGTCGGCGGCGGCCAGGTCGATGTCGAGCGTGTTGTCGCCCACGCCATCGCCGATTTTCACTTTCAGCGTACCCGTGCCATCGGCGGTATTGACGCTGCTCAAGCCGCCGTACGACATCTGGCTGGCCGTGGCCAGTTTTTCAACAAAAAAGGAATAGGTGCCCGGCGTCGCATTGATGCCGGCCGTGGCCGTGCCGTAACCGGCGGCCGGAAAGGTGGCGGACTGGCTCAGCACCGATTTGCTGCTGGTCATGGACGACATGGCGCTCTGGAAGGCCGAGATGGCCGACTTCAGGTTGCCCAGCGCCGTGCTGGTATTGCTGGCCAGCGTGTTCTGCGCCTGCAGGGCGGCCTTTTGCGCGGCGACAGCCTTGGTAGCCAGTTTTTCGGCCGTTGGGATCGGATCGTATTGCGGTGCAGTAATTACGCTTGCCATGCCAGACTCCTGAATAAAGGGATATACCGGTACAAGGCGACCCCCATTCCCGTTTTGTGAAGTTTTCCTGAAAGAAACTTACACAAACCTCATTTTACCTGCCCGCGGAACCAGAATTGCGTCGCCAGCTCGTCTTGCCGCTTGGCATCGACACGTTGTTGCTCATTTGCAACATACTTTTGTTTCTGCGTGAGGACCTGGTCCAGCACTTCGCGCTTGGCCCAGGCCGTATTGAGCGCGCGTTGCGAAACGGCCATGTTGGCTTCGTGCAAATGCAGGTCGGTACGGTGCTGGTCGGCCATCTGCATGACGGCTTGCTTGAAGTTGCCGCAGTTGACGGACAGGGCCAGGGGCAGGGCGCCGCTGGGGCCGCTATCCGTGTACAGGCCCGTCAAGCGTTCCAGGTTTTTCTGGTAGCGCTCGCGCACGGCCGTCTGCGCCGCCATTTCGCCTTGCAGGCGTTCCACTTCGGTGCTGCGCAGGCCGACCAGGGTGGTCAGGTTGCGGATGGTATGCGCGTCGCTCACGTATGCTCCTAGGCCATGATCTGTTCAAGTTGTTCGATGCACGGCCCCATCGGCGCCTCTTCCTTGGTGCCCTGGCACAGGAAGGCTTCGATGGGCGCGTGCAGCTGGACGGCGCGGTCGGTGATCGGGTCGGCGCCGGGCACGTAGGCGCCCAGCGGGATCAGGTCGCGCACGCGCGCATGGCGCGCCATCGACGCTTTCAGCGCACGCGCCGCCTGCATGTGGGTGGGCGTGATCACCTGCGCCATGCAGCGGCTGATCGAGGCGGCGATGTCGATGGCGGGGTAGTGGCCCCGCTCGGCCAGTTCGCGCGTGAGCACGATGTGGCCGTCGAGAATCGCGCGCGCCGTGTCGACCACGGGGTCCTGCTGGTCGTCGCCTTCGGCCAGCACCGTGTAGATGGCGCTCATGCTGCCGTCCGGGTGGGCGCCATTGCCGGCGCTTTCCACCAGTTGCGGCAAGTTCGAAAACACGGACGGCGGGTAGCCGCGCGTGGCCGGCGGCTCGCCCAGGGCCAGCGCCACTTCGCGCAAGGCCATCGCATAGCGCGTCAGCGAGTCGACCAGCAGCAGCACGTGCTTGCCCTGGTCGCGGTAATGGGCGGCGATCGAATGGCACAGTTCGGTGGCCATGATGCGCATCAACGGCGATTCATCGGCCGGGGCGATCACCAGCACGGCTTTTTTCAAGCCTTCGGCGCCGAGCGACTTTTCGACGAATTCGCGCACTTCGCGGCCCCGTTCGCCGATCAGGCCGACGACGACGACATCGGCCACCGTCTGGCGCGTGATCAGGCCCAGCAGCACGCTCTTACCCACGCCGGAACCGGCCATCAGGCCCACGCGCTGGCCCTTGCCCAGGGTTAGCATGCTGTTGATGGCCCGCACGCCCACGTCCAGCGGTTCGACCACCGGTTGTTTCTTCAGGGGATTGATCTTTGGCGGCGTGACTTCCAGGATGTGTTCGCCACCGAGGCGGCCCAGGTCGTCGATCGGCTCGCCCAGGCCATTGACCATGCGGCCCAGCCATGACGGGCCGATCTGCAGGCTGGCCTTGTCGGGCAAGGGCAGAACCCTGGCGCCGGTGGTCAGGCCCGTGGCCTTCTTGAACGGCATCAGGTAGGACAGTTTTTCGCGAAAACCGACGACTTGCGCATCGAGCCACTCGCCGCTTACAGTTTCAATTTGACAACGCTGGCCCGTGTGCAGGCGGCAGCCGGCGCTTTCCAGCAGCAGGCCGGAAGCGCCGACCAGGCGGCCGGTGGGTGTCGCGACCGGGATATCGCCGATCTCGAAACTGCGCAGCGTGTCGGCGATCATGCAGGCGCGCCCTGGTCTGCGTGTTCGGCGGCCAGCGCCAGGTGGCTGCTGACTTGTTCCATGCAGGCCGACAGGCGCTGATGGCAGCCCGCGTCGACTTCATTGTCGCCCGCCTTGATGCGGCATTCGCCCGCGTCGAGGCGCGCGTCGGCGATCAGGTTCCAGCGCTTGGCGCGCTTCGGATCGAGTTCGCTGATGCGTTTGAGTTCTTCCGGATTGAGGAAGACGTCGATTTCCTCGCGCGTGGGCGGCATCGAGGCCAGGGTCTCGTCGACCAGGGCCAGCAATTGCACCGGCTGCAGCGCCAGTTCCGCGCGGATCACCTGGCGCGCCACCTTGGCCACCAGGTCGACCACTTCCTTGCGCTGCGCTTCGCGGTAATCGGCGCGCACTTTTTTCAGGTCGCGCAGGATGGCGTCGACGGGGCGCGCCAGGCGGTCCAGCGCCACCAGGGTTTCATTGCGGCCTTCTTCTCGGCCCTGCGCCATGCCGTCGTTGCGTCCGGTGTCGTAGCCGTCCTGCTGGCCTTGCACCAGGCCCACTTCGTAGCCGTCGCGCTGGCCCTGCTCGAAGCCTTCCGAGACGGACGCCTGCCACTGGCCGTCCGTGTCCTCGTTGGAGGCACGCTGGCCGGCGGCGATGAATTGCGACAGGGGCGGGAAACGATACGAGCGGAAGTGTTTCATTCGATCACCGCTTCGGCAAACAGTTGCACTTCGATCTCGCCCGCATCGGCGAGGCCCTTGACGGTGGCCATGATTTCCTGGCGCGTTTGTTCGATACGGCTCAAAGGCACGGGGCCGGAACGGCGCATCATGTCTTCGAAGCTCTGTGCCTGGCGGCGCGGCATGGTTTTCAGCACGGCGTCGCGGATCGACGGTTCCGCACCCTTGAGGGCGATGGCCCACTGTTCCATCGGCACGTCTTCCAGGATGCGCGTGAGCGTGACATCGCTCTGCGTGGCCAGGATCAGGAAGTCGTACATGCTCAGTTCGATTTCCGACACGACTTCCGGGTCGTGCGCGCGCAGCAGTTCGACCAGTGCGGCGCGGTTGCCCGGCATGCGGTTGAGAATCTCGGCCGCCTGGCGGATGCCTTCCACGCTGGTGCTTTGCGTGTCGAGCGTGCCCAGGCAGCGGCCCACCAGTTCGTCGAGCTCGACCAGCAGGTCGCGGTCGATCTCGTCCAGGCGCGCCAGGTTCAGCAAGACCAGGTCGCGGCCTTCGACGGGCAGGGCGTCGAGGATCTGGCCGGCCAGCGCGGGCGGCAAAAAGGCCAGGAACACGGCTTGCATCTGCACGTGTTCATTGACGATGTATTCGGCCAGCCATTTTGGCGAAGCCCACTGCAGGCGCGCCATCTTGGGGCGGATCGCATCGCCGTAGATGTTGTTCAGCACGCTATTTGCGATATCGCTGCCCAGCGCCATGTCCAGCGAACGCTTCAGGTAGCTGCGCGAGGCGCCGTGCACGCCGCTTTGCTGGCGGTAGTCGTCGAAGAAGGTCTGCATCGCCGTTTTCACGGACTCGACCTTGATGCCGCTCATGCGCGACATCACTTGCGTGACTTCCAGCAATTCTTCGCGCGACAGGCAGCGCAGCACGTTGGCCGCCTGCTCTTCGCCGATGCTCAGCAGCACGATGGCCGCCTGTTCCACGGGGTTCAGGCTGGCGCTTTCGTATTCGGCGCCGTCGGAGGGATTATTGTTGTTGAGTTCGGCCATTTTTCTGCATCCATTGTTTGACGACTTCGGCGACACGCTCGGGTTCTTTTTCAGCCAGCACTTTCAGGTGGTCGACCATCACGTCGACCGCCGAGCCAGGTGGCGGCAAGTCATAGTTTTCCAGCAGCGGCACGACCGGCATGCTGCCGCCGGCGGCTTCGCCTTCGAGCGCCAGCGGTGTGCCATTCACGCCCAGGGCTGGCGCGCCGGCAACGGCCGCGCCGTTGGCGCCGGCGGCGGCGCTGCCGCCCAGCGCCAGGGCAGGGTCGAGCTGTTTCAGTGCCGGCGGCGCCAGGCGCGTGGTCAGCAGGCGCAGCAGCGGACGCAGGATCAGGAAGTAGCCGAGGATGGCGCCCAGGGCGTACAGCAGCCAGCTGCTGAAATCGACGACGGTGTCGCGCTCTTCCCACCACTGCGCCACGGGCGGCTTGGCGGGGAAGGCCAGCGCCGTCAGGCTCAGGCTGTCGCCGCGCTGGGCGTTGATGCCCAGGCCGCTGTTGAGCATTTTTTCAATATTGCCCAGTTCGGCAGGAGTCCAGCCCGTTTTCGGGTTCGGTGCGGCGGCGCTGTTGAGGACCACGGCGACGCTGAGTTTTTCCAGGCGGCCACGGCTGCGCTTGATCTGCGTGATGCTGCGGTCGTAGGCGTACTGGCGCGTGGTGGCGTTCTTGCGGGCCGTGCCGTCGTCGGACGGTTTCGGTGCGCCGTCGGCGGGGGCGGCGCCTGCTGCGTCGGCCGGTGCCGGCACGGCGGCCGCTGGCGGACGGTTCGACAGGCTGCCGGGAATGCCGGCCACGGTGCGGTTGCGTTCCTGCTCTTCGCGCATCGCTTCGCTCGTCACTTTCGGGGCTTCGCCGTATTTTTCCAGCGTTTCGTCCACGCGGTCGTTGTTCACGGCGGCCGTCACGCTGAGCTTGAAGTTGTCTTCGCCGATGACTGGGCCGAGCAAGCCCGTGACGTTGCGGCGGATTTCATCCTGGAAACGTTTCGCGCCTTCATTGCCGGCGGCCGAGGCATCGAAGCCGTCCGTCAGGTCGACGTGCGCGGACAGCAGGTTGCCGCCCTGGTCGACCAGGCTCACGCGCGTGGGCGCCAGGCTGGCGACGCTGCCGGCCACCATGTTGATGACGGCGGCGATCTGTTCCGGCGCCAGGGTGCGGCCCGGCTTCAGCGCCACGACGATCGAGGCGGACGATTTGTCGCCGTCGCTGGCGACGAACGATGTCGATTTCGCAATCGACAGATGGACGCGCGCCGAAGCGATCGCGTCCATCGTCATGATGCTTTGCGCCAGTTCGCCTTCCAGGCCGCGGCGGAAGCGCACGTCCTGCACGAATTGCGATACGCCCAGCGGGTCATTCTTGTCCATCAGTTCCAGGCCGGCCGGCAGTTGCGCCGTCACGCCTTTCGATGCGAGCAGCATGCGCACCTTGCCCAGCATGGCGTCGGGCACCAGCACCTGACCGCTGTCCGGATGCAGGCGGTAGGGGATGTGTTCGGCGTCCAGCGTGGCCATCATGTCCGTCACGGCCACTTTTTCGCGCGCGCCAAACACCGGCTTGTAGTTGGCCTGGTCGCGCCAGGCATACATGGTCACCATGGCGGTGATGCCGATGGCCAGCACGACGATGGGAACCAGGTTTTTCAGCAGGGCGGGCGGGATGGCGGGCTGGGCACCAAGGCGCCAGCGCGCAAATGCGGACTTCATGGGGGTAATCACTTGGGGTAACTTTCGCTGGGAGGCTGGGCGTGGATCAGGACGTGAAGATTACAGAGGCAGTTTGATGAGTTCGTCGACGGCGCCCATGACCTTGTTGCGCACTTGCATCAACATGGAGAAGGACAGGCTCGCTTCCTGGCTGGCCAGCATGGCGCCGACCATGTCGTCGCTCTTGCCGCTGTCGACGTCGCTCATTTTCTGCGCCGCCATGCGGTCATCGCCGTTGACCTTGCCGATGGCGTCTTTCATGCTTTGCGCAAAGGAGAAGCCGGATTGTTCCGGCGCGCCGAACTGGGCGGCGGGAGCGATGCTGGCGCCCAGGGCGCGCGCGTCATTGCTCAGTGCTGCCAGATCGGCCTTGATCAGACCTGCGAGTTCGTTGCTCATCGTGCCCTCTACTTTCAATATGCGGTGACGTATCAATCAGAAATTACTGGTGTTGCCATTCCGGCAGGCATGACATCCCGCGCCATCTTGCCCGGCCCGCTTACAGGGCCCATCAGTTTTATCAGTTGCCACACCATCCGCTCAAGCAGATTCAAACAAACCCGGCAGACCTGCGCCGACGTGATTCACATGGCCATGACAACTAATAATTATCTGATAAAAGTTTCTTCTGGTGGCAATAAGCGGGACTGGAAACTGCCATAAAAACCGGAATCAGGTAAGCGGAATGGCGCACTGCAAATCTATATTTTGTCGCTATAAGCTTACCTCGCGGCAACTATAAAGTAAAGAGAGGATTGCCTCAAGGAATATTGATACATGGCAATATTTAGCTTTTTCATGTATTGTTCAGCACCGTAGTCATCCAGCATGCGATACGATGCGCAATCGTTTGCTTGCAGACCGGTACGCCAGGTCAAGATGATGCTGTATTTAATTTCGGGCGATCCGTATAATTTGTTCTGCCACCGCAATACCGACATGACCACTACATGACAATCCTTACCAAGACAGATCAAACTGTGCGCCATCAAGTCCTCGATTCCTGTCTGCTTGGACGTCCTGTCCATTTGCTGCATGTATTCGGCGCCCAGCTGCGCGACGACCTGGCCGTGGCCCTGCGCCAGCCGATGAGTCGCCGCTACTGGGGGAATTTCCAGATCGATGCCGTGACCTTGTCGCGCGTGGAAAACGAGGACAGCGTGAACCGCTGGCTGAGTTTCTCCACGCCGGCCAGCCAGACGGGCTTTGCCCTCGAACGGCAGATACTCTTGAGCGTGCTGAACTATCGCTATGGTAGTGCCGGCGCCAAGGGCGCGCTGCCCGATCCGGCGCAGGTGCGCGTGACGGCCACGGAAGAGCGCCTCGCTGTGGTGCTTGGACAACAGTTGGTGAACAGTTTGTTCTCCCGCGTCCACAAGAACCTGCAAACCCTGGGCAAAAGCAGCGACATCGACACCAGTGCCGAGGTCGCCGCGCAGTCGGGTGTGCATCCGGCACGTGGCAGCTGGATCGTCACGGTGGCGCTCAGCGACGTCGAGGCGGGGCAGAGCGGCCAGTTCTGGTTCTCGCTGGACAAGCGCCTGATGGCCGACGTGCTGCGCGGCTTGCTGCCAGAGCGCGCGCAGGCGAAGAAAGCCTTGCGCGGCAGCGTGCGTCCGCTCGCGTCGCGCCTGCAAGTGACCCTGGAAGGCCGGCTCGTCAGCAAACAGGTGCAGCTGGGCGCCTTGTTCGACTTGCGCGTGGGCGACGTGATTCCCGTTAGCCTCAGCCGCACCGACGTCATGCTCGACGACTCCCGTCTCTTTACAGCTGCTGTTTCCGAACACAAGGGCAAGCTCTGTTTAACCTCCTTTGAAGATGTCGAATAATATGAATATGACCGATACCAACCAGAGCGAAACCCTGCTGGAAGACCTGGGCGATGACATGATCATCGACCAGGGCGACGTGTCCGACGTGGCCAGCGGCCGCGCGCGGCGCGACATTCCGCAGATGATGCGCAAGATTCCCGTCACCCTGACCCTGGAAGTGGGTTCGGCCCGCATTTCGCTGGAAGAATTGATGGCCATCGGCCCGGAAAGCGTGATCGAACTCGACATGCTGGCCGGCGAACCGCTGGTGATCAAGGTCAACGGCACGCCGATCGGCCGTGCCGAAGTGGTGGTGGCCGGCGAGAACTATGGCCTGAAAGTCATCGACCTCGACGGCCTCAATCTCGACCTGATGACAGCATGAAGCTGGCGGTACCCGGCTTGAGCCGGCGCCGCGGCGCGCTGGCTGCCGCGCTGGCTGTTCCCGTTCTGATGCTGTGCTGCAATGCCGCTGGCGCGCAGGACCTGCTGTCCGGCGTGGTGCCGGGCGCGAAGACCGACCTGTCGGTGAAGATGCAGATCCTCGTCGTCATGACCCTGCTCGGGCTGCTGCCCGTGATGGTCATGATGATGACCAGCTTTACCCGCTTCGTCATCGTGCTGTCCCTGCTGCGCCAGGCCCTGGGCCTGCAGCAGGGCTTGCCCAACCGCATCGTCACGGGCATCGCCCTGATCCTCACCCTGCTGGTCATGCGCCCCATCGGCGACCAGGTGTGGAAGGAAGCGTTCGTGCCTTACGACCGCGACCAGATCGGCATGCAGGAAGCGCTGAAGATCGCCGAAGTGCCGATTTCGCGCTTCATGCTGGCGCAGACGAGCAAGGCCGCGCTGGCGCAGATCGCGCACCTGGCCGGCGAACCGTCGACCATGCGCCCGCAAGACCACAGTTTCACGGTCAAGCTGGCCGCGTTTGTGTTGTCCGAACTCAAGACGGCGTTCCAGATCGGGTGCATGCTGTTCATACCGTTCCTCATCATCGATCTGGTGGTGGCGTCCGTGCTGATGGCCATGGGCATGATGATGCTCTCGCCGCTGGTGATTTCGCTGCCGTTCAAGCTGCTGCTGTTCGTGCTCGTCGACGGCTGGACCCTGACCGTCAACACGCTTGTTACCAGCATACAGGGCTATTGATCCATGTTTACCCCTGAAGTCGCCGTCGACCTGATCATCGAAGCGCTGCACGTCGTGATGCTGCTGGTGGTGATCCTGGTCGTGCCCGGTTTGCTCATGGGCTTGCTGGTCGCGCTGGTGCAGGCGGCCACCTCGATCAATGAACAGACCATGAGTTTCCTGCCGCGCCTGCTGGTCACCCTGCTGGCCCTGATCCTGGCCGGCCGCTGGATGGCCGGTTACCTGATGGATTATTGCGTGTCCATTTTTCAGCGCGCCGCCACCCTGGTCGGATAGCGCCGCGCGCCATGGATCAGATTTTCAATCAGGTGCTGCCGTTTCTGCTGGCCGTGTGGTGGCCGTTCTGCCGCATCCTGGCCATGCTCAGCGCCTCGCCCGTGATCGGCGACGCGATGGTGCCCGTCCCCGTGCGGGTGCTGCTGTCGCTGGTGCTGGCGATCCTGATGCTGCCCGTGATGCAGGCGTCGGGCATCTCGCAGGACTTGCTGAAGATCGATCCGTTTTCCCTGCACGCCGCCGTCGCCACCCTGGAGCAGGCCATCATCGGCTTCGTCCTCGGCCTGGCCTTCCACTTCGCCATGTCCGTCATGTCGGTGCTCGGTTACCTGGTGTCGAGCCAGGTGGGCTTTTCCATGGCCGTGATGAACGACCCGCTCAATGGCACCTCGTCGGACGTGATCACGGGGATGCTCACCATCATGTGCATGATCGTGTTTTTCGCCATCGACGGTCACCTCGTGCTGACGGGCGTGATCGGCGCCAGTTTCACGGCCTGGCCCGTGGGGCAGGGCTACGGACCGCTGCTGCTGCAGACGGTGGCGTATAACGTGGCATGGATTTTCGCCGCCGCCATGCTGCTGGCCTTGCCCATCGTCTTTTCCACCATGGTGGTGCAGCTGGGCTTTGGCTTCCTGAACCGGGTTGCGCCGTCGCTGAACCTGTTTTCGCTGGGTTTTTCCATGATCACCGTGTTCGGCCTGCTGATGCTGGGGCAGATCGTGCGCTTTATCCCCGAGCACTACATCGCCATGACGAATCGCGTGCTGGAAATGATCGCCGAACAGATGCGGGTGGCCCATGGATAGCGCACGTGCCAACAAGCTACTGCGCAGTCCACTTCCGGGCATCCGTTGCTCGCTGTACCTCCGTACAGCTGCGCTACTCAAACCGGCATTGAACTTGCTCGCTACGCTTGCAGGGCACGTGCGGAAAGGTGTGGCGCATGGCGGATAGCAGCACGGGCGACAAGACAGAAAAGGCGTCACAGCAAAAGCTGAAGAAATCGCGCCAGGAAGGGCAGGTGGTGCGTTCGCGCGACCTGTCGACGGCGCTGGGCATCCTGATCAGCATGAAGGTCTTCATTTACCTGCTGCCAAGCTATCTGCTGAGCTTTCGCGAGCTGTTCGCCATGGCTTTCATGCCGCTCGACAGCAAGGGCGCGCTGGAAAATGCTATGTCGATGGCGTTTACGACGTCGGTGGGCTTGCTGATCAAGATGATCGTGCCGCTGTTTTGCGTGCCCCTGTTCGTTGTGCTCGGCTCCTTGATCCCTGGCGGCTGGGTCATCAGCACGAAGAACTGGATGCCGAAGATGGAGCGTCTGAGCCCGGCCAAGAACCTGGGCCGTCTGTTTGCGCCCAAGCATGCTTTTGAATTCGGCCTGTCCATCGCCAAGGCCGCCGTGCTGGGCATGGTGCTCGTGCATGTGAGCCGCTCCAGCCTGACGCAGTACGTGGATTTGCAACACAGGCCCCTGCAGCAGGCCATGCTCGACGGCTCGGCGCTGATGCTCGACGGCTTGATGGCGCTCATTTCCGTCTTTGTCCTGTTTGCCATCATCGACGTGCCGGCGCAGGCGTTCTTCTTTGCCCGCAACCAGCGCATGAGCAAGCAGGATGTCAAGGAAGAACATAAAAGCAGCGAAGGGCGTCCCGAAGTGCGCCAGCGCATCCGCCAGCTGCAGCAGCAGATCGGCCGGCGCAGCGTGCGCAAGACCGTGCCCGACGCCGACGTGGTGATCGTCAATCCCGAGCATTACGCCGTCGCATTGAAGTATGACCAGGACCGCGCCGAGGCGCCGTTTGTCGTTGCCAAGGGCGTCGACGAGATGGCGCTGTATATCCGGCAAGTGGCGAAGGAACACGATATTGAAACGCTGGAGTTGCCGCCGCTGGCGCGCGCCATCTACAACACCAGCCAGGTGCAGCAGCAGATTCCCGTGCAGCTGTACCAGGCCGTGTCGCAGGTGCTCAACTACATCCTGCAGCTGAAAGCATTCCGTTCTGGGCAGCGCGCTGCCCAGCCCCCATTTCCCACCGAGGTGGTCGTGCCATCTCATTTGAGCGAGGTAGTACCTTCATGAATTTCCTGAACCGGTTGGTTGCCGAAATGCGCCGCCACAAGTTCGCCACGCCGCTGTTCCTGCTGGTGATCCTGGCAATGATCATCCTGCCGCTGCCGCCGGTGCTGCTCGATATCTTGTTCACTTTCAATATCGTGCTGGCACTGATCGTCATCCTCGTCAGCGTGTCGGCCAAGCGGCCGCTCGATTTCTCCGTCTTCCCGACGGTGATCCTGGCCACCACCATGCTCAGGCTGACCCTGAACGTGGCGTCCACGCGCGTGGTGCTGCTGCACGGCCACACGGGCGCGGATGCGGCCGGTAAGGTGATCGAGGCGTTTGGTAACGTCGTGATCGGCGGCAACTTCGTCGTCGGTATCGTGGTCTTCGTGATCTTGATGATTATCAACTTCGCCGTCGTCACCAAGGGCGCCGAGCGCATCTCGGAAGTATCCGCGCGCTTTACCCTCGATGCCTTGCCGGGCAAGCAGATGGCCATCGATGCCGACCTGAACGCCGGCCTGATCAACCAGGAAAAAGCCCAGATCCGCCGCAAGGACGTGGCCGCCGAAGCGGATTTCTACGGCGCCATGGACGGCGCGTCGAAGTTCGTGCGCGGCGATGCCGTCGCCAGTATCCTGATTTTGATCATCAACATGGTGGGCGGCGTGGCCATCGGCTCGCTGATGCACGACCTGTCGTTCGGCGACGCTTTCCGCCAGTACGCACTGCTGACCATCGGCGATGGCCTGGTGGCGCAGATTCCGGCGCTGCTGCTGTCGGCCGCGGCCGCCATCCTGGTGACCCGCATCAGCGATTCGGGCGACTTCGAACAGCAAGTGGCGGGACAGGTGCTGACGTCGCCGACGGTGATCTTCAGCGCGGCCGGCATGATGGTGGCGCTGGCCCTGATTCCGGGCATGCCGTGGTTCATGTTCATGACGTTTGCGGCCGTGCTGGCTTTCGTGGCCTGGCGTTTGACCAAGCGCGTGAAGGGACCGGACGCGGCCGGCATGGCGGCCATCGAGGCAGCCTTGCGCGAGGAGCGCCCGGCCGAGCTGGAGTGGCAGCAATTGCCTGCCGTGCAGCCCCTGATGGTGATGCTAGGCTATAAACTGGTCGGCATGGTTGATAAAACGCAAGGCGAACCGTTGAACAAGCGCGTCAAGGGCGTGCGCCAGAGTCTGTCTGAAGCGATGGGCTTGCTGCTGCCGAATATCGGCGTGCGCGACGACCTGGCCCTGAAGCCGTCGCAATACGCGATCGTGCTGTCGGGCACCGTGGTGGCGCAGGCGGAAGTGCAGGCCGACCGCCTGATGGCGATCCCGTCGCCGAACGTGTATGGCCAGCTGGACGGCATTCCCGGCATCGAGCCGGCCTACGGCATGCCCGTCACGTGGATCGAGCCCAGCGAGAAGGCGCATGCGCTGGGTCTCGGCTACCAGGTCATCGAGGCGCCCAGCGTGATCGCCACGCACTTGTCGAAAATGGTGCGCGAATACTTGCCGGAACTGTTCCGCCACGAAGACGTCTCGAACATGATGGAACGCCTGACGGCCCTGTCGCCCAAGCTCGCCGGCGCGCTGGACAAGGCGCTCACGCACACGCAGCTGTTGCGCGTGTTCCGCGTCTTGCTGGCGGAAAATGTGTCACTGAAGGATATCGTGCCCATCGCCACCACCTTGCTCGACAGTTCGGAAACGACCAAGGACCCGATTTTGCTGGCGGCCGAGGTGCGTTGCGCGCTGCGGCGCCAGATCGTCAGCGGCCTGTTCGGCCAGAAGATGGAAATGCAGGCGTTTAACCTGGGCGGCGAACTGGAAAACATGTTGCTCGGTTCGCTGAACCAGGCGCGCCAGGCGGGCAAGGTGACTTTGGATAATTATCCGATCGATCCGCACCTGCTGTCGCAGCTGCAAGTGAACATGCCGGTGGCGCGCGAGCAGATGAAGCAGCAGGCCACGCCGCCGCTGTTGCTGGTGCTGCCGCAGATCCGTCCGCTGCTGGCCCGCTATGCGCGCCTGTTCGCGCCGGGCCTGCATGTGCTGTCGTATAATGAAATCCCGGAAAACCGCGAAGTGAGCATCATCGGCACGGTGGGATAAAACGCTGGCATGAAAAGAAAAACGGCGCTGCGGGCGCCGTTTTTTTATGCTGTATCAATTCTGTTGCGTCAATCCTGCTCGTCGATGGGCGGCAGCAGGTCGTGCTCCTGGCCGTCGGCCAGCAGCAGCACGGTGCGGCCTTGCGCCGTTTCTTCTTCGTCGCCATAGTCGTAACCGAGCGGCGCCGCCACTTCCTTCGAAACGATGATGGTTTCCTCTTCGGCCGCGTCCGCGGGGGCCGCGCGCGCATCGGGATCGGCCGCCGCTTCCGCTTCCGGCTGCGTCAGCAGCAGCGCCACTTCGGCCATGGCGCGGAACAGGGCCAGCGACAGCGAGGCGGCGCCCGCCTGCATCGAGTAATTGCCGTGCACGCGCTGCGCGTGCAGCTGGCGGTTCAGGCGGCAGCGCACCACGCGCAGGCCGGCGCGCCGCACGGCGTCGGCGATCTCGGGCAAGGCCAGGCGCACATGGCGCAATGCGGCTTCCTCGTCGGCGGCCAGCTCCAGCAGCACGCCGTCGCCGGACGGTTCCATCTGGATCACGACCCGGCCGATGCCGATGATGATCAGTTCCACGCGCAGCGCCACCTTGCCGCGCCGCTTGGGCGTTGCATCGTCTTCCTCGTCGCTGGCCAGCACGCGCAGCAGCAGGCGCTGGCCGCCCCAGCCATACACGGCGAAGCGCCACGCTTCGCTGTCGACCGTCAACGGTGGGCGGGCGCCTTCGCGCAGCAGGGCCGGTTGCTGCTCGGCCATGAACAGGTTGCCCGGCACGTGCTGGCCGCGCGCCTGTTCCTGCAAGGCCGCGTATTGCTCGCCATACGTCTTGACCATCACGCGCCATGAGGCGGCCAGCTGCGCCGCGTCGGGCGGCTGCCAGACCAGCTGGCGCGTGAAGAACAGTTGATTGACTTGCATGGCGCTGCTGTCGCGCGGCATAGCGCCGCCCGTCCCGTCGGCATTCGGCTTGATGAGGGACGCCAGGCTGTCCTGTCCCTGCTGTTGCAGCTGGGCGGGCAGGGTGCCGGCGTCGGGCGCGGGCGCCATGTAGGGGCCGATGGGCACCAGCGGCTGAACCACGCCCGGCACCATCGGCGTTGCGGGGCTGACGTCGAAGCGCTGGGTAATCAGGGGAACCGGGTTGCCCGATGAAATGCGGTCTATCGCCATGCCACTGTGTCCAGATGAAAGTCTATAAGAGCCGGTGAATCAGGCGGTATCAGCCATCATGGCTGCAACAGGGACAGTATCATTTTCTGCATGCTCTGGCTTTGCTTGAGCATCGCCGTGCTCGCCTGCAGCAACATTTGTGCCGACACCATGTTGGCGCTTTCCGCCGCGTAATCGACATCCATGATGCGGCCGATGGCGGCCTTGGTATTGGTGACCATGTTGGCCAGGTTGTTGTGCACGTGGTCGAGGCGGTTGGCCGCCGCGCCCAGGGCCGAGCGCACGCCGCCGACCTGGTCGAGCGCCGCCGCCAGCTGGTCGATCATGTTGTTGGCGCTGCCATTCGTGCCGATTTCGCTGCCGGCCGTGCCGCTGGCGGCAAAGTTGGCCGAAATGGCTTTCAGCAAGGTGTCCAGGCCGCCCATCTTGCCTGACACGTCGAACTGCATGGTTTCGCTGCTGCTGGCGCCGATCTGGAAGGTCATCGCCTCCGACAGGGTGCCCTTGCCGGCACTGCCGTTGCCCAGCAGCAAGCCGCCGCCGTAGGAAGTGTTGGTCATGACGTTGTACAGCTCGAGCCCCAGCGCATCGTATTCGGACTGCATGGCGTCGCGGTCGGTCTGGTTGGACGAAGCGTCGGCCGCCTGCGTGGCCAGGTCTTTCATGCGCACCAGCATGTCGGTGACTTCGCCAAACGCGCCTTCGGCCGTCTGCAGCATCGAGGTGCTGTTCTGCGTGTTGCGCATGGCCACCGTCATGCCGCTGACCTGGGCGCTGAGGCGCGTGGCGATCTGCAAGCCGGCGGCGTCGTCCATGGCCGAGTTGATGCGAAAGCCGGTGGACAGGCGCTGCATCGATGTCGCCAGCCGGCTTTGCGCACTGGCGGCGGCGCTTTGGGCGTACATTGCGGCGATATTGGTGTGAATGCTCAGCACAAGGCGGCTCCGGTGGGCGGTGAGGGTGAATCGGGTCTACCTTGTATAGGCGACTGCGCCGCCCGCATTGTTAAATCGAAAGGCAATATAGTCAAATAAATACGTTTCGCGCATAAAAAAAGCCAGACCGCAGTCTGGCTTGGCGTTGCTGGCCGCAAGCGGCCCGGCAAAGATTATTGCAGCAAGGACATGACCATCGAGGACATGCTGTTGCTTTGTTTCAGCATCGCGGTGCCGGCTTGCAGCAGCATTTGCGACGACGTCATGTTCGAGCTTTCGGTGGCGAAGTCAACGTCCATGATACGGCCGGTAGCGGCCTTGGTGTTGGTGGCGATGTTCGACAGGTTGCTGTTGACGTGGTCGAGGCGGTTGGCGGCGGCGCCCAGGGAGGAGCGGATCGTGCCGACATTGTCGATGGCATTTTTCAGCAGGTCGATCGTGGCGTTTGCCGTGCCGGTCAGTTCCGTGCCGACGCCGGCGCTGGCTGCCTTGAAGTTGTTGGCGGACAGGCCTTTCAGCGCGCCGTCCAGCGTGACCATGCCTGCTTGCACGGTGAAGTCCATGGTTTCCGACTTGGCGGCGCCGATCTGGAAGGTCATCTTGGCTTCCGACAGGGTGCCCGTGCCGGTCGTGCCGGCGCCCAGCAGATTCTGGCCGCCGAACGTGGTATTGGTCATCACGTTGTACAGTTCCAGGCCCAGTGCGTCGTATTCGGCTTGCATGGCGGTCTTGTCGGCCGTGTTCGACGAAGCATCGGCAGCTTGCGTGGCCAGATCTTTCATGCGCACCAGCATGTTGGTGACTTCACCGAACGCGCCTTCAGCCGTTTGCAGCATCGAGGTGCTGTTTTGCGTGTTGCTCATGGCGACCGTCATGCCGCTGGTCTGTGCTTTCAGGCGGGTAGCGATCTGCAGGCCGGCAGCGTCGTCCATTGCCGAGTTGATGCGGTAGCCGGTCGACAGGCGGGTCATCGAGGTCGACAGTTGCGATTGGGTCTTGGCGATCGAGTTCTGTGCGGACAGCGATGCGTTGTTGGTGTGAAGGCTCAGCATTGTATTGCTCCTGGTAAGTGAATTCGTCGAGCGGCAGGTAATTTCTTGCCCTCACCCCTACAAGGCGACAGGGGAGCGTCTTTCATTAAATTCCACATGGAAATTTTTTATCTGGCGCGCCACCATGAAAAAAAGCCCCGGCAATCGCTTGCCGGGGCTTTCATGTGGCGCGAGGCGCCGGTGATTATTGCAGCAAGGACATGACCATCGAGGACATGCTGTTGCTTTGTTTCAGCATCGCGGTGCCGGCTTGCAGCAGCATTTGCGACGAGGTCATGTTCGAGCTTTCGGTGGCGAAATCGACGTCCATGATGCGGCCGGTAGCGGCCTTGGTGTTGGTCGAGATGTTCGACAGGTTGCTGTTGACGTGGTCGAGGCGGTTGGCGGCGGCGCCCAGTGCCGAACGTACCACGCCGATGCTGTCGATGGCCGAAACCAGGCTGCCGATGGCGGCGTTGGCGCTGGCGGTCAGTTCGGTGCCCAGGCCGGCGGCGCCGAAGTTGGCGCTGGCCGAACCCAGCGCGGCGGTGACGCTGCCCATCGAGGTGGACAGATTGATGCTCATCGTTTCCGACTTCGCGGCGCCGATCTGGAACGTCATTGCGCTGGCGATGGTGCCGCCGGTCAGCAGGGCTTGGCCACCGAACGTGGTGTTTTTCATCACGTTGGACAATTCCAGGCCCAGTGCGTCGTATTCGGCTTGCATGGCGTCCTTGTCGGACGTGTTCGACGAAGCATCGGCAGCTTGCGTGGCCAGGTCTTTCATGCGCACCAGCATGTTGGTGACTTCACCGAACGCGCCTTCAGCCGTTTGCAGCATCGAGGTGCTGTTTTGCGTGTTGCTCATGGCGACCGTCATGCCGCTGGTCTGTGCTTTCAGGCGGGTAGCGATCTGCAGGCCGGCAGCGTCGTCCATTGCCGAGTTGATGCGGTAGCCGGTCGACAGGCGGGTCATCGAGGTCGACAGTTGCGATTGCGTTTTGGCGATCGAGTTCTGTGCGGACAGCGATGCGTTGTTGGTGTGAAGGCTCAGCATTGTATTGCTCCTGGTAAGTGAATTCGTCGAGCGGCAGGTAATTTCTTGCCCTCACCCCTACAAGGCGACAGGAGAGCGCCTTTCATTAAATTCCACATGGAAATTTTTTATCTGGCGCGCGGCCATGAAAAAAAGCCCCGGCAATCGCTTGCCGGGGCTTTCATGTGGCGCGAGGCGCCGGTGATTATTGCAGCAAGGACATGACCATCGAGGACATGCTGTTGCTTTGTTTCAGCATCGCGGTGCCGGCTTGCAGCAGCATCTGCGACGACGTCATGTTCGAGCTTTCGGTGGCGAAGTCAACGTCCATGATGCGGCCGGTAGCGGCCTTGGTGTTGGTCGAGATGTTCGACAGGTTGCTGTTGACGTGGTCGAGGCGGTTGGCGGCGGCGCCCAGTGCCGAACGTACCACGCCGATGCTGTCGATGGCCGAAACCAGGCTGCCGATGGCCGTGTTGGCCAGGGTTTTCAGTTCGGTGCCGCCGGCGGTGCCGGTGAAGTTGGCGGTGGCCGAACCCAGTGCGGTGGCGACGCTGCCCATCGAGGTGGACAGGTTGATGGTCATCGTTTCCGACTTCGCGGCGCCGATCTGGAACGTCATGGCGCTGGCGATGGTGCCGCCGGTCAGCAGAGCTTGGCCGCCGAACGTGGTGTTGTTCATCACGTTGGACAATTCCAGGCCCAGTGCGTCGTACTCGGCTTGCATGGCGTCCTTGTCGGCCGTGTTCGACGAAGCATCGGCAGCTTGCGTGGCCAGATCTTTCATGCGCACCAGCATGTTGGTGACTTCACCGAACGCGCCTTCAGCCGTTTGCAGCATCGAGGTGCTGTTTTGCGTGTTGCTCATGGCGACCGTCATGCCGCTGGTCTGTGCTTTCAGGCGGGTGGCGATCTGCAGGCCGGCAGCGTCGTCCATTGCCGAGTTGATGCGGTAGCCGGTCGACAGGCGGGTCATCGAGGTCGACAGTTGCGATTGGGTCTTGGCGATCGAGTTTTGTGCGGACAGCGATGCGTTATTGGTGTGAAGGCTCAGCATTGTATTGCTCCTGTAGGATATATTCAGCGAGACGCGCTATTTTTCTGCTCTCACAAGCACAAGGCGGCTATTTCTGCTTATGTATTAAATGCTACATGGAAATATTTTTTAGCTGGCCGCTGGCCTGCGGTGATTTTTTATTGCCATGGAAATTATGATTAAAAATGCACCTTTAACTATTTATCACGGCATCCCGCGCGCGCAATTGCTCTTCCGCAATTAACAGCCCCTGGTCGCGGCTGTTGATACGCTTCGCCGGTGTGCCCGCATAGATTCCCCACGCCGGCAGGGACCTGGTGACCAGGCTGAGCGCGCCCACGGCGACGCCTTCGCCAAGCTGCGCGCCGGGCAGCACCACGCTGCCCGAGCCGATGATGACGTGCCTGCCCAGGTGGACGGCGCCGCTTTTGCAGTTTGTAAATTCCGCCGGCACGGTGGGGTTGGTCATGCTCGCTCCGCTGTAGTCATCGGTCTTGCTGTACAGGCGCACGCCTTGCGACAAGCCGGCGTAGTCTTCCAGTGTGATGCCGGCGCCACCGGAGAGAAAGCAGCCGCCGCCAATGTGAACGTAGCTGCCGATGCGGATATGGCCACCTGCCGCCACCAGCGTGCTGTAGCCATCGATGCGCACGTTGTTGCCGATGGCGATATTGTCGATGCCGATGATGACGCAGTTCCTGGCGATGCGCACGTTGTGGCCGAGGCTGCGAAACCCCGCGCCGTGCAAGTCTTCTTCGGTGTAATAGCCGGGATTGAAAAGTTCAGACATGGTCATCCTTGTGCGGGTGTGCGGCGCCGGCTTCCAGGTGGCGGCGCTTGCTTTCTGCCAGTTCGGCTATGACGCGCAGCGCCTCGCCGTCGTCGGCCGTCATGTTTTGCAGGAAATGCGCATTATTCTCGCGTATCCAGCTCAGCGGCAGTTCCCACCAGGCCAGCGCCAGCAGGGCTGCGCGCACTTCCTCGCTGAAGCGGAAGCGCAGCAGCCGCGCCGGCGTCCCTGCGTAAATGCCGTAGGGTTCGCTGCGGAAATTGGGCGGCACCAGCGTGCGCGCACCGATGACGCAGCCATTCTCGATGACCGCGCCGCCCAATATCATCGCCTCGTCGCCGATCCACACATCGTTCTTGATGACCGTATCGGCATATTGGGGAATCGGGCTGTTTTCCAGGCCCATGCCGCCCAATGCCAGAAGATACGTGGAAATGGTGCGCATGTCGTGCTGGCCGTTGAGGATGAAGCGCAGATTCGCGCCGCCGGAAACGTAGCGCCCGATTTGCAGGTGCTGCGCGGTCGAATCGTATTTGGCTTGCGAACCGATGCCGATGCCGGAACAGCGGCCGATGGTAAATTGCCCGAAGTCCGGCTCATTGCCCAGCCAGTTACGGAAAAAGCCATGCGGTATCAGGGTCTGGCCGCCGTCCTTGTAGGACAGCACGGTAAATTGTGCCGCCCAGCGATGGTCGTCGATGGTGCCGAAAAAGTCGGTGTCTGTGGAAATATTCATGGAGTCAGGTCGGCCTGTGCGTGACGCTCGACGATGGCGCAGATGGCATCGACCTGATCGAGACCCAGGCCGGGATAGATGGGCAGGCAGATGATTTGCCGCGATGCCTGCAGCGCGTTCGGCAGATTGCTGTGGGCGGCGGTCGGCATGCTGCGGTACATGGGGAAGTCGCTGATGAGCGGATAGAAATAGCGGCGCGCATAGATATTCTCGTCCCGCAGCAGCTGGAACAGTGCGTCGCGGCTGATGCCGTAGGCTTCCTTGACGAGTATGGGAAAGTAGGAATGGTTGGCCGATTCTTCCTCTCCCGCCGGCAGGCAGTCGATGCCGGCGATGGCCGCCAGCCGTTCCCGGTAGCGGCCATCGATGGCGCGGCGCTGCAGGCGAGCCGCGTCGATGCCCTTCAATTGCAGGAGGCCGAATGCGGCGTTGATCTCGCTCATCTTGCCGTTGATGCCGGGTGCCACCACCGTCACTTCGTCGACGAAGCCGAAATTTTTCAGATGGTCGATGCGTTGCTTGGTCTTGGCGTCGGGGCAGACGATCGCGCCCCCTTCAAAGGTATTGAAAATCTTGGTGGCGTGAAAACTCAGCACGGACAGGTCGCCGCAATTGAGCACGCTGCTGCCCTTGTGCCGCACGCCGAACGCATGCGCCGCGTCGTAGATGACTTTCAAGCCATAGTTGTCGGCGATCTTTTCGATGCGTTCCACGTCGCAGGGACGGCCATAGCAGTGCACCGGCATGATGGCGGTGGTGTGGGGCGTGATGGCTGCCTCGATCCTGGCGGGATCCATATTCAGGCTCAGCGGGTCGATATCGACAAAAATGGGCTTGATGCCATTCCACAGCAGCGAATGGGCGGTGGCGACGAAGGAATAGGGCGTGGTGATCACTTCGCCGGTGATGCGCAGCGCCTGCAGGGCCGTGATCAGCGCCAGCGTGCCATTGGTAAACAGGCAGATGTGCTTGACGCCCAGATAGTCGCACAGCGCCTGTTCCAGTTGCTGGTGGAACGGGCCGCCGTTGGTGAGGATCTTGTTTTCCCAGATCTCCTCCAGATACGGCAGGAAATCTTGCAAATCCGGCATGAGCGGCTGCGTGACGTAAATGGGCTTCTTGTCGCTCATGACTGCACCGCCTGCTTGCTGGCGTCGTCGGGCGCAATGGCGAACGATGCGGGCGGCAAGCCGCCGCACCAGCGCTGCCACATGGTGCGGAAAGCCTGTTCCATATTGTGGGCAATCGCCCGGGAGTCGGCTAGTGCCGACACTTGCATGCGGTTGCGCAAGTCTGCGCGCAGGACGGCCAGTTGCATGATGTTGCTAGACAAGAATATTCCTTTCCGGACGAAATCGTCGTCGTCGGTCGCGATGAAGGCGTCGAGACCCACATGCTGCAAGATGCAGGCGCCGGCATGGCTCGGTACGCTTGTACCCTTGAGCGTCAGCGTGGGCACGCCCATCCACAGCGCGTGCAGCGTGGTGGTGCCGCCCGTGTACGGGAAGGTGTCGAGGCACAGGTCGATTTGCTGGTGCAGGGCCAGATAGCCGCCCAGGTGGGTGCGGCCGTGGAAAGTCAGACGGTCGGCGGCGATGCCTTCCTGCGCGAACCAGGCTTGCAAGGTGGCGATGTCGCTGTCCTTTTGCATGGCAGCCAGATGCATTTTCGCTTCTGGCAGGGCCCGCAGCAGCTTTGCCCAGCGGGCGATGACGCCTGGATTGAGCTTGCTGAGCCGATTGAAGCTGCCGAAGGTCAGGTAGCCGTTGCCCAGCGCGGGCGCGCGGACCAGTTCCGGGGAGTCCGACGATGGCAGGAAGGGCACGCTGGCGGGCAGCAGCACGACTTTTTCCGTGAAGTACTTTTCATCGACGTCGAATTGCGGGTCCGTCAGGTAGTAATCCATGGTTTTCAGGCCCGTTGTGCCGGGATAGGCGATCCAGCTGACCTGAATCGGCGCCAGTTTGCGGCCAAAGGCCGTCAGGCGGTTGAAGGCCGTATGGCTGGACAGGTCGACCAGGATGTCGATGCCGTCTTCGCGGATCTTTTCCTGCAAGTTGCTGTCGCTCACCTCGATGATATTTTGCCAATGCGGGAAATAGCCGCGCAGGCGCTGCGTGACGGCGTCTTCCAGCGTATTGTTGTAATAGGCATACAGGCTCAGGCCGGGGCTGGCGCTCAGGTGCGCGATCACGGGCACGACGAAATTGGACACCACGTGCGAATTGAAGTCGCCCGAGACAAAGCCGACCCTGATGCGCCGCGCGGGATCGTTGTCGTTGTGAAAACCTTGGCCTTCCGCCGTCCCGGCCGTGGATGGGTGGTCGAAGGCGTCGCCGAAGCGGCAATGTTCCTCAAACAGGCGTTGGGCGTCGATATCGATGCTATGGCTGAGGCAAAACAGCAGACCGCTGTGGCTTTCCGGAATATGCGGCGCCACCGTCCGCGCGCGATAGCCGCTGGCGATGGCTTCTTCCAGGTGGCCTTCGGCATGGAGTAGCGAGCACAGGTTGATTTCCGCCGCTGCGTAGTCGGGCTTGATTTCCAGGGCGCGCTGGAACGCGGCCAGCGCCTCCTTGCTTTTGCCCATGGTGCGCATGACATTACCTAAATGAAAGTGCAATTCTTCATCATCTGGTTCGGATTCCATGGCCGTATTGAGGCACGTCAATACATCCTGATACTGTTTCAGCGCCAGGTAGGCGGCGACCAGATTGTTCCGTGCCGCCCGGTAATCGGGTTTGATCTGCAGCGCGCGCTGGAAGCTGCGCACGGCGTCCTGCACATTTTTGTTTTCGTGCAGCGCCTGGCCGAGCCGGTTGTGCGCTTCGGCGTCGTCGGGCAATGCAAGGGTGGCGGCGCGGAAGCTGTCGGCAGCGGCGCCAAACTGTTTCTGGCGCAGCAGCGCATTGCCCAGGTTAAATGCCGCCAGCGCGTAGTCCGGCTTCAAGGCAAGGGCGCGGCGATAGCTCGCCACGGCCTCGTCCAGCCGGTTTTCCGCCTGGAGCAGGTTGCCCAGGTTGCAGTGCGCCTCGGCGAACGCCGGCTCGATTTCCAGCGCCCGCAGGTAGCAGTCGCGGGCTGCATCGAGTTTGCCGGCCGTTTGCCAGGCATTGCCCAGGTGGCCATGCGCCTGCGCATCGTGCGGCGTCAGTTCCACCGTCCGCTGCAGCGTGGCGAGGGCATCCTTGCCTTGCAGTTGCAGGGCCGTGCCCAGCACGCTCCAGCCGAATGGCGAGTCGGGATAGCTTGCCAGCAATTGCCGGCAGGCCGCTTCCATCTGCGTATGCTGGCCTGCCTGGTACAGCTGTACGATGTGGTCCATTTCCGGCTGCGACGGCGACAGGGCCGCCAGCGCGACGGCTTCCTGCGCCTGCCGGCGCAGCGCTTGCGAAGCATCGTTGTCCAGTCCGCGGCCGATGGCGGTGTCGACGATGTCGAGCGCTTCGTCGGGCTGTCCCGCCTGCAGCAATCCCTGCGCATAGGACAGCCAGAACTGGCCTTCGTCCGGGGCGACGGACAGCGCCTTGCGCAAATACGGCAGGCCGGCCACGTGCTGGCCTACTTGTCCGGCCAGCAAGCCCAGGTTGTGGTTGGCGATGGCATGGTAGGGATGGGCCTGCAGGATCGACAGGTAAATCTCTTCCGCCTCGGCAAAACGCCCTGCCTGGTGTTCAGCGATGGCTTGCTGTAATTCGGTGTCGGGGGAGACTGCGGGAGGGAGGGTCGGGTGCATGGGCTGAGGCTGGCAGAAATGTTTAGCAACGGGAATTGTAACTGGTGACAGTGCCCGTGAGAAACTTTCCGAGGGGAATTTGTTGACGCACGCCGCGCGAATGCGCACTTGCTGTTGCAGTTGGTCCAAAGTGCGGGCAATTCTGATCCTTCCGACAAAAAAACAGCGCACTGCCGGATGGGAGTGCGCTGTTCTGGCCGATTGTCAGCCGGTGCCGCGGAACCTTGCGATTACATATTCGGATAGTTCGGCCCGCCGCCGCCTTCCGGTGTCACCCACACGATGTTTTGCGTCGGATCCTTGATGTCGCAGGTTTTACAGTGCACGCAGTTCTGCGCATTGATCTGCAGGCGTTCGGCGCCGTCGTCGTTCTTCACGAACTCGTACACGCCGGCGGGACAGTAACGGGCTTCCGGACCCGCATACGTGGCCAGGTTGACGTCGACGGGCACGCTGGCGTTCTTCAGCGTCAGGTGGATCGGCTGGTCTTCCGCGTGGTTCGTGTTCGAAATGAACACGGACGACATCTTGTCGAAGGTCAACTTGCCATCGGGTTTCGGATACACGATCTTCTTCGACTGGGCGGCCGGTTTCAGGCATTCGTGGTCGCCATGCGAGTGGTGCAGGGTCCACGGCGCCTTGCCGCGGAAGATCAGCTGGTCGATGCCCGTCATCAGGCTGCCCAGGTACAGGCCTTTCGACAGCCATGGCTTGACGTTGCGCGCCACGTGCAGCTCTTCATGCAGCCACGATTGTTCGAAGGCGACAGGGTAGCTCGTCAGTTCGTCGTGCTGGCGCTGTTCGCCCAGCGCGCCGAAGGCTGCGTCCGCCGCCAGCATGCCGCTCTTGATGGCCGCGTGGCTGCCCTTGATGCGGCTCATGTTCAGGAAGCCCGCATCGCAGCCGATCAGCGCGCCGCCGGCAAACACCAGTTTCGGCAACGATTGCAGGCCGCCGGCCGCGATGGCGCGCGCGCCGTACGAGATGCGCTTGCCGCCTTCGAAGAACTTGCGGATTTCCGGATGCGTTTTATAGCGCTGGAATTCCTCGTACGGCGACAGGTACGGGTTTTCGTAGTTCAGGCCGACCACATACCCCACCATGACCTGGTTGTTTTCCAGGTGGTACAGGAAGGAGCCGCCGTAGGTTTTCGTGTCCAGCGGCCAGCCGCTCGAGTGGATCACCAGGCCCGGCTTGTGCTGGGCGGGGTCGATTTCCCACAATTCCTTGATGCCGATGCCGTAGGACTGCGGGTCCTTGCCGGCATTCAAGTCATACTTGGCCATCAATTGCTTGCCCAGGTGGCCGCGCGCGCCTTCGGCGAACAGGGTGTACTTGGCGTGCAATTCCATGCCCAGCTGGAAGTCGGGGCCCGGTTCGCCATCGCGCTTGACGCCCATGTTGCCAGTCGCCACGCCTTTGACGGAACCGTCGTCGTTGTAGAGGATTTCTGCGGCAGGGAAGCCGGGGAAGATTTCCACACCCAGGTTTTCCGCCTGCTGGCCCATCCAGCGCACCACATTGCCCAGCGAGACGATGTAATTGCCGTGGTTTTCAAAGCAGGCCGGCACGGCGAAGCCTGGCGTCTTATACGCTTTCGTTTCGGTCAGGAACAGGATGCGGTCTTCCGTCACTTCCGTGTTCAGGGGCGCGCCCAGTTCTTTCCAGTTCGGAATCAGTTCGGTCAGCGCTTTCGGGTCCATGATGGCGCCCGACAGGATATGCGCGCCCAGTTCGCCGCCTTTTTCCAGCACGCAGACGGACACTTCCTGGCTCTTTTCAGCGGCCAGCTGCTTCAGGCGGATCGCCGCGGCCAAGCCTGCGGGGCCACCGCCGACGATCACCACGTCATACTCCATGGTTTCGCGCGGTCCGTACTGTTCAACTAAGTTATTAGGCTGTGTCATGGTCTCGATTTATAGTCACTCAATTAGGTAGCAAGGATAGGGAATAAAGCATCATCGGGGAAATTTAAGCACGAGTGTGCTTGTTTTTGACGAGGATTGCAACTTTGGCGCCATTTTGCGTGACATTGCCCCTCGCCGCAATCTAAATCCGGCCATTTTGTGTAATGATGGCGTTTACCTTTGCTCAAGTGCGACGCAGGGTATTTTGCCCCTGCGCCATCGGCACGGCGTAAAGTGTTATCTAAAATAAAACAGGAGTAGCTCGTGGGCATAGAAGTCAATTTCGAGGGCAAGATTGCCCTGATTACCGGCGCATCGAGCGGCCTCGGCGCGCGCTTTGCGAAAGTGCTGGCCCAGGCTGGCGCGCAGGTCGTGCTGGCGTCGCGCCGCACCGAACGCCTGAAGGAATTGCGCGCCGAAATCGAAGCCGATGGCGGCGCCGCGCACGTGGTGTCGCTCGACGTGACCGACTTCGCCAGCATCAAGTCGGCCATCGCGCACGCGGAAACGGAAGCGGGCCCCATCGATATCCTCGTCAACAATTCCGGTGTCTCCACCACGCAACGCCTGGTCGACGTCACGCCCGAGGATTACTCGTTCGTGATGGATACCAACCTGCGCGGATCGTTCTTCGTGGCCCAGCAAACGGCCAAGCGCATGATCGCGCGCGCCAAGGGCGACCCGAAGAAGCAGCACCGCATCATCAATATCGCCTCGATGGCGGGCTTGCAAGTGCTGCCGCAGATCGGCGTGTACTGCATGAGCAAGGCGGGCATGGTGCACATGACGCGCGCCATGGCTGTGGAGTGGGGCAAGTACGGCATCAACACGAACGCCATCTGCCCCGGTTACATTTCCACGGAAATCAACGAAGATTACTTTGCCACCGAACAGGGCAAGAAATTGATCGAAATGCTGCCGAATAAACGTCCGGGCAAGCCGGAAGACCTCGACGGCCTGCTGCTGTTGCTGGCGGGCGAGGATTCGCATTTCATCAATGGCGCCATCATTTCCGCCGATGGCGGCATGAGCACCTTTTAACGCCATAAAACCTGCTGCGCGTTGCGCTTTGCGGCCACAAATCGCTGCCGCTCGCGACGGTTTTACTTGGCGTTAAACGATAGTGACCTTGGCTGCAGCCCTAGCGCTGCAGCTGCAAGCCCACCAGCTTGTGCACCAGCTCGGACGAGGTCGAGGCGGCGAACTTGCGCATCAGCTTGGCGCGGTGCATTTCCACCGTGCGGGGGCTGAGGTCGATCTGGCGGGCGATGACCTTGCTCGTCTTGCCTTCCACCAGCAGGGCGGCGATTTCGCGCTCGCGCGGCGTCAGTTCCGCCGTCACGGGACGTTTCTCGCTGACATCCTCGAACGTCCAGATGCCCGGCCCCAGCGGTTCCCGCGGCAGCATGGCGTGGCCCGTGACGTGGCACCAGAACAATTCTCCATTACTGCGGCGCATGATGCGTTCGTCCGAATAGCGGCCCTTGGCGTTCATGATGGGGATGATGCGGTCACCCGTGCGCAGGAATTCGTCGTGCGTGGGGTAGAGTACTTCGAACGACTGGTCGTCCAGCTGGGCGCGCGCATAGCCGAACATGGCCGCCAGCGCTTCGTTGCAGCTGCGCATGATGCGGTTTTCCGACATGCACATGCCCACGGGCGCGTGCAGGAAGATACTTTCATAATCGATGGCTGACGCGGCGTTCATCTGATACGTATCACTCTCACAGGGGGATTGCCGGCACGGCGCCGGTAGTTCTACGGTATTGTACTTTCCACTCGCGTATTTTATGCTGAGTCGCTGCCTGAGTCATGGACTCAAGACCAAAGCTTAACAAAAGATAGAGGGACACCCATGAATAAAGTTTATCCTGACGCCGCCTCGGCGCTGGCCGGTATCGTCCAAGATGGCCAGACCATCGCCGTTGGCGGCTTCGGCCTGTGCGGCATACCCGAAGCCCTGATCGGCGCCTTGCGCGATTCGGGCGTGACGGGCCTGACGGCCATTTCGAATAACGCCGGCGTCGACGGTTTCGGCCTGGGCCAGCTGCTGACCACGCGCCAGATCAAGAAAATGATCGCCTCCTATGTGGGCGAAAACAAGGAATTCGCGCGCCAGTACCTGGCCGGCGAACTGGAACTGGAATTCACGCCGCAAGGCACCCTGGCCGAGAAGCTGCGCGCCGGCGGCGCCGGCATTCCCGCCTTCTTCACCAAGACGGGCGTGGGCACCATCGTCGCCGACGGCAAGGAACTGCGCGAATTCGACGGCGAACAATACGTGATGGAACGCAGCCTCGTGGCCGATGTGTCGCTGGTGAAAGCCTACATGGCCGACCGCGCGGGCAATTTGGTCTACCGCAAGACGGCGCGCAATTTCAACCCGAACGTGGCCATGGCGGGCAAGATCACCATCGTCGAAGTGGAAAAACTGGTCGAAGTGGGCGAGATCGACCCGGACCAGGTGCATACCCCCAGCATCTTCGTGCACCGCATCGTGGTCAACGCGAACCCGGAAAAACGCATCGAGCAGCGCACCGTGCGCGCCGAAGCATAAAAATAGAATACGGAGATTATTATGGCTTGGACACGTGACGAAATGGCCGCGCGCGCGGCAAAGGAATTGCAGGATGGCTTTTATGTGAACCTGGGCATCGGCTTGCCGACCCTGGTGGCGAACTATGTGCCGGAAAATATCGAAGTGTTCCTGCAGTCGGAAAACGGCTTGCTGGGCATCGGCCCGTTCCCCACGGACGAGGAAGTCGATGCCGACCTGATCAATGCCGGCAAGCAGACGGTGACGGCCTTGCCGGGCGCCGCCTACTTCAGCTCGGCTGACTCGTTCGGAATGATCCGCGGCGGCAAGATCAACCTGGCCATCCTGGGCGCCATGCAAGTGTCGGAAAAGGGCGACCTGGCGAACTGGATGATCCCAGGCAAGATGGTCAAGGGCATGGGCGGCGCGATGGACCTCGTCGCCGGCGTCAAGAGAGTCGTCGTGCTGATGGAACACGTGGCCACGGCCAAGGATGGCACGACGTCGCACAAGCTGCTGAAACAGTGCGACTTGCCGCTGACGGGCGTGGGCGTGGTCGACGTCATCATCAGCGACCTGGGCGTGATCGACGTGACGGAAAACGGCTTGAAGCTGGTGGAACTGGCGCCGGGCGTGACCAAGGAACAGGTGCAGGCGGCCACGGGCGCTGAACTGGACGTTTCCGCCGTATAAACGGATCATTGCAGGCAATGAAAGGGCGGACAGCGATGTCCGCCCTTTTTTTATGCGCCTGCCTTGCCGCGCAAGCCGTCCAGGCTGTAGGCGCCGGCGCCTGCCACTGCGAAATACAGGAAGGTGAAGCAATACATGACGGCCATTTCGCCGCCGTTCAGGATCGGCAGGAAGCCGGCAGGCGCATGCGCCATGAAGTAGGCGGCCGCCATCTGGCCCGACAGGATGAAGGCGACGGGGCGAGTGAACAGGCCCACCAGCAGCAAGCTGCCGCCGACGAGCTCGATGACGCCGGCCGCGCCCATCACGGACAACAGTTGCAAGCCGTCGAACATGGCCACGTGCGGCGCGCCGAACAGTTTGGCCGTGCCGTGTTGCAGGAAGAGGAAGCCGAGGATGATGCGCAGCAGGCCCAGCAGGCGTGGGTTCCAGGTGGCGTAGAAGGCGGGCGAGAGGGACATGACGTACTCCATTCAAAGGTGAGGATGGTTCGGTGTCAGGCTTGCATTAACGCAATGTCATTATGCGGGAACCAGGTGGCGAACAGGTGATCGTACTGTAATGGTTTTTCATTCATTGATCATCCAATGAAATATTGATGGATGATTTACTGTTTGTTGATGATGCCGGCAAAAGCCTGCGCGCATGAAAAAAGCCCCGCAGATCGCTCTGCGGGGCTTTTCAATGAAGAGTACAGCTTACTTGACGATATTCACGCTGGGCGCGACATACGCGTCGTCGGTCGGGTGGGTTGGATGGGCCAGCTCGCTATGCAGCTTGTCCATGTCCAGTTCTTTTTCCCATTTCGACACGACGATGGTGGCCACGCCGTTGCCGACGAAATTGGTCAGCGCGCGGCATTCGCTCATGAAGCGGTCGATGCCCAGGATCAGCGCCATGCCGGCCACAGGGATGGTCGGCACCACGGCCAGGGTGGCGGCCAGGGTGATGAAGCCGGCGCCCGTGATGCCGGACGCGCCTTTCGAGGTCAGCATCGCCACGCCCAGGATGGTCAGTTCCTGCCAGATGGTCAGTTCCGTGTTGGTAGCTTGCGCCACGAACAGGGCAGCCATGGTCATGTAGATATTGGTGCCGTCCAGGTTGAACGAGTAGCCGGTAGGCACGACCAGGCCGACGACTGGCTTGGAGCAACCGAGGCGCTCGAGTTTCTTCATCAGGGCCGGCAGTGCCGATTCCGACGAGCTGGTACCGAGCACGATCAGCAGTTCTTCCTTGATGTACAACAAGAAGCGGCCGATGGAGAAGCCCGTGTACTTGGCGATCAGGCCCAGCACGACGAAGACGAACAGGAAGCAGGTCAGGTAGAAGGAACCCATCAGTTTCGCCAGCGGGATCAGCGAAGCCAGGCCGTATTTACCGATGGTAAAGGCCATCGCGCCGAACGCGCCGATGGGAGCGACTTTCATGATGATGTTGACCATGCCGAAGATGGCATGCGACAGCTCGTCGATCAGCTTGGTGACGGGACGGCCGCGCTCGCCCAGCAGGGACAGCGAAAAGCCGAACAGGATGGCGATCAGCAGCACTTGCAGGATGTCGCCCTTGGCGAAGGCGTCGACGAAGGTCTTCGGGATGATATTCATCAGGAAGTCGACGGTGCTCATGCCTTCGGCGTGCGTGTATTGCGCGATCGACTTGGCGTCCAGGTGGGCCGGATCGGCGTTGAAGCCGGCGCCCGGTTTGAGGATGTTAGCAACCAGCAAGCCGATGGCCAGCGCGAAGGTGGAGACCACTTCGAAGTACAGCAGCGCCTTGCCGCCCACGCGGCCGATTTTCTTCACATCCTGCATGCCGGCGATGCCGGAGACCACGGTACAGAAGATCACCGGGGCGATGATCATCTTGATCAGTTTGATAAAGCCGTCGCCCAGCGGTTTCATGTCGACGGCGTTCGATGGGTAGAACACCCCCAGCAGCACGCCAGCCACGATGGCGAACAGCACCTGTACGTACAGGATTTTATAGAATGGTTTTTTCACGAGTGGTCTCCTCTTGCGGGTTGATGCTGCGATCATCCGCCCATTGCCAGGCAGGCTCAATTGTGGATAACCGCAGATATGCATTTTCGCTATATCGGGTATTGCGCCATGGCGAAGGTGCCAGTGCTGTGCTGCGGCGCAGCATTTCAGGCGCGCGCTTGGAGCATTGCCCGCGCTGCGCTACACTGCCGTAGCGTCGCGCGCGGGACACCCCATGGCTGGCAGGAAGCGGTGCTCTTTTTATATCGAATAAGGAAATCGCATGATCGAAGCGAGCATCAAGTCAGTGCAATGTATCTCCCCCGCAGGCTTGCACACCATGTCGTATAAAGAGTGGGGCGCGGCGGACAATCCGAACGTGCTCGTCTGCGCCCATGGCGTGACGCGCGTGGCGGACGACTTCGACAACCTGGCGCGCGCCATGGCCAGCGATTACCGCGTGATCTGCCCCGACGTGGTGGGACGCGGGCGCTCGGGCTGGCTGGCCAACCCGCAGTTTTACCGCGTGCCGCAATATGTGAGCGACATGGTGACCCTGCTGGCGCGCGTGCTGGCCAATGGCGAGCGCCAGACGGTGGACTGGTTCGGCACCTCGATGGGCGGCTTGATCGGCCTGGGCCTGGCATCGTTGCCGGACAGCCCGATCAGCAAGCTGGTCTTGAACGATATCGGCCCGACATTGGCGCCGGAAGCCTTGCAGCGCATCGGCGACTACATCGGCCAGGACCTGCGTTTCGAGACATTCGAGCAAGGCGCCAGGTTCGTGCGCGACGTGTCCGCCAGCTTCGGCCCGCACACGGACGCGGAATGGCATAAACTGGCGGTGGATGTGTTGCGCCAGGATAAGGATGGCCACTGGCGCCGCCACTATGATATGGGACTGGCCATGCCGTTCCGCTCGGCCACGCCGGAATCGGCGGCCAGCGACGAAGCCATGCTGTGGGCCGCGTATGATGCCGTGCGCTGCCCCACCTTGCTGGTGCGGGGCTCGGAATCCGATCTGCTGTCGCACGAGACGGCCACGCTCATGCTGGGCCGCGGCCCGAAGGCGGAATTGGTGGAAATCGCCGGCGTCGGCCATGCGCCCACGTTCGTGCACGACGACCAGATCGCCATCGCCCGCAAGTTTTTGCTGGGCAAGTAATACCGCTGTACAGATTTTGAAACAACCGAAAGAAGAAGCATGGAAATTACACGACTGCACGTAGGCAAACGCCTCTCCGAAGTAGCCATACACAACAACACCATCTACCTGGCTGGCCAGATCGCGGAAGACACCACGCAGGGCATCGTCGGCCAGACGCGCGAAGTGCTCGGTCACGTCGACCGTCTGCTGATGGAAGCGGGCAGCGACAAGACTTGCATCCTGTCGTGCCAGATCTACATCGCCGACATGAAAGATTTTCCCGGCATGAATGAAGTGTGGGATGACTGGGTGGCTTCCGGCCACACGCCGCCGCGCGCCACGGTGGAAGCGAAGCTGGCCAATCCGGCTTGCCTGGTGGAAATCGTCATCATCGCTGCAGAGCGTTAAGTTATTTAGTTGTTGAGTTATTAAGTTTAAAGGTATTACATGGTTTCCATCTCGGCCCCGAATAGCGTCACCTCGGAACAACTGGTAGAGGGCTTGAGTGCGCCGGACAGCGCGCGCGTGCTGGACGCGCTCGCGTATGCCACCGAAGCGTATGGCGACAAGCTGACCTTTGCCGGCCGCTCCGCGCTGGAGTTCGCCCTCGGCGTGGCCACCACGCTCGCTTTCCTGCGCAGCGATGCGGAAACGCGCATCGCCGGCCTGATGTTCGAGCTGACCCTGCTGGAACCGGACACGGCAGCCGATATCGAGCCGCGCTTCGGCAAGCAGGTGTGCGACCTGGCAACAGGCGTGCGCCAGTTGATCCGCTTGCGCGCGCTGACCCAGGCGCAGCACGGCAGCGCTGGCGGGCGCGGCAAGAATGCGGCGCAGCAAGCCGTGGCCCAGGTGGAAACCCTGCGCAAGATGTTGCTGGCAATGGCGTCCGACATGCGCGTCGTGCTGGTGCGCCTGGCTTCGTGCGTGACCACCTTGCGCTATTTCGCCGAGTTGAAATTGTTCAATGAAATGACGCGCGAGTATGGCAAGGAAACGCTGGACCTGTACGCGCCGCTGGCCAACCGCCTCGGTATCTGGCAGCTGAAGTGGGAACTGGAAGATTTGTCGTTCCGCTTCATCGAGCCGGAAGCGTATAAACGCATCGCCAAGATGCTGGAAGAAAAGCGCATGATGCGCGAGGGCTTCGTGTCCTCGGCGATCTTGCGCCTGCAGACGGAGCTGGCCTCGGCCGGTATCCAGGCAGAAGTATTTGGCCGCCCGAAACACATTTACAGCATCTGGAACAAGATGCGCGGCAAGGAGCTGGACTTTACAGCCCTGTACGACGTGCGCGCCTTCCGCGTCATCGTTGCCGACGTGAAAACCTGCTACACGGTGCTGGGCGTGGTCCACAATATCTGGACCCCCATCCCGAAAGAATTCGACGATTACATTTCGCGGCCGAAACCCAACGGTTATCAATCGCTGCACACGGTGGTGACGGCCGAGGATGGCCGTCCGCTGGAAGTGCAAATCCGCACGAATGAAATGCACAGCTTTGCCGAGTACGGCGTGGCCGCGCACTGGCGCTACAAGGAAGAGGGCGGTTCGAACTTTGCCGGCCAGAAATACGACGAAAAGATCGCCTGGCTGCGCCAGTTGCTGGCGTGGAAAACCGAGGTGGCCGACGCCGTCGTGGGCCAAGAAGAAATCCAGCGCGAATGGGTGGAAAAGCTCAAATCCGCCACCCTGGACGACCGTATCTTCGTCATGACGCCGCAGGCGCGGGTGCTGGAATTGCCCGTGGGCGCCACGCCCGTCGATTTTGCGTATCACTTGCATACGGACGTGGGCCACCGCTGCCGCGGCGCCAAGGTCGACGGCATCATGGTGCCCCTGAATACGCAATTGAAGAACGGCCAGACCTGCGAAATCATCACGGCCAAGGGCGCGCCGGGTACGGCGGGGCCGTCGCGCGACTGGCTCAGCGCCGGCTACGCCGTCAGCACGCGCACGCGTTCGAAGATACGCGCCTGGTTCCACGCCATCGACATGCAGGAAACCCTGGCCCACGGCCGCGCGCTGGTGGAAAAGTCCCTGCAGCGCGAAGGCAAGACGGCCGTCAACCTCGAAGCGCTGGCGCAAAAGCTGGGCTTTGCGAAAGTCGACGAATTGTTCCTGTCGGTGGGCAAGGATGAATTCAGCCTGCGCCACGTGGAGCAGGCGCTGCACGACAATGGTGAAGTGGTGGTGCCGGAAGACGCCGTGCTGGTCGGCAAGAGCCGCGCGTCCAGCGTGGAGCAGGGCGCCAAGTCCGGCGTGCTGGTGGTGGGCACGGAAGGCCTCATGACGGTGCTGGCCAAGTGCTGCAAGCCGGCGCCGCCGGACAGCATCGTCGGTTTTGTGACGCGCGGCAAGGGCGTCTCCATCCACCGCGCCACGTGCAAGAACTTCGAGGAAATGCGCGCCAAGTCGCCCGAGCGCGTGATCTTCACGGAGTGGGGCAGCACGGGCGGGCACGATACCGTGTATCCGGTCGACATCTTCATCCTGGCCGGCGACCGCCAGGGCTTGCTGCGCGACATCTCCGAAATCTTTTCGCGCGAAAAGATCAACGTGATCGGCGTCAACACCCAAAGCGCCAAGGGCCAGGCCCGCATGACGTTTACGGCCGAGATCAGCTCGACGGCGCAGTTACTAAAAGCGCTGAATGTGATCAAGGACGTCAGTGGCGTGCTGGAAGCAAGAAGAAGTTAATTTATCTGTGGGAATCCGGCCCGGATTCCCACGTCTCCCTGTCAATGCGTCTTGTCGCTCGCATGCAAACCGGCCATCGTGGCCGTCTCCGGCTGCAAAGTAATGTGGTCGATACCGTGCTTGCTGAGTAACATTTTCTTGATCGCGCGCAATACCTTCGGCCAATGGTCGAGGTGCTCGATTTCCACGTGGCCGATCAGGGCCGGCTGGCCCGGCGACATGTCCCACACGTGCAAGTCGTGCACGGCAATCACGCCGTCCACTTGTTCCACGTCCGCACCCACCTGGATGTAGTCGATATGCATGGGCACGCCTTCCATCAGGAAATGGTAGGACTCGCGCAGCACGCCGAATGTCGACTTTAAGATCAGCAGCGACACCAGCACGGACAGCAGCGGGTCGATCTGCATCCAGCCCGTGAAGTAAATCACGGCGCCGGCGACGATGGCGGCGACCGAGCCCAGCAAATCGCCCATCACGTGCACGAGGGCGGCGCGCGTGTTCACGCTTTGCTTGTCTTTCGACAATACCCACGCCACCACCACATTGATCGCCAGGCCGATGAAGGCGACGATGAAGACCATGCCGCCCTTCACGGGTTGCGGGGAGGAAAAACGCAGCGCCGCTTCGTAGCAGATCCAGCCCACCACGCACAGCATGGCCAGGCCATTGACGAAGGCGGCCAGCGCCTCGGCGCGGCCAAAGCCGAACGAGTGGCGCGGCGAAGGAGGGCGGCGCGCGATCAGTTGCGCCAGCAGGGCCAGGCCCAGCGCGGCCGCGTCCGTGACCATGTGGCCCGCGTCGGAAATCAGGGCCAGCGAATTGGACAGGAAGCCGGCCGCCACCTCGATGCCGGCAAATGACAGGGTCAGGCCCAGCGCCCAGGCGAGGATACTTTGGCTGCGGCCCTCGAACGAGTGGGTGTGCTTGGCGTCGCCCTTCAGGTGGGCGTGCAAATGGGTGGCGTCGTGTTCGGTGTGCGTCGGATGCATGGAATGCTTTGTGGAATGATGTTGCCGCCAGTGTAATTGAAAAGTAACAAGGCGGCTAACGCGCATCCTGGTGTTGGGATGCCAAGATGTCGTGAAATTGCTTGAAAGGCTATTTTATTAATTGCCTAATAGGCTAAGCGGCGGGCTTTGCTGGTTGGCAATACGACGCACATCGCCAGGGTAAATGACATTTATGTTATCTTTCCGCGCAGATATTTAATAAAGGGTAGCGTCGATGGCAAAGATGTGGATGATTCGGGGTGAAGGCGGGCGTTTGTATGATGATTTTCGGGAAAGGAAGGCCGCTGCAATCGGTTGGGCGGAACTTGCTCCTAAAGCAAAGCCAGGAATGAGCAGGAAAGAGTTAACGGTAATCTATCAACAAGTAGAACCGAATGTAAAGCTCGGGACTGCCATTTCTGGTGCTTCCCAAGTATGGCGTTTCATAAACGAGATTCAGGAGGGGGATTGGGTCGTCACTTACTCGCCAGCAAATCGTACTTATTTGGTCGGCAAGGTGACGGGCCCATATCAATATCGCCCGGAATGGACAGAAGATGATATGCCACTGATCCGGCCAGTTCAATGGAAAACCATTGAAGTTGAACGAGATATGTTGAGCGTTCGCAGCAAAAATACCTTGGGTGCTACGTTAACGGTCTTTTTGCTGCCTGACACGGTCATGCAAGAGTTGCTATCTGATTCCAAGGTGTCGAGCGGCTTTGGGACTTCGTCCATGATTGCAGATACTGAAGAGCTGGAGCCGGAAGCAGATCCGCTTGCCGGGTTGGAAATCCTCGCGATTGAACGTATCAAAGACTTGATAAGTCGACTTGATTGGGAAGAGATGCAAGATTTGGTCGCAGGTTTGCTGCGAGCAATGGGTTACAAAACGCAAGTCTCGCCTGCTGGCCCAGATAGGGGAAAGGATATTATTGCCTCACCGGATGGTTTTGGTTTTGAAAATCCTCGAATAATTGTTGAGGTAAAACATCGGAAGGGACAAATGGGCACGCAGCAGATTCGTAGCTTTCTGGGCGGTCGTCACAAAGATGATCGTGGCCTGTATGTTAGTACCGGCGGATTTTCAAAAGAGGCCTATTACGAAGCAGAGCGTGCGAATGTGCCGTTGACTTTATGGACGTTGGATAATTTAGTACGCGCACTGGTCGAAAATTACGAACAAACTGATTCCGAGACTAAGCGCCTTGTACCACTTAAACGAACTTACTTTCCAGCGTAGTTCGTCTAGTGAAGCGCATGGTATTGTTAAGCGTCGTCGTTGAAAGAGAGGACCCGCATGTACGCGTTGGTTCTCTCTTTCGATTTATTCACTATTGAATAGCCCCAAAGAATAGCCCCAAAAATTCTTGGGGTTTCTCCTTGTTACTCGCCAAACTTGCCTTCACGGAAATCCTGCACGGCCTGGAACACTTCCGCCTGGGTATTCATGACAAACGGGCCATACTGCGCGATCGGTTCGTTCAAGGGCTGGCCGGCGACGAGGATCACGCGGCCGCCTTGCGGCGCTTCGATGCGCACGCCGTCGCTGCCTGGCGTGTTGGCGAAGATCGCCATGCGCAGGGCGGGCACGGCCTTGCCATCGACCTGCACTTCGCCACGGAACGTGTACAGGAAGGCATTATGGCCTGGCGGCAAGGGCTGCTCGAAGCTGGCGCCGGCCGGCAAGTCGATGTCGAGGTACAGCGGTTCCGTCAGCTCGCGCTGCACGGCGCCCGTCACGCCATGGCTGGCGCCGGCGATCACTTGCACGGTCACGCCCGCGTCCGTCGTGTAGCGGGGGATTTCGCTGCTGTCGAAGTCGCGGTACCACGGCGTGCGCATCTTGTCGCGCGCGGGCAGGTTCAGCCAGAGCTGAAAACCTTCCATCACGCCTTCTTCCTGTTCCGGCATTTCCGAGTGGATCACGCCGCTGCCGGCCGTCATCCATTGCACGCCGCCCGAGGTCAGCAAGCCTTCGTGGCCCGCGCTGTCCTTGTGGCGCATGCGCCCCGTGATCATGTACGAGACGGTTTCGAAGCCGCGGTGCGGATGCTCGGGGAAGCCGGCGATATAGTCGTTCGGCTTGTCGCTGGCAAAGTTGTCGAGCATCAAGAACGGGTCGAGGCGGCGCTGCAGCTGCTGCGTCAGCACGCGGTTGATCTTCACGCCGGCGCCATCCATGACGGCCTGGCCGGCGATCACGCGCTCGACGGCGCGTGGTTTGTTGACGGTGGTGGTATCGCTCATTGTTCTCTCCTCTAGGCCAGGACGACGCCAGTGCGCCGCCCCTTTCACTGCTGGGGATTACACCAGGATCGCGTTGATCTCGGCGTCCGCCTGGGCTTGCGCCTTGGCCACGGCTTCCGGGCCCATGCCCATGCCTTCCGAATACACGTATTGCACGTCGGTCAGGCCCAGGAAGCCGAACATGGTGTTCAGGTAAGGCACCTGGCTATCGTTGGCGCTGTCGCGGTGCAAGCCGCCGCGGGACAGGCCCACGTAGACTTTCTTGCCGGTCAGCAGGCCCACGGGGCCGTTTTCCGTGTACTTGAAGGTGACGTTGGCGCGGGCAATCGCGTCGAACCAGCTTTTCAGTTGCACGGTGATGCCGAAGTTGTACATGGGCGCGCCGATGACGATGACGTCAGCCGCTTGCACTTGCGCAATCAGCGCGTCGTCCAGGGCGATGCGGGCCGCTTGCTCCGGCGTACGCTTGTCCGCTGGCGTGAACAGCGCTTGCAGGGTCGGCTCGTCGAGCACGGGGTGCGGTGCGGCAGCCAGGTCGCGGCGCACCAGGGCGGCGCCGGGGTTGGCCGCTTGTACGCGGGTAACGATGGCGTCAGCCAGGCGGGTCGAGGCGGAACCGGTGCTGCGGGCGCTGGAATTGATTTGCAGGATGTTCATCTTGTTTCTCCGTTGTGAGGTGTCTTGCGATGGATGAACTATAGCAATTCCAAAATTGATGCGGAAGCCGTTAAAATGGATAACATTAATCCACTAATGGAACAATCGAACGTAAAGGTCAGTGATGGATATCGATCCTGGAGATTTGCTGCTGTTCGCCCGCGTCGTCGAATGCGGCAGTTTCTCGCGCGCCGCCGTGCGCGTGGACTTGCCCAAGTCGACCCTGTCGCGGCGCATCTCGCTGCTGGAAGCGAAATTAGGCGAACGGCTGCTGCTGCGCACCACGCGCAAGCTGGCGCTGACGGAATTCGGCGCCAGCCTGCTCGAGCATGCGCGCAAGGTGGTGGAAGAAACGGAGGCGGCCGGCGCGCTGGCCCAGCACCGCCAGGCAGGCCCCAGCGGCTTGCTGCGCATTTCCATGCCGGCCGATTTTGGCGACACGCTGATGCGCCAGGTGCTGGCCGAGTTCGTGCGCCGCTATCCGGCCATTTCGCTGGAACTGGACTTGTCGGCGCGTCGCGTGGATTTGCTGGAAGAGAACTTCGACCTGGCCATCCGCATGGGCAACTTGCCCGACGACGCTAGCCTGGCCGCGCGCCGCGTGGCCTTCAGCACCCTGGCGCTGTATGCCTCGCCGCAATACACGAGCGTGCACGGCTTGCCCGAGCATCCCGACGATCTGTATGGCCACGATTTGCTCAGTTTGCCACGGTCCGTGCATGGCCTCGTGCACTGGACTTTGATCCGCGGCAAGACGACGTGGGAACGCGACTTGCCCGTGCGCCTGCTGGCGAACTCGCCGGAATTGCTGGTGCGCATGGCGTGCACGGGCGTGGGCATCGCGGCCAGCACGGACCGTTTTGCCAAGGCGTATGTGGCGACGGGGGAATTGGTGCGGGTCTTGCCGGAATGGAGTTTTCCGCTCGTCACGGGCTGGGCCGTGTTTCCCGGCCGGCGCTTGATGCCGGCCAAGACGCGCGCATTTCTGGACTTGATGGAGGAAATGTACCGGACCGACGCGCCCGTCTAGGCGCGCGTCTTGCTGCCTTACTTGGGCAGCTTGCCCATGACTTCGCCCAGCTGCACGGGGCCGGCCGGCTGCCAGCTGGCATTGAAATCGACCGTGTTTTTCGGGAACAGCATGACGACGGTGGAACCGAGCAGGAAGCGGCCCAGCTCGTCGCCTTGTTTCAGCACGACATTGTCGTTGGCATAGCTCCAGTCGCGAATTTCACCCGTGCGGGGCGGGTTGACGACGCCGTGCCAGACGGTGGCCATGCTGCCGACGATGGTGGCGCCCACCAGGGTCATGACGAAGGGGCCGTTGGCCGTGTCGAACACGCAGACGACGCGCTCGTTGCGGGCGAACAGGCCGGGAATGCCGCGCGCCGTGGTCGGGTTGACGGAAAACAGTTCACCGGGAACATAAATCATGCGCGTCAAGCGGCCATCGCAGGGCATGTGGATGCGGTGGTAGTCGCGCGGGCTCAGGTACAGATTGGCAAAGCTGCCGTGTTCGAACTGGGCCGCCAGGGCCGCATCGCCGCCGACCAGGGCCGTCGTGCTGAAATGGTGGCCCTTGGCCTGGAAGATCTGGTCCTTGTCGATCGTGCCGAACTGGCTGATGCGGCCGTCGACGGGGCAGACGTAGTCCGCTTGCGCCAGCGGACGCGCGTCCGGGCGCAGCGCGCGCGTGAAAAAGTCGTTGAAGCTCGCGTAGTGCGTGATGTCCGGGTCCAGCGCCTCATCCATGTTGACGTTGTAGCGGCCGACGAACCAGCGGATCAGGCGCGTCGTCATGGCGCCGCCCTTGGCGCCGGCGATCCGGCCGGCAAAATTGGTCAACGCTCCCTTGGGCAGCAGATATTGAGGCAAAACGGCAAGACGGTCAGACACGATGGGAAGCCTTTGACGGGGTGATGGGAACAATGATGAAAACGCATTATAGCGGCGATGTGGCGCGCAATGATATGTACCGTATGCAAGGGGGCATAGCGCAGCCGGCTACCGAATTTAATTTGCCATAGGAAATATTTTCAGGAAACTGTGCCACGCGGAAAAAATTACAGCACAATACAGCGGCCTGTTTTTTAGCTTTTAGCCATTTTTATTCAGCCAACTTTTTAGCCAGGTCATGATGCCACGCCGTTGCCTTCGCCTTACCGTCCTTTGTTCCTCCGTGTTACTTGCCTGGAATGTCCAGGCCCAGCAATCCGAAACGCCAGCCGCGGATGCCGCCGCTGCGCCGCTGAAGGCAGAGAAGGCCGAGAAATCCGCCGCTCCCGCCATGCAGACCGTGGAAGTGAAGGGCAGCGGCTACGATCCGCGCCGCGACGATACGGCCAGCAAGATGATCGTGGGCAGCGAGGAAATCCTCAAGTATGGCGACACGAATGTCACCGACGTGCTCAAGCGCTTGCCCGGCATTACCGTGTCCGGCGCGGCGGGGCGCTCGGGCGGCGAAATCCGCATGCGGGGCCTGGGCAGCGGCTACACGCAGATATTGCTCAACGGCGAGCGTGCGCCGGCCGGTTTTTCGCTCGACACCCTGTCGCCCGACGTGATCGAGCGCATCGAGATCTTGCATGCGGCCAGCGCCGAATACAGCACGCAGTCGATCGCCGGCACCATCAACGTGGTGCTGAAAAAGGCCGTCAAGACGGCGCAGCGCGACGTCAAGCTGGGCGTGGGGGGCGGGCGCGATGCGTTTTCCAGCAATGGCAACCTGCAATTGTCGGACAAGGATGGCATTTTTTCCTATTCGCTGGCGGCCTCGTTTTATCGCTACGATTATCACTATGCAAACCCGGCACGGGACCTGGGCTATGCGCCGGAAGGCCAGCAAAATCTGCTGCGCAGCAGCAAAGGCACGGGCGATGGCCGTTCGGAAGGTATCAATATGTCGCCGCGCCTGAACTGGGCTTTTGCCGGCGGCGACAATCTGACGGCGCAATTTTTCCTGAATGTGGGACGCAACGAAAGCCGTACGCACAGCCGTACCGACACGCTCATGGGCTTGCGGCCGGACTACGATACGAATGACAGCGACGGCGGCAACCATTATGTCTTTGGCCGTACGGATCTGACCTGGGTGCGCAAGCTCGATGGCGGCGCCAGGCTGGAGCTGGGACTGCGCGTAGGCCTGAGCAATAATTCCTCCGATAACCATCCGCTCGGCCATATCGATGGCGTGGGACTGGCGCTGGACCGTAGCGCGCGCGTGGATGCGTCGGAAAAGAGCGTGTCGTCCACCGGCAAGTATTCTTCGCCGCTCATCCCGGGCCATGCCTTGTCGATGGGCTGGGATGGCAGCTACGGCAAGCGGGATGAAGAGCGCTGGCAGCGCGAGCTGGCCTTGCCGGGCGGGCGCCCTCCATTCAACGTCGATGAAGACTTCAATGCCGACATCAAGCGCCTGGCGCTGTATGCGCAGGACGAGTGGGAGATCACGCCGCGCTGGTCCATGTATGCGGGCGTGCGCTGGGAAGGCATCGATACGCGCAGTATCGGCAATACCTATGACGAGGTGCAGCAGCGCAGCAGCGTCTGGAGCCCGTTGCTGCAAACCTTGTGGAAATTGCCTGATACCAAGGGCGACCAGGTGCGCCTGGCCTTGACGCGCACCTACAAGGCGCCGGCCACTTCCAGCCTGATTCCACGCCGTATGATGTCGACGAACAATAGCCAGACCGAGCCTGACCGCGAAGGCAATCCGAACCTGAAGCCGGAGCTGGCGCTGGGCATCGACGCTTCCTACGAACATTACTGGGCCGAAGGCGCCTTGCTCAGCGCGCGCGCCTCGGCCCGCCGCATCGATGGCTACACGCGCCAGGGTTTGTTATATATCAATGAGCGCTGGGTATCGACGCCCGTCAACGACGGCCGCGCGAATACGCAGACACTGGAACTGGAAGCGAAGTTCCCGCTGCGCGCCGTGCTGGCCGCTCCCGTGCCGGCCATCGACTTGCGCGCCAGCGTCAGCCGCAACTGGTCGCAGGTGGAGCACGTGCCGGGACCGGACAACCGGCTCGACCAGCAAACCCCCGTCAGCGGCAACTTTGGCCTCGACTACAAGACGCCCGATGGCATGCTCACCACGGGCGGCAGCTTCAATTTCCGCAATGGCGGCCCCGTGCGCATCACGGAGCGTCAGAGCGCCTACACGTCGCCGCGGCGCGATCTCGACATTTATGCGCTGTGGAAATTCGATGCGAAGAACCAGTTGCGCCTGGCCGTGTCGAACCTGCTGGCGCAGGATTTTGAAAGCACCACCACGTATGCGGATGCCAGCGGCACGATCGTGCGCAACAACATTTCGCCGAGTTCGCCGCAGGCGCGCGCGACCATGGAAATGAAGTTCTGATGGCGATGTTTTAGTTGTGAAACCCCGGCCGGCATCCCCGCTGGCCTATAATCTCGGCAATTGCGCGCACGGCCCGTCCGTGCGCGCCACCTTTTCCTTTGCCAAGATTGCTTTTCCCATGACGTTTTCCTCCCTCGGCCTGATCGATCCCCTGGTCCGCAAACTTGACGAGCTCGGCTATGCCAAGCCCACGCCCGTGCAGGCGCAAGCGATTCCTGCCGTACTGGCCGGGCGCGACCTGATGGCCGCCGCCCAGACGGGCACGGGCAAGACGGCCGGCTTTGCCGTGCCGCTGCTGCAGCGCCTGACCCTGGAAGGGGTGGTGGCGCCCCAGTGCGTGCGCGTGCTGGTGCTGGTGCCCACGCGCGAACTGGCCGAGCAAGTGTATGCGAGCTTCCGCAGCTATGGCGGCAACTTGCCGCTGCGCAGCTTTGTCGCCTACGGCGGCGTGCCCATCGAGCCGCAGATCAGCAAGTTGCGCAAGGGCCTCGACGTGCTGGTGGCCACGCCGGGCCGCTTGCTCGACCTGCAGACGCAGGGCGCCGTCAAGTTCGAGCAGGTGCAAACCCTGGTGCTGGACGAGGCGGACCGCATGCTGGACCTGGGCTTCGAGCGCGAACTCGACATATTGCTGATGACCATGCCCAAGCAGCGCCAGACGCTGCTGTTCTCGGCCACCTTCTCGGACGCCATCCGCGCCATGGCGAAAACCATGCTGAAGGATCCCGTCTCGGTGGAGGTCAGCGCGCGCAACAGCACGGTCAAGGCCGTGAAACAGTCGGTGATCGTGTGCGACAAGAAACGCAAGCCGGAATTGTTTTTGCACTTGCTGAAGAAAAAGCGCTGGGGCCAGGTATTGGTCTTCGTCAAGACGCGCAAGGGTGTCGAGCTGCTGGTGAACACCTTGCTGGAGCAGGGCGTGCGCGCCGATTCGATTCACGGCGACAAGACGCAGCCGAACCGCCTGCGCGCGCTGGCCCGCTTCAAATCTGCCGAAGTGCAAGTACTGGTAGCCACCGACGTGGCTGCCCGCGGCCTGGACATCGATCAATTGCCCGTCGTCGTCAATTTCGACTTGCCCACCGTGGCGGAAGATTATATCCACCGCATCGGCCGCACGGGCCGCGCGGGCGCCTCGGGCGAAGCGGTCTCGCTCGTTTGCGCCGACGAGGTGGAATTGCTGTCGGCCGTGGAAGCGCTGACCCGGCAAACCCTGAAACGCAACGAGGAAGCCGGTTTCGAGGCGGAACACCGCGTGCCGGGCACGTCCGCCGGCGGCACGATACAGAAGAAAGCCGTGAAGGTGCTGGCGCCGAAGGCGGCGGAGCGGGCGAAAAAACGCCGCTTCTACAAGTAAGCGGGGAAGTTGGCCAGGCAGGGCAAGGCGCGCAGCACGGATATGCCATTCGTGCCATCATGCGCCTATGACCTCGATACCTTTGTTCCCGCTCAATACGGTGCTGTATCCCGATGGCTATCTGCCCCTGCAGATATTCGAGGTACGCTACCTGGACATGATACGTCAATGCATCATGGGCGAGCAGCCGTTCGGCGTGGTGCAGCTGCTGGACGGCGCGGAAGTGCGCAAGCCGGGCCAGCAGGAAACCCTGGCGCCCGTGGGTACTCTGGCGCGCATCGTCGACTGGGCCGCGCCCCTGTCGGGTTTGCTGCAAATCAAATGCATGGGCATGCAGCGCTTTCACATCGTGTCCAGCGAGCAGCTGAAGCACGGCTTGTGGGTGGCGCGGATCGAAACTCTGGCACCCGACAAGACCATCCCCATCCCGCAAGAGCAGCAGAACGTGGCCGACGCGCTCGGCGCCCTGATCCGCACCTTGCAGGAGCAAAAGATCCCGCCGGAGCAAATGCCCCTGCAGCCGCCATACCGGCTCGACGAGTGCGGCTGGGTGGCGAACCGCTGGTGCGAGCTGCTGTCGCTGAACGCCATGCAGAAGCAGCTTTTGCTCAGCCAGGACAATCCCGTGCTGCGCCTGGAACTGGTGCAGGATATGCTGACGGAGAATGGCTTGCTGGAAGAATAAATCAGCCGAAGCCGCATGTTTGCACACGCTTCCGTTGTGCAATTGCAATTTCTATTGAGAAATACTTTACGCTTTGCCGCCGCTGGCATAAGATAATGCCCCTGGGCAAGATTGCCCTGAGCAATATTCAAGAGTAAACGACATGGCAAAAGTAAGCGCGGAACAGATCAATGCGGCAATGGAAGCGATGGCGGGCGAAGGCCAGGCCATCACGGTGCGCGCCTTGCGCGAACGGCTGGGCAACGGCGCCTGCCTGGGCACCATCAGCAAGCTCTTGCAGCGCCGCAAGGCGGGTGCGCAGCGCCAGATCGCTGCCGCCGCCGAACTGTCGCCCGTGCTGCAGCAAGCCATCCTCGATTATGTAGGACAGGAATTAAGCGCCAGCCACAGCGCGCATGAAGCCGAGATGAACGACAATCAACAGGAATTGATGGACCTGGCCAGCGAGAACGAGCGCCAGCAAGAGTTGCTCGACTTGCAGGCCGGCGAGCTGGAAACCTTGCGCGAGGAGCTGGAACGGGAGCGGCAAGTGGCGAACCAGGCCCGCACGGACCTGGCCAAGGCGCAGCTGCGCCTGGAAGGCTTGCCGCGCCTGGAAGAAGCGGCCGAGCAGGCGCGCATGGACCTGGCCAAGGCGCAATTCAAGCTCGAAGGCATCCCGCGCCTGGAAGAGGCTGCCGAAGCGGCACGCGCCGAACTGATCCAGGCCCAGCTGAAGCTGGAAAGCCTGACGCGCGTGGAAACGGAACTGGCGGCCGCGCGCCTGGAACTGGAAGCGGAACGCGAAGAGCTGGGCGAAACGCGCGCCGAGCTCGATGAAGAGCGCACCTTGCGCATCAAGGCGCAGCAATTCATCGTCGATCCGATTTTCAAGACGCCCGTCTGAGGACGCCTGGCCCCGATGCGTCCCAGGGTGACGTGACGTCATGTGACCCTGTGTTAGGCGGCGCACGGAATCGCGATGCAAGGCGCAGCAGAATAACTGCTGGACCTGCGCGCGAAAGGGGCCGGCATGGAAACGCTGATCGTCATGGGCGCCTCGGTGGGCGGCGTGGAAGCGCTGTCCGCCATCTTTTCCGCCTTGCCTGCCAATATGCCGGCGCCCGTGCTGGTGGTCGCGCATGTGGGGCGGCGCAGCAGCGTGCTGCCCGAGATTCTCGCTAAAACCTCCGCCTTGCCCGTGCGCTTTGCCGAAGAGCGCGAACCCGTGCGCGCGGGGCGCATCCTGCTGGCGCCGCCGGACCGGCACATGCTCGTTGCCAACCTGGCCGGCCAGGCGACGGTCGGGCTGAGCCGAGGACCCAAGGAAAACCATACGCGTCCCGCCATCGACCCGCTGTTTCGCAGTGCCGCCGCCGCTTTCGGGCCGAAGGTGGTGGGCGTGATTCTCAGCGGCTATCTCGACGATGGCACGGCAGGCTTGCAAGCCATCAAGGCCTGCGGCGGCAAGGCGCTGGTGCAGGAGCCGCAGGACGCGGTGGCGCCGTCGATGCCGCAAAGCGCGATCGAGCATGCGGGGGTGGACTGGCGCCTGCCGGCCGCCGAGATCGGCCCGGCCCTGCTGGCGCTGGCCAGCGGCTCGCCGGCCCGCGCCGCGCAGCCCTTGCCGCCTGCGCCCCCATGGATTGCCGTGGAAAACCGTTTTGCCCGGGGAGTGGGAAATATGGACCAACTGGAAAAAATTGCCACGCCATCGACTTTCACGTGTCCCGAATGCCAGGGCACCCTGTGGGAGCTGCACGGCCAGCAGCCGCAGCGTTTTCGCTGCCATACGGGCCACAGTTTCACGGCGCAAATGCTCGGCGAGTTGCAGCATGACAAGGCGGAAGATGCCATCTGGGCCGCCGTCAGGGCGTTGCAGGAAAAAGAAAGGCTCTACCTGAACCTGGCCGCCAAGGCCCAGGCCTGGCTGCATCCGGGCACGGCCAGCGAATATGCCGCCAAGGCGCGCCAGGCGGGCGAGCAGGCCGATGTGCTGAAACGGACCTTGCTGGCTTAAAATAGCGCACTGCCGCGCCATGCCGCGCGGCCCCTGATTGCAAAGAAGATTTATGTCTGCAGAAAAAAAAGAGCCGCTCCCGCTTGCGGCAGCCCCCATATCGACGCGCGCACTGCCGCCCAGGCCGCCAGCAGAATTCAGTTCTGCCGCAACAGCTCTTGCGCATAAGCAAGCGCGCGAAGCCAAGGATGCGCAGGTGCGCGGCGTCACCTCGATCGACGCCATGCGCGAGGCCATCAAGCAGGCGGCGCGCGACTTGCCCAGCATCACCGAGGTGCCGCGTCTGGCCATGCTGGACGCCGCCGCCTTCCGCGCGCGGGCCGCGCTGGGCCTGCCTTTCCTGATGCGCGGGCTGGTGCAGCGCTGGCCCCTGTCGGCCCTGGCGCCCGACGTCTTGCGCGAACAGTTCAGCCACGTGCCCGTGCGGGCGCGCGTGGGCGACTACATCAACACGGCTTTTGCGGCCGACCGCGCCATGCAGGATATGTCGATGGGGCAATACCTGGACCTGGTGGCAGAGGGCAGGCACGCGTTGCCGCCTTACCTGGGCAACCTGGAATTGCGCGAACTGAACCGTTTGTGCCACTGGCCCACGTATTTCGACAAGATGGGTCCGCCGCGCTTCTGGGTGGGGCCGGCCGGCACGGTCACGCCCCTGCATTGCGATTACGACGACAATATCTTCGCGCAAGTGTGGGGCCGCAAGCGCATCATGTTATCGCCGCCGCACCACGACGCCTTTCTGTATCCGAGCGAGGCGAACGCCATCCTGTTCGGCTCGCCCTTCGACCCGGAAGCGCCCGATTTCGAGCGTTTTCCCCTCGCGCGCCAGGCTGCCATGATCGAGTGCCTCGTCGAGCCGGGCGACATGCTGTACGTGCCTGCCGGCTGGTACCACCAGGTGCGGGCGCTGACGTTTTCCCTGTCCTCGAACCGCTGGGCCAGGGCCGTGCCGCTGGCCTTGCATGGCGATGCGGCGCTGCGGCGGGGCGGGGACTGAAGCTTATGGCTGCACGGCCTTGGCCGCGCCGCGGCCCCGCTTCGGCCGCCATTCGCTGAGGATGCCCGCACAAATGATCAGAATCGCCCCCACGATGGCCAAGGCCGGCAGGCGCTCGCCGGCGATGCGTCCGATCACGCCGGCCCAGACCGGTTCGCCCGCATAGATCAAGGTGGCCTTGGTGGCGGAAATGCGCTTTTGCGCCCAGTTCATCACGTACTGGATCAGCGCGCTGGCGCAGCCCAGTGCCAGCACGCTGAAGATGAAGGTCTTGCTGAGGACTGGCGGCGCTTCGCCCATGACGGGCATCAGCAGCAGGGCGATCAGGGACGCCGTTGCCAGTTGCACGATGGTCACGCGCAGGATGTTCAATTGCGGCGAGACGCGGCTGATGAGGATGATTTCCAGGGCGATCGCGATGGCGCCCACGGCCGTGATCAGCTCACCCGTGCCAAAACCCATGCTCAAGCCATCCGTGCCCGTCAATAACAGCAAGCCGATGAAGGCCAGCACGACGGCCGCCCACACGGCAGGGTGGGGCCGCTGCTTGAAGACCAGCCATTGCACCAGCGGCACGATGGGCACATAAAAAGCCGTGATGAAGGCGGACTTGCTGCTCGTGATATACATCAAGCCATAGGTTTGCAGCGCATAGCCGCCAAAGATGCTCACGCCGATGGCCATGCCCGTCAGCAACTCCGCTTTCGTCAGCTGGCGCAGCTGGCCCCGGCAAATCAGGGCGCCGATGCTGGCGGCCACGGCAAAGCGGGCGGCGACAAAGGCCAGCGGCCCGCTGACCGTCATGGCATGTTGCACCACGAGAAAAGTGCCGCCCCAGATGAAGGTGATGGCGATCAGGGCCAGTTCGGGCATGCCGAGGGCGGGCGGGGGACTTGCGTGTGTTTTCATGGGGAGCTATGCTATGAGCAAAATATTTCCCATCATGATAGGAGCAATATATTGCGCAGTCAAGTCGAGGCCGGTGGCGTGCTGGAACACCTGGCCAAAAATCTGCGGCGCTTGCGCCTGGCCGCCGGCCTCAGCCAGGACGAGCTGGCGCGCAAGTCGGGCCTGAGCCGGCGCATGGTCAACGGCGTCGAGGCGGGCGGCACCAACATCAGCCTGGCCAACCTCGACCACGTGGCCGCCGCCTTGAACGTGGCCTTCGTCGACCTGGTCCAGCCGCCGCGGCAGCCGCACGACAGCTTGCGCGTGCTGATGTGGCAAAGCGCATCGCAAGCCAGCCAGGCCGTGCTGCTGGGGGCGGCCCCCGCCAGCCGCCAGGTGGAGCTATGGTCGTGGATACTGGCGCCGGGCGAGCGCTACGATGCCGAGCCTGACCCGGCCGGCTTCAGCGAAATGCTGTATGTGCTGGAAGGCGAGCTGCAGCTGGAGCTGGCGGCCGGGACGAAAACGCTGGGCACGGGCGATTTCTTCGTGTTCAGCAGCGCGCAAGCGTACAGCTATGTCAACGCTGGCTCATCCACCTTGCGTTTCACGCGCAACGTGGCCAGCTGAGGGGAGACTACGCCAGGCCGCAGCCGATGAGGAGCAGCATGGGCCGCTCGCGCTCTTCCGCCAGGGCCGGCTGCAGGGCGACCTGCTCTTCGCTGGGACCCCATTCCTCCACATGTTCCAGCTGGAAACCCGCTTGCAGCAGCGCATTGATGGTCGTGCCTAGGGTGCGGTGCTGCTTGATCACGCCCGGCGCCAGCCAGTCCGACACGCGCGGGCCTTGCTGCTGGTAACTGTCGACGGGCCAGCGCTTGCGGCCTTGTGCATCCGTCAGCCAGCCGGGCTGGCGCGGCGCCATGAAGATCGGATGCTCGATGGAAAACACCAGCTTGCCGCCCGGCTGTAAACCCTGGCGGATGGCGGCCAGCAGCGTAGCGAACCGTTCGATGTAGTGGAAGGCCAGCGAACTGTAGACCAGGTCGTAGCTGGCCTGCGGCAAGGCCAGTTGTTCCAGGTCAAGCCGGGCATAGCTGACGGCCGCATGCTCTCCCATGCCGGCTGCCTGCGCCAGCATCTTTTCCGACACGTCCACGCCCAGCACCCGCGCCGCGTCGGCCTCGGCAGCCCAGCGGCAGAACCAGCCATAGCCGCAACCCAGGTCCAGCACGCTTTTTCCTTGCATCTCCGGCAGCATGGCGCGCAGGGCTGGCCATTCGGGGGCGCTGTCGAGTCCGCCGACGGAGCGCGGCAACTGGCTGTAGGCCGTGAAGAAGGCGTCGTTGTCGTAGATGTTCTGCGTCATGGCTCGGGTTCCTCGCGGGGCGTGCGCTTGGCGTGGCCGCCCCGCTGCGCCCGGTAAATGCCCGCGTGGCCGGAAAACAGGTAGGCCACGACGCAGGCGATGGCCGCGTACACGCCGATCTCCGCGCCGAACAGTTCCATCGCCATCAGGGTCGAGGCGATGGGCGTGTTGGCGGCGCCCGCAAACACGGCGACGAAGCCGATGGCGGCCAGCAAGGTGACGGGCTGGTGCAGCAGCGGCCCCAGCGCATTGCCCAGGGTGGCGCCGATGAAGAACAATGGCGTCACTTCGCCGCCCTTGAAACCCGTGCCCAGCGAGACGATGGTAAACGCCATCTTGCCCAGGAAATCCCAGGCGGGCAGCGGTTCCTTGAGCGCATCGACGATGGTGGGGATGCCCAGGCCGATGTAGCGATCCGTGCCCAGCAGCCACACGGCGAGCGCTACGACGAGGCCGCCTATCAGCGGGCGCAGCGGAGCGTAGGCAATCTTGCGTTTCATCCAGCCGCTCAAGCCGTGCGTGGCTTGCGCAAACACTTTGCCGGTCACGCCAAACAGCACGCCCGCGATGACCATCGCGGACAAGGTCCAGGCAGAAATGGCGGGGGTCAAAGGTACGGCGTAATGCGTGTGAGCAATGTGCAAAAGCGGACCCCACAGCAGGACCACCTGGTCGGCGATGACGGCAGCGGCCAGGCAGGGCAGCATGGCTTCGTAGCGCAGGCGGCCGATGGCCAGCACTTCCAGGCCGAAGAGGGCGCCCGCCAGCGGCGTGCCGAAGACGGAGGCAAAGCCGGCGCTGATGCCGGCCATCAGGATGATGCGGCGGTCTTCATTGTTCAAACGAAACATGCGGGTCAGCTGGTCGGCCAGCGCGCCGCCCATCTGCACGGCCGTGCCTTCGCGTCCGACGGAGGCGCCGAACAAATGCGAGACGACGGTGCCGCCCAGCACCAGCGGCGCCATGCGCAAGGGGATGATTTTTTTCGGGTCGTGGATTTCATCGATGAGCAGATTCGCGCCGCCTTCGACGCTGCTGCCGTAGCGCAAATACAGCCAGCCGACGGCAAAGCCCGCCACGGGCAGCAGCCAGATCAGCCAGGCGTGCGCCAGGCGCGTACGTGTCGCCCAGTCCAGCGCGAACAGGAAAGCGGCCGAGGCCGAGCCCGCCAGCACGGCCACGACGCTCGCCAGCAGCAGCCATTTCAACAGATGCTTTAACAGATCGGTGAGGGCGCTGAGGCGGTGCATCGGGCATCCAGTCAAGGTTGATGGGTGGAACGTTCTTACAATCCCAGTTCCGCCACAAGCGCCTGGCCGATGGCCCGCTGTTCGGCCAGGATGGCGCGCAAGTGGTGGGGGCGCGTCTTGACATTCGTCATGACCACGCGCAGCACATTGGTCGGGCCGGGGTAGCGCGTCGATTCGAGTACCGTGCGCGACACAAAGCTGTGGCCTTGCGCCTTTTGCCGGTTTTGCAGCTTGGCGTTCAAGGTGTTCAGTTGCTTGTTCAGTTCGGTCGCCGCGTCCACCTGGCCGCCGGCCAGCAAGGCCTCCATGCGCTGGCGCAAATGCGCGGGTACGTAGCGGTAGGTCAGGATGAAGGTGTCGGAGCGCGTGACGAGTTCGAAATCCTGCTGGTCGGCCAACAAGTCCTGCAACTGGCCGGACAAGGTGGCCGCCTGCTGCAGCAAGGTCGTGTAGCCGGACACGCCCAGCACCTTGAACGAGGTCCACAGTTTCAAGGCGTCGAAGCGGCGCGAGCCTTCCAGCGAGGTCTGGCCCAGGTCGCCCGAGTTGTCGCGCAAGATGTAGTTGGCGTTGTGCTTCAGCAAGTTCAGGCTGGCGCTATCCTTGAACAGCACCATGCTTTGCGCCATCGGCACCCACAGCAATTTATGCCCGTCGATGACGACGGAGTCGGCCAGCGCGATGCCGTCGTACAGCGCGCGGTACTGTTCCGCGATCAAGAGCGCTCCGCCCCAGGCCGCATCCACATGGAACCAGATGCTTTCCCGCGCGGCAATGGCTGCCATGGCGGCCAGCGGGTCGATGGCGCCCGTTTCCGTCGTGCCGGCGATGCCGATCATGGCGACGACCTTGATATTGCGCAATTTCAAGTCGGCAATCGTCGCTTCCAGCGCCTGGACGTCGATGCGGTTGTCGCGGTCGACGGCCACCAGGTGCAAGGCGTTTTCACCGAGGCCCAGGGTCGCCAGCGCCTTCTTGACGGAATAGTGGCTGCGGGCCGAGCCGATCACGGCCAGTCCCGCGTAGCCGGATTCTTGCATGGCGGCAAACAGGCCACGCTTGCGCGTGCCGGGCAGCTGCTGTTCCAGCGCCACGGCCAGGGCCGTCAGGTTGCCCATGGTGCCGCCATTGACGACATTGCCCAGCGCGCCGCTGGTGGCGGCCATCGCTTGCGTGTAGACATGTTCGGGCTGCTGGTACACCTGGCGGTGCAGCCAGCCCAGGATCTGTTTTTCGATCAGGGTCGACACATACGCCGTCTCGATCTTGACCTGATTCTGGTTCAGGGTGGCCGTAAACGCTTCGGCCAGCACGCTGATCCACGGCAAGGCCTGGGTCATGTGGCCGATGTATTGCGGGTGGTTCAGCTGGGCCGTATTGGCCAGCACGGTGGTGTCGAGTTCTTGCAGGAAATCCGCCACGGGCATGCCGTGCGCGGGCAGGCGGGTGTCGGACAGCTGCGTCAGCAGTTCCGCATACGGCGTGTGCGGATAGGCCGTGTCGCGCTCGGCGGCCAGCCAGCCGCCCAGCATGCCCAGCGCCTGCCGCAGGGGCGCGGGCGCCTGCTGCAATGCATCGATGGAAAAATGCTGCTGCAGCAGCTGTTCGACAGGGGTATCGGTCATGGCGCGTTGTTTTCTCTACGGATTGCTGGTGCCACGGTGACAAACGAATTGCGCCCAGGCGGAAGCGGGATTTTACCCGACTCCGCCTGAGCGCATCAGTTTGCTATGTCAGTTTGCTATTGTTGCTGATCAGAAGTAGTTCAAGCCCAGGGCCGACTTGACTTCATCAGCCGTGCGGGCCGCCACTTCGCGTGCCTTGAAGGTGCCTTCTTTCAGCATCTGGATGACTTGTCCCTTGTCTTTGGCGAACTCTTCGCGGCGGGCGCGGATCGGCGCCAGCATTTCCTGCAAGACCAGGTCCAGGCGCTTCTTGACGATGCTGTCGCCCAGGCCGCCGCGCACGTAATGGGCTTTCATTTCGGCCAGCGCCGCTTTTTCCGGGTCAAACGCATCCAGGTACGTAAACGCGATGTTGCCTTCCAGGTGGCCCGGATCTTCCACGCGCAGGTGCAGCGGGTCGGTATAGACTTTTTTCACGGCGGCCGTGATTTCGGCCGGGGTGGCGCCCAGGTTGATGGTGTTGCCCAGCGATTTGCTCATCTTCGCCTTGCCGTCGATGCCGGGCAGGCGGCCGATGTCCGGCACCAGCGCCTTGCATTCCATCAATACTTCGCGGTTATACATGCGGTTGAAGCGGCGCACGATTTCATTCGTTTGCTCGATCATCGGGATCTGGTCTTCGCCCACGGGCACCACGCCCGCCTTGAAGGCCGTGATGTCGGCCGCCTGGCTGGCCGGGTAGGTCAAGAAGCCGGCCGGGATGTCGCGCTCGAAGCCGCGCAGGCGGATTTCTTCCTTGACGGTGGGGTTGCGCTCGAGGCGCGCCACGGTAACGATGTTCAGGTAGTAAAAGGTCAGTTCGGCCAGTTCCGGAATCTGCGACTGGATGAACACGGTGGTTTTCGTCGGGTCGATGCCGACGGCCAGGTAATCGAGCGCCACTTCGACGACATTGCGGTGCACCTTGTCGATGTCGTCCATATTGTCCGTCAGCGCTTGCGCGTCGGCCAGCATGATGAACTGCTTGTAGCTGTTCTGGTAGCGCACGCGGTCGCGCAGGCTGCCCACGTAGTGGCCCAGGTGCAAGGGGCCGGTGGGGCGGTCGCCCGTCAGGATCACGGATTGCGAAGCGATGGCGGCGGCGGACAGCGGCGCGGCGTCGTTCTGGTCCTGGCTGTCGGGGGTATCGGGCGTATTAGGCAAGCTCATCAAGTTTCCTTTTGAGCCGCCTGCATCGGGGATGATCCAGGCTGAGCCTGTTACGCCACCGATCGAGGCGGCGTGGATCAAATTCACATCACTATGCAGTGGCCGCGCGAAAGTGAGCGGGACCACCAATTCAAGCAGGCGTGTTGTGAAGGGATAAATTTCATGGCGTTATGGTTGCAGTTCGGGCGCGTTCTGTCAAGTTTGCGCCCGGATTTATCTGCTGCGCTGCGTCAGAGGCTTGCCTTATGTAAAACTTGCTTTCCGGGTACTATTGCCGTTCGGCCACTTTTGCGTGGCATGAATCATTGGAGAACAGTATGCGCATGTCGTCCCCCGTCCGGCTCACCGGCCTGGCTTTTGTTGTCAGTTCCCTATTCAGTTCCTTGTTTGCAGTACCCGCGATGGCGCAAACGCCGCCCATGACGCCCGATATCGGCGCCAAGCTGGTCATGCCCGATGTGAATGACTACGTCAAGCGCGTGGTGATGATCCCCATGCGCGACGGCGTCAAGCTGTACACGGTGATCGTCGTGCCGAAAGGCGCCCAGAAAGCGCCGATCATGCTCACGCGCACGCCGTACAATGCGGCCCGCCGCGCCCAGCGCGCTGCCAGCCCCAGCATGCTGGCCGCCTTGCCGCAGGGCGACGATACCCTGGTGGAAAACGGCTACATCCGCGTGTTCCAGGACGTGCGCGGCAAGCATGGCTCGGAAGGCGATTACGTCATGACGCGCCCCGTGCGCGGACCGCTGAACCATACCAAGGTCGATAACGTGACCGATGCGTGGGACACCATCGACTGGCTCGTGAAAAACGTGCCGGAAACGAATGGCAAGGTGGGCATGCTCGGTTCCTCGTACGAGGGTCATACGGTGCTGATGGCCCTGGTCGACCCGCATCCGGCGCTGAAGGTGGCCGTTCCCATGAGCGCCATGGTCGATGGCTGGCGCGGCGACGACTGGTTCCACAACGGCGCCTTCCGCATGCCGAGCCTGTCCTACCTGGCGTGGCAGACGAGCGCGCGCGGCAGTAGCGAGGCGCCGGCGCTGGGCGTGTATGACGAATACGATGCGTATCTGCGCATCGGCTCGGCCGGCGATTACGCGAAGAAGTTCGGCATCGACAAGCTGACCTACACGAAAAAGCTGTTCGAGCACCCGGCCTATGACAGTTACTGGCAGGAACAGGCGCTCGACAAGATCCTCGCCAAGCGCCCGCTGATCGTGCCCACCATGCACGTGGTGGGGCAGTGGGACCAGGAAGATATCTATGGCCCGTACGCCACCTACACGGCGATGGAGGGGCGCGACAAGCGCAACAACCTCAATTACCTGGCCATCGGCCCGTGGCGCCATAGCGGCGTCAACTATGACGGCTCCAGCCTGGGTGCCCTGAAGTTTGACGGCGACACGGCGCGCCAGTTCCGCGAAAAAGTCATGCAGCCGTTCCTGAATCAATACCTGAAGGATGGTGCGCCGGAAGCGAACACGGCGCCCGTGGTGTCGTACCAGACCGGCACCAACCAGTGGCAGCGCCTGCAGCAGTGGCCGCTGGCCTGCGAGACGTGCGACACCAAGCTGACGCCGATCTACCTGCAGGACGGTTCCAGGCTGGGTTTTGCGGCGCCATCGGGCGCTGCGGATGCGGCTGAAGGCGCCTTCGATGAATACGTGGCCGATCCCGCCAAGCCCGTGCCTTTCGTGCCCCGTCCCGTGCGTCTCACGGACCCCGATGTGTGGAAGCCATGGCTGGTCAGCGACCAGCGCGGCTATGCCGACCGCACGGATGTGCTCAGCTATGTGTCCGAACCGTTGAAGACGGCCGTGCGCATCGCCGGCGCGCCGATGGTGAACCTGTTTGCCGCCACCAGCGGCACGGATGCCGATTGGGTGGTGAAACTGATTGACGTGTATCCGGACGAAGTGCCGTCGCAGCCGGCCATGGGCGGCTACCAGCTGGGCGTGGCGATGGATATCTTCCGCGGCCGCTACCGCGACAGCTTCGAGCACCCGACGCCGATACCGGCAGGTAAAGTGGAACGCTACCGCTTCGCCTTGCCGAACGCGAATCACGTCTTCCTGCCCGGCCACCGCATCGCCGTGCAAGTGCAGTCGAGCTGGTTCCCCCTGTACGACCGCAACCCGCAAAACTACGTGCCGAACATCTTCCTGGCCGACCCGGGCCATTATAGAAAGGCGACGCAGCGCGTGTACCACGCGGCAGGGGCGGCCAGCGCGATCGAGTTGCCGATTGCGTCGCTCGACGCCCGCTAAGCGATTCGCATGAGGATGGCGCCCGCCGCGATCAGGCCGATGGCCAGGTAGCGGCGGGGGCTGATCTTTTCGCGCAGGAACAGGGCCGCAATGGCGATGGCGAACAGGATCGACGTCTCGCGCAGGGCCGCGATGGCGGCCACGGGCGCTTGCGTCATGGCCCACAGGGCCAGGCCGTACGAAGCGAGGGTGCCGAAGCCGCCAACGGCGGCCAGGCGCCATTGCGTTTGCGCATACGCAAGCAAATCGGCGGGGCGGCGCAACGCCGTCCACAGCAGCAGTCCTGCGCCGTTCAAGACAAAAATCCACATGGTGTAGGCGGCCGGCGCGCCGGACAGGCGCACGCCGATGCCGTCGATCAAGGTATAGCTGGCGATGACGCAGGCGTTGCCGAGCGCAAAGGCGGTGGCGCGGCCCGTGTTTTTCGGCATCCTGCCGATGGTGCCCGTACGCGCGGCCACGTACAGGCCGAGGATGCCCGCGCAGATGCAGGCGACGGCGCCCATCTGCATGGGGGAAAGGCGTTCGCCGATCAGCGGCCAGCTGGCCAGCGCCACGAGCAATGGCGCGCTGCCGCGCATCAAGGGGTAGGCATGGCTCATGTCGCCCGCCCTGTAGGCAGCCGCCAGCAGCGAGTAATACGCCAGCTGTGCCACGGCCGAGGCGGCCAGGTAGGGCCAGCTGGCGGGCGCGGGAGTGCTGACGAAGGGCAAGACGGTCAGCGAAATCAGGGCCGCGCTCACGGAAACGAGCACCGTGCTGAGGAAGGTATCCTTGCCCGACTTGACGATGGCGTTCCAGCTGGCGTGCAGCAGGGCGGCAAACAGGACGACGGCGACGACCAGACCGGACATGCAGGCCTTAGCGGGGGCGTATGCTCAGCGACAACAGTTCCTGGCGGTGATGGCGCTGGAAGCCGTCCATCACGGAGCCGGAGCGGCCCGCCCTGTCGAGCAGTTCGCGCAGGGTCGCCTGGTCTTCCGCCGTCAGCGACTTGCGCGACAGGTAGACGCCGCTCATGCCCCAGGGCAATTCCGGCAGCGCTTCCAGGCGCAGGCGGTCGGCCAGGCCATACACGCGCGCATCGTTTTGCGCCACGCCGGCGAGGATGGTGGGCGCCATGATGGTGGCGTCGATGAAGCCGCTTTGCATCAGGCGCGCCACGGACAGGGCGTCGACTTCATAAAACAGGCGGCCCTGGCTGCTCAATTCCTTCGCCAGCGCCTGGTACGGTGCGCCATAGTCGTAGCCGCGCACGAGCGCCACGCGCAATTCGCGCCGCTCGATCAATTCCTGCATGGTGTTGATGGGCGGTCGCGCGCCCTGGAGCGAGATCAGCAGGGGCCGGCTGCCCAGCATGGGGATGAACAGGCCATGCTGGTCGCGCCGCAAGGTGCTGCTGGCCGGGATCAGCAAGTCGGCCTTGCCTGCCTCGAACATCGCTTCCAGGCGCGCGCGGGGGACGGCCGTGAAGATGAAATTGCAGCCGAGCTTGGCGCCCATGCCGCGCAGCAAGTCGGGATAGATGCCGCTGATGGTGGCGCCATTCACCACGACGCTGGCGCCGATGGCCGAGACGGGCACCTGGATGTCGCGCGAGCATTGCGCGCCCGCCAGCGATGGCAGCGCCAGCGCCAGCATGGCCACGGTTCGGCGCCAGGCGCTGGAATAAAAGTCAGTCATACCCATCCTTGCTCACCATCGTATCGCCGGCGTCGGCAACGCCCGCTTGATTATCCCATTCTCGCCTATTTATTTCCCAAATACAATATTATCCCGCCGACTACTTTGTGGTGGAAACCATAAGTCTTGCCTGGCGTTGCGCCTTGAAGTAGCGCCAGGCCACCAGGATGCCCAGGGTTTGCATGATGGCGCACAGGTAGAAGGTGCTGCCGATGCGCCAGTCTTGCGGCGGCAAGTGGCTCACTTCGCCGAGGATCATGCTGCCCAGCAAAGGCATGAAGATGATGCCCAGGCTGCTGATCGATTGCAAGGAGCCCATCAATTCTCCCTGTTCGCTGGCGTTGGACGATTTCGAGATGATGCCTTGCAGCGCCGGTCCGGCGGCAAAGGCCAGCAGGTTGCACAGGATCAACGCATACATCATCCAGCCCTGCGTTGCCAGGCCGTACAGCAGATAGGTGAGGGCGCCCGAGGCCATGCCCAGTAGGGACAGGCGCACTTCGCCGAAACGCTTGATGAGGATGCCCAGCAAGCCCGCCTGCACGACGGCCGCGCACAGGCCCACGCAGAACAGGGCGATGCCGTTCTGGCGCGGCGTCCAGTCGAAGCGGAAGTGCGTGTACAGCACCCAGGTGGTGTTGAGCATCATTTGCGCAAACGTCATCAGGCCGAAAGCCAGCACCAGGCCGCGGATTTCCACGCGGCGCACCAGCTTGAGCAGGGCGGCAAACGGGTTGATGCGCGCCAGGGTGAACGGTGCGCGCGGACCCGGCTGCAGCGATTCGGGCACGCAGAAATAGCCGTAGATGAAATTGGCCGCCGACAGGCCCGCCGCCACGTAAAACGGCAGGTGCAGGTTGATCTCGCCCAGCAGGCCGCCCAGCATGGGGCCGCAAATGAAGCCCAGGCCGAAGGCGGCGCCGATCTTGCCGAAGCTCTTGGCGCGGTTGTCGTGCGTGGAGACGTCGGACGCATAGGCGGACGCGACCGACATGCTGGCCGACGAGACGCCGCCGATGATGCGGCCGATGAACAGGCAGGCCAGGTTCGGCGCCCAGCCCGTGGCGAGAAAGTTGATGCCCATGCCGGCCATCGAATACAGCAGCACGGGGCGGCGTCCCACGCGGTCGCTGATGGCGCCCAGCATGGGCATGAAGATGAATTGCAGCAAGCCGAAGACGGCCGCCATGATGCCGTACCAGAATGCCTGCTCATCCTTGCCGTTGACAAAGTCGCCGATCAGGATGGGCAGCACGGGCACGACCAGGCCGATGCCCAGCATGTCGATGAAGACGCAGACGAGGATGAAATTGAGGTTGCCGGCGCGCGCGGGCGCGGCGGGCGATGACGGTGAATGGCTGTCGGGGCTGGTTTTATCGGACATGCATGCTTTCGGCGCGCACCCCGCGCCGCCGTGCGGCGTGCGGAGTTCAGTTGTTGGCGTGGCGCCGGCGCGTGGCAGCTTCCTGCTGGCGCGCGGCGCGATAGCTGAGCCTTGCATTATAGACAGCGTGGGCCATGCTGGCTATCGCCACCCATGCTAGAGAGCAATTCCCCATTCGTCCGCAAAGGCGGCGCGGAAATCCGTCAGCACGGCCAGCCGCTGTTCGGCCAGCGCGCGGCCCGCCGCCGTCTGCATCTTGCCGGGCAGCTTGTCGAGCTTGGTGACGATATGGTCGAGCGCGTAAGCCTTGTCGTCGAGCGGACGCTGCTGTGCCAGCGGATCCGTGCCATGCGCCAGCGCGCTATCCATGCGCGCCGCCGTATAGAACAACCGCGCCAGTCCCACGGCGCCCAGCGCATCGATGCGGTCGGCATCCTGCACGATTTGCGCTTCGAGCGTGTGCGGCGGCAAGTTGGCGGAAAAACTGTGCGTCTCGATGGCGTGAGCCACGCCGGCCAATTTTTCTGATGGGAAATCCAGTTCCGCCAGCTGGCGGCAAGCCAGCGTTGCCGCCTGGCGCGAGGCCAGGTGGCGCTCGGGGTGGTTCTTTGGCAGGTTGACCAGGTCGTGCAGGTAGCAGGCGGCCATCACGGTGAGGGCGTCCGCGTCCGCATGGTCTTGCAGCAGGACACTGGCATTGCGCCAGACGCGGTGCAGGTGGTTGAGGTCGTGGGCGCCGTCATCGCCCAGGCCGGCCGTGGCCAGCGCCAGCAGGCGTGGTTGCCATTGGGAAAGCAAAGAATGCATGTTCACAGTCGTAGAAAGCAGGGGCCGCCAGTGTGGCATAAAACGTCGCAGCGCGTGGCGGGGCGGTTGGTGCTCCAGCGTGCCGTATTTGCCACATGAATTGTATTTTTGAAAATTATCAAGCCGTCGATGGCTCTTTTTTAGTGCATGTCAAATTTACATAAAGCAAGGGCCGCCAGTGCGGCGGGGGCCTGGCGCGCCGGCGTGCTGTATTCGCCACATAAATTGCATCTTTGAAAATCAAAAATCAGACGGTCGCTCTTTTTTAGTGCATGTAAAATTTACATGGGGTAACATTGCCGCACGGAAATTAGAGGCATAAGCTAATTGCTAGAAAATATTTGCAAAAACACACAAGTGGCGGCCATCCCCTGTTGGGTGACTCTGCCACGTCCAAGGCTTGCTTGCAGCGTGCCTTGGCCTGCGCCCCAGGCGAGTTAACGAAAGGAATATCATGAACACCATTTCCAGCGACACTGGCGCAACCGTTGCCAAGGCTGCCGAATACCTGGCCTTTACCCTGGGCCAGGAAGAATATGGCATCGACATCCAGAAAGTCAGCGAAATCCGCAGCTATGAAACGCCGACCCGCATCGCCAACGCGCCCGAGTTCGTCAAAGGCGTGGTCAACCTGCGCGGCATCATCGTGCCCATCGTCGACATGCGCATCAAGTTCAACCTGGGCACGCCCAGCTATGACCAGTTCACCGTCGTCATCATCCTCAATATCGGCAACCGCGTCGTCGGCATGGTCGTCGACCGCGTCTCCGACGTCACCACCCTGATGCCGGAACAGATCAAGCCGGCGCCGGACATGGGCCGTTCGATCAACACGGAATACGTGATCGGCCTGGGCACCATCGACGAGCGCATGCTGATCCTGGTCGATATCGACCAGTTGATGTCCAGCGCCGATATGGGCTTGATCGAAAAATTGGCAGCCTAGGCCGCCAGGAAAAGTCCAGGACGGCGTTGCATTGCCTCGCCGTACATTCGTACTGTCTTCGGCAACGCGCCTTGCACTGAACATTTCCTGACACCCTAGTGCGAGAGGGTTTTTTAGAAACAATTGACCCCAAGCATTGTTTGCTTTTTCTGCAAGGCGCACGCTAGCGCATTTCCTGGCGCACGGTTCAGCCGAACCGTGCGCCAGTTTCACTTGAGTTTCACTTTTTACGCCCGTTTCGCCATGGCAGCCAGCCCGCAGCAGCGCGAAACTGCCAGCCATGGCATCAGGGCTCTTTAGGATAGTCACATGAATTTATTACGCAACGTCAGCATCGGTGTCCGCCTGGGACTCGGTTTTGCCGTGATTTTGCTGTTTTCCATGCTCATTACGGGCATCAGCGTCTGGCGCTTGCACGACGTGGCCAGCGCCACGCGCGTCATGATGGAGCAGCCGCTGGCCAAGGAGCGCTATATTTCCGACTGGTATGGCCGTATCGACAGCGCCGTGCGTCGCACCATCGCCATTGCCCGCAGCAGCGATACCTCGCTGAGCGGCTATTTTGCCGAAGAATCGAAAGTCTCGTCGTCCAGCTCGGCCGAGCTGCAAAAGAAAATCGAGGCGCTGATCGACAAGCCGGAGGAAAAAGCCATGTTCGCGGGCTTGCTGGAACAGCGCAAGGTGTACATCGGTTCGCGCGACCAGGTCTACAAGCTGAAGGGCGAAGCGCAGGTCGATGCCGCCAACGACGTGTTTGAAAAGACGTTCGTGCCGGCCGCCGCCAAATACCAGAAGATGGTCTCGGACTTGCTGGAACACCAGCGCGCCACGATCGACGCCACCGCGCGCGCGATCGACGCCGTCGCCAATACCAGCCGCAACCTGATGCTGGTGCTGGCCGCGCTGGCGCTGGCTTTCGGCGTCGTGTGCGCCTGGGTCTTGACGATGGGCATCGTGCGCCCCCTGCGTACGGCCGTGGACATTGCCCGCAAGGTGGCCGATGGCGACTTGACGGCGCAGATCGACGCCAGCGCCAAGGATGAAACTGGGCAACTGCTGCTGGCCCTGAAGGACATGAACACGAGCTTGCTCAATATCGTGGGCGAAGTGCGCAGCGGCACGGACAGCATCGCGACGTCGTCGACGCAAATCGCCGCCGGCAACCAGGACCTGTCTTCCCGCACGGAAGAGCAGGCCGGTTCCCTGGAAGAAACAGCCTCGTCGATGGAAGAGCTGACCAGCACCGTGAAACAGAATGCGGACAATGCGCGCCAGGCGAACCAGTTGGCAGCGTCGGCTGCGCAAGTGGCCGTCAAGGGCGGCGCAGTGGTGGCGCAGGTGGTGGGCACGATGGAATCGATCAATGCTTCCTCGAACAAGATTGTCGATATCATCAGCGTGATCGATGGCATCGCCTTCCAGACGAATATCCTGGCCTTGAACGCGGCCGTGGAAGCGGCGCGCGCGGGCGAACAGGGCCGCGGCTTTGCCGTCGTGGCGTCCGAAGTGCGCAACCTGGCGCAGCGTTCCGCGTCGGCGGCGAAAGAGATCAAGACCCTGATCGGCGCTTCCGTGGAGCAAGTCAACGCGGGCAGCATGCTGGTGGCGCAAGCCGGTTCGACCATGAACGACATCGTCGACAGCGTGCAGCGCGTGAGCGACATCATCACGGAAATCACGGCGGCCAGCAGCGAGCAAAGCGTGGGCATCGACGAGATCAACCGCGCCATCGGCCAGATGGATGCCGTGACGCAACAAAATGCGGCCCTGGTGGAAGAGTCGGCGGCCGCCGCCGAATCGATGCAGCACCAGGCGCACAACCTGGCGCAAGTCGTCAGCGTCTTTAAACTCAATGGCCAGCAGGCCGGCGCCGGCGGCGTGAAGGGTGTGCAACACGCGCAGAAACGCCCGGCAGCACCGCAAACCACTTTGCGCATCGGCACGCGCTGATGCCGCCGCGGCTGCCCCAGGCAGCCGCAACCCCTTTTATATAGTCTGGTTCCGCTTTTTTAGGATATTCACATGAATTTGTTAAGAAACGTCAGTATTGGTGTGCGCCTCGGCCTGGGTTTTGCCGTGATTTTGCTGTTTTCCATGCTCATTACGGGCATCAGCGTGTGGCGTTTGCACGACGTGGCCATGGCTACGCGCACCATGATGGAGCTGCCGCTGGCGAAGGAACGCTATATTTCCGACTGGTATGCAAAGATCGATAGCGGCGTGCGCCGCACCACGGCCATCGCGCGCAGCAGCGACACGTCACTGGGCGCGTATTTTGCGGAAGAGGCCAAGCAATCGTCCGTCGTGTCGGGCGAATTGCAAAAGAAAATCGAAGCCTTGATTTCCAGCCCGGAAGAAAAGGAACTGTTCCGCCTGGTGAGCGAGCAGCGCAAGGTTTACCTCGATTCGCGCGCGCAAGTGTCGAAGCTGAAGGCGGATGGGCAGGAAGCCGAGGCAGAAAAGGCGTTCCAGGGCATCTTCGTGCCCGGTTCGACGAAATACCTGAAAGTGGTCAACGACATGCTGCAGCACCAGCGCGCCAGCATCGACACGACGGCGCGCGAGATCGACGAGGTCGCCAAGACGAGCCGCAACTTGCTGCTGACCCTGGCCGTGCTGGCGCTGGGCTTTGGCGTCGTCTGCGCCTGGCTGTTGACGACGGGCATCGTGCGCCCCCTGCGCACGGCCGTGGAAATCGCCCGCAAGGTAGCCGATGGCGACTTGACGGCGCAGATCGACGCCAGCGCCAAAGATGAAACTGGGCAACTTTTGCTGGCCCTGAAGGACATGAACACGAGCTTGCTCAACATCGTCAGCGAAGTGCGCGCAGGTACGGACAGCATCGCCACGTCATCGACGGAAATTGCCGCCGGCAACCAGGACCTGTCTTCCCGCACGGAAGAGCAGGCCGGTTCCCTGGAAGAAACGGCGTCGTCGATGGAAGAACTGACCAGCACCGTGAAACAGAATGCGGACAATGCGCGCCAGGCGAACCAGTTGGCGGCCTCGGCGGCGCAAGTGGCCGTCAAGGGCGGCGCAGTCGTGGCGCAGGTGGTGGGCACGATGGAATCGATCAATGCTTCGTCGAACAAGATCGTCGACATCATTTCCGTCATCGACGGCATCGCTTTCCAGACGAATATCCTGGCCTTGAACGCGGCCGTGGAAGCGGCGCGCGCGGGCGAGCAGGGCCGCGGCTTTGCCGTCGTGGCGTCCGAAGTGCGCAACCTGGCGCAGCGTTCGGCGTCGGCGGCGAAAGAGATCAAGACCCTGATCGGTGCTTCCGTGGAGCAAGTCAACGCGGGCAGCATGCTGGTGGCGCAAGCCGGTTCGACCATGAACGACATCGTCGACAGCGTGCAGCGCGTGAGCGACATCATCACGGAAATCACGGCGGCGAGCAGCGAGCAAAGCGTGGGCATCGATGAGATCAACCGGGCCATCGGCCAGATGGATGCTGTGACGCAACAAAACGCGGCCCTGGTGGAAGAGTCGGCGGCTGCCGCCGAATCGATGCAGCACCAGGCGCACAACCTGGCGCAAGTGGTCAGCGTGTTTAAACTCAATGGCCAGCAGGCCGGCGCCGGCGGCTTGAAGGCCGTGGGGGGCAGCAAGCGCTCGGCGGCCAAGGCGCCGCAAGAGGCATTGCAGATCGGCCGCGCCGCCTAAACGGCAAGGGGTGGAGGGTCGTCCTCCACCCAGCCGGCGATCGCCAGCTGCGACAGCCGGTCCGCCTCGCCATTGCGGTGGCGCGGCAGCCAGCGCAGCGTTACATCGTGTAATTGTTCCAGCAGGGCCACTACGGTGGCCCTGTGTATTTCCAGTCCCTTGGCGCCTGCCGCCGCCGTTCCCAATACATCGTTGATCACCACCTGGCTGTCGCCGTACAGCAGCAGTTGCGCGGGCGGCGGGCGCACGCCGAGTGCCGCCTGCAGCACGGCCGTCAGGGCCGCATATTCCGCGTCGCTGCTGCTGCCATAACCGGCCGCCTCGCTCACTTCGATGCGTTCGCCGTTCGGCCCCAGCAGCAGGGCACCGATGCCCAGCTTGCCCGGATTCGGGTGGGCGGAGCCGTCGAACCAGCCGCGCCATGCCGAAGCGGGGCCAGCCGGCAGGCGCTTGGCCGCTTGCGCCTGCTGGCGGTCGCTGATCTTTTGCGCCTTGCGCTGCGCGTCGGCCGCGCGCGCCTGCGTCCGCGCCGCCAGCAGGGCGGCAAGGCCCTGCGTGCTGGCCGCCTGTTCCAGTATGCGCTGCAGCGCCGCGTCGCCGGCGATGCCTTCCTGCGCCGCCAGCCGGCGCGCCAGTATCCGCTCGCTCTTGAACGCTGCTGCCAGCAATGTTTCCAATTCCTCTTGCATGGGACTTTCCCTGTTCGTTGTGCCGCGAATCTACGCGAGTGCGGCGCGGACCGCAAGACAGGCTGCGCCTTTTTCGCCATGTCCGCTTGCGTCCAATAACGAGGAGTGATATAGTCTGTGTTATCAAATCAAGGAGAAAAAACATGACACAGCGCGTATTGATCATTGGTGCCGGCTTTGCCGGCTTGTGGAGTGCCCTGGCCGCCGTGCGCCGCCTGCGGCTGGAAAACGTTGCGGCAGGCGACATCGAAGTGGCGCTGGTGGCGCCGGAAGCGGTGCTGACGATGCGCCCGCGCCTGTACGAGCCGGCGCCTGCCGGCATGGTGGCGCCGTTGCAGCAACTGTTTGACGACACGGGCGTGCACTTCATCGCGGGCAAGGTCGAGGCCATCCGCAGCGCCAGCGACGAGGTCGATATCGTGGCCGCCGACGGCAGCCGTTCGACCCTGGCCTATGACCGCCTGGTGCTGGCGGCGGGCAGCAGCCTGTTCCGGCCGGATATTCCTGGCTTGCAAGAATTTGCCTTCAGCACCGATCAGCGCGACGACGCGGTGGCGCTCGATGCGCACCTGCATGCGCTGGCTTGCCGGCCCGCATCGGCCGCGCGCAATACGGTCATCGTGGCCGGTGGCGGTTTCACGGGCATCGAACTGGCGGCCGAGCTGCCGGCCCGCCTGCGCGCCATCCTGGGGCAGGATGCCGACATCAAGGTGATCATCGTCGAGCGGGCGCCCGACATCGGCCCCGACCTGGGACCGGGACCGCGTCCCGTGATCGAGCAGGCGCTGGCGGAGCTGGGCGTGGAATGCCGGCTCGGTTCGGCCGTCGCCGCCATCGACGGGGATGGCTTGACGACGGCCGATGGCGAGCGCATCGAGGCGGCCACCGTGGTGTGGACGGCGGGCGTGCGGGCCAGCGCGCTGACGGCGCAGATTCCCGGCGACAAGGATGCGGCGGGCCGCCTGCGGGTGGCGAACGACTTGCGCGTGCCTGCTGCCCCCAATGTGTTTGCCACGGGCGACGCGGCTGTCGCCGCCACGGACGACGCCGGCAATCACACGCTGATGAGTTGCCAGCACGCCATGTTCCTCGGACGTTCCTCGGGCGACAATGCCGTGGCAGACCTGCTGGGCCTGGCCACGCGGCCTTACCGCCAGCCGTATTATGTGACGTGCCTGGACCTGGGGGCGTGGGGAGCGGTCGTCACGCAGGGCTGGGAGCGCAAGGTGTGGATGACGGGCAGCGAAGGCAAGGCCTTGAAGGTGGCCATCAATGGCCGCGTGATTTATCCGCCGGCCGACAGCGCGGCGGCGCTGGCAGCCGCCGATCCCGCGTTCGAGCTGTCGCTGTAGCCTTGCGGCTGCAAACGGGGAGTGCTACAGTCCCCGTTTTGCAACGGAGGAATGGCATCATGGCACATTATGGAAGCGGCACCGAGTATGGCTTGCATTGCCTGCTGTATCTGGCGCAGCCGCTTGCCGAGCCTGCCAGCAGCCGCGACCTGGCGGAATTGCAGGGCATTTCCGTCTCTTTCCTGGCAAAAATCTTCCCCAAGCTGGAAAAGGCGGGCATCGTGACGGCGTCGGAAGGCATACGCGGCGGCTACCAGTTGGCGCGTCCGGCTGCCGAGATCAGCGTACTCGACGTGGTGGACGCCATCGAGGGGCCGAAACCGCTGTTCGATTGCCAGCAGATCCGCAGCCGCTGCACCCTGTACGAAGGCGAGCCGCCCGGCTGGATGACCAGCGGCGTGTGCGGCATCCATGCCTTGATGCTGCGCGCCGAGAAAAGCATGCGCGCCGAGCTGGCCAAGACGACCCTGGCCGACCTGGCGCAAGGCGTGGGCAGTGCGGCGCCGGCCGGCTTTGGCGAGGATTTACAGGGCTGGTTCAGCGACCGCGTGCAGGTGCGCAGCGAAGCGCGCATCGCCGCCGTGCGCGGACCGAAGCCGCGCCGCGTCAAGGGCGATGCCGTTTGACGCCAGCGACCTTACGGCTTCAATAGCATGGTATCGACGAGGCTGCCGATCCAGCACGCCACCAGCACACAAACGGCCACCGTCATGGCGGGGCCGTCATGGGCCGACAGCGCATCGACTTTTTCCACGATCAGCTGCATGTCGAGGGGCAGGGCGCCGCTGTCGATCTGTGCCATAACTTGATCCAATCGTGCCATGATCTGGCGCAATACGAGCACCAGCGCGACCAGCGCGGGCACGAGGAACAGGCAGCCGCGCGCCTTGCGTTTTAATAAGAAATGCCCGCTGCCGGGAAACACGAGGCCCGACAGCAGCAGGGCCTGCGTGCGTTTGGATATGGATGAAGGTGAGGGGGAGCCGCTCATGCGTGCCTTGTGTAGGGGTATGAGCGGCCCATCATACTATTGCCAGCCGAATTTGCGCAGGTACACGCGTTTCATGAACGTCGTCAGCAGGGTGTAGCAGACGAGGATGCCCAGCAGCCAGGGGAAGTAGCCCAATGGCAAGGCTTGCAGCTTGAAGTAAGTCGCCAGCGGTCCCATCGGCAGGAAGACGCCCACGGCCATGATCAGGGTCGTGGCCACCAGCAGGGGCACGGAAGCGATGCTGTCGATGAAGGGCAGCTTCGGCGTGCGGATCAGGTGCACGATCAGGGTTTGCGTCAACAGCCCCACGACGAACCAGCCGGACTGGAACAGGGTTTGCTGTTCCGGGGTATTCGCGCCGAACACATGCCACATCAGGATAAACGTGCTGATGTCGAAGATCGAGCTGATGGGGCCGAAAAACACCATGAAGCGGCCGATGTCGCGCGGGTTCCAGCTCAGCGGCTGCTGGATCAGTTCGGCGTCGACATTGTCGAACGGGATGGCGATCTGCGACACGTCGTACAGCAGGTTTTGCACCAGCAAGTGCAGCGGCAGCATGGGCAGGAACGGCAGGAAGGCGCTGGCCACCAGCACGGAAAACACATTGCCGAAGTTCGAGCTGGCCGTCATGCGGATATATTTCAGCATGTTGCTGAAGGTGCGGCGGCCTTCCAGCACGCCTTCTTCCAGCACCATCAGGCTCTTTTCCAGCAGGATGATGTCGGCCGCTTCCTTGGCGATATCGACGGCGGAATCGACGGAAATGCCGATATCGGCCGCGCGCAGGGCGGGCGCGTCGTTGATGCCGTCGCCCATGAAGCCGACGATGTGGCCATTGCCGCGCAGGGCGCGCACGAGGCGCTCCTTGTGCAGCGGGCTGAGCTTGGCAAACACCGTGTTGTCCTCGGCCGCTTTCGCCAGGGTGGCGTCGTCCATGTCGTCCAGTTGCGGGCCTTGCAGCACGCCATGCACGGCCAGGCCCACTTCGCGGCAAATCTTTGCCGTCACGAGGTGGTTGTCGCCCGTCAACACTTTCACGGTCACGCCGTGTTCCGCCAGCGCGCGCAGGGCGGGCGCCGTCGATTCCTTCGGCGGATCGAGGAAGGCGACATAACCGATCAGCGTGAGCGCCGTTTCATCGGCCACGCCGTACACGGTTTTGTGGGGCGGCACTTCCTTGACGGCCACGGCCACCACGCGCAAACCTTCCGCATTCAGGCCATGCGTGGTTTCCAGCACCTTGTCCAGCAGGGCCGCGTCGAGGGGAATATTCACGCCGCCCAGGCGCAGGTGGCTGCAGGCGGCGAGGATTTCCTCGACGGCGCCCTTGCAGATCAGTTCATGGTGATCATTCTTTTCGGAAACGACGACGGACATGCGGCGGCGCACGAAATCGAAGGGGATTTCATCGACCTTTACGTAGTCGCGCGCCAGCTGCATTTCCGTCTGCAATTCCACGTGGTCGAGCACGGCGCGGTCCAGCAGGTTTTTCAAGCCCGTCTGGTAGTGGCTGTTCAAATAGGCGAATTGCAGCACTTCATCGGATTGCTGGCCGAACACGTCGGTATGGCGCTCGAGCACGATCTTGTCCTGCGTCAAAGTACCCGTCTTGTCCGTGCACAACACGTCCATGGCGCCGAAGTTCTGGATGGCGTCCAGGCGCTTGACGACGACTTTCTTTTTCGACAGTTTCACGGCGCCTTTGGCCAAGGTGCTGGTGACGATCATGGGCAGCATTTCCGGCGTCAGGCCGACGGCCACGGACAGGGCGAACAGGAATGCTTCCATCCAGTCGCCCTTGGTCCAGCCGTTGATCAGGAAGACGAGCGGCGCCATCACGAGGGCGAAGCGGATCAAGAGCCAGCTGACGCTGTTCACGCCCGCTTCGAACGCCGTCGGCGTGCGCTCGGTGGCCGTCACGCGCGTGGCGATGGTGCCGAAATAGGTGCGGTTGCCCGTGGCCAATACCAGCGCCGTGGCGGCGCCCGAGATCACGTTCGTGCCCATGAACAGCAGATTGGCCAGTTCCATGGGATCTTTGCCATGGGCGTCGGCCAGCTCGGCCATCTTTTCCACGGGCAAGGATTCGCCCGTCATGGCGGCCTGGCTGACGAACAGGTCTTTCGCGGACAGCAGGCGGCAATCGGCGGGGATCATGTCGCCTGCCGACAGCACGATGAGGTCGCCCTGCACCAGCTGGCGGATCGGCAGCTCGACTTGCTGGCCATTGCGCAGCACGGTGGCTGTATTGCTGACCATGGCTTTCAGGCGCTCGGCGGCCCGGTTCGAGCGGCCTTCCTGCACGAAACGCAGCAGGGTCGACAAGATCACCATGGTGCCGATGACGATGGTTGCCTTCGGATCTTCCGTCAGGTAGGAAACGATGGCCAGCACGGTCAGCAGCAGGTTGAACGGATTCTTGTAGCACAGCCACAGGTGCTGGTACCAGGCCAGCGGTTTTTCATGCTCGACCTCGTTCGGACCCGTTTGCGCGCCGATCACTTGCGCTTCGGCATCGCGCAAGCCTTCCAGGCGCGTGTGCAGGCGGTTCAGGGCGCTATCGAGGTCTTCATGGGCGGCGGCCAGCAACTGGCGCGCCAGGTGGTCGGGCACGGGGCGGGCCGTGCTGTTTTCCAGCGGCATGGCGCGGCGGCGGAAGTTGCCTGCCGTATGGCGTTTGCGCAGGAACGATTCGAATAAGCGGGTGAAGAGATTCATTGCTCTTCCTTTCACGACGAGGTGTTGACGGGCGGCGCAGCCGCAGGCAAGACTTGCGTGCCGCCAAAGCACGATAGTGCTGGCGGGCAATCCGGGTCAGTAGCCGGTCGCGATCGGAAAGAGGGGGAGGAGGCGTGCGGCCGTACTGGCCGCGCGAGACACCGCACCTTGCTCAGCAAGGCACGGAGGAAAGAGAGTTCCGCGTTGCTTGCTGTTTAGCTGCCGAGGCAATCGCCGATACAAGATCGGCTACTGTCACTAGAACAAGTACCCACGTGGGACTCCGTAAATGAATAATGGGGGCATCTTATGCACATGCTGCAAGAGTGTCAACTGAAGAAATCTTAGGTTTCCAAAGTGTAATGTGACTGTGGCAGGCCGCATGCTCAGCCATGTTGCGTGGCCATCGCCAGCGAATCGGACAGTATCTGCCACAGCGCCGCATGACGCTGCTGCAGCGCGGCGCCGCCCGCGTAGATCAGTTCCACGTGCAGGCTGTCGACGATGCCCAGGTAGGCTTGCGCATACAGGTCGATGCGCTGCGGCGATAACGTGGGCGCGAGACGGGCCAGGCTCTGCACGTAATACTGCTGCAGCTGCGCCAGCAAGGCTTCGTAGCCCGTGCCCACTTCCACGCGCAGGGGGGCGGGCGGCAAATATGCCGTGCGCAGCAGAAAGCGCAAATGGGCCGAATCCGCATAGCGCTGCGCCATGCGGTCGCAGTACAGGGCGCCGGCTTGCTGGCCGCCGGGCGCCGCCAGCGCCGCTTCGTCGGCGAAGCAGCTGTCCATGAAGGCTTGCTCTTCGGCCAGGGCGTCGGCAAACACGTCGAGGAAGAGGGCGTCCTTGCCGGCGAAGTGCGAGTACAGCGAAGCCTTGCGCATGCCCGCCTGCGCGGCGATGTCGCTGAGGGACGAAGCGTCGTAGCCGTGTTCCGAAAAGTGGACGACGGCGACGGCACAGATGTTATCGGCCGAGGCCGAGCGTTTTTTCATCATGGGGGTGATATGGGGTGAGGCGTCAGTGCGCTCCCAGGCTGCTGGCATGGACCGGATGGACGCGCGCAGTGGCCAGGGTCAGCCATGATACCAGCAGGCCGGCCACGGTCAAGAACAGCAGCCACGGCAGCGGCCCCCATTCGGACAGGCTGGCCGCCAGCGGCGTGGCCAGCGACGACAAGGTCATCTGGATGGCACCCAGCAGCGCGGCCGTGGAACCGAGCGCGCGCTGCTGGGAACCCATGGCCATGGCCATCAGCGCCGCTTCCGCGATGCCCAGGCCAAACAGGGCCACGAACATGCCCGGCACGACGGCGGCGATGCCTGCTCCCGCCCAGGCGCCGAGCAGCGCCAGCCCCGCGCCGCCCAGCATGGCCGCGCTGCCCGCCACGCAGAGGCGCGCCACGCCGTGCTTTTCCACCAGGCGGCCGCTGGCCATGGCGCCTAGCAGCACGGCCACGCCCGTGGCGCCGAACACGAGGCCGAAGCTGCCGGCGGACAGGCCGAAATCGCGCTGGTACACGAGCGACGCTCCGCCGATATAGGCAAACAGGAAAAAGAAAGTGGCGGACAGGGCCAGCGCGGGCAGCAGGAAGGCGCGGTCCAGCGCGATGCGCGCATACGTGCGGTGCATGCCGCGCGGCGCGACGCGTCGGGCCGCTGGCAGGGTTTCTGGCAGGAACAGCGCGCTATTGAGCAGGGTCAAGAGACCCAGCGCGGCCAGGGCCAGCATCACGGCGCGCCAGCCGTAATGCGCGTCGAGCAAGCCGCCCACGGCGGGCGCCAGCACGGGCGCCAGGCCGACGATGGTCATCAAGAGGGCAAACAGCTGCGCCGCTTTGACGCCATCGGCCACGTCACGCACCATGCTCATCACCACGACCAGGGTCAGCGCGGCGCCCAGGCCTTGCAGCAAGCGCGCCAGCAGCAGGGTGCTCAATTGATCCGCCTGCGACGCCCACACGGCGGCAAGAATGTACACGGCGATGCCGGCCAGCAGCGGACGGCGCCGGCCCAGCATGTCGGTCAGCGGCCCGCACAGCAATTGCCCGCCGCCCAGGGCCAGCAGGAAAACCGTCAGGCTCAGCTGCACGTTCGCATACGAGGTGTGCAGCTCGCGCGCCATGGCGGGCATCGAGGCCAGGTACATGTCGATGCCGGCCGGGCCGAGCACGGCCACCAGGGCCAGGGAAGCCGCCAGCCCGAGACTGGCGGCGGGGAGAGTGGTTTGCTGCTGCATTGCGCTTCCTTTGTATCGTCAAAAAACACGGCATGGACACTGCCGTCCTTTTTATTGTACACTGACTACCTACCGATAGGTAGTTAACTCAATAAAGGCAAAGGATGACGACGATGATGAACGTAACAATGGCGGCTGCGCCGCATCTGCTGGGAGAGCGGACATGACGGAAGTGGGTATTTCGCTCAGCGGCGTGGCCGTGGCCTTGCTGTTCGCCGCCTGGAGTTCGCACCGCGCCCGCTGCGAGCGGCGCGATGTCGTGCTGCTGACGATGCTGGGCACCGTCCTGGGATTGCCGGGCGCGGCCTTGCTGGCGCTGTAACGCGGCGCATAAAAAAAACGGCAGACCTTGCGGCCTGCCGTTCTGTGTTCCTCCTGCCCGGCTAGCCGGGCAGATGGCGTTTACTCTTCTTCGTAGGAACTGATCGGCGCGCAACCGCAGAACAGGTTGCGGTCGCCGTACACGTTGTCGGCGCGGCCGACCGGCGGCCAGTATTTGCGCTGGCGCAAGGAAGCGACGGGGTAGGCGGCGATTTCGCGGCTGTACTTGCGTTCCCAGTTGTCCGACATCAATACCTGTGCCGTGTGCGGCGCATTTTTCAGCGGGTTGTCGTCGTGGTCGAATTCACCGCTGGCGACCTTGGCGATTTCCGCGCGGATGGCGATCATGGCGTCGATGAAGCGGTCGATCTCCACTTTCGATTCGCTTTCCGTCGGCTCGATCATCAGGGTGCCCGGCACGGGGAAGCTCATGGTCGGCGCATGGAAACCGAAGTCCATCAAACGCTTGGCCACGTCTTCGTTGCTGATGCCGGTGGCGTCCGTGATCGGGCGCAGGTCCAGGATGCACTCGTGCGCGACCAGGCCGTCGTGGCCCGAGTACAGCACGGGGTAGTGCGGCGCCAGGCGGCGCGCGATGTAGTTCGCCGCCAAAATCGCCGTTTCGGTGGCGGCCGTCAAGCCTTCCGCGCCCATCATGGCGATGTACATCCACGAAATCGGCAGGATGCTGGCCGAGCCGAACGGCGCGGCGCTGACGGCGCCGATGCCGGCGGCGTCGCGCTGGTAGCCCGAGGAACGCTGGTTCGGCAGGAATTTCGCCAGGTGGGCGCCGACGCCGATCGGGCCGACGCCCGGTCCGCCGCCACCGTGCGGGATGCAGAAGGTCTTGTGCAGGTTCAGGTGGGACACGTCGCCGCCAAACGAGCCGGGAGCGGCCACGCCGACCAGCGCGTTCATGTTGGCGCCGTCGATGTAGACCTGGCCGCCGTGCGCATGGATGATTTCGCACAGTTCCTGGATGCCTTCTTCAAACACGCCGTGGGTGGATGGGTAGGTGACCATCACGCAAGCCAGGTTGGCGCTGTGCTTTTCCGCCTTCGCCTTCAGGTCGGCCAGGTCCACGTTGCCGTTGGCGTCGCAGCTGGTGACGACCACCTGCATGCCGACCATGTTGGCCGAGGCGGGGTTGGTGCCGTGCGCCGACGACGGGATCAGGCAAATGTTGCGGTGGCCTTCGCCGCGCGATTCATGGTAGGCCTTGATCACCAGCAGACCCGCGTATTCGCCCTGCGAGCCGGCGTTCGGCTGCAGCGAGACGGCCGCGTAGCCCGTCAAGGCGCACAGCATCTCTTCCAGCTGCGAAATCATCTCGCGGTAGCCGACCGTTTGCGCATCCGGCGCGAACGGGTGGATGTTCGAAAATTCCGGCCAGGTGACGGGGATCATTTCGCTCGTCGCGTTCAGTTTCATGGTGCACGAACCGAGCGGGATCATGGTGCGGTCCAGCGCCAGGTCCTTGTCGGCCAGGCTGCGCAGGTAGCGCAGCATCTCGTGTTCCGAGTGGTAGCTGTTGAAGACGGGGTGGGTCAGGTAGGCGCTTTCTCGCGCCAGTTGCGCCGGCAGCGCGCTGGTCACATTTGCTTCCACGCTGTCCAGGTCCGGGGCGGCAGGCGCGTTGGCCAGGCCGTGCGCGAACACTTTCCACAGCAGCGCGATATCGTCGCGCGTGGTGGTTTCATCGAGCGACACGCCCACGTGGGTATTGTCGATCTTGCGCAGGTTGACGCCGTGGTGCATGGCCGTCGCGTGCAGTTGCGCCGCATCGACGACGTTGATGGTCAGGGTGTCGAAGTAGCTCGCATTGACGACGCCATAGCCCAGGGTCTTCAGGTTGGCCGCCAGCACGCCCGTAAAGCGGTGCACGCGGCGGGCGATCTGCAGCAGGCCGGCCGGGCCGTGGTAGACGGCGTACATCGAGGCCATCACGGCCAGCAGCACTTGCGCCGTGCAGATGTTCGAGGTCGCTTTTTCGCGGCGGATATGCTGTTCGCGCGTTTGCAGGGCCAGGCGGTACGCCTTGTTGCCTTGCGCATCGACGGTCACGCCTACCAGGCGGCCCGACATATTGCGCTTGAATTCATCACGCGTGGACAGATAGCCCGCGTGCGGGCCGCCGAAGCCGAGCGGCACGCCGAAGCGCTGGCTGTTGCCGACGACGACGTCGGCGCCCCATTCGCCCGGAGGCGTGAGCATGGTCAGGGCCAGCAGGTCAGCCGCGACGATGACCATGGCGCCGTTCGCGTGCAGTTTTTCCACGCCGGCGCGGTAGTCGCGCACGACGCCGTTCACGCCAGGGTATTGCAGCAGCACGCCGAAGCAGGCGTCCAGCGACTCGATTTCTGCCGGATCAAACGTGCGCACTTCGATGCCGATCGGCTGGGCGCGCGTCTGCACCACTTCCAGCGTTTGCGGCAGCACGTCATTGGCCACATACAGCACGTTCGACTTCGACTTGCCCACGCGCTGGATCAGGGTCATCGCTTCGGCGGCGGCAGTGCCTTCGTCCAGCATCGAGGCGTTCGAGATGCCCATGCCGGTGAGGTCCGTGATCACTTGCTGGAAGTTCAGGATCGCTTCCAGGCGGCCTTGCGAAATCTCAGGCTGGTAAGGCGTGTACGCCGTGTACCAGGCCGGATTTTCAAAGATGTTGCGCAAAACGACACCGGGCGTGAATGTGTTGTAGTAGCCTTGGCCGATCAGGGATTTGAGAACCTGGTTCTTGCCGGCGATGGCTTTCAGGCGCGACAGGGCTTCCTGTTCCGGCATCGGCTGCGAATACGCGCCCAGGGGCAGGGCGCCCTTGTTGCGGATGTTGGCCGGTACCAGGGCGTCGATCAGCGCGGCGCGCGATGGATAGCCGAGGGTCGCCAGCATGGCTGCTTGTTCGGTGTGGGAAGGGCCGATGTGGCGGGCGATGAAGGCATCGCGTGCTTCGAGTTGGGTCAGGCTGGTGCGGGTCATGATATAGAGGCCAAAAAAGACTGAAAAACCGGGATGCGGCGCGCGGGCGCAGCGCAGAAAAAATGCAAACGGGCCGCGATTGCGGCCCGTGAGTCAAACGCGATTAGGCGCCGGTGGTGGCGCCATAGGCGGCAGCGTCGAGCAAGCCGTCCAGGGCCGACACGTCGGCTGGCTTGATCTTGAACAGCCAGTTGGCGTAGGCGTCGGCATTGATCGACTCTGGCGAGTTGACCACGTCGTCGTTGACGGCCACGACTTCGCCGGCGATCGGCGCGTAGATGTCGCTCGCTGCCTTGACCGATTCCACCACGGCGGCGTCGTCGCCGGCGCCGTAGGTGTTGCCCACGGTTGGCAGTTCGACGAAGACGATGTCGCCCAGGGCGTCCTGCGCGTACTCGGTGATGCCGACGGTGATCGTGCCGTCGCCTTCAAGGCGTACCCATTCGTGGGAAGCGGTGTACTTCAGGTCTGCAGGAATGTTCATGTGTGGCTCCAGATGGTAAGTGTTCGTTATTGATTATGGTTGTACGGTCTTGCGGGCGGCTCTATAAAACCTTACGCAGCCAGGATTTTACCGTTACGCACGAAAGGCAGCTTGACGACGGAAGCGGCCAGCTGCTTGCCGCGGATTTCCACGTGCACGGTGTCGCCCACGGCGACGCCATTCGGCACGCGCGCCAGCGCGATCGCTTCCTGCATCGTCGGGCTGAAGGTGCCGCTGGTGATTTCGCCCGTGGCTTCGCTGCCGGCGATGATGACTTTCTGGTGGGCGCGCAGCACGCCGCCTTTTTCGCGCAGGATCAGGCCCACGAATTGCGCGTTCTGGCCCTTGGCCAGCAGGGCCGCCTTGCCGATGAAGTCGCGCTCGCTGACGAGGTCGATGGTCCACGCCAGGCCCGCGTCGAGCGGGTTGACGGTTTCATCCATGTCCTGGCCGTACAGATTCATGCCCGCTTCCAGGCGCAGGGTGTCGCGCGCGCCCAGGCCGGCAGGCTTGACGCCGGCCGCCGCCAGGGCGTTCCACAGCGCTTCCACCTGGGTGGCGGCCACGCCGATTTCAAAGCCGTCTTCGCCCGTGTAGCCGGTGCGCGCCAGCATGACTTCGCCGAAAGCCGTGTCCTTGACGATGACGACATTGAACGGCTTGATGGCTTCGGACGCGGCTTGCGTTTCCGGCAGCACTTGCCACACCTTGGCGCGCGCGTTCGGGCCTTGTACGGCCACCAAGGCCATCGGATTGTTGGCATTGCGACGCTCGGTGATCGTCAGGCCGCTGTTGGTGTTGGTGTTTTGCTGCTGCATCCACGCCACGTCTTTTTCAGCCGTGCCCGCGTTGACGACGAGGCGGAACCAGTTTTCGTTGAAGAAGTAGACGATCAGGTCATCGATGACGGTGCCTTCGGCATTGAGCATGCACGAGTACAGCGCCTTGCCCGACACTTGCAGCTTGTCAACGTTGTTGGCCAGCAAGCCGCGCAGGAAGGCGCGCACGTTCGGACCTTCGATATCGACCACGCACATATGGGACACGTCGAACATGCCGGCATCGCCGCGCACGGCGTTGTGTTCTTCGATTTGCGAGCCGTAGTTGACGGGCATGTCCCAGCCGCCGAAATCGACCATGCGGGCGCCGAGGGCACGGTGGGCGTTATTGAGTGGGGTCGCTTTGAGCGTCATGGATTCCTCGGGACGAAGGTAAAAGGGGAGTTAACAAAACATAGAATAGCCAAACACGGCTTTCCAGCGTGATCACTGACCCCCCTGTCCTTTGTACCTGAGAGATTACGGGGGCTTGCCCCGTGCGCCCCTTCGGTGGGCCGCCGGCAATAGCCGCGGCCGCTCTCCAGAGTTGAGCTGAAACGTGTCGCCAAAGCAACAGCTGCAGTCCGCCTGATCGGTCCTTTTGCCTGAGAGTTTTTGGGTAGTGCCCCTTCGGCGGCAACGCTGGTTTGCCCTCTCCCGATCAAGTGGGAGGAATATATGCCAGCAGGGTGTTTCTGTCAATCTGAAAAGACATTGTCAAATTGCAGCAAAAGCCCCGGTTTGCGGGGCTGTCAGGGGGCTGGCGGCGCCGCAAAAGGGCGCCCGGCCGCGCGGGAATGCGCTATGATGAAATTCTGGCTTTCTTGCGGGTGCCTGCCATGAACACTACACAAAGCGAGACGCAAAACAACACCGAGCAGCACGGTTACTTTACCCTCTCGGGCGACGTCAACAGCGATATGGTGCGGCGCGTCTTCAACGCCGCGGCCGACATCACGGAAGACAAGCTCACCACCGCCCACATCCTGATCCAGTCGAACGGCGGCTACGTCAGCGACGGCATCTGTCTGTACAACTTCCTCAGCAAGTTGCCGCTCGACATCATCACCTATAACGCGGGCGCCGTGGCCTCCATCGCCGTCACCCTGTTCCTGGCGGGGCGGCGCCGCCATGCCAGCGACACGGCCCGCTTCATGGTGCACAAGTCGCATGCGACAGCCTCGCCCGGTTCCCGCCCCGACGCGCTCAGCATCATCGTCGAGGGCTTGCGCGCCGATGACATGCGTACCGAGCGCATCCTGCGCGGCCACGTCAGCCTGACGGAAGAGCAGTGGCAGGTGCACGCGTATTCCGACCTGCACCTGACGGCCGACCAGGCGCTGGAAGTGGGCATGATCGAATCGATCCGCGACTTTGCGCCGCCCAAGGGCAAGCGTCTGACGAATATCTGACGCCTGCCGCGCCCCGCCATGCCATGCCATGCCATGCCGGGCCGATGGTTTCGGCGTGGAAAGTTTGTAATCGAATGTAATTCTTCGCTGCAGCACAGCAAAAGCCGCGCGGAACAGGGCAGAGTCGTGGCATAGTGCAAGCTGATCATGAAATAAGTGCAGGCGCGATGACTTGGTGGAATGGGATTTCTTTTGCGGCCGATATGTCCGTGATGGGGCCGGCTGGCGTGGCGATTGCCCTGTGGCTGCTCGTCTCGCGCCAATGGCGCCTCGTGCTCAGCTGGAGCCTGTGGTACGGCGGCGGCCTGGCCCTCGTGGTGCTGTCGAAGCTGGCCTTCATGAGCTGGGGCGTGGGCAGCAGCGCGCTCGATTTTACGGGCTTCAGCGGCCACGCCATGCGCGCCGGCGCCGTGTTTCCCGTGCTGATGTATGTGCTGCTGCAGCGGGCCGCACCGCGCTGGCGCCATGCCGGCGTGCTTGTCGGCGTGGCCTTTGCCGTGCTGGTGGCCATTTCGCGCGTGGTCGTGCATGCGCACAGCGTGTCGGAAGCCGTCAGCGGCTGCGTGCTGGGCCTGGCGCTGGCCCTGGGCTTCATGTGGAGCGCCCGCGGCGCCGTGAATATCGCCGTCAGCCATGCGCTGGCCCTGGCCAGCCTCGTGCTGATGGTGGGGCTCAGCTTCAAGGCGGAGCCCATGCCGACCGAGCAATGGCTGCAAAAACTGGCCCTGGCGCTGTCCGGTCATGAGCGTGTTTTTTCCCGCGAAGACTGGAAACTGGCGCAGGATGGCCGCCCAGCCCCGTAAGGCGGGGCACGCCGGCGCCTGGCGCTGCGGTTTTTTGGCCAGAAAAGCATCAGGAAATGGTATGATGAACCACTCCCTGCGGTGAGTGGCTAGACTGTTGCCGCAAGGGTGGCCAAGGTGGCCATGAACTGAATATGAACCGGGTTCACCCAAATATAACCGCCAGCATAGGCCAGGAACTCTAAAACACGTGCGTCTCTCTTCCATCAAGTTGTCGGGATTTAAGTCTTTCGTCGATCCCACCAATTTCCAGGTGCCAGGCCAGCTCGTGGGCGTGGTCGGGCCGAATGGCTGCGGCAAGTCGAACATCATCGACGCCGTGCGCTGGGTGCTGGGCGAATCGAAAGCGTCGGAATTGCGCGGCGAATCGATGCAGGACGTCATTTTTAATGGCTCCACCCACCGCAAACCGGCCGGGCGCGCTTCCGTGGAACTGGTGTTCGACAATAACGATGGCAAGGCGTCCGGCCAGTGGGGCCAGTACGCCGAGATCGCCGTCAAGCGCACCCTGACGCGCGACGGCACCTCCACCTATTACATCAATGGCCAGCCCGTGCGCCGGCGCGACATCCAGGATATCTTCCTCGGCACGGGCCTCGGGCCGCGCGCCTACGCCATCATCGGCCAGGGCATGATTTCCCGCATCATCGAATCGCGCCCGGAAGAATTGCGCGTCTTCCTCGAAGAAGCGGCCGGCGTATCGAAATACAAGGAACGCCGCCGCGAGACGGAAAACCGCTTGCAGGACACGCGCGAAAACCTGTTGCGCGTGGAAGACATCTTGCGCGAACTCAATGCCAACCTGGAAAAGCTGGAAGCGCAGGCCGCTGTCGCCACCCGTTTCCACGCCTTGCAGGCGGACCAGGAAGAAAAGCAGAAGCTGTTGTGGCTGCTGCGCAAGAACGAGGCGCAAAACGAGCAGACGCGCTATTTCCGCGAAGTGGAACAGGCGCAGACGGACCTGGAAGAGCAGACGGCCAAGCTGCGCAACGTGGAACTGACCCTCGAGCAGATGCGCCAGGCGCACTTTGCCGTGGGCGACCGCCTGCATACGGCGCAAGGTCATCTGTACCAGACGAATGCGGAAATCGGCAGCCTGGAAGCGCAGATCAAGTTCGTCATCGAATCGCGCGCCCGCCTGCAGGCACAGCTGGCCACCCTGACGGCCCAGCGCGACCAGTGGACCAGCCAGGGCGGCGAATACCAGGAACAGATCGAAGAGGCGGAATTCCACCTCGAAGAACTGGCCGCGAAGGTGGAACAATCGCAAATGATGGCGGAACAGAAGGGCGAGCAATTGCCCGAGCTCGACGCCGCCTGGCGCGCCGCGCAAAACAAGAGCACGGAATCGCGCGCGCGCATCATGCAGGCGCAGCAGCAGCTGGAGCTGGAATCGGCGCACCAGCGCAATGCCTCGAACATCCTGGCCAGCCTCTTGAGCCGCCGCGAGCGCCTGCAGCAGGAAAAGAACAGCCTCAGTTTGCCCGACAGCAGCCACCTGGAAAACCTGAAGCTCCAACTGGAAGAAAAGCAGCAAACCCTGGAAGAACAGGGTTTCTACCTGGAAGAAGCGCTGGAGCAGCAGCCAAAGCTGGAGCAGGAGCGGGCCGAGGCGCAGGCGCAAGTCAATGCCGAGACGGCGGCGAATGCCCAGCTGGAAGCGCGTCTTTCCGCTTTGAAACAATTGCAGGAACGGGTACAGACGCAGGGCAAGGTCCAGCCATGGCTGAAAAAGCACGAGCTCGACACCTTGCCGCGTCTGTGGCAAAAGCTGCAGATCGAAGCGGGCTGGGAAGCGGCCATGGAATCGATCTTGCGCGAGCGCACGTCGGCCTTGCAATTGTCGAACATCGACTGGGCCAAGGCCTTCTTTGCCGACGCGCCGCCGGCCAAGCTGGCCCTGTACGCGCCATCCACGGTGGCGCCCCTGCCGCTGCCGGAAATCGCCGGCCTGAAACCGTTCCTGAACTTGTTGAAACTCAACGATCCGGGCTTGCGCGGCTTGCTGCAGGATTGGCTGTACAACGCCTATGCCGTGGAAGACGCGGCCGAAGCCCTGGCCGAACGCGCTAAATTGCCGCCGGGCGGCTATTTCGTCACGCGCGCCGGTCACGTCGTGACGGCCACCAGTGTGCGCTTCTATGCGGCCGATTCGGAGCAGGAAGGCATGCTGGGCCGCCAGCAGGAAATCGACAATATCGGCAAGCAGTTGCGTGCCCAGCAATTGCTGGCCGAAGAGGCGCGCGCCCGTTCCGTGCGGGCCGATGCGGCCGTTGCCACCCTGACGCGCAATCTGTCCGACTTGCGCTTGCGCATACAGCAACTGACGTCTTCCGTGCATACTCTGCAACTGGACGTGGTGAAACTGTCGGAAGTGGAAGCGCGCTTCAACCAGCGCAGCACGCAGATCGGCGCCGACCTGGCCGAGATCGCCGCGCAGGAAGCGGAGCAGATGCAGACCAAGCTGGAATCGGAAGAGAAATTCGAACAGCTGGACATGGAGCTGGGTAACTTGCAGGAAGCGCACGAAGACGGCCACACGGATTTCCTGCAGAAGGAACAGCGTCTGGCCGAAGCACGCGAAGCCTTGCGCGACCTGGAACGGGCCGCCAAGGATACGGAATACGCGGAAAAAGCCCACCGCGCGAAGATCGAGGAATTGCGCCGCAGCATCGCCACGGCCAGCACGCAGGCGCAGCAAGTGACGGAAAGCCTGCAGGCGGGCGAACTGGAATTGGCCAACCTGGAAAGCGGCGCGGCCGCCGACGGCTTGCAGGACTTGCTCGAACGCCGCACGACGCAGGAGCGGGCGCTGGCGGACGCGCGCCACGAACTCGATCAAATTACGCAGCAGCTGCGCCTGTCCGAAGATGCGCGCACGCAATCGGAACGCAGCTTGCAGCCGCAGCGCGACAAGATCATGGAAATGCAGCTCAAGGAACAGGCTGCGCGCCTGAACCAGGAGCAATTCGCCCAGCAACTTCTGGAAGCGGGCGCCGACGAGGCCGCGCTGACGGAAAAATTGCACCCGGACATGCGTCCATCGTATCTGCAGGGCGAAGTGACGCGCCTGACGAACGCCATCACGGGTCTGGGCGCCGTCAACCTGGCCGCGCTGGACGAGCTGGCGCAGGCATCCGAGCGCAAGAATTTCCTCGACGCCCAGAATGCCGACCTGACGGAAGCGATCAATACGCTGGAAGACGCGATCCACAAGATCGACAAGGAAACGCGCGACTTGCTGCAAGACACGTTCGACAAGGTCAACCATCACTTTTCCGAACTGTTTCCGATTCTGTTCGGCGGCGGCCAGGCCAGGCTCACCATGACGGGCGACGAGATTCTCGATTCCGGTGTACAAGTCATGGCGCAGCCTCCCGGCAAGAAAAATGCCACCATCCACCTGTTATCGGGTGGAGAGAAGGCGCTGACCGCGACCGCATTGGTGTTTTCCATGTTCCGCCTGAATCCGGCGCCGTTCTGCCTGCTCGACGAAGTCGATGCACCGCTGGACGATTCGAACACGGAACGCTTCTGCCGCATGGTCAAGCGCATGTCCGACCAGACCCAATTCCTTTTCATTTCGCATAACAAGATTGCGATGGAAATGGCCCATCAATTGATCGGTGTGACGATGCAGGAGCAGGGCGTATCGCGCATCGTGGCGGTGGACATGGAGTCCGCCGCAAATTTTGCAACCGAGGCACAAGCAGCATGACAGACCTTCAAATTACCTTGTTCGGCGCCGGCGGCGTCTTTATCGTCGGTGTTTTCTCGTACAACAAATGGCAGGAATACAAGGCCAAGAAAAGCGTGGAACGGGCTTTTTCCACCGACCACGACGACGTGCTGATGCGCGAGGGCGACGCTCCTGCCGTGGAAGCCCAGGAACCCGTGCTGCGCCAGGAACCGCGCTTCGACGCGGCGCCCGCCGCCAAGGCCGAACCGTCGTTCGGCGCGCCGCCAGCGGCCGCTGTGCCGGACGCGCCCGTGCATGCGGAACCGTCGCTGGCCGATGCCGACCCTGCACCCGCCGCTCCTGCCGCGCCGGCGCAGCCGGAAGTCAGCGCCGCCAGCGAACAGGCGACCAGCCTGGTCGACCCGCTGATCGATTGCCTGCTGCCTTTGTCGCTGGAAGCGCCCGTGCGCGGCGACAAGATCCTGCCCGTGCTGCAAACCCTGCGCCTGGTGGGCAACAAGCCCGTCCACTTCATCGGTTTGCACGTGAATGGCGACTGGGAACCGATCACGCATGGCGGTGTCTACACCAAGATGCAGGGCGGCGTGCAGCTGGCCAGCCGCAGCACGGCCTTGAATGAACTGGAATACTCGGAACTGGTCACGCGCCTGCGCGGCGTGGCTGACGAGATCGGCGCCGAGCCGGAAGTGCCCGACATGATGGAAGTGATGGCCGAAGCGCGCAATCTGCACCGCTTCGTGGCCGGTCACGATGCCCAGCTGGGCGTCAACCTGCACACGAATGGCGCGCCATGGGCCATTTCCACCTTGCTGTTCGCGCTGGAAAAGCAGGGCTTCGACGTGCGTCCGGACGGCCGTTTCGTCATGCCGGACGGCGAAGGCGGCTATCTGTTCTCGCTGTCGACGAATGTCACCCTGGCCGAGGAAACGACGCCGCGCCTGACCTTGCTGCTGGACGTGCCATGCGTGGCGCCCGCGCGCGACGGCTTCGGCGCCATGGTCGCTTGCGCCAAGGCACTGGTGGGCCGCCTGGACGCCACCATCGTCGACGATTACAACCAGGCCTTGTCCGATGCGGCGCTGGCCGAGATCGCCGGCCAGGTGCAAGAGTTTTACCAGGAAATGGACGCGGCCGACATTCCGGCCGGTTCCACCCGCGCCCTGCGTTTATTTAGCTGAAGAATCCCGCAACAATGACTGATCCGATCAACCAGGACGCCGCCCAGCGCGTCCTGGCACTCACGGCCGAACTCAATCGGCATCTGCACGCCTACCACGTGCTCGACAATCCCACCATCCCCGACGCCGAGTACGACAAGCTGTTCGTCGAACTGCAGGCGCTGGAAGCGGCCCATCCCGAATTGCGCACGCCCGATTCGCCCACCTTGCGCGTGGGCGCGGCGCCCTTGCCGCAATTCGAGCAAGTCACGCACACGGTGCCGATGTTGTCGTTGAACAATGGTTTCACCGATGACGATATTGTCAACTTCGACCGCCGCGTGCGCGAAGGCCTGGACCTTGACGGTGCAGAGGTCGACTACGCGGCCGAAGTGAAATTCGACGGCCTGGCGATCAACCTGCGCTATGAAAACGGCCTGTTCGTGCAGGCGGCCACGCGCGGCGATGGCGCCACGGGCGAAGACGTGACGGCGAATATCCGCACCATTTCCGGCATCCCGCTGCGCCTGCATGGCGACCGGATTCCGGCCGTGCTCGACGTGCGCGGCGAAGTCATGATGTTCAAGGCCGATTTTGCCCGTTTGAACGAACGCCAGCGCGAAGCGGGCCAGAAGGAATTCGCCAACCCCCGCAATGCGGCGGCCGGCAGCCTGCGCCAGCTCGATTCGCGCATCACGGCCCAGCGCAAGCTGCGTTTCTATGCGTATGGCATCGGCGCCCTCGATGGCGCCGCCATGCCGGTGTCGCATTCGGCCTTGCTGGACTGGTACGACACCCTGGGCATTCCCGTGTCGAAGGAGCGCCGTGTGGTGCAGGGCGCGCAAGGCTTGCTCGATTATTACGCGGACATCGGCGCGCGCCGTCCCGCCTTGCCGTATGAAATCGACGGCGTCGTCTACAAGGTGAACGCGACGGAAGACCAGCAAGAGCTGGGTTTTGTGTCGCGCGCGCCGCGTTTTGCGCTGGCGCACAAATTCCCCGCCGAAGAGGCGCTGACGCAGGTGCTGGGCATCGATATCCAGGTGGGCCGCACGGGTGCCATGACGCCCGTGGCGCGCCTGGCGCCCGTCTCCGTGGGCGGCGTGACGGTCACCAACGCCACCTTGCACAATGAAGATGAAGTGCTGCGCAAGGATGTGCGCGTGGGCGATACGGTTATCGTGCGCCGCGCGGGCGACGTGATTCCCGAAGTGCTGTCCGTGGTACTGGAAAAGCGGCCGGAACCGGCGCCGCCGCCGTTCAAGATGCGGGAAACGTGCCCCGTGTGCGGCTCGCACGTGGTGCGCGAAGAGGGCGAGGCGATTGCCCGCTGCTCGGGCGGCCTGTTCTGCTCGGCGCAGCGCAAGGAAGCGTTCCGCCATTTCGCGGGCCGGCGCATGATGGATATCGAAGGCTTGGGCGAACGTTATATCGATACCCTGGTCGAACTGGAATACGTGCACGGCCTGGCCGACTTGTACAGCCTGACCCTGGATAAATTGCTGGAAATGAAAGTGCGCGCCGACGAGCGCGACGGTTCGACGCCAGAAACAGTACAACAAGGCAAGATTCCCACCAAGTGGGCGGAAAACTTGCTGGCCGGTATAGAAGCGAGCAAGCGCCCGCCGCTTGAGCGTTTCCTGTTCGCGCTGGGTATCCGCCACGTGGGCGAATCGACGGCCAAGACCCTGGCCGAGTGGCTGGGTAGCTTGGCGTATGTGCGGCAAGCGCCCGCGGCCTTGCTGCGCGTGCTGCCCGACATCGGCGGCACGGTCGCCGAGTCGATTGCCGATTTCTTTGCCGAAGAAAAGAACCAGCAGGCGCTGCAGGCGTTGCTGGACGCCGGTGTCGCGCCGCAAGGCGAACACGCGCCCAGCGCCAAGCTGCGCACGCAGCTCGAACAAACCACCTTGCTGGCCGCCATCGGCATCCCGAAGCTGACGGAGCCGCGCAGCAAGCAGCTGGTGGAGCGGGGCGTGACTCTGGCCACCCTGGCCGCGCAAGGCGCCAGCTTCCATGCGGGCTTGCCTGCCGCCGTGGCCGAGTCGCTGGCGCAATGGCTGGTCGATGAGGGCAATGTCAAGCTGCTTGGTCAACTGGACGCCCTGCGCCATGAATTACTGTCACAATTGCCTGAAATGCCAGCCGCTGGCGGCAAGCTGGACGGCAAGACTTTCGTCCTGACGGGCACCTTGCCCAATATGAGCCGCGACGAGGCGGCGGAGCTGATCGAAGCGGCCGGTGGCAAGGTCAGCGGTTCTGTTTCGAAGAAGACAGGATATGTCGTGGCCGGCTCGGACGCCGGCAGCAAGCTGGCCAAGGCCCAGGAACTGGGCGTGGCCATCCTCGACGAGGCTGGTTTGCTGGCTTTGCTCGCGCAGGATTAATTCTTAAAATATTACAGAAGACCCATGAAAAAAATCAGAAAAGCAGTCTTTCCCGTCGCCGGCCTGGGCAGCCGCTTCTTGCCAGCGACCAAGGCACAACCGAAGGAAATGTTGCCCATCGTCGATAAACCGCTGATCCAGTACGCGGTGGAAGAAGCCGTGGCGGCCGGTATCACGGAAATGATCTTCATCACGGGACGCAACAAGCGCGCCATCGAAGACCATTTCGATACGGCTTACGAGCTGGAATCGGAGCTGGAAGCGGCCGGCAAGCGCCAGTTGCTCGACATGGTGCAAAACGTCATTCCCAAGCATATCAATTGCATTTACATCCGCCAGTCCGCGCCGCTGGGCCTGGGGCATGCCGTGCTGTGCGCTCGTCCCGTGATCGGCGACGAGCCGTTTGCCGTCTTGCTGGCCGACGATTTTATGGATGTGCAAGAGGGCGTGCGCCCCGTGCTGGCGCAGATGACCGATGTCTTCCAGTATGAAAATTGCTCGCTGCTGGCCGTGCAGGACGTGCCGCGCGCGGAAACCAAGCAGTACGGTATTGTGTCGGCGAAGAATTATCAGCCCGACCTGGAACTGGTCTCGGCCATCGTGGAAAAGCCCGCGCCCGAAGAGGCGCCGTCAACCCTGGCCGTGGTGGGCCGTTATGTGCTGACCAGCCGTATCTTTAACCACCTGGAAAATATCGGCACGGGCGCCGGCGGCGAAATCCAGTTGACGGACGGCATCGCCGCCCTGATGCGCGAAGAGCGCGTGCTGGCATACCGCTACCAGGGGCAGCGCTATGATTGCGGCTCCAAGCTTGGTTACCTGAAGGCAACGACGGCGATGGGCATGAAGCATCCGGAAACGGGCGCCGCCTTCCGCACTTACCTGCAACAACTGCAAGCGACACTGGAAACAAAATGACGGTACGTGACATCCTCAAGATGGGCGATCCGCGCCTGCTGCGCATGGCCGAGCCCGTGCGTGAATTCGATACGCCCGAACTGCATGCCTTGATCGCCGACATGTTCGACACCATGCATGCGGCCAATGGCGCGGGCCTGGCGGCGCCGCAGATCGGCGTCAACCTGCAGCTGGTGATCTACGGCTTCAAGCAGAACTTGCGCTATCCCGATGCGCCGCAAGTGCCGGAAACCGTGCTGATCAACCCTGTGCTGACGCCTTTGTCGGAACGCAAGGAAGAGGGTTTCGAGGGCTGCCTGTCCGTGCCCGGCCTGCGCGGCAGCGTGCCGCGCTGGAGCGAGCTGCATTACGAAGGCGTGGACCAGTTCGGCCAGCCCATCAGCCGCGACTGCGACGGTTTCCATGCGCGCGTGGTGCAGCATGAAGTGGACCACTTGCACGGCATTTTGTATCCGATGCGTATCGTTGATTTTACGCAATTCGGCTACACGGAAGTCATGTTTCCCGACCTCGACCCAAACGACGACGACTGATCGGCGCCTGAGAAAACGCCCATGGCGGCGTTGCATTGCCTCGCCGTACTCTTCGTACTGTCTTCGGCAATGCGCCTTGCCCTGAACGTTTTTCAGGCGCCTCGTGACTTTGGCTGTTAAACAAAAAATGGCCGCGCAGCATGAGCTGGGCGGCCATTTTTCATGCATGAAGCAAAGCTAGCGCACCTTGCGGCTGCTGCCCAGGTTATCGAGCAGCAATTTCAATTCATCCTGCATGGCTTCCGTCAGGTTCAGGAAGCGGCAGCCGATCTGCACCTGCTCGCCCAGCAGGAAGGAGCGGAAGGTGCGCGACAGGCGGATTTCCAGGTCGGCGATCATGACCTTGTTCGGTCCCAGCTCCAGGCGCACGCGCGACAGCTTGCGCCCCACGTACAGGCCTACCGTGTCGCGCGGATGGGCGCGCATGCCGATGCCGCCGGCCGAGAAATCATACAGCTGCAATTCATACGGACGGCCCTCGAGCACGAAGGCGGCCAGGTAGTACACGCCCAGCGGCGTTTCCAGGCGTGCCGATTCGCGCCGTTCCAGCACCAGGCAATGGCTGGGGAAGTTCGTCAGGTACACGTTCGGCCGCTCGGGATATGCTTCCCATTCGCCATTGATGGTAAATTGCAACTTGGCGCTTTGCACCCACGACACAAACGTGGCGCCGCCTTCGGGCAGGGTGGCGCCTTCATTCAGCTCCAGCACGAATTGCGGCAAGTCGTCGTCGACGGACAGGATACGCGCCATGATGACGTCTTCGCCGCCCGCCGGGTAGATGGAAATGGCGTCGCCGTTGTCTGCCAGGCTGCACAGGGTTTCGCCGATATCCCACGGATCGCTCATATGGTGCGGCTTGGTGCCTGGCGCCATCGGCTCGGCCACGTCAGCCAGGCTGGGCGCGCCTTTGCGCAGGGGATTGGGGATGGGATCGTTCACGACAGCGTATCTCTTTTGTTCTGATGGGGAATAGTGTATAGGTTTAAAGCAATATTTACTAAGTAAATCACAATAATTGTTTTTATATCACTATATTCCTGTTGCTTATATGGCTTGGCATGCCACGCGGCATGCCACCTTGATGCCGTCGCTTAAAACTGTTCGTCCGCGCTCAGGTAACGCCATTGGCCCGTCGGCAAGTCGCCCAGCTTAACCTTGCCGATGCGCACGCGTTTCAGGCCCAGCACTTTCAGGCCGACGGCTTCGCACATGCGGCGGATCTGGCGTTTCTTGCCTTCGCGCAAGGTAAAGCTCAGCTGGTCTTCGTTTTGCCAGCGCACCTTGGCCGGCAGCAGCGGCTTGCCGTCGAGCCACAGGCCGTGGTTGAGCCTTTTCAGTTCGCTGTCGGGCAGGGTGCCGCCCTTGGTATAGCTCACGCGCACCAGGTATTCCTTGTCGATATCGGTATCGTGGCCGATCAGCTGCTTGGCCACGCGGCCGTCCTGGGTCAGGACGAGCAAGCCGACGGAATCGATGTCCAGGCGGCCCGCCGCCACCAGGCTGCGCAGCTGGGTCGGGTGGAATTGTTCCGGGCTGCGGTCTTCCGCCCAGCGGTTTTCCGCCTTGATCAGGGCCACGGCGGGTGTGTAGCCGTCTTCGGCCTGGCCGCTGACGTAGCCGACGGGTTTGTTGATCAGCACGGTGACCCGCTTCGATTGCTCGGCCGCCGCCTGGCGTTCCACGGTGACCCGCTGGCTCGGGTAGACCTTGCTGCCCAGCTCGGACACCACCTTGCCATCCACACGGACCCAGCCGCGTGCGATCCATTCATCGGCTTCACGGCGGGAGCACAGGCCCAGTTCGGACATGCGTTTGGACAAGCGTAATAATTCTTCGGTCATGTTGTTTCAGTTTCAGTAAGGTAGGCGCTGCGCGGAAAGTCTACACTTTCAGCGCATCGAGTAAATCGGTTTCCAGCAATATCTGGTTGCGGGCATTGTTGAGCGCGGGACCGTCGACGAGGAAAACGTCTTCGACCCGCTCGCCCAGGGTCATGATCTTGGCCGTGTGCAAGTTGATGCGGTACTTGGTCAGCACGTTGGCGATCGCATACAGCAGCCCCGTGCGGTCGTTGGCCGCCACCGACAGCAAATAGTATTGGCCCTTTTCATCGGGCCGCAAATCCACGGTCGGCTGGAAGGGGAAGGTGCGCGACAGGCGCGACAGCCGTCCCTTGCCCGGCGGCGGCAGCGGCGTTTGCGACTGCAGCAGCTCGCCCAGCTCATGCTCGATCAGGCTGATGATGTCGCGGTAGCTCTTGGCGAAATTTTGTTCCGTGACAAGGAACGTGTCGAGCGCATAGCCATTCTTGGTCGTGTGGATCTTCGCGTCGAGAATGCTGAAGTTCTTGCGGTCGAAATAGCTGCAGATGCGCGCGAACAGGTCGGGCTGGTCGGGAATATACACGGCCACCTGCAAGCCTTCGCCGATGGGCGCCAGCCGGCATTTTACCACCGGCAACTTGCTGTCGAGCTTGTCATACAGCGAGCGCGTTTGCCAGGCGATGTCGGACGCGTCGTGGCGCAGGAAATACGCCACGTCCAGCTGCTGCCACAGCTTCAGATGGGCGTCCGGCGGCAAGCCGTACAGGCGCAAGGTGGCCAGCGCTTCCTGCTGGCGGTTCTTCAGCTCGCGGTCGGCCGTGTGCGGTTCGCCGCCCAGCACGCGCAAGGTGATCTTGTACAGGTCTTCCAGCAGCTTGCCCTTCCAGGCATTCCACACTTTCGGGCTGGTGCCGCGGATGTCGGCCACCGTCAGCAGGTACAGGCCCGTCAGGTGGCGCTCGTCCTTGACCACCTTTGCAAAGGCGGCGATGACGTCGGGATCGGACAAATCCTGCTTTTGCGCCACTTGCGACATGGTCAGGTGATTTTCCACCAAGAAAGCCACCAGTTCCGTGTCTTCTTCCGACAGGCCATGCTCCTGGCAGAACTGGGTGGCGTCGGCCACGCCCAGCTTCGAATGGTCGCCGCCGCGACCCTTGGCGATGTCGTGGAACAGGGCCGCCACGTACAGCAGCCACGATTGCGAGAAATCGGCCATCAGCTGGCTGCAGAACGGGTATTCGTGCGCGTGTTCGCTCATGGTGAAGCGGCGCATGTTGCGCACCACCATCAAAATATGCTGGTCGACCGTGTACACGTGGAACAGGTCGTGCTGCATCTGGCCCACGATGCGGCGGAAATTTGGCAGGTAGCGCCCCAGGATGCTCATCTCGTTCATGCGCCGCAGCGCATGGATGATGCCGACCGGCGCTTGCATGATGCGCAGGAAGAGGGCGCGGTTGACGGGGTCCTGGCGGAAGGCGGCGTCGATCTTGAAGCGCGCGTGCCACAGGGCCCGCGTGGCGCGCGAGGTCATGCCCTTCAGGGCGGGGCGTTCCGTCATCAGCACGAAGACTTCCAGCATGGCCGATGGGTATTGTTCGAAGGTATCGTCGGCGCTGATGTCGATCAGGCTATTGACTTCATTGAAGCGTGCGTTGATGGGCACGGCCACATTGTCTTGTGGAAACAATCGCGCTTCGATGTTTTGCAGCAAGATCGTGTTGAGCTGGGTCACCGTCTTGGCGGCCCAGTAGTAGCGCTGCATGAGGAATTCGCTGGCGCGGCGCATGTGCGGCCCGCTGCCCGTCGCCTGCAAGCCCAGCGATTCGGCGATGGCCGTCTGCACGTCGAACACGAGGCGGTCTTCGCGCCGCCCCGCATGCAGGTGCAGGCGCACGCGGATATCCTTGAAGGCGCGCTCCTTTTCCATCAGCTGGCGCGCTTCCGTCAGGGTGATCAGGCCGCCCGTGGCCAGGGTGCGCCACGAGTTTGCCAGGCCCGCCGCCTTGGCTACCCACAGGATGACCTGCAAGTCGCGCAAGCCGCCCGGGCTTTCCTTGCAATTCGGTTCCAGGCTGAAGGCCGTGTCTTCATATTTGGCATGGCGCTGGCGCATTTCCGCCGTTTTCGCCTGGAAAAACGCCTGCGGGTCCATGGCCGCGTCATAGCGTTGCTGCAATTGCGCGAACAAGTCCGCGTTGCCGCACACGAGGCGCGCTTCGAGCAAGCTCGTTTGCACGGTGATGTCGGCCTTCGATTCGACCAGGCATTCATCGACCGTGCGGATGCTGTGGCCGATTTCCAGGCCCAGGTCCCACAGCAGCTGCACCAGTTCCTCGAGCTTTTCCTGCGTGGCCCCATCGGGCGCCTGTTGCAGCAGGATCAGCAGGTCGACGTCGGAATACGGAAACAGTTCGCCGCGGCCATAGCCGCCCACGCCCACCAGGGAAGTGCCTGGTGGCAAGCCCGCTTCCTGCCAGGCGCGCGCCAGCACGCCGTCGACGCTGTGGCGCAGGCTGCGCAGCAGTTTTTCAGGCTTGCCGTCGGCCTGGAAGGCCGCAATGACGACCTGGCGGTCGGCTTTCAGTTGCTGTTTCAGCTGTTCCCGAACTTGCTTTTTCATCTGGGCCCTGGGTGGCGGTGCGTGGGGTGGAGGATCAGGCTTTGTTCAGGATCAAGGCCGGTGGTGGCGGCATGCCGGGCGAGACGGTCAGCACTTCATAGCCCGTTTCCGTCACCAGCACTGTGTGTTCCCATTGCGCCGACAGGCTGCGGTCCTTGGTTTTGATGGTCCAGCCATCGTTCATTTCGCGGATTTCGCGGCGGCCCGAGTTGATCATCGGTTCGACGGTGAAAATCATGCCCGCTTCCAGGCGTTCCAGGGTGCCTGGCTTGCCGTAATGCAACACTTGCGGTTCTTCATGGAAGACCTTGCCGATGCCGTGGCCGCAGAATTCGCGCACCACGCTGTAGCCTGCCTTTTCCGCGTGCTGCTGGATGGCGTGGCCGATATCGCCCAGGTGGGCGCCCGGCTTGATCTGGGCTATGCCCAGCCACATGCATTCATAGGTGATTTCCGACAGGCGCTTGGCCAGGATGGTCGGCGTGCCGACGAGGAACATGCGGCTGTTGTCGCCGTGGTAGCCATCCTTGATGACGGTGATGTCGAGGTTGACGGAGTCGCCGCTTTTCAAGACCTTGTCGCCGGGGATGCCATGGCAGATGACGTCGTTGACGGAGGTGCAGATGGCTTTCGGGTAGGGCGTGTAGCCGGGCGGGCAATAGTTCAGCGGGGCAGGGATGGTGCCTTGCACGTTGACCATGTATTCGTGGCACAGGCGATCCAGTTCGCCGGTCGTGACGCCGACCTTGACGAAGGGAGTGATGTAGTCGAGCACTTCGGCGCCGAGTTTGCCGGCAACGCGCATGCCTTCGATGTCGGCGGCGGTATTGATACGGATGGTGGACATGATGTAATTCGCAATCTGCAAGTTGTTCGGGTGAAAAGCACAGACGAATCTCAGCGTAGGAGGAAAAGTCTGCAAATATGTCGAAATTATAAACGAGGCGCCCTGTATCCGCCGCCTCCATCCTAGGGCGAGCAGGCGTTTTTTGCGGGAATGGCCATGGCGGATACGCGTTGCACCAGCGTGGTGCAACGCTTGCCGTCGCTGCGCGCGCGATTTGCGCCGTGGACTTGATGAAATGGGCATTTCGGTGTAGAATCCCGGGTTGCTTGAATTCTCTTTTAAGCAATGTAGTAAAACAGTGTCTTTAATTTATATAAACACGCGAATCCGGTCGACAAGGGTGCCTGTATGGTGACTGATCGGATTCCAGACCCAACCCTGGAGTTAATAATGTCCGTAACAATGCGCGAAATGCTGGAAGCCGGTGTCCACTTTGGTCACCAAACCCGTTTTTGGAATCCAAAAATGGCACCGTTCATCTTCGGCCATCGCAACAAGATCCACATCATCAACCTGGAAAAAACCATGGCGATGTACCAGGACGCAATGAAGCACGTGCGTCAACTGGCTGCAAACCGTGGCACCATCCTGATGGTTGGCACCAAGCGTCAAGCTCGCGAAATCATCGCTGCTGAAGCACAACGCGCTGGCGTGCCTTTCGTTGATCAACGTTGGTTGGGCGGCATGCTGACCAACTTCAAAACGATCAAAACCTCGATCAAGCGTCTGAAAGACATGGAAGTGATGATCGAAGACGGTTCGATCGAGAAGCTGTCGAAAAAAGAAGCGCTGATGTTCTCCCGCGAAATGATCAAGCTGCAAAAATCGATCGGCGGCATCAAGGACATGGGCGGCATTCCTGACGCAATCTTCGTCGTCGACGTCGGCTACCACAAAGGTGCGATCACCGAAGCAGCTAAACTGGGTATCCCGGTCATCGGCGTTGTCGATACCAACCACTCCCCAGAAGGCGTGAACTTCGTGATCCCAGGTAACGATGACTCCTCGAAAGCCATCATGTTGTACGCTCGCGGTGTTGCTGATGCAATCATCGAAGGCCGTGCAGCTGCCGGTAACGAAGTTGTTGAAATGGTTAAAGCAGCCGCTGGCGACGAATTCGTCGAAGTAAACGAACAGGCTTAATGGCCAGGCTATCGCAGGATAGCCGTTTGTAAGCACAGCAGTAAGGGAAAAGGGGTGGCAGCAGCTCCCCCTTTTTTTTAACAAAAAAACGATAGTGACCGCTGGCGAGGCATGCATGCCCGGCCGCGACTATCGACTCACCGAATCAGGAGAAACACATGGCAGCGATTACAGCAGCGATGGTAGGCGAATTGCGCGGCAAAACCGACGCACCAATGATGGAATGCAAAAAAGCACTGACCGAAGCCGAAGGCGACATGGCTCGTGCGGAAGAGATCCTGCGCGTCAAACTGGGCGGCAAGGCATCGAAAGCATCGGCACGCATCACCGCTGAAGGCGTCGTGGCAACTTACATCGCCAATGGCGTAGGCGCCCTGGTCGAAGTGAACTCGGAAACCGACTTCGTTGCGAAAAACGACGATTTCCTGGCACTGGCCAACAACGCTGCCCGTCTGGTAGCGGAACACAACCCGGCTGACGTCGCTGCTCTGCTGGCCCTGCCACTCGATGGCAAGACCCTGGAAGACGTGCGCGCTGCCCTGATCGGCAAAATCGGCGAAAACATGACGATCCGCCGCTTCCAGCGTTTCGAAACCAGCGCCAAGCTGGCTTCGTACCTGCACGGTTCGCGCATTGGCGTGATCGTCGAATTCGACGGCGCCGATGAGCAAGTCGGCAAAGACGTGGCCATGCACATCGCTGCCATGAAGCCAGTGTCGCTGTCGTCGAACGAAGTTCCTGCGGAACTGATCGAAAAAGAGCGTTCGGTTGCACAACTGAAAGCCGAAGAAGACGCAGCCAAAGCGGCCGCCGAAGGCAAGCCAGCGCAATCGCCGGAAATCCTGGCCAAGCGCCTGGAAGGTTCCGTACAGAAGTTCTTGAAAGAAGTTTCCCTGCTGAACCAAGCTTTCGTGAAAAACGACAAGCTGTCGGTTGAGCAAATGCTGAAGGCGGCTAACACCAGCGTCAAAGGTTTCGCCATGTACGTAGTGGGCGAGGGCATCGAGAAGAAGCAAGACGACTTCGCAGCAGAAGTCGCAGCACAGATGGCTGCCTCCCAGGGAGCGTAAGTAAAGCGGGCCGAGAGGCCCGTTTTTTTGGCCCGCCCGCACCTGTCGTGCCGGGCGGCGGCATGGGCAGCTTCCTCCCGCCTATCCGGCGCTGCAAGGCGCTGCGCCATGTCATACTCGAATAACCTCATTTATGGAGCCCCAGCTCATGTCAAAACCAGCCTACAAGCGCGTCCTCCTCAAGTTGTCCGGCGAAGCCCTGATGGGTGATGATCCCTACGGCATCAACCGCGCCACGATCGAGCGCATGGTGGCCGATGTGGCCGAGGTGGCAAAGTTGGGTGTGGAACTGGCAATCGTGATTGGCGGCGGCAATATCTTCCGCGGCGTCGCGCCTGGTGCGCAAGGCATGGACCGCGCCACCGCCGACTACATGGGCATGCTTGCCACGGTGATGAACGCCCTGGCCCTGGCCGATGCCATGCGCCACGTCGGCATCACCGCGCGCGTCATGTCGGCCATCGGCATCGAGCAAGTGGTCGAGCCGTACGTCCGCCCGAAAGCCCTGCAATACCTGGAAGAAGGTAAAGTGGTTGTCTTCGCTGCCGGTACCGGTAATCCGTTCTTTACCACCGACACGGCAGCCGCCCTGCGCGGTTCCGAGATCAGCGCCGAGATCGTCCTGAAGGCCACCAAGGTCGACGGCGTCTACACGGCCGATCCGAAGAAGGATCCGAACGCCACCCTGTTCCACACGATTACGTTCGACGACGCCATCGCCAAGCACCTGCAAGTGATGGATGCCACCGCATTCGCCCTGTGCCGCGACCAGAAACTGCCAATCAAAGTGTTTTCGATCACCAAGCCGGGCGCGCTGATGCGCGTCATCATGGGTGAAGATGAAGGCACGCTGGTTCACGTATAAGGGAAGCGGAGCGCCGAGAAACCGCTCATGGCTGCGTTGCAGCGCCTCGCCGTACATTAAGTACTGTCTTCGGCGCTGCGCCTTGCCCTGAACGGTTTTCGGCACTCCCGGCTGCGGTACCATTCAACCCGCAAGCGCAATAGAATATTCATTATTATCAAGACAAGGAGTAGGTAATGTCCTTAGCTGACGTTAAGAAGAACACCCAGGAACGCATGACGAAGTCGCTGGAAACACTGCGCGCCGACCTGGCCAAAGTGCGTACCGGCCGCGCCCATACGGGTATCCTGGACCACGTGATGGTCGATTACTACGGTTCGCCGACGGCGCTGACCCAGGTTGCCAACGTGACCCTGATCGACGCGCGCACCATCGGTGTGCAGCCGTACGAAAAGAAGATGGCCAACACCATCGAAAAAGCCATCCGCGACGCCGACCTGGGTTTGAACCCGTCGGCACAGGGCGACCTGATCCGCGTTCCGACGCCGCCGCTGACGGAAGAGCGCCGCAAGGAAATGGTCAAACTGGTCAAGAGCGAAGCGGAAGACGCGAAGATTGCCGTGCGTAACATTCGCCGCGATGCGAACGAGTCGCTGAAGAAACTGGTCAAGGAAAAAGCCTGCTCCGAGGACGATGAGCGCCGCTCGTCGGAAGAAGTGCAGAAGCTGACGGACAAGTTTATTGCCGACATCGACAAGATGGTGGTCGACAAAGAAAAAGAAGTGCTGACGGTCTAGTTTTCAGTTCTTTTGACACTGCCCGGAAAAGCATGGCTTTTCCGGGCAGTGCTATTTGGCGCATAATAGCTATCTTTTATTTTTGGTATTCGTGTTTTCATGATCTATTCGAGTTCGACAACGGCAGTACCTGAGGTGGGCACGGTGCCGCGCCATGTGGCAATCATTATGGATGGCAATGGCCGCTGGGCAACCAAGCGCTTCCTGCCCCGCGTGGCTGGCCACGTCAAGGGCGCCGACGCCGTGCGCGGCATCGTCGAGACTTGCCTCGATCGCGGTGTCGAGTACCTGACCCTGTTTGCCTTCAGTTCGGAAAACTGGCGCCGCCCGGAAGAAGAGGTGTCGATGCTGATGCGCCTGTTCGTCACGATGCTGGAACGCGAAGTGGTCAAGATGCACGCCAATGATATCCGCCTCAAGGTCGTGGGCGACCTGTCGCGCTTCAATGAGCAGTTGCAAACCCTGATCGCCAATGCGGAACGCAAGACGGCGAACAACACGCGCCTGACGGTGTCCATCTGCGCCAATTACGGCGGCCGCTGGGATATCATGCAGGCAGTCAACAAAATGACGGCCGAGGCGGCAGCCAACGGCCAGAGCGCCGGGCACGCCTACACGGAAGAGCAACTGGCGCCGCACCTGGCCATGGCTTACGCGCCCGAGCCCGATCTGTTTATCCGCACGGGCGGCGAGCAGCGCATTTCCAATTTCCTCCTGTGGCAACTGGCGTACACTGAGTTGTTTTTCACCGAGACTTTCTGGCCCGACTTCAATGACGAGTGCCTCGACGCGGCAATCGCGTCTTACCAGCAGCGCGAACGGCGCTTTGGCCGTACCAGCGCGCAATTAACTGAAAAGACAAACTGATGCTGAAAACACGGATAATCACCGCCCTGGTCTTGTTGGCGGTCTTGCTGCCGGTTCTGTATCTGAATTACTTCCCCGCCTTCGCCGTGATCGCCACGGCGTTCTTCGGCGCCGCCATCTGGGAAAGCTTCCGCATTTTCAAAAATCGCCAGGCGCTCCTGATTGCCGCCATCTGGACTGCCGCCTTCGCTTATACGTTTTTTGTCGGCAACGGCATGGCGCAGCTCAATTTCTGGTTCGCCCTGTGCGTGGCCATCTGGCTGATCCGCTTCGTGCCTTCGCTGGCGACGGGCTTGCCGCCCACCGAAGGCCTGGGCAATACCTTGCTCAGCCTGGTGTATCCGGTGACCATCGTCGGCTGCTTCGTCGCCATCATCGCCTTGTTCCTGCATAGCCCCTTGTACCTGCTGTCCGTGATGGCCCTCGTGTGGATCGCCGATGTCGGCGCCTATTTCTCGGGCAAGGCTTTCGGCAAGCGCAAGCTGGCGCCAAGTATTTCTCCTGGTAAATCCTGGGAAGGCGCCATCGGCGGCGGCATCGCCGTGCTCGTCATCGCCGCCATCACGATTTTCGCCGCGCCAGCACTGCCGGTCTTGCAAGACACCTTTGCCGTGCAGCTGCAATTGCGCCGCGGCTGGCTGGTAGCTTTGCTGGTGCTGCTGCTGATCGTCGCCGCCAGCATCGTCGGCGACCTGTTCGAATCCCAATTGAAGCGCCGCGCCGGCATCAAGGACAGCAGCAACCTGCTGCCTGGCCATGGCGGTGTACTCGACCGTATCGACGCGTTGATCCCGGTCCTGCCATTTGCCGCCCTCGTGGCCAGCTGGCTTTAAGGAAACTCATGCAATACATCACCATCCTTGGCGCGACCGGTTCGATCGGCGTGTCCACCCTGGACGTGCTCGCGCGTCACCCGGAGCAATACAGCGTGTACGCGTTGAGCGCGCACAGCCGTGTCGCCGAACTGGCCGCCCAGTGCCTGCAATTCCGTCCCCAGCGCGCCGTCGTCGGCACGGCTGACGCCGCCCTTGAGCTGACGCGTTTGCTGCGCGGGCAGGGCGTCGATACGCAAGTCGAGTACGGCGTGGAGGCACTGTGCGCCATCGCCAGCGCGCCGCAAGTGACGGGCGTGATGGCGGCCATCGTCGGCGCGGCCGGTCTGGCGCCGACCCTGGCGGCGGCACGTGCCGGCAAGAAAGTATTGCTGGCCAACAAGGAAGCGCTGGTCATGTCCGGCCAGCTGTTCATCGATGCCGTGCATGACAACGGCGCCGTACTGCTGCCGATCGACAGCGAACATAACGCCATCTTCCAATGCATGCCGCATGCCCATGGCCGCGCGCCGGGCGCCGCGGGCGTAGCGAAAATCGTGCTGACGGCGTCAGGCGGCCCCTTCCTCACGCGCGACGTCGAGACGCTCGACACGGTCACGCCGGACCAGGCTTGCAAGCATCCGACCTGGGCCATGGGGCGCAAGATTTCCGTCGATTCGGCCACCATGATGAACAAGGGCCTGGAAGTGATCGAGGCGCACTGGCTGTTCGGCGCGCCGGCGGAGCAGATCGAAGTGCTGATCCACCCGCAAAGCGTGATTCATTCGATGGTGTCGTACATCGACGGTTCCGTGCTGGCCCAGCTGGGCAATCCGGACATGCGCACGCCGATCGCGCATGCGCTGGCGTATCCACAGCGTATCAACTCTGGCGTGGCGCAGCTTGACCTGGCGCAAGTGGCCACCTTGCAGTTCGAACGTCCCGATTTCCGCCGCTTCCCCTGCCTGGCGCTGGCCTTCGACGCCCTGCGCGCGGGCGGCACGGCGCCGGCCTTGCTGAACGCGGCCAATGAAGTGGCCGTGCAAGCCTTCCTCGATGAACAGATCGGCTTCCGCCAGATCGACCGCGTCATCGCGCACGTGATCGAGACGGTGCCGCACGGCGCCGCTTCGAGCATCGAGGCCGTGATGGAGCAGGACCGCCTGGCCAGAGCGGCCGCGCACGCGTACATTGCCCGCAGGCTGGCCGCATGACCCTGATTACCACCTTGCTGGCGTTCATCGTCGCGCTGGGCTCGCTGATCACCCTGCACGAGCTGGGCCACTATCTGGTGGCGCGCTGGTGCGGCGTAAAAGTGCTGCGTTTCTCGATCGGCATGGGAAAAGTGGTGTATTCGCGCAAGTTTGGCAAGGACCAGACGGAATGGGCGATTTCCGCGCTGCCGCTGGGCGGCTATGTCAGCATGCTCGACAGCCGCGCGCAAGACCTCAGCGACTTGCCGGAAAGCGAATTGCGCCGCGAATTCACGCGCCAGAGCGTGTGGCGCCGCATCGCCATCGTGGCTGCCGGCCCGCTGGCCAATTTCCTCGTCGCCATCGTGCTGTACGCGGGCCTGTTCATGCATGGCATCGAAGAGCCGTCGAGCAAGCTCGGCCCTGTGGCCGAGCAGACCGCCGCCTATGCGGCCGGCTTGCGCAGCGGCGATACGGTCGAAGCGGTGAATGGCAAGGCCGTGGCCAGCTGGTCCGAGCTGCGCTGGGAACTGATCCAGGCCACCCTCGACAAGCAGCCGGCGCGCATCGAAGTGCGCCGTCCCGACCGTGGCCAGCAGGAAGCGACCTTGCCGACGGCCAGCCTGACGGAAGCGGACCTGGAAGGCGACGTGCTGGGCAAGCTGGGCCTGACCTTGGCCCGTTCCGCGCCCACCTTGATGGAAATCATGCCCGATGGCGCCGCCGCGCGCGCCGGCCTGCAGAAAAACGACCAGATCCTGGCCATCGACGAACAGCCCGTGCACGACGTGGCGGCCGTCATCGCCACTCTGAGCCAGGCGCCGGGCCGGACCTTGCAATTGCAGCTCTTGCGCCAGGGCCAGGACCTGACCCTGTCCATTACGCCGGACGCCGTGCCGGGCGCCGGGGCAGAGGGAGCTGTAACAGTTGGTAAGATACAGGCAAAGCTGGGACAGGTGCCGGATATGATCACCGTGGCCTCCGGACCGTTCTCTGCCGTGGGCAAGGCGTCCGCCAAGGTCTGGGATACCAGTGTCATGAGCCTGAAAATGCTGGGCAAAATGATCACCGGCCAGGTCTCGCTGAAGAATGTGACGGGTCCCATTACCATCGCCGATTACGCGGGCCAGACGGCGCGCATCGGCCTGGTAAGCTACCTGAGCTTCATTGCCTTCATCAGTATCAGTCTGGGCGTGATGAATTTGCTACCCATTCCTGTTCTGGATGGCGGGCATTTGCTGTATTATTCGCTGGAAGTTTTGACCGGACGCCCCTTGCCGGAGCGCGTAGGCGAGATTGCCCAGCGCCTGGGGATCGGTTTGCTGCTGACCTTGATGGTGCTTGCCGTCTTTAATGACGTGTTGCGATTGCTGAATTAGGGCGGTGGTTGATGCCATTGCGTGAGTCGCACAAGCAATCTTTTGTGTATGTTGTCCATTGATTTACCCATTGAATAACCCCAATGAAATTACATTCTGCTCGTTTTGCCTTGCCTTCCTTTCGTCGCAGCCTGATCGGCGCCGCCGTCATGGCCATCTGTTCCGGCCACGCGCTGGCCGTCCAGCCATTTACTGTCAAGGACATCCGGGTCGAAGGGATCCAGCGTACCGAGGCGGGCACCGTCTTTGCCTACCTGCCGGTGCGGGTCGGCGAAACGTTCTCCGACGAGAAGAGCGTTGCCGCCATCAAGGCCCTGTATGCGACGGGCATGTTCAAGGATGTGCGCCTGGAAGCCGATGGCGACGTGCTGGTGGTGCTGGTCGAGGAACGCCCGGCCATCGCTTCCGTGGCATTTACGGGTACCAAGGAATTTGAAAAGGATGTGCTGGTCAAGGCATTGAAGGAAATCGGTGTGGGCGAAGCCAAGATTTTCGACAAGGCGTCTGTTGACCGCGCGGAACAGGAACTCAAGCGCCAGTACCTGTCGCATGGCCTGTACGGCGTGAAGATCACCACCACCGTCACGCCGATCGAGCGCAACCGCGTCAACGTGGTGTTCGCCGTCGACGAGGGCGACGTGGCCCGCATCAAGCAGATCAACATCGTCGGCAACAAGGCCTTCACCGACAAGGAACTGCGCGAGCAGCTGGCCCTGAACACGGGCGGCTGGTTCAGCTGGTACACCAAGGCCGATCAATATTCGAAGACCAAGCTGACGGGCGACATCGAGTCGCTCAAGTCCTACTACCTGGACCGCGGCTATATCGAGATGCAGGTCGACTCGACGCAAGTGTCGATCACGCCCGATAAAAAAGACATTTACCTGACGATCAATATCACCGAAGGTGAAAAGTACAAGATCGCCGGCACCAAGTTCGAAGGCGAGATGTTTGGCCGCGAAGAAGAGCTGAAAGCCCTGAACCTGATGCGCGAAGGCGAAATCTATTCGGGCGCGCGCCTGACGGCGACGAACAAGCGCATCCAGGATCGCCTGGCCACGTTCGGCTACGCGTTTGCCAACGTCAACGCCAATCCGGAAATCAACCGTGAAAAGCATGAAGTCGGTTTCACCTTCTTCATCGATCCGGGCAAGCGCGTCTACGTGCGCCACATGAATATCGCCGGCAATACCACCACGCGCGATGAAGTCATCCGCCGCGAATTCCGCCAGTTCGAATCGTCCTGGTATGACAGCAACAAGATCAAGCTGTCGCGCGACCGTGTCGACCGTCTGGGCTACTTCAAGGACGTGACCATCGACACGCCGGAAGCGCAGGGCACGACCGACCAGGTCGACGTCAACGTGACGGTGGTGGAAAAACCAACGGGTAACTTCCTGATCGGCGGCGCTTTCTCGCAGTCGGAAAAATTCACCCTGTCGGCGTCGATTTCGCAGGCCAACTTTGCCGGTAGCGGCAACACGGTCGGCATTGAACTCAATACCAGCCATTACAGCCGCACGATTGCGTTTTCGCAAACCAATCCGTACTTCACGGACGACGGCATTTCGCGCAGCTTTGAAGTCTACCTGCGGACGACGGAACCGCCAGCGCTGAACATCGGCAGCTACAAGATCAAGCAAACCGGTGGCCGCGTCAGTTTCGGCGTGCCGTTCTCCGAAGTCGACACCGTCTTCTTCGGTATCGGCGCCGAGCGCTCGCGCATCGAAACCGACGTCACCAGCCCGGTCCGCTTCAAGCAGTACGTGATCGACAATGGCGGCCCGTCGGACGGTATCGGTTCGGCTACCACGAATTCCATCCCGCTGACGGCGGCATGGCAGCGCGACAGCCGCGACAGCGCCCTGACGCCATCGATCGGCCGCTACCAGCGCATCAACCTGGAGGCTGACCTGATCGGCGACCAGAAATACTTCCGTGCCATCTACGAGCACCAGTATTTCCGTCCGCTGTTCAGCAAGGTCACCCTGGCGCTGAAGGGCGAGATCGATTACGGCCACGGTATCGGCAATCACGTGTACCCCGTCTTCAAGAACTTCTACGGCGGCGGTATCGGTTCGGTGCGCGGCTACCTGAGTTCTTCGCTGGGCGCGGTTGAACCGAGCACCAACGATGCATTGGGCGGCGCTTCGCGCCTGATCGGTAACGCGGAACTGCAGATGCCATTCCCCGGTTCGGGCAATGACCGCAGTCTGCGCTGGTTCGGTTTCCTTGACGGCGGCCAGGTCTATCAGGAAGGCGAAAAAATGCGGATCTCGCAATTGCGCTATTCTGCTGGCTTGGGCATCAGCTGGATTTCACCGGTGGGCCCGCTCAAGCTGAGCTATGCCAAGCCGCTGAACGCCAAGCCGACGGACCGCCTGGAGCGCTTCCAGTTCCAGATGGGCACCGGTTTCTAACCGGCCATCTGAAACGGGGCGACAGCTTTTACTTTTTGACCATGGAGTATCATGAACACCGCATCCGCCACCCTGCCCAAGTCCCTTGCCATGATTGCATTGTGCTGGAGTTCGCTGTTGCCGGTGCAGGCGCAGGCTCAGGAGTCGAAGATCGCCTGGATCAGCAGCGAACGTATTTATAACGAATCGAGGCTGGCCAAGCTGGCCAGCGCCAAGCTGGCCGAAGAGTTCCGCTCGCGTGAAAAAGCCGTGCAGGAACTGGCCAGCCGCTTCAAGGTCGCCAACGAAGCCCTGGAAAAGGACATGCCGACCCTGAGCGAGGCGGAGCGCGCCAAGCGCCAGCGCGAGTTTTTCGAGCTGGACAAGGAGCTGCAGCGCCGCCAGCGCGAGTTCCGCGAAGACTTGAGCCAGCGCACGAACGAAGAGCGCAGCGCCATCGCGGAAAAAGCCAACACCATCATCCAGCAGATGGCGCATATCGAAGGATATGACATCGTGCTGCAGGAAGCCCTGTGGGCCAGCCCGCGCATCGACATCACCGACAAGGTCTTGAAGGCGCTGGACAAGTAATCGAAACGGTTTCAAGCCTGCCAGTGCATGTTCTGCGTGCACTGGCAGGCGTATTTATAAAGGTAATCAGATGGGCACTCGACTAGGAGAATTGGTCGAACGCTTCGGCGGGCAATTGGCGGGCGATCCGAACCTGGAAGTCACAGGCATCGCACCGCTGGCCGACGCCGGCGCTTCGCACATCAGCTTTCTCAGCAATAGCAAATTCCGCGCACAGGCGGCCAGCAGCGACGCTGCCGCGCTGATCCTCACGCCGGCCGACGACGCACTGATCGGCGCCGAGTATGCCGGTGCGCGCATCGTCACACCGAATCCCTATGTGTATTTTGCGCGCGCGGCGCAGTATTTCGCCGCCTTGCACGAGATCAAGGCCCCGGTCGGCATCCACCCGGGCGCCTTTGTCGACGCCAGCGCGCAGGTTGACGCCAGCGCCTCCGTCGGCGTGCATGCGGTGATCGAAGCGGGCGCCGTGATCGGTGCCGGCTGCGTCATCGGGCCTGGCTGCGTGGTGGGGCGCGACGCCGTCATCGGCGCAGGCACGCAACTGCTGGCCAACGTGACCTTCCATGCGCGCTGCGTGATCGGCCAGCGCGGCATCATCCATTCGGGCGCCGTGATCGGCACCGACGGATTCGGCTTCGCCAACGAAGGCGGCGTGTATATCAAGATTCCGCAGACGGGCAGGGTGGTGATCGGTGACGATGTCGATATCGGCGCCAACACCACCATCGACCGCGGCGCACTGACCGACACCATCATCGAAGATGGCGTCAAGCTCGATAACCAGATCCAGATCGGCCACAACTGCCATATCGGCGCACACACGGCCATGGCCGGCTGCGTCGGCGTGGCCGGCAGCGCCATCATCGGCAAGTACTGCACCTTTGGCGGCGCCGCCATGGTGCTGGGCCACCTGACCATTGCCGACCGCGTCCACGTGGGCTCGGGCAGCATGGTCTCGCGTTCGATCGCGGAGCCGGGCCAGTACACGGGTTTTTATCCGCTGGCCAAGAACGCCGACTGGGAAAAGAGCGCCGCCATCGTGCGCAACCTGTCAAGCATGCGCGAGAAGATCCGCGCGCTTGAAAAAACAATTAAAACACTGACCACGCAAGACGAAAAATGACTACTGAAAAAAAGACCCTCGACATCCTGGCCATCAAATCGCTGCTGCCGCACCGCTATCCGCTGCTGCTGGTTGACCGCGTGCTGGACTGGGAAGCGAACAAAACCATCACCGCCATCAAGAACGTGACGGTCAACGAAGAGTTCTTCCAGGGCCATTTCCCGCACAAACCGGTCATGCCCGGCGTGCTGATGATCGAAGCGCTGGCGCAAACGGCGGCCTTGCTGTCGTTCCTGTCGATGGGCGTGAAACCGGACGAAAATTCGGTGGTGTACTTCGTCGGCATCGACAATGCGCGCTTCAAGCGTCCTGTCGAACCGGGCGACCAGCTGAAGATGGATGTGGAAATCCTGCGCGTCTCGCGCGGCATCTGGAAATACAAGGCAGTCGGCTCCGTCGACGGCAAGGTGGCGCTGGAAGCGGAACTGATGTGCACCATCCGCAGCGCGCAGGATGCGAGCCAGTCTGCGAGCCAGCCAGCGGGGCAGTAATATGGCGGCCATCCACTCCACGGCAGTGATCGACCCGAAGGCCGAGCTCGACAGCTCGGTCGAGGTGGGTCCGTACACCATCATCGGTCCGCACGTGCGCATCGGCGCCGGCACCAAGGTCGGCCCGCACGTGGTCATCGACGGCCATACGACGATCGGCAGCGACAACCACCTGTTCCAGTTTTCTTCCATCGGCGCGCAGCCGCAGGATAAAAAATGGGCGGGCGAGGCGACGCGCCTGGAAATCGGCGACCGCAACACCATCCGCGAATTTTGCACCTTCAACACGGGTACCGTGCAGGGCGGCGGCGTGACGCGCCTGGGCAACGACAACTGGATTTCGGCATACGTGCACCTGGCGCATGACTGCCTGGTGGGCAATAACACCATCTTTTCGAACAATGCCCAGCTGGCGGGCCACGTGGAGATCGGCGACTGGGTCATCATGAGCGGCTTCGCCAACGTGCACCAGTTCTGCAAGATCGGCGCGCATGCCTTTGTCGGCATGAGCACCAGCCTGACGCAGGACGTGCCGCCTTTTGTGCTGTTGAACGGCAATCCGGCGCAGGCGCATGGCGTCAATATCGAGGGCTTGAAACGCCGCGGCTTTACGCGCGAGCAGATCAACGGCATCCGCGCCGCGTATAAAATCATCTACCGCTCGGGACTGACCCTGGAGGAATCGAAGGCAGCCCTGTTCGAAGAAGAAGCGGCGTCGTCGCCCGAGGTGGCGCAACACATTCGCGCCATGCGCGAATTCCTTGGCGTGGCCTCGCGTGGCATCGTCCGCTGACCAGGCCAGCGGCCTCGCTGTCGCCAACGTCGCCATCGTCGCCGGCGAGGTGTCGGGCGACCTGCTGGCCAGCCGGCTGCTGTCTGGCCTCGTGCCGCAGCTGCCCGGCACGCGCTTCCACGGCATCGGCGGCGAGCACATGGCCAAGCAGGGCTTTATCTCCGACTGGCCGCTCGACAAGCTGACGGTACGGGGCCTCTTCGAGATCATTCCCCGCTACCGCGAAATCAAGGGCATCCAGAACGCGCTGCGCGACCAGTTGCTGGCGGAACGGCCGGCCGTCTTCATCGGCGCCGATTATCCCGGCTTCAACCTGGGCCTGGAACAGCAGCTCAAGGAAGGCGGCATCCCCACCGTGCACTACATCGGGCCGCAGATCTGGGCCTGGCGCGGCGGGCGCATCAAGAAAATCATCAAGGCCGTCTCGCACATGCTGGTGATCTTCCCGTTCGAGGAAGAGATCTACCGCAAGGCGGGCGTGCCCGTCACCTATGTCGGCCATCCGCTGGCCGAAATGATCCCCTTGCAGCCCGACGAAGCGGCCGCGCGCCGCACCCTGGGCTTGCCGGAAGACGCGAACGTCGTGACCTTGATGCCGGGCAGCCGCATGGGCGAGCTCAAATACAATACGGTGGCGTTCGTGGCTGCCTGCAAGCTGCTGCTGGCGCGCGACCGCTCCTTGCGTTTCGTCGCGCCCATGGCCGGCGAAAAACAGCGCCAGTACTTTTTGCAGCTGATCCGCGAAGCGGGCCTGCAGGACATCGAGATACTGCTGACGGATGGCGGCTCGCACACGGCCATCTGCGCCGCCGATGCGGTGCTGGTGGCGTCCGGCACAGCCTCGCTGGAAGTGGCGCTGTACAAGAAACCCATGGTTATCGCCTACAAGATGATGCGGGCGTCGTGGGAAATCATGCGCCACATGGGTTACCAGCCGTGGATCGGTTTGCCGAATATCCTGGCGCGCGACTACCTGGTGCCCGAGCTGCTGCAGAACGCGGCCAGCCCGGAAGCGCTGGCCGAGGCCATGTGGCAGCAGCTGAGCGACGTGCCGGGCCGCCTGCGCCTGGTGCAGCGCTTCACGGACATGCACCACAGCCTGCTGCGCGACAGCGCGCGCGAAAGCGCCAACGCCGTCATGCAAGTCATCGCCGCCAACCGCAAGTAACTCCCGATCACCGCTTCAACTGCAGTACCAACCAAAGATTCAACGTGAAAAATATCTATCCCGGCCTGTTTGACGACTTGCCATTCTCGCTCGATGAAATCATCTGCGGTGTCGACGAGGCAGGGCGCGGTCCGCTGGCCGGCCCCGTGTTCGCCGCCGCCGTGATCCTCGACCCGAACCGGCCCATCGACGGCTTGCGCGATTCGAAAAAGCTCACCGAAGCCAGGCGCGACCTGCTGGCGCCGAAAATCAAGGCCAAGGCCCTGGCCTGGGCCATCGCCGAAGCGTCGGAAGAGGAAATCGACCGCCTGAACATTTTGCAGGCGTCGATGCTGGCCATGCGCCGTGCCGTCGAGGCTTTGACTACCGTGCCGACCCTGGCCCTGATCGACGGCAACCGCTGCCCCGTGATGCCGATACGCGGCATGGCCATCATCGGCGGCGACGACAAGGTCGATTCGATTTCCGCCGCCTCGATCCTGGCCAAGACGGCGCGCGACGCGGCACTGGTGCACCTGCATGCGGCCTATCCCGAATACTGCTTCGATCAGCACAAGGGCTATGGCACGAAATTGCACCTGGAGCGCCTGCACCTGCACGGCGCCTCGCCCGTGCACCGCCGCTCGTTCGCGCCCGTGCGCAACGTGATCGCCTTGTTTGGCGGACAGGAGGTGGTGGCATGAAGACGATCACCTCGCGCGACAATGCGCAATACAAGGATTTGCTGAAACTGGCGGGCAGTTCGCAGGCGCGCCGCAAGTCGGGCCGCACCCTGCTCGACGGCGTGCACCTGTGCCAGTCCTACCTGCAGCTGCGCGGCATGCCGGAGCAGTGCATCGTCAGCGAAAGCGCCTTGCAGAACCCGGAAGTGGCGGACATCGTCGGCCAGCTGGAAAGCCAGCGCGCGCACGTTCTGGGCTTGCCCGACGCGCTGTATCACGCCGTGAGCCAGGTAGAGCACGGCGTGGGCGTGATGTTCCTCATCGAGACGCCGGAACGGGCCGTCACGCAGCCGCTGAGCGTGTCGGCCGTGCTGCTCGATAACCTGCAAGATCCGGGCAACGTGGGTTCCATCCTGCGCAGCGCGGCCGCCGCCGGCATCACGCAGGTGTATTGCAGCGCCGGCACGGCCTTCTGCTGGTCGCCGAAGGTGCTGCGCGCGGCAATGGGCGCGCACTTCGTGCTCGACATCTTTGAAAACGTCGACCTGGCAGCGCTCGTTTCCGGCGCCAAGGTGGCGACGCTCGCCACCAGCGGCTATGCCACGCAGCGCTTGTATGACGTCGACCTGCGCCAGCCCGTCGCCTGGCTGTTCGGCCATGAAGGGCAGGGCGTGGCCGACGATCTGCTGTCGATGGCGACGCACCAGGTGGTCATTCCCCACCTGGGCCAGATCGAATCGCTGAACGTGGCCGCCTGCGCCGCCGTCTGCTTCTTCGAGCAGCTGCGCCAGGGCCAGGCCTGAACAGGGTAGCCATGTCTTTCCCCCTGCTTGCCGACGGCGCCGCACGTGACGAAGCCTGGTGGCGCCAGGTGGCCGCCTTGTATCCCGCGCCGCCGGACGCCATCGTCAATCTCGAACACGGCTATTTCGGCGCCATGGCCGCGCCCGTGCAAGCGGCCTTCGAGCAGGCCGTGCGCTACACCAATGAACAGCTGAGTCCTTTCGTGCGCGGCGAATTCACGCGCACGCATGTGGATATCCTGCGCCGGCGCGTCGCGGAACTGATCCATGCCGAACCGCACGAAATCCTGCTGACCCGCAGCGGCACCGAGTCCATGCAGGTGCTGATCACGCAATACCACGGCCTGGCGCCCGGCGATACGGTGCTGTGGAGTAATCTCGACTATCCGGCCATGCGCACGGCCATGCGCTGGCTGGCGCAGCGCCGTGGCGTCACCAGCACGCAAGTCACATTGCGCTTGCCCATCAGCGATGACGAGATTGTCGCCAGTTACGCGCAAGCCATGCGCCAGGCCGTCAAGCCCAAATTGCTGTTGCTGTCGCAGGTGACGCCGGCCAACGGCCAGCAACTGCCGGTGCGGGACATCATGGCGCTGGCGCGCGAGCACGGTATCGACGTGCTGCTCGACAGCGCTCATGCGCTGGGGCAGGTCGACGTGGACGTGCAGGCCATGGGCGTCGATTTCGCCGGTTTCAATCTGCACAAATGGCTGGGGGCGCCGGCGGGACTGGGTGTCGTGTATATCCGCGCCTCGCAGCTGCACAAGATCGAGCCGCATTTTGGCGACGAGGATTATCCGTTGGATGATATCCGCAGCCGGCTGCACATGGGCATGCCGCCGATCGGCGCCATCCTGGCCGCGCCTGCCGCATTGGAGTTCCATGCGCGCCTGGGCGGTACGCCGGCCAAGATGGAGCACTTGGCCTGGCTGCGCAATTACTGGGTCAGCCGCGCTGCGCACCTGCCCGGCGTACGCATGTTGTCGCCGCTCGATGCGAAACGGGGCACGGCGCTGGTGGCGTTTGCCGTCGACGGCATGAGCTCGCGCCAGTTGCAGCAAGCCTTGCTGCAGCGCTTTGGCATCTTCACGGTGGAGCGCAATATCGGCGACACCGATGTCGTGCGCGCCACGGTGGCCATCACGACGCAGACCAGTGAACTCGATCAGCTGGTCGCCGCGCTGACGGTGCTTTCGAGCGAAACGAACGCCTGACAAAACCGTAGCGAGCGGAAGGGAGAGGTGGCCGAGAAGCGCAACCGTACTTGGTACGGGGGCGCCGAGCCGGTGAGCATCGCAAGCCGCCTATACCGACGCGCAGCAGGTTTGGTCAAGCGTTCTAGTACTCGCGGCGGTTCGGCTTGATCTCTTGCAGGATCGTCGTGGAGATCTCTTCGATCGACTTGGTGGTCGACGACAGCCAGCGGATACCCTCGCGTTTCATCATTTTTTCCGCCTCGTTGACCTCGTAACGGCAGTTTTCGATGGCCGCATACTTGCTTCCAGCGCGTCTTTCGTTGCGTATTTCCGACAAACGTTCGGGCGTAATGCTCAATCCGAAAATTTTATTCTTAAATTCCAGCAAGGCCGATGGCAGCTTGTCGCGCTCGAAATCGTCGGGAATCAGCGGATAATTGGCCGCCTTGATGCCATATTGCATGGCCAGGTACAGGCTGGTCGGGGTCTTGCCAGAGCGCGAAACACCCACCAGAATGACATCGGCCGAGGACAGGTTCTTGTGCGACTGACCATCGTCGTGCGCCAGCGAATAGTTGATCGCCTCGATGCGGTTCTTGTATTCCTCGCTGTCGACGATGTTGTGCGAACGCCCGATGGTATGGGTCGACATCACGCCCAGCTCCTGCTCCAGCGGGGCGACAAAGGTCTGGATCAGGTCCATGTGCATGCCGCTGGACTTGCGGATCACGGCCGACAGGTCGTTCTTCACCAGGGTCGAGAAAATGATCGGGCGCTGCCCATCGGTGGCGAAGGCTTCGTTGATCTTGCGCGCCGCCTCGTAGGCCTTGTCCATGGTATCGATGAAGGGCAGGCGGATCTGGCGGAAGCGCAGATCGAACTGCGTCAGCACCGAGTGGCCGAACGTCTCGGCGGTGATGCCGGTGCCGTCGGAAACGAAGAAGACGGTGCGGGCCGCGGAGGGCAGAGGAGGGCGTGGTTCTTGTGTCATGGGTTTTCGGATCAAGATTGTGCGTCGTCAATTTGCGCCGCACAAGGTAAAATGGCTGCAACGGTATGATTGTGCTGCACGACGCCAAGAATAACAAGAAGACTGTCTGTGCGCCGCGCGTAAAGATTTCTATCATCAGTAAGGGTGTCATTATGACCAACGCAGTATCGCAACAGCAGGAAGACAAGGACGCGGTGTATGTTGCCTCGTTCGAGCATTTGCGCATGACGGATGTCGAATCCGTCGGCGGCAAGAACGCCTCCCTGGGCGAAATGATCAGCCAACTGGCGGAAGCCGGCGTGCGCGTGCCCGGTGGCTTTGCCACCACGGCGCAGGCATTCCGCGATTTCCTGTCGTATAGCGCCAACGGCGGCTTGCCGCTGGCCGAACGCATCGCCCAGCGCCTCGAAGGGCTGAACATCGATGACGTGCGCTCGCTGGCGCAAGCCGGCGCCGAGATCCGTCAATGGATCGTGGAAACACCATTCCAGCCCCGCCTGGCCGCCGAAATCGACCAGTTCTACGCCAAGCTGGTGGCCGATTCCGATACCGAAATGTCGTTTGCCGTACGTTCCTCGGCCACGGCGGAAGACTTGCCGGACGCGTCTTTTGCTGGTCAGCAAGAAACCTTCCTGAACGTGGTCGGCATCGACAACGTGCTCGAGGCCATGAAGCAGGTGTTCGCGTCGCTGTACAACGACCGCGCCATCTCGTACCGCGTGCACAAGGGCTTTACGCACGCTGAAGTGGCCCTGTCGGCCGGCGTGCAGCGCATGGTGCGCTCCGACCTGGGTGCCGCTGGCGTGATGTTTACCATCGATACCGAATCGGGCTTCAAGGACGTGGTCTTCGTCACTTCCAGCTACGGCCTGGGCGAAACCGTGGTGCAGGGCGCCGTCAATCCCGACGAATTCTATGTGCACAAGCCGATGCTGGAAAAAGGCAAGTCGCCCGTGATCCGCCGCAATATCGGCTCGAAACTGCTGAAGATGGAATTCACGAATGAAGCGAAAGCCGGCCGTTCCGTGAAAACCGTCGACGTGCCCGTCGAAATGCGCAACCGCTACTCGCTGAACGACAGCGAAGTGGTGGAGTTGGCCAAATACGCCGTCATCATCGAAAACCACTACGGCCGTCCGATGGACATCGAGTGGGGCAAGGATGGCCGCGACGGCAAGCTGTACATCCTGCAGGCGCGTCCTGAAACCGTCAAGTCGCAGCAAAAGGCGACCGACGTGCAGGAGCGCTTCAAGCTGAAAAGCACCGGCACCGTGCTGACCTCCGGCCGCGCCATTGGCCAGAAGATCGGCGCCGGCCCCGTGCGCGTGATCCACGACCCGGCCGACATGGAACGCGTGCAGCCAGGCGACGTGCTCGTTGCCGACATGACGGACCCGAACTGGGAACCGGTCATGAAGCGCGCTTCGGCCATCGTCACCAACCGTGGCGGCCGTACTTGCCACGCGGCAATTATCGCGCGTGAGCTGGGCGTGCCTGCCGTGGTCGGCTGCGGCAACGCCACCGACGTGCTGAAGGACGGCACCTTCGTCACTGTGGTGTGCTCCGAAGGCGACGAAGGCAAGATCTACGATGGCTTGCTGGAAACGGAAGTGTCGGAAGTGTCGCGCGGCGAATTGCCGAAGCTCGACACCAAGATCATGCTCAACGTGGGCAATCCGCAACTGGCGTTCGACTTCCAGTCCGTGCCGAATGCCGGCGTGGGCCTGGCGCGCCTGGAATTCATCATCAATAACAATATTGGTGTGCATCCGCGCGCGATCCTGGAATACCCGAACATCGACGCCGACCTGAAAAAGGCCGTGGAATCGGTGGCGCGCGGCCACGCTTCGCCAAAAGCGTTCTACATCGACAAGCTGGCCGAAGGCATCGCCACCATCGCCGCCGCGTTCTGGCCGAAAAAAGTCATCGTGCGCCTGTCCGACTTCAAGTCGAACGAGTACAAGAAGCTGATCGGCGGTTCGCGCTACGAGCCGGACGAGGAAAACCCGATGCTGGGCTTCCGCGGCGCGGCGCGCTACCTGTCGGCCGACTTCTCCGAAGCGTTCAACATGGAATGCGAAGCGATGAAGCGCGTGCGCAATGACATGGGCCTGACGAACGTGGAAATCATGGTGCCCTTCGTGCGCACCCTGGGCCAGGCCGAGAAAGTCATCGACCTGCTGGCGAAGAATGGCTTGAAGCGCGGCGAGAACGACTTGCGCGTCATCATGATGTGCGAAGTGCCGTCGAACGCCATCCTGGCCGACCAGTTCCTCGACCATTTCGACGGCTTCTCGATCGGTTCGAACGATCTGACCCAGCTGACCCTGGGTCTGGACCGCGATTCCGGCATGGAATTGCTGGCCGCCGACTTCGACGAGCGCGATCCTGCCGTGAAAGCCCTGCTGGCCCTGGCCATCAAGGCTTGCCTGGCACGCGGCAAGTACATCGGCATTTGCGGCCAGGGTCCTTCCGACCATCCGGACTTCGCCGTCTGGCTGATGGAGCAGGGCATCGAATCTATGTCGCTGAATCCGGACTCGGTGATCGATACCTGGCAAAAGCTCGCTGCGCTGAAAGCGTAAGCGTCTTGTCCGCCCTCTGAAAACCCGCTGCCGCTCACCCGGCAGCGGGTTTTTTTATGCCTGCCATGCGGCGCACGCCTGTATTCGATGGCATTGCGCCAGATCAGCTAAAATGATTCCACCAATACATTGAAACGGGAGTTCTCATGGCAAGCAAGAAACCGAGCAAAGTGGCAAAGATCGACATCGGCATTTCCGAGGCGGACCGCGCGAAGATTGCGGAAGGCCTGTCCGGCCTGCTGGCCGACAGCTACACCTTGTACCTGATGACCCATAATTTTCACTGGAACGTCAAGGGGCCGATGTTCAACACCCTGCACCTGATGTTCATGACGCAATACACGGAACAGTGGGCCGCGCTGGACCTGATCGCCGAGCGCATCCGCGCTCTCGGCTATCCTGCACCCGGTACCTACAAGGAATTCGTCAAGCTGGCCTCGATCAAGGAAATCGACGGCGTGCCGCCGGCGCTGGACATGGTCAGCCACCTGGTATCGGCACAGGAAGCGACTGCGCGCACGGCGCGCCGCCTGTTCCCGCTGCTGGAAAAAGCCAATGACCAGCCGACGGCCGACCTGATCACGCAGCGCCTCGATTTGCATGAAAAGACGGCGTGGATGTTGCGCAGCCTGCTGGAAGAGTAATTGCCGGGCCTGCGGCGCTAATTCGCCCCTGCCTATTGACGCCATCAGGAATTGCGTTAGACTGCTTGTATATAGGTGTTTGGCAAGAATAATATCAGGCAGTAATACGCATTAAACCCCGTCGCTTATATAGGCTGCGGGGTTTTTTATTTTCGGATTCGCAAAGATGGAGGCATCATGGCTGAATGGGTAGGCTGGTTTGTGGCGGCTGGCGCGGTATTGATCCTGGAGCTGTTTACGGGCACGTTTTATTTGCTGATGATCGCCATCGGTATCAGTGCCGGAGGACTGGTGGCGCTGGCTGGCGGCAATGGCGGCTGGCAAGCCCTGACGGCCGCCATTGTCGGCGTGGCGGCCACCCTGTTATTGCGGCGCAGCCGTTTTGGCAAGGCGGCGCGGCGCGATGCGGCGCAGGATCCGAATGTCAATCTCGATATCGGCCAAAGCGTGGCGGTCGCGCATTGGGTCGATGGCGCGGCGCGCGTCATGTACCGCGGCGCCTTGTGGGATGTGGAACTGATTCCCGGCAGCGATACGCAGGCCGGCCATTACACCATACGCGCCGTGCGTGGCAGCCGTTTGATTGTTGGATAACCTGGAGAGTAGATTATGGAAGTAAGCATCGGAAGCATGTCGTTGATCTTGTTATTGCTGGCATTGGTATTTGTCTTCAAGACGGTCAATGTGGTACCGCAGCAGCATGCCTGGGTGGTGGAGCGCCTGGGCAAGTTCCATGCGGTATTGGGTCCTGGCTTGAATATCGTCGTGCCTTTTGTCGACCGTATCGCCTACAAGCATGTGCTCAAGGAAATTCCGCTCGACGTGCCGCCGCAGGTATGTATTACGCGCGACAATACGCAATTGCAGGTCGATGGCATTCTGTATTTCCAGATTACCGACGCCATGCGTGCTTCGTATGGTTCGTCGAATTATATCGCCGCCATTACGCAACTGGCGCAAACGACCTTGCGTTCGGTGATCGGTAAAATGGAACTCGACAAGACATTTGAAGAACGCGACCATATCAATACGGCCATCGTGAATGCCATCGATGAATCGGCGGCGAATTGGGGCGTCAAGGTATTGCGCTATGAAATCAAGGATTTGACGCCGCCCAAGGAAATCCTGCATGCGATGCAGGCGCAGATTACGGCTGAACGCGAAAAGCGTGCGCTGATTGCCGCCTCGGAAGGGCGCAAGCAGGAGCAGATCAATATCGCCAGCGGCGAGCGCGAAGCGGCGATTGCCCGCTCGGAAGGCGAAAAGCAGGCGTCGATCAACCGCGCCGAAGGCCAGGCCACGGCCATCGTCGCACTGGCGCAAGCCAGTGCCGAAGCGCTGCGCCAGGTGGGCGCCGCCATCCGCGAGCCGGGCGGCGAAGATGCCGTCAACCTGAAAGTGGCCGAGCAGTATGTGGGCGCGTTCGCGCAATTGGCGAAAACAAATAACTCGATTATCGTGCCGGCCAATCTGGGCGATATGAGTGGTTTGATCGCCACGGCGATGCAGGTGGTGAAAACGCAAAAGCCGAAAAGCGGCGTGGCTATTCCCTGATTGCCTGGTGAATAGCAAACTCGTAGCAAGTTAGTCGTCAAAACTGCCCGCCATATCGCGGGCAGTTTTCATTTGCGCTGCTGGAATATATGCTGGAAACAGGGTTCGAGTATCTGCGCTTTAAATGGCAATGTTGAAAATATTTTCTTTATGCTATGCTGTGCGCACTTTCGGGATTATATGCTGTCGTGCGACGCTTATCTTTTTGATTGAAGTAGAATCTGCTGCTCATGCATTACGATGATTCAACTGATATCCGCGGCGGATACTTGGGTAGTGATTGGGAGTCGAGGCATAATTGGCGATAGTATTGCTCCCATGTATATTTTGAATTGCAATTTATGATTACTATAAATTGCAATGAAGCAGAAAGTGCTGCAAAATAAATACTGCCGATGGTGCTGCATTGAATCGCGATCGCACAAGGAAGGGAAGTCGGCGCAGGCAGTCGGTCCGGCGCGATGTCCGCTCCCTGGATTGAAGACTTACATCATCTGAAGGTCGGGGAAGTCGGGTTTTTGGTAAAAGAATTGTAAAAAACAATCAAATCTCAAGAAAAATCACCTCAGTCGCGTTACAATTGGATAGAATTTAACTGTTCAGTTATATTTTTCAACTCACACAAGGAAATATCATGGATCTGTCCAGCTTATCCCTGTCCGAACTGCGCACCTTGCAGGACGACATCAAGAAGCAAATGAAGAAACGCGAACAGGACGATCTGTCCAAAGCGCGTGAACAAATCCTGGCAATCGCCCAGAGCGTTGGCGTTTCCGTAAAAGATCTGGTTGGTACCGGTATCCGCGCTAAAACCGGCACGGTCGCAGTACGCTATCGCAATCCGGATGATGCGACGCAGCAATGGACTGGCCGTGGCCGTCAACCGAAATGGGTCAAAGAGTGGACCGATTCGGGCAAGTCGCGCGATCTGCTGAAGGTTTGATCCTGAAGGTTTAACAAACCGTTCATTCGGATGCTTGTCCTGTGGAGTAGTACAGGTGTAGTACAAGGCAGCATGCAAGCATCCGGAACTTTCCTGATTAATCGTCTTTGGCCAGGCAGGCAAAGCTGATTCATTCGTTTATCTCCATGGTATTTTCGATAGTACCTGTCTTATTCCCGCAGTATTTCTTCCTTTTCCTGTTTTCATCCCATCGCGCTGTGCATTTCCGTTTGCCGCAGGTACCGGCAAAATAAAACCCGGCATATAGCCGGGCTTGGTGGTATCGGCGCAGATCGCTGCGCGTGGTGCCGGATCAGCGGCGGTGCGACTTCATTGCCGCCTGCACTTCGCGCGCGCCGTCGCGGTCGCGTTCCGCTGCCCGCTTGTCGTGCTGTTTCTTGCCTTTGGCCAGGCCGATTTCGCATTTGACGCGGCCGCCCTTGTAGTGCAGGTTGAGCGGCACCAGCGTATAGCCGGAGCGTTCCACCTTGCCGATCAGTTTATCCATTTCCGCACGGTGCAGCAGCAGCTTGCGCGTGCGTACGGCTTCCGGGTGGATGTGGGTAGAGGCGGTCGGCAGGGCGCTGATATGCGCGCCGAACAGGAAGAGTTCATCGCCGCGGACGACAACGTAGGCTTCCTTGATTTGTACGCGGGCGTCGCGGATGGCTTTGACTTCCCAGCCTTCCAGCACGATGCCGGCTTCGTAGCGATCCTCGATAAAGTAGTCGTGGAAGGCTTTTCTGTTGTCTGCTATGGTCATGAGATGGTAAATGTGCGCGGGTCGGTTAAACTACTGTCTCGCGCAAGCGCGATAAAATCAAATGTATCCAACATCATAGCAAATGGTTCTTCAATGGCAGTAGTACATAAATCAGTTTTTCTCGGCTATAGCGCCGAACAAATGTTCGCGCTGGTGGCGGCGGTGGAGGATTATCCCAAATTCCTGCCCTGGTGCGGTGCGGTCGAGATTCGCGAGCGGGGCGAGAACACGGTCGTCGCCAGCGTGGGCATACATTACCACGGCGTGCGCCAAAGCTTCACCACGTCCAACGAGAACGTGCCGCCGAGCTCCATCAAGATGAAGCTGGTGGACGGTCCTTTCAAGACCCTCGACGGCGTGTGGACCTTCAAGGCCCTGCGTGAAGATGCGTGCAAGATCGAACTGGACCTGCACTACGAGTTTTCCAGTCGCGTGCTCGAGCAGATCATCGGCCCCGTCTTCGGCATGATCGCCAACAGCATGGTCGATTCCTTCTGCAAGCGCGCGGAGACGGTGTATGGCTGAAGTGAGCATCCAGGTGCAAGTTTGCCATGCCTTGCCCGATAGCAGCTTCCTGCGCACCTTGACAGTGGCTGCAGGCGCCACCATCGGCCAGGCGGTGGAGCAGAGCGGCTTGCTGCAGGAAGTCCCCGGCATCGACCTGGCCGTGAATATGGTCGGCATCTATGGCAAGAAGAGGCCGTTGGACACCGTCTTGCGCGAGCATGACCGTATCGAGGTGTACCGTCCGCTGCAGGCGGACCCGAAAGAAGCGCGCCGTCGGCGTGCCAGCGGCAAGCCCGCCAAGACCTGACGGGTCTGGAAGAGGGCAGGGCTGCGGCTTGCGGCAGGCCCTGGCGGGACATTTTTTTGCTATTTCCAAATATCTTTTCTATGCTGCAAGGACGGAGGGCGCTTTTTTCTGTATAATCTGCTTTTGCGCCAATAGGAAATGCTATGCGTCTACTTCAAAAAGCACTCACATTCGATGACGTGCTGCTCGTCCCAGCCTACTCCAACGTTCTGCCCGCCGATACGTCCCTCAAAACTCGCCTGACCCGCAATATCACCCTGAATATTCCCTTGCTGTCCGCAGCCATGGATACGGTGACGGAAGCCCGCCTCGCGATCGCGATGGCCCAGGAAGGCGGCATCGGCATCATTCACAAGAATTTGAATCCGAAAGACCAGGCACGTGAAGTGGCCCGCGTGAAGCGTTTCGAAGCCGGCGTGCTGCGCGACCCGATCACGATTCCGCCGGAAATGAAAATCCGCGACGTGATCGCCCTGACGGAACAATACGGCATCAGCGGTTTCCCTGTTGTCAAAGGCAAGGAAGTCGTCGGCATCATCACCAACCGCGATTTGCGCTTTGAGCAGGAACTCGACGCGGAAGCTTCCGCCAAGATGACCCCGCGCGAAAAACTCGTGGTCGTCAAGGAAGACGCCGATACGGCCGAAGCCAAGCGCCTGATGAACAAGCACCGCCTCGAGCGCGTGCTGGTCGTCAACGACGCGTTCGAACTGCGCGGTCTGATCACCGTCAAGGATATCCAGAAGTCGACTTCCCACCCGTTCGCGTCGAAAGACAGCCAGGGCAAGCTGCTGGTCGGCGCTGCCGTCGGCGTAGGCGCCAAGGATGAAGAGCGCATCGACCTGCTGGTCGCTGCCGGCGTCGACGTGCTGGTGGTCGATACGGCCCACGGCCACTCGCAAGGCATCCTCGACCGCGTACGCTGGATCAAGACCAAGTATCCGCAAGTCGAAGTGATTGGCGGCAACATCGCTACGGCCGCTGCCGCCAAGGCACTGGTGGAATACGGCGCCGACGCCGTCAAGGTTGGCATCGGTCCTGGCTCCATCTGCACCACGCGTATCGTCGCCGGTGTGGGCGTGCCGCAAATCACGGCCATCTCGAACGTGGCGGAAGCACTGGAAGGCACGGGCGTGCCATGTATCGCCGACGGCGGCATCCGCTTCTCGGGCGATATTTCGAAAGCGCTGGCCGCTGGCGCCTCGACCGTCATGATGGGCTCCATGTTTGCCGGTACGGAAGAAGCACCGGGCGAAGTGATCCTGTACCAGGGCCGCAGCTACAAGTCGTACCGCGGCATGGGTTCGCTGGGCGCGATGTCCGATGGCTCGGCTGACCGTTATTTCCAGGACGCCACGATGAAGGCCGACAAGTTCGTGCCTGAAGGTATCGAAGGCCGCGTGGCCTACAAGGGCAGCGTGCTGGCGATCATCTTCCAGCTGGTGGGCGGCGTGCGTCAATCGATGGGTTACTGCGGTTGCGCTACTATCGACGAACTGCGCGAAAAAGCGGAATTCGTGGAAATCACCTCGGCCGGCATGCGCGAGTCGCATGTCCATGATGTGCAGATCACGAAAGAAGCGCCTAACTACCGCTCCGAGTAAGCGTACTGGAGAAACTGTCCATGGCTGCGTTCCAGTGCCTCGCCGTACTATTCGTACTGTCTTCGGCACTGCGCCTTGCCCTGAACAGTTTTCCAGCTACGCTATTGTGGTAGCGAAAGTCCAGACCGGCGCCCAGTGCGCCGGTTTTGCAATTGACCCTGAATAAAGCTCCGACCATGCACTCTAAAATCCTCATTCTCGATTTCGGTTCCCAAGTCACCCAGTTGATCGCCCGCCGCGTGCGCGATTCCGGCGTGTTTTCCGAAGTCTTCCCGTATGACGTCAGCGACGAATTCGTGCGCAACTACGGCGCCGCCGGCGTGATTCTGTCGGGCAGCCACAATTCCACCCTGGACGGCGATTCGCCGCGCGCGCCGCAAGCCGTGTTCGAGCTGGGCGTGCCCGTGCTGGGCATCTGCTACGGTATGCAAACCATGGCGGCCCAGCTGGGCGGCAAGGTGGAAAACGGCCTGGTGCGCGAATTCGGCTACGCCGAAGTACGCGCCCGCAGCCATACCAAGTTGCTCAACGGTATTGCCGACTTCGTCACCGATGAAGGCCACGGCATGCTGAAAGTGTGGATGAGCCACGGCGACAAGGTGTTGGAAATGCCGCCAGGCTTCAAGCTGATGGGCAACACCCCGAGCTGCCCGATCGCCGCCATGGCCGACGAAGAGCGCCAGTTCTACGGCGTGCAATTCCACCCGGAAGTGACGCACACGGTGCAGGGCAAGGCCATGATCGGCCGCTTCGTGCATGAAATCTGCGGCTGCAAGTCGGACTGGAACATGCCCGACTACATCAGCGAAGCGGTGGAAAAGATCCGCGCCCAAGTCGGTACGGATGACGTCATCCTGGGCCTGTCCGGTGGCGTCGATTCGTCCGTCGCGGCAGCCCTGATCCACCGCGCCATCGGCGACCAGCTGACCTGCGTCTTCGTCGACCACGGCCTGTTGCGTCTGGACGAAGGCAAGATGGTGATGGACATGTTCGCCAAGAACCTGGGCGTGAAAGTCATCCGCGTCGATGCGGAAGACCAGTTCATGGGCCATTTGGCCGGCGTCACCGATCCCGAGCAAAAGCGCAAGATCATCGGCCGCGAATTCGTCGAAGTCTTCCAGGTCGAATCGGGCAAGCTGGTCAACGCCAAATGGCTGGCGCAAGGCACGATTTACCCGGATGTCATCGAATCGGCCGGCAAAGGTAAAAAGGGCCAGACCATCAAGAGCCACCACAACGTGGGCGGCTTGCCGGACACCATGAAGCTCAAATTGCTCGAACCTTTGCGCGAACTGTTCAAGGATGAAGTGCGCAAACTGGGCGTCGCGCTCGGCTTGCCGCATGACATGGTCTACCGCCACCCATTCCCGGGCCCGGGCCTGGGCGTGCGCATCCTCGGCGAAGTCAAGAAAGACTATGCCGACCTGCTGCGCCGCGCCGATGCCATCTTCATCGAAGAGCTGCGCAACACGCCGTACGAGTTCGTCGCCGGCCAGGCCGTCGACCCGGACGCGCTGCCAGCGAACTGGTACGAAGCGACCAGCCAGGCGTTCGCCGTCTTCCTGCCCGTCAAATCGGTGGGCGTGATGGGCGATGGCCGTACCTACGAATACGTGGTGGCCCTGCGCGCCGTGCAAACGCAGGACTTCATGACGGCCCACTGGGCGCACCTGCCGCACAGCTTGCTGGGCAAGGTCTCCAACCGCATCATCAATGAAGTGCGCGGCATCAACCGCGTCGTCTACGATATTTCGGGCAAGCCGCCGGCGACCATCGAATGGGAGTAAGTTTCCTCTAGGAAGCTTTGCATCCCGGAATGACTGAGTAAGTGAAAGCCCTGTTTTTACAGGGCTTTTTTTATGGCCTCGATGCCGGGGCTCCCAATGCCGGCTCTGACGCCACGAGGCCGCGTGCCCGTTTACTAGTGGTAATTCGATAGATGAGAGGCAGTTACCAAAGAGGTAAAGTTCTCAAGAAATAAATATAGTTGCCCTATAGAAATAATTAATTTATAATTTCATTACGTAAATAATTACCTAAGGCAACATATGCACCTGCGCTTGACGCCATGGTGCGGTGTATTTTTGTTAAGCGGCACCTTGTGTGCCGCCGTGTCCGCGCAGACCCGTCCTGAAATTGCACCGCCCCTTCCCAATCCGCCTGGCGCCAGCCAGCGCGACGATGCCAGCCAAGAACTTATCCGCCAGCAAGAACGTGAGCGCCTCCTGCGCCAGCAGCAGGAACGCACTCCCGACGTGCGCCTGCTCGAGGCGCCCGTGGCCGCCTCCGCCAACCGCCTGCCTGCGGGAGAATCGCCATGCTTCACGATTGACCAGCTGGTGTTGCGAGGCGAGGACGCCGTGCAATTCCAGTGGGCGCTGGCCGCCGCCGGGCGCGACGACCTGGGCGCGCCGGACTCTGCGCTGGGGCGCTGCCTGGGCACGCAGGCCATCAATGTACTGATGGGCCGGCTGCAGAACGTCATCATCGCGCGCGGCTATGTCACGACGCGCGTGCTGGCCGAACCGCAGGATTTGAGCAAGGGGACGCTGGCCTTGAGCGTGATGCCGGGGCGTATCCGCCAGATCGGCTTTGCGCCCGGCACGAATCCCCGCGCCACGTGGTGGAATGCCGTGCCGGCGCGCCCGGGCGACTTGCTCAATGTGCGAGATACGGAACAGGCGCTGGAAAACTTCAAGCGCGTGCCGACAGCGGAAGCCGATATCCAGATCATGCCGGCCGAGGGCGGCAATGCGAAGCCGGGCGAGAGCGACTTGCAGATACAGTGGAAGCAGGGCTTGCCATTCCGCCTGGCACTAGGCCTCGACGATGGCGGTTCGCGCTCGACGGGCAAGCTGCAGGGCAGCGTGACCCTGTCGTACGACCATTGGCTGACCCTGAACGACCTGTTTTACCTGAGCCTGAACCAGAACGTCGACGGCGACCGCGACGGCCCGCGCGGCACGGCCGGCATGGTGGCGCATTATTCGATTCCCTACGCCTACTGGCTGCTGGCCTTCACGGTCAGCGACAGCCATTACCACCAGTCCGTGGCCGGCATCAGCCAGGACTACAACTACAGCGGCGCCAGCCAGAATCGCGAAGTCAAGTTGTCGCGCCTGGTGTACCGCGACGCCTCGCGCAAGACGACGGTGTCGCTACGGGGCTGGCAACGTTCCGCGCAAAACTTCATCGACGACACGGAAGTGGAAGTGCAGCGCCGCCGCATGGCCGGCTGGGAAATCGGTATCGGCCACCGCGAATTCTTCGGCCAGGCCACGTTTGACGTCAACCTGCAATACCGGCGCGGCACGGGCGCGATGGAGGCGCTGGCCGCGCCTGAGGAAGCGTTTGGCGAGGGTACCTCGCGTATGCGCTTGCTGCTGGCCGACATGGCCGTGTCGGCGCCGTTCACGCTGGCTGGCCAGCCGTTGCACTACACGGGCAGCTGGCGCATGCAGCACAACCGTACGCCGCTGGTGCCGCAAGACCGTTTTGCGATTGGCGGGCGGTATACCGTGCGCGGCTATGACGGCGAAAGCAGCCTGTCGGCCGAGCGTGGCTGGCTGCTGCGCAACGAAGTCGGCGTGCCGCTGGGCAGCAGCGGCCAGCAAGCGTATGCGGGACTCGATCATGGCGAGGTATCGGGGCCATCCGCCGAATGGCTGATCGCGCGCCGCCTGACGGGCGGTTTCGTCGGCTTGCGGGGGCAATGGCTGGGCATGCAGTACGACGCCTTTGTCGGCTGGCCCGTGCATAAATCTGAACTCTTCCGCACGGCCAGCCATACGGCCGGTTTCAGCCTGAACGCCAGTTATTGATATTTAGCAATGTAGTTATGTAGTTTTAAAGAATTAAGTCACTAAACGCAGCCATCCGCCAGACGTTTTCCTTTCTCTGTATTTGGCCGCTATTAGGACTTTCATGAACAAGAACCTGTACCGCATCATCTTCAACAAACGCCGTGGCCAATTGATGGTCGTGGCCGAAAATGCTTCTTCGCAAGGCAAGGCTGCCAAGGGGGAGGGAGGCCTGGACAGCGGTGTCTTCGGCGGTGATGGCGGTGGCGGGGTCAATGCCAAATTGCGGCCGCTGGCCTTGGCGATATTTGGCGCGCTGGGCATGGTGGCCTTTGTCGCCGGTCCTGCCATGGGACAGATCGTGGCCGACCCGAGTGCGCCGGGCCGCCAGCGTCCGACGGTGGTGCAAAGCGCCAATGGCGTGACACAGGTCAACATCCAGACGCCGAGCGCGGCGGGCGTGTCGCGCAATACCTACAGCCAGTTCGACGTGACGGCGAATGGCGCCATCCTGAACAATAGCCGCGGCAACGTGCAGACGCAGACGGGCGGCTGGGTGCAAGGCAATCCATGGCTGGCCGGCGGCAGCGCGCGCGTGATATTGAACGAAGTCAACTCGGCCAACCCGAGCCAGCTGCGCGGTTATGTCGAGGTGGCCGGCCAGCGCGCCGAGGTTGTCATCGCCAACCCGGCCGGCGTGGCCATCGACGGCGGCGGTTTCATCAATGCGAGTCGGGTCACGCTGACGACGGGCACGCCGATCCTCAACGGCGGCAGCCTGGACGGCTACATGGTGCAGCGCGGGGTGGTCAGCATCAACGGGCGTGGACTGGACACGTCGCTGAGCGACTACACAGCCATCCTGGCGCGCGCCGCACAGATCAATGGCGGCATCTGGGCGCAGGAATTGAAAGTGGTGACGGGCGCGAACCAGATCGATGCGGCGCATGGCGTGGCGGGCGGTATTGCTGGCGCGGGGCCGGCTCCGGCGTATGCGTTGGACGTGGCGCAGCTGGGCGGCATGTACGCGGGCAAGATCACCCTCATCGGCACGGAAGCGGGCCTGGGTGTGCGCAATGCGGGCGTCTTGGCGGCCACGGCGGGTAATCTGGTGCTGCAATCGAATGGCTGGCTGAGCAACAGCGGCAATATCCAGTCCGCCGGCGCGGGCAGCCAGACGAGCATTGCCGTGACGGGCGACGTAGCCAATAGCGGCACCGTGTATGCGGGCGGCGACAGCCAGGTGCAGGCGCAGGGCAACATTGCCAACAGCGGCGTGATCGCGGCCCAGGGCAATGCCAAGGTACATGCCACGGGGGCGGCGGCGCGCATCGATGCCACCGCTGGCTCGGTGCTGGCGGCTGGATTGAATCTGGACAATACCTTGGCCGCCAGCGGCAAGCTGAGTGTTTCTGCTGGCGACACCATTGCCGTGCACGGCACGGCCGTGGCTGGCGGCGACAGCAGCCTGGCGGCGCGCCAGCTGGATATTACTGGCGCGCAAGTCGCGGGCGGGAATATCAGCCTGGGTGCCAGCGCGGGCGACCTCGATGCCAGCCGCGCGCAGGTCACTGCCCGTGACCGCCTGCAACTGGACGCGGCGCACACCGTGCGCAGCGATGCGGCGCAGTTGACTGGCCAGCAGCTGGGCGTGAATGCGTACGGCTTGTCGAACGTGGGCGGCCAGATCATGCAACTGGGCAACGGTGATCTTGCCATCCGCTTGCCGGGTGCGCTGGACAATACGCGCGGCGTCATCGCCACGAATAGCCAGGCTTTGCGTCTGCAGGCTGCCAGCCTGAGCAATCAGGATGGGCAAATCCAGCATGCGGGTACGGGCGCGCTGGAGATCGGCGCAGCGCAAGTCAATTTGCAGCGCGGCAGCATCCTCAGCAATGGCGCCATGGCGCTGACGGGCGAGCACATCGACCACCGCGATGCGCGCACGGTGGCGGGGCAGCTCAGCATCAATGCCGCTACCCTGGACAACCGGGGCGGCAGCCTGGCGCAGAGCGGCCAGGGCGCGACCGGCGTCCAGGTGCGCGGCGGATTGGATAACCGCGGTGGCGCGCTGGAAAGCAATGGCGCTTTGAGCGTGCAGGCGGGCAATGTACAAAATCAGAAGGGCCGTATCGTCTCGGGCACCGATGTGGCGCTGTCGACAGGCGCGCTGGACAACACGGAAGCAACCCTGGCGGCGGGCGGCAAGTTGCGCCTCGACAGCGGCGACGTCGACAATACGCGCGGCCAGATCCAGGCAGTGGCGGGCGATGCGGCCTTGACGGTGGCAAAGCTGAACAATACGGCCGGCAGCGTCTTTGCCGGTGGCAATCTTGCCACCCGGGCCAACGAAGTGCTCAATAGCGGCAACCTGTATGCGGCCGGCAGCCAAGCGCTGCAGGTCAGCGGCGTCGTCAGCAACAGCGGCGTCATTGCCGCGCAAGGCGATAACCGCATCGACGCCAGCCGCATCGACAGCGCTACTGGCAGCTTGCTGGGCGCCGGCATCCGTGCCGACGGCAGCCTGGCCGTTAGCGGCCAGTTGCAACTGACGGCCACGCAGGCGATCGCAGCCCACGGCCAGAACCTGGCCGCCAGCAAGACCAGCATGCATGCTTCCGCCATCGACCTGAGCGGCAGCCAGACGGGCGGCGCGGCGATTAGCCTGAACGCCAGCGCCGGCAACGTCGTCACCGATAGCGCGCTGGTGACCACGACGGGCCTGCTGTCCGTGACGGCTGCCGGCAGCGGCCAGGCCCTGTCGAACGTGCGCGGCACCCTGAGCGCCGGGCAATTGGATATCACAACGGGATCGCTCGATAACCGCGGCGGCACCCTGATCCAGACGGGCACTGGCGACACGGTATTGACAGGCAGCACCCTGGACAACACGGGCGGACGCATCGCCGTCAACAGCGCCAAGCTGGCGCTGACTGCGGAAACTGTGACTAATCGCGACGGCAGCATCGAGCACGCGGGCACGGGCAGCCTGAGCATCGACGCGGTGCGTTTCGATGACGAGCGCGGCAAGGTGACGGGCAATGGCCTGGTTGATATCCAGGCGGAAACAATTGATCACCGCCATGCCGTCACGACCGGGCAGCAGATAACAGTGCAGGCCGACAATCTGGACAACCGCGACGGTACCCTGCAGCAGACGGGACCAGGACAGATGCGCGTGGACGTGGCGCAGGCGCTGGACAATACGGGCGGCAACATCGCCGGCAATGGCGGCGTGCAAGTGCAGGCTGCTGTGGTGGACAACAGCAAGGGCCGCATCACGTCCGCTGCCTCGGCAGATATCACCAGCAAGGGTGCGCTGACCAACACGGACGGCGTGATCGCGGCCACGCAGGCGCTGCAGTTGACCGGTATTGGGTTCGACAACACGCGTGGCGTATTGCAGGCGGACAATTTACGTCTGGAGGCGGCATCCTTGCTGAACCAGCAGGGCACGGTCAGCGCCGGTTCGGACCTGACGGCGCGCCTCAGCGCAGACTTGAGCAACACCGGCCTGCTGTATGCAGGCCGTAACCAGCAACTGACGGTGGGTGGCTTGCTGAACAACAGCGGTTCCATCGCCTCCGTTGGCAACACCAATATTTCCGCTAATAAAGTGACCAGCAGCGGCTTGCTGGGCGCCGGCTTGAAAGCCGACGGTAGCCTGGGTACGGCAGGCGACCTGACTATCAACGCCGATGGCGTCTTGCAAGCAAGCGGGCAGAACCTGGCGGCGGGCAGCGCCGTGCTGGCGGGCAACAATGTGGACTTGTCGGGCAGCCAGACTGGGGCAAGCAACATCGCCATCACCGCGCGCAGCGGCGACGTATTGACGAACAAGGCCGTGATTTCCGCCAGTAATCTGCTGGCTATTACCGCCAATGTGAACAATGGACAATCGCTGGTGAATAGCCAAGGGCAACTGGTGGGTGGGCAGTTGCAGCTGAACGTGGCGAATGTGAACAACGCCAGCGGCGAGATCGTGCAGACGGGCACGGGCGACACCGTCATCAGGACGGACAAGCTGGACAACACGGCCGGCCGTATCGCCGTCAATAGCGCGAACCTGGCGTTGAACGCGACGGTCTTGACGAACATCAATGGCAAACTGGAACACGCGGGTGCGGGCGTTCTGGCCATTAACGCAGGTCAGTTCAACAACCAGTACGGCAAGATCACGGGCAACGGCAAGCTTGACATCACGGCCGCTGCCTTCGACCACCGCAATGCGACGACGGTGGCGAATCAGCTGACCGTCAACGCCGGCAGCCTGGACAACCGTGCCGGCAGCCTGGCGCAAACGGGCACAGGTTTGATGAGCCTCAATGCCGCCGGCTCGCTGGACAACACGGGCGGCAAGATCGAGGGCAATGGCGATGCGCTGGTGAAGGCAAACACTTTGCTGAACAACACTGGCCGCATCGTGGCGGCGCAGGATGCCACGTTGAATGTAGATCGTCTGGACAATACGGAAGGGATCGTGGCCGCCGGGCGCAACCTGGCATTAAGCGGTGCTGATATCGACAATACCAAGGGCCAACTGCAAGCCGTGGCCGGTAACGCTGCCTTGACCGTGGCGAACTTGAACAATGCGGCAGGCAACGTGTTTGCAGGCGGCAATCTGGCCACCACGCTCGATGCCTTGAGCAACACGGGCAGCCTGTATGCGGCCGGAAATCAATCCCTGACCGCAACAGGCGCCATCGTGAACACGGGCGTCATCGCGGCGCAGGGAGATACCAGTATCACGGCCAATCGCCTCGACAGCAGTGCGAGCAGCCTCATCGGCGCGGGTATCCAGGCCGATGGCAAGCTGGGCACGTCTGGCGACCTGGCGATCAGCACCGCGCAAGCGCTGAATGCACACGGCCAGATTTTGGCGGCCGGTAATGCCAATCTGACAGGCACCACGCTCGACATCAGTGGCAGCCAGGCCAGCGCGGTCAACATCGGCCTGACGGCAACACAGGGCGATGTCATCACGAACAAGGCCGTGGTGACGACGCCGGGCACGTTGAACGTGACGACCGGCGCCGCGTTGCACAACACGGACGGTACCTTGCAGGCGGGCCAGCTCGACTTGCATGTGGCAAACCTGGACAACGCCAAGGGTACGTTGCTGCAAACGGGCACGGGTAACACCATCATCCAGACGGGCAATCTGGACAACACGGCTGGCCGCATCGCCGTCAACAGCAACAAGTTGACCCTCGATGCGACTACGCTGACGAACCGCGATGGCAAGATCGAGCATGCGGGAACCGGCATCCTGTCTGTGCAGGTAGGCGTGCTGGACAACAGCAAGGGCCGTATCACGTCGGCCGCGTCGTCGGACATTGTCAGCAATGGCGCGCTGAACAATAAGGATGGCGTAATTGCCGCGATTGCCGACTTGCATGTTGGAGGTGTTGCACTGGATAACACCCGAGGCGTATTGCAAGCGGACAATTTACGTCTGGACGCGGCGACCTTGCTGAACCAGCAAGGCACGCTCAGCGCCGGCACGGACCTGACGGCGAAAGTGAGCGGTGACCTGAACAACGCTGGCCTGCTGTACGCAGGCCGTAACCAGCAATGGATGGTGGGCGGCGTGCTGAATAACACGGGGTCGATCGCCTCCGTCAACAACACCCATATTACCGCTGGCAAAGTGACCAGCAGTGGCTTGCTGGGCGCCGGTGTGAAAGCCGATGGGAGCCTGGGTACGGCAGGTGATCTGACCATCAATGCCGATGGCGTCTTGCAGGCGACCGGCCAGAATCTGGCGGCGGGCAATGCCGTGCTGACGGGCGCCAATGTGGACCTGTCGGGTAGCCAGACAGGCGCGGCGAACCTCGCCATCACGTCCCTTGCTGGCGATGTCATCACCAGCAAGGCGGTCATTTCTGCGAGCAAGCTGCTGGCGATTACCGCCAATGCGGCCAACGCACAGTCGCTGATCAATACCCAGGGCCAACTAGTGGCAGACCAGCTGCAGCTGAACATCGCGAATCTGGACAACGCCAACGGCGACATCGTGCAAACGGGCACGGGCGATACCGTTATCACCACGGCCAAGCTGGACAACACGGCCGGTCGTATCGCTGTCAACAGCGCGAACCTGGCTTTGAACGCCATGATATTGACGAACATCAATGGCAAGCTGGAGCACGCGGGCGCGGGCATCCTGGCCATCAACGCAGGCCAGTTCAACAACCAGTTCGGCAAGATCACGGGCAACGGTAAAGTGGATCTCACCGCTGCGACCTTGGACCACCGCAATGCCACGACCATCGCGAACCAGCTGACGGTCAATGCGGGCACGCTGGACAACCGCAGCGGCAGCCTGGCGCAAACGGGTACAGGTTTGATGAACGTCAATGCGACTGGTTTGTTGGACAATACGGGCGGCAAGATCGAAGGCAATGGCGATGCGCTGGTAAAGGCCACTACCTTGCTGAATAACAAGGGCCGCATCGTGGCGGCGCAGGATGCTGAGCTTGCAGTGGGCAGCCTGGACAATACGGATGGTACGGTGGCTGCCGGCCGCAACCTGGCATTGAGCGGTGCTGACATCGACAATACCAAGGGCCAGTTGCAGGCTGTGGCCGGTAACGCTACCTTGACCGTGGCGAACTTGAACAATGCGGCAGGCAACGTGTTTGCTGGCAGTAATCTGAACGCGACACTGGCCAGCTTGAACAACACGGGCAGCTTGTATGCGGCCGGGAATCAATCCCTGACCGCAACAGGCGCCATCATTAATACAGGCGTGATCGCGGCACAAGGCAACACCAGCCTCACGGCAAAGACGCTCGACAGCAGCGCAAGTAGCCTGATCGGCGCCGGCATGCAGGCCGATGGCAAGCTGGGCACGGCTGGCGACTTGACCATCAACACCGCGCAAACGCTGGCTGCACACGGCCAGAATCTGGCGGCGGGCAAGGCGACCCTGACAGGCGCCAGCATCGACATCGGCGGCAGCCAGACCAGCGCGACGAACATCGGCCTGACGGCCACTCAGGGCGATGTCGGCACGAACAAGGCGGTGGTGATGACACCAGGCGCGCTCAACATCACGACGAGCGCCACCTTGCACAACACGGAAGGCACCTTGCAGGCGGGCCAGCTCGACCTGCATGTAGGCAATCTGGACAACGCCAAGGGCACTGTCTTGCAAACGGGCACGGGCGATACCGTCATCCAGACGGGCAATCTTGACAACACGGCTGGCCGCATCGCCGTCAACAGCACGAACTTGAATATCGATGCTGTCAAGGTCACGAACCAGGATGGCAAGATCGAGCATGCGGGCACGGGGATGCTGAATGTGCAGGCGGGTGGGCTGGACAACAACAAGGGCCGCATTACGTCGGCGGCAGCAGCCTCTGTCATCAGCAAAGGTGTGCTGAACAATACGGATGGCGTGATCGCCGCCACCACCAATCTGCAGGTTAGCGGTACTGCACTGGACAACACGCGCGGCGTATTGCAGGCGGACAATTTACATCTTGACGCGGCGACCTTGCTGAACCAGCAAGGGACAGTGAGCGCTGGCATGGACCTGACGGCGAAAGTGAGCGGTGACCTGAACAATGCTGGCCTGCTGTACGCAGGCCGTAACCAGCAGTGGATGGTGGGCGGCGTACTGAATAACACGGGGTCGATCGCCTCCGTCAACAACACCCATATTACCGCTGGTAAAGTGACCAGCAGCGGCTTGCTGGGCGCCGGTGTGAAAGCGGATGGGAGCCTGGGTACGGCAGGCGATCTGACCATCCATGCCGATGGCGTGTTGCAAGCGAGCGGGCAGAACCTGGCAGCGGGCAGCGCTCAGTTGACAGGTGCATCGGTCGATTTGTCGGGTAGCCAGACTGGCGCAACGAATATCGCCATCACGGCAAATACTGGCGATGTAGTGACGAACAAGGCGGTGATTTCCGCCAGCAACGTGCTGGCCATCACGGCCAACGCGCATAACGCGCAGTCACTGGTAAATACGCAGGGCCAGCTGGTGGCCGGCCAGTTGCAACTGAACGTGGTCAACCTGAACAACGCCAGCGGCGACATCGTGCAGACGGGCACGGGCGACACCGTCATCACCACAGGCAAGCTGGACAACACGGCTGGTCGTATCGCCGTCAACAGCGCTAACCTGGCTTTGAACGCCACGGTATTGACGAACATCAATGGCAAGCTGGAGCACGCGGGAGTGGGCGTGCTGGCTATCAACGCGGGCCAGTTCAACAACCAGTTCGGCAAGATTACGGGCAACGGTAAAGTGGACCTCACCGCTGCGACCTTGGACCACCGCAATGCCACCACCGTGGCCCATCAGCTGACGGTGAACGCGGGCAGCCTGGATAACCGTGCCGGCAGCCTGGCGCAAACGGGTACAGGCTTGATGAGCATCAACAGCACGGGTTTGCTGGACAACACGGGCGGCAAGATCGAAGGCAATGGCGATGCGCTGGTGAAAGCAGGTACGTTGTTGAACAACAAGGGCCGCATCGTGGCGGCGCAGGATGCTGAGCTTGCAGTGGGTAGTCTGGACAATACGGAAGGCACGGTGGCGGCTGGGCGTCATCTGGCACTGTCCGGCGGTGATGTCGACAATACCAAGGGCCAGCTGCAAGCCGTGGCGGGCGATGCAACCTTGAACGTTGGCGAACTGAACAACAACGCGGGCAGCGTGTTTGCCGGCGCTAACCTGAACGCTACCCTGGCGAGCCTGAACAACACGGGCAGCCTGTACGCGGCTGGCAATCAAACCCTGAGCGCCAGCGGCGCCATCGTCAACACGGGCGTGATCGCCGCACAGGGCAACAACAGTATCACGGCGAATAGCTTCGACAGCAGCGCGAGCAGCCTGATTGGCGCCGGCATGCAGGCCGATGGCAAGCTGGGCACGACTGGCGATCTGACCATCAACACCGCGCAAACGCTGGCCGCGTACGGGCAGAACCTGGCGGCGGGCAGCGCCAATCTGACAGGTGGCAGTGTGGATCTGTCTGGCAGCCAGACCAGCGCCGCCAAAATCGGCCTGACGGCAACAACGGGCGATGTCAGCACGAACAAGGCGGTGGTGACGACGCCAGGCACATTGAACATCACGAGCAACGCCACCTTGCACAACACGGAAGGCACTGTGCAGGCGGGCCAGCTCGACTTGCACGTGGGCAATCTGGACAACGCCAAGGGCACCGTCATCCAGACGGGCACGGGCGACACCGTCATCCAGACGGGCAATCTCGACAACAGTGCCGGTCGCATCGCCGTCAATAGCGCTAACTTGACTCTGGGTGCGGCCAGCTTGACGAATGCGGGCGGTAAGATCGAGCATGCTGGCAGCGGTACCCTGGCCATCACGGCGGCCACCTTGCAGGGCGCAGGCGGCAGTATCATTGGCAATGGTGCCGTCGATCTGAAGGCAGGCTTGTTCGACCACGCCAACGCCACCACCACGGGGCGGTCCCTGAACGTGCAGGCAGACAGCCTGAGCAACCGTGGCGGCCATCTGCTGCAGACGGGCGCGGGCGGCATGACGGTGGCCGTCACAGGATTGCTGGACAATACGAGTGGTGAAATCGCCGGCAATGGAGTGTTGTCGGTGCAGACCGGTAGCCTGGACAATACCAAGGGCAAGATTACCTCGGCCACGTCCGCCGACATCGCCAGCACTGGCGCGCTCGTCAATACCGATGGCGTGATCGCGGCGGCGACCGATTTGCACCTGGGCGGCGCCATCGACAACACGCGTGGCTTGCTGCAGGCGGGGATCGGCGCCTTGAGCCTGGACGCGGCCAGCCTGCGCAATGCGCAAGGCACGCTCAGCGCGGGCACGGATATCACGGCCAAGGTCAGCGGCGATGTGCTCAATGCGGGCGTGCTGTATGCGGGACGCAACCAGGCCCTGGATATCGGCGGCTTGCTCAGCAATACAGGTTCGCTGGCAGCCCTCGGCAATACGACGATCACGGCGGGCAGTCTGAGCGGTAATGGATTGCTGGCGGCAGGCATGCGCGCCGATGGCAGCTTTGCCTCGGCCGGTGATCTGACCGTGACGGCCCATGGCGCCTTGCAGGCTGGCGGCCAGAACATGGCGGCCGGTCAGCTGCAGATGACGGGCGCATCGGTCGACGCGGGCGGCAGCCAGACCAGCGCGACGAATATCGGTTTGACGGCCTTGACGGGCAATGTGACGACCAGCAAGGCGGTCGTGTCGACGAATGGTCTATTGAGCATCACGGCGAATGCCGCCAACGGGCAGGCACTGGTCAACCAGGGCGGCAGCTTGAGCGCTGGGCAATTGGCCCTGCGCGTTGCCAACTTGGACAACGCCAAAGGCACCTTGATACAGACGGGTGCTGGCGACACGCTCATCGAAACAGGCAAGCTGGACAATACGGGCGGGCGCATCGCCGTCAACAGCGCCAACCTGCGCCTGCAGGCGGGCGACTTGACGAATATCGACGGCAAGATCGAGCATGCCGGCAAGGGCGTGCTGGAGATCCGTGCAACGAATCTGTATGGCCAGCGGGGCCAGCTGACGGGCAATGGCGCGTTGCAGGTGGCGGCCAATTACATCGATCACCGCAACGCCAGCCTGCTGGCGCAGCAGGTGAACGTCTCCGCCGGCATCCTCGACAATCGCCAGGGACAGATCACGCAGCTGGGCACGAGCGCGGCAACAGTGCTGGCCAGCACGCGCCTGGACAATAGCGGCGGCAAGATTGAAGCGAACGGCAATGTGCGCGTGGAAACGGGCGAGTTGCTCAATGAGCATGGCCGTATTGCGTCTGCGCAAGATGTCAATGTGGCGGCGACGGGCAAGCTGGACAATACTAGCGGCGTGATCATTGCCGGGCGCGACCTGACGTTGGCCGGTGGCAAGGTGGACAATACACTGGGTCAGCTGCAGGCGGCGGGCGGCAATGCGCAATTGACGATGGACGAGCTACTCAACGCACAGGGCAGTATCGTTGCCAGCGGCAATCTGACGACGACGGCGGGCAGCGTGCGCAACAGCGGCAGCCTGTTTGCCGGCACAGAACAAACGCTCACCGTGACGGGCGCGCTGGAAAATGCCGGCGTGATCCTGGCCCAGGGCAACAACACGATCAGTGCCAACAGCGTCAACAGCGGCGCGGCCAGCCTGATCGGCGCGGGCGTGAAAGCCGATGGCAGCCTGCAGACGAGCGGCAACTTGCAGGTCACGGCACAACAGGCATTGGGAGCGCATGGGCAAGTGTTGGCGGCAGGCAATGCCGTCCTGCGCGGCGGCAGTGTCGACCTGGGCGGCAGCCGCAGCAGCGCCGGCAATATCAGCCTCACGGCAACAAGCGGCGATGTCAGCACCAGCGGCGCCGTGGTCACCACGCCGGGCGCCCTGACGATCACGGCCGGTGCGAATAGCCAGACGTGGAACAACCAGCGCGGCGATGTCAGTGCGGGTCAGTTGGCGGTGGCTGTGGGCAACCTGAACAACCAGCAAGGCGGCATTGTGCAGACCGGTGCTGGCAATACAGCCATCGAGCTGACGGCGCCGGCAGGCGTGCTGGACAACACGGGCGGCCGCATCGCCGTCAACAGTGCCAATCTGAGCCTGAAAGCGGGTACGCTGACGAATACGGATGGCAAGATCGAGCATGCGGGCAGCGGTACCTTGAGTCTGCAAGCGAACCAGCTGAACGATCTGCGCGGACAGATCACGGGCAATGGCGCCCTGGTCGTGACGGCCGGCGCCATTGACCACCGCAACGCCAGTACCATCGCGCAGCAAATCAGCGTGACGGGTAGCACTCTGGACAATGGCGGTGGCAACCTGACGCAGCTGGGTAAAGGCGATACCACCATTCAACTGACGACCAGCCTGGACAACCGTGGCGGCACCATCGCCAGCAACGGCAACACCAGTATCGTCGCACCGACCCTGAACAACCAGGGCGGCAAGCTGCAGGCGGCCGGCACGGCCAACCTGACGGTGACGGCAAGCAATGTGCTGGACAACAGCCATGGCGGCGCCATCGCCGGCGGCGGCAATGTCGTGCTGGGTGCCGGAAATCTGCTGAACCAGGGCGGCAGCGCCACGGCAGGCGGGCAGCTGACTGCAAATGTGGCGCAGGCATTCAACAATACGGGCGGCTTGCTGGCCGCCACAGGCAATATGACCGTGAACGCGGCCAGCGTCGATAACAGCGCCGGGGGCAAGCTGGCCTCGGTACAAGGCCTGTTGACGGTCACGTCCACGGGCGCCACCGTCAACAATGGCGGCACCTTGCAAGCGGGCGGCGATATCATCCTGCGCAATGGCGGCCTGTGGAACGGGCAGGGCACCATTGCGGGCGCGAACGTCACGCTCGACACGCACGGCCAGGTTTTCAACAATACGCAGGGCACCCTGGCGGGTGCCGGAACCGTCAACTTGCAGACGGGCATCCTGGACAACGATGGCGGCTTGCTGCAGTCGGGCGGCGCCATGACCATCGACACGCACGGTAATGCCTTGCTCAACACCAATGCGGGCGCGTACGCGGTGCGCCATCCGGGCAGCGCGGGCGGCATCAGCAGCGGCGCAGGATTGACCCTGCAAACGGGCAGCTGGAACAATGCGGGCGGCTATCTGGGCGCGGCCGGCAACATCACGGGCAGCGTGGGCCAGCTGGATAACCGTGGCGGCCAGCTCGTCGGCAAGTCGGCGCTGGACCTGGCCTTGAGCGGCTTGCAAAACCAGGGCGGGCAAATCCAGGTGCTGGGCAATATTGGCTTGAACGCGGGTGGCGGCAGTATCAACAACCAGCAAGGCTTGATCCGCTCCGGCGCGGCCGTCACGGTGACGGGCGGCGCTATCGACAATGCCAGCACCCTGGGCGCGAACCAGGGCATCGAAGGCATCCATGTGACCCTGAACAGTGTCAATGTCAGCAATGTGCAGGGCGCGGTGCGCGCCGATGGCAACCTGGCGATCAACAGCGCAGGCATTATCAACAACACACTGGGCATGCTCAGCGCCGGCGGCGCGCTGGCACTGCAGGACACTGGCTCCGGCCGGGGATTGGCCGTGACCAACTCGGGCGGCACCATCATCGGCGGCCAGCGTACCGACATCCGCGCGGGCAGCTTGACCGGCGATGGCAAGGTGTTGTCACAGAAAGATATGGCGCTGGACCTGGCCGGCAACTTTACGCTGAACGCAGGCGCCGAGATCATGGCCAACGGCAATGCGGATATCACCATCGGCGGACAACTGGCCAATGCCGGGAAAATCCAGGCACTCAGCATGCTGACCCTGGGCGCCGCCAATTTCGACAATGCCAGCACGGGCGACATCAATGCGGGCACGACGCGCGTCAACGTCGGCGGCGTGCTGAACAACCGGGGCGTGATCGACGGCATCAGCACGCAACTGAACGTGGGCACGCTGAATAACGTCGGCACGGGCCGCATCTATGGCGACCATCTGAGCATAGCAGGCGGCACCGTCAACAACGACGTGGAAGGCGGCGTGGCGGCCACCATCGCGGCGCGCGAGCGGCTCGATATCGGCGTCACCACACTCAATAACCGCGAGCACGGCCTGATCTTCAGCGGCGGTGACATGGCCATCGGCGGCTACCTGGACGGCAACCGCATCGCCACGGGCTGGGCGGGAACGGTGACGAATGCCAGCGCGACGATCGAGGCGCTGGGGAGCTTGAACCTGGGCGCGAGTCAGGTCAATGTGCTCAATAACCATCTGGTTTTTGAGGAAGGGCGGATGACGACGGAGACGACAACTGAGTATCAACTGCCAGGGAGCGATATCACGTATGGAGAGGGTACGCCAGGCATGTCCGCCCAGCCGATCACTCAAGTTAACCTCCGTACTATCTTGACTTTGCCGGATCGTGGGGGTTTTGTTCACTTTACAAAACGTGAAGTCACTCGTACAAGCCTTGAGAGCGTTGTCATCAGTTCCGATCCAGGGAGAATTATTGCAAGCAATAATTTGAAAATTAACGCCAGCGCTATTGTGAATGACAATAGTCATATCATTGCTGGTGGTACGTTGGATATGGATCGGGCGATTCTCAATAATAAGACAACGAAGGGGCAGAAAACGGTACATGAGAAAGGAGTGTTGACAGTTTTTACAACAGCTCGTGGCGGAAACAATGAAGTTTACTCGAAAGGGACTTACACCCCCTTCGAGCGGACTGTAACTGAGCCCTCCAGTTCTGCCAGCACCTCACGCAATGAAGGAAATGCCAATACCGGCGGCCAGGGCACAAAACCAGGCAGTGCCGTCAAAAGCGGCGTTGGCGGAACGGGCGAGCGCATAGGTGGTGCGGAAACGCAGGTGCGTACTTCGGCTTTCTCTACGGAAACAACAGAAATCCGGAAAGCCGATATCAGCGGTCAAGGAACTAGTCGGGTCGATGGCGGCGGGATTGTCCAGAAGACTGACCGCGCTGGCAATCCCGTCACCGATGCGGCTGTTGGCGTCACGCCAGGCAGCAAGCTTGATGGCGCGACAGGCATCGCTGCGGATACAGGGACGTCACTGAACCACGTGTCGACAGGCGCGGCAGGTAGCGTTGCCGCACAGGGCGCAGCCACGGTGTCGGGCGCTCACGGTGCGACGGGCAGCACGCGTACGGGCGATGCGGCCCGTACTGTTGCCGTTGACACGGTTTCCGGCGCGCGCGTTGATGCGGCCAGCGGTGCTGGCCAGCATGGTGCAGGCGTTGATGCGGCCTTGCTGTCTCGCTCGTCTGTGGGGGCGGTCACGGCCGTGTCGGGCGGCAATGAACCCGGCGGCGCGGCTCATGGTGGCGTCCTTGGCCAAGCTGGAGAGCTTGGGACGGTGAATGCTGCTCAGTTGAGTGGCATTGCCGGCAGCCAAGCCAGCTCGCACACAGGCCTTGGTCCCGTAGCCGGGGCCGGCATTGCGGCAGATCAAGTGCAGGGCAAGGGCGGACCAGGCGGTATTGCCGATGCCGCCAAGCTTGGCCGGGCCGGCGAAATTGCAACGCTGGCGCCGACTGCGCTGGCCGGTGTCAACGGCGCGCAAGCAAGCACCGGAACCGGATTGAACCCGCTGAAAGACGTGGCTATCGCAGCCTCGACAGGCAGCGCGGCACACGCAGGCGCCGTCGGTGGAGTGGGGCAGGTACGCATGAATGGCATTACCCAAGTGAAACTGGGCAACCCATCCACGCGTGCGCAAGTGGTGCGGACCACGGGGTCATCGCTGCAGATTCCGAACGCCAGTTTGTATAAAGTGAGCTCTGCGCCATCGTCCCGCTATCTGGTGGAAACCGATCCGCGCTTTGCCAGCTACCGCGAATGGACGGGTTCCGACTATCTGCTCAACCAGGTAAAAAACGATCCCTCCGTGACGCAAAAGCGCCTGGGCGACGGTTTTTATGAGCAGCGCCTGGTGCGCGAGCAAGTCGCAGAGCTGACAGGGCAGCGTTTCGTCGGCGATTACACCAGTGACGAACAGCAGTACAAGGCACTGATGGATCAAGGTGTCGCGTTTGCCAAGCAATGGGACCTTCGTCCCGGTATTGCGCTGACAGCGGAGCAAATGGCGGGGCTGACCAGCGATATCGTCTGGCTGGTGGAGCAGGACGTCGTGCTGGCCGACGGCAGTACGCAAAAAGTGCTGGCGCCGCAAGTGTATGTGCGCGTGCGTGAGGGCGATATCGATGGCCAGGGCGGATTGTTGGCCGGCAAGGAAGTCAATCTGAATCTCGAAGGCGATTTGACCAATAGCGGTACGATCGCCGGACGCACGATCGTCAAGCTGAATGCCGAAAATATCGACAACCTGGGCGGGCGCATTACTGGCGACGCCATTTCGGCCCATGCCAGGAATGACCTGAACAACATCAGCGGCACCATTTCTGCCAATAGCGAGCTGCAAGTCAGTGCGGGAAGGGATATCAACGTGAAGACGTCCACGCTGACGTCCAGCGGCGGCGATGGCAAAAACAGCTTCAGTCGTACCACCCTGGATAATCTGGCGGGCCTGTATGTCACAGGCAATGGCACGGCCGGCAGCGGTAATTTGCTGGTATCTGCGGGGCGCGACGTGACTATCGCGGGTGCATCCGTCGTGAATACGGATGCCGGTGGCGGCATTGGCATCGCAGCTGGCCGTGATATTGCCGTCACGACAGTGAACAGCGGTAGTGAGTTCACATTGGCAGGTCCTGGGAAGCGGCATATGACCGATACGTCCAGCAAAGAAACCGCCAGCACGATTGCATCTGCCGGCGATATTCGCCTGAGTGCCGGTGACAATATCCAGCTGAAAGCGGCAAATGTCCAGGCAGCGGAAACGCTGCAGCTGTCTGCGGAACGCAATATCGACATTTCTACGGCACGGGATACAGAAACGCGTCAAAGCTGGTATGGCAACAGCTCGACCAAAGGCACTAGCCAAGGCAGCGAGCTGGGCGGCAAGCAGATCGTCATGCTGGCCGGCAATGACATTAATAATACTGGCGGCCAGGTGATCGCGACAGACAAGCTCATTGCAAGCGCGGGACGAGACATCAACATCGTCACGACTACTGTCAGCAACGCCAGTTCTAAATGGGCAGGCAACAGCGAGACCAGCACCGTCGTCGACAAGGTGGCGGGCCTGTATGTGACCGGCACGGGTGAAGGCAATACGCTGGTCGCCCAGGCGGGCCGTGATATGACGCTGACCGGAGGCGTCATCGCCAATGCGGGCGCAAATGGCCAGACCAGCCTGATCGCGGGCCATAACCTGACCCTCAATACCGTCGCCGTCGCCTCGACGCACGATGAAGTGCGCAATGCGGACAATTACCGCAAAGAAAGCAAGACAGGCGAAGTGGGCAGCCAGATCATCGGCGCCGGCAACGTCAATTTGCAGGCGGGCCATGATCTGACGGCGCGCGCGGCGGACGTGCAGGCGGGCGGCACCTTGGGCCTGGTGGCGGGCAATGACATCAGCTTGGTCAATGGTTTCCAGAACGAAGTGACCGATGTTGCCAGCAAATCGACGAAGAAGGGCTTCTGGAACAAGACTACCACCACCAAACATGATGTGGTCGATACCACCACGGCGATCGGCACTTCGCTTGGCGGCAGCAGCGTGACGGTGCAGGCCGGGCATGATTTGCAAGTTACGGGTTCGAGCATCTTGAGCGACGATGCGACGAAATTACTTGCGGGTAACAACATCACGATCGATGCGGCCACCAATACCGTGTACGAGCTACACCATTCCAGCACCAAGAAAAGCGGTTTCATGAGTAGCGGCGGCATTGGCTTCAGCTATGGCACCAAGACCACGACGGTGGATCAGGAGCGGGACGCCACCTTGCAAAGCGGCGAGGCGCGCAGTTCGATCGGCGCCACAGGCGGTGCGTTGACGATGGTCGCCGGCAATAACGTGACGATAGGCGGCAGCGATATTCTTGCCGCTACCGATCTCGATATCATCGGCAAGAGCGTCACCATCAAGCCGGGCCAGGACAATGAGAAGGGCAAGTTTGAAGTCAAGACCACGCAAGATGGCTTGACCCTGGCTCTGGGCGGCAGCGTGATCAGCGCCATCCAGACCCTGCAAACCATGAGTTCGGCGGCCAGCACGGCCAAGGATGGCCGCGTTACGGCCATGGCGGCGGCCACGGCGGCCATGGCCGCCAAGGACGCTGCCAAGGACATGATGAAGGAGGGCGGGCCAAGCATTAGCATCAGCCTGACGGCGGGCCACTCGGAAAGCCAGCAGACGCAAACCACGGCCAGCACCACGCATAGCGGTAGCGTGTTGACGGGCAACAATATCAACATCACGGCCACGGGGGGCGGCAAGGATAGCAACATCACCATCCTGGGCAGCGACCTGAACGCGAAGAACGATATCCGCCTGCATGCCGACAATAACGTCAACCTGCTGGCGGCGCAGGATACGGAAAGCCAGCACAGCAAGAGCTCAAGCCTGAGCGCGTCAATGGGGGTGCAAGCCATCGTCAGCACCAAGGGCACCTCGTTCGGTTTCACTGCCAGCGTCAGCGGCAGCAAGGGCCATGAGGATGGTGACGGCACGACGCAGCTCAACACGCATGTGAATGCGGGCGACAAGCTGGTGATCAGCAGCGGCGGCGATACCAACATCAAGGGCGCCGTGGCCAGCGCCAACCAGGTAATTGCCGATATCAAGGGCAACCTGAACGTGGAAAGCCTGCAGGATACGGCCAAGTTCGACAGCAAGAACCAGAGCCTGTCCGCCAGCGGCACGGTCGGCTTTGGCGCCAGCGTCAGCGGCAGCTATAGCCAGAGCAACATGCACAACGACTACGCTAGCGTGCAGGAGCAAAGCGGCATCAAGGCGGGCGACGGCGGCTTCCAGATCAAGGTGGGCGGCAATACGGACTTGAAGGGTGCAGTCATCAGTGCCACGGAGGCGGGCAAGCCAAACAGCAGCCTGATTACGTCGACCCTGACGCACAGCGACATTGCCAATCATGCGATATCGAAGGGCAGCAGTGTTGGGGTGTCGGGTGGTATGTCCTTTGCTGGCACGGGAACACGAAATGAGAACCTGACGGATGTCGGTGGCAAAAAAGATGCTACGACAGCGGGCCTGCCAGCCATCGTTTCCCTCAGCGAAAATTCCAGCAGCACGACCCGTAGCGGCATCAGCGGCGGCACTTTGGTCATCACCGACGATGCGGCTCAGCATGCGGCGACGGGTAAGGGCGCGGACGACGCTATCGCGGGTGTGAATCGCGATGTGACGACCGGGGTGGATTCCAGCGGCAAGATTGGTAATAACTTCGACAAGGCTGCGTTGCAGGCGACGATGGAGGTAGCCAAGGCTTTTACGGAGGCCGTTGCCCCACTGGCAGCAAAGGAAATTGGCGACTTTGCCGGGAAATATCAGGACGCGGCGCAAATTGACGCTGATAGTTTTACTGCCGCGGCGAAGAAGGCCGATGCGGCTGGCGACTATACCGCAGCAGCAGAGTTCACTGCATTGGCAAAGCAGTCGCAAGAGAAGGCAGCGGCATGGGGTGATGATGGCGCATATCGCCTTGCACTGCATGGTGCTACGCAGGGCATGATCGGTGCATTATCGGGTGGAGGAGCCGGTGCTATTAATAGCGTGGCAGGTGTCGCGGGTGGCAATCTTGGACATCGTTTAGGCGCTGAGTTGGGGGCCAAGGAGGCTGAAAGATTAAAGTTGACAGGTGCGGCGAAGGATGAGTTGATCAATAGTTACCAGCAAATATGGTCGGCTGTCGGTGGTGCGGTTGCAGGGTTGACTGCGGGAGGCATCAGTGGGCAAGATGGCGTTGGCCTGCTATCGGGAGCGGCACAGGGGGGCGCCAGTGCCAATACAGTGGATATCTATAACCGTCAATTCCATGACAATGAGAAACAATTACTTAAGGAGTTGAAAACCGGAAAAAACGAAGCGGCACAACGTAGGCTAGATGATGCAGCGTGCGCTTTGGTCCATTGTTCCAATCAGTTGTCGGATGCTAACCCTGAGAAAGCAGCATACCAAGCAAAGGAGGCGCGCGGAGTAACGTATTATGAGGAGACGCGTATTCTGGAGGCAACAGGACTATTTAAATATAGCTTCAAAAACGATTATTTATTTGATAGTGCTTTTCGTTCAAGCGACGCAATATTCCAACTTGGTAAATCAACACTTAATGACATTTATGATGGTGGGAAAAAGACAGGTGCTTGGCTAGGCGATGAATTTTCCGGTGTTGGACGTGGGGCTATTAACTTAGCCTATATATTGGGAAAAAATGGACCCGGAAGAACTGAGAATCAAGTGAATCCGCTTGACTTGCCGGGAAACTTTGACGATTTCAATGGTCCTACGGCAGGTGGTAGCAGTGTCGTTGCGTTTTTACCTCAGGTATTATGTCGATCCCTCGCGTGTAGGTTGGCATCAACTCCGGTTCTTGGGGGTGTTGGGTATAAGCCAGGAAATGCAATTTTTTCGAACAGAAATGGAGAATCGTCTGGTGAGAAAAATAGCGAAAGCAGTCCTGATTATACAGATTCAAATAGTTCAAAAGTTAAATGGGTTGATGAAAGAGCTGGTATGGGGCAAAATGCACGTGATTATAATGATAGTGCTACTGGGGCTCGATCTAATCCTTTGACAAAAAAAGGTCAAGCGCCGGCGCTTGAACGTGAAATAAGTGATGAGGTTAAAAAAATAGTTAGATTTGACGGAATTGAAGGTGATGTACTTATAGATAGAAAAATAGCTGTCGTGACAACTGAGAAGTCTAAAAATCAGGCTTTGCGTCAATCAGATGCTCTAAAACAGAATGGTTTAACTGGTATGTGGGAGGTGCCATCGGAAGCTGAGGCTAAAAGAGCAATGAAGATTTTTGATGAATTAAAAATTACCAACATCAAAGTTAGGGTGGTTAAGCCATGAAAGAAATAATTTTCGATAACTTGGTTATTGCAATATCAGATATTGCAATATTTTTTGAATATGCAGATGAGGAAGTCTTGGATTCTGATGCTTCTATTGAGATGATGGAGCAATTGTCTATGCGACTAAAAGCTATGAGTGAAGATGATAAAAAAAGTGTCTCTGATAAATTTAGAGAAGTCAGCGTAAAATATGACGATGAACAAAGAAAGTTATTTGTTTTTAACTTGCCAGATGCGTTAGGACTCGAGTAGTTGAATGGTGCATGCGCGCGACCACGAGGTAGGCATCAGTTGAGCTAGTTGTGAAGTTGCAAGAGGTTATTCGGACTGGATCCGAACCGTGACATCGGGGACTTGCCAGTAATCCCCCGGTGCGGCCGGGGGGGCGTACAAGAGTCCCTAGGGTCAGGTCCGCCATTCGTACACGATCTCAGCCCTGGCCGTCGCGATCTGCAGCAGGTTGCGCTTTATTAAATGCCGATACGGCTCGACTGACTGTCCTGCTCGAGACGTGAAAAGCGGCGGTGATGTGGGACATGGTAAAAGCGGTAGACAGATAAGCGCGTGCCATTGTTTCGTCTCTGTCACTATAGCGGACCTGATATTGCGCGAGTGACAGTGTGACCGCGCAGCGCTGCTGCCTTGGCGTATCTTTGAATGCTGCGGAACGCGGCGATTGCTGATGTGCCGATACGAAGGCTTCATCGCAGGAAGAATCGGCTGGCAGGTGCGAGCGAGCGGACTAGTGTCTCCCATCCCAGCCGCGACAAACCGTCAATAACGGTTTTTTCTGATGAGGGTATTTTTGAGGGTATCAGTAACTGAATGGTTTGGAAAACACTGAAAAATCAAACGCTTAGCCACCTCATTGACCATCGAATGGGAACAATCGTTCATTCGGCAGCGTAAGCTGACGCTTGCTCAGCGACATCGCCAAGTTCCTGATTTATCAGGGACTTTTTTTGCCGAAGGGCTTGCAAACTGTCGGTGATGTCAGCGTCAGCTATGCCGTCTGCCCCAAGCTGGCCAGGCGGCCCAGGGTTTCCTGCGCATTCATGGACTTGGCCAGCGAGGCGGCAGTCATGCCGCGGCTGTCCACGGCATCGATGCGGGCGCCGTGTTGCAGCAGCAGGTCGAGGATGGCCAGGCGGTTGAACATGGCGGCCATCATCAAGGGGGTCTTGCCGTCCGGACTGTTGCCTTCCACCTTGGCGCCGTGCTGGAGCAGCAGTTCGGCGATGTCCAGGTAACCCTTGTAGGCCACGCCGGCCAGCGGTGTCTGGCCCTGGTCGTTGGGGACGTTGGCGTCGGCGCCCGCTGCGAGCAGCAGGCGTGACGTTTCAAGGTGGCCATGGTAGCTGGCCAGCATGATCAGGCTGTCGCCTTTTTCATTGCGAAAGTTTACTGGTACGCCCTGGACAAGCATGGCACCCAGTTGCTGCGTATCGCCTTCGCGCACCAGGGCGAACAGGCCCTGGATGAATTCCAGCGTTTCCGCATCCATCGTTGCCGGGATTTTTCGTGCATCGGTGTTCATCGTTTTCTTTCCGCGAAGGTGGGCTATGCCTGCAGTGTAAATGGATGTTGAAGCATTGGCCCGGAAGTTTCAATTGTACGATCCGGCTCCGCATTTGAGGTAAGTGCGGCAGGTGCTTTGCTTGTAAATTTCCATTATTAAACTATATTGGAAAATGATGTGATTTTTATATTGTGTCAGTTACTCCAATTCGGAAATTTAATACTTCCAGAAATTCCAAAGGAGGGACGGGTCATGAGTGCGATGTTAGAAAAGAAATCCTTGGATAAGCCGGACGAAGTCCGCCCATTCAAGGACGGAGCCGGCCGGATGGCTGTCTTTACGCTTGGCGAACAGACCATGGGGCGCGGCGAATTTGAGCCTGGCTGGCGTTGGAGTCTGCACGTAAAACCGATTGCAGGAACCGATTCGTGCCAGGCAGCTCATACCGGCATGGTCCTTGAGGGACGGATGGTGGTAAGGATGAATGATGGCGCCGAAATGGAATATGGCCCGGGTGATGTCTTCTATATGCCACCAGGGCACGACGCCTGGGTGGTTGGAAACCAGCGTTGTGTATTGTTCGATGTAACAGGCGTCGCAAAGTATGCCAAACCGCAATAAGCGGGGCCAATGCATGTGCGAGACAGTCGCTTACGCGCCCGCCGCCAGCGCCTTTTGCCGCGCGGCCAGCGCCGCGCCGATGAAGAGGGCGATGGCCGAGGCGATCAAGCCCCGTTCCAGGCCGGCGGGGCCGTCGGCGATCCAGCCGACGACGATGGGGCCGACGATCTGGCCCAGCGCGAATACCGTCGTGTAGGCGCTGATGCCGGCCGTCCACGATTGTTGCGGCAGGTTATGCCGCACCAGGGCCGTGGTCGACGCCACGACCGACAGGAACACGGCGCCGAAGACGAGTCCGGAGAGGAACACGACGGGGACAAAGCTCGTCAGCGCGGGCAGGATGGTCACCGCGCCCAGCACGCCATTCAATATCGCCAGCGACTCGCCGCCCTTGTAGCGGTCCAGCATGCGCGCCCAGATGCGCGACGACGCCACCACCGCCAGGCCCAATACCATGTAGAACACCGTGATCAAGTTGGGCGGCATGCCTTGCTGCTTGAGCAGGGCGATGACGAAGGTCATGTAGCCGATGTAGCCGACGCCGAACATGAAGTAGCCGGCCAGGCTGGGGGAAAAGTCGCGCCAGGCGAAGCGCCGTGACGTGTCGACGGCGCGCGGCGCTTCGCCGATGGCTTTCGCCGGCACGGCCATGATGGCGGTGGCGAGCAGGCAGGCGATGCCCAGTGCCAGCCACGGCCATTGCCAGGCATGCGCGGCGCCGTGCTGCTGGGCGGACGTCAATGCGGCCGGCACCAGCAGGGCTGACAGCGCGATGCCGAATCCCGTGCCGCCGTAATACAGGCCGATGTAGAAGCCGGCGCGCTGGCTGTGCATGGAGCCGAGCCGCGCCGCCAGTACGCCACCGGCGATGAAGATGAAGGCGCTGGCCACGCCCGCGCACACGCGCTGCAGGAACAGGGTGGCCGTGTCGCTGACGAGGCCCGACATCAGCATGAAGATGCTGGCCAGCACGGAACCGACGATCAGCAAGCGCCACACGCCCAGGCGGCGCATCAGGGCCGGCGTGGCCAGGGCGCCGAGAAAATAACCGAGCGCATTGAAGGTGTTCATGGCCCCTGCCAGCAGGTAGGACCAGCCCAGGTCGGCGCGCATGGGCGGCAGCAGCAAGCCATAGGAAAAGCGCGACAGGCCCAGGGCGACGGCCGCGCCCAGCGAGAGCGCCAGCGCCGTGGCCAGCGGATGGGCCGGGGAATGATCGTGTATCGGCATAGCCAGGAGACCCGTCCAGGTGGAAAGCGTGGAGTTGGCGCCGGAGTGGGGCGGGCCGGCGGGCGAAGTCCGTGAGGGACAGTGGCACAGGGCGCTGACGGCGCGCTTTTTTACTACTAAGTTAATGAATCGGCCCGGGGAAGTCAAGCAGGGCCGAGCGCTGAGTAGCGCCGGCAATCATGCAATCCTTGCCATCGTTACTTTTGGAGAGAATTGTGAGACATGCAATACCATATAATTGCCATTAGGAAATTAACTTGCCAAAAATCAATTTCGCAGGTTGCTCCTGATCCTCCATATCATAAGGGCACTATGAACAAGAATAAACCCGGCGCGTTGTTGATTGCAGCGCTGATTGGCGCGGCGTTGGCTGGTTGCGCTTCCGAATCCTCGCAAGCTTTGGCTGTCCCCACGGTTGCCAGCGCAGCCCGTCCCTACGTTGGTCCACGCACCCTGATCGCTGTCGGCAAATTCGACAATCGCTCGAACTTCATGCGCGGCATCTTTTCCGATGGCGTCGACCGCCTGGGCAGCCAGTCGAAAACAATTCTGATTGCGCACCTGCAGACGTCCAATCGTTTCAATGTGCTCGACCGCGACAACATGGCGGAACTCAAGCAGGAAGCCGAGTTCAAGAAGCAGGGCCAGAATATCAAGGGCGCGGATTTCGTCGTCACGGGCGACGTGACCGAATTCGGCCGCAAGGAAGTTGGCGACAAGCAATTGTTCGGCATCATGGGCCGCGGCAAGACGCAAGTGGCATATGCCAAGGTCACCTTGAACGTCGTCAACATCGCTACCTCGGAAGTCGTGTTTTCGGCCGCCGGCGCCGGTGAATATAGCCTGTCGAACCGTGAAGTGCTGGGTTTTGGCGGCACGGCCAGCTATGACGCCACCCTCAACGGCAAGGTGCTGGACCTGGCCATGCGCGAAGCGGTCGAGCGCCTGGTGGCTGGTGTCGAAGCGGGCGCAATGCGCAAACAATAAGGTATCCCATGAAAACAATGATGAACAAGGGCGCAGCCCTGCTGGCGCTGCTCGCCTGTGCCGCCCTGACCGGTTGCGCCACGCAATCGAAGACCCTGTACCAATGGGAAGGCTACGAGCCGCAAGTGTACGAATACCTGAAGGGTGAAAGCCCGGAACAGCAGATCGCCGCCATGGAAAAAGACTTGCAAGTGATCGGTGCGAAGGGCAACCACGCGCCGCCGGGTTTCCATGCCCACCTGGGCATGCTGTACTCGATCGCGGGCAAGCCGGAGCAGGTCGAAGCGCAGTTCGAAGACGAGAAAAAACTGTTCCCGGAATCGACGCCGTACATGGACTTCCTGTTGGGTAAAATGAAAAAAGGCGAGAAATTATGATGTCGCGTATGTTGAAAATGGCCTTGTGCCTGGGTCCAGCCATCTTCATGGTCGGTTGCGCCACCAAGCAGGCGGCATACGATTACACCGCCTTCAAGGCAGCCAAGCCCCGTTCCATCGTGGTCTTGCCGCCGTTGAACAACTCGCCGGAAGTCAATGCCGGCAACAGCGTCTACGCGCAAGTGACGTATCCGCTGGCCGAAGCGGGCTACTATGTGCTGCCGGTGGCCGTGGTCGGTGAAACCTTCAAGCAGAACGGCTTGACGAACGCCGCCGATATCCACGGCGTCGATGCGAAAAAGCTCAACGAGATCTTTGGCGCCGATGCGGGCCTGTACGTGACGATTTCCAAGTACGGCACCACTTACGCCGTGATCGACAGCGTGACGGTGGTGTCGGTCGATGCCAAGCTGGTCGACCTGAAGACGGGCGCCTTGCTGTGGCAGGGCGCGGCCAGCGCGTCCAGCAACGAAGGCAACAACAGCGGTGGCGGCGGCCTGGTCGGCATGCTGGTGACGGCGGCCGTCAAGCAGATCATCAATACCAGCACCGATGCCAGCCATCCGCTCGCCGGCACGGCAAATGCGCGCATGCTGTCGGCCGGCGTGCCGAATGGCTTGCTGTACGGTCCCCGTTCGGAGCGCTACCTGGCGCAGTAATCGTTCGCGAGTAGCGTGCTCACGCCCTGCATCAGGCAGGGCAGGGGCAGTGACAACCGGCGCCGGAGGAAATCGTGGACTCGTCCTCCGGCGCTGTCTTTCCTGAGTTCGTGCAGATTCCAGGCAGGGAGCAAGCGATGGGCATTCAATTCTACGTCCGTTACAACGTGGAAACAGACGATTTGCTAGGCAACTCCGTGCTGGTCTTCCTGAAGCTGCACAACCCGCAGGGCCATTACCGCAGCCATGCCTGGCAGGTGTTGACGGGGTCGGCCGGCGCCACCGAATCGTTCCACTACGAGGACAGGATCTCGACCGACGTGAACAGTTTCGGCATCACCGGGAACAAGATCGTCTCGGGCCGCCAGGTCATCGCGCCGGGCCAGCTGCTGTCGGCCGTGAGCCCGCATGGCTTGTCGCCGCTGCTGCAGCCAGCCGCCGCCTCGCTGGCGCAATCGAAGTTGACGCCGTCGCAATGCGGCGTCATGAACGAGACCAGCCCATTCACCCCATTCAGCTGCAACTGGTACGTGAACGACCGGCCGGTTGCGACCATGCCCGATGTCGATGCCAACATGACGGTCGGTTTCGAATACCTGCCCAGCCTGTATTTTGTGGTGGCCATGCGGCCGGCAGCGGGCCAGACCTACAGCCTGGAGAGTTTCCAGGACATGACGCAGTATGCGATGCCGGTGTCGGCGACCGAAGTGGACGTTACCTTGCGCCGCAGCCAGGACGCGTGGCGCTTCGACTTCGCCGCCCGCTAGCGCGCGCCGCGACCGGCGCCGCTCACACTTCGACGGCCAGGTCGTCGAAATCGGCCAGGGTGCCGCCATTGGCGATCAGCTGCTCGAAATTTTGCCGGCGGCGCAGATCGATGTCCGTGTTGCTGACTCCCCGTTTCCAGTAGCCGGCCACCAGCACCTGTTCCTTGGACAGGCCCGCGTCGACGCGAAAATGCTGGCGGATGGCGCGCATTTCATCGCGTTCGCCGGCGCCCCAGATCGCGTAATCGTGCGGATCTTGCAACGCCCTGGCCTGGGCCGCCAGCGGCCCGTCCGGCGCCACGTGGGCCGTGCCGAGGCGGTGCAACGCCAGGCCCGGCACGGTGGGCAGCTCGGCAAAGGCGGCCGCATCATCCGTCACCACCCAGCCGATGCCGCTCGCGCCGGCGGGCCACTGCTGCAACATGGCATACAGCGCGGGTATGCCTGTTTCGTCGAGGAAAAGGGCGATTTTCTTTTCGGCACCGGCAGGAACGATGAACTGCGGGCGCGGCCCCGTCAGGCGGAAGACCTCGCCCACGCGCAGGCTGTTACCCCAGTGCATCATCGGACTCGCGTGTGCATGCCGCACGATATCGAAGGTAAACGCACCTGCCTGCGCGTCAAAGCTGCGCACGGTGTAGATACGCGACGCGCCGCCATACGCTGGCCCGTCGAGATGGATGCGGAAAGCCACGTTGGGCAGCGCCCAGTGGGGATCGTCGCCGGAACGGTCCAGGCGGGCCGTGACGCGCAGCACGCTGGGAACGGGGTGCGCGATGGCGCTGACGGCGGCCGTGACTTCATGCAGGCTGCGGTCATGCTCGGCATTGCGCAGCTGGCCGCCGGATTGCTGTTCTACGGGTGTTGCCATGGTAAGCACTCCTTGGTATTGGGTAATTAGTTTCACCATGCTAAACTAATTAGCTGAAACCGACAACGCAGCTGCCGCCACGGACAATAACGATGACTATTGCAAGCACATCGCCCCGCCCCGGGCGTCCCCCCAGCATCACGCGCGAACGCATCGCCGACGCCGGCATGGCGCTGGGCCTGCCCGCCATGACGTTTACCGGTGTCGCCACCTTGCTCGGCGTTAGCCATGTGGCGTTGTACAAGCATGTGGCGAACCTGGCGGCGCTCAAGCTGCTGGTGGCCGAGGAAATTTTTGTTCGATGGAAACTGCCAGCGACGGGCAACGACGACCTGGAGGGCTATCTGCTGCGTTTCAGCGCTTCGCTGCGCGCGCTGGTCAAGTCGCATCCGGGGCTGGCGCCGTACTTGCTGCGCAGAAAAGCGACGACGCCGGCCATGCTGGCCCGGATCGACGCCCACCAGGCGCACGTGGCGGACAGCTACCGGCTGCCCAGGGAGCGCGCCCGCTGGCTGCTGTCGACCGTGGCCTTCCACTGCGTGGCCCTGGCCGACACCGTGTATGCGCCGGCCGGCGACGCCTGGGAAGCAGAGGACGATGCGCTCATCGAGGCCGAGTTCGACCTGGGCATGCGCGCGCTCGTGATCGGGGCGCTTGCCATGCAGCCATAGCGGCAGCGCGTGGCAGCACGGCGGCGCGGCGATTTTTTGCGGGCCGGCGGGTCAGCGGGCCGCGAGCGGTCGGCGCCGGCTCCAGAATGGCGCCGACGGCCAGCGTGTTTCCTGGCCGTAACAGTATGCCAGGTGGCGTCCGTATGCCGCGCCGATGGCCGCCAGTTCCGCATTGTATTGCTGGCAAGCCGTGGCGTCGCCCTGCAGCGTGCGGTCGGCCGCTTCGGCGGCGGCCAGGCCCGTGTAGAGGGCGTTGAAGATGCCTTGCGACGACAGCGGGTCGAAGCTCAGGGCCGCGTCGCCGGCGGCGAACCAGCCTGGTCCTGCGGCGGCGTCCAGGGCGGCCGTATGGGCGGGCGTGGCCAGGGCCGGTGTATCGGCCTCGTAGCCTTGCTGCTCCAGCAATTCCCGCGTGGCCGGCAAGCGCCGCGCCGCCGCTTCCAGCCAGCCGGCATCGCGCAGGGCGGTGCTGCCGAGCAAGTCCGCATCCGTATGCAGGGCCAGCACGCGGCGCTGGCCGGGCAGGGGCGCGCTGTACCACCAGCCGTATTCGCACGCCTCGATGTGGGCAAAGCCCCGCGCGGAGGGCGTGCGTTCATGTCCGTATTGCCATATAGATATCAGCCGGTCGCTGTGCCGGCGCTGCGCGCCCGCTTTGCGGGCCAGCCGGGCGCTGCGTCCCGTGGCGTCGATGACGATGCGCGCCGCCGCGTCGCACGGGCCGTGCTGCGTTTCCAGCCGTACTCTCCAGCCGCCATCGTCCGGCGCGATGTCCGCGACCCTGGCCGAGGCCAGCAGGGCGGCGCCGCGTTGGCGCGCCTCGTCGCGCAGCCACAGGTCGAAGGTGCTGCGCGCCAGGTGCCAGCCGTGGCCATCGGGGTCGCTGAGGAAGTGGTGTTCCGCCCAGGCGCCGTTCCACCACGCGCGGTTGCCGTGGTAGGGCGCATGGCCCTGGCGCAGGAAGGCGTCGAGCAAGCCCATGTCCTGCAGCAGGCGCGCGGCGGCGGGCGGCAGCGATTCACCGATGCGCGCCAGCGGCGCGGCCAGCCGGTCGACCAGCAAGACCCGGTGCCGCCCCGCCAGGTTCAGGGCGGCCGTGGCGCCGGCCGGACCGGCGCCGACGACGAGCACGTCGGCCTGCAGCACCGTCACAAGCGGTGCCGCTGCAGATGCCGCGCTTTTTCCGTGCCTTCCAGGTCGACGTCGACAAACTCGTCCGGTATGGGCGCCGCGGCGCGCAATGTATGCTTGCCGGCGATCGCTTGCGGCAGGTTTTCCACCTGCAGGAAGGCGGGGAAGCCGCTCACGTCCGTGGGGCCGGGGCGCACCTCGACCACGCCCACTTGCGCCAGGTCGGCGATCATGTTGTTGATCTGCTCTTCATAGCTGATGTTGCCCAGCGGACGTATCCACGCGGCGCGCCGGGCGAAGGCGGCCAGGCGGTCGTCGGTGGGGGCTTCCCGGTTCATCACCGTGTCGTAGGCGAGCTTGCTCATCACCTGGTTCGGCACGCGCGCGGGCCAGAAGGTCGGCACGTAGGGATCGTAGTCGGATTGGTAGCCGGAGCGGCAGCTGGCCGTGTCCGTTTGCCAAGGCACGGCCATCCAGCGCGTGACGCCGCCGGCGATCTGCGCCGAGCAGGGGCTGCCGATATTGTCCGGCGTCAACACTGCACCGTAATCCGGCTCCACCCAGCCGGGCGGCCGGTGCGCCAGGCGGAACGGCGCGCTGTACATGCTGGCCTGGCGCATGGGCCAGGTCATTTCGCAGCCGGGGTGGAAGGCGTCTGCCAGGCAGAATTCCATGGCGGCGCGCAGCAGGGTGTCCGGTTGCTGCGCCACTTCCACGTCGGCCAGGCTTTGCGGCGGCGTCTTGCCGGGCGCATAGTCGTCCGTGAACTTGCCGTCGGCCCATTGCTTGAGGAAGCGCAACTGCAAATTGCTCAGCGCGCAGTTCTGGCGCGGCGTGTCTGCCGGCGGGATGGCCATCGCGTCGCCATACAGCCACGGCCACGGCGACGGCGCCCAGGCGTCGCGCTCGAATTGCCGGAACTGGTTATAGATGACGTTGCGCCACTCCTTGCGGTTTTCGGACGGGCTGGCCAGGCGCGCCATCCATTCGTCGCGGCTGAATGGCGTGCTGCCATCCCAGCCGAAGGCGGCCGCGAAGCCGGCGTTGACCCATTGCAGGTTGGACAGGCGCTCGAAAATGGGACGGATGTCGTCCTGGAACGAGGGAACGGCAGGCGCGGTAATTTTGTTTTCGGAAACAAACAAGTCGCGCATCAAGTCCCACATGGTGCGCACCGACTTTTGCTGCGGTGCGTAGTCGGGCGGCGCGACGACCACCCAGGCCATGTCGACGGGCAAGGCCTGGCCCTGGTAGTGCACCGTGGCGCAGACGGGGCCGTCGGCCGTGTCGTCATGCCAGCCTTCGTTGTTGGCAAAGGTGATGGCGCGCGCGCCATTCCACGAGGCGGACTTGCCATGGCCGCCCAGCACGATCAGCCGTCCCATGGCGTCCGTGCGCAATTCGCCCAGGTAGACGGGCGTGCCCATGAAGCGGCCGCTGTCGAAGGCGACGGCCGGCTGTTCGCTGCCGCCGATCTTGCGCTCGCCGGGCGTGATGGACAGTTGTGCGCGGTCCGTGACGGCCATGTTGCGCAGGAACGAGGGCTGGGTGACATTCGCCTCGGGAATGTCGAGCGCGATCTGGAACTGGTACCACGCCGCCTTGGTATTGGCCAGCGTGACGGACCATTCGATGTCGGCATTGCTGGCGTTCAACTCGGCCACGGCCACGCCGGCGGCGTTCAAGCCGTAGATGCGAAAGCCCGCTGCCTGGCGCTTGATGGCCCCGGACGCATCGCGGTAATAGCCGGCCGGCCGCGGCGCCGGTTCCGGCACCTCCGGTCCCATAAAGTATTCGCTGGGGCTGTTGCCCACGCGGGCAATGCCGATGGGCGGATAAATCGCCGCCTTGACGATGACGGTATCTTGGGTGGAACTGGACATGGCATGCCTTTCCAGATGCGTGGAGGGAAGGAAAATATACCGCATAAAAAACGCGCCAAATGCGCACATAGTCACGGTATCGCGAATTCACGCCATGCCTGGCATGGGCGGACACGGGGGCAATTCAGTTGCTGCGGAGATTGACTTGTTGCCGGCATGTAGCTATCTTGGACTGGAATTGCCTGTTTATTAATATATGAAACAATGTATTGATCCGATATTTTTCTATGCAACCTTTGAAGGAATGATATGAAAATCAAGGCTATTTTCTGTGTTGGCGCGGTATCCCTGCTGGCCGTTCTGCCCGTATCCCAAGCGGCCCAGCCCGGCGAGGCGCTCGCTGCGGCGGCACCGCTTGCGACAGGCGTGGTGCTGTATCCGCAAGAAGGCAATATCCCGCCGTTCCGCGGGTCCGGATCCAGGTAAGGCCACCGCGGCAGCCCCTGCGGCGCGGCGCCAGTCAAGGTAAGATGGTGGCTTTTTCAAGACTTTGAGAGGCCCGCGTGCGCGTGTTGCTGGTGGAGGACGATCCGATGATCGGGGAAAGCCTGGTCGAGGGCTTGCGCGGCGAGTGCTATGCCGTGGACTGGGTGCGCGATGGCCACGATGCGGAGCTGGCGCTGGCCGGCTTCGCCTACGATTTGATGCTGCTGGACCTGGGCTTGCCCGGCAAGGAGGGCATGGACGTGCTGCGCGCCATGCGCGCGCGGGGCGCCGAGTTGCCCGTGCTGATCATCACGGCGCGCGACGGCACGCCGGCCCGCGTGGAAGGGCTCGACAGCGGCGCCGACGATTACCTGGTCAAGCCGTTCGACCTCGACGAGCTGCTGGCGCGCATCCGCGCGCTGCTGCGCCGTCGCGTCAGCCGTTCGCGCTCCGTCATCGAGCATGGCGCGCTGATCCTCGACCTGGCCAGCCACGACGTCACGTTCGAGGGCGAGCTGATCAAGCTGCCGCCGCGCGAGTTTTCCGTGCTGCGCGCCTTGCTCGACCATCCGGGCAAGGTGGTGTCGAAGCGCCAGCTGAGCGAAAAGCTGTACGGCTGGGATAGCGAAGTGGAAAGCAATACCGTCGACGTGTACGTGTACCAGCTGCGCAAGAAGCTCGGTGCGGATTGCATCCAGACCGTGCGCGGCGTGGGTTACAAGATGCGGGTAGCATCTTGCTGACCATCCGCCGCCAATTATTGCTCGGTTTGCTGGCCGCCACCCTGCTGTGCGTGCTGGGCGCCGGCATTTCCCTGTTCCGTTCGTTGCTGGAAGAAACCAATGAGCTGGCCGACTTGCAGCTGCGCCAGCTGGCCGTGGCCTTGCCCGACGAGTTCGAGCCGCAGGAGGGACTGGCCGCCGCGCAAGAGCCGGAAGAAGCGTTCGTGCTGCAGGCGTGGGACGAGGATGGCCAGCCCTTGCCCGTCCTGCAGGAGCAGCCGGCACTGCCGCGCTATGCGCTGGCCGGCTTTGCCGATGTCGAGTTGCACGGTGAGGACTGGCGCCTGTACGGCGAGACGCGGCGCGGCCGCTACGTGCAGGTGGCGCAGGCGCAGGCCGTGCGCGACCAGCTGGCCTGGCGGATGACCATGCGGGCCGGCGCGCCCCTGCTGGTGTTCGCGCTGATCCTGGCGCTGCTGATCGTCGCCGTCGTGGGACGCGCGCTGGCACCCCTGCACCGGCTGGCCGAGTCCGTGGCGGGCCGTTCGCCGGACGCCCTGACGCCGCTGGCGGCCGACGACATGCCGCCCGAACTGCGGCCCGTGGCGCTGGCGTTGAATAGCCTGATGGGGCAGTTCGAGGCGGCGCTGACGGCGCAACGCACCTTTGTCGCCGATGCCGCGCATGAATTGCGTTCGCCGCTGACGGCATTGAAACTGCAGCTGCAGGTGGCCGAGCGGGCCGGCAGCGAGGAAGAACGGCGCGTTGCGCTGGCGCGGCTGCACGAACGGCTGGACCGCAGCACGCACCTGGTGCGGCAACTGCTCAGTCTGGCGCGCCATGAAACGGCGCTCACGGCCAGCCAGCTGCACACGGTGGACTTGGGACAATTGCTGGAAGCGGCCGTGGGCGACCACAGCGCGCTGGCCGACAGCCGCGCCATCGACCTGGGCGTGGTGGAAGCGCTGCCCGCCAGGGTGCTGGTGCAGGCCGATCCCGACGGCTTGCAAGTGTTGCTGAACAACTTGATCGACAATGCCTTGCGTTACACGCAGCAGGGTGGCCGGGTCGACTTGCAGGCGGCAGTGGAAGAGGGCAGGCCCTTGCTGCGCGTGTCCGATAACGGCCCCGGCGTGCCGCGCCAGCACCATGCGCGCCTGTTCGACCGCTTCTTCCGTCCCGACGGCAACGACGCCTGGGGCTGCGGCCTGGGCCTGTCCATCGTGCGCCACATCGCCGAGCACCACCAGGCCGATATCGCGCTGGCCGACGGCGAGGCAGGGCGGGGATTGCAGGTGACGGTACGCTTCCCGCAGGCGGCCTGAACGGACAAAAAAAAGCGGATGCCGGTCAGGGCATCCGCTTTTCAGTCACTGGCGTAGCGCTTACGCCAGCTCGGTGATGAATTGCTCGCGAGCAGGGCGCACTTTTTTCAAGTCCACCAGCCAGTCGCCTTCGTCGGCGCGGTAGCCCAGCGGCAGCATGACGACGGAACGCAAGCCTTTTTCGCGCAGGTTCAGGATTTCATCGACCTTGGCCGGATCAAAACCTTCCATCGGCGTCGAATCGACTTGTTCCTGCGCCGCGGCGATCAGGGCCGTGCCCACGCCGATGTAGGCCTGGCGTGCCGCGTGCTGGTAGTTGGTCTCGGCATCGCGCTGCGGATACGTGGCCAGGATTTGCTGGCGGTACGCTTCCCAGCCTTCATTCTTGAAGCCGCGCACCTCGTTGACCAGGTCGAAACGCGCGTTGATGCGTTCCACCGTGTAATTGTCCCAGGCGGCAAACACCAGCAGGTGCGAGGAATCCGTCACCTGGCCCTGGTTCCATGCATGCGGCTTGATCTGCTCGCGCAGGGCCGGATTCGTCACGACGAAGACTTCGTAAGGATGCAGTCCGCTGGAGCTGGCCGTCAGGCGCACGGCTTCCAGGATGCGCTCGACCTTGTCTTGCGGCACCGTTTTCGTCGGGTCCATTTTCTTGGTGGCGTAGCGCCATTGCAGTGTTTCGAGCAAATCGGACATGTAAATCCCTTTCATAATGAATAGTTCAGATTGGAAATGATAGCGGATTCACGCATTTCAAGTGCGGCGGGCAAAAAGAAGCGGTATTCGTACTCAAATTAACGTACTCGAGTACGCTTGTCTACAGGCCAAGCATGGCAAGTTCCACTTCCGGGTAGCGCGCGCCTTGCACGGCGGCGGGCGCGATGGCGGCGCCGATGGCGGCCAGCTCGCTCTCGTTCAGGGTGATGCGCACGGCGGCCACGTTTTCTTCCAGGTGCGCCAGGCTGCGGGCGCCGGGTATCGGCACGAGGTCGCTGCCTTGCGCCAGCAGCCAGGCCAGGGCCAGCTGGGCCGCCGTGACGCCGCGCGCCGCCGCCAGGCGCTGCAGTTCTGCCACCAGGTGCGCGTTGGCCGCCATCGCCTGCGGCTGGAAGCGGGGCAGGCTGTGGCGGTAATCGTCGGGCGCCAGCATCGCGCTGGACGTGAGCTGGCCCGTCAGGAAGCCCCGGCCCAGCGGGCTGTAGGGCACGAAGCCGATGCCGAGGGCGCGGCAGGCGGGCAGCACCTCCGCTTCCACGTCGCGGCTCCACAGCGAATACTCGGACTGCACGGCCGCAATCGGGTGCACGGCGTGGGCGCGGCGCAGGGTGGCGGCCGACACTTCCGACAGCCCCAGGTGGCGCACCTTGCCTGCGCGCACCAGGCCGGCCATGGCGCCGACGACGTCTTCGATGGGCACGGCGGGGTCCACGCGGTGCTGGTACAGCAAGTCGATGCACTCGATGCCCAGCCGGGACAGCGACGCCTCCACCGCCTGGCGAATATGCTCGGGGCGGCTGTCGACGCCCGCCATGCGCTCCACGCCCTGGCCGTGGGGCAATATCTTGAAACCGAACTTGGTGGCGATGCTGACCTTGCCGCGCAGCTGCTTCAGGGCGCGGCCTACCAAGTCCTCGTTGGCGTAGGGGCCGTAGACTTCCGCCGTATCGATCAGGGTCACGCCCAGTTCCACGGCGCGGTGCAGCACGCGCAGCGAGGCGGCTTCGTCCGCGCCGCCGTAGGCAAAGCTCATGCCCATACAGCCCAGGCCGATGGGGGCGACGCGCAAGCCGGAGTTGCCCAGTGTTCTGTGTTCCATTTTTCACTCCTCTTCAAAAAAAGATGCAAGGAGTATGGATGAAGCAACAGCATGCGATAAGATGTCTAATCCTGCATGTATTACTGAATATTGCTCATGAATTGCTTCCTGAATAATGGCTGACCTGAATGAATTGACGGCCTTTGCCGCCGTCGCCCGCCTGCGCAGCTTTCGCAAGGCGGCCCTCGAACGGGGCGTCTCCGCGTCCGCCCTCAGCCATGCGCTGCGGACGCTGGAAGAGCGCCTGGGCGTGCGCCTGCTGAACCGCACCACGCGCAGCGTCACGCCGACGGAGGCGGGGCAGCAGTTGCTGGCGCGGCTGGCGCCGGCCATGCGCGAAATCGACGATGCCTTGCTGGACCTGAGCGCCTTGCAGGATGTGCCCGCAGGCAAGTTGCGCCTGAACGTGCCCCGTCCGGCCGCCCGGTTGCTGCTCGCGCCCATGCTGGCCAGCTTCGTCGCCCGCTATCCGCGCGTGCAGGTGGAAGTGGTGACGGATGACGGTATGATCGATATCGTGCGCGACGGTTTTGACGCGGGCATCCGCTTTGGCGAGCAGGTGGCGGCCGACATGGTCGCCGTGCCCGTGGGCGCGCCGCAACCGTTCGTCGTGGTGGCGTCGCCCGCCTACCTGGCGGTGCATGGGGCGCCAGGCACGCCGCGCGACTTGCTGGACCATGCCTGCATCGGCCGGCGTTTTCCCAGCGGGCGCCAGTATGCGTGGGAGTTCGAGCTGGGAGGGGACGCCGTCAGCATCGCCGTCGGCGGCCCGCTGGTGTTCGACGACGATGAGATGATGCTGCGCGCGGCCCGCGATGGCGCGGGACTGGCGTATGTGTACGAGGCCGATGCGCGCGCCGATCTCGCGGCGGGGCGCCTGGAGTGCGTGCTGGAGCGCTGCCTGCCGCCGCCGCCCCGTTACTACCTGTACTACCCGAGCCGGCGCCAGATGCCGCCCGTGCTGCGCGCCTTCGTCGACATGCTACGCGCGCCGCCCGCGTAGTCAGCCGGCGGGCGGGGCGCCGTGTTCGACCGGCCACTTGATGGTGAACAGGCTGCCGCCCGCCTTGCCACGCGTGCAGACGGCGCTGCCGCCGTGGGCGCGCGCGATGGCTTCGACCACGGCCAGTCCCAGGCCGCTGCCCGCGTTCAGGTCGACCCTGGCGCTGTCGCCGCGGCGGAACGCTTCGAACACGTGCGGCGCCAGGTCGTCGGCAATGCCGGGACCCGCATCTTCGACGCTCAGGTAGTACTGGCCGGCCTGCACGCGGGTGCGCACGCGCAGCAGGCCCGGATGCGCGTAGCGGCGCGCGTTGTCGAGCAGGGCCAGCACGATTTGCCGGATGCGCGCCGCGTCGCAGCAGACGGGATGGTCGGACAGGTGCAGTTGCAGCGTAAAACCGGCCGCTTCCATCTCCTGCGCCAGCAGGCGGCGCACTTCCCCGATTTCCAGGGTCAGGTCCGTCCACGCCATGCGCAGCTGCATGTGGCCGCTGTCGGCCAGGCTCAGGGTGCGCAAGTCTTCGATCAGGCGGCCCAGGTCCTCGACTTGCGCCAGCAGGCTGGAAAACGGCACTTCCTCGGGCTTGAAGACGCCGTCGACGACGCCTTGCAAGGTGCCGCGCAGGATGGTCACGGGCGTGCGCAATTCGTGCGCGATGGCCGCATTCCACGTCTCGCTTTCCTTGGCCGCCCGCTGCAGGCGCTCGGCCATGCTGTTGAAGTCATCGACCAGCATGGCCGTTTCGCCCAAGCTGCGGTCGCCCGCGAAGGCGCGCGCGGACAGGTCGCCATGCGCCACGCGGCGCACGCTGTCCATCACGGAATTGATCGGCTTGAGAATGCGCGAAGCGAGCTTGATGGCGAAAAACGCGGCCAGGCCCAGGCCGAAGATGGTGATGGCGAAGATCCACAGCCATTCGGCCGTCGTCGGCGACCAGTCGTCCGGCTCGGACAGCATGCCGGGATCGATCTTGAAGGCGATGGCGAAGAAGGTCCAGGAACCGATCCAGATGATCAGGATGCCGCTGACCATCAGCACGGACATCGACAGCACGATCTGCCGGTTCAAGCCCGTGAAGCGCATCAGAGGTCGCTTTCCAGGCGGTAACCCACGCCGCGCAGGCTGGCCGGCATGTTCATCACGCCCGCTTCTTCCAGCTTCTTGCGCAGCTTGCTGACGTGGCTGTCCACCGTGCGTTCCAGCGAATTGCTCTCGGGCATGCATGACTCCAGCAATTCCAGGCGGCTGCAGACGCGGCGCGGCGTGCGCGCCAGGTGGGCCAGCAGGCGGAATTCCGTCAACGTCAGGCTCAAGGGCACGGGCGCGCCGTCGCGCAGCACGCTGGCCACGTACGTTTCCTGGTCGATGTCGATGGGACCGCAGCGCAGGCGCTGGCCGCCCACCGGGTGGTGGCGCACGCGCGAGCGGCGCAGCACGGCCGCCACGCGCGCCACCACCTCGGCCGGATTGAAGGGCTTGATGATGTAGTCGTCGGCGCCCACGCGCAGGGCGGCCAGTTTGTCCGCATCCTGGTCGCGCGCCGTCAGCATGATGACGGGCGTTTCGCCGCGCCGCCGCACTTCCGCCAGCACGCCCCAGCCATCGACCCTGGGCATTTGCACGTCGAGCAGCAGCAGGTCCGGCGCCAGCGCCAGGTGCTGCTGCAGCGCTTCCTGGCCGTCGTGCGCGAAGGCCGTGCGGTAGCCGTCGCGCTCCAGGTAACCGGCGAGGATGCGGGCGATTTGCGGTTCATCTTCGGCGATCAGGACGAGGGCGGAAGGGGGCGTGGTGGCAAGAAACGAGGGCTGGCTGGCGCTGTGATGATAGTTCATGCAAATAGTCTAGCATTCTTCGCGCTCTCCATCGAATCTCCACATTTCTTTGACGGAACATCCATGTTGGCCTTCTATGCTCTTGTTATCTGTCGACCGGACCGCCGGTTGGGATCAGTCATAGAGAAAAGTCATGCCAGTAAAGTACCTCACCAAGAAAAACATGTTGATCGCCGCGGCACTGCTCAGCCTTGCCGCCTGTTCCAAACCCGCGCCGGAAGAAGGCGCGGCGCCGCCCGCCGCCGTGACGGTACTCAAGCTGCAAGCGGCGCCCGTCGTCCTCAGCGATGAATTGCCGGGCAGGGTGGCCGCCTTCCGCACGGCCGACATCCGCCCGCAAGTGGGCGGCATCGTGCTGCGCCGCCAGTTCGAGCAGGGCGCCGAAGTGAAGGCGGGACAGAAGTTGTTCCAGCTCAACCCTGCGCCGTTCCAGGCGGACGTCGATTCGGCCGCCGCCGCCCTGCAGCATGCGGTGGCCACGGCCAACCGCGCCAGCAGCCAGGCTGACAGGTTGAAACCGCTGGTGGAGGCGGACGCCATCAGCCGCCAGGCGTATGACGACGCCGTGGCCCAGCGCGAGCAAGCCGTGGCCACCGTGGCCCAGGCGCGGGCCAGCCTGGCGCGCCGCCGCCTGGACCTGGCCTTCGCCAGCATCGAGGCGCCTATTGCCGGGCGCATCGGCTCGGAGCTGGTGACGGAAGGCGCGCTGGTGGGCCTGGCCGATGCCACGCCGATGGCGCGCATCCAGCAGATCGACAAGGTGTATGTGGACGTGCGCCAGCCGGCCGCCGCGCTGGCGGCATTGCAAGCGTCGGGAACGGGCGGCGCGGACAAGCTGCCCGTGACCATCCTGGGCGCCGATGGCCAGCCGCATCCCGTCACGGGGCGCATCCTGTTCTCGGGCATCAGCGTCGATGCGGGCACGGGCGACGCCGTCATCCGCGTGCTGGTCGACAATCCGCAGCGCCAGTTGCTGCCGGGCATGTTCGTGCGCGCCCGCATCGCCCGCGCCGTGCAGGCGAATGGCGTGCTGTTGCCGCAGCAAGCCGTTCTGCACAGCAGCGGCGGCCAGGCGCAGGCCTGGGTGCTCGATGGCACGAACAAAGCCAGCCTGAAAACGATCGCCGTGGGCGACGTGATCGAGCACCAGTACGTCGTCAACGGCGGCTTGAAGGCTGGCGAAACCGTCGTCATCGAAGGCCAGGAGCGCCTGCAGCCGGGCGCCACGGCCGCGCCGCAACCGTGGAAGCCAGCCGTCGTGGCAACGGCGGCTGCCGCCAAGGCGCGTTGATGCACACTTTGAATACAATGAAAGTCTAATGATATGCCTCAATTTTTCATCAACCGCCCCGTCTTCGCGTGGGTGGTGGCGGTCTTCATCGTCCTGTTCGGACTGATCGCCATACCGCAATTGCCGATTGCGCGCTTCCCCTCGGTGGCGCCGCCCAGCGTCAGCATCAGCGCCAATTATCCCGGCGCCACGCCGCAAACCATGAACGATTCCGTGGTGGGCTTGATCGAACGCGAACTGTCGGGCGTCAAGCACCTGCTGTATTTCGAGTCGTCCACCGATACGTCGGGCTCGGCTTCGATCACCGTCACCTTCCAGCCGGGCACGAATCCGGAAATGGCGCAGGTGGACGTGCAAAACCGCCTGAAAGCCATCGAGCCGCGCCTGCCGCAAGCCGTGCGGCAAAACGGCTTGACGGTGGAGTCGGCGTCGTCCGGCTTTTTGATGATCGTCAGTTTGATCTCGGACAATGGCCAGCACGATGAAGTGGCGCTGGGCGACTACCTGGCGCGCAACGTGACGGAAGAACTGCGCCGTATTCCCGGCGTGGGCAAGGTGCAGCTGTTCGGTTCCGAGCGCGCCATGCGCATCTGGGTCGATCCGGCCAAGCTGGTGTCGTACAACATCGCCATGGGCGAGCTGACGGCCGCCATCGCGCAGCAAAATGCGCAGATCGCCCCGGGCCGCCTGGGCGACTCGCCCGCCGTGCACGGCCAGCGCGTGACCATCCCGCTGACGGTGCAGGGCCAGCTGCAAACCCCGGCGGAATTTGCCGCCATCGTGCTGCGCGCGAATCCCGACGGCTCGAAAGTGACCATCGGCGACGTGGCGAAAGTGTCGCTGGGCGCGCAAAGCTTCAATTTCAGCATCCGCGAAAACGGACAAGCCGCGTCGGGCGCCGCCATCATGCTGTCGCCCGGCGCCAACGCCGTGCAGACGGCGGCCGCCGTGCGCGCACGCATGGCCGAACTGGCGCACACCATGCCGGCCGGGATCAAGTATTCGGTGCCGTTCGATACGGCGCCGTTCGTGAAGATCTCGATCGAGAAGGTCATCGTCACCCTGCTGGAAGCGATGGTGCTGGTGTTCCTCGTCATGTACCTGTTCCTGCAAAAGATACGCTACACCTTGATTCCCGCCATCGTCGCGCCGATCGCCCTGATGGGGACGTTTACGGTGATGCTGCTGGCCGGCTATTCCGTCAACGTGCTGACCATGTTCGGCATGGTGCTGGCCATCGGCATCATCGTCGATGACGCCATCGTGGTGGTGGAAGCCGTCGAGCGCCTGATGGCGACGGAAGGCCTGTCGCCGAAGGAAGCGACTTCCAAGGCCATGCGCGAAATCACGGGCGCCGTGGTGGGCATCACGCTGGTGCTGACGGCCGTGTTCATCCCGATGGCGCTGGCCAGCGGCTCCGTGGGCGCCATCTACCGCCAGTTCACGCTGGCCATGGCCGTGTCGATCCTGTTCTCGGCGTTTTTGGCGCTGACCCTGACGCCGGCCCTGTGCGCCACGATGTTGAAACCCATCGGCCCGCACGACCATGACAAGAAGGGATTCTTCCTGTGGTTCGACCGCCAGTTTGAGCGCATGACGGCGCGCTATGAAAAGGGCGTGGTGGCGATGCTGAAACGCGCGGGACGCTCGATGGTGCTGTACGGCGCCATCGTCGCGGCGCTGGGCGTGGCCTTCATGCAGCTGCCGTCGGCCTTTTTGCCGGAAGAAGACCAGGGCTATTTCATCACCTCGATCCAGCTGCCGTCCGACGCCACCATGGAGCGCACGCTCGATGTCGTCAAGCTGTACGAACAGCACGTGGCCACGCGGCCCGGTATTGAGGTAAATCAATCGATCCTTGGCTTCAGCTTTTCCGGCGCGGGGCCGAATGCGGGCCTGGCGTTCACTATGCTGAAGGACTGGAAACAGCGCAACGGCGCCACGGCGCAGGAAGAAGTGGCGCTGGCGCAGGCCGCCATGTCGCAGGCGAAGGAGGGCGTGATCATGAGCCTGATGCCGCCCGCCATCGATGAACTGGGCAACTCGTCCGGCTTTTCCCTGCGCCTGCAAGACCGCGCCAACCAGGGCATCGCTGCCTTGCAGGCGGCGCAAAACCAGCTGCTGGGCCTGGCCGCGCAAAGCGCCAAGGTGGCGGGCGTGTATCCGGACGGCTTGCCGCCCGGCGCCAGCGTGCGCCTCGATATCGACCGCACCAAGGCGGAAGCGCTGGGCGTGTCGTTTACGGCCATCGCCGACATGCTGACGGCGGCCATGGGGTCGACCTACGTCAACGATTTCCCGAATGCGGGCCGCATGCAGCAAGTGATCATCCAGGCCGATGCGCCGTCGCGCATGCAGCTGAACGACGTGCTGGCCTTGCGCATTCGTAATAACGCGGGCGGCATGGTGGCCCTGGGCGAGCTGGTGCGCCCTGTGTGGAGCGAATCGCCGCTGCAGCTGGTGCGCTACCAGGGTTATCCGGCGGCGCGCATTTCGGGCAGCGCGGCGCCCGGCGTGTCCAGCGGCGACGCCATGCTGGAAATGGAGCGCCTCGTGAAGCAATTGCCGCCCGGTTTCGCGCTGGCGTGGACGGGCCAATCGCTGCAAGAGAAGGAATCGGCCTCGCAAGCGCCCATGCTGATGGCGCTGTCGATGCTGGTGGTCTTCCTCGTGCTGGCGGCCCTGTATGAAAGCTGGAGCATTCCCGTCTCCGTCATGCTGGTCGTGCCGTTGGGCTTGCTGGGCGCCGTGCTGGCCGTGATGTTGCGCGGCATGCCGAACGATGTGTTCTTCAAGGTGGGCATGATCACGATTATTGGTCTTTCCGCGAAGAACGCCATCCTGATCGTCGAATATGCGCGCCAGTTGCAGGCGCAGGGCAAGGGATTGGTCGAGGCGACGGTGGAAGCGGCCAGGTTGCGCTTGCGCCCGATCCTGATGACGTCGCTGGCGTTCGCGCTGGGCGTGGTGCCGCTGATGCTGGCCACTGGCGCCAGCGCCGAGACGCAGCATGCGATCGGCACGGGCGTGTTCGGCGGCATGATCACCGCCACCGTGCTTGCCGTGTTTTTCGTGCCCGTGTTCTTTGTCGTGGTGCTGGGCGCCGTCGACAAGATGGACACGTACTTCAACAAACGCAGTAATCGCATCGCCGTCAAGGCGGTGGAAGGAGAGTTGTAATGCGTTTGATTTTTATCACGCCGCTGGCCGCGCTGGCCTTGTCGGCCTGTTCATTGACGCCGCCGCTGGTCAAGCCGGCGCCGCCGATTCCCGCCGCGTATGCCGAGGCCGCCGCGCCAGGCACGGCCGACACGGCGGCCAACCTGGGCTGGCGCCAGATGCTGCTGGACGCGCGCCTGCAGCGCCTGGTCGACATCGCGCTGGAAAACAACCGCGACTTGCGCGTGGCATCCCTCAACGTGGAAGCCGTGCGGGCCCAGTACCAGATCCAGGATGCGGGCCGCTATCCGGCGATTGGTCTCAACGGTGGCGGCACGCGCCAGCGCGCTGCCGATGCCACGGGACAAAATCCCACGGTGCAAAACCAATTTACGGCCGGCATCGCCATGAGCGCGTTCGAAATCGACCTGTTCGGCCGCCTGCGCTCCCTGTCGGAGGCCGCCTTTGCGCGCTACCTGGCCACGCAGCAGGGCCAGCGGGCCGCCCACATGGCCCTGATCGGCGCCGTGGCCGACGCCTACCTGGAACAGCGGCTGGCCGAGGAGCAGCTGGCGCTGGCGCGGCAAACCCTGCTCGATTGGCGCCAGGCGCTGGTCCTGACGCAGCGCCTGCACGGCGCGCAGCAGGGCAGCGGTCTTGATGTAGCGCAAGCGGAAGGACAGGCGGCCACGGCGGAAGCGGACGTGCAGGCGCGGGAACGTGCCAGCGCCTTGGCGCGCAACAACCTGGAATTGCTGCTGGGCGCGCCGTTGCCCGCCGACTTGCCGGCGGGCCGGCCGCTCGATGGCCAGCCCGTGCTGACGCAGCTGCCGCCCGGCCTGCCGTCGGACTTGCTGGCGCGCCGTCCCGACATCCTGCAAGCGGAATACGCGCTGGTGGCGGCGAATGCGGAAATCGGCGCCGCGCGCGCCGCCTTCTTCCCGCGCCTGTCGCTGACGGCGCAGCTGGGCCTGGCCAGCCCGGAACTGGGTGACCTGTTCCGCGGCGGCGCGCGCAGCTGGTCGTTCGCGCCGCAAGTGACGCAGCCGCTGTTCCAGGGCGGCCAGCTGCGCGCGGAATTGCAGCTGTCGCGCCTGCGCAAGGATGTGGCCGTGCTGCAATACGAGCAAGCCATCCAGGCGGCGTTTCGCGACGTGCGCGACGGCCTGGCGGGCAGCGCCACGTATGCGCAGCAGATCGCCGCGCAGGAACGCGTGGTGACGGCGGCGCAGCAGCGCCAGCGCCTGTCGCAGCTGCGCTACGACGCGGGCCAGGACAGCCGGCTGGAATTGCTCGACGCGCAGCGCCAGTCGTATGCGGCGCAGCAAGCCTTGCTCGACGCGCGGCGCGACCAGTTCAAGTCGGCCGTGGCCCTGTACAAGGCGCTGGGGGGCGGGCTGGAAGAGTAGCCCGCTTTGCGGGATGGCGGCCAGCCGGGCGTGGGCTTGCCGGGCTATGCGCCGGGCCAGTCGATCAACAGCGGTTGCGGCATCCACGGGTGCCGGATGGCAGCCAGGTTCCACGGCAAGCGGCTCAGCAGTACATCGAAGGGATTGCGCGCGACAGCCAGCGTGCATTTCCCGTCGCCTTTTTGCAGTCGGCCTTCGCGCTGCAGAAAGACCTGGCGCAATCCCTCGGTCGAGGTTTGTCCCACCGCTGGCCAATGGCGCATCACGGCGGCCAGCACTTGTTCGCACAGGGCCCGTTCTTCTTCGCCGAGGTCGACGGGTGGAGCAGGGAAGTCCGGTTCCAGGCCGCACAGCAGCTTGTTCAGCAGCAGTGCCGGTTCCGGCGCGTCGCTCCTGCCATCGACCAGGTATTGCAGCAAGTGAACGGCGCGCGCGCCGTGTTCGCCGCGCAGCCGCGGCCTGCCATCGCCGCCAGTGGCGAGCAAGTCCAGCCGCTGAAACATTGTGGGCAGGAACGGGTGGAGCAGCGCCAGGCCGGCGTTGCCGATGTCGGCGATGTCAGTAGCGTGTACAGCGTCGTTCATGTGCTTATCCTGTAAATGCCCTGATCGGGCGGTTGCGCGCCAGGCTCCAGCCCGTCGTCTGCTGGTCGCCGGGCTGGCCGTCGGCCTGCTGCACGCTGTACGTCCAGAGGATTTCCGTAAAGTTCAGCTTGAACTGCTCGGTGGGCATGTCGTCGGGATGGGTTTGCAGCTGGATTTCGCTGATCAGGGCGTCGTGCAGGGCGATGGTGATGAGGTTGGCCGTCTTGTCGCCCGTCTGGCGGGTGATGTACAGCCTGGTCGGCTGGTCCGGGCCGCTGCCCAGCGGCTTCGCCCGCAGGCACAGATCGTACAGCTTGACCGAGGTCGCATCGACATACTTGACGCAGGTAAATTCGGTGATGACGGGCCGGCCGGACGTGCGCGCAGAGTTGCTGACGTCGGTCGTCACTTGCTGCTTCATGCCTTGATGTAATGACACCAGCTCGAAGCACCGGCCGATGCCCCGCAGCGTGGCGGCGTCGCGCCAGATGGCGTCGATACCGCCGCTCTTGCTTTCACCGTCCGGCGCCTTGCCGAACACGAGTTCCCCGTCGCCGGGTTCCAGTAAGATCAAATCCATGGCGATGCTCCCTTCCAGTGAGTGAACACGGATGCCACCCTGCTACAGGTGGAGATTGCGCGGGCGGGGCGCTTGCCAGCCTGCCTCGCCGTGGCTGTCGACAAAACAGATTTTCAGCTGCGCCATGCCCTGCGAGACGAAAAATACGCTGGCCGTGGCGCTTTGCCGGTCGCGGGTGATGTACCACAGGGCATCGCCGTGCGCCAGGCCCCAGCTGGCCACGCGGTGCACCAGCAGGTCGGCACTGCCGCGATCCACCAGGGCCACGCGCACGTCGGCCTCTCCCATGCTCTGCGCTTGAAATATGCGTGCCACCTGTCTTGTTCCCCGTTGCCATCGTGCCCGTGACTATACACCGGTTAAGTTGCTTAAAGACAATCATAAAGGCGCGAAGAATAACTTTTTTTGCGCCGCTGCATCCAAACGGGCGCCTGGCGAGTAGTACAGGGGTGCGCTCGCTGCGACCGCGGCATGGGCGGCACTTCCACTCACTCTTACAGGGGCCACGACCATGCCGATCCTTCCGACCTTGCCAACCTTGCCATTCGCCAAGCTGCTGCTCGCTTCCGCCGTCGCCATGTCGCTCACCGCCTGCGGCGGCAGCAGCAGCCACCACGACCCCGTCACGCCACCGCCGCCCGTGGTGCTGGCAGGCGACGTCTTCGTGCTTACCGCCAGCAACAAGCTGCTGTCGTTCGACCGCGCCACGCCCGCCACCATTCGCACCACGGTCGCCGTGACGGGCCTGCAGGCCGGTGAAAACCTGCTGGGCATCGATTTCCGTCCCGCCGATGGCCAGCTGTACGGTGTCGGCAGCACGGGGCGCATCTACACCCTGAACGGCGCGACGGGCGCCGCCACGCTGAAGTCCAGCCTGGCGGCCGACGCGGCCGACACGACGGCGCCCTATGCGGCGCTGGCCGGCACGCAATTCGGCGTCGATTTCAACCCGGTCGCCGACCGCCTGCGCATCGTCAGCGACACGGGACAAAGCCTGCGCATCAATGTCGACACGGGCGCCACGACGACGGATGGCAATATCAACGGCGGCGCGGGCAACACGGCCATCACGGCGGCGGCCTACACCAACAGCTTCGCCGGCACGGCCAGCACCACGCTGTTCGTCATCGATGCGGCCAACGCCACCCTGTACACGCAAAATCCGCCCAACAACGGCACCCTGGCCGGCGCCGTGCCGCTGGGCGTGGCGGCCACCGGCGTGGCGGGCTTCGACATCGATGCGCGCAACAACACGGGCTACGCCGTCATGACGGTGGCCGGCGTGCGCAACCTGTACACCGTGAACCTGGCCGCGACCACCGTCCCGGCGACCCTGGTGGCGGCCATCGGCGTGACGGAGGACCTGCGCGGCATCGCCTTGGCAGGGCCGGGCGCGCCAATCGCCTACGGCTTGACGGACGACGCCCGCATCGTCACCTTCAAGACGGCCACGCCGAACACGCTGGACGCCAACGTGGCCGTCACGGGCCTGGCGGCGGGCGAGCGTTTGCTGGGCTTTGACATCCGTCCCAAGGATGGCTTGCTGTACGGAATCTCGTCGGCGGGGCGCATCGTCACCATCGACCCGGCCACGGGCGCGGCCACCGTCAAGGCGACGCTCGCCGCCGATGCGGCGGATGTCACCGCGCCGTACACGGCCATCGCCGGCACGGCCTTCGGTGTCGACTTCAACCCCGTCGCCGACCGCCTGCGCGTGATCGGCAACACGGGACAAAGCCTGCGCATCAACGTCGACACGGGCGCCACCACGACCGACGGCGCCGTCAACCGCGCGGGCGCGGCGCCCGTCGTCACGGCGGCGGCCTACACCAACAGCTTTGCCGGCACGACGGCTACCATGCTGTTCGATATCGACACGGCCAGCGCCGCGCTCGCCCTGCAAAATCCGCCCAATGACGGCACCCTGGTGAATGTGGGCCTGCTGGGCGTGGCGGCGGCGGGCGACGCGGGCTTCGATATCGCGGGCGGGGCGAACGGCCTGGCCCTGGCGGCCCTGCGCACGTCGGCCGCGGGACCGAGCTCCCTGTACCGCATCGACCTGGCAACAGGCGCGGCCGTGCTGAGCGGCGGCGCGGCCGCGCCGGCGGCATCCGCCATCGGCAACGGGGCGGTGGGGCTGACCGATATCGCCATCGCGCTCAAGTAAGGCGGGCTGGCGCCGCCCGGCGTGTCACGATTTCTGCATCTGCTGCTGGAATGTGAGCTCGATGAATTCGGCCGGGCGGCTGACGGCGACCAGGATGGTGACCCGCAAGATGCCTTCCAGGATGTCTTCCGGCGTCATGGTTTCGCCCAGGCCGACGGACACGCTGAAGCTATCCTCCGGCGAGGCGCCCGCCAGGCCGCCGCGCTTCCAGACGCCGGTCAGGAAGTTGTTCGTCATTCCCCGGACGGTGACCCAGGTGCCGGACACGTTTGGCTCGAACACATAGGCCAGGTAGGCCAGGCGCAGCGATTCCGCCAGCATGATCACGGTGCGGCGGACATTAATGTAGCGCCAGTCGAGGCTGTTGCCATCGAGGGTGCGGGCGCCCCACACCAGTGTGCCCTCGCCAACAAAGCTGCGGATGGCGTTGACCGACGTGCCGCTGCCGCTCACGTTGAGGTCTTCCTGCTCATCGTGCGAGATGTGCACGGCCGGTGCGCTGACGGCGTCGAGGCTCACATTGGCCGGTGCTTTCCACACGCCGCGCGCGTTGTCGACCATCGTATATATGCCCGCCATGGCGGCGCCGGGCGGCAGCAGATTGAGCTGGCTTTGCATGGCCAGCAGCAGTTGCGCGTACACGGGGCAGAGGGCGAGCAGCGACTGATGGATGGCAGCGATGCGGCTGGCCTGATCGTCCGCTGACGCAGCTACGCTGGCCATCTGCTCGAACAGGGCGGACACTTGCCGCTGCCGGCCGGCGTCCAGCGCCTGCGGCAGCAGGTTTTTCAGCGCGTCCCACTGGCTGGCGCGAAGGCAGGTGAAGTTGAGCTCGTCCAGCGAAACCACCGTGGTTTCCAGCCACGGATAATAGGCGGCGCCATACGCCAGCGCGGCGCTGCCGATGCCGTTCCGGAAAGCGGCCACGGGCCCATCCGTCAATGGGGCTGCGCCGGCATGGATGTCGAGGATGGCGAAGCGGTTGCGCATTTCCTGGCCGCAATGCTCGAGCATGTGCCGTTGCAGCGCATGGCAGTCATCCTGCGCCAGCAGCATGGCGTCGGGCACGGCCAGCAGCGTGACTTCCGGCGCCTGCCGCAGGGCATCGATGCCGGCGCGTAGTGCGCCGACATCGGGCGCGTCATGGTAGTTGCCGACGGAAACGATATGGCAGGCACCGCCGCCGTTGCGGAAAAAGAGCCGCATGCTGTGATACAGCAGGAATCTTCCGCCGGCCTGGTGCAGCGCGAAGGGCGTTGCAGCGCCTGGGGCCGCTTCCGCCTCAAGCGTGAATTCCGGCACGGGCGCGCCGCCGAAACAGGCTTCAAATTCCTCCATCGAGGTGATGCGCCAAGGCTTGTTGTGCAGCGATTTTCCTTGATGGCTGGCGCCGGCCGTGTAGCCGACAAAGGCTGGCACGGCCGTCGCGACCTCGATGACTGAATTGGGGAAGGCGGTTTTTTCCACGATATACACGCCGGGAGTCTGGTATTGCGCCATATGCATGCTTTCCTGGTGGGTCAGAGGGGGGGCGGGGTCGAGCGATGGGCTAGTATAATCAGTTATCAGACTGGCATGGGAATTTATGCTCACATCTATTTGATATTTCCAGTATTATTGAAATATTGAATTCATTGTCTATTTTCGGATGCCCCACCCATGCTGACCGCTTTCCTGATCTTCCTCGCCACCCTCATCCTCGTCATCTGGCAACCGCGCGGCCTGGGCATCGGCTGGAGCGCCGTCATCGGCGCCTGCGTCGCCTTGCTGGCGGGCGTCATCCACTGGGGCGACATCCCCGTCGTCTGGCACATCGTGTGGAACGCCACCGGCACGTTCATCGCCGTGATCATCATCAGCCTGCTGCTGGACGCGGCCGGTTTCTTCGAATGGGCCGCCTTGCACGTGGCGCGCTGGGGCGGCGGCAGCGGCAGAAAACTGTTCGTGCTGCTGGTCTTGCTGGGCGCCCTCGTTTCCGCCGTGTTCGCCAACGACGGCGCCGCGCTGATCCTCACGCCCATCGTCATCGCCATGCTGCGGGCGCTGAAGTTTTCCGCCAAGGCAACCCTGGCCTACGTGATGGCGGCCGGCTTCATCGCCGACACGGCCAGCCTGCCGCTGGTGGTGTCGAACCTGGTGAATATCGTCTCGGCCGATTTCTTCAAGATCGGCTTTGCCGAGTACGCGGCCGTGATGGTGCCCGTCAACGTCGTCGCCGTGCTGGCCACCCTGGCGGCCTTGCTGCTCTTTTTTCGCCAGGATATTCCCCGTGATTATGCAGTGGCGCAGCTGAAACGTCCGGACGCCGCCATCCGCGACCTGGCCACCTTCCGCGCCGGCTGGCTGGTGCTGGCGCTGCTGCTGGTGGGCTTTTTCTCGCAGGAAAGCCTTGGCGTACCCATCAGCCTGATCGCCGCCGTGGGCGCCGCGCTGCTGCTGGGCGTGGCAGGCAAGGGACACGTGATTTCCACGCGCTACGTGCTGCGCCATGCGCCATGGCACATCGTCGTCTTTTCGCTGGGCATGTACCTGGTCGTGTACGGCTTGCGCAATGCGGGCTTGACGGCTTACCTGACGGGCATGCTGAACCACTTCGCCCAGTACGGCGTGTGGGGCGCGGCCATGGGCACGGGCGTGCTGACGGCGTTATTGTCGTCCGTGATGAACAATCTGCCGACGGTGCTGGTGGGCGCGCTGGCCATCGACCCGACGACGGCGCAGGGGGCCGTGCGCGAAGCGATGATTTACGCGAACGTCATCGGCAGCGACCTGGGGCCGAAGATCACGCCGATCGGCAGCCTGGCCACCTTGCTGTGGCTGCACGTGCTCGACAGCAAGAACATCCACATTTCCTGGGGATACTATTTCCGCGTCGGCATCGTGCTGACCGTGCCCGTGCTGCTGGTGACGCTGGCCGCGCTGGCGCTGCGCCTGTCCTGAGTTCCGTGTATGGTGGTGGCTGTGAGCAACTTTATACTGGGATGCAATGAAATTACTGCTCGTAGGCGCTACCGGGCTCGTCGGCAGCGAAGTGCTGCGCCTGGCGCTGATGGATGCGCGGATCACGGCCATCGTGGCGCCCGTGCGCAAGCCCTTGCCGCCGCATCCCAAGCTGGCCGCGCCTCTCATTGATTTCGATCAATTGCCGCTGGACGCATCCTGGTGGCAGGCGGACGCCGTCATCTGCACCCTGGGCACGACGATGAAGGTGGCCGGCACGCGGCAAGTGTTTTCCCGCGTGGACCACGACTATCCGCTGGCCGTGGCGCGGCTGGCGCTGGCGGCCGGCACGGGCACGTACGTGCTCAATTCCGCGGCCGGCGCCAACGCCGCTTCGCGCATCTTCTATAACCGCGTCAAGGGCGAGCTGGAACGCGACCTGCAAGCGCTGGGTTTTCGTTCGCTCACGTACGTGCGCCCGGGCCTGATCGGCGGCGAGCGCGCCGTGGCGCGGGCGGGCGAGGGCGCCGCCTTGCGCATCCTGCGCGTGCTCGGTCCCGTGCTGCCGCGCCGCTGGCGCATCAATCCCGCGCCGCGCATCGCCAGCGCCTTGCTGGAAGCGGCGCTGGCCGCCGCGCCGGGCGTGCACGTGGTGACGTCGGAGCAGCTGCTGTGAGTGCGCGCCCGTGTAATTTCCCTTCCTGTTTCTGAAAAGGATAGCAATGCAGACTGTACGCCCTTACCAGGCCGGCGACCGCGACGCCTGCCTGGCCCTGTTCGACGGCAATACGCCGCGCTTTTTCGACCCGTCCGAGCGCGCGGACTTTGCCGCCTGGCTCGATACCTCGACGCATCCCTACCTGGTCATTCTGCGCGACGGCCGCATCGTCGCCTGCGGCGGCCATGCCATCGAGGCGGGCGGCAGCGTCGCCAGCCTGTGCTGGGGCATGGTGGCGCAGGATGCGCATGGCCAGGGACTGGGCCGGGCGCTGACGCAGGCGCGCCTGGACGCCATCCGCGCCGTGCCGGGCATCGCCAGCGTGCGCATGAATACCAGCCAGCACACGCAAGGCTTTTATGCGGGCTACGGTTTCGTGACGGTCAACGTGACGCCGGACGGCTTCGGGCCGGGCATCGATCAATGGGACATGGTATTGCAACTGCCGCTGTAGCAGCGGCAGGCATGGCGCCGTGCCGTGCTCAATAATTGATTGAAATGCTAACGTTAATCGCTTACTATCGTTGGGTGTTTCAACTAGGAAAGATGCCCATGCACCCCTCGTTCTTGCTTGATTTTCCGCTGAAAATTGCCGCCAGGCAAGGATGGCCGCATGGCTGACCCATCCCCGCTCGTCATCATCGCCAGCAGCGGCACCGGCGGCGACATGCAGCCGTTTATCGCGCTGGCGCAGGGTTTGCAGCAACGGGGCCGGCGCGTGCTGCTGCTGGTGCCGGGCTGGCAGGAAGCGGCCGCGCAGGCGTCAAAGTTGCCGTATCGCACCTTCGGCAGCGCGGAAGAGGGGCAGGCCATGCTGGGCAACCCCGGCCTGTGGGATGAACGCAAGGGCTGGGGCGTGGTGTGGAACGGCCTCGTGCCGCACCTGGGCGCCGTGCGCGACATCGTGCAAGGCTTGCCGGCCGATGAGGCTTGCGTGGTGCTGTGCCATCCCATCCTCGTGCCGATGGCGGCCCTGGCGCGGTCTGTGCGCCCGGACTTGCGCATCGTCGCGGCGTATCTCGCGCCATCGAACCTGTGCAGCAGCCATGATTTCCTGACGGCCGGTTCGCTGCGCATTCCCGCGTGGGTGCCGCTGGCCTGGCGCCAGGCCCTGTGGCGGATGATCCACCGCGCCATGATCGACCCGGTGCTGCTGCCTGGGCTGAACGGCGCGCGCGCGCAGCACGGCTTGCCGCCGGAAGCGCATTTTTTTGGGCACATGCTGGCCGCGCCGGACGCCTCGCTGGGACTGTTTCCCGCCTGGTTCGCCGCGCCGCAGGCGGATTGGCCGCCGCACTTCGCGCAAGCCGATTTCACCGCCGCCGCCATGCCTGGCGCCGCAGCGCTGCCGCCGGAACTGGAACGCTTTCTGGGCGAGGGCGAGCCGCCCATCGTGTTTACGCCCGGTACCGGCCACCAGCATGCGCAAACCTACTTCAGCATCGCGCTGGACGTCTTGCGGCGGCTGGGGCGGCGCGGCCTGTTCCTCACGCCCCATGCGGCGCAAGTGCCGCAGCACTTGCCGGCTGGCGTGCTGTGGCAGGCGCACGCGCCGTTCGCGGCGCTGTTGCCGCGCGTGGCGGCCGTGGTGCATCACGGCGGCATCGGCACCAGCGCGGACGCCTTCCGCGCGGGCATCCCGCAACTGATCGTGCCGTTCGCGTACGACCAGTTCGACAACGGCTGGCGCGCCAAACGGCTCGGTGTGGGAGAGGTCTTGCTGGCCAAGCGCTTGTCTGCCGGGCGCATGCAGCGGCAGTTGGCGCGCCTGCTGGCCGCGCCCGAAGTCAGGCTGGCGTGCGGCGAGGTGGCCCGCCGGATGAATCAGGGGCTCGAATCAGCGCGCCTGCTGGATCACGTCGAAGCGGCCCTGGCCGCTTAGTCTGCCTAGGGAAGCCAGGTATCGTCGAGGGCGATGACCCGGTCGTTTGTGCCGGGCACGCAGCCGTCGGCGATCGGTTCCCAGCCCCGGTGCACCACTACCTGCTTGCCGTCGTGGCAGATTTCCACGCGTTCGCTGGCGGGCAGGCGCTGGCGCGCGAACGCTTCCAGGCTGGCCGGCAGGCTCACCGCCAGCTGCATCGAGCGAATTGCCTCAGGCGGGTGGTCATCCATGTGCACGAGGGGCACGAAGATGGAGCCGAGCATCAGCCAGCGCGCACCCACGTCGACGGGGGCGGGCGCATATTGGGCGGCGCGCAGCCAGTCCTGGGCGCGGGCGCGCAAGTCGCCGCCTGCCGCCAGTTCGCCCCAGGCGGAGGCCAGCATTTCCACCACCCACTGATTGCAATTCTGGTATGTCAAATTGAAAGCATACGCGTTGGCGCTGTAGCGGCCCGCGAGCAACTGCTGCACGCGCACGGGGTCGAGCAGGGCGCGGCGCAGGGGCGGCACGGTTTCGGCCGGCAATTTCACGAGCGAGATGTAGCCGAGCGCCGGGTTTTCCGTGCCCATGGCGAAACCGGCTGTGCCCTGGTCGAAGATGCGCGGGCGGCCTTCGTCGCAGGCGTAGTACAACTGGCGCGCGGACCAGCCGCTGTCATTGTCGTGGCGCCAGGCCAGCGCCGCGTGCGAATAACGGATGCCGAAGCGGGCCAGGTCCAGGCCGGAACGGCTGATCAGGGCCACGCTGCCTTCGCTGGCGGCCAGTTCCTCGCGCACGACGGCGGCAAAGCGCAAGAGCCGGTCCTGTTCCGTGGCCGTGAGTTCCTGGGCGCGGTCGCAAAAGCGCGAGGAAGACATGGAGGTGCCCGCCTGGGCGGCGCCAGCCAGGACGAGCGCGGCGCAGCCGGCCAGCAGCGGCGCCAGTTTGCGCAAGATCAAAGGCTGACGGGACGCGTGGCCATTTCCCCGTACCAGTCATCGGCCAGCACGAGGAAGAAGGCGGCGCGCGTGTCGTTGCGCGAGAATTCGATGCCGTAGGCGCGGTTTTGCGCATGCACCACGTCGCCCTGCGCCAGCTGCTGCTTGTCGAGCGCCGCTTGCGGCAAGTCCAGCACCAGCGGCGTGGCCGTGGCGTCGGCCTGCATGGTCAAACGCGTCATGCCGGCGCGGCCCGGCACGGCGGCCACGTCGATGATGCGGTAGGGACCATTGGCCACCTTGTTGTCGCGCGAAGAGCTGTTGCTCGAACCGTTGAGCGAATCGGAAATGCTGCCGCTCGACTGGGAACCGGCGCTGGAGGCCGAGGAAACGAAGCTGTCGGCGTTGGCGTTGCACGCCATGGTCAGAGCTGCGGCCAGGCCGAGCATGCGTAAGGAGGTAGTCAAGGCAGTTTTCCAGTGAGCATCAATGAAAGCGGACCGGGTCCATCCCGGCTCGCGCCATCATAGCAGATCGGCTATCAGCTGAGCAGTACCTCGATCAGGCCCTTCGCTTCGGCCGACGGCTGCGTGCGCAGCGCCTGCAGCACGGGATCGTGTTCCAGATAGGCTTGCAGCGCCTCGCTGACGGTGACGCTGGCCTGCGGCAGCGGCGAAGGGACGGGAGAGAGCGCCTTGGCCAGCAGCAGGGTGTCGCGCAAGCCCTCGGGCGGCAGCATGATGGTGGAGCCGGGCAAGGCGTTGACGGCGTCGGCCACCGGCAGCGGCACGCCCAGCTGGCGCATCAGCGCGCGGCCGATCACTTCCAGCGTGGACGCCATCTGCGTTTCCAGCTGGGCGTACAGGCCCGGAGTCTTGTCGGCCTGGGCCAGCAAATAAAAGCCGGCCACTTCATGCACGATGCCGGCGAACAGCGCCGTATCGGCATCCGTCTGCGTGACGGTTGTGGCCAGCCCGTGCGCCAGCGCCGCCACGTGCACGGTGTGCGCCCACAGCTGGGTGGCGCGGGCGCGCAAGGCTTCGTCGCGGATGCCCGCGTTCAGCTGGCGGATGACGGCCGCCGTCGCCAGCGCATACAGGTTGCGGTGGCCCAGCCGCTCGACGGCGGCGCGCACGCTGGTGATGGCGGGCGCCTGGCCGGGCGAGAACAGGGCCGAATTGGCCAGCGCCACGGCGCGCGCCGACAAGGTCGGTTCGCACAGCAGCAAGCGGCTGATGTCGGCCGAGTGGCAATCCGGGTTGGCCAGTTCCTTTTGCAGGAGCAGGGCCGTATTGATGCTGGTGGGAAAAGCCAGGGTTTCCGTTTCGGCGCTGGCCAAAAGTTGCGCCAGGCTGCTGAGCGTGTTGACGTGCATGGATAGGGGAGCGGGAAGTAGCAATGTCCCCATCTTATCAGGCAATCCAGGCCGCATGGCGCCCGGCTGCCTTTGCTGTCAGGCACGGCTGGCCGATGGTGCCATTCATAAGCTGTACTTATAGACTTTAGTGGATTTGCCTGTCTATTCATGGTGGGCGAGGGCGGGTACGCTTGATCTGCCACAAGCGTGCCTCGTACGCGGCTTGTTCCATATCAATGTTTACAAGGAAAATACAGATGCGTGATGAACTCCCCCAGCCGCAGCGGCGCACGTTCCTGAACACCTCGCTGGCCATGGTGGCCGGCGGCGCCGGCATGGCCCTGGCAGGCGCGGCCCAGGCGCAAGCACCGGCGTCCGCGCCCACCCGGCCCATGGTCGTGGGCCATCCCCGGCGCAACGGCGTCGCTATCGAACGCGTCGCGTTCCCCAACACCAGCGCGCAGACGGTCATCGCGGCCAACCTGTTCACGCCGGCGCGCTTCGATGCGGCCAAAAAATATCCCGCCATCGTCATCGGCCACCCGTTCGGCGGCGTGAAGGAACAGACGGCCGGCTTGCACGCGCAAAAGCTGGCGGAATTGGGCTATGTGACCCTGGCGTTCGATGCTTCGCATTACGGCGACAGCAGCGGCTTGCCCCGCTACACGGAAGTGCCGGGCACGCGCGTGGGCGATTACAGCGCCTGCGTGGATTTCTTCAGCAATCATCCGGCCGTGGACCCGGCGCGCATCGGCGTGCTGGGCATTTGCGGTGGCGGCGGTTATGCCGTCAGCGCGGCGCAGGTCGACCACCGCATCAAGGCCATCGCCACCGTCAGCATGTACGACATGGGCCGCGCGCGCCGCCAGGGGCTGGGCGACACGCTCACCTACGAGCAGCGCATGAAGACCTTGGACGAGGTCGGCGAACAGCGCACGCGCGAGGCGCGCGGCGAACCGCGGCGCGACATCCGCGCGCTGCCCGAGTCGGCCGGGCCGGACGCGCCGGAAATCGTGCGCGAATTCCTCGACTACTACGCCACGCCCCGGGGCCAGCACCCGCACTCGACCAGCCTGTATGCCTTGACGAGCCTGGCGCCGATGATGAATTTCTTCCCGTTCGCGCAGATCGAGACGATCGCGCCGCGCCCGTTGCTGATGATCGTCGGCGAGCGCGCCGTCTCGGCATATTTCAGCGACGATGCGTACGCCAGGGCGGCGCAGCCGAAGGAACTGTTCGTCGTGCCCGGCGCCTCGCACGTGGACCTGTACGACCGGCCGCCTTACATCGCGCAGTCGCTGGCCAGGCTGGATGCCTTCTTTCGCCAGCACCTGGGGGCGTGATGGGCGTTTTTTCGAACAGCATGAAAATAGGCTTCCTGGCGGCCTGCCTGGCGCTGCCCGTCTTTGCGCCAGCGCAAACGCTGGATGCGCAGAGCAAGCCGCCCTCGCGCGCGCAGCAATTGATGGGAGACTTCGCGCCGAAGATGGCCGACCTCACGGACAAGGTGCTGTACGGCGACATCTGGGAGCGTCCCCAGCTGTCCAAACGCGACCGCAGCCTGGTGACCGTCAGCGCGCTGGTGGCCATGCACCGTCCCGAGCAGCTGAAATCGCACCTGTTGCTGGCGCGCCAGAACGGTTTGACGGAGGACGAGCTGGTCGAGGCGATCACCCACCTGGCCTTCTATGCGGGCTGGCCGAACGCCGTCTCGGCGCTGGCCGTGGCGAAAGAAGTCTTCCGCAAATAACGACCGCCGCCCCGCGCGGCAAGAAAGGATATCCACATGCACCGATACGCCGCGGCACTCTTGCCGCTTTGCCTGCCCGCCGGGGCCGCGTCCGCCGAGCCGGCTGCCGCGCCAGCGGCCGTCACCGTCACGCGCGCCGCCGCCATGCCCAGCAGCATCGGTGACGCCGCCTATTTCACGGGGAAGGTCGCAGTCGACGCCCGGTTCCAGCGCCTGGCGCCGGCCCGCGTGGGCGGCGCCATCGTCACCTTCGCGCCCGGCGCCCGCACGGCGTGGCATACGCATCCGCTGGGCCAGACCCTGATCGTCACGCAAGGCCAGGGCTGGGTGCAGCACTGGCAGGGCCCGCTGCAGCAGCTGGCCGTGGGCGACGTGGCGTGGATACCGCCCGGCGTCAAGCACTGGCATGGCGCGACGGCCACGTCCGCCATGCAGCACGTCGCTATTGCCGAGGCGCAAGATGGCACGGCGGTGACGTGGCTGGAACAGGTGACGGATGACAGCTATCCGCGCCAAGGCGCTCAATGACGATGCCGCGCCGGGCGTTCAGGCAGCTTACGGCAGCAGCAGCGCATGCTGGCTGGCCGTGTGGAAATCGCGCCACACGCGGTTGATGGCGCTGTCTTCGCGGGCCGCGTACAGGCCGCAATACGGATACAAATCACCGACGGCCGCGCGGCATGCGGCGACCAGGTCCAGCGAACGGTCCTGCACGGCTTGCATGGCATCCGCGCCGAGCGCCGCGCCGCCCGCCACCTGCCCCCAGCTGTCGTCCAGCACGGCATAGAAGCGGGTGCGGGCGGATGTGAACGCTTGTTTCCCGGCTTGCAGCATGGCGGCCACTTCCGGCACGTCCAGCAGCGGCAAGCCGGCGCGCGCATGGCGGCGGTGGCGCATGCCTTCTTCGGCCAGCTGCATGAAATGGCTGGCCATGCCGGCCACGTTGGCCGCCAGGGTCACGTAGGCCAGCGAATAGAACGGATAGCGGTACAGGGGGCCGTCTGCCGTCGCGGCCGAAGGATCGATGGTGAAACCGTGCTCCTTGGCAACCCATTGACCGTCGATGCGGTAGCTGTGCGAGGCGCTGGCGCGCATGCCGATGCTGTTCCACGAAGGCACCAGCTGCACCAGGGCGGCGGGCACGAGGAAGGCGCGGATGCGCGGCTTGCCTTCCGCATCGAGCAGGGGCTGGCCATCGCGCCGCAGCCGGGCGTTCAGCGTGAAGTGGGTCGCCATCGGCGCGCCGCTGGCGTAGTCCCAGCTGCCCGTGATGCGGTAGCCGTCGCCTTCCTCTTCCGCTTCACCGGTGGCCGCGCCGCTGCCGCCCAGGCAGACGCGGGGCGTGCCGATGATGGTCCGCGCCATGTCGGGCGCCAGGAAGCCCGCGAACCATCCCGCCCCCGCGCACAGGGTCAGCACCCAGCCCATGCTGCCGTCGACGGCGGCCACGGCTTCTTCCAGGCGCACCACTTGCGGCAAGGGCAGCTCGGCGCCGCCCGCGCCGCGCGGCGCCAGCATCGTCAGCCAGCCGCGCCGGTGCAGCAGGGCTTGCTGGGCCGGATGCAGGAAGCGGGCGGCGTCGGCGGCCGGCGCATGGCGCGCGATGCGGCGCGCGTCGCGCGCGGAAAGGGTAGCAGGGGTAGCGAGGGCAGCGTGCGGCATGGGCAGAATCCGGCAATGGCGAAGGCGGGCATTTTCGCACGGCGCGGGGGGCCAGCGATAGTCGGCGCCTGTTGCGGCGCCAGTCCCGCGCCTGTAAGCTGCAGGAAAAGGGGAAAAACATGTGCAGATTCGTCCATGCGGGGAGCGCGGCGGCATTGCTGCTGTGCCTGGCGGCTTGCGCCAGCGTGCCGCCACCGCCACCCGTGGTCATGCTGGGCAAGGAAGACATCACCGTGGCGGGCCGGCGCGTCCACACGGTGGACGAGATGCTGGCCGTCCTGTCCGAGGAGCACATTGCCAGCGTTGCCTTGCGCACGCAGCCGGACGTGCCGTATGAGCGCGTCGGTGCCGTGATCTATTCCATCTTCCGCGCCGGCAGGAAAGTGTCGGAAGTGGGCGCCGCAGCGCCGTAAGCCTGCATGCCGCCGTTTTGCCGCATCATGGCGCGGACCGGCGCCACCCACCAGGAGCCTCCATGAGCGCATCGGCTGCGACGCAAACGAACCGCTGGCAAGATGCCAGCGCCGGCCTGTCGATCGCCGGCCTGCTGCTGCCGGAAGCGGTGGCGTATGCCAGCATCGGCAACCTGGCACCGCAGGCGGGCATCCTGGCCCTGTTTGCGGGCTTGCTGTGCTACGGCGTGCTGGGCACGAGCCGCTTTGCCATCGTCTCGGCCACGTCGTCCTCGGCCGCCGTGCTGGCCGCCGCCATGGCATCCATGCCAGGCGGCACGGCGGGGCACCGGCTGATGCTGATGGCGGGACTGGTGATATTGACGGGGGCATTTTTCCTGCTGGCCTGGCTGGTCAGGCTGGGCAGCATCACGGAATTCATCGCCAAGCCCGTGCTGCGGGGCTTTTCCTTCGGCCTGGCCATCGTGATCATCGTGAAACAGTTGCCCGGCGTGCTGGGCGTGCAGCCGGCGCACGGCGACGTGCCGCATCTGCTGGCGGGCCTGCTGGCAGGCGCAGGGCAGTGGAACGGCAGCGGCGCCGGCCTGTGCGCGGCGGCGCTGTTGTCGCTGTTCCTGCTGCGGCGGTTGCAGCGCTGGCCCGCCGGCCTGATCGTCATCGCGCTGGGCATCGCCGCCGGGCAATGGCTGGACTTGCCGCGCCATGGCGTGGCCCTGGTGGGCGCCATCGATGTCCGCCTGGCCATGCCTGTCCTGCCGCGCCTGACGCAGGAGGAATGGACGCGCCTGGCCGAGCTGGCGTTTGCGCTGGCGCTGATCCTGTATGCGGAATCGTATGGCGCCATCCGCAGTTTTGCCTTGAAGCATGGCGACGCCGTGGCGCCCGAGCGCGACTTGCTGGCGCTGGGCGCGGCGAACGTGGTGGCGGGCCTGTTCCAGGCCATGCCGGTGGGCACCGGCTATTCGGCCACCTCCGCCAACGAGGCGGCCGGCGCCACCTCGCGCCTGGCGGGGCTGGTGGCGGCCGCCGTTGTGGGCGTCATCGTGCTGACCCTGCTGCCGCTGGTGGCCCTGATTCCCGTGCCCGTGCTGGCCGCCGTGGTCATCCATGCCGTCAGTCATACCCTGAACCCTGTTTCCTTGCTGCCTTATTTCACCTGGCGCCGCGACCGCCTGCTGGTGCTGGCGCCGCGACCGCCTGCTGGTGCTGGCGGCCATTGCCGGCGTGCTGCTGTTCGGCGTACTCGACGGCTTGCTGGCAGCCATCGCCATGAGCCTGCTACTGATGCTGCGCCGCCTGTCGCGGCCGGGCCTGTCCGTGCTGGGCCGGCTGGGCGACAGCCACGATTACGTGAAACTGGCGTTGTACCCGGCGGCCCGCGCGCAGCCCGACACGTTGATCCTGCGCCTCGATGAACCCTTGTTCTTCGTCAATGCCGAGCGCAGCCTGCACCTGGCGCGCACCCTGCTGGAGGAGCGGGCCGGTCCGCTGCGCAAGGTGATCCTCAGCCTGGAAGAGTCGCCCGACCTCGATGGCAGCAGCGTCGAAGCCCTGCGCGACTTTGCCGCGTTTGCGCGCCTGCGGGGGCTGGCCCTGGCGCTGGCGCGGCTGAAGGAGCCGGCGTGCGCCGTACTGCAACTGGCGCTGCGCGACATGCTGGCCGCCGAGGCGGCGCCGGCGCTGCTGCTCAGCGAATTGAGCGTGGCCGAGGCCGTGCGCCTGCTGGGTTGCGCCACGCCTGAAAAGTAGCGGCGACTATGCTACGCTGGCGGCTAGGCCATGCATCTGGGAGACGGTATGACAAGCGCGAAACCGCAACTGGTCAAGGGAAGGCTGAACAAGCTGCTGCCCACGCAAATCACGGTGGGCATGGCCGAGGTGGCGCTCAAGCGCGCGCATTGGGCCAGCCTGGGCCGGAAGGCGCGGGCGGCGGCGCTGGCCGACCACTGGTTTCCCAGCATTATCGGTCCGGAAGGGCGCCACTACATCGTCGACCACCACCATTTCGGCCTGGCGCTGCACCAGGAAGGCGTGAAAAGCGTCAGTTTGATGATCCTCAAGGATTTGTCCTGGCTGGAGCCGCTGCACTTCTGGCATGTGATGGACCACCACCAGTGGGTGCACCCGTACGACAGCGAAGGCTTGCGCCGCGATTTTTCCGCCATCCCCCGGCACCTGAGCGGCTTGCACGACGATCCCTACCGCAGCCTGGCCGGCGAATTGCGCAGCGCGGGCGGCTACGCCAAGGACGTGACGCCGTTCAGCGAATTCCTGTGGGCCGATTTCTTGCGCAGCCGCATCGCGCCCGCCAGCCTGCAGAAAAATTTCCCCAAGGCACTGGCGCAGGCCATGAAGCTGGCGCGCAGCCAGCAGGCGCGCTATTTGCCGGGCTGGAGCGGCGTCCTGCCGCCCGCCTGACCCCGCCTGAACCGCCTGCCGCTACAGCAGGAAGGCGCTGCCGGCCGCCAGTATGCCGGCCGCCGCCGCGCCCACGGAGCCCCACAGCAGCCAGCGGCGCCGCGTCAGCACGGTGATGGCGGCCAGCGCCACGGCGATCTGGATGAAGGTCAGGGCCATGGCCAGCCGTTCGTGCGGGCGCAGCTTGGCTTCCGACGCCTCGCCCAGCTTTCTCGACTGCTCTTCCAGCTGGCGCGCCTGCGCCTGCACCAGGGGCTTTTCCCGTTCCTGCCTAGCCTGTTCCGCCAGGAAGCGGGCCCGTACCTCGGGTACGCTGGCCAGCGCGGCCGTCGCTTCGGCGATATGGCCCTTCGTCGACTTCGCCTGGTACAAGGCCCACTGGTCGCTTGCCTGTGCCTGTTTCAGGATGCTCTCGTTCTTCAGGAACATGGCCTCGTTCTGCGCATTGCCGCTCTGGTAGCTGATCAGGGCGCCGATGGTGGCGAGGATGGCCGTCATCAGGGCGATTTTCTGCGTCAGGCCATCGCGCTCCTTCTCCGTCGCCTCTTCCACGGCGTGCTCATGGGGGCTGGGTACTTCGTATTCTTCTTCCATGGCGGACCTTTCGCGGGGGCAGGAGGAGGGATCATGTGTCGACATGGCGATACTACCGCATCCGCCGTGCAAGCCGGCGGGCGCTGCGACATGGTGCGAACGGGCATAAGCGGGTACAGTAAGGCGTTCTCCCCTTGAAAGCGCACAGCCCATGAGCACGTCCCGTCGGCCCGACCCGCACTTCGCCGAGAAAGTCCGCGCCAGTTTCGATCTGCAAAACGCCATGACCCTGATCCAGGCCAGCCTGCCCGTGGTCAGTCACGGCAGCACGGAAATTCACGTGCCGCACTGGCGCGGCATCGAGCAGCAGCACGGTTTCGTGCATGGCGGCGTGGTGGGCATGATCGCGGACTCGGCCGCCGGCTACGCGGCCATGACCATGGTGGCCGACGGCGCGTCCGTGCTGACGGTGGAATACAAGATGAATTTGCTGGCGCCCGCCGATGGCGAGAAATTGATTGCGCGCGGCAAGGTGGTGCGCCCGGGGCGCACCCTGATCGTCACGCAAGCCGAAGTGTTCGCCGTGCGCGATGGCAAGGAAACCCTGTGCGCGCTGATGCAGCAAACCATCATGGTGATGCACGGCAAGTCGGAAAAGACGTGAGCCGTGCACCGGGCGATGGCGCTCAAGCCGCCTTGGCCAGTCCTTCCGCTTCCAAAGCCGCCTTGACGCTGTCGCGCTGGGCCACTCTGGCCAGGAAGGCTTGCACATGCGCCAGCGCGGACAAGTCCACGCCCACGCCTGGCGCCCAGCCCGTGATGACGAACAGATAGGCGTCGGCGACCGTGAACGTGTCGCCCGTCAGGTAGGCCCGGCCTTCCAGGCGGCTGTCGACCCATTTGTATTTCTTGGCCAGTTGCTGGACGAACAAGGCCTTGGCGGCCGCGTCGATGCGCGGATCGAACAGGGGGCTGAACGATTTGTGCAGCTCGGACGTGATGTAGTTCTGCCATTCCAGCACCTTGTAGCGGGCAAAACTGCCCACGGACGGCAGCAAGTCCTGTCGGCCAGCCTGTTCCGCGATGTACTGGGCGATGACGGGGCCTTCGCTCAAGGTCGTTCCATCGGCGAGCGCCAGCAGCGGCACCTGGCCTTTCGGGTTGAGTTCGTAGTAATTGCCGCCTTCCTGCGTCCGGTGCTGGCCCAGGTCGACCTTGACCAGGGTGAAAGGCGTGCCCGTTTCGCGCAGGATGATGTGCGGCGCCTGCGAGCAGGCGCCCGGCGAATAAAAGAGTTTCATGGCGATCCTTGAACAGGTGGGAAAGTAGCCACTATAGTCCTGCGCCGCCGCACGGTAAACGCATGTTCGTTTGGCGACTGTCCACGCCCGGTGGACGATTGCGCTGGCTCAAACCCGGGGATAGCGTAAGGTGTCGAGCAGCAAGGTAAACGCGGGAGAAGGGTGGCGCCGGCTCGGGTAATACAGCTTGTAGCCCGCGTACGCGGGGCACCAGTCGTCCAGCACGCGCACCAGCCGGCCATCGGCCACGTAGGGCAGCACGACGTCTTCCGCCATGCAGGCCAGGCCCAGGCCGTCCAGCGCCGACTGCAGGCGCATGGCCATGTTGTTGTAGATCATTTGACCTTCCACGCGTACCTTCAGTTCCTGCCCATCCTTGGAAAATTCCCAGGCAAACAGGCCACCCAGGGTGGGCAGGCGCATGTTGATGCAGTTGTGCGCCATCAAGTCCTGCGGCGTGACGGGCGGCGGATTCCGGCTGAAATAGGCTGGCGAGGCAACGATGGCCATGCGGAAATCGGGACCGATGGGCATGGCGATCATGTCCTTGGCCACTTGCTCGCCCAGGCGCACGCCCGCGTCGCAGCGCGCGGCCACGATGTCGGTCATGCCGTTGTCGACGATGACTTCGATGTGGATGTCCGGGTAGTGGGGCAGCAAACGGGCGATGGCCGGCTGCAGCACCGTCAGTGCCGAATGCTCGCCCGCGCTGATGCGGATGTTGCCGGCCGGCTTGTCGCGCCGTGCGCTGAGCAGGGCCAGTTCCGCCTCGATCTCGTCGAAGCGGGGCGCCACCGTGCGCAGCAGCTGTTCGCCCGCCTCCGTGGGCGAGACGCTGCGCGTGGTGCGCACCAGCAGGCGCAAGTCGAGCCGTTCCTCCAGCGCGCGCACGGTCTGGCTCAGCGCCGACTGCGACACGCCCAGCTTGGCCGCCGCCCGGGTAAAACTGCCTTCGCGGGCCACGGCCACGAAGGCGAGGATGTCGTTGAAGTTGGTTTGTGCCATGGCGGATGTCTTTCCAATTCATTAGTTGCGCTAATAAGTTCATGCGGACTTTACCATCTATTCATGGTAATGCATACGGCTTACAGTGATGGCATGAACAATCCGCCAGTTGCTACTCCCTCTGCCGCGCCGCCCAAGGCGGCCATCCTCGCCATCATTCTCGTCAGTTACGTGATGATCGTGCTCGACACGTCCATCGTGCTGACGGGCTTGCCGAACATCCACCAGGAACTGGGCTTTACGGATACGGGCCTGGCCTGGGTGCAAAGCGCGTATACGCTGACGTTTGGCGGCTTGCTGCTGCTGGCCGCGCGCGCCGGCGACGTGGTTGGCCGGCGCCGCCTGCTGCAGCTGGGCCTGGCGCTGTTCACGCTCGCGTCGCTGGCCATCGGCCTGGCGCGCTCGCCTGCCACGATGGTTGCCGCGCGCGCCATCCAGGGCGTGGGCGCGGCCATCCTGGCGCCATCCACCCTGGCCTTGCTGCAAACCACATTTGCGGAGGGACGCGAACGCACGCGGGCCATCGCCCTGTACAGCGCCGTGGCGGGCATTGCCGCCAGCGTGGGGCTGGTGCTGGGCGGCGTGCTGGCCGAGTGGCTGTCGTGGCGCGTGGGCTTCTTCATCAACCTGCCCATCGGCGCCGCCATGCTGCTGGCCGCGCGCCGATTCATCGCGGAAAGCCCGCGCAGCCGGGGCCGCTTTGACGTGGCTGGCGCGGCCAGTTCCACCCTCGGCATGTCGGCCCTCGTGTATGGCTTGATCCGCTCGGCCGGCGCCGGCTGGGGCGATTCCTTGACGCAAGGTGCGCTGGCGGCGGGCGTGCTGCTGCTGGCCGCTTTCATTGCCATCGAACGGCGCGCCGCGCAGCCGATCCTGCCGCTGCGCCTGTTCGCCGATGCGCAGCGCAATGCGGCGTACGGGGCCAGGGTGCTGTTCCTGGGCTCCATGATCGGTTTCTTCTTTTTCACCACGCAATTTCTGCAAGTGGTGCTGCGCTATCCGCCATCGCTGACGGGCCTGGCTTTCCTGCCCATGACCCTGGTCAACTTCGGCATGGCCCTGTGCGTGCCGCGTTTGACGCGTCGCCTGGGCAATGCGCGCCTGCTGGCCATGGGATTGGCGACAACCCTGCTGGGCATGGCATGGCTGAGCCGCGTCGATGCGGGCACGGCGTACTGGCTGGGCGTGGCCCTGCCCATGGTGCTGATCGGCGCGGGGCAGGGCATGGCCTTGAGTCCGCTGACGGCGGCCGGCGTGGCGGGCGTGCCCGCGCAGGATGCGGGCGCCGCCGCGGGCGTCGTCAACGTGGCGCACCAGCTGGGCAATTCGCTGGGGCTGGCGGTGCTGGTGGCGATCTCGTCCTTTGGCGCACACCAGCGCGTTGGCGCGGCGCTGCTGGCGCACCGCGTGACGGTGTCCCTGGGGGGCGCAAGCGCCATGCTGGCGCTGGCCTTGCTGCTGGTGCTGTCAAGCCGCCGCGGCGGCTGACCATTCGCGCAGCAACTGTCCGAACGCTTCGGCCGCCGCCGTGCTGCCGGCGGCGCGCCACAGCAGTTGGAAGCGGGCAGCGGGCAGGGCGGGCAAGCCATGCTGGCCGTCGATGACCACCATGCCGGGCTCCAGGTCGCCTTGCGGCAGGGCCGTGATGGCCAGGCCCGCCAGCACGGCGGCGCGCAAGCCCTGCTGGCTGGGCGAGGTGAACGCCACGCGCCAGTCGAGGCCGGCGCCCTCGAGGGCGTCGACGCCCACTTGCCGGTGCATGCAGGGCGCCGGTGAAAACGCCAGCGGCAGGGGCAGCGCGCCATCGTGCCGGAAATCCTGCGCCGCGGCCCAGACGAAGCGCGTGCGGCGCAGCACGGCCGCTTCATCTTGCCCGTCCGCCAGGGCCATGACGACGGCCAGGTCCAGCGCATCGGCGGCGACCAGTTTTTGCAAGTCAAGATAGGTGCCGACCGTCACATCCAGGCGCACGGCGGGAAACAGGTGGGCGAACTGCGCCAGCAGGGCGGGCAAGCGTGCGCCCATGAAATTTTCCGGCACGCCAAAGCGCACGGCGCCGGCAAGCGAGGAACGCTGGAAGCGGCGCGACAGCGCCTCCTGGGCCGCCAGCACCTGCCGCGCGTGGCGCAGGAAATCCTCGCCATCTTCCGTCAGGCGCAGGCTGCGCGTCGTGCGCACCAGCAGCGCCGTGCCCGCTTGCTCTTCCAGGCGGCGGATCTGGTGGCTGATGGCGGACTGGCTCAGGTGCAGCCGTTCGGCGGCGCGAGTAAAGCCGCCCGTGTCCGCGACGGCGACCAAGGCGCGCAGCAGGGCGGTATCGAAGTCCATGGCGTGACGCTCCCGTGATTCATGACGAAAATGAATGAATTGTACAAAATTTTATCATTTCCCTCATGAGTCGGGGTTTTCTAGAATGCGGGCTCGCGGTGCGCCGCCACCATGCGCGCCTCCATGACTACCGACATCAAGGCTTCGATGCTACTGACTACTACGCAACAAAACGCACTGACCCTGGCCGCCGTGTGCCTGGCCTCGCTCAAGTTTGGCCTGGAAATTTCCAGCGTGCCCGTGATCCTGCCCACGCTGGAAACCGTGCTGCATGGCGACTTCAAGGACTTGCAATGGATCATGAATGCCTACACCCTGGCTTGCACCACCGTGCTGATGGCCACGGGCACCCTGGCCGACCGCTATGGCCGCAAGCGCCTGCTGCTCGCCAGCCTGGCGCTGTTCGGCCTCAGTTCGCTGGCCTGCGGCTGGGCCGGCAGCACGGGCGTGCTGATCGCCGCGCGCGCGCTGCAGGGCATGGCCGGCGGCGCCATGCTGATTTGCCAGGTAGCCGTGCTGTCGCAGCAGTTCCCGGCCGGCGCCGCGCGGGGCCGGGCGTTTGGCGCCTGGGGCATCGTGTTTGGCCTGGGCCTGGGCTTCGGCCCCATCATTGGCGCGGCCATCGTCGCGCTGTCGAATTGGCAGTGGGTATTCCTCGTGCACGGACCTCTGGCCGTCGTCGCGCTGCTGCTGGCGGCCCTGGGCGTGAGCGAATCGCGCGACCCGCAGCGGCGCAAGCTGGACGTGGCCGGCATCGCCACCCTGTCGCTGGCCGTGTTCAGCCTGGCGTGGTGCCTCACGCAGGGGCCGGCGCTGGGTTTCGATGATCCCCGTGCGCTGGCCAGCGTGGCCGTGGCGCTGGCCGGTTTTGCCGCGTTTGCCGTCATCGAACGGCGTCAGGCGGAACCGATGATCGACTTTTCCGTATTCCGCATCCGCCGCTTCTCGGGCGCGCTGCTCGGTTCGGCGGGCATGAATTGCAGTTTCTGGCCGGTCATGATCTATCTGCCCCTGTACGTGCAGCATGGCCTCGGCTACAGCAGCCTGGACACGGGCCTGACCTTGCTGGCCTATACCTTGCCCACCTTGCTCGTGCCGCCGCTGGCCGAGCGGCTGGCGCTGCGCTACCGGGCCGATGCCGTCATTCCCGCCGGCTTGCTGGCCATCGGCACGGGTTTGCTGCTGATGTGCTGGGGCAGCCGCGCGGACGCCGCCAGCTGGCTGACGATCCTGCCCGGCTGCCTGCTGGCGGGCACGGGCCTGGGGCTGACCAATACCCCCGTCACTAACACGACGACGGCTGCCGTGCCGGGCGAACGGGCGGGCATGGCGTCCAGCATCGACATCAGCGCGCGCATGGTCAGCCTGTCCATCAATATCGCGCTGATGGGTTTTATCCTCGTCGCAGCCATCCAGTCCGCCTTGCGCCGGCATATGCCTGCCGGGATTGACGGGGCGGCATTGCGGGCGTTGGCGGAGGAAGTGTCGGCAGGCAAGGGCGGCGCGCTGCCGGCCGGCGTGGCGAAGCTTGCGCTGGCACAAGGTTTTGGCGCCGTGATGCTGTACGGCGGCGTTGCCGCCTGCCTGTTCGCCGTGGCCAGCTGGCTCGTGTTTGGCGTTGGAGGTGCGGGTGCGCCAAGGCTTGGGAGGCTATAATCTGGGCACGTTGACAAGTGTTGCTCAACGTCATTACGAGGCCGTCCATGCATAAACTGATTTCCGAACTCACCCGCCTGTACCTGTTCGATGAACAGCAGCACTATGTCGATGGCGAGGGCGGCGTGCAGCCGCTGACGCCGGCCGTGCTGGCGCGCCATCTGTCGGGCGAGCAGACGGTAGCGGTGCGACTCGTGACCGGGAGCGGCTTGACGCGCGCGCTGGTGCTGGAGTTTGGCGGCAAGGGCGGCGGCGAGGCGCACTGGAGCGCGCTGTGTACGATCGCCAATGCCGTGCAACACGAGCTGGACTTGCCGGCGCCCGCCGTCAGCATCTCGGGCACGGCGTTCCAGTTATGGCTGTCGCTGGCCACGCCCGTGCCCGTCGCCCAGGCGCGCCAGTTCGTGCAACTGCTGCGCTCGACCTTTTTGCCTGCCTCGACCGACATTCTTGCCGCCGCGCCGCCCGCCGACGTGGAACAGGTGGCGCTGCCGCCAAGCCTGCAGCCGTCGGGCAAGTGGGCCGCCTTCATCCACCCCAGCATGGGCGCCGCCTTCGTCGATGAGCCGGGCCTGGACATGCCGCCGCCGCCATCCGCCCAGCTGGGCTTCCTGGAAAGTTTGCGCAGCATCAACCCAGCCCAGTTCGCGCAGGCGCTGGCGAAATTGCAGGGACATGCGGGCCTTTCGGAGTCTTCGCCAGCGCCTGTTCCCGTGGTCACATCGCCTGTTGCATCTTCCGTCAGCGCGTCCGGCTTGCTGTTGCAGGACGCCACCCTGGAAGACATCGTGCGCTGGCTGCATGCGCGCAACATCGAACCGACCTTCCGCCACCGGTTGCCGTAGCCACGGCATGGCTGGCTTGAGGTGAACAAGCAATATATATCGACATTCAGAACAATTGAAATTTCGGATGAAAGGCAGTATTCAATGGATTTCCATGTAGTCGCAAATTCCTATAATTGCTACGGTGGTCACACAACGTTGTCTCCGATCGGGGATTTTCTTCTCGCGGGCAGCGGCAGTTTTGGCGACGCGATTCAGGAAATTGCGGTCACGCTTCACTTCAGGGACTCTGGTCCGGCAAAGAAGACACTGGAATCTCTGTTGGAGGCGCACAATAATTTCCGCGCAACGCTACCGAAGGTCACTTATCGAAGAGCAAAGGGCAAGGTCGAGATCGCCATCGCCAGCGAGTTGATGGAAGGCCGGGACTGGACGCATTCCTCAACATTGTCTTTGCCACTTTTTAAGGCAGGTGTTGATGAAGTCATCCATGCATTAGGGCTATTGAGCAAGCGATTGAAGCGCACCGATGATTTTAGCTTGGAGAAATTTCTGGACCACTGTGAAGCTGCCAGGAAACGCGTCCCGGATTCCGAGGAAGCTCTGCAACTCCTGGCATCCGGCTTGAAGGCAGCGGCACAAGCCAAGCGTGACGGGATGTCGGCCTGGGAGCAGTTGGGAATCGACTGGGAAGACTTTCATCCCAAGGCACGCGAGATATTGGATGATCCATTTTTTTGGAATTGCGCGGATGATTTCTCGCCGAACGGTAATGATACTGGCGCTGATCTTCTGGAGAGCTATCGCGATTGGCACAAGACGCACAAGGATGTCACGCCAATTCGATTCCTCGAGAAACTGGCAAAGCAGTGGGGATACGCCGACATACACGCCATGGACGATGACGTGCGCTGCGAAGCGTCGATTGCTCTCGCATTTGCGGATATAAAGTTAAGAGCGGCATGCAACCAACAGGCGCGACAACTGGCATTGGACGCTATCGGGCAGCAAAGAGCCCAGGCGCTGGCTGCGGGGGACTGGTCTCATCGCGAAGAAAAGCTACATGCTTTGGATCAGATCGAAGCAAAGTTGAAGCAAATGGATAACACTATGGTGCATTTGACGGACTGAAGCGCGGCGATCACTTTGACGTTGAATGTGATTTCGGGCGGCACAATGGGGCGTAAGCTGCCAACGACAGCAGCCACAAGCGGCTATGGGAAAGCACTTTTCCGCTAACCCAGTCAATATTACAGTTGCACTTGATTAGAGATGTACTTGAAAAAACATCAGAAAATGATATGCGTGGCGCTAGGTGCGATGCTGTTGTGGCCAGTAGTGGCGCAGGCCGATATTATTCAGCGACACGTGTTTACGGCTATTTCTAACGAGAAAGATAGCAAAGGCGCCGATGTGCTGACCGTGGCGGAATCTACGGCCTGCGGCGGCAATCAGCTGCGCATAAAAGAGGGGATGCTGGAAAACAAAGATGAGTATGCGAGCCTCAGACCCGCACTCGCCGAGCGCATCCGTGACAAGACAGCAATGGTCGTGACCTTGTTTGGCTGCCCTGTCGGGAAAGCCGGCGATGAGGCCATTCCGTTTGCGCGCATGATGACCGACTGTGGCCCGGACTCCTGTCCCGACGGCAAGGCGCGCCTCTACCTGGACGAACAGCTGATGCCGCAGGTCAAGCATCGCTCGCCTTATGTGCTGGTGCTGCCCTTACCAAAAGCAGCGTTGCCCGGCACTTGGAAGGTGGAGATTTTCGATACCATCAAGAGCGATCTGGTACGAATCTCCGGACAGACCAATGCAGCCGATTTTGTTTCTGGCAAGATGGTTGGCGGTTACCGCTATTATGATCGAGATGGCAATATCAAATCGCAGGTAGAGCTAGATGAGCATGGCCGCCAACACGGCGTAGCAACTACGTATTTTAGTCATGACAAGCTGGAGTCGCAGGGGCAATGGCGCGATGGCCAGCCCGTGGGTGTGCAAAATAGTTACCATCTCAACGGTAAGGTAAGCATTCGTCAGGTTTACAGTGATAAGGGCGTGCTGCTGAGTACCCAGCAGTTCAACGAGCAAGGTGTGCTGGTGTATTCAAATGGTCAGAAGTCGAAAAAATGAACTGATGCGGTGTGTCAGGTTCCCAGAGTATGTAGAGAGACGTAGCAGTGATGCAAGACGTCGTGGGGTTCCGGTTCGTTTTGAAGGTGGAGAGGTTGGCTGAAATCGGCCAAGAGCAGACAGTCAGTACCTTACTTCAACCTCACCAGATTTGTAATGACCTCAACGTTCGTATTCTCACCGGATTCATTTTGGCTACGCATTCCGGCACAAGTAGAAACTATTTCGATAAAACCGTTTGTCACGCCCTTCGGAGAGACTGACGAATTGCTTTGCTATGTGGGCGAGACTTTGCTTGGCAAGCTTGTGAAGTGTGGCGACGGTGATGGAAAAGTGATTGCTCTACTGCCTACACTTGACCGTAAACGTGCATATCTTTGGCCAAACCCAGATATGTTTTTGCAAGCGTTGTTGCATGTTCTGCGCTACGAATCCAACGCTGTCTTGTCTTGTGAGCGTGATACCGACCAAGACAAGGTGGTACCGCTGACCGAGTATCATGACGTCGCCGCTGTGCTGACGCAGGTGGTTAAATTTAGCAAAGATGGGGCGGGAACGTGTCCAACATTCCTGTATCAGAAACTGTGATGCCGGTTCCGGCCAGAAACGGACCTTCAGCTATGGATGTGAAAGGGAAAGATACATGGCAGTGCAACCGAAAACTCCTCAAGAGAAAAAGTGCCTCAGCTACGAGAAAGACCGCCGCAACACGTACGGTGAAAACAGCAAGGCCTCACGCAAAGGCATCCCATTAGCTAAAGCACGAGCGAACCGTTCAGAGCGGCACACGCAAAATCACGTTCTCGCGACAGCAGTTGGTGTTGAGAACAGCGACGCTCTGGCTGCTGTTGAAAATCTTGTTCGGAGTACGGAACCTCGAGACTGGCGTAAGTTCCCGGACACTTCTTTGGGCGAAGTCTTGGACCGGAAAGCTAACAAGTAACAGTCGTCTGCAATGGGGCGGAACCTGCCAATGACGGCAACCAACCAGTAGCGGTCAGTCAGATTCGACCCACGAAGGGCAAAACTGTATCCCCAGTGAAAATTGGACACCTTTTAGGAGAACCGAGTGCAACCACAGTTAGATGAAATTAAGCGGCGTGAGATGTCTGCGCTAGCCGCGATTCGTGATGCGTTCGGTACCGAAGCTGATGAATACGGTGGAACTCTATTCGTCTCTCACCACCTCGAAGAGTTGGACGCCACCTATTGGCAGTCGAATCTGGCCACTACGTCCCCCGAACCCGAACAGGTTCTTGGCCTCTTGGAATTGAAGTCTCACTGGGGTGACGAGGATGAGAACGGCATTGATGTGTTCGATTTCACTTTGCCTGGCAAGGTCACAAATTACGTACTTAGCGTCCGATTCGATGAAACAGGTGCCATCGAGGAAATTTCCATGGAAAGTTAAACGCAGCATGCTCAATCTTGCAACCGACTCGGACTTGCTTTAGCGCTCCGACGCGGGTCTGCTTTAGACGTAGTTGGCTGTCGCAAAGCGGCCAGAAGCAGTCGTTCATCTCATGGGATGACAAAGTCGCTAGTTGGATGGCGGTGACGCCATTTATTTCGCGCAGCATTACGGTCTAACTCCACGCTGCACCTACCAGTAGCCCGTTACTTTGAATTTTGGGAAGCACAATGTCCATTGAAACTACGCGTATCGAAACCATTATCAAGGTTCACCTGGCTCCAGAACTTCGTGCAGAAGGATTTACGGGATTTGGTATCCAGCACGTCGAAACGCTGCTCTGAATATTTACCACTTCAAAACTATATGACCTTCGAATACGCTGTGGTTGATGTGCTCCTGATTGCAGAGCGATGCATCATTTTTACGGGAAAAGTCGGGAGTGGCGAAGTCCGTGTAGGCGACAATCTTTTCTTGCAGTCTCCGAATGGGCGGATGTCAGTTAAGGTTATCAGTCTCGAACCAAGTGGCTTTCGAAAGGGCGGTGCTAGGACGGGCCACAATGTTGCGGTCGTGGTGGAGTACGTTGACCTTGAACCTGTTGCAGACGGATGGTTACTGACTGAACGGAATCAAGTCCTCGTGCAGTCCCTTACAATGCATGGCCCGCAGGTCTAGCATGAGTCTGAAGGTCCGCTATGGGGCGACAGCGGACGCTCGCCCAGGCGACGAGTCTGCCTGCAGGCTGTGTCCACATTTTTTGTTCGTCCACCCCCGATTATTGAAACAGGGAAATGCCAGCGATGAAGAATATCCTGCTTGCCGTTGCGCTGTGTCTTGCTACTGGTGCGCCGTCAGCGGCGCTTGCCGCCGACACCGCGCCCGTGGTGACCATCGAGAACGCGTTTTCTCCCGATGGCGGGGCGGAGGCGCTGGTGCTCAAGGTCATCGATAGCGCGGCGTCGAGCATCCGGCTGGCCGCCTATTCGTTCAGTTCGCCCCATGTGGTCGAGGCCTTGCTGCGGGCGCGGCAGCGGGGCGTGGATGTCAGGGTGCTGGCCGATACGCGGCGCAACGCGCGCAAGAACAGCCGGGCCGCGCTGGACCGGCTCGTCGGCGCGGGCATTCCCACGCGCCTGATTTCCCGCTATGCCTTGCATCACGACAAGTATATCGTGGCAGATGGCGTGACCGTGCAAAACGGCAGCTTCAATTACACGGCCGATGCGGCCACCGCCAACAGCGAAAACGTGCTCGTCGTGTGGCACAGCGAGCGCCTGGCGCAGTCGTATCTGGCGCACTGGGAAAACCGCTGGGCCAGCGGCGTCGACTATGCGCGCGCGCCGCAGCCCTGATCATTGCCCCTGCGCCGCACCTTGCGCGCGCAGCCAGTCGAATACTTGCCCGACGATGGCCGAACGGGGATGTTCCGCCACGCCCGACAGCCACCAGGTGGCGCCCGGCACCCTGGGATAAGCGGGCAACACGTGCAGCAAGCCGCGCGCCAGGCTGGCATCGACCAGCAGGCGCGGCAGGCAGGCGATGCCGCGTCCGTCGAGCGTGGCGTCCAGCAACAGGCGCGCATCGTCGTAGATGGCCCGCTTGCGAAAGCGCGCCAGCGGCCCCAGGAACAATGGCGCCGTAGTGTCGCCCGTCAAGCTTTCTTCCAGGCACACCAGATCCGCGTGCAGGTGATGCGCATCCTGCGGCACGCCGGCCAGCCGCGCCGCCAGCTCGCTGTTGGCGACCATCACCCACTCATCGCGCAGCAGGGGGATTTCCTGCAAGTCCGGCTGCAGGATGGGGCGCTCGCCGATGGCGATATCGACGTCGATTTCATCGACGAAGCGGGCGCTCTCGTCGACCGACAGCAGCAAGCACAGTTCGGGCAGCCGCGTTTCCAGTTCCCGCAGCCGGGGCTGCAGCCAGCCGTGCAGCAGGGGCGCCGGACACACCAGCACGACCAATCCCGGATCGAGATAGGTGGCGATGCGCCCCAGGCCGCTGCGCAGCACGGTCATCGAGCGCTGCACGCTGCGCAGCAGCACTTCGCCCGCCACCGTCAGTTCCACGCCCCGTCCCGCGCGGCGGAACAGCGGTTGCTTGACTTGTTCTTCCAGCAATTGCACCTGATGGCTGATGGCCGACTGCGTCACGTGCAGCTCGTCGGCCGCGCGCGAGAAATTGCCGTGGCGGGCGGCCGCTTCAAAGCCCATCAATAACTTCAGCGAGGGAATGCGATGTCCTGACATATGAGAAAACCTAATCAATTTACGTAAATCATATCATTTGTTTTCATATCTTGATCGCTCCACAATGCCGTCCATGCCAACGCATCGACTGCGCGGCACTCTGACTAACTAATCAAGGATGGATATGAATACACGTCGATATTTCTTGCGCCATTGCATGCTGGGCGGCAGCGCGCTGGCCATGGGCGGCATGCTGGCCGGCTGCGGCGGCGGCACGCCGGAAACTGGCCCGGTGGCGCCATTGCCTCCGATCAATAGCGGCGGTGGCGTCAACCAGACCGACGGCTGGCGCATGCCCGACGAGGCCGAAGCCCACAAGGCGACGTGGATGGCGTATGGCGCCTCGAACGCCGTCTGGACGCGCGCGCAAGTGCCGCAAGTGCAGCTGGCGCTGGTGCGCATCGCCAACGCGATCGCCGCCTACGAACCCGTCAACATGCTGGTGCGTCCCGCCGAGCTGGCCAGTGCGCGGCAGTTGCTCGACGCCCGCGTGAACCTGATTCCCGCCGAGATGGATGATGTCTGGATGCGCGACACGGGCCCTGTCTTCGTGCGCAAGCCGAATGGCGAGCGGGCCGGCGTGAAGTTCAACTTCAATGGATGGGGCAACAAGCAGCAGTCCGGCAAGGATGGCCAGGTGGCCGACGTGGTCGCCGCCCAGGCCAAGGTGCCGCTGCTGGCCACGCGCCTGGTGCTCGAAGGCGGGGCGCTGGAAGTCGATGGCAAGGGTACGGCCATCATCACGGAAAGCTGCGTGCTCAACAGCAACCGCAATCCGGGCTGGAGCAAGGCCGATTGCGAAGCGGAATTGGGCCGGCTGCTGGGCATCCGCAAGGTGATCTGGCTGCCAGGCATCAAGAACCAGGACATCACGGATGCCCACACGGACTTTTACGCCCGCTTCGTGCGCCCCGGCGTGGTGGCGGCGCACCGCGAGATGGACCCGGCATCGTACGATTACGCGCTGACCCGGCGCCACCTGGAGATTCTGCGCGGCGCCACCGATGCGGATGGCCAGTCGCTGCAGATCGTCGTCATCGACGGCCCCGAGAAAATTCGGCCTGGAAACAACCCGAACACCTTCGCCGCCGGCTACATCAATTACTATGCCACCAGCAACGCCATTTTCCTGCCGGAATTCGGCGATGCGCAAGCGGACGCCAGCGCCAAGGCGCAGTATGCGCAGCTGTATCCGGGACGCGCCGTGATCCAGATCAATATCGACCCCATCGCGGCCGGTGGCGGCGGCATCCATTGCACCACGCAACAGGAACCGGCGTAAGCGCGCCGCACAGGAGAACAGCATGCAACGACGACATTTTCTGACCAGCGCCATGGGCCTGGCGGCCAGCGCCGCAGCCGGTTTGCCGGCCTTGTCCGCGCTGGCGGCTGGGGCCGGCTGGCGCATGCCCGACGAAGGCGAGCGCCACGCCGCGACGTGGATGGCCTTCGGTGCGAATGACGACGTGTGGGGCAAGCGCCTGAAGGCGGGCGCGCAGGCGGATCTGGCGCGCATCGCGCAAGCGATCGCCAGCGTCGAACCCGTGCACATGCTCGTCAACGAGGAAGATTACGACGTGGCGGCTCGCCTGTGCGGCAACAAGGTCAAGCTGCTGGTACAGCCCATCGACGACCTGTGGATGCGCGACACGGGCCCCGTCTTCGTGAAAAAGGCGGGCGGGGCGCTGGCCGGCGTGAATTTCAATTTCAATGGCTGGGGCGAAAAGCAGGACTACGACGACGATGCGCGGGTGGCCCCTTTTGTTGCCGGGCGCGCCGACGTGGCCGTGCTGGAGAGCAGCCTGGTGCTGGAAGGGGGCGGCATCGAAGTCGACGGCCAGGGCACGGCCATCATCACGGAAAGCTGCGTGCTGAACGCCAACCGCAATCCCGGCGTCGGCAAGGCAGCATGCGAACGCGAATTGCGCCGGCTGCTGGGCATCGAAAAAGTCATCTGGCTGCCCGGCATCGCCGGCCAGGACATCACCGATGGCCACACGGATTTCTATGCCCGCTTCTGCGCCCCCGGCGTCGTGGCGGCCGGCTTCGACAGCGACCCGGCGTCGCCCGAACGGGCCGTCACCCAGCGCCACCTCGACATCCTGCGCAAGGCCACGGATGCGCGCGGCCGTGCGCTGCAGGTGGTGGTCTTGCCCGGACCTGGGTCAGTCCGTCCGCGCTATGAAAACAAGGACTTCGCCGCCGGCTACATCAATTTCTATGTCTGCAACGGCGCCGTGCTGTGTCCGGAATTTGGCGATGCGGCAGCCGACCGCAACACCAAGGCCATCCTGCGCGAGCAATTTCCCGGTCGCGACATCGTGCAGTTGAATATCGACGCCATCGCGGCCGGCGGCGGCGGCATCCACTGCACCACGCAGCAGCAGCCGGCGTGAGGCGGATGGCCCCGGAAAAGTCAGGCCGCCATTTCCCGCGCCAGGGTGGCGACCAATTCCTCCGCCCCCATTTCCCGCGCCAGCGGGGCGCCCTGGCCGGCCCACTGGGCGGCGAATTCGCTGTCGCTGAGCTGGCTGGCCGCCGCGTTTAATTGCTTGGCAGCATCGTAGGCGACGGGATAGTCGGCCGGCGGCGGGCTGCCCGGCGCTTCGGCGTATTCGATCAGGCGGTTCACCATGCCCCGTGCCAGGCGGCCCGAGAGCACGCTGGTCAGCCGGGTGCTGGCCGCCCGTTCGCTTTTCAGGTTGGCCCGGTAGCCTGCATTGGCCGACGATTCCGGGCACAGCACGAACGCCGTGCCCAGCTGGGCGGCCGCGGCGCCCAGGTCCAGCGCGGCGCGGATGCCATGTCCATCCATGATGCCGCCGGCGGCGATGAGGGGGAGGGCGGTGCGGCCCGCCAGCAGGCGCAGCAGCACGGTGGTGCTGTGGCGCTCGTCCGGCGCTTGCGGGTCGAAGACGCCGCGATGGCCGCCCGCTTCCACGCCTTGCGCCACGATGGCGTCGACGCCCGCCTGTTCGATGAGCAGCGCCTCGCGCACATTGGTGGCCGTGGCCATCGTGTAGATGCCGGCCTGGCGCAGGGCGGCGATCTGCCGCTGCGTGGGCAAGCCGAAATGGAAGCTGACGACGGCGGGACGCTGTTCCAGCAACAGGGCAAACGCCGCCTCGTCGCCGATGAACGTTTTATAGATCTCTTCCAGCTGTGTGGGCAGGGCCGCGCCCAGCTCCGCAAACAGGGGCGCCAGATGGGCCAGCCAAGCCGCTTCGCGCCGCGCATCCCTGACGGCCGGCGCATGGCAGAACACATTGATATTGAAGGGCTTGTCCGTCAGCGCGCGCGTGTCCGCGATCATCTGGCGCGCCTGTGCCACGGTGCCGGCGCCGATGCCCAGCGAACCGAGGCCGCCCGCGTTCGACACGGCGGCGGCCAGGCGCGGTGTGGAGACGCCCGCCATCGGCGCCTGGATGATGGGCAATTGCAAGCCGAGACGGTCGAGGAAGCGCTGGATTGACGTCATGATGATTCCTTCATGAAGTTGAGGATGCTGCATTTGATTCGTATTTTAAGAATATAATAGCATAATCATTTTCAAAAAGAGAATACGATGGATTCGGAATCATTGCGGATTTTTTGCTCGGTCGCCAGTGAACTGAGCGTCACCCAGGCCGCCGCGCGGCTGGGGCGCGCGCCGTCCAGCGTCACCACGCGCATCCAGCAGCTGGAAGCCGATATCGGCGCGGAACTGTTCGTGCGCACCAATAAACGCATGGCCCTGACGGCGGCGGGCGAGCGCTTTCTCGAGTATGCGCAGCGCCTGCTGGCGCTGGCGGAAGAGGCGCGGCATGTCGTCACGGGCGGGCGCGAGGGGGGCACCTTGCGCGTCGGCAGCATGGAAAGCACGGCGGCCAGCCGCTTGCCGGCCTTGCTGGCCGCGTATCACGCGCGCTATCCGGCGACGCGCCTGGCGCTGGGCACGGGGCCGTCGCGGCCCCTGATCGAGCAAGTGCGCACGGGCTTGCTCGACTGCGCTTTCGTGGCCTTGCCGCCAGCGTTCGGCGGCGCCGCCGCCCTGGCGGAGCTGGGCCTGGCGTCGAGGCCCCTGTGGCGCGAGGAACTGTGCCTGCTGCTGCCAGCCAGCGAAGGGCCCGTGCGCCGCGCCATGGATGTGCGCACGCGTTCGCTGGCGGCGTTTCCGCAGGGCTGCACCTACCGCGGCATCGCGGAAGAGGTGCTGGGCGTGGCCGGCAGCACGCAGTGGCGGGTGCAGGAAATGAGTTCGTATCACTGCATGATCGCCTGCGTGGCGGCCGGCGCCTGCGTGACCCTGCTGCCTGCCAGTGTGCTGGCGCTGTCCGGCGCGCCGGCCACCCTGGCGACTATTTCCGCTGGGCAAATTGACACCGTGCTGGTGTGGCGCGCGGGATTCGACGTGCCCGCGTTCCAGCACTTGTTGACGCAGCTCGGCGAGGCGGCGTGAGCGGGGCGGTCGGGCTGCGCGCGGCCATCGCCGCGGCCGTCATCCTCGCCATCGGCATGGGCTTCGGCCGCTTCGCCTTCACGGCCATCTACCCGCATATGGTTGGCGAGGGCGTCTTGACCTTGCGCGACGGCAGCCTGGCCGCCTCGGCCAACTATGCCGGTTACTTGCTGGGCGCCATCCTGGCCATGCGCGCGCGGGCGCAAGGTGCGCACCGGCTGTGTTTATGGTCGGTGGCCGGCACGGCCCTGTGCCTGGGCGTGCTGGCCTGGCCGATGCCCGTCTGGCTCATCGTGACGGTGCGCGGCGTGGCGGGCGTCTTCAGCGCCCTGGCCATGGTGGCGGCGTCGCTGTGGCTGCTGGTGCAGCGCGGGCAGGCGCGCGGCGCGCCGTTGCTGTACGCGGGCGTGGGCGCCGGCATCGCCGTCTCGGCTGAATTGCTGGTGCTGGCGTCGCACCTGGGCTGGCGCAGCGCCGGCATGTGGCTGCTGCTGGCCGGGGTCACCGTGCTGGCGGGGCTGGCGGCCGCGCCCGCGCTTGCCGTGAGCGGCCAGGCGACCCCCAATGCGCCGCCCGCACCGGCCGCGCCGGCGCTGGCGCCCGTGGCGCCTTGGCCGCTGGTGCTGATCTATGGACTGGCGGGACTCGGCTACATCGTCACGGCCACCTATCTGCCCGTGCTGGTGGGCGTGGCCTTGCCGAATCTCAATTCCGCCCACGTGTGGGCCGTGTTCGGCCTAGGCGCGGCGCCTTCGTGTTTCCTGTGGCACCGGCTGCACGAGCGCCTGGGCACGCGCCAGGCGCTGCGGCTGAATTTGCTGCTGCAGGCGCTGGGCGTGGCGCTGCCCGTGCTGGCGCCCTCGGCCGCCGGCTATCTGCTCAGCGCCATCCTCGTCGGCGGCACGTTCGTCGGCACGGTGACCATCGCCATGCCGGCTGCGCAGCGGGCAGCCGGCAAGGCGGGCGCCAGCATGATGGCCATCATGACGGTGGTGTATGGCATCGGACAGATTATCGGCCCCGTGCTGGCCGGCAGCCTGTATGCGCAGTCGCACAATTTCAATGGTGCATTGGTGGTGGCGGCCGGCGCGCTGCTGCTGGCCATCGCGGTGAGCTGGCGCCTGTAAACCTCAGAGGCCGAATGCGCAGCGCATGAAGTCGCCCCGCAGCGCGTTGACCCGGGAGGAATCGCGCGTGTAATACAGCTTGTTCGTCAGCAGCACGGCATAGCGGCCGCGCCGGGGGCTGAGCCACATGGCCGTGCCGGTGAACCCCTGGTGGCACCAGACGTCGTCTGCCGGCCCGGTGCCTGCCGCCGGGTGCCAGAACAGGCCGCGCGAGGGATTTAACGAACCCGTCTGCACCGTCAGCGAGGAGCGCACCCAGCCGGCGTCAAACACCTGGCCTGCGCCATGCAGGCCCGGCGCCAGCATGGCCCGCAGGAAGCGCTGCAAGTCGGGCACGTTGGAAAACAGGCCGGAGATGCCGCACACGCCGCCCAGCAGGCGGGCCGAAAAATCATGCACCACGCCCGCAAGGTGGGCGCCCGCCTGCTCGCAATACTCGGTCGGCGCCACTAACTGGCCGTGGCGTGGCGCCAGCGGGCCATAGCCCGTGGCGGCCATGCCCAGCGGCTGCAGCACATGCTCTGCAAGCGCCTGTTCCAGCGGCAGGCCCAGCAGGCGCTCGATGACAAAGCCGAGGATCAGGGCGGCGCGGTCCGTGTATTCGACAGCCTGGCCCGGCGTGCCTTCCAGCGGCTCGCGCAGCACGCCGCGCACGATATCGTCGTACACCTCGCCATAGCTGGCGCGCAGGCGGGCGCGCAGCGGCAAGCCGGCCGTATGGGTGAGCAGCTGGAAAATCGTGATGGGCGCCAGCGCGTAGCCCGCCGTGCCGGGCAAGACGTCGGCCAGCCGGTCGTCCAGGCGCAGGTGTTGCTGGCCAATCAGCCTGCCGATCAGCGACCAGACGCTGACGATCTTGGTCAGCGAAGCGATATCGAACAGGGTGTCGACCTGCATGGCGGCGCTGGCGGGCTCCGGCGTGAGCCGCCCGGCCGCGCCCGCCACGCCGTGGTCGACGGTGCCGACGGCCCAGGCCGCGCCTGGGAAAATCCGTTCCTGCACGCCGGCCTCTGCCAGCGCCGTCAGTTGCTCCGTGCGATAGGCTATCGGCATGATGATCGTGCCGTATTGGTCTGCTCATCGCCTGCCGCTGCCACGCCCAGCCAGCGCGCCACCGATTGCGCCAGCCATTCCCCCTCGTCGAGCGGCAAGTCGTGCCCGGCGTCGCCGTGGATCAGGCAATCGGCTTGCCAGGCGCGTGCCAGGCGCTGCGAACAGCGGTGGTCGACCAGCTGGTCTTGCGCGCCGGCCATCACCAGCACGGGCATGGTGGGGCGCACGAGGGGGGCGCGGTAGCGGGCGGCCGACAGCAGCTGGCGTAGCGCGTTGCGGCGGCTCACCGGGTATTCCTGCTGGTAAGTCAACCAGTCGGCCACCAGCGCGGGAGTGCCGCCAGCATGCCGGCGGCTCGTCAGGCGCAAGATCAATGCTTCCTGGCTGGCGGCATCGCCCAGCAGCAGCTGGCGCAGCAGGACGCCATAGTTTTGCCAGCGCAGGCGTTGATGGAAGGGATTGAACGGCCGCATGCTGGTGTTGATGAGCACACAGCGGGCGATTTCCTGTGGGTAGCGGCTGGCCCATTCCACGGCCACCATGCCGCCCAGGGACAGGGCCAGCAAGTGGTAGGGCGCCGGGATGCCCCGCGCCAGCAACTCCCGGCGGCAGTCTTCCACCATGTCGGCCACGCGGGCGGCGCTCGTTTGCAGGTGGCGCGTGCCGTTGCCGGGCAGGTCGGGGGTGACGATGCGGGCGCCGGGCAGGGCGCGCGCGAGGGTGGCGGGGAAGCTGCCCCAGTGGCGCTGTTCGCGCATCAGGCCGCGCAGCAGGACCCAGTTATCGTGCGTGTTGATCTGCGTCATGATTCATACCATTGCGCCAGGGCGCGCCGGCGCTGTGCCTTGCGCAGCAATCCTTCCGGCATCCAGCGGCCGTGGCTGCTGGCGGCGCGCATGAGGAAATCGAACCACACCAGGTGCCGCCGCAGCACGCGCTGCAGGCGGTGCGCGGCCGTGGGGTTGAAGATGCTGACCCGGTTGAACAGCTGGCGCGGGTTTTTCTTGACCCACAGCCAGGAACCCATTTCCAGGGTCAGCGGCAGGAACACGCGCCCGGTATAGCTGGTGCCGTTCAGGTACAGATAATCCCACAGGTCGCCATGCGTGCGGTATTGCCGGCTTTGCGGCTCGAACACATAGTTGTGGTTGGGATAGCTCTGGCTGAACAGCTCTTCCAGCGCGCCGATTTCTGCCAGGTGTTCGATGGGCACCTTGGTGTGCGCGTGGGGAAACCAGATGCGGTCACGCAAGCCGAAGCCGGAGTGGCAATCGAGGGCGATGCTGAACTGGCGCGACAGCAGTTCGCGCTCGACGAGGTCGCACACGGCGGCGCTTTCCAGCTCCATCGGCCCCCCGGCCGCGCCCCGGTACCAGGGCAGGCGGGCGCTGTAGCGCTGTCCGCCCAGCATGAACGGCACTTTTTCGCGCGCGCTCAACGGCGCGTTGCGCATCAGGTCCACGCCGCGCGGATTGCAGCGCGTGGCTTGCCACATGCCGCCTGGATTGACCAGCGGCATGAACACGAGGCGCATGCTTTCCAGCTGCTGGTGCAGGGTGGCGTCCCAGCGCAGGCGCGCGACCAGGCTTTCCAGGAAAGACAGGATGACTTGCGTGCCGATGCGCTCGAGGCCATGGATGCCGCCGAAAAAGCCCAGCACGGGCACGTCTGGGCTCGGATTGCCCAGCGCGATGGAGTATACGGGAAACTCGCGCCCATCCATGGCGATGCTGCAGGGCGCGGCCACTTCCAGGTGGCTGCCGCCCTCGTCGATGAGGCGCTTCAGCAAGACCAGCTCGGGCAGATTCTTTTCGATCATCAGGCGTCTGAAAGGGAAAGTGACAGCCAGTGTAGCCGAAATAGGTGGCGCGCCGGACGTCCCGCATGGCGAAATTTATGCACGCTGACGATGTCACGAAGCCGTCATTTTTTCTGTGTAGGCTATTGCAGTTGATGCAAGAGTTGTTACTTGGCAATGCCTTGTTTCCACGCAATTCCCCCCCCTCACACGATAGCGACTCGATAGCGATATGACAGGCAGCCCGGCATCCGTCCATGTGCTTGCGCTGGCAGGATACCTGGTTTTGCTGGGTTTCCTGGCCGCGGTGGGGCCCGTGCGGGCGCAGCCGGCCGACGGCCCCGTGCTGCAGTTCGATATCGCCGCGCAAAACCTGGGCGACGCGCTGGACCTGTACAGCCGCCGCACGGGCATCGCCGTGCTGATGGACCAGCGCTACGCGCAGCGCCAGTCGGGGGCCGTGCGCGGCGCCTATGCGGCCGGCGCGGCCCTGCAAGCCTTGCTGGAAGGCACGGGCCTGCAATCGCGCCTGTCCGATGCGCAAGCCGTCATCGTGTATACCCCGGCCGGCGCTGCCGCTGCTGCCGCGGCGGAGCTGCCGCAGGCCGCCGTCGTGGCCGCCGCCGACATCCCGGGCGCCGTGCAGGGCGGCGGCGACCATGCGGCCTATGTCAGCCGCCTGCAGCACGTGCTGCTGGGCTTGCTGTGCCGCGCGGCGCAGACGCGTCCCGGCGGCTACCGCCTGGCCCTGCAGCTGTATCTGAACCGCGCCGGCGTGGTGGACCGCGTGCACCTGCTCGACAGCACGGGCTTGCGCGCGCGAGACACGGCCATCGCGCGCCTGGTGCTGGGCATGCGCGTGGGCGCGGCGCCGCAGCCCTCGATGCCGCAGCCCGTTTCCATCCTGCTGCTGCCGCAGGGGCCGGGCAGCGAAGTCGATTGTGCCCCCGGAACAATGGGAAGGCTCGCGCCATGAGCATGCCCGACCTGCGCACCAAGCTGAAACGTCACCTCAGTTCGCGCTACGCCGTGTTGCGCTGGCGCCTGGAGCGCGTGGTCGGCTGCAAGCACCATGCGGCCGATGCGCTGCAGGAAACGTGGCTGCGCCTCGAAGCGATGGTGGCGCCCGGTCCCGCCGCCGCGCCCGTCCACAACCCCGACGCCTACCTGCTGCGCATGGCGGCCAATATCGCCACCGATGCCTACCGCCGCGACCGCATCATCGTCACCGAGCGCGAGCGCGAAGAACTGATGCACATGGCCGACGAGGCCGGCGACGACATCAGCGACCCGGCGCGCATCGTCTCGGCGCGCCTCGACGTGCAGGCGCTCGACGCGGCCTTGGCGGGCCTGTCGCCGCGCCGCCGCGCCATCCTGACGGCCGCCAGGGTCGATGGCTTGCTCAATGCGGACATTGCCGAGCGCTTCGGCATTTCCGTGGCGATGGTGAAGAAAGAATTGCAGGCTGCCATGCAACACTGTAAAACGTGCATGGCCGACGCCGATGCCGCCCAGCGCAGCGATGTGTCGGGCCGCCGTAAATATTGATGAATCTCATGACTGCTCCTGACCGCGATCCACGCGCCCCTTCCCATACCGCCGACAGCGACGCTGACATCGACCGGCAAGCCGCTGCCTGGTGGGCGCGGCTGCGCGGCGACGATTTCACGCAGGCGGACGCCGACGCCTTGCGCGCCTGGTGCGCGCGCAGCCCCGCGCATGCGCGCGCCTGGCGCGAACTCCAGCAAGTGTGGCAGGCGCTGGCCCCCGCGTTGGACCGCGCTGCCGATGCCGCGCCGCAGCGGGCGAACGTGCTGGCGTTCCCGGCGCGCCCCGGGCGCCGGGCTTTCCTGGGCGGCGCGCTGGCGGCCGGCGTGGCCGTGCTGGCCTTGCGCCCGCCGCTGGGCGCCTGGCCGTCGCTGCAGGAATGGAGCGCCGACTACCGCACGGGCACGGGCGAGCAGCGGCAGGTGGCCGTGTCGCAGCAGATGACGGTACAGATGAATACGCAGACGCGCATCGATGTGCGGGCGCCGGAAGCCATCGAATTGCTGGGCGGCGAAGCGGAAATCCTCGCCAGCGGCGCGCGCCAGCCCGTCACGGTGGTGGCGGGCGCGGGGCGCCTGCTGGCGCAGTCGGCCCGCTTCAATGTGCGCCACACGGACGATGCCGTCTGCGTCACCTGTTTGGCGGGCGCCGTGGACGTGGTCTGGCAGCAGCGGCGCCAGACCCTCGATGCGGGGCAGCAACTGGTCTACGATGACCGGGGCGTGCAGGCGGCCACGGCCGCGCCAGCGGAGGAAGCCAGCGCGTGGCGCACGGGCGCGCTGTCGTTTGTCGGCAAGCCGCTGGCCGAGGTCGTCGATGAAATCAACCGCTACCGGCCGGGCCGGGTGGTGCTGCGCAATGCCGAGCTGGGCCGCCGCCTCGTGCGCATGCGTTTTTCCATCGGGCAAACCGATGGCGCGCTGGCGATGATACGCGACCTGTACGGCGCGCAAATGACCAGTTTGCCGGGCGGAATCGTGCTGCTCAGTTGATTTCCGCTGATTCCAGGTTTCCCTTTGGCAGGCTTATTTGAAAATATCTGAAAATATTTTTCAAAAAACATTATCCCTTCCGCCATCCGGCTACGTCATGGAGGCATGGACGCTTGCGCTACCGCCAGGCTCCGTTCCCTTCTCTCTAGCCAGGAAACCATTGCCATGACCAAGCTTCACACTGCCCAGCGCCCAGTCCCGAACGTCGACATGGACGCGCAGCGTACCTCCACGCTGGGCAGCCGCTTGCGGCTCACGCCGCTCGCCTACGCACTGACCACCATGCTGATGGCGGGCGCCTTTGCCACGCCGGCCCGCGCGCAGCAGGCGTTCAGCGGCGGCTGGTTCGCGGCCAAGGGCGCGGCGCAGAATACGGCGGCCACTTCGGGCCGCCTGCCGAATGGCCAGCCGCTGCCGCTGGGCAGCCGGCCCGAGGGCCAGCAACAGCAGGCAAATCAGCAGTTGCAGCGCTCGCTCAACAACCTGAACCTGGCCGCGCGCGCCATCGCCGCGCAGCAAGCGGCCCAGGCGCAGGCGCGCCAGGCGGCGGCTGGCGTGCCCGGCGCACCCGATGGCCTCGTGAAAGGCGGCTTGCAGGTCGACACCAACAGCCTGACGGCCGGCTGGCTCAACGCCCAGGCGCCCGTGCAGACGGTAGCGAACGGCAAGACGGCCGTGGTGGTGCAGCAAACGGCGGACAAGGCCATCCTGAACTGGGAAACGTTTAACGTCGGCAAGGACACGACCTTGACGTTCCAGCAACAAAAGGATTGGGCCGTGCTGAACCGGGTCAACGATCCGCAAGCCCGTCCCAGCCAGATCCAGGGCCAGATCAAGGCCGACGGCACGCTGCTGCTCGTCAACCGCAACGGCATCGTCTTCAACGGCGCGAGCCAGGTCGACACGCGCAGCCTGGTGGCGGCCGCGGCCCGCATCAGCGATGCGCAATTCCAGAAAAACGGCATCTACAGCGCCGGCACGGCCGGTGCCACGACGTTCACGGACGCGGCCGGCAAGGTGCAGGTGCAGGCGGGGGCGCGCATCGCCAGCAATGCGCCCAAGGGCAGCACGGAAGGGGGCGGCTATGTGATGCTGCTAGGCAAGGAAGTCCACAACGGGGGAGAGATCAGCACGCCGAAAGGCCAGGCCCTGCTGGCCGCCGGCGACAGCTTTACCATTAAAAAAGGCGTGGGCACGGATGGCAACCCGCTGTCGACCACGCGCGGCAGCGAAGTCACGCCGCAGTTCGCGGCCGGCAGCACGGCGGGCAAGGTGGTCAACACGGGCCTGATCCAGGCGCGCGAAGGCGACGTCACCCTGGCCGGGCGCACGGTGCAGCAGGATGGCGTGCTGCTGGCGTCCACCACCACGGCCACGCGCGGCACCATCCACCTCAATGCCCTGGGCAGCGACGCGGCCGTCACCGTGGGACGCGGCGCCACCACGGCCATTCTCGTCGAGGATGACGGCAAGACGACGGCGCTCGACAGCCAGCGCGACGCCATGCGCGGCCCGGCCGTGACGTCCACGGAAAATATCCTCGCCGTCAACGACCGCCGCGACCAGTCGCGCATCGAGATCGGCAGCGCCGGCACGGTGGAATTCATGGGCGACTCCCTGACCCTGGCCACGGGCGGCCAGATCGCCGTCAACGCGGCCAGCCGCAGCCTGCTGCGCGACGGCGCCCAGCTCGACGTTTCCGGCGCCGTGGGTGTGAAGGTGGCGATGGAAGCGAACAATGTCGAGATCAACGTGCAGGGCAACGAGCAGCGCGATGCGCCCGTCAACCGCGACGGCAAGGCTTTGATCAATAACAATATCTGGGTGGACCGCCGCAAGCTGGTGTTCGTGCCAAAAGGCACGAACGGCTACGACAGCGACCGCTGGTACACGGCGGGCGGCTTGCTGGAAGTGGCCGGTTACCTGGGCACGCAGGGCCACTCCGTCAGCGAATGGATGGCGCAGGGCGGCACGGTCACCTTCGGCGGCAAGGATGTCGTCACGCAGCTTGGCTCCAGTATCAACCTGTCGGGCGGCACCCTGGACGTGCAGACGGGCGCGCTGCGCCAGACCTGGCTGAAAGGCGCGGACGGCAAGCTGTATGAGGCCGGCAGCGCGCCCGCCGACTTGCCGTATGCGGGCGTTTACAAGGGTTACGAGGAAGAGCATGTGCGCTGGGGCAAGGATGCCAGCGCTTTTTACGCCAATCCATTGATCGCCGCACAGAAGCGCCTGGAAAACGGCTACACGGTGGGCCGCGACGCGGGCAAGCTGGTGGTGGCCACGGGGTCGGCCGTGCTGGAAGGGGGCATCGCGGGCGACGTCTTCCAGGGCGAGCGCCAGGCGCAGGCGCCGCAAGCGCTGCTTGACGGCTACCAGCAGTCGCAGCTGGCGGCCGCGCAGCGGGGGCAGCTGATCGTGGGCCAGTACGTGCCGATGTTCGACAAGCGCACGGGCGTGCTGCAGCATGCGCTGTCGGCCGTCATGGACGAGGTGCGCCTGACGCGCGTGCAGGACGGCATCGCCGCCGGCCTCGACGTGACTGGCGTGCTGTCTACCGAGCGCGAGGGCAAGCTGCTGCTCGACACCACCTTGCTGAACAATCAGCAATTGGGCGCCCTGCGCATCGCCGCCAAGGGCGCGATCACCGTCGACAGCGCGCTGCAGGTGGCCGATGGCGGCAATATCACCCTGTTCGGCAAGGACGTGGCCATCAATGCCAGCCTGCGCAGCCGCGGCGGCAGCATCGCGGCCGGCAACGTGCTGAACCAGATCGGTTCGCTGGGCATGCTCGATACCTTCGTCAATCCTGGCGTGCCTCCGGGCACGCTGGTGCTGGCCGACGGCGTCAGCCTCGATGCCAGCGGCCTGCTCAGTAACGTGCTGCGCGATCCGCTGGCCGCCGCCGGCCTGCCTTATATGAACGGCGGCAGCGTATCGTTGCGAACGTATGGTGACGTGCGCATCGGCAATGGCAGCCTGGTCGACGTCAGTTCCGGCGCGGCCATCCTGGCGCAGGCGAAACAGCAGGGCGGCAAGGGCGGCAACGTGACCCTGGCCAGCTACGGACCGAAGGCCGACCTGGTGCTGGGCAAGGGTGCGCAAGTGCGCGGCCACGGCGTGGCGGGCGGCGGCAAGCTGGAATTGCAGGCCAACAAGATCATGATCGGCCACATTGAAAAACCCGAGGCGGGCGCCCTGCAGCTGGACGGCGGCTTCTTCGACAAGGGTTTTTCCAGCTACAGCCTGGTCGGCAAGCAAGGCGTCACGGTAGCGGACGGCACGCAGGTGGACGTGCGCATGCCGGTATTGCGCGTGGCGGACAATGAGAAACTGGCCCTGTGGATGCCGGAACAGGTCACGGAAAATCCGCTGAATGGCACCTTGACGCAGCGCAAGGGCGCCAGCCTTGCCGTGCAGGTGGGCGATATCCAGTCCGGCGCGGCCGACATGGCCATCGCCGAATTGCTGATGGGCAAGAACGCCGTGGTGAGCGTCGATGCGGGCCAGTCCATCAAGCTGTCCAGCGTGGGCCAGCTGACGGTGGAAGGGCGCCTGAACGCGTGGGGCGGCAAGATCAGCCTGGGCGGCGTGGGCGTTGACCGGACGGTTTCCGAAGCGGTGGAAGCGGCCGGCCATGGCCGTTCCATCTGGATCGGCGAGCATGCCGTGCTGGACGTGGCCGCGCGCGCCGTCAGCGCCACGGATGCGCAGGGCCGGCGCTACGGCAAGGTGGTCGATGGCGGCAGCATCGTCGTCGGCGGCGAGATCGACCATGCACAGGGCAGCACTTCGGCGGCCAGCCTGTTCGTCGTCGTGCGCGACGGCGCCGTGCTCGATGCGTCCGGCGCGCATGCCGTGCTCGACGTCAATGGCGACGCCATCGACGTGGCCAGCGCGGGCGGCAGCATCGCGCTGGCGTCGAACAATGGCTTGTACCTCGATGGCCAGCTGCGGGCCAGGGCCGGCGGCGCGGGCGCGGCGGGCGGCACCCTGTCCGTGGCCACGGGCACGCCCGAGTACCTGAAAGTGCTGGCCACGCCCAAGGTGCTGCAGGGCCGCCAGCTGGCCATGACGCAGCGCCAGGGCGCCAGCGACCTGGCCGCGCACGTGAGCGCGCAGGACGCCGCGGCAACGCTGCAGTATGGCCACGGCCGTTTTTCCGTGGAGCAGGTGGAGGCGGGCGGTTTCGCCAACCTGGCGCTGCTGGGCGCCGCCTCCTTCGACGGCGACGTGGCGCTGCGGCTGCAGCAAAGCTTCCAGCTGTACGGCGCGCCCGTGCTCACGCCCGGCAGCCAGCCCGGTGCGCGCATCAGCATTGCGGCGCCGTATGTGCGCCTGGCCAGCATCAAGCCGGCCGGCCGCGATTTCTATACGACGCCGGGCAGCGCGGGGGCGTCGCCGGTTGCCAGCCAGATCAGTATTGCGGGCGACCTGATCGACGTGCGCGGCATGGTGAACATGCTGGCTGACGACGTGCGCCTGAGCAGCCGCGGCGACCTGCGCTTCCTGCTGTCGCCCTTGGGCTGGGACGGCAACCAGCCGTCGACGGTATTGTCATCGCCCGGCGACATGACCCTCAATGTGGCCCAGCTGTATCCGGCCACGGGCGCCGGCGCCGCCGTGCGCGTGGGCTATGGTTCCGTTGGCGGCAAGTTCGGCTACGATCCGGCGCACAGCCTGACCATCGGCCGGAGCACGGCGGACGTGCCGGCCATGCCGTCTTCCGCTTTCGGCTCGCTGGAGCTGGCGGCCGCGCATATCGAGCAGGGCGGCGTCGTGCGCGCGCCGCTGGGCCGCCTGGAGATCGGCGTGGCCCGCTATGACAATGACAAGAGCCTGACGGTCAATCTGCTGGCCAACAGCATCACCTCCGTCAGCGGCGCCGGCATGGTCATGCCGTATGGCGGCACCGTCGACGGGCAGAACTGGAACGTGGATGGCAAGGCGGCCACCTTCATCGGCGTGGGCGGCGTCAATTCGCAGGGCAGCTTGCACATCGGCGTGGAAATGGCCGGCGTAGCCGTGGATGTGCAGCCGGGCGCGCTGCTCGACCTGTCCGGCGGCGGTGAACTGACGGGCGCCGGCTTCATCGCCGGCCGCGGCGGCTCCACCGATGCGCGCTACCATCCGCTGTTGCAGGTGGGAGCGAACGGCGGCTTTGTGCTGCCGGGCCTGGCCACCAACCCCGTGTACGCCATCGTGCCGGGCGTGCAGGCGCCGCAAGCGCCTTCGGGCGGCGAAAAGGCGGCGTCCGACCCGGCCGTGGGCCGGCAGGTGACGATAGGCAGCGGCGTGCCGGGCCTGGCGGCCGGCACCTACACGCTGATGCCGTCCACCTATGCCTTGCTGCCGGGCGCCTTTCGCGTGGAACTGAACGGCCTGGCGGGCCAGGGCGGCGCCGGCAGCGTGGCGCAGCCGCTGCGCAACGGTTCCTGGGCCGCGCCCGGCACCCTGTCGATCGCGGGCACGGACATCCGCGCGCCGCTGGCCAGCCAGCTGATACTCACGCCGGCCAAGGTCTTGCGCACGTATTCGCAGTACAACGAAACGGGCTATGCCGCCTTCGCGCTGGCCGACGCGCAAACGCGGGGCATTCCCCGCGCGCTGCTGCCGTCCGATGCGAAAACGCTCAAGCTGACCATGGCGCCCGGCGGCGGGGCGGACACGCTCCAGTTCCGCGGCACGGGCAAGTTCGCCGCCGCCGAGGGGGGCTACGGCGGCACCGTGGTGCTGATGTCGAGCATTCCTTCCGCTGGCGACATCGAGATCCTTGGCGACGGCGCGCCGGGCACCAGCGGCGCCGGGCAGGTCAGCGTGCGCGCTTCAAGCCTGAACAATATCGGCGCGGCGCGCATCGTGGTGGGCAGCTCGCCGATCACGGAATTTGGCCAGGGCGGCAATTATGTGAATTTCGGCAACAATTTTGCGCGCGCCATCTATCTGCGCGCGGGCGCCGTGCTGTCCGCCCCTGAAGTATTCCTGATCGCCCAGGACCCCAGCAATACCGAGCTGGGCATCGGCGTGATCGATATCGCCGCCGGCGCCGGCATCAGCACCTTGGGCAAGGGCAAGGCAGCCTACGACGCCAACGACGGCTTCATCTACAAGAGCAAGGCGGACATCCACATGCTGGCAGCGTCGAACGGCTTGCTCAACGTGGCGCCCGTGGGCGGCACGGCGCGCGGCGGCATCCGCATCGGCATGTGCGCGCTGGCGTGCACGGACACGGCCAGCCTGTACTCGGAAGGCACCCTGCTGCTGTCGACCAGCGGCAGCTTCCAGCTGCACGACACGGCCCGCTACGGCACGCGCAACCTGAGCCTGGCCGTGGGCGCCATCAATATCGGCTCGAACGAGGCGCTGGCGGCGGCCCAGGCCAGCGGCACGCGTCCCTCCGGCCTGACCCTGAACCAGGGCGTGCTGGACCGCCTGCTGCGCGGCGATACCAGCACGGGCGCGCCCGCCCTGCAGGCGCTGATGCTGAGCGCGGCCGACAGCGTCAATTTCTATGGCGACGTGGTGCTCGACACCTACGACAAGGCGAGCGGCAAATCGAACCTGGAACGCCTGGTGCTGACCACGCCGGCCATGTATGGCCAGGGCGGGGCCGGCACGGCGGCCACCATCCGCACGGCCAACCTGATCTGGGGCGGCGCCGTGTCGGCGGCCGGCAACGTGATCGCGCACGGCGCCGGCACGGGCAGCGGCACCCTGAACCTGGAAGCGGAACGCATCGATTTCGGCTTCGGCCCGTTCACCCAGCCGGCCGGTGTCGCCTCGTTCGACCGCCTGGCGCTCGGTTTTGGCACGGTCAACCTGAAAGCGTCGGGACAAGTCACGGCCAACCACAAGGGCAGCCTGTCCGTCTACCAGGCGCAGGGCGCATATGAGACGGGCAAGGGCTTCCAGTACAGCGGCGGCAACCTGCACATCAGCACGCCGCTGCTGACGGGCGACGCCGGTTCCGCGCACAGCTACACGGCGGGCGGCGCCCTGACGGTGGCGGCGCCGGCCGGCGTGGCTCCCGCCGCGCCCGTCAAGAACAACGATGGGCTCGGTGCTCAGCTGAGCTTGAACGGCGACAGCGTCAGCGTGGCGACGGCCGTGGTGCTGCCAAGCGGCAAGCTCACCATCAACGCCCTGCACGACATCAGCGTGGCCGACGCGGCGCGCATCGACATGGCGGGCCGCAAGAGCACCTTCTTTGACGTGGATAAATACAGCTGGGGCGGCGACGTCATCCTGGACAGCCGCGCCGGCGACATCCGCCAGGGGGCGGGCAGCGTGATCGACCTGTCGGCTGAGCATAACCGCGCCGGCAGCCTGAAGGCCGTGGCCCTCGACGGCGGGGCCGGCATGGTGGACTTGCAGGGCAAGATCCTGGGCGGCGCCAGCGGCAGCTACGACGCGGGCGGCACCGTGGTGCCCTACAACCATGGCAGCGTGGACGTGCGCGCGCAGACCCTGGGCGCCGGCGGCACTCTGGACAGCCAGTTCGCCTCGCTGAACAAGCGCCTGACGGACGGCGGCGTGACGGGCGCGCGCAGCTTCCAGCTGAAACAGGGAGACTTGACGATCGGCAATGAGGTCAAGGCGGGCGAGGTGCAGGTGTCCGTCGACAATGGCCGCCTCACCGTCGCTGGCATGATCGATGCCAGCGGCGAGCGCGTGGGCAGCATCCGCCTGGCCGGCAAGCATGGCCTGACCCTGGCCGGCAGCGCCGTGCTCGATGCGCACGGCACCGTCCTGCGCGTCGACAGCTATGGCAAGATCATCGACAGCCCGAACCGCGCCATGGTGGAACTGAATGCGGGCGAAGGCGCATTGAACCTGGCCGGCGGCGCGCAGATCGACGTGCGCCATGGCACGGCCGCCGTGGCCGGCAAGGGCAAGGGCGAGCACGACGGCGCCGCGCGCGGCACGGTGGAACTGAACGCGCCGCGCCTGGGCAGCGGCGGTTCCCGCACGGATGCGGACGCCGCCACCTTTGGCGACATCGCCATCGCCGCCGGCGGCGGTTTGACCATTCGCGGCGCGAAATCCATCGCCGTCAACGCCATGCAGCGCTATGACGACGCGGCCTACGCCACTGTGCCGGGCGCCGATGGGCAGCCCGTGCCAGACCTTGCGGCCAGCGGCCGTCCCTATCAGGTGATCAACCAGGCGTATCTTGACAGCAAGCACGGCGACAGCACGGCCTTCATCGACGCGGCGCTGGCGAATACGGCCTTGCGCAACGGCAAACTGGCGGGCCTGGCCACGGCCGCGTATGCCGATGCGCTGCATGTGCGTCCCGGCGTCGATATCGTCAGCAAGACGGCGGACGGCGACCTGGTGGTGCAGGGCGACCTGGATTTGTCGGGCATGCGCTACGCCAGCCTCAATCCCCGCTTCCAGCAGACGACCGTGCGCGGTTCGGGCGAGGTGGGCAGCCTGCTGCTGCGCGCCGGCGGCGATTTGAGCATCTACGGCAGTATCAATGACGGCTTCGCGCCGCCGCCTGCCACCCAGGACGACAGCGGCTGGAAACTGCTGCCGGGGCGCGACTTCAACGGCAGCGACGTCATCGTGCCGGGCAAGGGCGTGACCCTGGCCGACGGCACCATCTTCCCGGGCGGCGTCACGCTCAATTACGACGTGCCCGTCAAGGCCTTCAATGTCCGCGCCAACACGCGTCTGCCCGTGGACGTGGTCCTGAACCAGGTGCTCACCTTGCCGGCCGGCACGGTGCTGGCGGCCGCTGTGCGCGACAGCACCGGCAAGGTCCTCCACGCTGCGGGCACCTTGCTGGCCACGGCACAAACCTTGCCATCCGGCACGCGCCTCGACGCGGGCAGCGTGATTGGGCAGCTGATCAAGGTGCGCGCCATGACCTGGCCGAAAGGCGTCGCCTTGCCCGGCTTGCTGGGCGAGCTCAACGTCGTCACCCTCAGCGGCAAGGTGGTGCTGCCCGTCGGCGCGCTGATCCCGAATGGCACGAACGTCAAGCTGCTGCCGGGCGTGGACGCCATCGAACTGCGCCCGGAAGTGGCGGGCCGCCAGGGCCGGTTGTGGGCCATCGCGCCCATGCTGGCCGACGGCTCGCAGGCGTGGGGCATGCGCCTGGTAGCCGGCGCCGACCTGGACGGGGCCGACACGCGCGCCGTGCAGGCGCATCCCGCGCACGGCACCCTGCGCCTGGCCGACAGCCATTACGGCATGTATGGCGTGTTGATACCGCCGAAGGGCGTGCAGTACTGGACCAAGGAAGCGCAGGAACTGGGCGAGCGCGAAGGCATTCCCGGAATCGTGGCGGGCGAGCCCATCACCGAGGAATTCACCAGCCAGTTCGGCCAGACTGTCGAGGTATTTTGCGCCAACGACCCGAGCCTGTGCGTGCTGAAGGTGGCATACGTGTGGACCAGGGCGGGCGCGGAAGAGTTCGCTGACCCCAGCGTGAAGGCGGGCGACGTGGTCGACCTCGACGGTCTGGGCTGGCCCACCATGTGCGAGGAGAATCCCACCTGGTGCGGCACGTCGCAGCCCACGTTCGACTACAAGGCGTCCAGCCTGCGCTACAGCGTGCTGCGCACGGGCACGGGCGACCTGGACCTGGTCAGCGGCGGCAACTTGCGCATGGACAGCCTGTATGGCGTGTACACGGCCGGCACGTCGTCGGTGGCGACGGCGGCCGGCGACCCGTACAACCTGCCGCGCGCGCGGGGGCTGGACGGCACGGTGCTGTCCAACCCCGACGGCGCGCATGAGCGCCTCGTCGACGGCGGCAGCGACAGCCTCTACCGCGCCTGGTATCCGGACCAGGGCGGCAATCTGCTGCTGCAGGTGGCTGGCGACCTGAGCGGTTCGCTGGTGGGCGCGGCGGCGGCCAGCAACGGGCGTCCCGTCAACAAGGATGGCCTGGGCGGTTCGGTGGCGGTGGGCAACTGGCTGTGGCGCCAGGGCAGCGGTGGCGTGGCCACGGGCGGCCCGGCCCAGCCGACGGCGTGGTGGATCAATTTCGGCACCTATGCTGCCCGCAGCGGCCTGGCCGACACCGTGCTGGGCTTTACGGGCTTCGGCACCCTGGGCGGCGGCAATGTGCGCGCCGACGTGGCGGGCGACGCCGGCATGCTGGCGCGGCAGGTCGGCGCTATCTACGACAGCAACATCAATGTGCGCTCGCAAGGCTTGCTGCTGGCCGTAGGCAGCACCGGCCGCGTGCTCGCCGATGGCAGCCTGCAACTGACGGGCGGCGGCGACCTGGACCTGCGCGTGGGCGGCGCCCTCAATCCCGCCAGCAAGCCCGGTGACGGACACTTGAATGGCGCGCTGGCCGACCTGCGCGGCCATGCCGACGTGGCGGCGGGCCAGCTGGGCACCGTTGCGCTGCAGTACGGCACCTGGGGGACCGACCACGTGCCGCTGGAAACGCGCGCCTTCGACGCCTTCCGCGCCACGCGCGCGACGCCACGGGGCGGCATGACCCTGGTACCGGGCGACGCCACCTTCAGCGTGGCAACCCTGGGCGACCAGGTGCTGCAGGAAGTGGCCGATCCCGGCCGCGTCCTGCAGCTCAATACCTCGTCCTATACCAGCGCGTCGGGCGAGCAGGGCGCCGGCTACAGCTGGTTCAGCCTGTGGACGCCGCGCACGGCGCTCGACCTGCTCTCCGCCGGCGGCAACATGACGCCGCTGACGGCGGGCATCGACACGGCCACCGACCTGGCCATCGTCTACCCGTCCATCGTGCGGGTCGCGGCGCCGCATGGCAGCCTGTACTATGGCAAGGCCATCACGGACTGGAGCTCCGCATCGCTGTATGCCGCGCCTTTGCTGCTGGCGCCGTCGCCCAACGCCCAGCTGCAATGGCTGGCCGGCGACTCCATCTATGCGGGCGGCTATGCCATCAGCCAGTCCGGCGCTGCCGCCGACAGCATGGCGACGCCGTTCAAGCCCGCCTTCGCGGCGTGGAACCTCAGGCCTGGCAGCCTGACGCCCTTGGCCGACAATGTCGCGAGCACGGGCGTGCCATCGTCGACAGTGAACTATCCCCTGTTCGCCTTCGGCCCCGATTCCGCCGCCGGCCCGGCCAACAGCGGCACGCAGGCGGCGCGCATCTATGCCGTCACGGGCGACCTGATGGGCGTGAACAGCGGCCGCATGGTCGCGTTTTACGATGCCCCGCGGGCGGGCGTCACCTGGTACGAGGGGGCGCAGCCGGTGTGGATGAAGGCGGGCCGCGATATCGTCGGCAGCGGCACGGCCCAGCTGGAAGCCGTGGGTGCCAGGGGCGACGGCGACATGATGTTCCGCAATTACAGCAACCTGTTCGTGCACAATAATGCATTTGACGTATCGGTGGTGTCGGCCGGGCGCGACATCCTGAACAGTTCCTTCAACGTGGCCGGTCCCGGCACGCTGGACATCAGCGCCGGGCGCAACATATTGATGCAGGACAAGGGCAGCGTCGTCAGCCTCGGTCCCGTGGTGGCGGGCGACAAGCGTCCGGGCGCCGGCATCGCCATGCAGGCGGGCGTGGGCGCGGCCGGACTCGACTACCTGCGCTTCGTCAAGCCGTATCTCGACCCGGCGAACGTGGCGCAGAAGGGCGTGCCGCTGGCCGACCAGGCCGGCAAGGTAGTGAAAGCGTACGACAGCGAACTGGCGGCGTGGCTGGGCGAACGCTACGGTTTCAAGGGCACGGCCGCCGAGGTTCTGGCCTTTTACCTGGCCCTGCCCGAGCCGCAGCAGCGCGTGTTTGCCCGCAATGTGTATTTCGCGGAACTGAAGGCGGGCGGGCGCGAATACAACGACTGGGACAGCTCGCGCTATGGCAGTTTCCTGCGCAGCCGCAACGCCATCGCGGCCCTGGCGCCGGCCACGGACGCCAATGGCAAGGCGCTTGCCTATGCGGGCGACATCGTCATGTACCGCGGCCTGTACGCGGTGCGCAATGACGGCGAGCAGCGCTGGGATTACTTTCCCCGCAGCGGCTATGTGCACACGAACTTCGGCGGCGACATCCAGCTGCTGACGCCAGGCGGCAAGCAGGTGTTCGGCATCGAAGGCGAGGCGCCGCCGGCGACCTCGGGCGTCATCACCAAGGGCGGCGGCAATATCGAGCTGTTTTCGCACGGCAGCATCCTGCTGGGCCAGAGCCGCATCATGACGACGTTTGGCGGCGATATCCTCGGCTGGTCGTCGGAAGGCGACATCAACGCGGGGCGCGGTTCGAAGTCGACCATCGTCTACACGCCGCCCAAGCGCGTGTATGACAACTGGGGCAACGTGAGCCTGTCGTCCGACGTGCCGAGCACGGGCGCCGGCATCGCCACCCTGGCGCCGATCGCGGAAGTGCCGGCCGGCGACGTGGACTTGCTGGCCCCGCTGGGCACCATCGACGCGGGCGAGGCGGGCATCCGCGTCTCGGGCAACGTCAACCTGGCCGCGCTGAAGGTGATGAATGCGGCGAATATCCAGGTCAAGGGCGAAGCGAAGGGCATGCCGACGGCGGCGTCCGTCAACGTGGCGGCCATGACGAACGCCAGCGCGGCCGCTTCCCAGGCCACGGCGGCGGCGCAGGACGTGGTGCAGCGCGAGCGCGCAGCCACCCGTTCCGCGCAGCCATCCGTGTTCACGGTGCGCGTGCTGGGCTTTGGCAGCGAGGCGCCGCCCGACAGCGCGCAAGCGACGCCGCAGGAGGGCGCGCGCATCGAGGCGGCCGACTACAACCCGCGCAGCGCCGTGCGCGTGCTGGGCCTGGGCACCTTGCCGGAATCGGCCACGCGCCAGCTGACGGCGCAAGAGCGCAGCAGGTTGTCGCCATGATGGCCGGCATGGCGAAGGCGGCCGATGCCTTGCCCTTGCGCATGCCGGGCGCTGGCGGGCATGCGGGCATGGCCTGGTACCGGCCAGCCATCCGGCCCCGCCTGCGGGCGGCCAACGATGTAGCCCCGCCGCCATCGTTTCCCGCTCAGGGCGCCCGGCTGCAGGCGGTGCTGGAAGGCAATTACGCGGGACTGCACCGGCGCCTGGCGCGCCACCTGGGCTGCACCGAGCTGGCCAGCGACAGCCTGCACGACGCCTGGCTGCGGCTGGGCGCGCTGGCGGCCGGCGACGGCGCGGCGCTGGCGCACAGCCCCGTCGCCTATGTCTTCCGCGTGGCGTGCAATGCGGCCATGGACAGCCTGCGCCGCAACCGCGCCTGGCTGTATGCGGACGAGGGCGGTGACGATGGCGCCGCCGGCCTGGTCGATTTCCTGGCCGATACGGCGGCCGGGCCGGAACGCCTGGCCGAGCTGCAGGCGGACGTGCGGCGCCTGGCGCAGGCCGTCGACTTGCTGCCGCGGCGCCACCGGCAAGTGCTCGAAGCGCTGCGCGTGGATGAACTGACCCGCCAGGAAGTGGCCGAGCGGCACGACATGTCGCTGCGCAACGTCGATACGGCCCTGCGCCAGGCGCTCGACCATTGCGCGCGCCACACGGGTTACGCGGCGCAGGGGGGCGTCGGCACGACCCGGCGCGGCCTGCGCTTGCGCCAAGGATAGGCGCTCCCCCATGTTTTACGTTCGTTCGCGTACAGACGCGCAGAAATTCCGCTGACAGAGTGGAACTCCGGGCCTGCATGCGCCCACCCAGCCCACTGCCAGGAGGAAGCGCGACATGACCGAGTGTAATCACATCAATGCTGGCAGGCGCGGCGTGCTGATCGCCGGCGCGCTGTCGGCCACGGCGGTGGCCGTGCCCGGCGTGGCGGGAGCGGCGCAAGCGGTGAGCACGTCCGGCCAGGCGCCGCCCGTCCTGATGCAAGTCAGCCTGGACGTCAACGGCCAGCGCCGCAGCCTGGAACTCGACACGCGCACCACCTTGCTCGACGCCTTGCGCGAACACCTGCACCTGACGGGCACCAAGAAGGGCTGCGACCACGGGCAATGCGGCGCCTGCACCGTCCTGCTCGACGGCCAGCGCATCAATGCCTGCCTGACCCTGGCCGTGATGCATGACGGCGCGAAGGTCACCACCATCGAGGGGATGGGCACGCCCGACAAACTGCACCCCATGCAGGCGGCTTTCATCGCGCATGACGGCTATCAATGCGGCTATTGCACTCCGGGGCAGATCTGTTCGGCCGTGGCCGCGCTGGGCGAGATCCGCCAGGGCATCCCCAGCCACGTCAGCACCGACTTGAATGCGGCGCCGCAGGCGACGCCGGAAGAATTGCGCGAACGCATGAGCGGCAATCTCTGCCGCTGCGGCGCGTATTCCAACATCATCGAAGCCATCACGGAAGTGGCGGGGAGGCCGGCATGAGAGTGTTCAGCTACCAGAAGCCCGCCACGCTGGCCGAAGCGGCGGCCGCCGCCGTGAACACGCCGGGGGCCAGGTTCATCGCCGGCGGCACGAATCTGCTCGATCTGATGAAACTGGACATCGAAACGCCCGCGCATTTGATCGACGTCAATGGCCTCGCCCTGGACAAGGTGGAAACTACAAAGGACGGCGGCTTGCGCATCGGCGCCCTCGTGCGCAACACGGCGCTGGCGGCGCACGCCACGGTGCGGCGCGATTATGCCGTGCTGTCGCGCGCCTTGCTGGCCGGCGCTTCGGCGCAATTGCGCAACAAGGCGACGACGGCCGGCAACTTGTTGCAGCGCACGCGCTGCCCGTACTTCTATGACACGAACCAGGCGTGCAACAAGCGCGTGCCGGGCAGCGGTTGTTCGGCCATCGCCGGCTTCAGCCGGCCGCTGGCGATTTTGGGCGGCAGCGAAGCCTGTATCGCCACGCATCCCAGCGACATGGCCGTGGCCATGCGCGTGCTCGACGCTTCCATCGACACGGTGCGGGCCGACGGCGCCGTGCGCACCATCCCCATCGCCGATTTCTACCGCTTGCCGGGCAGCACGCCGCAGCTGGAAACCGTGCTGCAGCCGGGCGAGCTGATCACCAGCGTCACCTTGCCCCGGCCCGTCGGCGGCATGCACGTCTACCGCAAGGTGCGCGACCGCGCCTCGTATGCGTTCGCGCTGGTGTCCGTGGCGGCGATTATCTTGCCGGACGGCACGGGCAGGCTGGCCCTGGGCGGCGTCGCGCCGCAGCCGTGGAGAATTGCCGCGGCGGAGCAATCGATGCCGCAAGGCGCCGCCGCCGTGAGCGAACGCCTGCTGGCCGGCGCCCTGCCGACGGCCGACAACGCCTTCAAGGTGACCCTGGCGCAGCGCACGATCGCCGCCGTGATGGCGCACGCATCCGCACAGAAAGGCTAGGGCCATGAAATTTACGACACCGGCGACCACCAATCCCATCGACCAGCTGAAAGTCGTGGGCCGCCCCACGGACCGCATCGACGGCCCCCTGAAAACCACGGGCACGGCGCCGTACGCCTATGAACAAAACAAGGCCGCGCCGCACGCCGCCTACGGCCAGGTCGTCGGCGCGGCCATCGCCAGGGGCCGCATCGCCTCCATCGACACCAGCGCGGCGCGGCGCGCGCCCGGCGTGCTGGCCGTGGTGACGGCGGAATCGGCTGGGAAATTGGGCAAAGGCAAGATGAACACGGCCAGGCTGCTGGGCGGCCCCGAGGTCGAGCATTACCACCAGGCCATCGCCCTGGTGGTGGCGGAAACCTTCGAACAAGCCCGCTCGGCCGCGCAGTTGCTTGACGTTAAGTATGTCGAACAGCCGGGTGTTTTCGACCTGGCCAAGGCGAAGAATACGGCCACCAGGCCGAAGGATGGCCAGCCCGACAGCAAGACGGGCAACTTTGCCGTCGCCTATGCCCAGGCCCCCGTGCGCCTGGACGCCACTTATACGACGCCCGACCAGTCGCACGCCATGATGGAGCCGCACGCTTCGATTGCCGCCTGGGAAGGGGATAAATTGACGGTGTGGACGGCGAACCAGATGGTGGACTGGGGCCGCGGCGACCTGGCCCGCACCCTGGGCGTGCCGAAAGACAAGGTGCGCATCGTCTCGCCCTACATCGGCGGCGGTTTCGGCGGCAAGCTGTTCGTGCGCGCGGAAGCCTTGCTGGCAGCCCTGGGGGCGCGCGCGGCGCAGCGTCCCGTCAAGGTGGCCCTGACGCGGCCCTTGATGTTCAACAACACGACGCACCGGCCCGCCACCATCCAGCGCCTGCGCCTCGGCGCCACGCGCGATGGCAAGATCACGGCCATCGGCCATGAATCGTGGTCGGGCGACTTGAAAGGGGGCCAGCCGGAAACGGCCGTGATGCAGACGCGGCTGCTGTATGCGGGGCCGAACCGCATGACGGCCATGCGCCTGGCCGTGCTCGATTTGCCGGAAGGCAATGCCATGCGCGCGCCGGGCGAGGCGCCGGGGCTGATGGCGCTGGAAGTCGCCATGGACGAAATGGCCGATAAATTGAAAATGGACCCCATCGTCTTTCGCATCCTGAACGACACGAAAGTGGACCCGGAAAAACCGGGCAGACCGTTTTCCCAGCGCCGCCTGATCGATTGCCTGCGCACGGGCGCCGTGGAATTCGGCTGGAAGGAGAGGTCGACGCAGCCGGGCATGCGGCGCGATGGCCGCTGGCTCGTGGGCATGGGCGTGGCGGCCGCCTTCCGCAACAACCTCGTCATGCAGTCCGCCGCCCGCGTGCGCCTCGACGCCGACGGCATCGTGACCGTGGAAACGGACATGACGGACATCGGCACGGGCAGTTACACCATCATCGCGCAGACGGCGGCGGAAATGCTGGGCGTGACCTTGACGCGGGTCGTCGTGCGCCTGGGCGACTCGGATTTTCCCGTCTCGGCCGGTTCGGGCGGGCAGTGGGGCGGCAACAGTTCCACTGCCGGCGTGTACGCGGCCTGCGTGCGCCTGCGCCAGGCCATCGCCGCCAAGCTGGGTTTCGATGAGAAGGAGGCGCGCTTTTCGGATGGCCAGGTGAGCCAGGGCGAGCGCAGCGTGCCGCTCGCAGCGGCCGCCTACCATGGCGACGTCGTCGCGGAAGACCGCATGGAATATGGCGACCTCGATAAAAAATTCCAGCAATCGACGTTCGGCGCGCATTTCGTCGAAGTGGGCGTGGACAGCGACACGGGCGAAGTGCGCGTGCGCCGCATGCTGGCCGTGTGCGCGGCCGGCCGCATTTTGAACCCGAAAGCGGCGCGCAGCCAGGTGATCGGCGCCATGACCATGGGCGCGGGCGCGGCGCTGATGGAAGAACTGGTGGTCGACCAGCGCCGCGGCTACTTCGTCAACCACGACCTGGCCGGCTACGAAGTGCCCGTGCACGCCGACATCCCGCACCAGGACGTCATCTTCCTCGATGAAACGGACCCCATGTCCTCGCCCATGAAAGCCAAGGGCGTGGGCGAACTGGGCATCTGCGGCGTGGCGGCCGCGATCGCGAATGCCGTCTATAACGCGACGGGGGTACGCGTGCGCGACTATCCGCTGACCCTCGACAAGCTGCTGCGGGGGCTGCCCGCCATGACCTAGCCTCGGCCTGGCGTCCTGGCGCCGCCGCGCGCGTGACAAAGCGTGTATTTTTGGTAATTTTCAAGTGCTATGCTCGGAACGCATCTTGCGGGGCAGGTTTCAGGTCCGCAAGGCCATGCCGCCAGGAGAATGCATGAACAGCTCACCAATGCCGCCGCGGATACTGATCGTCGATGACGAGCTGGCGCATGTGCGCGCGCTGTGCGACACCTTGCGCGGCCAGGCTTACGACACGACGGGGCTCGCCTCGGGCGAGGCGGCGCTGTCCCTGCTGGCCGTCGAATCGTTCGACCTGCTGCTGGTCGACCTGATGATGCCGGGCATGAACGGCATCGCCGTGGTGGAAGCGGCGCGGCAGATCGATCCCGACCTGGCCTGCATCATCATGACGGGCGAAGGCACGATTGCCTCGGCCGTGCAGGCCATGCAGGCGGGTGCGCTCGATTACGTCGTCAAGCCGTTCAAGGTGTCGGGCATCCTGCTGATACTGGCGCGGGCGCTGGAAACGCGCCAGTTGCGCATCGCCAATGCGCGCCTGGAATTGCTGCTGCGCCAGCACACGGCCGAACTCGACGCCATGAACAAGGATTTGCAGCTGGCCCGCGAAGTGGCCGAGCGGGCGAACCAGGAAAAGACCAATTTCCTGTCCAGCATGAGCCACGAGTTGCGCACGCCGCTCAACGCCATCCTGGGCTTTTCGCAGATGCTGACATCCGATTCCATCCCCTCGACGGCGCAGGAAAGGAAAACCTTTGCCTCGCACATCTTCGGCGCCGGCCGGCATTTGTTGACCTTGATCAACGATATCCTCGACATCGCCAGGATCGAGTCGGGCAATATGTCGCTGTCGATGGAGCCCGTGGACCTGGCCGGCATCTACCACGAATGCTGGCAAATGATGGAACCGCTGGCGCACAAGCGCGGCATCACCCTGACGTTCGTGGAAGCGGTCGGCCTGCATGTGCTGGCCGACCGCACGCGCCTCAAGCAGGTGCTGATCAACCTGCTGTCGAACGCCGTCAAGTACAACCGCGAACAGGGCGAGATCCACGTCGATTGCCAGCCCGTCGATGCGCAGCGGCTGCGCCTGTCCGTGCGCGACACGGGCGCCGGGCTGAGCGCCGCGCAGCTCGAGGCGCTGTTCCAGCCCTTCAACCGCCTTGGACGCGATGCGCGCGACGAGGAGGGTACGGGCCTGGGGCTGGTGGTCAGCAAGCGCCTGGCCGAAGCCATGCAGGCCAGGCTGGGCGTGGCCAGCACGCCGGGGCGCGGCAGCACCTTCTGGCTCGATATCGCCAGTTGCCCGGCGCGCCAGCCGCTGCAGGAAAGCCCGCGCCTGCCCGCCATCGCCCGTCCCGCCGAGCCGATAACGTTGCCGGAGCGCAAGACGCTGCTGTATGTAGAAGACAATCCCCTGAACGTGACTTTGGTGGCGGGCCTGATCCATTTTCGCCCCGATCTCGACCTGCTGTCGGCCGGCGACGGGCAAACGGGCCTGGAGATGGCGCGCCGCCACCTGCCGCAGCTGATACTGATGGATATCGACCTGCCCGACATCAGCGGCACGCAAGTCATGCAGCTGCTGCGCGCCGATGCCCGCACGGCGCATATTCCAGTCATCGCCCTGACGGCCGTGGCGGGGGCCGGCGATGTCCGCCAGGGGCTGGCGGCCGGCTTTTACTGCTATCTCACCAAGCCGGTCGACGTGGTGGCGTTTTCCGAGGCCGTCAACAGCGCGCTGGAGTTGGCCACGGCGCAGTGCAGCGCATGAGCGGCCCGACGCCAGCGCGGCGGACGGTCTGGCTGGCGGCCGCACTGCTGCTGGCGATGCTGGCCGCCATCGCCCTGTGGCGGCTGTTTGCCCGTCCCGCGCCGCCGCCCGGCCCCGTGGAAGAGCTGCGCCTGGCCGTGAACGCGGAATACGTGGGCAGCTGCCCCGTGCTGGCCGCGCACGGGCAGGGCTATTTCGCGCGCGAAGGCATCCACGCGCGGCTGCAATCCTACTCGTCGGGCAAGGCTTCGCTGGAAGCCGTGTTGCAGGGCCAGGCCGACCTGGGCACCGTGTCCGATATTCCCGTGGTGCTGGCGAGTCTGAAGAACCAGTCCGTCGTCATCATCGCCAGCATCTTCGAGGCCGAACGCGACCACGGCATCGTGGGGCGCCTGGACCGCGGCGTGTCCACGCCCGCCAGCCTGAAGGGCAAGCGCATCGGCGTGACCCTGGGCACCTCCGGCCAGTTCGCGTTGGACGCCTTCCTGAACCGCCAGAAGCTGCTGCCCGGCGAAGTCACCCTGCACAACTACGCGCCGGACCAGTTGGCCGCTGCGCTGGCGCGGGGCGAGGTCGATGCGGCGGCCGGCTGGGAACCGTTCCTGACGGCCATGACGCACGCCATCGCGGGCAAGGCGGCCATCTTCTATGGCGAGGACGTGTACGCGGGCCTGTTCAACGTGGCCGGCGCGGGCGATTACGTGCGTGCGCACCCGGCGACGATGCGCAAGGTGCTGCGCGCGCTGATCGCCGGCGCGCGCTTTTGCCAGGACGAGCCCGACGCCGCGCGCGCCCTGTTTGCCAGGGCGTCGCCCGGCGAAGCGGCGCGCCTGCAGGCGGCCTGGCACGGCTATCAGTTTGGCGTCGTGCTCGACCAGGGCTTGCTGCTGGCGCTGGAAGACGAGGCGCGCTGGGCCATCAAGAACCGCCTGGGCGAGCGCGGCGACATGCCGAACTTCCTCGACGCCGTCTACCTGGATGGCCTGGAAGCCGTGGCGCCATCGGCCGTGACGGTCATTCATTGAGAGGGCCACCGTGAAAATTGTCACGCGCTTCAAGCTGGCCCAACTGTTTTGCGTGGTGCTGGTGGCCATCATCGTCGCCGTGCTGTTCTCCACCACCATGGCGATGCAGCGCGAACTGGCGAAGAACAAGGCGGCGGCCGATATCCTGCAAGCTGTCACGTCACTGCGCTACCTGTCGATCGAGTATGCGCTGCACCATGGCGCGCGCACGCGCGCCCAGTGGCAGCTGCGCAGCGAGTCGCTGTCCACGGGGCTGCTGGCCACGCCCGCCTTCAACGGCGACGAAGAGCGCAAGCTGCTGCGCGAATTGCAGGGCGACCTGGCCGGCGTGGGCGGCCTGTTCGAGCTGTTTGTCGCGAATCACCGCGAGCTGGGGCAGGACCCGCAGCGGCGCGAGGTGCTGGGCGAGCTGGAAGCGCGCCTGTCGGGCCAGATCATGGGCAAGGTGCAGGGCATGATTTCGGATGCGATGCGGCTGTCCGAATTGAGCCGGCAAGGCGTGCTGGAGGCGCAGCAGCAAGCCAACGTGGCCGTGATGCTGTTTGGCGGCATGATCATCGCGCTGGTGGCCGGCTTGATTTACTTCACCATGACCAGCGTCACGGGACCGCTGGAAAAGCTGCGCCAGGGCACCCTGATCGTCGGCGCCGGCAAGCTCGATTTTGCGCTCGGCGTGCACACCAAGAATGAGATCGGCGACCTGGCGCGCGCCTTCGACGGCATGACGGAAAAGCTGCGCCGCACCACCGTTTCGCGCGACGAGCTGGCGCACACGAATGCCGCCCTGGAAACGCAGATCGCCGAACGCCAGCTGGCCGAGCGCAAGGTGCATGAGCAGCTCGAGCGCCTGAACCTGCTGCAGCAGATCACGCGTTCGATCGGCGAGCGGCAGGACTTGCGCAGCATCTTCCAGGTGGTGGTGCGCAGCCTGGAAGAGCAGCTGCCCATCGATTTCAGCTGCATCTGCCTGTATGAGCCGTCGCAGCACGCGCTGCAGGTGACGTGCGTGGGCGTGCGCAGCGAGGCGCTGGCGCAGTCCTTCATGATGAGCGAACACGCGCACATTCCCATCGACGAAAATGGCCTGTCGAGCTGCGTGCGCGGCAAGCTCGTGTATGAAGCCGACATCGCCGATGTGGCGTTTCCGTTCCCGCAGCGGCTGGCACAAGGGGGGCTGCGCGCCCTCGTCATGGCGCCGCTGCTGGCTGAAAACACGGTCTTCGGCATCCTGATCGTGGCGCGCCGTGCTGCGCACAGCTTCACCAGCGGCGAATGCGAATTCCTCAGCCAGCTGAGCGAGCACGTGGCGCTGGCCGCCAACCAGGCGCAGCTCTACGGCGCGCTGCAGCGCGCGTATGACGATTTGCGCCAGACCCAGCAGTCGGTGATGCAGCAGGAGCGCCTGCGCGCGCTGGGGCAGATGGCCAGCGGCATCGCGCACGATATCAATAACGCCATTTCCCCCGTGGCCCTGTACACCGAGTCCTTGCTGGAGACGGAAACCAATCTCAGTCCGCAGGGCCGGCATTGTCTGGAAGTCATCGAACGGGCCATCGACGACGTGGCTGCCACGGTGGCGCGCATGCGCGAATTTTACCGCCAGCGCGAACCGCAACTGGCGCTGTCGCCGATCAATGTCAACCTGGTGGTGCAGCAAGTGCTGGACTTGACGCGCGCGCGCTGGAGCGACATGCCGCAGCAGCGCGGCATCGTCATCGCCCTGCGCATGGAGCTGGCGGACGGGTTGCCCATGCTGCCCGGCAGCGTGGGCGAAATCCGCGAAGCGCTGACGAACCTGGTCTTCAACGCCGTCGACGCCATGCCGGAAGGCGGCACCCTGACCGTGCGCACGGCCTGCATCGGCGCGCCGGGCCAGGCCGGGGTACGGCAGGTGCAGGTCGAAGTGGGCGATACGGGCATCGGCATGGACGAAAATACGCGCCGCCGCTGCCTGGAGCCGTTTTTCACCACCAAGGGCGAGCGGGGCACGGGCCTGGGCCTGGCCATGGTGTACGGCATGATGGAGCGCCATGGGGCCGGCATCGACATCGTCACGGCGCCGGGGCAGGGCACGGCGGTGCGCCTGGCGTTTCCCGCCTGCGCGGAAGGCGAGGGGGTCGAAGTGCCCGACACGGCCCACGCCGTGCCGCCGCGCCTGCGCATCCTCGTGGTGGACGACGACCCGATGGTGCTCAAGTCCCTGCGCGATATCCTGGAAATCGACGGCCACGACGTGGTGTCCGCCGATGGCGGCCAGGCCGGCATCGACTGTTTCCTGGCCGCCTGCGACAGGGGCGAGCATTTCGCGGTGGTCATCACGGACCTCGGCATGCCCCACGTGGACGGGCGCAAGGTGGCCAGCGCCGTGCGCCAGCATTCGCCGGCCACGCCCATCATCATGCTCACGGGCTGGGGCCAGCGCTTGGCGGCCGACAGCGACTACCCGGAACACGTCAACTGCGTGCTGGGCAAGCCGCCGCGGCTGAAGGAATTGCGGCGCGCCTTGAACATGGTCATTTCGACGGGGTAGGTGGCGAGCTCGTTCGAGCCAGATCGTCCTTGTTTAATCTGTATCAAGCTTCGCTGCGATGGCCGCACAGCGGCGTGACGATTCACTAGACTTGTATAGATGGACCCGTCATTCCAGCCTTTGCCAAAGGAGTGATGAGTATGTCTGTTGTCTGTCCAAGCGAGTCAAACGTCTTGTCTTTCGTAAGGCGATACTGTGATCATACCGAGACCCCCGCCAGAAGCAGCACCTGTCCCGACGTATAGCGGCGATTCGCTGAGCAAGAAAATAGCGATCCTCGATCTCGTGACGACCTTGACATATAAACTGGCCGTTGCAGTGGGCGCCATCGTCACGCTGACCTATCTGTTTGACATTCAGTTTTTTCCCAGCAGTTTGACGCCAGGCGAAGTGGTATTCTTTATCTTTGTGGCACTGATGTTCGGTTTTCTGTACTGTATCTTCCTGTTGTTCGGGGCCATGTCCGCAGTGTGGCTGCTCCAGCTGTGCTCCTGGCTGGAAAAGCGGGTTTCCAGGAGGTACGCTGGCTGTGGTCAGGCGACCCTGTTTGTCGTTCCAGCCGGGCTGCGTGGCGTTGGCTATTGCCTGGTATCGCTTTTCTTTTTTTTGCTGTCCTTGCTGTATGCATTCGCCGGTGCTAGACCTTCTTTGTTTTTACTGATATTGATCTTTTTCTGTGCCGGTTTTCTTACCCTCTTTCTAGGCACGGCTGGTACGCAAGCGGGTATCACGGTCGCAGGTGCGCAGCCGAAGCCGCAGCGCAGATTGGCGCAGCTTGCCGCAGTGTTCGTCGCACCGCTGGTACTCGTGCTGTTCTTCGGGCCGTTCATGAAGATGGTGCATATGGCTTTCCAGCTATTGGGTGTGCGTATTCCCGACGTCAGCATCGAAGTGCCCGAGACCGAGCTCGGTGAAATCGAGCGCGTCACGGAAGTCGTCGGCCGCCCCATCCTTGACTGCCGCAGGAGCGCCGGGGGGCGATTGCTGGTACATCATGCCGATGTATTGTGGACCGGCGTTGGCGGCGTGTCGCTTGTCACGTTCAGCGTACGCACGAAGCCGGAGGCCAGTATTTTCAGCCCTGAACCGGTCGTCCTCAAGGTTGCCACCTTGCGTCTGGATGCGGCAACGATGCGCATCATCAAGAGCCGGCCTGTCTTGAATCCCTGTTTCGACCTATCCAACGACTTGCTGTTCAAAACCGGCAGCGAGCAATTATTGCCAACGGCACAACCGCGTCTGCAGGCTCTTGCCTCAGCCATTCTGGCATCGGGTACGCCGCATGACATTATGGTGCGCGGCCACAGTGACGCCCGTCCTTTCGCGGGCAGTATTGCTGGAAAAGCCGTGGATAATCAACGTCTATCGGAGCTGCGCGCAGAGGCGATTGTCAATGTACTCAGAACTGCGCTGGATGGAAAGAATCTGACAATGCGATCGGAAGGGGCGGGTGCGCGGGAGCCGCGCGTGAAATGCCCTGTCGAGGCAAGCACTACCGCATATGAAACGGAACAGTGCAATGCCTTGAACCGCAGGGTGGAGGTGCGCGTGCTGTACGCGCAAACGCAGTAAGGCGAGCGGTGGCAGCGGCGTTTGCAGCCGTTTCCGCAACTCGCCTGGCGTGTTATGCCGTTGGATGCGATATCAGAACCGGTACGTCAACGTCCCCCGCACGCTGCGCGGCATGCCATACGTGCCTTGTGCGTAGGTGTTGATGTTGATGTACTTTTTGTCCAGCGCGTTTTCCACGTTCAGCTGGGTCGTCAGCTGGCGCGACAGCTGGTACGTGGCCATCAGGCTGACTGTGCTGTAGGCTTCCTGCGTCACTCTTTCCTTGCCGTTCGGGCCTTCGTCGTCAAAGTAGAACTTGCTTTGCCAGTTGACGCCGCCGCCCACGGTGAGGTCGGGCTTTACCTTCCAGGTGGTGAACAGGCGCGCCGTCGAGCGGGGCGACAGGGTGTTGATATCCTGTTGCTCGCGGTCCCTGGCGCGGAAGTGGCTGGCGCTGGCTGTCACGTTCCAGCCCGGCGCCAAGCGGCCCGACAATTCTCCCTCGATGCCGCGGCTGGTGGCGCCGCGCGCCGCATAATACGCTTGCGTGGTGGTGCCGGGAATCCTGTGCGCGCCGGCCGGCTGGGCCAGCTTGTCCTGCTTGATCTCGAAGATGCCGATGGAACCGTTGGCCCGGCCCCCGGCCAGTTCTCCCTTCAAGCCCACTTCCATGCTTTGCCCCGTCAGCGGGTCCAGCCAGGCGCCCGTGCGGTCCTGGTTTTCCTGCGGGCGGAAGATGTCCGTGTAGCTGGCATACGCCGAATAGGTGTCGTTCAGGTCCACCACCACGCCCGCATACGGCACGAACTTGCTCTTGGCGAAGGCAAAGCGGGCGCTGCCGTCAAAGCCGATGCGGTCCTTGTCCCAGCGGCTCAAGCGACCGCCGAGTATCAATTTGGTGTTGTCGGCAAGGTTCAGCCGCGCCGCGCCATACGCGCCATATTGTTTGGTCGTGTATTTTTCCGACAGCACGAGTTCGCCCCAGGCGGGCTGCGGGTAGCTGCCATCCCAGGCGAGGAAATTGCCGATCGGTTCAGGGTCGAGCGCTTCCTTGACGCTGAACTCGGCGTGCTGCACCGTGTAATTGGCCCCGACGATGACTTCATGCTGGCGTCCGCCCAGGGAAAATGGCCCCGACAGCTTCACGTCGGCGCTGCTCTGGTCGCGCGCGCCGATGTAGCGGTTCGGATAGCCGAGCATGCCCAGGCCCGTGATTCTATCGGGCCGTTCGGCCAGGAATACCAGCGGCGTGTCTTCCGTGTGCTTGCTGTACATGGCTTGCGCCTGCGCTTTCCAGCCCTGGCCCAGCGCATGTTCCACGGTGGCGTGCACATTCGTCTGTTCCGTGGCCCAGGCGGCCCAGCGGGGCGCCGTCGTGACGGAGCGGTCGAAATTCGTGCGCGTGCCGTCGCTGTACCACAGGGGGAAGCCGCCCCAGTTGCTGCCTTTCGGGTCGTTCTTCTGGTAGCTGGCGCCCAGCATGGCCACGGTGCCGGGCGCCAGGTCCGCTTCGACGGTGGCGTAGACGAGCTGGCGCTGGTTCGAATAGCCATTGGTAAACGACTTGCGGTCCTGCCAGGCGCCCGCCACGCGGCCGCGCACGGAGCCATCCCCGTTCAACGGCGCGGCCAGGTCGAGCGTGCCCCGGTAATCGCTCCACGAGCCGGCCGCCAGCGACCATTGCCCTTCGAATTGCCTGGCGCTGGCCCGCTTGCGCACCAGGTTGATCGAGGCGGACGGGTAGCCGGCGCCCGTCAGCAAGCCCGTGGCGCCCCGCGTCACTTCCACGCGGTCGTAGATCAGCGAATCCATTTCCGATTCGCCGCCCGAATACTGCACCTTATAGGTGGTGGGCACGCCGTCGTACTGGAAGTTGTCGACGTCGAAGCCGCGCGCGGAAAAGGTGCTGCGTTCCGTGTCGAACTGGTTGACGGCGATGCCGGGCGTGTTGCGCAGCACGTCGCGCACCGTCAGCAAGTCCTGGTCGTCCATGCGCTGGCGCGTGATGACGCTGACCGATTGCGGCGTCTCGCGCAAGGACAGCACCAGGCCCGTGGCGCTGGCCGTGGCCGGCGTCGTGTACGAGCCCGTGCCTTCCGTACTCGTGCTGCGCTCGGCCGTGGCGCGCACGGCGATGCCGGGCAGGGTGGCCGCATCGGCCGCCGAGGGCAGCTTGCGCACGGCGTAGTGGCCGCCACCCTGGTCGACAGCGTATAGGCCGCTGCCATCGAGCAGGCGGGCGAAACCGTCGGCCACCTGGTAGTTGCCGTTCAAGCCGCGGCTGTTCAAGCCCGCATACAGGCTGGCGGCGCCGGAAATGCTGACTCCGGCGTCGGCCGCAAACGCGGACAGGACGGCGCCGAGGGGGCCGGCGGCCACCTGGTAGTGGCGCGCGGGCGCCTGCTGCGGTTGCTGCTGGGCGGATGCGGGCGCGCTTAGGGCCAGGCTGCCCAGCAGGGCCAGGGTGATGCTGGTGTGGCGGTAGTGCTTCATTGCTTGTTTCCCTTCGTTCATGTGTTGGTCCTGTGTGGATTGACGGGGCACATGACGGAAAGGGACATTCTTCTCAAAAATTTTTATGCGGGCTCGACAGAAATCCACCAACGGCTGTGGCGCCGCACGCGGATGGGCAGCGACGCTTGCAGCAGGGCCAGCAGGGCATCCGTGTTGCGCAGCTGGTACACGCCCGACACGCGCAGCCGCGCCACGGCCGGATCGCAGCGCACCACGCCGTGGCGATAGCGGGCCAGCTGCGCCAGCACCTGCTCCAGCGGCGTGTCGTCCGCGTACAGCAAGCCCTTGAGCCAGGCCGCTGCGTGCGGCGCCAGCGGCTGCGCCGCGCCGGCGGCCGTTTCATCGAAACTGGCTTGCCAGCCCGCCTGCACGGTGACGGGCCGGCCTTCGGCTGGCCGCACTTCCACGGCGCCCTGCGAGACGGCCACGTGGGTGCGCGCGCCCAGCAGGCTGTCGTCCTGGCGCACCGTGAAGCGCGTGCCGAGGGCGCGGATGCTGCCGTTGCTGGTGCGCACGATGAAGGGACGCCCGAGGGGATCGGGGCTGGTCGCCACGTGTATCTCTCCGCCGCGCAGCTGCACCAGGCGCAGGGATGCGCCGAAGGCGACATCGGCGGCGCTGGCCGTATTCAGGCTCAATCCGCTGCCGTCGGCCAGGGGGAAATGGCGGATGTCTCCCGTGGCCGTGCGCAGGTCGGCCGTCCATGCCTGCCATGGCGCCACGCGCAGCATGGCCCAGCCGGCTGGGCCGGCGACGATCAGCACGGCCAGGGTCTTCAGGATGGCGCGGCGCTGCGCGCCGGACGGGCGGTCCAGCACTTGCCTGGACAAGGGCATGGCCAGCGGCGGGGGCAGCATGCCGAAGGTGCGGCACACTTGCTCGGCCCGCTGCCACGCCGTTTCATGGTCGGGGTGGGCGGCGCGCCAGCGAGCCAGCCCCTGTTGCGCGGCAGCGTCGAGTTCGCCGCCTTGCAGGCGCATCATCCAGTGCGCCGCTTCGCGCGCGGCGCGCGCATCGAGGGGCGCGCTCATGTCAGGCCAGCAGCAGGATGCATTGTTCGAACGCCTGCACCATGTAGCGCTTGACGGTGCGCTCGCTCACCTTCAGGCGCGCGGCGATGTCCGCATACGCCATGCCTTCCAGCTGCGACAGCAGGAAGGCCGTGCGCACTTTCGCCCCCAGGCCGTCGAGCATGGCGTCGATCTGGTGCAGGGTTTCCAGGATCAGCAAGCGGTCTTCCGCCGACGGCGTGACGGGGGCGGGCAGCTGCGCCAGGGTGGCCAGCCAGGCCTGTTCCAGCGATTGGCGGCGGTAATGGTCGATCAGCAGGCGGCGCGCCACGGTGGTCAGGTAGGCGCGCGGCTCGCGCAGGGTGACGGCGCGCTCGCCGGGCGTGGCCAGCAGCTTGATGAAGGTATCCTGCGCCAGGTCGGCCGCGTGATCCGTACAGGACAATTTGCCGCGCAGCCAGCGCAACAGCCACGGATGGTGCTGGCCATACAGCTGACTCAATGACATGGGGCTTTGAGAATCGGCGGCAGGCGATACGGCATACGTCACAGCACACTCCAGGTTGGCGCGGAAGTCCCGTGCCGCTGGCGCATGCAGGCTCTTCTTAAATGCGAATGGTTCTCATTTTACATTGGCGTGCCCGAATGTCAATGCGGTAGCCGGATTGGCATGGCAATCATGCGCTTTCCGCTATACTGGCCCCCCAATATTGTTGCCCCTGGCCGAAAAACACCATGGACCTGAGTACCCACGCCGCCGTCGTCAATTGCGAAGCGTATCGCGACGGCAAGAAGATCGCGCACTTTGATATCGACAAGGTGGGCGACTTCCTCGGCGACCCCGATTGTTTCGTGTGGATCGGTCTGGCCAGCCCCGACGTCACGGCCATGCACGCGCTGCAGGCGGCCTTCGGCCTGCACGAACTGGCCGTCGAGGATGCGCAGGGCGCGCACGAGCGCCCCAAGCTGGAAGAGTACGGCGACACCCTGTTCATGGTGATGCACACGGCCACCCTGGATGGCGAGGCCATCGTCTACGGCGAAACCCACGTCTTTCTCGGTCCCCGCTTCATCATCACGGTGCGCCACGGCGCCTCTGCCGGCTATGCGAAGTTGCGCGAACGCAAGGAAAGCATGCCCGAGAAGCTGGCCAGCGGTCCCGGCTACGTGTTGTATTCCATCATCGATTTCATCGTCGACCAGTACCAGCCGTGCATCGACCATTTGCAGGCCCGCTTCCAGCACCATGAACTGCAGCTGTTCAAGCCCAGTTTGAGCGAGGACAAGCTGCAGGACTTCTACCAGCTCAAGACGGAACTGCTGAAGCTCGACGCGGCCGTCAATCCCCTGCATGACATCTGCACCCAGCTGATCCGTTTCCATGGCGATATTGTGCCCAAGGAAAACCGCATCTATTACCGCGACATTCTCGACCACGTCAAACGGGTCACGCACACGGCGGGGCAGATGCGCGAGCTGGTCAATTCGGCCATGCAGGTGGCGCTGGGGCAAATTTCGATCCGCCAGAACGAGGTCGTCAAGCGCCTGGCCGCCTGGGCCGCCATCCTGGCCGTGCCCACCATGGTCTTCAGCTTGTACGGCATGAATTTCGAATTCATGCCGGAGCTGAAGTGGCGCGGCAGCTATCCGGCCGTGATCGTCGTCATCATCGCCGGCTGCTGGTGGCTGCACCGGCGCCTGAAGCGCGAAGGCTGGCTGTAGCCGGCAAGCTTACGCTGCGGCCAGCGAGCCCGCCGCCTCCAGGATCAGCGCCGCCACTTCCACGGGGCGCGAAGCCAGCGAGGCGTGGCTGGCGTTCAGGGTGATGACCTTTCTCGCCTGCAGGCGCGCCGCCATGCGCTCCTGGTTGACGGGGGAAATCATGCGGTCGGCGCTGGACACCTGGTACCAGCTGGGCTTATGTTTCCAGGCCGGGTCGCTGACGGTGTCGCCGAAGGTGCTGGCCAGCGGCGCTTTCTGCACCACGCCCAGCACGGCGCCTTCTTCCGCGTCGAGGTCCTGGCAAAAGCTGTCATGGTATTGCTCGGGCTTGACCCACAGATAGCCGTCGCTGTCGCCTTCCAGACTGGCCGCGCCCAGGGGCGGGTGTTCCTGCGTGATGCTGCCCGGGCTTTCGCCCGCGTCGGGGGCAAAGGCGGCGATGTACACGAGGCCCGCCACATTCGGCGCATTGCCGGCCACGCTGATGACGGCGCCGCCGTAGGAGTGCCCCACCAGCAACACCGGGCCATCGACCTGCGCCACCATCTTGCGCGTGCGCTCGGCGTCGTCGGCCAGCGACGTCAAGGGCAGTTCGACGGCGCGGATGGCCGTGTGGCCGTGGCGCCGCAATTCGACGATGACGCGGCTCCAGTGGGCGGCGCCGCCCCAGAAACCGTGGACGAGGACGATGGTGGCTTGCTTGCTCATGCGGAACTCCTTGGGACAAGGGAAACGGAGAAGACCGCGCCGTGTGCGAGGCGGCACTGCGCGGCGGCTGGCTGCACGCCTATTGTAGACCTTCCCAGCGCATGGCCTCGATGGCGTCGACCACCGTGCTCTCGTATTCGATGAAGAAATCGCTGTGGAAGCCGTTGCGCATCACCAGGTGGCTGCTGCCGGGCAGGGCGGCGGCCAGTCGCTCGCCGTCGGCCAGGCGCAGCGGCCGGATAAAGTCGAGTACTTCCTGCGCGGCGGCCCGGGTGGCGGTATCGGCTTGCAGCAGCCATGGAAACAGGTTGCGCAAGGTGCCGGGATCGACGGTGACGACCAGCGCCGGCGCGCGCACGCGGCGGTAGTCGGGCGAAAAATTGTGCGCGGCCACGTCCATGGCCCTGGCGATGGCGGGCGGCGTGTTCGGCCGCACCGAACCGTCGGGCAGCACTTCCAGCGCATCGCGCCAGTTCGCTTCCAGCGCGGGCCACCATTGCTTGTTGATGCGCCTGGCATAGGCGATCGAGGCGTCCAGCGATGCCAGGTCGGCCGGGCCGGGCGGCGGTTCGTCGTAGGGCGTCGGTGCGGGTTCTTCATAGCCGCCGCTGGCCAGGTAATCGAAGGTCGTGTCCAGGTAGGCGAGGCCCCGCACGCGCCGCGGGTGGCTGCCGGCGAACAGGGTCAGCTCGTTGCCGGCGATGGAGTGCCCGGCCAGGATGATGCGCGGCACCTTCAGTGCGTCCAGCACGGCCAGCAGGTCGGCCACCAGGGTGGCGGGAGAGTAGCTGGCGTCGCTGGCGGGCGTTGGCTTGCTCGACGAACCGTAGCCGCGCCGCGTGATGGCCAGCACGCGGTGGCGGCGCGCCAGCGCGGGCGCCAGGCTGTCGAACGCATGCGCATTGGCGCCCAGGCCGGCCAGCAGCACGATCACGTCGTCGCTGTCGCCCCGTGCCGATGGCCAGTCGCGCACGTGCAGGCTGACGCCGGGGGCGACGCCGATCTGTCGGTCCGTCACGCTGGATGCGCGCGGCAGCGAACTGCCGCCGCATGCGGCGAGGCCGGCCAGCGCCGTCATCCCCGACAGAAAGTGTCTGCGGGCGTGGAAATGCGCGGGGGCGCCGGGTGTCATGCTCATGCTGTACTCCTGGTGTGGGTGAGGGCATGAGCAGTGTCGCCGCCGCGCATGAAGCGCGGATGAGGGGCGGGTGAAGGAAGGCTGAAGGCCCGCCGGCCGCGCTAGTGCGACACGAGCACCGGCAACGTCGTCTCTTGCAGCACCGTGCGCGTGACGCCGCCCAGCAGCGCTTCGCGCAGGCGCATGTGGCCATAGCAGCCCATCACGACCAGGTCGCAGCGCCGCTGCGCGGCCATGGCCAGCAGCGCCGTGCCCACGTCCTGGCCCGGCGGCGTGTCGTGCTGCAGCACCTCGACGTTGACGCCGTGGCGCGCCAGGTACAGGGCCAGGTCGGCGCCCGGCTGCTCGCCGTGCGCGGCCGGCTGGGCGTGCGAATTGACGACGGCCAGGGTGACTTGCCGCGCCTTTTGCAGCAGCGGCAGCGCATCGGTGATGGCGCGCAGCGCTTCGGCGCTGCCGTTCCAGGCCAGCAGCGGATGCTGCGCGGCGCCCGCCGGCGCGGCGGAGGGCGCGTGCGGCACCATCAGCACGGGCCGGCCGCAATGGAGCATCAGGTATTCGGCCGTGCCGGCGATGACGCGCGACGGCGTATCCTGCGCATCCGTCTGGCCCAGGATCAGCAAGTCGCAATAGCGCGCCTGCAGCAGCAGCGCGCCTTGCGCATCGTCGTCGACGAAGCGCGTTTCGTAGGCGCCCAGGCCTTCCTCGCGCGCGATGCGCTCGAAGTCGTGCAAGGCTTCGCTGGCCTGGGTGCGCAGCGCCTGCATCTGCGCCGGCGCAAACTGCAGCGCGTTGACGCCGCCGCCATACGCGTAGCGCGAGATGCCGCTCATGGCCGAGCCGATCAGGTGCGCCCCTTCGGCGATGGCCAGGCGCACGGCCAGGCGGATGCGCTGGGCGCAGTGGCGGGAATTGTCGACGTGGACCAGCAGGGTGGTGTAGGGCATGGCGTTTCCTCGGTTGTCAGTTGTCAGGTCTGCAGCACATAGCTGCCCGGCGCGTCGCCCAGGTCGGGGCCCATGGCCGGCGGCGCCACTTGCGCGCCCGCTTGCTGCGCCAGCCAGGCTTGCCAGGCGGGCCACCAGGAGCCGTCATGGTGCGGCACCTCGTGCTGCCAGCTGTCCGCGTCGACATAGGGCGCGTCGTGGCGGTGCGTGGCCAGCTGGTAACTGCGGCGCGGCTGGCCCGGCGGCGAGACGACGCCCGCATTGTGGCCGCCCGAGGTGAGCAGGAAGGTGACGTCCGTGTCGGTCAGCAGCTGCAGTTTGTAGACGGAGCGCCACGGCGCCACGTGATCCGTCAGGGTGCCGACGGCAAAGATGGGCGCATCGATGTCGGGCAGGGCGATGTGGCGGCCTGCCGTGCGGTAGCGGCCTTCGGCCAGGTCGTTGTGCAGGAACAGGCGGCGCAGGTATTCCGAATGCATGCGGCAGGGCATGCGCGTGGCGTCCCCGTTCCAGGCCATCAGGTCGCTGTCCTGTTCATCTTGTCCCAGCAGGTAGTGGTTCAAGCGGCGCGACCAGATCAGATCGTTCGAGCGCAGCAACTGGAAGGCGCCCGCCATCTGCTTCGTATCGAGGTAACCCTGCTTCCACATGGCCGCTTCCAGGAAGCTGACCTGGCTGTCGTCGATGAACAGCGACAGTTCGCCCGGCTCCTTGAAGTCGACCTGCGAGGCCAGCATGGTGAGGCTGGCCAGGCGCGCATCGCCGTCGCGCGCCATCGTCGCGGCGGCGATCGCCAGCAGGGTGCCGCCCAGGCAGTAGCCGGCCGCGTGCACCTGCGGCGCGCCCGTGATGCGGGCAACGGCGTCGAGCGCATCCATCACGCCCAGCTGGCGGTAGTCTTCCAGCGACAGTTCGCGGTCTTCTTCCTGCGGGTTTTTCCAGGAAATCATGAACACCGTGTGGCCCTGGCCCACCAGGTAGCGCACCAGCGAATTGTGCGGCGACAGGTCGAGAATATAGAACTTCATGATCCAGGCGGGCACGAACAGCAGCGGCGTGGCATGCACGCTCTCTGTCGCGGGCGCGTACTGTATCAATTCGATCAAGTCATTGCGGTAGACCACCTTGCCCGGCGTGACGGCCACGTTCCCGCCCACCTTGAACGTGGCTTCGCCGGCCGTGCCGGCGCCCATGGCGGCGCGCTGCCAGTCGTCGGCCGCGTGGACCATGCCGCGCGCCAGGCTGGCGCCGCCGCTCGCGAGGGTGGCTTGCTGCACCACGGGATTGGTCAGCAGGAAGTTCGACGGCGCCAGCATGTCGAGCCACTGGCGCACGGTGAACGTGACGACATCCTCGTGGTGCGGCGAGACGCCGCGCACGCCCGTGGTGGCGCGGTGCCACCACTGCTGCTGCAGCAGGAAGCCCTGGTAGACGAGATTGTAGGGCCAGCGTTGCCAGGCCGGGTCGTCGAAGCGCCGGTCCTGCGGCAGCGGCGCGATGCACGGCGGCCCGGCGGCGCCGCCAGTCAGGGCCGATTGCCAGGCATATTGCTGCCAGCGGCCGATCTTCTTCCACGCCTCCTGCAGCAGCGTTTGCTGCTTCGATGGCGCCAGCGCCAGGTGGCTGAGCCAGTCGGCATACGCGTTGCCCAGCGCGGCCGGCGAAATGCCGCCCGTAAACTTGCCCAGCCAGGCGTTCAGCAGCAGGTCGAGGGTGGCGCCTTCCGGCGCGCTTTCCGGATAGCCGGGAACCGGCACGCCTTGCCAGGCGCTGCCCAGGCGCTCATGTGCAAACTTTTGCTCCGCATTGCTCGACTGCGTCTTGTTCATCCGGGGCTCCCGTCATTTTTTTACAGGATAGCAAGAGCTTGTTCAAAAAATTATGATCTACATCAAGTTTGGCGGGATGCCTGCGGCCGGCAACCTGCTGCCGGGATGGCAGAGTCCGTTTGCCGCATAAACGAACTGCATTCCAATGAATTTACTGATTGCAATGATTAAAAGTGAATTTTTCATGCGGCAATATCCGGACTCGATGGCGGCGCCAGCCTCCAGTTCCCCATTTTACACTCTGTCAAGGCGGATTTCTTTGCGCCACGATGCATGCTGGCAAACCAAAAAAATTGTTTCTTTTTGGATTTATTTATTGTATTTGGTAAATTTATGAAGCAAAATGCCATTACAGCCTGACCAGCAGGCGTGCAGGCCGTTCAAGCCGGCGGGACAGGCCGGTAACCGGAATCGAGGAGAGGGACATGCTTACGAACAGGATGACAAGCGGCAGGGCAGATGCCTGCAGGGGCAATACGGCGTTCAGGCGCGGCATGGCGCGCGATACCGCGGGCGCTGTGCGACCGGCCCTGGGCCGCCTGCAGGCGCTCGCCTACCTGGCGCTGCTGTTGGCCGTGCTGCCCGCCGCAAGCTGCATCGCCATGGGACACGCCGGCGTGCCTGTGCTGTTCAGCACCGCGTGCGGCGTGGTGTCGTGCGCGGCCGGGGGGCATGCGCTGTAAGCAAGCCTCAATAAATGATTGCGATTTCTGGCTTCCATAAGCGGCGCTGTGCGTCGCAGCGGGCGCCTTGCCTGGCATCCGATCTCGTTCTTTATAAATTGACAATGATTTCCTGAGGATTACTTAGCGCGTGGCCTGCGCTTCCTCGCAAATCCACGCCATGAATGCCTGCACGGCGGGACGCGCGGCTGCGTCGGGCCGCGTCACCAGGTAGTAGGCAAAGCGCGCGGGCCACGGCAAGTCCAGCACTTGCACCAGGCGCCCGGCGGCGATTTCCTCCTGCGCATACAGCTGCGGCACCAGGGCCAGGCCCTGGCCCGCCTCGGCCGCACGTATCAACAGAAAATCATCTTCGAAGGCCGAGCCGCGCAGCGCCCGCGCCGCATCCTCGCTGCCGTCCGGCGCGCCATGCGCGGCCAGCCACAGGGGCCAGTCGGCGCGGTCCGTGTCGTGCAGCAGCGGGTAGTGCAGGCAATCGGCCGGCGTGGCGATGGGCGGCTGGCCCGCCATCAGGGCAGGGCTGGCGACGGGCACCAGCACGGGCGCCATCAAACGCGTCACCTGCAAGCCCGGATAGTCGCCCAGGCCGTGGCGCAAGGCCACGTCGACCCGGTCGCGGCGCAGGTCGACCAGCGCGGATGTCGCTTCCACGCGCACTTCGATATGGGGATGGCGCTGGTTGAAGCGGCCCAGGCGCGGCACCAGCCACGCGGCGGCAAAGGTGGCGACCGTGCTGACGGTGAGCGTCTGGCGCGCGCCCATGTCTTCCAGCGCCTGGCTGGCGCCGGCGATCTGCGCGAAGGCGCCCAACAGGGCGGGGTGGACCCTGGCGCCCGCCTCGGTCAGGCGCAAGCCCTGGCGTTCGCGCGTAAACAGCGGCATGCCGACCCGTTCTTCCAGCAGGCGGATTTGCTGGCTGACGGCGCCGGACGTCACGTGCAGCGCTTCGGCGGCCGCCTTGATGCTGCCGCGCTGGCCCACTTCGACAAAGGCGCGCAGCGCCTGGAGCGGTAAAGGATGCGTCATCGATATAGTTTTTCTAAAGTTAAGCGCGAAAAAACATCGTTTCTGTTTCGCTCTAGGAAAACGCATTATAGGGGAGTTCGGCGTTCTTTTGACGTCGAGTAAAACTATATCGATAGGATCTCCATGTTACTTTCACATCGGCAGCTTTGCCTGCTTTTGCTGTGCACCACGCAATTCGTTGCCTTGCTCGATTTTTCCATCACCATGATCCCCTTGCCGCAAATCCAGCACAGCCTGGGCTTCACGCCCGGCGGGCTGCAATGGGTGATCAATGCGTATGGCGTGGCCATCGCCGGCTTCCTGCTGCTGGGCGGGCGCGCGGCCGACCTGTTTGGCCGCCGCCGCGTCTTCATCGCGGGCCTGCTGCTGTTCACGGCCGCCTCCCTGCTGGGCGGCTTTTCGCACAGCCCGGCCATGCTGGTGGCCACGCGCGCGCTACAGGGCTTCGGCGCCGCCATGTTTTCGCCGGCCGCGTTCTCGCTGCTGCTGGCCGTCTTTCCCGAGCCGGCGCAGCGCAACCGGGCGCTCGGCGCCTGGACGGCCGTGGCGGCCAGCGGCTTTGTCGCGGGACTGATACTGGGCGGCTTCATCACGGACCTGCTGGGCTGGCGCTGGGTGCTGTGGATCAATGTGCCCGTCGGCTTGCTGGTGCTGGCCCTGTCGCCGGCCTTGCCCCAGGGCCGGCCCGATGCCGCCGCGGCTGGCGGCTCGCTCGACGTGTGGGGCGCACTGCTGGTGGCGTCGGGCGCGGCGACGCTGGTGTTTGCCTTTGCCAATAGCGAGCATGTGGGATTGGCGCATCCGCTCACGTTTGCCCTGGTCGCGCTGGCACTGGCCTTGCTGGCGCTGTTCGTCTGGGTGGAGGGGCGCGTGGCCACGCCGCTGATGCCGCTGGCCGTCTTCCTGCGCCGCTCGACGGGCGGCGCGAATATCGTCTCCCTGCTGGCCAATACGGCCCTCGGCCCCACCTTTGTCGTTGTGGCGCTGGCCATGCAGGAAGTGCTGGGCTTTTCCGCCACGCGCACGGGACTGGGCTTGCTGCCGATGGCCGTCGCCTTTACCCTGGCCAGCGCGTGGGCCGGGCCGGCATTGATCGCCCGCTGCGGCACCAAGCCCGTCATCGTTGGCGGCATGCTGCTGTTCATCGGCGGCCTGGCCATGCTGGGCGCGTCGCTGGCCACGCTGGCGTCGTGGGCCGCATCCATCCTGCCCGGCACCGTGCTGGCCGGCATCGGCTATGGCCTGGCGTTTCCCGCCTGGACGGTGGCCGGCATCGATGGCGTGCCGGAAGCGGACCATGGCCTAGCGGGCGGCATGCTGACGACCACGCAGGAAGTCGGCTCGGCCGTCGGCCTGGCCGTGGGCGTGGCGGTCAGTATCGCCGTGCTGGCCGGCGGCGGCACGGCCGCACAAGGCTACAGTGGCGCCATCCTCGTTTCCGCCTGCCTGGTGGCGGCGGGCCTGGCCTGCGCCATCGTCATCCTGCCCGGCAAGGCCGCGCGCCAGGAGGCGGCGTCATGATGGAGCTCTATACCGACAGCTCGCCCAACGGTTTCAAGGCCACCATCGCGCTGGCCGAACTGGGCTTGCCCTATCGATTGCGCCATGTGCGCATCGAACAGGGCGAGCACCGCTTGCCCGCCTTCCTGGCCCTCAATCCGCACGGGCGCATTCCCGTGCTGGTCGACCACGACACGGGCATCACCGTGTTCGAGTCGGCCGCCATCCTGCTGTACCTGGCGGAAATGACGGGGCGTTTGCTGCCGGCGCAGCCGCAGCTGCGCTGGGCCGCCATCACCTGGCTGCAATTTCACGCGGCCAGCATGGGGCCGATGCTGGGCCAGCGCGTGCACTTTGAGATCGCGGACGCAGGCGCGAACGTGTCCGCCACGGTGCACTTCCGCCACTTGTGCGACGCCGCGCTGGCCACCATGGACGGCCGCCTGGCGGACCACGCCTACCTGGCCGGCGACGACTATTCCATCGCCGACATCGCCAGCTTCGGCTGGCTGCACATCGCCGACCTGGTCGGCTTCAAGCTCGATGACTGGCCGCACGTGGCCGCCTGGTACGCCCGCGTGGCGGCCCGCCCGGCCGTGCAGCTGGGCATCACGCTTCCCGCGCCCGCCACGGGCGCTTGACCTATATCAAGGAACAATATGACGATCGATACCAGCGGCGCGTCTTCGCACGCGTTTGCCCACCATGCCGGCTACCGCCGCATGTTCGCGCCCGGCGCGCTCACCCTCGGCATTTATCTGCCGCTGCGTTTTTACCAGGGCGACATGCAGGCGCTGGCCGGCCAGGCCGACCTGGTCGCCGCCATGGACCGGCAAGGCTTTGCCGCTGCCTGGGTGCGCGACATTCCCCTGTTCGACCCGCGCTTCGGCGATGCGGGCCAGTTGTTCGACCCGTGGACCTATCTGGCGTATCTGGCGGCGCGCACGGAGTCGCTGGCCCTGGCCACGGGCAGCGCCATTTTCACCCTGCGCCATCCGATCGACCTGGCCAAGGCGGCCGCCAGCATCGACCAGCTGTCGGGCGGACGCCTGGTGCTGGGCACGGCCTCGGGCGACCGGGCCAGCGAATTTCCAGCGTATGGCGTGCCATACGCCACGCGCGGTGCGCGTTATGCGCAGGCCGTGCACATGTTCCGCCAGCTGCTGCGGGCAGGCCCCGCCAGCATCGACGGCCCGCTGGGCAGCCTGGCTGGCCTCGAACTGCTGCCCAAGCCCGTGGCGGGCGCCATTCCCCTCGTCGTCACCAGTTCCTCGGGGCAGCCACTGGAATGGATAGGGCGCCACGCCGATGGCTGGCTGACGTATCCGGAAGCGACGGATACGCCGGAGGGGCCGAGCCGGCTGGCGGACAAGATCCGCGCCTGGCGCGCCTGCATACCGGATGGCGGCTTTCGTCCGCACATGTGCAACGAGTGGCTGGACCTGGTGGACGACCCCGATTATCCGCGCACGCCCGTGCGCAGCGGCTATGTGCTGCGCACGGGACGCAGGGGCTTGATCGACTTGCTCGGTGAATGGCGGGACGCTGGCGTCAACCATGCGGCGTTGGGCATCCAGCATGGCCAACGCCCAGCCGCGGAGGTGCTGCAGGAACTGGCGCAGGAAGTGCTGCCGCATTTTCCCTCGCATGCGGCGCCGGCCAAGGCCGTGCCGCGCTGGTGAAGGCGGCCTAGAACAGCTGGGTAGCCGTATAAATCAGCAAGCCGGCCAGGCCGCCCACGACGGTGCCGTTGATGCGGATGAATTGCAGGTCGCGTCCGATGGCCAGTTCGATGCGCTCGCTCATTTCGTCCTTGCTCCACAGGTCCAGGCGGGCGGCGATGAAGGCGCCCACCTCGCCCCGGTAGCGGCGCACCAGCGCGCCGCTGCCGGCGACGATGGCGTCGTTCAGCCATGTCCGCGCAGCCTGGTCCGCGCCCAGTACCTTGCCCGTGTTCTGCGCCAGGCCGGCGATGGCTTGCGCCAGCACGGGCTGGTCGGCGTGCAGGTCGGCCAGCAGGCGCGTGCGGAGGTGGTTCCAGACGTCGCCCAGCATGGCTTGCACCGTATCGCTGGCGATCAGCTGCAGCTGGTAGCTGCGCACGGTCTCTTGCCACTGCGGGTCCGCCTTCAGGTGCAGCGCGCTGTCGGCGATCCAGCCGGCGATGCGCTGGCGCAGCGGGTGGGCCGGATCGACGCGCACGGCGAGGGCGAATTTCTGCAGCGAGGCGATCATGCGCGGTTCATACGCTTTCACGGCTTTTTTCACCAGCGCGTTCTCGATCAGGAAGGCGCCCAGCACGAAGTCGCCGATGGCGGCGTGGTGATGCTCTTCGTCCAGGTAGGCGGCGCTGCGGTCGAGCAGGAAGTCCAGCAATTCCTGCGGCTTGCCGTCGGCGATCAGCGCATCGATGCAGTCGGCCGCCACGTCCGACACATTCAATTGGCCCAGGTAGCTGCTGGCCTGCTCGCGCAGCAGACGCCCCAGTTTGTCGTGGTCGGCCATCGCCAGCAGTTGCCTGGCGACACCGGCGCCGGCCATGCCCAGCTGCCGCGCGTGCGTCTCGTCACCGAGCCAGGCGCCCAGGCGCGCGGCGGGGTCGGCTTGCACGATGCGTTCGGCGATGCCTTGCTCGGTAATGAAATGGTTTTCCACGAAGGCGCCCAGGCTGCGGCCGATGTCCGCCTTGCTGTTCGGGATGATGGCCGTATGCCACAAGGGGATGCCCAGCGGGTGGCGGAACAGGGCGACGACGGCGAACCAGTCGGCGATCGCGCCCACCATGGCCGCTTCGGCGAACGCTTCCACGTAGCCCCAGGCGGGGTGGCCGCCCCGCTGCGAACGGGCCACGGCGAAGACCAGCGCGGCCAGCAGCAGCAAGCCGACGGCCAGCCACTGCATGTTGCGCAGGCGCGCGCGTTTGAGCTGGTCCGTGCTCTGGTCCAGTTGTGCGATGAGGTCGGGGGAACGTTGCATGGATGGCGGCCTGCGGTGGTTGCGAGACCGCCATCTTAACTGGGGCAGCGACAGGATATGTCGCTGCAGGGGATTTTTTACTGCGGCGGGTGCAGCAGCGAACGGCGGCGCGCGTAGCCGAAGTAGATGACCAGGCCGATCACCAGCCAGATGGTGAAGGCCACCCAGGTGACCCAGCTGAGGAAGCTCATCAGGCCCACGCACAGGATCACGGCCAGCGCCGGCACGTACGGCACGCCGGGGCAGCGGAAGGCGCGCGGCAGGTCGGGACGCTTCTTGCGCAGCACCACCACGGCAACCGACACCATGGTGAAGGCGGCCAAGGTGCCAATGTTGATCAGCTCAGCCAGGATGTTGAGCGGGATCACGGCGGCGATCAGGCCGAAGACGATGCCGACCAGCCAGGTGGCGAAGAACGGCGTGTGGAAGCGCGGGTGTACGGTGGACAGGCGCTTGGGCAGCAAGCCGTCGCGCGACATGGCGAAGATGATGCGCGTCTGGCCAAACGCCATCACGAGGATCACAGTGGTCATGCCGAGGATGGCGCCCAGGTCGACGAAGCCGGCGATCCAGTTTTCGCCCGCATACTGCAGGGCCAGCGAGACGGGATGGTCGACGCCGAGGAATTTCTGGTATGGCACGATGCCCGTCATGATGGCCGAGACGACCACGTACAGCACGGCGCACACGGCCAGCGAGCCGATGATGCCGATCGGCAGGTCGCGCGACGGTTTCTTGACTTCCTCGGCGGCCGAGGTGACGGCGTCAAAGCCGATGAAGGCGAAGAAGACGAGGGCGGCGGCGCTCAGCATGCCGTGGTAGCCGAACGGCATGTAGGGCTGCCAGTTGGCCGGCTGCACGTGGCGCGCGCCGAAGATGATAAACAGCAGTACCACGCCTACCTTGATGGCGACCATGACGTTGTTCAGGCGCGCCGATTCGCGCACGCCCCAGCCCAGCATGGCCGTCAGGGCCAGCATGATGACGAGGGCGGGCAGGTTGATGAAGGTGGTCACGCCGGGCAGCGCGCCGGGGGCGGCGGTGAGCGCGACGGGCAGGGCGATGCCGAAGCCCGACAGCAGCGACTGGAAGTAGCCGGACCAGCCGACGGAGACGGCGGCGGCGGCCAGGCCGTATTCGAGCAGCAAGTCCCAGCCTATCATCCAGGCGGCCAACTCGCCCAAAGTCGCATAGCTGTAGGTGTAGATGGAGCCGGCCACCGGCACGGTGGAGGCAAATTCCGCGTAGCACAAGGCGGCGAAGCAGCAGGCGACGGCCGCCACGACAAACGACAGCGACAGGGCGGGGCCGGCCGTCAGCGCGCCCGTGCCGGTGAGCACGAAAATGCCCGTGCCGACGATGGCGCCGATGCCCATGAGGACAAGGTCGAAGGGCCCCAGCACCTTGGCCAGACCTCCTGGCTTCTTGCTGTGGGCAATCATGTCATCCAAATTCTTGGTTCTAAATAAGCTCACTGTGTCTCCTGGTGGTTTTTGTCATGGCGCCATTGCCGCCTCGTGAGTAGCACGACGCAGCCAGATTCTAGCCCAGGCGCCCAAGATTCCAGAAGGAAAACCGTACTTTGGCGTGCGCGCCAGCCCGGAAGCTTGTCTTGCGGGCAAAAAAACAGCCCCGGAAACGGCCGGGGCTGAAAAGGAGACTGCTACAAATGGTTACTTTGGCTTACTTTGAAAAGTGCGCCTCGATCTCTTCCAGTGTCTTGCCTTTGGTCTCCGGCAGCAGGAAGGCCGCCGCCAGGAAGTACAGCACGGTGCAGCCGGCGCCGAAGAAGAACAGCGTCGAATAACCGTGCAAGCCCACGGTCGGCAGGAAGATGGCGGCGATCACCGTCGAGACGAACTGGTTGACCAGCAGGGCGATGCTCATGCCGTTCGAGCGGATGCGGGTCGGCATCAGCTCGGACAGGGCCAGCCACACGCACACGCCCGGTCCGACGGCAAAGCTGGAAACGAACACGCAGATGGCGATCGCCACCAGCCAGCCGTGCGTGGACGAAGGCACGGGGCCCAGGCTGGCCTTCTCGATGCGCAGCGGCGCCTCGCGCCCGGCGGCCGGGTCGGCGAACGGGTTCAGGTGCAGCTTGCGGAAGAACACGCCGATCACGCTGTCCGCCTGCACGGCGTCCGCGCGGGCGATCGTCACCTGGCGCAGCACGGGATCGTCGCTGCGCAGGCTTTTCACGTTGGTGAACGGGCCGTAGGCGTAGGCGATGGTCAGCTGCTGCGGCGTGCCGTCGGCCGCCGCGCCCAGGGCCGCCAAGGTGGCCGCATCGAGGTGCAAGGCCAGGCTGTCCGCTTGCACTTGCGCCGCGATGGTGGGACGCACGTCGGCCAGGTGCGCTTCGGCGCCGCGGAACAGCAGGCCGGCCGCCAGCAGCGAGACGACGATGCCGCCCGTGCCCAGCATCAGCAGGAATTTTCGGCCCTTGCGGTCGACCAGCAGCACGGCCACCACCGTCATCACGGCGTTCAGCACCTTCAACAACACGTCCGCCATGTTGGCCGAGGCGCCGGACAGGCCTGCCTGGTTCAAGATATTGACGACGTAGGCGAGAATGGAATTGATGCCCGTCGCCTGGGTGCAGGCGAGGATCAGGCAAGCGAGCAGGAAGGGCAGCACGTAGCGGCGGCTCAGCAGCGGATCCCTGGCCTTGCCGCCGGCCTTGGCCGTATTTTCCGGCGTATCCTGCATCTCGCGCAGTTCGATGTCGGCGTCGGCGGGCAAACGCGTGCGCAGCAGCGACTGGCGCGCCTGCTCGATGCGGCCCCGTTGCGCCAGCCAGCGCGGCGATTCGGCCAGCAGCAGGGCGCCGACGGTAAACACCAGGCCGGGTGTCAGACAGACCCAGAAGATGCTGCGCCAGGCGTGGTCCTTGGCGGTAAAAATGGCGGCGATGCGGCCCGCTTCCGGCAGCGCTTGCGCCGCCTGCGTGGCCGTTTCCACCGTCTGCGCCTGCAGCAGGCCGATCAGGGCGGCGGCCACCAGGCCGATGGTCAGCAGCAGCTGGAACAGGGCCGCGCCCCGTCCGCGCTGCTGCGCGGGCAGGCATTCGGCCAGGTACAGGGGCACGACGACGCCGATCAAGCCGCCGCTGATGCCTTGCAGCAGACGGCCCAGCAGCAGCGGCATGTAGCCGTCGGCCAGCGCGATCAGCGGGATGCTGGCGCTGAACAGGGCGCCGGCCAGGAACATCACCCAGCGCCGGCCGAGGATATCGGCCAGGGCGCCGGCGAACAGCGAGGAGAGGACGGAGCCCAACAGCACGGCGGCAACGATAAAGCTCAGTTGCTGGGCCGTCAGCTTCCACGCCACGGAGGCCGTCGATTCCAGGTAGGGCAGGGCGCCGGCGATGATGCCGATGTCTATGCCGTACAGCAATCCCCCCATGCCGGCAATAAATAGCAGGTAGCGCATGGCCCACACGGGGGCCTTGTGTGACGTGTCGTGCATGAAAACTCCGGGACGGGGTTGAGGTGGGGTGAGGTGGTCTAGCGGGTGGAAAGATCGATGGCTGTGCCTTCGACGAAGACGGACACTGGCTGCAATGTGGAATCGAGGACGACGATGTCGGCCCAGGCGCCCGGCGCCAGGCGGCCCCGTTCGGATTCGCCCAGGTAGTCGGCCGGGTACAGCGACAAGCGGTTCGAGGCGTCGGCCAGGTCCAGGCCCAGGTCGACGAAATTGCGCAGGGCCTGGTCCATGGTCAGCACGCTGCCGGCCAGCGAGCCCGTGGCCAGGCGCACGCAGCCCAGGCATTTATAGACGCGCTGCGTGCCCAGGCCGTATTCGCCATCGGGCATGCCGGTGGCCGAGGTGGCGTCCGTCACGCCGTACAGGCGCGGGATGGCGCGCAGGGCCGCGCGCAGGGCGCCCTTGGCCACGTGCTGCAGGTCGGGGATGATTTCCGCGTACTCGGCATGCGCCAGGGCCGCGCCCACCATGCCCGGGTCGTAATGCGTCATGCCCGTCATGCCGTTGTACAGGTGGGTAAAGCCGGAAACGCCGGCATTGAGCGCCGCCACGCCTTCGTCGTACGTGCCGGCGCTGTGGCCGATCTGCACGCGCATGCCCATCGCCGCCAGTTGCGGGATCAGTTCCAGGTGACCGGGGATTTCCGGCGCCATGGTCAGCACCTTGATGCGGGCGATGGCGTGGAAGCGCTGCACCAGCGCCAGGCTGGCCTGCACCACGTCGGGCGGCTGCGCGCCCAGGCGGTGCAAATTCAGGAACGGGCCTTCCAGGTGCACGCCCAGCATGCGCGCGCCGTTGGCGGGGCGCTCGGCGATGACGCCGGCCAGGCCTTGCAGGGCGCGCAGGATCGACGGCTCCTTCGCCGTCAGGGTGGTGCCCAGCAGGGCCGTGGTGCCGTGGCGCGCGTGCACTTGCGCCACGGTGGCGCCCGCGTCTCCGCCTTCCATGATGTCGACGCCGGCCGCGCCGTGCACGTGCAGGTCGATGAAGCCGGGCAGGATGGTCAGCGCGCTGTCGGCGGCAGGGTCTTCTTGTATCTGGACGATGCGCTGGTCAAAGGTGATGGTGCCCGTGATCCAGCCAGATGGGGTAAGGATTCTGCCGCTCAGCATGTGTTATTCCGCTATAAAAAGTTCGATGCCCAGCTTTTGCAGCCCTTCGCGGTACTCCTGGCTGATGCTGGCATCGGTGATGACGGTATCGACGCGGTCCAGCTGCACGATGCGGTGCAGGCTGACGCGGCCGAACTTCGAGGCGTCCGTGAGGACGATGATTTTCTTGGCCCGTTCCACCATCTTGTGGTTCAGGCTTGCTTCCGCTTCGTGGTGGGTGGTCACGCCGAACTGCAGGTCGAAGCCGTCCACGCCCAGGAACAGCTTGTCGAAGCTGTACGCCTGCAGGCAGGTTTCGGCCTGGCTGCCCTGGATCGACAGCGACTGCTTGCGCAGCAGGCCGCCCGTGAGGATCAGGTCCACGCCGGGCGCATCGGCCAGTTCCCATGCGATGTTCAGGCCATTCGTGGCCACCGTCACGCCCGTCGCATCGCGCAGATGGCGCGCCAGCGAGATGGTGGTGGTGCCCGAGTCGATGATGATGTTGTCGCCTGGTTCCACCAGCCGCGCCGCATAGGCGCCGATGCGCTCCTTCTGCTCGTGGTTGATGGCGTCCTTCTGGCGTATCGTGTGCTCGGGCGGCGGCGTGCGCGTCAGGGTCGCGCCGCCGTGGCTGCGCGTGGCCATGCCTTGCGCTTCCAGCGCATTCAAGTCGCTGCGGATGGTGACCGCGGACACGCCGAGCTTTTCCACCAGATCGGTCACCTGCACCGAGCCCTGCTGGGCAAGCATTTGGAGGATGGATTCACGGCGTTGGCTGGTATTTCGCATGGTGGCGGGCTCAGTAAAAAATGAAAATACCGAGCTTAACAGATTGCCGCTTCGGCAATGACGGGGACTGCCGTATTGCGGTTGCAGGCGCGCGCATATTGCCCCAGCAAGCTGCCGATCTTGTGCTCGATCAAGGCCGGTGCCTGCGCTTGCAGGCTGCCCTGCACCACGGCCAGGTACTGTTCCGGCAAATGCTGGCTCAGCAGCGGCAGCGGAATGGCCACGGCGTCCAGGTTGGCCAGCAGCTTGCCGACGGCGGCCGCCACTTCCGGCTCGCCCCAGTAATAGCGGCAACGGTCGCTCAAGCCGTAGCGGCGCATCAATCGCTGTTCTTCCGGCGTACCCAGGTAATGCTTGATCCAGTTCTTCGGCTTGGCCACCATCACGTCGTCGAGCACTTGCATCAGCTGCGAGGTGGCGTGCGCCGGCAGCAGTTCTTCCTCGATCTGGCACAGGGCGAACAGCGCCTCGCGCAGGGCGAAGGTGGCGGCCGGGCCCACTTTCAGGATGGCGAAATGGTCGCGCACCATGGCGTGCAGCGCCGTTTCGCGCTGGTAGTCGGTGGAATGGGCTTCGAACACGAGGCCAGGCTGCTCGGCGACAAAGGCCGACAGCTCGGCGGCGGCATCCGCATCGTAGTGCTGGATGCTGCTCTGGTCGAAATCGACGCCCGGCTGCACCACCATGGCGATGACGCGGCGCCAGGCGCCATGCAGGCCGTTGTCGAGGAAGGCGCGGCGGTGCACGTCGAGGGTGCGGCGCGCCGCTTGCGGGCTGGTGACGGCGCCGGCCTGCGCCAGCGACGCTTCGCCGCCGGGAATCGGCACTTCCGTGCCGATCACATAGACGGGCGGCGCGAAGCCGGCGGCGGCCGCCGCTTCCTCGGCGACGATGCACAGGCGCGCGGAACGGGCGGCCACGGTTTCATCGTCGAGCTGCAAGGGGTCATCCACGCAGCGCATGCTGCAATCGAGGTGGATCTTGTGGAAACCGGCCGACGCATACGCGGCGATCAGGGTTTCGGCGTGATCCATGGCGGTGGCCGCATCGAGGTGCTGCCATGCGTTCGGACCCAGATGGTCGCCGCCCAGCACCAGGCGGCTGGCGGGGAAGCCCTGTTCGCGGGCCAGGGCCAGCATGGTGTCGCGGAAAACGGCCGGCGTCATGCCCGTGTAGCCGCCGAACTGGTCGACCTGGTTCGACGTCGCTTCGACCAGCAGCACGGTGTCGTACTCGCTGGCCACGCGCATGGCGGCGCGCAGCACGCTCGGGTGGCTGCAGCAGACGGCGTACAGTCCCACGCGCTCGCCGCGGCGGTGCGCCTTGATCACTTGCTGGATCGGGGACAGGGTAAAAGTCGGGTTTTCCGCTTGCGTCATCATGTTTAGGCCTTTGTATGTTGTCGTATCAAAAGGGCCGCGCCGCGCGCGCCGCCGGCGTCGCCAAAGCGGGGCGGCAGGATAGGCGGCACGTGCACGCCGGGGAACAGGTGGCGCTTGACGGCGGCCGGCAGCTTGTCGTATAGGTGCGGCAGCTTGGACAAGCCGCCGCCGAGCACGATGACGTGCGGGTCGTAGGCCAGGACCAGGCCGGCCAGCGCGTGGCCCAGCAGGTCGAGGTGCACGGCGACCGTGCGCTGGGCCACGGCGTCGCCCATGTTGGCGCGCGCTACGATGGCCAGCGGTTCGGCGCCGTCGCCGCCGAAATGCGCGTGGAGCTTGCGCATGGCGGGTCCGGAGACATAGCGTTCCAGGCAGCCCGCCTTGCCGCACGGGCAGGGGTATTCGGCCAGGCCGTGCTGCGCCAGCAGGGTGGCGGGCAGGCTCCAGTGGCCCCATTCGCCGGCCACGCCGTTAAAGCCGCGCAGCAGCTGGCCGCCCACGCAATAGCCGCCGCCGGCGCCCGTGCCGAGGATGGCGCCGAACATGCTGGCGGCATTGTCGGCCGCGCCGCCCTGCGCTTCCGACAGGGCGAAGCACTGGCAATCGTTGCCGATGGCGACAGGGCGCTGCAAGGCTTGCTGCAGCGTTTGCGCCACCAGGCGGCCGTTCAGCGCCGGTACGTTGGAACTGAGCTGGCGTCCGCTGGCGCTGTCGATCACGCCGGGCAAGCCGATGCCGACGGGCGCCGTCGTGCCCAGGGCGGCGTCGCCGCGCGCCACCAGGTCGACGATGGCTTGCACGAAGGCGGCAAAATCGTCGCCCGGCGTGGCCACCCGTTCGCGGAACACCTCGGCCAGCGCGCCGTCGCGGTCGGCAAAGGCGACCAGCTCCATCTTGCTGCCGCCGATGTCGATGCCGTGGTAGCCGGCGGTGCGATTAGAATTGGTCATGGCCATAGATGGTGACGCCCTGCACGACACGGTTGACGATGCCGCCGGCGAATGGATTGTCGGGGCGCAGTTGCAGCAGCGCGGACTGGTGCAGCGCATATTGCTGCGCCATCAGCAGCCACAGAGGGGCCAGCCAGGCGTCTGGCCAGGCCAGCGCATCGGCCGCTAAGTTGGCAGATAAGTCGCCGCCGATGCCCACCGTCAGGCAGCGCTGCGCCACGCTGTCGCGCTGCAGTTCCTTCAATAAATCGTCTTCGTACTGGCGCGCCAGCGGCTTGCTGCTGCGCAGCAGGATCACCAGCGACTCCGTGGTGACGGCCGACTTCGGGCCGTGGCGGAAGCCCAGCGCGGTATTCGCCATCGCCATCACGCGGCCGCCCGTCAATTCCAGGATTTTCAGGGCCGCTTCCTTGGCCAGCGCTTCCAGCGGGCCGCTGCCCAGGTAGACGACGCGCTGCACGGGAGTCGAGCCCAGGTCCGCCACGGGGGCCGACCAGTCGCGCAAGGCTTGCTCGCCCAGCTGCGCCAGGGTGTCCAGACGCTGCAAATCCGTGTCCTTGCCCAGCACCGACAGGGCCGCCAGCAGCATGCTGGTAAAGCTGCTGGTCATGGCGAAGCCGCGGTCGCAGCTGCCTTCCGGCATCAGCAGGTTATAGGTGTTGCCGTCGTTGGCGCCCTGGCTCGCCAGCTTGCCGTCGGCGTTGCAGGTGATGTTCAGGAAGCGCGCGCCGGGCACGACTTGGCGCAGCAGTTCCACGGCCGCCAGGCTTTCCGGGCTGTCGCCGCTGCGGGCAAACGAGACGAGCAGGGTGGGCGCATCCGCTTCCAGGTACAGCTCGTGATGCGTCAGGAGGGTGGTGGTGGCGATGGCGCGGATCTGCGCAGGCCAGGCCGCGTTCAGGGTATCGACGACGATTTCGCCCACATAGGCCGAGCTGCCGGCGCCCGTCAGGATGACGCGTTGCTGCGGATTGGACAGCGCGTCGCCCAGGAAGGCGGCCAGGATGGCTTGCTCGTTGCGCAAAATGCCGGACAGCGCGCGCCAGATGGCTGGCTGGTGGGCGATTTCCTCGGCCGTGTGCAGGCCGCCGATGTCGCGCCAGGTTTGAATGTCACGCTGAAGAAGGGTAGTCATGGAGTGTCAGTAAAGTGTTTGTTGGAGAAAGCATAAATACTAAATTTCGAAAAGTCAAATACGAAAGTAAAACGAAAGTAAATTTTTAATAGACTTGCGAAATTGTGTCGTTTTAACGGTGTGATAGTGTGCTGCAGTGCAGCGTGAAAGCGTGTGGCGGCGCGGCCTGTCGCTGAAATGCGACGATAACGAAAGTATGTATCGTAATTTTTTAGTAAAACGTAAGATAAATGAGCTGATTTTAGGTATTTTATTAATAAATTGGTGTCAAAACTTTCTTTTGGTTGACGATATTTATTTTTCTTCTTAAAGTAATTTAATTGAATTACTTCTGAAAGCCAGCCGATGAAACCTCTCCCGCTTCCCCGCCGCCTCCTTGCCGCCTGTGTCCTCGCCGCTCTTGCCACCCTGTCTGCGCCTGGCTTGCAGGCAGCGACCATCGGCAATCTGCAGTCGCTGTCCGCCGTGCACCCGGCCGACGTGGCCAAGGGCGAGGCGCTGGGCTGGGAGGTGCGCAGCGATACGGGCATGCAGCTGCGTATCAGCCTGCCGCAGGCGGACGTGCTGCGCATCCAGGCGGGCGGCAAGGGAGGCTTGACGGGGCCCGGCGACAAGGCCGCGCCCATCGTCGTCGGCCAGCCTGCCGCGCAGGTGGCGTACCAGCTCAGCGAGCAGGCCGACCATATCCTGATCAGCACCGAGGCCCTGAGCCTGCGCATCGACCGCAAACCGCTGCGCTTTACCCTGTTCCGCAAGGGCGATGCGGTGCCCCTGTGGCGCGAAGTGCAGCCGCTGTCGCTCGACGACAAGCAGGGCGTGCAGGTGCTTTCCAGCCTGCCCGGCGAACGATACTTTGGCGGCGGCCAGCAGAATGGCCGCTTCGAATTCAAGGGCAAGCAGGTGCCCGTGTCGTATTCGGGCGGCTGGGAAGAGGGCGACCGGCCGAATCCGGCGCCATTTCTCATGAGTTCACGGGGCTGGGGCATGCTGCGCAATACCTGGTCCGACGGGAACTACGACTTGCGCGACAAGGAACAGATCTCGCTGCAGCACGCGGAAGGTCGCTATGACGCGTATTTCTTCGTTGGCAAGGACTTGCGCGACGTCGTGGCCCGTTACACGGACTTGACGGGCCGCGCCCGCATGCTGCCCCGCTGGGCGCTGGAATACGGCGACGCCGATTGCTACAACGATGGCGACAACGTGAAAAAGCCCGGTTCCGTGCCGAAGGGCTGGACGGATGGCCCGACCGGCAAGACGCCGGACGTGGTCGAAACCGTGGCGCGCCAGTACCGCGAACACGACATGCCGGGCGGCTGGATTTTGCCCAACGACGGCTATGGCTGCGGCTACACGAATTTGCCGGAAACCGTGAAGGGCCTGGCCGGCTATGGCTTCCGCACGGGCCTGTGGACGGAAAACGGCGTCGACAAGATCGCGTGGGAAGTGGGCCAGGCGGGCAGCCGCGTGCAAAAGCTGGACGTGGCGTGGACGGGCAAGGGCTACCAATTTGCCATGGATGCGAACAAGTCCGCCTACGACGGTATCCTGAACAACTCCGACAGCCGCCCGTTCCTGTGGACGGTGATGGGCTGGGCCGGCATCCAGCGCTACGCCGTGGCGTGGACGGGCGACCAGAGCGCCAGCTGGGACTACATCCGCTGGCACATCCCGACCCTGATCGGCTCGGGCCTGTCCGGCCAGGCGTATGCGTCCGGCGACGTGGACGCCATCTTTGGCGGCAGCCCGGAGACCTATCTGCGCGACTTGCAGTGGAAAAGCTTTACGCCCGTGCTGATGGGCATGTCCGGCTGGGCCGCGGCCGAGCGCAAGCATCCGTGGTGGTTTGACGCGCCGTACCGTGACATCAACCGCCGCTACTTGAAGCTCAAGATGCGTTTGACGCCGTATATGTATACGCTGGTGCGCGAAGCGGAGCAATCGGGCGCGCCGCTGGTGCGGGGCCTGATGTGGGACTATCCGCAAGACCCGGCCGCCTACACGGAAGCCTATAAATATCAGTTCCTCCTGGGCCGCGACGTGCTGGTGGCGCCCGTCTACCGCAGCCAGGCCGTCAGCGGCGGCTGGCGCAAGGGCATCCACCTGCCGCAGGGCACGTGGTACGACTACTGGGACGGCCGCCAGGCCACGGCGGACGCGAAAGGGCGCGACCTGGACATGCAGGTCACGCTGGACAAGCTTCCGGTTTTTGTCCGCGCCGGCGCCATCCTGCCCATGTATCCGGAAATGCTGTACGACGGCCAGAAGCCGAAGGATCAGCTCACGCTCGATATCTACCCGCATGGCGACTCCGAATACACCCTGTATGAAGACGACGGCAACACGCGCCAGTACCAGGGCGGCGCCTACAGCCAGCAAGTCATCCGCATGCGCCAGACGGGCGGCGACGTGCGCGTGGAGATTGGCGCCGTCGATGGCCAGTACCAGGGCCAGGAAGCGCGCCGTGGCTATGCGCTGCGCATGCTGGCGGGCCAGACCCCGGCCGCCGTGCGGGCCGGCGAACGACTGATCACGGCAGCCGGCGACCGCGCCGCCTACGACAAGGCGTTTGATGCCTGGTATTTCGACGCTGCCGACCGCCAGGGCACCCTGCACGTGAAGGTGGCGGCGCAGGATATCCGCCAGGCCTTGACCTTGCAAGTGGCCGGTGCGCTGGCCGTGGCGAGAGTCGACGCCGACTTCCCGGCCGCACCCGTGCCGGGCCGCGCCTTGCCGGCCGACGCCATGCAGGTGGTGGGACGTCCCTTTGAGGAAAATGGCTATCCGCTGGAAAACGCCTTCGATGGCAAGCCGGAGACTTGGTTCCGCACCGTGCGCAGTCCGTCCGTGAAAAGCGGGCCGCACGAATGGGTGATCGGTTTTACGGAGCGGCGCCTGGTCGACGGCATCGAACTGGCGCCGCGCAACGACCAGCACTGGAAGCATGGCCAGGTGCGCGACTATGAAATCTACATCGGCGACAACAATGGAGAGTGGGGCGCACCGCTTGCGCGCGGCACCCTGAAACTGGAACAGGACACGCAGACAATCAGTTTCCCTGCCACGGCCGGGCGCCTGCTGCGCTTCCGCGTGATGAGCACGCAAAATCCGGAAGGCGATGGCGCGGCGTCCACCGACCCGATGGTGACGGCGGCGCAAGGCGCACCGGTGGCGCGCGCGTTCGATGCGGCGCTGGCGACCGACGTGGCGCCCGTCACCCTGTCCGAATTCCGCGTGCTCGAGCACCGCGTGGCCGAAGGCGAGGAGGTGCAGCGCTATCTGTCGGACCTGGCGCTGCCGAAGCATATCGCGAAAGACAGGCCAGCCGGCAAGGCGGCCGAGATGCGCATGAACGGGCTGTGGTTCCGCAAGGGCCTCGGCGTGGGACCTGCCAGCCGCATCGACTTGCAGTTGGCGGGCAACTGGAATCTGCTGCGCGCCGACCTGGGCGTGGACGATAGCTGCCGCAGCGCGGGCGGCTTGCAATTCCAGGTCTGGAGCGGTGAGCGGCTGCTGTATGACAGCGGCCTGGTCACGGCTCCCGGGGTGGTCAAACCCGAAATCGACGTGCGCGGCCTGAGCCAGCTCAGTTTGCGCACCCTGGGCGCGCGCGGCGCCCACCCGGCCCGGGTCTGCGGCAACTGGGCCAACGCCGTGCTGACCGGCACGGAAGGTGCGACCGTCAAGCCGCGCTAAGCAACTTCACTTCATCATTTCACCAAAAACGAGCCCCTCTTCGGACCGGGGAGGGGCTCTTGCAACCTGACGAAAACAAATCACTGATAAAAAGGGAGATGGGAATGCACTTGAAAAAACTGATGGTCGCCATGGTGGCGGTAGGATTGGCGTCAACGGCGCTGGCAGCGGAGGAAGAGAAACTGACGCGCGTCGAAGTGACGGGGTCCAGCCTGAAGCGCATCAACGCGGAAACGGCGTCGCCCGTACAGGTGATCAACGCCAAGCAGATCGAAAACATGGGCGCGCTCACCTTGCTGCAAGTGCTCGACAACCTGCCGGCCGCCCGTCCGGCGCAGCAGGATTTCCGCTCGATGTTCACGGGCTCGGATGGCGGTTCGCAGGCGAACCTGCGCGGCCTCGGCGCGCAGGGCACGCTGGTGCTGTTGAATGGCCGCCGCCTGTCGTTCTATGGCGCGCCGGCCGGCTTCCAGACCATGTTCGTCAATATCGACGCCATTCCCGCCGCCGCCATCGAGCGCATGGAAATTTTGACGGACGGCGCGTCGGCCGTGTATGGCTCCGATGCCGTGGCCGGCGTCATCAACGTGATCACCAAGAAGTCGTATCAGGGGCTGGAAGCGCGCGCCAATGGCGAGTTTTCGCCCAGCGTGAAATCCTATGGCGAGCGCCAGGCCAGCGTGCTGTATGGCCTGGGCGACCTGGCCAGCGACGGCTACAACATCTACGGTTCCGTGAACGTCTACCAGCGCGACCGTATCGCGCTGGCCGACACCTGGCGCAAGCGTCCCGCGTATTTTTATGCGAATAATCCCAACTTCATCCCGAACATGCGCGTAGGCGTCGGCAGCGAACCGGGCACGATGAACCCGGGGACCTTCTTTGTCTTCGACAAGGCCAACAACAATGCCCGCACCCAGCGCGCCGCGCCTGGCTGCAACACCAGCATCACGGAAGCGTCGGGCACGCGCTGCGTGTGGAATGCGCTGCCCAACCAGCTCGATATGGGCCCCACGTCGGAGCGGGCCACGGCTTATTTGAGCGGCAGGCTGAAACTGGGCGGCGACCTGGAAGCGTTCGCGGAAGGCGCTTTCACCCACATCAAGATGCGCGGCGAAAACGGTCCGTCCAGCTTCAACAGCGGCAGCACGAACAACTGGTTCGCCCGCAACACCGGCAATACCCTGAACACCTTCGCCACGCCTTTCCTGAGTCCCAACAACGTCTACCTGAAAGGCAAGCTCGATGCCGACATGGTGGCCAAGATGGGCGGTGCGGCCGGCTTGAACTACCTGCTGCAGGATGCGACGGGCCACTTCGGCCAGAAGAACGTCGATGAAAACTACCGCGCGCTCGTCGGCCTGCGCGGCAGCATCGGCGGCGGCTGGGATTTTGAAACGGCGCTCAGCGTGGCGGGCAGCCATTCCACCTTGTTCCAGACGGCGAACATCAACATCAAGGGTTTTGAACAGGCATTCGGCCCGTTCACGAAAGACCCCGTCAGCGGCCGCACGTTCATTTCGGACAATCCCGCCTACAAGTTCGGCGAAATCAGCGAGGCCAATGCGGCGCTGCTGCGCAGCGCCTACCCGACCTTCGCCATCGAATCCTGGACCAAGCTGATGACCTGGGATGCGAAGCTGGAAGGCACCTTGTTCAAGCTGGGCGAGCGCGAAGTGCGCGCCGCCGTGGGCACCAATGTCATGCGCGAGAGTTTTCTCACGCCCGGCAACACGGATGCGGCCAATGGCCTGATCACGCAGCAGGGCGGTTCCTGGTTCGATGGCCGGCGTACCATCGCCGCCGTGTTCGGCGAGGTGGTGGTGCCGCTTTCCGACACCCTGGAAGTGAATGCGGCCGCGCGCCTGGACAAATATCCGCACTTCGCCGCCAACCTGGCGCCCAAGCTGGGCGTGATCTGGCGCGCGCGGCCCGACCTGATGCTGCGCGGGACGTATTCCGAAGGCTTCCGCGCGCCCAACCTGGCCGAATCGGGCACGGGCGGCGTCTTTGCGCAGGTGGGCGGCATCCGCGACACGGTGCGCTGCGATGAAACGAATGCCATGGCGCGCGCGCTGATGAAGTCCAAGGTGGCGACGGATGCGGATCTGGGCAAGAGCCTGCTCAATTCGAATTGCTCGACGACGGTGGGCGGCCTGACGCCGCCGAACCAGAACCTGCGTCCGGAGAAGGCCAAGATTTCCACCGTCGGCCTGGTGCTGCAGCCGGCCAAGGACGTGAGCATCTCCATCGATTACTGGTTCATCAACCGCCGCGATGAAATCGTGCGCCAGGACTTCAACGAGCTGTTTACGGAACTGGTGGACAAGTACGGTCCGACCCTGGCCGGCACGCCCAGCGCCATCCGCAATGACCTGACCGACGCGGACCGTGGCAATGTGGCGGCGGTGGCGGCCATGTGCGCCAATCCCGCCAACGCGGGCGTGTGCGCGGGCGGCGTGCCCGGCTACTCGGTGGGCAACCTGGGCGGCTTGATCAACTCGTATTCGAACCGTGGCCGCACCCTGATGGACGGCGTGGACATCGATGCGCGCACGCGTTTTTCGCTGGGAGACATGGGCAAGCTGAGCACGGGCATTGCGGCCACCATTCGCAAGCGCGACACCCACGACAGCGAAGACGGCAGCGACATCAAGGGCAACACCGTCGGCTACTACGATTCGCCGCGCTACCGCGCCACCGTCAACGCCGACTGGAGCTACCGCAACTTCGTCAGCAGCGTCTTCATCAACTACTCGGGCAAGACGCGCTGGGCGTATGGCCCCTGGGACAAGGACAACACGCCGGAAAACTGCACCGCCGCCTCCGTGGCGCTGCCGGCCGGCCAGTGCAAGGGAGCGCCGTCGTACACCACGGTGAACCTGGCGTTCAGCTGGAAGCCGATCAAGCACCTGGACGTGGGCCTGAACGTGAAGAACGCGTTCAACAAGCAGCCGTACTACGACCCGAACGGCTGGGAAGGCTACAACCATAGCCAGGACCTGTTCGGCCGCCAGTTTGCCCTGTCGGCCAGCTACAAGTTCTTTTAAGGCGTGATACTGCCCCGGTCCGCCAGCCTGCCTGTGGCGGGCCGGGGTTTTGTCACGGAAAAGAAAAGATAATGTTCCGAAATTCACAATACGAAAGATAAACGTAAGTGAAAGACGTTTATCCTGTCTTCTTTCGTGTTTTCCTCCCCTGATTCCCGCGCGGATCGTCCTCTGTTTGCCACCTTCCTGCAGACACGTGTATCTGCTACACCACGATAACGAAAGTTATTTGACGCTCCACAGATTAAATCGAAAGATAAATTGCATTTATTTGCTCGATTGAGCGATAAATTACCGTTTTAACTTTCTTTTTGTTGACGATACTTATTTTTCTTTTTAAAGTAATCCCAAGAAAACGAAAATCAGCCGATACGGACTGATTTCCCGAAAGGTGCAACTGCCTGGCTGCACCGGCCGACGACCACCATAAAAATTGCGCTCCCCCGACTCCGCCCTGGAGCGGGGAGGGCGCGCATAACCCTCGATATAGACGGAGAGACATCATGCATAGCACCCGACTCAAATTGCGCGACATCAGCCGCGCCGCCGCGATCGTGATCGCACTGGCGGCCGGCGTGCCAGGCCAGGCCTGGGCACAGTCGAACGCCACGAGCACCATTTTCGGCGAAGTGAGCGCGCCGGCCGGCGCCACCGTGGTGCTGGAAAACCTGGCGACGGGCGTGCAGCGCAGCCTGACGCCGGATACGTCGGGCCGCTATGTGGCCAACTCCATGCCGCCAGGCCGCTATGCGGTGCGCGTGCTGCGCGCCGGTTCGGTGGAAGCGTCGCAGGAAGTCGAAGCCCTGATCGGCGCCGGTGCGGAAGCGAACTTCGGCCCGGCCAGCGCGGCTGGCCCCGTGGGCCAGGAGCAGACCGTCGTGGTGAAGGCATCGCGCAATCCGATCGACGTGTCGAACACCAACAATGGCGTGATTTTCACCGCCAAGGAATTGAAAGCGCTGCCGGTCGGCAACGACGTCGCCTCCATCGTGCAGCTGACGCCGGGCGTGGCGCGCGGCACCAACAGCGTGTATGGCAATGCACCGTCGATCGGCGGCTCGGGCCAGTCCGAAAACGCGTTCTATGTCAACGGCTTCCCCATCACCAACCTCCTGACCCAGGTGGGCGCGTCGGAGCTGCCGTTTGGCGCGATCTCCAACCTGCAGGTGCTGTCGGGCGGCTACGGCTCGGAATTCGGCCGCTCGACGGGCGGCGTGATCAACATTACCACCAAGAGCGGCGGCAACAAGGTCGAATTCGGCGGCAAGGTCTCCATCATCCCCCGCTCGCTGAAGGGCACGACGGAAAACCGGTATTACCCGAACACGGGCGCCAATCCGGACACGGATGGCACCTTGAAGTACTGGAACCGCGATAACGGCAGCACCAGCAAGGTGGTCGGCTTGTACGGCAGCGGACCGCTGATCAAGAACAAGCTGTTCGCCTTCGTGGCGCTGGAACAGACGCGCACGGACGGCGGCGCCGTCGCCGGTGCGCGCGATGACTCGGACAAGGTGCTGCCGAACGGCTGGCGCGAGAGCAAGAGCAAGGTTGACCGCATGATGGCCAAGCTGGACTACAACCTGACGGACGACCATCATTTTGAATATACCAAGCTGTATGACCGCACCACTACGGACAGCCAGAGCTATGGTTTCGATTATGCCACCTTGAAACGCAACAACGTGCCTGGCGGCGGGGGCGAGACCACCATCAACTGCTGCGGCTCATCGGCTGCACCGGGTGCGAATGTCGACATCTTCAAGTACACGGGCTACCTGACGGACAACCTGACGGTGACGGCGATGATGGGACAATCGCGCACCAGCCACCGTCGCACTCCCGAAGGCTATGACCCCAGCCTGGCGCAAACCAAGTCCATCCAATCGACGCAAGTCCCAGGCCTGGTCTACATGAACCCGCAATCGGTCACGGGCACCTTGACCGACCCTTCCTCGGAGGACCGCCAGAAGGCCAAGCGCCTGGACCTGGAATACAAACTGGGCAAGCATTCGCTGCGTGGCGGCATCGACCGCATCGACGTGGAATCGAAAGTGGGCCTGAGCCTGGCCGGCGGCTATCGCTGGAACTACCTGCGGGCGACAGATCCGAATCTGCCGATCAACGGCGCCTTTGAAACGCCGGCCCAGGGCGGCGGCTACGGCAAGGATGGCTATTATGTCAGCAAGGACCTGAACGCCAACCTGGCCCGTCCTACCAGCGTGCAATCGGCGCAGTACATCCAGGATCACTACCAGGTCACGGAACGGGTGCTGCTGGACCTGGGCCTGCGCCGCGAACAGTTCACCAACTACAGCACCGACGGCGTGGCCTTCATTTCGCAGCGCAACATGATCGCCCCCCGCGTGGGCGCCACCTGGGATTATCTGGGCGACGGCACCCTGAAATTCTTCGCCAACGGCGGCCGCTACCACTTGCCCGTGCCATCGAATTTGTCGAGCAACATGGCCAGCCCCTTCCTGGCCACCAGCGAAATGTACACCTACACGGGCGTCGATCCCGTCACGGGCGCGCCGACGGGCCTGCACGCCATCAGCAAGCCGTATTCGGCCAACAACGCGTATGGCCAGAGCCGCGATGCGCGCGAGGTGACGGCCGTGGGCCTGAAGCCGCTGTCGCAGGATGAATTCTCGCTGGGCTTCGAACGCGCCCTGAGCAAGAAGCTGGTGGTGGGCGCCAGCTTCCTGTACCGCAAGCTGAACGATACCAACGACGACGTCTGCGACGAGCGTCCGCTGCAAGCCTGGGCCACGCGCAACGGCGTCGACACGGGCAAATGGAGCGGCTTCCAGTGCGCCATCATCAACCCGGGCCGCGACAACAGCCTGATGGTGGACTTTGACGATGGCAAGGGCCTGCGCCGCGTGGATATTTCGGCGGCGGAGTGGGGCAACCCGCTGCCATCGCGCACCTACCGCGCCTTGAACATGTTCATCGAGCACCCGTACACGAATGGCTGGTACGGCAAGCTGACCTACACTTTGTCCGGCCTGAAGGGCAATATGGAAGGCCAGACGGACAGCATCGGCGGCGGCGACGTGGGCCTGACGGTCAGCGACGACCACAAGGAACTGATGTACAACGCGTATGGCTACCTGCCGGGCGACCATCGCCACGCCTTCAAGGCCTACGGTTTCATGCAGGTCATCCCGGACGTGATGGTGGGCGCCAACCTGTCGCTGACCTCGGGCGCACCGCGCAACTGCATCGGCGCGCTGCCCGATAACCTGAGGTTCGAGAAAGATTACGATGATTCCTACTTCTATTGCAACGGCAAGCCGGCGCCGCGCGGCAGCCAGGGCCGCCTGCCGTGGCAAGCCCAGCTGGACATGAATGTGGCCTATACTCCCAGCGCCGTCAAGGGCCTGAGCCTGAAAGTGGACGTCTTCAATGTGTTCAACAGCCAGACCGTGACCCGCTACACCGAAACGCGCGAAGACCATGGCGCCATCTCCCGCAATTACCTGCAGGTCGATGGACGCACGGCGCCGCGTTCGGTGCGCTTCACGGCTGAATACACCTATTAAACTGCAGCCGGCCCGCTGTATGGCGGGCCGGCGACGAACATTACCAATGGAAGCGAGAAGAGACCAATGACAACACAAATCAATCGACGCAATTTCCTCTCCGCCAGCGCCGCGCTGGCCGGTGGCGCCATGGCCGGCAGCGCACTGCTGCCCGGCGACACGAACGCCGCCCCCGTGGCCGGCCGTGAGAAGGTCCGCCTGGGCGTGATCGGCACGGGCATGCGCGGCCAGGTGCTGCTGGCTGAACTGGTGCGCCGCGACGACGTGGAAGTGGTCGCCCTGTGCGATATCGAGCCGATCATGCTGAAACACGCGCTGGGCCAAGTGGCCAAAGCCGGCAAGCCCCGTCCGCGCACGTATGGCGAAGATCGCGACCAGAAAGCCTACAAGCGCATGCTGGACGCTGGCGGCCTCGATGGCGTGATCATCGCCACGCCGTGGGAATTCCACGCGCCCATGGCGATCGCCGCCATGCAGGCGAAGATACCCGTCGGTTGCGAAGTGGTGGCCGGCATCACCCTGCAAGACCACTGGGATGTCCTGAACACCCAGCTGAAAACGGGTACGCCGTATATGTTGCTGGAAAACGTGTGCTACCGCCGCGACGTGATGGCTGCGCTGCAGATGGTGCGCGCGGGGCTGTTCGGCGAACTGCTGCACCTGCAGGGCGGCTACCAGCACGATTTGCGCGCCGTCAAATTCAACAGCGGCAATCCGGCCAAGCCGTATGGCGGCGGCGTGGAATTCGGCGAAAAAGGCTGGTCGGAAGCCCATTGGCGCACGCAGCACTCGGTCGAGCGCAATGGCGAACTGTATCCGAGCCACGGCATCGGCCCGTGCGCCATGTACACCAACATCAACCGCGGCAACCGTTTTACGCGCATCAACGCCTTCGCCACCAAGGCGCGCGGCTTGCACGACTATATCGTCAAGCAGCCGGGCGGCGCGCAGCATGCGAACGCCAAGGTGAAATTCAAGCTGGGCGACGTGGTCACCACCACCCTGGCGTGCGAAAACGGCGAAACCATCATCCTGCAGCACGATACGAGCCTGCCGCGCCCGTATTCGCTGGGCTTCCGCGTGCAAGGCACGGATGGCCTGTGGATGGACTTGAACAATTCCATCCATATCGAGGGCGTCAGCAAGCCGCACCAGTGGGATGACTTCAAGGCTTACCAGGACAAGTATGAGCACCCGGTATGGCGCAAGTATGCCGCGCAAGCGGAAGGCGCGGGCCACGGCGGCATGGACTTCTTCGTCATCCACGCCTTTGTCGAAGCCCTGAAGGCCAATGCGCCGATGCCGATCGATATCTACGACGCCGTGACGTGGAGCGCCATCACGCCCCTGTCCGAGCAATCGATCGCCGCCAACTTCCAGACCCTGGACTTCCCGGACTTCACGGGCGGGCAGTGGAAATCGCGCAAGCCTATCTTCGCCCTCGACGGCAAGTACTAAGCCCCATTCGCCCGCTACCGCGCCTGCCGCCGTAGCGGGTTTTTTCTGTCCCGATCCGTTTTTCAACCGCGGCGTACGCCGCAGGACTTCTTGCGCCTGTTGCACGCCGTACCACCAGGAGACGTTGATGAAACATAGAAGTTCATTACTCTGCGCAGTTCTTCCCGCCATGCCATTGCTGCTGGCAGCCTGCGGCGGCGCCACTGCCACCGCTACCCCGGACATGGGCGGCACTGCCTTGCTGGCTACGGGCGTGGCCGCAGCGGTCACGCCCGCCACCGTGGAACTCGCCGGCAATGCCTTCATCACCAGCGGAGACAAGGGCGCCGTCATCGACGAGCATGGCCTGGCCGGCTGGAGCAATCCCGATGCCGTCGCCAGCACGTATTTCCGCGTGGACGGGGCGGGCCCCGTCCAGGTGGCGCTCGATGCCAGCCTGGCCGATGGCGGCAACAGCACCATCCGCGTGAAGATCAATGGCGCGCCGTTCGACGTCAAGCTGGCCGGCAAGGCCCGCAAGACCTATGCCGTCGGCACGGTCAATGTGACGGCGGCCGGCTATGTGAAGGTGGACATGCAGGGGTTGACGCGTGCAAAAGCCACGTTCGGCGACGTGGCCGCGCTGAAGGTGACTGCGAACGCGGCGCTTAATTACGCCAGCGACCCGGCCAACTACTACTGGTCGCGGCGCGGGCCGTCCGTGCACATGGGCTACACGGTGCCGGCCAATACCGAGTATTTTTATAACGAGATGACGATACCCGTGGGCCAGGACGCCATCGGTTCCTACTTCATGGCCAACGGCTTCGGCCAGGGCTACATGGGCATCCAGGTGAAGTCGCCCAGCGAGCGCTGGATATTGTTTTCCGTGTGGGACGCCGACAATGGCGCGAAGACCACCCTGGTCAGCAAGGGCGCCGGCGTGGTCGACAACGCGTTCGGCGGCGAAGGCACGGGCGGCCAGACCTATTTGTCGTACAACTGGGCGGCCGGCACCACGTACCGCTTCATCACGCGCGCGCGGCCGGACGGCAAGGGCGGCAGCGATTACTCGGCCTGGTTCTACGCGCCCGAGACGGGCAAATGGCGCTATATCGCCACCTGGAAGCGCCCGGCGATTTCCACGTATTTGACGGGCGTGCATTCCTTCCTCGAGAACTTCATCGATACCCTGGGCTACACGGAGCGCCGCGTCCAGTTCGGCAACCAGTGGGCGAGGAACGTTTCAGGCGCCTGGTTCGAAGTGACGGCAGGGAGGTTCACGGGCGACGCCACGGCCACCAATGGGCAGCGCATGGATTATGCGGGCGGCCTGGAAAACGGCAAGTTCTACCTGCGTAACGGCGGCTTCTTTGCCGACTACGTGAAAACCAGCCAGAACTTCACGCGGCCCGCGACGGGGCAGGCACCAGCCGTCGATGTAGCGGCCTTGCCGATGCAATAGGCGTTGATCCTTACCCCGGCCGCTTGCCCGCCATCGCTTCGATGCCGCGATAGTAGGTGAGCGGGCGGCCTATCGTCACTCCCATCAATGCCGCCGCCTGGATGATGTCGTTTGTATCGCGCCGGTACACGACCAGCGCATCCATCTGGTCGGTGCCGTTGCCGTCGATCTGGATCAGGTCATAGCCGCCTTCGTCCACGGCGCGCTGCGTCAGTTCCGCGTCCAGCCACTCGAAATAGGGCAGCGCGCTACCGTCGCCTCCCTCGAGCATTGCGTACGGAAAGTCGGGGAATTCGTCGAACATGTCCTGTATCTGTTCGTGCAGCTCATCGAGCTTGTCGCCCGACGCCGTATAGCCAGCCAGGTGCCAGAGGATCGCCACCGCGTAGGCATGCGCATCGCTGTCGATCCACTCGTCGCGTGGCGCGGACGGCGCGTTGGTGATGGCGGTGACGGCCGCGTCGAGTTCCTCGCCTTCCAGGTCACCGCAGGTCAGCTTGGTCAGCAGTTCAGATAACAGCATGTTTGCCTTTCAATGGAGGGACGCCAGGCCAGGATGGCCGGCTGGGTGATGTTGTCAATACTATCATTGCCGCGTGCCGAGGCGCGCCCGGTAGAACTTGCACCGTGCATTGCGCCGGCGGACGTGGTCAGCCTAGCAATTTTGGAAAGAATCGCGTCAAACTGGCATTTGCAGGCCGCTTGCGCCGCAGCACCGCCTAGATATAGAATGCGAATCATTATTATTTGCGACCCAGGGAGCATGCGACGTGTCGGCAGCCCAATCCGGCGTTCACCAGGAGGTGGGCAGCCTGTATCACGATCATCACCGCTGGCTGCAAGGCTGGCTGCGGCACAAGCTGGGCAACGCGTTTGACGCGGCCGACGTGGCGCACGACACCTTCATGCGCCTGCTGAACCGCGACGAGGCCATCGCCGCGCGCGAGCCGCGCGCCTTTTTGACGACGGTGGCCAAGGGTGTGCTGGGCAATCTGTACCGCCGTCGCGACCTGGAAGCGGCCTACCTGGAAACCCTGACCAACCTGCCCGCGCAGTGCGCGCCCGATCCCGAGGCGCAGGCGATCCTGCTCGAAGCCCTGTTCGACATCGACCGCCGCCTCGATGGCCTGGCGCCCGCCGTGCGCCGCGCTTTTCTGCTGTCGCAGCTCGACGGCATGCCGCAGGCGGCCATCGCGCTGGAACTGAACATCTCGCTGGCCACCGTGCAGCGCCACCTGGTCAAAGCCATGCACCAGTGCTTCTTTTCCCCGTCGGCGCCGTGATGGGCGCCCTGACGCCGGAAGCGGCCAGTCTGCAGGCTGTCGAATGGCTGGTGCGCCTGCAGGCCGGAGACGCCACGCCTGAAGTGGAGCAAGCCTGGCGCGCCTGGCGCGGCAGCGACCCGGAAAACGAGCAAGCCTGGCAGCACGTGGAAGGCTGCATGGCGCGCATGCGTGCCTTGCCCGCGCCGCTGGCGCACGGCACCCTGGCGCGCAAGCCCGCGCATGCGCAGGCCAACGCGGCGCGCCGGCAGTCGCTCAAGCTGCTGGCGCTGCTGGCCGTGGGCGGCGGCGCCTGGCTGGCGGGCGGCGACGAACAGGCGGCCTTCTGGCTGGCCGATTACCGCACCGGCACGGGCGAGCTGCGCCACATCGTGCTGGCAGACGGCACGCGCATCGCGCTCAACACGGCGTCCAGCATCGAGGTGCGCTACGATGCGGGCCAGCGCCTGGTGACCTTGTTAAAAGGCGAGATCATGGTCAGGACGGCGCGCGATACGGCTGGCCGTCCTTTTTTCGTGCGCACGGCGCAAGGCCGCTTGCAGCCCGTGGGTACGCGTTTTGCCGTGCGCGCGGAAGGGGGACGCACGCACCTGGGCGTGTTCGCGGGCGCCGTCGATATTCTGCCGGAACAGGCGCCCGCCGCCGTGCGCAGGCTGCAGGCCGGCCAGCAAGCCAGCTTCACGGCGGCGCAGATCGGTAGCGTGCAAACCTTGCCTGCCGGCGCGGATGCGTGGACGGCCGGCATGCTGGTGGCGCACGATATGCCGCTGGCCGATTTTGTCGGCGAACTGGCCCGCTATCGCCATGGGCGCCTGGCCTGCGATCCGGCCATCGCCCACCTGCGCGTGTCGGGCATCTATCCGCTGGCCGACACGACGCAAGTGCTCGACATGCTGACGCGAACCTTGCCCGTCGACGTGCGCCAGAGCACGCGCTTCTGGGTGAGCGTGGTGCCGCATCGGAAGCACCCGTGATTATTTTCCGAAAAAATGAGGGGTTTTCGATTTTCGCGTGACATAGCGAGTGAACCCTTCATTCACTTTCAGGAAAACAGTCCGCATGCCCAGCACAACACCTATTTACGCCTCTTCCATTTCCAGCACATGCCGCCGCAGCGTGGCGGCGCTGGCCGTCAGCCACGCCCTGTGGCTGCTCGCCGCCGGCGGCGCCTCGGCAGCCGCACCCCTTGCGCAGGCAGCCAATGCGGCGCGCATCGAGCTGGCGATACCCGCCGGTACCCTGGAACAGGTGCTGGTGCGCTTCGGCCAGGAGACTGGTACCATGATTTCCTACCAGGCCGCCGCCGTGGCGGGCAAGCGCAGCGCGGGTCTGGCGGGCAGCTACAGCGTGCCGCAAGCGCTGGACGCCATCGTCGCCGGCTCGGGCTTGCGCGCCGTGCCGCAGGCGAACGGCGGTTATGTGCTCGACGTGGCGGCGGCCGATGGCGGCCAGACCATGCCCGAGATGAAGGTCAGCGCCAGCTTTGATGCGAACGGTGCGACGGAAGGCAGCGGTTCCTATACGACGCAGACCATGCGCTCGGCCACGCGCCTGGGCCTGTCCGTGCGCGAGACGCCGCAAGCCGTCAGCGTGGTCACGCGTCAGCAGATGGATGACCAGAACCTGCAAACGGTGGAAGAGGTGCTGCAAAACGCGGCCGGCGTGGCCATCAACCGCTACGACAGCGACCGCACCTCGTTCTTCGCGCGCGGCTTTTCCATCGCCAGCTATCAATACGATGGCATCCCCACCACGGTCGACAATGCGTTCAGCGTGGGCGACAGCACCCTGGACATGACGGCCTACGACCGGGTCGAGATTGTGCGCGGCGCCACGGGCCTGCTGACGGGCGCGGGTGAACCGTCGGCCACCATCAACCTGGTGCGCAAGCGTGCGTCATCCCGGCAACTGGCCGGGAATGCAGCCCTGAGCCTGGGTTCCTGGAGCAATGCGCGCGCCAGCGCGGACGTCTCCACGCCACTCACCACGGATGGCAAGGTGCGCGGGCGTGTCGTGGCCAGCTACCAGGATAGCGAATCGTATGTGAGTCTGTATCACGCCAAGAAAGCCATGGCGTATGCCACCGTGGAAGCGGACCTGGCGCCCGGCAGCGTGCTGATTGCCGGCTATGAGTACCAGGATAATCGCCCGCGCGGCGGCATGTATGGCGGCTTGCCGCTGTGGTATGCGGATGGCGAACGGGCCACCTTGCCCCGTTCCGCCACCACGGCAACCACCTGGAGCCGCTGGTTCAGCACCAGCCAGACGGCCTTTTTGCGCCTGGAGCAGGACCTGGGCAAGGGCTGGAACCTGACGGCCATGCTGAATCACGGCTGGGGCAATTATTCGGCAGCCGAGCTTTTCGCCAATACCTGGCCGGACAAGGCCACGGGCCAGGGCGTGACGGGCTACACAGGGTTTTACTCGGGCACGCGGCGCCAGGACAGCGTCGACGCCTATGTGCAAGGACCGGTGCAGCTGCTGGGGCGCACGCACGACCTGGCGTTCGGCGTCTCCGGCAGCAACCAGTTCTCCAGCAATCCGGGTATTGCCGGCAGCAGCGTCGATTACGGCAATTTCTACCAGTGGCAGGGCGTGGCGCCGGAGCCGGACTGGAACGCCCCGAGTTTCTCGCGCTGGCAGCTGCTCGACACGGTGCAGCAGCGCGGCATCTACGGTACGGCGCGCTTTTCGCTGGCCGACCCCTTGAAACTGATCGTCGGCGCGCGCTACAGCCGCTACAAGGCGGACCACGTCGACGACTGGGGCGGCAGCTATGCGTATGCCAAGCACGCCGTCACGCCGTACGCGGGCCTGGTGTGGGATATCGATGCGCAGCATGCGCTGTACACCAGCTACAGCAAAATCTTCAAGCCGCAGGGTAACCAGGACCGCTTCGGCCGCTATCTCGATCCCGTGCAGGGCAAGAATGTGGAAGCGGGCGTGAAGGGCGAGTATTTCGGCGGCCGATTGAACGCGGCGCTGGCCGTGTTTCGCATCGCGCAAGACGGCCTGGCGCAGGAGGACACGGGGCATTTCGTCGGCAATTCGCTGACGCAGGCGTATTACGCGGCTGCCGGCACCACCAGCAAGGGCGTGGAACTGGACGTCTCGGGCGAGCTGACAAAGGGTTGGAATGTGTCGGCCAGCGTGTCGCACGCGGCGGCCGAGGACAACACGGGCGCACGCCTGAACAGCTATGTGCCGCAGACCCTGGCGCGCGTGTTTTCCACGTATCAGCTGCGTGGCGACTGGCGCGCGTTATCGGTGGGAGGCGGCGTGAACTGGCAGAGCGGCGCCTACCGTGACGCCACCGGGCCGAAGGGCACGGAGCGCGTGGAGCAGGGCGGCTATGCCGTGGCCAGCCTGATGGCGAAATACGCGTTGTCGCGCCAGCTGTCCCTGCAGGCGAACGTCAACAACCTGTTCGACAAGCATTACTACAGCCAGCTTGGCATGTACAACCAGGGTTACTGGGGCGCGCCGCGCAACGCCAGCGTCACGCTGCGCTACATGTTCTGATGCATCAGAGTGGCCAGGCCTGCTTGGTCACGGCCACCGCGACGATGTAGGCGAATACCAGCACGGCAAGCGCGAAGGCGGTGCCGCGCACGGCAGGCGTCTTGCCGCGTTTCAGGGCGATGGTACCCAGCACGATGTAAGCCACCAGCGCGCACAGCTTGGCGGCCAGCCACGGCTGGCTGCCCGGCGACTGGCCGCTCCACACGGCCAGGGTGATGGCGCTGGCCAGCAGGGCCGTGTCGACCAGGTGCGGCAATATCTTCACCCAGCGCTGCTGCAAGGCGGGCGCGGCGCGCAGCATCCACGCGCCGCGCAAGAGGAAAAGAAAGCCGCTGGCGGCGGCGCAACCCATGTGGAAATGCTTGAGGCTCAGATAATCCATGCGTGTGGTGGTGGGCGTTGATTGACGATGGCGCCAGCATAGCCGCCTTTGGCCCGCCGCGCCATACGCCGTCAGGATAAGGCCGCCCTAGCGCAGGAATTTGACATACACCAGTTCAGGGTCGTTCTCGTCGAGATGGTCGATCTGCCCGCTGCGCACGAAGCCCGCGCTGGCGAACAGCCGTTGCGCGGCGCTGTTGGACTGGTTCGTCGAGGTGAACAGCTTGGCCGTATGGCAGGCACTTTCGGCCGCCGCCAGCAGGCGCCGCCCCACGCCGCGCCGCTGCTGCCCGGGGGCGACCACCACCAGCGAGACGAAGCCGTAGCCGAAGAAGTCGCCGTGCAGGAGGGCATAGCCGGCCACCTGGCCAGCCCGGATGGCCACCAGACAGTGTCCCTGGCCGACGGCGGCGCGTATTGCATCGCCCCGGCTGGCGTGCGCCTGCGCGTACGCATCGCAGGCCAGCATGGCTGCCACATCGCCAGCCCGGGCCACGCGGGTGATGATGGGGTCTGTTTCGTGCCTGTTCTGCATGCCGCTCCTTTTTCTCCAGGCGCCGAGTGTGCCAAAAATCCCTCCGCTTGTAAAACACCCGCCATCCAGGCTAGGTCCGCGCCGCGCCATCTAGTCACTTTTGCCGATACGGCTATCCAGATTGCCTTTCCAGAATCACCCTGTGACCGATAGTGCCTTTCCCCTCTGCCACGTAAGCTGGTCGGGACGGCTGGCCAGACGGCCAGTGCATTCATGGAGAAACATCGTGGCTACCCTAGATGGCACTAAGAACAACAGTAGTAACAAGGCAGTCGAACCCGGCATGCGGCGCAAGCAGTTTTCCGTGTTGGTCAGCAGCACCTTCGCATTTACCATCTGCTTTGCAGTCTGGATGATGTTTGCCGTACTGGGCATCCCCATCAAGACCAGCCTGGGATTGACTGAAACACAATTCGGCCTGCTGGCCGCCATGCCCGTGCTGACGGGTTCCCTCGTGCGCGTGCCCCTGGGCATCTGGACGGACAAATACGGCGGACGCCGCGTCTTCTTCTGGCTGATGCTGGCCAGCGTGGTGCCAATCTACCTGATCTCCTACGCCACCGCCTATTGGCATTTCCTCGTGCTGGGCATGTTCGTGGGCCTGGCAGGCGGTTCGTTTTCCGTCGGCACGCCCTACGTGGCGCGCTGGTATGAAAAGGAGCGCCGCGGCCTGGCGATGGGCATCTTCGGCGCCGGCAACTCCGGTTCCGCGCTGACCAAGTTCGTCGCGCCCGGCATCGTCGCCGCTTTCGGCTGGCAAATGCTGCCCAAGGTGTATGCGGTGGCCATGCTGGCTACTGCCATCATCTTCTGGCTGTTTTCGTACTCGGACAAAGCGCATCTCGCGCCGTCGGGCGAAAGTTTTTCGGCGCAGATGAAGGTGCTGAAGGATCCCCGCGTGTGGCGCTACTGCCAATATTACTCGGTGGTGTTCGGCGGCTACGTGGCGCTGGCGCTGTGGATGACGAAGTATTACGTGGCCGAATACGGCTTCGACCTGAAGCACGCGGCGCTGCTGGCCGCCTGCTTCTCGCTGCCGGGCGGCGTGCTGCGCGCGTTTGGCGGCTGGATTTCCGACAAATACGGTGCGGCGAAAGTCACCTGGGCCGTGATGTGGGTGTGCTGGGTGTGCTTCTTCCTGCTGTCGTATCCGCAAACCCAGATGGTGGTGGAGACCGTCACCGGGCCGCTGGCCTTCCATATCGGCCTGTCGCCGCTGTGGTTCACCGTGTTGCTGTTCATCGTCGGCATCGCCATGGCCGTGGGCAAGGCATCCGTCTTCAAGTTCATCGGCGATGATTTTTCCGACAATATCGGCGCCGTCTCGGGCGTGGTAGGCCTGGCCGGCGGTCTCGGTGGCTTCATCCTGCCCGTGATGTTCGGCGCCCTGGTGGACTTCACCGGCGTGCGTTCGAGCTCCTTCATGCTCTTGTACGGCACCGTCTGCGTTTCCCTCGTCTGGATGTATTTCTCGTTCAAGCCGCTGCGCGCGGCACCTATCCCTCAATCTGCAGGAGCAAAAGCATGAGCCGCTATATGATTAACACCTGGGAGCCGGAAACCCCGAGCTTCTGGCAAAACACGGGCAAGGCCACGGCCGCGCGCAATCTGTGGATCTCGATTCCCGCGCTGCTGCTGGCGTTCGCCGTGTGGATGGTGTGGAGCGTGGTGGTGGTCAACCTGCCCAACATCGGCTTCACCTACAGTAACAACCAGTTGTTCTGGCTGACGGCCTTGCCGGGCCTGTCCGGCGCCACCTTGCGCATCTTTTATTCGTTCATGGTGCCGATTTTCGGCGGGCGCCGCTGGACGGCCATTTCCACGGGATCCCTGCTGATTCCCGCCATCGGCATCGGCCTGGCCGTGCAGGACGTGAACACGGGCTATCCGACCATGCTGATCCTGGCCCTGCTGTGCGGCTTCGGTGGCGGCAATTTCGCCTCGTCGATGGCCAACATCAGCTTTTTCTATCCCAAGGCGAGCAAGGGCTTCGCGCTGGGCATGAATGCGGGCCTGGGCAACCTGGGCGTGTCGGTGGTGCAGTTCGTCGTGCCGCTGGTGATCACCTTCGCCGTCTTCGGCGCCTGGGGCGGCGATTCGCTCACCTGGGTCAAGAATGGCGTGAGCAAGGACATGTGGCTGCAAAACGCGGGCTTTATCTGGGTGCCGTTCATCGCCTTGAGCACCTTGCTGGCCTGGTTCGGCATGAATGACCTGGCGTCGGCGAAGGCTTCGTTTTCCGAACAGGCGGTGATCTTCAAGCGCAAGCACAATTGGCTCATGTGCTGGCTGTACACGGGTACCTTCGGCTCCTTCATCGGTTATTCGGCCGCCTTTCCGCTGCTGATCAAGATCCAGTTCCCCGACGTGAACCCGCTCGATTACGCCTTCCTCGGCCCCCTGGTCGGTGCGCTGGCGCGCGTGGCCGGTGGCGTGATTTCCGATAAATTGGGCGGCGCCCGCGTCACGTTATGGTCGTTCCTGCTGATGATCGGCGCCGTGCTGGGCGTGCTGTACTTCATGCCGCAAGCCGGTGTGGGTGGCAGCTTCACCGGTTTCTTCTGGATGTTCATGCTGCTGTTTGCCGGCACCGGTATCGGCAATGCGTCGACCTTCCGCATGATCCCCGTGATCTTCTTGACGGAACACCAGCGCGCGGCCGCCGGCAAGGGCAAGGCGGAGCAGGAGCAAGCCATCGTCGACGCCAACAAGGAAGGCGCTGCCGTCCTGGGTTTCACCTCGGCTGTGGCTGCGTATGGCGCCTTCTTCATCCCGAAAAGCTATGGCACCTCGATCTCGCTGACGGGCAGCCCCGACGCGGCCCTGTGGTGCTTCATCGGCTTTTATGTCAGCTGCATCGCCATCACCTGGTGGTGCTACGCCCGTAAAAACGCGCCGATGCCTTGCTAGTTAGAACGTCTGGCAAGTCGTTCTTGCCAGACGTTGAGGAAATGAAAGTATGTCATGGAAGAACTGGAAAAATTCGTCAACGGCTTCAGCCTGTTTCAGCAGCAGTATTTCAGCGAGCCGCAAACCTTGTACGACAGCCTGCGCGACGGGCAGCGGCCTTCGACCCTGCTGATCGGCTGCTGCGATTCGCGGGTCGATCCCATGCTGCTGACGGGCAGCGATCCGGGCGACATGTTCGTCGTGCGCAATATCGCCAACCTGGTGCCGCCGTGCACGCCCGACGCGCCGCCCGGCGTCAGTTCGGCCATCGAGTTTGCCGTCTGCAAGCTGGAAGTGGCCAGGGTCATCGTGCTCGGGCATGCGCGCTGCGGCGGCATCCGTGCGCTGCTGGAACCGCAGCCGCGCGCGGAAGGCCAGGAAACGGACTTCGTGGGACAGTGGATGCGCATTGCCGAACCGGTGGCGCAGCGAGTGCGGCGCGAGCTGGCGCACCGCTCGTCGGCGGAACAGCACCATGCGTGCGAACTGGCCAGCATCCTGCAGTCGCTGGACAACCTGCTCACCTACCCATGGCTGAAACGGCGGGTGGAGCAGGGGTTATTGAAATTGCATGGATGGTATTTCGACATCGACAGCGGGGCGCTGATGGCGTATTCGGCGCGCCAGCAGCAGTTCTTGCCGCTGGTCTGTCCCATCGAAAGGGCGCGCCACCTTCACGAGCGCCCTTGGCCGGATTCAGCTAAAACGTAACAAATCCCCGCTGCGGTCAAACGCCAGCAGGCTGTCGATGCGGCCTTGCTCGATGGCCGTCACCATGGCGCGCAGGGGCGCTTCGCATTCCTGCGCCGCCGGCGGCTGGCCGTCCTGGCCCGCCAGGCCCGCCACGAAGACCACGTCCCAGTGCGTCTGCATCTGCTTCGACTCCTCCTTCAATGTCTCGAAGCTGTCCAGTTCCTCAGGCAGCTTGTCGGCGCACATCACGGGCGTGAGGGACTTGCCCTGGCCGCCAGGCTGGGCCTGCGCCTGGGTAAAGGTGAACAGCAGGCGTTGCGGCTGTTCCTGGTTGCGGGCGCTATGCAGCAGGCTGGCGTAATCGGTAATCGACATGGTGCTCTTTCTCTGTGTTGAACGATGACGACAGGTATACCGCAGCGCCGCCTTGCCGCCCATAGGCAATAGTGACTATCCGGGTGACTACGCGCCTATGCATTCCTGGTGCCGGAAACCGACTTTTTGCCAATACCGCCGGGCATGGCACATCGATAGACTGTTTGTATCGACGCTTGAGCCATCCTGCTTGCAGCGTTTTTTAAGACCTGGCGCCGCTGCCTGCGGCGCACTGTGGAGGTAGCATGAGTCACTTTCTGGACCGCCTGAAATTTTTTAGCAAGCCCGCCGAGCCGTTTTCAAACGGCCATGGCACCGTGGTCGATGAAGACCGTACCTGGGAAAACGCCTACCGCCAGCGCTGGCAGCACGACAAGATCGTGCGCTCCACGCATGGCGTGAACTGTACCGGCTCGTGCAGCTGGAAGGTGTATGTCAAGAATGGTCTGATCACCTGGGAAACCCAGCAAACCGATTACCCGCGCACGCGGCCCGACCTGCCCAACCACGAACCGCGCGGCTGCCCGCGCGGCGCCAGCTATTCCTGGTACGTGTATTCGGCGCAGCGCGTGAAATACCCGATGGTGCGCGGCCGCCTGATGGAAATGTGGCGCGAAGCGCGCAAGACCATGGACCCCGTCACGGCCTGGGACTGGATCAGCCAGGATGAGGAACGCTCGAAACAATACAAATCCATCCGCGGCCTGGGCGGCTTCGTGCGCGCCACGTGGGACGAATCGAATGAAATCATCGCCGCCGCGAATGCGCTGACGATCAAGAAATACGGCCCGGACCGCGTTGTCGGCTTTTCGCCGATTCCCGCCATGTCCATGGTCAGCTATGCCTCCGGCACGCGCTACCTGTCGCTGATCGGCGGCGTGGCCCTGAGCTTCTATGACTGGTACTGCGACTTGCCGCCGGCCAGCCCGCAAGTGTGGGGCGAACAGACGGACGTGCCGGAATCTGCCGACTGGTACAACTCGACCTATCTGATGGTGTGGGGTTCGAACGTGCCGATGACGCGCACGCCGGACGCCCACTTCTACACGGAAGTGCGCTACAAGGGCACGAAAACCGTGGCCATCTCGCCCGACTACGGTGAAATGGTGAAGTTCGGCGACATCTGGCTGGCGCCCAAGCAGGGTACGGACGCCGCGCTGGCGCTGGCCATGGGCCACGTCATCCTCAAGGAATTCCACTCGGAAGGGCAGAGCGCCTACTTCCGCGACTATGCGCGCCAGTACACGGACTTCCCGATGCTGGTCCTGCTCAAGGAGCATAACGGCACCCTGGTGCCCGACTACTTCCTGCGCGCTTCGCACCTGGACAACAACCTCGACGAAACCAACAATCCGGAATGGAAAACCCTCGTCATCGATGAAACCACGGGCGCGATCACGGCGCCGGCCGGCTCCATCGGCTTCCGCTGGGGCGAATCGGGCAAGTGGAACCTGGAACAGAAGGCGGGCGGCAGCGGCGCGCCCATCGTGCCGATGCTCTCCATGATCAACGACAGCGACGCCGTCACGGAAGTGGGCTTTGCCTACTTCGGCGGCAAGGATGCGTCGGACATGCTGCTGCGCAAGGTGCCGGTGAAAACCATCCGCCTGGCCGACGGCACGACGGGCCTGGTCACCACCGTGTTCGACCTGACCCTGGCCAACTACGGCATCGACCGTGGCCTGGGCGGCGAAAACGTGGCCGAAAGCTATGACGACGACGTGCCGTACACCCCAGCATGGCAGGAGAAGCACACGGGCGTGAAGCGCGCCGACGTCATCACGGTGGCGCGCCAGTTCGCGGAAAACGCGGACCAGACGCGCGGCAAGAGCATGGTCATCGTGGGCGCCGGCCTGAATCACTGGTACCACATGGACATGACCTATCGCGGCATCATCAACATGCTGATGATGTGCGGCTGTATCGGCCAGTCGGGCGGCGGCTGGGCCCATTACGTGGGCCAGGAAAAACTGCGTCCGCAAACGGGCTGGACGCCTTTGGCCTTCGCCCAGGACTGGGTGCGTCCGATGCGCCAGATGAACGGCACTTCGTTCTTCTATGCCCACACGAGCCAATGGCGCCACGAAAAGCTGGAAACGGGCGACATCGCTTCGCCATCGGCGGCCGGCGGCACGGGCGACCTGACCCTGCTCGACTACAACGCCAAGGCCGAGCGCATGGGCTGGCTGCCATCGGCGCCGCAGCTGCAAACCAATCCGCTGGAAGTGGCCAAGGCCGCCAAGGCGGCAGGGCAGGCGCCGGCCGCATATGCGCTCGACCAGATCAAGGCGGGCCAGCTGCAGTTCTCGTGCGACGACCCGGACAATCCGGCCAACTTTCCGCGCAATATGTTCGTCTGGCGCTCGAACATCCTCGGCAGCTCGGGCAAGGGCCACGAGTACTTCCTGAAATACCTGCTCGGCACGCAGAACGGCTTGCTCAGTGACGAAGACGACTGCATCACGCCGAAGCAGGTGAAGGTGCGCCCGGCCGCCGAAGGCAAGCTCGATCTGCTGGTGGTGCTGGACTTCCGTATGTCGACCACGTGTCTGTATGGCGACGTGGTGCTGCCGACGGCCACCTGGTATGAAAAGGACGACTTGAACACGTCGGACATGCATCCGTTCATCCACCCCTTGTCGGAAGCCGTGCAACCCTTGTGGCAATCGAAATCGGACTGGGAAATCTACAAGGGCATCGCCGAGAAATTCTCGGAAATCGGCGGCGAGCTGCTGGGCACCCAGCAAGACATCATTTTGACGCCGCTGATGCACGACACCCCGGGTGAACTGGGGCAGCCTTTCGATCCCAAGGATTGGCGCGCGGGCGAATGCGACGCCATTCCCGGCAAGACCATGCCGAACATGACGGTGGTCGAGCGCAATTACCGCGACGTCTACAAGAAATTTACCTCGATCGGTCCGCTGCTGGAAACCATCGGCAACGGCGGCAAGGGCATTTCCTGGAAAACGGGGCATGAAGTCGAGGTCCTGCGCGGCATCAACCGCACGGTGCTCGACGAGGGCGTGTCGAAGGGCCAGCCGCGCCTCGATACGGCCATCGATGCGGCCGAAATGATCCTGTCGCTGGCGCCGGAAACGAATGGCCACGTGGCCGTGAAAGCCTGGGCCGCGCTGTCCGCCATCACGGGACGCGAGCATACTCACCTGGCGCTGCCGCGCGAGCATGACAGCATCCGCTTCCGCGATGTGCAGGCGCAGCCGCGCAAGATCATTTCCTCGCCTACCTGGTCGGGCCTGGAAAGCGAAGAAGTCAGCTACACGGCCGGCTATACCAACGTGCATGAACTGATCCCATGGCGCACCCTGACGGGCCGCCAGCAGTTTTACCAGGATCACCTGTGGATGCGCGATTTTGGCGAGGGGCTGTGCGTGTACAAGCCGGCCATCAACACGAAGACGACGGAAGCGCTGCTGGGCACCAAGCCGAACGGCAACAAGGAACTGGCGCTGAACTTCCTGACGCCGCACCAGAAGTGGGGCATCCACTCCACGTATTCGGACAACCTGCGCATGCTGACCCTGTCGCGCGGCGGACCGCACGTGTGGCTGTCGGAAACCGACGCGCAGACGGCCGGCATCGTCGACAACGACTGGATCGAGGTGTTCAACGTGAATGGCAGCCTGACGGCGCGCGCCATCGTCAGCCAGCGCATCCCGGCCGGCATGACGATGATGTACCACGCCCAGGAAAAGATCATCAACGTGCCTGGCGCGGAGATGACGGGCAAGCGGGGCGGCATCCATAACTCGGTGACGCGCGCCGTGCCCAAACCGACGCACATGATCGGCGGTTACGCACAACTGGCGTACGGCTTCAATTACTACGGCACGGTGGGCTCCAACCGCGATGAATTCGTATTGGTGCGCAAGATGAACAAGGTCGACTGGCTCGAAGGCCCGTTGCAGGAAGAAGGAGCATAGTATGAAAATCAGAGCGCAAATCGGCATGGTGCTGAACCTGGACAAGTGCATTGGCTGCCACACCTGTTCCGTCACCTGCAAGAACGTGTGGACCAGCCGTGACGGCGTCGAGTACGCATGGTTCAACAACGTGGAAACCAAGCCAGGCATCGGCTATCCGAAGCAGTGGGAAAACCAGGACAAGTGGAATGGCGGCTGGCGCCGCACGGACGCGGGCAAGATCGAGCCGCGCCAGGGCAGCCGTCTGAAAATCCTGGCGAATATCTTCGCCAACCCGAACCTGCCCGCCATCGACGAGTATTACGAGCCGTTCACCTACGACTACGAGCACCTGCAAAGCGCGCCGCTGTCGCAGACGCCGCCGACGGCCCGTCCCATCTCCGTGCTGACGGGGAAAAAGATGGAGAAGATCGAGTGGGGCCCGAATTGGGAAGATGACCTGGGCGGCGAATTCGCCCAGCGCAGCAAAGATAAACTGTTCGACAACATGCAGAAGGAGATGTACGGCACGTTCGAAAACACCTTCATGATGTACTTGCCGCGCCTGTGCGAGCATTGCCTCAATCCGACGTGCGTGGCGTCTTGCCCGTCCGGCTCCGTGTACAAGCGCGAAGACGACGGCATCGTGCTGATCGACCAGGACAAGTGCCGCGGCTGGCGCATGTGCATCTCCGGTTGCCCGTACAAGAAGATTTACTACAATTGGTCGTCCGGCAAGGCGGAGAAGTGCACCTTCTGCTTCCCCCGCATCGAAGCTGGCCAGCCGACCGTGTGCTCGGAAACGTGCGTGGGCCGCATCCGCTACCTGGGCGTGCTGCTGTATGACGCCGACAAGATCGAGGCCGCCGCCTCCGTGCCGCAGGAGCAGGACCTGTACCAGGCGCAGCTCGACCTGTTCCTCGATCCGCACGACCCGGCCATCATCGCCGAGGCGCGCCGCCAGGGCATCCCCGACCTGTGGCTGGAAGCTGCCGTCAAGTCGCCCGTCTACAAGATGGCCGTCGAGTGGAAAGTGGCGTTCCCGCTGCATCCGGAATACCGCACCTTGCCGATGGTGTGGTACGTGCCGCCGCTGTCGCCGATCCAGGCGGCCGCCGAATCGGGCAAGCTGGGCGTGAACGGCATGCTGCCGGATACGCAAAGCCTGCGCATTCCCGTGCAGTACCTGGCCAATCTGCTGACGGCCGGCGACCAGCCGCCCATCGTCTCGGCGCTGGACCGCATGCTGGCCATGCGTGCCTACATGCGCAGCAAGACAGTCGAGAAGGTGGAGAACCTCACGGTTCTGAAACAGGTGGGATTGACCAAGGCGCAGGTGGAGGACATGTACCACATCATGGCCATCGCCAATTACGAAGACCGCTTCGTCATTCCCAGCAGCCACAAGGAAATGGCCGAGGACAGCTTCAACGAGAAGGGTTCGTGCGGTTTCAGCTTCGGCAACGGCTGTTCGGACGGCACCAGCGAACCGACCTTGTTCGGCAAGAAAAAACACGGTTCGGCCATCTTCATGCAGATGCCGAAGTCGCGCAAAACGGCGCCTGGCGCTTAAGGAGCTCATATGGAACACGCTATGCATCATTACCAAGTCCTTTCTCGCCTGCTGCTGTATCCCGAGCCCGAGCTGATCGTCCACCTGCCGCAACTGGACGCGGCGCTGGCGGCCGTGCCGGAACAGCACGCGCTGCTGCGGCCCTTGCTGGCACACCTGGAAAGCAGCAGCCTGATCGACCTGCAGCAGCAGTACGTGGCCACCTTCGACCGCAATCCGTCGCACTCGCTGCATCTGTTCGAGCATATCCACGGCGAATCGCGCGACCGGGGCCAGGCCATGGTCGACCTGATGGAGGAATACAAGCGCCATGGCCTGCAGATGGTGGGCGACGACTTACCCGACTTCGTGCCCCTGTTCCTGGAATTCCTGGCGCAGCTCGACGAGGCGGTTTCGGCGCCGCTGCTGGGAGACGCCGTCCACGTGCTGGCGCACATCGGCCGCAAGCTGACGGCCAACGGCAGCCCGTACGCGCCCGTCTTCACCTTGCTCGAACGCCTGAGTCCCGTGGCGGCCGAAATGCTGGCCGAACCGCCGGTGCGCGACATGGATGAAGCGCTGGAAACCTTCGGTCCCGGCGCGGACGGCGTCGAGCCGCTGCTGCGCCAGGGCCCGGGCCAGGTCGCGGGCGGCGTCCATCCCGTGCATTTTCACCCGCAGCCGCGGCGCGCCGCCTGAGCGGCGCCCGGCATCCGCATGAAGAGGAGTACATCATGAGTCATTATCTGCATCAATTCGTCTACGGCATCTACCCGTACATCGCGCTGGCCATCTTTTTTCTCGGTAGCCTGATCCGCTTCGACCGCGAGCAATACACGTGGAAGTCCGATTCCAGCCAGCTGCTGCACCGCGGCAGCCTGCGCCTGGGCAATATTCTGTTCCACATCGGCATCATCGGCCTGCTGTTCGGCCATGCGGCCGGCTTGCTCACCCCCGTCTGGGTGTGGGATACGCTGGGTGTGTCGCACAGCCTGAAGCAGGGCGTGGCCATGGCGGCAGGCGGCGTGATGGGCGGCCTGTGCCTGGCCGGCATCCTGATCCTGCTGGTGCGCCGTTTTTCCAATGAGCGCTTGCGCGCCGTCACCACGGCCGGCGACAAGCTGGTGATGGTGTGGATCCTGCTGACCTTGCTGCTGGGACTGTCGTCGATCTTCGTCTCCGCTTCGCACATGGATGGCCACATGATGGTCTTGCTGATGAACTGGGCGCAGCACATCGTGACCTTCCGCGGCGACGCGGCCAGCTTCATCGTCGATGCGCCGCTGGTGTTCAAGCTGCACCTGTTCATGGGCATGTCGCTGTTCGTCATCTTCCCGTTCACCCGCCTGGTGCACGTGTGGAGCGGCTTCGGCGCCATCGGATACCTGGGCCGCGCCTATCAGTTGGTGCGCCGCCGCTAAGAAAGGAGCTACATCATGGGAATTTCCGTCAATGGCATCGATATCGACGATGCCGACATCGCGCAGGAATTGCCGCATCACGACGGCGCCGGCAATCCGCTGAAACAGGCCGTGCATGAACTGGTGCTGCGCCGACTGCTGCAAGACGAGGTCGAACGCCTCGGCGTGCAGGGCGTCAGCCTTGACGACCGCATCGAAGCGCTGTTCGCGCAGGAAGTGCGCGTGCCGCCCGCCGACGATGCGGCTTGCCGCACCTTTTATGCGCAGCGCCCGCAGCTGTTCAGTAGCGGGGCGCTGGTCGAGGCGCGCCACATCCTGTTCCAAGTGACGCCGGAGGCGCCTTTGGAACTGCTGCGGGCCACGGCGCAAGCCGTGCTCGACGCCCTGAAGCTGGCACCCGAGCGCTTCGGCGAACTGGCGGCGCAGTATTCGAACTGCCCCTCGGGCGCCCTGGGGGGCAACCTGGGCCAGCTGTCGCCGGGCCAGAGCGTGCCGGAGTTCGACGCGCTGCTGTTCCGCCTGGAAGAGGGTGCGCTGGCTGGCCATTTGCTGGAAACGCGCTTCGGCTACCACATCGTGCAGGTGCTGCGCCGGGTCGAAGGCCAGGCCATCGCCTACGAGGCGGTGCAGGCGCAGATCGCCGACCGCCTGTCGCGGGCCGCGTGGCAGCGCGCTGTGCACCAGTATCTGCACTTGCTGGTGGGGCGCGCGGAGATCGCTGGTGTCGAGCTGGAAGGCACAGCCAGTCCGTTAGTGCAATAGACCGGAAGGCGTAGGCCGCTAGGCCTTCTGGGGCACAGCCAGATCGTGCCCCAGCCTTTACAATCAAGGAAGAAACAGGAGTAGCGTCATGGGTAGCGTTAAGTTGCAGGACCGTTTTGGTCGTTCGATCGATTATGTGCGGCTGTCCGTCACCGACCGCTGCGATTTGCGCTGCAGTTATTGCATGCCCAAGGGCTTTCGCGGTTTCGAAGAGCCGAAGGACTGGCTGACGTTCGACGAGATCGAGCGCCTGCTGGGTATTTTTGTGCGCCTCGGCACGCGCCGCGTGCGCCTGACGGGCGGCGAGCCCCTGTTGCGGCGCAACCTGCCGGAGCTGGCGCGGCGGCTGTCCGCGCTGCCCGGCTTGCAGGACCTGTCGCTGTCGACCAATGCCACGCAGCTGGGCAAGCATGCCGCGGCCCTGCGTGCGGCCGGCGTGGACCGCATCAATGTCAGCCTGGACTCCCTGGACCGCGCCTGCATGCAGCAGATCACGGGGCGCGACAGCCTGCAGCCGATTCTCGATGGCCTGATGGCGGGCAAGGGGGCCGGTTTCGACCCGATCAAGATCAATATGGTGGCCATGCGCGGCGTCAATGACAGCCAGATCGAGGCCATGGCGGCCTTCTGCATCGAGCAGCAGTTCATTCTGCGCCTGATCGAAGCCATGCCGATGGGCAGCACGGGCCGCAATGCCCGCTACATGCCGCTCGGTCCCGTGCGCGAGCGCCTGGCGGCCCGCTTTGGCCTGGTGCCGCAGGCGATGGAGCTCGGTGGCGGGCCGGCGCGCTACATGGCGACCCCTGACGGGCGCTCGAGCATCGGTTTCATCACGCCCATGTCGCAGCACTTTTGCGCCACCTGCAACCGCGTGCGCCTGTCCGTCGATGGTACCCTGTATTTGTGCCTGGGCCAGGAAGAAAAATTCGCCTTTGGCCCCATGCTGCGCGGCGGGGCCACGGATGCGGAGATCGAGGCGGCGATCCGCGCCGCCATCGAACTCAAGCCGCAGCAGCACGATTTCAATACGCAGCCGGACAAGATTATCCGTTTTATGGCCCAAACCGGAGGCTGAACGGGGCGGTGCCAAGTAAAGGGTGTATGAAATTTAAAGCGATGTTTTCCTCCTGGCAGAAGCTGTCGACCAAGATCGTCGGCGCGCTGCTGCTCATGCTGGTGCTGGCCCTGAGTGCCATCGGCTGCACCCTGTTCCTGTCGTGGCAGCTCGAAGGCAGTTCGGCCGCCATCAACGAGACGGGCCGGCTGCGCATGCAGACCTACCGCCTGACCCTTTTGCTGGCCAGCGACGCGGGCGAGCAGGCGCGCCAGCAAGTGCTGCTGATCGACGAGACCCTGGCCAAGATCGGCCATGGCGACCCGCAGCGCCCCTTGTTCCTGCCGCCCAGCAGCGCCATCAAATCCGAATTCGAGCGCATCGGCACCGCCTGGCGCGGCGCCCTGCGTCCGGCCGCCCTGGCCGCCGACTCCAGCGCACGCGCGCGCCAGTTCGAACATGACGCCGACACCTTCGTGGGCCAGGTCGACCAGCTGGTGCGCCTGATCGAGCACGATAGCGAACAGCGCACCTTCTGGCTGCGCGCATCGCAACTGATCCTCGTCGGCATGGCCGTCATCGGCACGGTCAGCATGATTTACCTGATGTTCATGCTGATCATCGAACCGGTTACGCGCCTGCGGCTGGGCATGCAGCGCATGAAGGAACGCGATTTCAGCGTGCGCCTGGCCGTCGAGAGCAATGACGAATTCGGCCAACTGGCCAGTGGCTTCAACCAGATGGCCGACCGCTTGCAGGCGCTGTACGGCAACCTGGAAGAGGGCGTGCGCAGCAAGACGGCCACGCTGGAATACCGCAACCGCGAACTGGCGCTGCTGTACGAAAGCGCCGCCTTCCTGCAGCGCCCGCAGCCGCTGGAAGACATCTGCGGCGGCTTCATGCAGCGCATCGTCGACTATTTCGAGGCCGACGGCTCCACCGTGCGCGTGCTCGACGCCGAGCGGGGCAACCTGCACATGGTGGTGCACCACGGCCTGTCCGAAGAACTGGTGGCGTCCGAGCACTGCCTGAAGGTGGGCGACTGCCTGTGCGGCACGGCCGTCGAGATGAAGGTGGCGAAGGTGCACGACATGCGCCGCATCGACAAGGCGCACGAGCTGCGCTGCCACCGCGAGGGCTTTGCCACCGTTTCCGTCTTCCATATCCACGCGCATGAACAGCACCTGGGCTTCTTCAACCTGCATTTCCGCCATGCGCGCGTGTTTTCCGCGCGCGAGCTGGCCTTGCTGGAAACGCTGGGCCAGTTGCTGGGCATCGCGCTGGAAAACCTGCGCCTGGCCGCGCGCGAACGCGAAATGGCCATTTCCGAAGAGCGCAACCTGGTGGCGCAGGGGCTGCACGACAGCATCGCGCAAAGCCTCAATTTCCTCAACCTGCAAGTGCAGATGCTCGACGACTCCGTGCGCAACGCCCGTTTCGACGAGGTGGCGGGCATCGTGCCGGCCCTGCATGCGGGCGTGAAGGAAAGCTACGAGGACGTGCGCGAACTGCTGGCCAATTTCCGCAGCCGCCTGATGGAAGATGACCTGATCGGCTCCCTGCGCGCCGCAGTGGACAAATTCCGCCGCCAGACGGGCATCGACTCCGAACTGCTGGCCGATGTCGACGGCGCGCCATTCCCCCGCGAGCAGCAATTGCAGTTATTATTCATCGTGCAGGAAGCGCTGTCGAACATCCGCAAGCACGCCCAGGCCAGCCACGTCGAGGTGCGCCTTGCCGACCACCAGGACTTTACCTTGACGATCAGCGACAATGGCGTCGGCTTCGACGCTTGCGCCGTGCTGGAAAAGGGCGACAGCCATGTCGGCATCCACATCATGCGCGAGCGCGCGCAGCGCATCGACGCCACGTTCGACGTGCACGCCTGTCCTGGCGGCGGCACCACCGTCGAACTGCATTTGTCGCGCGAACAGCGCCGCGCCGCCTAAGTAACCACCTGAAAGTACAAAAAAATGGAGACACCCGATAAACCGATCACCGTCATGCTGGTGGACGACCACGCGCTGTTCCGCAGCGGCATACGCTCGCTGCTGCAGCGGCATACGGACTTTTCCGTCGTGGGCGAGGCGGCCGATGGCGTGGAAGGCATCAAGCGCGCCATCCAGCTGCAGCCCGACGTGGTGCTGCTGGACCTGAACATGGTCGGCATGTCCGGCGTGGAAGCGCTGCAGCTGATGCAGCACGATTGCCCGGACACGGCCATCGTCATGCTGACCGTGTCCGAAGATGCGGAAGACCTGGCGACGGCCCTGCGCGCGGGCGCCTGCGGCTACCTGATCAAGAATATCGACGCCGATTACCTGGTGCGCGCCATCCGCCGCGCGGCCGCCGGCGAAGTCGTCATCGCCGAAGCCATGACGGGCAAGCTGGTGGCGCAGCTGCAGGCGGGCACGCGGCGCGAGGAGCCCGTGTCGGAACTCGACAAGCTCACACCGCGCGAAAAGGAAATCATCGACTGCCTGTCGCGCGGCGAGAGCAACAAGGGCATCGCGCGCACGCTGGACCTGGCCGAAAGCACGGTCAAGATCCACGTGCAGAACGTGCTGAAAAAACTCAACCTCACCAGCCGCGTGCAGGCGGCAGTGTACGCGGTCGAACACCGCCAGGGCAAGTAGCCTGCGCCGGCGGCTAGTCCTTGCGGGCTAGCCGTCTAATCCTTTTGCCGATGGCGGCAGCTGCGCTTTTAAAGTAGTATATTGAATATATCTTTAAATGCGAGCCCATCATGGCCATTACCCCGATCAGCGAACCATCTCCTTCTCCCTCCGCCCCCGGCGCGGCGCCCTGGCATGCCGGCCACGCCGTCTGGCAACTGGGTTTCCGCCCGTTTTACCTGCTGGCGGCCGTGTTTGCGGCCATCAGCATTCCCCTGTGGCTGGCCAGCTACTTCGGCGTGCTGGCGGGCGGCTTGCACGTGGGGCCGGGCTGGCATATGCATGAAATGGTGTTCGGCTTCGCGCTGGCCGTCGTCGTGGGCTTCCTGTACACGGCGGGACGCAACTGGACGGGCTTGCCCACGCCGCATGGCGCGCCGTTGATGGCGCTGGCGGCGCTGTGGCTGGCGGGGCGCGTGGCCATGCTGTGCGGGCCAAGCCTGCTGACGGCGCTGGTCGACTGGCTGTTCCTGCCGCTGGCCGCCTGGCCCCTGTATCGGGTGCTGCGCCGCTCGGGCAATACGCGCAACCTGTTCCTCGTCGGCTTGCTGGCCCTGCTGGCGCTGGCCAATGGCCTGTTCCACGCGGCCGCGCTGGGCTGGCTGCCGCTGTCGCTGTTCCTGCCCGTGCAGGCGGCCATCTTCATCATCGTGCTGATCGAATCGGTGATCGGCGCGCGCGTGATCCCCATGTTTACCCGCAATGGCGCGCCTGGCAGCACGCCGGTGGCCAGCCCGCGGCGGGCCTTGATCGCCGTGGCCTGCATGGCGGCGGCCGCGATCGCGTGGCTGGCCGGCGCGCCGGCCTGGCTGACGGCGCCGCTGGCTTTCTGCGCTGCCGGCGTCTCGCTGGCCAACCTGCTGGCATGGCAGCCGCAGCGCACCCTGGGCGTGCCGCTGCTGTGGATACTGCACCTGTCGTATGCGTGGATAGGCATCGGCTTTGCGCTGCTGGCGGCCGCCAGCCTGGGTCTGCTGCCGGCCAGCGCCGCGCTTCACGCGCTGACGGTGGGCTCGATGGCGGGCCTGATCATCGGCATGATGACGCGTACCACCCTGGGCCACACGGGGCGGCCGTTGAAAGGCGGCACGGCGGAAGCGGCGATGTACTGGCTGATCCAGCTGGGCGCGCTGGCGCGCCTGCTGGCCGCCGTCGGTCCCGCAACGCTGGCCATGCCGCTGCTGCTGGCAGCGGGCGCCTGCTGGTCGCTGGCCTTTGGCCTGTATGCGTATGTGTATGCGCCGTACCTGTGGCGCGCCAGGGTGGATGGCCGCGAAGGCTAAGCGTCAGAAAGGGCGCCAGGCCAGCAGTTTCCTGATTTCCGGCGTCCAGTAGGACAGCGATTCGCCCACGACGAATAGCAGCAGGCCCAGCATCAAGGCTCTCAGCAGCAAATCCCTGCACCAGATCATGGCGTCTCCCAAAATTTCATATTAGCAAGTTTATCATTGGCATGCCCGGCCATGTTGCGTTTTTGGTACGGCCGCCTGGTCGGGCGGCGGCGTCCGTGCCGTGAAGGCGGCGACGGCCTCAATGGCGTGCGCCAGCGCCTGCTCCAGTGTGTCGAGCGCGGCGGCCGCATCGTCGCCGGCGTGCAGCAGCTGTTCGGCATGCCGGGCCGCATGCAGGGTGGCGGGCAGGGCCAGGCTGCCCGCCTCGCCGGCCAGCTTGTGCGCCAGCGCGGCCGCGTCGCCGCGCGCATCGGTCGCCAGCAGTGCCCGCATGGCGCCGACCGTGTCGCCGTAGGCGTTGCTAAAACGCAACAGGTGCTGGCGGTAGGGTGCTTCATCGAGCCATTGCGCCATCCCTTGCGCCAGGTCGATCGCGGGCGCCGCGCCGGCCGGCGGCTCGGTCATTGCCATTTCGGCCGTGACAGGCTGCAGGGCAGGCAGCCCTTGCGCATGACGCCGGTGCGCGCGCGCCACCAGGGCGATGGTCTGCGGCACGTCGAACGGTTTGCTGATGAAATGGTTCACGCCCGCTTCCAGCGCCGCCGCACGCTGCGTCTGGAAGGCGCCGGCCGTCAGCGCCACCACGGGCAAGTCCTCGAACTGCGGCAACTGGCGCAGCGCGCGCGTCGCCTGCAAGCCATCCATGACGGGCATCTGCACATCCATCAGCACGATGTCGACGTCGGCGGGGTGGGCCAGCAGCCAGTCCAGCGCCTGCTGGCCGTCGCAGGCGAACGAGGGCACGGCGCCCTGGTCGCACAGGATATGCCTGACCACGTCGCGGTTGATTTCGCTGTCGTCGACCACCAGCACGCGCACGCCGGCCAACTGGCGCTCTTCCAGCGGAACCAGACTGGCGTCCAGGCCGGCGTCCCTGGCGCGCTGCTGGCGCGCAGCCATCGCCGCGTTGTACAGGCTGGAAGCGGTCACCGGCTCGTTGAGGATGGCATCGGCGGCATAGACCGGGTCGGTGCACCGCCGTGCCGGCGCCATTGCCGGCGCGCTGCTGGCGGCCAGGATGACGACGGGGCAGTCCTGCGGCGGCAAGTATTCGCGCAGCGCGCGCGCCGTCGCTTCGCCGTCCAGGTCCGGCATGCGCGCGGCCAGCACCACGACGCCGGGCCGCTCGTCCTCGGCGCAGGCCAGCGCATAATCGAGTGCCGCCTGGCCGCCGGACACGGCATGCACGCTCCAGCCCAGGCCGCGCGCCACGGCGTCCACCGCCTCGCGCGTGCCGGCGTTGTCATCGGCCAGCAAGACATGCAGGCCCTGCATGTCGGGCGAGGACAGGGCGCCGGCGGGCATCAATTGCACCGGCACCGTGAAACTGAATTCGCTGCCCTGGCCCAGGCCGCTTTTCAGCTGCAGGGTGCCGCCCATCAGGCGGACCAGCTGGCGGCAGATGGTCAAGCCCAGTCCCGTGCCGCCGAAGCGGCGCGTGGTGGAACTGTCGGCCTGGGCGAAGGCGGAAAAAATCGCTTCCTGCACCTCGGGGGCGATGCCGATGCCCGTGTCGCGCACGCAAAAGCGCAGCACCGCGGCGTCGCCGTCGCGGCTGTCCAGCGTGGTCAGCAGCTCGACCGTGCCCTGCGGCGTGAACTTGATGGCATTGCTGCCCAGGTTGACCAGCACCTGCTCCAGCCGCAGCGCGTCGCCCAGCATGTGGTCGATACCGTCGGGCAACGGCCCGATCCGCACCTCAATCGGCTTGTCGTGCGCGGCAACGCCCATGCTGGCGGAAATTTTTTCGATCACCTCGGCCAGGCGGAACGGCGCCTGTTCGATGCGCATGTGGCCCGCCTCGATTTTCGAGACGTCCAGCACGTCGTTGATGATGCCCAGCAGGGATTGGCCTGCGGCGCGGATCTTGCGCGTCATCAACAGTCCATCTTCATCCAGGCGGCCCCTTTCCAGCAGCCATGCCATGCCGAGGATGGCGTTCAGCGGCGAGCGGATTTCATGGCTCATGTTGGCGAGGAATTCCGCCTTGCTGCGGTTGGCCGCTTCGGCCCCGTCGCGGGCCAGCAGCATGGCCGCCTCGGCCTGCTTTTGCGCGGAAATATCCTGGGCAAAGATCAAGGTGGCCGGCCCATCCTTGAGCATCACGCGCGTGCTGGTCTTGAGGGTGGGCACGGGCCGGCCCTGCTTGTCCAGGCCGACGGCTTCAAACACCTGTTCGCTGGCCGAATCGGCCTCGATCAGCGTCTCGTTGCTTGCCAGCGCCACTTGCGAGTCGGCCGTGAGCATGGTGCGCCAGGCCAGGCCGCTCAGGTCATCCTCGGGCGCATAGCCATGCAGGTGGCGGTAGCGCGGATTGGAATACACGAAGCGTCCATGGCGCAGGATGGCGATCGCCACGGGCGCATCTTCGATCAGGGTGCGAAAGCGCGTTTCGCTGTCGGACACGGCTTGCATGGCCTGGCGCTCCCTTTCCTGTTCCACTTGCCAGGCCGCCTGCTGCCGGCGCCGCCGCTGGCTCCAGAACAGCAGGCTGGCCGCGGCCAGCGCCAGCATGGCAAAGCCCAGCACGTAGCCCAGCGCCTGGCGCCGCAGCGGGGCGGCGATGGCCGCTTCTTCGCGGCTCAGGCCGATGATCAGGGCGCGGTCCATGTGCAGCGCGGCGGGGGCGATGGTTGCCATCGCCATGACGCGGGGGGAGGCGGATCCGCCGGCGCCGGCAATCTCGACGCCGCTCAGCACGCCCGCCTGAAAGCCGCTGTCGCGAAAGCGCCGCAGGAAGCTGCCGGGCGCGTCCACATTGCCGCCATTGGCGTTCCTGGGGGGATAGTTCAGGAATTGCCGGCCGTCGCCATGCACGACCACGGCCCAGACGTCGGGCGCATACATGGCGGTGCGGAACTTGGCCGTGAAATAGTCGGGGTCGAAGGTGGCCACGACGACGCCGGCAAAGCGGCCTTGCCGGTCCTGCACCATGCGCGCCGCCGTGATGACCAGGTCCCGCTTGAAGGACAGGAAAGGCGCCGAGATGTACAGCATGCGCGCATCGGGGGCGTCGCGCGCCGTCTGGAAGTAGCCGCGGCGCGAAAAATCCTGGCCGGCCAGTTCCGGGATGTTGGTGGCGACCGGCTTGCCGCCGGCATCGATGACCAGCATGGTGCGCACGCCCGGCATGGCGTCGACCAGCGCGGCCAGGCGCCGGGGCAGCGCTTGCCCGGCGTCGGGCGCGGCGCCGGCGGCAAGATAGTCGCGGATCACGCCGTCGAGCACCAGGTTGGTCGACGCCAGGTCGACTTCGATATTTTTTGCCAGCAGCGCAGTCAGCACGCTGAGCCTTTCGCGCTCGGCCGCATCGTGCCGCGACGCTTCGGCCAGGTGCGCGTAGGCGAGGGCGGCAGCCACGATCAGCAGCCCGAGGAGCAAAAACAGCCATTCGATCAATCGCCTGTGCACTGCCGCCGCGTCTGTGTGGTAGGTCATGTGGCGATGCTATACCCGATATGCACGGAGAACAACTTTTGCGCATGACTACGCAGGTGATAGTGTGGCCAATTTGCCGCCAGGCTAGTGCGCCAGCCAGCGTTCCACCATGGCGCGCAGCTGGGCGGCCGTGAAGGGCTTGGACAGGTAATCGTCCATGCCGGCCGCCGCGCAGCGCTGCCGGTCGTCGTCGGTGACGCCGGCCGTGAGGGCGATGACGGGCAGGCGCCGTGCGCCGCTGGCCGCTTCGCGGGCGCGCAGGGCCTGGCACGCCTGGTAGCCGTCCATGACGGGCATCATGCAATCCATCAGGACCAGGTCGTACTGCTGTCCGGCCAGCGCTTGCAGGCCCAGCGCGCCGTTCTCCGCCGTGTCGATGGCGTAGCCGCAGGTGCCCAGCTGCAGGCACACCAGCTGGCGGTTCAGCGCCGTATCCTCGACCAGCAGGATGCGCGCGCCCGGCGCTATCTCCTGCTCCGGCGGCTTGGCGACATCCGCTGGTGCCGCGCGCTCCTGCAGCGCCAGCACCATGGCCGCGTCGCGCTCCTGGCGCCGCAGCAGGGCCAGGATCAGCGCGACGGCCGCGGCCAGCACGAGCAGGCTGACGATGGCCGCGCCGCCCATGGTGAGCAGCATGCGCCGCCAGCCCGCCAGGTAGACGTCGTCCGTCACGGTCACGTTGATGGCCAGCGGATAGTCGCGCACCAGCCGTATGGCGGCCAGGCGGTCCACCGCGCGCCCCTGGTCGGCCGCGCGCGGCGAGTCCACCTGCAGCACGCCATCGGTCTTGCCCTGTTCCAGCAGGCGGTAGGTGCTGCCCGTCAGGTTGCGCTTGCCCATCATGGCGGGTACGGCCGGCCAGCGGGCCAGCAGCGTGTAGTCGCTGCGGTACAGGGAAAAGGCCGTGTGTTCGCCGATGCTGGTGTTCTGGAAGAATTTGCTGAAGAAGTCGCACGACAGGCCCACCAGCACCACGCCCAGAAAGCGGCCGTCCGTGCCGCTGATGCGCCGGCTGATATAGAAGGTCCAGGCGCCATCGCCCTTGTTTTGCACGGGCGCGCTGACATGCATGCCGCCGTCCGGGTGGCGCCGGTGATACTCGAAGTAATCGCGCTCGTCGAGGCGGAAGGGCGGCGCGGGAAAGGCGCGGCTGAAGGCCAGCACCTTGGCATCGCCGCCGACGATGGACACCCCGTCCACTTGCGGCACGCCGCCGATCTTGTGTCGCAGCATCTGCTGCATGGCCGGGGTGCCGACGGCGGCGGCCAGCGCTTGCGCGTCCGCCGGGGCGGCGGCATCGATGTCGCGGCTGACGCCGTCTAGCACCAGCCTGGCCGCCGTCATGCTCTGCGCCGTGTTTTCCGCCAGCAGCAGCGACAGCTTGGACAAGTCCTGTTTCCAGTCATCGACGGCTTCGCGGTGCAGCAGCACGCCGGAGACGACGATGCGCAACGCCAGCAGGCCCACCAGCACCAGGCCCACGACGGCCGCCGTGGTGCGCGGCCGATAGCGGTGCACCAGGCGCAGGGCGGCCTGGCGCGCGTTCATGCGTGCGCGCCCGTGTAGTCGAGCATGCTGCGGCGTACTTCCTGCTCCACGGCGCCGACCAGCGCCGCCGTCTCAGCTAGCCAGCCCGCTGCCGGCACGCCCTGGTGGCGCACCAGCTGCTCGAGTTCCGCCAGGCGCGCCGCCAGGGCGCTGGCGCCCAGCAGGACGACGGTGCCGCGCAAGGTATGGCAACTGTGTACGATGGCTTGCGCCGCACCGCCGCGCACGGCCTGCTCGACGCGGGCAAACATGGCCGGCGCCGTATCGAGGTAGGTCTGCGACAGGGCGCGGAACATTTCCAGGTCGCGGCCGGTGGCCTGGAACAGCACGGCAGGATCGATGTGGCGATAGGCTGGCATGGCGGCTCCGTGGCGGAGGGAAGGCGGTGGCCGGCTAGGCGGCCAGGCTGTTGCGCCGCGCATGGCCGGCGCAGCAGGCGCGCAGATAGCCGCGCAGTTCGTCGTAATTGACGGGTTTGGCAAAAAATACCACGCCGGGCGGCACGCCGCCCCGTTCTTGCAGTTCCTCCGGCGCCAGGCTCGACAGCATGGCGATGTGCATGTCCGCCAGCAGCGGGTCGGCCAGGATGGTGCGGATCACCTCGTAGCCGTCGATGCCTTCCATGATGATGTCGGCCAACAGGATGTCGGGCTGGTCGCGGGCGATTTCCATCAGCGCCTGGTAGCCGTTTTCGCAAAAGCGCAAGTCCGCCTGCAAGCCCCAGGAACCGATCTGCTTTTCATACAGCGCCCGTTCGATCGGATTGTCTTCGATGACGAGGATGGACGGTGGGCGGCCCGACGGGGCGGGGCGGCCGGCGCGTGCGGCGCGCTGCTCCTGGCCCGGCTGGCCGGGATTGCCCTTGTAGGCTTCGACAGCCGCGAGGGGAATGCGGCGGTGGCCGCCCTTGGTCTTCCAGGCTTCGATCACGCCGGCCTCGACCAGTTGCTGCACGGATGTCACCGAGATGCCGAGGATTTCGGCGGCCTTTTGGGTAGTGCAAACGTCTGCAGTGTGCATGATGGGCTGTCTGGTCGCGGATGAAGTTGAAGGAGATGATACGCAATCGCGCTCAAAAAATCAATTTTAACGAATTAGATGAATTCAATAAAAACCTGGCTGGTTCAGGGCCGGGCAGGCGCGCCACGCCGCTGCGCGCTCATGGCCGGCTGCCTGCGCCGCTGCGCTCCTCTGCCAGCATCGCGCCCGTTTGCAGGGCCGTGACGGCTTGCGACAGCGTGTCGAGCGCCATCAGCAGTTCCGCATGCAGGCGTCGCAGCGCGCCGATATCGTTGGCAAAGCCCGCATGCACGGCCTGGCGCGCCAGCGCTTGCAAGGGGAGCAGGCCCATGGCCAGGCTGCCGTCGAGAATTTCCTGCGCCAGCACGCGCGCCGGGGCGGTCCGCTCGCAGCGCAGCGCATGGGCGATGCCGGCGAGGCGGTCGCGCGTCTCGGCCACGAACAGGGCCAGAATCTCGCCCTGCAGGCGTCGGTCGTGGCCGAACATGGCGTCCAGGCGGGCCAGTTCGAATGGCGGCGTGCCCGGCGCCCTGGGCGCTTGCGGCGGCGGTGCGCTGTCAGCCCCCCTGGCCGGCGGGGCCGCTTTGCGCATCTGCAGCAGTTGATGCAGGTCGGACGGCGTGCTGGCGCTGGCGGCTGGCGCGCGGCCGGCCTGGCGCCAGCGGGTGCGGCGCCAGAGCAGGGCGGCCAGCAGCAACAGCAGGCCTGCCAGCGCCAGCGCCGGGCGCATCAGCGACAGCTCTTCGCAGCGCAGGAAGGGGTGGATGGAGAGAAAGGCGTTCATGGCGGTGCTCCGGTGCGGACGATGCGCGTGATCCTGCGTGAGGACGAACCTAAAATACTTCCCAGTCGCCGGCATCGGCACCGGCCGGCGTCGTGTTCCTGGCCTGGCCCGCGTGGCGCGTGGCGACCAGCCTGAGCGTGGCCTTGTGCTGTGCGGGCCGCCGGGCGGCAGGCGCGCGGGGCGCCGCGCCGGCTTGTCCTTGCGCCAGCTTGAAGGTGCCCACCACGCCGGCCAGCTTGGCCGCCTGCTCCTGCAGCGATTGCGATGCCGCCGCCGCTTCTTCGACCAGGGCCGCATTCTGCTGCGTGACTTCATCCATCTGCGCGATGGCGCGGTTGATTTCCTCGATGCCCGTGCTTTGCTCCACGCTGGCGGCCGATATTTCGCTGACGATGCCGGTGACGCTGCGTACCGTGTCGACCACTTCCGTCATGGTCGCGCCGGCCTGCCGGACCAGCTTGCCGCCTTGTTGCACCTGTTGCACGGAGTCGCCGATGAGTGCCTTGATTTCCCTGGCGGCGGCCGCCGAACGGTGCGCCAGGTTGCGGACTTCGGTGGCCACGACGGCAAAGCCGCGTCCCTGTTCGCCGGCGCGCGCCGCTTCCACCGCCGCGTTCAGGGCCAGGATATTGGTCTGGAAGGCGATGCCGTCGATGACGCCGATGATGTCGGCGATCTTGGCGGACGAGCTGTCGATCGCTTGCATGGTGCGTATCACGTCGCCCATCACTTGCCCGCCCCGCTGCGCCTGGTCCGAGGCGCTGACGGCCATTTGCCGGGCCTGGCGGGCGTTGTCCGCATTTTGCCGCACGGTGGCCGTCAATTCTTCCATGGCCGACGCGGTTTCTTCCAGCGAGCCGGCCTGCTGCTCCGTGCGCGCCGACAGGTCCAGGTTGCCCGCCGCGATCTGGCTTGACGCCGTGCCGATGGTGTCCGTGCCGGCACGCACTTCGGCCACGATGCGCACCAGGCTGCCGCTCATCTCTGCCAGGGCCGTCATCAGCTGGCCCACCTCGTCGTGCGAGGCGGCGCTGACCTGCACGCTGAGGTCGCCGCTTGCGATGGTGCGGGCCACGCCGATGGCGTCGACCAGCGAGGCGGCGATGCGCCGCGCCAGCAGCAGGCCCATGCCGGCCACCAGGGCCGTCACGGCCAGGGCCAGGCCGCTGGAAATCCAGCGCGCGCTGGCCGCAGCCGCGGCGCCGTCGGCAGCCCCCCTGGCGGCCAGGGTTTCGTTGTAGCGGTGATGGGCGGCGAGGGCGTCGACCAGTTCCTTGATCAGGGGCTGGCTTTCCATCAGCAAGTCGCGTGCGGCGTCGAGTTCGCCCGCCTTCGACAGTGCCAGCACCTTGTCGCGCACGGCGTCATAGCGCAGCAGCACGGCGCGGTCCGTGGCCAGCAGCGCCTTGTCTTGCTCATCTGAAATGTTTTCCTTTTCATACTGGTCGAGCGCCTTGCCGACCGCTGCGCGTGCCTCGTTGATGCCTGCTTCCAGCTTGTCGCGCCTGGCGGCGTCCTTGCTGGCCATGTGCTGCCAGACGGCCGTGCGCATCTGCGTGAACGGCACGAACGCCCGGTTCAGGGTCAGCAGGCTGGGAACCGTGTTGACGGTGGCATAGCTGGCCGCCGTGTACACGCGGTCCATCTGGTAGATGCCAAAGCCCGCCAGGGCGGCCAGTCCCAGGACGACGGAAAGGATCAAGACGTACAGCCGTTCAGCGATGGTCATGATGGGCGCCGCTCCAATGAAGTGAAATTCAAGAAAAATACTTTGCCTGGATGAGTTTTTTCATTTTACGACAAAAATTTGTTTTATTCGAGAAATTTGTTGTTTATCTATTTTAATTTATGTTTTTCATCAAAATCGCATCGCGGAAGCTGGCTGAACGCGCATGTCGTGTATAAAAAGCCACACGGCACGCGGCGGGCGTTCTGGCGTGTGGCACGCTTTGTCAATTAGTGAAAAAATGCAATTTCATTGATTGCCATCAAATACGGTGCGCAGGCGCGTGCCGCCGACTGACTCTTGTAAAGGAGCATCATGACTGCCTCTGCCCGGCCTGGACCCTTGCTTGTCATCACCGCAGTCATCTTTATCTTGCTGGGCCTGGCGCTAGTTGGCGGCGGCGCCTGGCTCGTCAGCCTCGGCGGTTCCTGGTACTACGTCGTGGCGGGTATCGGCATGATAGTTGCCGGCGCGCTCGTGTGGAAAAGGCGGCGCAGCGCCCAGCTCTTCCTCGCGCTGCTGCTGTTCGGCACCCTGATCTGGTCCGTGATCGAAGTGAAGTTCGACTGGTGGCAATTGCTGCCGCGCCTCGATATCTGGTTCGCCGCCGCCGTCTGGCTGCTGCTGCCGTTCATCGACCGCCGCCTCGATCCGGCGCTGATCGCGGGCGCAAAGCCGCGCGACGCCGGCAAGAGCGCGCTGCTGGCGGCCGTCGTGGTGACGGCCGCCGTGGGCGTGTTCTCGCTGTTCCAGGATTACTACACCTTGCACGGCGAAGTGCCGGCCGAGAACATGGCCGCCGTGCCCGCAGGCGATTTCGCGCCCGGCGTGGCGCCCAACGACTGGGCTGCCTATGGCCGCTCCGGCTATGGCGACCGCTATGCGCCGGCCGCGCAGATCACGCCGACCAACGCGGCGCAGCTGAAACAGGCGTGGGTCTACAACACGGGCGACTTCAAGGGGCCGACGGATCCGGGCGAAATCGCCAATGAAGTCACGCCGCTGAAAGTGAACGGCATGCTGTACCTGTGCACACCGCATAACATCGTCATCGCGCTGGACCCGGACACGGGCAAGGAGCTCTGGCGCCACGATCCGAAGATCAACCGCGACGCGTCCAGCTACCAGCACATGATTTGCCGCGGCGTTGCCTACTGGGACGTCAATGCGGGCCGCGCCAAGGACAGCCCGGCGCCGGAAGCGGCCGGCATGGAATGCCCGCGCCGCATCTTCGCGCCCACCATGGATGCGACCTTGATCGCCGTCAATGCCGATACGGGCGAAGCGTGCAAGAGCTTTGGCGAAAATGGCGTCATCGGCCTGTACCACGGCATGGGCATGAAGAAGCGGGGCTTCCTGATGCCGACGTCGCCGCCGGCCGTGGCGCAAAACGTGGTGGTGATGGCCGCCAGCGTGACCGACAATTTTTCCACGGAAGAGCCGTCCGGCGTGATCCGCGGCTACGATCCCGTCACCGGCAAGCTGATGTGGAACTGGGATGCCTCGAACCCGGACGACACGGCGCCGATTGCCGATGGCAAGACGTACACGAACAATTCGCCGAATTCCTGGGGCGTGTCCAGCGTGGATGAAAAGCTGGGCATGGTGTACATCCCGATGGGCAACGAAACGCCCGACACGTGGGGCGGCAACCGCAACCCCCATGGCGAGAAATACAATAGCGCCATCGTCGCGCTGGACCTGGCGACGGGCAAGGTGCGCTGGGTGTACCAGACCGTGCACCACGACATCTGGGACATGGATATCGGCGGCCAGCCCACCCTGGTCGACATCGACACGCCGAAAGGCAAGGTACCGTCCGTGGTGGCCACGACGAAACGGGGCGATATCTATGTGATCGACCGGCGCGACGGCAGCCTGGTCGTGCCGGCGCCGGAAAAACCCGTGCCGACGGCCAACGCGGCCCCCGGCGACAAGCTGTCGCCCACGCAGCCATTCTCGGCCCTCACTTTCTTGCCCGAGAAAAACATCAGCGAAACGGATATGTGGGGCACGACGCCGTTCGACCAGCTGGCGTGCCGCATCATCTTCCGCCAGCACCGCTATGAAGGGCCGTTCACGCCGCAAACGGTGGCAGAAGGCAAGATCAAGGGCGCCATCATCTCTCCCGGTCCGCTCGGCATCTTCGAGTGGGGCGGGGCGGCCGTCGATCCCGTGCGTCAGTTGCTGCTGGTCAACCCCGACTACATGGGCTTCCTGGAACGCCTGGTGCCGCGCGCGCAAGCCAATGCGCCGGGCGGCACGGGCACGGAAATGGGCTTGCAGCCGCAGACGGGCGTGCCGTTTGCCGTGGAAATCAAGCCCTTCCTGTCGCCGCTGGGCTTCCCATGCCAGGCGCCGCCCTGGGGCTATATCGCCGCCGTCGACTTGCGCACCATGAAAAAAGTGTGGATGCACAAGAACGGCACCACGCGCGACAGCGCCCCCGTGCCCATCGCCTTGCCGCTGGGCGTGCCCAGCCTGGGCGGCATCAGCACCACGGGCGGCGGCGTGGCCTTCCTCAGCAGTACGCTCGACTACTACATCCGCGGCTACGACGTGCGCAACGGCAAGACCGTATGGAAAGCCCGCCTGCCGGCCGGCGGCCAGGCCACGCCGATGAGTTATGTCTCCGACAAGACGGGCAAGCAATATGTGGTGGTGATGGCCGGCGGCCACGGTTCGCTGGGCACGAAGATGGGCGATAGCCTGGTGGCGTTTGCCTTGCCGGACGAGGCGGTAAAGGAGGCGGGGAAAGGGAAGTAAGCGATACGCATCCGCGGCATGGACCGGCCATGCCGCGGATGCGCTGCCATTGAAGCGTTCGACCTTATTGCAAGCGGCGATTCAAGACGATCAGTTCGGCATTCTCCGCGCCATCGCCTGCCATGGGGTAGAGCACTACCGCATAAGCACGATCGCTCGTCTTGTTGATGCTTGAAATGATCAAGTTGTCACGGGGTATAGACAAAAGCTCGTTGGTCAGCAAGTTCCTGTAGCCTTGCTCATCTTTGCTATAGAAGATTTCCAATAACTCATCATTTTTCGTGGTCAGCCAGCCATTTCCAAACTCGCTATTGAAGCGGGTGATGAAAGTGTTGTCGGCGATGTTGACTGGTTGCCATGTATTGAACAATGGGTCAGCAAAATCCACCAATTCAATGACGGCACTTGCACCATTCTCATCTATTTTCTGGATAACGAGCTTGTCTTTTTCCTGCGCCAGCAGATAAGAATTCCCATCGAAGGAAGCGCTTAATATCTGCAAGACATAGACGCCATCCGAGTCGATTTCGCGATGGCGAATCACATTGCCTTTTTCATCAAGCTCCCGGTGCAGCAGCAGGCTGTCTTCATTGGCCAGCAAATGAATCGCCTTGTTGGCAATGCTGATTCTGTTATTTGCGGGCAATGGGATCTTGATATTGTTTTTCTTTTTTAGTTTTCCATTGATAAATTCGATGGCCAGGATCTTATTGGGTTTGCTGTCATAGAAATCCACATCGTGAAATATCGAACAGGTTTCCGTTGTTCCAATGAAGGTTCCTGTAAATGGACGGCTGCCCTTCGGTATTTCCACGTCTTCACGGTCAAAGATGGGAATGCTGATTTCCAGTTCCTTGTCAGGATGATAGGGGATGACGGAGACATAGTTTTCCTGATCCGGACTCAGGAACAGTGTCGGCAAGATGCCGTCATCCTCGATGTAGTTGTCGATATTGCCATCAATCCCGACCACCGTATAAATCAGCTTGTACGTGCCATTTTTCCCGTATACATAGTTCGCCAGCAGCGTCTTTTCAGCAAATGCAATGCTGTCTTTTGCCGATACCTGTGTCTCAGCGACGAGCGTTGTCATGGTGCACAAGTCGCCCTGTGTAACAGACGATGCATAGGGCGCTACCTTGTCGAGGTTCTTCATGCGTCAGATTCTCTTCGTGTCTTATTGCGTGGCCAGTCCCAGCTTCAACCCCACCAGCTTGCCCGGTGCGGCGTCCGTTTTTTCCGGCGCGCCCGCGCTGACCCTGGCCGCCGGCGTGCCGTCCTGCTGCAGGGCCGCCAGGATGGCCGCGCTGCGCTGGGCGCCCAGCTTGCTCAAGGCGTCGGCAGGCAGGGGCTGTTTGGCTTCCAGCTGCTCGCGCAAGCCGGTATAGAAGGCGCCCGTGTCGGCTACTTGCGGCTCGCCCTCGATCAGCTTGCCCAGGCGTTGGAAGACGGGAATCTTGGCCGCCGCCGGAGCGGAGGCTGTCGCCGCTGTGGCTGGTACGGCCGATTCCGCCGCCTTTTTTTGCTTGTCCAGCTCAGCCTTGCCGAAGCGTTCGCCGTACAGGTCGCGCAGGGCGCCCCGTATCTTGCGTTCGCCCAGGTTCAACGGTCCCGGTTCCTCGCCCGCTTCCAGCTTGATGCCGGCCTTGGCGGCGACGGCGCGGCGCACGGCCTGGGCGCGCAGGGCGGCCGCATCCGTGTCGCTGTACTGGCCCGGCACGGCCAGCTTCAGCTGTTCGCGCTTGGCGAGAATTTGCGCCACCTGCTTGAGCTTTTCCCGTTCCGGCGGCAGCAGCACGGCGCTGCCCGCATCGAAATCGATGGCTTCGAGCTTGTCGGCGCTGATGCCCAGCAAGTTGCCCAGCGCGCGGAACGGCGCCGTGACGATTTTCGTCAGCACATTGCCCACGGCTTTCCAGATCAGGGCGCCATAGCTGAATTGCGGGTCGTTCATGTCGCCCGACACGGGCAAGCCCAGGTCGATGCGCCCGTCGCTATCCTTGAGGATGGCCAGCGCCAGTTCCAACGGCAGTTTCAAGGCGTCCGGACTGTCGATGCGCTCGCCCAGGGTCAGCTTGTCGAGCACGATCTGGTTGGTGCCGTCCAGCTGGCGGTTGCGCACCTTGTATTGCAAGTCCAGCGAAATCTTGCCTTCAGCCACCTTGTAGCCGGCGAACTTCATCGTGTACGGCGAGGCGGACACCATGTCGACGTTCTTGAACACCACGTTCAAGTCCGTATTGTCGGTCGGGGCGAACGGATTTAATTGACCACGCACGCGGGCCAGGCCGAATTCGTCGATGCGGCCGTCCAGTTCGATCTGGCTGCGCGCATCGCGCTTCGTCGACAGGCCCGTGACGACGCCGTTCAGCTCATAGATCTTCGCGGCGAACTGGGGCCGCAAGCTCAGGTCGGCAAAGTCCAGCTTGGCATTCTGCAGGCGCACGCGGCGCACGCGCACGGGGAAGGCGGCATCGGCGGCCGGCGTGGCGGTGGCCGACGCCGCAGGTGCGGGCGCGGCCGGTTCCGGCGCTTTCACCAGCAAGCGCTGCGCGTTCAGGCTGCGGTCGTTTTCGATGATCAGCTGGGCGTTCGGTTCGACCACGCGCAGCTCGGGGATGTCGACAAAATCGGGGCCCACGCTGGCCGTCAGCTTGTCGGCGCGCACGCTTTTCCACGAGGCAAAGCGCTTGCCATCCGTTTCATTGAGCACGAGGCCCGCGATGTCCACGCCGCCCACATAGCGCACTTTCGGCGCTTTCGGCGCGCCGCCGCCCGTCGTCAGGCGGCCGCTGCCGGAGAGCGACCCGCCCGCCAGCTTCAGTTTCAGATGCTGCGCCAGCAAGGGTTGCACGGGGGCCAGGGTCAGCTGTTTCAAATTCAATTGCGCATCGACGGCGCCCGTGCCCGGCACGAACTTGCCGTTGGCAGTGAGCAAGCCGCCTTCGCGCAGGCCCACGCCCAGCTCGAACGGCAGCGCCTGCTGCATATCGTTGCTGACGTTCTGCAGGGACAATCTGGCATCCTGCAGATTGCCCTTGATGCCAGTGCCCGCATCGTCGAAACGGGCGCCGAACTTGCTCAGTTCTACCTTGTCTACCTTGGTGGACCACGGTGCGGATGGCGCATCCTTGGCCGGGTCGGTTTTGCCGGAGGTAAACACGGGCAGCTTTTGCGCAATCGCAAATTCGCCCTGGCGGTTGCGCGCCAGGTCGATCTGCGCGCCGCTGGCCGTCACGGAACCCAGGTGCACGGCATGCGCCGCCAGGTCGATCTTGCCTTCCGTAAAGCCCAATTGGGCCAGCTTGAACGGCGTTTGCGCGCCCCGCTGCATGGCGAGGTCGGCCAGGCTGAAGCTCGCGCTGTCGATCACGGTGGCCATGCCCGCTGGACCTTGCTGCAATCCCAGTTGCAGCTGCAGTTGTAATTGTTTCGCACTCAGCTGCAAGGCTGGCGAGACGGTTTCATCGATGGCGGACACGTCCACATTGGCCAGCGCCAGCTGTTTCAACTCCACCTTCCATTTGCCAGGCTTGGCTGGTGCGGCAGGCACGGTGGCGGCAGGCGCGGGATTGCCCGGCAGCATCAGGTTCGCCACGTCGATCTCGCCCTTGCTGTCGCGGCGCACGGCGACCTTGCCGCCGTACAAGTTGATTTTATCCACGCTGACGCTCTGGCGCGCCAGGTCGGCATTCACGCCGGCGACGCCCAAAGTATTGAGGGAAGTAAATGCTTCTCCTTTTCCGTCGCGCACCAGCGCCAGGTCGCGCAGGGCCAGGCCCGCGCCTTTGACGGTCGCTTCCAGCTTGCCGTCCGCATAGGAAAAGGCGTAGGGCAGGCGCGCCGACAATTGTCCGCTCGTCACCGTGGCGCGCGTATAGGCTTTCAGGTAGGCGGCCAGGCCGGGCAGGGAAGCGTCGTTCAGTATCAGTTCGCCTTCACCCCGGATCGGGCTGAGCGAGGCCGTGCCGCGCCAGTGCAGCTTGCCGCCGCGCGCCGCGTCGGCGCTGAGGCTGTAGCTGCCGTTGGCGTCGGGCAGGGTTGAGATATTGTCGAGCGTAAAGTTGATGGGCGTGAAGTTGTCCGCATAGCCCGCCTTCTGGTCGTGCCAATCCATTTTGCCTTGTTCCAGCGCAAAGTGGGCGATGACGAGGCGCGGCATGCCGCCTTCGCTTTTTTCCGGATGGTTGCGTTGCCAGGTGGCCAGCACTTCGGCCAGGTTGAACTTGCCGTCCGGCGTGATCGTCAGCTGGGCTTGCGGCGCCGTGATGCGGATTTCCGCCAGGCTCCAGGCGCGGCGCACGATGGATTTCCATTCCAGCTGCACGGCCAGGGCGCCGATCGATAGCAGCGGCGCGCCGCCCTTGCCATCCGCGCCGGCCGCTTCCTTGAAGGCGATCTGGTCCGCTTCCAGGCGCAGGGTAAAAGGGTTGAAGCGCACGTCGGCGATGCTGGCCTGGCGCGCGAGTTCTTTCTCGGCAAATTTGGGCAGCTGGTGTTTGATGACGTAGGGCACCAGCCAGAAGCCGGCCGCGCTATAGGCGGCCAGGGCGCAGCCTGTGCCAACGGCCCAGCGCTGCCAGCGTTTCCAGCGAAATGTTTTCGTCTGCACGCTTTTGTTGTCGATTGTATTCACGAACTTACCTTTTGATCTTGTTGGGCGGCACATCTTGCACGCCGTGACTGTCAGTATGCCTCTTTGCGGCTGTGTCTGCAAAATCCAAACGTGTTCAAGTGATAACAGGCGGCCTGGCGGACTGTTTATCTTATGAAATTCTCTGATTCTCACGAATTGTCACTTATTTATTGCGAATGATTCTCGTTACGGATATTATGCGCGGTAACTTGAAGTTTCCTTCTATCACTGTTCTCTGTTGAAAGACCCGTTTATATGCGCGCAGCTTTTCCTTCCTTGCAACTACTTCCAGTGGCCGCAGCCCTGTCGCTGGCTTTCGCTTCCCACACAGCCTGCGCCGCCAATGGCGCCAACGGCCAGGACGACTTGACGGCTGGCGATGAGAAAGTCATGCAGGCAGTGCAGGTGACGGGTGCGCGCGCGCAAGGCCTGGTGCCGACCACCACCGAGGCGGGCAGCTTCCGTGGCGCCAACATCATGGACGTGCCATCGACCGTCAACGTGATCACGCGCGAATTGCTGGAACAGCAAGCCGTGTCCGGCCTGTATGACGCCGTGCGCAATACGGCGGGCGTGACGCGCCAGCAAAACGGCGGCGATACCTGGGATCAACTGGTGGTGCGCGGCATCGCCGTGGAAAACCGCACGAATTACCGCCTCAATGGCTCGCTGCCCATCATGAACTTTTCGCAAGTACCCATGGAAAACAAGGAGCGCGTGGAAGTGCTGAAGGGAGCTTCTGCCCTGTATTACGGCTTCACCTCGCCGGCTGGCGTGGTCAACTTCGTCACCAAGCGGGCCGGCAGCAAGCCCGTCACGAGCATGGGCTTGAGTCTCGACGACCGGGGCAGTGCCGTGGCAAACGTGGACATCGGCCGCCGCTTTGGCGCGGAGCAGGAATTCGGCGTGCGCGTGAATGCAGCCGGCGGCACCCTGGGTTCTTATCTGGATAATGTGGGCAACGGCAACCGCAGCTTCATTTCCACGGCGCTGGACTGGCGCGTGACGAACAAGCTGCTGCTGAAAGCGGACCTGGAATACGACCGCCGCCGGGTGACGGAGCAGGCGGGCGTAGCCTTGCCGGCCGCCGTGAAAGGCGTGATCACCTTGCCGCGCGCCGTCGACCCGCGCAAGCTGATCGGCCCCGACTGGTCGAATTTCGAGGCGCAGACGAAAAATGCGCAATTGCGCGCCGACTACGCCATCACGGATGGCTGGGCCCTGACGGTCGAGGCGGGTCACTCGGAAACGGCGCGCGACCGCCGCCTGGCCATTTTCCGCCTGAACAATGCGGCGGCGCTGGCCACGGGAGCGGGCCGCATCACGGGCAATATGCAGCATCACGTGACGGCGTCGGACTTGCTGCGCGCGGAACTGGCCGGCACTTTCAATACGGGTTTCATTGCCCATGAACTGACCCTGGGCGCCTCGCGCACGGACAAGTCGCAAGATCCTATCTACCAGAGCAACTATACGATCGCCTCGCAAAACCTGTACAACCCCGTGCCCGTGACAAATGTCGTGTTCGGCCCGAAGCCGACTTCGCCGACGACGGCCGCGCTGGACACGCGCGACACGGGCCTGTATGCGCTCGACCGCATGGTCTTCAGCCCGCAGTGGCAAAGCGTCATCGGCGTGCGCCGCACCAGCTATCAAAGCGACCAGGGCGCCAGCCACTATGACGTCAGCAAAACCACGCCCATGGTATCGCTGGTCTACAAGCTGACGCCGGCGATCTCGTTCTACGCCTCGTCGGCGCGGGGGCTAGAAGAGGGCGAGACGGGGCCGACGGGCACCGTCAACCAGAACGTCAAGATGGCGCCCGGCGTGAGCAAACAGAAGGAACTGGGCGCGCGCTGGCTGACGCCGGGCGGCACCCTGGTGTCGGCCGCGCTGTTCGACATCACGCGCCCCGGCTATTACACCAACAGCAGCAATGTGTTCACCTCGGATGGCGAACAGCGCTACCGCGGCCTGGAATTGTCGACCCAGGGCAAGCTGACGCGCCAGTTGTCGTGGCAAACCTCGGCCCAGTTCCTCGACCCGAAATTCGAGCACATCAACGCCGACTACAACGGCAAGGCGCCGGAAAACGCGTCCAAGCGCACGGCCAGCGCCTTCCTCGCCTACGCGTTCGACGCCGTGCCGGGCCTGTCCGTCAACGGCGGCGCGTATTACTACAGCGCCCGTCCCGTCAACGACCTGAACCAGGCATTCCTCGGCGGTGTGACCTTGTTCAGCGCCGGCGCCCGCTATGCCAGCACGGTCATGCACAAAGCCGTCGTCTGGCAGCTGAACGTGGAAAATGCGGCCGACAAGCGCTACTGGGCTGGCGCCGGCACGCGTCTGGCGTCCGGCGCGCCGCGCGCCATCAAGCTGAGCATGAAGGTGGACCTGTGATGCGTCTCGTCAAAACCGCGCTGGCGGCGGCACTGCTGGCAGGCACCTTGCATGTGCAGGCGGCGCAGACTGCACCTGGCAAGCAGGTGTTGCTGGTGGTGCGCCTGGAAGGCAAGAGCCTGCCTTTTGACCAGAAAATCAAGGAACATCTGGAATCGCGCGGCTATGCCGTCACGCTGCACAGCCAGTACGCGCCCGTGTCCGGCGCGCAAGGCAAGGATCTGGTGATCCTGTCGTCCACCATCCGGGGCCGCGACATGCTGGGCGCCTACCGCAACGTCACGGTGCCCGTGCTGACGTGGGAAAACGATTTGTATGACGACCTGTCGATGACGGGCAAGCGGGCCGGCGTGGACTATGGCACGGTGGAAAAGTCGCGTTATGTGTGGCTGGTCAACGCGCCGCACGCGCTGGCAGGCGGCTTGCCGGCCGGCACGGTAGATATTTATCAAAAGCAGGCGACCATGAGCTGGGGCAAGCCTGGCCTGGGCGCCACCACCATCGCCACCATTTATGGCGAGCCGGAAAAAGCCGCCATCTTCGGCTATGAAAAGGGCGCCACCATGGATTACGACAGCCTGGCGCCCGCCCGCCGGGTCAGCTTCTTCCTCGACAATGAAACGTTCACGAATCTGTCGCCGGCCGGCTTGCGCCTGTTCGACGCGGCCGTGGACTGGGCCAGCGATGGCAAATAGCCCATCCTTGCCGCTGGCGGCGCTCATGCTGGCCATGTCCGCATCGGCAGCGGGCGCAGCCGCACTCGACCCCGCCTTGCCCGCCTACGCGCCGCAGCCCGTCAAGGTGCCGGCCACGGCCGGTTACCTGGACCGCAAGACGGGCGCGGCCATGATAGGCGGCGCCGAACATGTGGCTTCCGTCGTTGGCCAGTGGAATGCCCTGTTTGCGGCCAGCCATCCGGGCATCGTGCTGGGGTTTGACGGCAAGGGCACCAGCAGCGCCGTGCCGCTATTGATGCACGACAAGGTGCTGTTCGGCGCCATGGGCCGCGCCATCAATCCCATCGAGCTGGTGCCATACCGCAAGATCGTGGGGCGCGACGCGCTGGAAATCCGCATCGCGCACACGGCATCCACGCCGGGCGAGCACCTGGCCACGTCCCTGGCCGTGTACGTGAACCGCGCCAATCCCTTGACGCGGCTGACGGCGGCGCAAGTGTCGCAAATTTTATCTGTCGGCAATCCAGGCGGCGACTTCAGCCGCTGGGGACAGCTGGGCTTGAGCGGCGAATGGCGCGAGCGCGCGATCCACCCGTACGGCACGGCCGCGTACACGGGCTTTGGCGACTACTTGCAGCGCGAACATTTCCAGGGCAGGGCGCTGGCAGCCAGCCATGAAGAGCTGGGCAACACGGCCGCCATCACGGGCCGCATCGCGCAAGACCCGGCCGGCATCGGCGTGGCCGCGCTCGGCGTGCAGCACCCGCAGCTGCGCCAGCTGGCCATCGTGGGTGCGGATGGCCAGCCGACGACGGGCACGGACGAGGAAGTGGTATCCGGCCGCTACCCGTACGGCCGCTACGTGTACCTGTACGTGCGCCGCTTGCCCGGCCAGGCCGTCGATCCGCTGGCAAAGGAATACCTGCGCCTGGTGCTGTCGCGCGAAGGACAGGCCATCATCGCCGCGCAGCCGGGCGGCTACCTGCCCCTGACGGCCGCGCAAGCCAGGGCTGAACTGGAGAAACTCGAATGACGCCGTTGAACAAGACCGCACTGGCCGTTTGCTGCGTGCTGGCGGCCGCCGTGCAGGCCGCGCCCCTGGCCGTCGATCCCGCGCAAACCTATGTGAACCGTGACGGCACGGTGGCCATCGTCGGCAATGATGGCCTGGAAGAAGTGATTACGCAGTTGAACGCGCTGTTTACGCGCCAGCATCCGCAGGTGCGCTTCAGCCTGCGCATGGAAGGCTCGTCGGCCGGCATGCCCGCGCTGACGGCGGGCGCCACGGCGTTTGCGCCGCTGACGCGCGACATGTGGCCGGGCGACCAGGCTGCCTTCCGGCAAGTCTTTGGCTACGACGCCACGCCCGTGCGCATCGGCTACAACGGCCACGGTCCCCGCCCGCCGGCCAAGACGCCGCCCGCCGTGTACGTGCACCGCGACAACCCGCTGGCGGGCTTGACGATGGAGCAGCTGGGCCAGGTATTCACGGCAGGCGCACCGGGAGGCGACGCCAACCTGTGGTCGCAGATGGGCGCGACAGGGGACTGGGCGCCGCGCCGCATCCACGCCTATGGCTTGCGCGACGATGGCGGCTTCGCCACGGGCTTGCGCCATGCGCGTTTCGGCAAGCGTCCGTTTGCCGCCAGGTACGAGGCGCTGGCCTCGCGCGAAGCCGTGATCCGCGCCGTGGCCGCCGACCGCTATGGCATCGCCGTGCTGGGCTGGGTCAATGCGGCGCCCATCTCGGACCAGGTGCGCGTGCTGCCGCTGGCGGCGGCCCGGGGCGCGCCATACTACGGTCCCGACAAGGCCAGCGTGCGCGCCGGCAAGTATCCATTGACCATGCCGGTGCAGCTGTACGTGAACCGCGCGCCGGGGAAGGGGCTCGATCCGCTGGTGAAAGCGTACTTGCAGCTGGCCCTGTCGCCGCAGGGACAAGCCATCATTCTGGCCCAGCAGGATAGCGAAGAGGGCTACTTGCCGCTCAGCGAACAGGACTTGCAGGCCGAGATCAAGAAACTGGACGCTTTGTAAAGTTTCTTTGACCACATGGCTGGCTGCAGGGCGGGGCGGCCGCTATAATGCCGCCATGTTTATTCGCCAAGGCCGCGCCGTCGTCGTCCTGTGGATCGCGTGCCTCGCCATCCTCATGGCCGCGCTCGCCCCTACGGTGTCGCGCGCGTTCACGGTCGCCAGCGGCCAGGCCGTGCCCAGCTTCGAGATCTGTTCCGTGGCGGGCGGCATGAACATGCTGCCCGTGAAATTGTCCACGGACGCGCCCGATCCCGCCAAGGGCGGCATGCGCATGGGCGATTGCCCGTGCTGCAGCATGCATGCCGACACCCTGGCGATACCGCCCACCTCCCTCGTGCTCGCTTCCGGTGAGCTCATTACGGGCTTGCTGCCCGAGTTGTTCTACCAATCCGCCACGCCATTGTTCGCCTGGACGCCCGTCCAGCCCCGTGGCCCGCCCGCCGCTTTCTGATCTGTCCTTTCCCTGAACGGCCTTGCCTCGCACTTGTCGTGCGCTGGCGCCTGTTCGTCTTGCCCATACAGAAACTGAAAGCAGCACCATGAAACATTTACCGTTATTGATTTCCCTCGCCATCGCCATGCCTGCCATGGCGCAAACGCGTACCGAAGCCGGCACCACCGTGCTGCCGGAAATGAAAGTCATTGTCACGGCCATAGGCAACGGCTACCGTCCTGCCGCCGACACGGCGTTGATGCTGTCGAGCACCCCCGGCTACAGCGTGGCGGCCGGAGGCGGCGTGTCCGGCTTGCCGGTAGTCAATGGTTTCGCGGATGACCGCATCAAGATCCGCATCGACGGCATGGAACTGACGTCCGCCTGTGCCAATCATATGAATGCGCCGCTGTCCTACATTGATCCGCAACAAGTGCAGCGCATCCGCCTGATCGCGGGCGTGACGCCCGTCAGCGCGGGCGGCGACAGCATCGCCGGCACCATCGAGGTGCAGTCGAACGCGCCCGTGTTCGCCCAGCCCGGTGCAGGCTTGCTGACGCAAGGCAGCTTTGCCGTCTCGGGACGCAGCGTCAACAACAGTGTGGCGACCAGCGTGAATGCGTCGGCCGCCAGCGACACCTTGAGCGTCGGCTACAGCGGAGCTTACACGCGCGGCCACAGCTATGAAGATGGGCATGGCAACACGGTGCTGGCCAGCATGTATGAAAGCATCAACCAATCCATCGTGCTGGCGGCGAAAGGCCAGGGCCAGCAGCTGATCCTGCGCGCCGGCGTGCAGCACATCCCGTACCAGGGTTTCCCCAACCAGTACATGGACATGACGGATAACCACGGCCAGTTCGCCAATCTCGCTTACAAGGGCGAATTCGGCTGGGGCGTGCTGGACGCGCGCGCCTACTGGCAGCAGACGGACCACGAGATGGGCTTTTTCAGCAGCGAGCGCAAGGGTTCGATGCCGATGCTCACGCATGGACGCAACACGGGCTATGCGCTGATGGCCAGCTTGCCGATGGCGGCGGGCGAGTTGCGCCTGGGCCAGGAGTGGCACGGCTTCCGCCTCGACGACTACTGGCCGGCCGTGCCCGGCTCCATGATGATGGGGCCGCGGACCTACCTGAACATCAATGACGGCAAGCGCGACCGCACCGTGCTGTTTGGCGAACTGGAAACGCGCCACGATGCGCGCTGGACCAGCGTGCTGGGCGTGCGCGGCGAATCCGTGCGCATGGACACGGGCGATGTGCAATCGTACGGCACCAACATGATGAACATGCCGGACCTGATGGCCGCGAATGCCTTCAATGCGCGCAGCCGCAGCCGGCGCGACACGAATATCGATGCCTCGGCGCAAGCCACTTTCACGCCCGATGCGGCCAGCAGCTATGAATTCGCGCTGGCGCGCAAGGTGCGCTCGCCCAATCTGTACGAGCGTTATTCCTGGGGCCGCGGTTCGATGGCCATGACCATGACCAACTGGTTTGGCGACGGCAACGGCTATGTGGGCAATATCGACCTCAAGCCCGAGACGGCTTACACGGCGGCATTGACGGCCGATTGGCATGGCGGCGGCGAGGAGGGCTGGTTCGTGCGCGTCAACCCCTATTACAGCAAGGTCGACAATTACATCGATGTCGACGTGCTGGCGTCTTTCCATCCGTACATGAAAATGGGCGCGAATGGCAACTTGCTGCGCTTTGCCAACCACGACGCCAAGCTGTACGGCGCCAATGTGGCGTGGCAACTGCCGCTGGCCAGCAGTGCCCGCTGGGGCCGTTTCATGGCGACGGGCAATGCCGCTTATACGCGGGGCAAGCGCAGCGATGGCGGCGACCTGTACCGCATGATGCCGTTCAGCGCCTTGCTGGCCGTCGAGCACAAGCTGGGCGCCTGGAGCAACCGCATCGAAACGAAGATCGTGGCCCGCAAGGACAAGGTCGATGCGCGCCGCTTCGAACCGGAAACGGGCGGCTATGCCCTCGTCAACCTGCGCAGCAGCGTGGCATTGAACAAGATGGCCAGCCTGAGCGCGGGCGTGAGCAACCTGTTCAACCGCGCCTACGCGGACCCGCTGGGCGGCGTGTACCTGTCGGGCTTGAAGGCGAATGGCGGGGCGCTGCAAGCCTTGCCGGCCGAGGGCCGGTCGATTGATCTGGGGCTGCAGCTGAAGTTCTAACAGCAATGGCGCCTTCCCGTTGCCGACGCGGGAGGGGAAGGCGTCTGCCGTATGCGCCGCATCGGCGCTGGCCAGGTGCTTGTGACAATGTACGCATGTTTCTTCTTGGTAATTTGTTATGCTGCATGGCGTCCGGTTTTCGGCGTTTGCCGCACAGGCGTGCGATGGCGAGGTTTGCGGGTGTGGTATGAAGTGGGCGCCGTGCCGCTAAAGCCGTAAGGGGATTACTTTTCCTGGTTAATTCATCGTCGTCCTGCTACTCCCGTTCGTGCCATCGGAAACCTGTGAAATATCAAAAAATACTCGGCGAAGATGCCGCCGCCATCGTGCTGTCCCTGAGCGTTGTTGCATATGTGGCATCCCTGTTTTTAACGGCAATCGTGGACTCCCACGAAGTCTTGCTGGGCGGGGGCGTGTTATTGCTCGGCTGGCTAGGGCCGCTGGCCGGCAGTTTTGCCTGGTTTGCCAATCCGCTGCTTATTTTTGCCATGTATTTTTCGAAAGAGAAGGCCAGTGCCGCGATGCTGGCCGTTTTTTTGGGCTTTGTGCTGGCACTGACCACCTTTGGCATTAAAGAAATTCCTAGTGATAATGGTTCTTACGCGGTGTTGGGATTCGGCGCCGGATGCTATCTGTGGCTGGCCTGTTTTCCAGCCGTGTTTATTGCATCGTTCTTGAGCAGCAGAAAATCCAGGGCGCTTGCTCCTGGCAAATAGCCTTTTTTTCTGTTGCGGCATGACAGGTGATATCCCGTCACCTGTTGCCTGATCAACCATCCTTTGCCAGCAGCGCCCGGATGCGGTCTAATCATGGCTTGTTCCTTCACGAGGTTGCCATGCTGCCCACTTCCGCCATCGCCGCGCTGTGCGAAAAATTTCCCCTGATTACAGAACTGATGGCCTTGCAGCCCTTGAGCTGGTTCAATCCCCGCATTGCGCCGGCGGCCGAGGCCTTGCACGACGTGGGCTTGACGGCGGACGATGTGGCGCAGGCCAGCGCGCGCCTGGCGCGCTTTGCGCCATATCTGGCCAAGGCGTTTCCGGAAACGCAGGCCAGCGGCGGCGTCATCGAGTCGCCCGTCGTGCCGCTGCCCGCCATGCAGGCGGCGCTTGGCATGACGAGCGGTCAGCTATGGCTCAAGCAGGATAGCCATTTGCCCATTTCCGGTTCCATCAAGGCGCGCGGCGGCATCTATGAAGTGCTGAAGCATGCGGAAACGCTGGCGCTCGACGCCGGCTTGCTGAAGGAGGGCGATGATTACAGCGTGCTGGCCAGCGACGCCGTGCGCGCCTTCTTTGGCCAGTATGCGATCGCCGTCGGCTCCACGGGCAATCTGGGCTTGTCGATTGGCATCATGAGCGCGCGACTGGGCTTTCGCGCCACCGTGCACATGTCGGCCGACGCGCGGCAATGGAAGAAGGACAAGCTGCGCAGCCACGGCGTCACCGTCGTCGAATACGCGACCGACTACAGCGTGGCCGTGGAAGCGGGGCGCAGGCAGGCGGAGAACGACCCGACCTGCCACTTCGTCGACGATGAAAACTCGCATGACCTGTTTCTCGGCTACGCGGTGGCGGGCCAGCGCCTGAAAGCCCAGTTCGCCGCAAGCGGCGTCGCGGTCGATGCGGCCCACCCCCTGTTCGTGTACTTGCCGTGCGGCGTGGGCGGCGGCCCCGGCGGCGTGGCCTTCGGCTTGAAGCTGGCCTTTGGCGACGCCGTCCACTGCGTCTTCGTCGAACCGACCCACTCGCCGTGCATGCTGCTGGGCGTGCACACGGGCTTGCACGAGGGAATCAGCGTGCAGGAAATCGGCATCGACAATGTCACGGCCGCCGATGGCCTGGCCGTGGGACGCCCGTCCGGTTTCGTCGGACGCGCCATGCAGCGGCTGATCGACGGCTACGCCACCGTCACGGATGAAGAACTGTACCGCTTGCTGGCGACGCTTGAGCAAACGCAAGGCTGGCGTTTGGAACCGTCCGCCGTGGCCGGTTTCGCCGGCATCCAGCCCGTCCTGGCCGCGCCGCAATACCAGCAGCACCTGGAAACGGCCACGCATCTGGTGTGGGGCACGGGCGGCAGCATGGTGCCGGAGCAGGAGATGGCCGCCTACGTGGCGCGCGGCCGCGCCTTGCTGGCGGCCGGAGCCGCTTGATGCCGGCCGGCGCGCCGATCAGGGCCACGCTTGGGGCCACGCTCACGGCCAGCCAGTTCGCCAACCTGCACACCTTTCTCGTGGCGGCGCGCCATGCCAGTTTCGCGCTGGCGGCGCAGGAACTGGCGCTCACGCCCAGCGCCGTCAGCCACCGTATCGCGCGGCTGGAAGCGGGGCTGGGGCTGCGCTTGTTCGAACGCCTGACGCGCCAGGTCAGGCTGACGCAAGACGGCGAGCGCATCTTCGCGGCCCTGCAAACGGGCTGGGACAGCCTGCATGCGGCCCTTGCCGGCGGCGATGCGCTGACGGGCAGCGTCACCGTGCATGCGCGCCCGTCGGTCGCGCAATGCTGGCTGGTGCCGCGCCTGGCGGGCTTCGCTGCGCAGTATCCGGACGTGTCGATCGACTTGCGTGTGGGCAATGACGCCGTCGACTTTCGCGCCGGCCAGGTCGACCTGGCCTTGCACTATGGCGACGGCCACTTTCCCGGCCTCGTATCGCGCAAGCTGATGGATGAATGGCTGGCGCCCGTCTGCAGCCCGCAGTATGCGCGCGACCACGGCTTGCTCGATGCGCCACACAACATGTCCGGCGCGACGGTGCTGCACGACACCCTGGCCTGGCCCGCCTGCGCGCCCGATGCCGAGTGGCGGTTGTGGCTGGACGGGCAGGCATCCGGCGTGGACTTGCTGGCGCGCAGCCTGCGCTTCGACCGCGCCGACCTGTGCGCCCAGGCGGCCATCCACCACGCGGGCGTGGCCATGGGCCGGCGCCAGCTGGTGCAGCCGTGGCTGGCCAGCGGCCAGCTGATCCTGCCGTTCGGCGGATTCAACTTGGCCAGCCCGCAGGCGTATTACCTCGTGCACGCCGCGCGCACACCGCTGCCGGCCAGAGTGCAGGCGCTGTCCGACTGGCTCGTGGGGCAGGCAATTTGATACACTGCGCCCCTTGTTGAAGAACCTGCCCGGAAGAACCGCCATGCCACTGCCCCCATTGACCTCCACCGCGCCAGCGGAATTGCGCGCATCTGCGCTCGCTTGCCTGCTCGAACCGGACCCGGCAACGAAGGTGGCGATGGTGGCAGCCATGGCCGCAGCCGGGCTGGCGCTGGACGTCAAGGCGCCGCTGGCGCCATCCGGCGCCGTGCCGGGCCGGCCCGCGCGTCCGGAGCTGGTGCCGCCGCGCCTGGTGGGACGGCGCTCGATGATCACGCCGGAAGGGCGCGCCATGCTCGTCCACGCGCTGGCGCACATCGAATTCAATGCGATGAACCTGGCGCTCGACGCCCTGTGGCGCTTCCCGGACTTGCCCGCTGAATACTATACGGACTGGTTGCGCGTGGCGAAGGAGGAAGCGACGCATTTCGCCATGCTGCAGGCGCACCTGCAGGTGCTGGGCCACACGTATGGCGACTTTCCCGGCCACGACAGCCTGTGGGAAATGGTCGACAAGACGCGCGGCGACGTGCTGGCGCGCATGGCGCTGGTGCCGCGCACCCTGGAAGCGCGGGGCCTGGACGCGATTCCGCCGCTGCGCGCCAAGCTGGCGCAGGCGGGAGACCTGGCCGCCGCCGGCATCCTCGACATCATCCTGCGCGATGAAGTGGGGCACGTCGAGATCGGCAACCGCTGGTACGGCTACCTGTGCGATCAGCGGGGGCTGGAATTGCGCGCTACCTATGCGGAGCTGGCGCTGCGCTACGAAGCGCCCACCCTGCGCGGCCCGTTCAACCTGGAAGCGCGGCGCCGGGCGGGGTTTTCGGAGCTGGAACTGTCCGACTTGCCTGCCTGAATACGTCCGGGGCGCCGCCCGGCTGTTCAAGGATGGGCCGTCATGCTCAGATGCCAGTGGTGCAAGTGGGACGGGTCGATGCTCACCTTGAGGGGTTTGGTCCACACCGGCACGCCCGGTATCCGCGCGTGCGGCGGGCTGGCGAAACAGCCGTCGATGAGGGCCAGCTTGATGAAGCGGTGGCCGATGTAGACGACGCGCGTGCCGGCGGCGCCCGCTTCCAGGGTCAGCATGGCCCGGTTGGCCGTGATCCACGCGCCCAGCCTGGCCAGTTTCGGCTTTTTCGGCAAGCCGGCCGCCACTTCCGCTTCCGCATCGTTGATCAGCTGCAAAATGGCGGCGCCATTGCCCAGGCCGCCCAGCTCGTCCGAGTAGCCGCCCGCGCCATCCGCGTAGCGCATGTCGATCTGCTGGCCATCGCTGTGGCCGTCGTGGTCGAGGATGGAGCGGCCTGACGCCTCCTGCGTCACGTGCTGGCCGCTGATATCGTTGAAACGGTAGGGTTTTCCCGTCAGCCAGGCGATGGTCAGGCGCGTGGCCCACGAGTCGCCGCCGTCATCGCGCGGCCCGTAGCGCCGCTTCGCCAGCGCCGCTTCGTTGTGGGCAAGATACAGCGGGATGAACGCCGTGTCGCCCTTGAGCGCCACTTGCCCCCCTTCCGCGGGGTCGGACACGGCGTTGGCATTGCCGACGCGTCCCTTCAGGCGGACGGTGAGCACGGCTTTCCTGTCGATTTTCGGCCCCGGGAAGTCGGGCAGCTTCAGGCGCGGGAAGGTGATCCTATCCTTGCCGCGGATGTTGGCCTGGTCGAGCAGATTGACCGTGCTGAAGGCCGGGTTGGCGCCGTCGGCCGACATGCCGATATTCACTTCGGTCAAGTTGACCCGCTCCGGCGAATAGCGCACTTCCAGTGAGATGGTGTGCCGGTCGGGCGTGTTCTGCGGCACGGACACGTAGGGGCCGGGGAGGTTGTGCGCGAGATTGCGCGGCTGCAGCACGGGATGCAGTTCCGCATTGATGGGGAACAAGCGCGCCTGCGTGATCTTCAAGCCCTTGCAGGCCAGGCTCAGTTCCACCGTAGTGAGCGTGGCCAGCAGGCTGTCGCCGATATTCGTGGCGCTGACGGCGCCTGTGATGACGAGCGGCCCCGTCCTGGTTTGCTGGCTGACATCCACGCATTCCGTCCTGACGGTGGTGCCTTGCGTGAAGTGCGACTGGTTGACGGCGCCCATGCTTGCCAGGTCCACGCCCGGCAAGCCGACCACGACGTAGGACCAGGTGTCGTTGTACTGGCTTTGCTGGGTCGTGTAGGTGGGATATTCCGCCGTCCTGACGGTGATTTTCACGCCCACGTCCTGCGTGCCTTTCGCTACCGTGTAGCTGAAGGGCCGCACGACGGTCTGGTTTTGCGGGCCGGCCGTGGCGGTGAAGGACTGCGTGTCGTCCTCGTCCTCAGCCTGCGGCGTGGCCGGCGCCGGCGCCGGCGCGGCCATGGCCTGCGCCGCTTGCCGCGCCGGCGGCGCGGCGCCATCCTGCGTCACGGCTGCGGCGGTCCATGGCGCCGTCGCCGCCTGCAAGCCGGGGCCGGCGGCATACGGGTAGGTGATGCTGACGTTGACGATGGTGCTGGTGGGGAAGATGGCCGTGCTGATACCGACGACATTCGGATGGTCGAGATCGTTCAGGGTCAGCTGGTAGGTGTCGGGAATGACGCCGTCGAAATGGAAGGCGCCCGCCGCGTCGATCACGGCCACGCGGCGCAGGTGGAAGTTATAGCCTGTGAGCAAGATTTTCTTGCCGGCCAGGCCGCTGGCGTTGCCGCCTGCCGGCGTGCGCATCTGGCCCTGCAGCACGGTGGCGGCCTTGATGACGGTGAGCGCGTACGACACGGCAAATTCGCCATCCTGCGTGACAAAATTCAGGTGCAGCTGCAGCGCGCCAGCCGGCAGCACGTTCAGCAGTTGCTGCATGGCCGTGGCGCTGATGCTGAAGCTGCCCGTGTCCGCATGAAAGACCCAGTAGGAATGGATGGCCACCGTCGCGCCGCTCTGCGCCGCCAGGAAGCCGCCGCTGTCGTTGCGCAGGTTCATCGGCGCCACGCCCTCGAGGCGGAAGGAGAGGCCGCCGGGCTGCAGCGTATTGTTCGGCCCCAGGCCGCCGATGGCCAGCTTCGGCGGCGCGGGCGGCAGCGAGCCGTTCTCGAGCGGCTCGACATACACGTGCAGGGCTGTCGGCAGCTCGCTCTGGATCAGCAGGTCGAGGGTGGTGACGATGTTGCCCTTGGTGACAAAAAACTGCGCGTGCTGGTCTTCGCCCGTGTCGCCCGGGGTGGAAAAGCGCAGGCTGCCATCTTTCAGCAGCACGTCCGTCACGGCGCCGCTGGCCGCGACCTTGTCGGCTCCGGCGGGAAAGCCCAGTTCGGCCAGCGGCAGGCTGACCACCTGCGCCGGTCGCACGGGGTCGAGCGCCACGCTGGCGCCGGACGTGATGTTCCACGCCAGGCCGCCAAGCTCGAACGGACGCGTGCGGTCGATGCGCAGGGTGATGGTGTCGTCGGGAGTGACCGTCGCGCTCGCGTCCATGCCGCCGGCCAGGACGCTGTCGTCCACGATGCTGGCGCCGGCGGGTACGCTGGCCAGGATGGCGCGCACGTTGCTTGCCGCTTCGCTGCCATTGTTGCGGATGCTGATGCGGAACGTGTATTCGTAGATGCGGCGGTTGATGCGCTGCTCGCCCACCTTGCGCAATGCCGTGACCGTGAAGGGGCCGGCAGCCAGGCCGGCGTCCGCGCTGGCCGCCAGGGGCGCGGCCGTGTCCGGCCCCAGCGTATCCGCATCCGCCGCCAGCATGACTTTCGGCGTGGGCGGCTGCGTGGGATCGTTCGAACCGCCGCAGGCGCACAGGCTCAGGGTCAGCAATGGGGCCAGCACGGCGGCGGCCAGCTGCCGGCGCCGCAGGCACAGCATGGCCAGCACGCCGGCCAGCAGCAGCCAATATGTAGAGGGCAGGGCGACGGCGGCCGGCTGCGTGCTGCCGGAGTCGAGTTCGATGAAGGAAACGGGGTCGAGGATGGAAAACGGCTGGGCGCCGGGGCTGCCCGCGCCCAGGTAGTCGAAGGTGACGGAAAAGCCCGTGGCCGTGGCGCCGGGATTGATGCCGCCGGCCAGCGCCAGCGCGTCGAGGTAGCCGCTGGCGGGGATGGCGGGATCGGGCTGCACCAGCAGCACGTCCCAGCCGGGCGCCGTGGAAACGTTGTGCAGGCTGGCGTACCGGCCTACGCCGAAGAACAAGGTGAATTCCCCGATGGGCACGCCCAGGGTGGTATTGCTGACCGTATAGTCGTAGCGCCACTGCGTGCCACCCAGCGCCGTTGCCGTGTAGCCGATGTGGGTGGCGTGCGCGGCGGACATGGCGCACAGCAGCAGCACCAGCAGCGCCTGTTTGATGAAACCCATGATCGTTCCCCCGTTGACTGGCGCCAAGCGTGCCCAGGCAAGAGGTCAAGCAGGAAGCGTTCCCGTACAAAATGTGCTGTAAAAACAAGGGTTTGGCTGAAGCGGGGTGGCGCCGGTGTCAAATCCCCCGACACGGGTTTTTATGGCTGAGCCTGTCAGCGCTGTCCTACTTATCTTGTCGAAACTGTCTGATTGTATGCCTTGCGGAAACACGCGATGATGATGTTCATGCTGCAACAGCCAACCAGTCCGACGGAGTATGCGATGCAAAAGCCAGTCCAGTCCATCCACGTGAACAAGCCGTTCCTGCTGATCTGCCTGTTTACTTTCTCGACCCTGGCGGCCACCTTGATGAATACGGACGAGGCGCAGGCGGACGATGCGGCCCCGGCGCCCGTGGCGCGCGACGTTGGCCACGGCGCCTTGCCCGTCTGCCGCAGCGACGCCCTCACACTGTCGGCCCAGTGCCAGCCCCAGCCGGCCCGCCAGGCTTGATGGGGTCAAGCCTGCAGGCGCTGCTGCAGCAAGGCCAGCACGGCCGCTTCTTCCGGCGCCAGCGCCGGCAAGTCTTCCTGTAATTGCTGCCGCGCCCGCGCGCGCATGCCTTCCCATAAGCTACCATCCAGATACGATTCCAGCACGGCCGGGTGCACATAGCACTTGCGGCAGATCGTCGGCGTGTTGCCCAGTTTTTTTGCCACCGACTCGATCGCTTGCACGATGTTTTTCTTGGCTTGCGCCTCGGAATCAACCTGTTCGAACGCCTGCAGGGCCAGCGCGGCCAGGAGGGTGCCGGACCAGGTGCGGAAATCCTTGGCCGTGTAGTCTTCGTCCGTCACTTCGCGCAGGTAATCGTTGACGTCGCCCGAATCGACGCCATGGCGCGCGCCATCCTCATCGATATATTGAAACAGTTCCTGCCCCGGCAGCTCGCGCATGCGCTGCAGCACCCTGGCCAGGCGCCGGTCGCTCAGGCGGATATCGTGGCGCACGCCGCTCTTGCCCTTGAAGCGGAAGGCCACGGCGCTGCCGTCGAGCTGCACGTGGCGCGTGCGCAGGGTCGTCAGGCCAAATGATTTATTGGTGCGCGCATATTCTTCGTTGCCGATGCGCATCATCGTCAATTCCAGCAAGTGCACGATGGTGGCCAGCACTTTTTCACGGGGCAGGCCGGGCAGCTGCATGCCGCGCGCGACGGCGGCGCGGATGGCGGGCAGGGCGCGGCCAAAACTGAGCATGCGCTCATATTTCACTTCATCGCGCACCTGGCGCCAGCGCGCATGGTAGCGGTACTGCTTGCGGCCCCGCGCATCGCGCCCCGTCGCCTGCAGGTGTCCCGTCGCGTGCGGGCAGATCCACACGTCCGTCCAGGCGGGCGGTATGGCCAGTGCCTTGATGCGCGTCAAGGCTGCGGCATCGCGCAGGAACTGGCCGTCCCCGTCGCGGTAGCGGAATTTTCCGGGCTTGCCCAGGCGGGCGATGCCGCGCTGGTGGTCGCCCGTGTAGCGCAGGCCGGCGGCGCGGGCCGTGGTGGTGGCGGATATTTCCATGACGATAGCTTACCTTGCTCGCCGCGCGCCCGGCGCGCCGTTATGCTAAGGTGCGCATTCGTAACGCCGTGCGCGGCAGACAGGAGCAGCAGATGTTTGGCAGAAAAAAGAATCTGGAAGAAGACCACGCCCCCCAGGCCGACAAGCAGTATGAAAAGAAATACACGGATGACAGCTTCTGGGACAAAGTCGTCAAGTTTGCCAAGACGGCGGGGCGCGAAGTCATCGAAAAAGCCCTGTGGCTGTATTATGCGGCGCAGCAGCCGAACACCCCGCTGTGGGCCAAGACGGCCATCTATGGCGCGCTCGGCTATTTCATTTCGCCCATCGACGCGATTCCCGACATCACGCCCGTCGTCGGCTATGCGGATGACCTGGCCGTGCTGGCGGCGGCCGTCGCCACGGTCGCCACCTACATCACGGCCGACGTCAAGGAACGGGCCGCCGAGAAACTGCGCGGCTGGTTCGGCGCCTAGGCTTTCTTTGCCGCCGGCGCGCCGCTGCCCCCATGGGCCAGCAGGCGCAGCACGACTTCTTTCTGGAATGAACGAAACTCCTTGTCCGCGCTGACATTGGCGAAGGCCAGCACGGCCGTCTTGCTGGCGCGGTCGACGCAGACGACGGACGCGGCGCCCGGGTCGCCGCCGCTGTGCGTGGCCAGCGGCTTGCCGTCGACGTCGCGCAGCAGCCACACCAGGGCCTGGCGCACGGATGAATCGGCGGGCACGACGGGGGCCGCTTGCGGGGCGAAAAACAGTTGCAGGGTGGCGTCTTGCAGGTAGCGGTGGCCATCGACCCGGCCGCCATTGCTGAAAATGGCCAGGAAACGGGCGAAGTCATGCGCCGAGCTGCGCAGCAGGCCGGCCGGCCAGTCCGGATAGCCGACGGGCGGCAGCACTTGCAGGCCCGGCTCCTTGTGCACATACGGCTGGGCGACGACGGCGCGCCGCGGCAAGCCGGCCAGGCTCCACGCCGTATGGTCCATGCCCAGCGGTTCGAACAGGTGCTCGTGCGTAAAGGCGTCGAGGCCATCGGGGTTCACGCGGCCCACCAGATAGCCGAGCAGGGCGATGCCGACATTGCTGTAGCGCCATTCCGTGCCGGGCCGTGCCGCAAACGACACATCCGCGTCGTACCAGGCGCCGCCGCGCGACAGATAGCCCTTGACGAAGTCGCGCAGCGGTAATCGCGGGTCGCCCTGCACGGCAAACGCCGTCGTTTTTTCGTACACGGCGTCGGAAATGCCCGAGGTGTGGTTGAGCAGATGGCGAAAGGTGATGGGCACGTCGGGAAACTTCGGGTGCATGAGCGGGAAGTCCAGGTAGGCCGCCACCTTGTCGTCCAACTGGAAGGCGCCCTGTTCCAGCAGCATCATGACGGCCGCGGCCGTGACGAGCTTGCTGACGGACGCGACATGGAACACCGTGTTGGCATCGGCCTTCTTGCCGGCCTGGATGTCGGCCCAGCCATAGCCGCGCGCGAAAATGGTCTGCTCGCCGCGTACCACGGCCACGCCCATGCCCGGCGTTTCCGTGCGGGCCAGTCCATCGCGCATGAAGCCGTCAAATTCCGTTTCCCACGCCAGCCTGGCCGGATCGGTGGCGCAGCCCGTTTGCAGCAGGGCCAGTGAGACGCCTAGTCCCAGCACGCTTCGTCGTTTCATTGATTCTCTCTTTTGCCATTTTTAATTATCTTAACAACATTTCCGCCCGACATAGGGGCGATTGACAAAACATTGCTTTGAACCAATGACAAAGTGGGCCGACTGGTGCCTATTTGCGCCAGTAGCGTTCCAGCAGGGGCTTGACCGTCAGGCCGTGCGCGACGATGGACAGGATGACGACGACCAGGGTGATGTCGGCCAGTTCGCGCGCCAGGCCGCGCGGCAAGCCATGCGCGATGGCATAGCTGAGGTAGTACAGCGAGCCGATGCCGCGCACGCCGAACCAGGCGGCCAGCCCGCGCAGGCGCACGCTGGTGCCCGAAGCGAGCAAGCCGAGCATCACGCTGGCCGGGCGCGCCACCAGCAGCAGGAACAGCGCCACGCTCCACGCCTGCCAGCGCCAGGCGGCGGCCGTGACGGCGCCGCCCAGCAACAGCACCAGGGTCAGTTCGGACAGGCGTTCCAGGTGTTCCTTGAAGACGAGCGATTCGCCGCTGACGGTCAGCGTCACCTCGCTGTCGTGCAGCCTGGCGGCGGACGCGGCGTGGGTTTCCCCCGCTTGCAGCAAGCCTTGCCGGTCTTTCGGCGCGCCGGCCAGCCGCAGTTCCGTCTGGCGCAGGGCCACGCCGGCAAAGAACACGGCCAGAAAGCCCCACGCGTGCAGCCAGGTCGACACGCCGTACACGCAGGCGATCAAGCCCAGGGCCGCCAGGTCGTCCAGCATCGCGTGTTTCGGTTCCTTGGCGCGCACCTGCCAGGCCAGCCAGGCCAGCAGCGCGCCGCCGGCCGCACCCAGGGCGATGGCGCCCGCGCTGGCCCAGAGCAAATCACGCCACAGCCAGGTGGCGCCATGGGGACCCAGCTCATGCAAGCCCAGCAATCCCAGGCCCAGCATGACGAAAGGAAAGCCGCTGCCATCGTTCATGCCCGCTTCGCTGGTCAGGATGAAGCGCAATTGCTCGCTGTCGCCCGCATGGCGCAGCTGCACGTCCGTGGCCAGCACGGGGTCGGTGGGCGCGAGGATGGCGCCCAGCAGCACGCCCGCGCCCAGGGGCAGGTCCAGCACCAGGCATGCAAAGGCCGCCACCAGGGCCACGGAGATGGCCATCGACAGCCACGCCAGGCGCAGCGACGGCAGCCAGCGCGCCAGGCTGAAGGGCACGGGCATCTTCACGCCGGCGGAAAACAGGGAGATGAGGACGGCGATTTCCGTCAGGGTTTCCAGCAGGGGCGCCTGCCGCACCAGGTCGAAGGCAAACAGGCCGAGGAACATGGGGCCCAGCAGCAGGCCCACGCCCAGGTAAGCCATGGCCGAGGTCAAGGGCAGGCGCGCGATGCCGTCGGCGCCCAGGCCGCGCGCCAGCATCAGGCAGCCGATCAGGATGAACCAGGCGGTGGTGCTCATGCGGCCCATTGTAGCGGCGCGCCGGCAAGGGCAGCGCGCCGCACGGTTTCTTTACACCTTGTACAGCGACACGCTGTCGTTCTGCGCCTGCATGGCGTGCAGCTCGATGGGGTCGTGCGTGGAGCGCAAGCGGGGCAAGCCATGCGGATAATTAGCCGTGATAAAGGCCAGCATCTGCTCGCGCACGATGCAGCGCAGCTCGAAAGCCAGGCCCGAATCTGCCGCACTGACGAGGAAGCGCACGCGCACGGCCCGCTCGTTCGAATCCGTCGCCTGCACCGTGCAGACGCGGCCATCCCATTGCGCGGCTCCTTCGCAGATGCGCGTCAGTTCCGCGCGCAGCGGGTCGAGCGGGATGCTGAAATCGAGCCACAGGAACACCGTGCCCAGCAGGGTGGACGAGCTGTGCGTCCAGTTCTCGAACGGATTTTCAATGAACCATTGCAGCGGCACGATCAGGCGGCGCTCGTCCCACACGCGCACGACGACATACGTGCCCTTGATTTCCTCGACCTTGCCCCATTCGCCATTGACGATCAGCACGTCATCGATGCGGATGGGTTGCGAAAACGCAATTTGCAACCCAGCAATGAAATTGCCGAGCACGGGACGGGCGGCGATACCGGCCACCAGGCCCGCCACGCCGGCCGACGCGAGCAGGCTGGCGCCGATCTGGCGCGCACCGGGCAAGGTCAGCAGCACGAAGGCCAGGCCCAGGATGACGACGATGGCGTGCGCGCTGCGCGTGAGCACGCGGGCTTGCGTGATCAGGCGGCGCGCGCGCAGGTTGTCGGCCACGTCGACGGGATTGACTTCGGAAATTGTGATGGACAGGGCCTGGATGCATTGCATGGCCAGCCAGGTCAGCGCGATGATCAGCGCCACGCTGGCGAGGTGCGACATGGCCAGCAAGCCCGGCGTGTCGTCGGGCGCGCCGGCCAGCACCATGCGCAGGCCGAAGACGATCACGCACAGCTGGCTGGCGCGGAAGGCCACGCGCGTGGCGTTGGTGGTGAACGGGCGGCCATTGGCCAGCCTTTTCAGTAAACCAATGCCGGCCCGGTGCACGCCGATGGCGACCACCGTGACGAGCAGGGCGGAAACGAGCACGGTCAGCGCCGAGCGCAGCGGGCCTCCCATCAGCGAGTGGAACGTGCTGAGATCCATAGGCGAAAACTCCTTGTTTTTAGTGAAATGGATGTCGGAAGCGGTATTTTACGGGCAGATGGCGTAACGGGGGCGTGCGTTGCCGTACGGATAAGACCTGCGTCAAGGTGGATACTGGAAGAAATTGCTGCGCTGCGCCATGCCACGTTGACGTTTCGCTACGGAAAGCAAACGGGCGTCGCCGCAGTGGAAACATAGTCATACTTGCCATGCTTTTTGTTTTTGCAAAGGAAAACGATGATAGTACGATCACTCCGAATGTCCTTGCGCTTCATCCTGCCACTGGCTCTGGTGCTGGGATTGTTTGCTTATATCGTGGTACCCCTGCTCGACAACATCACCCTGCGCTGGTATGTGCGCGACCTCGACAGCCGGGCAGAATTGCTCGCTGGAACCCTCCGGCCCTCGCTCACCGAATACCTGCCAGCGCAAGACGCCACGCGCGTCAAAGAACTGTTCCAGGGCGCCACGCGCGACGAACGCCTGATCGCCATCGGCTTTTGCGACAATGCAGGCCACTTGCTGTACCAGTCCGCGCAATACCCAACTTCCATCGGCTGCTGGAGCACGCCCCCCACGGGCGGCCTGTACAAATCCCTTGCGCAATTGCCGCAAGGCCAGGTCCACCTCAGCGAAACCCCCGTCATGCAGGATGCTACCCAGCTGGGCCGCCTGGTGCTGGTGCAGGACATGAGCTTTGTCGAGCGCCGCAATACGGATACCAAGCGTTTCATCTTTGCCTTCCTGGCCGTGCTGGCCGTGCTGATTTCCCTGATGACCGTGTTCGTGGCCCACCTGAGCTGGCGCGGCTGGCTGTCGGCCGTGAAAGATATTCTGCGGGGCGAATTGTTGCCGAAAAGTAATGGGGCCGTGGCCGCCGCCGCACCCGCCGCCGCGCCCGCGCCGCCGCCGGAAATGCAGCCGCTGATCGGCGACTTGCGCGAATTGCTGCAGGAATACCACCTGGAACGCCAGGGCGATAACGGCTGGTCGTCCGACTGGACGCCGGACAAGCTGCGCGGCTTGCTGGAAGCGGATCTTGCGGGAGATCAAGTGCTGGTGGTATCGAACCGCGAACCGTACATCCACACCAAAACGGACGATGGCAGCGGCGACATACGCGTGCAGCGCCCCGCCAGCGGCCTGGTGACGGCCGTGGAAGCCGTGATGCGCGCCTGTTCCGGCACGTGGATCGCGCATGGCGCCGGTTCCGCCGACCGCGAGACGGTGGATAAACTCGACCACGTACCCGTGCCGCCGGACAATCCCAGCTATACCTTGCGCCGTGTATGGCTGACGGAAGAGGAAGAGCAGGGCTATTATTATGGTTTCGCCAATGAGGGCATGTGGCCGCTGTGCCATATCGCCCACGTGCGCCCCGTGTTCCGCTCGTCCGACTGGGAGCAGTATGTGAAGGTCAACCGCCGCTTCGCCGACGCCGTGATCGCGGAGGCGAAGACGGACAACCCCGTCGTGCTGGTGCAGGATTACCACTTCGCCTTGCTGCCGCGCATGGTGCGCGAAGCCTTGCCTAAGGCGACGATCATCACGTTCTGGCATATCCCCTGGCCGAATTCCGAATCGTTCGGCATTTGCCCATGGCGCGAAGAAATCCTCGATGGCTTGCTGGGCAGCACCATCCTCGGCTTCCACACGCCATTCCACCGCAAGAATTTCCTCGAAACGGTGGATCGCTACCTGGAAACACGCATTGAGCCGGAAGCGTCGACCATTTCCTACGGCGGCGAGATGACGCAGGTCGAGGATTACCCGATTTCCATCGCCTGGCCCGAGGACGACCCGGCGCAGCCCGACGTGGCCACCTGCCGCGCACAGATCCGCAGCGAGCTGGGCGTGGCACATGACCACTTGCTGGGCATCGGCGTGGACCGCCTCGATTACACGAAAGGCATCGTCGAGCGCTTCCAGGCCGTCGAGCGCATGCTGGAACAGCAGCCTGGCATGGTGGGCAATTTTACGTTCGTGCAAATCGCCGCCCCCAGCCGCGCTTCGCTCGATGAATATCAGAGTTTTGACGCCAGGGTGCGCAAGATGGTCGAGCGCATCAACCGCCGTTTCGGCAGCGGAGATTACGTGCCCATCCTGCTGAAAGCGGAGCACCATGGCCAGGACGACTTGCAGCGCTATTTCCGCGCCTCGGAAGTGTGCATGGTGACAAGCTTGCATGACGGCATGAATCTGGTGGCCAAGGAATTCATCGCCGCGCGCGACGACGAGCTGGGCGTACTTGTTTTAAGTCAATTCACGGGCGCCGCGCGCGAGCTGCACGAAGCGCTGATCATCAACCCGTATCACATCGAGCAGGGCGCCGACGCCCTGTACCGCGCCCTCGTGATGCCGCCCGTGGAACAGCGCGAGCGCATGAAGAGCATGCGGGCCCGCGTGAAACATTTCAATGTGTACCGCTGGGCCGGGCGCATGCTGCTGGACGCGGCCCGTTTGCGCCAGCGCGACAAGGTCATGACCAAGATCGACGCCCACAGCCGCATCAAGCGGCGCAAGGGGATGATCTGATGGCCGATACCCCTGACGATAGCGCAGCCTTGCTGCAGTTGCTGGGTACGCCCGGCACGGCCGTTTTCCTCGACTTCGACGGCACCCTGGTCGACCTGGCGCCCACGCCCGACGGCGTGCGCCTGGAAGCGGGCGTCATTGAGGCGCTGGCGCTGCTGGCCGAACGTCACGGCGGCGCGCTGGCCGTCATTTCCGGGCGTCCCGTGACGCAGATCGACGCCATGCTGGCGCCCCTGGTGTTGCCGGTGGCCGGCGTGCATGGCGTGGAGCGGCGCGGCGCCGATGGCACGTTCAGCGTGGCGGCCACGCCCGACGTGTCGCCCGTGCTGGCGCGCGCGCAGGCGCTGGCGGCGATGCACCCCGGCTTGCTGGTGGAATGCAAGCGGGGCGCCGTGGCCCTGCATTACCGGCTGGCGCCCGAACTCGAACAACTGTGCATGCAAGAAATGACGGCGGCCGTGCAAGCGTGCCCAGGGGTATTGCTGTTGCATGGCAAAATGGTCCTGGAAGCCAAGCCGTCCGCCACGGACAAGGGCGGCGCCATCGCCGCCTTCATGCAGGAAACCCCGTTCGCCGGCCGCCGGCCCGTGTTCGCGGGCGACGACACCACCGATGAGGCAGGCTTTGTCTTTGTTCAACAAGCAGGCGGGCAGGGCGTGAAAGTGGGCAGCGGCCCCAGCGCCGCCACCTTGCGCCTGGCCAGCCCGCGCGCCTTGCGCGCCGCGCTGCTGGCCGCGTCCGTATCCCCTTTCAAGGAGTAGCCGATGACCATATCCCATGAACAAGCTGATGACACCCCCGGCGGCGCACCCGCGCAAGCGTCCCTCAACTGCGGCGTGGTGGGCAATTGCGCCTTCAGCGCCCTGATCGACCAGGCGGGGCAGGTCGTCTGGTCGTGCCTGCCCCGTTTCGACGGCGATCCCGTCTTCAACCGCTTGCTGGACGACACTGAAAACGGCAGCGTGTGGGCCATCGACATCGAAAACTTCGCCCGCAGCGAGCAAGTCTACGAGCCGAACACGGCCGTGCTGCGCACGCGGCTGTACGATACGCAGGGGCGCGGCGTGGAAATCACGGATTTCGCGCCCCGATTCCTCAGCCGCGACCGCATGTTCCGCCCGCTGATGCTGATACGCCGGGTGCGTCCGCTCGACCACGCCGTGCGCATCCGCGTGCGCCTGCGCCCCCGCTACGACTGGGGCAAGCTGGCGCCGCAGATCACGCAGGGCAGCCACCACATCCGCTACGTGGGGCCGGAGCAGACCTTGCGCCTGAACACCGATGTATCGCTCAACTATGTGCTGAGCGAAACGTATTTCGTGCTGGGCGGCACGGCCAACTTCCTTCTCGGTCCCGATGAAACCCTGGCCGGCGGCATCGACGAAACGGCGCGCATTTTCGAAAAGGAAACCATCAACTATTGGCGCACCTACACGCGCCGCCTGGCCGTGCCGCTGGAATGGCAGGACGTGGTGATCCGCGCCGCCATCACCTTGAAACTGTCTTTATATGAAGACACGGGCGCCATCATCGCCGCCATGACCACCAGTATTCCCGAAGCGCCGGGCAGCAGCCGCAACTGGGATTACCGCTATTGCTGGCTGCGCGACGCCTTCTTTGTCGTGCGGGCATTGAACAGCCTGTCGGAAGTGGGCACCATGGAGGAATATCTGCGCTGGCTGACGAATATCGTCGCCCGCTCGAAAGGCGGCCACATCCAGCCCCTGTACGGCATCGGCCTGGAAGAGCAGTTGCCCGAATCCATGCTCGACCACTTGCCCGGCTACCGGGGCAACGGCCCCGTGCGCGTGGGTAACCAGGCGCAGGAACACTTCCAGCACGACGTCTACGGCAACATCGTGCTGGGCGCCGCGCAAGCCTTCCTCGACCACCGATTGTTCCACCGGGCGGGAAAAGCCGAGTTTGCAGCACTGGAAGCCGTGGGCGACCAGGCCTTCCGCCTGCATGCGGAGCCGGACGCGGGCATGTGGGAGCTGCGCACGCGGGCGAGGGTCCACACCTCGTCCATGCTGATGAGTTGGGGCGCCTGCGACCGCCTGGCCAAGGTCGCGCACAAGCTGGGGCTGGACGACCGGGCAGACCACTGGAACAGCCGCGCCGTGCTGATCCGCGAACGCCTGTTGCGCGAAGCGTGGAGCGAAGAGCGCCTAGCCTTCGCGGAAAGCCTGGGCGGACGCGACCTGGACGCGTCCGTGCTCTTGATGGCGGAAGTCAACTTCATCGACCCCATGGACCCCCGTTTCATCGCGACAGTCGATGCGCTGGAAGCGTCGCTGTGCGACGGCCCCTACATGCGCCGCTACGAAGCGCCCGACGACTTCGGCAAACCCGAGACGGCTTTCAACATCTGCACCTTCTGGCGCATCGACGCCCTGGCCCGCATCGGCAGGAAGGACGAAGCCCGCAAAATCTTCGAAACGATGTTAATGGCGCGCAACCACCTGGGTTTGCTGTCGGAAGATACGCATCCGGTGACGGGGGAAATGTGGGGCAATTTCCCGCAGACTTACTCCATGGTCGGTTTGATCAACTGCGCGGTGAGGTTGTCGGCGCCTTGGGATAGTGCGGTTTAGGAGGGCGAAACTTACATCGCACTATATCTGATATGACAGTACTCTTGAGGCCCGCTGAAAGCGGGCTTTTTTATGGTGCTCCCAGCATGGGCGCATTTTTTTGGATAAGTCCCGCGATTAGTTGGTCACAGTGAGCGAAGCTGTGGTCTATTTTGCTCCAACACCTCAATAGTGGGAAATTCACCCTTCGAGGAGAACTAAATGGCATGACAGCGTAAACATTCTGGCCAGCCTGGCTTTGCCAAACCGCTCACCACTGATCAACAATGTATTTGACAACTTGTCCAAGAAAACTGTCAATTGAAAGGAGATATCAAAATATCAAAAAATCGTCGATCTTCTTTTCTCGCGAATTGAATGATTTATCAAGTCACTCGCCAGTTGCAAGAGAAGGCCATTCCCATTCCGGTCATATAGAGTTGTTGCTTCTTGGTCGTCTGCCGTTTCGGTTAATACGAGGCGTAGCGCCGTTCTGCAAAACCGATTTTATGCAAAGTGAGCGTTTATCTGAAGGCCGCGTTCATGGTCAGTCATCAAAGCTACAGTAGCCGCCGAATTGTCACTGCGACGCAAATCAGTGCATTCTGATTGACCGCTACAAAGTCCGCATATTGATACGTAAGGCTTCCATCAAGATGATGTTGAAGTGCAATTTCATCCATACCACAGATTGCATGCATGATCTGACGGTTGCAGCCAATGTGCTCAGTCAGCAATTGACTCCGGCGGCCGAAACATGGCCTACGTATCGGGCATTACGTATGTTCGGACCGTGCGTGGATGGCTCTATCTATCTGTCTATCGTTCTGTGTGCCCGTTGAGTCATTGGTTAGGCTAATGTTCCGATTATGCCGGATAAATTAGTCTGTAAAGTTCTCGAGGTGGTGATCCTACATCGAAGCCCGACAGCTGGATTGATCGTCCATTCGGATCGTAGCAGCTAGGAAACCTGCCGTCCAGGTTCTACGACAGCGAAGTGGCAAAGCAAGAATCTATCATAGTGCCCGAAATTACTTAACCACCGTAAGAAAAACTTCCAGTTCGAATGGCGCGTTAAAGTTCGAGAATGAAATATTCTGAATTCTATTTGGAATCATAAACTTAACTTGGTTTGCATGAAAAATGAACTCTGCAAACTCATCTAGAACACAAAACTGTGCTCTACATTCTATCCAATTGTCACGATGAATTTTTTGAACTTTTTGTTGTGCAACTTTTCTTGCAAAGAGTTATCATAATAAGATTGGCATCAATAGATTCATTACGGCAACTTTATTTCATCATGCAAAGGTTCTGATATGTTGGACAGGGAAAAGACTCGACTGGTAGACACTCTCTCTAAAGAGCTAAGCGAAGGAAATCTGGCCATATTTGCTGGCGCAGGGTTTTCGCGTGGTGCAGGATACGTTGATTGGAAAAATTTGCTAAAACCAATCGCGGATGATTTGGACCTAGACATAGATAAAGAATGGGATTTGGTAACTCTTGCGCAATATCATTCGAATGCAAATCATTCAAACCGCGCAAAATTAAATCAGTTATTGGTAACCGAATTCTGTCGTAATTTAACCCCTACCAAAAACCATGAAATTCTATCGCGTCTTCCAATTATTACCTTTTGGACCACTAACTACGATAAATTGTTGGAGGTTGCACTGGAGAAAAATGGTAAGGTTCCTGATGTTAAATACACGAATAAGCAGTTAGCAATTACAGTTCGTAATCGAGATGCAATTGTTTATAAAATGCATGGCGACTCAGACCATGCGAGCGATGCAATTTTAACACGGGATGATTATGAAAAATATCACCTTAAGATGCAGCCATTTATTACGGCTCTTAGTGGTGATTTGGTATCCAAGACCTTCTTGTTTGTTGGCTTTAGTTTTACTGATCCCAACTTGGAATATATTTTAAGTCGTGTTCGAATTAGCTATGGCAATGACCAGCGTCAGCATTATTGCATTTTGCGACGTGCATCTCGAAATGAGAAAGAAGAACAGGCTGACTTTGAGTATCGACAGCGTAAAGAGCAATTATTTTCGGGAGAATTGCTGCGAGTGGGTATTAAGGTTACCTATGTTGATAATTTCACCGAAATTACAGAAATTCTGTGTGAGCTTGAAAATAGATACAAAATGCGCACGATTTTTATTTCTGGTGCGGCACATGAATATCATCCATGGCAGCAAAAAGAGGCTGAAAGCTTTATTTATCGATTAAGCCGCGAGATTAGCAAGAGAAAATATCGTGTAGTATCTGGTTTCGGCCTGGGTATAGGAAGTGCGGTAATAACCGGTGTCCTTGAGCAAACGATATTGGACGGAGGACGCCTAAATGAAGAGCAGTTAGTTTTGCGACCTTTTCCGCAGTCAGTATCTGGGACGCGGACACTTCCTGAACTGTGGAGTGAGTATAGGAAAAACATGATTTCCCATGCAGGTATAGCTTTATTTATTTTTGGAAATAAATTAATTAATGGGGAGATAGTTAATTCCAGTGGCATGGAAGAAGAATTCAGGATTGCTAGGGAAAACGGTGTATTCGTAATTCCTATTGGAGTTACCGGCTATGTCACGGAAATTCTTTGGGGGAGGGTGGTTAACGAGTTCGATGAAAGCGGTTATAAAAACGGGAAAGAAATATTGAGGTTGCTTAAGTTGCTTGGTGATAATAAGACGCAACTTGAAGATGCAAGTAAAAAAGTTCTTGAAATTTTAAATCTTTTGTGAGGTATAGAATGGCTCGTAAAGTTTTTTTTAGCTTTAAATATGATGATGTTCAACGTGCGATGAATGTTCGTAATAGTAATATTATATCCGGAGCCTTGAAGTCAGGGTTTATTGATAAGGCAGAATTCGAAAAACTTGAAAAAAACGGAAAAAAATCAATTCGAGACTGGATTGATGCGCAAATGCATGGCACTTCTGTTACTGTTATTTTAGTTGGTGAAAATACCAATAAAAGTGAATGGGTTGCTTACGAGATAGAACAAAGCTTGGCGAAAGGTAATGGAATTTTAACTATTGACATCAGTAAAGTATCTGATCTTAATGGGAAGACGACTGCCTGCTGCGATCTGCGCGTAACAGGCTATAAACATTATTTATGGAACAAAGACGACGGCCGCGAGAAGTTAGGTGAGTGGGTGGAAGCCGCCGCTTTGGCGGCTGGAAAATGAAGCTTTGAATCCTAAAAAATTAATTTTGGAGTTATAAATGTCGTTTTTGAAGCAAAGTGAGATCCGTCAGCGAGCGAAGGACCATATAAATCAAAGGTTCCGTGTTACTGCGAAAAACATTGTAATGGAATCCGAGCAGTCTTATGCGGCTTGGAAACGGTATGATGTTTTTTTATCACATAGCACCAAGGATGCGGATATCGTCTTGGGTGTGAAACTTGTTCTTGAAGAGCAAGGAAAAAGTGTGTACGTAGATTGGATTGAAGATGCAGAGTTGGATCGTACTAAAGTTACGCCTGAAACCGCGGCATTGCTACGCGAAAGGATGAAATCGTGCTCTTCACTGATTTTTATTGCGACAGATAATTCCTCTACGTCAAAGTGGACTCCTTGGGAGCTTGGATATTTTGATGGAATTAAGCAAGGCGGTGTTGCTATTCTTCCTGTTTTGGAAGAATGGCGAAGTTCATTTGAAGGGCAAGAATATTTAGGGCTTTATCCTATCGTTGAAAAGTCGGATGTTTCAGGTGGCCTTGAAGTGAAAAGAAAGGGTACATTCCAAAAAGTACGACTAACCGATTTTATCGCCAGCTAGGCATGGATAAGATTTAACTCTGATAAACAAAATTCTGCATACATGGAGAATCGCTATGTGTTCAGAATTGGGTGATCATATCTCACGCGAAATTTTTCCTGTTTTAAAGCCAGATGCCTGTTGAGTACACTGTTGATTCTTATTACTCCACAGTCAAGCCCGCATTACTCATCTGATATGGGAAAAATTCGCAATTTGACCCTCTTCCAACTGGAACTGGACGAACGTTATAACGTGAGCCGACTGATGATCCGCAAATGGCAGAACCGTGATTGCGGGCAAGACCGTTCGCACAGACCAAGTACCATGCACACGACGTCTACATCGACATAGGAACTGGCCATCGGCGCGCTACGCACCACCGCTGTTACCCTCCAACGACTTGCTGTAGTAGTGCGCAAGTTCGTCAATCGGGCATTTTTGCATGGGGGCATGGTTGATAGCTTCAATGGCTGCATCAGCGAGATCGTCAATCAGATCCATTTCGGTTCCCGGTTCGAACTGGAATCAACGCTGCGTAATTACGTAAAAATCTATAGCCACAACATTCCTCAGCTGGACTTTATCTATTCAGACTCCGTAACAGACGGTTTCCGTCAGGCGCTCGAATAATGCGCTGGGAATTTTTATGGTATCGGCTTGCTGCCCCGACCCGCAAAAAATACGTGCGGCCCATAGGGACCGTCGTACCAAGGCAATGGTGTCGGAGAAGGTCAGGCTGTCCTTGGCGTACCAGGCAGCGTGGCGGGTCGGCATTGTTTGTCCCGCCAAAAACGCGTTGGCGGCCAGCGTGACGATCGAGTACAGCCCCAGTAGTGCCGGCGGCGTACGCGCGATAGCCGGTGCGTACCATTGCCGCTGCGTCTCCATTCCCAGATGGGCGCGCGCTTCCTCGAACGTGACTTCGATTTGCCAGCGACGGATGAACCAGGCCAGTATTTGTTCCGGTCTGGCTCCCAGGTCGGTACACAGAAAGGCCTGCCCCTGGAAGGTGTTGCACGGATCGCGCACCAGCACCCAGCGCAACGGCACGACAGGCAAAGTGGCGCTGTACCAAACAGCGGTGCCGGTGGCGAACTCGATGGTTTTATTTGCCTGCCCATACCATTGCGACAGCGTCGCATCGCGCCAGAGCGTGGTGTCGGAAGCGAGCACCTCCTTGAGCGTCGGTTGGCGCGCCCCTTTCAACGGCGGCCGTCCACGCGTGTCCGGCGTTCTGGCTGGCGGGGGATCGTACAAGGCGGCATCAAGACGCAGGCGGGCGACCACGCACAGTTGTTCGCGCACGGCGGCAAGCAGGTTCAATGCCGCAAAGCTGCTGTCGGCGACGACCACGATGGACCGCTCTGGCAGCCATCGTTTGACCATCCATAGTAATTGCCGAGCCCGATCGGTGAGCTTGTTGGGGCGGCGTTTACGGTCCAGGTAGTAGCGCTCCGACGGCGCCAGCACCGAACAGAACGGTAATGCCCAACAACGTCTGGCCCAAGGAATCGGCGCCACCAGCATCAGGCACAGCCAACGCAAGCCGCTGGCCTTGACGAAATGGCTGTGGCTCGATCGCACTGGATCGCGATAGATTCCCTTGGCAGCGATCCTGGCACCACGCCGGCGTTCAATCGTGTCGTCCAGGGCCATGAGCACGGGTCCCTGCGGCACGAATGCATGGAGCAGCAAGTAAAGCAGGCGTCGGCTAGCGGCCAGCGCGACCATTGGACACGGTTCAGCACCCGGTGATACTTCTGAAATTGTTTCTCTTCGGCCACGCCCATGACGCGCAGCACGGCGGCGACCGTGCGCGGGCCAACGGCCAGGATGGCACCGGCCAGCAACACCTGCGCCAGCGGCTAGGCTCGCTTGGAAAACAGATCGGAGATTCCTGCAATGGACTGCGTAAGCCCGGATGGTAAAACTGCCATGATGAGCCTCTCGTGGTGGAGTTGGTCAATCAATGACAGTGCATCTAGGGCTTACGTTCCCACTATCCAGATTCAAAATTGGATAAAGTCCAGCTTAAGTAATGCGATTCTTCATGTTGTGGTTATTGGATAGAATTTTCATAATGGAAAAGCGTATGATCGATAAAAGATATCCATAGGCATGATAGGTTGCTGTTCGGTAAATAATATGCCACTATTTTAATAAAAATAATGGTATATTGTTTTTTTGGAAAATGTATAATTTCTTTAATGGAGCGCTAATTAATTCAATTTTTGATAATTCACTGCTTTAAAAATAAAAAGCTTACGGATGATGCTCAAGCTAAATTTAGAATTAATCAGTGATTCTTTAAGTTTTTTCGAAGAAAAATTACAAAATTGCGAAAAGATATTTAATAGCGTTATGACGGAGAAAAAATTAGAATGGCACTGCACAAAACAATGCTCAACGGAGCGAAGTAATTCCTCCCTAAACTACGGCGAGGCACGAACCAAGATACTTTTTTTGCTTCGCCAAACTATTTGCGTAACCGCACGAATATGATAGTTATCCTCTTTGATTTTAATGCAACAAGCGTAGCTAACGAGATTTCGGCCAATCTCTTAAATACATTCTACAAAAATATAACCATTGAAATGGTTGATGCGGCTAGCGCGAAGTTATGGCCTTCAGTTGCTTCATGGGATGATCTATTATTAGTTGTTTATCAGGGAGGTAATTTTCCGGCGGAGGGTAATCAATTTATCGAAAAATTTATTGCGGAGCGCGGTGATAAGGCCTTAATTTTGCCCGTGGCGGTTGACTTAAGCGCGCCGCAACCACCACAAGCTGCTGCCATGATAAAGGCTTTGCCCTATGATATTGCCGCGAAGGGCATCGATGGTCGTCTAGTAAGTCGGACAGGCGGGATGCTCGGACTTCGACTTCAAGCTCGCGAAAGTAAAATATTTATCTCTTACCGAGCTGTCGACGGCTCGAAAATTGCCAAGCAACTTCATTCGCATCTGGAAAGCTTAGGATATATTCCTTGGCTAGATGAAGCTATCGAACTTGATGGTCATACTGCGATACTGCCTGGGAGTCCGGTCCAAGCTCAAATCGATAGCGCCTTGGAGACAGCTAGCCTAGTGCTACTGCTTGACACTCCGTCAGCCCCCCAATCTATTTGGATCAGGCATGAGGTGGATACTGCAGATGCAATGTTAGTTCCGATACTTCCTGTTTGTTTTCGCAACGCCGACGATTCCAAGATAGGTCCTCGGTTTCGTTCACTGGTCGCATTGCAGCGCTGGATTTCGATGCCCAATCCTTCCATGTCGCTTGATCTACCTCTTTCGTTGAATCAGTTGGATGATATTGTTCAAGAAGTTGAGAAATATTTGTGTGAGATATTTCGAAGAAAATGTCGAGTACCATTTATTGTTGAAAATGAGTTTGTTGCAAAGGGTTATGAATGGTCCGTTCGTGATAAAGCCCATCTAATGTTTGAGTCCTCTAAGAGCGGGGGGCGAGTTCGCACTAGAATTATTAGCCATTGTTCAATTTTTGATCAAATTTACGGGCCCGCTATAACTCATTTCCGCCGATTTGTTGATACTGCTGGAAGCTTGAATTATTCATTATTTATCTATGATGGTGATTTGCTTACAAGAATAGAGCTTGAGGATGTGGTTGATGATCATGACGGAAAAGTCATAGTACTTCACCATCAAGAGTTATCTTCTTTGATAGCGTCAAATTTTTCTAATTTGGGTTCTGTATGAATATCACTAGGCTAGATATTGAGTTGACTAAATATAATGTTGGTCTTTCCGGTGCTATTCCTGATCGTAAAGATTGGAGTGAGGCTGCAATGGATCGCGCCATTTTGGAGTTTGTTGCCTTGTTAAGCGGAATCGTATTTAAGTATGGCGGTCGGATCGTCCATGGGTGCCATCCAACTTTTACTCCAATTATTCTTCGGCAAGCTCGACTCCACGCCAGCCTGCGTGTTCACAAACCCGTTACATTGGTGATGTCTGAACTTTGGGCCCAGGATCTTGAGAAATCTGATATAGAGGCAATGACCGACATTGCTGAATTCATAATCACGCCGAAAGTCGGTGATGGAGGGGTGGAAAATATCAAAACGAGAAACGATAGTTTGTCTTTAATGCGTCGAACCTTGATTGATGAGCAAAATGTAATGGTAGCCGTCGGCGGAAAAATGCACGGAGAGGATGGTGTCGTTCCGGGTGTTGCGGAAGAAATGGCTATGGCCGCAGAGGTCGCGATTCCAAGGTTTTTAGTCGGAGGAATGGGGGGGTACGCTCAAAGTCTTGCTGGAAAACTCACGCCGAGCTCACTCAATAACGGTCTATCTCGTGATGAGGATATTTTGCTTTTTGGCAGCAATGATGTATCTGCGAGCGTAAATTTAATTTTTCAAAAGTTATCATCACATTCATTAAAGATTAAGAATGCGCAGGTGATGAGACTAAAAATTCGAGATGTAAACAAAATTTAAATAAGAAAAATCAATTTTATTATTTATTTTTCCTGATTGGAGAAAGTAATGGCGCGTAAATGTTTTTATAGTTTTCATTATAAACCTGATAATTGGCGTGTTTCGACTATTCGAAATATCGGCACAGTTGAGGGTAATAAAGCCGCGAAAGACAATGACTGGGAGACAATCGTGGGCGGTGGAGATGCCAAGATTAAGGAGTGGATTGCAGATCAGATGGTAGGCCGAACTTGTACGATTGTTCTTGCGGGGAAAGAGACAGCAGATAGAAAATGGATTAATCACGAGATAAAAGAATCTTGGGATAAAAAAATGGGGATTGTTGTCATCCATATTCATAATATTGTGGATAGTGGTTCGAATCAGTCAACAAAAGGAAATAACCCATTGGATTATGTTACACATGGCCCGACGGGAAAGAAACTTTCTGCGATTGCCAAGGCCTACAATCCTTCAGGTGCTACCAGTAAAGATGTTTATAAAACCATATCCGAAAATATTGAAAAATGGATCGATGAAGCCATAACGATTCGAAAAGCCAACGATTAGACGTTGGTGTATGCTTGTCAGCACTGAGTGCGCTGACAAGCTAATATTAAAACAGCCGCATGTGTTTCGGTGTGAATGCCGGTGGAGATGGCCGTCTGTGCCTGGCGACGGTGTCAGCTCCGGTATTCTGACACGACCTCGGCTTTAACTATACCGAATAAGTTGCTCATTCACTGCGCGATCCTCCCGGCTTCGGGGTGGACGGCAACTGCCATGCTTGCTTCGCTTGGGGGCTAAGGTGCGCGCCTAAGTATTCAGATGAAATTATTGTGAATGCCGTTCCAAAACCCTTCACCAGCGATTTGACCTAGCTAAGCAACTTACTTGGCTGGCTCCCGGCGCCCATACAACCTGCACTCCGCCGCCAGCGCCAGCAGATTGGGGTCGCGCTCGCGGCTGCTCAGCATCAGCAGGGTGATTTGCTGGTGCGAGCCGTAGCGGGCGTCCAGGGGTAACAGTTCGATGCGCGAGCTGAAGGCGCGGACTCGGCCGGGCAGCAGGCTGTAGCCGATGCCGCCGCTCACCAGGTTGATCAGCGAGAAGATGTCGCCCACGCGCATGGCCGTGTCGGGCACGAATCCCGCCAGCTCGAATGCGTGGTTGAAGCTTTGCGAGGTGACGAAACCCTCGTTGAGCGTGACGAATTTGTCGTCGCGCAATTGCTGCAAGTCCACGGAAGCGGCCCCGGCATAGGGCGAAGCCAGCGGCGCGGCCAGGAAGATGTCGTCCTGGAACAGGGGCACGGCAACCAAGCCCGCATGCTGCTCGTCTTCCTGCACCCCGACGATGATGGCGTCCAGCCTGCCATCGGCCAGGCTTTGCAGCAGTTCGCGGTTCGAGCCCAGGGTCAGGTCGATGTCCAGGCCCGGCCGGCGCAGCTTCAGGGCGATCACCAGTTGCGGGATGCAGTGCAGGGTCAATGAATACAGCGAGCCGATCTTCAGGCGCACGGGGTTGATGCCCGACATTTCGCGCACCTTGCGCACGCCTTCCTCGCACTCGGCCAGCGCGCGCCGCGCCGATTCGGCAAAGGTGTAGGCCGCATGCAGGGGGATCAGGCTGCGGCCCTCGCGCTTGAACAGGGGGCAGCGCAAGCCGTCTTCCAGCGAATGCAGGGCGCGGTGCACGCTGACGGTGCTCTGGCCCAGCGCATCGGCCACCCGCGCCAGGTTGTTCAATTCCATAAAGCTGAGAAACACTTCCAGCTTCTTCAAGGTAATTTCTTCGTTGATGGCCATGGCTAGCCTCTTTTATGGCAGTTCATTAACTTCAAGGTAATGAACATGGTAGCAGGTTGATTGTCGCGGTGACGCTTTCGTTCTATCGTCGGGGTTCGATAGCTCATTCCGGAGGCATGATGTCAACCGCCACAGCAGCGCCAGCGCAGCGGCAAAAACAATGGGACACGCGGCGCACGGAGAAGCGCCGCCGCCTGGAAGCCGTGCGCCAGTACGCGAGCGGCCCCGTGCTGCAACAGGGCGACATGGTCGCCGTGCTCGAAGCGCTGCTTGCGCCGGGCGACCGCGTCGTCCTTGAAGGCAATAACCAGAAACAGGCCGACTTCCTCGCCCGCATGTTGACCCAGGTCAACCCCGACAAGATCCACCATCTGCACCTGATCATGCCCAGCGTCAGCCTGCCCGAGCACCTGGACTTGTTCGAGCGGGGCATCGCCCGCAAGCTCGATTTCTCGTTTGCCGGCACGCAAAGCCTGCGCATCGCGCAATTCCTGCAGGATGGCTTGCTGGAAGTGGGCGCCATCCACACGTATATCGAGCTGTATGCGCGCCTGTTCGTCGACCTCACGCCCAACGTCGTCATGGTGGCCGGCTACATGGCGGACCGCCAGGGCAATCTGTACACGGGCCCCAGCACCGAGGACACGCCGACCCTGGTGGAATCGGCCGCCTTCCGCGACGGCATCGTCATCGCCCAGGTGAACCAGATCGTCGACGACGTGAGCGACTTGCCACGGGTCGACGTGCCCGGCTCGTGGATCGATTTCGTCGTGCAGTCCGACAAACCGTTCTTCATCGAGCCCTTGTTTACCCGCGACCCGCGCGTCATCAAGCCCGTGCACGTGCTGATGGCCATGATGGCGATCCGCGGCGTGTATGAAAAACACCAGGTGCAGTCGCTCAATCACGGCATCGGCTTCAATACGGCCGCCATCGAACTGATTTTGCCCACCTACGGCGAGCAGCTGGGCTTGAAGGGCAAGATTTGCCGCAACTGGGTGCTCAACCCCCATCCCACCCTGATTCCCGCCATCGAGACGGGCTGGGTCGAGAGCGTGCACTGCTTCGGCGCGGAGCTGGGCATGGAAGGCTATGCGGCCGCCCGGCCCGACGTGTTCTTCACGGGCCGCGACGGTTCCATGCGCTCGAACCGCGCCCTGTGCCAGCTGGCGGGCCAGTATGCGGTCGACCTGTTCATCGGCGCCACCCTGCAGATGGATGGCCTGGGCAATTCGTCCACCGTCACCAACGGCCGCCTGGCCGGTTTCGGCGGCGCGCCCAACATGGGCCACGATCCGCACGGCCGGCGCCATCCGACGCCCGCCTGGCTGGACCTGATCGAGACGGACGACCCGCTCGCGCGCGGCAAGAAGCTGGTGGTGCAGATGGTCGAAACGTTCCAGGACGGCGGCCAGCCGACCATCGTCGAATCGCTCGACGCCGTGGCCGTGGGCCAGGCCAGCGGCATGCCGCTGGCGCCCGTGATGATCTATGGCGACGACGTCACCCACGTGCTGACGGAAGAAGGCATCGCCTACCTGTACAAGGCCCGTTCGCTCGACGAACGCAAGGCCATGCTGGCGGCGGTGGCTGGCGTGACGCCCATCGGCCTGCGCCACGACCCGAAGACGACGGCGAAACTGCGCGCCGACGGCTTGATCGCGCTGCCCGAGGATATCGGCGTGCAGCGCGGTGCAGCGAACCGCTCGCTGCTGGCCGCGAAAAGCATCGCCGACCTGGTCGAATGGTCCGACGGCCTGTATCAACCACCCGCCAAATTCAGGAGCTGGTAATGATGACAATGATGACCACAATGACGACGACAGTGCCGGTGCAGGTACGCCCTGCGGCCCTGGCGCGGCAAGTGCTGCAGGCGCTGCTCGATGAAGTGACCCTGACGCCGAAACCGGGCCTGGTCGATTTGCGCAGCCGTGGCGCCCACGCCGACTTGAACTGGGCCCTGATGTGCCACTCGGCTTGCGTGCTGCAGCCCGTGTTTGCCGCCATGGCACAGGCAGGCTGGGATTGTGACGATGACGACGAGCTGCGCCAGCGCATCGGCGCCATCGGCCGCGATGGCGAAGCGCTGATGCTGGCAGCGACGGGCGGCGTGAACACGCACCGGGGCGCCATCTGGGCGCTGGGCCTGCTGGTGACGGCGGCGGCGCAGCAGGGTGCGCGCGGCGCCTCGCTGGCGCCGCAAGCCGTGGCGGCACGGGCCGGCGCGCTGGCCCGCCTGCATGACCGCGGCGCGCCTGGCGCCACCGGCAACAAGGGCGAACTGGCGTGCCGCCAGTATCAGGTCGATGGCGCGCGGGGCCAGGCCCGTGCCGGCTTTCCCCTGGTGACGGGCGCGGGCTTGCCCGCTTTGCACGCCTCGCGGGTACGCGGCGACAGCGAGACGACGGCGCGCCTGAACGCCTTGCTGGCCATTCTCAGCTGCCTGGACGACACCTGCGTGCTGTCGCGCGGCGGCGAGCCAGCCTTGCTGGAATTGCAGGCGGGTGCGGCGCGGGTGCTGGCGGCCGGCGGCGCGGCCACGGCTGCCGGTACCGAGGCGCTGCTGGCGCTGGAAGCGGTGGCGCTGGATCGCGGCGTGTCGCCGGGCGGCGCGGCCGACTTGCTGGCGGCCACCCTGTTCCTCGATCGATTGACAGAAGGAGAAGCGCATGGAAACGCGTGACTATACATTCCCGGCCGGGCCAGCGGCGGCGGGGCGCGCCCTGGCCGGCGTCGTCGGTTCGGGCGACCTGGAAGTGCTGCTGCAGCCGGGCGACGATGGCGTGACCCGCATCGTCGTCAACACCTCCGTCGATGGCAAGGGCGCCGTGTGGGATGCGCTGTTGCAGCGGGTATTCGGCGGCGAGCCGCTGCCGGCGGCGGCCATCGTCATCAACGATTGCGGCGCCACGCCGGGCGTGGTGCGCATGCGCATCGAGCAAGCGTATGAAGAATTGCAAGCGGGGAGGGCGGCATGAGCACATTGACGCAATTGCTGGAACGCGACAGCTTCATCGAACGGGGCGCGCGCAGCCGGGCCAAGGCCTTGCTGGACTCTGGCAGCATGCGCGAGCTGCTCGACCCGTTCTGCGGCATCGCTTCGCCCTGGCTGCCGAAACAAGGCGTGACGGCGCAGGCGGACGACGGCGTGGTGGTGGCCAAGGGCCTGTTCGACGGCCAGCCGGCCGTGGTGCTGGCCATCGAAGGCGCCTACCAGGGCGGCAGCATGGGCGAAGTGGGCGGCGCGAAGATCGCCGGCGCGCTGGAACTGGCGGCGCGCGACAACCGCAACGGCGTGCCGACGCGGGCCGTGATCCTGTTCGAAACGGGCGGCGTGCGCCTGCAGGAAGCCAACCTGGGCCTCGCTGCCATTGCCGACATCCATGCGGCCATCGTCGACTTGCGCCGCTACCAGCCCGTGATTGGCATCACGGCCGGCACCGTGGGCTGCTACGGCGGCATGTCGATCGCGGCGGGCCTGTGCAGCTACCTGGTCGTCACGCGCGAGGCGCGCCTGGGTCTCAACGGCCCGGCCGTGATCGAGCAGGAGGCGGGCGTGGACGAATTCGACTCGCGCAACAAGCCCTTCATCTGGAGCCTGACGGGCGGCGAACAGCGCTTCCACAGCGGCCTGGCCGACGCCTATGTGGAAGACGACACGGCGCAGATGCGCGCCACCGTGGCCGCATTGTTCGCGCGCGGCGTGCCGGCGCAGCACCGCAGCGACCAGGCGGAAGGCTACCTGGCCCGCCTGGCGCAAGTGGACGCCGGCCCGCAAGCCACGCCGGAAGCCGTACGTTTGATCTACAGCAAAGGAGCAGCAGCATGAACGCCATCACTGACACGAGCCGCGGCGCCGTCTGGCTGGCGGCACTCACGAACAACGCTGCGCCGCTGGACGGCTATCCGCCCTCGGTGCGCGTGGTGGACGCGCCGCTGGCGGGCGAGCCGGCGCGCTACCTCGCCGTGCTGCCCGACCCTGACAACCGTTTTACGCGCGCCCGCACGGGGGAGGTCGGCCTGGTCGAGGCGTGGCAGCTGGCGCGCGCCGTGCAGCAGGTGCTTGCCGAGGACCGCGACCTGGCGCTGAAGCGGCCCATCGTCGCCGTCATCGACGTGGCCAGCCAGGCCTACGGCAGGCGCGAAGAAGCGTACGGCATCCACCAGGCGCTGGCCGGCGCGGCGGGCGCGTATGCCGAGGCGCGCCTGGCGGGCCATCCCGTGATCGGCCTGATCGTCGGCAAGGCCATGTCGGGCGCGTTTCTCGCCCACGGCTACCAGGCCAACCGGCTGATCGCGCTCGACGATCCGCAAGTGATGGTGCACGCCATGGGCAAGGCGTCGGCTGCGCGCATCACCCTGCGCACCGTGGAAGCGCTCGAAGCGCTGGCCGCCACCATCGCGCCCATGGCCTACGACATCAGGAACTACGCCACCCTGGGCCTGCTGTGGCAAACCTTGCAGGTGGCGCAGCCGGACGCGCCGTCGGAGCTTGATCTGGCGCAAGTGCGCGCCAGCCTGCAAGCGGCGCTGGGCGATATCCGCGCCGATCCGGAACGGGGACTGGCCAGCCGCCTGGGCGCGCCGCACCGCCAGGCGTCGGCAAGAGTCAGGGAGGTGCTGGGGCAGCAGTGGTAGGTGCAACAACAGAGAAGACATCAAGTCATTCCTATTCCTATAACGGAGACAATCATGATCATTTACGGAACCGCATTGCTGGCCCTGTGCCATTTGCTCGGCATCTTCCTGGGCGACCTGCTTGGGCAGCTGATGGGCGTCAAGACCAACGTGGGCGGCGTGGGCATCGCCATGCTGCTCTTGATCTGCGCCCGGCTCTACATGCAGCGCCGCGCGTGGCTGCCGCAGATGACGGAGCGGGGCGTCGAATACTGGGGCGCCATGTATATTCCCGTGGTGGTGGCCATGGCGGCGCAGCAGGACGTGGTGGCGGCCCTGCGCGGCGGCCCGGTGGCCGTGCTGGCCGCCGTCGGTTCCGTGCTCGTTTGCGGCGCCGTGATTTCGTTGATTAACCGGTCGGAAAGCCCTGCCGCCATCGCTGCCGCTGAAGCTGACCGCGTGCAAGCCGAATCGATGTTGATGAAGGAGCACCGTCATGCTTGAAATCTTTGAAAAAGCCGCCATCCACAATGGCCTGGTGACGGCCTTCGCCTTCGTCGGCCTGATCATGCTTGTCTCGGTGGCGCTGTCGAAATATCTGACCCTGGGCCGGGTGCACGGTTCGGCCATCGCCATCGTGATCGGCCTGGGCCTCGCGTACTGGGGCGGCGTGCATAGCGGGGGCCACAAGGGCCTGGCCGATTTGTCGCTGTTCGGCGGCATCGGCCTGATGGGCGGCGCCATGCTGCGCGACTTCGCCATCGTCGCCACGGCCTTCGAGGTGCAGGCGACGGAAGCGCGCAAGGCGGGCCTGATCGGCGTCGTGGCGCTGATGCTGGGCGTGGTGCTGCCGTTCCTCGTCGGCGCCGGCGTCGCCTACGCGTTTGGCTATTCGGACGCCGTCAGCATGACCACCATCGGCGCCGGCGCCGTCACGTACATCGTCGGCCCCGTCACGGGCGCGGCCATCGGCGCCAGCTCGGACGTCATGGCGCTCAGCATCGCGGCGGGCCTGATCAAGGCCATCCTGGTGATGGTGGGCACGCCCGCCGCGGCGCGCTTTTTGCGCCTGAAAACGCCCCGTTCGGCGATGGTCTTCGGCGGCCTTGCCGGCACCGTCAGCGGCGTGTCGGCCGGCCTGGCCGCCACCGACCGCAAGCTGGTGCCGTATGGCGCGCTGGTGGCCACGTTTCATACGGGCCTGGGCTGCTTGCTGGGGCCATCGCTGCTGTTCTTTGCCGTCAAGGCGGTGGTGGCTTGATGGACGCCTGGCGCGCGCATGACTTGCTGTGGGTATCCGGCCTGCCGGACGACGCATCCTTGCCCGCCTGGGCCGACGCGGCCTGGCTGCAAGCGGCGCCGCTGGTGGTGCGGCGCGCCAGCAGCGCGCCCGGACGCATCCCCGTGGGCTTGCGCGGCCGGCTGCGCAGCGAACGGCATGCGTGCGAAGTGGAGTCTTCCGCCGTGCTGCGCCGCGTGACGCCGGAAATGCTGGCGCAGCTGGCGCGCACCCCGCCGTCCGGTTTTGACTGTACTGCGCTCGATGCGCTGCGGCTGGTGGCGCCCCTGCTCGACGCCACGGGCTGGGCCTGGGGCCCGACGGGCGGCGTGGGCTTCGCCCTGGCCAGCGGCTTGCCCGTGCTGCGCGCCGACAGCGACCTCGATCTCGTGCTGCGCATCGCCGCGCCGCCGGACGCCGCGCAAGCCGACGCCCTGCGCGCCATCGCCGCCACGGTCACGGCGTGCCGGCTGGATCTGCAAATCGACACGGGCCATGGCGGCTTTGCGTATGCGGAATGGGCGGCGGGCCGGGGCAGGGTCTTGCTGAAAACGGACCACGGTCCCGTGCTGACGGCGACGCCCTGGGAGCGTACATGAGCGTGTTATTCACCTTTCCGGGCCAGGGCGCCCAATATCCCGGCATGCTGCATGCGCTGCCCGACGATGCGGCCGTGGCGGCGGCCCTGGCCGAAGCGGCTGACGTGCTGGGCCAAGATTCCCTGGCGCTGGACACGGCCGAAGCGCTGGCGTCGACGCGGGCCGTGCAACTGTGCTTGCTGATCGCGGGCGTGGCGATGGCGCGTTCGCTGGCGGCGCGCGGCGCGCTGCCCGACATGGTGGCCGGCTTCTCCATCGGCGAGTATGCGGCGGCCGTCGTCGCCGGCGCGCTCGATTATGCGGATGCCGTGCGCCTCGTGGCGCGGCGCGGACAGTTGATGGAACAGGCGTATCCGGCCGGCTACGGCATGGCTGCCATCATCGGACTTGATCTGGCGCAACTCGAATCGTTGCTGGCGCAAGTGCATGGCGCCGCGAACCCCGTGTATGTCGCCAACCTGAATGCGCCGCGCCAGATCGCCATTGCCGGCAGCGAGCCCGCCTTGCAAGCCGTGATGGCGCTGGCCCTGGCGCAGGGCGCCAGCAAGGCCAAGCGCCTGGCCGTCAGCGTGCCGTCGCATTGCCCGCTGCTGGAAGGCGCGGCGATCGACATGGCCGCCGCCTTCGAGGGCGTGACCGTGCGCCGTCCCTCGTTCGTCTACCTGAGCAGCAGCGCGGCGCGCGCGCTGTTCGACCCGGCCCGCATCCGCGACAGCCTGGCCGCCAACATGGCGCGGCGCGTGCAGTGGACCGCCACGTCGCGCCTGGCGTGGGAGCGGGGCGCCCGGCTGGCGCTGGAAATGCCGCCCGGCAGCGTCCTGACGCGGCTGACGGCGCCCGATTTCACGGACGGCGTGGCCGCCTGCTGCGACGGCAACCGGGGCGACAGTGTGCTGGCGCTGGTGCTGCGGGAGCGGAACGGCAGCGTGCCTTAAAGCCTGGCGCTCAAGCCAACGTGAAAGCCACGGCCCGGCAGGGGGGCGATGTATTTCAGTGGAGAATTGTGCGGTCTGGCATCCGCATCGAGCAGGTTGCTGCCGCTGATGAACACGTCGATGCCTGCAAACGGCGAATTGGCTACCTGCAGGGCGCGGCTCACCTGGAAGTTCACCATGGTGTAGCCGTCGAGCGGCACTTCCTCGCTGACACTCTTGCCCAGGTACTTTTGCTTGTCGTAGCGGGTGCCGGACAGCCTGGCCTTCCACCCCTTGTTTTCCCACAGCACATTCGCGCCATAGCGGTTGGTGGGCATATTGGGCAGGTATGCCCCGTCGTTGTGCGCGCGCAGCTTGTCCGGGTTATCTGCCTTGTTCTTGACGAGGTCGGCAAAGGCGGAGAGGTTCAGCTTGCCGTAGCCGCCAAGCTGCACGGCCTGGGAGGCGTCGACCTCGAAGCCACGGACCGTCGTATCCGTCTGCTTCCAGTACTTCAGGGGCAGGCGATTGGCCATCTGGGCGCCAGAGTGGCCAAGGTAGAGGTAGTTCTCGTACTTCATGACGTAGCCGGTAGCCGACAGCTGGAAGCCGCGGTTGGCGAACAGGCCGGTGAGCTCCGTATTCTTCGCGCGCTCGGCCTTCAGGTTCTGGTTGCCTTCTTCCTGGGTCATGATCGAATAGTGCCGGTTGCTCGCATACAACTCATTGACGTCGGGCGCTCTTTCCGACGATGCGTAGCGCAGCTTCGCGCCGAACAACTGGCCCAGCTTGGCCGAGGCGCCCAGGCTATAGCTGTTCAGGCTGAACGACCTGTCCTCGAGTCGGGAGTTGCTCGCATTCCTCGACGTCTTGAAGCCGCTCTTGCGGATATCGTGCTCGACTTTTTCATGGCGCAAGCCCGCGTCGAAGGTGGCCCAGTCGACATCGAGGCTTTCCTTGAGGAACAGCGCGCGGCTGACCGTGCTCGCGTCGGGCAGGTACAGCTGCGGCCCGCTGCCGGCGATATCCCGGGATTTGTGGCTCAAGCCCAGCAAGCCGCTCAAGGGGCCTGCGCGCCGGTGCGCCAGCAGAAGCTCGGCTTGATTCGTGTCGAATTGGTAATCATTCGCCTTGATGGAACCCAGGCGCTCTCCCGACGCATTGTTCAGGCGTGACATGCGCAATTGCACGCTTTCAAGATACGCAACGGGGCTGGACAGCCGGGCTTCCAGCGCATATTTATCCTGCTTGATCACGACGCCGACGGGCAAGCCCTCGTCATAATTCGCCCCGAACGACTTGTTTTCCATGGAAAAGCCCGGCACGCCATACTCGCTTTCCTTGGAGTCGAGACTGACGGCCACGTAGCCCTGGTCGAAAAAGTAGGTGGTGCCGACGGCAAAGTGGGCATTGCTGGCATGGCTGTTGCCCAAGGTGCCGTGGTAATCGGGCGTCACGTCCTTGTTGATCTTGTTCTGGGTCATCGACGGCGTACCCGGCACGTAAGCGGGATTGGCCGGGTTGACGTAGGTCTTGCGCTGCCAGACGGAGGTGGGATTATTGGTGTAGAAGGAAAAATCACCGTCCGCCCAGTCCGGATTTTCCTTCATGAACTGGTCGATAAACGGTTGCGACGCCTTGTTGTAGATTTGCTGGATGCGCGCTTCCTTCTGGCAACTGTCGGCCAGGAAGGTGTTGACTCCGCCGTTTGCAGGGAACAGCTGGCTGTTGCACACGCCGGCCTTGCTGTTGCCGGGAATATCGTAATGCCCGATCTTCTGGAAGGACAGTTGCAGATTCGTCGAGAAGCGCTTGCCATCGTTGAAGTTGACGCGCAAGCCTTGCGCGTCGGCATCGTTGAAGCCCTTGCGCAGCACCAGTTCCACGTCCTTCTGCTTGTCCTCCATCTTCCTGGAAATGAGGCCGGAATCGACGTCGACGCTGCCGCCGATGGCATTGCCGCCGAAACGCACGCTATCGGACGATTTGTTCACCGTCACGCTGCGCGTGAACAGCGGATCGAAAGGGATGTTGATGTCGCCGCTGAGCGCATTCATGCCGAGGATGGACTGGCCATCTTCGAGGATTTGCACGCGGCTGCCGCTCAGGCTGCGGATCACCGGCGCGCCCGCATTCGGCCCGAAGGCGCTGCTTTGTACGCCCGAGACATGTTCGAGCATGCCGCCCAGGGTCCGGTTCTGGGTTTGCGTATTCTCGACGAGGACGACGCTGTCGATGCTGGAAGGCCGGTCAGCCCGGACCTTGATGGTTTGCAGGGTGACGTCGTCCGCCGCGTAAGCGAGCGGGGCAGTGGACAGCATGGCAGCTGCGAATACGTGATGGCGCATAGGACTTTCTAAAAAGGCGGAAGGTGGTGCTGGACGCGGGCCCGGCGTGAAGGTGTAAATGCAATTTAGTTGCAATAATAGCTTGCGCCCAATGCTATTGCAAGTAAACTGCATTTGATGGCATCGGCGGACTGGCGCACGGAAGCTGCGCAGCGCAGGCAGCCGGCATGTGCCGGCTACTGGGTTGGAAAGGGGGGAGGTGTGCTGGCCTTGCGCGTTGCGCGTGATCAGGCCGCTGGCAAGGTGTGCGGCGCAGACTGCATTGGTCCGCCTGCGCCGTGATGGAGTCGCTGCTTCAGGTGAAGTTCGCTGGCTTTTTCGCCTGCAGCCGGCGCGCGCGCCGTTTTCTTTCCCAGATGACGATGCCCGTCACGGACAGCATGGCCACCATCAGGCCCATGCAGGACATCAGTATGCGTCCCGGCAAGCCGAGGATGCGGCCCGAGTGCAGGGGGAATTGCAGTTGCACGAAGACGTCGGCGGCCGTGCCTTCCCACGGCTTGTGCTGGCCGATGATGCTGCCGTCCATGCCGTCGACGTACAGGTTCGACAGGCCCATGCCGGCCGCGCCGAATTCGTCGGCCGGGTCGAAGAACGAGACGTTGTAGAACGAATAATTGCCGCCATAATAAATGCCGCCGATGGGCGCCGTGATGCCGCGCTGCGCGGCTTGCTTTTTGGCAATCTCCACCGCCTGCTCGAAACCGATCGCTGGCGTGATATACGTGCCGTAGGGCGCCGGCACCTGCGTTTCGTACGGTCCCGGCGTGGTGGTGGAAACGAGCGACATGACGGGATAAAACACTTCGCGGTACAGGTTCAGCGAGAACGAGGTAAACGCGACGACGATGATGACGGGCCACACCCACAGTCCTCCCGCGCGGTGCAGATCGAAATTGAGCTTGTAGCCGCCGGCCGCCCAGCGCAGCACCCACGACGGTTTCCAGCGCTGCCACCAGCTGGCGGCGTCGCGGTGGCGCGGCGCCTCGTCCTGTGCGCGCGGGCGCAAACGGCGCGGCGTGGTCAAGTAAAACGCCACCATGCTGTCGAGCAGCCACACCAGGGCCACCGTGCCCATCAGCCAGTAACCCCAGCGGTCCGTGCCCCAGAAGGCGGGCACGTGCAAGCTGTAGTGCAGGTGGCGCAGGAACGGCATCAGGCTGCGGCGCGACAGGGAAATGGCCGTCGAATCGCGCGTGCCCGTGATCTGTGCCGTGACGGGGTCGATGTAGACGGTGTTGTAGTCGAGCACGAACGGCTTGTTCGTGGCCGGGTCCGTCAACGGGCGCACCATGAAGGCGGCCGCATGGCCTTCTTCCAGGCCCAGGGTCATGTAATTGACTTCCACGCGCGGGTCGGCGGCGGCGACTTTTTGCGCCAGCACAAACGGCGGCTGCAGGGGGCCGCGGCCCGGCGTGTCCATGATGTCGGCGTTGAGCCATTCGTCCAGCTCGTGGTCCCACGACGTGACGGCGCCCGTGAGGCCCGCGACGATGAGAAAGAGGGCGATGGTCAGGCCGGCCCAGCGGTGTATGACAGTCCAGAAAGCGCGCATGCGGTACAAACCTTTAACATAAAACCGGCTTGTTGCCGCCAGCAGGCGCCACGGGGGCGCACAGGGAAAAGCCAGGCACACGCCTGCTATTTTGATAATGGGAATCGTTCTCATTATCCGCCGTGGCGTGGCGTTTGTCCAGCGACAATGGTGTTGCCCAGGGTCAAATGGCGCATGCTAAGATGCTAGCAAGAAGTTAATTTACATTCCACATGGAAATATTCAAGGCTGAGGCGGCATGCGCATAGAAGACCGGAACAATGTCCGCATTCGCGAATGCAACGGTGCGCCGCAGGCGGGCGCGGCTGCCACCATGGTGTTCATGCATGGCTTTGGCTGCGACCAAACCATGTGGCGTTACCTGGAGCCGCTGTTTCGTGCGCGCTACCGCACCGTGCTGTTCGACCTGGTCGGCAGTGGCGCTTCCGACCTCAGTGCCTATGATTTCGATAGCTACGCGCGGCTCGACGCGCATGGCGCCGATTTGCGCCAGGTCATCCATGCCGTCGGCGGCGGCCCCGTCATTTGCATCGGCCATTCCGTCAGCGCCATGAGCGCCTTGCTGGCCAGCATCGCCGAGCCGGAACTGTTCGCCGCGCAAGTCATGCTGGCGCCGTCGCCGTGCTATGTCGACGATGCGGCGGCCGGCTACCGGGGCGGCTTCAGCCGTGCCGATATCGACGACTTGCTCGATGCCATGGACAGCAATTACCTGGGCTGGTCCGCCGGCATGGCGCCTGCCATCATGGGCGCGCCAGGGCAGCCGGCGCTGGGGCAAGACCTGGCGAACAGCTTTTGCCGCACCGACCCCGTCATTGCCCGGCATTTCGCGCAAGCCACGTTCTTGTCCGACCACCGCGCCGTCTTGCCGCAAAACAGCACGCCGGCCCTGATCGTGCAATGCAGCGACGACTTCATCGCGCCACCTTGCGTGGGTGTGTACTTGCGTGAAATGTTGCCGCATAGCAGCCTACATGTGCTCGAAAATGTGGGCCATTGTCCGCACATGAGCGTGCCCGACGCCAGCTACCGCGCCATCCGCCACTTTCTCGACGGCCAACACCTGTAATGCGCGACACGATGCCTTCCTTGCCTGACGCCGCCACCCTGTTCCAGCACGCAGCTTGCGGCTTGCTGCTGTGCACGGCCGACGGCACCATCGTGCAGGCGAACGCCACCTTTTGCGGCTGGCTCGGCTATGGCGCAGGGGAGCTGCTGGGGAAAAAGAAACTGCAAGACTTGCTGACCATCGGCGGGCGCGTATTCCACCAGACGCATTGGCTGCCGCTGATGCAGGTGCAGGGCAGCGTGTCGGAAATCCTGCTCGACATGCGCCAGCGCCAGGGGCAGTCCATCCCCATGCTGTTCAATGCCGTGCGCCGCGAACATGATGGCGTGCGTTATGACGAGATCGCCGTCTTTGTCGCCAGCGACCGGCGCAAGTATGAACAGCAGCTGCAACTGGCGCGCAAGGAGGCTGGCGAGCTCAACGAGCAGCTGGCGGCCGCCGACCGGCGCAAGGACGAGTTCCTGGCGACCTTGGCGCACGAGTTGCGCAATCCGCTGGCGCCCATGCGCAATGTGCTGGAAGTGTTGCGCCTGGCGCAACTGGACGACCCGCAGCTGCGCTGGGCCCGTGACGTGCTGGGCCGGCAAGTGGGGCACATGACGCACCTGGTCGACGATTTGATGGAAGTGTCGCGTATCACGCAGGGGCGTTTGGAACTGCGCCGCGCCAGCGTGGAACTGGCGCCCGTGGTGGAGGCGGCCCTGCACAGCGTGGCGGAGCTGGCCGTGCAATCCGGCCACAAGGTGCTCGTGGAGCAATGGCCGCAAGCCATCTGGCTCGACGCCGACGCCACGCGCCTGGGGCAGATGATCGCCAACCTGCTGACGAACGCCATCAAGTACACGCCCGCCAACGGCGTCATCGGGCTGGAAGTGGCATGCACGGACAACGACGTGCACATCAGCGTGCGCGATTCGGGCATCGGCATCGCGCCCGAGCACCTGGACACGGTATTCGACCTGTTTTCGCAGCTGGAACCGGCCCTGTCGCGGGCCCAAGGCGGCCTGGGCATCGGCCTGTCGCTCGTGCGCGGCCTGGCCGAGTTGCATGGCGGCAGCATCAGCGCGCACAGCGATGGCGTGGGGCAGGGCAGCACCTTCGCCTTGCGCCTGCCGCTGCCCGCCGTACCCTTGCAGGCGCCGCCCGAACCCAACCGCCGCTTGCTGGCCGGCACGCGCGAAGGCAAGGTGCTGGTGATCGACGACAGCGCCGACGCGGCCGAGAGCCTGGCGCTGGCGCTCGACATCCTCGGCTATGACGTGCGCACGGCCTACGACGGCGCGGCGGGCATGGCGGCGGCGCAAGTTTTCATGCCGCAAGTGATCTTGCTCGACATCGGCTTGCCGCACATGAATGGCTACGACGTGGCGCGGCTGTTGCGTAGTGAACCCTGCGGCAAGGATGCCATCCTCGTGGCCGTCACGGGCTGGGGCCAGGACAAGGACCGCCAGATGGCGTCCGATGCGGGCTTTGATTTGCACCTGACCAAGCCCGTGGATTTTTATGAGCTCGATGCGGTGCTGCAAAAGATGTTGCAGGCGGGTGCAGAATAGTAAGAATGAATTGAAGGTAATGGAACAACTGACAGTACTTGAAATCGCCGTTTTCCAGCTGCGCATGGGATTTGGCCATGCCGACCGCTGCGTGGACTGGGCTGTGGATCGCTTGCGCCTCGACCAGGAAGGCGACGACCTGGAAGTCGTGCTGCTGGCCAGCGCCCGGGGCCGCGATGAGGTACTGCCGCTGGCCGAGGTGATCATCGCACGCTACCGGGGAGCGCAGCGGCTCAGTGAACAATTCCTGGCCGGCAAATACATCGTCGAACTGCGCGCCGCCTATCTGGCGGGCCGGGAAAGCGTGTCGTCGCTCGATGCCATCTTTACCCGCCTGTATCCGGCGCTTGGCTATCCCGACTGGCTGGTGATGCTGAGCCGCAATTGCGAGTATGCGATGGACGTAGCCGATTTCGAGCTGCCGTTCGAGGATGAATTCCGTTATATTGCCAGCCTGTGGGCGCAGGTGGAGAGCATGGCCGCGTTCGAGCGCGAATACCGCCGACAGACCTCCAATACCCATGATATCAAGTAGGTGCAGATGACTGACAATAATGTGCTGCGCGCGCTGGGACTCAGCGAAGCTTTGCTGGCTCATCTGGATGGTGATAGCGTTGCATCGCCATTGGATTACCGTTGCCAGGCGGCGCGTGCATGGCGTTCCTCGCCCATGGCAGGGAGCGGTATCGTGGCCTTGTGGGAATGCGGCATGGTGCTCGATTACTTCAATCCTGCCAATGGCTGTTTCGAGCGCTGCAGCCTGGAAAATATTGACGAGGTGTGGCGCAGCTATGCATCGCTGCAAGGCTTACTGGCAGAACTATTTCTTAATGCATACGAGGATGAAGTGGATGACGCCGCGCTGTGCGCCTGCGCCAGCCTGTTTGGCTTCCATGCGATACAGCGTTTGCTGGCGGAGGCCGCTAACGCGGGAACGGGCTACAGGCAATGGCGTACGGGCTTTGGCGCGAGTTGTACGGACCGTTAAGTGGTCTGTCGCACCATCGTTGACATGCTTCACTTCTGACAGTCCTGTCCGCTTGCATCGCTGAGATAAATTGATATATCTCACCGTATAATTTGCGCAATTCTTTTCGCTGGGAATAATGTGCAAAACAAGACTATAGGTTTACTTGGCGGCATCGGCTGGGCTTCGACCCTGGAATACTACCGGCTCATCAATGAAATGCTCGTGGCGCGCATCGGACCCGCGCACAGCGCGCGCATCATGCTGGTCAGCATGGACCAGGCCGATTTCGTCGCGCACGCAGCGCAGCCCGATTCCCATGCCATCGAGCAATTCCTCGTCGGGGAAGGGCAGCGCCTGCGAGACATGGGCGCGGACTTCTTCCTGTTGTGCGCGAATGGCGCGCACCGCTTCGCGCCGGCCGTCGTGCCGCGCATCGGCTTGCCTTTTATCAGTATCGTCGAGGAAACGGCAAAGCGGGTGCAGCAGTCGGGCATACGCAAGGTGGGTTTGTTGGGCGTCAAGCAGACGATGGCAGGGAGTTTTTACCACCAGGCGCTGGCGCAGCTGGACATTGCCACGGTGACGCCCGAGGCGGCCGACCAGGACATCCTCCACGACATCATCTATACGGAACTGGTGCAGAATATCTTTACCGATGCCAGCCGGAAATTTTTTCTCGCCATCATCGAGAAACTGCGGCGGCAAGGCGTGCAGGGCGTGATTTTGGGATGTACGGAGATACCGCTGCTGATTCAGCAGGGCGATGTGGACTTGCCGCTATTTAATACCACGGCCATTCATTGCGAGGCGGCGGTGGCGTTTGCCATCGAAGATTGAGCGCTGGCAACAGAGCGGCTGCCTGGGCAGGCTGCCGCTCTCGTCATCATCAAGCCGGCTGCGCGCCGCTCACATTCCGGCTGCGGTTTTCCACCAGCACGGAAATACCGAGCACGACGATGCCGCCGCAGGCCAGCATGGCGCCCACCCAGCCCGTCGAGCGCAAACCCATGCCCATGGCGATGGCGATGCCGCCGGCCCAGGCGCCCAGGGCGTTGGCGATGTTGAAGGCGGAGTGGTTGAGGGCGGCCGCCACGGTTTGCGCGTCGCCGGCCACGTCCATCAAGCGCGTCTGTACTGCCGGGGCGACGGCGATGCCGGCGCCGATGGCGAACAGGTTGATCGCCGTCAACCAGACATTGCTGCTGGTATAAGTAAAGGCGGCCAGCGCGGCCACGTTCCACAGCAGCACGCCGAAGATGGTCCACAGGCGCGAGCGGTCGGCCAGCCAGCCGCCGATCAGATTGCCCACCGTCATGCCGATACCGATAATGGCCAGCAAGATGGAAATGACGAGCGGCGACACTTTCGTCACTTCCAGCAGGGTTGGCGTAATAAACGTGTAGACGGCGAACATGCCGCCGAAGCCGATCGCCACCATCAGCAGGGTCAGCCACACTTGCAGGCGGCGGAACACGCCCAGTTCGCGGCGCGGGCTGGAATCGCCGGCGGCCACCATGGGCACGAAGATGCGCACCATCAGCATGGTCAGCAGGCCCAGCGCGGCGACCAGCAGGAAGGCCGAGCGCCAGCCCAGGGTCTGGCCGATGTAGGTTGCCAGCGGCACGCCGAAGATATTTGCCACGGTCAAGCCCATCAGGACACGGGCGACGGCCTGGCCGCGCCGGTCCGGTTCGGCCAGCGCGGCCGCCACCAGCGCCGCCACGCCAAAGTAGGCGCCGTGCGGGATGCCGGCCACGAAGCGGGCCACCACCAGCAAGCCATAATTTGGGGCGATGGCGCTGAGCAAGTTGCCGCCAGCGAACATCAGCATCAGACAGATCAGCATCAATCGGCGCGGCATGCGCGCCAGGAAGATGGTGATCAGGGGCGCGCCGATGACCACGCCCAGCGCGTAGGCGCTGATCATGTGGCTCATCTGCGGCAAGGTCGTGCCCAGGTCGTCGGCCACCACGGGCAGGATGCTCATGGAGGCGAACTCGCCCGTGCCGATGGCGAGGCCGCCGATGGCCAGGGCCAGGTCGGCGTATCCAGCGCCAAAAGGCGCGGTGACGCGCGGAATCAGGGGATCTACGGAGGCGTGCATGTTCTTGTTAGTTGGGTAAAGAATGACAGGGCGGAGGGGCGCGCAGTGGCCCAGCCGGAGGTGGCAATGCGCCACCAGAGTCGACGGATGGCCGGTATTTTCGGGCTAGAAGAGCTGCCCAAAGACAACATTGTAAGAGATTCGGGCAAGCTCTGCAGGGCGCCGGCTAAAATCTGCTGCACTGCACACAACAGCGTTTGCTCTTGTTGTTAACGATAACACGGAATCTGCGCGATTCCGCCACAGGGTGAGCGAAGAAAGCCTGGCTGTGGCGGAAATGGTCTTCCTTGCGTATTACTTCGCTAACGATTGCTGCAGCGCTTCCAGGCCCGCCACATAAATGCCGTGGAACAGGTCCGTCACTTCCTGCTCGCTCACGCCCACGGGCGTGAAGCGGCCCGACCAGGTGACCCGCGCGCCGTCGCTGCCGGCAAGTGGTTCCACTTTCAGGGTCGACAGGTAATCGGTGGCGGGAAACGGCGCCTGCAAAATGGAATAGCTGTAGCTGCGCGCCGCATTGTCGTACGCTTCCAGCTGCTCGACGATGACGTCGCCGGCCGGGTTGGCCAGGTGGCGGATGCGGCCCCCTGCGCTTAACGTGCTGCTGGGAATGTAGGGCAGCCAGTCGGGCAGCGAATTGAAGCCGCCGATCAGTTGCCATACCTGCTCCGGCGTGGCGGCGATGTCGATCGAGGTGGTGGTGTGTGCCATATGTATTCCTTATCTATTAGTTGGCGCCAGTTGGCAGCGGGGCGAATGGCGACACCAGCTGCTCGGCGCGCATGTCCTGCCAGAAGGCGGCGGGGATGACGCTGTGCAATGCCTGCTGGTCTTCGGCCAGGCGTTCCGGGCGGCTGGCGCCGGGGATCACGGCAGCCACGGCAGGGTTGGCCAAGGAAAATTGCAGGGCGGCCGCCTTGACGCTGACGCCATGGCGCGCGGCAATCGCCTTGATGCGTTCGACCTTGGCGATGATGTCGGGCGAAGCTTTCTGGTATTCGAAGTGTGCGCCGCCGGCCAGGATGCCCGAGCTGTAGGGGCCGCCCACGACGATGTCGACGTTCTGTTTTGCCGCGCCCGGCATCAGGCGCTGCAGCGCACGTTCATGGTCGAGCAGGGTGTAGCGGCCGGCCAGCAGGAAGGCGTCCGGCTGGGCTTCGGCCAGGTCCAGGGTCAGTTCCAGCGGTTCCACCTTGTTTACGCCCACGCCCCAGGCCTTGATGACGCCTTCTTCGCGCAAGCGGGTCAGCACGCGGAAGGCGCCCGTGCGGGCAATCTCGAATTGCGCCAGCCAGTTGTCGCCGTGGAAATCCTGGGCGATGTCGTGCACCCAGACGATATCGAGGCGGTCCGTATCCAGACGTTTCAGACTGTCTTCGATCGAACGCAGGGTGGCGTCGGCCGAATAGTCATCGACGATCTTGTTCTTGCGGCCAAATTCGAACAATCCCCCTTTTTCGCCCAGTTCGCGGGCGGCGGGGTCTTCCAGTTCGTCGAGGATCAGCCGGCCGACCTTGGTGCTCAGCACGTAATCGTCGCGGCGGCGCTGCTTCAGGGCGGCGCCCAGGCGCAGCTCGGCCAGGCCGGCGCCGTAGAACGGGGCCGTGTCGAAGTAGCGGATGCCCGATTCCCAGGCCGCGTCGACGGTCGCCAGCGCTTCCTGTTCCGGAATGTTGCGGAACATATTGCCCAGCGGCGCCGTGCCGAAACCCAGTTTTCCTGTCAGTAAGTGTTTGATTGTCATGGTGTTTTCCTTCAATGAGTGAGTCAGTGCAGACAGAATAGCTGGACAAGTTAAGCCTGTCCAAGACATAATTAGCGCAACTTGAGTCCTGAAAGGTCTGACATGCTGGACATACGCCAATTGCAATACTTCATCGCCGTCGCCGAGGAAGAACACGTGGGGCGGGCCGCCGAGCGCCTGCATATTTCCCAGTCGCCGCTGAGCCGGCAGATCGCCCAGCTCGAAGACAGGCTGGGCCTGACCCTGTTCGAGCGCAGCGCCCAGCGCATCCGCCTGACGCGCGACGGCCACACCTTCCTGGCCGAAGTGCGCGCGTTCATTACCCACGGGAACCGCCTGGAAGCGCTGGCGAAACGCCTGGGGCGCGGCGACGAGGGCGGCCTGTGCATAGGCTACATCGAAAACGCCATGCATGCGGGCGTCTTGCCGGAGGGGCTGCGCGCCTTGCGCGCCACGCGGCCGCAAGTGCACGTGGCCCTGTACAACCTGCATTCGGCCGAGCAGATCGAAGGCTTGCGCCAGCGCAGCCTCGATATCGCGCTGCTGTGCGAGCCGCCGCTGCCGAACGACCCCGACCTCGATTGCGCGCAAGTGCTGAGCGACCCCATGCTGCTGGCCTTGCCCGCGACGCATCCGCTGGCGGACAAGGCCCAGCTGACCCCGGACGACCTGGCGGGCCAGGAGTGGATCGCCGTGCTGCACAAGGAAAGCGTGCTGAAGCACGATAACTTCATCGCCGCCTGCGCGCGCGCCGGTTTTACGCCCGACATCCGTATGGAAGCAACAGAGCCGCTGACGGCGCTGGGCTTGGTGGCGGCCGGGTTGGGCATGGCCATGATCCAGCACAGCCTGCGCCAGCACGCGCCGGCCGGCGTCGTCGTGAGGGAATTGCCGTGGTTCAGCTACCGCACGCCCCTGTGGCTGGCCTGGCACAAGGTCAATCTGCGTCCGCTGGTGGGGATTTTCCGGGAAACCTTGCTGCAGCAGGCGAGCGCAGCCGCTTAGCAACACCTAACAAAACCGTAGCGAGCGGGATGAGTTGTGGCTGAGAAGCGGAGCTGTGCTTGAGCACAGTGAGCATCGGAGGCCGCAAATCGCGACGCGCAGCAGGTTTGGTTAGGTGTTCTAGATTTTCCTGGCGTGCTTCAAGTGCAGGGGCAGCCACCACCACATGCAGACGATGAGCGAGCCCATCAGCACGCAGGCGACGATGCCGGCGAGGTGGCCGAACACTTCCGACATCACCAGATTGGTGCCGAGGATGAACGCCAGCGCCAGTGAAAAGGCGCCGCACATCATGATGCGGTCGGCCATGCGCTTGAAACGCTCGCGGTCTTGCAGGGGGCGCATCACGCGGTGCTGGATGGCTGGCGCGCTGAGCAGCACCAGGCTGGTCATGGAAAGGAAGAATGTCAGCAGGAAGACGATTTTTTCCGCCTGCACGATCTTCGCGAAGCCGCCGTTGAAGGGCAGGATGATGAGGAAGGCCGTCAGCATCTGCGCGCCCGGCAAGAGGATGCGCAATTCGCTGAGCAGGTCGGACAAGTCGCCTTCCTCGCCTGCTTGATTATTGTCGTCATGTGGCGGGGTGTGCGGCATGGCGCTATTCCTGTTGGTGGCGATGGGGCCAGTCTACGCACAGGCGGCCGGGCCGACTGTGGGCGGGCGCACCTTCGGAAGCATTGCGTCAGAACCAGTGCGGGTAGCGTTGGCGCAGCCGCCACAAGGGCGTCGAGACGATGGCCGTGGCGCTGTGCGAGGCGTCGTGGCCGCAATGGCCGCAACTGTGGCGCCGGTGCGGCGCCAGCGCGAAGTCGCCCAGGTCCAGGTGCGGGTGGCCGCAGCGGGCGCAGTCGCTGCAGCCCAGCGGCGCGCCAGCCTGCAAGGCTGCGGCGAACGTCTGCGCGGCGGGCGGTGTGATATTCAGTTGCACTATGTCGGGAGGAAACAGGCCGGGCAGGGCGCGGCAGTCGATGGTCAGGGCTGGCAGGTCGCGGCTGAACAGGGCGCCGCCGTCATTGGCCCGGGCGCGCAGTTGCAGCAGGCCATCATTGCCCAGGCGCAGGGTGCTGGTGTGGAATTGCGTGGGGTCGAACAATTCCGGATACAGCACATAGCCCATGGGGCTGGCGTGCTGGCGGCATTGCATGGGTTGCGCGGATGGGCAGGCGGCCAGGTCGGCTTGCGTGCCCCAGTAGCACTGGTGCGTGCGGCACCAGTGTCGCGCCGCGCCATTGCGAAATTTTCCAGCGGGCAGCAGATCGCACACGATGACGGCGTCCAGTCCCGCACCGGCGCGAAAGTGGCCCGTGATGTGGGACGTGGTGACGGCAAGACGGCCCGTGCTCGCGTGCAGGGGCCAGCAGATGCCCGGCAGGGTCAGCGGCGTGGCCAATGGCGCCTCCGCGCGGCTATCGGCTTGCCAGCCGCTCGCTGGCCTGAAGCAAAAAACCCGCCGGTTGGGGCGGGCTGTGCTGACGGGGATGCCTGAGGCATGGCCCGGTCTATTCTTCCGTATCGGCCAGGGTGACGATGGCGCGCGCCCACTTCGAGTATTTCAGGTTTGCTAGGTCGCGCACGGTCTTGATATTGAATGCCTGCTTGAGCAGCTCCGCATCCTTCTCGCTCACGCCTTGCAGCGCATCGACGGGTGCATCAGCGATTTCCTTGAACGTCTTTTTTTCGTAAGCCTTGTCTACCGCTTTATTGATGTTCATGTGTTGATACTCCTCAGTAAGTGGGAAAATTAATTCTACACGTTTTTGTGAACCGTCAATTTACGCTTGCAAGTTGTGCCGAACTAAATATGATGGAGGTGGGCGCCTCGACAGTGAGGCCGTCTGTGCGTTCGCCTTGAGATTGTAATTATGTCACTGTTATTATTCATAGTATAATGATTTCCATGGCGGAGAATGGTCTGCGCCATGCCGGACACCGCGGTCACGCGGCACCAATCGATAGCGTTCAGGAGAATACGATGAGTTTGCTAGATCAACTTGCAGGACAGGCGATGAGCGCTTTGGGCAATAAAAGTGCTGACGGGGAAGCCCCATCGGGATTGATGGCCAGCGTGATGGACCTGGTCAACCAGCATGGCGGCTTGCCCGGCCTGCTGCAGAAGTTCCAGGAAAGCGGCCTGGGCGACCAGGTGGCCAGCTGGATCGGCACGGGCGCCAATGCGCCCGTCTCCGGCGAACAGATCAAGGATGCGCTGGGTGCCGACACGATCACCCAGATCGCTGAAAAAGCGGGCGTCGCACCTGACGCGGCTTCGGGCGGCCTGGCAGCCTTGCTGCCCCAGCTGATCGACAAGCTGACCCCGGACGGTCAGGTGCCGGAAGGCAACGACCTCGTCAGCCAGGGCTTGAATATGCTCAAGGGCAAGATCTTCGGTTGATTCCCAGGTCTTGCAAGTGAAAAACCTCGCAGCGATGCGAGGTTTTTTTATGTGCAAGGTTTCTGGGGGATCAGTGTTACCGTCGGAAAAACGCCTGTGGCTAGGCGCCGCCCCGAAGACAGTACGCGAGTACGGCGAAGGACAAGAGTAACCCCGGCAACAACGCCACGGGCGTTTTTCAGGCGGCGGCCATTATTCCCAGGCGCTGCGCCATATACGCCGGTTCGCTGGTCAGCCGCGCCGTACTCCCTTCCACCAGATACGAGCAATACCGTCTCCGCTCGGCGCTGCCGCCGCGCCGTTCCATCAGCTCGCCCAGCATGGCGACGGCATCGGCGGCCATCTTTTGCACGGGCTGGCGCAGGGTGGTGATGTCGTAGCTCAGCCAGCCGGACGCTTCCAGCGCGTCGAAGCCGGCCACCGACATTTGCAGCGGCACCTGGATGCCCATCTGGTGGCGCGCCGTGTCCAGGCAGCCGATGGCCATGATGTCGTTGCCGCAAATGACGGCGTCCGGCACGCGGCCCAGGCGGTCGATGACCTTGCGCAAGCCCCGTCCGCCGCTGGCGTAGTCGTAGTTGCCGCTGACGACGATGGGCGCGGGCAAGCCCAGGGTCAGCAGCCGGTCCAGCATGCCGGCCTTGCGTTCCTGCGCGACGGCCGAATCGCCGGGGCCGTCGATGATGGCGAACTGGCGGTGGCCCGCTTCGGCCAGGCGCGAGACGAGCAGGCGCGCCGCTTCGCCCTGGTCGCACAGCACGGCATGCACGGCGTGTTCGCGCGGGCTGCGGTTGAACAGCACCAGGGGCACGTCGCGCCGGCCGAATTCGGCCATCTGCTCGTCCGACAGGCAGGCGGCCACGACGGCGCCGTCGACCTGGTATTGCCACACATCGCTGAGGGCCTTGCCGATGTCCGCTTCGCGCTCCAGGGTAAACAACAAGAGGCGCTTGCCTTGGCGGGCGATGTGCTGGCTCAGGTCGGACAATACTTGCGGATAGTACAGATTGGCCAGGTTGGAAATGATGACGGCCACCAGGTTCGAGCGGCGCGTGATCAGGCTGCGCGCGGCTGCGTTGGGGATGTAGTCGAGGCTGATGGCCGCCTGCATGACCTTGGCGTGGGTGGCTTGCGAGATGCTGGCGCCGGGCTTGAAGCAGCGCGACACGGCCGATTGCGACACGCCGGCCAGCAAGGCCACGTCATACGAGGTCACGCGCCGTCCGGCGCCGGGTATGGCGCGGCTGGCGGTGTTGGGTGTCCGGGCTACAGTATTCTTTTTTCGCATATTGGTCTGGCAAGCAACCTGTCTCAAAGTATTCCTGCAGGCCCGGCCGCTTGTGGCGGCCTGGGCGGGCAGAATGAGCATAGCGTAAAAGATTGCCGCATGGCAAGACTGTTTTCTTGTTCATGTTGCAAAAAATATGACTGAATGGCAAGTGGTATGCTTGCTCCTCAATCGGCGCTGTCGCAGGGCCCGCTGCCATAGGGGCTGAGGCGTCCCGGCGGGTCCACGCGGCGCGCGCTGAAATCGCTGGCCAGCGTGGGTAATGGCCATTCCGCCGTGGCGCTCGCTTCCGTGCCGCTGACGGTGCCGCGCACGGTCAGGGCCACGTGCACCCAGGAACCATAATTGCGCGGATAGCTGACGGTGACGGTGGCCATGCCCAGCGCGTCGCTCAGGCCGCTGGCGCTGACGGTCAGGGGGATGCCCGGATCGAGCACGCCATTGCCGTTGCGGTCGTAGGCGGCATCAAAGATGCCGTTGCGCAAGATATCTTCATTGGCGCAGCTGTAGAGGGGCAGGGCCAGGCGCCAGACGCCCGTGTCGGGGAACTCGGGCTTGTCCGCCTGCCACACGTAAGATCCCTTGGCATAGCGGCTGGGCCAGGCGGCGGCCGTGATGGCGACGCCCTGCACGGCATTGCCGGCGCTGTCGGACACGAACACGGCAAAGTCCTTCTGCAGCACGCTGGGTGAATATTCGCGCAGCAGGCTGCCCGTGCCCAGCTTGATTGACAGCGCTTGCCGCGCCACCGTCAGGCGCACGAGGGCCGTGGCTGCCGCTTGCGGCGCGCCTTCGATGCGGGCCTGGATCAGCACGCCGTCGCGGCCGCTGTCGGCCGGCCCCGCCACATACACGGCGCGCGCCAGGCCATCGCTGCCCGTCAGCACCCGGCCAGCCTGCCGCAGGTAGCCGCCGCTGGGGTCGCTCAAGATGGAAAACAGCACGGGCGCGTTCTTGACCAGGTTGTTGGCCGCGCCATCGCGCACCACGGCGCTGATGGTGCTGATACTTGTGCTGACGTTGTCGGCCGATGCCGCCGAAGTGGTCGTATTCGCGCGCAGCACTGCCGGGTCCGCTTGCACGGCCAGCTTGCTGGCGCCGCTCAGGGGCGCGACGAATTCCAGCCGCGTCTGCGCCGTGGGGCCGCCCGCCACGGCGGCCGTGAGGGTGGCCACGCCCGCATTGGCCGATTGCACATAGCTGCGCGGCAAGTTGCCGTTGCTAAAAATCAAGCTGGCAGGCAAGGCCTGGCTGCAGGCGCTGTCGCTGAACAGGCTGCCGCGCGAGGTCGACAGGCTGGCGCTGCCCGTTTGCGGCACGCCCGCCTTGTCATAGCGCGCGTCGATGGGCTGGCACGCCAGGGTCGCCACTTCCGGCAGCACGTCCGCGCCGCTGGCGTCCTGGCCCACGGCCGGACTCAGGCGCAGGTCGCTGCCGGCCACGGCATATGCTTGCGTGGCGGCGGCGCCCAGCGCGCTGACGGAGACGGCATCCTTGCCCAGGCTGCCTGCGGTCAGGCGCAGCACCAGCTGGCCTTGCGCATTGCTGAGCGCCGCGCCCCCATCCTTGAGGCGCACGCCGTTGCCGGCGCCCGTGCTGTAGGCGATGGCGGCGCCGGCCACGGGTTTGCGCGCCGAGTCGCGCACGGTGACGGTGAGGTCGGCGCCCTGGCCCAGCATCAGGGCGGCCGGCCCCAGCACTTCCACGCTGCTGCCCGTCACGGCCACCGTGCCCTTGCCGCTGCGCGCGCCGACAGTCGCCGTCACGGTGATGCTGCGGTTGCTGTTGGCGCCGCCGGTCCCCAGCAGGGCGCGCGCCTGGCCGTTCTTGTCCGTCACGGCGTCGACGCTGCCGAGGATGCCGGAATCGGCGGCAAAGGAAATCTTTGCGTTTGGCAAGGCTAGGTTGGCGCCATCCTTGACGAGGGCGGTGACGGCCACTTCGCTGCCGGCCAATCCCGCCGAGGCCAGTTCCGTGCTGGAAAACACCAGGTTGACGGCGCTGGCCAGGCTGGCCGGCTCGGGCGGCGTGACCGGCGGAATCACGGGGGGCGTCACGGGCGGGGTGATCGGCGGCTTCACGGGCGGCACGGTGGGCGGCGGGCTGCCGCCGCAGCCTGCCGTGCTGTGCAGCGAGCAGCCGGCGCCGGCCTGGGTATCGGCGGAACCGCCGCCGCAGCCGGCCAGGGAAACGAGGAAGGCCGCCAGCACGGTAGCAGGCAGCAAAGCAGCGGGCAGGTGGCGCGGGTGGCGCAGGCGGGCGAGGGGCACGATGGGTCTCCGGGAGCTGGCCGAGTTGCTCGGCATTCATTTCCCAAGAGTAGCTTTTGCGCGCGGCCGCTACTTGATGCAAAGCAAGTTTATGCTGTTGACCCCGTCGAATGGGTTTTGCTGGTGCAATAGCCTGCCTTCTGATAACATAACGCCCCTTTATTCAGGGAAGGGTCGACATGGCCAATGCTTGCGGCGTCGATTTCGGCACGTCAAATTCCACGGTAGGCTGGGCACGTCCCGGGCAGAGCACCATGCTCGGCCTGGAAGATGGCAAGACGACCTTACCGTCCGTCGTCTTCTTCAATGCGGAAGACGAGGAAGTCAGTTTTGGCCGCGCGGCGCTGGCCGGCTATCTGGCCGGTTACGAGGGGCGCTTGATGCGCTCGCTGAAAAGCTTGCTGGGCACGAGCCTCATCGATGGCCAGACGGAAGTGGGTGGCCGCGCCTTGCCATTTCGCATGTTGCTGGCGCAATTCATTGGCGAAGTGAAACGCCGCGCCGAGCAATCCGCCGGCCGCGAATTCTCGTCCGCCGTGTTCGGCCGTCCCGTCTTCTTCATCGATGACAATGCGCAAGCCGACCAGCTGGCGCAAGACACGCTGGCCGAAGTGGCCCGCTCCGTCGGTTTCAAGGACGTCGCGTTCCAGTTCGAGCCGATCGCCGCCGCGTTCGACTACGAGTCGCAAATCGACAAGGAAGAACTGGTACTGATCGCCGATATCGGCGGCGGTACGTCCGACTTTTCGCTGGTGCGCCTGTCGCCGGAACGGGCGAAGAAAACCGAGCGGCGCGACGACATCCTCGCCACCGGCGGCGTGCACATCGGCGGCACGGATTTCGATAAATACCTGAGCCTGTCTTCCGTCATGCCTCTGCTGGGCTATGGCAGCCGCCTGCATAACAATAGCGAAGTGCCATCCAGCTATTATTTCAACCTGGCGACCTGGCACACGATCAACCTGGCGTACACGAAGAAGATCTGGGTGCAGCTGGCCGACGTGTGCCGCGATGCACGTGAGCAAGACAAGATGGGGCGCCTGCAAAAGCTGATCGACGAGCGCGCCGGCCACTGGCTGGCCATGAAAGTCGAAGAGGGCAAGATTGCCCTGTCCGACGCGGCCGAAGTGCAGCTGGAACTGGACCGTCTGTCGCCCGCGCAAAGTCTGTTGCTCAAACGCACGCAGTTCGACGAGGCCATCGGCCACCTGTGCGGTTCCGTGGAAGAAACCGTGCTGCGTCTGCTGCGCGACGCGGGCGTGGCGCCGGAAGCCGTCGACACCGTGTTCTTCACGGGCGGTTCGAGCGGCGTGCGCTTGCTGCGCGAAAAGATCGCAGCCCTGGTGCCGGCCGCGCGCAAGGTCGAGGGTGATCTGTTCGGCAGTATCGGTGCGGGTTTGGCGCTGGACGCCGTGCGTAAATTTGGTTGATAAAATGTGCATGGCGGCGTTGCCGCGTCTTGCCGTACTGGTGTACTGTCTGCGACGCGGCGCCTTGCCCTGCGCATTTTATCGATACCCCCACTGTTGCACCCACGAAAGAACGCCCCATGAATGTGTTTGACAAACCGATCGTCATGATCGACTTCGAGACGACCGGTTTATCTCCCGACATGGGCGACCGCATCACGGAAGTGGCGGCGCTGCGTATCGAGGGCGGGCAGATCACGGACCGCTATGTGACCCTGATCAACTGCAATGCGCGCATCCCCTCGTTCATCACGGGCTTGACGGGCATCACGCAGGCGATGGTGGACAAGGCGCCGCCCGTGGCCGAGGTGGTGCCGCAGTTGCTCGACTTCATCGGCAGCGATGCCTTGTCGGCGCACAATGCCAGCTTCGATGAAAAATTCCTGCGCGCGGAAAGTGCCAGGCTGAACCTGACACCTGCGCACCAGTCGCTCGTGTGTTCCCTGAAACTGTCGCGCCGCGTGTTTCCCGGCATGGCCAGCTACAAGCTGGGCTTGCTGTCCAGCCAGCTGGGCATCGCCTTCAAGAGCGCCGCCCACAGGGCCGAATCCGATGCGGAAGTGGCGGCCCAGGTGCTGATCCACATCGGCCGCCATTTGCGCAGCAGCTATGGCATCGCCGACGTCGACGCGGACTTGCTCGTGTCGCTGAACAAGCTGGCCGCCGCCAAGGTGCCGCAATTCCTGCAAAAACACCCATCACGCCGCTGAGCGCCATGCCTGCCTAAGCGGGCTCATCAAAACGATATAATTTTGCTATTTCGTTTGAGCCTGCTCAAGTCCTTCCCCTGCATCGAATTTAAAATTTAAGCAACACATGATTTCGCCGCCCTGGGCCGCCGTTTTGCGCGTGCTGCCAGCAAGCGCAATGTGGATGGGGGCGCACATGGACAAGCACCATACTGCCAGAGATAGCCACGAGGCGTATATCTGGTTCCGCACGGCTGCCGAGCAGGGCAATGCCTACGCCCAGTTCAATCTGGGCTTGATGTACAAGAAGGGCGAAGGCGTGGCGCAGGACGATGCGCGCGCCTTTGTCTGGCTGCGGCTGGCCGCGCTGCAAGGGCTGGCGTTCGCGCAAAACCACCTGGGCGCCCTGTATTACCACGGCCGCGGCGTGGCGCAGAGCGACGAGGACGCCGTGCTGTGGTTTCGCCGCGCGGCCGCGCAGGGCGATGCGTCGGCCCAGCAAAACCTGGGGCAGATGTACCGCAAGGGGCGCGGCGTGCTGCAGAGCGACGAACTGGCCCTGGCGTGGTTTTACCGCGCATCGGAACAAGGCGTGGCCAGCGCGCAATCCTTGCTGGGCGAAGCCTATGCGCAAGGCCTGGGCGCGAAAAAGAACGATGCGCTGGCCCTGGCGTGGTTCCGCAAGGCAGCCTTGCAGGGCGATGCGCAGGCGCAGCTGAACCTGGGGCTCGTCTACAAGCGGGGCCAGGGCGTGGCGCAAAGCGATACGCAGGCGCTGGCCTGGTTCCGCCAGGCCGCTGCCCAAGGCCTGGCCGTGGCGCAGCGGCAACTTGGCGTGGCGTATGCGGAAGGCCTGGGCGTGGCGCCCGATCAGCTGCGCGCCTACGCCTGGCTGCAGCGGGCGGCCGAGCAGGATGACGCCGACGCCCAGTTCAACCTGGGCCTGATGCTGGCGCGGGGGCAGGGCGTGGACAAGGACGAGGCGCGCGCCGTCGTCTGGTACCGGCGTGCGGCCCTGCAAGGTCACTGCATGGCGCAATACAATCTGGGCGGCATGTTTGCAGGCGGGCGGGGCGTCGCCCGCGACCTGCGCCAGGCGCTGGACTGGTATGCCAGGGCGGCGGCCCAGGGCGCGTCGAATGCGCAGTTCAACCTGGGCGTGATGTATGCCAATGGCCAGGGCGTGGAGCGCGACGAGGTGTGCGCCGTGCGCTGGTACCGCACGGCGGCCGAGCAGGGCGATGCCAGCGCGCAAAACAACCTGGGCGTCATGTATGCGAGCGGCCACGGCGTGCCGCAAGACGATGGCCTGGCCGTGCAATGGTATGCGCGCGCGGCCGGCCAGGGCCATGCGCTGGCGCAGTACAACCTGGGCGGCATGTACAACAGCGGGCGCGGCGTGGAGAAGGATCCCGTTTGCGGCTATATGTGGCTGGCGCTGGCGGCCGAGGGCGGCGATAGCGGAGCGGCCAGGGCGCGGGAAGCGGCTGCCGCCAGGCTGGAGCCGGCACAGCTGCAAGAGGCGCAGCAGCGCATGCGGCAATGGCACCAGGTGCGTTCCCCGCCACGGTCGCCACGGCCAGCGCGCGACTGAAGCGTGGGCGCGGACGCGGGCTGCGTGCGATAATTGCCGGCAGGAATGTCGCGAAGGCGGCGTGGTTTTTGGCACAGCGAAAGGCGGAACATGGTAAGGCAGGCAGGCGAGGATGCATCCGAACAAAAAGTCATCGACGACATCGCCACGCATGGCTGGCATGGCGTGCATATCAGTGCCGATGAAGAGGGCCCCGGCTACGCCTTCACGATAGGCGCTTGCCACAGCTTTGGCCAGCCTGAATTTCTCATCATGGGCTTGCCGCGGGCCGTGGCCCACCAGATACTCGACGTGGCGCTGGACGCCGCGCGCAGCGGCGCCATCACGGATTTCACGGCCACCACGGACGTCTTGCTGAAGGGCCATCAATGCGCCTTCGTGCGCGTGCCCGTCGAGCAATACCGCAACTATGTCGGCTATGCGCGCTGGTATTACCAGGGTGACGAGTTTACCGTGTACCAGATCGTCTGGCCGTCGCGCGATGGCCATTTTCCATGGCAGGCGCAAGCCAGTGCGCAGTACGTGGAAAGCCAGCCGCTGCTGGGACCGGCGCCGCTGGCGGCATGACGAGAATCGTGACCGGCACGGCCACCCTGTGCGTGTTCGACCCGGCCCTCTTGCGCCACAAGCTGGAAGATGACTGCGACTGGTGGAGTATTCCCGGCGCGGAACTGGCGGCCGTGAACGCGGGGCAGGTAGCGTTTTTCAACGTCGGCGGCGACGGCGCGTATGACATCGCCTTGCACGCCGAACTTGCCGAGCCGCATGTGGTCGTGCATCTGGCCGTGGTCTCCGGCCGCGTCTTCATCGGCGCCGGGGAAGACGTCACCGGCGGGGGCCTGGAACCGGACACGGCATATGGCGGCCTGTTCGTCGACGTGCCCGCAGGCAGTTACCGCTTGCAGGCGCGCCGCGATGAGGCACGCATCAGCCTGGCATTCGTGCCCGATGCCCGCAGCAGCAATGCATTTGTCGACCTCGTGCGTATTTGAGTGCGGCCAGCCTGTCCCCGTCCAGCTTTGACTATTTGCCCCTGGCTACGCATCCATGCGCGCCACGCCCGCGCCTTGCCGCCGGTCCAGGAACAGGCTGTTGCCGTGGATTTTCTTGGCCTGCTTCTTCGCTTCCGCCGCCTGCGTGGCAATCTGGTGGTGCGTGTAATACTGGTGCGCTTCCACCTTGATGACGCCCAAGGATAGGCTGATCAGGGAATAAAACACTTTCTTGCCTTGCCGGTCTTCGCTGATGTAGCCGCCCCGTTCGCAATCGCTGGTGCTGTAATAGGCGAGGATGGCGGCCGCGAAGTCGTCCAGCATGGCCTGGCAGCGCGCTTCCCAGTCTTCGCTCTGGAACAGGATCATGAAATCGTCGCCGCCGATGTGGCCGATGAAGTCGCGGTTCGGGTCGCAATGGCTGCTGAGGATTTCTCCCGTCAGCTGGATCACGTCGTCGCCCTTGCGGTAGCCGTACACGTCGTTGAAGGGCTTGAAGTGGTCGAGGTCGCAATAGCAGACCCAGAAGCGGCTGCCGCTGTGCAGCAGGCGGTCGATATGCTCGTTGATGGGCACGTTGCCGGGCAGTTGCGTCAGCGGATTGGCATAGCGGGCCGCGTTGATCTGCATCTGCGTGATTTCGCGCATCAGGTCGTGTCCCGTGCCCATGCCCAGGTAGCGGCCGTGTTCGGTAATGATGAAACCGTTGAACAGATGGTGGGCGCTCGATTGCACCATGGTGTAGCTGAGTTCCTGCAAGCTCGTCTCGTGGTCGGCGATCAGCGGCGTGGCATCCATGAACAGGCTGCACGATTTCTTGCCATACAGTTCGCGCTGGTAGGGGCGGGCGAAGTGATCGATCATCTCGAAGCGGCTGATCAGGCCCAGCGGCACGCCGTCGTCGACGACGGGAATGATCATCAGCTTCGGGTCTTTCAGGAAAATATCGTACACCTCGTTATTGTTTTTCTCGGGCGAAACGGCCGCCACCCGGTGCAGCAGCTTGCGGATGCTGGCGCCGTTCTTTTCCAGGCTGCTGCGCTGCGGATACACGGCCACGCCGTTGCGTCCCAGCGCCTGCACCACTTCGGCCGGCAGGGCGCGCGCCGGCACCGCGTTGGGCCGGCCCAGGTGATAGCCTTGTCCGAACGCCACGCCCAAGTCGCGCAAGACGAGCAATTCCGTTTGCGCCTCGATGCCTTCGGCGATCACCAGGGTGCCCGATTTTTCCGCGATTTCCTGGATCGAGCGCACGAACTGCAGTTTCACGGGGTCGTTATTGATGCCCTGGATGAAATGCATGTCGATTTTCACGTATTCCGGGCGCAGTTCCGACCACAGGCGCAGGCTGGAAAATCCCTCGCCCAGGTCGTCGATGGCGATCTGGAAACCCATATTGCGGTAATGCAGCACCGCTTCGCGCATCAGCTCGTAGTCATACGTGGGCTGGTTTTCCGTCAGCTCGATGATGACGCGGTCCGGATTGATGCCGATATGCTCGATGTATTCCAGGGTTTCGCCATGGCGGGCATTGCGCAGCAGCAGGCATTCGGGGCTGACATTGAGAAACAGCTTGCCGGGCAGTTGCAGTTCGGCGAAGCGTTCGAGCACCACTTGCCGGCACAGGTGCTCCACTTCCAGGGTCAGGTCATGCGCGCGCGCCACCTTGAACAGATTCATCGGCGCGTGCAGGGGGCTGTCGGACGGCCCCCGTATCAAGCCTTCGTAGCCGATGATGTCGCCGCTGTGCATGTGGATGATGGGCTGGAACAGCGCGCTGAGCTTGCGGCCCGCAATGATCTCGTGCAAGGCATCCGTCCCTTCGATGCTCATGGATACCGACGGCGGCTTCAGGTAAGCCACATTCGATGGCACCGCGCCGGGCGGCGCGGCGGTGGCGGTGGGGAGGGCGAGAGTGTGCATAGGCGGATGTGGCGGCACGGCCTCTGGACGGGCCATGAACATGTTGCCGATAGTAAAGAAGATTTATGACGGCTTGATGAAACGACTTTGTTTTTGATAATGTTTCTTGCATGAACGTCAGTTTGCCGATTCCGGCGAAAGCGAGATTTATCATGGTCATTCATGTAAATTCCCCAAACAAAAGACGGTAAATCCACCGGATAACTGTGCTTTAAAAGTGGCAATCCGCGCTATGATTTCTCTTGGCGAAAGTCAACATGGGCAGCCGCCGCGTATGCCGGCGGCCTGCTTTCCTCGACATCCAACAATGAGACAACAACCCATGCAATTACGTAGTGCAACCCTCATATTCAGCTTGATGGCCGCCTTCGGTGGCAATGCCCTGGCGCAAAGCGCCGCGATGCCATCGTGCCCGGCCGGCGATGGCGCACCCGTGACGTATCCGGTCAGCAAGAAAGTCGACCAGCAAGACAGCTATTTCGGCACCACTATCGCCGACCCGTACCGCTGGCTGGAAGATGCCAACAGCGCCGAGACAGGCGAGTGGGTTGCGGCGCAAAACAAGCTGACGCAATCGTACCTGGGCACCATCCCGGAGCGCGCCGCGATCAAGCAGCGCCTGACCAAGCTGTGGAATTATGAGCGTTTCTCTACGCCAACGAAGCAGGGCGGCCGTTACTTCTACAGCCGCAACGACGGCTTGCAGAACCAGGCCGTGCTGTACACGGTGAAAAAACTGACGGACGAGCCGCGCCTGCTGCTCGATCCGAACACCCTGTCCACGGATGGCACGGTGGCGCTGGCCGGCACTTCGATCAGCCCGAACGGCAAGTACCTGGCGTATGCCACGTCCGCTTCCGGTTCCGACTGGAACGAGTGGAAGGTGCGCGACATCGAATCGGGCAAGGATTTGACGGACCACATCAAGTGGGCCAAGTTCTCCGGCGCTTCGTGGACCAAGGACAACACCGGTTTCTTCTACAGCCGCTATGACGCGCCGAACGAAGCCACCAAGCTGGCCGATATCAATTACTTCCAGAAATTGTATTTCCATAAAATCGGCACGCCGCAAAGCGACGACGTGCTCGTCTTCGACCGTCCCGACCAGAAGGAATGGGCGTTTGGCGGCAGCACCGTCAGCGACGACGGCAATTACCTGATCATCACGGCCACGCAAGGCACGGAACGCAAGAACCGCATTTTCTACAAGGACTTGCGCCAGAAGAACGCCAAGGTGGTCGGCTTGCTGGAAGCGTTCGATGCATCGTACTCGTTCATCGACAATGACGGCCCCGTGTTCTTCTTCAAGACGGATAACAAGGCGCCGAAATCGCGCGTGATCGCCATCGATACGCGCAAGCCGCTGCCCTCCGACTGGAAGGAAATCGTGCCGCAAAGCGCGGAAACCCTCGTTGCCGTCAATCTGATCAACAACCAGCTGGTGCTCGATTACCTGAAAGATGCGCAAACGCAAATCAAGATCGTCGACCTGAATGGCAAGCTGGTGCGCGAAGTGGCCTTGCCGGGCATCGGTTCGGCGGGCGGCTTTGCCGGCAAGCGTGGCGACACGGAAACGTTCTACTCGTTTACCAGTTTCACGACGCCAGCGACCATCTACCGCTACGACATGAAATCGGGCAAGAGCAGCGTGTACCGCCAGCCGAAGGTCGATTTCGACCCGAACGCCTTTGAAACGCGCCAGCAATTCTTCACCAGCCGCGACGGCACCAAGGTGCCGATGTTCATCGTCTCGAAAAAAGGCATGAAGCTCGACGGCACGAATCCGACCTATTTGTACGGCTATGGCGGCTTCAATATTTCGCTGACACCGAGCTTCTCCGTGGCAAATCTTGCCTGGGTAGAAATGGGCGGCGTCTACGTGATGGCCAACCTGCGCGGCGGCGGCGAATACGGCGAAGCCTGGCACCAGGCTGGCACCAAGCTGAACAAGCAAAACGTGTTCGACGACTTTATTGGCGCGGCGCAATGGCTGGTGGACAACAAGGTCACCTCGCCATCGAAGCTGGCCATCGGCGGCGGCAGCAATGGCGGCCTGCTGGTGGGCGCGGCCATGACGCAGCGTCCCGACCTGTTCGCCGCGGCGATCCCGCAGGTGGGCGTGCTCGACATGTTGCGCTTCCACAAGTTCACCGTGGGCTGGGGCTGGGTGCCTGACTACGGTTCGTCGGACGATGCCGAGCAATTCAAGGCGCTGGTGAAATACTCGCCGCTGCACAACCTGAAGGCGGGCGGTTGCTATCCAGCCACCATGATCACGACGGCCGACCACGACGACCGCGTCGTGCCTGCCCACAGCTTCAAGTTCGCCGCCGCTGCCCAGGCAGCGCAAGGCGGTGCGGCACCCGTGCTGATCCGCATCGACAGCAAGGCCGGCCATGGCGCCGGCAAGCCGACGACCAAGCAGATCGAAGAAGTGGCCGACCGCTGGGGCTTCCTCAGCCGTTCGCTGAAGATGACGCCGGTAGTGGCGGAGCCGGCGAAAGTGGCGGCGCAGTAATTAGTTGGTGTTCAGGTGAAAAGCGCGGGTGCCGTTGGCCCGCGCTTTTTTTACGTCCGGTGCAAAGGCGCGATGCGCGCCAGCACGCCGTTGCCAAACGTGGACTGGAACGGCAAATCCTTGCGCTGCGCATAGCCGATATAGCAATCGCACTTGAAGCGGGGGCAGGATTTCTCTTGCAGCATGTCCGCCAGGTCGTCCGTGTACAGGTTGCCCAGGCGTTCGGGCACGAAATGGCAGCGCGCCAGCTCGCCGTCGCCATCGACGGACAGCGACGCCTCGCCCGCCAGGCACGGTTTATTGCGCGAGGGCGAAGGGCGCCGGTTTTGCGCGAACCACGGGTCGACGGCGTCCAGCCAGGCCAGGTCTTCCACCGCGTAGTAGCCGGGACCACGCCGGTCATAGGCGTTCAGCCACAGGTAGACGTGCGCGGGCAGGGCCGCGCGCAGGGCGCGGATGGCGTCCAGGTGCTCGTTCATCGCCACGACGCCGACGGAATAGCGCACGCCCATGGCGTCCAGGCGCGCGCAGCGTTCGAGAAAGCGGGCCAATGTCGTCTGGTCCGGGTGGTAGGTGCACCACAGGCCGATCTTTTCCAGCCCGTCCATCCCCTGCAGCCAGTTCAGGGGGCCGGACAGATTCGTTTGCAGCGCCACCTGGCGCACGTGCGGCAGTGCGGTCAGGGTTTGCATGGCCGCGCGGTAGTGGCGCCGCACCAGCGCTTCGCCCCAGGGGGTGAACAGCACGCCGATGGGGCGCGTTTGCCGCGCCACCCAGTCGGTGAAGCGGACAAGCTCGCGCGCATCGCGGGCCAGCGCGGCGCGGCTGTCGCGCTTCTTGGCAAACGGGCAGTAGCCGCAGGCGTAATTGCAGCTCGCCAGCGTGCCCCGGTACAGCAGGGACAGAGTGCCGGGCGGCGTTGTCAGCACGCCTGGCCCTCTTGCGCCATCAGCGCGCGCACCGTCTCGGAGGCCAGCCACGGGCCGATGGTGTCGGCATAGCTGTAGCCCCGGTCATTCAGGCGCAGCAGCGGACCATCCTCCTGCACCAGCTCCAGCGCGTGCAGTTCGGCCAGCTGCGGCAGATCCATCTCGCAGCGCGTGCCGAAGCGCGCCGTGTAGGCGTCGCGGTCCAGGCCCGGTTCCGTCAGCAGCGACTGGATCACGTAGCGCCGGCGCTGTTCTTCCTCGCCCAGCACGTAGCCGTGTTCCGCCTGCGCGAAGCGCACTTCATCCAGCGCCAGGTAGTTGTCGATGATGCCGATGGTTTCAGTTCTCGCCACCGCGTACTCGCTCGAATAATGCAGGCTGGCCGTGTAGGAGCGCGCGCCCGCGCCCAGGCCTACCATGCCGTCATTCTGGCAGCAGTACGAGGGACCGTTTTGTTCCGGCGCATGGGGAGCGCGGAACATGCGCATCGATACCTGCTCGTAGCCTTGCGCGCGCAAATGGTCGCGCGCGGCCGCGTACAGGGCCAGCCGGCTGTCGCCGTCCTGCGCCAGCATGATGGGGTTCAGCGTATCGGCGCCTTTGCGCCGCGCGATCTTGCCGAGGCCCGTCTGCTCGCGCACGTACAGCGGATACAGATAGATTTCCTCGGGCCGGAAGGCCAGCGCGCTGTCGATGGACGCCAGCAGGCTGGCGACGGTTTGCCCCGCGATGCCGTAGATCAGATCCAGGTTCAGGGTGGGAAAGCCGGCCGCGCGTATCAGGCCGATGGCGTGATGGACGGTGGCGTTTTGCTGGGGCCGCGCCAGCGCGCGCATCTCGCCGGCGGCAAAGCTCTGGATGCCCAGGCTGACGCGGTCGATGCCGTGCGCGCGGCAGACGGCCAGGCGCTCGGCCGTGATGGTTTCGGGCGACGCTTCGATGCCGGCCGGCGTGGCCTGCAAATCGATGCCGAGGATGTCGCGCGCGCCGGACAGCAAGGTGTCCAGCTGCGCCGGCGACAGATAGGTGGGCGTGCCGCCGCCCAGCGCGAAGCGGGCGAAGCGCCGTTCGCCCAGCGCGCCGTTGAGCGCGCGCATCTGCACCAGCACTTGCCGCACGTAGCGTTCGACCATGTCGGCGCCGGGGCGGGCCATGGCGAACAGGTTGCAAAAGCCGCAGCGCATCTCGCAAAACGGAATATGGATGTACGCGAACAGGGCGGAGCGGTCTTGCCGCGCCCACAGGGGCGCCAGCGGCGCCGCCTGCGGCAAGGCGCGGTAGGCCGCCTTGTGCGGATACGAATACGAATACGCCTGATAGGGCGTGTGGCGCATGCGTTGCGCCAGGGTGCCAGGTTGTTCGGCTGGGTTCACGGTGGGGACTCCTTGGGAGGTGTATCGGGGGCGATGAAGAAGTGCGCATACGGCACGTTCCACACGCTGTCGTGGGCGATGCGGTGGCCGCGGTAGCCATCTTCGCCATAGGCGCTGCCGTGATCCGAGCAGACGATGGCGAACGTGGGCGCGCGCGCGGCGCAGGCGGCAAACAGGGGCGCCAGCGCGCCATCCACATAGCGCAGCGCCGCCGCATGGCTGTCCAGGCAATCGGCGCGGCAGCCGGGCAGGTAGGCGCGGTTCGGCGTGTGCAGGGCGGCCACGTTGATGAACAAAAAAGTGCGCTGATCGCCATCCGCCAGGCGGGCTAGGGCCAGCGCCACCTGCTTTTGCGTCGAATGGCGGCTGGCCACGCCCATGCCCGCGCTCCAGTGGCTTTCCTGGAACAGCGACGGCAGCACCGTGCCCAGCGCCGTTTGCTTGTTGAAGAAGCCCACGCCGCCGATGCAGATGGTGCGGTAGCCGCGTGCGGCCAGTGCGGCGGGAAGGTCGGCTTCGGCGAAGGCGAACGTGTGCTTTGACGTCGTTTCGCTGCCCGCAAACGCGCTGGCGAACAGGCGCGGATGACGGCCCGGCGCGGCCGGCGTGGGCAAAAAGCCCGCGAAGAAGGCCTGGTGCGCCGCATAGGTGAACGTGGCGGGCGAGTGGCGCCGTTCCCAGCCGCCCGGCGGTAAAAAACGCCCCAGCACGGGCAACTCGCCTGCCTCGTACAGGGCTTGCGCCACGTCAAAGCGCAGGGTGTCGAGCGTGAGGAAGACGATATCGTGGCTGCCGACGATGGCGTGCATGTCGGGGATGGCCGGTGTGTCCGGTGTATCTTTAAGCATGTGTCAGTTGCGTCAGTTGCGCCGCATAGGTGTCCGCGCCTTGCCACAGCAGGCCTGGTAGCAGGTCGCCGAAGGCGTTCGCTTCCAGCAAGTGGGCCTGGCCCTGGCGCACGACGAGGTCGTAGCCCGTCACGTGGCTGGCGGGGAAGGCGCGCGCGGCCTGGGCGGCAGCCGCTTCCAGCGCCGCCAGGTCGGCTGCGTTCAAGAGGCCGGATGCCTCGCCGCGCCGGTTGTCGAGGTGCAGATTCGTCATCATGTGCTGTCCGATGCGCGCCACCCGGTGTGCGGGCTGGCCCGCCAGGGTCACGACGCGCAGGTCGTAGTGGCTGTCGCCGCAGCGCGGCTTGTTCAGCCACGTTTCCGCATACAGTTCCTGGGCGGCCAGCGCGTCGACGAGGGCGGCGATGTCGTGCTGCGTGTCATAGCGCGCCATGCGCTTGACATTGAACAGGCGCGCCGCGCCATCCCCATGCTGCAGGGCGGCCGAGGTGGTGGCTTGCTGGCGTCCTGCCTTGTTCCTGCGGTAGGCGACGACGCCGGACGCGGACGAGCCGTAGCGCGGCTTCAGATACACGCGGTCGAGGTCATGCTGGCGCAGCAGCGCTTGCAGGTGTTCGTAGCCATGCACGGGGCCGAGCAGGGCGGGAATGGCGATGCCGTGCGCGGCCAGGTGGTGCTGGCAGGCCAGCTTGTCCGTCATGCGGACAATCTCGGTCGGCGCATTGAAGACGCGTATGTGCGGCAAGGCCGCCAGTTGCCCCGCCAGGTCTTGCATGGCACTGGAAAAGCCCGCAAACCACGCATCCATGGCCAGCAGTTCGCCATGTTCGGGCGCCTCGACGAGGGGACGGTCCAGCAAACGGCAGCCCGCCTGCAGCAAGAGAAAATGGGCGGCGGGATCGTCGCCGGGCGGTTCGATCTTCAACAGGCCGGGCTGGCGCAAGGCGTCTGCCAGCAGCGCCGGCCGCGCCAGCCAGTCGCGCCATTCCAGCACCTGCGCGGGCGGCAGGCGCAGTTGCGCGCGCGCCGTCTGCATCAGGCGCACGCGCTTGCTGCCGGCGCTGGCCAGCAGGGTGAGGGGTGTAGCCAAAGGAAAAGACTCCGCTTATTCGCCCACGGCCACGTAGCGGTAGCTTTCGCCGTCGTCTTCGTCCGCTTCCTGCGGGTCGTCCAGCACCACTTCGAAGGGCAGCGCCTTCAGCTTGGCCTGGTTTTCCTCGGAAATGTAGTGGTGCGACAGGTCCAGGCGTTTCAGCTTGCCCAGCTGCGTGTGATTGAGCACGGCCACGGCGCCCAGGTCGCCGATGGTGCCCAGCGACAGGTCGAGCGTGTCGAGCTGCGCCACCAGCGGCTCTTCCGCCAGCCAGACGGCCAGGTCGTCGGCGATTTCCGCGTCGCGCAAGCCCAGGTAGCGCAGGGTCGGCACGGTCAGCTGCGCCAGCACCTTGCGGTACAGGTCGACGTCGCCCGAGAAGCCGTATTCCTCGGTGCCCAGCCACAGTTCCAGGTGTTCCAGCTGCGGCATGCTCGATTGCGCCAGCGCTTCGGCGATCTTTTGATCGAGGCCGCCCGTTTCGATGGTGAAGCGGCGCAGGTGCTGATGCGCGAACGGTTCGATGACGAGCTCATTGCCGCCGCGGATGCGCAATTCTTCCAGCTGCGGGAAGGCGTCCAGCAGGGGCTTGTAGCTGCCTTGCACGATCCACGAGATTTCGCATTCCTCGTACGTCATGTCGCCGATGAACAGGGCGCGCACATTGGGCAGTTGCGGCGCGTGAGCGATCAGCGCGGCGATCACTTCGTCGGCGCCCGATTCGTACGGATCGCCCCACATGCCGATGATCAGCGCCTCAAGCGCATTCTTGTCGCTTTTTTCCAGGAAGCCGGCGATCAGGTCTGGCATCTTGCGCTTGTCGTCGTATTCGAGCGACAAACGGTAGACGATGTCGGGCGAGGCGTCGAAGGGCAGGTCCGGGTCGTACTGGACGACTTTCTTGTTGTGGAAGGTGGTGGTGCTGTCGGAAATCGTCATCGGTAAGGCTCCATGAAGGGCAGTGGAAATCTTGTCTAGTCCGAAATCTTAGCATGGGCATAAGGGCTTATTGCACACTGCTGGCCCCTGCAATGGGAGCCATTAATGCCTATTTTGCATCAAAGTTATCAAAAAGGTTTACCTTTTTCATATTGTCGATTATCTTATTAATTTTATTGGAAAATTGACAATGAAACCGATGCATAAAACCCTGTGTTTCTTGCTGTTGAGCGCTGCGACAACGACGGCGTTTGCACAAATCCTGCCTGCACCTGCACCGATTTTCTCTTCGACAACATTTGCGCTCCCCTCGACTGGCCGTTTGCAGTGGGGCGGCATCACGGCGCTGGGCGAACTGTATGGCTATGTTCAGCTGAATGGCGTGGACATGTGGTACGGCACCTCAGGCTCGGCAGTGACGGCCGTGCCTGCGGCTCAGGCAACGAATATGCTGCGTGGCGGCAATATTGCAGGAGACTTGCTGCTGCGCTCCACCGCCGCCGATGGCACCTTGCACATGCAACTGCAGTCGGGCAACACCCTGACGTCGCTGGATATTCCCGGCCAGGTGTCGTGGGGCGGTCAAGTTAATGCGTCGGGGAAAGTCGCGTTTGGCGCCACCGTGGTCGACAGCCAGACCAAGGCCAGCAGCACCAACGCCTATCTGTACGATTCCGCATCGGGCATTACTCCCCTCGGTACGCTGGGCGGCGCCTGGAGTGGTGTTTCAGCAATCAATGATCATGGGGTCATCGTCGGCAACTCCTTGACGGCCGGCGGCAAGCAGCACGGTTATCTCTATGAGAATGGTGTGATGAGAGACATCACGCCCACGATCAGAGACGCCGAGGTGAATATGCGAGGGATTAACAATGCTGGAGAAATCGTGTTCAACCAGTACTTCCGCAATGCCCCCTGGCCGGTTCCCTACCGCGCCTTCAAGATGGTGGACGGCAGCTGGAGCGGGATCAACTCCATGTCGGAAGCGCTCGGGATCGATGGCAAAGGGAACGTGGTGGGCATCAGCCTTTCAGGTGCGGAATCCATTATCAATATGAATGGCAACACCTATATGCTGGCCGACCTGGTCGATGGCATGGAAGGCTGGCGCAATCTGCAAGTCAATGGCATCAACGAGGCTGGCCAGATCGCCGCCAGCCGCTGCAACGACCGCTTTTGTGAAGTGATCCGCCTCGACCCGCTCAGCGCCGTGCCGGAGCCTGAAACCTATGGCATGTTGCTGGGTGGCCTGGCATTGCTCGGCTTTGTCAGCAGAAGACGTCAGCGCCAGGCCTGACGCCGGAGCCGTACGCCGCGTTGCTGGTGGCCACTAGCGGTGGATCACCACCAGCAGCGCTTTTCCTTCCGTCTTGCCCAGGTTGCGTATCGTATGCGGCAAGTCCGCCGGATACCTGGCCGTGCCGCCATTCTTGACCTTTTTCTTCGCCGTTCCCACTTCCAGTTCCAGGTTGCCATGGATCACCGTCAAATGCTCGGTGGTACCCGGATCGTGCGGCTGCGACGCCAGTTCGCCGCCCGGCGCCAGGGTCACCTCATACCATTCATATTTGCCGGCCAGTTCCATCGGCCCCAGGATGCGCAGCACGTAGCCCGCGTGGTCGCCGGGCAGGGTGGGGGTTTCGTGGGCGTCCGTGATGCGGATGGTTTCCACGGCTTTTTCCGCGCTGGACAGCAATTCGCCGATCTGCACGCCCAGGGCGTTGGCCAGGCGCCACGTGATGGCGATGGTGGGATTGGCCTTTTCGCGCTCGATCTGCGACAGCATGGACTTCGAGACGCCCGCGATGCGCGACAAATCCTCCAGTGTCAGGCCGCGCGCAAGGCGCAGCCGTTGCAGGGTGGCGCCCACTTCGGGCGGAGAATTGGTCGAAACGCTGGTTTTCATCGGCAGGTGGCTTGCAAAGTTCAAAAGGCTTGGGTAATATCCACTATATTGAATTTCAGTTCGAAATAGTGGATTTTGAGGAAAAACACGGAAACGTGTAGACTTCAAACAGCGCTTCACGGTACAGCATTGTGCGCGCACCGGTCAAGCGGACGCTTTTCCCTATGGCAACTGAGCTCACCCGGATAGCACACATACAACAGGGACACACAAGGATCATCATGAGCGAGCAAGCGAAGAACACCTTTTTCAGCGGTCTGCAACAGAATCTCGATCAACTGCGCCAACAGGGCTTGTACAAGCCCGAGCGCGTGATCGCCTCGCGCCAGGGCGCCGAAGTGGTGTGCGACGATGGCCGTACCCTGATCAATATGTGTGCGAACAACTACCTGGGCCTGTCCGGCGACGTGCAGACGCAGGAAGCGTCTATTGCCGCCACGCAAAAGTATGGCTACGGCCTGTCGTCCGTGCGCTTCATCTGCGGCACGCAAACCGTGCATAAAGAACTGGAACAGGCCATCTCCAGCTTCCTGGGCACCGAGGACACGATTTTGTACGCGGCCGCATTCGACGCCAACGGCGGCGTGTTCGAGCCCCTGTTCGATGAAAACGACGCCATCATCTCGGATGCGCTGAACCACGCTTCCATCATCGACGGCATCCGCCTGTGCAAGGCTGGCCGCTACCGCTACGCCCACAACGACATGGCCGACCTGGAAGTGCAGCTGAAAGCGGCCGTCGCCGCCGGCAAGCGCCATAAAGTCATCGTCACGGACGGCGTATTCTCGATGGATGGCACGATCGCGCAACTCGACAAGATCTGCGACCTGGCCGACCAGTACGGCGCGCTGGTGATGATCGACGAATGCCACGCTTCCGGTTTCATGGGCGCGACGGGCCGCGGCACGCACGAACACCACAATGTGATGGGCCGCATCGACATCATCACGGGCACCCTGGGCAAGGCCCTGGGCGGCGCCATGGGCGGTTTCACGTCGGCACGCAAGGAAGTCATCGACACCCTGCGCCAGAAATCGCGCCCTTATCTGTTCTCGAACACCCTGGCGCCATCGATCGCCGGCGCCTCGCTGTCGGTACTGGAGCGCCTGGCCAAGTCGACGGAACTGCGCGACCGCCTGCATGAAAACACGGCTTTCTTCCGCAGCGAGATCGAACGCATCGGCTTCACCATCAAGCCGGGCACCCATCCCGTCGTTCCCGTGATGCTGTTCGACGCTCCCGTGGCGCAGAAATTCGCCGCCCGCCTGTATGAACTGGGCGTGCTGGTGACGGGCTTCTTCTACCCGGTCGTGCCGATGGGCCAGGCCCGGGTGCGCGTGCAGCTGTCGGCCGCCCACACCCGCGAACAGCTGGTGCAAGTGCTGGCCGCCTTCGAGCAGGCTGGCAAGGAACTCGGTTTGCTGACCGCCACGACCACTACCAACTAACAAGAATTCAGGAAAATAGCATGGAACGCATCTTAGTCATTGGCGCAAACGGCCAAATCGGTAGTGAACTGGTGGGCGCACTGGCGCAGCAGCACGGCGCGGACAACGTCATCGCCAGCGACATCGGCACGAATAATCTGTACCAGGCCAAGCGCTATGCGCAATTGAATGTGCTGGACAAGGACGGCCTGGCGAAGATCATCGCCGACGAAGGCATCACCCAGGTGTACCAGCTGGCGGCCATGCTGTCGGCCACGGGCGAAGCGGCGCCTTTGAAGGCGTGGAGCCTGAACATGGACGGCTTGCTCAATATCCTGGAACTGGCGCGCGAGCGGGGCGAAGCGGGCAAGCCGCTGCGCATCTTCTGGCCGTCGTCGATCGCCGCCTTCGGCCCGAACACGCCGCAGGTGAACACGCCGCAAATGACGGTGATGGACCCGACGTCGATGTACGGCATCAGCAAGCTGGCCGGCGAGCGCCTGTGCGAGTACTACTTCAACAAGTACGGCGTCGACGTGCGCAGCATCCGCTACCCGGGCATCATCAGCTACAAATCGCCTCCGGGCGGCGGCACCACCGATTACGCCATTGCCATCTTCCATGCGGCCTTGCGCGGCGAGCGCTATGACTGCTTCCTCGATGCGAACACCACCTTGCCGATGATTTACATGCCCGACGCCATCCGCGCCACCATCGAACTGATGGACGCGCCTGTGGCCCAAATCAAGATCCGCTCCTCGTACAACGTGGCCGGCGTGTCGTTCAACCCCGAGCAGCTGGCCAAGGCCATCGTGCGCATGGTCCCGGACTTCAAGATCAGCTACAAACCGGACAGCCGCCAGGCCATCGCCGACAGCTGGCCGCAAAGCCTGGACGACAGCAAGGCCAGCGCCGACTGGGGCTGGAAGGCGCAGATCGGCGTCGAGCAGATGGTCACGGACATGCTGGCCAATGTCGATGTGGGCCATGCGGCCAAGGCTGCCTGAATCCAGCAAAATCGCACGCTTGGCAAAACCGTAGCGAGCGGATGGGAGTTGTGGCAGAGAAGCGCAGCTGTGCGGATGCACAGTGAGCATCGCAGGCCGCAAATCGCGACGCGCAGTAGGTTTGCCAGGCGTTCTAAAACAGCACTACTATAAAAAAGAGACATTCTATGGACATGAGCGTATTTGACCTGTTTAAGATCGGCATCGGGCCGTCGAGTTCCCATACTGTGGGGCCGATGGTGGCGGCGCGGCGTTTTCTGGTCGAATACGGTCCGCTGGACCAGGTAGTGGGCGTCGAGGCGGCCCTGTATGGCTCGCTGGCGCTGACGGGCGTGGGCCATGCGACGGACAAGGCCGTCATTCTGGGCTTGATGGGCGAGACGCCGCAAGACGTGGCGCCCGATGCCGTCGACAGCAAGCTGGCCGCCATCGAGGCGGCCGGTGAAATCGCCTTGCTGGGCACGCACGTGGTGCCATTCACGGCCGCCACGGGCTTGATCTGGCACAAGAGCGAATCCCTGCCTGAACATCCGAACGGCATGCGCTTTACCCTGAAACTGGCGGATGGCAGCCGCGTCGACAAAGTGTATTACTCGATCGGCGGCGGCTTTATCCGCGAAGCGGGCGAGGCCCAGGCCGAGGCGGCCGTGGAGTCGGCCGCCAGCGCGCGGGTCGTCTTCCCCTTCGATACCATGGAGCAGTTGCTGGCGCACGGCGTGGAAAGCGGCCTGTCGATCCCGGAAATGCTGCGCGCGAACGAATGCGTCAAGCGCAGCGACGATGAATTGAACGAGGGCCTGGACCGTATCTGGCACGTCATGCGCGACTGCATCGCGCACGGCCTGGAAACGACGGGCAACCTGCCGGGCGGCTTGAACGTGAAGCGCCGCGCCGCGAAATTGTGGCGATTGGCGCAGGAAGCGAAAGCATCCGACAACCGCGCCAACGACTTGCCGCACGACGCCGTGCACCTGGTCAGCCTGTACGCGATGGCCGTCAACGAGGAAAACGCGGCGGGCGGCCGCGTGGTGACGGCGCCGACCAACGGCGCCGCCGGCATCATCCCGGCCGTGCTGCGCTACTACGCGCAGGATTGCCGTCCCAGCGATCCGGTCGGCGGCGTGCGCCGCTTCATGCTGACGGCGGCCGCCATCGGCATGTTGTGCAAGCGCAATGCCTCGATCTCGGGCGCCGAAGTGGGTTGCCAGGGTGAAGTGGGCGTGGCGTGCGCCATGGCGGCGGCCGGCCTGGTGGCGGCACTGGGCGGCACCAATGAGCAAATCGAGAATGCGGCCGAAATCGGCATCGAGCACCACCTGGGCATGACGTGCGACCCGATCGGCGGCCTGGTGCAGATTCCCTGCATCGAGCGCAACGGCATGGGCGCCGTGAAAGCCATCACGGCCGCCTCGCTGGCGCTGAAGGGCGACGGCACGCACTTCGTCAGCCTCGACGAAGTCATCGAAACCATGCGCCAGACGGGCGCGGACATGCAGGACAAGTACAAGGAAACGTCGCTGGGCGGGCTGGCAGTTCATGTCATTACCGTGAACCACGCCGCTTGCTGAGGGCGACGTCCCGTACGATTCCCTAACATCGTGTATGTCGGCTTGCCGCAGTGCGCAATCCGGCAGCTTTACTCCTCCTCAAACAGCTGCTCCAGCCTTCTCGGATAGTTATTCAGGAAATCGCGCGTCACGGCGTAGTGTTCCGTGTCTTCATACGCCACTTCGTGGATGCCGCCGCCCGTAAAACTGAGGATTTTCGCATTCGGGTAGGCCAGCAGGATGGGCGAATGGGTGGCGATGATCAATTGCGAGTCGTCCTGCACCAGCTGGTGGATCACGGACAATGCTGCCATCTGGCGGCTGGGCGACAGGGCCGCCTCGGGTTCGTCCAGCAGGTACAAGCCTTTTCCCTGCAGCTTGTTGATCAGGGTGGCCATGAACGCTTCGCCGTGCGATTGCGCGTGCAGCGACTTGCCGCCGTAGCTGGCCAGGTATTCCGGCATGTCGTCCATGTAGGTGGCGACGTTGAAAAAGCTTTCGGCGCGCAGGAAATAGCTGTCCTCGGGTTTTTTATAACTCTTGCTCAGGCGTAAGTGCGCGTGCAAGCCCGATTCCTCATCCGACGGCAGGGCGATGCGCACGTTGCGCGTGCCGCCATCCTTGCCGAAACCGAGGGCCACGGCCAGCGCTTCGAGCATGGTCGACTTGCCGCTGCCATTCTCGCCCACGAAAAACGTCACGTCGCGATGAAAGTCCATGTGCACGAAGTCGCGGATGGCGGGAATGGTGAACGGATAGTGGTCAAGGTCGACGACGGCGTCAGGGCGCAGCGCGGCGCTTTGCAAATACGGTTTTTTACTCAGCGACATGGCCGGTTCCATGAATGACCCGGAGGCGGGCCGACGGGTACCAGTGTGGCGCAAATCCGGCGCACGCGCCAGCACGCGCGCCGGATTTTTTGATATTACAGGTCGTTCAGGCAGTTGCCGAAGTAGTCGTTAAAAAATGCTGTGGGTGCACCATTCTTGTCGAGCAAGCCAAAATGTCTACCGACATTGAGGCCTACACGATACAAAGTGTCGGCCGAGTTTTCTGTTCCGGCATAGCCTCGCTCCATCAATAATGCTTCGCGGGCATTATCCGTTAGGTGGGCAACTCGTCCTGCAAGCAGTGCGTCAAAAAGACAAATGTGTTCGCGTTCGTCACTTTCCTTGTACGCATCTTTACTGCCGACAGCCATGTATAGGCCAGCTTCGCCACCAGCGCTGATGCACTCCAGGTCAGCAACTGATCGTTCATGGAGGCCGAATTCGCCCTTTGCCAAGGGAAAACAATAGCTGTTTGCACTACTTTCCTTCAGCGTCTTTGTTTTATAGTTGTTCGTAAGCCATTTGGAAAACGCGGAAGAGCTTGGCTGGCCGCCCTGGCGACGATAGGCGGTATAGTAAGTGAGTACGGTCGAAAAAGGGTGGCCGCTAGGTACGGCTCCGAATGTTCCTGATTTGGCTACCGCCGGCATCGTGGCTGCAACCGTATCTGCTGGACCAAAACACCGCAAGTCATACCCCAGCATGAACAAACTCGCTTCGAAGGCATGGCAGCGGGCGGCCATGTCGGCGCTGTCCGCCTTGAACCAGTCGCACTTTTCCAGCACGGCGCGCAGGAGCCAGCCCAGCTTGACCTGCCACTGCGCCCAGTCCTGGCACGACACGGCCTTGCCAAAGAATTGCGGTGCGCCGGCAAAGCCGCTGTCGATACCCTTGGGATTGCGGATCTGCTTGCCGCGCGCGGCGCCCGAGGGGAAGGCCAGCCAGTGTTTCTTTGCCAGTTTGGCGCCTGCCTGGCTGCGGTACTGCGCATACAGCATGGCCATGGCCGCGCCCACGCGGCTGTCGTAGATGGGCGAGCCGCTGTCATCAAACAGGGCGTGGATCTTGGTCAGACCCGCGTCGAAGCGCTCCACGCTGTCCGTATCGAGCGCATCGAGCGGCGCATCCGAGTCGAGCGACATGAATGGCGCCAGGCGCGTGAAGTAGGCGGCCAGGCGGCCTTGCGCGTGCAGGCGCTTCAGGAAGACGATGGCGCCGCGCACGCCGCCCCATTCGAGGATGGCCAGGCAGGCCGCCAGCGCCTGGTCTTCATCCTGCCGCGCGATGGCGTCCTTCAGCCAGCCGCGCAGCAGCCCCAGCGAGGCGGTCGTCTCGCGCCAGTTGCCCGAGACGACCGCCTTGCCGCGCGCATCGGTCCAGCGGGTGTTCCACACATAGTGCCCCAGCACCGCTTCCAGCCCCGTCGCCTGCACGTCCAGGCCGCCCGGCACGAAGCGGCTGCGCGCCATCTTCAGCTGAAAGCGCTTGACCGGCAGTTCGGCCGCCAGCCAGTCGATAAAACCGCGTACATCGTCCTGCTTGAGAAAATCGTCACGCTTCATGTGGCATTCCTGTTCATTGCTAAGTTGTGAAAGTGGGGGCAAAACGGATGCGGGGCTACAAATCTTGCGCCCAGCGGTCCCAGAAGCCGGGTTCGTCGTGGGCCGCGTTCTGCATGGCGAGATCAAGGGTGAGCAGGTAGAAGCGCACGCCCGAGTGGCGCATGCTGCCATCCGCATGTTCGAGATAGTCGCGCAGCTGGCAATATGCGGGCAGCGTGTCGTCATGCGGCAGCTCGAAGCAGATCTGGCCGCGCCACGACGAAAAGCCCGACAGCTCGGCGTAGGGACCGCAAGGCTGCCAGGCGATGGCATGCGCGTCCAGCCAGTCGAGCATGCTGCTGCGGACAAGGTCCTCGTCATGGCGGTAGCGGCGCGACTCTTCGTGGCTTTTCGGGTGGAACTCCAGGTACAGCACGTCACGCTGGCGCTGGCGCGCGATGGCGTCGATATGGTCGATGAGCTGTGGCATGGTCGTCATGGGCAGGGTTGGCGCCCGCTTGGTCTGGAAAGCGGCCATGATACAGTTGCCGTGCGACAAGGTGTGTCGTTTGGCAACAGTCGCCGCTCGTATCAGGACGGCGGCGCCCGGGCAAATGCCACGCGATTCGCCTTGGACTGCGGCTGGCACTATAATATCCGCTGCCATTCATGATCAACCGCACTCAGCTCAACTGGACTCTTCAAATCTATGCACTACGTGTCTACCCGCGCTGATAAAGCGCCAATGAATCCGCAGCAATTCTCCGACATCCTCCTGGGCGGCCTGGCCCCCGATGGCGGACTGTATCTCCCTGAACACTACCCGCAAGTCACTGGTGCCGAGCTGAACGCCTGGCGCACATTGTCGTATGCCGACCTGGCCTACGAAATCCTGAAGAAGTTCGCCACCGATATCCCGGCCGCGGACCTGAAGGCGCTGACGGCGAAAACCTATACCAAGGCAGTCTACAAGAACGCCCGCGCCGGCGAAAACGCGGCCGACATCACGCCGCTGCGCGTGCTCGAAGAAAACGTCGTCAAGGGCGGATCGACCACCCTGATGCTGCAGGCCCTGTCGAACGGCCCGACCCTGGCCTTCAAGGACATGGCCATGCAGCTGCTGGGCAACCTGTTCGAATACACGCTGGCCAAGCACGACGCCGAACTCAATATCTTCGGCGCCACGTCGGGCGACACGGGCAGCGCGGCCGAGTACGCGATGCGCGGCAAGAAGGGCATCCGCGTCTTCATGTTGTCGCCGCACAAGAAAATGAGCGCGTTCCAGACGGCGCAGATGTTCAGCCTGCAAGACCCGAACATCTACAATATCGCCGTCGAAGGCGTGTTCGACGATTGCCAGGACATGGTCAAGGCAGTGTCGAACGACTTGCCGTTCAAGGCGAAGCAAAAGATCGGCACCGTCAATTCCATCAACTGGGCAAGAGTCGTGGCGCAGGTCGTGTATTACTTCCGCGGCTACCTGGCGGCCACCACCAGCAACGAGCAGAAAGTGTCGTTCACGGTGCCGTCTGGCAACTTTGGCAATATCTGCGCCGGCCACATCGCCCGCATGATGGGGCTGCCCATCTCGAAACTGGTGGCCGCGACGAATGAAAACGACGTGCTCGACGAATTCTTCCGCACGGGCGTCTACCGCGTGCGCAAGTCCGCCGAAACGTACCACACGAGCAGCCCGTCGATGGATATCTCGAAAGCGTCGAACTTCGAGCGCTTCGTCTACGACCTGGTGGGCCGCGACAGCGGGCGCGTGCGCGCGCTGTTCATGAAAGTGGAAACGCACGGCGGCTTCGACTTGTCCGGCAAGCCGGGCAGCGATGGCGACGAGTTCAAGCTGGTGGCCAAATATGGCTTCAAGTCGGGCAAGTCCACGCACCAGGACCGCCTCGACACCATCCGCGACGTGGCCGACGACTATGGCATCACCATCGACACGCACACGGCCGACGGCATCAAGGTGGCGCGCGAGCACCTGGAGCCGAACGTGCCGATGATCGTGCTGGAAACGGCGCTGGCGGCGAAGTTCAACGAAACCATCCTCGAAGCGCTGGGCGTGGACGCGGAACGCCCGGCCGGCTTCGAGAACATCGAAGACTTGCCGCAAAAGTTCGTCGTGATGGATGTGGACGTGGAAAAAATGAAGGCGTACATCGCCGCCAATACGGGACTGTGATGACAGACGCGAGCACTGTACGTAAACCCATGCTGTCGGTGGCCGAGGCGCAAGCCTTCATGCTGGGCGCGGCGCGCCCGGTGGCCGACGTGGAGCTGGTCGACACCATGCGCGCCAACGGCCGCGTGCTGGCCAGCGCGCAGACGTCGACCCTGAACGTGCCCGAGCGCGACAACACGCAGATGGATGGCTACGCCGTGCGCGCGCAGGATTGCGCCAGCGGCGCGGCCAGCCTGCCCGTGTCGCAGCGCATCGCGGCCGGCCACGTGGGCCAGCCTTTGCAAGCGGGGACGGCGGCGCGCATCTTCACGGGCGCCCTGATCCCGGACGGCGCCGATTGCGTCGTGATGCAGGAGCAGTGCACCTTGCTTGATGGCGTGGTGACGGTCAATCACGTGCCGCACGCCGGCGAATGGGTGCGGCGCCAGGGCGAGGATATCCGCGCCGGCGGCGAGATCCTCGGTGCCGGCCGGCGCCTGCGCAGCCAGGAAATGGGCCTGGCCGCCTCGGTGGGCCTGGCGCAAGTACCGGTGCTGCGCAAGCTGCGCGTGGCTGTGTTCTTTACGGGCGACGAGCTGGCCATGCCCGGCGAGCCTTTGGCGCCGGGCGCCGTCTACAACTCGAACCGGTTTACCTTGCGCGGCTTGCTGGAAAATCTGGGCTGCGAGATCACGGACCTGGGCATCGTGCCCGACAGCCTGGAAGCGACGCGCGCCGTGCTGCGCCAGGCGGCCCAGGGCAATGATTTGATCATCACCTCGGGCGGCGTGTCCGTGGGCGAGGAAGACCATATCAAGCCGGCCGTGGAAGCGGAAGGGCGGCTGAACATGTGGCAGATCGCCGTCAAGCCGGGCAAGCCGCTGGCGTTTGGCGAAGTGCAGGACGCGTTCTTTGTCGGCTTGCCCGGCAATCCCGTCTCCAGCTTCGTCACGTTTTTGCTGTTCGTGCGCCCGTTCATCTTGCGCCTGCAGGGCGTGGCGGGGAGCCTGGCGCCGCGCAGCTACAAGCTGCCGGCCGCGTTTGAACGCCTGAAGGCGGACAAGCGCAACGAATTCCTGCGCGCCAAGGTCAATGACGAGGGCGAGCTGGAACTGTTCGCCAACCAGAGTTCGGGCGTGCTGACGTCCACCGTGTGGGGCGACGGCTTGATCGATTGCCCGCCGGGGCTGTCGATCGCGCGCGGCGACATGCTGCGGTTTATCCCGTTTAACGAATTGCTGTACTAAGGAAGTCTTGATGAAGATCAATCTGCGATTTTTTGCCAGCGTGCGCGAGCTGGTGGGCACGGGCCAGGAAGCGCTGGAAGTGGCCGGGCCGCTGACGGTGGGCGAGGTGCGGGCCCTGCTGATCGCCCGTGGCGGCAACTGGGAACATGCGCTGGCGCAGGGCCGCGCGCTGCGCATGGCGCATAATCAGGTGATGTGCGATGCCGATACCGTGACAGGCGACGGCGACGAAGTGGCGTTCTTCCCGCCCGTGACGGGCGGCTGATCCCGCTCGCCAAATGAAACGGCCACTTCATCGAAGTGGCCGTTTTTTCATGGCGTCTTGGTTTTCGGCTTGCTGGCCGTGGTATCGCCGCAGGTGGCGCAGGCGATGGCTTTCTTGTAGCGCCAGTATTTCGAGCCGATGAAGATGGCTGACGCCACCAGCGACCAGGCCAGCGCGCTGAGGATGTCGGCGCGGCTGGTGGTGCCCTTGCTGTACTCGACCACCGTCAGGATGATGAATAAAATCGAACTGGCCAGCAAATAACGGGAAATCCAGAATCCTGCGCCCATGTGTTTCTCCTCTTGTCGTCGCGTTGTCTCGTGAAGTCGAAGTGCCGATCGCTGCAGCATGTCCGCGCAGTATGCATCATTTTTCGGCCTTCTTGCCATCCGCCGGCCTTATCTCGACTAAAATGCCGGGGTTTTCACCGTCTTTCCAGCTCGCCATGACCCAAACCAGTTCCCCTCCGTTTCACATCGCCGTCATCGGCGGCGGCCCCGCCGGCCTGATGGCCGCCCAGGCGGCCACCGACCAGGGAGCCAGGGTGGAGCTGTTCGACGCCATGCCGTCCGTCGGCCGCAAATTCCTGCTGGCGGGGCGGGGCGGCATGAATATCACGCATGCGGAAGGCTACCAGGCCTTTGTCTCGCGCTACGCCAGGCAAGCGCACCGGGTGAAACCGGCGCTGGACCAGTTTGGCCCGCAAAAGGTGCGCGACTGGGTGCACGGCCTGGGCGTGGAAACCTTTGTCGGCTCCTCGAACCGCGTCTTCCCGACCGACATGAAGGCGGCGCCCTTGCTGCGCGCGTGGCTGCACCGCCTGCGCGAAGCGGGCGTGCAATTTCACATGCGCCACCGCTGGACGGGCTGGCAAGATGGCCAGCTGGCCTTCGCCACGCCGGACGGCGAACGGCTATTCGCTTTCGACGCCGTGATCCTGGCGCTGGGCGGCGGCAGCTGGGCGCGGCTGGGATCGGATGGCGCCTGGGTGCCGCTGCTGCAAGGGCGCGGCGTGGCCGTGACGCCCCTGGCGCCGGCCAATTGCGGCTTCGACGTGGACTGGAGCGAGTATTTCCGCAGCCGTCATGCGGGCGAGCCGCTGACCACCGTGGCCATCACGGCGCGCGACATCGATGGCTTGACGATCAAGCGCCAGGGCCAGTTCGTCATCACGGCGGGCGGCGTCGAGGGTAGCCTGATCTACGCGCTGTCGGCCGCGCTGCGCGAGCAGATCGCCGCCGAGGGCAGCACCACCATCTGGCTCGACCTGGCGCCCGACCACAGTCATGAACGCGTGTTCGAAGAAGTGACGCGCCCGCGCGGCGCCCGCTCCATGTCCAGCCACCTGAACAGCCGCCTGGGCATCAAGGGCGTGAAATCGGGCTTGCTGCGCGAATGCCTGAGCGCGGCCGACTTTGCCGACGAAGCCAAGCTGGCCGCCGCCATCAAGCTGCTGCCAGTCACCTTGCAGCGTCCGCGCCCCATCGATGAAGCCATCAGCAGCGCCGGCGGCGTGGACTTCGAAGGCATCGATGGCAGCATGCTGCGTGCCATGCCGGGCGTGTTCCTGGCGGGGGAAATGCTGGACTGGGAAGCGCCGACGGGCGGCTACCTGCTGACGGCCTGCCTGGCGCAAGGCAAGGCGGCCGGCGAGCAGGCCGTGGCATGGCTGGAAGAGAATTCTTGAAATCACAACGGCATTGAATCGTTGGCGCCACGACGCCGCTCACCATCGTAGCGAGCAGCGCCAGCTGCAAATCGCGCCGCGCAGTCGATTGTGAGCGGTTGTCCTCATCAGTGCCAGATGATGTCGCCCGAGCCGCTCTTCTGCGTCTCGCGCTGGCGCGGGTTGCCGTGGACGTGGATGTCGCCACTGCCGCGCACGGTCAGGTTGGCGGCGTCGCGCACGAAGACGGTGCTCGTGCCCGAGCCTTGCAGGCTGACGCTGGCCTTGTCGGCGGCCAGGTGCTCGGCATCGATGTCGCCTGAACCGCTGAGGTCGGCGCGCAGGAATTTCGTGTTGCCGCTGGCGGCGATGCGCCCGGAGCCCACCATTTCCAGCACCACGCTGTCGCTGTTGCCGGCATTGATGTCGAGGTCGCCACTGCCGTTGACGGTGGCTTGTACCTGCTTGTAGCGTCCCGTGAAACTGACGTCGCCGGAACCCGTCAATTCCAGGATGAAACTGTCGCCGGAAAAGCCCGTGATCTTGCTGTCGCCATTGCCGTGCACTTCAACGCGCACGAGGGCCGGCAGCACCAGTTCCACCTGCAGCGGCTGGCGATGGTGGAACAGCATGCCTTTCGGGCCGATATGCACGGTCGTGCCATCCTGCGTGGTGTCGACGTTCGACAGCAAACGCTGTTCGCCGCTGACCTTCAGCGATGGCGTGGCGCCACGGCGCAGCACCAGATCGATGGGGCCGGCCAGGTCGATGCTGGTGATGTCGGCGGAAATCGGGCGCGTTTCGCTGCGCACGGCGCGGCCGGCAGCGCTGCTGGGATTGCTGATTCCCTTGGCGCGCAGCGCCGCATACGACATGGCGATCAGGACCAGTGCCAGCAAGAGCATGGACAGGCCAACTTTGAGCAAGCGTTTCATGGCAGCCTTTCTAGTGACCTTTGAGCAGGGAAACATTCATGGCAACGTAGCGCTTGATGCCGATCAAGGTATAGCGCGTTACGACCAGACTGAGCAGGAAGATGGCGATGCCGCCGAGCAGCATGCCCACGCCGAACACGGTTTGCGTGGTGCGCGCATCGCGGTCCATGTCGGTGGAGATGCGGATGCCGCCGCCGGCCAGCGCTTCGGCCCGTTCCATCATGCGCGACGAGGCGCCCGGTGCCTCGGGTGCGGACTCGGCTTTGACGGGGCCGGGCACGTGGTCGACTTCGATGCCCGTGTCGCCGATGGTGATGCGCGTTTCGCGCCGTTCGCCGCCTTCGCCGCCGTCATCGTCATGGATGAAGACGTGGCGCAGGGGGCCGTCGAGCACCAGTTCGTTGGCGCCGGACAAGCCGCTGGCCGTGATGGCGATGCCGGCCAGGTAAAAGCTCAGGCCGACGGCGTACAGGGTGGCCAGCAGGGCCGCGTAGACGGCGGCAGGCACGACCATGAACAGGTTGAAGATGGCCAGGCCCACCAGCGAGACAAGCAGGCGCAGCAGGTTGACGGGCGTTTTCTTTTGCTCGAAAGCCTGGCGATGGGTGCTGCTGCGCAAGGTGAGGGCGATTTTTTTCGGGTCGCCCAGGTCATCGGCGATTTCGTGCTCGCTGCGGCCGGCCGCAGCGCCTTCGATGAAGGTCTGTTCGTAATAATCGAGGGTCTTGGCCACCAGGTCCGGTGGCAAGCCTGCCAGTGCGCGCCGCAGCGCGTCGAGATAATCTTGCTTGTTCATCATATTCTTCCTGTCCGCCGCTTCAGCCCATGGCCGGCAGCAACATGCTTGCCTGGCTCAGCAGCAACGGTGCCTGTGGCGCCTGCTGTACCTGCATGACGATCAAGGTGGCCAGCACCACACCCGCCAGCAGCGCCAGGGCTTTCAAGCTGTTTTTCAAGTGCAAGGTGGTGTGCATGGTATTCCCCGTGGCATGGCCGTTGTCGATGATCAGACTGTACCCAAGCGCACGCGAGCGCACCAGCGCGGTGCGACAGAATGCAATTTCGCGGGGGCGAGCGACGCCAGGGGAGGATGCACCGTCAAGTCTACTTTGCCGCCTTGCCCGTGGTGACGACCTTGGCCGCCGCCACGCCGCTGCGCACGGCCGCCTCGATGGTGGCCGGATAGTCTTGCGTGCGGTCGTCATTCGCCGTGTAGTCGCCGGCCAGCAGCAGGCCCGGCACGCCGCTGGCGTTGCCGGGGCGCGCCAGGTCCGGCGTGCAGGCGAACGTGGCGCGCTTTTCCGTGATCAGCTGGGTCCACAGGGGCTGGGCCAGGGCAGGGCGCTGCAACACCTGCGCCAGCTGCGCCGCGATGGCTTGCGCCAGCGGCCCGTGGCCTTGCTCGGCGGCAGGGCCGGAGGCGCTGATGACGACGGCCAGCAAGCCGGCCTGTTTGCTGTCGAGCTGGCCCCGGTCGAAGACGAACTGGCCCCAGTGCCGGTTCGCCGGCGTATCGACGAGGGCGTAGAACGGCAAGTCCAGGCGCACCGAGGCGTCGTATTGCAGGTAGCAGGTGCTGATCGCTTCCGGCGTGAAGGCTTGCATTTTGGTAATAACGTCATCGAGGCGCGCGTCCTGCAAGCCTTGCAGCAGGCCGGCCGCTTGCACGGACGAGGTGGCGACGATGACGCCGTCAAAGATTTCTCCATCGTCGACGCCGTCATCGAGTCGCCAGCGGCCGTCGGGCAGCGCCTGCAGGGCGGCCACCTTGGCGCCCGTGCGCACTGCGCCGCCATGTTGTTCCACATAGCGGGCGGCCGCGTCGGGCAAGACACTGCTCAGGTCCGCCTTCGGGACCAGCATGTCGGAGGCGCGGCGGCGGCTGGCGCCCAGGCTGTCGCGCAGCACGTTGAGGAAGACGCGGGCCGAGGCGCGCTCGGGCGGGGTATTCAGGGCGGCCAGGCACAGCGGGTGCCACATCAGCCGGTTCAGTCGGTCCGTCTGGTCGAAGCGCTGCAGCAATTCGCTGACCGTGCAATCGTTGTACAGTTGCCAACCCATCGTCCGCATGGCGGTGGAAAAGCGCATCAGGGCCAGTTTGTCGGCGCGCAATAATCCCGTGGCGCGCAGCAGGGCCCAGACCAGGTGCAGCGGCGCGGGCAGGCGGGGCGCGATGAAATCCATGCCCCCGGAGCCGGCCGGATAGCGCATCTGCAGGGGCAGCGTGAGGATCAGTTCGTCCGGGTCTTGCCCCGCCAGCTTGATCAGGCGCAAGGTTTCCGTGTAGGCGCCCAGCAAGATATGCTGGCCGTTGTCGAGCACGGTATTCTCTCTCTCGACGCGGCGCGCGCGTCCGCCCAAGGTGCGCGCCGCCTCGAATACGGTCACCGGGTGACCGGCACGCGCCAGTTCCATGGCCGCCGCGCAACCGGCCCAGCCGGCGCCGATGACGGCGTAGCGTTGCTTCACGATAGGCTTAGCCACGAACCCAGGTCTTCCAGGCCAGCCACAGTTTGCGGATCGGCGTGAGCGAGATGCGCTGTTTCAGCACGTGGTAGCCGTCGCGCTCGACTTCGTTGAGCAGGGTGCGGTAGATGGCGGCCATGATCAGCCCCGGACGCTGGGCGCGGCGATCCTCGGCCGGCAACAGCGCGAAGGCTTCGTCATACGCCTTTTGCGCGCGCGCCACCTGGAAACGCATGAGGTTTTCAAAGTTTTCGCTGTGGCGCGCGTTCAGCAAGTCGGCCGCCGTCACATTGAATTGCTGCAATTCGCTGATCGGCAGATAGATGCGCCCCTTGCGCGCATCTTCGCCCACGTCGCGGATGATGTTGGTCAGCTGGAAGGCGTGGCCCAGTTTTTCCGCGTACAGCAGGGTTTCCGGGCGGGTCGCGCCAAAGATGCTGGCTGACAAGATACCCACCACGCTGGCCACATGCCAGCAATAGCGGCTCATGGCCTGGTAATCGAGGTAGCGGGTCTGGTTCAAGTCCATTTCCATGCCGTCGATGATGGCCTGCAAATGCTTTTCTTCCAGTTGATACACGGCCAGATGCGGTTCCAGCGCGCGCATCACGGGATGCGTGGGGATGCCCTCGTACATGGCCTTGACTTCCTTGCGCCACCAGACCAGCTTGGTGCGTGCCACGGCTTCGTCCGTGCATTCATCGACCGTGTCATCGACTTCGCGGCAGAAGGCGTACAGGGCCGTGATGGCCTTGCGGCGCTCGGCGGGCAGGAACAGGAAGCTGTAGTAGAAGCTGGAGCCGCTCTGGGCGGCCTTTTGTTGGCAGTATTCGTCGGGAGACATAGTCAAAAGAGCAAGGGTTGCAGATCGAAGCCGCTATTCTATCGTCTTACAGAGTGGGCGACGGGGGAAAAGCCGTTTTTACTTGTGTCTCTTGATGCAAGCTTTTGCGCGACATGCGCAGGGCGCGCCAGAAAATGATCAGCCAGTCGCGTTTCTCCAGCTTGGGACGGCGGCGGAACACGTCGTAATTGACGGCTTCGATGCATTCGAGGATGCGCAAGCCGCCTTGCACCACCAGGCGCAATTCCCAGCCGATGCGCCCGCGCAAGCGCAGGGCCAGCGGCGCGCCGGACAGCATCAGGGCGCGCGTGCGGGCCACTTCGAAGCGCATCAGGGCGCTCCACTTGCCGTGTGCCTCGGGCCGCTCGAAGGCGGCGGCGGAGACGGCAAAGCGGCTCAAGTCTTCCATCGGCAGGTAGATGCGCTCTTTTTGCTGGTCGATGGCAACGTCTTGCAAGAAATTAATTAGTTGCAAAGCTGAACATATCGCATCGGAATCGCGTACATTCTGTTCATCGGCCGCGCCATACAGGTGCAGCATCAGCAGCCCCACGGGGTTGGCCGAGCGGGCGCAGTAATCGAGCACATCGTCATAACTGGCGTAGCGCGTCGTTTCCACATCCTGTTTAAATGCCGACAGCAGATCGTAGAACGGCTTCAGCGGCAGCTGGTGTTTGGCGATGACGGCGGCCAGGCGCTCGAACATGGCGGCGTTCTCGCCGGCATGGCCTTCGTGGCGGTCCATGCGGCCCAGTGCTTCTTCATAGGCGTGCAGGGCCGCCAGGCGCTCGGCCGGCGTGGCGTCGCCCTCATCGGCCAGGTCGTCGGCGCTGCGGGCGAAGGCATAGATGGCTTCGACGGCGGGCACCAGGCGGCGCGGCAGTAAAAATGATGCAACAGGAAAATTTTCGTAATGGTCTACAGGCATGAACACACTTCTCTAGTCTTGCGTTTGTCCGGCACCCTCACACGCTGGAATGGGGTCGGACGTTGTACGTCTCAAGATTAATGACGCAAAAGTCACTAAAAACTTTTACGCACGATTATAATTAATAACCAGAAAGTCATTAGGGGAAAATCGCTCCCCGCGATGACCAAGCTGATATTGTCACAAATTTAAGGATATCGCGTGCGAAAAAGTTTGGCTTGGCCCACAGGACAAGCAAAAAGTTTCTCCGCATAAAAATATTGCAGCCCGCATAGTAAAGGAAAATACCTTGTTTGCCCTGAAAACCCTGCGCCGCGAGACCGGCGCTCCCGCACTTCCCGCCCTGCGGCTGATTGCCGCCGCCGCCCTGGCGCTGACCCTGGCGGCTTGTTCCAAGCCTGCCGTCAAAGTGGAAGACGTGCGCCCCGTGCGCGCGATCGTATTGTCTAGCAGTAATGTTGACGTGAGTGCCGAGCTGTCGGGCGAGGTCGTGCCCCGTGTCGTATCGCAGCTGGGCTTCCGCGTGGGCGGCAAGATCGTCGCGCGCAAGGTGGACGTGGGCGCCAGCGTCAGGAAGGGGCAAGTGCTGATGCAGCTCGACCCTGCCGATTTGCAGCTGTCGCAGGCGCAGGCCAAGGCTTCGCTCGTCAGCGCGGAAACGAGCCGCGACCTGGCGCGCGCGGAATTGAAGCGCTACCAGGATTTGCGCGAGAAAAATTTCGTCAGCCAGGCCGTGCTTGACGGCAAGGACGCCACCTACAAGGCGGCGCAGGCGAACGTGGAAGCGGCCCAGGCCCTGTACCGTGGCCAGGCGAACCAGTCCGGCTATGCCAGCTTGCTGGCCGACGTCGATGGCGTCGTCACGCGCATCGAGGCCGAAGTGGGGCAGGTGGTGGCGCCCGGCGCGCCCGTCGTGCAAGTGGCGAAGAGCGGCGAGAAGGAAGTCGTGATCGGCATTCCTGAAGACAAGGTCGAGACCTTGCGCGGCGTCAAGGATGTGGTGGTGCGCCTGTGGGCCGACCCGAAGCAGGGCTTGCCGGGCAAGATACGCGAAGTGTCGCCCGTGGCCGATGCCGCCACGCGCACCTATATCGCCAAGGTCAGCATCCCGGACGCGCCGCAGGCGCGGCTGGGCATGACGGCCGTGGTGCAGTTCGCCTCGCAAACGGCCACGCCGCAGATCAAGGTGCCGCTGACGGCCCTGTTCAATGAGAAATCGCAAAGTTCCGTGTGGGTGGTGGAAAACGGCGCCGTGAAGCTGGTGCCGGTGACGGTGGGCGGCGTGGCGGGCAATGAGCTGCTGCTGACTTCGGGCGTGAAAGCGGGCCAGACCGTGGTCACGGCCGGTGTCAACCTGCTCAAGCCGGGCCAGAAAGTGACCATCCTCGGCGCCGAACTGGCCAGCAAGCCAGCCGCCGGTACCGCCGCCGTCAGCGTGGGTGCGGCCAAATGAAGGGCGGCTTCAATCTGTCGCGCTGGGCGCTCGAACACATCCCGCTGACGCGTTATCTGATGGCCGTGCTGCTGATCGGCGGCATGCTCAGCTACGCCAGCCTGGGCCAGGATGAAGATCCTCCGTTTACTTTCCGCGCCATGGTGCTGCAAGCGTACTGGCCCGGCGCCACGGCCTTGCAGATGGCCGAGCAGGTGACGGACAAGCTGGAAAAGAAACTGCAGGAAACGCCGTACATCGACGAAATCACCAGCTATTCGAAGCCGGGCGAAACCCTGATCCTGCTGGAACTGCGCGAATCGGCGCCGCCCAAGGAAACGGCCGCCGCCTGGTACCAGGTGCGCAAGAAGATCGGCGACATCCAGGGCACCTTGCCGGCCGGCGTCGTGGGCCCGTTCTTCAATGACGAGTTCGGCGATACGTATGGCTCCATCTTCGCCCTGTCCGGCGACGGTTTTACGTACGCGGAAATGAAGGATTACGCGGACAAGGTGCGCCAGGAACTGCTGGCCGTGGGACAGGTATCGAAGGTGGAACTGTTCGGCGTGCAAGATGAAAAGATCAATATCGTCTTTTCTCACAAGAAATTTGCCCAGCTGGGCATTCCTTTCGACGCCATCGTGCAGCAACTGTCCGCGCAAAACAGCATCAACGCCACGGGCGTGCTGGTGACGCCGACGGACAATCTGCAAGTGCGCGTGACGGGCGCCATGCTGACCGTCAAGGACCTGGAAAACCTGGAACTGCGCGCCAACGGCACCACCTTCCGCCTCGGTGATTTTGCTACCGTGAAACGTGAACTCATCGATCCGCCGAAGGACAAGATGCGTTTCAACGGCAAGGAAGTGATCGGCCTGGGCGTGTCGATGGAAAAGGGCGGCAATATCATCGACATGGGCAAGGCCTTGCAGGCAACGGTCACGCGCATGAAGAGCGAGTTGCCGGTCGGCATAGAACTGCAGCGCGTGTCGAACCAGCCGGAAGCCGTGTCCGCCTCCGTGGGCGAATTCGTGCACACCCTGGTCGAAGCGATTTTGATCGTGCTGGCCGTCAGCTTTGTCGCGCTGGGCTTGCACACGAAACCGTTGCGCATCGACGTGCGTCCCGGCCTGGTGGTGGCGCTGACCATCCCGCTGGTGCTGGCCGTTACCTTCCTGTTCATGCGCCTGCTCGACATCGACTTGCACAAGATTTCGCTGGGCGCCCTGATCATCGCGCTGGGCTTGCTGGTCGATGACGCCATCATCGCCGTCGAGATGATGGTGCGCAAGATGGAAGAGGGTATGTCGCGCTTCGACGCGGCCACCTTCGCCTACACGTCGACGGCCATGCCCATGCTGACGGGTACCCTGATCACGGTGGCGGGCTTCTTGCCCATCGGCCTGGCCAAGTCCGCCGCCGGCGAATACACGTTCTCCTTGTTCTCTGTCAATGCGCTGGCCCTGATCATTTCGTGGGTGGTGGCCGTCGTCTTCACGCCCTACATCGGCTATGTCTTGCTGAAAGTCAAACCGCACGCGCATAACGACCATGAATTGTTCGATACGCCGAACTTCCGCCGCTTCCGCCGCGCCGTCACCTGGTGCGTGGAATGGCGCAAGACGACGATCACCGCCACCCTGGCCATCTTTGCGCTGGGCATTTACGGCTTTAACTTTATTGAAAAGCAATTCTTCCCCGATTCCAGCCGTCCCGAACTGATGGTGGAGCTGTGGTCGCCGGAAGGCACGACATTTGCCGCGAATGAAAAGCAGGTGAAGAAATTCGAAGCCTTCGTGGGCAAGCTCGACGGCGTGGAAAGCGTTACCAGCTATGTCGGCACGGGCAGCCCCCGTTTCTACTTGCCGCTGGACCAGATCTTCCCGCAGACCAACGTGTCGCAAGTGGTGGTCTTGCCGAAGAGCCTGGCCGACCGCGAACGCTTGCGCCAGCAAATCGTCGATGTCTTCAAGAAAGATTTCCCGGAAGTGCGGGGCCGCGTAAAACTGTTGCCGAACGGACCGCCGGTACCGTATCCCGTGCAATTTCGCGTCACGGGACCGGAAGTGGCCGGTGTGCGCGCCATCGCCGACCAGGTCAAGGACATCATGCGCGCCAATCCGAACACCCTGGGCGTGAACGACAACTGGAATGAATCGGTGAAAGTATTGCGCCTGGACCTGGACCAGGACAAGATGCGCGCGCTGGGCGTCACGTCGAAAACGGTGATGCAGGCGGCCAATACGATCCTGTCGGGCACGGTCATCGGCCAGTTCCGCGAAGACAATAAGCTGATCGATATCCAGGTGCGCCAGCCACTGGAAGAGCGGGCGACGATTTCCGTGTTGAATGACACGAATATTCCTACGGCGACGGGCAAGTCCGTGCCCATCTCGCAACTGGCCCGCGCGCATTTCGTGTGGGAACCGGGTGTCGTCTGGCGCGACAAGCGCGAATGGGCTATTACGGTGCAGTCGGATGTGATCGACGGCATCCAGGGCGCCACCGTATCGACGCAGCTGGCGCCGCAGCTGGACGCCTTGCGGGCCAAGTTGCCGGCCGGCTACCGCATCAATGTGAAGGGCGTGGCGGCCGACAGCGGCGAAGCGGAAGCGTCGATTTCGGCGAACTTGCCGTTGGCCATCTTCATCATCTTCACCTTGCTGATGCTGCAGTTGCACAGTTTCTCGCGTTCCCTGCTGGTCTTCCTGACGGGGCCGCTGGGCGTGGCGGGCGCCGCGTTTGCCTTGCTGCTGCTGCACCGTCCGCTGGGCTTCGTGGCCAATCTGGGCGTCATCGCGCTGTTCGGCATGATCATCCGCAACTCGGTGATCCTTGTCGACCAGATCGAGCAAGACATCCGCGATGGCTCGGCCCCATGGGATGCCATCATCGACTCGGCCGTGCGCCGCTGCCGTCCCATCGTGCTGACGGCCGCCGCCGCCGCGCTGGCCATGATTCCGTTGTCGCGCTCCGTGTTCTGGGGGCCGATGGCGGTCGCCATCATGGGCGGCCTGATCCTGGCGACGGCCTTGACCCTGCTGTTCCTGCCGGCCCTGTATGCGGCCTGGTTCCGGGTCAAGAAGCCGGCGCCGGCGACCGCAAAAGAAGGCTAGCAGCCAGCGCCAGGGCATAGGCAAAAAAAGGCGGCATTCCTCTGGGAAATCCAGTAGAATGCCGCCTTTGCTTTACCGAGGGCTTGCTCGTTGAGTCTGCGGTAGCCAGATCGCTCCCGAGTTGTTAAAATCAGGGAGGCGCAGACGACAGTCTGCGCGGCGGCAGTCTGTTGCTGGTAGTGAAAAAATGCGGATGTGGTGGAATTGGTAGACACGCTGGTCTTAGAAGCCAGTGCTTCGGCTTGGGAGTTCGAGTCTCCCCATCCGCACCAATCCGGGTTGTTCCAGCCCGGACGTGCAGCACCATCAAGTTGTTCTTCAGCCTCGTTCAGGCATCTTCCGGTTTTTCTTCCCGTTCTTCCCGTGTTTTCGTCATGGGATGCGTCTTCCATCGCGCTATTTTTCGTCCGGCACGGCAGGATAGGACGGGGTATGGGCGGCGATTTGCCTGAAAAATGGCCAAATTGAGATAAATCAAAGGTTTTTTGCCCGAAATCTTCGCTATGAGCGCATTTCTTTGTTTCGGACGGGGCGCCAGTTCGCATATACTAATGAACGAAGCAGGCTGGAAAGCCTGTCTCTGGCGAAACAAAGAATGCCGGGGCAAGAGTAAAGACAGGGCACCCCCAGGCTGTGGCGACTCGTTCGCCGCCGCTGGTATCCTCTGTGGCCGCGCTGCAAAGCCAGCCACTTTCCCGAAGTCCTTTGTTATAATGCCACGCTTTACCGAATGATGGCCGGCCCTGCATTTACTTAGAAGCAAGGCTGGACGCTCGGAGCCCTGTCGCAGTACTGGAAGCGGCGGATTGTTTGGTGCCTGGTGCGGGTTTTCCCACTGCCGGGTAGACCAGGTCCATTGTCCTGTTTGCAGTACTTTTACAGATGATATATGCGAGCGAGTGAAGCTGGACCCATGTCTTGCCGCCAGTGATGGCGCAAGGGGTCGGGTCTTCTTTTCTCGCACCAACAGTGTTTATTTTTTGGACGATTTTTTACATGGCAACTGCAGTCGAAACCTTGGGCAAACTCGAACGTCGTATCACGATCTCCTTCCCGCTGACGGACGTCCGCACGGAAGTTGAGAAGCGCCTGAAAGTGCAAGCCCGTACGGCTAAGGCACCGGGCTTCCGTCCGGGCAAAGTGCCGTTGAAAATGGTCGCAGCACAATACGGCTACCAAATTGAATCCGAAGTGCTGAATGACAAAGTCGGCCGCGCGTTCAACGACGCCGCCAACGAAAACAATCTGCGCGTGGCCGGTTTCCCGAACATCGTGCCGAAAGAAGAAGCAGCCGAAGGCCAGCTGGCTTTCGACGCAACGTTCGAAGTGTATCCGGAAGTCGCCATCGGCGACCTGACGGCCGTTGAAATCGAAACCGTGCAAGCCGACGTGTCGGAAGCCGAAATCGACAAGACCATCGACATCCTGCGCAAGCAGCGCGTGCACTTCCACACCAAGGGCGAAGCTGGCGAACACGGCGACGGCGGTGAGCCGATCGCTGCCAACGGCGACCGCGTGACCGTCGACTTCGTCGGCTCGATCGACGGCGTTGAATTCCCAGGCGGCAAAGCTGAAGGCTACGCTTTCGTGCTGGGCGAAGGCCGCATGCTGCCAGAATTCGAAGCAGCAACCCTGGGCCTGAAAGTGGGCGAGTCGAAGACTTTCCCATTGTCGTTCCCTGAGGACTACCACGGTAAAGACGTAGCCGGCAAAACCGCTTCGTTCACCATCACCCTGCAAAAGCTGGAATGGGCGCACCTGCCGGAAGTCGATGCTGAATTCGCCAAATCGCTGGGCGTTGCCGATGGCGACCTGGCCAAAATGCGCGAAGACATCAAAGTCAACCTGCAGCGCGAAGTCGCTGGCCGCGTGAAAGCACGCAACAAGGAAGCCGTCATGGACGCGCTGATCAAAGTTGCTGAGCTGGAAGTGCCAAAAACGCTGATCGCTCAGGATTCCGAGCGCCTGGCTGAAATGACCCGCCAGGACATGGCGCAGCGCGGCATGAACGTCAAGGACGTGCCTTTCCCAGCAGAACTGTTCGCAGACAAAGCCGAGCGTCGCGTACGCCTGGGCCTGATCCTGTCGCAACTGGTGGGCGACAACAAGCTGCAGGCTACGCCTGAGCAAGTCAAGGCGCAAATCGAAGATTTCGCTCAAAGCTACGAAGATCCACGCGAAGTGCTGAAGTACTACTACAGCGACCGTCGTCGTCTGGGTGAGATCGAAGCCCTTGTATTGGAAGAAAACGTCGTCACTTACGTGTTGGGCCTGTCGAAAGTCACGACGAAAGCAGTTGCTTTCGACGAACTGATGGGAAGCAACGCACAAGCGTAAACCAGTTGGTATTGGGATGCCGCCTCTTGCTGCAAGGGAAGCGGCGTCTCCCCTAACTGCTTCACAAGGAAATGAAATGACAGGTATGAACCGTAACCCAGCGCTGGACACAGAGATGCTCGGCCTGGTGCCGATGGTGGTGGAACAAAGCGGTCGCGGCGAGCGCTCGTATGATATTTACTCGCGCCTGCTGAAGGAACGCTTGATTTTCATGGTCGGCCCGGTCAATGACCAGATGGCCAACCTGGTTGTCGCCCAGCTGCTGTTCCTGGAAAGCGAAAATCCGGAAAAGGAAATCTCGCTCTACATCAACTCGCCAGGTGGTTCGGTCTCGGCCGGCATGGCCATCTACGACACCATGCAGTTCATCAAGCCGGACGTATCGACCCTGTGTACGGGCATGGCTGCTTCGATGGGCGCTTTCCTGCTGGCCGCTGGCGCCAAGGGCAAGCGTTTCTCGCTGCCGAACTCGCGCATCATGATTCACCAGCCGTCCGGTGGTTCGCAAGGCATGGCGTCCGACATCGAGATCCAGGCAAAGGAAATCCTTTACCTGCGCACCCGCTTGAACGGCATCATGGCCGAGCGCACGGGCCAGACGATCGAACAGATCGCCAAGGACACCGACCGCGACCGTTTCATGTCCGCCGACGAGGCCGTTGAGTATGGTTTGATCGACAAAGTGTTGACCAGCCGCGCTTGATGAGCCCCTACCGGTATTGCTAAGTACGTAAGTAAACGCCCGGGCGCTCAAACGTTCGGGCGTTTCGCTTTTATTTCGGGTAGCATGGAGCTTGTGCACGTTGTTGACTTGCGCCATGGGGAGTTGCCTTAACGGGCGGCAACCATCATCCGGCTTGCGATTTTGCAATATTGTTAATGCAGTTCCAACCAAAATGCCTTATGTCAGACAAAAAATCCTCTAGCGGCGAAAAATTACTGTATTGCTCGTTCTGCGGCAAAAGCCAGCACGAGGTGAAGAAACTCATCGCCGGCCCGTCCGTATTCATTTGCGACGAGTGCATCGACCTGTGCAACGACATCATCCGTGATGAAACGTCGAGCATCGAGACGGTGACCGGTACCAAATCCGACCTGCCGACGCCGCAAGAAATTGCTGCCTTGCTCGATCAGTACGTGATCGGCCAGCAGACTGCCAAGCGCATCCTGTCGGTGGCGGTGTACAACCATTACAAGCGCCTCAAGCACCTGGGCAAGAAAGACGACATCGAACTGGCCAAGAGCAACATCTTGCTGGTCGGTCCTACCGGCTCGGGCAAGACCCTGCTGGCACAGACCCTGGCGCGCATGCTCAACGTGCCGTTCGTGATCGCCGACGCCACCACCCTGACCGAAGCCGGTTACGTGGGTGAAGACGTGGAAAACATCATCCAGAAGCTGCTGCAAAGCTGCAACTATGACGTCGAGAAAGCCCAGCGCGGCATCGTCTATATCGATGAAATCGACAAGATTTCGCGCAAGTCCGACAATCCGTCCATCACGCGCGACGTGTCGGGCGAGGGCGTGCAGCAAGCCTTGCTGAAACTCATCGAAGGCACGATGGCTTCCGTACCGCCACAAGGCGGCCGCAAGCATCCGAACCAGGATTTCGTGCAGATCGACACGACCAACATCATGTTCATCTGCGGCGGGGCCTTCGACGGCCTGTCGAAAGTGATCGCCAACCGTTCCGAAAAGAGCGGCATCGGCTTCTCGGCTACGGTGCGCAGCAAGTCGCAAAGCTCGGCCAGCGAACTGATGCTGCAAGCGGAGCCGGAAGACCTGGTCAAGTTCGGCCTGATCCCGGAACTGGTGGGCCGTCTGCCCGTCATCGCCACCCTGGCGGAATTGACGGAAGAGGCGCTGATCCAGATCCTCGTCGAGCCGAAGAATGCGCTGATCAAGCAGTATTCGAAGCTGCTCGAGATGGAAGGCGCGGAACTGGAGATTCGTCCGGCCGCCCTGCATGCAATCGCCAAGAAAGCGCTGGCGCGCAAGACCGGTGCCCGTGGCCTGCGTTCCATCCTGGAACATGCTTTGCTGGACGTCATGTACGAACTGCCGAGCGAACAAAATGTGGTGAAAGTCGTCATCGACGAAAATACCATCACCAGCGGCGCCAAACCTTTGTTGATTTATCAAGAGACTGCCAAAGCCTCCGGAGAAAATTGAAAACTGCCGAGACAAATGCATAAAAAGGGTTTTGATTCCTTAATGCATGGCAGTACAATTTAAATCAATGAGTGCAGGCTTCAATCGGAAAGCCACTCGCGGCGCTTAGCTGCGCGTGGCTTTTTTACTGTGAAAACTGCATTTATTACCGTCATGCGGGTGTGTTTTGCGAAATAAACAGAAAAATGTTTGTTTCACAGAATTATTTATTCTCGCCGGTCTTGTGTTTTGGCAGCGAGCGCCAACATCGTAAACACGCTTTCTATAAGGTACGCCATGACAACTTCCAAATTAACTGAGCAAACTCAACTGCCGTTATTGCCGTTGCGGGATGTCGTCGTTTTCCCGCATATGGTGATACCGCTGTTCGTTGGCCGTCCAAAGTCGATCAAGGCGCTGGAAGCTGCGATGGAGCAGGGCAAGAGCATCATGCTTGCCGCTCAAAAAGCAGCCGCGAAGGACGAGCCGTCTCCTTCGGATATCTATGAAATTGGCTGCGTTGCCAATATTCTGCAAATGCTGAAGCTGCCCGATGGCACCGTCAAGGTGCTGGTCGAAGGCGCGCAGCGTGCCCGTATCAACCACATCAGCGATGCCCCGACGCACTTCATCGCCGACCTGACGCCGCTCGAGTCCGAGCCGGGCGACGAGTCGGAAGTCGAAGCCATGCGCCGCGCGATCGTGCAGCAGTTCGACCAGTACGTCAAACTCAACAAAAAAATCCCGCCGGAAATCCTCGCTTCCCTGTCGGGCATCGACGATGCCGGCCGCCTGGCCGACACGGTGGCCGCGCACCTGCCGCTGAAACTTGAGCAAAAACAAGTCATCCTGGAAATTTTCAGCGTGGCCAAGCGCCTCGAGCACCTGCTGGGCCAGCTCGAAGGCGAACTCGACATCCTGCAGGTGGAAAAGCGCATCCGCGGCCGCGTGAAGCGCCAGATGGAAAAGTCGCAGCGCGAGTACTACCTGAACGAGCAAGTCAAGGCGATCCAGAAAGAACTGGGCGAGGGCGAAGATGGTGCCGACCTCGACGAGCTGGAGAAAAAAGTCGCTTCGGCCAAAATGCCGAAGGAAGCGCTCGACAAGGCTACCAACGAGTTGAAAAAACTCAAGCTGATGTCGCCGATGTCGGCCGAAGCCACCGTCGTGCGCAATTACATCGACACCCTGGTCAACTTGCCTTGGAAAAAGAAATCCAAGGTCAATAACGACCTGGCGAACGCTGAAAAAGTGCTCGAGGGCGACCACTACGGCCTCGACAAGGTCAAGGAACGCATCCTGGAATACCTCGCGGTGCAACAGCGCGTCGACAAGCTCAAGGCGCCTATCCTGTGCTTCGTCGGTCCTCCGGGCGTGGGCAAGACCTCGCTGGGCCAGTCCATCGCCCGCGCGACGAACCGCAAGTTCGTGCGCATGGCCCTGGGCGGCGTGCGCGACGAAGCGGAAATCCGCGGTCACCGCCGCACCTACATCGGCTCGATGCCGGGCAAGATCTTGCAATCGCTGTCGAAAGTCGGCGTGCGCAATCCCTTGTTCCTGCTCGATGAAGTCGACAAGATGGGTGCCGATTTCCGTGGCGACCCGTCGTCGGCCCTGCTGGAAGTGCTCGACCCGGAACAGAACCACACGTTCTCCGATCATTACATCGAAGTCGATTTCGACTTGTCCGACGTGATGTTTGTGGCCACGTCGAACTCGTACAACATTCCGCCAGCCTTGCTCGACCGCATGGAAGTGATCCGTCTGTCCGGTTACACGGAAGATGAAAAGACCAGCATCGCGCAGCGTTACCTGCTGCCGAAGCAGATCAAGAACAATGGCTTGAAGGAAGAGGAAATCTCGGTGGCCGAGTCGGCCTTGCGCGACATCATCCGCTACTACACGCGGGAAGCCGGTGTGCGTTCGCTTGAGCGGGAAGTGTCGAAGATCTGCCGCAAGGTGGTCAAGATGCTGCTGCTGAAGAAATCCGACAAGAAAGTCATCGTCAACTCGAAGAACCTGGATAAATTCCTCGGCGTGCGCCGCTATGATTTCGGTGTCGCAGAGAAAGAAAACCAGGTAGGCCAGGTGGTCGGTCTGGCATGGACGGAAGTGGGCGGCGATCTGCTGACCATCGAAGCCGTGTCGATGCCGGGCAAGGGCGGCATCATCCGCACGGGTACCCTGGGCGACGTCATGAAAGAGTCGATCGAGGCAGCCCGCACGGTGGTGCGCAGCCGGGCACAGCGCCTGGGCATCAAGGCGGACGTGTTCGAGAAGAGCGACATCCACATCCACGTGCCGGAAGGCGCGACACCGAAGGACGGTCCTTCGGCTGGCGCGGCCATGACGGTGGCGATGGTGTCGGTCTTCACGGGCATTCCCGTGCGCGCCGACGTGGCGATGACGGGCGAGATCACCTTGCGCGGCGAAGTATTGCCGATCGGCGGCTTGAAGGAAAAGCTGCTGGCGGCCCATCGCGGCGGCATCAAGACGGTCCTGATTCCAGAGCAAAACGTGAAAGACCTGGCCGATATTCCGGACAACGTCAAGAACAAACTGGAGATCGTGCCGGTGCGCTGGATCGACAAAGTGCTGGAAATCGCCCTCGAACGCATGCCTGAAGCGTTGGCGGACGTCGCTGCGGTGGAGGCTGTCACGGCTGCCGCGGCCAAGCCTGACGCGGCCGGTGAGGTAGTAAAACACTAACGTTTTACCCCTGTTTTCCCCAAACAAGCGCTTTTAGAGCGCTTGTTTTATATTGAAACGTGAATTGCGCCCCCAAAGCGCTTGACACATATACAGTGTGGCTTGTTTAATACGCCTGCACATTTTTTTCGCCGGACAGCTGTGGTGCCAAAAGTGCCGCAACGATACGGTAAACGTTTTATACCTTTGTAATTGGGGATGCTAGTGAACAAGACTGAATTGATCGACCACATTGCTGAAAAAGCTGACATTTCCAAAGCCGCCGCTGCGCGCGCACTCGACGCTGTTATCGGCGGCGTGACGGAAACTTTGAAAAACAACGACAGCGTGACGCTGGTTGGTTTTGGCACTTTCTCGGTCAGCGAACGCGCTGAGCGTACCGGCCGCAATCCGCGTACCAAAGAAGCGATCACGATCGAAGCAGCAAAAGTTCCAAAATTTAAAGCTGGTAAAGCTTTGAAGGATGCTGTAAACTAACGGACTTCGGTGAGGTGACAATCACCGGAAACATTTGGCGGCGCCTCCGGGTGCCGCGATTTCAGGATCGACATTCTTGAATGGCGATCCTGGATACAAATGCAAGTAGTACTGTGTATTTTTCGGAGTGGTAGTTCAGTTGGTTAGAATGCCGGCCTGTCACGTCGGAGGTCGCGGGTTCGAGTCCCGTCCGCTCCGCCAAAAAAATACGCTCTCAAGGAGTGGTAGTTCAGTTGGTTAGAATACCGGCCTGTCACGTCGGGGGTCGCGGGTTCGAGTCCCGTCCGCTCCGCCAGAATATAGAAGCCCGCGCTGCTGAATAAGTAGCGCGGGTTTTTCTTTTTCAGCGCCAGATTATCTCGGCGCGCCTGCTTTTTAAAATTCCCGCCTGCCGTGTTGAATAAAAACGCCGGCGTTTAAATCCCCTTTAAGCTGCGTCGGGTTAAATGCCCGAGTCCGGCGCCTTGCCATCCGGGCGGCGCCAGGGCAGGGCGCGCGCCCTGATTTACTCTTGCTATAGCGCTATGGGCATTGTAGAATCAGGAGATAATGGCTTGGGCGTCAGAATCCTGCTTTAGTTCCAGCGCCAAGTTGTTGAATCTAAAGGGGAAGTGGACATCTGTCCCGTCCATTCCGCCGAAGAAATCAAGGCGAACGCATGTTCGCCTTTTTTTATAGTGATCCACTCATCCCGAATTGGCTGACCATGTTTGAATTTATTCGTACCCATCGACGCTTGATGCAGTTTCTCCTGATGCTGGTCATCGTCCCGTCTTTTGCACTGGTCGGTATCAGCGGCTACCAAAGCTTCGGCGATGGCGCGAACACCATCGCCAAGGTCGGCGACCAGGTCGTTACGCAGCAGCAATATGAAGAAGCGCAACGCCAGCAGATCGACCGCTACCGCCAGATGATGGGCGAGCAGTTCGACCAAAAAATGTTTGACACGCCGGAAGCGCGCCAGAGCATCCTCGACAACCTGATCGCCGAGCGCGCCGTGGCCGCCGAAGTGGGCCGTAGCCACCTCGTCATCAGCGATGCCGTGCTGCAAAAGGAAGTGCTGGAAATCCCAGGCTTGACCTTGCCGGACGGTAAATTCGACCTGGAACGCTACAAGGCCATGCTGGCAGCCCAAGGCATGACGCCGCAGATGTACGATGCGCGCCGCCGCAGCGACCTGGCCCTGCAGCAACTGGCCGGCGCCGTGCAAGGCACCGCCTTCGCGCCGAACACCGTGTCCAAGCGCCTGTCCGACATCACCTCGGAAGAGCGTGAAGTGCAGGAACTGCTGTTGCCGATCGCCCAGTACGTGTCGGAAGTCAAAGTGACGGACGCCATGATCAAGGCGTTCTATGACAAGAACAGCAAGTTCTTTGAAATCCCGGAACAAGCCAAGATCGAATACGTCGTGCTGGACGACAGCGCCGCCGGCGAGCAAGTCGACGTCAGCGACGCGGACGTGACCGGCTACTACGCGAAGAACCAGAAAGCCTACACGACGGAAGAAGCGCGTCAGGCCAGCCACATCCTCGTAGCCGTCAAGAAAGACGCCTCGGCCGCCGACAAGGCAGCCGCCAAGGCCAAGGCTGAAGCGATCCTGGCTGACGTGCGCAAGGCGCCTGCCAGCTTTGCCGCCGTGGCGAAAGCCAAGTCGGAAGACCCGGCCTCCGCGGAACAGGGCGGCGACCTGGGCGTGATCGGCAAGGATGGCTTGCCGGCACCGCTGCTGAGCGCTGTTTCGAAACTCAAGCAAGGCGAAATCAGCGATGTCGTCGCTTCCGATTTCGGCTTCCACATCCTGACCGTCACCTCGCTCAAGCCACAGCACGTGCGTGCGCTCGATGAAGTGCGCGGCGAAATCACGGCCGACCTGCGCAAGCAATTTGCTGCCAAGAAATACTCGGAAATGGCGGAAACGTTCACCAACACGGTCTACGAGCAATCGGACAGCCTGAAGCCGGTGGCCGACAAGCTGAAACTGAAAGTGGAGTCCGTTGCCAACCTGTCGCGCACGCCGTCGCCGGCACTGGGCAAGGCGCCGTTCAACAACGCCAAGTTCCTGGCCGCCATCTTCTCGAACGATTCGCTGAAAGACAAGCGCAACACGGAAGCCGTGACCGTCGCACCTAACGTGCTGATCGCTGGCCGCGTGGTGGAATTCAAGCCGGCAACGAAGCGTCCGCTGGCCGAAGTCGAAGCGATGATCCGTCAGCGCGTGACCCTGGAAGAAGCGGAAAAGCTGGCCAAGAAGGCGGGCGAGACCAAGCTGGCCGCCTTGAAGGCGTCGGGCGATGCGACGGGCTTCGGCGCGGCGCAATGGGTATCGCGCAGCAAGCTGGACGGCATCAACCGTGCCGCCATCGCGCAAGTCATGAAGGCCGACACGAGCAAGCTGCCAGCCTATGTGGGCGTGGACCTGCCAGCCCTGGGCTACGGCATCTACCGCATCGGCAAGGTGCAGCAGCCGGCGCAAGTGGACGCGGCGCGCCGCCAGCAAGAGAAAGACCAGATCGGCGGCATCCTGGCGCAACAGGAAATGTTCGATTACGTCGAGTACCTGAAAGCCAAGGCCAAGGTGAAGATCGTCAAACCGCTCACCGCCCCAGCCGTCGCAGCGCCGGAAGCACCGTAAGATTTAGTTTCCACGCATAAAAATAGCCGCTTTCGAGCGGCTATTTTTTTGTCTGCGGAATGTGCGTGCCAATGAACTGAGCATGACCATCAGCGTAGAGCTGGGGTCAGACCCGCCGGGTCTGACCCCGGATTTTTGCCTCGGGCTAGAGGTAACGTCAACAACTGGCTTACTTGGCTTTCAGCAACGGCGCCAGCTGTGGCCAGATGTTTTTCAAAATCGTCGGATGCGCCTTGGCATTCGGATGCATGCGGTCGGCCTGGAACAGCTGCGGCTGGTCGGCGATGCCTTCGAACATGAAGGGGACCAAAGGCGCCTTCCATTCCTTTGCCAGCTTGCCGTACACGCCATAGAACTGCTCGCCGTAGGCGCGGCCATAGTTGGGCGGCATGCGCATGCCCACCAGCACCACCTGCGCACCCGATTTCCTGGCCGCCTCGCCCATGGCGCGCAGATTCGCTTCGGCGGCCACCACGGGCAAGCCGCGCAAGCCGTCGTTGGCGCCCAGTTCGATCAGCACGACGTCGGGCTGGTGCTTCGCCAGCAGGGCGGGCAGGCGCGCGCGGCCGCCGCTGGTGGTCTCGCCGCTGATGCTGGCGTTGACGATGCGCGTGTCGTTCTTTTGCGCTTGCAGCCGCTGTTCCAGCAGCGCCACCCAGCCCGTGCCCCGCGCCAGCCCGTACTCGGCCGACAGGCTATCGCCGAGCACCAGCAGCGTTTTTGGTGCAGAATAGGCGTTCGTCATGCCTGACACCAGGAGCAGGGCTGCCGCAGGAAGCAAGGACAGGGTGCGCCGCCGCAGGCGGTTGCCGCCCTCGACACTTATTTGTTCACGAAATTTTTTAAGATAGATCAGCATGCCCGAATTCCCTAAAGCGACTTCCACCAGTTTTCTCCCGTCAGAAGCAGCGGCCCAGCGGCCCGCCGCACCCGACAGCCAAAAGGCCCGGCCGGCCATCGAAGTGGTCCAGCTGGCCAAGCGCGTACCCGATGCCGATGGTGAGCTGACCATCCTGCATCGCGTCGATTTTACCGTGCAAACGGCCGAGACGCTGGCCATCGTCGGCGCCTCCGGTTCCGGCAAGTCTACCTTGCTGGGCTTGCTGGCCGGCCTGGACACGCCCAGCGAGGGCAAGGTCATGCTCGACGGCACCGATATCTTCGCCCTCGACGAAGACGGCCGCGCCGGTTTTCGCAAGGAAAAGCTCGGCTTCGTGTTCCAGTCCTTCCAGCTGCTGGCCCATCTGACGGCGCTGGAAAACGTCATGCTGCCGCTGGATTTGCGCGGCGACCCGGACGCGAAGGAAAAGGCGCAAGCCATGCTGGGAAGGGTGAACCTGGGCAGCCGCCTGAAACACTATCCGAAATACCTGTCCGGCGGCGAGCAGCAGCGCGTGGCGCTGGCCCGCGCCTTCGTCACGGAGCCGCCGCTGCTGTTCGCCGACGAGCCGACGGGCAGCCTGGACGCTGCCACGGGCGAAGCCGTGATCCAGCTGATGTTTGAGTTGAACCGCGAACGGGGCTCGACCCTCGTGCTCGTCACGCACGACAGCTCGATCGCGGCCCGATGCGGGCGCACGATTACGATTGCGGCGGGGAGGCTGGTGTGATTGCTGCTGATTGTCGGATTACGCGCTGACGCGCTAATCCGACCTACTTGCTGTCAGGCGTCGTGACATTCCTTGTAATACGTCGTTATTACACCGACAAGGCATTGATCAACTTGCGGATGGCCGGGATCAATTCCCCCGCCGTCAGCCCGATGGGGCCGCTGCCTGCGGCCACCAGCGCATCGGCTGCCGCACCGTGCAGCCACACGGCGCCCAGCGCCGCTTCCCATTCCGGCCAGCCCTGCGCCAGCAGGCTGCCGCACAGGCCCGCCAGGACGTCGCCCGTGCCGGCCGTCGCCAGCGCGGGGCCGCCCGTGTTGTTGACGACGACCTGGCCGTCGGGCGCGGCGATCACCGTGCCCGACCCTTTCAAGACGACGATGACGCCCAGCTGCGTGGCCAGCTGGCGCGCCGCGCCCAGGCGGTCGGCTTGCACCTCGGCCACCGTCATGTCGAGCAGGCGCGCCGCTTCCAGCGGATGCGGGGTCAAAATCGTCGCCCCCGCGCCCGTGCGCACGGCCAGCGCCGATTGCAGCTCCGGCTCGGCCGCCATCAGGTTCAGCGCGTCGGCGTCCAGCAGCAGGGGGCTGTCGCTGTCGAACGCCCGCAGCAGCAGCTCCACCGTGCCGGCCTTGTCGCCGAGGCCCGGCCCGGCCACCAGCGCGGCGAAGTGCAGGCCCGAGAAATCCACGTCCCGGGCGTGCCGGCACATGAGTTCCGGCTGGCCGCTGTCAAACGCGGGCGGCGCGTCGGGAAAGGCGAGATACACCCGTCCCGCGCCCGCATGCAGGGCCGTGCGGGCGGCCAGGATGGGCGCGCCGGCCATGCCTTGCGCGCCGCCGATGATGGCCACGCTGCCGTAGCTGCCCTTGTGCGTGTTTTGCCGGCGCGGCTGCAGCTGGCGGGCGAACAGGTGCAGGCCGCCCAGCTGCGCCTTCGCCGGCAGCAGCAGGGCGGGATCGATGGCCAGCGCGGCCACTTCCACTTCGCCCGCATGGTCGCGGCCATTTGCCGTGTGCAGGCCAGGCTTGTCGCCGATGAAGGTGAGCGTATGCGTGGCGCGGATGGCGACGCCGTCGATGGCGCCCGTGTCCGCGTGCAGGCCGCTGGGCACGTCGAGCGCCAGCACGGGGCAATCGAGCTGGTTCACCAGATGGACCACGTCGCGGCATTCGCCGTCCAGGGGACGCGACGCGCCGATGCCGAACAGGCCATCGATGACGAGGTGCCACGGCGCGGCGCCCACGGCGGCCGACGCCGTGCTGGTTGCCGCATCCATGCAGCGCGCGGCGCTGTTGCGCGCGCGGCTCAGCGCCTGTTCGCGCTCGGGCGACGTGGCTTGCGCCGCGGGCGCCAGCCAGACGAGCACCTCGGTGCCGCTGCCGGCCAGGTGCGCGGCCGCTTCCAGCGCGTCGCCGCCGTTGTCGCCGGGGCCGGCCAGCACCAGTACGCGCCGGTGGCCCGCATCGCCGCCTTCTTCCTGGGCGTGCAGCAGCTTCAGGGCGGCACTGGCGGCCGCCTGGCCCGCGCGCTGCATCAGCAGCCCTTGCGGCAAGTCGCGCATGGCCGCCTGTTCGATGGCGCGCAGTTCGGCGATGGAGTACAGCGGTGTTGCAGAGTCGATCAGGGGCATGGAGCGTGTTCCGTTAGTCAGCATGTCTTCAACATAAGGCCGATGCGGGCGAAAGGCAAGGCGCGCACGCCTGAAATGCGCGCCTGTTTGACGGCTACAATAGCCATCTCACATAAGCGCGGGGGCAAGGCGATGGACTGGCAATTCTGGATCGACCGTGGCGGCACCTTTACGGACATCGTGGCGCGCCGTCCCGATGGCAGCCTGGCCACCTGCAAGCTGCTGTCGGAAAATCCGGGCCAGTACCGCGACGCGGCGCTGGCCGGCATGCGCCGGCTGATGGGCCTTGCGCCCGGTGCGCCGCTGCCCGTGGAGCAGGTGGGCGCCATCAAGATGGGCACGACGGTCGCCACCAATGCGCTGCTCGAACGCAAGGGCGAACCCACCGTGCTGGCCATCACGCGGGGTTTTCGCGACGCCTTGCGCATCGCCTACCAGAACCGCCCGCAATTGTTCGCGCGCAAGATCATCCTGCCCGAACTGCTGTATGGTGACGTGATCGAGATCGACGAAAGGGTGGGCGCCCACGGCGACGTCGTGACGCCGCTCGACGAAGCGGCCGCGCAGGCCGCGCTGGCGCAAGCCCATGCGCGCGGCGTGCGCGCCATCGCCATCGTGCTGATGCACGGCTACCGCCATCATGCGCACGAGGCGCGGGTGGCGCAGCTGGCGCGCGAAGCCGGTTTTACGCAGGTGTCCGTGTCGCATGAGGTCAGCCCCATGATGAAACTGGTGGCGCGCGGCGACACCACCGTGGTCGACGCCTACCTGTCGCCGATCCTGCGCCGCTATGTCGACCAGCTGGCGATGGAGCTGCCCGGCGTGCACCTGCAATTCATGCAGTCGAACGGCGGCTTGACGGATGCGCGCGCCTTCCAGGGCAAGGACAGCATCTTGTCCGGTCCCGCCGGCGGCATCGTCGGCATGGTGCGCGCCAGCGCGCTGGCTGGTTTCGACAAGGTCATCGGCTTCGACATGGGCGGCACTTCGACGGACGTGTCGCATTACGCGGGCGAGTTCGAACGCGTGTTCGAGACGCAGATCGCCGGCGTGCGCATGCGCGCGCCCATGATGAGCATCCACACGGTGGCCGCAGGCGGCGGCTCCCTGCTGCATTTCGACGGCGCCCGCTACAAGGTGGGGCCGGACAGCGCGGGCGCCAACCCGGGCCCCGCCAGCTACCGGCGCGGCGGCCCGCTGGCCGTCACCGACTGCAACGTCATGCTGGGCAAGCTGCAGCCCGCGTTCTTCCCCCGCGTCTTCGGCCCCGACGCCGATGAAGCGCTGGACGCGGCCACGGTGCGCGCCCAGTTCGAAGCGCTGGCGCGCACGGTCAATGCCACGCCGGAAGAAGTGGCCGAAGGCTATGTCGCCATCGCCGTGGGCAATATGGCCAACGCCATCAAGCAGATTTCCGTGCAGCGGGGCCACGACGTCACGGAATATACGCTCACCAGCTTTGGCGGCGCGGGCGGCCAGCATGCCTGCCTGGTGGCCGACGCGCTGGGCATGCGCACGGTGTTCATCCACAGTCTGGCCGGCGTGATGTCGGCCTACGGCATGGGCCTGGCCGACCAGAGCGCCATGCGCGAGCGGGCCATCGAAGCGACACTGGGGGCCGACCTGGCGCGCGATTTCGCCGCACTGGGAGAGCAGGCGCGGGGCGACTTGCTGCGCCAGGGCGTGGCAGGCGAGCGCATCGCGCTCGTGCACCGCGTGCACCTGCGCTACGAAGGCACGGATTCGGCCCTCGTCGTGCTGTTCGATACGGTGGCCAGCATGCAGGCGCAGTTCGAAGCGGCGTACAAAAAACGCTTTTCCTTCCTGATGCCGGCGCGCGCCTTGATCGTGGAAGCCATCTCCGTGGAAGCCCTCGGCGCATCCGATGCGCCGCAGCCGGCCACGCCGGCGTATGCGGCCCGCGCTGGCGCGCTGGCGCCCGTGCAGACGGTGCAGATCTACTGCGCCGGTGCATGGCGCGACAGCGGCCTGTATGCGGCGGACAGCCTGCGCCCCGGTGATGCCATCGACGGCCCGGCCATCGTCAGCGACGCCAACGCCACCACCGTGATCGAACCGGGCTGGCGCGCGCAAGTGACGGCGCACGGCCATTTGATCTTGCGCAGGGTCGCCGCCTTGCCGGAGCGGCGCGCCATCGGGACTGATGCCGACCCCGTGATGCTGGAAATTTTCAACAACCTGTTCATGTCGATCGCCGAGCAGATGGGCCTGCGCCTGCAAAATACGGCCCATTCCGTCAACATCAAGGAGCGGCTCGATTTCAGCTGCGCCATCTTCGATGCGCAAGGCCACTTGATCGCCAATGCGCCGCACATGCCCGTGCACCTCGGTTCCATGGGCGAGAGCATCCGCACCGTCATGACGCGCAATGCGGGCGCCATGCGGCCGGGCGACGTCTTCATGCTGAACGACCCGTACCACGGCGGCACGCATCTGCCCGATGTGACGGTGATTTCGCCCGTCTTCGATGAAAAGGGCGGTGCCATCCTGTTCTACGTGGGCTCGCGCGGCCACCATGCGGACATCGGCGGCACCACGCCCGGATCCATGCCGCCGGACTCCACGCGCATCGAGGAGGAGGGCGTGTTGATCGACAATTTCAAGCTGGTCGACGGCGCCACGGGCGTGATGCGCGAGGCGGAAACACTGTCCCTGCTGGCGGGCGCCAGCTGGCCGGCCCGCAATCCGCGGCAAAACCTGGCCGACCTGCGCGCCCAGGTGGCGGCCAACCAGAAGGGGGCCGAAGAACTGCATAACATGGTCGCGCATTTCGGCTTGGCTGTCGTGCAAGCCTACATGGGCCACGTGCAGGACAATGCAGAGGAAGCCGTGCGCCGGGTCATCACGACCCTGAAGGATGGCAGCTACGCGCTGGACCTGGACAACGGAGCGCGCATCCAGGTGGCGATCAAGGTCGACGTGGCGCGGCGCAGCGCCGTCATCGATTTCACGGGCACCTCAAGCCAGCTGCCGAACAACTTCAATGCACCGTCCGCCGTCTGCATGGCGGCCGTGCTGTACGTGTTCCGCACCCTCGTCGACGACGAGATTCCCCTGAATGCCGGCTGTCTGAAGCCCTTGACCGTGATCATCCCGCCCGGCTCCATGCTCAACCCGCGGTATCCTGCCTCCGTCGTTTCGGGCAACGTGGAAACCTCGACCTGCATCACCAACGCCCTGTATGGCGCGCTGGGGGCGATGGCCGCCTCGCAGGGGACGATGAACAATTTCACGTTCGGCAGCGCCAAATACCAGTATTACGAGACGATATCGGGCGGCTCGGGCGCCGGCCCCGGCTTCGACGGCACGGACGTGGTGCAGACGAACATGACCAATTCGCGCCTGACGGACCCGGAAATCCTCGAGTGGCGCTTCCCCGTGCGCCTGGACAGCTACAGCATCCGCGCCGGATCGGGCGGGGCGGGGCGCTGGCACGGCGGCAATGGCGGCGTGCGCCGGGTGCGCTTCCTGGAGCCGATGACGGCGGCGATCCTGTCGAACAACCGGATGATTCCGCCGTTCGGCATGGCTGGCGGCGAGGCCGGCGCGCTGGGGCGCAATTACGTGGAGCGGGCTGACGGCAGCATCGAGCACCTGGCGCATATCGGCAAGACGGACATGCGGGCGGGCGACGTGTTCGTCATCGAAACGCCGGGCGGCGGCGGCTACGGCAAGACGGAATAGGCCAGGTCGGCACTGGCACTGGCGGCCCCGGCGCCGCTGAGCTGCGCGCGCACCTGACCCACGTCGCGCATGGGCGCGCGGCCGAACTGGCGGCTGTATTCGCGGCTGAACTGCGATTCGCTGGCGTAGCCGACCCGGTAGCCGGCCGTGCCCGCGTCGATCTGCTCGACCAGCATCAATCGCCGCGCTTCCTGTAGCCGCAGCAGCTTCTGGTACTGCATCGGCGTCATGGCGGTAATCGCCTTGAAGTGGTGGTGCAGCGACGACATGCTCATGTTCGCCATGCCGGCCAGGTGCTCGATGCGCAGCGGCTGCGCGTAATGGTGCTTGATCCAGTCGATGGCTTGCCCCACCTGGTGCGACTGGCTGCTGGCCAGCGCCATGTGGCGCAGGCGCGCGCCCACGGGGCCATTGAGCAGGCGGTAGGTCAGCTCGCGGCGGATCAGGGGCGCCAGCGCGGCGATCTCCCCCGGCTTGTCGAGCAGGCGCACGAGGCGCAGCATGGCGTCGAGCAGCTCGGGCGACACGTCGCTGACGGAAATGCCGCGCGTGGCGGGCAGGATTTTCTGCTGCGCGGCGCTGTCGCCGCCGCTTTCGCTATCGAGCAGCGCGGCCACGTCGGCGATGTCGATGCCCAGCACCACGCACAGGTGCGGCTTGTCCACGCTCGCTTCCACCACGCGCACCTGCACCGGCAGGTCTACGGACGTCAGCAGATACTGCATGCGGCTGTAATGGAAGGTTTCCGTGCCCAGGGTGACGTCCTTCGCTCCTTGCGCGATGATGGCCACGCTGGGGCGCGCCGCATGGAACAGCGACTCCGTGACGGACGACTGGCGGTGGAAGGTGAGGTTGCCGATGGCCGTCGCGTAATCGCCCGTGCGCGGCGCGTGGCGGCTGATCAGGGCGGCGATTTCATCTTGGGGCAGGAGTAAGGTAGGCATGGGTGGCAGTATGCGTCAGGCGAGGGAGGGCAGGGGTTGATCTTACGCAGATTTGGAGGATCGTGCAAAGGTCTTGCAGGATCGCGGTAACGGCGGGACGGCTTCTCGGGCACACTTGTGCAATCGCATGCATGGCACGCGTTCCCCCTCGTTACACACATATAGATACAGGAGTTTTCATGACCACCATCGCCAAAGGCTACGCCGCACTGGGCCCGACCTCCGCACTGCAACCGTTCACGTTCGAGCGCCGCGCCCCGCGCGAAGACGACGTGGCCATCTCGATCAAATACTGCGGCGTGTGCCATTCCGACATCCACCAGGCGCGCGATGAATGGGGCGGCGCCGCCTTCCCGATGGTGCCCGGCCATGAAATCGCCGGCGTCGTCACGGCCGTCGGCGCCAACGTCAGCAAGTTCAAGGTGGGCGACCACGTGGGCGTGGGCTGCTTCGTCGATTCCTGCACCACTTGCAAGACCCGTAACGTGGACCTGGAACAGTATATGCCCGGCCTGATCCAGACCTACAATGGCCTGGAAGCCGATGGCAAGACGGCCACGCAGGGCGGCTACTCGGACAGCATCGTCGTCAAGGAAGGCTATGTGCTGTCGATTCCCGACAACCTGCCGCTGGACGCGGCCGCGCCGCTGCTGTGCGCCGGCATCACCCTGTACTCGCCGCTGAACCACTGGAAGGCCGGCCCCGGCAAGCAGGTCGCCATCCTGGGCATGGGTGGCCTGGGCCACATGGGCGTGAAGATCGCCCACGCCATGGGCGCCGAAGTGACGGTGCTGAGCCAGACCCTGTCGAAGCGCGAAGACGGCCTGCGCCTGGGCGCCGATCACTACTACGCCACCAACGATGCGGAAACGTTCAGCAAACTGGCCGGTACCTTCGACCTGATCATCTGCACCGTGGGCGCTTCGATCGACTGGAACCAGTACATCAACCTGCTGAAGGTCGATGGCAGCATGGTCATCGTCGGCATCCCGGACGGCGCCGTGCCGCCGATCAGCGCCTTCGGCCTGGTGGGCGCGCGACGCAGCCTGTCCGGCTCCATGATCGGCTCGATCAAGGAAACCCAGGAAATGCTGGATTTCTGCGGCAAGCACAACATCGTGTCGGACATCGAGATCATCCGCATCCAGGATATCAATGAGGCGTTCGAGCGCGTCGTAAAGAGCGATGTACGCTACCGCTTCGTCATCGACATGGCGTCGCTCGCGGAATAAAAGGGGAACACCCGAGAAAACGCCCAGGGCGTTGTTGCCGCGTCTCGCCGTACTATTCGTACTGTCTTCGACGCGGCGCCTAGCCCTGGGCGTTTTTCGGGCGTTCCGGCGGAGCACGCTCCAGGTCAACACCGGCATGCCGACGTCGCAGCGCCATCCCATCCCCGCCAAAAATCAAGCTCCCTTGTCAATTTTTCTTTCCTTGCGTCAAAAATCGGCATAAAATGAAACCGTACAGTACAGTTTCACTACGTAGATTTAAAAAATCAGCCATCCCCGGCGTGTTGGCCTGGGCAGGGGAGGCGTCATGGATAAAAAATGGACACTTCAACAAAGAATGGAGCGACGGCGATCCCGGCGGTCTCCAGGGGCAAGCGCATTGCCCTGGCGGTTTTTGGCGTTTTTCTCGGATGTTCCGGCCTGGCCCTGGCGGCGGGTGGCATCGAACTGATTACTCTCGGTGGTTCCTGGTATTACCTGCTGGCCGGTCTCGGTTTAATATTGGCCGGCGTGCTGTATTGGCGCCGCAAGCCGCTGGCTAGTGGCATCGTCGCCGCGCTCGTGCTGGCTACCTTGCTGTGGGCCGTGTGGGAAATCGGCTTCGCCTTCTGGCCCATGGTGCCGCGCCTGGCGCCATTCCTCGTCATCGGCCTCGTGGCCGCCTTGCTGCATCCGTGGCTGGCAGGCCGTGGCCACAGCGGCCAGTCGCGCGGCTTCGCGGCCCTGTTTGCCGTCGTGCTGGTGGCCGGCTTTGCCTCCATGTTCCAGCCGCACGGCGTGCTGGAAGCCACCGCGCAGCCGCAGCAGGATGCCGTGACGCCCGTCAATGACGGCAGCGCCAACTGGGCGCATTATGGCCATGGGCCGAAAGGCACGCGCTTCGCGCCGTACACGCAGATCGACCAGCAGAATGTCGGCCAGCTGCAAGTGGCGTGGAGTTACCGCACGGGCGAGCTGGCCGAGGGCGCGTCCGAATCGCAGAATACGCCGCTGCAGATCGGCGACACCATCTATACGTGCACGCCGACCAGCAAGGTCATCGCGCTGGACGCGGACACGGGCAAGGAGCGCTGGACCTTCGATCCGAAGCCGGCCAACACGAAGACGTGGAACCGCTGCCGCGGTGTCGGCTACTACGAGCCGGCCAAAGTGACAAAGCCGTTCCGTGTCGAGGGCATGCAGGCGGCCGGCGCGCCGGCGGCGGGCGCGTGCGCCAAGCGCATCGTGCAAGTGACCATGGATGCGCGCCTGATCGAGATCGACGCGCAGACGGGCAAGCAGTGCGAGGGCTTCGGCGACAAGGGTTCCGTCGACCTCACCGTCGGCCTGGGCAAGGTGAAAATGAACGTGCCGTACTACGCCTACACGTCCGCGCCCACGGTGGCGCGCAACCTGATCATCCTCGGCGGCTGGGTCTTCGACGGCCGCTCCACCGATGAACCGTCGGGCGTCGTGCGCGCGTACAGCGCCGACACGGGGGAACTGGTGTGGGCCTGGGACCTGGGCAATCCGGCCATCACCAAGCTGCCGCCGGAAGGGCAGACCTACACGCGCAGCACGCCGAACATGTGGTCGACCCCGGCCTTCGACGATGAATTGGGCCTCGTCTACCTGCCGACGGGGAACGAGCAGCCGGACTTCTGGGGCGGCAAGCGCCCGCCGCTGACGGAAAAATACGCGTCGGCCATCGTTGCCCTCGACATGGCCACGGGCCGCGAACGCTGGACGTATCAAACCGTCCACCATGATATCTGGGATTACGACGTGGCGGCGCAGCCGGCCCTGTACGACGTCCCGGACGGCAAGGGCGGCAAGATTCCCGCACTGGTGCAGCTGACCAAGCGGGGCCAGATCTTCATGCTGGACCGCCGCACGGGCAAGCCGATTGCCGACGTGGTGGAAAAGCCCGTGCCGCAGGAGCACGCGGCCGGCGACTGGGTGGCAAAGACGCAGCCATATTCCACCGGCATGCCGGCCCTCGGCGCGGAAACCCTGACGGAGCGCGACATGTGGGGCGCCACCTTCTTCGACCAGCTGGCGTGCCGCATCAGCTTCCGCAAGCTCAATTACAAAGGGGAGTTCACGGCGCCAAGCACGCAAGAGACCTTGATCTATCCGGGCTACTACGGCGGCTTCAACTGGGGCGGCGCGGCCGTCGATGAAAGCAATGGCTATATGTTCGTCAACGATATCCGCATGCCGCAAGTGGTCAGGCTGGTGCCGCGCGAAACGGTGGACGTGGCCAAGCTGACGTCGGGCCACGGCGTGGGCAGCACCTATCCGATGGATGGCACGCCCTTCGTCATCGACCACAAGGCCTTCAATTCGCCGCTGGGCATACCTTGCCAAAGTCCGCCGTGGGGCGTGTTTGCCGCCATCGATTTGAAGACGCGCACGAAAGTGTGGGAGCGTCCGGCCGGCACGGTGCAGGACGCCGTCATCAACGGCGTGCGCGCGCGGCTGCCCATCCCGCTGGGCATGCCCACCCTGGGCGGCGGCGTGAGCACGGCGTCGGGCCTCGTGTTTTATGCGGGCACGCAGGATTATTATTTGCGCGCCATGGACATCGCGACGGGACGTGAAGTGTGGAAGGCGCGCATGCCCGTGGGTTCGCAAGGCACGCCGATGACGTATGTGTCGCCCAAGTCGGGCCGCCAGTACGTCGTGGTGGCGGCGGGCGGCGCCCGCCAGAGCCCGGACCGGGGAGATTACGTGATAGCATACGCGCTTCCCAAGACACAGTAAGAGTTTGCTTCATGCCCCAGTTGCGCACCGTTCCAGCTTCCCCGAGTACCCGAAGCGAGGAGCGGCGGCGCAAGCTGCTGGTGGCGGCGGCGGACCTCTTCCTCGCTTCCGGCTACGACGGCGTCAGCATGGACGCCATCGTGGCCGCGGCGGGCGGCTCGAAGGCCACGGCCTACCGCTACTTCGGCAGCAAGCAGGAGCTGCTGGTGGCGGTGGTCGAATACCTGTGCGCCGATTTCATCATCGACCTGCGCCGCCTCGATACCTCGCAAGCGGGCCTGGAACAGGGCTTGCAGCTGATCCTCGATGAACTGGTGGCCGTCGTCACCAGCCCCCGCCACGTGGATTTCTACCGCCTCGTCGTCACGGGTGCGGCCGCCGTGCCGGCCGTCGGCCTGACCTGGTACGAACACGGCCCGCAAGTGTGGCACGCACTGATTTTGCGTCTGCTGGAACAGCAGCGCGCCCAGGGCCGCATCGCGCCCGACACCTCGTTTTCCAACCTGCCGCAGATCCTGTTCGACGCCGTCTTTTCGCACCTGACCACGCGCACCGTCATGCTGGGGCAGGGCGGCAATGCGGCCACGTTCCGGCCCCTGATCGCGGAGCTGATCGAACTGGTGGTGGCAAGGGTGGCGCGCAAGGCGGAGTCGGCCCGCTAGGGCCGCAATCCGAGAAGAGTCTGTTGGCCGCTGGTATTCGAATGACGCGCTTGCGTGCTTCGGCGGCCCTGTTAATCCGATCTGCGCGACCGGGATGCGGTTGGCCGCCTTTCGGCGATGTTGATGAGCAGTTCTGCGGTGTCGTGTGAACCCGTTGCAATCCAAAAAAATATTTTTGCATAATGATGCAAAATAAATGCGGTTTCCATCTCCGAGAAACGTCTGGCTTATGTAAGTCACTATTTACATAAGGTTGCATCATCAATGGCTCAAAATTTAGTAGTCCCTCCCGGATTCGTGCCCTATCCTGATCCAGACGACGTCTTTATGGAAGACGTCGGGCTCCATCTGAAAGTGTTCCATCCTATTCTAACCATACCCGCAGCACAGGTCGACCCTACGTGGACGGGGCAGTTCCACTTCGTCTTGCCCATAGAGCCGTATGATGGTGCTTTGGGCGAAGGCAGCACGGATTACTACGGTCCTCACTGTGGCGAAGCATGGATTAAGTTCGTTCGGATAGGATCAAAGTATCGATTCGCCGGGGATTGGCGCTATTTTGCGATTAATCGGGAGCATGATGTGGAGGCTGATTTTTGGTACGGGGAGGCCAACAAAAGCTATGCCGAGCGTAGGTGCGCATGGCATGAGCAGGGTCTCATGAATAGGCAATCTGACAGCTTTGGTTGGGGCACCGCTTTTGGAGGAAATGCCCTGGCCGGCAACTGGACCAACGATCTCTCCTTGCCTGATGAGGTGGCTAAATGGGGATTCAGGCCATCTCGGATGATGCGCGAGGACGAGACGGTTAATGGCGTCAACTTCACTCATCCGCTAAACGAACAGGGGCAGCGATATCGATTAATTGGGATATTGGTTGGGTATCGCTATCGGGACCATGGAGCAGATAAGCTTTTGATGTTCTACGACACTCCATCGAGTACTATTTTAATCATGTTGGACTTTAGCTAAGCCGGCCTGTTGCACCTGCCTCGGAAAGAAATAAGAGTCACCTGCCTGCGAGTTCCGCCGGAGCGCACCATCAGCAGAGCTTAAGCGGCCAGGGCTGGCGTCTATTTTGGCCTGATGCCGCCAGGGGGCGGATGATATAGTGGCGGGAATGTATACACTGAAAGAAACTGCCATGAAAAACGACGCAACCGCGCGCCCGCAAGCCAGCCAGACGCCTGCCAGGCTCAGCAAAGGGGACTTCGTCACCGCATTGCGCAAACTGCTGCAAGAAGAGGGAAAGGCCGGCAAGACCAGTGTGGACGTGCGCGCTGCAACCCTGCACACCGATGTCGGTGTCTATCCGGCGCGCGGCCACTCGATGCCGACCTGTTGCACGGTGATGTATGAAGAGATGCTGCCCGGTGACGAGATACTGCTGACGCCATCCGGCGGCAAGGGACCTACGCTGCTGATACGGTATAAATTGCCGCGCTGACAATCGCGGTCCTGGAAACAGTCTATAACCTGGCGTAAATGCAGGCGATGACCTGCGGCGCGCAGTAGCCGGCGCGCTGCTGATGCCAGCCCGGTCGGACAGGGCATCCTTCGCCATCCGTCATGGCGGGGAAGCCCCCGTTGGCCCCAGACGCCATCCATCCGTTTTTCACCTCATCTCGTCTCTCATCTTCCTGAGTTCCACGCGGCAGCCTCCGGCGGCGGCTCGCCGTAAAGGTTTTCAAATATGTAAAATATTTATATAAGCTCTTATGTAAATGGTGCTACCATGGTTCCATGAAACCTGGACTCGGCACACAATTACGACATCTCATCGAACTGCTGGACGGCGCGGTCGAGCAAGCCTACGTGGACGCGGGGCTGGATTACCGGCCGCGCTACACACCGGTGATGCGGGTGCTGGCCGAGCAGGCTAGCGCGACCATCGGCGAGCTGGCGGCCCTGGCCGGCCTCACGCAGCCGGCCGCGACGCAGACGGTGGCCCTGATGGTGAAAAAGGGCCTGTTGACGGTGGCCGCCGGCGGTGCAGACGGCAGGCAGCGCGTGGTGCGCCTCAGCGCCGCTGGCGAAACGCTGCTGCCGCGCCTGCGCGTGTGCTGGCAGGCGACCAAATCGGCGGCCGACAGCCTCGATGCGGAACTGGCGTTTCCCTTGTCCGCCTGCCTCGGACAGGCGATCGCCGTACTCGAGACACGTTCCTTCGGCGCGCGCATCCGCGACGCCAACTTGCGGCGCCTGCGCGACGGCGGGCCGCAGCTCGATACCGCTCCGGCGCAGGCACGGCCACACCTGGACGATCAACCCGAATGATGCAGGCATGCCTGCCCAGGCGCCGCTTCGATGACGCGCCCGGGGGGCATCACGTGTATTTTTCACACAACGATCAATCGCTTCGCAGTCCAACTTGGAGGAATGTATGTCAGGTAGCAAGAAATTTGTCGCAGCTGTCGTAGTGGGTACGCTGGTGTCGTTTCAGGCTTTTGCGGCGGCGGACACCGCGTTGAACGCGTCCGGCCGCACTGCGATCGTGCAGACATTGGTCACGAAAATGAACGCGAATTACATCGAACCGGCCGTGGCCGAACGGGTCGGCACTGCGATCGCCAGGAAAAATGCCGAAGGAGGCTATGCGAGCGCCGCCAACACCCAGGCGTTCAGTACGGCGCTGGCAAAGGACTTGCGGGAATTGAGCGGCGACTTGCATTTCGGCACCGCAGTGTACGAAGGCCTTCGCGAGCGCAGCGCCACCCCCGAGCTGCCTAGCCGCGCCAAGACGGACGAATGGCGCGACCAGACCGCGCGGCGCGGCTATGACATCGAGAAGATCGAACGCCTTCCCGGCAACGTCGGTTATATCGAGCTGCGCGGCTTCGGCGGCCCGGAATACGTCAGCGCGGCGTACACGGCGGCGATGTCGCTCATGGCGGGGACGGATGCGCTGATCCTCGACCTGCGCCGCAACGGCGGCGGCAGCCCGGCCAGCGTGGCTTACCTGATGAGTCATTTCTTCCCGCTCGGCGACGAGCGCCACCTGATCGACATGTACGATCGCCCGACCGGTCTGACGCGGCAGTTCTGGACCGTGAAGACGGTCGCGCAGCGTTACGACAAGCCCGTGTACGTGCTGACCTCGGCCCGCACGTTTTCCGCCGGCGAGGACTTCTCCTATGGCATCCAGGCGCAGAAGCGCGGCACGGTGGTCGGGGAAACCACCGGCGGCGGCTCCAATCCCGTGAGCTGGTACAACCTGGGGCAGGACATCATCGTCTCGATCCCGACCGCGCGCACGACCAATGTCGTCACCAAAACCAACTGGGAGCACGTCGGCGTGAAGCCGGACATCGCCGTGCCCGCGGCGCAGGCGCTGCAGACGGCGCATGTCGCCATCCTGCGCAACTTGGTGTCATCGTCCAAGGAGGGCAGCGAGCGCAAGGAACTGCAGCGCGTGCTTGCGATGGCGGAAAAAGGCGAATCCGAGAAGCCGGTCTACACGCTCAGGGGCGAGCCTTGATACAAGCCGCCGGACATGCCCGCGAAGAAGCGCGCGGCTCGCTAATCCGACCTGCGCGTTTTTGACGCCAACGCACGTCACGACGCCTCTGGAAACCGTAGCGAGCAAGCCCACTCTCGGGTTGAGTAGCGCAGCCGTACTTTAGTACGGCGAGCAACGCCGACCCGAGAGTGGGCTGCGCAGCAGGTTTGCAGTGCGTCCCTTAACTCAGGTCGCAATACCATATTTGTGCTGCGTGGCCGCATACTGCTGCTTGAGCGACTCCAGCTTCGGATGCTTGGGGTCGATCTTGCGGATCACCTGCATCTGGTGCTGCGCCTGTTCGGCCAGCGGGGCTTCCCAGCCCAGCATATTGAGCTGGCGCAAGATGGCGTCGACGGAGGCGAACAGCACGGGCAGGTTGCCCGGCGTCTTGCGCAGGGCCTGGCGCAGCACGAAGACGGCGCCCTTGAGCTCTCCGCTTTCCGACTTGCTGGCCGCATCCTGCATCAGTTCCTGCACCTGGTTCGTGATCTGCTGGCCCATGCCTTGCGCCAGATCATGGCGGCCCGCCTTTTCAAACACGTCCACGGCCGCTTCCATCGTCACCTCGCTGTCCGCTTCGTTGACGAGTTTCATCATGACGTCGGACGCCGCCTGTTCCAGGTTGTTCTTCAGGCAGCTTTGCACGAGGCCCACCTTCAGCTGCGTCGACAGGCCCCGCGCCGTGTCCAGGGCGGCGGCGGCCAGTTGCAGTTCGCTGGCGGCGGCGATGTCGTTGCCCGACAATTCATGCAGCATGGCGGCCGAGATGGCGCGGCACGCTTCCACGTTGGCGCCGCCGCGCAGCGAGCGCTCCATGTCGCGCAGCACGCCGCTCGCCTGCGGCGCATCGCCTTTCTTTACCAGCGTTTTCACCAAGTTGACGTGGTCTTCCGGATCGCGGAATTCGGAGTACTTCGCTTTCGTCACCACCTGCTTATACGCCCGTTCGGCCGCGCCGATGTCGCCCGTGTCATAGGCGATGCCGCCCAGGTGGCGCAGGCGGCGCACCATGTGCGGCGAGATGGCCACCGCGTCTTCGAGGATTTTCTTCGCCTGCAGCTGCTGGCCCATGGCTTCGTGGTTCTTCGCCAGCAAGTCGTAGGCGGCCATGAAGCGGGGATAGATTTCCACCAGTTCCAGCAGCGCATCCTGCGCCTCTTCGTGGCGCTGCTGCTCGAACAGGGTGCGCGCCAGTCCCAGGTGGGCCCAGGCCATGGGGCGCGTGGCCAGCATGTCGGCGTACAGCTGTTCCGCTTCCTTCCATTCGCCCAGGGTGAGGTGCAGCTCGGCGCGCAGGCGGGTGAAATCGGCCGCCAGGCGCGGATGCTGCAGCTCGGCCGCGCGGCAGCTTTTCACGGCTTCGCGCAAGTCGCCCTTGTCGATCAGCTGATACGTGGGCAGGAACATGGCGCGCCGCTCGATGGCGCGCGCGATGCGTCCGCTCAGCACGTCGACGGTGAACGGTTTTAATATGTAGTCGGACGGGGTCAGTTCGGCCGCGCTGATCACCTTGCTGTGGATGGCTTCGGAAGTCAGCATGATGAAGATCGTCCACAGGCCGATCAACTTGTGGTGGCGCAAGTCTTCCAGCAATTGCTGGCCATCCTGGCCATCCGTGCCACTACCAAGATCGTATTCGCACAGGATGATGTCGAACGGTTTCTTCGTCAGCAAGCGGATGGCCGTGCCGGAATTGACGGCATATTCCACCTTGGTGATGGCCGCCTGGTTCAGCATATTGTGCAGATTGCCCCGCATGCTGGGGTTCGGGTCGACGATCAGGACAGATAAGTCGCTAGTTTCTGGCATTGTTCAGCTCTCGTTCATCTGTGTATGGCTCTGCGGCTCGATGGTACGACGGTCTAATAATATTACTATTTGTCAGCATACTGCAAAGCCAGTGCAAATCGCTAACAAAATGCAGGCGAGTGCGCGCGGCGCGACACGGCAGGCGCGCGCGCTTGCGGGCAGGGCAGGCGCGGGGTATCCTAAAAGCAACCTTTTGCGTTCGCTCATGCCTGACACCACGCCTGGAAAGCCGCCATGTACTTGACCGACACTCGCAGGCAAACCCTGCACCACCTGCTTTTTGGCGGAGGACGGGCGCATGCCGAGAAGTATTTTCCCGAATTGCGCCGCATGGCCGTCGTCAGCGAGTCCTTTGGCCTGGCCAGTATCTTGTTCGTGTGGGCTTTTATTCCGCATGTCAATACGCTCGACAGGGGCGCGCTGCTGTATGCGCTGGCCGGCATCGTGCTGGCGATCGGCATCAATGTGGCCGCGCGCGCCATCTGGGTGCTGAAACTGGGGGGCGCAGTGGGCATGTGCGCCATTGCCTTTTGCTTTCGCCTGCTGGCGGAGGCGGCGGGGCAAGCGGAATTCTGGATGCAGCCCGTGGGCGTGTTCATGGTGCTGCTGGCGGCGCCCATCTTCAATGGCTGCGTCGTGTATCTCATCGTTGCCGCGGCAGTCTGGCTGATATTGGGCTACGGCCATTTTCCGATCGATCCCGCCATGGCGCATGCGGCCTGGGCGAACTTGCTGATCGTCTACAGCATGCTGTTCGGCCTGGTCCTCAGCATCAGTTTCAGTCTGTTGCGCCTGCGCGACTTTCGCGCCAGGGAGGCGCTGACCCGCCTGGCCTACCAGGATGGCTTGACGGGCTTGAACAACCGTCGCCGCTTTACGGAATTGACCCAGCAATTGCAGCAGCGGCCGCAACCGATGTACTTCCTGATGATCGATATCGACAATTTCAAGAAAATCAACGATACCCTGGGCCATGACGCGGGTGACGTGGTGCTGGTCAAGACGGCGGGCATCATCGCGAACGCCTGCGGCGGCCACCTGTGCGGACGCCTGGGCGGCGAGGAGTTCGGCATCGTCTACGCGGGGGACCGGCGCGCCGTCTGCCAGTTCGCCGCCAGCCTCGTCGATGCCGTCTACCTGGCCTTCAATCCGGGGCAGGCCGTGTCGATCAGCGTGGGCATTGCCGAGCTGGCCTGCGACACGGAGCTGGCGCACAGCTACCGCCTGGCCGATGCCTCGCTGTACCAGGCCAAGCACCAGGGCAAGAACCGCTATGTCATTGCCTGACGGCATGCACATGAGTCTTGCGGAGGCGCCAGGGAGCGGGTATTCTGTTTGTATTAATATATCAGCCGTAGGCAGGCGCGATGTGGCGCAGACGCAGAGTTTCACCGTGACGTGACCGCTGGCGTTTTACCTTTACCAGAGAAAATCCAGCCTTCGTGATGCGCCTTCCTTCCATGAGTACCCTGCGGCGCATTGCCGTCCCCCTCGCTTTTGGCGGCAACAGCGAGCAGCAGCACACGTATTTCGCGGAATTGCACCGGGTCGGCATGGTGACGCAGCTGCTGGGCATCATCGCCTACAGCCTCACCTGGCTGCTGATGCCCGATCCCTACCATCCTAATTTCTCGCATGCCGTGCTGGCGCTGCTGGGCATGTTGACGAGCCTGATCGTGCGCTACCGCTGCACCACCTTGCCCGTGCTGACCATTACGGGCGCCTGCGCCGTGCTGACCCTGACCTTCGGCTTGCGCACCATGGCCGACGCCGTCCATCACGCCAGCTTCTGGGTCTTGCCCGTGGGCGTCTTCATGACCCTGGCCATCGCCTCCATCTTCAATGGCGGCCTCAGTTACCTGGCCGTCGTGGCCGGCGTGTGGTGGAACGTGGGGCACGGCCTGTATCCGGTGAACGCGGGCTTGCCAGACGAATCCTGGGCGCCGCTGATGATCGCCGTCAGCGTGCTGTTCGGGCTGGCGCTGAATGTCAGCTTCAGTTTATTGCGTTTGCGCAACTATCACTCCAAGGTGGAATTGACGCGGCTGGCCTTCCAGGACGGCTTGACGGGCCTCAACAACCGCCGCATGTTCACGCAGCGCGCCCAGCAGATGCATGGCGCGCCGCACGGCGGCATGCTGTACTTCCTGATGATCGATATCGACGATTTCAAGATCATCAACGACCAGCAGGGCCACGATGCGGGCGACGAGGTGCTGGTGCGCACGGCCGCCATCATTGCCGACAAGGCGCAAGGCCATCTGTGCGGGCGCCTGGGCGGCGAGGAATTCGGCATCGTCTACGCGGGCGACCGCGACGCGGCGCGCGCCTTTGCCGGCGCCCTGGTCGAGGCCGTCAGCCAGGCTTTCCATGCGGCACAGTTTGTGTCGATCAGCGTGGGCGTGGCCGAGCTGGACCGGGCCAAGGAGCTGGGCCACAGCTACCGGTTGGCCGACGAGGCGCTGTACCTGGCCAAGCGGCAGGGCAAGAACCGCTACGTGATCGCCTGATCGTCGGCTGACGGTGTTGTTGTCGCGTCATAAATGGCCGCTGTGCGGGGCAAAAGGGTGGCAAAGGCCCAAGTTCCGGTCATAAGGCAGGGGTAAAACGGGTATAATGCGCGCAAAGGAAATTTGCCGTACGAAAGATATTGTCATACCTACCTTTAACCCGCAGCCACGCTGCATCAACCACCTTCCAATCATGTTGATACTGCCGGGTTCCAATGCCCTGTCCCATTTCCGTAGCCACCGTCTGTTAAGCCAACTGCAAGCCGTTTCGCCTGCGATTGTTGCCGTGCAAGCACGCTATGTCCATTTCATCGATGCCAGCGCGCCTCTCACCAACGACGACAGCACGCGCCTTGGCGCCTTGCTGACGTACGGCGAGCCGGCCCACGCTGACAATACGGAAGGCGCTGCCGAAGAATTCTTCGTCATCCCCCGTTTCGGCACGATTTCGCCGTGGGCTTCGAAAGCCACCGACATCGCGCACAATTGCGGCATGGCGCACATCAAGCGCGTCGAACGCGGCATCGCTTTCCGCATCAACCTGAAATCGGGCATCCTGGGCAGCGCCATTGGCGCCGGCAAACTGACGGACGAGCAGGTACAGGCCGTGGCCGACCTGCTGCACGACCGCATGACGGAATCCGTGCTGCGCAGCGCGGACGACGCCAAGGACCTGTTCCGCACCCTGGAAGCACGTCCATTGGAATCGATCGACTTGCTGGGGCAGGGCAAGCGCGCACTGGAAACGGCGAACACGGAACTGGGCCTGGCGATGTCGGAAGACGAAATCGACTACCTGGACGCCGCCTTCACCAAGGCCGGCCGCAACCCGACGGACGTGGAACTGATGATGTTCGCGCAGGCGAACAGCGAGCATTGCCGCCACAAGATCTTCAACGCCGACTGGACCATCGACGGCGTGGCGCAGCCGAAATCCCTGTTCGGCATGATCAAGAACACGCATGAACTGCAGCCGAAAGGCACCGTCGTCGCCTACAGCGACAACTCGTCCATCATGGAAGGCGCCACCGTGTCGCGCTTCTACCCGCGCGGCGACAAGCACGAATACGCGGCGTCGACGGAATTGACGCACACCCTGATGAAGGTGGAAACGCATAACCACCCGACGGCGATTTCTCCATTCCCCGGCGCCTCGACGGGCGCGGGCGGCGAGATCCGCGACGAAGGCGCGACGGGCCGCGGCGCCAAGCCGAAAGCCGGTTTGACGGGTTTCACCGTATCGAACTTGTCGCTGCCGGATGCCGTGCGCAGCTGGGAAACGGCCGCTTCCGTAACGGCGCCATTGGCCGCGCGTACTGACGCAGATCAATACGGCAAACCGGAACGCATCGCTTCGCCCCTGCAAATCATGATCGAAGGCCCGCTGGGCGGCGCCGCGTTCTCGAACGAATTCGGCCGTCCGGTCCTGGGCGGCTACTTCCGCACGTATGAACAGAACGTCGGCACGGACAAAGACGCCGTCTTCGGCTACCACAAGCCGATCATGATCGCTGGCGGCATCGGCAATATCTCGGCGCAGCACACGCACAAGAACGACATCCCCGTCGGCAGCCTGCTGGTGCAGCTGGGTGGCCCGGGCATGCGCATCGGCATGGGCGGCAGCGCCGCCTCGTCGATGACCACCGGCAGCAACACGGCCGACCTGGACTTCGACTCCGTCCAGCGCGGCAATCCGGAAATGGAACGCCGTGCCCAGGAAGTCATCAACGCCTGCTGGCAAATGGGCGCGGACAATCCGATCATCTCCATCCACGACGTGGGTGCGGGCGGCTTGTCGAACGCCTTCCCGGAAATCACCAACGACGCCAAGCGCGGCGCGATTTTCGACCTGCGCAAGGTGCCGCTGGAAGAATCGGGCATGGCGCCGAAGGAAATCTGGAGCAATGAATCGCAGGAACGCTACGTTCTGGCCATCGCGCCGGAAAGCCTGCCGCTGTTCAAGGCCATGTGCGAACGCGAACGCTGCCTGTTCGCCGCCGTGGGCGTGGCCACCGAAGAGCGTCAATTGAAGCTGATCGACCCGGAACTCGGTAACGAGCCGGTCGACATGCCGATGGACGTCTTGCTGGGTAAGCCGCCCAAGATGCAGCGCGACGTGGTCCACGTGGCCAACGATTTCCCGGCCATCGACTTGACGGGCATGGACCTGGTTGATGTAGCGCAAAAAGTGCTGCTGCTGCCGACCGTGGCCGACAAATCCTTCCTGATCACCATCGGCGACCGCAGCGTGGGCGGCATGACCGTGCGCGACCAGATGGTAGGGCCATGGCAAGTGCCGGTGGCCGATTGCGCCGTCACCACCATGAGCTTTGAAGGCTACCTGGGCGAAGCGATGGCCATGGGCGAACGCACGCCGCTGGCCGTCATCGACGCAGCCGCCTCGGGCCGCATGGCCGTGGGCGAAGCCGTCACCAACATCGCCGCAGCAGCCATCGGCGACATCTCCGACATCAAGCTGTCCGCCAACTGGATGGCCGCCTGCGGCCAGCCTGGCCAGGACGCCGCCCTGTACGACACGGTAAAAGCCGTCGGCATGGACCTGTGCCCGGCGCTGGGCATCAGCATCCCCGTCGGCAAGGATTCGCTGTCGATGCGCACGACGTGGAAAGACGAGAGCACGGGCGCGGCGAAATCCGTCACGTCGCCCGTGTCGCTGATCGTCTCCTCGTTCGCGCCGGTGACGGACGTGCGCAAGTCGCTCACGCCGCAGCTGAAAACGGACAAGGGCGACACGTCCTTGATCTTGATCGACCTGGGCCGCGGCAAGAACCGCCTGGGCGCATCTGCGCTGGCGCAAGTCATGGGCCAGCTGGGCAATGAAACGCCGGACGTGGACAGCGCGGAAGACTTGAAAGGCTTCTTCGCGGCCATTCAAAAGCTCAATAGCGACGACAAGCTGCTGGCTTACCATGACCGTTCGGACGGCGGCCTGTACGCCACCCTGACGGAAATGGCCTTCGCCGGCCATACGGGCATGTCCGTCAACCTGGACATGCTGACCATGGAAGGCGAGCACTCGAGCGACTGGGGCGACGCCAAGAACTGGACCGGCCAGGTGGCGGAACGCCGCAACGAACTGACCCTGCGCGCCCTGTTCAGCGAAGAGCTGGGCGCCGTCATCCAGGTGCGCGCGGAAGAAAAATCGCTCGTCATGGACGTGCTGCGCACCTTCAACCTGGGCGCCTACAGCCATATCATCGGCAAATTGAACGACCGCGACGTGATCGAATTCACGCGCGACGCCAAGCTGATCTACACCCAGCCGCGCGCCGAGCTGCACCGCCTGTGGAGCGAAACGAGCTGGCGCATCGCCCGCCTGCGCGACAATCCGGCCTGCGCGGACGCCGAATACGACCGCCTGCTGGACGTGCAAGATCCGGGCATGTCGCCTATCGTCACCTTCGACCAGAACGACAACATCGCCGCGCCATTCATCGCCACGGGCGTGCGTCCGCGCGTCGCCATCCTGCGCGAGCAGGGCGTCAACTCGCACATCGAGACGGCGTACGTGATGCACCAGGCAGGCTTCACGGCGGTCGACGTGCATATGAGCGACCTGATTGCCGGCCGCGTCAAGCTGGACGACTTCCAGGGCGTCATCGCTGTGGGCGGCTTCTCCTACGGCGACGTGCTGGGCGCGGGCGAAGGCTGGGCGAAAACGATTCTGTTCAACGCCAGCCTGGCGGAACAGTTCGCGCGCTTCTTCAACCGCACGGACAGCTTCGGCCTCGGCATCTGCAACGGCTGCCAGATGATGAGCAACCTGAAATCCATCATCCCCGGCGCCCACGCCTGGCCTAAATTCACGCGCAACAAGTCGGAGAAATTCGAAGGCCGCTTTGCCATGGTCGAAGTGATGGATTCCCCATCGATCTTCTTCAATGGCATGGCCGGCACCCAAGCCGGCATCGCCATCGCCCACGGCGAAGGCTACGCCGACTTCTCGCAAACGGGCGACATCACCCAGGTCACCAAAGCCATGCGCTTCGTCGACAACAAGGGCGCCGCCACCGAAGCGTATCCATACAACCCGAACGGCTCGCCGGAAGGCATCACCTCCGTCACCACGCCAGACGGCCGCTTCACCGTGCTGATGCCGCACGCGGAGCGCGTATTCCGCAGCGTGCAACAGTCCTACCACCCTGAAGCATGGGGCGAGGATTCGCCGTGGATGCGCATGTTCAGGAATGCGCGGAAGTTTGTGGGGTAATTCAGAGCTATTTGCGGCGCGGCGTCTTGGTTCGAGGCGCTGCTGCTGGGGTAGGAATGAGAAAGCCGCTGCCGGGAGACAGCGGCTTTTTTACGTCAAGAATCAGAATTCACTTGTGTTCCTTGTAACTATTATTTTCTTATTTTCAATCGCAGCTTCTAATACCATTGATGGACCTCGAATCTCTTCTCCAATAATCCAAACATGTTGCCGCGCTCTGGTAACTGCAACATAAAGTCGATTATGTGCGATGTAGTTTTGGAAAACTCTGCTAGCATTTGAGGTAATACTTGCTGAGCTCGGAACTCTACCATCATCAACACCAACCAATACGACTGCCTCGAATTCAAGACCGCCTACATAGTCTGCATGGCCCACAATGAAACAACCACTTTTCTCGGCAGATTTAATTGCTTCAATATCGCCACGTTCTATCAATACTGATGCCAATTTATTGTTCTCGCTTACGTAGCGTGCTGCATCATCGAAGAGTCCACGATCGAAGAATATAAGTGCTATCTGATGTCTTTTAAGGTTTTTCGTGCTTTTTAATTTCTCAGCTGCTTTAAAAGAATAATCTAAAATCGCATCATTGTTATTTAATAGGTAATATTGTGGTATGGATTCTTCAGTATTTGAATCAAATACATATGATGCCTCTGAAATCGGATTGTCAAAATTCGTAAAAAGGTTTGCGCCGTGAGATGTAATCGAAAATGCCAAATCGGTTATTGACGGGGTGCACCGAAAAACAGCCCGTAGTGTTGTACGTCGTTCAGTATTTTCGATTCCCATGGAATCGTGAAATTCCATATCATTCCATGCAATATCACCTAAGGCTTGCGACAAATCTATGGCATAAGAAATTGGAGTTTGTGTAGTATCTTTTGTGAGGTAGTGAACCAAAGAAAGTTCATTCATATTGAAAAGATGGACTTCATCAATGAATATTGCATCATAGCCTTCACGGGCTCTGCGTCTCCTCCATATCGGCGAGTCAAGTTTAGACAAGGCAGATATGGCTATGTCGTCGGTGTCGAATTGTGAGAGAGTATCTAGTATGACACTATATTTTTTAAAAATATTAAAAATAAATCGTCTATCGTGTTCTGAACTAATCGGCAGGCCATATACTGGTCGTTTTATTGATTTATATTTTTCGAATACCTCATCGCATCTGCCTTTTATTACTACGCTAATTTCATGGCGAACTAGTTCTGCAATATGAAAAGGTTCATCTTTGTTAAATAGATCATATAGTGGTTCATTTATAAAATCACGATGCCCGGACAATCCACTTTTTACTTCATCAATTAATGTTACCAGATGAAGAAGTTGGAGATTTTTTGCTTCCGAAGAATCTATGTCTAATAGTTCAGATTCATGTATATCATCTTTCAAGAAATCTCGGCATACATCTTGTAATGTCTTTATTTCTATTGACGGGTGTTGGTTATCTGCACTTATTTCATTCATTCCTGATAGGATGCTAACAAAATAACTTACATTCTTTACCATTGCCTGACTTGGACATATAAACAAAAACCGACTTGATTTTCCATTTTCCCTTGCTATCTTTATCCCTTGTAGGCACTTTAAAACCATACAAATTGTTTTTCCAGAGCCTGCGGGGCCCTCTATTCGGGCTGGTTCGGAATAGTCGCGTTGAACAAATTCAAGTTGGCGAGGCGATAATTTTGATAAGGGATCTGTTTGTCCAAGCACACTGGATGAGGAAAGAGAGTTTTCGACTAGAGTTGTCTGAAAGAATGATACTTTTGATGAGTCAGTTGGATTCGTTTCTGTAGAAGTGTAAGTCTCTCGCTCAAAAATTTGATCAATTGATTTATTGAAATTTGTTTCTGAACAATTTTCATGTAATCCATTACCTTCGCTTGTGCCAAATTTGTAAACAAGTAGGTGTTTTCCGGCAAATCTTCTTGACATTCGTCGTGCACTAGGTTCACGATCGATAGTTATTCTATATGAACCTCCGCTAGTTATTGGGAATGGAAAAATTATTGCTTTTGGTGATCCTACCGGAAGGTACTCATTGTTATTTAAGCTTAAGTTTCCCCAGTATTTTATTGCAAATCTTAGAAGTTTTTGAACTGCAGTTAATACCATGCTCTCTGATACTTTTTCAATTTTGAAAGTTTCGAAGTCGACGGTTAAAGTATTTTTTTCTATAGAGTACTTCTCTCCTTTTGCCGTTAATATACATCCATTCTTTATGAACTTGTAATTTAATCCTGATATAATAGAATTTTCTTCTGGCTGCAGGGCAAGGAATAGATTAATTAAAATGTTTGATTGTTCGAAGTCTGAACTTTGAAGTTCTCTGTTTGTTATTATGCTTTTCGCTGCTTCCTCAGTAATTCCGATATATTCAAGCGATTTCATATTTTCCTTTTAGATTTTGAAAGTCAATTTTCGAAATGTCTGATGTTCCGATTCTTGAATAGTAGCTTGTAAATCTTTGTAGTATATGTTCTATATAAGGTGATTGTAATGTTGAAAATATCTCACCTTCACTTAGGTTGTCAAGATTTATATTTGAATATTTTCCGGATTTATCTCTATCATATTTTAATTTGTCTAATCCAAGAGAAAGTTCATCCAGAATTGTTCTATTTAGCGTTATGGGTTGGGTGAAATCTATAATGTACCCAACACAGTCTTCATCGGTTTTTATTCGTTCAATAAAGTGAGAATCTAAACGGGAATTTCTCCAAAGTGAATCTAGTATTCTGTTGTGAACTTCTTTCATTTGTTTGTTGCTTTTAATTATGTCTTTTTCTTCAATGTACGGTTTTAAAGATTCGATGCAGTCAAGATCATTTTTCTTTATGTTTTTAATTTTCAAAATTTCTATTGTTGAATCGTAGCCATATATTTGAAAGGATTCCTTTGCAATTGTGTACTTTTCCAAAATGTCTGATGCTATTTTTTCTACGGATTTCCCAGCTTGCAATATAACTTCTTGCTTTCCAACGGTAGACATCCAGTCTTTTAAAGGTAGGATAGGAAGGCATAAGACCGTTTTTGATTTCCTGTGTGCAATGTCACACCTTGCCGACACCACAACTCCATATGATCTTCCTGCATCAGGAGTTCTTAGGCAGTTGAAAATGGCCCCTTGTGTAAGTTCGCCAAATTTAGCTTTTGTCACTAGCGCTCTCATTTTTTCCTTTGTATATTTTAAATTCGCTTGAGGTTTTTTATGCGTGCGGATCTTGTCTAATGCGTAGAGGTTTTATCTACAATCCCTTCGCCACCCCCACAATCACCATCGCCGACGGCACCAGCAAAAACTGCGCAATCAGCGTCCCCGCCAATCTGCTCCCCACCAGCCACACCACCGCCCGTCTGAACTGCGATTCTTCGATCTTGCCTTCGATGACGTCATCCGTCATACCTGACATGTGCGGGTCGATGAAGATGGCCACCATGATGGTGGCGCCGCCGTTGATGATTGAGGACAGGGTGCTGGAGGTGACGCGCACGCTCGGGTCGAGCACGCCCGCGTACAGGGCCGCGAAGACGCCTACCGTCCACAGGGCCGTGGCGATGACGTTCATGGCGGTCATGGAGATGGAGACGCCGGATTTTTCACGCAGGCCGGTGACGTTGGCGGGCTTGGGCAGGCTGGCGGAGGTCTTGAGGTAGGACAAGCCACCCTTGAAGACGGCGTGCAGCAGCAGTTTCGGCACGGACCTGTGCACCTGGAAATGTTCGACGGCGCGGCAAAAGGCGCGCTGGAAGGTGGGGATCAGTATCGCGCCCAGTAAGGTCGCCAGACTGGCGGAGAACAGCAGCCAGCGGAAGTCTACCAATAGCGTGCTGGCGGCCACGTGCTGGTCTATGCCCGTTTCCACGCGCTTGGCGAGGAATGGCCCGAGGAAGGAATTCGAGGTGCGCGACAGCAGCATCAAAATGCTGAACAGGGCCAGGGACACGGCGATGCGCCGCGTGCGGATGCCGGCGATGCGCACGGAGTAGGCGAGGGTGCCGATGATGTGGATGATGAACGTCAGTGCACAAATCAACAGCAATTGCTTGTCCATCACAACCTTGCAGTGAAGAAAATGTAATTCCATGCTGCCATGAAGTTACTTATTTTTCAACTGCAAATTATTTAACGTTGCGTGTGGCTCAATTGGTGTTGGATTGCAGTTGTTTTTCAGGGCAAGGCATGGCGATCGGCAAACGCGGCGCGCTTGTTGCTCGTCCCTTGCTTGTATTTCAAGCTTGCACCCTCAACTATCCGTGGTGGCGGCATGTCTTGCCGCTCGATATGCACCAACCAACCCGGAGGTACACCATGAGTTTCGATTCCTTTCTGTCCAAACTGAAGACCAAAGCCAGCGAACTGAAGACCGAAGCCCTGAAGTACAAGAACAAGGATTTTCTGAACGCCGCGATGGCGGGCTCGGCCCTGATCGCCATGGCCGACGGCAGCGTCAGTGCGGAAGAGAAGCAGAAGATGGTGAAGTTTATTGAAAGCAATGACGCGCTGTCCGTGTTTACCACCACGGACGTGATCAAGGCTTTCCAGGAATATGTCGGCCAGCTGGAGTTCGACAAGGATATCGGCGAAGCCAAGGCGTATCAGGCGCTGGGCAAGATGAAGTCGAATGTGGAGGCGTCGCGCTTGCTGGTGCGCATGATTATCGCCGTCGCTTCGTCGGACGGCAATTTCGATGCTAACGAGCAACGCGTGGCCAGCAAGATCGCGCGCGAGCTGGGCTTGACTCCGGCGGAGTTCGAGCTGCAGTAAGCGCCAGGCTAGCTTAATCCTTGTCCCACCACGGCGGTGCGCTCTCCGACCTCGGGCATGCCATCTTCAATGGACTTATCTTGTAGCGGATCTCGATCACCTGCCCTTGGTGAAACGGACCGCGTATCCAGTCGCCGGAATTAAAGAGGTAGGACTTGCCATTGATGCAGCGTTCGGTCGGCAGGTCGCCGATGGGGCCGGTCGAACGCAGGGTGACGCGCACTTCGCCAGTGGCGTCGAGCGGCGCGTCGGCGCTTGCATACAGTATATCGATGCCGACATCGCAGACAGTGGTGCTGCCTATCTTGCTGCAGTACTTGGTATACGTTTCCTGGCGCGCCATGACCATGTGATCTTCATGCCGCATCGGCTTGCCATCGTCAAAGGTAAAGCGCAGGATGACTTGCGTGGGCTCGCTGGCAGGATGGCGCGTGGTGGTGGTGCAGGCGGCGCTGACGAGGGCCAGCAAGGGCCAGGCCAGCAGGCGCAGGACGCGGCGCAGCAGCGCCGGGATCGGGTTGTTGCCGGATGGATGCTGCATGTAGCGTTGCCATTTATCTCATGAACGGGGCGCCGATCATAGCATGCGCCAAGGGCGGTTCCGCTAGCACGCGCCGCGATTCAATTCCTGCAACACCTTCTTGCACAGCACGCCATAGCCGACGCCCGTGCCCCGTTTGTGGGCGGCCAGGTCGTAGCCGGCGCTGATGTCGTCCCACGCCACGCTGCCGGGCAGGGGGCGCAAGTCGTCGTCCAGGTCCATCTCGAAATGAATGAAGTGGCCATCGGCGCTCAGCAGCTTGCCGTACACGGCGGGCATGCCGGGGCAGGCCAGTTTCAGGTCGAGCATGAGGGCCGTGCCCAGCGCCACGCCATGGCTGGCCGCGCACTGGCGCAAGGCGTCGGGCAGGGGGCGGGCGCGCCACCAAGCCGCCGTCTGCTTGATGGCGGCCTGGGTCAGCGCGTTTTGCTGTTGCACAGAATACTGTTTGCTCATGGCTGTCACCCATGCGGCATGCGGCTTGCCGCCCTAACGCGATGCCAGGCTCATGCTTTGCACATGGGCGGGCACAATTTCGCCGCTGGCCAGTTTTTCGGCCGGTACCCGCATCAGCACTTCGCCGCCCACGCTGCCGTCGTCGCGCAAGTCGATGCGCATGGCCAGCTGCTGGTCGAGCGCCACGAAGCTGTCGCTGCCGGTGGCGATGATGCGGTGTTCTTCCTGGTCATCGATGCGCGCATACATCATGGCGCCGATGCTGCCCGCATTGCGCAGGTAGAGCACTTGCCCATTCGACAGCTCATAGCCGCCGCGGAACGGGGCAAAACTTTCCGCACTCATGAAATGTCTGTGTGCCGGCAATTCGATCGTTTGCAGGCGTCCGCCGGGAACGACGACGGTCTGGTTGTCGGGGAGCGTTTGCGCATTTGCCAGCAGGGCGCAGACGCCCAGGGTGCCGGCCAAGATCCATGTTTTCATTTCTTTACCCATCCTTGAACTGTGGTGCCGTCCGCTGCCGGCGCGGCGATGTTGATGTGGGTGACAGGGAAACCGAACCGGCTGGTCCGCAAGCGCTGCTGTCAGTCTGGCAAGGCGCGGACTCCCGGTCTTGCCAGTGTAGGCAGGCAACATGCGCCGCGCATCATCCGATCAGATGACACGGCCTCATGCATCGAGTACGGCCAGGTGCGCCGTGGCGCCGTGGATCAGGGCGATCAGCTCGCCCTGGCGCCGCGTATCCGTCTTTAAATAGGTGTGGTGCAGATGCGTCTTGACGGTGTTGACGCTGATGCCGCCCTGTTCGGCGATTTCTTCGATGGTGGCTCCCTGCGCCAGCGCCTTGCCCACTTGCGCCTCGGCTTGCGTCAAATCAAACAGTTGGCGCAAGGCAGGGACGGATGTGCACGTTTTCGTGGGGTCGCGCGCAATCAGCAGGGCGCAGGTGGGCTGGCAATCGGCAAGCGGGGTGACAGTCAGGGCCAGCGGCGCTTGCTGCTTGCGCGGCAGGCGCAGCGACTGGCATTGCGTAGCGCCACCGGCGCTGGCGATCACCAGGCGCACGGCGCGCACCAGCGCGGGCGGGGCCGCGTGTTCCAGTTGCGCCGCATGCAGGGCGTGTCCGGCGGGGGTGGCGAAACGCAAGGCGAGGTTGCCATCGAGCACCAGCACGGCCGCGCCCATGGCATCGAGCGCCGCCAGCGCGCAGTGGCTGGCCAGTTGCGCCTCGCGCAAGCGTTGCTGCAGGCACAGCGCGCGTTGCAGATGCGGCAGGAGTTCCTGCCATTGCTGGCCGTTCAGTCCAGCGTTGTCGAGCTGCGGCCAGTCGCCCGTGCCGCAGGCCGAGTCGTACATGGCGCCGATCAGTTTGCCCACATCCGCGGTGACTGTCCCTGTGTGCATGCTTGCCCCCAATCCTGATTACATCAGTGTGCCGCAGGCGTGCAGGTGCGGAACTGGGTAAGGGCGGTGTTGCGCAGCGATCAGCCCCACCTTTGTGAGGAGGGGCAGGTCGCTGCCTTCTTTCCTGGGCAACTATCAAGATAGTACATGCGCGGCGCCACCGCAATGCGGCGCTGCCGATGCAATCGTGCTCCTGGATAAAAAATTCCCCGATACAATAAAAAATTGTCAAAAAATATAAACTCCAGGCGTGAGGCGGGAGTCGCATGCCATTCACTTGGCGAAAGTTCTTATGCAACCAAGCAAGCCTTACCCGACGACGTTCCCGGCGCTGGCCCTGTGCGCGGCGCTGGTGTTTATTGGTGGCAACCCCATGGCGCAGGCTGCCGACAAGGCAGCGCCGCAAGCCTCCAGCGGTGCGCGGCAGGTCAAGGTCAAGCCTGCCGATACCGCCAACCTGGTCAGCCATCTGCGGCGCGTGATCACGGATGAGACGAATGACACGCCGCCGCGCGTGCTCAATGCTTTTGTTGCCAAATACCAGCAGCGCGCGCTCGATGCGGGAATCGATGACCTCGACCGGCAGACGCAAATAGGCAACCGTCGAGGCGTGACAACAATGCAGAATTGACGTGTCATTCATACGCGATTGCCGAGGGTATCCCATGGTCAAGAATCTTTTTTCGATGAAAACGGTGCTGATCGGCTTCCTGTGGCTGTTCACGGCCTTGCCGCATGCCGCGCAGGGCAAGGAAAGTCGGGAGTTGACGGTGAATTTGAGCGGCTACAACCATACCGATCACGGGGTGGGAAGCTATGAGGTGACCTTGCAGAACGGCGCCACTGCGGGGGCGGGCTATCTGGACGCGGGCCAGGGCGGCGGCGGATTGACGTGCTGCCTTTCCATTCCCCGCGTGTGGCAAGCGGGAATGACGGCAAATATCGTCATGCATACCATCAAGAATGGCAAGGATATCCGCGTGGAACAAACAGTGCCGGTGCCGAAGTATGCTCCCGCCGATGCTGGCCGGTTCGTCGTGCATTTTCTGTGCAACGGCAAATACAAGGTGTTTGTCACCCGATACCTGCTCGGCCATCGTAAATACCCGCTTTCCGGAACAGAGGCACAATTGGAGCGCGGCGTTCCCATTGAAATTATCTGGGAGTGAAGACGCTGCGTGGCAGAGGTTGCATGCACATGAAATTCCCTGTCATAACTGGCTGGATTGAGGGCTAAATGATATTTTTCTCGAAAAGTAAATATGCCGCCTGCTTCGTGTGCATGGTCTTGTCGCTTTTGAATGCCGGCTGTGCGAGGAGTGAACGACAAATCGCCGTGAGCCTGACGGCCTACAACCATGGCGAGCATGGCGTCGGCAGTTATATGGTGACACTGGCCGATGGTTCGTCGGCGGAGGCCGGTTATCTTGCTCCTGGCGAGGGTGGCGGAGGAGACACTTGCTGCCTTTCGATACCGGCGGCATGGAAGCCGGGGATGCAGGCGGCCGTTGTCATGTATACGGTAAAAAACGGCAAGGATATCCGCGTGGAACAAACCGTGCCGGTGCCGAAGTATGCTCCCGCCGATGCTGGCCGGTTCGTTGTGCATTTTCTTCACGATGGCAGCTACAAGGTCTTCGTGACCAAATACTCGCTGGGGCATCGAAAATATCCGCTTTCCGGCAAGGAGGCGGAGCTGGAGCCGGGCGTGCCCTTGGAAATCATCTGGGAATAGTGCTGCTGACTTGCGGCTGTACGTCGCGCACCGTCGGCTATCAGGCTTTGCAGCAACATGCGCGATTTCGCGTCCGTGACGCGGACATCCTCTATCCTCGCGAGCAACTCGCCTGGATCAAATTTTTTAATTAATTTGCAATAATCTTCTGTTTCTCGCGGACAGAATTCGAGACTGAGCAACTCGCAGGTTTTCGCGATCAAGCCACGTCGTTGCCTCTCGGACAGCAGCTCCGCACGTTGCTTTAACGCCCTGGCGAAACCGCTCTTGATGAGTTTGCCGAAAGGCATGCCAGGATCTTTTGTCAGTATCTGGACGGCGACGCGCACGGCAGTGGCGTTGCCGTTGCGGATTTCCAGCGCCACCTGCCTGCACACCTGCGACAGCCGCAGCCCTGGATGCGCGATTGGCGGCCCAGCATCGTACGGGTCCAGTTTTTCTCCCAGGAATTCTTCCAGCGCTTCCAGGCTGGCGATCGGTGTCATCATCAAGTTTGCTTATGTGGCCGTTGCCGGGCGACCTGAATGGCGCAGTGTACGAGGTTGTTGCTTTCAGAGCAAGTTCGGCGGGCGCGCGTTGGGGGAGGGATGAAAAAATCCCTGAAAATTAGCACTTTGATAGCGCATGGCGCAATCCCAAGCAATCGGACGCATGGAAAACATATCCATAGGGTAAGCTTCGGGGCTAGGCTATTTCGCAACTCTATCAAAATTACATGACTTCCATAATGATCCCCGACGTCGCCCTGGTCGACAATACCGAACAACGCACGCCGCTGGTGCTCGTGCTGGACTGCTCCGGCAGCATGGATGGCGAACCCGTCTCGCTGCTGAACGAAGGCCTGGCCTTGCTGGAACAGGAATTGAAATCCGACGTGATCGCCGCCAAGCGCGTGCGCATCCTGGTGATTCAATATGGCGCCCACGATGAGGCGGTCGTCGCCAGCAACTGGTGCGACGCCATGGATTTCACGGCGCCTCGTCTTGAAGCGAACGGCACCACGCCGACCGGCGCGGCCGTGGAACTGGCGCTGGCGGAAATCGAGCAGGAAAAGCAGCGTTTCCGCCAGGCAGGCGTGGCCTACACGCGGCCGTGGCTGTTTTTGATGTCGGACGGCGAACCGACGGATCGCTGGCAGCATGGCGCCGAACAGGCGCGCGCGGCCGAGCAGGCGAATAAAGTGGCGATCTTCCCCATCGCCGTGGGCGACCATGCAAATATCGATTCCCTGGGCGAATTCTCCAGCCGCGGTGAACGGGGCGTGAAGCAGTTGAAAGGCTTGCAGTTCCGCGAACTGTTCCTGTGGCTGAGCGCCAGCATGCAGGTGGTGTCGCAATCGCGTCCCGGTGCGCAGGCCCAGCTGGCCTCGACGGACGGCTGGTCGGTCGTGAATACGTGAAAGCCCGCTGATCCATGACTGCAGTACAGAATATCTGGCGCGTGTTCGGCGCCTCCGTCACGGGCAAGGCGCACCTGGATAAAGACATCGCTTGCCAGGATGCGCACGCGCACGCCGTCGTGAACGACGTGCTGGTCGCCATCGTCTGCGATGGCGCCGGTTCGGCCAGGCTCAGCGAGCAGGGCGCGCAGTTTGTCGCAACGCAAACCGTGCAGGCGCTGGCCGGACGGCTGGAGCAGGGCGCCACCGTGCAGGATTTGCATGACGGCGCGCTGGCTGGCACCCTGGCGCAGATCCGCGCCGCGCTGGACGACATCGCCCGCGCCGCCAACGCCACCCTCGACGACTACGCTGCCACCGTCGTCGGCGTGGTCATGGGGCAAGATACAGGCTTTTTCTTCCACCTGGGCGACGGCCTGGGCGTGGCGCAACTGGGCGATGGCGGCAAACTCATCTCGCTGCCCGCCAACGGCGAATACGCCAACGAAACATATTTCATCAGCGGCGAGCGCTGGCGCGAACAGTTGCGCCTGTTGCCGATTCCCCAGTCCGCGCGCGGCGTGGTGCTGATGTCGGACGGCTGCATGCCCTTTGCCATGAGCAAGAACAATGGGGGCCTGTACGCGCCGTTCATGGATGCCGTGCAAGGCTATCTGCGCACGGTCGAAAGTATCGAGCTGGGCAATACGGCGCTGGCGTCCACCCTGGCCGACCCGCGCACGCACCAGATCACGGGCGACGACAAGACCCTGCTGCTGGCCTTGCGCGCATGAGCCGGAAGCAAGGCGTGACACCCGGCCTGAGTCCGGGTGGAAAAATCTGGCTGGATAAAGTCCGCAGTTTGATCTTGGGCAAACTCGTCAAGAGCGGCGGCGCGGGCAGCGTGTACCTGTTGCCCGGCGCGCCCGCGCAGGTTGCCAAGCTGTACCACCCGCACCTGGACCGGGCCGCCAACCGGCGCAAGCTCGAAGCGATGCTGGAATTGTCGCCCGAGCTGCCCGATCAAGTGGAAAACGGCAAGCGCTACGTCCAGATCGCCTGGCCGCAAGCGGCCGTGTTCGATGGCCAGGGCGGCTTTGCCGGCTTCGTCATGCCCTTGCTGGACATGGCGCAGACGGCCGAGCTGGAACAGATCATGCAGGAGCGCCAGGCGCGCGCGGCCGGCTTGCCCACGGGACTCGGTCCCAAGCTGACCCTGGCCGCCAACCTGGCCGCCGTCATCGATGCGCTGCACCAGCAGCAGCATTACGTGGTCGATCTGAAACCCGTGAATTTGCGCTTCTACCGCGATTCGCTGTACATCGCCATGCTCGATTGCGACGGTTTCAGCATCCAGGGCCATGCGGAGCGATTTCCTGCCGAGCAATTCACGGCCGACTACCTGGCGCCGGAATTCCAGCGCAAGGGCATGCCGGCGGGCACGGAAATGGCGCAAGACCGCTTCGCCTTGGCCGTCATCATCTTCCAGTTGCTCAACTTCGGCATCCACCCGTACAGCGGGCGGCCCGGCAATGCGCAAGTGGCGACCGACATTCCCGGCCGCATCCGCGACGGCTGCTACGCGTACGGCGTGAAGCGCCACAAGCAGCTGGCGCCGAACGCCACCAGCGGCCATGCGCTGATGCCGCCCGAATTGCGCGCCATGTTCGACCGCGCGTTTTCCCAGTCGCCAAAACCCCAGCGGCCCGCGGCGGCCGACTGGGCGCAGTTGCTGCGCGGCTATGCTCAGCGCAGCGGCGGCAAGCTCGTCGTGTGTGCCGCGCATCCCGAACACCAGCATTTTGCGGGCCTGGGCTGCGCGGCCTGCGCGCGCGACAAGGTCATCGGTGCGGCCGCGCAAGCTTCCGTGCAGGCGCAGCAGATGCAACTGCAACAGCCGCCGCCGCAGCGCAGCGCGCGCCGCACGGCGCCGGGGCAGGCGCCCGTCGCCATTCCCGCTGCGAACTGGGCCGGCAATGTGGCGGGCAACGCGGGCGGCGGCATCACGGGCAAGGGCTGGGCCGTGGTGGTGCTCTTGATCGTGCTGTTCCTGATCGGCTTTACGGCCTGGACCTCGTCGTCCGATGAAGTCAAGGACAAGGCCAACTTGCAGGCGCAAGCCGACCAGGCGGCCGGCCTGGAAGTATTTCGCTGGCGCCCGCGCAAGGCGGCAGGTTTCCAGCCGTCCGATGCGCGCAAGGCCGTGCGCAGCCTGTCGCAAGCCGTCAGCAAGGGCGACGATGACGCCGTCACGCGCGGCTTGCAACTGCTGTACCGGGCCGGCGAAGAAAAGCAGTCCGGCTACGGCGGCGACCGCACGCAGGCGCAGCTGCGCGCCTCGTTGCTGGAAGGCCTGGGCTGGGTGCCTGGCTATCAGCCGGCGCTGGTCGCCAACTATCTTGATCTGCTGCAAGCCAACCCGCGCGACCATCTGGTGGCGGCGGCCATGGGCCGCATGCACCTGAGCGTGAACGAACCGCAGGCGGCGCGCCAGTACTTCGAGCAAGCCGTGTGGGCGCGCCCGACCGATGGCACGGCCTGGCTGGGCATCGCGGCTGCTGCACAGCTGCGCGGCGGCGACGAGCGCGACGCCGTCAATCTGGTGGCGCTGGCGCGCCTGACGGCTTACCGTTATGCCGTGCAGAACGCCTTGCCGGCCGACCCGGGCGAGCCGGCCGACAATGGCGTCGCGCGCACCATGCAGCGCATGGATCTGACCGCCCGGGTGTTGCGCCTGGCGCAACCGGGCGCCTACCAGAAACGCTGGGACAAGACGCTGGCCGATGGCGCGCTGCTGGCGCAAAAACTCCAGGCCATGCCGCCGCTGCGGGACCAGGTCGGCGGCGTGCAGCGCGAGACGATGACGACGGTCGATTACGGCGTGCTCGATGCAAAGCACGCGACGGGCGAAAACCGCTTGATCCTGTCGATTGCCGCCGACGGCAGCCTGACGCTTGCGACAGCGGAATTGCCAATGGAACCCATGCTCAACAAGGCGCTGCTCGATAGCGTGCAGCGCTGGACCTATCTGCCGGCCGTGCAGCACGGTCAATTGATGGATGCCAAGGTGGTGGTGCTGGTGCGTTACCGCGATGGCCGGGTCAGCTTCGTGCCGGGCGGTGTCGCCGTCACGGCGGAAAATTAGAGGAATAGCATGAAAATCAAGACGATATGCGCCGTGTTGGGCGCTTCCTTGCTGTATTCAGCCATGGCGCAGGCGGAAATCGTGCAGCGCCTGGTGGTGACAGCGATGGCCAGCGAGCCGGATAGCGAAGGCGGCGATGTGTTCACTATTGCCGGCACGACGGCCTGCGGCGGCAAGCAGATACGCATGGATGCGCGCTCGGTGAACCTCGACGAGGCGCCGTACGAGGCGCTGAAAGTCCGGCTGGCTGAACGCATGCGCGCCAGGACGCCCATGCTCGTCACCGTGAAAAAATGCCCGGAAGATGCGAGCGTGCCCATCGTGCGCCACATCGCCGCCTGCACGCCGGCCGCCTGCGCCGATAGCCGGGCGCGACTGTACCTGCACGAGCGTTTCTACCCCGTCGAGCCGGAAAACGCGCCGAACGTGCTGCTGTTGCCCCTGCCGAAAGGCAAGCTGCCGGGCACGTGGAAGGTGGAGATTGTCAGCGTGGCAGGCGGCAAGCTGCGCCTGTCGGGCCAGGTCAACCGCGCCGACTATGCGCAGGGCGAGCTGGTGGGCGGCTATGTCACGTATTACCCTGATGGAAAAATCGAGAAACAGGTGGCGCAGGATGGACAGGGACGGCAGGATGGCGTCACCAGCCTGTATCGCGCGGATGGCAGCCTGGAATCGCGTGGCAACTGGCGCCATGGCTTGCCGGAAGGCACGCACCAGCAATATCACGCCACGGGCCAGCTGCGCGAGGCCAGCGTGTACCGCAAGGGACAGCGCGTGGACGGCCCCGTGCAGACGTTTGACGCGAATGGCAAGCTGAGTACCAGTTACGTGCTGCGCGATGGCCGCATGGAAGGCGAACTGCTCTCGTATTTCCCGGATGGAAAAGTAGCCGGCCGCACGCAAGTGATCAAGGGCAAGTTCAATGGCCGCAGCGCGGAATACTATCCCGATGGCGCCGTGCGCGCCACCATGACGCAGGTCAACGATTTGCCCGTAGGGGAGGCGCTGGAGTTCTATCCCGACGGCAAGGTGCAATCCCGCCAGCAATATGGCGACGAAGGCGGGCTGCTGAGCGTCCGGCGCTACAGCCCGCAGGGCGTGCTGGTGCTGGAAAGACGGTGGGATGCGCAATTGCGCGAGCAGGGCACGTCGCGCTCGTGGTATGAAAATGGCAAGCCCGAGCAAGCCATCGAGTACGTGAACGACCGGCGCGACGGCTGGAGCCGCAGCTGGCACGAGGATGGCAGCCTGAAGAATGAATGCCGGTATCTGGCCGGCAAGGCCCAGGGCGCATGCGGGGAAGCGCCGCCAGCGCCCGAACTGCAGCGCAAGGAGCAGGCATGGCGCGCACTTTGAAACATTTGTTTGGCGCCATGCTGCTGTTGCCGGCCCTGGCCCATGCGGAAATCGTGCAGCGGCAAGTGGTCACGGCGATCACGGTCGCACCCGGCGGCGGCGATATCCTGACCGTGGACGAGGACACGGGCTGCGGCGGCAGGCAGCTGCGCATGGATGCGGCGTCGGTCGGACTGAACGAGGAACAGTATGGCGTCATGAAGGCCGAGCTGGCCAACATGATACGCGACAGGAATCCCTTGCTCGTGCGCCTGCGCGCCTGCCCGGTACCAGATCAGGCCAAGGCCGAGGCCATTCCCGTCATCCACATGCTGCGCGGTTGCGATGCGCACTGTGCCGACGGCAAGGCGCGGCTCTACCTGAACCACAACCTGTCGCGTGGCGAGGTGATGGAAGAGGCGCGCTATGCGCTGGTCCTGCCGCTGCCGCCCGGCAAGACGCCCGGCACCTGGCAAGTCGCGATCTATCATGTGCGCGAAGGCGAACCGAAGCGGCTGATTGGCCACGTCAACGCTCCCGATTACCTGCGCGGCAAGCTGGTGGGCAACTACAGCATGTATTACCCGCATGGACAAGTCGAGATGCAGATGGAGCGGGATGGGCGCGGCGTGCAGGAGGGTGTGCAGACTCTGTATTACCCGGAAGGCAAGGTTTCCATGCGTATTACGTGGCGCAATGGCGTGCAGGACGGGGAGGAGCAGACTTATCACCAGAATGGCAAGCAGATCGCGTCGCGCACCTACCGCAACGGCGCACGCGCCGATGGTGTGATGGAAACGTTCGACGAGGACGGCAAGCTGAAAACGCGCACGACCCAGGTCAAGGGCAGGACGGATGGCGAATTGCTGCGGTTCTATCCGGACGGCGCCGTGGAAAGCCGCAGCCAGCATGACAACGGCGTCATGACGGGACCGAGCACCGGATATTTTCCGGATGGCAAGGTGCAGCGCACTGCCAACTACGTGGACGGCAAGCCTGTCGGCGAGAGCGTCGAATATTACCCGGACGGCAAAGTCGCCAGCAAGCGCACGCACATCGATCACTATGTGTTGCGCAGCGAACAACGCTTCAGCCGGGCCGGCGTATTGATCGTACGCAAACTATGGAACGCGGGCGGCCGCGAGGAGGGCGCCTTGCGTTCCTGGTATGCCGATGGCAAGCCGAGGCAGCTGATCGAGTACGTGGATGGCGAGCGCCAGGGCTGGACCCGGCACTGGCGGGAAGATGGCAGCGTGGAAAGCGAATGCCGCTATGTGGCGGACGAGCCGCAGGGCGCATGCACGGGCGAGTCGGCCAAGATGTCGTACACGGAAGATGGGATCGAGTTTGAGATGCCGGAGGAATAATGCGCGCCGGTACCAGTCCGGCGCACATTCCAGCCGCGGTTAGCGGTGCGGCGGCGTCAGCACGCTGGCGATGGCCTTCGGTAACGTTTCCGGATAATCGCGGCTGAAGTGCAGGCCGCGGCTTTCGCGGCGGGACAGGGCGCTGTTGACGATCATCGAGGCCACGTCGACGAGGTTGCGCAATTCCAGCAAATCGTGGGTGATGCGGAAGTTGCGGTAGTACTCGTCGATTTCTTCCTTCAGCAGGGCGATGCGGTGCTGGGCCCGCTCCAGGCGCTTCGTTGTGCGCACGATGCCCACGTAATTCCACATGAAGCGGCGCAGCTCGTCCCAGTTGTGGGAAATCACCACTTCCTCATCCGCATCCGTGACGCGGCTTTCATCCCAGTCGGGCAGATACGGCGTGCCCAGCTTTTCCTTGCTTTCGATATCTTGCGCGCAGGCGCGGCCGATGACGATGCATTCCAGCAAGGAATTCGACGCCAGGCGGTTCGCGCCATGCAAGCCCGTGCACGCCGTTTCGCCCACGGCATACAGGCCCGGCAAGTCGGCGCGGCCGGACAGATCCGTCACGACGCCACCGCACGTGTAGTGGGCGGCGGGCACGATGGGGATAGGCTGCTTGGTGATGTCGATGCCCAGTTCCAGGCAGCGCGCGTAGATGGTGGGGAAGTGTTCGATGAGGAATTCGGCCGGCTTGTGGCTGATGTCCAGGTGCACGTAATCGAGGCCCCGTTTCTTGATCTCGAAGTCGATGGCGCGCGCCACCACGTCGCGCGGCGCCAGTTCGGCCCGCTCATCGTGCGCCAGCATGAAGCGCGTGCCAGCCGCCGCGCCCGCTTCGGGCGGCAGTTTCAGCAATCCCCCTTCGCCACGGATGGCTTCAGTGATCAGGAAGGATTTCGCATACGGGTGGTACAGGCACGTGGGGTGGAACTGGATGAATTCCATGTTCGACACGCGGCAGCCGGCGCGCCAGGCCATGGCGATGCCGTCGCCGCTGGCCGTGTCGGGATTCGTTGTATATAAATACACCTTGCCGGCGCCGCCCGTCGCCAGCACGGTGTGCTCGGCGGCAAAGGTGAGGACTTTCCCTGTTTGTTCATCCTGCACGTACAGGCCGTGGCAATGCGGTTGCGCGTTGCGCTGGGCCGGCTTCATGCCCAGCTTGTCTGAGGTGATCAGGTCGATGGCGCAATGGTGTTCGAACAGGCTGATGTTCGGGTGGGCGCGCACCTTTTCTTCCAGGGTCACTTGCACGGCGTGCCCGGTGGCGTCGGCCGCGTGGATGATGCGGCGCTGGCTGTGGCCGCCTTCGCGGGTCAGGTGGAAACCCAGTTCGGCCGTGGCGTCGCGCGTAAACGGCACGCCTTGCTCGATCAGCCATTCGATGGCTTCGCGGCCGTGCTCGACGATGTAGCGCGTGGCGCTCTCGTCGCACAGGCCGCCGCCCGCGATCAGGGTGTCTTCGATGTGTTGCTGGTGGCTGTCGCCCGAGTCCAGCACGGCCGCGATCCCGCCTTGCGCCCAGTTGCTGGCGCCATCGAGCAGCGCGCGTTTGGAAATGATCGCGACGGTGCGCGTCTCAGCTAAATGCAGTGCAACCGATAAACCCGCCAGGCCACTGCCGACAATCGCTACATCAAATTTCATGACATTTATCTTTTTTCAGGGGAAGCATACTATAGTCCATTTCACATCAATCGGTAATGTGTTGAGATAAATTCTGCCGGTGAAAGATAGCTGGGGCCGTAGCTTGTGGCGTATCAATGTCTTCGTGGAACAGTTCGCCATGATGGCAGGAGAGCAGCAGGCCGCCTTGTGCGCGGCGTGTCGCCTTTGCCGCAGGAGGCCCCATGATCCGCATCTTCAGCCATTACGTCTCGAAAACAGCGTTTATCTTGCTGTTGCTGGAAATCCTGATCCTGCTGCTGTCGGCCACCCTGACGTCGCTGCTGTGGCTGGCGGATGGCAGCCGCCTCGTGCGAGCGAGCGAGGTGTATTTGTCGTCCTCGATCTTTGCCCTGGTCATCGTTTTCAGCATGAGCGCGCTGGGCATGTACCAGCACCGCTCGCGCGAAGACATCCGCAACACCTTGCTGCGCATCCTGCCGTCGTTCGCGCTGGGTTTTGCCGTGCTCAGCGTCTTGATCCGCTTTATTCCTTCCTTGCATTTCGGGCGCGGCAGCGTGCTGATCTTCGGCCTGGGCGCCATCGGCGTGCTGCTGGCGCGCCTGGTGGTGTTCAAATCCTCGCAATCGGCGCTGATGGAGGGACGGCTGATCCTGGTGGGTGGCGGGGCGCTGGCGCGCGAATGCATGGACTTGGCGGCGAGCAAGATCGGTTTCCACCAGTTTACGGTCGTCGGCTGCATCGACGTGGCTGGCGAGCAATGCTGCGTGCCGGCTTCGGCCTTGCTGCCGGCGGAACCGTCGCTGCTGGCCATGGCCCAGCGCCATGCGGCGCATGAAATCGTCGTTTCCGTCAGCGACCGGCGCAATGGTGCATTTCCTGCCAAGCAACTACTGGAATGCGCGCTGGGCGGCGTGAAAGTGATCGACGCGGCCACGTTCTTCGAGCGCGAAGCGTGCCAGATCCGCATCGATTCCTTGCAACCGAGCTATCTGATCTATGGCGGCGGCTTCGACCAGAGTTTTTTCCGCGCCGCCTCGAAGCGGCTGTTCGACCTGGCCGCCAGCGGCGTCATCTGCCTGGCGGCGCTGCCCGTGATGCTGGCGACGGCCCTGTGTATCCGCCTGGAAGACGGCGGCCCCGTGTTTTACCAGCAAGAACGGGTGGGACGCGACGGCTTGCCCTTCAATGTGCTGAAATTTCGCAGCATGCGCTGCGATGCGGAGCGCGATGGCAAGCCCATCTGGGCGCTGGACAACGATGCGCGCATCACGCGCGTGGGCAGGCTGATCCGCAAGCTGCGCATCGACGAGCTGCCGCAGATGCTCAATGTGTTTCGCGGCGAGATGAGTTTCGTGGGACCGCGCCCCGAGCGCGCCTACTTTGTCGAGCAATTGAAGCAGCAGGTACCGTACTACAACATTCGTCACAGCATCAAGCCGGGCATCACGGGCCTGGCGCAGGTGCGCTATCAATATGGTGCCTCCGTCGACGATGCCGTCAAAAAACTGCAATACGATCTGTATTATGTGAAAAACAATAGCCTGTTCCTCGACTTGCTGATCTTGCTCGACACGGTGCAGGTGGTGCTGTTTGGCAAGGGCAGCCGATGATGCGGGCGCAGTCGGACTGGCTGGCGGCGGCCGATGCGGCGGCCCTCAGCCATGGCCTGGCGTCGCTGGCCTTCTTCGTGCTGGCGCTGCTACTGATCAGCAACTGGCGCGCGCGGCAAAACGTGCGCGCCTTGCTGGTCGCCTGCCTGGCGACGGGCGGCTGGGCGACGGGTACGGTCGTGCTGGTGCTGCTGGGGCAGCGCGCGGCGCTGGCCGGCGATGCGCTGGAACTGCTGCGCACCTTGGCCTGGCTGGTGTTCCTGCTGCTGCTGATCGAACCGGCGCGGTCCCGTTTGCGCCTGGTGCTGGCCGGCATCGCCCTCACGGCGCTGGCGCCCTGGCTGCTCTCCATGGCCTCGTCCTGGCTGGCGCTGCCTTTGCCGGCGCGATTCATCGCCAGTGTCTGCCGTTTGCTGCTGGCCGTGCTGGGCATGTTGCTGGTGGAACAGTGGTACCGCAATACGCCGCCCTTGAAACGCTGGGGCATCAAGTTTGCGTGCCTGGGTGTCGGTGGCCTGTTCGCCTACGATTTCTACCTGTACAGCGACGCCTTGCTGTTTCGCGCGGTCAACGATGATATCTGGGCCGCGCGCGGCATCGTCGACGCCCTGTGCGCGCCCCTGCTGGCTGTCTCGGCCGCGCGCAATCCCGGCTGGGCGCTGGGCTTGTCCGTGTCGCGCCAGATGCTGTATCGCTCGGCCGCCTTGCTGGGCTCGGCCATCTATTTGCTGGCCATGGCGGCCAGCGCCTACTATTTGCGCTACTTCGGCGGCACCTGGGGTTCCTTGATGCAAATGGCCTACCTGGGTGGCGCGGCCTTGCTGCTGGCGGGCGTGCTGTTTTCCGGCAGCTTGCGCGCCAAGCTGAAGGTGACGATCAACAAGCATTTCTACAATGCCATCTTCGATTACCGCGAGGAGTGGCTGCGATTTACGCGCGTGCTGTCCGAAGATGGGCCGGACCTGGGCGAACGCACGATACAGGCCATGGCACAGCTGGTGGAAAGCCGCGCCGGCGCGCTGTGGATCTTGCGCGAGCAGGGCCAGTTCGCGCCGGCCGCCAGCTGGAACTGGCCGCCGGGCACGTGGAGCGAGCCGGCGTCCGGCCCCCTGTGCCAGTTCCTGGAAGCAAGACAATGGGTGATCGACGTGCCCGACTGGGTGCAGAATCCGGACCAGTACGGCGGCTTGCCGTTGCCGCCCGCGCTGCTGGCGCTGCCCGACGTGTGGCTGCTGGTGCCCTTGATGCTGCACGGCCAGCTGTTCGCCTTTGTCGCGCTGGCGCGGCCCCGCACGCGCATCGGCCTGAACTGGGAAATCCGCGACGTGCTGAAAATTGCCGGCAGCCAGGCCGCCAGCTACCTGGCGCACCGCGAATCGCTCGCCACCCTGACGGTGGCGCGCCAGTTCGATTCGTTCAACCGCATGTCCACCTTCATCGTGCACGATCTCAAGAATTTGGTGTTCCAGCTGTCGCTGCTACTGAGCAATGCGGAAAAGCACCGCGCCAATCCCGCCTTCCAGGAAGACATGCTGGGCACTTTGGACCATTCCGTGCAGAAAATGAAGACCCTGCTGCAGAAACTGGCGCGCGGCGAAGCGCCGGAAGCGCCGGCGCCGCTGCTGCTGGACGGCTTGCTGCGTCAGGCAGTGGCGGCCAAGGCCAGCCTGGCGCCGGCCCCGTGCCTGGAAATCGTCGATGGCGAACTGACGGTGCTGGCCAACCGCGCGCGGCTGGAGCGGGTGCTGGGCCATTTGATCCAGAACGCCATCGAGGCCACGGCCAGCGACGGCAAGGTGGCCGTGCGCTTGCGGCGCGTACAGCATACGGCCGTCGTCGAGCTCGACGATACGGGGCAGGGCATGAGCGAACAATTCATCCGCGAACGTCTATTTACACCGTTCGACACGACCAAGACGGCGGGCATGGGCATCGGCGTGTTCGAAAGCCGCGAATACCTGCGCGAAGTGGGCGGCAGCCTGGAAGTGCACAGCGAGCCGCAAGTGGGCACGACGTTTCGCGTGATCCTGCCGCTGCATGCGGCATAGCAAAGGAGTGCCATGGGCAAACAGAAACTGCTGGTCATCGAAGACGATCCCGGCCTGCAAAAGCAGTTGCACTGGAGTTTTGACGGTTACGACGTCTTGCTGGCGGGCGAGCGCGAGGCGGCGCTGGCGCTCGTGCGGCGCCACCAGCCGGCCGTGGTGACGATGGACCTGGGCTTGCCGCCCGATCCGGACGGCGCCACGGAAGGGCTGGCCACCCTGCAACAAATCCTCGCGCTGGCGCCGGACACGAAAGTCATCATCCTGTCGGGCAACCAGGAGCGCGCGCATGCCTTGAAGGCCATCGCGCTGGGCGCCTACGATTTCCACCAGAAACCGTTCGAGGCCGACATGCTGGGCCTGGTCATCGCGCGCGCATTTTACTTGCACGCGATGCAGCAGGAAAACCGCCGCATGCTGCAGACGCAGGCCGATTCTCCCCTGGCCGGCATCGTCAGCCGCGATCCCGGCATGCTGAAACTGTGCCGCAACGTGGAAAAAGTGGCGCCCTCGTCGGCCAGCGTGATGCTGCTGGGCGATTCGGGCAGCGGCAAGGAGTTGATCGCGCGGGGATTGCATGCGCTGTCGAGCCGCCATGCGCAGCGTTTCGTTGCCATCAATTGCGCGGCCATCCCGGAAAACCTGCTGGAAAGCGAGCTGTTCGGCTATGAGCGGGGCGCGTTCACGGGCGCGGCGCGGCAAACCCTGGGCAAGATCGAACTGGCCCACGGCGGCACTTTCTTTCTCGATGAAATCGGCGACATGCCGATGCCGCTGCAGGCGAAATTGCTGCGCTTCCTGCAGGAACGGGTCATCGAAAGGGTAGGCGGCCGCGCCGAGATCGCCGTCGACGTGCGCATCGTCTGCGCCACGCATCAGGACCTGAAAGTGCTGGCGGAACAGGGACGTTTCCGCGAAGACCTGTTTTACCGCCTCAGCGAAATCGTCTTGCGCATTCCGCCCTTGCGCGAGCGGGCCGGCGATTGCACCTTGCTGGCGCAGCATTTCAAGAACAAGTTCTGCGCCAGCGAGGGCCGCAGCAACCTGCATTTCAGCGCGGGCGCGCTGCAGCTGATCGAAAGCTATGGCTGGCCCGGCAATGTGCGCGAAGTGGAAAACTGCATCAAGCGGGCCGTCATCATGTGCGACGGGCCGCAGATCGCCGCCGACGACCTGGGCTTGCCCGCCAGCGCCCGGGCGGCGCCCCCGGACGAGCCGCTGAACCTGCGCCAGGCCCGCGAAGGGGCCGAATACAAGGTGATGGTGCGCGCGCTGGCGCGGGCCGACGGCAATATCGCCAAGGCGGCCGAGCTGCTGGGCGTGAGCCGGCCGACCCTGTACGACCTGATGGGCCATCACGGCATCAAGTAGGCGAATGTATTAAAAATCAAGATTGTGTAAGGCGTCGCACATACGCTGGAGCCGCCGTGGCGCATCCTTGCCTCATCCACAACGAGGAGGCGCCATGAACGCGATCAGTTTATTGATGCAGGACCATAAGGCCGTGAAGGCTTTGTTTGCACAATATGAAGGCTTGAGCGACCGCTCATTTGCCACCAAGAAAAAGCTGGCCGATCAGATCTGTCAGGAATTGACCGTGCACACGCAGTTGGAAGAAGAAATCTTTTACCCGGCCGTGCGCCGCCCCATCCACGATGGCGATCTGATGGATGAAGCCGTCGTCGAGCACGCGAGCGCCAAGGAACTCATCGCGCAGATCGAAGCGATGGACCCTGCCGACGACCTGTACGACGCCAAGGTCAAGGTGCTGTCCGAGCAGATCGAGCACCACGTCAAGGAAGAGGAGGGCGACATGTTTCCCAAGGTGCGCCACACGGCCGTCGACCTCGATGCGCTGGGCAAGGAAATGGCCGCGCGCAAGGAACAGCTGACGGGCGTCGCCGCCTGAACGGCTTAAACAATCAACAACCAAGGGAGAATTTTATGCAAGCTACACAACTGTCCGTCTCGGACTTGAACAATCCGGGCGTCTCCTGGGGCGCCGTGCTGGCGGGCGCTGCCGCTGCGGCCGCCTTGTCCTTCATCCTGCTGATCCTCGGCGTGGGCCTGGGCCTGTCGTCCGTGTCGCCGTGGTCGTTCAATGCGACAGCCATCGGCGTGTCGACCATCGCCTGGCTGGCCTTCATGCAGCTGGCCGCGTCCGGCATCGGCGGCTACATGGCGGGCCGCCTGCGCGTGAAGTGGAGCTCCATCCATACGGATGAAGTGCATTTCCGCGATACGGCGCACGGTTTGCTGGCCTGGGCCGTGGCCACCCTGATCACCGTGGCCGTGCTGGCCGGCGGCACGCGGGCCGTGCTGAGCGGCGCCATTGATGCGGGCAGCGGCGTGGCGGCTGCCATTACCCCCGCAGCGGCAGCGGGCGCAGGTGCTGCTGGCGCTGCAAGCGCCAAGCAAGGCGAGGGCAGCGGCGCCAATCCGCTCGACTATTTTTCCGACATGCTGCTGCGCGCCACCCCGGCGGCCGGGGCGGGTGAAGCGGGCGGCGTATCCGCCGGGCAGCGCGGCGAAATCGGCAAGATCTTCGCTACCGGCCTGTCCACGGGCAGCCTGGCCGCCGATGACCGCGCCTACCTGGGCCAGGTCGTGGCCAGCCGCACGGGCTTGACGCAGGCGGAAGCGGAAGCGCGCGTCGACGCCGTCTACGCCCGCGCCGCCAAGGCTGCCGCCGATGCCAAGGCGCAGGCACAGCAAGCGGCCGATACGGCCCGCAAGGCCGGCGCCCATACGGCGCTGTGGATGTTCGTCGCCTTGCTGCTGGGCGCTTTCGTGGCCAGCCTGGCCGCCACGTTTGGTGGTCGCCAGCGCGACCATGAGCGCGTGCTGCGCCATGTGACCATTTAATTTACCGATTAATCTACCAATTCAATCCAGGAGACTGCCATGCGTTCCATCCTCTTGCTGCTGCTGGGCATTCCATTGCCCATCGTAATCCTGATCGCCCTGTTCGTACGCTGACAAGGCCCACATGCAAACCGGCGCCCGCTGCAAGGCGGGCGCCGGTTTTTGCGTGAAAGCGGGCGCATGTGTAATATGGCGCCATCTTTCCACCGAGACTATCCATGAACGTGACCGCCTTCCGTCCCTTGCTGAAAACCGCCGCCATCGCCGCCTTGGCTTGCAGCGTGCTGGCCGCGTGCTCCACCCTGATCGGCCCGCGCGACGTGAATGTGTCGCTGAGCAAGATGCAGCAAGGCCTGGAGCGCCGCTTTCCCATCGACAAGCGCGTGCTGTCCGTGCTGGACGTCAAGCTGACGCATCCGCAATTGTCGCTGCAACCCGAGCGCGAAAGAGTCGCCCTCAGCGTGGATGCCAGCGTCTTGCCGCCATTCATACGCCAAAGCTGGCGCGGCAGCCTGGCCATGTCGGGCCGCCTCGTACTTGACGCCCAGCGCAACGCCGTTTACTTGAGCGAAGCGAGCGTGGACAAGGTGACCATCGACGGCATGGACGAGTCGCAGCAGCGCCAGTTCGCCAAGGTGGCCAGCCTGGTGGCCGACCAGCTCATGCATGAAACGCCGATCTACACCTTCAAGCCGGACGAATTGCGCTATGCGGGCGTGCAATTCGTGCCCACGCAGATCCGGACCACGGGAAACGGGCTGACGGTGACGTTCGAACCGGTGAAATAAGAAAGTAGCTAGGCCTGGAACGCGGGCGTGGTGATTTGCGTGGCCGTGTTATTGCGCGGTGTCGCCTCTTCGTGGAACAGGTCCGCCAGGTATTCGCACAACGCATCGCCTTGAATATCGTCGGGAATAATGAAATCGGCGGGCCGGCGCTTGCCTTCCGCGCCGAGATAGAAGGCGCGCCATGCTCCTTGTTGCCCCCGGACGGCAATCAGCGTGCCGAAAATATTGAATCTGCATTCCTGCATCAAACTTCTCCAGTCCAAGAGCCAGGCAAAAAAGGTGGTGAGCGAGAGGTATGGCTATTGCCAGATGGTAACATTTGCTGATCATCGGCGCGGGCTTGAGGCGTGCTTCAACGCACATCGGCTCACCGGAATTGTTCAACCGACATTGTTTCCCCGCAAGCAGGCGGACTATAATCCGGCCTCTCATGCCTGGATACAGCATGTTCCCCAACATGAAGTCAAAACAATTAAAGGAATCTTCGTGAAACGTTCGCTTATCAGCGCCGCCTGCTGCGCCTTGTTCGCCTTGTCTTCGCCGTCGCTGTACGCCCAGGAGGCGAGCAATCCGACCGCGCCGGTCTCCGGCATCGACCTGAAAACCTTGGACCCGGAAGTCAGCCCACGTGACGACTTCTACGGCTACGTCAACGGCGTCTGGACCCGCAATACGGAGATTCCGGCCGACAAATCCGTCTGGGGCACGTATATCGAATTGCGCGAAATCGCGCAGGGCCAGTTGCGCGGCCTGATCGACGCTACCGTCAAGAACCCCGGCAAGCCCGGCAGCGAGGCGCACAAGATCGCCGACCTGTACACGAGTTTCATGAACGACAAGGCGCGCAATGCGGCCGGCTTCAAGCCGCTGCGCGCCGAGCTGGCCCGCGTGGCTGGCGTGAAAGACAAGAAGGACTTGCCGGCACTGTTGGCTTACCTGCAGGGCAATGGCGTTGCCACGCCGTTTTCCGCCTACGTGGCGCCCGATGCGCAAGACCCCGAGCGCTACACGGTCAACATCAGCCAGTCCGGCCTGGGCTTGCCTGACCGCGATTACTACCTGAAGGATGACGACGCCAAGCTGCAAGCCGTGCGCGCCAAATACCTCAAGCACGTCGAAACCATGCTGGCCATGAGCGGCGACAAGGCCGCTGCCGCGCACGCGGCGCAAATCCTCGACCTCGAAACGCGCCTGGCGGCGGTGCAGTGGACGCGCGTGCAGATGCGCGACCCCGTCAAATCGTACAACCGCGTCGATTTCGACAAATTCGCGGCGCTGGCGCCGGCCTTCGACTGGAACGCCTACTTTACGGCTGCCGGCCTGGCGCCGAAAGCCGCCTCGGCCGTGGTACGCCAGCCCAGCTTCATGACCGGTTTTGCCGAGACGGTGGCCGCCGTGCCGCTGGAAGCGTGGAAAAGCTACCTGAACTGGCGCATCATCGAAAGCTATGCCTCCTACCTGGACAGCGACGCCGTCAAGGAGCGCTTCGCCTTCGACGGCACGGTGCTGCGCGGCGTGCCGCAAAGCGAACCGCAGTGGCAGCTGGCGCTGCGCTTCACGGATAACGCCATCAGCGACGCCATCGGCAAGCGCTACGTGGAAATGTATTTGCCGCCGGAAACCCGGCCCCGCGTGATGGCCATGTTCGACAATTTCGTCGCCTCGTTCAAGGATGGCATCGAGCAGCTGGACTGGATGGGCCCGGAAACCAAGAAGGAAGCCCAGCTCAAGCTGGCCGCCCTGAAGCCGAAGATCGCGTATCCCGCTACCTGGCGCGACTACGGCAGCATGAAGACGCAGCCGAACGACCTGATCGCCAACGTGCGCGCCGCGCGCGCGTGGAGCCGCCAGCAAAACCTGGCCAAGCTGGGCAAGCCGGTGGACCGCGACGAATGGTCGATGACGCCGCAAACCGTCAACGCCAGCTACAGCCCGGCCCTCAACGCGATCACGATCCCGGCCGCCATTTTGCAGCCGCCGTTCTTCAACGTGAAAGCGGAAGACGCCGTCAATTACGGCTTGCTCGGCATCACCTTCGGCCATGAAATCAGCCATGCCTTCGACGATTCCGGCAGCCAATACGACGCCAAGGGCCGCTTGCGCAACTGGTGGACGGCGGAAGACCGCGCGGCCTTCAAGGCGCTGGCGGCCGGGCTCGTCAAGCAATACGGCGCCTACAGCCCCGTGCCTGGCTACCATATCAATGGCGAACTGACCCTGGGCGAAAACATCGGCGACAATTCCGGCCTGTCGATCACCTACAAGGCGTATCAGCGTTCGCTCGGCGGCAAGCCGTCGCCCGTCATCGATGGCTTGACGGGCGAACAGCGCCTGTACATCGGCTTTGCGCAGAAATGGCGCGCGAAATTGCGTCCGGAAGCGGCCATCGCCCAGATCAAGAGCGACCCCCATTCGCCGGGCGAATTCCGCGCCAAGGGCACGGTCAAGAATCAGCCCGGCTTTTACGAAGCGTTCGGCATCAAGCCGGGCGACCCGATGTATCTGCCGCCCGAGCAGCGCGTGATCATGTGGTAATCAGCTAGGGTAGCCGGGCAGCCGCGCCGGGGATTATTCCTTGGCGTGGTTGAGCGTGTACCTGGGCAGTTCAAGCGTCAGGTCTTCCTGCGCCATGCGCGCCTGGCAAGACAGGCGCGAGTGGGGCTGCAAGCCCCAGGCCTGGTCGAGCATGTCTTCTTCATTGTCGCCAAGTTCGTTGAGCGAGTCGAAACCCTGCACCACGACCACGTGGCAGGTGGAACAGGCGCCCACCTGGCCGCACGCGTGTTCCATGTCGATCTTGTTGAGCAGCAAGGCGTCGCAAATGCTCATGTTTTGCGGCGCGTCAAACACGGCGCCTTCGGGGGCCAGCTCGGGATGGGGTAATACGGTGATGGTTGGCATACGATAATCTCCTTGAGTACCGCTACCTTGCACCTTCCCGTCTGGACAAGGTCAAGCGCAATGTTGCGCCTGACGGGGATGCCTGCGCTTACAGCTTCGAGGCCGGATGTTCCGCGAGCGGGACAAACTGGCCGGTGGACTCGTCGAGCGCATCGAGCGAGCCATTTTCGATGTCATACACCCAGCCATGCAGGGTCAGGCGTTTTTGCGTGATGCCCAGCGCCACCGAAGGGTGGGTGCGGATGTTGTTGAGTTGCGCCACCACATTGGCGCGCACCATGCCGTCGATGCGGTCCTGTTCCGTCGCATGCTCGATCGATTCATTGATCATGCGCGCCGCGTCAGAGTGTCGCAGCCAGTTCTTGACTGCCGGCATGTGATCGAGGCAGGTGCAAGTGGCGATGGCTTTCATCGCGCCGCAATCGGAATGGCCGCAAATGACGATGTCCGTCACATTCAGGGCCGCCACGGCAAATTCGACGGACGCGCTCACGCCGCCCGGTTCCGGGCCGAACGAGGGCACGATATTGCCCGCGTTGCGGATCACGAACAGTTCGCCAGGCTCGCGCTGCGTCACCAGTTCCGGCACCATCCGGCTGTCGGAGCAGGAAATGAACAGGGCCTTGGGCGTCTGTCCCGTGGCCAGCGTCTTGAACAACTCTCGGCGTTCAGGAAAGACTTCCTTCTGGAAACGTAGAAATCCGGCAATGATGTCGCGCATAAATAAAAGAAGAGAGTGGTGTGAACCCGTATTATCGCCTATGTCAGCGCGGCTGGCTTGCCGGCTGCCTCGTTTCAGGGGCCGCCGTGCAGCGTTCGACATGCTCGAGCAATTGCAGGAACACGCGTTTGTCGGCCATGTGGTTCAGCGTGTTGCTCGTGAAGACGTCGCTGGCGGCCGCTGCCACGGCAATGCGGGCTTGCGCGCAGGCGGCGTGCAGTTGCGCGCGGTCAAGGTCTACCAGCGCCGCAGCGATGCCTTCGGGCGTGAAATCGAAGGCATCCATGCCGCAACAGCCGGCCACGCAATAGGTTTCCAGGCGGCAGATCAGCGGCCACAGGCCGTTCAGCAGGGCATCGATGTCGATGGCCTGGTCATAGCGGCCGTCAAGGCTGATGAACTCGATCCATGCATCGTCGCCGATCTGGATATCGTACTGGCGGTCGCGTTCGGTCATTTGCAGATTCTCCTGGTGAGTGGCATCGCATTATAAAAAAAACCGCCCGAAGGCGGTTTTTGTCAAAGAAGCGATGCCGGCGTCTAGATAAAGTAGATCAGCGCGATCACGCCCACGACGAGGGCCACGCGGGTGACCTGGTACGCCGTCTTGTTCCACGCCTTGAAGCGGCGGCGGTACTGGCCCATGGTCCAGGAAATCTGGAACAGCTTGCTCACGCCGCCCACCTGGTCGCCCAGCTCGTTCGGCGAGGCGGCGGCCGTCATCAGGGTGCGGCCCAGCCAGCGGTTCAGCGCTTGCGCCCAGCGGTAGCGCATCGGGCGCTCGATGTCGCAGAACAGGATGATGCGGTCGCTGTCGGCGTCGTTGCGGGCCCAGTGGATATACGTTTCATCGAACATCACGGCCTGGCCGTCGCGCCAGCTGTGGCGTTCGCCATCGACATCGATGAAGCAGCGGTCGTCGTTCGGCGTCTGCAAGCCCAGGTGGTAGCGCAGGGAGCCGGCGAACGGGTCGCGGTGCGGGTTGAGCTTGCCGCCTTGCGGCAGTTCCGCGAACATGGCTGCCTTGATCGAGGGAATCGATTGCAGCAGCGCATAGGTTTGCGGGCACATCTGTTGCGCCGACGGGTGGTTCGCGTCATACCATTTCAGGTAGAAACGCTTCCAGCCATACTTGAAGAAGGAATTGAAACCCACGTCATTGTTCTTTTCGGCCGCCTTGATCTTTTTCATTTCCTGCATGCGCAGCGCTTCATCGCGGATGATCTGCCAGTTCTGCTGCAGCGGCGCCAGTTCCGGGAATTGCTCGACGGCTAAATAGGGCGTGGCCGGCACCTTGGAAAAGGTGTGCATGAACAGATTCAGCGGCGCCATGAACGAGGAGTGATCGAAGATCTGGCGGCGGAACGGCAGGCGCACCTTGCCACGAAAATGAATATGTAAAACAGAAAACACAAAAATGCCCAGCAAGGCCCACTTCATACACAACCTCGTTTTTAAAGAATGGGGCAATTATAACCAGTTAATGCCGGCGCCACCCCGTGCCACGGTGAAGGAAAGATGAAGCGGCGCACGTCAGCGCTCTGTCCTACAATGGCTGTTCTCCCCACTGATATGAGGTAACGATGGAAATCTGGCACGCACCGCTCGACCTGGCCACCCTCAACGCCGCCAGTGCAGGCACGGCCATGCGCCACCTGGGCATCGAATTTAGCGCCTTCGGCCCCGACTGGATCGAAGCGACCATGCCCGTCGACCACCGCACCATGCAGCCTTTTAAACTGCTGCATGGCGGCGCTTCCGTGTTGCTGGCCGAAACCCTGGGCAGCATGGCCGCGAATGCCTGCCTCGATTCCAGCCGGCAAGTGAGCGTGGGCCAGGAAATCAATGCCAACCACGTGCGCGGCGTGCGCCGTGGCCAGGTGACGGGGCGTGCCACGCCGATCCACCGGGGCCGCACCAGCCAGGTCTGGGAAATCCGCATCACCGACGACGACGGCAAGCTGTGCTGCATCTCGCGCATCACCATGGCCGTCATCGATACGCCAGGCCAGCGTTAATTGTCTTTTTTGATATGCGTCAAGGCATTAAAAGTGAGCGCGTGGAATCATCCGTAACGCTGTTCGCTTATAATTCAGTGTGCTGTTGTATGGCGCAGGGTATGTCCCGCGCGCCTGCATTGCCCGAAATTAGAAGCTGACTGCCCAAAAAACGCCAGTTAGAGACCCATCCTGCGCCATGCAGGAAAGGCAACACGACGGCGAGCAGATCGCTGGTTTTTAAATAACCAGCAACAATCAACTTTATTTACAGGGCAATAACAACAATGATGTCATTCAATCGTTTGACGATAGGCGCGCGCCTGAGCGCAGGCTTCGGGCTGCTGGTGGTATTCATGCTGGTGCTGGCGGCTTTCGCGCTGCTGCGCATCGGCGCCATCTCCGGCGCCATGGACGCGCAAGACAAAGTCCAGCTGGAAAAACTCGAACCGCTGTACGTGGCGCGCGAAGCGCTCGACCAGACGGGCCTGGCCGCCCGCAACGCGTATATCTTCCATGACCAGGCCGCCGCCGAAAAAGAGCTGGCCATCCTCGACAGCCAGAAGGCGCTGTATTTGGAAGCGCTGGCGCGCCTGGCGCCGCAGTTCGCCGGCGATCCGCAATTCCAGAAAGTCAGCGCTGGGTTGACCACCATGGCGCAGCAATTGCAGCGTCCGCGCCAGTTCCGCGCCACGGGGCAGATGGAACAGTACGGCACCTTCCTCGTCGAGGAATGCAGCCCCCTGCGGCGCCAGATCGTCGCCGACATCGATACGGTGCTGAAAAATGTGCAGCGCGAATCGGAGCAGGCCAGCGTGGCCGCGCGCGCCATCTATGGCCAGTCGCTGCGCTGGATCGGCGTGCTGGCCGCCCTCAGCGTGCTCATTTGCATTTTTGTTGCCACCGTCATCACGCGCGGATTGCTGCGCCAGCTGGGCGGCGAACCGGGGTATGCGGCCTCGATCGCGGGGCGCATCGCGCTCGGCGAACTGGCCATCGACGTGCACACGCGCCACGGCGACGAAAGCAGCCTGCTGTTTGCGATCAAGACCATGCGCGACAACCTGGCCGCCATCGTCGGCAAGGTGCGCCACGGTACGGAAAGCATCGCCACGGCTTCGACCGAGATCGCCTCGGGCAACCGCGACCTGTCGCAGCGCACGGAGCAGCAGGCTGGCTCGCTGGAAGAGGTCGCCTCATCGATGGAAGAACTGATTTCCACCGTGCGCCAGAATGCGGACAATGCTCAGCAGGCGAACCACCTGGCGCGCGAAGCGTCGAAGGTGTCGGAGCAGGGCGGCAAGGCGGTGGCCGAAGTGGTGCACACCATGAGCCTGATCAATGCCTCGTCGAACAAGATCGTCGACATCATCGGCGTCATCGACAGCATCGCCTTCCAGACGAATATCCTGGCCTTGAACGCGGCCGTGGAAGCGGCGCGCGCGGGCGAGCAGGGGCGCGGCTTTGCCGTCGTCGCCACGGAAGTGCGCAACCTGGCGCAGAGGTCAAGCGCCGCCGCGCGCGAAATCAAGCTGCTGATCGACGATTCCGTCAGCAAGGTGGGTACGGGAACCTTGCTCGTCGAGCAGGCCGGCGTCACCATGCATGACGTGGTGGCCGGCATCGGCAGGGTGACGGGCATCATGGCCGAGATCAGCCACGCCACGCAGGAGCAGGGCGCCGGCATCGAGCAAGTCAACCGCGCCATCGTCGACATGGACCGCGTGACCCAGCAAAACGCGGCCCTGGTCGAGCAGGCGGCGGCCGCCGCGCATGAACTGCAGCAGCAGGCGGCGCAGTTGGAACAGGAAGTGGGCATCTTCAAACTGGCCAAGCCGGCCAACGGCCCGCTGCGCCTGGCGGCCTGACGCCGATAGCGTGGAGCGCGGCGCGCCATGCGCCGCGCTCCACAGCCATGCGCGAACAGTCCTATTCCGCGCTACAATGAGCGCTGGATCACCGCCAGGACTACTCATGCAAGTGCGCAGCAGCCATGATCTCTCCAGCCCGGACGACGACGGCCCGGCGCCGCCCGTGCTGCAGCTGGCCCTTGCCGGCCTCGGCTGGGGGTTACTCACCTGCATGCTGTGCTTTGCCATCCTGTTCCTCACCAAATGGCTGTTGCCGCCCGAATACTGGGGCGCGCACACGGGCTTGTCCAAGTTCAAGCGCGAAATGTCGCTGCCCCTGCTGGTGTTCTGGGTCGTCATCTATTCCCCCATCCTGGAAACCTTCCTCGGCCAGCTGCTGCCGCTGGAAATCCTCCGGCGCCTGGGCGCCAGCCGCCAGCTGAGCATTTTTATCGGCGCCATCCTGTGGGCCATCGTGCATTTCATCAGCGGTGGCTTGCTGCACGCCATCGTCGCGCTGGGGTCGGGCGCCATGTTCAGCTTTGTCTACCTGCGCTACCGCGGCCCAAGTGTGGCCGTTGCCTACGCCACAACGACTTTTTCCCGCGCCTGCAATAACATCGCCATTCTCGTGGCCGTGTTTTACGGCCTGGACGCCTAGGACGCCTGCCCAAACCTGCTGCGCGTCGGTATAGATGGCCTGCGATGCTCACCGTACCTGAGTACGGTTGCGCTTCTCGACCACCTCTACCTTCCGCTCGCGACGGTTTTGTCAAGCGTCGTGAAGTTCTCTTTTCTTGAGTAAATACGGCACCAGCGCCGCCAGCGCCATGGCCAGCACGGCCAGGCCATTGAGCAAATGGCGGAAGGCGGCGTCATAGCTGGCGCGCAGCAGCGCTTCGTGGCCGCCCAGCAGTTGTGTTGCCTGTTGGATATCACCGAGCGCGGCGCGGCTGGCGGCGGCCAGCACGGGCAGGCCGGCGGGCAGCTGGTGCTGCAGCGCGGCGCCGATCAGGCTGGCCAGCACGGCGCCCGCCAGGGCCAGCGCCACGCCATCGGCGCTGATGCGCACGGTATTGAAGATGCCCGTCGCCATGCCGGCCCGCGGCGTGTCCACCACGTTCAGGGCCATGCCGTCCATCAAGCCCCACGGCAAGCCGATGCCGGCGCCCACCAGCAGCAGCGGTCCCGCCAGCGCGGCGGTGCCGCCGTTGCCCAGCACTTGCGCCAGCCAGGCCAGTCCGGCGGCCGCCAGCAGCAATCCCGCCGCGCACACGGTGCCGGCCTTGAACCAGCGCAATAGCAGCGCCGCCAGCATGGGCACGACCAGCAGGGGCGCGGCCAGGGCGATCATCAGGCGGCCCGCCGCCAGCGGCGACACGCCGTCGATGCCGATGAAGCGCCCCGGCAGCATGACGATCAGCACGATGAACAAAAAGGCGGGCGAGGCGGCCAGCACTTGCACGGCGACAAAGCGGCGCTGGCGGAACAGGGTCAAGTCCAGCATGGGCCGCGCCGTCCTGCGTTCGACCGCGACAAACACGCAAAACAGCAGCGCGGACGAGGCGATGGACAGTTGCACGGCCCCGTTGCGCCAGCCATGTTCGGGTGCCAGCAGCATGCCCAGGGTCAACAGGGACAGCGCGCCGCTGAAGCTGAGGGCGCCGGGCCAGTCCAGCCGGCCCTGGGTACGGGGCGCATCGGCCGGCACGCTGGCCAGCACCAGCAGCGCGCCGATGGCGCCCAGCGCGGCCGTGGCGTAAAAGATGGCGGGCCAGCGGGCCAGTTCCAGCATGGCGCCGGCCGCCAGCGGGCCGAAGGCCAGGCCCAGGCCGAACGTCGTGCCCAGCACGCTCATCACCCGGCTGCGCGCCGCGCCGTGGAACAGGGGCGCCAGCGACGACATTGCGGCGGCGAACGCGGCCGCGCCGCCCAGGCCTTGCACGAAGCGCAGCGCGGCGACCAGCGCGACGGACGGGGCCATGGCGATGGCCAGGGTGGCCGCGCAAAACAGGGCCAGGCCCGCCAGCCAGACGCGGCGCCGGCCCAGCACGTCCGTCAGGCTGCCGGCCACCATCATGGCGCTGCCATAGCTGAGGATGTATGCATTGATGACCCAGTTCAGGGCGGCGGCGCTGCCGCGCAATTCGGCGCCAAGGGCGGGCAGCGCCACGGCCGGGCCCGTGAAGCACAAAGGAATCAGCAAGCCCGTCAGGCAGGCGGCCAGCACTTGCAGGGCAAGCGTCAAACGTGGGGAAGAGGGCATGGAAGTGGGCTCGGATAGAAGGAGCGGCAAGTATGGCGCGCCCGTCATTGAAGAAAAATGGGCTAAACTGATCAACATATCGGACACATTTGTCTTTAATGGGGAGCGCATGGATAGTCTCGGCGGCATCGCCATGTTCGTACAGGTGGCCGACAGCGGCAGTTTCTCGGCCACGGGCCGGCTGCTGGGCCTGTCTTCGTCGGCCGTGGGCAAGAGCGTGGCGCGCATGGAAGCGCGGCTGGGCGCGCGCCTGTTCCAGCGCAGCACGCGGCACCTGGCGCTGACGGCGGAAGGGGAGAAGTTCCTCGACCGCTGCAAGCGCATCCTGGCCGAGGTTGAAGCGGCCGAGCGGGAATTGAGCGAGGCCAGTAGCGGCCCCAGCGGCCGCCTGCGCATCAGCCTGCCACGCTACAGCGGCTTGTTCGAACCGGCCATCGGCGCTTTCATGCAAGCCTATCCCGCCATCGAACTCGATCTCGATTTTTCCGACGCCATGGTCAACCTCGTCAGCGACGGCTTTGACGCCGTCGTGCGCACGGGCGAGCTGGCCGATTCAAGCCTGATGCGGCGCAAGCTATGCACGTTCCGCCGCTTGCTGGTGGCGTCGCCTGCCTACCTGGCGCGCCATGGCTGGCCCGCCGATGGCGCCGCGCTGCTGCGGCACGCCCGCCTGGACTACCGTTTTCCCGCCACGGGCCGCCTGGAGCCGTGGCCGCTGATGGATGCGCTGGCCCAGCCGGCGTCCGGCATGGTGTGCAACAGCGTGGAAATGCGCGTCTTCCTGGCCTTGCAAGGGCAGGGCATCGCCTACCTGCCAGCGTTCGCCGTGCAGCGCGAGCTGGCGGCGGGGCAACTGGTTTCGCTGCTGGACGCGCATACGCAGGCGCGCACGGCATTCTGGCTGCTGTGGCCGGCCAGCAGCCATCTGCCGCCGCGCTTGCGCGTGTTCATCGATTTCCTGGTGGCGCAGCTGCAGGACCAGACGTTCGGCGCCGGGCCGTCAAGCGAGAGCTCTGCCCCAGCCGCCTGAAACCAGACGCCATCGCAGCGGGCGCGCCCGCGCGCTTCCTTCCCCGCCTCCCTTCCAGCATGCAGTGTGACATTTGCATGACAAATAACAGTGCTACACACGTTTGAACGTCAATACGGCGTGCATGCGAGGCGGCGTTCAATCGCGCGCCGTCCCTGCGCCGAAAGTGCCGGACCGTTGAAGGTGCACGCTGAACTGCAAGTGGAGGCGGCCGGAACTTTTGCCTTGCATGTCAGCTTGCGCCGACATATTCACTCTTGGTTTTGACGTTTAATGACAGGAAACTGCAACATGACTGAAAAATTTGCATCGCAAACTTCCACCGCTGCCGACGGCATGTCCGCCATCGAGGCATACCTGAACAGTGTCGCGGCCGCCCCGCAGCGCTTCATCGGCACGGCGAACGCGGATGTGCTGACCGGCACCACGGGCGCGGACGTGCTCGAAGGCCTGGCCGGCGACGACACGTACTACGTCAACGACAGCGGCGACGTGATCGTCGAACTGGCCAACGGCGGCAACGATAGCGTGTACACCAGCGTCAATTACACGGTGGCCGAGAACGTGGAGAAAGTCTACCTGACCGCCGCCGGGCTGACCGTCACGGGCACTGCCAATACCAATAATATCTTTTACGTCGATACGGCCGGCGGCAACAGGATCGATGGCGGCGGCACGGGCAACTCGGTCGTGTATATCGGTTCCCGCACGGGCGTGACGGCAACGCTGCTGGGCGCGAATGACCCTCTGACGGCGCCAGCGGGCAGCGACGTGCTGCTCAACTTCGCCAACCTCATCGGCAGCAAATTCGATGATGTGCTGACCGGCAATGAACTTAAAAACAGTCTCCTGGGCGGTATTGGCAACGATACCTTGCGCGGTGGCCAGGGCGATGATCACCTGATTGGCTTGGGCGGTGACGACACCTATATTTTTGCCCGTGGCGATGGTGCAGATTTCATCACCGAAATGGCCGAAGCGGGGGCGCACAACGTCGTTTCCTTCCTGGCCGGCGTCAGCGCCGACCAGCTGTGGTTCCGCAAGGTCGGTTCGAACCTGGAAGTGAGCACCATCGGCACCGGCGACAAGATCACCATCGGCGGCTGGTACAGCGAGGGCATCGTGCCCCGCATCCAGGAATTCCGCACGGCCGACGGCCGCGTGCTGCTGGGCAGCGACGTGCAAAACATGGTGCAGGCGATGGCGGGACTGACGCCGCCGCCGGCCGGCCAGCTGACTTTGCATGTCTACGAAGCCACCGTCCTGGCGCCCGTGCTGGCGCAGAACTGGCGCACCGAGGGACCAAGCCAGCCCGCCAATGGCGTTTTTACCGGCACGGCGAATCCCGACATCATCAAGGGCACGGCGGGCGCCGACGTGATGGCGGGCCTGGGCGGCGACGACATTTATTACGTCAACCATGGCAACGACGTGGTAACTGAACAGCCTGGTGGCGGCCGCGACACTGTCTACACGACCGTCAACTACACCATGGCCGCCAACATCGAAGAACTGCACCTGGCCGCAGCGGGCCTGGGTGTGACAGGCAACGGCAGCGGTAACGTCTTTCACGTCGACGTAGCCGGCGGCAACTTGTTGTATGGCATCGGCAGCAATAATTCCGCCACCTATGCCGGTTCCAGGGCGGGCGCCACGGCGACCATCGCTCCCGCCGGCGGCAGTACCGCGTTCCTGCCTGGCAGCGATGTGCTGGTCAATATTTCCAGCGTGACAGGCAGCGCCTATGACGATGTGCTGATCGGCAACGAACTGGCCAACAGCCTGTCCGGCGGCCTCGGCAACGACACCTTGCAAGGCGGCCAGGGCGCCGACACGCTGGCCGGCGGCCTGGGCGACGATACCTACGTCTTTGCCCGCGGCGACGGCGCCGACGTCATCACCGAGCTTTCCGCCGACACCGGCTACGACGCCATCGCCTTCCTGGCCGGCGTGAACATCGACCAACTGTGGTTCCGCCAGGTGGGCGCGGACCTGGAAGTGAGCACCATCGGCACGACGGACAAGATCACCATCCGCGCCTGGAACGCGGCCGCGCCGAACATCGAGGAATTCCGCACGGCCGCCGGCCACGTTCTGCGCGGCGCCGACGTGCAATCGCTGGTGCAGGCCATGGCGTACCTGGCGCCGCCTGCGCTGGGCCAGCTGACCTTGCCTGCCGCCACGGCCGCCGCCCTGGCGCCCGCGCTGGCCCAGGCCTGGCACTTCAACGGCCCCACGCAGTTGACGGAGCAAACCTTTGTTGGCACGGAAAATGCCGACCTCATCAAGGGCACGGCCGGCGCCGACCTGATGGAAGGCCTGGGCGGCGACGACACGTATCACGTCAACCACAGCGGCGACTTCATCATCGAACGGGGCAATGGCGGCAGCGACACCGTGTTTACCACTGTCAACTACACGGTGGCCGACAACGTCGAGAATGTGCGCCTCGGGGGCTCTGGCCTGACCGTGACGGGCAGCTCCTTCACCAACAACATCTTTTTCGTCACTACCCCCGGCGGCAACGTGCTCGACGGCGGCGGTGCGGGCAACGCGCTCAATTACGTCAACGCAAGCGCTGGCGCGACGGTTGCCTTCGCAGCCGTAGGCACGGCACTGGCGGCGCGTCCGGGCGTGGATGTGGTGGCCAATTTCAACGCGGTCGTCGGCAGCAAGTTCGATGATGTGCTGATCGGCAATGAACTAAAGAACACCCTGCTGGGCGCCCTGGGCAACGATATCTTGCAGGGCGGCAAGGGCGACGATGTCCTGGCCGGCACGCTGGGCAACGATACCTATATCTTCGCCCGCGGCGACGGCGCCGACATGATCAACGAGGCCAACGAGGCGGGCAGCCGCGATGTCGTGTCCTTCCTGGCCGGGGTCAGCGCCGAGCAGCTGTGGTTCCGCCAGGTGGGCACGGCTCTGGAAGTGAGCACCATCGGCACCAGCGACAAGATCACCGTCACCGGCTGGTACGAGAGCGCGGAGCGGCGCATCGAGGAATTCCGCATGGCCGATGGCCGCGTCTTGCTGGGCAGCGACGTGCAAAAACTCGTGCAGGCGATGGCGGGCCTGACGCCGCCGCCGGCTGGCCAGCTCACCTTGCCTGCCGGCACGGCCGCGACCCTGGCGCCCGTACTGGCGCAGAACTGGCGCGCTGCGCAACAAACCCAGGCCGCCAGCTCGGGCGGCTTTGCCGGCTGGCAAGCGGATGCCGCGCAGCTGGTGCAAGCGATGGCCGGCTTTGCCGTGCCGGCGGCCGCATCGGCGCCGTGGTCGGCCCATGGCGGCCCGGCGTCGCAGATCCAGCTGGCGGCGGCCCACTAACGGCTAGCTAGCCGTATCGCCACTTACGCAGCCAGGCCGGCTTTGCACGTGCCGGCCTGGCTGCGCCATTGAATTTCTGACATGATCCGATGACCGCATTTTCATATCGCCACGATACGTCCCCCCTGGAACCTGCTGCGCCCGACACGGGCTTGCTGTCGCTGCTGCTGATGGCCAGCCTGCATGGCATTGCTGCCGACGGCGCCCAGCTCAAGCACGCATTCGGCCAGTCCGTGTTCACGCGGCAAACCGTCTTGCTGGCCGCAAAACAGCTGGGCTTGACGGCCAAGCTGGTGCAGCAAGCGCCTGAACGGCTGGCGCAGGCGCCGCTGCCGGCCATCGCCATCGGCCACGACGGCCGTTTCTTTATCCTCGGCAAGGTCGACACGGGCGACGGCGGCGTGAGCAAGGTGCTCGTCCAGCATCCGGGCCAGCCGCCGCAAATCCTGGGCCGCGACGATTTCCTCGCCATCTGGTCGGGCGAACTGATCTTTTTTACCAGCAAGGCCAGCTACGCGGGCGAGACGGCCCGTTTCGACTTCAGCTGGTTCATTCCCGCCATCGTCAAATACCGCCGGCTGCTGGGCGAAGTATTGCTGATTTCCTTCGTGCTGCAGCTGATCGGCCTGGCCACGCCCCTGTTTTTCCAGGTGGTGATGGACAAGGTGCTGGTCAACCACGCCATGCAGACCCTGAACGTGGTGGCTATCGGCCTCGTGTGCGCCATCGTCTTCGAGGCCGTACTGGGCCAGATACGCACCTATGTCTTTGCGCGCACCAGCAGCAAGATCGACGTGGAACTGGGCGCGCGCCTGTTCCGCCACCTGCTGGCCTTGCCGATCGCGTATTTCCAGGCGCGCCGCGTGGGCGATTCCGTGGCCCGCATCCATGAATTGGAAAGCATCCGCTCCTTTCTCACCGGCAACGCCATGACCCTGGTGCTCGACGTGCTGTTTTCTTTCATCTTCATCGCCGCCATGCTGTGGTACAGCGCCGCACTGAGCGTGATCGTGCTGGCTTCGATTCCCGTGTATGCGGCCCTGTCGATGCTGCTCACGCCCGTGCTGCGGGGGCGCTTGAACGACAAATTCAACCGCAGCGCGGAAAACCAGTCTTTCCTGGTCGAAACGATCAGCGGCGTCGACACGGTCAAGGCCATGGCCGTCGAGCCGCGCTGGCAGCAGCAGTGGGAAAAGCAGCTGGCCGGCTACGTGTCGGCGGGCTTGTCGGCGAACAACATCGGCATGCTGGCCAGCGGCGGCGTCACCCTCGTCAGCAAGCTGGTGACGGCTGCCATCATGTGGTGGGGCGCCACCCTCGTCATCGACGGGAAAATGACGGTGGGCGAGCTGGTGGCCTTCAATATGCTGGCCGGGCAGGTAGCTTCGCCCATCCTGCGCCTGGCGCAGCTGTGGAACGATTTCCAGCAAGTGGGCATTTCCATGAGCCGGCTGGGCGATATCCTGAATGCCCGCACGGAATCCGGCGGCTTGAACGGGGGCAGCCAGAAGGCGCGCATGCCGCGCATCGCGGGCGCCATCGAATTCCAGCAGGTGGGTTTCCGCTACCGGCCCGACGCGGCCGAGGTGCTGCGCGACGTGTCGATCGCCATCGCGCCCGGCGAAGTGATCGGCATCGTCGGGCGTTCCGGCTCCGGCAAGAGCACCCTGACGCGGCTGGCGCAGCGCCTGTACATCCCCGAACGGGGCAGGGTGCTGATCGACGGGCAGGATATTGCCGTCATCGACACGGCTTCGCTGCGGCGCCAGATCGGCGTGGTGCTGCAGGAAAACATCCTGTTCAACCGTTCCGTGCGCGACAATATCGCGCTGAGCGACCCGGCGCTGCCCATCGACGCCGTCATTGCCGTGGCGAAACTGGCAGGCGCCCACGATTTTATCTGCGAGTTGCCGGAAGGCTACGACACCATGGTGGGCGAGCACGGCACGGGCCTGTCGGGCGGCCAGCGCCAGCGCATCGCCATCGCCCGCGCCCTCGTCGGCAATCCCCGCATCCTGATTTTCGATGAAGCGACGAGCGCGCTCGACTACGAGTCGGAAAAAATCATCCAGGACAATATGCGCGGCATTTGCGCGGGGCGCACCGTGCTGATCATCGCCCACCGCCTGTCGGCCGTGCGCGAGGCGCACCGCATCGTCGTCATGGAGCGGGGCCAGGTGGCCGAGCTGGGCACGCATAAGGCGCTGCTGGCCAGGCCGAACGGCATCTACGCCCATTTGTACGGCTTGCAGCAGGGAACGACCGGGAGCGCCGCATGAGCGCCGGCCACCGCCTGGCCGCGTATGGCGAACTGCTGGCCCGCTACGGCCAGGTGCTGCGGCACAGCTGGCGCATCCGCGCCACCCTGGGCGGACCCGTGCTGAGCGAGGACGAGGCGGCCTTCCTGCCGGCCGCGCTGGCGCTGCAGGAGCGGCCCGTGTCGCCGTCGCTGCGCTTCACGGCGCGCGTGCTGATGCTGCTCGTCGGCTGCGTAGTGCTGTGGGCCGTCTTCGGCAAGGTCGACATCATCGTCAATGCGGCGGGCAAGATCATTCCGTCCGGCAATACCAAGACCATCGCTTCCGTCGACGTGGCCGCCGTGCGCGCCCTGCACGTGCAGGAAGGGCAAGCCGTCAAAGCGGGCGAGCTGCTGGTGGAGCTCGACAGCCGCGGCCCCGACGCGGAGCGCGACAAGGCTGCCGGCGACGCCGTGGCGGCCGCGCTGCAAATGGCCCGCTCGCGCGCGCTGATCGCCGCCGTCGACAGCGTGCGCGCGCCGAAACTGGCGCCGCCCGCGGAGGCTTCCGCCGCCGACGTCGCCGCCGCGCAGGCGCATGTGGACGGCCAGTACGCGAGTTTCCGCGCCAGGCTGGCCCATCTCGACGGCGAAATCGCCCGCTATGCGCAGGCGCTGCCGCTGGCGGTGCAGCGCGCCGGCGACTACCGGGCGCTGGCAGCCACGCGCGACGTGGCCGAACACGCGTGGCTGGAAAAGGAGCAGGCGCGCATCGACCTGGCCGGCCAGCTGGCGTCGGCCCGCAGCGAACGCGCGGCGCTGGTCGCGCAGACGCGCAAGGATGCGTACGACGCGCTGGCGGAAGGCTCCAGGGTGGCGGCCGCCAGCGGCCAGGATGCGCGCCGCGCCGGCGCCCGCGGCAGCCTGTTGCGCTTGACGGCCCCCGTCGACGGCACGGTGCAGCAGCTCAAGCTGCATACGGTGGGCGGCGTGGTGCCGGCCGCGCAGGCGCTGATGCAGATCGTGCCGCGCCAGGGGCGGCTGGAAATCGACGCCATGCTGGAAAACCGCGACGCCGGCTTCGTGCAGGAAGGGCAGGCGGTCGCCATCAAGGTCGACGCCTTCGACTACACAAAGTATGGCACCGTGCCCGCCGTCGTCAGCAGCGTGTCGCGCGACGCCATCGAGGACGAGAAAAAGGGTCTCGTCTACGCCGTTCGGATCACGCTGCAGCAGCCGGCCATCGCCGTTGACGGCAGATTGGTGCCGCTGTCGGCCGGCATGGCCGTGCGCGCGGAAATCCGCACGGGCACGCGACGGGTGATCGAATACGTGCTCTCGCCGCTGGTGCAGCACCAGAAGGAGGCGCTGCATGAACGCTAGATGCCGCGCCGCCTTGCTGGCCGCCGCCTTGCTGGGGGCCTTGCCCGTGCGGGCGCAGCCGCCGGTGGAGCTCGCCGCCGCGCCATGTCCGTCCAGCTGGGAGGCCGAAGTAACGCTGAGTCTGCCGCTGAGCTTGCCGGCGGCCGTCGACCTGGCCCTGTGCCGCAACGCGCAGGTGCACGGCGCCTGGGCCGGCATCCGGCTGCAGGCGGCCGGCGTGGGCGAGGCCAGGGCCGCCTATCTGCCCACCCTGAATGGCAGCCTGAGCCGCGTGCATGACCGCACGGCCTATCCCGGCGCCAGAACGGCTTCCAGCAGCCTGGACAGCAATACGGGTTCGCTCAGCCTGTCCTGGCGTCTGTTCGACTTTGGCGGGCGCGCGGCGGGCCAGCGGTCGGCCCAGGCCTTGCTCGATGCGGCCCTGGCCAACCGCGACGCCGTGCTGCAAAAGACCCTGGCGGCGACGGTCAGCGCGTATTTCGATGCGCAGACGGCGCGCGCCAGCGTGCAGATGCGGCAGGCATACGAGGCGCTGGCCCGGGAAACGGTGCAGGCGACGCAGCGGCGCGCGCAGCGGGGCCTGGGCTCGCACAGCGATACCTTGCAGGCGACGAGCGCGCTGGCCAAGGCGGCCCTGGGCGCCAGCCGCGCCGACGGCGACGAGCGCAAGGCCCGCGCCGTGCTGGTGTACACCCTGGGCTTGCCGGCCGACACGGCGGTGTTGGTGGACGACGACGGGGATGGCGCAGGGGCGGGCTTGAACGCGGGCTTGCGCGACGACTTGGGCGCCTGGCTGGCGCAGGCCAGGGAACGGCATCCGGCCATCGTGGCGGCGCAGGCGCAGCTGGCGGCCGCGCGCGAACGGGTGGCCGTGGCCCGTTCGGAAGGCCGGCCCAGCATCGACCTGACGGCGAATCTGTACCAGAACGGCCGCCCCAACCAGGGTTTGTCGCCGGCCTCCACGCGCGAAACGCTGGTGGGCATCTCGCTCAACATCCCCCTGTTCGACGGTTTTGCGCGCCATTACAAGGTGCGCGGCGCGCAGGCGCAGGCCGAGCAAAGGGAAGCGGAGGCGCAGGAAGTGCAGCAGCAGACCCTGATGGACCTGGTCAGGACGCATGCGGAGGCGAGCACGGCCCTGGCCAACCTGTCCGCGGCGCAGACGTGGCTGGATGCGGCGCAGGACGCGCTGGCCAGCGTGCAGCGCAAGTTCGGCCTGGGCGCGGCGGACATCCTGGAAATGCTCAATACGCAGTCGGCGCTGCTGGAAGCGCAGCAGGAACGCATTCGTTGCCAGGCGGAATGGCGCTCGGCCCGGCTGCGCCTGCTGGCCAGCGCCGGCATGCTGGGACGCGCCGATATCGCGCAAGAGGGTGGCGCAAGCGGCGGCACAGGCGGCGGCAAATTGCGCGCCTCGACGGCGCGATAGTGACTATGATGGAGCACTGGCCTTCCCGCGCAGGGAAGGTGTTTCTACTTCGGCCAAGGGAGACATCATGCACAGCGTACAAAAGATTACCCCATGTTTATGGTTCAACGGCAACGCCGAGGCGGCGGCCCGGTTTTACACTGAAATATTTCCCAATTCAAAGATCGGCCAGATCCTGCGCTATGGCGAAGAGGGCAGGGAAATCCACGGCCAGGAGCCGGGCAGCGTGCTGACGGTGGCCTTCGAGCTGGATGGCCAGACGTTCACGGGCTTGAATGGCGGCCCCCTGTTCCAGTTTTCCGAGGCGATCTCGTTCCAGGTCAATTGCGAAACCCAGGACGAGGTCGACCATTACTGGCGCCTGCTGTCCGAAGGGGGGGCGCCGGAAGCGCAGCAATGCAGCTGGCTCAAGGACCAGTTCGGCGTGTCCTGGCAAATCGTGCCCACCCTCATGATCAAGCTGCTGACCGATCCCGATCCCGTCAAGGCCGGGCGCGTGATGAAGGCCATGATGGGCATGAAAAAGATCGACATTGACGAGATCAAGCGGGCGTACGCCGGTTAGAAGCTGGCCCGCAAGGTCAGCTGCGCGTTGCGCGGATCGCCATAGTAGCCGCTGCCGTACAGGCCGTAGCCACTGTAGTAACGCTTGTCGAAGACATTATTGATATTCAGCACGGCGCTGAGCCCCTTGCTGAACTCGTAGCGCGCCATCAGCCCCGCCACGCCAAAGCTGCCTTCGTCGGCGCGCGCCGGCACGTCGCCCGCCAGGACGGTGTGGTAATAGGTCCGGCCTTGCCAGTTGATATTGCCGCCCACGCTCAAGCGGCGCCAGTCGCCGCCCAGGCGGTAGCTGGTCGCCAGCTTGACGCTGCGTTCGGGGCGCGTCGTGTCGATGCGCTGGCCATCCTTGTCGCGCGGGCGGCTGAATGTCGCGCCCGCCTGCACTTGCCAGCCAGGCAGCAGCTGGCCCGCCACTTCCAGCTCCACGCCGCGCGTGGTGGTGCCGTCGATGGGCCGGTAGACTTCCCGTTCGTTGGCGTCCGTACCCACGTAATCGGCCAGGTTGTCTTGCTGGATGTGAAAGATGGCCACGCTGGCGTTCAGCTTGCGCTCGAAAAACTCGCCCTTGATGCCGCTTTCCCAGGATTTGCCCGTGGTGGGCGGCAGCGCCCTGGCATTCGCGTCGCTGACCGATTGCGGCTCGAAGATGCTGGCATAGCTGAGATACGCGGAATACGTGCCGTTCAAGTCGTAGACGGCGCCCGCATACGGCACCAGCCGGTGTTTTTCCTTCGCGTCGTCGCGGCCCGTGCCGCCCCAGCCGTAGATCAGGTCGCCCGTGCGCTCGTAGCTGTTCAGGCGGCTGCCGACGATCAGCGACAGGCCATCGGCCGGCTTGAAGCGGGCCGCGCCGTACGCCGCATACTCCTTGAAGCTGTATTTTTGCGTCAGGCTGACGGCCATGCTCGCCGGCAGCGGCACATCGTTGTTCCAGTGGCGGTAATCGGTTTCCACATTGCCGCCGCCATACGCCAGGTAGTCGGACGTGCGGTGACTGGCGTTGACGCCCAGCACCAGTTCATGCTGGCGGCCCAGCCACTGGAATGGTCCCGTCGCATATGCATCGAGGGAATTGCTGTCGATGACATAGGTTTTCGCGCCGCGCTGCACGGTGGCCAGGCCCGTGGCCGGGTTTGGATACGGTCCCCAGCTGATGATGTTCGCCTGCAACTGGTCCGTATCGCCTTTCCAGTGGCTCGCTTCCGCCTTCACTTGCCAGCCATTGTCGAACAGGTGCTCGGCGGCGGCGAACACGCGCGTGCTGGTGCTGCCCGCGTCCGTCCAGCGCGCGGCGGGGTTGAAGGCGCGGGCGAACCGCGTGCGGCTGCCATCGGCGTAAAACAGGGGATTCTGGCCGAACGACGACCCCTTCGAATCGATTTTCTGGTAATCGATGCCAGCCAGCACGCGCGTGCGCGGCGTCACATCGGCCTCGATGACGCCGTACACCACGCTCTTGTCCTGCTGGTAATAGTCGATGTAGGAGCCGTGCTCCTGGTGCGCGGCCACCAGGCGCGCGCGCACGGAACCGTCCGCATTCAAGGGGCCGGAGACATCGGCTTCCGCGCGGTAGCGGTCCCAGCTGCCGATGCCCGCCTGCGCATACGCCTGGAACTGGCGCGTGGGTTTCTTGCGCACCAGGTTGACGGCGCCGGCCGGGCTGCCGGCGCCGCTCATCAGGCCATTCGCGCCGCGCACCACTTCCACCCGGTCGTAGATGGCCATGTCGCGGATGCCCAGGCCGTTCGAATTGGTGCTGAAATCGAAGGTGGGTACGCCGTCGTACTGGAAGCTGTTCAGGCTGAAGCCGCGCGCATAGTAGTTATAGCGCTCCGTATCGTCGTGCGAGACGGTCACGCCCGGCGTCTGCTGCAGCACGTCGGCCAGGCTCAGGACGCCCTGGTCATCCATCTGCTGGCGCGTGATGACGGTCAGCGATTGCGGCGTTTCGCGCGGCGACAGGGTAAAACGCGTGGCCGTGCCAGCCAGCGCCGCCGCATAGGCGCCGCTGCCTTCCGTTTCCAGCGCCGGTTCGCCGCCGGCCGTGACCGTGATTTCGGCCAGTTGCTGCGCGCCATCGGCCGCCGCGTTCGCCGACCTGGGCAGCGGGCGCAGGACGAAATCGTTGGGCGCCAGCCGCAGCGCCGCCAGGCCGCTGCCGGCCAGCAGCGCATCGAGGCCGGCGGCGGCGCTGTAATTGCCGGCCAGGCCGGCCGTGCGCAAGCCGCGCACCTCGGCCGCCTGGTAGGTGAGCGTCAGGCCCGCCTTGCGCGCCAGCTGTTCCAGCGCCGCATCGAGCGGGCCGGCGGCGATCTGCAGGGTGTACGTGGCGCTGGCGCTGCTGGCCTGCGGCGGCTTGTGCTGGGCCAGGACGGGCGGCGCGCCGAGCAGCAGCAGGGCGCCGGCGACGGCGCCGGCCAGGCGGGAACGGGCTGGAAATCGCGCGGGAAGCGGGGGGAATGGCTGGGGGGAGGGCAGGAAAGAGTGGTTCATAATCGCTATCAAGTTGGGGGGTATCAAGCTGTATGCCGTGCGGCCAGCCCGATCCCCTCATCTTTTTTACGCTTTTTTCAGCGTGACCCAGAAGCGCGTGCGGTACACGGCCACGATGGGCTGCGTCTGCAGCAGCACGCGCAGGGCACGCTCGGGGTCGTCCAGCTGGAAGACGCCGGAGACGGGCAAGCTGGCGATATCGGCGTCGCACAGCAGCAAGCCGTGCCGGTGGCGCGCCAGTTCGGCCACCAGCTGGCCCAGGGGCATGTCGCGCGCGGCAATCACGCCGTCGAGCCAGGCGGCCGGATCGTCATGGACCGGCTCGCGCCAGGTGCGCGCGCCATCCGTCACGACGCTGTCGCCGGCCCGTACCAGCACGGGACTGGCCACGCCTGTGCTTGCGCCGGCCTGCAGCTGCACCGCGTGTTCCTGCACGGCCAGGCGCGTCAGCATGCCGCCGGCGCCGGCGAGACGGCGCACCGTGAAGCGCGTGCCCAGCGCCAGCATGCGCGCTTCGCCCGTGTCGACGAGAAACGGCCGGCGCTGCGGGTCGGCTTGCGTGGTGACGGCCAGCTCGCCATGCAGCAAGGTCAGCAGCCGTTGCTTGCCGTCAAAGCGCAGCCTGACGGCCGTCCCTGCATTCAGGTGCAGCAAGCTGCCGTCCGGCAGGCGCGCGGCCAGGCGTTGCCCCGTGCCCGTGCGGTAGTCTGCCTGCGTATCGATGGCGAACCAGGCGGCCGTGCCGGCAAAGCCGATGCCGGCCAGCACTTTCAAGGCCTGGCGGCGCTGGCGGCGGCGCGCCAGGCTGGCGTCGAGGGTGGCGCGGCTCGCTTCCGGCGGCAAGCCCGAGAATTGATGGCCGATGGCGGCCAGGCGCTGCCACGCCTGTTCGTGGCCGGGATCGGCATCGCGCCAGCGCTGCAGCGACAGCAGGGCGTCCGGCGTGGCGCCGTGCATCTGCAGGCGCACGGCCCAGGCGATCGCTTGCTCGACGGGGTCGTCCTGCAAGGCGGCCGTCACTGGAAATACACGCGGTAGCAGGCGCGCCAGGCGCTGGCCAGGTCGCGTTCGACGGTGGCCAGCGAGACTTCGAGCCTGGCGGCGATGGCGGGGCCCGTCAAGCCGTCCAGCTGGGCCAGCAAAAAGGCCTGCCTGGCGCGCGGCTTGAGGGCGTCGAGCGCCGTATCGAGGCGCACCAGGGTGTCGATGATCAGCAGCCGCGTTTCGGGCGACGGCGCCGTCTGTTCGGGCAGGGCGGCCAGCGCCTGCAGGTAGGCGTATTCCACGTCGCGGCGCCGGTAATGGTCGATCACCAGGCCTTGCGCGATGCGCGTCAGGTAGGCGCGCGGTTCGCGCAGGGCCGGCTGCGGCCGTTCGCGCCGCTGCAGCAGGCGCAGGAAGGTGTCGTGCGCCACATCGGCCGCATCGGCGCCGCAGCCCAGCTTATGCCGCAGCCAGCCCTGCAGCCAGCCGTGGTGGGCGCGGTACAGGGTGGCAAGGTCGGGCGGTGCGGCAGGGTTCATGGCGGCAAGGACGATGGACGACGACTGTTAATTGAGAATCATTCTCAATTATTGCATTGACTGCGGGCGCTGGCAAGTGCCGCCGCCAGCGCCTGCACGGTTGGCGCACCCTGTCCAAGCGGGCCGGCATTTGTTATAGTCCCAGCCATCTTTCCATCCGCCTACAGACCCTGCCATGACCACTCGCACCACCAGCAGCACCATCGCGCCCCGCACCTTCGGCACACCGCTGTCGCCCACCGCCATCAAAGTCATGCTGCTCGGTTCCGGCGAGCTGGGCAAGGAAGTGATCATTTCGCTGCAGCGCCTGGGCGTGGAAGTGATCGCCGTCGACCGCTATCCGAACGCGCCGGGCCATCCGGTGGCGCACCGCTCGCACGTGATCGACATGAGCGACGGCGTGGCGCTGGCCGCCTTGATAGCCCTGGAAAAGCCGGACCTGATCGTGCCGGAAATCGAAGCCATCGCCACCGATACCCTGGCGGCGCTGGAAGCGGCGGGGCAAATCACGTGCATTCCGAACGCGCGCGCGGCCGTGCTGACGATGAACCGCGAAGGCATCCGCACCCTGGCCGCAGAAACCCTGGGCGTGGCGACGTCGCCGTACCGCTTCGCCAGCAGCCTGCAGGAGTTGCAGGACGCTTGCCGGGAAATCGGCTTCCCGTGCGTGGTGAAACCCGTGATGTCGTCGTCGGGCAAGGGCCAGTCCAAGCTCGATAGCGCCGCCGAGGTGGACGCGGCGTGGGCGTATGCGGCCAGCGGCAGCCGGGTCGATACGGGCCGCGTCATCGTCGAGGGTTTCATCGACTTCGATTATGAAATCACCCTGCTGACGGTGCGCGCCGTGGGTGCTTCGGGACAGGTCGAGACGCAGTTTTGCGAGCCGATCGGCCACCTGCAGGTGCACGGCGACTACGTGGAATCGTGGCAGCCGGCCCGCATGGCGCCGCTGGCCCTCGAACGCGCGCGCGAGATCGCGCGCAAGGTGACGGACAACCTGGGCGGCCTGGGCCTGTTCGGCGTGGAGCTGTTCGTCAAGGACGACATGGTGTGGTTTTCGGAAGTGAGCCCCCGTCCGCACGATACGGGCATGGTCACCATGGCCAGCCAGGTGCAGAGCGAATTCGAGCTGCACGCGAAAGCCATCCTCGGCTTGCCCGTCAACGTGGCGCTGCGTTCGCCCGGCGCCTCGGCCGTCATCTACGGCCAGCTGGAAGCGAAAGGCATCGCCTTCGAAGGCGTGGCCGACGCCTTGAGCGTGCCGGGTACGGACTTGCGCCTGTTCGGCAAGCCGGAATCGTTCGCCCGCCGCCGCATGGGCGTGGCGCTGGCCACGGCCGACGATATCGACACGGCCCGTGCGCGCGCCGTGCTGGCCGCGTCCAAGGTCAAGCCAGTGGCGCCGTAAGCGTGTTGGCCGATACAACAGTCATCAACATGGAAGCCGGCGCATGACGGAACTCGATCATTATCTCGCGCAGCACTATCTGGACGAGACGCAACTGGCGGCCGCCGCCGCCATGACCATGGAAGAAATCGACGCCCTGATCCAGGTCCGCCTGGTTCCCGCGCCGGCATACGTGGTCGATGCCAGCGGCAATCTGTGCTCGTTCGTCTTTGGCGCCATGGCGGCGCCCGGGGCCAGGGCCGGCCGCTATTTTCCGCCATCCCAGCTGGCCTGGATCGCCGTGGCGCTGCACGCACTCGCCGAGGGGCCGGAAACGGCGCCAGCGCGCCTGCAGGCGCAATTTGCTTCCCGCTACGCGGCCGCGCTGGCGACCCTGAACCTGACGACCTGGCGCCTGCGCGACAGTTTCGACGACAGGGGCGCGCCGATCGCGGAGGGCTTGCGCGCCCGCACCGACAGCGCCTGGACGTATTTCTTGAACGGCACGTTTTCCCTGTGCGTGGCCAATCCCATGTCCGAGGCGCACATCGCCTGGAAGGAAGTGCTGCAGGAAAAGCTCGCGCAGCAAAGCGGGAATGGCAGCAAGACGCTGTTGCCGCAAGCGCAGGCGCAGCAGATGCATGCGCTGATCGATGCCTATGCGGCGGCCGCCATGCCTTTTTCGCCCATCGAATACGCCTTGAGCAGCCGCAAGCGCCTGGTCGAGGATCTGCGGGCGAACCTCCGCGTGAGCGACGCGCAGGAGACGCCCGCATGACGGCATCAGCGACGCACAGCCTGCCGCAGGCCGATGCGGGCGGCGACGATGTCAAGCGCAAGCTGCGCGGCCACATCGCGCGGCGCAACCTGGCCGGCGCCGCCAATGACTGCAAGTGGAACGCGTTGCTGGCCTTCATGCGCGGGCAGCCTGACTGGGCGCCGTCCTACCGTTACGGCTCCGTCACCGGCTATGTCTCGCGCTGGGATACGGAATGGGATTACCACCCGCCGTTCCCCTTCCTGGGCGTGGAATGGTTCGACATCAGCCTGTATTCGGAAGAACACGTGGGCATGCTGCTGCCCAAGAAAATCATCGACCATGGCGTGTGGATCGTGCCGGAACTGGCACGCATCGGCTTCGATTTCGAGGTGCGCGACCGGGTGGCGCGCATCTGGGGCTATCTGCCCCGTTCCTATCATGACTTTCCACCTGCCGATTGACACCTGAAAAAACCTACTGCGCGTCGGTATAGGCGGCCTGCGATGCTCACCGTACTAGAGTACGGTTGCGCTTCTTAGCCACCTCTCCCTTCCGCTCGCTACGGTTTTGTCAGGTGTCGTAAATAAAGGATTAATAACATGCCTGATAACGACATTCCCCAAGTAGCGCAACCGGACGACGCCGTCGTCGGCAAGGAAGCGGGCGCGCGGATGCTGGCTGCGGCCTGCGCCGCGCGCGACGCCTTCTACGCCACCCTGGGCACTGTAGATGCCGACGTGCTGGCGCCCCTCGTCAATCCCGCTTTCATGGGAGGCCCGCGCTGGCCATCGTTGCGCCAGGCGTGGCGCGTGATCCGCCGCGCCGAGTCGATCATTCTCGCCAGCGATGGCTTGAGCGATCCGTTCGAGGATGACGACGACGTGTTCGTCCCGCGCGGCCACCTGCTGGAAGTGTGCATCGAAGCGCCGCTGTCCGCCTTCGACGAGCAGGAAGTGGCGCAATCGTGGCTGTTCGACGTGATTTACCAGGTCAGCCAGAACGTGGCCGACCACGGTTCCATCGATTTGCTGGTGCAGCGCCACGGCAGCGTGTCGATGGTGCTGGACGTGCAGGATGCTCCGGCAGGACTGGAAGACGAAAACGAACAGGTGGGCGTGCTGCTGGCGCAGGGCGTGGCGACGATTCCCCCATCCTTCGACACGCCGTATGGCGAAGTGATGCTGCTCACCGCCACCGTGCTGCAGCCGGCGGAACTGGCGCACATCGGCAATGCCGCCGACAAGGCGCAGTCGCGGCGCGACCTGGCCGCCGCGCTGGCCGCGTCGCCGACCGGGCATGCGAGCGTGGCCGGGCGGCCCGCCGTCATTCCCCGCTAGGCTGTTCGACCGGCGGCACGGCCGGTTCTGTCGCTGCCTTCGGTGCTTCCTTGGCTTCCATGACGGCCGGCGGCGGTTCTTTCCACTTGCCCGCCGCCTTCAGCTTGTTCTTCAGGCCCGGCAAGGGAAAGCCCAGCGCGTAGGCTTTTTGCGCGTGCGCGCTGGCCTTGTCGTATTGCTTCTTTTTCACGTACATCAAGCCCAGGTTGTACTGGATGGTGGCCTGGTCGGGCGCCAGGCGGCTGGCGGAGTCCAGCTGTTCCAGCGCCGCCGCGTCCTGGCCCGTGGCCAGCAGGTAGTTGCCATACACCATGCGCGCCGTCACATCGTGCGGCGCGAAGGCGATCGCCCGTTCGAAGTAGCAGTTGACCGTGTAGCGGGCGCCGACGGGTTGCGCGCTTTTCAGCCGCAAGCCGAGTTTTGCCATCGACGCCAGCGCCCGGTGGTGATTCGGGAAGTGTTCGAGCGTGTAGCTGATGTCGCCGCCCAGGCTGGTCGTCATGCCTTGCGTGAGCGTTTCCACGGCGCGCGAAAAATGGAATTTCTCGACCACGGACAGGCCGGAACGGTCTTCCTCGCTCGTGTAGTCACCGCCCGGCGTGTGCTTGACGTAGGGCGGGCATTCGGCTGCGCCGGCATGGACGCAGTAGGCGGCGAGGGTGCAGGCAAGCAGGCGATGCTTCATGTCGGGCTCCTGTGACTGACCTGGTCCAGCAAGGCGGCCAGGGCGTTGCTGCGGGCTTGCCGCGATTGCAGGGCGATGGCGGCGGGGCTGGCCAGCGGCGCCTGGCCCTGGCGCGCCAGTTCCAGGAAGCGCAGCAGCGCGCGCGCGCAATCGCCGCTGGAGGCCAGCTGGCCGATGGTGTCGATGCCGCAGTGGCGCAGCTTGGCCGCGCTGTCGCCCGCCGCGTCGGTCAGCGCGAGGATGGGCCGGCGGCAGCGCAGGTATTCATACAGCTTGGCGGGAATCTGCCCGTTGCAATTGGCCGCCTGCAGCAGCAGCAAGCCGTCCGCTGCCTGCATTTCCTGCAGCGCCGCGCCGTGCGGCTGCAAGGGTTCCAGGCGCACCAGGTCGAGGATGGCGTATTTCACCAGCAGGCCCGCCAGCCACGCATCGTGGCCCGTGGCGCGCAGCACCAGCTGGAAATTGCGCGCGTGGAGCACGCCGTCGCGGCGCAGCCGGGCCAGCGCTTCGAACAGCGCTTGCGGATCGCGCTCGGACGGGTAGATCACGCCGCTGTGCAGCAGCAGGAAGCGGCCGCGTGGGCCCGTGCGCTCATCGCCGCCGTCATGCTCATAGCCGTCTTCATCGTAACCGTTCTCGATCAGGTGGAAACGCTCGCGCGCCACCTGCGCCAGGCGCCGCTGGTGCGCCGCGATGGCGCCCGGCGTGGTGCAGATGATGGCCGCGCTGCGCGCCGCGATGCGCTGTTCGATCCACGCATGCATGCGGTGCAGGCGCGGCTCGGGCGGATACGGCGCCTGTGGGTCGCTGTCGTCCAGCATCGGGTCGCGCTGGTCGGCGATCCACGGCAGGCCGCTGAGTTTTTGCAGGGTCAGCGCGATCAAATGCGCCGTGGCGATCGGGTATGTCGACCAGATGGCGTCGGGACGGTAGGCGCGGATCATGCGCAGGCCGGCCGGCACGGCGCTCAGCCACCAGGAACTCCAGCGGTCGGGCAGCGCCAGGCAGCGCGGATAGCGCCCGCCGACGGCGAAATGGCGCGCCGCATCCAGCGCCAGGGTGCGCCGCACGGTGGCTTGCGTGGCGGCCTGCGCCAGCTGCGTATCGCCCCGCTGCGCATATGCGCTGGGGCTGGGGCTGAGCACGAGCGGCTGCCAGCCGCAGTCGGGCAAATGGCGCGCAAAGCCCAGGGTGCGCAAGATGCCGCTGCCGCCGGCCAGGGGCGGAAAATGGTAGGCGACCATCAGCACCCGTTTTGGTCGGGCCGCGTTCGGCACGTTCGCTACCATGACTGCAGCCACCGCGCGCACAGCTGTTCGACCGCGCCGCGCCAGGCGGCGCTGGCAAACGTGTGGTTGGCGCCGTCGACCCGCGCCTGCGTCCATTGCGTGCGGGCGGCCACGGCGCGCCACGCCGCGTCGCCTTCGAGCAGCGCCTGCCACTCGCGCGCGCCCAGGTCGTCGCCGCTGAGGATCAGCATGACCTTGCCCTGGAATTGCGCCAGCGCCTGCAGCAGGGCCGGCGCGGGCGCGTCGTCTTCCCCCGTTGGCGCTGCCCGCGTGGCGGCCGCCACCTGGCGCAGCGACGCCAGGCTGGCGCCCAGCCGCAGTCCGCCTTTGGCCAGCTTGCGCCAGAAATCGCCTTGCAGCAGGCGCCCCAAGTAATAATGGCGCAAGGTGGCGCGCGCCAGGCCGGCGCTGCTGCGCACCCACGGGTTGAGCAAGACCAGCGCCTTGACGCGCGCGTCGCGCGGCGCATGGCAGGCGGCGGCCGTGGCGCCGTCGCACAAGCCCCACAGCGCCACTTCGCGCAAGGCCGGCACGGCGTCGAAGAATTGCGCCAGCGCGCCGGCGATGTCGGGACCGGCGGCGCGGTAGTCGCGCGCGCCGCCCTCGCTGTCGCCCATGCCGCGCAAGTCGAAGCGCAGCACGGGCCAGCCTTGCGCGGCCAGCGCGCGCGCCAGCAAGACGAACTGGCGGTGGCTGCCGACCCGGTACTGCGGCCCGCCCGTGACGATCAGCACGCCGCGCGGGCCAGGCGCATCGGGCAGGCTGAGGATGCCGGCCAGGCGCGCCTGCGCCTCCTCGTCTTCGGCTGCGCTGCGAAAGCGCAGGGCCAGCTCGCGCACGGCGTGCGCCGCGGGGTGCTGCCGGCTGTCGTCGCGCTTCATGGCCGGGACCTTTCCTCGTCGAGCCAGTCGCGGCACAGTTCCCGCGTGGCGTACAGCAGTTGCGGACACGCGAGCAGCTCGCCGCTGTGCCAGAACGGGCCGTCATCGAAGCTGGCCACGTGCACGGCGGCGCCGCGTTTGCGCCATTGCCGCGCCAGCAGCGGCGGCGACCAGGCGTCCTTTTGCTCCGCCGCGCGGTAATCGAGCCAATAGACGGGCACGCAAGGCTGCAGCGTCGACGCGTTGACGCCGTCGATGGCCTGCGCCAGTTCGGGCGCCAGCAGGTAGCCGGCCACTTCCACAGGTTCACCTTCCGCCAGCGCGGCGCGCGCCTGGCCGGGCGCTTCCTGCGAGGCCCCGGCCAGCATGTGGGACGCCAGGCGCAGGCGCAGGAAGCGGTCGATGCTGCGCCGCCCGTCGAGTTCCGGTTGCCACAGCAGCAAGCGCGCCAGGGGCAGCGGCGCGCGGCTGGCGAAATCGAGGGCCAGCAGGGCGCCCAGGCGCAAGCCCCACACGCTCAACGGGCCGTCGACACGCTGCGCCAGCCACGCGCAAGCCAGGTGCAGGTCGTTGTGCCAGATGTCCCAGCGCGCTTCGCCAAAGTCGCCGCTGCTGTCGCCGCAGCCGAACAGGTCGATCTGCAGCACGCTGTAGCCGGCCGCGGCAAAGGCGCGCGCCTGCGCGGCGGCCACGTGGCGGCTCTTGTTCAGCTCTTCCGCGAACGGATGCACGTAGAGGATGCCGCCGCGCGCGGCCTGGCCCGGCGGCGGCAGGTGCAGCAGGCAGTAGCGCTGGCCGCCGCTGGCGGGCAGGAAGAAGGGCAGCAGCGGCAGGGCGTCGAGGGCGGCGCGGTTCATGCCCGCAGCTTTGCAAACACGAAATCGTGCAGGGTGCCCACGGTGGCGAAGTGGCGCGCATGGATGTCGTCGTCGGCGACCGCGATGCCGAAATGGTCTTCCAGCGCGGCGATCACGCCGATCACGGCCATCGAGTCGAGTTCCGGCACGCTGCCCAGCAGCGGCGTGTGGGCTTCCAGCACGCGCCCGTTCAAGCCCAGCGTCGTGTCAAGGATGTGCTTTACTGCTTCAAGATGCGGCATGTCAGCTCCAGGGAAGGGTAGTGCGGCAGGGAAGACGTATCGAAGGCCAGGCAGGGCATATCGTCGGGACGGCGCGACAGGTGCAGATACGGCGGCAGGCTGGCGGCCATCGCTTGCCAGCGCCCGCAGCGAATGAAGGTGGCCGTGCCCAGCGCGTGCGTGCCCAGGCGCGCATGGGCGCCCAGCGAGGCGCGGTTGAAGCGCGAGATGCGGCTGCACGTCCAGCGCACGCCCTGCGCGTGCAGCACGGCGTTGGCTTCCTCCCACAGGCGCGCGAAGACGAGGCCGCCGCGCCGTTCGGGATGCACCCACACGTCCAGGTCCCACGACGACTGCTGCGACGCCAGCGCATAGCGGGCGCGCACCTCGTCTTCCTGGCAGCCGTGGCGCAGCAGCCAGATCCAGCCCAGCATGCCCGACGCGTCGCGCGCCACCAGGCATTGCGCGCCTTGCCGGTAGCGCTCGCGCAGGGCGCCGGGCCGGCGTTCGGGACCGGGCGGCAAGTCCGCTTCCGCCAGGCAGGGCGTCACCTTGATCGACTGGCCGCGCCCGCGGCACAGCGAACCGGGCGCCACGGCCTGCGCGACGAACTGGTAGCGGTACAGGGTGAAGCGTCCGCCCGTCACCATCGCCAGCAGGCGCGCCACGGCCAGCCAGGCGCTGTCGCGCCAGCCCAGTTGATCGAGGCTGGCGGCCAGTCGTTGCAGCAGGGGAAATTGCGGGGACAGGGCCATGGCGGTAATGGATGGGGCGGCTATGCAGCCAACGCTGTCCATTAGAGCGCAGCGGCCAGCGGCGGTCTTGCGCCGGCTCAAGCTGTGTTGCTGAAACTGTTAATTGATCAAAATCAAGACCGCTGTGGCCGTTTGTCTGAATCATAGGGGAATGCATGGCAATCATGGCAACCCGGGGATGACACGATGGCGACACTGATACACGATCTGATCTTTGAAACGGCGCAGCGCACGCCGCAGGCGCCGGCCCTGTCGTGGCAGGGAGAGGAAATGCACTATGCCGCGCTGGCGCAATCCGTGCGCGAGGCGGCCGGCGCCCTGCTGGCCCTGGGCTTGCAGCGCGGCGCGCGCGTGGCCGTGTACCTGGAAAAACGCCCGGAAAACGTCAGCGCCATGTTCGGCGCGGCGGCGGCCGGCGGCGTGTTCGTGCCCGTCAATCCGCTGCTCAGGCCGGAGCAGGTGGCGTATATCCTGGCCGATTGCAACGTGGACATCCTCGTCACCTCGCGCGAACGCCTGGCGCAGCTGGGCCCTGCGCTGGCCGCCTGCCCGGACTTGCGCACGGTGCTGCTGACGGGCGGAGCGCTGCCGGAATCGCGCCTGGGCAAGGTGCGCGTGCTGGCGTGGAGCGCCGTTCCCGCCAATGTGCCCGCCGACGCGTCCGCGCCCCGGCCGCATGCGGCGATCGACGCGGACATGGCCGCCATTCTATATACCTCGGGCAGCACGGGGCGGCCGAAAGGCGTGGTGCTGTCGCACCGCAACATGCTGGCGGGCGCGCTCAGCGTGTCGGGCTATTTGCGCAATACGCCGCAAGACCGCATCCTGTGCGTCTTGCCGCTCAGTTTTGATTACGGCCTGAGCCAGCTGACGACGGCGTTTGCCAGCGGCGCCTGCGCCGTGCTGATGAATTATCTGCTGCTGCGCGATATCGTCGAAGCCGTGGAGCAGGAAGCCATCACGGGACTGGCCGCCGTGCCGCCCCTGTGGGTGCAGCTGTCGCAGCTGAGCTGGCCCTTGTCCACGCCCTTGCGCTACATCACCAATTCGGGCGGCGTGATGCAGCGCGCCACGCTCGACCGGTTGCGCCAGTCGCTGCCGCGCGTGCAGGTGTACCTGATGTATGGCTTGACGGAAGCGTTCCGCTCCACGTATCTGGCGCCGGAACAGCTGGAGCGGCGTCCCGATTCCATCGGGCAAGCGATCCCCAACGCGGAAGTGCTGGTGCTGCGCCCGGACGGCAGCACGTGCGACACGGACGAGCCGGGCGAACTCGTGCACCGTGGCGCGCTGGTGGCGCTCGGCTACTGGAACGATGCGGCGCGCACGGCCGAGCGCTTCAAGCCGCTGCCGCCCCAGGCGAGCGGCCTGGTGCTGCCGGAACTGGCCGTCTGGTCGGGCGACACGGTGCGCCGCGATGCGGACGGCTACCTGTATTTCGTGGGCCGCAGCGATGACATGATCAAGACGTCCGGCTACCGGGTCAGCCCGGCCGAGATCGAGGAAGTCGTGTATGCGAGCGGGCTGGTGGGCGAGGCGGCCGCGCTGGGTTTGCCCCATGCCGTGCTGGGCCAGGCCATCGCCTTGCTCGTCACGCCCGCGCCGGGCGTCGTCTTGCTGCGCGACAGCGTGCTGGCCGCCTGCCGCGCGCGCCTGCCCAGCTATATGGTGCCGCTGTGGGTGGATATCCGCGACGGCGTGTTGCCGCGCAATCCGAACGGCAAGATCGACCGCCCCTTGCTGGCCAGGGAACTGGCGCATGCATATGCGGTCCAATCAGGAGATGCGGCATGAAGGACTTGATACGCTCGAACAATACGGAATTGCCGTCGCACCAACCGCTGCGCCAGTTCGCAGTGGAAAACGACATGCTGCAGATCGGCGGTGTTTCCCTGCGCCGGCTGGCCCAGCGGGTGGGCAGCACGCCGTTCTACGCCTATGAGCGGGCGCACATCGCACGGCGCGTGGCGGATTTGCGCGCCGCCTTGCCCGCCGGCGTGCACGTGCATTACGCCATGAAGGCCAACCCCATGCCGGCCGTGGTGCAGTGGCTGGCGGGGCTGGTCGATGGCATCGACGTGGCGTCCGGCGGCGAACTGGCCACCGCGCTCGATACGCCCATGCCGGCCGAACGCATCAGTTTTGCGGGGCCGGGCAAGAGCGATGGGGAACTGGCGCGGGCCGTGGCCGCTGGCGTGCTGGTCAACGTGGAATCGGGCGCCCAGCTGGAACGCCTGGCGCTGGCCAGCGAACGGCTGGGCCTGACGGCCAGGGTGGCCGTGCGCGTGAATCCCGATTTCGCCTTGCGCCGCACGGGCATGCGCATGGGCGGCGGGGCGCAGCCGTTCGGCGTCGATGCGGCCCTGGTGCCGGCGCTGCTGGGGCGCATCGGCCAGCTGGGACTGGATTTTCACGGCTTTCACCTGTATGCGGGTTCGCAAAGCCTGTCGGCGCAAGCCTTGGCCGAAGCGCAGGCGCTCAGCGTGCAACTGGCCCTGCAACTGGCCGACAGCGCGCCGTCGTCCTTGCGCACCCTGAATATCGGCGGCGGCTTCGGCGTGCCGTATTTTCCCGGCGACCAGGCGCTGGATCTGGCGCTTGTCGCCGAAGGCTTGCAGCGGCAGCTCGCCATCCTGGCCCAGGAAGCGCCCGGCGCGCGCCTGAACCTGGAACTGGGCCGCTATCTGGTGGCCGAGGCGGGCGTGTATGTGTGCAAGGTGCTTGAGCGCAAGGTGTCGCATGGACAGGTATTTCTCGTGACGGATGGCGGCTTGCACCATCACCTGGCCGCATCCGGCAACTTTGGCCAGCTGATCCGCAAGAATTACCCGGTCGCCATCGGCAACAGGCTGCTGGGCGGGCCACGCGAAGTGGCGTCCGTCGTGGGGCCGCTGTGCACGCCGCTGGACTTGCTGGCCGATCAAATGGAGATGGCGCGCGCCGAGGAGGGCGACCTGGTGGTGGTGTTCCAGTCGGGCGCCTACGGCTTGACGGCCAGCCCGACGGCCTTTCTCGGCCATCCGCTGCCGGCCGAGGTGCTCGTATGAGCGGCCTGTGCGGTTGGCTGGCCGCGCCTGGCGCGGTGGCGCACGGCGCTGCGTCCGATGGCGCTGCGGCCAATGCGGCCACGGCGCTGACAAGCATGGCGGCGCCCCTGTCGCGTTTCGATGGCGCGCCGCTGGCCAGCAGCTTGAGCGAAGTGGGCGGCGTGGCCGTGGCCGCCATCGACGGCAGCCGCCATGTGTATCAGCAAGATGGCTTGCAAGTGGCCCTGTGGGGCCGGCCCGAGCTCGACGGCTCGGCCGACGACGTGGCGTGCCGCCTCGCTTCCCTGTGGCTGAGTCGGGGCGTGGCGGCTTGCGCCAGCCTGTCCGGCCCCTTCGCGCTGGCCATCCTCGACGCCTTTTCCGGCTCGGCCCTGCTGGCCGTGGACCGCGCCGGCATGCATCCGCTCAGCTATGCGAGCAATGCGCAAGGCCTGTTCTTTGCCTCCTCGGCGGACGCCTTGCTGGCCCATCCGTCCGTGCGGGGCGCGCTCGATCCGCAGGCCCTGTATCACTACCTGTACTTCCACATGGTGCCGGGCCCGGCCACGGCTTACCTGGGCCAGCAGCGCTTGCTGCCCGGCGAATACCTGCATATGCGGGGCGGCAAGCAATGCAAGGGCAGCTATTGGCAGCTGGCCTTCCAGGAGCCGGCGGCGCGCACGCGGGCCACCTTTGCCAGCAACAAGCAGGAATTCCTGCGCCTGCTGCGACTGGCCGTGGAAAGCAGCCTGGGCGCGGATGGGGCGGACACGGGCGCGTTTCTCAGCGGCGGCACGGACAGTTCCACGCTGGCCGCTATCATGGGGCAAGTGACGGGCCGGCCCGCGCGCACGTATTCCATCGGCTTCGACTTTCCCGGCTATGATGAAATGGCGTATGCGCGCCTGGCCGCCAGCCATGCGGGCAGCCTGCACCACGAACGCTATGTGACGCCAGGCGACGTGCTGGCCGCCATCCCCGCCATGGCGGCCATTTTCGACCAGCCTTTCGGCAATGCCTCGGCCATTCCCGCTTACTATTGCGCGCAGATGGCGCGCGAGGATGGCGTGACGCGCTTGCTGGGCGGCGACGGCGGCGATGAACTGTTTGGCGGCAATGAGCGCTATGCGCACCAGGCCTTGCTGTCGCAGTACGAGCGCTTGCCCGTCATCTTGCGCCAGGCCATCATCGAACCGCTGCTGTTCCGTGAACAGACAGGTAAACCGTGGAGGCTGGGCGACAAGGCGCGCCGCTACATCGAGCAAGCCAGCTTGCCGCTGCCGGCCCGCCTCGACGGCTATAACTTGCTGCTGCGCCATGGTTACCGCACGGTGCTGGAAGCGGGCTTCATCGATACCATCGACCCCGGCATGGCGCCTGGCTGCGTGAATGGCGCATATTGGGAGCGGCAAGGCCAGGGCTTGAGCCAGATCAATGAACTGCTGGCCCTGGACATGCGCTTCACCCTGGCCGACAACGACTTGTTCAAGGTGCGCAAGGCGTGCGAACTGGCCGGCGTGGAAGCGGCGTTTCCCTTCCTGCACGATGCGATGGTGGCGTTTGCCGCGCGCCTGGCGCCGCGGGACAAGCTCGACGGACAAAATTTGCGGCCGTTCTTCAAGCGGGCGCTGGCCGAGATCTTGCCGCCGGCCATCGTGCGCAAGAAAAAGCACGGCTTCGGCCTGCCGTTCGGCCAGTGGCTGCACAGCCACGTGCCGCTGCGCGAGTTTGCCTTCGACAACCTGACGCAGCTGCGCGGGCGCGGCATCGTGCGGCCCGCCTTCATCGACGATCTGCAAGGGCGCTTGCTGGCGGAACACCCGGCCTATCACGGCACCATGGTGTGGCTGCTGCTGATGCTGGAACAGTGGCTCAGCCAGCATCCGGGCGCGCTGGGTGCGCTTGCCGGCGGTTTTGCCGCATGCGCCACAGAAACGCCAGCCGTCCTCGATCCCACGGCGTAAAGCGGGGCAGCTGCAGCAGGTCGAGATCCGCGCCGGGGCGCGCCACGCCCCAGTCCGTCGCGACGGCCGCCTGGAAACCGAGGCGCTTGACCATCGCCACGTGCGGCGCGCCATAATCGCGCCCGGCCTTGCCGTTCGGATAGGCAAACAGGGTGACGGGCGCCTGGACCAGGCTTTCCAGCTGCTGCTTGCCATTCGCGATGTCCAGTTGCGCTGCCCGCTCCGCCAGGGTCGATAGAATCGGATGGCTGGCCGTGTGCCCGCCCAGCGTCATGCCGGCCCCGTGCAGCTGGCGCAGTTGCGCCGTGCTCAGCATGGCTGGCGCGCTTGCCCGGGCGCCCGCCATGCGGCTGATCTGCATGGCCAGGCGCTGGCGCTGCGCGAAGGGCAGGTATTTGAGCCGGCCCAGCAAGGTGGCGACGGCCGCCTGCCGCTGCGCCAGGGTGGCGACGGGGAAGGTCCCCAATTCCTGTGCGCGCAAGTCCAGCACGGCGCCTGGCGCCTGGCGCACGGCGTCGATCACCGTGTCGTTCCACATCTGTCCCCCGTCCAGGTAGCCCGTGGCGATAAAGAACGTGGCATGCAAGCCGTGGCGCAGCAGCAGCGGCAGGGCGACTTGCGCATTGTCCGCATAGCCGTCGTCGAAGGTGATGCAGGCGGCGCGCGGCGGCAGGCTGCCATCCTGCAGGCGCCGCACGGCGTCGCCCAGCGGCAGCGGCGTATAGAAACGCTTTAACAGGCGCAACTGGCGCTGGAACAGGGCCGCATCGACTTCGCCGGGAAACAGCGGGTCGGGCCGCGCCAGCACGCGGTGGTAGATCAGGATGGACAAGGCGGCCGTCATGGCTGCTCCGCGATGGCCGTGCGGGGCTTGGCCTGGCGCAATGTCGGGGCCGGCGCCTGCTGTTCGACGACGATGCGCGTGGCGATCAGGGCGGCCATCAGGTAATACGGCATGTCGAAATACAGCAGGCTGAGGAAGGCGCCGCCCACGGCAAAGCCGATCAGGCTGGCCTGGCTCATGGTGGCCAGGCCGTGCGCCCAGCGCAATTCCGGCTTGCCCCGCGTGCGGCGGATGATGGCGGCCGCCGTGCGCCAGGTGGCGATGCCCAGCGCCAAGTAAATCAGCAAGCCGATAAAGCCGTGTTCGCCCAGCGCCTGGAAGTAGATGCTGTGCGCCGCGTGCACATCCATGGGGTTCGGCGCATAGCGGGCGAAGACGGCGGCGTCGGAGACGTCGAAGCCGCCGCCGGAAAAGCGGTCGCGCGCCAGGTTCCAGGCCATGCGCCACGCATTCAGGCGGCCCATGGCGGATTCGTCGTCCTGGTAGGTATTGATGGTGTCCATGCGTTCGGCCCAGCGCTCGGGCATGAAGGCCAGCAACAGCGGCGTGACCGCGGCGAGCAGCGCGCCCAGCACCAGCTTGCGGTCGCTTTTCAGCCACATGAACAGGCCCATGGCGGCGATGGCCAGCAAGCCGCCGCGCGAATACGAGCCCAGCGCGGCGAGGGCCGACAGCAGCATGGCCCCGGACAAGCCGTGGCGCAGCCAGCGCCGGTCCGTGTTTTGCTGTAAGTAATACATGAGGGGGATGGTGATGATCAGGGCCAGGGCCAGCGCGTTGTTATCGCCGATAAACGTGTCTTCCGGCCCCCACACCCGTTCCGTGCCGCCGCTGCGGATGGTGAAGATGCCGCCTTTCACGCCGTAATAGCCGATCGAGCCCACCAGCACCCAGACCAGGCGCACGATGTCGCGCCGCGAGCGTATCACCATCATCACGACAAAGCTCATCAGCATGATCTTCATGACCTTGTTCCACTGCACCCACGACGACTGGGGCAGCAGGGCGAACGGCGCCGTCACGTTCATCCACGCGACGAACAGCAGCAGCAGCACGCTGACGGGCGTCAGCGGCAGGTTCTTCGGTTCGCGCGTCATGAGCAGGCCCAGCAGGGTGGCGATGGCGATGATGAAGGCGAACGGCATGTGGGTGGCGAAACCCCAGCCCTGCGTGTGCGGGTTCATGACGCTGACCCAGACCCACATCAGGCCGCCGATGGCCGGCGCCTTCAGGATGAAGGGCAGCGAACCCAGGATGATGACGGTTATCAATATGTCGCGCATGAAGGGGGACGCTCCTGGTGTTGCCCGGGTTGCCAAGGTCTTGATGCCTGTCAACGGGCTGGCGGGCAGGCTCAGTACACTGGTTCAATACCGCCCGGCGTTGTTGAAACTGCCAATCAGTTTTGTCATGGTAAGACCAAGGAGGCATGTCCTTGTTGACCGTTCTCATGGCGACCTACAATGGCGCCGGCACCTTGCCCCAGGTATTGCGCGCCTACATGGGCTTGCAGTCGCCCGTGGGCGGCTGGCGCCTGGTCATCGCCGACAATGGCAGCACCGACGCCACGGCCGAGGTGATCGCCGCCTTTCGCGGCCGCTTACCCTTGAGCTATATCTACGTGGCGCGGCGCGGCCGCAGTCCCGCCCTGAACGGCGCCGTCGAACACGCCTTGCGCCAAGGGGGCGATGGCGGCGAACTGTTCGTGTTTGGCGACGACGACGCCATGCCCGCATCCGACTGGCTGTGCCGCCTGCAGGACAGCGCGCGCGCCCACCCCGGCTACGCCCTGTTCGGCGGCGCCATCGTGCCCGCCTGGCGCGAGCAACCGGAGGAGTGGCTGCTGCGCCTGACGCCCGTCGGCTTGACGTGGGGCATCACCAGCGCCGACTTGCGCGACGCCCCCGTCTATCCTGGCCTCGTCTGGGGCGCCAACATGGCGATACGCCGCCGCATCTTCGAGGCGGGCGCACGCTATGACGATAGCATCGGCCCGCAGGGCGCCAATTACGCCATGGGCAGCGAAACCCGGCTCAACCTGGAGATGCATGCGGCCGGCAACCCTTCCTGGTTCTGTCCGCGGGCGCAAGTGGCGCACATCATCCGTGCTCCGCAAGTGCGGCGCGCCTGGATACTGCGCCGCGCCATGCTGTTCGGCCGGGGCCAATGCCGGCTGGCGACCTTCGCCCCCAGCGTGGAGTTGCTCGGCGTGCCGCGCTGGATGCTGGGCAGATATGTGCGCGATACCCTTGGCGCCGTGCGGGCCTGGCTGCGGCGCGACCACGCCGACCTGTTCCTGCGCCAGTGGGAACGGGCCTGGCTGCGCGGCTTCTTCCATGAAGCGTGGCGGGGGCGGCGCAAACGCTTGCCGCGCATCGTCATCAGCAGTTATTCGGGCGAGCTGGGCGGCATGGAACTGCGCATGGCGCAAGAGGCAAGGATGCTGGGCGCGAACGGTTATGACAGCGTGCTGGCCCTGCGGCGCTTTCCCGGTTTCAACCAATGGGCGCAAGGCTTGCGCGCGCAGCATCTGCAGGTGCGCGTGTATGAGCCGCCCTTGTTTCTCGAACACTGGGCCTGGCGGCGCTGGAACTGGCTGCGCGCCAGGCTCACGGGCGCGTGGCGGCTGCGGCGGCTGCGGCCCGATATCGTCCACGTGGCGTTTTGCTGGACCAGCTATGGCGCTTCCATCCTGTGGCTGGCCCGGCAATGCCGGCTGCCGGCCGTGATCAGCGTGCACAATGCGTTTCCCTTGGAACCGTTCAGCGACTGGCAGCGGCCCCGGCTGCAGGAAGCGTTTCGCACCGTCAAGGGCGTGTATGCCGTGTCGGCCTCGTCCATGCGGCATTTCCTCGACCTGTACCGCGACATGCTGGCGCCGGACACGCGGCTGGCCGTGATTCCCAACGGCGTCGATACGGAGACGTTCATCGTCTCGCCGGAACGGAGAATGCTGGCGCGCAAGCAGCTGGGGCTGCCGCCGGACGCCCTCGTGCTCGGCTGCGTGGCGCGGCTTTCCGCACAGAAGCGCCCGCAAGCGCTGCTGGCCCTGTTAGCCCGCCTGGCGCCCCGGTTTCCCAATTTGTATGTAGTACTCGTGGGCACGGGGCCGCTGGACGCCATGCTGCGGCTGCAGGCGCAACAGACTGGCTTGCAGGACAGGGTCGTGTTTGCCGGTTTCCAGCAGCGCGTCGAATGGCTGATGCCCGCCTTCGACCTGCATGTGTTGCTGAGCAAAAATGAGGGTTTCGGCATCGCCACCATCGAAGCGATGGCGTGCGGCGTGCCGGCCGTGGGGACGGATGTGCCGGGCACCCACGATATCCTGCACGACAGCGCCGGCGGCTTGCTGCTGCCGCTGGACGACGAGCACGCGGCCTGCGCGGCCGTGGCACAGCTGCTGATGGATGCGCCACGGCGCGCCCGCATGGGACGGCTGGCGCGCGAAGAAACCGTGCAGCGCTATTCGATGCCGCGCCTGGAGCGCCAGCTGCGCCAGTTCTATGCCGGCCTCGTGTAGGCGCCGGTCACGGGGATGAACGCCACCCGCCATTCGTTTTTCTTTTCCTTCGCCGAAAAATACACGGTGCTGTTGCTGGGCATCATCGCCACCATGGTGCTGTCGCGCCTGTTGACGCCGGCCGAGGTGGGCGTGTATTCGCTGGGCGCCGTGCTGGTGGCCCTGGCGCAAGTGGTGCGCGACTTTGGCGTGGGGCAATACCTGATCCAGGAAAAGCAGCTCGATGCCGTGAAATTGCGGGCCGCGCTGGCCACCAGCCTGCTCGTCGCCTGGCTGCTGGCCGGTGTGGTGCTGCTGGCCAGCGCACCGCTCGCGCAATTCTATGGCGAACCCCGGCTGACCCTCGTGCTGCGCCTGCTGGCGATCAATTTTGTCTTGATTCCGTTCAGCGCGCTGACCTTGCCGATGCTGCGCCGGCAACTGCGCTTTCGCGCCATCTACGCCATCAACGCGGCCAATAGCGCCGTCAACCTGCTGGTGGCCGTGCTGCTGGCGCTGCAGGGCTGCAGTTATATGAGCATGGTGTGGGCGGCGCTGGCCGGTTCCTGCGCGTCGCTGCTGGTGAGCCTGCTGGTGCGTCCCAAGGAGCTGCCGTGGTTGCCGGGACGGCGCGGCATGGGCGCCATCGGCCGTTTTGGCGCGTATGCGACGGGGGGCGGTCTCGTCGACGAGGCGGGCGTGGCGGCGCCGGACCTGATCATCGGCAAGCTGATCGGCATTGAAAGCCTGGCCCTGTTCGGCAAGGCGCAAAGCGTGCTCAATATCTTCAACCAGGCCATTACCAGCGCCATTTCTCCCGTCGTGTTTCCCCTGTTCGCGGCGCGTGCCCGCGGGGAAGGGGGGCAGGGCGGGGCGGAACTCGTGTATCTGCGCACGATCAGCTACATGACGGCGCTGGCCTGGCCGTTTTTTCTCTTTCTCGCCTGCATGGCTTTGCCCTTGGTCAAGGTGTTGTATGGCACGCAATGGCTAGGCTGTGTGCCCTTGATCCGCATCATGTGCCTGTCCTCGGCCGTGTATAGCATGTTCAGCATGGCCCGCTACCTGTTCGTGGCGACGGGCCAGCTGCAGGCGCAAGTGCGGCTCGATGCCTGCGCCGGCGGCATCAAGGTGGCGCTGCTGCTGGCGGCGGCGCCGTTCGGCCTGCTGGCCGTGGCCTGGGCCGTGGTGCTCAGCAACGTGCTGCGCAGCTGGCTGAACTACGGCTGTCTGCGGCGCTTGAGCGCCTTGGACTGGCGCATCCTGGCGCGGGCTTTGCGCAAGAGCCTGCTGCTTTGCGGTGTCAGTGGCGTCGCGCCCGTCGCTGCGCTGCTGTGGCTGCCCGTGGACACGCCGGCGCTGCTGGCGCTGGCGGGCACGGCGCTCGTCACCTTGCTGTGCTGGCTGGCGGGGATTTTCCTGTTGCAGCATGAGCTGGCCGGAGAATTTTTGTTATTGCAACGCAAGCTGGCGGGGCGCTGGCTGGCAGTCAAATGGACGAAAGGATGACCATGCGTGTCGGTATCTTGTCCTACCCGATGCTGTTCCAGCGCGACGGCGGCTTGCAGATCCAGGTACGCGAAACCATTGCCGCGCTGAACCGGCTGCCCCAGCTGCCGGCGCGTCCCCTGGCCGTGCAGCTGGTCGACGCCAACCATCAGCGGCTGGCCGATTTCGACGTGCTGCACGTGTTTTCGGCGAGCAATGGCACCTACCGCATCATGGAAATGGCCAGCGAGCAAGGCGTGCCCGTGGTGCTGTCGCCGCTGCTGTCGCCGGGCTGGGGCCGGGCCAGCGCCTGGCGCGCGCGGCTGGCCGACCGGCTGGCGGGGCGCCTGACGGAGTGGATGGTGCAGACGAGCTATGCGCAGACGCGGCGCGCCCTGCAGCTGGCCGACGTGGTGATCGCCCTGGGCGAGGCGGAGCGCGACGCCATCGTGCACGGTTTCGGCATGCCGGCGCAAGCCATCCGCGTCTTGCCGAACGGGATCAACCCGCATTTCTTCACGGCCAATGGCGACTTGTTCTTGCGCGAGACAGGCATCGCGGGGCCGTTCGTGCTGATGGTGGGCAGCATTTCGCCGTATAAAAACCAGCTGGGGCTGGCCCAGGCGCTGGCGGGCGCCGGCTTGCCCCTGGTGCTGATCGGCGCCGCGCCGCGCGAACAGCAAGCGTATCTGCAGCAATTGCTGGACTTGCCGCACGTCAGCTGGCTGGGCGCGCTCGACCACGCCGACCCGCTGCTGGCCAGCGCCTACCATGCGGCGGCCGTGGCGGCCTTGCCCAGCCAGGGCGAAGTGTTTCCCTTGAGCGTGCTCGAAGCGCTGGCGGCCGGCACGCCCGTCGTCATGACGGCGCAAAGCGCGCTGGACTTGCCCGATTCCGCGTTTGCGCTGCGCAAGGTGCGCTGGGACGATGGCGCCGCGCAACGCCAGGCCATCCTCGCATTGCTGGCGCTGCCCCCCGGACGCGCCAGCGTGCAAGCCCTGGTGGAACGTTTTACGTGGGAAAGGGTGGCGGCGCAGATCGCCGAGTGTTACTACCAGGCGCAATCGCTGCCTGCCAGGAGGCAACATGCTGTTTAATTCCTTCGCCTTCCTGTTCGGCTATCTGCCCATCGTGCTGGCCGGCTATTTTCTGCTGGACCGCTGGGCCACCGCCGGCGCCTCCGCCAGCTGGCGCCGCCTGGCACCGGCCGCTTGGCTGGCCGGCGCATCGCTGTTCTTCTATGCCTGGTGGGATGTGCGCTACCTGCCGCTGCTGCTGGCGTCCATCTGCGTCAATTACGCCGCCGGGCGCCTGATCGGCGCGCGCGCAGGCGCGGCCCGCAAGCGCGTGCTGCTGGCGGCGCTGGCGCTGAACCTGGGTTTGCTCGCCTACTATAAATATGCGAATTTCTTCATCGACAGCGTGAATGCCGTCGCCGGGCTTGCCGGTGCTGGCGCTGGCAGCCTGCCGTGGTCCGGTCTCGACATCATCCTGCCGATCGGCATCTCGTTCTTTACCTTCACGCAGATCGCCTTCCTCGTCGATTGCTACCGGGGCGAGGTGCGCGAATACCGTTTCATCCATTACGTGCTGTTCGTCAGCTACTTTCCGCACCTGATCGCCGGGCCCGTGCTGCACCACCGCGACATGATGCCGCAGTTCGCCGACCCGGCCAACGCCCACCCGCGCGCGGCCAATTTCGCCATCGGCCTGTCGATCTTTACCATCGGCCTGGCAAAAAAGGTGCTGATCGCCGACAACCTGTCGCCGCTGGCCATCCCCGTCTTCGCGGCCGGCGCCACGCCCACCCTGATCGAAGCGTGGATCGGCGTGCTGGCCTATACCTTCCAGCTGTACTTCGACTTTTCCGGCTATTCCGACATGGCCATCGGCCTGTCGCGCCTGTTCGGCGTGAAATTGCCGCTGAACTTCAATTCGCCGTACAAGGCCGCCAATATCGCCGACTTCTGGCGCCGCTGGCACATGACCTTGTCGCGTTTCCTGCGCGACTATCTGTATATTCCCCTGGGCGGCAGCCGCCGTGGTGTAGCCATGCGCTACCGCAACCTGATGCTGACCATGCTGCTGGGCGGCCTGTGGCATGGCGCCGGCTGGACCTTCGTCATCTGGGGCGGCTTGCACGGCCTGTACCTGGTGTTGCAGCAGGCGTGGCAGCGCGTGTTCGGCGCGGCGCCGGGGTACCGCTGGCTGCGCTGGTGGCCGGGCTTGTTGACCTTTCTTGCCGTCATGCTGGCCTGGATCTTTTTCCGCGCGCCCGACGTGGCCACGGCCTGGGATATCGCGGGCGCGCTGGTGGGCGCGAACGGCGTGAGCTTGCCGCGCGGCCTGGCCAGCCATGGAACCAGCCTGGCGCAGTGGGGCCTGCATCCCGCGTTCGACGGCATTCGCTGGATCGAACTGGCGGGACCGGGCTTGCCCGTGCTGCTGGCGGCGATGTTGCTGGCCTTCAAGGCGCCGAATACGCAAGAAATATTCTTTCTCTACGAGCCTGCCATTGAAAGAATCTTTCAGCCGGCAGGGCGCTGGGCCTTCAGCTGGCGCCCCACGCGCCGCTGGAGCGTGGGCTTCGCCGCGCTGTTCATCGCCTGCATCTTCGGCATGAACCGGGTCACCGAATTTCTCTACTTCCAGTTCTGAGCATGGATACCGCCGCCTGCCGCTACCTCACCGGTTTTTTCGCCTGCGTCGGCCTGGTGCTGGGCGCCGTCTCCTTGCTCAATTACCAGGTCGATCCCTATCTGCTGCACCAGTGGGACAGTCCCTTGCTGCAGCGCCCGCGCCAGCTCAATGAAAAGCTCGGCGCCTGGGCCAAGACCTACGCCGTGGCGCGTTACCGGCCGGCCGTCATCTACATCGGCAATTCGCGCACGGAACTGGGCTTGCCGACGGGCGTGCGCGCCTTGTTCGACGGCAAGAGCGTCTTCAACAGCGCCGTGTCCGGCGCCTCGATCGGCGACGCCATCCGCCTGGCCGAGCATGCGGCCAGGGTCAGTCGCGTCGAGACCATGGTGTGGGGCATCGACGCGCCCACTTTTTCCCTGGACATGGGGGCGGCGCGGGTGGAAGACAGCCTGACGGGCGCCGAGCATGGCTTTTTCGCCCGGCGCGCCCTGGTCAACCTGAAGCGCGGCCTGACCCTGGACATGACGGAAGACAGCGTGCGCATCCTCACGGGCAAGGCTGGCGACGTCTGCCGCTCCAACCTGGCCCTGTACGGGCAGCGCGACGAGACGTGCACCCGCAAGGGCATGCGGCACTGGCTGGGAACGAAGGACGCCATTCCCGTGCGGCTGCAGGAATTCGGCGACGGACTGGGGCCGACGCCGCCCTCGACACTGGCGCTCGACGCCAGCATCGGCAAGCTGTGCCGCAGCAGCCTGCGCCTGCGCCTGTACATCAACCCCACGCACGCGCTGACCTTGTACGCGCTGTACTGGCGCGGCAAGTGGGATGCCATGCAAGCCTGGCAGCGTGGCCTGGTGCAGCTCGTCGAGCGCCACCGCCTGCACGGCTGCGACGTGCGCCTGCATGATTTTTCCGGCTTCAACAGCATCACGACGGAAGCGACCCCGCTCGTCAGCGGCAAGCCCGACATGCATTATTACTGGGAAGTGTCGCACTACCGGGACAATGTGGGCCGTTTGATCCTGGCGCGCCTGTTCGGCGGCGACACGCCGCCGCCGGCCGATTTCGGCGTGGAACTGACGCAGGCCAACGTCGACGACCACCAGGAGGCCATGCGCGCGGCGCGCGACCGCTATGGCGTGGAGCACGCGCGCGAGACGGCCTATGCGCGGCGGGTGCTGGACGGGCCGCTGATCCGGCGCTGAACGCCATTTCTCTACTCATGTTGCTACTTCCCGTGCTGACCATGGATACCACCGCCCGCCGCTATCTCGCCATCTTCTTCGCCTGCGTGCTGGCCGCGCTGGCCCTCGTGTCCGCCGTCAATTACCACGTCGATCCGTATCTGCTGCACCAGTGGGACAGCCCGCTGCTGCAGCGATTGCGGCCGACGACCGAAAAGCTCAGCGTGTGGGGCAAGACGTATGCCGTGGCGCGCTACCGGCCGGCCATCGTCTACATCGGCAATTCGCGCACGGAAATGGGCTTGCCGACGCATCGCGTGCGCACCTTGTTCGAAGGCAAGAGCGTCTTCAACAGCGCCGTGTCAGGCGCCTCCATCGGCGAAGCCATGCGCCTGGCCGAGCATGCGGCCAGGGTCAGCCATGTCGACACCATGGTGTGGGGCATCGACGCGCCTTCGTTCTCGCTGGAACTGGGCTCGGCCGGCGTGGAACCGGGCCTGACGGACCCCGGCCCCGCGTTTTTCGCGCGGCGCGCCTTGCTCAACATCAAGCGCGGCCTGACTGTCGACATGACGCGCGACACGTGGCGCATCCTCAGCGGCAGCTATGACGGCGTCTGCCTGTCCAGCCTGGCCTTGCACGGCCAGCGCGACGAATCCTGCCTCACCAGCCGCAACCGTACCTGGACCGGCACGGCGCGCGCTTTCACGCCGCGCCTGCAGGAATTCAGCGACGGCCTGGGCCCCACGGCGCCCGCGCTGCAAGCCTTCGATGCGAGCGTCGGGAAACTATGCCGCGGCGGCACGCGCTTGCGCCTGTACATCAATCCCACGCATGCGCTCACGCTCGACGCCCTGTACTGGCGCGGCAAGTGGGCTGCCATGGAAGCGTGGCAGCGCGACCTGGCGAACATGGCCGGACGCTACCGGCGCCAGGGCTGCGACGTGCGTCTGCTTGATTTTTCCGGCTTTAACAGCATCACCAGCGAAGCGATCCCCCAAGTGACGGGCGCGCGCGAGATGCGCTATTACTGGGAAGCGTCGCACTACCGCGACAATGTGGGCCGCATGATCCTGGCGCGCCTGTTCGGCGGCCCGGAGCCGCCGCCGGCGGACTTCGGCGTGGAGCTGACGCAGGCCAGCATCGACGCCCACCAGGCGGCCATGCGCGCCGCGCGCGAGCGCTACCACGCGCAGCACGCCGAGGAAACGGCCTACCTGCGCCACGCGCTGACCTTGCCCCGCGAACCCAAATAGGCGACCGGCGGCGCCAGCCGTACGGCGTGGGGCAGGGCGCTTGCGCTATGATAATGTTTTGCCATCCAGCAAGTTCCAGGACTCCCCATGAAAATCGCCTTCTTTGCCAGCCAGCCCTACGACCGCCGTTTCTTCGACGAAGCCTTGCCGGCCCAGCCCGATTCCGCCGGCATCGAACTGGTCTACCACAGCGCCTTGCTGAGCCAGGAAACCGTGGTCCTGGCGCAAGGGGCCGACGCCGTGTGCGTCTTCGTCAATGACGTGCTCGATGCACCCGTGCTGGAAGCCTTGCATGGCTACGGCGTGCGCGCCATCCTGCTGCGCTGCGCCGGCTACAACAACCTCGACCTGGAAGCGGCCAGGCGCCTGGGCCTGTTCGTCGCCCGCGTGCCGGCTTATTCGCCGGAAGCCGTGGCCGAATACACCTTGGCCCTCGTGCAAACCCTGAACCGCCACACGCACCGCGCCTACGCCCGCGTGCGCGAAGGCAATTTCTCGCTGGACGGCTTGCTGGGCGCCACCCTGCACGGTAAAACGGTCGGCATCGTCGGCACGGGCAAGATCGGCCTGGCCACGGCGCGCATTTTCAAGGGTTTTGGCTGCACGGTGTTGGGCCACGATCCGTTCCCGGCGCCCGCGTTCGCGGACCTGGGCACGATGGTGGAGCTGCCGCGGCTGCTGGCCGAGTCCGACATCGTCTCGCTGCATTGCCCGCTGATGGACAGCACGCGCCACATGATCAGCGAAGCAACCTTGCCGCTGATGAAGAAGGGCGCCATGCTGGTGAATACGTCGCGCGGCGGCTTGATCGACACGGGCGCCGTCATCGAGGCGCTCAAATCGCGCCAGCTGGGCTCCCTGGCCATCGATGTGTATGAGCAGGAAAGCAATCTGTTCTTCCAGGACCGCTCGTCCGACATCATCGACGACGACATCTTCCAGCGATTGATGACCTTCCCGAACGTGCTGGTGACGGGCCACCAGGGCTTCTTCACCATGGAAGCGCTGCGCGAGATCGCCGCCATCACGTATCACAACCTCGCGTGCTTCCGCCAGGGCAAGGCGTGCGAAAACAGCGTCTTAACTAGCTGATACTTGCTTCCTGGGCTTGGGCGGCGGCTTGGGTTTCGGCAGCGGCAAGGCGTCCGCCGTGCGCCGCGCCAGCTGGCTCAGCCAGTCGCGCTCGTCCCACAGCCCGCCATCGATGAGGAAATACGGCTTGGCTTGCGGATAGGGCGGCGCTTCCTGCAGCGTGCCTTGCGCGCCGATCCAGGCGCGGCCCGCGTCCGTCGGCTTGATGAACAGCTGGTCGTCGGCGACGATGGCGAACATCTTGCCGTCGCAATACAGGCCATACTCGCCAAACATCTTTTTCGCGCTGATGCTGCCCGCGCCCGCCAGTTGGTCGAGCAAAAAATCCACCGTGCCTTGCTGTGATGCCATGTCGTCCTCCGTGTGAAAGAACAGTGTAGCGCACTGGCCAGGATGGGCCGCGGCGGCTACACTATCGCCATTATTTATTTTGCATTAGCTATTTTGCCATGACACCCCAGCATATTGTTCACCGCGGCATCCGCATCGCCACCCTGGCCGCCTGCGATGCCATCGAATCCCATTGCGCACCGGGCCAGACGGCCATCCGCGAGCAGGGCGACGGCTGGTGGCTGTACTTTGTCGACGAGGATGGCAAGGTCGACGGTTATGACAGCCCGTTCGCCAGCCATGCCGAAGCGCTGTGGGCGGCCAAGGCCGCAGCCGAGTTCAGCGCGCAATGAAGGCCAGTCCCTGGGCTTTCCTGGGCTTGCCGCAAGCCCCTGTGCCGGAAGCGGAAAGCGCGGACTACGGCGCCTGCCGCGCCGAGCTGCACGGCAAACGCCTGGTCTTGCGCGTGGCCAAAACCACGCCGACGAAGATCGGCCAGTTCGTCACCGTCTGGAAGCGCCCCCATCCCGACGCCGACATCGCCCCGCTGGATGAAGCGGACCCCGTCGACATCGTCATCATCGCCGTGGCTGACGACGTTGGCGCGCGGCACGGCTTTTTCATCTTCCCGCGCAGCGTGCTGATCGAGCGCGGCGTGATGTCGCGCGCCGCCCAGGGCGGCAAGCGCGCGCTGCGCGTGTATCCGCCCTGGTGCGCGCCTGAATCCACCCAGGCACAGCGCACGCAGCGCTGGCAGGCGGCGTGGTTTGTGGCAGCCGGGGATCAGCAGGGGCTGGCAAAGCTGCTGGACATCGCCTGACGTTTCCGGCCCAGGGGCAGATATACATACTGAACAGCATGGGAAAGCGGGAATGAAGTCCTTTTTTGATGGAAAAATTTATCTGACGCTTTTTGTCGTGTTCGCGATCTTCGTTCTTTCCCAGCTGGGGCGCAGTGACACGCCCAAGCGCGGTCCCGACGTCATGCAGTTCATCGAGAGCGACCTGGCCGAGGTGCTGAAGAACGGCGGCAATGTGATCGACCGGGCGAGCCGGGTGCAGCTGCATGCTGTGGTCTATTCGGTGCGTTTCAAGGACGAGGGCTGGAGCGCTGCGCTGCGCGACAGGAATATCGCCACCTTGCGCAGGTTGGACTGGACGCAGCGTGCACCGGCCGTGCTGTGCAAGATGGGCGCGCAGGCGACCATCGGGGAAGGTGAGAGCATGTATCGTGGCCAGGGCACGAATAGCATCAATTTCGACTATAGCGCGAAGACCGTCAGGGCGTGCGCGGCGCCGGCCCCATCGTCGAGTTACTAGCGCTTTGGGGCGGCTCCAGTATCCGGTGCGCGATCGCGTCGGAATGGCAGCGTTGCCCTGCCTGCCTGGACAGGAAATTCAAAGAAAAAAGAGAGTGAAATGCAATTGCTTATAAATAAATATGGTCAGCACATCATTGATGCGGCGGCCAGGCTCTCGCAGCGTGAAAATGTTGCAGTATTGATCAATTTCATCAGGCGCCAGGCGCCATTGATGGCGCAATTCGATGTCCACTATGGTGAAAACAGGTCCCGGTATTTTTTGAACATGGTCGAACTGTCATTGAATGGGGAGGCCTGCTTTCAAGATGAACAGGTATTGGGGGATATGCTGGCGACCCTTGATTCGGAAATTCCTGACAGCGAGGAGTTTGGCGATATCGAGGGCGATCTTGCACAAAATGCGCTTATTTCAGCCAGTTATGCGATTCAGTACATGCAATATGGCAAGCTTGCCGATTTTTGCGCTTCGATTGAAAGAGTGCTTGAGACTGTGGATGTACTCCACTACTCAGAAAATCCCGATTACGATGAGCGCAAAGCGATGATGCGGGAAATCGGATTGCTTGACCTGCTCGTACGCGGGGTTAGCGCCCCCCTGACGAACACGGTGCTTGAAAATCTGGACGAGATCGCCAGAAATGCGCCGATAGGGGCAGATAGCGCTGAAATTTCTTGATGGCTGCCACCACCTCGGCTGTGGCGCAATCTCCGCCCAGGCACAGCGCACGCAACGCTAGCAGGGTGGTTTGTGGCGGCGGAAGATCAGCCAGGGCTGGCAAAGCTGCTCGGGCCGTGATTGTTTCCGTTCACCTTAGAATTTATCTGCACCTTGCCGCTGTGATATAAGGGCTTGAGAAATCTCTTTTTATCAGGATGGTAATAAAATCTTTATTGAGGTATTGTCATCGTCCGCTGGCGGCCAGAAGCAGCCGTTGACTTCATGAGTGACAGAGAGTTGACCATTCGAATGCAGTTTTTAAATCCACGAATCAAAGAATTCATTATTGTCTGTGTGATATTGACCTCATGTGCGACATCCGTATTCGCGCAGGAGCCGGGGCGAATGGCCCAGGTTGCAAAAGAGTCGTCTGGGGCCGAAAGCTGGCTGCATATCTATCGGGATGTATCGCCAATGATCGTTCCAGCCGATAAAGGCCCATATGACGAATATCTGAATTTAGATCATGTGGAAGTCAAAGGGGAGTGGGTACTGGTGCATATAAAGACCATTCGTGATGGACCTTCCACGGAGTACCATGGCAAGCTGATACTGAGCACCTTGGCTATTGCCTGCGAACGGGTCAAGTTCGGCCACCCTTATATAGCCGGCTTTCACGATGTGGAAGGACGCATGCCGATGCACGAAACCACCCTTACCTTTGCGGAGCTGGATCGGCTTGCCAGTGGGCGTATACCTGCCGCAAATTCGCCAAGTGCAATCTATTATCGCTTTGCCTGCCTTGGCCTTAAGCCGCGGCCAGAGGAGGTCGGGTGGACTGGGTCCTGAAAAGGACGGCGACTTCCTCCTGCCACCTTCAGTCAGTCGAGCACAGGGGAAATTCAATGACGCCGTGACAACTTCCAACGGAACCGTATTGTGCAATCCAGCCTATGAATATTAACTACACATCCGATCAGCCATGCGCCGAGGCGTTTAAGGCCCTGTACGACACGACTGGCTGGGGGCCAATATCGCGCGGGACTGCTTTCTATCAAGATTCACTTGACGGCTCCTGGTGCGCGCGATCAGCCTATTTTGGCGGCCAGTTGGTTGGTTTTGTGCGTGTCATTTCGGATGGCCGCTTGCATGCGTTTGTCACCGAGATGATTGTTCACCCCGAATTTCAACATCAAGGAATCGGGGCCGCGTTGCTTAGTGCAATTCTTGACGATTGTCGCGATGCTGGCATTTCAGATGTCCAGCTTTTCAGTGCCAAAGGCAAGTCGATATTCTACGAAAAACTTGGATTTTCCTCACGGCCGGAAGATTCGCCTGGCATGCAATTCAATGCAGCCACCTGACTAGTCGTTCAAACCATCGCTGAATGACAGTTGCGGAGCAAATCGTATGTCTCATGTGGCGCGGAAATTCCCAATAACGGCAACCGGCCAGAAACGGACGCCTGGACGCTTGCCAATTCGTCTGGCCACACAAGTTCCATAATGCGGATTCAGGCCGGCGGTGTCGTTGCAAGCGAGAATGGGCTGCGGCACTGAAGCCCCCCGGTCTTTTAATCTCTGGGCCCGCCGGCTCAGCTATAAGTCAGGTTGCGACATGGAGTATTCGTTTTCACGCTTGATAATTGCGGCTGGCTTGGCTTGTTTAGCCATGGGCATGGCCGCCATTCAACAGATGCGCCTTGGTCGCCCCCTTCGTAAAGTAAAAAACTTCCTGCTGAAATTAGCGGTATTAATCTGGCTGGTGAGCGGGCTATTTGTCGGAACATTCTACAGTCACGGATTCGATGTGGCGTGGTACATTTTTGGTGCCGCCGTCAGTCTGGCCGGATGTGTCGTTGCGGGCATTGTGGTCCTTGCCTGGGCGGTTTTCACAAGGCGCAAGCAGGACAGTTAAGTGCTCTCAAGTGGGGGCGGACAGGATCTAAAAGGCCAAGTTTAATGTGGAATTTTTTTAAGCGTAAAAATACGCCAGAATTGCCTATCACGCCTCAGATTGTGGCGCAGGTTGACGTTGAGATAAGTCAAAATAGGTCTGCAGAAAAAAATAAAATATCCTTCTTGTGCGCTGAAAAAATTCTTGAGTGTTGTGAAAATTCCCAGGGACTTCTTGCACCTGACAGCGAGAGTGAACTCGACTCGCCGCGGGTACGCCAACAACTCTACAAAATTCTGCTGGAGCGGCCACTCGCGCCATACTCCACGCTAATTCGACAAGTCTTCGAGAAGGAAGTGCAGTATAGAATTGCGCTTTGGGATGGGACAATAAAGGATGATGGTGATTCTTACGAAGGAATTTATCGTTGTGCCTACTTGCTTTATCGCCTCGGCAACACAAGCGATATCCATACCCTTTGGGTAGCAAAGCATATAAATATGGATGTCGGAACATCAATGGGCGTGGAATTTTTTATTGGGGCGGGATTTCAAGCGACAGTTTCATATTTGGCAGAATCGAACTTGCAGGATGCGGATGAAATATCCTCTTACGTAGCTGGCTGGTTCGATCAGGACGATTCAGAAAAATGGCAAAAGCACTGGGAGCTAAGTATGGTGCAGAATATTTCAAGTACCGGCGATGCGTGAAGGCCCACAACGGCGAAAAATCTGCCAACGGCGGCAAGCAGCCGGAATTCGTCGCGCCAGCAAACGCGGGCCGCAATTCATCCGGGAAAATGACCGTCCATGACTGATATTTGACGGCCTGTCGCAATCCCGCATGGCGGCAGGGTGCACTGACGTATCGTCAACGTTTCCTTCCTGGCATCCGTCCATCACCGTTGAAAGAATCGTTCATGCGAGTTCATCCCCTGGCACTGGTCCTTCCCCTGTTGTTTGCAAGTGGCGCCCGGGCGGACGCATTGGACGACATCATCAAGGCCGAAATGACGATGCGGCAAATCCCCGGACTGTCGCTGGCCATCATCGAGAACGGCAAGATTGTCAGGGCGCAAGGGTACGGTGTCACGGAAAAAGGCGGCAAGACGCCGGTTAGCCCGCACACACTGTTCCAGGCCGGTTCCGTCAGCAAGCCGGTGGCCGCGCTGGGGGCGCTGCACCTGGTAGAGCAAGGCAAGCTTGGCCTTGACGAAGACGTCAACACCCGGCTGCTCACGTGGAAGGTGCCGGACAGCGCCCTGACGGCCGAACAGAAGGTGACCTTGCGCAGGCTGCTCAGCCACAACGCGGGGCTGACCGTGCACGGCTTCCCCGGCTACGCCAGCAATGCGCCGCTGCCCACCGTGGTCCAGGTGCTGAACGGCGAGCAACCGGCGAATACCGCGCCCATCCGCGTTGACATGGTTCCAGGCAGCAAGGTGCGTTACTCCGGTGGCGGCTATACCGTCATGCAACAAATGGTGGCCGACGTGAGCGGCCAGGCGTATCCCGACTACATGCGCGACGCGGTCCTCACGCCCTTGGGCATGCAGGAGAGCTCCTATGTGCAGCCGCCGCCGGCCGAGCGCGCGCGCCTGAATGCCAGCGGCCACCTTGCCGACCGCAGCCTGGTGGCGGGACGCTGGCATGTGTATCCGGAAATGGCGGCGGCCGGTTTATGGACCAACGCGTCGGACCTGGCGCGCTTCGCCATCGGCGTGCAGCAATCCCTGGCCGGCACCTCCAACCCGGTCATCTCGGCAGCCTTGACGCAACAGATGCTGACCCCGCAAATAGAGAACGCGGGCCTGGGTGTCTTCCTGCACGGCAGCGGCAGCGCGCAACGCTTCTCGCACGGCGGGCGTGACGAAGGCTTCGATACCTTGTTGACGGCATTTTCCCGCACGGGACAGGGTGCCGTGATCATGATTAACGCGAATGACAATTCCCGCATGATGGACCGCCTGACCGACGCCATCGGCCGCGCCTATCGCTGGCCGGATGCCGATTACGCCGTCTTGCGCAAGCACCCCGCCATCAAGATCGATGCCAGGGCGCTCGGCCGCTACACGGGCCGCTACGAGTTGGCGAACAACTCGATAGGCACCTTCGATGTGCAGGGTGGCCGGCTGCGCAGCATTTACGATGGCTTGCCGGACGAAACTTTCGTGCCTGTCGGCGCGCGCCGTTTCCATTCGACGTCGCGCAATTGCGAACTGGCGTTCGCCGTCGATGCACAGGGCGAGGTGACAGGCGTCGTCGTGACGACCAAGGACAAAACCAGCACGGCGCCGCGTATCGGCCCCCTGATGCACACTTTGAAAGCGCGCACCGACCCCAAGCCTGCGCGTACCCGGAGTGTGCAGGCTTTGCTGGCCGATATCGCGCGTGGCGGCAGCGCCCTGGCCAATTCGGATTTTGCCACGCCGGGCATCAAGAGCAACTTTGGCACGCAGGCGATTGGCGAACTCGCCAATGTGAAGTCGCTCACTTTTTTGCATGAGCAAGCTGTTGCAGGCCGCGCGATCGAACGGCATGGCAGCAAGGTGGACAGCATTCTTGCCTTCCACGTCAGCGGCATCCAGCCGGAGCGCACGGTGCTGGTTTACCTGACGGTGGACGGCTTGTTTGCCGACTTCGATCTGGTGGACGACTGAACGCTGCGGTCGAGCACGGCGTTTCCCTGGAAATAGACAACGAACCGACAATTTCCCATGAAAAATCCCGATACGGACAACAAGACGCTGCTGCCATTAAAAACAGTGACGTTTTCTTGCTTGCTGATGGCATCCGCCTTCGTGCATGCCCAGGCCGGCGATCATGCCCATGCGGAAAAGGCCGATGATTACTCCGCCAAAATTGACAAGCTGGTACAGGCGACCAGTCCACGACGTTTTAATGGCGTCATTCTCATCACGAAAAATGGAAAAACAAAATACTCGAAAGCGTATGGCTATGCGGATTTTGAAAACAGGATACCGTTAAGGCTGGACGATAATTTCAGGATCATGTCGAATAGCAAGCAAATGACGGCTGTGCTGATTTTAAGGGAAGTTGAAAAAGGCAAGATAGACTTGCACAGTCCCGTAAGACGATACTTGCCCGATCTGCCGCAAGCCTGGGCCGATCAAGTGACGGTGCATCAATTGCTCAATTTTTCGGCGGGAATCACTGAAATCGACCAGCCGCTGAGTTTCAAGCCGGGAACGGATTTTCTGTACGGCGTGACAACGTATACCATGCTGGGTCAAATTTTTGAAAAAGTCAGCGGGAAAACGTATATCGAGGCAGCAAATGACTTGTTCAAGGAACTGGGAATGAAAAACAGTTTTTGCTATGAGGAAGATAAGAATAATAAGGTCATCAATGGCTATGTGAACACGGAAAATGTATTCGCGCTGAAAGCGCATCCCGTGCAGGGAAAAGACTGGATCGGCTTCATCCCGGCCGGCGGTATTGTTTCAAATGCAAAAGATTTGACGATCTGGAATGAAAATCTGCATCGGGGCAGAATGTTAAAGCCGGAAACCTATCAACTGATGACGAGTTACGACATATCCAGCCAGCATGTCGCTTTCGGCGATGGGAAAAACGGTTATGGCTACGGCGTTTATGTGAGCGATACAACGCCCGTCAAATATATAGGCCACTCGGGAAAAGGCCTGGGCTTTGCATCGATTAAAGTGTATTTTCCTGAAAAAGACGTCGATGTGGTCGTGTTGGAAAATCAATATAGCGAGGATAGCGGCCTTCATTACTATTTTGAAATAAAAATAAGGGAAATAGTAATGAATAGCAATCTTTTAAGATAGAAGGCCCGATTTGCTTCAGGAATATATGGAAGAACACCGCATCTGCGCGATTTGCGGTTTATGTGGTTCCTCCAGCGCCACTGTTTGCGCCAGCTGTGGCCTCGCTTTCGCCAGCATGGCCCGCTTGTCGCGCCGGATGAAGTCATCGACAATATGGCATGCCAATCAAGATATCGCCTAAAAAAATTCTGCTGTGCCTGCTCATCCTCAGCCCGGCCTGGTATGTCGCCGCATGCTGCGTGTTTTCCAACAGCCGCAAGGCGGCGTTCGATCAAATCCAGACGGGCGATACGCGGCAAGCGGTGCTTGACCGCTTCGGCGCGCCGACGCATGTCGAGCGTGCGGGAGTCTCTTTCAAACAGTATTCCACCACGCCATGCGCGGCGCCTTGCGTCGAGCGGCTGTGGTTCGAGAACCGCTTGAACACGGAACTGGAGGTATGGTCCTTAGAACTGGACCGGCATAGTCGCGTGGTGGGGAAGAATTATCTGATGTCGTCGTAGGCCGCTTGGCTAGGCGACTTTGCTGAGCACATAGCGGTACTTGCCCGACGCCTCCGCCGCGATTTCGTCGACTTCCTCGATGGCGACGTCCACTTGCGCGCCCAGCCTGGCCTGGAAGCCGGTGATGATGGCGGCGCGGGTGGCGTCGTCCAGGCGGGGCTGGCAGACCAGCAGCACGCGCGTGCGCAGCAGGGTTTCCTGGATGATCTTGAAGCTGCGCACCTGCGGCAGTTCGCGCACGATGTAGACGAGGGCCAGGCCGTGCATGACGGTGCCGTCCGCGGCGGTGAGGAAATCCGTGCTGCGCCCCTCGATCTTCTGCAGCAGGGGCAGGCCGCGGCCGCAGGCGCACGGCTGCGTGCCCAGCGCGCCCATGTCGCCCGTGGCGTAGCGGATGAACGGGTAGTCTTGCGTGGCCAGGTGGGTGACGACGATTTCGCCCGTCACTCCCGGCGGCAGCGGCTGGCCCTGGCCATCAAGGATTTCCACGATCACGTCTTCGGCCGTGATGTGCATGCCGCCGTCCGGGCATTCGTGGGCGATGAAGCCCGCGTCGCGCCCGCCGTAGCCGTTGGCCACGGGGCAGCCGAAGGCGGCGGCGATCTGCGCGCGCTGCTCGTCGTACAGGCGTTCGGCCGTGACGAAAGCCACTTTCACGCCCAGGCCGTCGAGCGGCAGGTCGCGCGCGCTGGCGTGGCTGGCGATGCGGCACAGGGCTGACGGGTAGCCGAACAGCATGCGCGGACGCCAGCGGCGCAACTGCCGCACGTAGCCGTCGAGGCGGTCGGGCGACATGGCAAACGCGGGCAGCAGGGTGGTGCGCAGCAGCGCATCGCGCAGGCGGCGCACGCGGTCTTGCGCATGCAGCTCGATGGGCGAACCCCACAACACGGCTTCGCGGTCGCCGATGTCGACGCCCCACCAGCGCGTGGCGCGCCACTTGGCGGCGATGTCGTGGCTGACCCTGCGCCGTCCCAAGAAAAACTGCAGCGGCTCGCCGCTGGAGCCGCCCGTGGCGAACGGGCGCAAGCCCACGGCGCGGGCGGACTTGAAACTGTCGCGCGCAGCCGCGATGTCGCGCTTGCGCAGCAGCGGCAGGCGCGCCAGATCGGCCAGCTGCCGCACCTGTTCCGGGTCGAAACCGCTGCGGGCGAACAGGGCGCGGTAATGCGGCACGTGCGCGCCCGCGTGGCGCAGCAGCGCGCGCAGTCGCGCCAGCTGCCACGCCTCCAGCTGCTGCGCGCTCCACCACTGCGAGCGTTCCAGGCGGCGCAGCAGGCGCGCGCTATGGTGGCCCTTCAACCATTCGTGCAGGGGAAACAGCCAGCGGGCGACGCAGCGCGTGTAGGCGCCGGGGCGCGGCGCGGCGCGGATGCGGCGGTAATGGGCGGCCAGCCGGGGCGCGATGCCGGGCCAGCCGAAGGTGGCGGCGTGCGCCAGGCCCGCGTCTGCCATGGCCCGCGCGCGGGGCGGGTCGCGCAGCAGCGCCACGATGGCGTGCGCCATGGCGGCCGGCTCGCCGGGCGGCACCAGCAGCGCCGTCACGCCGTCCTGCAGCAGGGCGGGGATGCCGCCCACGTTGGTGCTGACGACGGGCACGCCGCAAGCCAGCGCTTCGAGCACGGAATTGGGCATGTTGTCGGCCAGGCTGGGATTGAGGACGATGTCGCTGGCCTGGTACAGGGCCGGCATGGCGGCGTTGTCGACGGGGCCGGCGAAGCGCACGGCATCGAGGACGCCGAGCGACCTGGCCAGGCGCGCCAGCGCCGCGCGCTGCGGCCCGCCGCCTGCCAGCACCAGGCGCGCCGTGGGATAGCTCCGTCGCACGAGGGCGAAGGCGCGCACGGCGCTGGCGTTGTCGTACAGGCTTTCCAGGTGGCGCGCCACGAGGATGCACGGGCCATCGGCCGATGCCGGCGCGGCACGTGCGGCGTGGGTAAAGCGCTGCAAGTCCACCACGTTCGGCACGATGTGGGCCGTATGGCCATGGCGCTCGAAGACGCCGGCCAGGTAGGCCGAAGGCACGACGACGGCGCTGGCGCGGCGCAGGCTGAAGGCCACCAGGCGCGGCGAGCGGGCGAAAAAAGCGGCCGCTTCGCCACCGCGGTAATTGAGCAGGGCCGGCTTGCCTTTCAGGCTGGCGATCCACAGCGCGGGCGCGGCCTGCAGATGCCAGGACCAGCCGGAATTGGCCATGATGTGGAACAGGTCGACCGTATTGGCGGCGCGCCACAGGCGCCACAGGTGCACGGGCAGGCGCAGCGCGGCGCGCAGGTAGCGGATGCGCGCCAGCCAGGGCGGCAGCACGGGGCCGTTGACGGCCAGCAGCTGCACTTGCGCGCCATCGTCGCGCAGCATGCGCGCCAGTTGCGCCGTCTGATTCGCCATGCCGCCGGCCGGCGGCGGCAGCGGGCCGACCAGCGCGATGCGCAGGCCCGTGAAGATCATGGCATCGCTCCCGCCGCCACGCGTGCCGCGGCCGCGCGCGCATACACGGGCGCATAGCGGCCCACGCTGGCGTCCCAGCTGCGCTCCGTCTCGACGAAGGCGCGCGCCTGGCGCCGCAGCGCCGGCCAGCTGGCGGGCGCCAGCAGCAGGGCCAGTATGGCGTGCGCCAGCGCGTCGGCGTCGCCGGCGCGAAACAGCATGCCCGTCTTGCCATGCTGGAGCAATTCGCGGTGGCCGCCCACGTCGGACGCCACCACGAGGCGGCCCTGGGCCATCGCCTCGAGCGGTTTCAAGGGCGTCACCAGCTCCGTCAGGCGCATCGGCAGGCGCGGATACACGCAGATGTCGATCAGCTGATAATACGTGGCCACCTGCGCATGCGGCACCCTGCCGGCGAAGACCACGGCGTGGGTGACGCCCAATTGGGCCGCCAGCGCGTGCAGCGCCGCTTCCTGCGGGCCGCCGCCGGCCAGCAGCAGCCGCAACGCCGGCTGCGCCGCCAGCAGGCGCGGCATGGCGCGCAGCAGCAGGTCCAGTCCCTCGTAGGCGTAAAACGAGCCGATGAAGCCGATCGTCAGGTGGCCATGCAGCCCCAGCTTGTGCGCCAGCCAGTGGTCTTCGGCGGCGGTGGCGCTGAAGGCGGCCGCATCGACGGCGTTCGGGATGACGGTGATTTTATGCGCGGGCACGCCGCGCGCGCACAGTTCGCGCCGCAATCCGTCGCAGATGGTGGTGACGGCGTCGGCGCGCCGCAGCGCGTAGGTTTCCAGCGCCCGCGTGAGGCGGTAGCGCAGGCCGCCGGGCCGGCTGCTGCCATGGTCGGCGGCCGCGTCTTCCCAGAAGGCGCGCACTTCATACACGACGGGGATGCCCAGCGCGCGGCCCGCGTTGAGGGCGGCGATGGCGTTCAGGGCGGGCGAATGCGCGTGCAGGATGTCGGGCTTGAGCCGCCGCGCCAGCCGGCGCAGGCGCACGGCCAGGCCGGTGATGACGGCCACCTGCCGCAGCACGGGCAGGCGCGCCCACCAGCGCGCATCGGGCGCCGTGCGGTAAAAATGCCAGCCGTCGACCAGCTGCTGCGCGCCATCCGTCGGCCCCTGCTTGGCACTGGTGAGCTGCATCGTGTGCCAGCCCAGCGCGCGCTGCTGCCGCAGGATGGCCAGGGTGCGGAAGGTGTAGCCGCTGTGCAGGGGCAGCGAGTGGTCGAGGATGTGCAGGATGCGCATGGATCTATTCCATTGCCATGGCCGGCGCGGGAGCCGGCGTCTTATTTGCGCCTGCCGGCAGCACCTGGCGCAAAAAGGACTCGAACATCAGCAGCGCCCACAGGGGCGCGCTGTAGTCGCGCCGCCCGCTCGCATGCTGTTCCAGCAGCAGGCGCACGTAATCCATGTCGAACAGGCCGCACTGTGCCAGGGTGGGGCCGAGCAGCCGCTGTTGCAGGCGCTGGCGCAGCGGGCCGCGCAGCCAGTCGGCCAGCGGCACGGAAAACCCCATCTTCTGGCGGTACAGCAGGGCGTCGGGCAGCAGCGGGCGCAGGGCTTTTTTCAGCAGGTACTTGCCTACGCCGCGCCGCAGCTTCAATTGCGGCGGCAGGCCGGACATCCACGCCACCAGTTCATGGTCGAGCAGGGGCGAGCGCACTTCCAGCGCATGCGCCATGCTGGCCCGGTCGACTTTGGTGAGGATGTCGCCGGGCAGGTAGGTCTTCAAGTCCAGGTACTGCACCTGCGACAGCGGGTCTTGCGCGGGACTGGCCAGCGCGTGGCGGCGCAGCACTTCCACGGCGCGGTAGCCGTGCAGGCTGCGCCGCAGCTCGGGACTGAACAGGCGCGCGCGCATGGCGTCGCCCAGCAGGCTGACGCCGTGAAAATACGCGTCCGTCGTGTCGCGCGCCAGGCCTTCGAACGTGGTCTTGGCGCGCAGGAAGCGGGGCGCCCAGTCGGCCTTTGGGTACCACCGCCCCAGGGTGCCGAACAGCGACTGGCGCAAGCCGGCCGGCAGCAGCGGGTCCATGGCCTTGCGCACCTTTTCCTCGCGCGTGTGCAGGCGGTAGCGCCGGTAGCCGGCCAGGCTTTCATCGCCGCCGTCGCCCGACAGGGCCACCGTGACGCGCTGGCGCGCCAGCTGGCAGACGCGGTAGGTGGGCATGGCGGAACTGTCGGCGAACGGTTCGTCGTACAGGTTGGCCAGCAGGTCGATCAGCTTGAAGTCGTCCTGCTCGACCTGGCGCGCGTGGTGCGCCGTGGCGTAGCGGCGCGCCACCAGGTCGGCGTAGCGCGCTTCGTTGTATGCCGGGTCGCCGAACGAGATGGAACAGGTGTTGACGGGCGTGCTGCTGGCCCCCGCCATCAGCGCCACGACGGCGCTGGAATCGACGCCGCCCGACAGGAAGGCGCCCAGCGGCACTTCGGCCACCATGCGGATGCGCACGGCTTCGCGCAGGCGCGCCAGCAGCTCGTCGGCCGCCTGTGCTTCGCTGGCGGGCGGGTTCGGCGTGAACGGGATATCCCAGTACGGCTGCGGCGCGGGCAGCGGCTGGCCGGCGCGAATCGACAGGGTATGCCCGGGCGGCAGCTTGCGTGCGTGCTGGAAGATGCTGCGCGGCTCGGGCACGTAGCCGTAGGCGAAATACTCTTCCACGGCCAGCGGGTCGAGCGCGCGCGGCATGGCCGGATGCGCGAGCAGGGCCTTGAGTTCGGAGCCGAACAGCAGGGTGCCGTCGTCCGCCTCGCCGTAGTACAGGGGTTTGACGCCCAGGCGGTCGCGCGCCAGGAACAGCAGGTGGCGCCGGCGGTCCCACAAGGCGAAGGCGAACATGCCGCGCAGGCGCTGCACGCATTGTTCTCCCCATTGTTCCCACGCGTGGACGATGACTTCCGTGTCGCTGCTGGTGCGGAACGGGTGGCCGAACTGGCGCAGTTCCGCCATCAGGCTGCGATAGTTATAGATTTCGCCATTGAAGACGATGGCGATGCTGCGGTCGGCGTTGAACAGCGGCTGCTGGCCGCTGGCCAGGTCGATCACGGACAGGCGCCGGTGCGCCAGGCCCAGTCCCGGCTCGCGGTGCAATCCCCCTTCGTCCGGCCCACGATGGCGCAGGCTGTGGTTCATGCGCGCCAGCAGCAGCACGTCGATGTCGCGCTGGCCCTGCAAATCAAAGATGCCGCTGATGCCGCACATGGGAGGCCTTTCAGGGAGTGGTGGACAGGGGGGAGGGCTGGCGCGCGCCCGTCAGGCGGTCGTACACGGCCAGGTAGGCGCCGGCCATGGCGGGCAGGCTGTGCTCGGCCAGCACCTGGCGCCGCCCGCGCGCGCCGTGGCGCGGACCCAGTTCGGGCATGCTGTAATAGTCGAGCATGGCGTCGGCCAGCATCTCGGGCGATCCGGGCGGCACCAGGGTGCCGCTCCAGCCCGACTGCACCAGTTCCGCATTGCCGCCCACCTGCGTGGCGACGATGGGCAGCCCCGTCGCCATCGCTTCGAGGATGGTGTTCGAGCTGCCTTCGGCCAGCGACGGCAGCACGAACAGGTCCATGGCGCGCAGCAGCTGCGCCACGTCGTCGCGCGCGCCGGGCAGCCAGGCCAGGTGCGCCACGCCGGACTGGCGCAGCAAGTCCAGGCACGCCTGGCGGCACGGTCCGTCGCCGACGATGATCAGGCGCAGGCGCGCGCGGGCACCCGGCTGCGCCAGCAACAGCAAAAAGGCGTGCACCAGCGAGGCGTGGTCCTTGACGGCCGCCATGCGGCCCACGCTGCCGATGACGAAGGCGCCGTTGCAAAGAAAACCGGGCGGGCCCACGGCGGCCGGCGGGCCCAGGCGCGGATGGAATTGCACGCTGTCGACGCCATTGCCGATGTGCGACACCTGCGCGGGCGCCGCGCCGATGGCGTCCACCAGCCATTGTCCCAGGTCGGCGCTGACGGCGATGAAGTGCTGCACCAGCGGCAGCATGCATTTGCGCAGCAGCCGGTATTTGCGGCGGGTGCCGTGCAAGTCGCTCATGTCGCGCCCGTGTTCGCCATGCACGCGCAGGCGCACGCCGGCCAGGCAGGCCAGCAGTTGCGCTTCGAGGCAACCCAGGTTGCGCGTGTGCACCAGCGTCGGGCGCAGCTGTTTCAGCACGCGGTACAGGTGCAGGTAGTGGCGCCAGTCCTTGCCCTCGCGCTTGTCCAGGCTGATGATGTCGACACCGGGCGTGGTCAGGCGCTGGCGAAACGCGGTGGCGTTCTTCAGGCAGACGATGGCGTGCCGGTAGCGTTCCGGCGGCAAATGGTTGATCAGGTTCACCAGGCCGTTTTCCAGCCCGCCCACGTCGAGCTGGTGGATCACGTGCACGATCAGCGGGGCCGTGCTGGCCGCCGGCGCGCGGCCCGTCTCGGTGTCAAGGGCCATGCGGCAACTCCTGCAAGCGTTGTTCGATGACGGGCAGCGCCGCCCGCAGGAAGGCTTGCAGGTGCGCGCGCGGCGGCGGCGCCAGCTCGTCGTAGGCGGCAAAGACGATGAGGTCGGCGCCATCCTGGCGCCTGCCCAGCAACTTGGCTTGCGCCAGCAGCAGCTTCACCAGCACGGGCCGGGCCGTGACGACGCCGCCCTGGCGGTAGACGCGCCACACCAGCAGGCGCTCGCCGCCGTGGGCCAGCACGCTTTCGCGCACGTCCAGGGCGCCGCCGGGCAAGCCGACCTGCCGCACGCGCTGCGCCAGGGCTGTCCAGCGCGCGCCGTAGGGCGACGATAGATGCGTCAGCAATTCGGCATCGCGCACCTGGCGCGCATACCAGCGCAGTTGCAGTCCCACCGGCGCGCCGTCGCCGTCCTGGCGCGCATACGTGGCGGCAAACAGCGCGGGCTTGCCCGCATACGGCGCTTGCCAGTCGATACTCCCCGGTGCCGCATCGTGGAGCCGTCGCCAGGCGGGCGGATCGGGCAAGGCCAGCGCGATGGCAGGCAGCGCGGCGCCGTCGTCGCGGTGGCTGGCCAGCGCCAAGGCGGGCCACAGGGCCGCCAGCAGCAGGCAGGCGGCGCTGGCGCGCACGACGGCGCGCAGGCTGGTGCCGGGGCGCGCGGGCGGGGTTGGCAAGGTGGGTGACAAAGTGGGCGGCAAAGTCGGCGCCGGCGGCAGTTCGCGCCAGCGCGCGGCCAGCCAGAACAGCAGCAGCGCCACCAGGCCGAAGAACAGCCAGCCGTAGATCAGGTGGTCGACGCCCACGGCCAGGCGCATGTTGCTCAGGTGGCCCAGCATCACGATCATATAGGCGCGCACGCCATTGGCGAGGATGGGCACGAGCAGCGCGGCGGCCATGACGGCCAGGCGCCGCCGCGTGCTGTGGAAGTTGACGTGGGCGAACAGGGCGCCCAGGGCCAGCGCGGCGATCAGGTAGCGCAAGCCGCTGCACGCTTCCACCACCGACCAGTTGCCCGTGGGCAGAGAAAAATTGCTGCCATCGCGAAACACGGGCACGCCCGTCCATTGCAGCGCGGTGACGGTGAAGGCGGCCGTGAAGTCGATCAGCGGTTCGAGGAAGACTTCGCCAAACGGCACGGCGAGGAACAGGTACGCGAGGGGAAAGGCCAGCAGGCGCACGGCCGGCCAGCCGAGGATGGCCAGCACGCAGGCGGGCAGCATGGCCGTGGCCGCATATTGTTCCACCACGGGCACGTTGGCGGCGTCGGCCAGCAGCCAGGCCAGGCCCAGCGCGCCCAGCAGCAGCAAGCCCGGCCGCGACGGCTGGGGCGCCAGCGCGGCCAGGCGCGCGCGCCGGCGCCAGGCCAGCCAGCAACTGATGGGCACGATCAAGAAGCCGTGCGCGAAGGTCTGCGAGCGCGACCACAATTCCAGCATCGACCAGAAGGTGGCGTGGTACAGCAGCACGACGGCGGCCAGGGCCAGCAGCAGGAGCGGCAGGGCATGCCGCTGGCCATGCCCGTCCGGCCGGACGGCCGCATCCGGCAAGCAGGCCACCGGGTCGAGTTGCACGCTCATGTGGAGGGTTCCCGCACGGGCTGCACGGGCGCGGCGGCGCCGCCGGCAGGCGTATTCGACCCGGCCTCAGCCTCGGCCTCGGCCTCGGCCGATATGCCCAGCATGGCGCCCAGGCCGCGCAGGTTGCGCTCCCAGTCGTAATCCTGCAAGACCAGCTGGCGCGCCGCCGCGCCCATGGCCACGCCGCCCGCTTCGGCCGCGCCGTCCTGCGCATGGCGCAGCACGCGCGCGGCATGGTGGATGAATTCGGCCTCGTCGCGCGCCAGCAGCAGTTCCAGGCCCGGCTGGGCGGCGATGCCTTCCAGCGCCTGCGGCGTGGCCAGCACGATCTTGCCCATCGCCATCGCTTCCAGCACCTTGTTTTGCACGCCGCGGGCGATGCGCAGGGGCGCCACGGCCAGGGCCGCGCCCGCCAGGTAGGGGCGGATGTCGGGCACCTTGCCCGTCACCACCACGCCAGGAATCCTGGCCAGCGCCGTGACGGCGGGCACGGGCGCGCTGCCGACGATATAGAACTGCAACCGGGGAAACTCGCGCCGCAGGGCGGGCCAGACGTGGCGCACGAACCATTGCACGGCGTCGATATTCGGCCAGTAATCCATGGCGCCCGTAAATACCAGCGCCTGCACGCCGGCCGGATACACGCCGGCCCGGCCCGGCTGGGGCGTGAAATACGCCGTGTCGACGCCATTGTTGAAGTATCCCGTCTTGCGCCGCGCCATCGGCGCGCACTGGCGGAACAGGGCCGCCTCGGCCGGCGAGACGAAGCTGGCGGCCGTGAACTGCTGGGCGATGTGGCGTTCGTACTGCAGCAGCAGTTGCGCTTCGCGCCGGTACAGCAGCGACATGGGCCAGGGTTTGCTGTCGCCGTACTGGCGCCACTTGTCGGAATCGACGTCGACGAAATCGATCACGCGGTGCAGGGCGCGGCCCGCGCTGCCGTCGATGTATTGCGCCATGGGCCCGGAAAAGGCCAGCGCATGGCGCACCTTGCCGCCGGACAGCAAGCCGTCGACCCATTGCAGCAGCCGCGCATCGCGGTAATAGTGCACGCTCATGGCTTGCCGCGACAGCAGCGCCTGCATGGCGCGCCAGCGGGCCGTGCCGCGCTGCAAGCCGATGAAGCGCGTGCTGGCGCACAGGGCGGCCACGCTTTTGGCGTGCCGCCAGTCGTCGTCATCGTCGATGAAGCAGCCCAGGTGCACGCGGAAATGCCGGCTCAGGTATTGCAGCATGTGCCACGAGCGTATCTTGTCGCCCTTGTTGGGCGGATACGGCAGGCGGTGGGCGAGGAAGAGCAGTTCGCGCATGGTGTATTTCCTTGCTTAGCCCAGTTGCCGCACGATGTGCGGCCCCAGCAGGTTGGCCAGCGGCAGCGGCAGGCGGCGCCAGGCGCGGATGAACAGCGCGTACTTCGGATTCAGTGGATTGACTTCCGGCAACGCCTTGGCGCGCACGAGCCGGCACGCATACGGCAGCGGCTGCGGCGCAAAACCCCAGTTCTTCTTGAAATCGTATGCCCCGGTGCCGAGCTTGCTGCGGCCGAAATCGAACAGGCGGCAGCCGCGCGCGCTGGCGCGGCGCATCGCTTCCCAGTACATGAAATCGTTGGCGCCCGTGCGGCGCGCCAGCACGCTGCCGCCGCCATAGTACGGCAGCACTTCATCGCGGAAATAGAACAGCAGCACGCTAGCTTGCGCCTGCTGGCCGTGGTACACGGTGAGGATCTCGCAATCGCCGCCAAACACCGTGCGCAGCAGGGCAAAGTGGCGGCGCGCGAAGACGGGCGTGCCCAGCCGGTGCACGCTGGATGCGTAGAGCGGGTAGAAACGTTCGAGGTCATAGTCGATGGCGCTGTGCAGGCCGCCCGCCATGGCCTTGCGCACGACTGCGCGCTGCTTGCGGGGGATCGCCAGCAGATTCTGTTCCGCCTCGGGGTGCAAGGCGCGGCGGAAGGTGGCGTACAGGGGTTTGTGCAGCCAGGCCGCGTCCGGCTGTTGTTCCACCTCGCGCCAGCGGTATTCCAGGTGGCCCACGCCGAGGCGCCGGGCCAGCGCCAGCGCCGCGCTGTCGAGGGCCTGGCGCACGGCCGCGCCGCCGCCGGCGATGCCGCCGTACACGCAAAAGGGCAGCGACACGAGGGACGAACCGAACAGGCGGCTGCGCAAATGGGCCAGCGGCAGCACGCCGGCGATGCGCCCATGCTGTTCCGCGTACAGGAAATGGCTGTCGTGCCGGAAACCCTGCTGCATGACGGTGTGCCAGCCGGCGCGGTGAAAGAATGTCGCTTCCGGGCACGTGTCGACGAAGGCGTCCCAGCGCGCATGTTCGTGCCCCTGCAGCGAGCGCACGGCGATGGCGGCGCTGCCATGCAGCGGGTCGGGAGGAAGGCTGGCCTCGTGCATCATGTGCTTTCCAGAAAAATACGGTCCATGCGGTCCCAGGAGAAATCGCGCGTCAGGCGCGCCAGCCGCGCTTCCATGCGACCCAGGTTCAGGTAGTGGCGAAAGCGCGTCCTGGCGTCGAGGCCCGTCGGGCGCGGCTGGCCGGGATCGAGTTCCCAAGGATGAAAATAGAATATGCCAGCTTGCCCGTCGCGCGAATTGATGCGTCGCAAAAGCCAGCGCGACAGTGCATACGGCATCAGCCTGAAATAACCGCCGCCGCCGGCCGGCACGTTGCGCCCGCGCAGGCGCACGGTGCTGACGGGCAACTCCAGCACGCCCAGCGGTCCCCGCGGGCGCCAGGCGAAGCGGGGTGCGTCCGGCATGCCGTAGTGGTCGTGGCGGATCGGGTAGATGCTGGAACTGTAGCGGTAGCCCGCTTCCTGCAGCACGTCGAAGGCCCACAGGTTGGCCGCGCCGATGGAAAAGCTGGGCGCCCGGTAGCCGTGCACGGCCAGCCCCGTTATCTGCTCCAGGATGGTCTTGCTGTGGCGCACGTCGTCGGCGAATTGCGCGGTCGACTGGTCGCAGGCGCGCTGGTGCGCATAGCCATGGCTGGCCACTTCGTGCCCGGCGTCCGCCACGCGGCGCAGCATGGCCGGATAGCGCTCGGCGATCCAGCCCAGGGTAAAAAAGGTGGCGTGGATGCGCCGGCCTTCCAGCAGCAGCAGGATGCGCTCGATATTTGCCTCGACTCGGCATTCCAGGCGGGGCCAGTCGGCGCGCGCGATGTGCGGCGCGAAGGCGGACACCTGGAAATAGTCTTCCACGTCGATGGTCAGCGCATTGCGCAGCATGGCCGGCGGCGTCATGGCGGCCCCCGGCGCGCCGCCAGCCAGGGCGCGACGACGGCGGCGATGCGCTCGGCCGCGCGGCCATCCCACAGGGGCGGAAGGCGACCGCGCTTGCCGCCCGTGTCCAGGATGCCCCGCGCCAGCGACAACATGGCGGCCGGCTGGGTGCCGGCCAGGGTATTCGTGCCGTCGCTGACGGTGACGGGGCGCTCCGTCGTGTCGCGCAGGGTCAGGCAGGGCACGCCCAGGGCCGTGCTTTCTTCCTGCACGCCGCCCGAATCCGTCAGCACCAGGCGCGCCCCTTGCATCAGGCCCAGCATTTCCAGGTAGCCCAGCGGCGGCAGGCTGACGATGGCATGCCGCGCCAGCTGCGCTTCCAGGCCCGCCAGGCGCAGGCCGGCCAGGGTGCGCGGGTGGATGGGAAACAGCAGCGGCAGCTGGCGGGACAGCTGTCCCAGCGCCTGCAGCAGCGCTTCGAGTTGCGCCGGGTCATCCACGTTCGACGGTCGGTGCAAGGTCAACAGGCCATACGCGGGCGGGCAGGCGTGGCCGTGGGCGCGCAGGGTGGCGGCGGGCGGCATGGCGCGCGGCAGCTGCTGCCGCAGGCTGTCGATCATGACGTTGCCCGTGAAGTGGATGCGTTCGGCGGCGATGCCTTCGCGCAGCAGGTTGGCGCGCGCGCCTTCCTCGCTGGTCAGCAGCAGGCTTGATAATTGATCCGTCAGCACGCGGTTGATTTCCTCGGGCATGCGGCGGTCGCCGCTGCGCAAGCCCGCCTCGACGTGGATCACGGGCGTGCCGCGCTTGGCCGCCACCAGCGCGCACGCCAGCGTGGAATTGACGTCGCCCACCACCAGCACGGCATCGGGCGCCAGCGGCGGATGGGCGTCGAGCACGGCGTCGAAGCGGCGCATGATCTCGGCCGTCTGCTGCGCGTGGTTGCCGGAGCCGACGTCGAGGGCGATGTCGGGCGGGCGCATGTCCAGGTCGATGAACAGCTGTTCGTTCATGGCCGTGTCGTAATGCTGGCCCGTATGCAGCAAGGTCACGCGCACGGCGGGGGCATGGCGCGCCAGGGCGGCCAGGATGGGCGCCATCTTCATCAGGTTGGGGCGCGCGGCCACCACGCACAGCAGGTGCGCCGGCGCGGCGGATGACAGCGAAGGGTCGGACATTGCGGGCTCCTTAGAATTGCATGGTGAGCGTGGCGCTGACGCCGTTTTCGCGGTAGTCTCCGCCGCGGTTGCTGGCGTGCCGCGTGTGCCGCACGTCGATGCTGGCCGTCATGTCCGGCTGCAGGATGCGCGTGTAGCCGGCCGTCAAGGTGATGTTGTTGTCGCGCCGGGGCGCGCTCAGCGAACGCACGCCGGCGTAGCCGGCATTGACATTGACGGTGGTGCGCGAATTGGCTTGCCAGCCCCAGCCCAGGTTGCCGCCGACCTGGCGCGTGCGGTCTTCGCTGCCGAATTCCACGCCGGGCAGCAAGCCGCTGTCGATGCCGCTGGCCGTTTGCGCCGTGCGGTCGACGGCCGTGACGCCGACGATCATCGTGCTTTTCGCCGTGGCGCGCGCCATCATCAGCTTCAGCTGCTTTTGCAGGAAATAGCGGTGGCTGAAGTAATTGATGGCGCCCCGTTCCGGGCCCAGGCTGTTGGCGTAGCGCAGGAAGGCGTCGATGCGCAAGCGCCGGTCGCGCGCATTGGGAAAGATGCCGCGCCACAATTGATCGAGCAGCCGGCCCGCATCGCGGTCGCCCAGGCGCGAAAACTGCGTCGGCATGGTGGTGATGTTTTCGCCGTAGCTCAATTGCCAGTTGGTATGGCGCTGCAGGAAGGTGGCGTCCAGGCTGTAGGTGGTGCCGAAGAAGCGCTTGCCCGTGCTGAAGGCCACGCTGGTGCGCGGCGACGGCGTCCACACGCCGCCCAGCGACCAGAAGCGGCCCGCCGGCGCCTTGCCGCTGGTCGACAGATAGCCTTCCTTTTCCATGCCGCCGCTGGCCGTGGCCGCCCACTTGCTGTTGATGGGATAGCGCAAGCCCGCGCTGCTGCGCTGCATGCGCACGGGCGCCAGCTTGCTGTCCTGCGTGCGGCGCACGTCGTGGCTGGCGTTCCAGGTCCAGCCGTTGCCGCGCGGCTCGCCATTGAGCAGCAACTCCAGCTCATCGCTGTGCACGGAGAGCAGGTCGCCGCCGCTGTCGACCGTGTTGCGCGTGTAGCGCAGCTCGGCCGAGGCCAGGCCGCGGAAACGGTGGCGCAGGTAGGGGCTGATGCCCGTCGTGCGCACGGTGCTGGCATTGTCCGTGTCGGGCAGGCCGTCGATCAGTTGCGGGCCGAATGGCGAGATGTTGCGCCGGCTCACGCTGGCGTCCGCATCGATGAAGAACCAGTCCTGCACCAGCTCGGCGTCGGCCGAGGCGCGCAGTTCGTGGGTATCCGTATCGGCGCGCTGCCCCGACAGGTATTTGCGCCAGCTGTAATCGAGGTGCACGCGCAGGCGCGGGCCCGTGCCGATGAGGGCGATGGCGGGGGCGATTTCCGTGATGAAGTCCGATTGCGCCTGGCCGGATGGCGCGCGCAAGGCATTGTCCGTATAGCTTTCGCGCAGGCGCAGCGACGGTTTCACCAGCCAGTCGACGGCGCCGGCAGGCAGGGGCAGCAGCAGCGACAGGAACGGCAGCAGCGGCAGCGGAACCCGGCCGCTAGTCGTAATAGCCATAGCCGTAGTAGTCGTTGCCGGGGAACGATTTGGTCTTGTTGTAGATCAAATGAATGTGTTCGCACGACTCGATCTGCCGCAGCGCTTCCTTGACGGCGTGCTGCGTCGTCGTTTCCGCCTCGACCACCATCACCACTTGCCCCATTTGCCCGACCAGCGCGTGCGCCTCGCTGGTGATCAAGAGGGGCGGCGAATCGAAGATGACGACGCGGTCGCTGTAGCGGCTGGCAATTTCCGCCAGCAGGCGGCTCATGGCGCGGCTGGCCAGCAATTCCGTCGCATGCTTGTTGCTGCGCCCGGCGGGCAGGATGCTCAGGTTGGCCACATTGGTTTTCAGGATCACGTCGCCCATGGCCAGTTGCGGGTCGAGCAGCACGTCCATCAGCCCCGGCTCCGGCGGCAGGCCCAGCACTTTCAGCACGGACGGGCGCGCCACGTCGGCATCGACCAGCAGCACCGTGATATCCATTTCCATGGCGATGCTCATGGCCAGGTTGACGGCGCAGTAGGTCTTGCCTTCGCCGGGCATGGCGCTGGTGACGACGATCAGGTTGCCGTGGCGGATGGCCTCGGTGCCGCTGGCGCGCGCCTGGCGCAGCAGCGGGCGCTTGATGATGCGGAAATCCTCGGCCACCGAGCTGCGTCCGCCTTCCTGCGTGAGCATGCCTTGCTCCGCCAGCCGGGCCAGGTTCAGGGGGCGGTACTGGGGCGACCGGGCCGCGTCCGCGCCATCCGGGCCCGCCGCGCCCTCCACGCCGTACGGCACGCCGGCCTCGGCCACGCCCAGGATGGTGGGTTCCTGCTTGCCGCTGTCCTTGCTGCTCATCGTCGCTCCCCGGGATCTAGAATTTCAGCAGCGCGGCCGTCATGACCCCGCCGTACAGCACGAACAGGCTGCCCAGGCAGGCGCCAAAGCCATAGCGTGCGCGGCGGCGGCGCACTTGCTGCAGCGCCGTCCAGTTCATCGATACCGTGCCCAGCACGTTCAAGCCCGTCGCGTCGCGCAGTTCGGCGGGGCTGAGGAAGGTGGGACGCACCTGGCTGATGAGCAAGGCCGTGGCGACGCCGGCCACCAGGGCCGCGCCCAGCGCCGCGCTGAACAGCAGCGGGCGGTTCGGGCCGACGGGCGCATATTGCACCGTGGGCGGGTCGATGATCTTGAAGGCCATCATTTCCGTGGTGGAGCTGAGTTCGCCCGACAGCTTGGCCGCTTCGCGCCGGCCGATCAGCTTTTCATAGTTTTCCTTGTTGATGATGTAATCGCGGTTCAGCTGCGCCAGCTGCGACTCCACCTCGGGCACGGCATTGCTCTGCGCCAGCAGGCGTTCATTGCGCGCGTTGTATTCCTGCACGCGGGCGCGGATGGCGGCCACCTTGGCGTCCGCATCCGTCAGCGCCACCTTCAGCTGCTGCAGCATGGGGCTGTAGTTCTTGCCCGGGTCGCCGGCCGCCGTCTTCAGCTTGCTTTCCTCGATCTTGCGTTCTTCCAGCTGGGCAATGAGGCGCTTCGAGGAAATGATGTCGGGGTGCAGTTCCGTAAATTGCATGCGCAGGCTGTCGAGGTTCTTGTTGAGCGTGGCGATGCGCTCGTCGAGTTCGGGATTCGCGATGGCCGATGCGTTCGGTTCCAGGTCGAGCACGGGCTCGTCGCCTTCGATCTGGCTCTGGATGGCCTTGCGGGCCTGTTCCGCCTCGACCAGTTCCAGTTTGGCATTGTTCAGGCTATCGGACGACATCAGCAGCTGGCTGCCATAGTCGATGCCCTGGCGCGGCAGCAGCAGATTGTTGCGGATCTTGAATTCCTTCACGAGGTTTTCCGCCGCGCTCAGCTTGTCCTCGTAATTCTTGATCTGCTCATCGATGAATTGCACCGCCTTTTGCGAATCGCCCTTTTTCCCCTGGAAACTGCCTTCGACAAAGATGGTGAGCAGGCTTTGCACCACGTCACGCACCAGCTTCGGGTCGCGCCCGCTGTAGCTGATCGTGTAGATGTCATACGCGTTGGTGCCCGTGATCTTGATGCGGCTCATCAGGTCGTCGAGCTGGGCCTCGTGTTCGCGCACGGTCTTCGAATCGAGGTCGAGGTCGACCATGCGCATGACGCGCTCCACGTTCGGGCGGCTGAGCAGGGTGCGGCTCATGATGGCCACCTGCTGTTCCGTGTTCGGCACGCTGGTCATGCCGGCCATCAGCGGCTTGAGGATGGTTTGCGTATCGACAAATACGCGCGCCGACGTCTGGAAGTCGTCGGGCAGGGTGATCACCTTGATGAAGCCGACGATGGCCACCAGCCACGCCACCAGCACCGCATGCCAGCGGTACTTCCAGATGCCTTTCAGGCTGGAAAGCAATTGCTGTATCAATTCTTCCATGTCGCTTCCTTCAGGTGACGGTGCTGCACGGTCGATGGGCTGGCGACGGCGTCTTGCAAGAAATGCTTGCCTGTTGAGTAAGCAAAGTATAGGGCGGCTGGGAGGCAAAATTTCCCAAGATGATTGCTTCTTGATACGCCTCAAGGTTGACTTGCCGGGTTTTAATAATCATAGGAAGTTCGCGGCCCAGGCTGGTTCTGCGCGGCCGGCCATGGACGCGCCATCGACTCGAAGAGGCTCCGCATGAATCCGTTTCGCCGTGCATTTGTCTGCAACACGCTGGGCCTGGGCTTGGCCGCCGGCTTGCTGGGCGCCTGCCGCACGTCCCATCCGCTGGCGCCCTCCGACGACAGCGCGCCCATGCACGACTACCTGATCGGACCGGGAGACTCCGTCAACATCATCGTCTGGCGCAATCCGGAAGTGTCGCTGACGGTGGCCGTGCGGCCGGACGGCAAGATCACCACGCCGCTGGTCGAGGATTTGCCCGCCAGCGGCAAGACGTCGACCCAGCTGGCGCGCGACATCGAGCAAGCGTTGGGCAAGTTCATCCAGCAGCCCGTGGTGACGGTCATCGTCACCAATTTCTCGGGCCCGTATGGCGAGCAGATCCGCGTCATCGGCGAAGCGGCCAAGCCGCAGGCGCTGCCGTACCGGCTGGGCATGTCGCTGATGGACGTGCTCATCGCCGTGGGCGGCATCACCGATTTTGCGGCCGGCAACAAGGCCAGCATCATCCGCATGCGCGAAGGCAACCAGCAGCAGCTGGGCGTGCGCCTCGACGACCTCTTGAAGCGTGGCGATATTTCCGCCAACGTCATGATGCGCCCTGGCGACGTGCTGCTGATACCGGAGAGCTTCTTTTAATAGCGGACTCGGCAATATCAAAACAGCACATATATTTGTCATTTTGTACTTGCAGGCAAATTTCAGCATGCAATTTTGCTATTAAATAGCATATTTCTTCTGTTTTTTTTGCCAGGCGCGGGAACTTCTCCAGTTTTTATCTTGTCACAAGGCATTGGCTTCAGTCCGTCTCGACGGCGGCCGATGAACGTGAGGACAAGATGAGCTTTGAAGATGAACCCATTATTTCCTTCGATACGCCCGGTACTTTCAATGACCTGGTGGTGGGCGAGGGGCAGATCGACCCTGCCATGGAGCATGAGCTCGACCTGCAGCGCTTTCATATCCGCATGGCCAATTCGCGCGGCCGGCGCGAGGCGGCCAGTTTGCTGATCCGCAAGATGTACGGCTGGCGCGGTTATGCCGTCGATCCCGGCATCGCGCATGCCCTGAATAAAATCACGCTGTTTGCGGAAACGGCCGGCACCACCGTCGGCACCATGACCCTGTGCCTCGACAATGACGAGACCGGCTTGCCGGCCGATGAAAACTTCCGCGACAAGCTCGACATCCTGCGCGAGGAAGGCCGGCGCCTGTGCGAACCGTCGCGCCTGGCCATCGACAAGGGGGTGAGCAAGCGCGTGTTCGCGGCGCTGATTCATATCTCTTATATCTATGCCCACAATATTCACGGCTTTACGGATTACGTGATCGAAGTCAACCCGCGCCACGTGGTGTTTTACAAGCGCATGCTGGGATTCCAGGACTTCGGCGGCGAGCGCGAGTGCACGCGCGTGGGGGCGCCGGCCGTGCTGCTACGGCTGGACCTCGATTACATGGGGGCCCAGATCCGTAAGTACGGTGGCCTGATGGAACAGCATGGGGGTGAACGGTCGTTTTACCCCTTTTTTTTTCCGACATGGGATGAGCCTGGCATTACTGACCGGCTGAGGCAGGGGCGCAATTGATTACTCATTTGTTTTTCAGCAAGAGCGTCTGCATGTAGCTGCCCGGAATCGCGTAGGTGATGCCGCTCGGGGCGCTGATGGCCGCTTCCTTGAGGCCCTTGACGTACACCATGTTGACGATGCCGTAGACGAGACCGGTCTCGGGATCGAACAGGGGGCTGCCGCTGCTGCCCGGATACGCCGTCGCGTCCAGCTGGAACACGGTGTACGGCGCCTTTTGCAGCTGCGCCAGGCGCCGGATGTCGAGGCGCTGCGCGTTTTCGCTGGGCATGACCACCGGCGTCAGCGATGACACGGTGGCGCGGTGCGTCACGTGGTGCAGCCCGAGCAAGGTGCCCAGCGGAAACCCCGTAAACGCCATGGCCTGGCCTTCGCGCACCGTGGCCGCGTCGCCCAGCGCCAGGGCGGGCAGGGGCGCGCCCGCCAGGCGCAGCAAGGCCAGGTCGTGTTCCGTGTCCACCGCCTGGACCCTGGCGGGGCGAAATTGCGCCGCCTCGCCCTGGCCCGTGAGGATGCCGATGACTTCATTCGGATTGGCGTCGAGCAGTTTCTGGATCACGTGGGCGCAGGTCAGCACGCTCAAGCCGTCGCCCGTCACGAAACCCGTGCCGATGAAATTCATCGGCGGCGTGCGCGTCTTTTGCAGGCTGCCCACGCCGACGATGGACGGTTTGATGCGCGCGATGGTTTGCGCCAGCGGCGCATCGGCGCGGCACGGCGCGCTGGCCAGGGCCAGGCAGAATAGGAGGGCGGAAAACAGGGTAGTCATGGCGGCGCGCTTTCAAGGTGGGGAGGTGGCGGGGAGGGCGCGGGCTGCAGCAGCGCGCAGAGCAGCATCAGATGGCACAGCAGGGCGAGGCGCGGCACGTCGAGCAGGCTGTCGAACAGGCCGACGACGAGAAAACCCAGCAGGGCGGCGGCGCAGGCCAGCGCGCCCGGTTCGCCCCGCGCGGCGCGGCGCAGCAGGCGCAGGCCGGCCACGGCCAGCAGGGCCAGCATGGTCAGTGCGCCGCACCAGCCCGTTTCCACCAGCAGGTGCAGCGCCATGCTCTTGATATGCCACGGCAAGTGATGGTGGTCGCTGCTGAAAAACCAGTAATTGTTGGTCTGCGTAAAGCGGCCGTTGGCGATCAGTTCCTCGCCGCCGGGCGCGCGCAGGCTCAGGTTGTCGACGTCGAGCACGGACGAGGCGGCCGTGCCGCTGACCGCCAGTTCCAGCTGCACGGGCGGGCGCAGCAGCCAGGCGCCCGTGCCCAGCCAGGCGCTGTCGAACGGCACGTCATAGTGTTGCCAGGCCGCCGGCGGATTGCCTGGCGGGGGCGGGCGCAGGCGCAGGGGGATTTTCACGCAATTTTGTGCATACAGCAATTGCCGCTGGCACAGGCGCACCTGCAGCACGGGCATGGGGCCGCTTCTGCGCACATCGAGCGCCAGGGTGTAGCGCGTGGCCGGCTGCACGCGCAGGCGTTGCAGCAGCCGCAGCAGTTCGCCATAGCCGGCGCTGTAGCCGGGACTGGCCAGGCGCACATAATAATTGCCGGGCGCGTCCCTGTCCTCTGCATACGCGATGCTGGCCGGCACCTCGCGCCCCGGATTGTGCCAATAATAGGTGGCGGGAAAGCTGCCGCTGCCCATGCCGAGCAGGCGGTTGCCCCAGTCGGGCGGCTGCATGGCCAGCACTTGCCGCCAGTGGCGCAAGCGGCCCTGCATGTCGAAGGCCGTGGTGGCGAAACGTTCGGTGGCGTAATAGCTGGCCGACACGGGGATGGCCAGCAGCAGCAGGATGCCGGCCGCGCCCGCGATGCTCAGGCTGGCCCGGTCCAGCCGCCACAGCGGCGGGTGCAAGCGCCCGTTGCACAGCATTAGCATGGCCAGCAGCACCACCAGGCCGGCCGGCAACAGGGCTGGCGGACCGGCCCAGTGCCAGCCTATCCAGGCGAGATTGCATGCCAGCATGCTCCACGCCATCATCGCCAGGCCCAGCCTGGCTGGACCCTTGCCGCCGGCGCCGCCCGGCCACAAGGTGCCCGTCAGCAGCATGGCGGCCAGCAGGAACAGGAAATACGGGCCTTTCAGCCAGCCGGCCGTTGGCTGCAAGGCCGGTTCCGGCCACCAGGCGGCCAGCAGACCCTGCAGGCACAGCGCGCACAGCAGGCTGGCCGGCGCCAGACGCCACGGCAGGGGCCGCGCGGCCAGCACGAAGCTGGCGGCGAGCAGGACGGCGGCGGCCAGCAAGCCCCGGTAGCCGGCCAGGCTGAACATGTACAGCAGCAGGACGGTGCCCAGGCCGGCCAGCAGCAGCTTGAGCAAGATGCCCCGCACGGGCGGCCGGCCTTGCGGTGGTCGCCCTGCGCCGGGCGCCGTCCGCAGGGCTTGCCACAAGGCCAGCAGCATGGCCGCAGCCAGGGCCGCGTACAAGCCCCGTGAAAAGGTGGTGAACGCCGCGTGCAGGGCCAGGGCCAGCAGCAGCAAGGCCAGCGCCGCCTGCCAGCGGCTGCGCGCGCGCGCCAGCCACAGGCCGGCAAAGGGCAAGCCCAGGGCCAGGTAACCGTCCAGCGCGGCGCCGCCCGTGTGCATGGCGGAAAACGGCGCCGTGATGCGGTAGTCGCTCGACAGGTTCAGCAGTCCGGGAAACACGGCCCGTTCCCACAGGGCGAACAGGGACACCATGGCCAGCCCGGCCAGCATGCCCGGCAGCGCGTAGCGGCGCACGGCGTGCGGATGCGCGTCGCGCAGCAGCAGCGGCAGCAGCAGCATGCTCCAGGCCCAGGCCTTGCCCAGCCGCAAACTGTTGTAGGGGCTCAGATAATTGTCCCAGGCATTCAGGTCGAGCGGCGCCAGCGGCAGGACGCCGCGCAGCAGCGCCGCCAGCCAGGCCAGGCTGCACAGCAGCAAACACAGGCGGGCGGCGGGCGACAGCCGCGCCGCTGCCGGCTGGCTGGGTCCGGCCAGGCGCCAATAGCCGCAGGCCACCGTCAGCAACAGCAGCACGTCGATTTCTTCGAGGAAGAACCAGCCCGTCCACGGCGCCAGGTCCAGCACGGGCAGCAGGGCGGGCACGCAGAACAGCCAGCAGGCGGGACGCCAGCACAGCAGCAGGAAATACGCGGGCAGCAGGATGGCAAACAGCAGGCCGGGCCAGCCGTGGCCCAGCGGATAATGGCGCAGGGCCAGCACGCAGGCCGCGCCCGCCAGCAAGGCCAGCGGCCGCGCCGCCACGCCGGGCATGGCCGCTTGCACAGCCATGGCCTACAACTGGGTCAGCAAGGCCTGCGCCGCGGCCCGCTGCGGAAAGTCCTTGTTGGCGGCCAGCAATTGTTCCAGTTGCTTGCGCGCGCCGCCCTTGTCTCCCGATTTCGCCAGGGCCGCGCCCAGGTGGTACTGCACTTCGGGCGATGCGGGCGCCAGGCCCGCCGCCTTGCGCAGCAGCGTCGTGGCGCGCTTGACGTCGCCTTGCTCCAGCGCGATCCAGCCCAGGGTGTCGAGCACGGCGGAATTTTCGGGCGCCAGCTTCAGCGCCTGCTCGGCCGTGGCCAGCGCGCGCGGATCCTTTTCCTGCTGATACGCCCAGGCCAGGTCGTTCAAGGCCACCACGTTGCCCGCATCCTTGGCGACGACATACTGGAACTGTTCGATGGCGGCGCGGTATTGCTTGGCTGCCAGCCGGGTGCCTGCCAGGTAGGTGCGCGTCGGCAAGTCTTCCGGATGCTCTTTCAGCCATGCGGCCATGCGCGCATCGGCTTCGCGTTCCTGTCCCGACGCCTGCAAGGCGCGGTACAGCTGCACCTGCAAGGGGCCGATGGGACTGATGCCGAAGGCGTGCTGGTACAGCTTGACGGCTTGCTGCGGCAGCTTCTGTTCCATCAGGACGTCGCCCTCGAGCTTGTAGCCGGCCGCCAGCTTCGGCTGCTGTTCCTGCACTTGGCGCGCCACGGCCAGCGCCTCGCGCTGGCGGTTCAGGGTCAGCAGCATGGCCACTTCCACCACGCGCGCTTCCAGCAGGGCCGGATCGAGCGCCTGCGCCCGCTTGACGGCTTGCAGCGCATTGTGATGGTCGCCCAGCGCCATGTGCAGGCTGGCGATGCGCATCTGCAAGGGCGCCGAGGTGGTCTGTATGCTGGCCAGCTTGATGTAGCTGTCGAGCGCGGCCGGCGCCAGGCCGGCGCTGTATTCCACCTGGGCGCGCAGGGCCAGCGCATCGGCGTCGCCCGGATGGCCCGTCTGCAGGGTGCGCGCCAGTTCCAGCGCCTTGTCGGGCGCGCCCGTCTTCAGGTAAAAGTTACTCAGCAGCAGGGCTGGCGCGACGGCGTCGGGATTGTCGCGGTGGGCCCGCTCGAGCCAGCGCCGCGCCTCGTCCGTCTTGCCCTGCGACGCGGCCAGCTTGGCCAGCGCCGCGCACAGGTCGGCATTTTTCGGCGCCTTCGCCAGCGCCCGCTCGAAGCGCTGCCTGGCTTGCTCCGGCTTTTTCTCGACCAGGTCGATCTGCGCCAGGTTGTTCAGCGCGGGCAGGTAGACCGGGTCCATGCCCAGCGCTTGCTCGAAGCTGGCGCGCGCTGCCGGCAAGTCGCGCAAGGCCAGGTAGACGCCGCCTTTCAGGTTCAGCAGCAAGGGATTCGTGCCTTTCTGCTGTTGCTCCATCATCTTGACGCTGGCCAGGGCCTTGTCGTTCTGCTTGTTGCGCAGCAAGGTCATCACCAGCATGGTGCCCGCCTGCGGCGTGCTCTTGTCGAGCATGCTGGCCCGTTCCAGTTCACTGATGGCGCGGCCGTTCTCGCCCTGGCCCAGGCGGCTGATGCCCAGCGCCGCGTGCAGCTTGGCCGTGTCCGGCGCCAGGATGCTGGCCTGTTCGAAATACGCTGTCGCCTTGTCGTACTGGCGCGCGCGCAAGTGGGCTTCGCCGGCCAGCGACAGCAATTCCACGTCTTCGGGGAAGGCGGCCAGCATCGGCTGCAGCAAGTCGATCGCCACGTCGGTCTTGTTGCGCATCAATTCGATCGACGCCATCATCTTGACGGCATACAGGTGCCGCGGATACACGGCCAGGAAGCGCCGCAGGTAGCTTTCCGCCTGGGGCGGCGAGCCGAGCGCCAGTTGCACGGCGCCGGCCAGCAGGATGGACGGCATGTGGTCGGGCGCCGCCTTGAGCACCAGTTGCAAGCCTTGCAAGGCGGCCTTGTGTTTGCCTTCGCGGAAATCGAGCAGCGCCTGGGTTTGCAGCAAGCCCAGGCTGTTGGGCGCCGTCTTGCGCGCCGTGGCCAGCTGGGCCGCCGCTTCCAGGTAGCGGTTTTCCAGGATGTCGAGGTTGGCCAGGTCGATGTGCGCCTGGGTATTGTCCGGTTTTATCTTGAGGATCTGCATGTAGGCGAGCCGCGCCGCGCCATTCCTGCCTTGCAGGCGCAGCAGGTCGCCCTGCAGGCGCAAGGCGTCGAGGTTGGCGGGCGCGCCTTTCAACGCTTGCGCCAGCAGCAGCTCGGCCGCCGGCACCTGCTGCTGCAGCGCCGCCAGGCGCGCCAGGCCCAGCAAGGCTTCGAGCTGGTCCGGATGGGCTTCCAGCAGGCGCGCGTACACGGCGCGCGCCTCGTCCTGGCGGCCCAGGGCCAGCAAGGCGTCGCCGCGCAGGGCCAGCACGCTGGCGGGCTGCGCCGCATCGTCGGGGATCTCGGCCAGTACCTTGTCGAACTGGCCCAGCATCAGCCAGGCCTTGCCCAGCAAGGGCATCACTTGCTGCGTCGCCAGGCCCAGTGATTTTGCCTTGCGCAATTCTTTCTCGGCCGACAGCGCTTCGCCCGTGTCGATGTAGATGCTGCCCAGCAGCAAGCGCGCGGCCTTGTTGTCCGGCTCCTTTTGCAGCAAGTTCTTCAACTGGATGATGGCGGCGCGCGCTTCGCCTTTCTGGCGGTATTGCTGCGCGTCGGCCAGCAGGGTCTCGCTGCTCTGCGTGCCGTGGCAAGCCGTCAGCAGGGGCAGCAGCAGGGTGCAGCACAGCGCGGCGGCCGGCAGGCCGGGGAAAGGGCGGGGCAGGGAACGGGCCATGGAAGTCTCCGGTAGCGGCGTGCATGAGTGATCGGCATGGCCTAGCTTAAAAAGATGGCCGCCGCTCTCCTTGATTGCGCTCAACAAGCCGCCGATTCTCCGCGCGCCTGCCGGCCGCCGCCCCGCGTTCCTTGTTCCCGCTCAAGAATGGCCGGACCGGCAACCGTAGAATTTCCCGGACGGCGATGCTCAGGCCGCAACCCTTCGGAGCACATGCATATGGACAGCAAGGCGGATAGCAAGGTGGATGGCAAGGCGGGCGTGGTGGCGGTGGTGGGGCTCGGTTATGTGGGCTTGCAGCTGGCCGTGGCATTCGGCATGCGCCAGCGCACGATAGGCTTTGACTTGTCGGCACGCAAGGTAGAAAGCTACCGGCGCCACATCGACCCGACGGGCGAAGTCAGCCATGAACAGTTGCTGGCGGCGCAAGGGCTGAGCGTCGGCTGCGATCCGGCCGAGCTGCAACTGGCCGATTTCATCGTCGTGGCCGTGCCCACGCCCGTCGACAGCGCGCACAATCCCGATTTCTCGGCCCTGGCCGGTGCCAGCGCGGCCGTCGGCCGGCACATGCGGCGCGGCGCCATCGTCATCTACGAGTCCACCGTGTATCCGGGCGCCACCGAGGAAATCTGCATCCCCCTCCTGGAACAGCATTCGGGCCTGCGCTGGAAGGAAGACTTCCACGTGGGCTTTTCGCCCGAGCGCATCAACCCGGGCGACCGCGACCATACCCTGCACAGCATCCGCAAGGTGGTCTCGGGCGACGACGCCGCCACCCTCGACAAGGTGGCCGCCCTGTATGAAGGCGTGGTCGAGGCGGGCGTGCACCGGGCGTCCAGCATCCGCGTGGCCGAGGCGGCCAAGGTGATCGAAAACACGCAGCGCGACCTGAATATCGCGCTGATGAACGAGCTGGCCATCATCTTTGACCGCATCGGCATCGACACGCTGGAAGTGCTGCAGGCGGCGGGCACGAAATGGAATTTCCTGCCGTTCCGTCCCGGCCTGGTGGGCGGCCACTGCATCGGCGTCGACCCTTATTATCTGACGCACAAGGCGGAAATGCTGGGCTACCACCCGCACGTGATCCTGGCCGGGCGCCGCATCAACGACGGCATGGCCAAGTTCGTGGCGGAAAAGACCATCAAGGAAATGGTGCGGGCAGGTTTCAAGCTGAAGGGAGCGCACGTGAACGTGCTGGGCCTGACCTTCAAGGAAAATTGCCCGGACTTGCGCAACTCGAAAGTGGTCGACATGATCCACGAACTGCAATCGTACGGCGTGCAGGTGCACGTGCACGACCCGGTGGCCGATGGCCGCGAAGCGCTGGAAGAATACGGCCTGACCCTGGAACGCTGGGAGCAGTTGCCGCGGGCCGAGGCCATCATCAGCGCCGTCTCGCACCAGGCCCTGCTGGCGCGGCCGCTGGCGGATTTCCAGGCCAAGGTGCTGGAAAACGGTTGCTTCATCGACATTAAATCGCATTTCGACCCCCGTCCGCTGGAAGACGGCGGCTTGCACGTGTGGCGGCTGTGATGGCGGCCGGTGCCTTCGATCGGGCGGCGGGCGCGGCGCAAGGCGCCCCCGCTGGCGCTCGCACTGGCGTTCTCGCTGGCGGCCCGGCTGCCGGCGCGTACGCGCTGGCCTGCGAACGGCTGGCGCAAGCGCCGCGCCGCTGGCTGGTGACGGGCGTGGCCGGCTTCATCGGTTCGCACTTGCTGGAAACCCTGCTGAACCTGGGGCAGGAAGTGCGCGGCCTCGATAATTTCATGACGGGCCACCGCCACAACCTGGAGCAGGTGCGCGCCAGCGTGGGCGAGCAAGCGTGGCGGCGCTTCACCTTCATCGAAGGCGACATCCGCGACCCGCAGGCGTGCGCGCGCGCGTGCGGGGCAAGCGCTGGCGTGGCAGGCGCTGGCGGCGTCGCAGGTGCAGGTGCCGACATCGCCAGCATCGGCGCCGCTCATGCCGGTCATGCCGGGCGCCATGCTGGTCATGCCGCCGGTGCAAGCGACGGCGGCAGCGAACCTCCGGACGGCCGTGCAGATCCGGACGATCCGGACGGTCCCGGCGCCGGTGACGGCGTTGCCGTCGACTATGTGCTGCACCAGGCGGCGCTCGGTTCCGTCTCCCGTTCGCTGGAAGACCCGCTGCTTTGCCACGCCGTCAATGTCAGCGGCTTCCTGAACATGCTGGCCGCCGCGCGCGAGGCGGGCGTGCGGCGCTTCGTGTATGCCGCTTCCAGCGCCACGTACGGCGACCATCCGGACTTGCCGAAAGTGGAACAACACATCGGCGCGCCCCTGTCGCCATATGCCCTGAGCAAATATGTCAATGAACTGTATGCGCAAGTGTACGCGCGCTGCTACGCCATGCAGACGGTGGGGCTGCGCTACTTCAATGTCTTCGGTCCGCGCCAGGACCCGCTGGGCGCCTACGCTGCCGTCATTCCCCGCTGGATCGCCGCCATGCTGGACAACGAGACCGTGCACATCCACGGCGACGGCGCCACCAGCCGCGACTTTTGCTTCGTGCACAACGCCGTGCAAGCGAATATCCTCGCCGCCACCGGTACCGACCCGGCGGCCGTCAACCAGGTCTACAACGTGGCCGTCAACGCCCGCACCAGCCTGACGCAGCTGCACGCCACCATGCAGCAGATGCTGCTTGCCGCCCGCCCGCAACACGTGCCGCAGGCGCCGCAGTACGGCGAGTTTCGCGCCGGCGACGTGCGCCATTCGCAGGCGGACATCGCCAAGGCGGCCCGCTTGCTCGGCTATGCGCCCACGCACGACCTGGCGCAAGGCTTGCGGCACACCATCGCCTGGTATGTGGCGCAGGCGGACGGGGCTTGAAAAACACGCCGGCCAGGCAGGCACGTGCCGGCCGCACCTGTGGTGCGCACGCAGGCGGCCTGCGGCGTGCGTGTCCGGCACTGGCCATTCGCATGTTTTCATTGCCAGATATGCATGCTGACATACATATCAGATACAGATACACATACCCGATACACATACCCGATACCCACACCAGATACCCATACCAGATATGTCTACCAGATGCTCATGCCAGATGCGCAGGCTCGCTATCCGTCCGTCCGCCTGCCGCCCGGCCGCGAGACCGCCAGACCGATTGGTGCCCGGTGCCTGGCATTCAGCGTTGCGTGGGCGGCGCTGTCGGCGTTGCTGACGTTGCTGCTGACGTTGTTGATGACGCTGTCGGCGCGGGCGGCTCGGGTACGCCGTCGCTCTTGCTGCGCAATACCCGGGGCGAGCCCCGAAAGTCGGCCGTATGCAGGGTGACGGGACGGCGCCAGACGCGGGCGATGTACGCCAGTACCTGTTCCGCCCGCTCCAGGTCGAGGCCGCGCCCATCGCGCAGGTGGTCATGGCGCAGCACCAGGCTGCCGTCGTCGTTGAGCAGGGTGACGGCGATGCACGGTGCGCCATAGTTGTATTTGGGCGCCAGGATGGCTTCGCGGATGACCCGCAAGTCGCGGCTGGCCAGGCGCGTTTCGCCGTCGCGGCGGCTTTCATGCACGAACAGGCCCAGGCGGTCAGCCAGTTCGGCATCCAGATAGTTGCGAATAAAACTGCAGTCATCGTCGTCGCGGCAAATCTGGCGCGCCCGAGCCAGTCCTTCGCGTTCGATGATGTGTTCCCACATGCAAAAGCCCAGGTGATAGGGATTGACGGCCAGCGCCTGCTGGTGCTCGCCCGCATATGGACGCACCACGTCCGAGTGCGACTTGAGGGCGGCCAGGTACAGGGCCGGCGGCAGGAAATCCGCTTCGCGCAGCAGCCGCGCATGCCAGTACGAGGCCCAGCCCTCGTTCATGATCTGGCAGGCGTACACGGGATAGAAGTAAAACGACTCTTCGCGCACGGCCAGGAAAATATCGCGTTCCCAGTCGGCCAGGTCCGGCCCATGTTGCGCGATGAACCATAGTAAATCGTACTCGGGCTGCGGCGGCAGGAGCGGGCGCTGCGTCACGCGGGCCCGTGCCGTCTCGCGCGCCGCCAGCGCGGCCGCTTCGCCGGGCAGGCGCCGGTAGCGTCGTGCAAACGGATCGTCTCCTCCGGCGCCGCCACGCCTGCCGGCGACACCGGCCGGTCCGGACAGCGCGGCATAGGGCGGGCGGTGCAGCTCGGCGTGGATGTCCACGTGCTGCTCCAGCGCCAGTGCCGCGTCGAGCACGGCTTCCACCTGTTCCTGCCCATGGCGTTGCAGCGCCATTTCAAGACGTTGCGCCCGCGCCGCGCTCTGTTCCAGGATGTGCTGGCCCGCCATGGCGCCGAAACGCAGGAACAGGGCATTGCGGCTGGCGAAATCGGCGTGGCCCAGCACGTGGGCCGTGACGAGGGTGTTTTCCGCCACGGAATTGTGTTCGGCCATGTAGGCATGGCAAGGGTCGCCAGGAAACATGACTTCGAACATGTGCGAGTTGCCCATCTTTTGATGCACGAGCTGGTGGATGTAGCGCACGCCGAACGACCAGTGGCGCATGCGCACGGGCAAGCCATAGATGGCGATTTCGGCCATGAAACTGTCCGGCACCAGCTCGAACTCGACGGGGGCGAACGCCAGCCCCAGTTGCCGCGCCAGCGCTTCGATGCGCGCCGCGTAGCCGTCCAGGCCAATTGTGTTCGCCGTGTTCGCCGTATCGGCCATATCGGCCATATTGGCCGTGTTGGCGTGGCGCGGGGCGTCATGCCGCATCATGCCGCATCCTCCGTATCGGCCGCCTCGTGCCGGAAAAAGGTGCGGATGGCTTCCCACACGTCGTCGCTCTTGCCGAGGATGCTGCTGTGCAAGGGCGAGCCGCGCCGTTCCTGCTCGGCGAACAAGCTGTGCATTTCAGTTTCCAGGCTGCGCGGCACGCCGGGCACGGTTTCCACATAGCCCATATAGTTAAGCAAGACGGCCAGTTCGCCCAGGGCCGCGCTGGCCGGCCCCCGGTCTTCGCTGAAATTTTCGCCATCGGAGGCGTAGAACAGATAGGCGTTGTAGCGGCCCGGCGCGTAGTGTTCCTGCAGCAATTCGCGGCTCAGGCGAAATGCGGTGGAAGCCATGGTGCCGCCCATGCCATTGACCTGGAAGAACTCGGCTTCGGAAAATTCCCAGGCCCGCGTCGTATGGGCGATAAAGCGCGTCTCCACGCGCGCATACCTGCGGCGCAAGCCTTGCAAGGCAAAGAAAAAGAACGATTTGGCCAGCTTGCGTTCGGGCTGCGCCATGCTGGCCGACACATCCAGCACGAAAAACACGACGGCGTTCGTGCTGGGCCGGGGTTGCGGCAGCACCTGGCGGTAGCGCAAGTCCTCATTGGTGAAGGGCACTGGCTGCGCTTGCAGGGCGCGCCGCTTGATGGCTTCCTTGACGGTGCGCCGCCGGTCCAGCCGCGAACGGGCGCCATGCCGGTCCAGGCCGCTACGCACGAGCTGCACGTCGTCGATGGCGCCCAAGTGGCGTGGCGTCAGGTGCGGCAATTCGAAGGCGTCCCACAGCCAGTCGAGTATGTCGTCGATGGGAAACTCCAGCAGCAGGCGCACGGCCCCCTCGCCATCGCCGCCGTCACCTTGCGTGCCGGCGCCGCCCGTGGCGGCGGGCCGGGCCGGGCGCAGGATATCGCCGGGCTGGCCGTCCCCCTGGCCCGCGCCCAAGCTGCTGCGCGCGGGCGCGAGGCGGAAACGCGCATGTTCGAGCAGGCGCATGGGCACTTGCACCGTGCGCTGCTGCGGCCCGCCGATCAGGTCGGGCGTGGCGACCAGCTCGGGCAAGTGCGCCTGCACGGCTTCGCGCACTTTCTGGTTGTGGCGCAGCCAGTCGCGCGCGCCGCGCGAGAACAGCGCGTACCAGGGCTGGGCCAGGGCTGGCGCGCCACCCGCCGCCGCCGCGCCGGCGGAACCGGCGGAACCGGCCGTGGCGGCGGGGTTCGCCGTGCCTGCGGGGTCCGTGGAATCCCCCCAGGCCGGATGGGCATCCTGTGTGCTGCTGGCTGGCGTCGTGGTGGCGGCCATGGCTATTCCTGCGCCAGCAAGGTGGTCACGTAGTTGAGCGCTTCGCGCGCGCTATGGGCGTCATAGCCATATTCGTCGACCAGGCGCTGCTCGACGGCGGAGATCCTGGCCCGCACGTCGTCGTCGGGCCGCTTGGCCGAGCCGACGAGGCGCAGCACGTCGCGCCGCTGTTCGAACAGGTATTGCTGGATGGCGTCGTGCAATGGCGCATGGCTGGCCAGGCCAAACGCTTCGCCCCGCTTGAAGGCGCTCATGGCCTTGCGCACCACTTCTTGCCGGAAGGATTGCTTGCCCGAGTCGCTGATGTGGATTTTCTCTTCCACTGCGCGCAGGAAGCGCTCGTCGGGACGGCGCTCTTCGCTGGTGATGGGATCTTGGATCTGGCGGTTGTCGAGCATGGCTTCGACTTCATCGAGATATTTGTTCAGCAAGTCTTGCGCTTCTTGCTCGAATGATACGAACAAGGCCTTGTGCACGTCGGCCTTGACCCAGCGGTTATAGAAATCCTTGCGCGTGAGCACCAGGTAATCGACCCATTTGCGCTTGCGCCGCGGTTCGATGCGCGCATCGTTTTCGATGCCGTCTTTCAGGGCCAGCAGCACGTCCATGGTGGACAGGCTGTTGCGCTGGGCGGAAATGATGGCATGCGACAGGGCATTGATGACGAAGCGGGGCGACACGCCCGACAGGCCTTCGTCGGGCGACTTGTCGCGCTCGCGCATGCGGCGCAGGTCGGCCGGCTGCAAGTCGTCGACATCTTCGTTCGCGTAGATGCGCAGTTTCTTGACCAGCTCGGCCTCCTTGTCCTCGCCCTCGGGCATGCGGCTGAGGATGGCAAACACGGCCGCCGCATGCAGCAGGTGCGGATCGAGGTGCACGTCGCGGAAGGCGGGCGCGGCCGCGAGGATCAGCTTGCGGTAGATGCGCGCTTCCTCGCGGTAATTGAGCGTATAGGGCACTTGCACGATGACCATGCGGTCGAGCAGCGCCTCGTTTTCGCTCTCTTGCAGGAATTTGCGGAATTCGGCCAGATTCGTGTGCGCGAGAATGGTTTCATCGAGGTAGATCAGGGGGAAGCGCGACACCTTGACATTCTTTTCCTGCGTCAAGGTCAGCAGCAAGTAGAGGAATTCCCGCTTGACCTTGAGGATTTCGATCATTTCCAGCATGCCGCGGCTGGCCGCGTACACGGCGCCGGACCACGACCAGGCGCGCGGATCGCCTTCGTCGCCGTATTGCGCCACTTTCGACAGGTCGACGGAACCGACCAGGTCGGCCAGGTCGGCCGTCGTGGGATCGTGCGGCGCATACGTGCCGATGCCGCAGCGGCCCGCCTCGGACAAATGGATGCGCTCGACGGGCATGCGCAGGAAGTCGCCCGCATACTGCTCTTCCAGGCGGGCGCGGCAATGTGGGCACAGTTCGCCCTGCAGCTCGGCATCATAGCTGGCGCGAAAGTCGGCGCGCATGCTGTGCGGCACCAGGTGCAGCGGCGATTCGTGCACGGGACAGCCGGCGATGCCGTACAGCGCGCCTTCGCTGCTGTGGCTGTATTCTTCCAGGCCCCGCTTGAGCAGGATCACCATGGTCGACTTGCCGCCCGATGGCGGGCCCAGCAACAGCAACATGCGGCGGCCCACTTCGGAGCCGGCGGCGGCCGCCTTGAAGTAGGCGGCGACCCGGTCGATCGCCTCGTCGATGCCGAACAGCTCGTCGTCGAACAGGCGGCAGCGGAAGCGCCCGTTGCCGTCGGTCTGGCCATTCCAGCGCATCATGTCCCACAGGTACTGGTGCGCGCTGCGCGTCAGCAGGGCGGCGCGGCCGGGCAGGATTTGCTCGAGGAAGTCGGCAAAACTGCCGCGCCAGGGCGTGATGCGGTGTTTTTCCGCCCAGGCCGCCATGCCGTGCACGAAACCCGCATGCTGGGCCGCGCCACCGGCGTCCGTCGTATTGTCGGCGGCTGTATTGGCGCCGGCTGAGGCCGCTACCGCAGGGGCGTCGTCGGATTGGCGTGTCATACCAGGGCTCGTTATTGCAGGGCTCGTCATTGTTTCCCCATCCTTGCTGTTGCTGGCGTTGCTGCCGTGGAGCAGGCCCGGTTCCAGCCTGTCGGCCAAGTATACGGCGGCGCCTCTGCCCGCACGCCTGATCCCGCTCAACCTTGACGAGGGAACTATTTTTGCACTCGCTGGCCCCCATTGGGGCAGGGCGGCCAGGCATCCGCGCGGTTCAATCCAGATCAATACCGGCCCGCGCAGCCCGTCCACACTGGAAGCTTGCGGCGACCCACGAGGAGAACACGATGATAGGCAACGAGAATGGTTTCAGCGCCCCGCCCGGCAGCAGCGGCAGGGGACAGAGCGCGGACGATGAAGAGGCCGTCGGCCAGTTTTCCGTCCCCGGCGAAGACGACAATACGATCGAGAGCGCGTCCGTTGCGGATGTGCCCGACGCCCTGAGCGGCGTCAGCATGGAATTGCTGGAAATCAAGCGCAGCATCGAGGACGGCATGCGGCAAAGCATCGCGCAAGCGGGTGGCGCGCGCGCGGCCGACGCCTTCAGCGACAGCGGCAATATCCAGGGCGTGTCCATCGGCCTGGGCGAGGGCGCCAGCGACAGCTCGTCCGGCGAGCCGGGCTTGCCGGCCCTGACCCTGTACGTGGCCGAGCCCACTTCCGTCGACCGCGCCAAGGCCGCCATCGTGGGGGCCATGGGCGTGCGCGCCGTGGCCAGCGACAAGGTGCCCGTCAACATCGTCGTCACGGGCGTGATCGATGCGCAGCCCCACCGTTTTCGCCTGCGCCCCGCGCCGGGCGGCGTGTCGGTCGGGCATTTCCGCATCACGGCCGGGACCATCGGCTGCCTGGCCGTGGGGCGCAGCGCGCCGCGCAACAGCCGCCTGATGATTCTTAGCAATAATCACGTGCTGGCCAATTCCAACGGCGGCGTGTTCAACGATTGCATCGTGCAGCCTGGCCCCATCGACGGCGGCCGCTGCCCGCAAGACCAGGTGGCCGTGCTCGAGCGTTTCGTGCCCATCAATTTCAGCGGCGGCGTCAACTTTGTCGATTGCGCCACCGGCTGGGCCTGGCCAGACAGGGTGCGTCCCGAACTGGTCTACCTGAGCGGCGGCGTGCCCGCGTACTTCCGCATCAGCAATGCGCTCGTGGCGCCCGCACTGGGCATGATGGTCGGCAAGTCCGGCCGCACGACGCAATTGACGCAGGGCCGCATCACGGGCCTGGGCGCCACCATCAACGTCAATTACGGCGGCGGCCGGATCGCCCTGTTCCAGGACCAGATCGCCATCACGGGCGTCAGCGGGGCGTTCAGCGCGGGCGGCGATTCCGGCTCGTCCATCTGGACCTGGAACCAGCAGCGCAATCCCGTCGGCCTGCTGTTTGCCGGCGGCGGCAACATCACGTTTGCCAACCAGATGCGGCGCGTGGTGGTGGCGCTCGACATCAATTTGTACACTTGAGCACGCTTTAGGAGCAGGCAAGGCGGCCCCGCGCCGCCTTGCCTGACGCTGTTTTTTGCACGATGACGATCTTGCTCAAGTCTTGCTCAAGTCTTGCGCAAGGGCGGCTGTCGCGCATGGTCTTGGCCGGCGAAGCGTGCTGCAGCGCCGGTTGGCCGGGTGTATCATGCAAGGCATCGGGAGGGTTTGTCATATCAGGAGGGTGTGTCATGTCAAACAGTAAGTTCGCACAATCGCCATATGCCGTCTTCGAGGACGCCGCCATGCCGTACTTGCCGGATGCCCCTCCTGGACAGGGCCCGGGACAGCATGCCCAGGCCGCGCCGCACGGCCGCCTGGAAGCGGCCCGGCGGCGCAACGAGCGGGCGCTGATGGCCATCGACGGCGTGGAAGGCGTCAGCCTGGGGCAGACGGCCGTGGGCAAGGAAGCGCTCGTCGTGTACCTGCGCGACTCGTCCGTCAAGCGGCGCGTGCCGTTGCAGGTCGAGGGTTATCCGGTGGAAACGAGCATCACGGGCCAGATCGATATCCAGCAGCGCTAGACCAGCGGGACTGGCAGTGGGGGCATCAGGCCGCAGATGGCGGCGGAAGGCCTGTCGCCAGGCCTTCCGTGTTTACTGTCAGCCTGGGCTCAGGCGACCGATCGCTGCGGCCACGCCCGCGCCATAGGCGGGGTCGCACAGGGTGCAGTTGCCGATGTGGCGTTGCTTGACTTGTTCCGAGGCGCCCGAGATGGCGCGCGCCGTATTGTCGAACAAGGCTTGCTGCTGCGCCGCGGTCATCAAGCGGAACAGGGCGCGCGGCTGCGAATAGTAATCTTCGTCGACGCGGTGGTTCCAGTGGTCGGCCGCGCCTTCGATGCTGAGCGGCGGCTCGCGGAAATCGGGCTGTTCGGCCCATTCCTGCTCGCTGTTCGGTTCATAGCCCAAGGTCCCCCCCTGGTTGCCGTCGACCCGCATCTGGCCGTCGCGGTGATAGCTGTGGAACGGGCATTTCGGCGCGTTGACGGGGATATGGCTGTGGTTGACGCCGAGGCGGTAGCGCTGCGCGTCGCCATACGAGAACAGGCGGCCTTGCAGCATCTTGTCCGGCGAAAAGCTGATGCCGGGCACCACGTTGGCCGGATTGAAGGCCGCTTGTTCCACTTCTGCGAAATGGTTGTCGGCATTGCGGTTCAGTTCCAGCACGCCCACCTCGATCAGCGGATAGTCGCCGTGCGGCCACACTTTCGACAGGTCGAACGGGTTGAGGTGATACGTGCCTGCCTCTTTTTCCGGCATGATCTGCACGTACAGGGTCCAGCGGGGGAAATCCTTGTTTTCGATGCTTTCATACAGGTCGCGGTGCGAACTTTCGCGGTCCTTGCCCACCAGTTCCTCCGCTTCGGCATCCGTCAGGTTCTGGATGCCTTGCTGGGTTTTAAAGGTGAACTTGACCCAGAAACGCTCGTTTTGCGCATTCAGGAAGCTGAAGGTATGGCTGCCGAAGCCGTGCATGTGGCGGAAGCTGCGCGGCAAGCCCCGGTCGCTCATCACCACCGTCACCTGGTGCAGGGCTTCCGGCAGCGAGGTCCAGAAATCCCAGTTGCTGTTGGCGCTGCGCAAGCCCGTGCGCGGGTCGCGCTTGATGGCGTGATTCAAATCGGGGAATTTCAAGGGGTCGCGCATGAAAAACACGGGCGTGTTGTTGCCGACCAGGTCCCAGTTGCCTTCTTCCGTATAAAACTTCAGGGCGAAGCCGCGGATATCGCGTTCCGCGTCCGCCGCCCCCCGTTCGCCCGCCACCGTGGAAAAGCGCGCGAACATCGGCGTTTGCTTGCCCACTTCGCCAAAGATTTTCGCCCGCGTGTAGCGCGTGATGTCGTGCGTGACGGTGAACGTGCCATGCGCGCCGGAACCCTTGGCATGCATGCGGCGCTCGGGAATGACTTCGCGGTCGAAGTGGGCCAGCTTTTCCAGGAACCACACATCTTGCAGCAGGGCGGGGCCGCGCGGGCCGGCCGTCTGGATGTTCTGGTTGTCGACTACGGGCGCGCCAAAGGCGGTGGTCAGCTTTTTCATTGGACTCTTTCTTTATAGGGGAGGTCAACGGACGAGCCAGGGCCTACCCAAACACTGGCTGGGCTGAGCGTGTACGACGTGCTCACCGAGGCTGGTCCAGAGTAACAAATTTCTAAAAAGCAAATTCAGTGTAATCCATTTCGGAGCCGGCAACAGCCCCGCCACGTCCGGGGAAGCGGCTTGCCCATCATAGCCTCTCGGCCTTGTCCAGCCCAACACGATTGACCTGGCGCAAAGCGCAGCGTGATTTTCCGACGTATTGGCGATATGTATTGGCGGTATCAGCGATATTTGGCCCAGTTCGCCCGCAGCCACGTCAGCACGGCGGCATGGCCGCGTATGTCGGCGGGCAAGTGGCGCTGGATCAGGCGTTCGCATTTCAAGGCCGTGGCCAGGCTGCCGCCGGACCAGCTGTTGCAGCTGTACAGCACTTCATACCATTCGTGGCGGTTCAGCAGGGAGCTGTCGGGGATGCCGCGCTGCGCCGGGTCGTCGCCCGCCGCCGGGCCATCCGGATAGCTGAACTGCAAGTCGCTCTTTGTCATGGGGCCCAACCGGTGATCTGCCATGCCTGCCTCGCGATGAAGTTGTGCGCGAACAGCTGTCCGTGCCAGGCAAGCTTATGCCACCGGCAAGCATTCCATTTGGCAATATGGGCCGGCCTTGACCTGGCTTAAAACTTGTTCCAGTTATTGTGCCGGTGCTCCGTCGCTTCCTTCATCAGGTGGCCGGCGCGCAGGGCGTCGTCCGCTTGCACCGTCATGGCCAGTTCCTGGATGGCGGGCGGGTATTCGTGGTGGGCCGCTTCTTCCAGCAATTCGCGGCCTTTTGCCAGATCGCGCGGCACGCCGCGGCCTTCGCGGTAGGCGTTGTACAGCAGGAACATGGCGTGTGGATTGCCCAGTTCGCTGGACTTGTCCAGCCAGTGCGCGGCGGTCACGGGGTCTTTCGGCACGCCTTCGCCATTCGCGGCCAGCAAGCCCAGCATCAGGGCCGCCTTCGCGTGGCCTTGCTGCGCCGCCTGGCGGTACCACAGCCATGCCTGGGCCGGCGTGGCCGCGCGCAGCATCTGGCCCAGCTCGAAGGCCGCTTCCGTGTCGCCCGCGCGGGCCGCCTGTTCGAACAGGCTCAAGGCCTCGGCACGGCGTTCGGCGCGGGGCTGGTAAATCAGCGCCAGTTCGCGCTCTGCGACGGGCATGTCCTTGCCGGCCCAGCTGCGCACCTTGCGCTCGGCCTGGTGGTCGCCCGCCTGGCGCGCATGCATGGCGACGGCTTCGATTTCCGCCGCCGTGGGCGGTGGCGACGCCTGGCAAGCGGCCAGGACGGAGGCCAGCACGACGGCGGGCAGGGAGAGTGCGTGTTTCATTGTGATCAGCTTTCATCAAAACGGGCCGGAACTGCGCTTGTTCCGGCCCTCGGACCTTATTTGCTCAGGTCGATGCGGTACTTGGCAAAGCCGCTGGCGTCGAGTCCGCCTTCGGCCGCCACGTTGGTGATGCCGCTGCCTTGCGCCAGCGCCAGATGGCCGGGCGCCGAGCGCAGGATCACTGGACCGGCCGTGGCCGTCTTGACGAAGCTCCAGCTGCGCGCGCTGCCATTGTTGGCCAGGGTCACCTTGCCGCCCTTGGTGCTCAGCGACGCCAGGTAGTTGCTGACCACGGCCTGGTTCGCATCGGGCGACTTGATGATGGTCTTGCTGCCATCGATGCCCGGCACGGCGCCGCCGCCACCGGCGCGGTAATCGTTGGTGGCGACGATGAAGTCATCGCCATCGGCCACTGGCGCACCCTTGTACGTGAGGTTGACGATGCGGCTGCCCGGCTTTTTCGTCACGTCGATCTGGTATGTCAGTGCATTGTTTTCCGCGTAGAACACGTCATAGTTATAGATCGTGCCATACGACGGCACCAGGTCTTGCTCGGCGCCGCTGGCCGGGTCGATCTGGTTGAATTGTTTGGCCGACGTTTCCAGCCACGCTTTCAAGTCCGCGCCCTTGATCTTCACGGCTTGCAGGTTGTTGTTGCTATATAAATACAGGTCGCCCGGATTGCGCACTTGCAAGCCGACCGGCGCGGCAGGGGAAGCGCCAGCGGCCACGTCCGTGAAGTCCGACGGCCCGTTGCGGCCCGCCTTGAATGGCGCGCTGCAGGAAATGACGGGGATGTTCTTGTAGCTGGACAAGGTGGCATCTGTGCTGGTGGCGATGAAATTTTTCACGTAATCGAGCTGCGCCTGGTTCACCAGCTGGATGGCGCTGACGTCGCCCACCAGCGCGAAGTAGGCGGACATCTCGAAATCCGTGCTGATGCCCAGCGGTTGCTTGGCGTAGGCGATGGTGGCCGCGTGCTCCGTGGCCACCAGCGGGGCGATGGCCGGGTCGGCTTTCACGAGGGTCTTGCCATCGGTGTATTTGAAGCCGCGCGATTCCACCGTCGTCTTGGCCGGCTGCACCACCCATTTGCCGCCCTGATAGGCCATGGTCAGCTTGATGATGCCCAGACGGCGGCCCCAGCTTTGCGCCATGACGGTAGGCACGCCGTTGACGAAACCGTTGACGGCGTCGATCTTCGCGCTGGCGGGGAAGGCGGCAAACGAGGCGTCCAGGGCGGCTGCGCCTTCTTCCTTGCCTTTCGGGAAGATCAAGTGAGAATGGCCGATCATCAGCGCATCGATGCCCGTGCTGGTCAAGTGATAGCTGCCGTTTTCCATCTTCGGGCTGTAGGCGCTGGTGTCCAGGCCGCCGTGCGACAGGGCCACGACGAGGTCGGCGCCCTTGTTGCGCAATTCCGGCACGTATTGTTTCGCCGCTTCCTGCACACCCGTCACGCTGACTTTGCCAGCGAGTACTTTCTGATCCCATTCGAGGATTTGCGGCGGCACAAAGCTCAGCACGCCCACATTGATTTTCACGGTCAGCTTGCTGCCGTCGGGCGCCGTGGCGGCGAAATCGCGGGGCAGCAGGGTGTAGGGCTGGAAAATCGGCTTGCCGCTGGACACGCCGACGACATTGCTCAGCACGGAAGGGAAGGCCGGCGCGCCGCACGTGCCCGTCGGCTTGGCCACGCCGGGAATGCCGAAATCCGTGTTGGTGATCTGGCTCAGGTAAGGCAAGCCGTAGTTGAATTCGTGGTTGCCCATGCCGCCCGCATCGTATTTCAGCGCGTTCATGGCCTTGTGCACGGCCAAGGTGCCGCTGCACGGAACGGGTGCGGCCACGGCTTGCAGGTCGGCCAGCAAGGTGCCCTGGATGACGTCGCCATCGTCGAGCAAGACGTTGTTCGGATTTTCCGCGCGCGCCGCCTGGATCAGGGTCGACGTGCGTTCCAGGCCCAGGCTCGTGTCTTCGGCCAGCGCGTAATAGTTATAGCTGAGGACATTCGAGTGGATGTCCGTGGTTTCCAGCAAGGCGACGGTGACCGTCGTGCCTTCTGGAATGGCCGGCGCCGTGTTCGAACTGCCGTTGCAACCGACGAGACCTGCACTTGCCAGCGCCGCCAGCATGACCCAATTTGTTTTCATTGCCGCCCTTAGAATGATTCAAAAGACGCGACTGTAACGCCGGCATATGACGCCACCATGACAGTGTGGCAGGGCGCATGGCGTCGTGCCGGCGCATCAATGCGCCGGCAGCTTTATCAACACCTCATTGCTGAAGTATGGTTCATCCTCCACCCAGAAAATATAGTCCAGGCCCAGGTAGTTGCGGGCAAAGTCGAGGACATCCTCGACCGAGTTTTTTTTCCCGGTGCGGGGATTGATCTGGCGCAGATTGCCGTCTTGCACGGCCATGCCTTTGACCAGATCGGCCGGATAGTCCTTGATGAAGCCGTAGCTTTGGCCCATATGGCTTTTTCGATACGGCATCAGGTCGGGGCCGCCCACGCCCATTTGCAGCGTTTGCGCTTGCGCAAACACGCTGCGCATATAACCCTTGTCGCTCCACGGAAGCCATTCACCTGGCAAAAAATTCAAATACACCATGGTATTGGTGTGAGGAAAGGCGCCGGCCAGCACCCGCATGTTTTCCTTGATGGCATCGACATACTGTTGCGGCTTGAAATCATCGGGAAAAATCGTATTTCCTTTACCGTCTTCGACGCCGATGTCGATCGAGCTTTCGCTGAAATTAATGCCCTCGATTTTTCCGTCGAATTCCTGGCCCAGCGCCCGGATCAAGCGCTGGTAACGGTCGCGCACCGGTTGTTCCCACATCTTTGGCGACCAGCCGTATTCATCATCCGTCACCGGTTTGTGCGGGTCGCGCTCCGGCGCCGAGAGCATGCTTTGCTTGATGATGCCGCCCTGGTAGCGAGGATCGCTGAGCAGATAGGCCGGCACATTATGGCGCGGCGTGAAGGATTTTTCCTGCAGTTGTATCCACAGTTTTTTGCCGATTGAATCGAGAAAGGCGATGTCGTGGCGGATCGCCGAAAAATCATACCGGTCCTGTTGCGGCTCCAGGCTGCGCCAGGTGTAGACGATTTGCGCGCCACGGAAGCGGGCATCGTTTAACGCTTTATCCGAGCGGATGTTTTCCCCGTTCAGTTCACGGTGACTAAAGTAAAGATAGTGCTGGATCGGCTTTTTTATGTCTGCGGCAATGGCGCTGCCCATCATCAAAACAAGTACGGCAAGAAGCCTTATGGAGTTGCGCAAGAACATCGATTCCTTGGTGATTGTGAAAATTGAATTGTGGCAAGATGGAGTATCTTCACGCGCCATGCAAGCACAATTGATCAAGCGCGACAAAATCTAATTTTGTATCAAATCTATATCTTCTGCTGATCTTTTGGCCAATTCAGGATTATTGCTATTATTTAAAACCCAGGGAGCAAGCTTGCCATTTTCAATAATTTCTTTTTTGGAATAGATTATACTAAAATAATCCTGTAGTTTGTTATTGTCTGTCGGTAACGGCAAATTTTTCTTCTCTTCAGGGATATCTTCGAAGTAATACCTTGATTTTTCCAATGAAGGATACTTCTTTAGCAAATAATCATTCACGGTATATGGCTCATAATTTCCCACGAATAAGTCTTTTGTCAAAATTCCTGTAATTGTAATTTTATTGATATGTTTTTTTAAATATTCAAAATTCTCTTTTGTGGTCGAGAAGTCGGATTGTAAAATTGTGTTATTTTTCGACAATTGCCTGACCACAGAAAGCCGAACATGATCGCCATTGATCTCTATTACTTTGAAAATGTAATAATCCGTTTGAATGCTTTGGCTTCCACCATTAACCCCTGTTGTTTTGTTGAAAATAAAACTTCCAATTTGCAATTTATGCTCAGGGCTGTTAATGGTTTGTTTCCATATATACGGGTTGTAAATCATTTTCTTAAAAGAATATATGGAGATGAGAGCGAGCAGGCTTATTATCAGTATTTTTTTCATTGGCTAGGCGAGAATAAAATATTTAAGAGCGGCTTGCTAAGGGCTAATAAAATCGAAGCCAGCCGATGTGATGCTCGCGCGGCCGCACGGCTGAGAAGCACGGCTGTATGTCTGCACGGGGGGCAGAATCAGTCTTCATCGCATCATCCAGGGGCTGTCGACAACAGTTCAGCCGCCACGCGCTTACTTCGATGGCATCGCCGACGAGTTCGCACTCTAGCACGTCGAGGGCCGGGATACTGATCCTGCTGGTAGCGCATGGATTCCTCTTTTTCACGGTGGCAGGCAAAGATCGCCAGACAAATGCAAGTTGGTTGCATTATAATTCGAAAACGCAATTCATTTGCATTAGTGCGACCTTCGCCAACTCAGCCAGCCTAAGGAATCCCCATGCCACAGCGCAAACTCCCTGTCACCGTCCTGTCCGGCTTTCTCGGCGCCGGCAAGACCACCTTGCTCAACCACATACTGCGCAACCGCGAAGGCAAGCGCGTGGCCGTCATCGTCAACGACATGAGCGAAGTCAATATCGACGCTTCGCTGGTGAAAGACAGCGCGGCGGCGGCCGGCGCGGCCCTGTCGCGCACGGAAGAAAAACTCGTGGAAATGTCGAACGGCTGCATCTGCTGCACCTTGCGCGACGATTTGCTGCTGGAAGTGCGGCGCCTGGCCGCGGAAGACCGCTTCGATTACCTGCTGATCGAATCGACGGGCGTGGGCGAACCGATGCCCGTGGCCGCCACCTTCGACTTCGAGGATGAGCACGGCGACAGCCTGAACGACGTGGCGCGCATCGACTGCATGGTCACCGTGGTCGACTGCGCCAACCTGCTCAACGATTTCCACAGCGAAGACAGCCTGGAGCAGCGCGGCGAAATCGCGGGCGAGGGCGACGACCGCCAGCTGGCCAATTTGCTCACGGAACAGATCGAATTTGCCAATGTCGTCGTCCTCAACAAGGTCGACATGGTCGCGGCGGACGAGCGCCTGCGCGTGCTGGCCATTTTAAAAGCCCTCAATCCCGGCGCGCGCATCATCGAAACGAACCAGTCCGTCGTGCCGCTGGACGCCATCCTGGGCACGAACTTGTTCGACCTGGAGCAGGCGGCCGGCATGCCGGGTTGGGCCCAGGAACTGGCCGGCGTGCACACGCCGGAGACGGAAACGTATGGCATCAGCAGCTTCGTCTACCGCGCCAAGGAGCCGTTCCACGCGCAGCGCCTGCACGATTACATTGCCCAGCCGATCAAGGGCGTGGTACGCAGCAAGGGATATTTCTGGCTGGCCAGCCGGCCCGAATGGGTGGCCAGCCTGTCCGGCGCGGGCAAGCTGATGAATATCGAACCCGTGGGCCTGTGGTGGGCGTCCGTGCCGAAGGAGCGCTGGCCCACGGATGCGGCCTCGCTGGCGGAAGTCAAGGCGGGCTGGAGCGAAACGTATGGCGACCGCTACCAGGAGCTCGTCTTCATCGGCCAGGACATGGACCAGGCCGCCATCGAGGCGGACTTGAAGAAATGCCAACTCAACTACACGGAAACGCGCCAGGGCATGGCCGCCTGGCGCAAGCTGCCGGACCCGTTTCCGCAGTGGCAGCGCATGGAAGAACTGGAAGATTAACCATCGAGAGGAAAGACATATGACAGAATTGATCCCCGTCACCATCATCACGGGTTTTCTCGGCAGCGGGAAAACCACCTTGCTCAAGCGCATATTGCAGGGCGATCACGGCGTGCGCATCGCCGTGATCGAAAACGAATTCGCCGCCGAAAGCATCGACCATGGCTTGCTGGTGCAGGACAGCGACGAGCAGATCGTGGAAATGAACAATGGCTGCATCTGCTGCAGCGTGCGCGGCGACCTGATCCGCATCCTGGGCGAACTGCACGCCAAACGCGAATCCGGCACCATCGCTTTCGACCACGTGATCATCGAAACGACGGGCCTGGCCGCGCCCGGCCCCGTGGCGCAAACCTTCTTTGCGGAACCGTCCGTCAGCGAGTACTACATGCTCGACGCCATCTTGACGGTGGTCGATGCGCGTCATGCGCAGCAGCAATTGACGGCGCACAAGGAAGCGCAGGAGCAAGTGGGCTTCGCCGACCGCATCCTGCTGTCGAAGACGGACCTCGTCGGCAAAGACGAGCTGGCCGCGCTGCGCCAGCGCTTGATCGCCATCAATGGCCGCGCCAGCATCCAGAAAGTGCGCTTTGGCAATGTGCCCTTGCGCGATATCCTGAACATCCGCGGTTTCAATTTGAACGCCATCGTCGAGCTGGAGCCGGATTTCCTGGGGGAATTGGGGCACCGCCATGGCGACGGCGTGCAATCGTTCGTCTATCACCAGTCCCGGCCCCTCGATTTGCTGCAGGTAGAAAATTTTCTCGATGCCGTGGTGCAGCTGTTCGGCAGCCAACTGATGCGCTACAAGGGCATCCTGTACGTGGCCGACGTGCCGTGCCGCGCCGTCTTCCAGGGCGTGCACATGCTGATGGGCTCGGAACTGGGCGCGCCGTGGGGCGACGGGGAAACGCGCGCCAGCAAGATGATCTTCATCGGCCGCGACTTGCCGCAGGATATGCTGATTCGGGGCCTGGACCGCTGCGTGGCCAAGGCGGACAGCCCCGCCGAGGTGGCGGCGTGAGCGTGGAAGCGGGCTTGCCCGCCCTGGCGCTGATCTTTTTGCTGGGCATGCGGCATGGGCTGGAACCGGACCACCTGGCCGCCGTCGACGGCCTGACCCTGCGCAGCCAGGCCGCGGCGCCCCGCTGGACGCCGTGGATGGGCGCGCTGTTTGCGCTGGGCCATGGCGTCACCGTGCTGGCCATCGTGGCCGTGGCCGCCGTGGCGTCACAGCAATTTTCACCGTCGGAAACCGTGTTCGGCTGGCTGGAATGGCTGCCCATCGCCTTGCTGCTGCTGATTGCGGCCCTGAATGCGCGCAGCTTGCTGGCCGGCGCCCAGCTGGCCGAGGTGCGCGGCCGGCTGCTGCCGCGCTGGCTGCGGGGCGCATCCGGGCCGCTCGCCGCCATTCTCGTCGGCATGCTGTTCGCGCTGGTCTTCGACACGGCCCTGCAGGCCGCCGCCTGGGGCTACGCGGCCGTCGCGCTGGGCGGCATGCAGCCGGCCTTGCTCACGGGCCTGGTATTCGCCGTCGGCATGGGCGTGACGGATACCTTCGATGGCTGGGTCACGGCAAAAGTCATGCGCACCGGCCAGATTGACCTCGTGCGCGCCTTCCGGCGCCGCCTGGGCTGGCCCATCGTCGCCATCTGCGTGGCCATGGCCGCGTACATGGCCGCCGGCAAGCTCGACCCGGCCTGGTCGCTGCCGGAAAGCTGGACGGCGGCCCTCGGCGCGGCCATGGTGCTGCTGATGGCGGCCCTGTACGGCTGGACCTTGCTGGGTTTGCGCCGCGTGCGTGCCTGAGGCGGGGGCGTGGGTATAATGGAAAAAAACTGCCGGATTCCACCATGCCCGCACCTGAAATCGTCATCCGCCTGCTGACGCCGGCCGACACCGCCGCCTTTTGCGCGCTGCGCCTGCGCGCCATCCTCGATTCGCCCAGCTCGTTTTCTTCTTCGCGCGAGGATGAGCTGGCGCGCACGCCCGAAGAACACGTGCAGCGCATCGCCGACAGCCCGCTGCACCGGGCGTTTGGCGCCTTCGATGGCGAACGCCTGGTCGGCCTTGCCGGCTTGCGGCGCGAATCCATGCGGCAACTGTCGCACAAGGCCTTGCTGTGGGGCGTGTTTGTCGATGTGGCGCAGCGGGGCAAGGGCGTGGCGCGGCGCCTCGTGAACGCCTGCATCGCCCAGGCCGAAGCGGACCCCGCCGTCATGCAAGTGCATTTGAGCGTGAATGCGGAAAACAATGCCGCCCTGGGGCTGTATGAATCGCTGGGATTTATCGCGTATGGCACGGAACCGCGCTCGATGCGCGTGGGCGAGCTATTCTATGACGAGCATCACCTGGCTTTATTGATCAGGTAATGCTGCCGCCGATTACTTGCAGCGCGGGCACAGGCCCTTGATCAGGTAATCGACTTCGCCGCCGCTGAAACCTTCCGGCAAGAGCACGGGCGGGGGCAGTTTGACTTCATTGAAGCAGGTGACGTTCGCGCATTTCGTGCACTGGAAATGCGCGTGTTCGTGCGCCTGGTGGCCGGCGCCTGCGCTGAAGCGCCACACCTGGTCGGCACCCGCGATGCGGTGCACCAGTTCATTTTCCGTCAGCCATTCCAGCACCCGGTACAGGGTGACGGAATCGATGTCGCTGTCCTGCGACAGCGCTTGCTGGATTTCATGGTGGGTCAGCGAACGGCTTTGCGCCATTAAAAAGTCGAGCACCTTCACGCGCGTCTTGGTGACGCGGGCGTTGGTGTTGCGGATCAGCGATTCGGCTTGCGGTGTAGAAGATGATGTCAACATGATAGGCCTGCTTGCGGGGGATCGGCTGGCGGCGTCATCGCCGTGCCTTTGCCACCCTCTGGGCCGTATCTTAGCATGCGTGCCGCACTCGATGGAACGGCGTCACGGTTTGAACGTCCAATAGCGCCCGGCCACCGTATCGACGGGGTCGAGAAAACGCTGGTCGGCGCGCGCCTGGTTGCGTATCAGATAAAACATGTCGGACAGGGCCGAGCGCTTTTCCGCAAAGTAAGAGTGCTTCATGAAACTCGTGTCGACCCCGGTGGCGTCGATGGTTTCCACGCCCGCCACGATCAGCATGCCGGCGCCGCTGTCGCCCGCGCGCGGGTAGCCGTGCACGGCTTTCGAGGCGGCCAGGGCCAGGTCTTGCGACGAGGCATACAGGGTGACGGGATTGCGCGCGCCAGCCAGTTTCGGCGCGATATCGTGCTTGAAGATGGCGGCGTCGATATCGGGCGCAGACAGGATGATTTCCGTGATCTTTTGCGCCAGCTGCGGCTGCGCGGCCAGCAAGTCGGCCACGGCGCGCGCCAGGCCGCGGCTGCCCATGCTGTGTCCGACCAGATACACTTGCGCCGCTTCCGTGCTGGCAAGAAAGTCGGTCAGGAAGTTGGCGAGATGGGGCGTGCTCCACTCGATATTGTTTTCATCGATGGTGTAGCCTGCCACCTCGCCGCGCGACGGCCAGCTGTAGAACACGGGCGCGCCGTCAAAGCCCAGGTCGTAGGCCATCTGTCCCGTGCGCCGCGCCGCATCCTCGAAACTCAGGTTATAGCCATGCACGAAGATAAAGGCGCTCTTGCCGGCCGAGGCGCGGATCTGCGTTTTTAATGCGGCAAAGAAGTTGCCGCGGTCTTGCACGTCGGCCGACAGCAGCACCACGTGCTTGGCCGGGTCGTCGCGAAACTCCAGGCGCCACAGCGACGGCGATTCCAGCTGCCCCATGCGGTGGTCGCGGGGAATGCTGATGTCGCAGCTGCCATAGCTGAGGGGGCCATTGCCGCCCATGATGTTGCGTTCGCCGCTGAAGCGCTGGGCCGGCGGCTTGCCCACGTCGCGCTGGCGGTCCGTGGCGAAATACACTTTCACCACCGCATAGTTCGACACGACGGCGCCCTGGTCGGCAGGGGCGGGCGACGGGGGAAATGGACGCAGCGGCGGCTGCACCGCATCGAGCAAGCCTTGCGCGGCAAACAGGGTTTCCATGTCGTCCGGCACTTTCGCGGCGGACAGGGCGGCCGACAGGGCCAGTTGCAGCCGGGTATCGGCAGGTTCGGTTTCCAGCGCGGCGATGGCGGCCAGGATGGCGGCGGCGCCGTCGAACTTGGCGATGGCTTGCTTGAGGCGTTCATAGTGGCTGGCGACGGCTTCGGGAGCATGGCCGGGCGCGCCATGCCCGATGGCTGCCACGACGGCGGAAGTGATCAAGTCCATGCGCCACCTGCCTTTCAGGTCAATCTGGATTGAATGTCAACCCATATTGCCATAAAAGCACGCGGAAAGCGACTTGTCCAGCGACCCGCGCAGCGGACCTGTCAACGGTCAATGCTGCTTGTCGTCGCTGAACTGCTGCGCCAGGGATTGCAGGGGCGCCACGGTCAGGCCGCCGCGGCTCACGTGCTCGGGGATGGCCACGCGCACGGGCTTGCTTTGCATGTTGGACGACGATAATACGTTGGTCGTGGTTTCCGGCGCCGCATTCCACACGGGATCGACGATGCCTTCGAACACATGCTTCAATTGTTCGCCCCACGTATCGCGGATCATGCGGAAATACTGGTTCTTTTCATCGATGGTGACGAAGCGCGTGACGGCCAGGCTGCCCGTCTCGTAGACGAGCAAGTCCAGCGGCAAGCCGACGGAAATGTTCGAGCGCAGGGTGGAATCCATGGAAATGAGCGCGCACTTGGCCGCCTCGTCCAGGCGCGTGAATGGATTGATGACCCGATCGATGATGGGCTTGCCGTATTTCGCTTCGCCGATCTGGAAATACGTGTTTTCATCGTGCGATTCGATGAAATTGCCGGCCGAATACACCTGGAACAAGCGGCAGCGCTCGGCGCCTATCTGGCCCCCAAGAATGATGCTGACATTGAAATCGATGCCGCAGTCGGCCAGCGCCTTCGCTTCGCGCAGGTGCACGGTGCGCACGGCTTCGCCCACGATGCGGGCCGCGTCGTACATGCTGGCCACGTTCCAGATGCTGCGCCCGTCCGCATCCACGTGTTCGGACACGATCTGGCGGATCGCCTGCGAGATCGACAAATTGCCGGCCGTCATCAAGACCAGCATGCGGTCGCCCGGGTTTTCGAACACGCTCATCTTGCGGAAGGTGCCCACCTGGTCCACGCCGGCGTTGGTGCGGGAGTCGGACAGGAAGACCAGGCCTTCGTTCAGGCGCATGCCTATGCAATAAGTCATCGTCGTAAATCAAATCAAAAGGGGAAGCATTTTACACCAGCCGGGCCCGGTCTACCGCCTGCAAGGCCCGGCCAGCCTCATTCCTGTCCGTTTACACGGGCACGATCTGCACATCGACTCGTAATGTTTCCGTGCCGCCACCCTGGCGCACGCCCCGCACGGGCGCGGCCGAATCGTAGTCGCGTCCGATGGCCAGGCGGCAATACGCATCCGTCATCAGCCGCGCATGCGTGACGTCGATGCTGACCCAGCCCGCGAAATCCGCGTCTTCCGCCCAAGCGTCGACCCAGGCATGGCTGGCCGCGTGGCCCGTCGTGCCCGGATCGATATAGCCGGACACATAGCGGGCGGGGATGCCCCAGGCGTGGCAGCACGCGAGGAACAAATGGGCGTGGTCCTGGCACACGCCGCGCCCCAGGGCCAGGGCGTCGCCGGCCGTGGTGGTGACCATGGTGGCGCCGCTTTCATACGCCACCTTGCCGACGATGTGCTCGGCAAGGCGCAGCAAATGGCCCGTGCCGGCCGTCACGCGGCGGTCCGGCAGGCTGGCGGCCGTCAGTTCGAGGATGGCGGGGTTGGCCTGGGTCAGCGGCGTCGGCATGGTAAACAACAGCGGCGACAGGGTATCGAGCAGGTTCAGCCGTCCCTTGTGCGGGTAGATGGTTTCCACCACGCCGTGCGCCACCAGGCTCAGCGACTGATGGCTGCCGTTAATCGTCAGCATGTGCGACAGATTGCCGTAGGCATCCGTGTAGGCGTGGCACTGGCCCGGCGTGGAAATATGCCAGGACAGGGCGCGCTGCTGCGGCTCGATACGCGGCGTCAGGTGCAGCTGCTGGATGGTGTAGGCCAGCGGCGCACTATAGGCGTAATGGGTTTCGTGGCGGATAGTGAGCTGCATCAGGCCGCCAAGGGAACGAGGAAGTCGCGGCTGACCCGGTTGCCCAGGTCATAGATGTTTTCCAGAAATTCCGTCAATGTATGGTGCAAGCCCGCCTTCATGATGTCGTCGATATGGCCGAATTTCAGCTCCGCATGCAGTTTGCCGGCGAAACGCTCCGTATCGGCCGACACGTCGTTGCGGATATGTTTCAGGTTTTCCACCACGTCATCCATGCAGGCCAAGAGCGACCTGGGCATGTCGCCGCGCAGCATCAGCAATTCCGCCACCCGTGCCGGCGTGATCACGTCGCGGTAGACCTTGCGGTAGATTTCGAAGCCGGACACGGAGCGCAACAGGGCCGCCCAGTAGTAGAAATCGCGCTGGGTGATGTCTTTCGACGTGTCGCGCGCGCCGTGGAACTTCACGTCGAGGATGCGCGCCGTGTTGTCGGCCCGCTCCAGGAAGGTGCCCAGGCGGATGAAGTGGATGGCTTCATCCTTGAGCATGGTGCCCAGGGTCACGCCGCGCGACAGGTGCGAGCGGTATTTCACCCATTCGAAGAACTGGCTGGGGTCCGTTTCCAGCAGATTGCTCTTCAGGCGCTTTTGCATGTCGAGCCAGGTGGCGTTCTGGATTTCCCACACTTCCGTCGTCAAGGTGCCCCGTACGGCGCGGGCATTTTCGCGCGCACCCGTCAGGCAGGCCAGGATGGAAGACGGGTTGTTCGGGTCGCGCACCATGAAATCGAGCACGTCGCGCGTGTGGAAGCGGCCATATTTGTGGTCGTACGCGCTTTGCAGCTCGGAAATGCCCAAGGTGGCGCGCCAGCCTTGTTCCGCGTCCTGCTCGGACTGGGGCAGCATCGATGTCTGCATGTTGACGTCGAGCATGCGCGCCGTGTTTTCCGCCCGCTCCGTGTAGCGGGCCATCCAGAATAAATGATCGGCGGTGCGGCTCAGCATGTTTTCTCTCCTGCAAAAGCGGATGTGGCTTCCAATACCCAGGTATCCTTGGTGCCGCCCCCTTGCGAGGAATTGACCACCAGCGAGCCTTCACCGAGCGCCACGCGGGTCAGGCCGCCCGGCACCATGGAAATTGTCTTGCCGGACAGCACGAACGGCCGCAAATCGATGTGGCGCGGCGCAATGCCGGCCTCGACATACGTGGGGCAGGCGGACAGGGCAAGTGTCGGCTGGGCGATGTAGCCGCCCGGATTGGCCAGCAGGCGCTGGCGGAAATCCTCGATCTGCGCCAGGCTGGACGCCGGCCCCACCAGCATGCCGTAGCCGCCCGCGCCATGCACTTCCTTGACCACCAGTGTCGGCAAATTCGCCAGCACGTAGGACAAATCGGCCGGTTTGCGGCATTGGTACGTGGGTACGTTGTTGAGGATCGGTTCCTGCGACAAGTAAAACTTGATCATGTCGGGCACAAAAGGATAGATCGACTTGTCGTCGGCCACGCCCGTGCCGATGGCGTTCGCCAGGGTCACGCGGCCTGCGCGGTAGACGGAGAGCAGGCCTGGCACGCCCAGCGAGGAGTCGGAACGGAAGGCCAGCGGGTCGAGGAAATCGTCGTCCACCCGGCGGTAGATGACGTCGACCCTCTTCGGCCCGCGCGTCGTGCGCATGTATACGGAATTATCGTTGACAAACAAATCCTTGCCTTCGACCAGTTCCACGCCCATTTGCTGGGCCAAAAACGCATGCTCGAAGTAGGCGGAGTTGTACATGCCGGGCGTCATGACGACGACCGTCGGGTCGTCCACGCCCATGGGCGCGACGGAACGCAGGTTGTCGAGCAGCATGTCCGGGTAATGGTCGACGGGGGCGATGCGGTTGCGCGCGAACAGTTCCGGGAACAGCCGCATCATCATCTTGCGGTCTTCCAGCATGTAGGACACGCCGGAGGGCACGCGCAAATTGTCTTCCAGTACATAGAATTCGCCCTGGCCGGCGCGCACGATGTCGACGCCCGCGATGTGGGCGTAGATGTCGGAAGCGACGGAAATGCCCTGCATTTCCGGGCGGTACTGGGCATTCTTGTAGATTTGCTCGGCGGGAATGATGCCCGCCTTGATGATGTTTTGCTCATGATAAATATCATGGATGAACATGTTCAAGGCTTGCACGCGCTGCACCAGGCCCGTCTGCATCTGCGCCCATTCGGCGGCGGGGATGATGCGGGGGATGGTGTCGAACGGAATCAGGCGTTCCGTGCCGGCATCGTCGCCGTAGACGGCGAACGTGATGCCGACCCTCCGGAACGTGAGGTCGGCTTCGGCCCGCTTGCGGGCGATGGTCTCGGGCGATTGCTGTTCCAGCCAATTGCTGAATTCACGATAGTGTTCACGTACCTTGCTGTCCGTACCCACTTCATTTGCAGTCATTTCATTGAAAAAATTTGCCATGTTGTGATTTCCCTTGAGCCGTGTCTGGGTATAGCTCAGCAGGAAGCGTGCCAACAGGGCGGGCGTGAACAGGTGTAAATATGACCACTTTTGTGGCGTCGCGCCATTCCTTGCACCAATTCAGTGCACTAGGCGCCACTCTTGGGGACGTCGGCGGACGGGACGAAGGGGCGGCAATCGACGGGCACGTCGAAGATGAAGCTGGTGCCTGTTTCGGACGCGCTGTCGACGGCGATGCTGCCGCCGTGGCTTTCCGCCACGCTTTGCACGAAGGGCAGGCCGATGCCCCAGCCTGGCGCGGGGTTGTCGTTTTCGCGGCGCAAGTAGTCGAAGATGCGTGCGGCCTGTTCCGGCGCGATGGCCTGGCCGCCATTGTGGACGGTGACGATCAGGCGTTCGTGGACCGCTTCCACGTGCACACTGATGGGCGTGTCGTCGCCATACTTGAGGGCATTGCCGAGCAGGTTTTCCAGCGCCCGCCGCAGCGAGTTCTCGCACCACCAGCCGGTGACGGCTTGCCCGCTGACCCGGCATTTGTCCGGCCGCTGCAAGTTGACCTGGCCGGCCACGGCGTGTACCAGCGGCAGCACGTCGAATTGGCTCAGCACCAGCGGCAGCTGCTGGCCCTGGTGGTAGCTGAGGCCATCGAGCAATTCCTCGATCATGCTGTCGAGCCGCTTGCTGTGCTCGACAATCTTGTGCGCCAGCAATACCACCCGTTCCGGGTCGGCTGGCCTGAACAGCAGCTGGGCGCTGGTGCTGATGACGGCCAGGGGATTGCGCATGTCGTGCGACAGGCCGGCCGCGACGCGACGCCGGAAGCTTTCGTGCATGCTGGTAAATTCGCGTATCGATTCGCGGATGCCCACATCGATCGACTTGTTGATCACTTGCCAATCCTTGCTGCGCAGGGTGATGCCGGACTCATGCGCAGTGGCGGCGAAGCAGTCGCGGAAGATCTGGTATTCCTGGATCACCTGTTCCGGGCCGTAATTGGTCATGCGCGCCCGTTCGTTGCCATGCACGGCCGGCACGTTGCTGTTGCTGGCGGCGTTGTCGCGCGGGTGGCCGGGGGTGAGGGCTTCGGCCAGGTTGTCGAAAAAGGCCGGCAAGGTATTGATGAGTATGGGCGTGAGCAGCTGGTCCGCGCCGCGCACGCTGGCGCGCACGCGCTGTTCCCAGGCCTCGAGGACGGCGTCGCGCATGGCGAAGATGCGCTGCGCGCGCTGCAATGGCTGGTGCGCGCCAACCTGGCGACCCGCATGATGATCCGTGCTGATGCTCACCTGGCCTCCCTGACCGCAGTGACTATGCTTGCAATAGTATGCGCCTAATCAGCCGGCGGGGAAACGCTTTATTGTCCAGTATCGGCCTGGCGCAAGGCCGCATACAGGCGGGAAAGCGAGGCTGACCACTCGGTCAGCGAAAAGTTCTGTGGGTCATCATGACCATTCGCAAACCCTGTATCGAGCACGGCGTGGAAGGCGGGAATCAGCCACGTTCCCTTGCGCACGCTGGCGGCGATGTACAGCAGGGCCAGGCGGTCGTATTGCGCAGGCGTAAAGCCGGGATCGGGCGCCAGGCCATCGTTGCCCTTGCCGCCGCCGGGCACGGAGTTGCGCGGCTGCACCAGTTCCACGTGCAGGAACAGGCCCGTCAGCGAAGGCTTGTCCTTTTCCAGCTTGCTGGCATAACTGGCCGTGCCGAAATCGCGCACCTGCAGCGAGCCGCCCAGGCGGTTCACGTAGACATGGCCCTTCGGACCGCCGCCCAGCGCCGGATTGCGCAGGCTGAAGTCGTTGAAATCCCAGCTGGCGTCGTTGATGTGGTCGGGAATGGTTTCTAACAAGAAATTCGGGTAGCTGGTGTCGTGGATGACGAAATAGCGCGCCATCGGCGCTGCCAGCCGGCCCACGGCGCGCGACAGGGGCGCATCGACGGCGCCGCCCACGTCCGCCTCGGCGATACCCTGTTCCGCCAGCCAGGCGCGCAGGCGGGCCGGCGCGATGCCCGCGCGCTGGCCGATGCGGGTGGCAAGGAAGTCCGGCAGCGGCGCGCTGTCGCCCAGGCGCGCATACAGTTTGACGGGACGCAGCAGGCACGTGGCTTGCGCCAGCGCATCGCCCTTGAAGCCGCTTTTCCAGGCGGCATACGGGCAGGCGGCTTGTTTTTGGGCAAGGGCCGGCAGGGACAGGCAAAGCAAAAGCAGCAGGGCAGGGAGTCGTTTCATGTCGGCATTGTCGCCGAAGCGCGCCTTGCGGCACAGGCGCACACACATAAAAAAAGCTGCCCGAAGGCAGCTTTTCATCGTGCGACAGGTGCGCGGTCTTTAAAACGCCACGCTGGCCGACACGACCACGGTGCGCGGCGCGGCCAGCACCAGCGAGCCGATGTTGAAGGACGACACGGCCGACGACCAGTAATTGCGGTCCGTCGCGTTGTCCACGCGGGCGCGCAAGGTCACGTCACGGCCCGCCACTTGCGTCAGGTAGCGCGCGCCGATGTCGAGGCGGGTCCACGATGGCAGTTGCCGGGTGTTGGCCAGGTCCGCATATTGCGTCGAGGTGTAGATAGTGCGGGCGTTCAGGGTCAGGCCTGGCGCGCCGGGCACGTCCCATTCGCCGCCCACGCTCATCTGCGTTTCCGGTGCGCCGATGGGTTTCTTGCCATTGTTGGCGGCCACGCCGGTATTGCTGAGCTTTGCATCGAGCCAGGTCAAGCCGCCCAGCAGGCGCACGCCCTGCATCGGCGTGCCGAAAATCGATAATTCCAGGCCGCGGTTGCGTTGCTCGCCATTAAGTTCGGCCCGCTTGCCGAGCACGGCCAGCAAAGGCTTGCTTGTCGTGAACAGGGCCGCGCTCATGCCCAGCTTGCCGCCGTCGTACTTGACGCCGATTTCCTTCTGCTTCGATTTATACGGCGCAAACACCTCGCCCATGTTGTCGACATTGACCTGCTGGCCGTTTTCCAGATACGTTCCCGTGGCCGCCGGTCCCTTGACCAGCGCCTCGATGTAGTTGGCGTACAGCGACACGTCCTTGCTGGCCTTGAAGACGATGCCGGCCACGGGCGTCGTGGCGCTTTCGTCATAGGCCTTGCCTTGCGGCGCCGAGGTGTTGTAGTCGTAACCGGCATCCTTGATCTGCTGGCGGCGCAAGCCCACGGTCAGCAGCAGCTTGTCGTCGAGGAAGGCCATGGTGTCGGCCAGGGCGTAGCTGTTGAGGATGGTTTTCTGGGTGATGCGCGGGTCGCTCATGATGCCGCCCGTGTAGGGCGCCGGCGGCGCCGTCACGTTGACCGGGGCGTAAATGTTGGTGGCAAACTTGTCGCCGATCGCATACGCGTTCTTCGCTTCATTCCAGTGCCCGGACCAGCTGGCCACCAGGGTGTGCTTGACGGCGCCCGTAACGAGCTTGCCGCGAATGCCCAGTTCGCCCGTGCGGATTTCTTGCTTGCGGGCATTGTCGAAGCGCGACACCGTGGCGTCGCCATTGATCGAAGTCAACGTCGGCTCGGCCAGGCTGTTGGCTTCCTTGGTCGAGCGGGAGCCAAATGCGGCCCAGGCCACGACATCCTTGGCCAGATCCACTTCGGCGCGCGCCGTGCCGAACACATCGTGTTCCTTGGAATAGCTCCACGGCTGGGCAAAGTTCTTCGACGCATCGGGTGCGGATGGCAGCACGGCCACGCTGCCAATGCCGACGGACGGGCGCGGCGATGTCAGGTCGAAATTCTGGTAGCCGGCGTCGGCCGACAGGCGGTAGCCGCTGCCGCGGTAGTCGAGGCCGACTGAGAACATGCCCACGTCGTGGTCTTCGCGCTGGATGCCGGTCTCGCCCTGGCGCTTGGCGGCGTTGACGCGCACGCCGAATTCCTGGCGCTCGCCAAAGCGGCGCGCCACGTCGATGGCTGCATAGGCGTGGCCGCCCGATTCCACGCCCACCGTCAATTCCGTCAGCGGCGCATTGCCGGCGCGCTTGGGCATCAGGTTGATGGCGCCGCCGATGCCGCTGCCGCCCGGCGCCGCGCCATTCAGGAAGGCGCTGGCGCCACGGAACACTTCCACGCGCTCGAGCAATTCCGGCGAGACATATTGACGGGGCAGCACGCCGTACAGGCCGTTGTACGCCACGTCGTCGGAATCGAGGGCGAAGCCGCGGATCACATACACTTCCTGGAAATTGCCATAGCCGCGCGACATGCGCACGGCCGGATCGCTCTGCAGCAAGTCGCCCACGCTGCGCGCTTGCTGGTCGGCAATGAATTGCTGCGTGTAACTGGTGCTGCCGAATGGCGAATCCATCATGTCCACGGCACCGAGGATGCCCATGCGCCCGCCGCGCGCCACCTGGCCACCCGCATACGCCTTCGACAGGCCTTCCGCCGACGCATCGGCCGAGGCATTGACGACTACCGTGGGCATGGTTTGCGCGTCGCCGGCCGGCGCGGTGGCTTGGGCGTGGGCGGCGGCGCTGGCCAGCAGGAAGGCGGCCAGGGCGAACGGGGTAGGGACGAGGTGGAAGGTGCGCATGGAGTTATCTGGATATTAATGAGAATGATTATCATTATATTCCAGCGTGGCGCAGCGCGTGGGAAAGTGTGAGAAAGCGAGCAAAAAAGTCGCCATTCGTACAACACCGGGCAGGCCAGGGTGCTGGAATCTGGCGGAAAAAGGCGCGCCAGGCGATACCTTGTGGATTTATTAATGCGCATATTCAAGTTTCGCTAAAATATGCCATCGCGCCCCGCGCCCACAGGACACCGCATGCCATTACTTCGCCATTTACCGTCCGCTTCCATGCGCATGCGCATACGGGACGGCTTGAGCCTGAAAGGCGCGGCCGTTGCGCTGATCCTGGCCATGCACGTGCTGGGCCTGTATTTCCTGCTCCTGCCGGCGCGGCAACTCAAGCAATACACGGAAGTGGCGTTCATGACCTTGCTGCCGCCCCGTGCGCTGCCGCAGACGCCGCCGATGGCCTTGCCGATGCCCATGCCGGTTCCTGCGCCGCGCGTGCGGGCTGTTGCGCCGCCCGCCGCGCCGCCCGTCTTCTTCGCGCCGCCGCCCGTGGCGGCCGAAGCGATCACCGTACCGGCCGAGGAATTTCCCGCCGCGCCAGCCACGGCGCCTGCCACGGCCGACTTGCTCACGCGCGCCCGGCTGGCGGCGGGCGCCGCCGACAAGGCCCTGCGCGGCGAACGCAGGCAAGACCAGCCGTGGCTGGCCGCTGCCGACCTCAAAAGCGAAAGCAGCTTCCAGAAACTGGTCGCCTCCGCCTGGCGCGGCGGCCCCGTCATCCGCGTGGAGGACTACCTGACGGCCGACGGCCGGCCCGCCACGCGCGTCGTCAGCGCCGGCGGCGCCACGTGCTTTGGCATGGCCGAGAATCCGGGCTCGGGCGCCGACCCGGCCAGGACGGGCGGCAAGGTCAAACGCGTGCCTTGCCCGGGCTAAAGTTTCTGCGCAGTACACGGTTTTCACGGCATACGGGGCGCTCAGCCCCGGCTGGTTCCCAAATATGCTAAGTTGCGTCTGCTAATCCTGTCGACACCAACCTGGACGCCCATGCTCCCCGAACTCCTCATCCTCGCTCCCAGCCCTTCGGCTGCCGTCAACGCGCAGCTCGACCAGCACTACACCTGCCACCACGCCTGGCAAGTGCCGGCGAACGAGCGCCACGCCTGGCTGGCCCAGCGCGCTTCGGCCATCCGCGGGGTCGTCACGACGGGCGCGCTGGGCTTGAATGCCGCCGACATGGCCTTGCTGCCGAAGCTGGAAATCGTCGCCGTCAATGGCGTGGGCCTCGACGGCGTGGCGCTGGACGTGGCGCGCGAACGGGGCATCGCCGTCACCACCACGCCGAACGTGCTGACCGATGACGTGGCCGACGTGGCGCTGGCCTTGCTGCTGGCCAGCGCGCGGCACATCGTGGCGCTCGACCGTTTCGTGCGCGACGGCGGCTGGGAACGCCGCGAGGCCATCGTCCCCGCATCCAGCCTGCGCGGCAAGACGGCCGGCATCTTCGGTTTCGGCCAGATCGGGCAAGCCATCGCGCTGCGCCTGGCCGCGTTTGGCGTCAAGGTGCGCTACTTCCAGCCGCGCGCCATTCCCGGCGCGAGCGCGCCGCGCGCCGCATCGCTGCTGGCCCTGGCGCAGGAAAGCGACTATCTGATCGTCTGCGCGCCGGGCACGCCGGCCACGCGCAAGATCGTCGAGCGCAGCGTGCTCGACGCGCTCGGCCCGCAAGGCACGCTGATCAATATCGCCCGCGGCGCGCTGATCGACGAAGACGCGCTGATCGCCGCCTTGCAGGATGGCCGCCTTGGCGCGGCCGGCCTCGACGTGTTTGCGGACGAACCGCGCGTGCCAGCCGCCTTGCGCGCCTTGCCGAACGTGGTGCTCACGCCGCACGTGGGCAGCCTGACCGTGGAAACGCGGCACGCCATGGGCCAGCTGGTGCTGGACAATCTGCAAGCCCACTTTGCCGGCTTGCCGCTGCTCACGCCCGTGCCTTGACGCTGCGCCGCCGCGTCAAGGCCGCACCACCCAGCGCACGTCTTCGAGCGACAGCAGCAGTTGCTCGGGCGCGCCGTCCGTAAAGAAGTTCAGGCGGAAATCCATGGCGGCGCCGCCATCCGTGGTCGGCTGCTGCGCGTCATACCATTGCTGCACCTGGGCCACCAGGGCCATGGGCGCGGCGGGAGGCTGGGCCGCATCGATGGGCGCGAGCACGGCCGGCAGCAGGCTGACCGGCAGCGAAGTGCGGGGAAAGCCCGCCACGGCCGGCATCACGCTGTAGGAATAGCTGCCATCCATGGCGATGCGCACGCTGCCCGAGGCGCCCGTGAAGAGGGCGTTGAAGAAGCCTCGCATGTAGGCCGCCACGTCGCTGCCGCCCACCGGTGCGACTTGCCGCAAATCATAGCCTTGCCAGCTCAGGCGTGGCAGGATGGGGTCGCTGAACTTGACGACCGGCGTCTGGTACAGGAAGGCGTGCATGGTCGACACCTGCGTCTGGCTGGGCGGGCACAGGTAGCGGTTGCGCTGAACGTACAGCGAAGCCTGGGCATTCTTGTACACCATCACGTTCAGCCCCGGCATGCGCACCTCGCGGCCGGTATTGGCCAGCGCGGCGGCAAACGACAGGTCGGGCGCGTCGGCGGCGATGGCCGCGTAGCGGTAGGCCAGCAGCGCATCGGGCGGCGTGGGCGTGGCCGGCGTGGCCCGGTACTGCTGCGCGTCGATGTCGAGCACGGGCACGGGCACGCTGACGGTGCCGTTGCTCAGGGTGCCGGACAGCGGGTCGTAGGTGGCGGGCACGCCGCCGACGGTGACATTGAGCAGCGCATACCAGGCGTCGCCGCCATGGTCTTCCAGGCGCGCGTCGAATTCCACGGCCACGCTGGCCTCGCCTTGCGCCGCCGCCAGCCGCGCCGTGCCGAAATGCTGGCCATAGCTGGCCGCCACCTGGGTCACCAGCTGCTGGAAGGCGGTGGTGGCCAGTGTTGCCTTGGCGATACTATCGGGCGTGTCCTGCTTGCCGTCGAGGGGCGCGAGGAAGGCGTCGAGGTCGGCCGAGATCAGCGGATAGTTGCTGACGAAGGCGGCCAGCGCCGTGAACAGGTCGGGACCGGTCGCCGCGGACAGTCTGGCAACCTGCGACGGCACGTTGAGCACGACGCTGACGTGCACGGCATCCTGCGCCGCCTGGCGGTAGGTGTAGCTGAAACCGTAATCCCACTGGGCCAGCTGGGCCGGCTGCAAGCCACCGGCGGCCAAGCGCATGCGGCCGCCCTGCGGCGCGGCGGACGCGGTGGCGGTCTGCCGGTTGACCGTGGGCGGCACGGGCAGGGCGCGGTTCAGCACGGGGATATACTGCGTGCCATTGCCCAGCGGTACCTCGAACGGACCGGTGATGAACAGCAGCCACTGGCTTTGCAGGTAGTTTTCGATGCCGGGCACGGGGCGCTGGTCGAATTCCATGTGCGTGATCTGATAGCGCAAGTCCAGCGGCACATAGGCCTGGCCTTCGACATTCTTCGAGATGAAGTTGAATGACAGCCGGCTCTGGTCCTGCGCGGCCGTGTCTTGCAGCGGCAGCCGGGTCGGGAACAAGGTGTAGTTCTGGTTGCCGTCGCCGGCCGCGCCGTCGGCTGTGCCTGCGGCGGCGGGCTGGCCGTACAGCGCTGGCGGCGCGCCCTCGTCTTCGTCGTCCGCGCCCGTGACCTGGTCCACGCCGTACACCACCACGGCGCCGGCGGCAAAGGCCGGCCCCAGGGTGGTCAGCAGCTGCTGCCGCATGGTGGCGGCCGCGCTGACGCGCGTGGCTTCGTCCCCGGCGCTGCTGCTGAGCACGGGGCTGACCGTGGCGCTGATGACGTCGGCCAGCGTCTGTTTCGCCTTGAGTACGAGGCCCAGCTGGCCGCTCTGCAGCGGATCGGTGACGCCGTTGAGGCGATCGAGGATGTAGGCGGGCGGCGCATAGGTGGCCGAGAGGAACTTGTCGATGGCGTCGAGACAGCTTTGCAGCCACAGGTTCAGGTCGACGCTATTGAGCGTCAGCGCATGCGGCGTATTGGTCGGATAGGCGTCGATGCTGACCGTGCGGCTTTCCAGCGAATTGGCGACGGGCAACGGCGCGTAGTAGCTGGCTTGCTGGCCCAGGCGGAAATGGATGCCCTGGCCCGGCGTGTCGCTGAAACGCACGGCGAACAACTGCTGCGTCTGCTGTCCGGCGCTGCCTATGCGCGTCAGCCCCGCGCCCGCGCGCATCGACCATTGCGGCGTCTTCAGGCACGCTTCGAGCGCCTTGGCAAACGTGGTGAAACTGGACGCGCCGCCATTCGTGTCCGCCTGAGGCAGCACGGCGCTGACCACGCTGGCGCCGTCCGGCAGGGCCGCCAGCGCGGGATCGAGCAGGATGGCCTGGCGCGTCAGCACCAGCGCCACGTCGAGCGCGATGCGGTTGGCGCTGGCCAGTTGCGCCAGCGGCACCGGCACCGGCAGCGTGGCGGCGGGCGCCGTGGCACTGCCGCCGTTGGCCAGGGCTTGCAAGTAGATGGCGCAGGCGGCGGCGAAGTCGCGCACCTGGCGCGACCGGGCCTCGTCCAGCGGCTGCAGCGGCGTGGCCAAGAGCGAGTTGCTGAGGGAAATGCTCACCGCATTGCCGCTCAGTCCGGGCACGCCCAGGCCCGTATAGTCCTGGTGCAGCTGGAAGTACAGGCGTTGATAAAAAGACAAGTCTTGCGCCGCGTCGGCTGGCGTGGCGTAGGCCAGGCCATCCATGCGCAAGGTCAGCAGCAGCGCGGGCGCGCCGCCCGCATCCGTGCCATACAGGTAGCTGGCCTGGACTTTCGGCCAGGCGGACAGGCCCAGCAGGCGATCCGTGTAGCGCAGCGGGGCGGGGGCCTGGTCCAGCGCACCCGTGTAGCCGGCCGGCGGCGCCTCGAACGGCGTGACGGTGGTGTTGCCGAACAGGTCTTGCCAGCGCAGGGCCAGCGACGCATGGCCGCCCACGCCCAGGTAGGGATTGTCGGCGGCGGGCGGCAGGCCGGCCGGCGGATTGGCCGGCGCCGCATTGAGCGTGGCGAACGGCCGTCCCTGGCTGTTGTTGCCCAGGTAGCCCAGTGCCTGGCGGTAGTCGTAATCGGCCAGGGCCGCGGCCGCATAGCGCCGGCGGTGAGTTTCGCCATCGTCGCCGCCGTCGCTGTCGTTCGCATGGTCTTGCGGTCCGAAAGGCAGGCTGTAGGGACTGGGCAGGAAAAACGGGTTGCGGCCCAGGCCGGCCGACAGCGTGTTGTACAGCGCGGACAGGGTCGCTTGCGCATATTGCTGCTGTTGCTGCGGCGTGGGATCGGGCGGCAGCACGGGCACGCCGTCGTTGGTGCGCTTGAGCTGGAACGACAGGTTGCCCGGCGCCAAGGTCGCTTGCGCATCGAGGGCCAGGCTGTCGACGTCGAGCACGGCGCCATCGGCGTACAGGCCTTCGGTGTCGGCCGCGCCCAGGGCCAGGGCGTCCACCGACAGCCCGTAGTAGGCAGCCAGGGCGGCGAAGGTATTGCCGGGACCGCCAGAGGCGGCGGGCACGCGGTAGACGAGCGGAGGAATGCGCATGGTCGCGCCCAGCGCCACCGTCACGCCGGGATTGTAGGCGGCGATCTGCGCCGCGCTCAGCGGGGTGGCGCCGGCCGAGTAGTACGCGGCCAGCTGCTCCAGCGCTTGCGCGGGCGCGGCCATGTCTTGCTGGTTCAGCTGGTGCAGGATGCCGGCCACGGGCACGCTGGCGCCGGCGCGCAGCGGCCGCACGGCGTTTTGCCGCGCCAGCTGTCCCACGCCCATGCCGTACGTGGCGGCCACGGCGCTCAAGGTGCGCGTGGCCGCCAGGGCCAAAGGCTGGCTCTTGGCCGGCTTGCTCAGCGACTCGAACACCAGCACGTCCTGCTGCGGATCGATCGCTTGCGTCGTCAGCAGGGCGTTGACGAAGTTCGGCACGGTGTCGGCGGCGCCCGCCGCCTGGCGCGCCAGCGGCACCACCAGGGTCAGCGTGGCCGTGCCCGTGGCGTCGAAGACGGATGGGGGCAAGCCGGCGCCCGACACCATGTCCTCGAAATACAGATAGTAGCCGCCGCCGCGCACCACCGATTGCTCCCACAGCAGCTTGATGAATTGCGAGGGGCTGTTGGCTATGCCGCGCGGCAAGACCGTCCCCGCCGCGTCCAGCAGCATGCGGCTGGCCGGTGGATGGCTTTCCGTGGACAGATTGGTTTGCGTCAGGAAGCACAGGTAGTCGGCATCGGCCTGGCCCGTCAGCGCCACCTGGTCGCTTCCGCCTTCGCTGTACAGCAGGAACAGGCCGGCCACCAGGGTTTCGCCCACGGCGGCCATGCCGCTCAGCAAGTATTCCAGGCGCTGTGCATCGGCGGCCGACGGTCCCACCAGCTCGTATACGTGGGCCAGGGTGGCGGCGCTGGCCAGCGCGGTGCCGCTGGCGTCGTTGGTGGCCACGGTGGCGGCCGGCATGCGCGTGATTTGGAAGTCCACGCGCGTGGCATAGGCATAGCCGCTCAAGTCCTGGAACACCGTGCTGCTGCTGTTGGGCGGCGTGTTGCCGATGCGGGGACGATAGGCGGGCATCAGGGCCAGTATGTCCGCGTATGGCGCCTGGGGGTACAGCGTCTGCAGCGTATCCTGGCGCTGGGTGATGCTGGCCAGCATGGCGTCGGGCAATTGCCACAGATACGGCGCGGGCGCGGCCTGGCTGGCGGCGGCGCGCGCCCCTGGCGCGGCGCCGGACGTCACGGCCGTCAGGCGCGCCAGGTCGGCGGTGATCCAGGCGGCGTAGCCTGCCGCAGGGAACTGCCGCGGCTGCAAGGACGCCAGCGGCAGGATGTGCAGCGCAGGCGACGGCACGAAGTGGCCCGCCTGCGCATACGCCAGCACGCCCGACAGCAAGCCGTATGCGGCGCCCAGGTCGATGGGCAGGCTGGTGCCGGGCGCGCCGGCGAAGGTGATGAAATCGAGGGCGACGCCATGCGAAACGGCATTGCGTCCCAGGCCGATGCGGTAGCCGCCGGCGGCGCTGGCGGGCGTGGGGAATTGCTGGCCCGTCAGCTGATACAGCGCGTAGTCGGTCTGCGTCTTGCTATACAGGAAGGATGGCGACAGGCTCAGGCCCGCCGCCACCGGCAGGCGCAAGCCATAGGTGATGAAGCGCGCGACCTGACCGGCGGCCTGGGCCACGGCGCCGCTCGCCTGCACGCCGCTCCACAGCTGCTCCAGCGGCAAGGCGTCGAGGTGGGCGATGGCCAGCCGGCCGGGGGCCGCGGCGAACAGATCGGCGACGCCGGCATTGTCGCGCCCCAGCGCGGCCGTCGTGGCGGCGAAGCGGCTGGCGATGCCGGCCAGGGTATCGCCGGCGGCGGATGCATAGGCCAGCGGCGGCACGGCGAGAATGGCCGTCGGCAGCAGCAGGTCGGCGCGCGCATACAGCGATGCCTGCTGCGCCAGGGTGGCCAGCGGCACGCCCAGCGCGGCGGCGATGGCGCCGAAGCTGTCGCCGGGCGCGGTGACGTGGCTGACGGCACCGGCGCCGAAGTCGAAGACCAGCGTCACGCCCGTGCGCAGCGCGCGCGGCTCGGCATTCGCGCCGATGAGCTGGGCCGCGGTGGTGTGCCAGCGCCCGCCGGCGCCGGCCGGATCCGTGTAGCGGGCGGCGATGGCCGCCAGCGTATCGCCGGCCTGGATCACGGCGGACAGGCCGCCGACCTGCAGCGGCAGCGCGCCGTTCAGCGGATACGCGGCATTCGGCAGCGACACGTCGTCCGCGTCGATGGCGTTGCCGGCCCGGTTGAAGGCGGCGACGATGCCGGCGATGCTGTCGCCCGGCTGCAGCGCATAGCTGTAATTGTCGAAGGCATCGATGGCCGATTGCAGCAGCGCGCGGCCGATCAGGCTGAAGACGTCGACGAAGATGAAGGCTGCCATCGATTCGGGCTCGGCGTCGTCCTGCGCCAGCAGCGCGGGCTTGGCGGGCGCCTTGCCCACCTTGGCGGCCACCTGGCGCAGCACGCCGGCCACCGTGCTGCGGTACTGTTCCGTCGCCGTTGCGTAGGTTTCGAGGTCGATCGCTTGCGTGCCGGCGCCGCCTTGCGGGTCGGGGACGTCCAGCCGCAGCCCGTCGAACAGCGGGAAGAGCGTGGCGCCGTCCATATTGGCTCCCGGCGCGCTGATGTTCACGATGAAGCTGTCGGCGAGGAAGTGCAGCAGGTCGCCCATGCCGAATGGCTGCATGGCGGGGTCGGCCAGCACCTGGATGCCCGCCACCAGCTGCGCCAGCGTGACGCTGGCGGTCGCGGCGGCAGCCAGGTCCAGCGCCTCGGCGTCGGCCCGCACCGCCGGCTGCAGGGCGTCGAGCAGCCACGGGAAATACGCCTTGCACAGCAGGTCGAACGAGGTCGTGCCGGTGCCCGCGCCGCCAGCGGCCGGGTCCGGCGCATCCATGGCGAACAGGCAGACGAACGCGCCTTGCTGCGCGCTGCTGGCCGTGGCGCCCTGCGGCGCCAGCACCGTGAATTGCGGCGCCGTCACCAGTTGCAGCACCGGCTTGGCATCGGTGCGCAGCACGCGTCGCGGCTGGCGGCGCGGCCCGGCGCGCAGCATGGCGGCCTGCAATTCCATCGGCAGGGTGCGCGCGCGGCCGCGCGCCAGGCTGTCCAGGCGCAGCGCGCCGCCGCCGTCCCACGGCGCGCGGCTGTCGTCGCCGATGCGGAATTGCGCGCTGACGGTGGCGGAAAATCCTACGGAAATGGTGAAGCTGAAGATGCCCAGGTCGATCTTGACGCGCAGGCTGATGCGCACCGAGGCCGTCACGGACAGGGGGATAGCGCGGTAGGATTCGTAGCCGATCTGTACCGACACGGTGATATTGACGAGCAGCGAAGCGCTGATGATCTTCAAGTCCACTTCGCCGTACAGCATGCCGATCACGCCGAACGTGCCCGTCAGCTTGAAGTAGCTGCTTTCCTGGACGCTGCCGGACGCGCCCGCGTTGGCCAGCGCGACGGCGTTGCTGCGGTCGTACGGATGGTAGGTGGCGATCACGCCTTCGATGATGCCGAACACGGTCAGCGCGAAGCCGGCTTTCAGCGGCCCCTTGACGAAGTTGTAGCCCAGGCCCAGCTGCAGGCCCAGGCCGAAGACGATGACGGGATTGAAATACCCGAGATCCGTTTTCGGCACCTGCGTCGCCGTCGCGCCCGACAGCTTGCCGAAATACACGCCGCCCGAGCCCAGCACCGGAACGCCGTAGACGATGGCGCTGAAGCTGAACGAGCGCGTAAAGTCCATATTGTAGGGAAAACCGATGTCGATCAGGAAATCGCCATTCGTGTAGATCTTGATGCCTATCATCGGCAGCACCACGCTGACGGCGCCGAAGTTCAGGTTGCGGATGCTGTCGGGGAAGGTGAAGTCGATCTGGAACAGGCCCACGTCGTCGCTGATTTTCTTGTACAGGATATCGACCACCAGGCCGGCCAGGCCGCCCATCTTGGGGCTGCCCAGGGTCAGGCGCAAGCCGTACAGGTTGGGATCGTTGAAGACGATCTGGACGTCGACGGCCCACACGCCGGCCGTCTGCAGCACGCCGAAATGCGCGGCGATCAGCCAGTTGCTGTCCGGCTGGTAATACGGCTGGCCGTGCACGCCGCTGCCCGGGTTGACGGGATTGTTCTTGCCCGTGGTGGGCGGCACGCCCGCCAGCGCATCGATGACGGCCTTGGTCGAGCTGAAGTCGGACGCGCCGTTGATGGCCACGCGCTGGCCCAGCATCAGCAGGAAGACCTTGAAATAGCTGGAACCGGCGCCCGGCACGCTGGGCATCTCTTCCACATCCTGTCCCTTGTCCGGGTCCAGCAAGTCGCCCATGCTGCCTTTGAGCAATGGCGGCACGGTGGCGTCCAGCGCCAGGGTCACCTTGCCGTCCGTATTGCGCTTGAAGACGATGCTGCGGATGACGATGAAGCCCAGGTTGAGGGGTGAACTGAGCGTGTAGGTGGCGCTGAGGCGGTTCTTTTCGCCGGTTTTCAGCGACACGTTGACGGACAGGCCGTCCAGCGTGACCTGGTTCAGCAAGTCCCACGGCGACGGCAGCACGAAATACGGATCGCCCAGCGTGCGCACGAGCGCCTGGATCAGGCTGCCCAGGGACCAGCCCGCCAGGGTGAAGCTGAGCATCTCGTTGCCGCTGGTATAGGTTGCCGTGAAGCCTTCCCAGCTCACGTACAGCGTGTGGTTCGGCCCCTTGTCCGTCGGCTGGAACGCATAGCCGAAGCCCAGCTTCAGATTGATGGCGGTATAGATCCATACGGCATCGGCCTTGCCCGAGAATTGCTGCGCGGCCGGCTTGGCGCCGTCATACTGCACCGAGAGCGTGGCTTTCTGCAAGCCGATCTGTTGCTGGCCAAGCAAGAACAGCCAGGTAAAGGTGGTGTCGACCGTGTAGCTGGTGGCCAGGTCCGTGCTGGGCTTGCCGCTGGGAATGACCGCGTCGATGGCGAACGCGGAAATCTTCAGGTTGCCCGGCAAGAAGACCGGGAAATCATAGATGCCGCCGGCGGCAAAGAATTGCTTGATCATCTCGCCCACGTCGAGTTCTTGCGCGAGCGAGGCGGAGAGGGTCCAGCGGGGCGGCGTTTCCTGGCTGCTGTAAGCCACGCTGACGGCCGCCTGCAGGCTGGCGCCCACGCCCAGCAAGCCGGAAATGGAACCGGCCCAGGCCGTGCCGGCGCCCGCCTTGCCGGCCTCGACAAGGGCCAGCGCGCCTTCCTGCTTGTCCGCGGCCACCGTGGCGCTGATGCCCGACAGGCTGATCTGGCCATCCGAAATGCTCAGGATGGGCGCGCCGCCCACCGTCAGGAAGGACAGGCTGATGGCGTAGTCGCTGGAAAACGCGAAGGACTGGGCCGCGCCGTCTATGCTCAGCGCGATATTCGACACCTCGGCCTGGATGCTGTCGGGCAGGCTGACGAGGCCGTTCGAGACGACGGACAGGAAGTCCGACAGCGTGGCCTTGCCGGGAAAGCTGGCCTGGAACAGCTGCGCCGAGTTGAACTGCACGTCGAATTCGCCGCCCGGCGTGCCGTCGAGGTTGCGAAATACCGTGGGCAACAGGGTGAAGGTGGTGCCGAACAGGTATTCATAGCGCGACTTGCCGCTGGCCTTGCTCGCCAGCGGCTGGTAAGCCGTCCAGTCGAGGAAGAACGAGGTGATGGTAAAGCTCAGCGCGGGCGTGGGCGCCGGGATGGGCTGCCAGCTGAGATCGCGCACGCTGCGCAGCTGCAGCGTGACCTGGTCCACCGTGGGCGCCGCCTTGGGCGGGATGCTGCCGCTGATGGTCATGCCGCCGAGGCCGAACGACGTCAGGAACTCCTGCAGCACGGCCGGGGTGGCGCGGAAATAGCTGGCGCCGCCGCCGATCAGGCCGATGGCGGCGGCGGGACTGAGGGGCGGCCCGTCGCTGCCCGCTTCCAGGCTGACCGCGTAGTTGCCGTCGCCGTCGGCGTTCGATGGCTGCAGCAGCAGCGACAGCGTGTAGTCGGCGGCGCCGGCGCCTTCCACGCTGAGCGTGGCCGTCAGGGCCAGCGTGGCGGCCTGGTCGCCGTCGGCCGCTTCCTCGTCGTCCGCTTCGCCGGCGCCGCGCAGCAGCAGCTGCATGCCGCCGTCGAGCAGCAGGGCGTCGGGCGGCGGCGCGTCGACGGGCGGCGGGATCGTCACGGTCAGGCTGGGCGCCGCCACACGCAGGTAGCCGGCGAACGTGCAGTCGAGCTCGCTTAGCGTGGCCGACAGCACGCCGCTGGGCATCAGGCCGCCCAGTTCGAACGTCTTGCCGTCGTACAGCGCCATGTCCAGGTAGCCGCCGATCTGCAGCTTGCCCGGCGGCGCCGCCAGGTCGGAAAACAGTTCCAGAAACGGCGTCACGAAGGCGGGCAGGGCCACACTGGCGCTGAGGTTCTGCTTGGCGCCGCCCGTGACGGACAGCGCGCTGTCGCCGCCCCATGGATAGACGCCGTCGGCGCTGGAAAACACCAGCAGCGCGCCCGACAGCGGCAACTCGCTGAACGGCCAGCCGCCCATGAAGGGAAAGCTGCTGTCCCAGTTCCAGTCGGCGGGACTGGCGGCCACCTGCACCACCAGCACGGCCGCGTCATCCCCTTCGTCGTCCCCGTCCTCGCCCGGCGTGCGCGCGGCGGCAGGTTGCGTGGAAAACACCAGCGTGGCCGGGGTTTGCAGCAGTCCGCCGATGAAGGGCAGGCTCGCCTTGCTGACCGTAAACACGCCGTCGCTCACGGCGCCCACGTCGGCTGCCGCGCAGCTGATCAGGAACTGCGCCGCGTCGATCTGGAATGCCTGGCCGATGATGGCGTCGAATTTTTCGGGCGGCGCGACGTCCGGGTCGGCCAGGCCCGCTTCCAGGAAGGCGGCATCGAGGGCGAACGGGCCACTACTGGCGGCGTTGACGATGGCTTGCTGCAGGTTTTCCAGCGCGGTATCGGTGGTGGCCATACGAACTTGCTCCTTGAATCAGTCATGATGTCCGGGGCGGACGCTCGCACCCGCCCGGACGCTCTGTCTACAGCACGGCAAACAGCGCCAGGTGGTCGCTGGTGCTGCGCAGGTAGCCGTAATTGGCCCAGCCGTTCAGGGTGCGCGCCTGGCCTACGGCATACACGGCCGCCGGCGATTGCGGCCAGGCCATGCCGGCAGGCACGTTCGGAAATTGCGCGGGCAGCGGACGCGTGCCGATGGGTACGCCCGCGGGCATGCCGCCCGCCACCGTGAACGGCGTGCCCGACACGGGGTTCATCACCGTGAACTGGTAGTTATTCGCCGGCACCAGCGGGTTGACGAGCATATTGTCGATCGAGAAAAAGTTGCTCACCATATCGCTGCCGATATAGTTATAGCCGGGATACGGCGCCGCCACCAGCGCGCCGCCGGACGTATTGTCGGACCACAGGAAGCGCGATTGCTGCGTCAGCTGCTGCTTGGTGCGCTTGGGACGGATATGCGTGGCCAGGTAGCCCTGGTACGCATCCAGCGTCAGGTTCGGCGCCGCCGGCATGGCGGGCGGCGGGTCCAGCAGCGGTATGTAGTTGATCGCGCGCAACTGGTCGTAGGCCGTCGTCCGCCCGCCCGCGCCGGGCGGCTGCGCGTAGATGGCGTTCAGGTTGAAGTCGCCGCAGATCATCTTGACTTCATTGTGCGGCGCGCCGGCGGGCGGCGCCGCCACGTCGAGCACGCCGCGCAGCAGAATATTGATGAAATTGGTGGCGCCGCCGTGGTTGGGCGGCGCATGCACGGCAAACAGAGTCAGGTTGCGCGTGATGACGTTGGTCCGGTTGGTTTCCACGAAAGTGACCATGAAGGGCTGGCGCAAGCCGTTGAAATTGACCAGGCCGCCAACGACGGGCGGTACGGCCGGCGCCGGCGCGGGGGCGAAGGCGATGCGCGCTGCCGCCATGCCCTCGGCCAGGCCGCCGTTGTACTGCGCGCCGGCCGGGATGGTGCGCGCCGACTGGCCTTGCGGGTTGAGCAAATCCTGGATGTCGGGCGCGCCGGCGCCCCCGGCCGGGTAGGCGGCGGGCACGGCGCCGGCCGCCACGGCCGACACGCCGCCGCCCGTCCACACGTTCGGCCCCGTGAAATAGCGCCGCACTTCCGTGGGCGTGCCAACCGTGCCCGATATGCCGCGGTACAGCACGGCGACCGATTCCGTGCGCCCGCCCGTGCCCACTTTCAGCGGCGGCACCATGCGCCAGGCAGCGCGGTTGGGGTCGGCGGGGTCCGTGCGCAGCTGTTGCAGCAGGAAGATCGCGCCCTGCAGGCCGCCCGTGTCGGGCGCCAGGTCGCCGGCGCCGGCCGCGCTGGCCGACACCTCGATCAGGACGAAGATATCGGGCTGCGTGGCGCGCAGGATGGTCAGGATGTGGTTGCGGCGCTGCAGCGCGGCCACGGCCGGCAGGTTGCCGCCGCAGCGGCCGCCTTCGCCATAGCGGGGCCGCTTGCGGCTGGGATTGTTGACCTTGTTGATGCCGAAGTTCTCGATATTCCAGTACACGACGTTGGTCATGCTGCGCTCCCCAGTGAAATGGCAGGCAATGGCAGCGCGGCCAGTGCCTGCTCCTGGCGGGCGGCCGCATCGGCGATGTACGCGGCATACCAGCCCAGGCTGCCCGTATTCTTCGGGTCGCCAAACAGGAAGAACTGGATGTTCGCGTCGGGCGGCAGCTTGGCAATGCCGAGGAACTTGATGGCGATATTGTCGAGCCGCAGGCAGTAATAGTAAGAGTCGCCGTCGGGCACTTTTTGCCGCATCAGCCCGATATTGTCGATGGCCAGCTTGAAGATGCCTTGCAGGCTGATCAGCCTGGCGCCCGGCGCCGCGCCAGGCAGCGACAGGCCGACGAAGACGGCTTGCTCGTCGTCGTCGGCCGTGCTGGCGGGCGACCAGGCCAGCAGCAGGGTCGAATGGAAGCCGGCGGCCGAGACGAGCGCGCCCGGCCCGCCCATGGTGACGTCGTACACGATGCCGTGCCATGGCCCGTCGAGCGTGCCCAGGTTCAGCGCCGTGCTGACGGGCAGGAAGCCGAAATCGGCCGGCTTTTGCCCGTCCGCGGCGGCGATAAAGCCCGACAGTTCCAGGCCGAAGCCCTTGAACAGGCTGTCCGGCCTGGCCTGGCTGGCGTCGAGGTCGTAGGCCAGGTTGGCCGTCACCTCGTCGAAGCGCACGGCCGACGGCGTCGTCTGCGGATAGCGCATGTCGATCACCAGGTTGGAAAAGGCCAGGCCTGCGCCGTCCGGCGGCAGGTCCGGCGCCAGCGCGCCGAAGGACAGCAGGTCCAGCACGGCGCCCGTGCGGTCGTCCAGGCTGGCGAAGTCCAGCGTGCCCCAGACGGAAAAACGGTTCAGCACGGTCGCGCCCGCGTCGGTGGTGCCCAGGCAGTTGAACTGGATGCGCTGGAACGCCACGTGGCGCAGCAGGTTGCTGTCGAGGCTGAATATCGACGGCGTGGCTTGCTCGAAGATGTAGATGCCGGTGCCGTTCTGGTCGATATAGCTGCCGTCGAGCACCACGCCGTTGTTCGGCATCGCATTGCCGCCGAAGGTGGTGGCCGTCACGCGAGAGCCGAGCAGGCCGTTGACGGCCAGCTGCACGTAGCTCTTGAAGGTCTTGATGACGGCATTGTCGAACAGCACCTGCAATTGCAGCACGCGGAATGCATAGTTGTCGGTGTCGGGCAGGGCGATGGGGGTATCGGGCGGCAAGCCGTTGCGCTGGCCGGCGGCAAAGGCCGGATCCTGGTAGTCGACCAGGCCGAAGGTGCTGGAATTGCCGTTGAGGGTGATGCTGCCGTCGCCATGCACCGTCACGCGGCTGGCCGTGAAGCCGAAATGGTGGGCGACGAAGCGCGTCAGGTCGAGGCCGGCCGCGATGCCTTGCAGGCCGGGCGGCAGACTGGACGGATCCAGGTCCGCCTGCAGCACCAGCACGCCCGTCCAGGTAGGATCGCTGACCAGTTCCAGGAAATGCCGGTAAGGCGATTCGGGCTTGTCCGCCGCCAGCACCTCGGCCGCTTCGATGACATCCTGCAGCCATTGCGACAGCCCCGTGTAGGCGATGCCCTGGACGTCGGGGCCGGCGCCGGCGGCCAGCGAAAAATCGGGTGCGCCCGACCAGGCGTTCGGATTGGCGACGCGTTCCCTGACGCTGCCGCTGCAATACTTGAGCAGCATCACGTTGCGGTAGGACGTGGGCGTCACGCCGACGCCCACCTGCGCTTGCATGGTCCAGCCCGCGATGCCCACGGTATTGTCGAAGTGCGCGGCGCCGTCCGACAGGTGGGCCGCGTTGACGGCCACGAGGAACAGCTGGTTGGTCTGCAAGGCATCCTGCAAGGTCGCGTCCGGGAAGCGGAAGCCGAACGGCAAGACCTGGCCGCCGCCGCCCAGGGTCTGACCCAGGGTCACTGACAGGAAGGCGTCCTGGTCCTGCGCCTGGCTGGACACGGTGGCGACCGCTCCCTGCGGCGTGGTGCGGTAGTGCGGCGCTTCCGCCACCGCGTCGCCGGCGGCCAGTCCGCGCACGCGGCGGCTGGCGGCCGCACGCGCCTGCCAGGTGGCGCTGGCGCCGCTGGAAATGACGGCCTTGCGGGTGGCGGCCACGATGCTGCTTTCAAAGCTCGACAACAGGGCGGCGTTGACATCCAGCGGGCCGCCGCTGACGGCGCCGCCATACGGCAGCAGGGGAAAGGCGTGCGCGGCGCCCTGCGGCACGGGCAGCGAGGGCGGGGTCGAGGCGAGCACGGTATCGGCAGCCACGGTGCGCAGCAAGGCTGCGGCCCGGGCGGCCGGCGGCAGGCCGTACATGGGACTGCCCGCCGGCTCCGCATGGTATTGCGGCATGGCCGCGCCGCCCTTGAGCACGCTGGCCCAGCAACCGAGGTAATCGGCCGTCAGCGGCGTGGCCACGTTACCGGAATCGGGCAAGTCCAGGGTCGCGGCCTGGAACGGAAAGACGGACGCGTATGCGGGCGAGGCGGGCACGAACAGCAGGCTGTCATTCTCCGGCGCGGCGCCATCATAGGTGGTCATGCTCAGCTGTTCCGAGCCGAAGATGCCGCATAACAAGTTTGTCTGCGCCCCGTCAGCCTGGCCGATGGCGCTCAGGCCGAAGCGCCCGGCCGGCGTCAGCAGCGCCTTGCTGGTGGCGGGCTGGGAAGGCGACTGCGCGGCGCAGCCAAAGGCCAGGGCGCCCGACTGCAGGCCGATCACGGGCGGCTGCCCGCTGGCGGCGCCCAGCGGCCGCAAGGTCGTCGCATGGCCCAGCGCAGTGCGGTAGGTGGACGGCAAGGCGGGCCGGTCGGCCGGCAGCAAGCCGCAGCGCAATACGCCTTCCAGCCGCGCCTTGGCGGACAGCTTCTGATTGTAGGGATCGAGCGGGTCGACCGTGCCGACCCAGGCCAGGCTGGCCGACAGCTTGGCGGGCGCGCTCAGCGCCGGGTAGAACAGCTGCTGCAGCTGGCCGCTGGCCGTGTCGCGCGCGGTCATGGGGAAGCCGACGGCCAGGCCGCTTGGGCCGAAGGTGACGGGAGGGTTGACGGTGGCCGTAAACGTCAGGCAGCCCGCATTCGCGCCCGCCAAAGGCACGAACGTGCGGATCGTGCTGCCGCTGCCCGTGACGCGTATGCCGATATCGCTGGCATTGCGCTGGAAGGCCAGCGCCGGCGGCGTAGCCAGCGGCGCGGCCAGCCGCAGACTGCCGCTGGCGGCGTCGATGGACAGGCCGACGCCGGACAGCACGTTGAACAGCAGGTCCTGTCCCAGCCGGAAATTGACGTTGGTGCTGGTGGCAAAGCCCTTGGTCAGCTGGTTATAGGTGTAGCTGCAGCCGTAGTTCTTGAAGGAATCAGTCGGCGCTGCATCGGTGTCGCGCAGCCACAGCAGCGCGTTCAGGTTCAGTCCCGGCGCCGATGACTGCCGGTCGATATACGCGACGAGGGCGGCGATGAAGGGGCCGGGCGCCGCGTCCAGCGCCGCCGGACGGGCGCTGGCAAACACGTAGCTGCCCATGCGCTGCGGCGACAGGCTGTCGGCATAGCTGATGCTGTCCGGGGGCGTGGCCGGCGGCGCGACGGGCGGCAGCAGGTAGCCGGCCCAGGCATGCTCCGCCTGCGGCGGCGATTCATACAGGCTGACCTTGCTGGCGGGATCGGTGGCGACGAAACTGAAACCCATGACAACCTCCACTCAAGACGCGACTCGGGCTGCGATGCGGCGGCATGGCTGCCGCGCGGCAACGCAATCGTTTACAACGGGTGGGCCCGGAAGGGCGTCGGATGGCCAGGTGGCTTGCCTGGACGCGGTGGCGGGCGGCCATCCAGAGCGCCCGCCCGCAGGCGGGCGCGGAACCGCCGCTTACTGCGAGTTGGAGGTAAAGGTGGCCAGCACGAAGCCCGTGTAGCTATACAAGGTGCCGCTGTCGACGATGTCGCCGGAGAGCAGCACGTTATACAGGCCCGTGCTTTGCGGCGAGTAGGTGACCGTCAGGCCGGCTTTCCACGTGACGACGCCGTTGCCCGTGTCGCTGGCCAGCTTGGCCGTGGTAAAACCCGTGGTGACGCTGGGATTCCAGTACGTGGTGCGGCCCTGGAACTGGAAGGCGATGCCGGTCTGGTTGTTGCTGTCGCCGCTGGCGATGGACAGCGCGATGCTGTTCGGCGTGGTGTTGGTGGTGACGCTTTGGCCGGAGGCCAGCGTATGGTTGGTGACTTCGACGCGAGGTAAGTTAGACATGACATTCTCCATGAGGTGATATCGGCCTGCACTTGCGGTGGGCGCCCCGTGGCCGACAGGTTCGGGGCAGTTGGGTAAGTCGGTAGAAACGGTATAGCGACGGCTTTGCGACCATGCCATAAAAATATGGCGGGACAATACGCAATTTCAAATAAAGACAAGACATTTGATATTAATCAATCCGGAATTGATTAATATATTTCGTATTTGCTTATTCAAAAAAGTAGTTTCCGGCTATTCGTAATATAACCATGCCGGCTCTTGCGCATGACGAGTAGCGATTCTATGCCTATTTTTTTGCGCGATTCTCTCGAATTGTCGCGAAGGCAAGAATAATGCGGCTTCCGGACGCGGCGCGGGAATGTGCTGCCGGCCATTTTGCGCGGCGGCAGGCAAGCGGAATAGGAAATGCAATTGAATATAAACGGTTTATTGATTTAAATAGATGGCATGCGCGGCTTTATTGCGCGGCCGGCGCGGGCAGGGCCGGACAGCGTTCAAAAACGGCTACCACCTTGCCAGTCAGCGTGTATTGCGTGCCGTCATCGAGGATGGGGCCATCGATGAGGATTTGATATTGCTGCGGACCGAGCGCCTGGAAACGCAGGGTCAGTCCTTTCTGGAACGTCACGATGGTATCGCCGCGGTCGGCGCCCAGCTGCAGCAGGATATTCGCTGTCGACAATAAAACCGTCCAGTACGCGGTGCCGTTGGCGCGCAGCGCCACCAGGGTGTTGTCATTGATATCGTTGCTGGCCGTGGCGATGGCGTCGCTGTTGACCGTCAGCGCCATGGTTTGCGGCGCCCGGCACGCGGGGGCCGGTTCGGCCAGCTGGCGCGCCAGCGCCGGGGCGTCGCCACCGAGCGATAGCAGCAGCACGACAGCGAGCCAGGGGCCGCGCCAGTTCAGCTGATACATGGTGGAGGTGGTGTCCCGCGCATGCGACCCATCGTAACGAAATTCGGCCGGAAGAGCAAACGCATGCCGACCGCAGGGCGTCGCCATGGCCGCCATCCCCATCTGCTATCATCGTGCCGTTTTGGCCAGCGCCGCGGGCGCCGGTCCGGTATTTATGCAAGGAAAAAAATGAATAATCGCATTTCCCTGCTGCGCCAGCGCGGCGTGCAGGACAGCGGCAAGGTGGGCATGATCGAGCTGTTCTTCGACCTCGTGTTCGTATTTGCCGTCACGCAACTGTCGCACGGCTTGCTGGCGCACCTGAGTGCCATGGGCTGGCTGCAGACGGGCCTGCTGTTGATGGCCGTCTGGTGGGTCTGGATCTTTACCTCGTGGATCACCAACTGGCTCGATCCCGAACGCATTCCCGTCCGCATCAGCCTGTTCGCCATGATGCTGGGCGGCTTGCTCATGTCCGCCTCGATTCCCGAAGCGTTCGGCACGCGGGGCCTCGGTTTTGCGGGCGCCTACGTCGCCATGCAGGTGGGCCGGCCCCTGTTCGCCTGGTGGGCCGTGCGCCACGAGGAACTGTCGCGCCGCCGCAATTTCCAGCGCATCGCCCTGTGGGCCGTGCTGTCCGGCATCTTCTGGATCGCCGGCGGCATCGCGTCGCCCGAGCAGCGCATCTTCTGGTGGGGCGCGGCCCTGCTGATCGACCTGGCCGGTCCCTGGATGCAGTTCGGCATGCCGGGCCTGGGCCGTTCCTCGACGGCCGACTGGGATGTCGACGGCGGCCACATGGCCGAGCGCTGCGCGCTGTTCGTCATCATCGCCCTGGGCGAATCCCTGCTGGTGACGGGCGCCACCTTCGCCGGCCTGGAATGGACGGCCGCCAACTGGCTGGGATTCCTGTCGGCCCTGGTCGGCAGCATCGCCATGTGGTGGATCTATTTCGACACGGGCGCCGAGGCGGGCCACCACCGCATCGCCCACTCGAAGGATCCGGGGCGCATCGCCCGCAAGGCTTACACGTATATCCACGTGCTGATCGTGGGCGGCGTGATCGTTTCCGCCGTGGCCGACGAACTGGCCCTCGTGCATCCGGACGAGGCGAGCTTCGCCGGCATCAGCGCCTTGCTGGGCGGCCCGATCCTGTATCTGCTGGGCAATGCCTTGTTTAAATGGGTCAGCAACGACCGCGCCACGCCGCCGCTGTCGCACCTGCTGGGCATCTTGATCATCCTGGCGCTGATACCGATGGCGTATGGCCGGCTGTATTCGCCCCTGACCCTGGCCTGCATCACCAGCTGCGTGCTGGTATTGGTGGCCGTGTGGGAACATATGGCGCTGCGCCGTCCGCCACCGGAGATCGACCCTTGATATTTGTTTGACCTCAACCGGGCGGCGCAATGCCGTCCGGATCGCTGCGCGTATCGAGCTGCAGCTGCAGGAACGCCAGGTCCAGCCAGGCGCCGAACTTGGTGCCCACCTGGCGCATCAATCCCACCTCTTCGAAGCCCAGCTGCTTGTGCAGGGCGATCGAGCCGGCATTGCCCGCTTCGATACCCGCCACCATCACGTGCTTGCCCAGGCCCCGCGCCCGCGCGATCAATTCCCCCATCAAGGCCTTGCCGACCCCGGCGCCGCGCCGATCGGCGCGCACGTACACGGAATGCTCGACCGTATGGCGAAAACCTTCGAACGGGCGCCAGTCGCCGAACGAGGCGTAGCCAGCCACAGTTCCTTCCGCATCGATGGCGACGAGCACGGGATAGCCGGCCTTTTCGCGGTCGGCCAGCCAGGCGGCGCGGTTGGCCGCATCGACCGTCCGTTCATTCCAGATGGCCAGGGTATTGCTGACGGCATCGTTGTAGATGGCCGTGATGGCCTCGATGTCGCCCGCGTGGGCATCGCGTATCTGCATGTTGCTCTCCTTGCTAGGCGTCTACTATAATGGACAAATCATAGATTGCCGCCCACGCTTTTGTCCAATAAATCCTGATTATGTCCACTAAACCAGACGAATTGAACCAGCGCATCGGCGCCAGGGTGCGCCTCGAGCGGGAAAGCCTGGGCTGGTCGCTGACGGAGCTGGCGGCCCGCTCGGGCGTGTCGCGCGCGATGGTGCACAAGGTGGAGCGGGGCGATTGCAGCCCCACGGCCACCTTGCTGGCGCGCCTGTCGGGCGCCTTCGACCTGAGCATGTCCGAATTGATCGCCCGCGCCGAAATGCGCGCGGGGCGCTTGCTGCGCCAGGCTGAGCAGCCCGTGTGGATCGACCCGCAGAGCGGCTATGTGCGGCGCCACGTGTCGCCCGCGTCCGACATGCCGCTCGACCTCGTGCATATTACCTTGCCGCCCGGCGCCGTGGTGGCCATGCCGGCCGCCGCCTATGCGTCGCGGCGGCAACTCATCTGGTCGCTCAGCGGCAGCCTCGTCTTCATCGAAGGGGAGACCCGCCACGTGCTGGACGAGGGCGACTGCCTGGAACTGGGCCCGCCGGCCGACTGCGTGTTCAGGAATGAAACGGCCACGGCCTGCACCTACGCCGTGGCCGTATTGAAAGGCGGTTGACCTTAAGTCAGCGCCGCCGCGCGCAGCTGGGCGATGAAGGCGCGCGCGGCGGGCGCCTGTTCGTGGCGGCGGAAGGCCACGGCGATTTCCGAGCTGATCTGTGGCCCTTCCAGCTCGCGGAATACGACGCCGGGCAATTGCACGCTGGCCATCACCGAGTGGGGCACGATGGCGCAGCCCACGCCCAGCGACACTTCCGTCAGCACGGCCACCAGGCTGCCAGGGCGCGACACCACCTGCGCCGCGAAGCCGCCGCGCCGGCTCGCTTCCACGGTTCCCAATTCCTGTTCCGGCACGATGAACGCCTGCTGCGCCAGCGCGGCCGGCCCCGCCACGCCGAGGCGTGCCAGCGGGCTGTCGGCCTGCACGGCCAGCACGAAGCGGTCGCGCAGCAAGACTACGCTGTCGAGTCCGTCCGGCAAGTGCAGGGGCGGGCGCACGAAGGCCAGGTCCACCCGGCCGTGGTCCAGCAAGCCGGGCAGGGCATCCATCGCGTATTCGCGCGCACCGATGTGAATGCCGGGGTGGCTGGCGCGAAAGCGGGCGAACTGGTCTTGCAGCACGCCTGAGTAGGCGGCCGAGGCCACATAGCCGATTTCCAGCCGTCCCAACTCGCCCCGTCCCGCGCGCCGCGCCACTTCCTGCGCCTGCGCCAGCTGCCCCAGCGCGCGCGCCGCCTCGATGACGAACAATTCGCCGGCCGCCGTCAGGGCCACGGCGCGCTTGCTGCGCTGGAACAGGCGCGTGCCGAGCAAGCTCTCCGTTTCCTGCACCTGCTTGGTCAGCGCGGGCGGCGAAATGCCGAGTTCCGCGGCGGCCCGCGCGAAGTGCAGGCTGTGCGCGACGGCCAGCACGCAGCGAAAATGCCGCAATTCCATGTCTTTGTCTGTATTCACCATCAGTGAATTATAAGGCGATCATCTTATAACAGGAAATAATACAAGCGTGCTTACAATCGGGGGCATGAAGAATACCAACTGGACCTTATATACGTGCTCGGGCGTGTGCGCGCTGATCATGCTCGACACCAACGTGGTGGCCGTTTCCCTGCCGTCGATCGCCCGCTCGCTCAACGCCAGCTTCGTCGACGTGGAATGGGTGGTCAGCGCCTACATGCTGGCGTTCGCCTCATTCCTGTTGCCAGCCGGCAGCATCGCCGACCGCCTGGGACGGCGCAGGGTGATGCTGTTTGGCCTGGCCGTGTTCGCGCTGGCGTCCCTGCTGTGCGGCCTGGCGTGGACGCCGTTCGTGCTCAACGTGGCGCGCGCCGTCAAGGGACTCGGCGCCGCGCTGCTGCTCACATCCGCGCTGGCCGTCATCGGCCACACGTTTCATGCGGAAAAGGAGCGGGCGCGCGCCTGGTCCGTGTGGGGCGCAGCCATGGGCGTGGCCATGACGGTGGCGCCGCTGTTGGGCGGCCTGATCACGAGCGCCATCAACTGGCGCTGGATTTTCTACCTGAACCTGCCCGTCGTGGCCATCTTGATGTGGCTGGTTAGCAGGCACGTGGATGAATCGAAGGATGCGTCCAACGCCAGCTTCGACCCGGCTGGTGCGCTGCTGTTTTCCGCCGGCCTGTTCTGCATCATCTGGGGCTTGATCGACGCCAGCGTGGCGGGCTGGTCCAGCCGCGCCACCCTGCTGCGCTTCCTGGCGGGCGCGGCGCTGCTGCTGGTATTCGTGCTGGTGGAGCGGCGCCAGCGCGCGCCCATGGTCGATCTATCCCTGTTTGGCCGGCGCGTGTTCGTCGGCGCCGTGCTGGGCATGTTCGGCTACGCCATCGCCGCGCAAGTGATGATGACCTTTTTACCGCTGTATCTGCAGAACGCCTTCGGCTTTTCCGCCGTGCTGGCCGGCTGCGCCATGCTGCCGTTTGCCGTCGCCATGGTCGTGCTGTCGCGCCTGGCGCCGCGCGCCATGCATTACCTGGACGACCGCGGCATCCTCGTGACGGGGCTGCTGATCGTCGCCGCGGGCAACGTGGCCACGGCCCTGGCCGCCGCCAGCCTGCAGTATGGCTGGGTCGCTGCCGGCATGGTCGTCACGGGGGCGGGGGCGGGATTGCTCAACGGCACCACGCAAAAGGCCATCCTCGCCTGCATCCCCAGGGAACGCACGGGCATGGGCTCCGGCATCAGCACCACCACGCGCTTTGTCGGCATCGTGCTGGCCGTGGGCGCGCTGGGCGCCGTGCTGGCCATGCGCACGGCCGCCTCGTTCGAGCAACTGGCGTGGCTGCACGGCTTGAAGGCTTCGCCGGAAATGATCGGGCGCATCGTCGCCGGCAACGCCTCCGAAGCCTTCGGCCAGCTGCCGCCCGCCCTGCAAGCCGTGGCGCAGGAAGCGGCGCGCCACGCCTTCATCGACGGCTTTGCCAGCGTGCTGTACCTGGCTGGCGGATTGGCGGCCGTGGTGGCGGCGCTGGTGTTCGTGCTGGCAAGGCCGCTGGAAAAAGTGTAACTGTTCAGCAAGTTCTGCGTGCGCGGCCTCTGCTTGTAATATGATGCCATCAGGAAATACATGGCATTCATATAACTACCGCAGGTAATCACATGCGCAGAAAACGCATCATCATCACCAGCGTGCTGGTGGCCGTCATCGGCGTGGCCGCTCCCCTGAGCCTGGCCTTTTACCTGTCGTCCGTGCGGGCCGAGCAGGGCGAGCAGGAACGCCTGCGCCTGCTCGCCGGTTACGCGCTCGAGCGCGCCCACCGTTCGATCGCCTCGGCCAGCATGGCCCTGCGCAGCGCCGATGCGCTGGAGCTGGCGCCGTGTTCGGAAGCCCATGTCCAGCAATTGCGCCGCATCACCATCACTACGCGCAGCATCGACGATATCGGCTATGTGGAAAACGGCTTGCTCAAATGCACATCCACGGGCATCGAGGAAGAGCGCATCGCCGTCACGCCCGCCGACTTTACCCTGGACAATGGCATGGGCCTCGATTTCGACCTGCGCCCCGTCGTCAGCGGCGGCAAGCGCATGGTGGGGCTGTCGTATCGCGCCTACAAGGTGCTGATCGATCCCGTGCGCTTTTCCGACGTCATCGTCGACAGCGATATCCAGATGGCCGTGGCCATCGGCAAGCGGGGCGTGCTCGACACCTTGCACCATCCGGACCCGGCGCTGGTGCAAGCCTTGCTGGCCGGCCAGCCGGCGGCGGCCGGCGCCGTGCCGGACGGCAGCATCCATGCCATGCTGTACCGCGACGGCTTGACGGCCGTCATGATCGAACCGCGCAGCAAGCTGAACGACAGGCTGCGGCGCGAGCAGCTGCTGCTCTTGCCGCTGGGCCTGCTGATGGCCGCCTTCCTCGTCGGCATCGTCGTGTGGCTGTCGCGCCGCCGTTTGTCGCTGATGGGAGAGTTGCGCATCGCCATCGACCGGCGCGAATTCTTTGTCCATTATCAACCGATCATTGCCCTCGACACGGGCGTGTGCGTGGGCGCCGAAGCGCTGATACGCTGGCGCCGTCCCGATGGCAGCATGATACGGCCCGACCTGTTCATCCCCGTGGCCGAGGAAGGCGACCTGATCTTGCCCATCACGGACCAGGTGATCGATTGCGTCATCGCCGACATGCGCGCCGCGCTGCTGGCCGACCGCGACCTGCACATCGCCATCAACCTGTGCGCCAGCGATATCGAAACGGGCCGCGTGCTCGACGTGCTGGAACGGGCATTGGCCGGCACGGGCATCGAGGCGCAGCAGATCTGGCTGGAAGCGACGGAGCGGGGCTTCATCAACGTGGACGCGGCGCGCGCCACCATCGAAAAGGCCAGGGCGCGCGGCCATGCCGTGGCCATCGACGACTTCGGCACCGGCTATTCCAGCCTGTCGAGCCTGCAAAACCTGCCGCTCGACGCCTTGAAGATCGACAAATCCTTCGTCGATACCATCGGCACGGACGCCGCCACCAGCAGCGTCACGCCGCACATCATCGCGATGGCCCGCACCTTGAACATGCTGATCGTGGCCGAAGGCATCGAAACGCAGCAGCAAGCCGATTATTTGCTGGAACGCAAAGTCGAATTCGGCCAGGGCTGGCTGTTCGCCAAAGCGCTGCCGGCCGCGGAGTTCCTTGCCTTTTATCAAACGCGCCGCGCGCCGCCGTCCCCATGAAACCGCCACGCTTTCCCTATCCCTTGCAACCGCTGCGCGTACCGGGCGGCTGGCACATCACCGTCAACACCCTGTTCGAGGTGGAGCCGGGCCCGGACACCATGGAATGGTTCAGCAGCGCATTGCTGTTGTGGGGCAGCTGCCGCGACAGCGGTTACTGCTTCAATTCGCACTTCGAGCCGGAAGACGATCCGCAGGGCGAATTCGTGCTGGAAATGGGCAAGGTGGCATACGACCGCGACGGGAAGATCGTGCAGGGCAGCGACGCCTTCCTGGGCGAGTTTCGCACGCGCAGCAAGGCGGCGTTTGTCGCGCGGGTCGAGCAATTCATGCAAGATCCGGCAGCTTGATCGCTACGGTTTGCGCGGCAAGACCGTGTCCTGCCCGCTTTGCTTGAGCACGGCGCTGGCGATCTTGCCCGCCGCATCGCGCGTAAACGCCAGTTCCGCGTCGATGGCGCGGAAGAAGAATTGGTCTTTCGCGCTGGCAAACAAGGGGGCGGATCCCATACCCGTGCCGGCCGCTTCCAGGCCTTGCTTGCCCAGGCTCACCGTCAAGGTGAAATCCTTGTCCAGTGGATACTCGCCAACGTACTCGGCGAGCGCGGCGCGCGGCACGTCGATGGCCGCTTGCGGCTTTTTCAGCGGCGGCAGGGGCGTGCCGGGCAGCAAGGTGGACAGGCCCAGCGCATCGACGTCGCGCGCCGTATTCGTCAGCACCACCACGCCCCGCTTGCCGTCCGTCGTGAACGCCGCATAGCTGCTGTAGCCGCCCGTCTGGCCGCTGTGCCAGGCGTAGGCCTGGCCCTGCCGCTGTTCCAGCAGCCAGGACAGGCCGATTTTCGTGTCGTCGCCGGACGCCACCGTACGCTGCGGCTGGATCGCCAGCGCATACGGGCGCAGCGGCTTGAACATATATGCCTGCAGGTAGGCGACCATGTCGCGCGCGCTGGAATACACGCCGCCGGCCGGCGCCACCACATTCAAATCCCAGGCGGGCGTGGCTTCGCCCGACAGCAGATGGCCGGGCGCCAGGCGCGCCAGCATGCCGTGCGTGGGCTTGTTCGAGGTGGAACGCATGCCGAGCGGCACGGCGATGCGCTTTTGCAGCAGCGCTTCATAGCTGGTGCCGGCCTGTGCCGCCAGGGCCGTGCCCAGCACGGCGTAGCCGATGTTCGAGTAGTCAAAGGCCGTGCCTGGCGCGCGCGGCAGGTGGTAGGCGGCAAGAAACTGCCGCTGCTTCGCTTCCGTGTAATCGGCATACGGGTTGGCCGGGTCCTTGGGCGCGAAGTTGTCGGGCAGGCGCGGCAGCGAGGAATAATGCGTGGCCAGGTCGAGCAGGCTGATCGTTTTTCCATCGAAGGCAGGCACGGTATAGCCCGGCAACAAGGCCGCCACGGGCTCGTCGAGCTTGGCCTTGCCTTCGACGACGGCATTGGCCAGCAGCAAGGCCGTCATGGTCTTGGTGACGGAACCGATCTGGTAGACGGTGTCGGCGCCAGGCTTGGTGCTCTTGCCTGTCTGGCTGCTGCCAAAACCATACACGGCGCTGTCCTTGCCTTCGATCACGGCGATGACGATGCTGGCGTGCAAGCCCGTGCGCGTGAGTTCTTCCGCGCGCTGGCGCACGGCGTCGTCCAGCGCGGGGGCGGCCAGTGCAGCGCTGCCGGCGAGGCAAAGGGGGAGGAGGGCGAAAGTGGGTGTCATGGGTAACCTTGTCCAGAGTGGATCGAAGGCACGCCGGCGCATGGGGAAGGTGGCTGGCATGCATGGTGAAGGATACGGGCCCAACATGAAGGTTGCCTGAGTTTTATGTTTGCCGGTATGGCAAGGCTTGCGTTTGCTCAATGTTCAGCCATCGGCGCTTCCAGCAGGCACGCCAGCTGCGCGCGCATGTCGGCAGACATGCATTGCAGCAATTCACCGCGCCGGCGCGCATCGGCCCGTTTCTTCGATGGCACGTCAGCCAGGTCGGGCGCCCGGTAGGGGGCGCAGGGCAGGTGATAATTGCCGTCGCGCATGCGCAAGGCATGCAATTCCTGCCACGCCAGGTCGTAATCGGCGGCGATATGGCGCCGGCGCCGCGCATTCAGGGCGATGCGGTTGTCATTGCTGATCAAAAACAGGTTATTGCAGGCAAAAAAATCGCCGAAATCGCGCAGGGCCGTCACCATCAGGTTTTTCGGGCGGCAACCGTGCAGCGCCCGCGTGGCCGCCTTCACGGCTTGCGCGCCCGCTTCCGAGCGCAAGCCTTGCAGCGCGCCCAGTTGCAGGGACACGCCATCGGCGCGCGGCAGGAACAGGAAGCTGGCCAGGTAGAACGGCTGGCCGTCGCGCGTCAGGCGCAGGCACAGTTCGCCTTCGCGGTAGCTGTCGTGGATGGCCGTCAGCTGCAAGCGGTACAGCGCCCCATCCTTGCCTTCGAACGCGGCCAGCACCACGGGCTGGCGCGCGGCCCGCTCGACCAGGGCGCGCGCCCCGGCTTGCCACAGGAAACGGTAATGGCCTTCCAGCAAGGCCAGTCTGTCCGCGCAACCGAGCCGGCGCGAGGCGTAAGGGCGGTAAATCTTGAAGCGCAAGCAAGGATGCAGCTGCGCCAGCGAATTCAGGCCGGGCATGCTGCCCAGGAAAGCTTGCCAGCGCGTGCGCTGGCGGGGAAAGAAGAGGGCGCCCAGCGCCGCTTTCAAGCGGTGGCCGCTGGCAGGGTGCGGCACGGCGGCGCCGTGGTGCAGGGGTAAAGCGATGTCATTCATGATTCAGCCGGAAAAGGGCAGGCGCTGCACAATGAGAGCCTTGCCAATCTGAATGCTACGCGGGCCAGGTGAATTTCCTATTAAGAAGCCACGCAGGCGGGCTTTAGAGGATGGCAACTAAACATTTGCCTTCTGGCAATATGGACGGTTATGCTCGCGGCACCTTCACTCCTCGACTGATGCCGCTCATGAATCACCGCCCATTGCTTGCCATTCCCATGCTCGTTGCCGCCCTGGCCGCCCAGGCGCAAGACCGCACGGCCGATCCCCTGGGGCCGTTGGCGCAATGCATCAACCGCAGCGAGTTCCAGTTCCGGCAGCAAGACCGCTTGCCCGCGCACGTGACGACGCGCAGCGTCAAGCTGGCGACGGGCGAGGGGCAGGTATCGACGGCCGATGGCTATCGGCTGATGCTGTTCCGCAAGGGCAGCTTGCCCCTGGTGAACCTGAAAATCGAACGCAGCGCCGAAGGCAGGTTTGCCGCCGACCGCGACACCATCGTGGCGCAGATGCAGCAGATGGCAGCCAACAGCAAGGCGCCGCAATTAGTGTCGCTGGAAACGGACACGCGCCAGGGCGTGGAAGTGCTAGGATTAAACAATCCCAATGTCACGCAATCGGCGGGCATCATCAGTCTATACACCTTGCTGCATGCCGCCAGCGGGACGGTCGCCACCGCCTATCTGCTCAACCAGCCGGCGGACAAACGGGAATTCGCGACGGATGCGCAGTACCAGGCCTTGCGCGACCAGTTCATCAGCTCGCTGGCCGCTTGCATGGCCGATCCCGCGCCGTAAGGCAGGCGCACACAGGCACAGACAAGCCAGGAAAGGAGATCACCGCCATGAAAAAAGCAGAGCCAACTACGCAGTCCCAGGATGGCGCGGTGAGCGCCGAGTCCGCTACTCGCCTGATCGACGCGAAAATCGCCGCGCTGGCCGACTGGCGCGGCAAGACGCTGGCCACGGTGCGCGCACTGATACGCCAGGCGGACCCGGACGTGGTCGAGGAAGTCAAATGGCGCGGCGTGCCTGTCTGGTCGCACGCGGGCATGATTTGCACGGGCGAAACCTATAAACTGGCCGTGAAACTCACCTTCGCCAAGGGCGCCGCCTTGCCCGATCCGGCCGGCCTGTTCAATGCCAGTCTGGACGGCAACACGCGCCGGGCCATCGACCTGCACGAAGGCGCGCACCTCGATACGGCGGCGTTCAAGGCGCTGATACGCGCCGCCGTGGCGCTGAATACGACACCGAAACCCAAACGGACTCCGACTTGAGACATTATCTGTATCTGTGGCACGACCCGGCCGAGCGCATGCTGGTCGCTTCCGGCATCGAATTCAAGGATTTTCTCCCCGCCCTCGGCGAGTCCGGCGGCATCGTGCTGCGCAAGGGCAGCGCCGGGACGGCCAGGAAGCCGGCCGGCTACCAGACCCTGGCGCGGCAGCAGTTGCCGGCCCTGGCCGGGGAAGACCTGCACGCCTGCGGCAGCCATGCCTGGGCCGACTGGCGGGGCGCGGCGCCGCCGCCCCAGGATGGGGACGTGGCCGCGGCGCTGGCCTATCACGCCGCCGCGTCGCGGCGCACGGGGCTGGCGGCCTTGCAAAACCGCTTCCTCGCCTTTGCCCACGACGACGGCTGGTACCTGAAACTGTTGTATGCGGCCTGGGATGATGCAGCTGCTGTTCTCGCTGGCGCCATCCCTCCAGCGCTGGGCACGCTCGATCTGGATGCGCTACGCCAGGGGGACGACGGTTACTGGCTGCAAGACGGCACGCTCGAAGTGGAATTGAAAACCCACGATATCGACAGCGTGCTGAACCGCCGTTTGTGACCGTATAATGGCATTCCGATAACTGATACGCGCGCCCATGCTTCGTCCTCATTTCGCCACGGCATCACCTCGCTTGCGCGCCGCCGCATGACGCCAGCCACGCTTCGGCCATTCGCGCTGGCGGACACGCCTTCCTGCGCCGCCATCCTGGCGTTGGCGGGGCGCGACACCTTCGGCCCTGTCGCCAGCGCCGCCGCTTTCACGGCAGCGACGCAGGGCGAAGAAATCCTCGTTGCCGAGCGTGACGGCATCGTCGCCGGCTTTGCGGCCGTGCACACGGGCGACGCGCCCGAGCATTTCCTGCACCATTTATATGTGCACCCGGCGCACAGCGGACTGGGCATCGGCACACAGCTGCTGGCCGCCGTGGCGGCGCGCTTCGGCCCCCGGCTGAGCCTCAAGACGCAGCTGGCCAATACGGGCGCGCGACGCTTGTATGCGCGCGCGGGCTGGGTCGAAGACGCCGGCGACGGCGGCGTGGACATTCTCGGCGCGTGGATACGGGTGCGCTACCGCGCCGCACCGCCCGGGCGATGAAAGACCCTGGCGCCATCGACCCCGCCCTGGCAAGAATGATGGGCTGGTTCCTGATCCTGCTCGCCCTTCCCACCGCGTATTTTTCCTTCTGGCGCGCGTATGACAAGCTCGCCTCGCCAGCCTGGCCCGTGACCAGCGCCGAGATCGTGCGCAGCAGCATGTATCAGCGCACGGGCAAATCGCAGGACTGGTGCGTCAAGCTCAGCTACCGCTACAGCGTGGATGGCAAGGCCTACCGCAGCTCGCGCATCGGCGTCTCGCGGATAGGCAACGCCGGCTGCCACCGCGAACAGGCCGTCACAGCCTGGCGCCTGGCCAGCATGGCGCCGGGCGCGCACATCCGCGTGCATTACCGGCCGCGCGACCCGAACGATACCGCCGTGTTCCTCGCCAGCCTCGATTTCCTCGATTATTTTGGCGTCGTGCTGTGGGTCGTCCTGTTCGTGCTGGGCGTGTCGGAAGCGCGCAAGCAGGCGCCGCCAGCCGGGTCCGCTTTGCCAAACGTGACATCCATGGCAGCACGGTCATAATTTTGCTCGAGCGGCGCGCCTTTCGGCGTCAACGTGAAATGCGGCGCATATTCGCCCCCGTCGGCCGTCATCGAGCAGACGAAATAGCGGGGCTAGCCCTGATGGCGGGCGATGCCCGTCCTGGGGCTGTCGTAGCTATCCCAGGCCATCAGCACTCAAACCCGGCGTTGCTCCTTGTTGTCGGTTAGCAGTCCCAGCCTGGCCGCCATGCCGGCATTGTCGCGCAGCAAACCGTCGCGCTCCTGCGCCAATGCTTCCATTTTCTGTTGCGATAGTTGTCCATTTTCCGCCAGCATGTCGAGCTGGCGGTCTTGCGCGGCCAGCGCCACCTTGGCGTCGTTCAGCGCCAGCAGGGCCGTGTCGAGCTTGGCCAGCAGGGCATCGGCGGACGCGGCCGCCTGCAGGTATTGAAATTCGAACTGGTCGCGCTCGGGACGCACGGTAGCCAGGGCTTCGCGGTCTGCCGCGGCCTGGGCCACCAGCGTCGTTTGCTCCGCCTGCAGCTGCGCCAGGCGCATGTCTTGCTGCACCAGCGTCGCTTGCTGGCCTTGCAAGCGCTGCTGCAACTGGGCGTTGTCCTGTTCCAGGCGACTGATCCGTTGCTGAGCCTGGGCCCGTTCCTCGCTGCGCTGGGCGGCCGCAGCTTCCTGGTAATGGTCGAACTGCGAACGCACCTGCGCCAGCTGGCGGTTCAGGGCGGCGATTTCCTCGCCCCGGTCGGCCAGGCGCTGCGTCAAGCCTGCGTTATCGCTGTGCAAGGTGGCCAGGGTGACGGCGCGGAAATGGTGCTCTTCCTTCAATTGCGCCAGCGCATGCTGCGTGGCGCGCAATTCCTGGGTGAGGGCGGCGCGCGCCTCCGTCAGCTTCAAGCGTTCCGCTTCCGTCTTCTTCAGCTGCGCCAAAGCCGCATCGAGTTCGGCGCGGTTTTCCCGCATGCCCGTTTCCAGCTGCTGCGCCACGTCGCGCTGCTGCTTGTCGTACACGCCGCGCATCGCTTCCATCAGTTCTGCCGGCAAGCCTGATTCCGTTTTCACGGCGCCCACGCCCTGGAACTCTTCCTTCCAGCGTTTCAGCAGGGGAGCGATGGTGCTCTTGCTGCCCGTGCTGCCCAGCGCTTCGCGCACGCTGTCGACCGTGGGATTGCGCCCATCGGCAGCGACGATTTGGGCTGCTTTCATAACATCAGAGTACAGAATGCCGGTGCGGGCCATGAAATCACCTATGAACGAAATTTAGTAACGTATTACATGATACGTAATATCGCATAATATTACGATATAAATTTTGATATTTTTTGAAAAATATATATCGCGATAAGATCGCTTATCGCGGGTTATGGGGGGTGGTTTGCATGGTATTCTGCGTATTTCCCAGTACATCAGCCCGATTTCAGCGATTCCATGCCCGATTTGCCCCTTTCCAAACGCCTTGGCGCCGCGCCCAAAAGCGCCGCCTTGGCTCCTGTACCGTTACGCGGCGCCCTGATCGATGCCGAGCTGGCCGCGCGCCACCAGGCGTTTCTCGCCGCCGCCACGTCCGACAACACGCGCCGCACCTACCGTTCCGCCATCCGCCACTTCCAGGCCTGGGGTGGGGCGTTGCCCGCCGACGAGTCCACCGTCATCCGCTATCTGCTGGCGTATGCGGACAGCCTGAACGCCCGCACCCTGGCCCTGCGCCTGACGGCCCTGTCGCAATGGCATGTGTACCAGGGCTTTGCCGACCCCGCATCCACGCCCACCGTGCGCAAGACCCTGGCCGGTATCGCGCGCCTGCACGGCAAGCCAAAGAAAAAGGCCAAAGCCTTGCCGCTGGAAGACCTGGAGCTGATCGTCGCCAGGCTGGCCGCGCTGGGCGGCGTCAAGGCCTTGCGCGACAGCGCCTTGTTGCAGCTGGGATTTTTTGGCGGTTTCCGGCGCAGCGAACTGGCGGGATTGACTATCGAAGACGTGAGCTGGGAGCCGCAGGGCATGGTGATCACCTTGCCCCGCTCGAAAACGGACCAACTGGGGGAGGGCATCGTCAAGGCGATCCCGTTTGGCGACGGCGTCTGCTGCCCGGCCACGGCCTTGCGCGCCTGGCTGGCCGCGGCGCACATCCGCACGGGGCCGCTGTTGCGCCCCGTCAATCAATGGGGCCATGTCAGCGTGAAAGCGCTGCACGCGAGCAGCATCAACACGATCCTGGCCAGCTGCGCCAGGCTGGCGGCGCTCGATTACGTGCCGGAACTGTCGAGCCACAGCCTGCGCCGCGGCATGGCCACCAGCGCGCACCGGGCCGGCGCCGATTTCCAGGCCATCAAGCGCCAGGGCGGCTGGCGCCACGACGGCACCGTGCATGGCTATATAGAGGAGGCGGGCCGCTTCGAGGAAAATGCGGCGGGAAGTTTATTGAAGGCGAAGAAGAGGCCGGCGGGATGAGGGTGCCCTGCAAGATCTTGCAGCGGCCGGTCAACGGATGCCCATGCGGGCGCAGCGCCCTGGGGGATTAAGCAGGGGCTACGTCGACACGCTCAATTTCCAGCTCGGTGGCGGAGCTTAATTGCGCCGCAATGAGAGAGCTCATATCCACGTCCGCACCGCCATCGGATACGTCCGCGCAGGTATCGATAATTAGCTGAAAACAGTTGTCGCGCATCTCCCGCGTGTCCAGATCCGGCGGCGGAGGCGCCAACAGAGCGATTTCCAGTCCAAGCGCGAAGGCGCGATACGCCGGATATTCCTCGTATTTCCCTTCCTCGTCAGGCGAAAATCTGATACCCAGTGCCGCAGCCAGAACGACAACCGTGGCTTCGAAGGGCAGCGTTGGCCGAATGTTCAGACAAGCCGTAAAGTAGCTTCCACTTTGACAATTGCGCATGCAACCTCTGGTATAAATTTAAAATAGATGATCTATTGTCATGTCACGTATGGACGCCCGCTCCTGGCCGGCTGAAGCCACTTCAAATGCCATACTTGTTGTGAACAGCGGCCTTAAGCTCAGCCTGCGGCAAGCCTCCTCGCCGCCAAAACTCAAAAAAATACTCCAATGTTTCGGCAGAAGCGCCAATATCCATAGGATGCAAGACGCAGATGGCAGTTCTTATTTTCAAAACGTCGGGCTCGTCCGATTGATCGCGCCCTTCAATGGCTCGCCAGAGGCGTACACGCTCAGCAATGACTTCCTCAGCCGTCGCCGCGCCGGTGATAAATCGATTCGCCACAGCTGCGGCTGATTTAGCAGCTACAGGCAATTGTGAAGTCACTCTTCCTATCGCCTCAATCATGAATCGCTGAGCTAAAAATTGTTCCGCAGGGTCTTCCAAGTCCACCGCAGATGCAATAGCATCAAAAAGTCTCTTATTCAACATTTGCATTAAGTTTCGGTGATTGCTCTGGGCCGCTTCAGGTCGGCTGCGGTCGCTGGCGACTATCGCCCCATTGCGGACCTTTATTTGACATCATGTCCCTGGGAGATTTCGGCGCAATAATGTTGCTCAAACTCCGCGCGGCTGGAGACACTCCCCCATAGCGTCGAAATGTAGTGGAATTCAAGTTCGAACGGCTCTTCGAAAGCGCTTACGTCTGTCGCGTATTCGCAATTCCGACTCAGCATTCCTAGCCAATTTGGGTATCCCAATTTCGAATAGAGCTGTGTCAGCTTCATGTCGATTGTCCAGATCGTTTCCTTGCCTTGGAGATAAACATTCCTGAGTTCTACAATATATTTTCCCGCCGCCAGCTGGTCATCGAGCCGCTCAGAACCTAGATATCGCTCAACGATCACTGCTACCAATGGCAGCACCTCATCAAGTCCTCTTGCACTTGCCAGCAAGATTATCTCTAAGTCATCGTCCTCTTCGTCCAAGTCCAGGCGCTCCACTGCCCAATCGACACATGCGGCACACACAGCACCGTTGACAAAGCCATGACGCAGTTTGAAATACAGGGTTTCGAGTTGAGCAATACTCTTCATGTTACCTTTGGATCTCAACATTTTTAGGCGAGCAAAACGGCTGCTCTTGGCCGGTAGCCGTCATTGGCAGGTTCCGCCCCAAAAGCGGACGCTTACACCAAAATGAATAACCAAGCTGAGCTGGATTCATTGTTGGGCTGAGCCCTTTGCAACTTGTGCGAGGGCGACATCTAACGCCTGGTCGGCTGGCACAAGCACATCTGGCTGCACTCCGGTGCGCTCCCAGTTAGTGTGCGTTACAGGAGTGACGGTGCGGCCAATGGCAACGAAAGCGATGAGGTGATTGGATACTGGAACGCCGAATTGCTTATGCGCGCCACCGGAAGTCTTGCTTCCGACAATGACGGCGCGTTTTTGCTGTTGCAAGCCGTAGGCAAAAGCTTCGGACGCCGATGCGGTTTCTTCGTTCACGAGGATATACAGCGGACGTTTGCTACCGTAACGAGGTCCCGTCAAAGTAATGCTTGTGATGACGGAATTGGTCACCTTGCCATCGCGATCGAGTTCGTCCAGTAAGTGAACAGGGCGTTCGTCGAAGAAGTAGCTGGATAGCAGTGTAACCATGGACTGCACACCACCGTGCCCATCACGCAAATCGATAATCATGGCGTCGCTATGGGCGGCCTTCGACATCACTTGCGCCACGGCTTCGGTAGAAAAACGGTCAACCGGCGCGAAGCGTGTCACATGCAGATAGGCGGTGCGCCCCTTCATGGAAAACTTCTCCATGCCGAAATTGTCGGGACCGGGCCGGCTGACTGGCTCCGTTGATGCGACTGGTACTGGACTAGGAGGAGGCTCTTCGAGCGCGTCAAACTCGACATACACCAATCCGTTATGCTGGTCAGGCGAGATACTATCCATATCCTGCTGGACCTTTTCCGCTAACTCTTTTTCCGCCAATCCCGCGTAATCACCTCGCTTGAGATGATTGCGCAAACCGTTGGCCAACAACTTGCCCTGGGCTGCAAAGACGTAGCTATCTTCAAGCTTCTGCGCATAGTCTTCAATCACTTTCGTTCGCTCGACATCTCCAAAACCATCTGCATGCGCGAAGCCAACAGAAGCGATTAACAGCACAGCCATGGGCAATCTTTTCACAGGCATCTCTCCATAGTAAATAATGCCTAAATACTAACTTGGATTTTTCAATTCTTGAAAATTTTTATTGATGAAATCATCGGACGGGAACGTCCGGTCTTGGCCGATAACGGACGGCCAGAATGGCGCAGTGTATGGCATTGTTGCTCTTTTGAAAAGCAAAAGACAAGAAAGTGGTTTTACGAAGCGTTCTAGGACAAGGCTTTGATGAAATGAATGCGCTCGCTGACGGGATCGCCAAAGTGCTCCACAAGCCGGATCTGGTATCCATTCCGGATCAGCAAGCGCAGCATTGCCGGATAGCGGTTCATCGATTTTACGGTGACGGCCGCAAAGCCGTGCTCGCTGGCCCAGGTTTCCTGGGCTTCCAGCAGGCGCTGCGCCAGGCCCGTCTTGCGGTGCGCGGGCAGCACGCCGCCGAGCCAGCTATACAAGGAGCCATCCTCGGCGGCATAGCCCAGCTTGCAGCCGACGGGCTGGCCGTCAGCTTCCGCGATCAGCACCAGCGCGCCGGCAGGCAGGCGCTCCTGCAACTGCGCCAGGTTGCGCTCTCGGTCGAACTCTGGGATGGCCTGCAGCACCTGCCAGGCTTCCTCGATGTTGCCAATACGGATCATGCGGCCGCTTGTTCCCGCTGGGCCGGACGGATGATCATGCAGGTGGCCGTCGCGTGCGCATACACCTTACCGGCTTCGTCGCGGATCGTGCCTTCGGAAATGACCAGGTTGCGTCCCGCATTGATGACCTTACCTTCCGCGTAGACCGTCACGTTGAAGGGCAGGGGGCGGCACATCTTGATGTTCAGGTCTGTCGTGCCGTAGCTTTCGCCGGCTGGCAAGACCGTGTGCGTGGCGCAACCCGTGACCGTGTCGAGCACGGTGGCCGCAAAACCGCCGTGCACGCCGCCCATGGGATTGGTGTGGTTTTCATTCGCCGTCGCCGTGAAGATGACCCTGCCGTGCTCGATCGTGTGGGCATCCATCGGCATGGTCTTGGAAATGCCGGGCCGGGGAAACAGACCTTGCGCGAAAGCTTGCATCAGTTGCAAGCCGGTCATGTCGTTGGGGTGCATGGTAACTCCTGTGGGGTGAAGGTTGGGTTAAACGTCTTGCCGATTAAACGTCTTGCTGGAAACGCAGGCGCGAGGCATGCAGCAGGAAGCGGGCGACGACGGCCAGTTCCTCTTCGCTGAAACCTTGCTTCAGTTGTTCATTCAGGCTGTCGAGCAGGGGCAGGGCGGCGGCCAGCACCTCGCCACCCCTGGGCGACATGTGCAGGGTGCCTGCACGCGCGTCGAGCGCCGACTGGCCGCGCACGATGAGGCCATTTTCTTCCATGCGCGTCACGAGGCCCGTGACGGCCGAGTTTTTCAGCTGCAGCGCCCGCCCCAGATCCTTCAATTGGCAGCCTTCCTCGCCTTTCAGGGCAAACAAGGCGACCACTTGCGTGCCGGAAAACCCAAGTTCGCTGGTAAACACGGCATCGGCCGAGCGAAACAGGTTCTGGCGCGCCAGATTGAGCAGATTGAACAGGCGCGGCGAGCGCTCGCCCAACGGGCAGGCGGCGGCATCGGGGAGGTCGGATTGGGATGAGGTATTGGTACGCATGCGAAGTATACTACTACGTATGCGTAATAAATCAAGCGTGAATTTTCAGTCGCGCTGTGGGCGCCCGATATAGCGGGCGCGCGGGCGTATCAGGGCCGCGCTGTCTGCCTGCTCGGCCGCATGGGCGATCCAGCCGGCAGAGCGGGCCAGCGCAAACACGCTCATGCCCGCGCCCTCGGGCCAGCCGAACGCCAGTTCCATGGCGGCCAGCGCCAGGTCGGCGTTCGGTTTTACTTCGAGCAACTCGGCCGCCGTGGCGCACGCGGCCAGGATGGCGTGCAGTTGCGGGTCCCCGCGCGACATCGCAGACAGGCTTCCCAGCAGATACGCGGCGCGCGGGTCGCCGTGCGGGTACAGCGGGTGGCCGAAACCGGCGAATTCCGGCGCGATGGCTGTGTAAAAGGTAGCGATGGCAGCTCTGGCATCGGGCGCGGCCAACGCCTGCGTCAACATGCACCTGGCCGCCGCGCTGCCGCCGCCGTGCTTGTCTCCGGACAAGGCTGCCAAGCCCGCACCCAGCGCGGCCGGCAGGCTGGCGCCCGTCGACGCGACGCAGCGCACGGCAAACGTCGAGGCATTCAATTCATGGTCGGCCAGCAGCACGAGGGCGGCGCGCAGCAATGCAGACTGCTGCGCATCGACTTGCCACGCCTGGGCCAGCTGCCGGTGCAGCGGCAAGGCGGACGGCGCTGTTTGCAGCAAGGCGGCTGCCAGGATGCGCATCGCGGCGGGGCCGGATTGCAGCGAGTGCGGCATGTCCGCTGTCGTCAGCATGGCCATGGCAAGCATGGCGCGTGCCAGCGGCGGCGCATCGGGTGCGCTGGCCAGCCCTGGCGGCTGGGCAGGCGCGTCTTGCTGAAAATAGTCACTCGCACCATCGTCCCACAGCAGGCTGGCTGTCATTTCCAGCGTCGCGTGCCGCGCCAGCGCCGCCGCATCGCAGCCGCGGTACAGCAAGCGGCCATCGAGGATGTGGGAAATGCGCGTCTCCAGCACGGGCAAGCCCCAGTGCATGGCGGCCACGGCCGTCTGGCCGCCGCGCTTGGCGTCATTTTTACGGGCCGCCAGGCGCAGCACGTCTTCCTGCGGATAGCGCTTGCGGCGCGACGCACCGTTGCTGACGGAAGCGAGCAAGCCCCGGCTCACATAGGAATACAGGGTGGGCAGGCTGACGCCCAGCAGGCGCGCCGCATCAGGAGCGGACAGATCGTTGTTCATGGCGGCCATTGTAGCGTTTGTCACTTTATATTGATTCATGGAATCATGATTGACGGGCCGTGCCACGCGTCACTAGACTCATGCCTTTCCAGGAGTTTCCATGAGCACCTTTGCCATACGCACCCTGCGCCCAGACGACGCCGCGCCCTTGCTGGTCTTTGAGCAAGCCAACCGGGCGTGGTTCGAGCGCCATATCGACCGGCGTCCGGACGCTTTTTACAGCATCGACGGCATCCACGCGCACGTCGCGCAATTCCTGGACGAGCATGCACAGGGGCGCATGCACCCCTGCGTCATCGTGGACGAATACGGGCAGTTGATCGGGCGCGCCAACCTCAAGGACATTGACCGGGAGCAAGGCGTAGCCGAAGTCGGCTACCGCATCGGGGAACAGCAGGCGGGCAAGGGCCTGGCCACGGCCGCGCTGCAGTACCTGATTGCCCTGGCGCAAGACGAATGGCGGCTGGCCAGCCTGTGCGCTTACGCCATCGACGGCAATGCGGCGTCGATCCGCGTGCTGGAACGCTGCGGTTTCGCGCAGGGAATGGCTGTGCCCGATATTGCCATCGTGGAAGGCAACGTCGTCGATGGCCACCGGTTTGCGCTGGAATTGCGGGCGGCTGGGGTAGACTCTGCCATATGATAAATATGCAAAGTTGCCAGATATGAATCAAGAAACCTCAAAACGCATCGTCGTCATCGGCGCCGGCATCGTCGGCGCATCGCTCGCCTACCACCTGGCCAGCAAGGGGGCGAAAGTCACCGTCGTCGAGGCGGGCGGCATCGCTTCCGGCGTGACGGGCACTTCATTTGCCTGGCTTAACGCGTCCTGCGCGGGGATGGACCCCATCGCGGCCCTGCGCGGCGGCGCCATCGCCGCCTGGCGCCGGCTGGAAACGCAGGTGCCAGGCTTGGCGGTGCGCTGGCATGGTGCCTTGTCGTACGGCACGCAGGATGGGCGCGATTCTCCCTCGTGCATGGTGATCGACCGCACCCGCATCGCCCAGCTGGAACCGCAGCTGCGGCAACCGCCGGAACAGGCGCTGTACGAACCGGAGCAGGGCGCCCTCGACGCCGTCGCCGCGACGCATGCCTTGCTGGCAGCGGCCTGGGCGCTCGGTGCGACGGCCCGCACGCACACGCCCGTGCTGGGCTTTGCCGTCCAGGATGGAAAGGTGACGGGCGTGGAAACGGCCGCTGGCGTCATCGATGCGGACGTGATCGTGCTGGCGGCAGGCACCGCCACTGCCGCGCTGGCGGAGCAGCTGGGCGCCAGCCTGCCCATCCACGCCTCGCCCGCCGTCTTCCTGCGCTACCAGGCGCCGCCCGGCTTGGTGCGCGGCATTATTTCCAGCCATGCAATGGAAGTGCGGCAAGACGAAGACGGCGCCATGCTGGCGGCGGAAGATTATGTGGACGACACCCCGGAAAACCAGCCGGCCGCCATGGCGCAGCGCACGGCCAGCGCGATCCGCAAGGAACTGGAAGGAGCCGAGGCCATCACGCCGGAGTACGCCTGCATCGGCCTGCGCCCCATGCCCGTCGATGGCGTGCCCATCATCGGCTACTTGCCGCAGGTCGAAGGCGCGTACGTGTGCGCCATGCATCCGGGCGTCGTGCTGGCAGGCATCGTGGGTCAGCTAGCCAGCGGGGAAATCGTCGATGGACAGCCAGCGTCAGCCCTGGAAGCTTGCCGGCCCGCGCGGTTCCTGATGTGATGATGCCGCGCTGATTCCTACGGCACGGGCACGACAAAGACGGGCAGGATGAACGGCGGCTCTTGCGCATCGCCTTCCTCCGACGGGGCCCGCATGAAATCCCCGTTGCGCCAGTCCCCGTTCACCACGCGGTCGGCGATCAGAGACAAATCCTGCGTTTCTCGCACCTCGCGGCGAAACGGCAGCCGGCCATGCGAGCGCGACACCAGGCTGAAGCGCAACTGGCGGCATTGCGCATCGTGCCAGCAATAGAACAGCATCTGCTCGCCAGCGAGCGCGCTGCGGCGTGCTGCGATCACCTGGCGGATGAATGCAACGATATCCGCCGCTTCTATCTGCGGCGTTTCCTCGTCCGTGGGCGAAAAGCTCCACATGTTCTCCATCGCTTCGCGGTTGATGTCGTCGGCATCAATGAACACTTCATCGTCTTGCGCCATTTCCAGCCATGCATTGACTGTCCTGCAATTCATCATGTCGTCATGCATCCCATGTTTTAAAAGCCGTCCATACCGAGCGCCATGCGCCATGCGGAAGTTTGGCCTGCATGGAAAGTGACAGTCCGCCGTCGCCCATACGATCGCCTGGCTTCCATTGTTTATTCTTCAGATTAAGTGCCCGTGCTCTTCCCATGTCGACAGTTTTCATGTCTTTGATGTCATAGCCGACTTCCAATACGGGATGCAGCACTTCTCCATTGGCTGTCAAATATAAAGTATCGACATGGACCTTGGGTTTGTCAAAACGTTCGTAAAGCCTTGTTGCAGCGGATTTGAAACCCAGGCCAATGGCGATGCTGATGGTCGTTGGACCATTGCAGCCCAGAAGCGCGGCAAGCGCCCAATAGTCATGATCAGCAGTGACAAGCCTGGCCAAACAGCGTTCTATCCATGCCGACTCATCAGTTCTGAATTCTTTCCAGTATGGAGAAAATGAATTTTGCAGGTAGCCGACTTCGTGCAGCGCCCCGACCAGGTTAATCTGCTTGTCCACGCAGCCAATATCGTGCAACAGATGGGCTGCAGCTGCGGCGACCGCATACTCGCCTTTGGCCATTGCCTTATCTTCGAGTTTTTTCAGTTTGGTGTTAATACTCATTCTTTTCCTGGTGCGGACGATACCGCGCTCGTTATGATTGCTGGCGTCTCTCGGAAGCGGGGACTGCGTTGATCGTCGTCGCGTGGCCCGCATTGGCGCAAGCTTGAGCGAACGCGACTAAAGATACGCCGGTCGCCAACGCTCCATGCCTTCCTCTTCATCAAGCCATTCTTTTTTATCAATAAACCATTGCTGGTTTTTAAGACCAAATGTATATCTGTATCTATTCTTGAATCCCGAAGTCTGCTGCGTGGAAATGACAGCTTTACTTCCTGAGATGCATGAATTTAAAAATATTTCGGTGCGTGAGTATTCAGGAGGATCGCTGCAGAGCAATGACATCTGGCGACCTTGTTTTCTTTCTTTTTTGGTGCAAAAGCAATCAAAAATAGCATCAAGATCCTGCTTCATTTTTTCTTTGAGAGTAATCAGCCCTTTCTCTCGCACCTCGGGGTAGTAATGAAGTTCCCAACCATTCATGGCCAGAATAAAATCCTTCAATACATTTTCCACATCAACTATTTCAATACTCATCATTTTCCTTGGCTAGCAAATGTCGCTAGTGTCAATAAAGATGCCAGCGCCCGTCATTTCATGCTGCCATCTTTGATCATTCAAGTTCAGACCATTCAGGATTGTGCCACACCTCGACCTTGAAACTCCGCCTCCTTGCCGTGCCGGATCAGCACTCAGGAACTGGCTTCTATTTATCATAAAAGCCTCAACATTCCTGCACTGACTTGCATGCACTCACCCCCTCGGCCCATCCAATAGCAACTCTGCCAACCTGGTCGTCAGCCACAAACTCGTCTCGCTGAGCTTCTTGCCGTGGATCGACAGCCGCCGCACGGGCAGGCGCGACAAGGCCAGGGGACTTCCTGAGTTGTGGCTTCCCGCTGATTCACAGCAAAATTCTCGGCTGAATCGGGCTTGCGATGACTGCGACTGCAAAGCGTACTCCGTCGAAAAGTAATTCTTGAATTCAGGCCTGGGAAGTACATCAATGCTCAGCTCAGCTTCACCCGACTGCGGATTGCGGATAGACCATTCTAAAACCATGATGCTGAGATTGCATTTTAATGCATAATCCTTGATGGAAATTCTCCTGAGTCAGATCATCCACAATGCAGTGCAAGTTAACACCAGGTGGTTGAACGATCAATGTCAGTTGATAACTTAGGATTTCCTCATTCTCCGCGGAGTAATACGTTTTCATTGCCTTGTTTTTTACATATGCTCCGGCTTTTCTCAATGCTTCATTAATCAGGTATGTTATATTATCGTCCAGCGTCACATCCAAATTGTCAGGACCATTATATTTGCATAGTATTGAAATTGGAAATTCCACCGCTATTTCAACTTTTCTTGCATGGCCGCAGTCTATTTTCATTATTTCATGCCCTGCTGGAAATTTAATTTTAAATAACTTTGGCTAATATCAATGGCTTGAATAAAATGCTACAACTCAAAGGCTGGCGCCGACTCAAGATGCTGCGCGGAAGGGAATGCCTGTACCCGATAGCGCACTGGATAGCAATCGACTTCCTGCATCAGTTCACCGCAGATGGCCAATGCATCATTCCATGCCAGCATCTTGGTGGTGCTTTCGCCGCCGGCATCGTCAAGCTCCACCATGGCCACTACATCAGTGCGCGGCAGCAGCGTGTTGACACCGCGGGTCCAGCTTGCCGCAGATGTAACGCGCTGGCCATCTTTTGACTTTATCAACATGCAAGTGGCCACGAAAATATCCTCTCCAATGCTGTCGTTGACCCGATCCCACTGCTCTTTCTGCAGCTCGTAGTGATGTGCGCGCATTAACTGTTGAAAGTGCGCCAAGGCTCCGGCCACGGCCGCGTCCGATGGCTGGAACACGACGATTTTTCCCTGTTCAATGCGATACATGGTGGCCGAGACCAGGCGTCCCTCGTCCTGCACCAGCTGGTCGGCCAGGGAGATCATGCGCAATTGCCCCGCTACATTATGTGACGATGCCAGCAGGAAACGTCCACGCGAGGGAATCATCGCCAGCGGTTCGGCGTCTTTGCAGACGCGACTCAGCAAGTCAGGCAGCAGCAGGCGCGATGAATCATAGTCGTCCTGCCATTCGCCCATCAGCAGTCCATCGCCCAGATCCGTAAAGCTGTACGGCGTGCATTCGCGCAGATTGTCCATGGCCGCCGTCAGCGCTGCATCGAACGTCACGCCCCATTGCGCCAAGACGGCCTGGCCGACGATGGCCATGTGCGAGTCTGTGTTGTAGGCCAGCATGATGATCGTATCGTCGTCCAGTGAGCGGTAGGCATCGTTCACTTGCTGGCGCTCTGGCTGGGCCAGCGCCACCAGGCGCAAGTAGTCGCCTTGTGCCCGGCTGCGTACCACCGGCATCAGGCAGGGTTTGGCTTCGGCAAAGCTGGCAGGCAGGCCGGGCACGACCATGCTGGCCAGATAGTTTTGCAGCACTTGCGCACGCATCTTGCGCGGCGCGGCGCAATAATCGTGATAGGCATTATCCAGATTGAAGATATGCTGACTGTTTTCACCCATTAGAATGCGAAACTGCTCCGCATCGTAAATCAATTTCTGTACCTGGCCGTCGGCGCGCGCTTGGCGCATGACTAGGGAGGCAAAAGAATCTGGTGAGGGACGCGTTCGGAAAAAATCGAGTAGATTCATGGAATTTTTAATTGAAAGATAAAAAGATCATGGCGGATTATAATCGTGATTAACAATGATTGTAATGCGCACTGTTCTTTCAATAAACGGGATAAATTCAAATTATATTGTCATGACCAAGGCCAGTGAATTTGTCGATCAATAGTGACTTTGTTGCACAAATAAACTCAGTGACTGCTTAAAAACTTCGTAGCAACTTTCCAGCCAAAGCATCTTTGATGTTTTGGGGCGAGTGGCGATGTGGACGCAAGTCTATCGGGTGCTTGCGCTTCCAATGTTCTGTATTAACTACATGACCTCACCCCCGCGGCCCATCCGCCAGCAACTCCGCCAGCCTCGTCGTCAGCCACAAACTCGTCTCGCTGAGCTTCTTGCCGTGGATCGATAAGCGCCGCACGGGCAGGCGCGACAGGGCCAGCGCGGGGCAGGGCACTTCCTGCAGATATCCCTTGTAGTTGTCGTAATTGGCGATGTTCAGGGGCAGAATCGCCCAGCCCAGCTCGTCCGCGACCATTTCCGCGATGCTGTAGAAACTGTCGGAAAACCAGACGGCGGGGCTGAACGCGTGTTCGCGGTTCAGTTCTGAATCCATGATCAGCTGGCGGTAGCGGGTCAGCTCGTTGCGGCTCACTTCCTGGCCGTGGGCCATCGCGTGGCCTTTGGCCACGAACACGCCTTGCGCCACGCTGCCGATGTGCTGCTGTTCCAGCACGGGCGAGATGGGGCCGCGGTCGAAGTGGAAGGCCACGTCCGCTTGCTGCTGCTCCACGTATTGCGCCACTTCCGACGCCGTGGCGTTGAGCATCACCAGTTCCAGCGCCGGGTAGCGCGCCGCCAATTCCTTCACCAGCGTGCTGATGGCCAGGTAGGGCAGGGCTTCGTCCAGGGCCAGGGTCAGCTGCGCTTCCGGCGCCTCGCTCAGCAACTGGGCGCGCAGCTGCAGGCGCTCGGCCTGGCGCAGCAGTTCGCATGCTTCCAGGTGCATCACCTTGCCCGCTTCCGTCAGCACGGCGCTGCGGCGCGAACGGTCGAACAGTTCCACGCCGAACTCCGCTTCCAGCAGACCGATCGAGGTACTGACCACCGATTGCGCGCGGCCCAGCCGGCGCGCCGCGCCCGAAAAAGAGCCGGCCGCGACGGCCGCCTCGAAGTAGCGCATTTGTTCCAAAGTCCATTGCATGACATCCACCTATCTGTTTTACAGATGGATTTTAACTTGAATGCCATTCAGGGGCGACATAAAATGCATTTACATTTTCAACAACACGAGATCCGCCATGAAAAACGCTCAAGCCCATACCCCCGTCATCAGCTTCAGCTGGTGTCACGACGCCACCGCCGAAGATGCGCTGTGCAAGCTCTACCTCGACAACGTCAGCGCCGACTACATCTCCCATTCGGAGCTGCAGGGCGAACGTGCCGATGCGCCGGGCAACTGGCGCGCGGACTTGCCTGAGGTCATACGCGGCGAAATCCGTGCCGCCCTGTCGCATGACTGGGCCCATGGCGATTCGACCCTGCTGGCCGTCGCCACTGCCGGCGACGCCGTCGTCGGCATGGCCTTGGTTTCCATCGACACGCGCCAGCGCGCCTCGAAATCGTTCGCCGCGCTGGACGACCTGGTCTTGCTGCCTTCCGTGCGCGGCAGCGGCATCGGCAGCCAGCTGGTGGAGTGGGTAGCTGGCGAATTGCGCAGCCACGGCATCGCCCGCCTGTTCCTCGAATGCGGCGCGCACAACCTGACGGCGCAGACTTTCTTCCAGGGACGCGGCTTCAAGCAAGTGTCCGTCGTCATGCTGCGCGAACTCGACGCGCCGGAAGTGACGGCCGCCGTGGATGACAAGGATGACAAGGATGGCGACCGTGGCTGACGCCCGCCGCCTCCGACCAGCCCAGGCCCGTGGCAGCCTGGAACGTAAATATTTGCGCAGCACCAAATTCATCCATACCGATAGTTGTTAAAAGTTACACTAAAATCCATGAGTTGTTTATGCATCCAATGAAAAAATGGCTGACGCTGGCCATCGTCTCCAGCGCCTTGTTCCTCATCGTGGTCGACATGACCGTGCTCTACACCGCCTTGCCCGCGCTGACGCGCGACTTGCAGGCCACTTCCTCGCAAAAACTGTGGATCATCAACGTGTACGCGCTGGTCGTTTCCGGTCTGCTGCCCGGCCTCGGCACCCTCGGTGACCGCTTGAGCCACAAACCCGTTTTCCTCGCCGGCCTGGCCGTGTTCGGCATCGCCTCGCTGTGCGCCGCGTTTTCGCCCGCGCCGGAGTGGCTGATCTTTGCCCGCGTGCTGCTGGCTATCGGCGCCGCCTTGATGATGCCGGCCACCTTGTCCATCATCCGCCTGACCTTTACGGACAACCGCGAGCGCTCGTTCGCCATCGGCGTGTGGGCGGCCATCGCCTCGGGCGGCGCCGCATTCGGCCCCGTGCTGGGCGGTTTCCTGATGGAACATTACTGGTGGGGTTCCGTCTTCCTGATCAACGTGCCCATCGTCCTGCTGACCCTGGTGCTGGCCGCCGTCGTCCTGCCGAAGCGGGCTGGTAACCGCGACAAGCCGTGGGACTTGAAGGGTTCGCTGCAAGTCATGATGGGCCTGCTCGGTGGCGTGTATGCGATCAAGGAACTGGGCAAGTCGCAGCCGTCGTACGCGCTGGCCGCCGCCTCGTTCGCCGTGGGCGCCTTCTTCATGCTGAAGTTCGTGCGCCGCCAGAAGCGCCAAGCCAGGCCGCTGATCGACTTCGCCCTGTTCCGCGAACTGCCGTTTTCCAGCGCCGTGGCCGCCGCCATGGTGGCTTCCGCCGCCCTGATCGGCATGGAACTGGCCCTGAGCCAGCACATGCAGCTGGTGCGCGAATTGTCGCCGCTGGAGGCGGGCTTGCTGCTGTTGCCGCTGCCGTTGGCGTCCGTGTTTGCCGGCCCGCTGACGGGTTTCATGCTGCCGCGCGCCGACAAGGCCAAGGTCTTGTGGGGTTCGTTGTTGCTGTCCGGCATAGGCATGGCATCGTATCTGCTGCTGCATGACGCCGCCGTCTCGGCCCAAGTGGCCAGCCTGGTGATCCTGGGCCTGGGCCTGGGTGCCGTCATGACGGCCGCGTCCAGCGCCGTGATGCTGAACGTGGCCCCGCAACAGGCCGGCATGGCCGCCTCGATCGAGGAAGTGTCGTATGAACTGGGCGCCGTGATCGGCGTGACGGTGCTGGGCACGATTTTGTCGGCTGTCTACAGCGCCACGCTGGTGATCCCGGAAAGCGCGGGCCTGCTGCCGAATGCCCATGACACGCTCGACGCGGCGCTGCTGGCCGCCGAGCAATTGCCGGCCGAACTGGGCTTGCAAGTGTCGGAACTGGCCCGCTCGGCCTTCGACAAGGCGTTCATTGTCGTGCTGGCCACGGCTTCCGCCATCCTGATGGCGGCCGCAGCCACCATCCGCCACCTGCATCTGCGGGCGCGCCGCGCCGCCTGATCGACCGCCCCTTGGGGTGCTGGCGCCGCCATGAGTGGCGGCGCCAGCAGGATTCGGTTTTGGACGAACGGTCGGATGCAAAACAATAGTTTTAGACAAAAATTAATAAATTTGATACAAGTGAGCCTGGTGGCTATGCTTCGGGAACGGTCGCTATCGGCCAGAAGCGGACAGAGTCACGCACGGCACCGATCATTTTTCTCTAACTCAATACGTTCATGTCCAACCAATCGATAATCGCTCGAATTGAATCCTGTTTGAAACGTGTCCAGGCACAGCAAGATACCGCACAGGCTTTAGCCGACTCGATTAGAGGGAACGGCAAAGCATTAGAGGCGATGCCATACGCCTTGATAAAAGAAATAGAGGGCATGGCCATGGACCTGGATATCGCTCAGTGGCACGATGAAGATGGATTCGTTCCTGAGCTAGGTCCCATTCTTTTGCGAGTCGAGGATTGGCTGGCGAAACTGCCCCGTGACGTGTGATCTCACAGCAGCTATCGATCAGAAGCCAACATTCAAAAAACCGGCAGTCCACAAGCTACCCGCATGAGACCAAACTTCAACGATATAGCAGGACTATGGGAACGAGATGGATCGCTTCGAGACGTCTACGTGCAGAATACTGAAGCTATCCACTGGGATCGCTTTGACCGCCTACTTTACCAATACGAATGCACGTACAGCTTTGATGGGGCTGCACTCCCATTTCCGGGATCGCGCAACGTTTTGGCGAATCGTGAAGGATCACATTTGTTGTCGATTCTATTGGATGGCCCGGTTGTAATCTGCTGTCATTTCTTCGTCCCCGAGCAGTTAGAACTCGATATCTCACCGAAGGAAGTTGCTGGGTCTTTGCAGCATGAGCAGGTCCTGTTATTCGTTGAAAACCTGGCTGAGACTCTAGAACTTCCTGTGGACATCACCCCTGAAAATTGCGAGAAAAAACCGTTTCTAACGTATGTGTCCCATGCTAAATCGTGGCATATACCCGGTGATCCGCAATAGTGGCCAACGTCCGCTATGGGCCGAAAGCAGCCGCTCATATAAGCTCAGGAAACAGCAGCCTGCGTCAAATGCTGCAACCATGGCCTCGGCAAGCTTCGACGCGCAATAGTGTCTAACATTCTTGCACACGCGACGCGTCGAAGTCGCTTGCCTCATGGGGGCTTGCGTCGAACTTTATGGTTCGTCCACCTTACTCCGTGACAATGATCTTCCCATTCATCTCCTCGTGGCCGCTGCCGCAAAAGTTGTCGCATAAAAAGGCGTATTCACCGGCCTTGCCAGGCGTCAGCCTCACTTCGGTGACCTGGCCCGGCAGCAGGTCGGCGCGGATGCGCATGTCCGGGATGAAAAAACCATGGATGAAATCGATGGCCGTGAACGCCAGCACGACCGGTTCATCCTTCTTCAAGGTGATTTCGTTCGGTGTGTAGACGAATTTCTTCGCCTGGATGGCGATGATTCTTTCTTTTCCGGCAATTTTCTTCACGCCCTGGGCGTCGATGGCGGCTACCGTCAGCAGCGCGCCGATACCGCAGACCAACCTTGCACATAGCTGTCTTCTTGCACGGTCCATGGTTCAGCTCCTTGTCACGGGAAATTCCGTGAGCTTGTAGTCCTTGTTTGCTTCCGCCTCCACCTCGCGCAAGCCCAGGCCCTTGTTCGGCGCGGCGGGGTCCCAGGGCAGGGGTGTGCGCTTTTCCTGCGATCCTGGCGCCGGCAAGGGGAAAATCAGCGACTTGGCGGCGTGGTGCGCGATGTGCTCCGTCATGTGGTGATGTTCCTGGTGGATATGGCCATAGAACACGGTCACATTGCTGTACGGCATCAATAGCGCCATCGCCTTGTCGCCGTCGCGCGTGGCCCAGTCCCATTTGGGCACGAGGTCGAACAGGGGACGGTGGGTGAAGACGACGATGCGCGCATCCTTGGCCTGCTTGTCCAGGTCGTCCTTCAGCCATGCCAGCTGCGTGTCGCCGATGCGCGCGCCGGGGTCGGAGACGTTATCGAGGGCAATGAAATGCACGCCCTTGTGCTCGAACGCGTAGTTGGACGGACCGAAGTTTTCCTTGTAGGCGGCTCCGTTGTCGAGCGCCGCGTCGTGCTCGCCGGGGATGAAACGCACGTTTTTCACTGTCAAGCCCGCCGCGATGTCCTTGAATTCGGCCATGCGCTGGCGGCGCTCCTTCGGGTCGTCCGTGGTATGCGTGAGGTCGCCCGTAAAGATGATGAAATCGGGCTGCACTTCCAGCGCGTTGACGGTGGCGACGGCCTTCCTGAAGGTGTGGAGGGCATCGGGGTTGGCGGCGCCCGTGAAACCCCAGTGCACGTCGGACAACTGGACGAAATAGAAATCCTCGTAGGGAGCGGCTGCCGTCTTTCCGGCCGCCGCCGGCGCATGCCCGTAGAGTCCGGACATGAACACGGCGCCGCCGCCGACGGCGGCCAGTTTCATGAAGCTTCTGCGGTCCATCATGATGTTTCTCCTTGAAATGCCTGGCAATGGCTGGCAGGCGGTGGCACAACTGTCTCTATTTGGTGGCCTGGGCCGGGCTGGCCCGTGCGGATTCCTGCTTCAGATAAGCGATCAGGTCGGCGCGGTCCTGCGCGGACGGCACCAGGTAGCCCATTTTTTGGCCGGGAATCAGTTTTTCCGGACCCGACAGCCATTGGTCCAGCGTTTTCTCGCCCCACACGATGGCGGACGCCTTCACGGCGGGCGAATAGTTGTAGTCGGCGACACTGCCGGCTTTCCTGCCGAACACGCCCTTGTGCGCGGGTCCCACGCCGTTGTAGTCGATCGAGTGGCAGGATATGCACATGCTCTTGTACAGTACCTGGCCGTGCATGGCGTCGCCGGCGGTGGCGGCGCCGCTGAACGCCATCAGCGTGGCCGCGGCCAGGCCAGGGAGGAAGCGGGGATGTTGCATGTCGAACTCCTTTCGCTTTGCGGTTGCCAGGCCCCGATGCAATCGGGGCCTGCACATGCTATAACTGCGAAGGCGCGGCAAATATTCCCGCCTGTGCTGGTTTATTTTCTGCTGTAAAAAAACCGCCATATCGGGAATAAACGGCAGGCAAAGCGAGTCTTGGGAGTTGAGACGCCAGACAGGCGGATGGGTGTTGATTTGAACGACATCGATAAAACCCGGTTCTTTGAAAAAATGGCCTTGCCTCACCTGGACGCCGCCTACAAGCTGGCACGCTGGCTCACGCGCAATGACCAGAATGCCCAGGACTTGGTGCAGACGGCGTTCCTGCGCGCCTACCGCTACATGGACGGCTACCATGGCGACGGCGCGCGCGCCTGGCTGCTGACGATCGTGCGCAATACGTATTACACGTCGCTGCGCGACAGCCGGCCGGAACACGCTGACATCGGCTTTGACGAGGAGCTTCATGGCCACGATGAGGAGGGATGCGGCAACCCGGAAGACATCCTGGCCCGCGCCGATGCGAAGGAGGCGGTCAACCATGCCCTGGATACGCTGTCGCAGCCATTCAGGGAAGTGCTGGTGCTGAAGGAGATCGACGATTTGTCCTACAAGGAGATTGCGGACATCGTCGGCATCCCGATCGGCACGGTGATGTCGCGCCTGGCGCGCGGACGCAAGCTGCTGCTGGCGCGCCTGAAACAATCTGATGGTGAGAGCTGACATGGAGTGCAAGGAATCACAAGACAGGCTGTCCGCCTATGCCGATGGCGAGCTCGATGCCTCGGCCATGGCGCAACTGGCGCAGCATCTGGCCCAGTGCCCGGACTGCGCCAGGGCTTGCGAACAGCTGTTTGCCCTGCGCGCGGCGGTGAAACAGCATGCCGCCGGCCATGCCGCGCCCGCTTTCCTGCAGCAGCGCCTGCGCCAGGCGCTGCAGGAAGAGAGCAAGCAGGCAAGGAAAGCCCCGCGCGGCCGCAAATGGGCGCAATTGCCGTGGGCCTGGATCAATTTTGGCGTGGCCAGCGCCAGCACGGCGGCCCTGGCCGTCACCCTGGCGCTGTATCTGTCCGCGCCCTCGGACGCGGAACGGCTCGACCAGGAGATCGTCGCCAGCCATTTCCGTTCGCTGATGCCCGATCATCTGGCCGACGTGGCGTCCTCCGACCAGCACACGGTCAAGCCATGGTTCAGCGGCAAGCTCGACTTTTCGCCACCCGTGGTTGATCTGGCGCAAGAAGGTTTCCCCTTGATCGGCGGGCGCCTCGACTATATCAACGCGCGTCCCGTCGCCGCTCTCGCGTATCGCCGGCATCAGCATGTGCTGAACCTGTATGTCTGGCCCGATGGGGCACAGCGCGATGCGCCGCCGCGCCTGACTGTCAGGCAAGGCTATCATTTGCTACGCTGGAGCCGCTCCGGCATGCATTATCAGCTCATCTCGGACCTGAATGTGGCGGAGCTGATGGACTTCGAGCGGCGCTTCACGGCACAGATCGACAAGGAAAGTGCGCCGTGAATGCAACGCGCCGCGCGCTTTACTTCAGCAGCGGCGCCACCTTGTCGCGCAAGACCGTCCATTGGGCGTCGTGCATGGCCTGGTTGGGGTCGTGTCCGGCCCGTTTCACCACGGTAAAATCCTTGGCCGGCGCCGTGATGCTGTCGAAGTAGCTGCGCGCGATGGCGGGCGAGGTCAGCAAGTCCGCTTCGCCCATGATGAAGAACACGGGCAAGTCGAAGCGCGTGCCCAGCGCGGGCAGGTCGACCTTGGCGAACATGCCGTCGCCGTGCAGGCCGATGAACTGGATGTACGAGTAGTCATCGGCCGCCTCGGCATCGGCCAGCGCTTGCGGCGTGGCGTAGAACGGCGCCGGCTGCCACCAGTGCTTGGGCGGCGCATCCGTTGCCAATCCCTCATATTTGCGGTCGAAGCGGCGCAGGATGCCGAAGTTGCGCGGATCGCGCCAGGGCGGCGCGCCGAGCGCCGTCAGCTTGTCCACCGTGGCGGTATCGCCGGCCGCTTGCGCCAGCGCAAGCACTTCCCGGTACATGCCGGTTTCGTTGGCCCGCGCATTGACCACCTGCGCCGTGCCGATATACGCGTGGAACAGCTCTGGCTGCGCCTTGGCCATGTGCACGCCCAGGATCGAGCCCCAGGAACTGCCCATCAAAATGACTTTCCGCTGGCCCAGATGCTGTTCGATATAGCGGGCCACGGCGATGCCGTCGTCGCGCATCTGTTCCACCGTCAAGGGGACCTCTTCCGATGGGCGCTGTTTGCCATATGTCATGCCCGCGCCGCGCTGGTCCCACTGCACCAGGGTGTAGTGGCGTTCCCAGCCCGCATAGATGGCATCTGCGTAGGGACTGAGCGCATTGCCGGGGCCGCCGTGGATGAACAGGATCACGGGATTGCCGCAAGCGGCGCCCGTGACCGTGATCCATTGCTCGATGCCATTGATGGGCACAAAGCCCTGTTCGCGGACGGACTGTGCGGGCGAAGCGCAGATGGATGGCGAAGCGGGCGGCGCCGCTTGTGCCACGCCGAAACAAGATAACAGCAGCAATGCCAGTCCTGTGATGCGCATATCGTCCTCTTAGTTAGTTGGTGGGAATTGCAGCGTGCAATCCTGCGCCGGTTTGCCGGCGATAAAGCGGGTGCTGGCCTGTTCAAAACAGGCGGGCGCCGTCCACAGGATGAAATGCGGGGCGTTGTACACGGTGGACAGGGCCACCTTGCCGGCCTTGTTCTGCGTCAAGGCCTGCACTTGCGCCTGCGCGCCCGCGTAGGGCGTCTTCGGATCCAGGGTACCCTGCAGTACCAAAGTGGGTGGCACTTTCGCCGGCAAGGCGCCGAAGTAGGCGTCGCGCGGGTAGGTGGGCAAGCCGCCGCCCAGCAGGATGCGGGGCAGGGGACTGGTAAACAGCAAGTCCGCCTCGTCGCGGTCAAGGTCGGCGGCGGCCCAGCCGGGGCGCAGCGAAGCTTGCAGATTGTTTTCCGAATTGCTGATGATATTGACCAGCGGTATCGACAGCGGCGACTGGGGATAGCTGCCCAGGCCGGCCGCCGCCTGCGTCAGGGTGGCGCGCACGGCCGCCAGTTCGCCATCCTTACCCTGGTCCAATTCCTGCAGCAGATACGGGATACGGGCGCGGGCGGCCGGGACGTCGAGCATGCCGCCCAGGAAGTGCTTCAGGTTCTTGCCGGGGATCTTCGCCAGCAGCGCGGGATCGGCTTGCGCCTTGTCCAGCACGCGGCGGTACAGGGTCACAGCCGGCTCGCCCAGTGCCGCATGGCAAGCGGCATCCGCATCGCACCAGGCGAGCACTTGCATGCCGACCGTGTTGACCACGTGCGAGCGCTGGCTCAAGTCCCAGCGCGCATCCGTCTGCGGCGGCACCAGCGAGTCGAAGATGACGCCCTTGACGGGCAGCGGTCCCAGCTGCAAGGTGCGCAAGACCAATTGCGTGCCGTACGACACACTGTATACATACATCGGTGGTTTGTTCTTGCCCTGTTCGCCTGCGATCAAGGCTTGCAAGTCGCGCGCCGCCATGGTGATGGAAAACTGGCCCGCGTATTCCGGCATCAAGTTGATGCCGGCAAAGCAGCTGCCCCATTCGGCACCCGCCAGGGCGCGGCCGCCGGGACTCCGTTCCGACTCTTCCACCTTGCACAGGCGCGAGGAATGCCCCGTGCCGCGGTGGTCGGGGATGAGGAATTCAAATCCGGGAAAGCTGCGGCGCAAGGTGGGCAGCAAGCTGTAGAACGAAGCGCCCGATTCGCCGGGGCCGCCCGCCACCAGCCACAGGGTGCCTTTGGCGGGCTTGCCGGCAGGCACGTCGGCGGCAATCTTGCGCACGAAAACGTGCATGGCGTCCGGATCACCGATGCCGCGGCCCTGGGCGTCGTAGCTGCCGGGCACGTTCAAACCCGAGCACAGACTGCCGGGCACGGCCGTATCGGAGCAGGGGGTGAAGTACATCGGTTCGGCATGCAGGGAGGCGGCAGCCAGCAAGGTGGCCAGCAGGGGGAGGCGGGGCAGAACGGTCATCGGCTACTTTGGCGAAGGTGGAGATCAAGTGCCAAAGTAGCGTTTTTTACAGCAATTGTCCAGATGGAAATATTTCTATAGGAACTTAATTAGGCTTGCTGCCACGCAGCAACCTGAGTCCATTGGCCACCACCAGCAGGCTGGCGCCCACGTCGGCGAAAACGGCCATCCACAGGGTCGCCATGCCGGCCAGCGCCAGGCCGAAGAACACGGCCTTGATGCCGATGGCAAAGCTGATGTTTTGCACGAGGATGCTGCGCGTGCGCTGGCTCAGGCTGATGAATTCGGGCAATTTACCCAGTTCATCGTCCATCAGGGCCACGTCCGCCGTCTCGATGGCCGTGTCGCTGCCGGCCGCGCCCATGGCAAAGCCGATGTCGGCCTGCGCCAGGGCGGGGGCGTCGTTGACGCCGTCGCCCAGCATGGCGACCACGCCGAACTGCTGCTGCAAGGCCTTGATCTCGTCCAGCTTGTTTTCTGGCAGCAATTCCGCCTTGACCAGGCTGACACCGACTTCATCGCCGATGCGCTGGGCCGTCAGCAAGTTGTCGCCCGTCAGCATCACGGTGGTCACGCCCAGCGCATTCAGGCGGGCGATGGCGGACGCCGCCGTCGGGCGCAGCACGTCGGCCACGGCGATGACGCCCAGCGCACCGGCCGAGGTGGCCAGCACCATGGCCGTGTAGGCTTGCTGTTCCAGCCGCGCCAGGATGGCTTGCAGCTCCGGCGTCAGGGCGTTCAATTCCGTCATCAGGCGCGCATTGCCCAGGTAATACGTTTGTCCATCGATGCTGCCGCGCACGCCGCGTCCATGCAGGGCGGCAAACTGGGTGACGGGCAAGTGGCTGCTGGCGGGCGGACCCGCCTTGACGATGGCGGCGGCCAGCGGGTGGGCGGAATTGGCGTCCAGGCTGGCGGCCAGCAGCAGGATGGCATCGCGGTCGCTGCCTTCCAGGGCCACCACGTCCGTGACGGCCGGTTTGCCCATGGTCAAGGTGCCCGTCTTGTCGACGGCGATGGCCTTGATGCGGTAACCCGTTTCCAGGAATTGGCCGCCTTTCACCAGTATGCCGCGCCGCGCGGCCGCCGTCAGGCCGCTGACGACGGTGACGGGCGTGGAAATGACGAGCGCGCACGGGCAGGCGATCACCAGCATCACCAGCGCCTTGTAGATCCAGGCCATGAAGGGCGCGCCGAAGAGCAGCGGCGGCAGCACGGCCACGAGGATGGCGAACACGACGACGGCCGGCGTGTAGTAGCGGGCGAAGTTGTCGACGAAGCGCTGCGTGGGCGCCTGTTTTCCCTGGGTTTCCTCGATTACCTTGACGATTTTCGCCAGGGTGCTGTTGCCGCTGTTGGCGGTGACGGTGACGTCGAGCAAGCCTCGTTCATTGATGGTGCCCGCATACACGACGTCGCCCACAGCCTTGTCCACCGGCATGCTTTCACCCGTGATCGGCGCCTGGTTGACGGACGATACGCCGCTTTGCACGATGCCGTCCAGCGCGATGCGCTCGCCCGGCTTGACGCGCATCAACGTACCGATGGCCACCGTGGCAACGTTCACCTGGCTCCAGGCCCCGCTGGCGTCGGCAACGGTCGCCGTGTCGGGCGCCAGTTGCATCAGGCTTTGCACGGCGTTGCGCGCGCGGTTCAAGGACAAGCCTTCGATCAGCTCGGCAATGGCGAACAGGAAGATGACCATGGCCGCTTCCGGCCACTGGCCGATGGCGATGGCGCCGAACACCGCTAGGCTCATCAGGAAATTGATGTTCAGGGTGAACGTTTTCAGGGCGATCCAACCCTTTTTCAGGGTCGGCCAGCCGCCCGTGGCGATCGACAGCAGGGCCAGGGCGATGACGAGGGGCGAACTGTCCGCATGCGTGGTCCACGCCAGCGCTTCGGCGCCCGCCGCCGCCAGGCCGGAGACGACCAGCAAGCCCTTTTGCATGCCGCTGAGACTGCCTTCGTCCGGGTTGCGCGAAACGGCGGCGTCCGCCTCCATGGGAATGGCTTGCATGCCGATGCCGTGCAGGGCCGCTTCCACCGTGGCCAGTGTAGGCAGGGTGTGGTGCACGTCGAGCACGCGGTTCATCAGGTTGAAATCGAGGCCCACGACGCCGGCCATGGTGGCCAGCTTGTTGCGGATCAAGCGCTCTTCCGTGGGGCAATCCATGTTGGCGATGCGGTATTTGGCCGTATTGGCGCCGGCAATGGCGGCGCTGGGCAGCGCTGGACCGGACGCGGCGGCAGGCGTGGACGAGCACGCATGCTGGCTAGAACAGCAACTGGCCGCCTTGGGCGCAGGGCTGGGTTCGTGCGCATGCTTGTGGTCGTGCGCATGGGTATGGTTATGGCTATCGTGCGGCATCGCATCGTCCTTCCGGTTTCGTGTATGCTTCCATTAGAAACCCTGTAGCGGCTACAGGGTCAAGCGGAATTTGCATGTTGGAATGAAAAAGGGGATGCCATGCGTATCGGAGAATTAGCCAAACGGACAGATTGTGACGTGGAAACCGTGCGTTACTATGAAAAGGCGGGCTTGCTGCAGGAACCGGGGCGCAACAGCGCCGGCTACCGCGAGTACCGGGAAGAACACCAGGAACGGCTGCAATTCATCCGCCATTGCCGTTCGCTGCAGATCGGCTTGACGGATATCCGCGCCTTGTTGGAATTTAAGAACAACCCGGCCGAAGGTTGTCAAAGCGTTAATGAATTACTGGACCACCATATTCTGCGCATTGCCGAACAAATGGCGAACCTGCAAACCTTGCAGGAGCAACTGGTGACCCTGCGCCACCAGTGCGACCAGCCGCAGCCGTCGCAAGACTGCGCCATCCTGCAAAACCTGTCCGAGGCCGCCAGCGGCCACGACTGCGCCTGCCACACCGAACTTCATTGACGATTGCTGCATGCTGAAACTGTTACCTAAAAAAACTTTATTGACCTTATCCCTGCTGTCGCCGCTGAGCCATGCCGCCGATGCGCCGCCCGCAGCCGGACACTACCTGACCCTGTACGCCGTGCCGGGCGTGCCGCAAGACGATGACCCCTACACCTGGAGCACGGCCGGCGGCAAGCAGCTGGCGAAAGGCGTGACGAAGGCGGACGGCCGCGCCTATCTCAAGGGCGAGGAGGGCGAGGAAAACTATGTGCTGAAAACCGTCAGCATGCGCTGGCAGCTGAAGGTGCCGGCCAAGTGCTGGCAGGGCGCGCCGGAGGCTTTCCTGGACTGCGTGCAACTGGCCAAGACCACGAGCCGCTATGACGAAGAGCAGGAGGCGCTCAAGCTGGCGGAGCAGCAGAAGGAAGCCAGGATGCAGGCCAGGATCGCCGCCTACGCGGTGGAGGCCCGTGCCAACGACGATGCGCTGGCCTGGCTGGGGCGTTTGCCTGCGAGCTGGACCCTGGAAGGGTATGGCAAGCGCCTGTTGGGCATCGGCGACAAGATCGCCAGATACATCGCCGACGAAGTCCCGCAGGACGGGCCGGATGCGCGCCAGTTCGTCTGCCGCGCACCGGCCGACTACGGCCCCGTGCCGGACCAGGCCTTTGTGGAAGCGTGGATGGCATTGCCGGACGACGCGCGCAAGGTGCGCGCCGGCCCGCCCTGGGATGCGCTGGCGGCGGCAGGCGGGAAGGGCAACTGGATGGCCCGCCTGGAGCTGTATTACGCCTTGTCGAGCGTCAATGTCAGCGAATTGAGCTTGCTGGAACAGTACCGCATCGTGCAATTGATGGAATGGCTGCACAAGAAGAAGGTGGGCGGCCTGTACAGTTACTTCAGCCCCGCCATCCCGGCAACGCCTGGCAGCAATGACCACGCCGCCTGGCGCAGGCAAGACCAGGTTTTCCTGTATTCAGCCCTGCTGGGTGATTATCATCAGCAATACCGCATGGGCAATGTCTTGCTGCGGGACGCGGACCCCGCGCTGGTCGGGACAGGCAAGGCCATGCAAGCCTGCGCCCGGGCCGCCATGCCGCACCGGCGCTAAGGCGCCAGCAACGGCGCGCCGCCTTCGCCCAGGCGGAAGGCGTCGACCACGCGCAATAGATCATGCGCCTGGTCCTGCATGCTTTGCGCGGCGGCGGCCGACTGTTCAACGAGGGCGGCATTGCGCTGGGTCAATTCGTCCATTTCCGTAATGGCGTTGTTGACTTCCTCGATGCCCTTGCTCTGGCGCTGGCTGGCCGCCGTGATGTCGTTCATGATTTCCGTCACTTGCTGGACGGAGGCGACGATATCGCCCATGGTGCGCCCGGCGCTGTCGGCCAGCTCGCTGCCCGTTTCTATCCTGGCCACGGAATCCTCGATCAATTGCTTGATTTCGCGCGCCGCCGTGGCCGAGCGCTGCGCCAGGCCCCGCACTTCCGTGGCGACGACGGCAAAGCCGCGTCCCTGTTCGCCCGCGCGCGCCGCCTCCACTGCCGCGTTCAAGGCGAGGATATTGGTCTGGAAGGCAATGCCGTCGATGACGGCGATGATGTCGACGATGCGCCCGGAACTGGCCTTGATCGAGCCCATCGTCTCGACCACCTGGCCCACCACGCGGCCGCCCTCGAGCGCCACGTTCGACGTCGACAGCACCATCTGGTTGGCCTGGTGCGCATGGCTGGCGTTTTCGCGCACGGTATCCGTCAAGGCATGCATGGACGACGCCGTTTCCTGCAAGGAATGAGCTTGCGACTCCGTGCGGGCCGACAAGTCCGCATTGCCCAGCGCGATTTCACTCGCTTCCACCGTGATGGTGGAGCCTGCCTGGCGGATGTCGCCCAATAAAGTATTCCAGTTTTTCAGCACCGTGGCCAGGGCCCGCGCCAGCTTGCCCACCTCGTCGTCGCCCCGGGCGTCGATGCGCGTGGTCAAGTCGCCGGCGGCCAGCGATTCGGCGGCACGGCAAGCCTCGTCGATGGGGCCCACCACGGAGCGCGCCACCCAGGTGGCGATCAGGGCCAGCAGGGCAAAGCCGATGGCCATGGTGCCCAGCGACAGCCAGCCGGCGCGCTGGCCCGCATTCTTGGTATCCTGCAAGGCATCGACAGTGCGGTGGTCGAGATTGAGCAGCACCTGGCGCAACTGCCCGCGCACTTGCTGGTAATGCGTGGCGGCATTTTGCATCGCCGCCACGCCCGTATTCGGGTCCATGGACGCCAGGTCCAGCGCCTGCGCCACGCTGGCACGGTAGCGTTCGACACCCGGCAGCGCCTGGCCTGCTTCCGTGGCGGCGCCCGAGAATGTCTGCAATTGCTGCAAGCCTTGTGCGATGGCGTTCAGCTGGCCATCCGTTTGCGCGCCGAATTGCTTGAACTGCTCATCCGACAGGCTGGCCGCGATGGCGATCTTCGCATACACGTCGGCGTGCACCTGGCCCAGGGCAATAGCTTGCTGGTTCGCAAGCCGCTCGGCCGTCAGGGTGACGTCTTTCAGTTCGCGCATGCGCTGCTCGTTCTGCTGCATGGCGAAATAGGACAAGGCCCCCATGGCCAGCAGGCAAGCCAGCGCGACCACCGGGACGATCAACATCTTCTGTGCGATTTTCATCGGAGCCCCTATCGTCAAGAGAGCGGACAACCATCCCGGCGCCGGCGGCGCGGCGGCTGGCTACAGGTAGATGCCGCCGCAGACGACGGTCTCGGCCAGCTTTTCGCAATACATCACCTTCGGCTCGATCTTCTTGGTTTCCGGATTCGTGAATTTGTATTCCTGCCAGAACGTGCCCTTGCTCTTGGCCAGGTCGACGCGCTCCTTGACGAAGGCCTTGCCATCGATATCTTTCAACTCGATCAAGTTCTTGCCCACCATTTTCGGATTGGCGCCATGCGCGGCGACCGTGCCGTCGAGCTTGTACACGACCAGGTACAGGTCGTGCAGGATGAATTGCGGCGACTTGGCCGTGATTTCGCCATACGCCTTGGCGTCGCCGGCGCTCTTGATGTAGGCCACGCCTTTCTTGACCATGGCTTCGGCGTCGGCGCGCGTGGCGCCGCCCTCGGCAGCGCTGGCGACACCGGGCAAGGTAGCGACGGCAAGCATGAGCGACAAGCACATGGCAGGGGCGAACTTGGGCATGAGAATCTCCTTCACATTGCGGCTGGGGGAAGCCGGCGGGGGAACCGGCGCAGTAAGGCGGCGCCTATCGAAGTGCCGACGGCTCATGGTAGCGCGATGCCAGTGGGCATGCGCTGGTGCAACGGATATTTTTTCAGACGGGCGTTTTTGCAACGGCGCGTGCACATTGCCGCAATGGATATTTCATAGGGGAAAGGAAGGCGCAGCCTATCGTGTCGATAGTGTGGCGTGTGCGCCGCGCTACCAGCTGGCCGGGTCTTCCGCCGCCGCGCGCGCCAGGTCGTCGCGCCAGTCTTGCCGCACCAGGCGGTAGATATCGGCAAAGAAGGCGCGCGGGTCGTGCATTTCGTCCCACAGGGCCGGCAGCGCATGCGTGCTTTCCGGGTCATGTTCGAGGATGGCCTGGAAATCGTAATCAGGGTCTTGCAAGGCCTGCGCCAGCACGGCCACCAGCGCATGGCGGTGGCGGTAGCTGAGTTCCTTGTATTGGGACGTGATGTCGCGCCGTATCAGCGCCGCGCGCTGGGCAGGATCGTTCATGTCCCAGGCATCCAGCTCCACGCCCAGGGTTTCTTCGCGGTCATACACGTCGAAGGGACCGAGGAAATGGTGCAAGGTGGGAAGGTAGGGGGCGTCGCTCCAGGGGCCGCGCAACCCCTTTTGTTTCAGTTCTTGCATGATGATTTTCCGTTCACGCGCACTCAGGCAAGGTCCAGCCTTCATACCCCAGGTCGGTCGGGTAGATGGCGCGGTTCTGGCCCCAGTGGGCGTGGTCGAGGATGCCGTCTTCATGCATGTCCAGCACCCATTCCGTGCTTTCCAGCATGGTGCCATCCTTGTGGTACACGCGGAAGAAGGTGGACGTGCTGAACGCGCGCACGATGTTATTCGGCACGCCGTTGCCGTAGTGCGGAACATAGGTCTTGATCACGCACGTGCCCTGGTCGTTCCACTGCTGGGCATACACGGTGGCATTGCGCGCCGCGCTCACCTTGATGAAGAGCCAGCCTGCCAGCAGGATGAGGAACAGGAAGGCGGCGGCGATCAAGCCGGTTTTCTTGAGTAGCTGCATGAGGTCATGGCATGGCCGAAAACGAAGTTGCCGCATTGTATGTCAAGAGCAGAAATACTTGCTGTACAGCACGTACTGCAAGTATTTCCCCGCGTATGGCTGTCTATTTCGCCAATGCCGCGTGCAGCGCATGCGCCATTTCCAGGTGATGTTGCAACGCCGGCAAGGTTTTCGTGGCAAAGGCCTTGATGTCGGGATCGCTCGCCTTTTGGCTGGCATCCGTGAACAGTTTCACGGCTTCCTTGTGCGCCGCCACGCCGATGGTGGCCGCATATTCCCTGTCGAAGGCCTGGCCTTCCAGGCGGCCCAGCCGGTCAATCAGCGCCTTGTGTTTCGCGCCGGGCTGGTCGCTGACCTCGATCTGCTTGCTGCTGGCCAACTGTTTCAGCGCGTCGGCCACTGTCGTGTGGGCGGTGACCATGGCGTCAGCGAATTGCTTCACTTCCCTATTGCTGCTCTTGCTTTGCGCCACCTTGCTGGCGGCGATTTCCGTGCTGCCCGCATCGGCGGCCTTGCTGAGGAATTGCTTGTCGTACGCGCCCGGCGCGGCGGCGGCGATGCTGTTGATGGCGATCCCGCTCAACAGCGCCACGGCCGCGCCGATGGCCACGCTTTTCAGGGAGGGGGTACGGGAACTGGTGGTGGAGATAGGCATGGGAAATCCTTTCAAGTATGGCGTTTTATGCAAGCTGATGACAATGTTAAGCCCTCAGCCTGCGCACACCCATAGGACAGGCGCGGCCATGCCCGTAGGACTAGTCCTGTTCGTTAGCGCACAGTTCGACTTGTTTAATAGCAAATAAAGCGGCGATGCCCGCATCGCGGCGCCAGGCGGGCATGCCGATATCGAGCCACTGCGCCATCGCTTCCAGGTGGGAGGGTTCCGAAACGCTGTGTTCGAGTTCCTCCAGCACCGTGTCGCGGTCGATATACAGGCTGTCCAGCCAGGCGTCGAACGAGGGCGCCAGCTCCATCAGGCCATGGGCGCGCTTGCCCGTCCACTCCGGCAATTCCTGCACATAGGCCAGCACCCGGCCGCCGCCTTCTTCCGTCAAGTCCAGGTAGAGCATGGAATTGCCGCCATCGCGGGCGAACGGCAGGATGCGCACCGGCATGTCCGCATGCTGGCGCGCGGCGCGGATTTCGCCGACCAGGGTTTCATCGCAGAAATCGCCTTCGTCGGCGCTGAAAAAGGTATTGAAGCCCATTTTTTCCACGCCGCCATTGCCGTCCGGCACATCGCACGTGTAATCGAACCAGGCGCCGTTGGCGACGCGTAAGAACGCCAGGAAGGCGGGCGGCAAGGGCGCTTCCAGCAAGGTTTCGATGGCGGCGATCTGCTGCGCCGTGGGGGCAGGCTTGGCGCCCTCGAGCGCCAGGTGGCGGTATTGCGTGTAATGGTTGCTCATTGGTACTCCTTGTCGTTATTCTTGTTCATATGCACTGGCGCCGCATCGTCGCAACCCGTCTCCACCTTGGCCAGTGCATCGACGAGGCCGGCGCGCAGCACGGCCATCGAACGGGCCTTGTCATCGATCTGGGCAATTTTCGTTTCCAGCATGGTCCGTTTGGTCTGCGCATCGAGCGCGTTTTCCTGCCAGACGGCAATGACTTCGGCGATTTCCTTCAAGGTAAAGCCCAGCGCCTTGGCGTGGCCGATCAGCTCGATGCGCCGCAAGGCTTGCGCCGAGTATTCCTTGTAGTTATTCGTCACGCCCGGCTTCGGCGCTTCCTCCAGCAAGCCCTGGCGCTCGTAGAAGCGCACCGTATCCTTGCTGACGCCCGTCAGGCGGGTGATTTCACCGATGCGCATAGTTTTTTGACTTTCTACTCATTTGTGGAGCGTGAAAAATGTGCAGGGCAAGGCGTATAGGCGCAGACAGTACGCTAGTACGGCAAGACTATGCAACGCGGCCATGCGCACTTTTTTGCGTTCCACGCTTGACCGTGGACTAAAGTCTACAGTTTACATTAGAAATACTCTCAACTACGACACGTTCGCCATGCTCCCATACGACTACACCAACCAAACCGTGCTGATCACGGGCGCCTCGTCCGGCATCGGCCGCGTCTTTGCGCAAACCCTGGCCGCGCGCGGCGCGCACTTGCTGTTGCTGGCCCGTTCCGGCGCAGTGCTCGACAGCCTGGCCAGGGAACTTTCCCAACGCCACGGCATCCGCGCGCACGCGCTGGTGGCCGACCTGGGCTTGCCCGGCGCCGCGCAAGACGCCCATGCACAGGCGTGCGCCTTGGGCATGCCGCCCGACGTGCTGATCAATAACGCGGGCTTCGCCACGCATGGCAGGTTCGAGAGCATCGACCTGGCGCGCCAGGCGGCCGAAGTGACCGTCAATTGCACGGCCCTCATGGAACTCACGCACTGCGTCTTGCCGCACATGCTGGCCCAGGGGCGGGGCGCCATCATCAACGTGGCGTCCACGGCGGCCCTGCAGCCCGATCCCTACATGGCGATCTACGGCGCCAGCAAGGCATTCGTGCTGTCGTTTTCGGAAGCGCTGTGGGCGGAAAACCGCCAGCGCGGCGTGCGCGTGCTGGCCCTGTGCCCTGGCGCCACGGACACGGCCTTCTTCGACGTGGTGGCCGCGCCCGAAGCGGCCGTGGGCAAGCGCATGGCGCCGCAAGCCGTCGTCGATGAAGCGCTGCGCGCGCTGGACCGGGGCCGCAGCAGCCATGTGGCGGGCCGGCCGAACCGGCTGCTGGCCTGGCTGCCGCGCCTGCTGCCCCGCCAGACCGTGCTGGGCATCGTAGAAGGCATGCTCAAGCCGAAGACGGCCTAGGCTTCAAAACGCCATGGTGGCGAACATGGCCAGCACGGCCGTTGCCATGACGATGGTCGACAGCCAGCCCAGCGCCCGCAGGCGTCTTGAAATGGTGAGCGTGCCCATGATGGCGGGGCGCGAGGCCATCACCATCATCAGGGCCATGATGGGCACGGAAATGACGCCATTGATGACGGCGCTCCAGTACAGGGCCTTGATGGGGTCGAGCGGCGTGAAGCACAGGGCGGCGCCGATCACGGTGGCCGTGACGATGATGCCGTAGAACTTCTTGGCGGCCCGGGGCGCCAGTTCCAGGCTGTTTTTCCAGTGGAAGGCGCCCGCCATGGCGTAGGCGGCCGAGCCGGCCAGCACGGGAATGGCCAGCAAGCCCGTGCCGATGATGCCCAGGCTGAACAGGGCAAACGCGAACTCGCCGGCGATGGGGCGCAGGGCGGAGGCCGCTTGCGCCGACGTGTCGATATGCGTGATGCCTTGCGCGCCCAGGGTCACGGCCGTCGTCAGCATGATGAAGAAGGCCACCAGGTTGGAAAAGCCCATGCCGATGGCCGTGTCCATCTTGATGCGCTGGAATTGCCGCGGCGCCTGTTCCGGCGCCCGGCGCAGGGCTTGCGCGCCGGCATCCGCCTGCAAGTCTTCCACTTCCTGCGATGCCTGCCAAAAGAACAAGTACGGGCTGATCGTCGTGCCGAACACGGCCACGATCATGGTCACCGAGGCGGCCGACCAGGCGAACCGGGGCCAGACGGTGCGCTGCGCCACTTCGCCCCACGGGATGTGGATGGTCAGCACGGTGGCTACATAGGCCAGCAAGCCCAGGGTCAGCCATTTCAGGATGCGTACATATTGTTGGTAGGGAATAAACACTTGCAGCAGCAGGGACAGCAGGCCGAAGCCCATGGCGTACAGGTGGGTGGGACCGCCGATGATCAGGGTCAAGGCATCGCCCATGGCGGCCACGTCGGCGGCGATATTGATGACATTGGCGAGCAGCAGCAAGCCGACGATGGCGTACAGCAAGGATTTCGGATAGTGGCGGCGGATATTCGTCGCCAGCCCGTGCCCGCTGACCCGGCCGATCTTGGCGCTGATCACCTGGATGCCCAGCATCAAAGGGAAGGTCAGGCAGACGGTCCACAGCATGCCGAAGCCGAACTGGGCGCCCGCCTGCGAATACGTGGCGATGCCGCTGGGGTCGTCGTCGGCCGCGCCCGTGATCAGACCGGGGCCCAGCTTGCCCAGCCAGGTGTCGGAGGGGGCCGCCGCCTGACGGGTGGCCTGCCGCGGTTCTTTGTCTTGTTCACTAGACATCTATACGGCCTGTTTTTGTGCCACGAAGGCGGTCGTCCGGTAGGGCACGCTGATGCTGTCCCGCCCGCGCAAGGCCGGCTCCGACGCGACCAGCTGGCCAATCTCGTCATCGATGCGCTGGCGCGCCTGCGGCGGCAAGGCGGCGATAAAACTGGTGGAGCGCACGCGGTTGAACAGCACGTCTTCGGGCGATCCCGTGTGCTCCTGGGAAAATTGTGTTTCCTGCAAGGGTGTGAAACCCGCATGGGGGAAGGCCCGGCGCCAGGCGCCCGTGTAGTAGCGGGGCGTGTCGCCTTCCGCCTGGTTGACGATGGCGTCCAGTCTTGCCACCCAGGGAACGCTGGCGTCGCGCAGATTCCACACGAGGCCCAGCCTGCCGCCCGGCTTGAGCACGCGCCAGATTTCATCGAGCGCCTGAGGGGTGGCGAACCAGTGAAACGCTTGCGCGCAGACCACGGCGTCGACCGAGGCGTCGGGCAGGGGAATGGCCGTTGCCGTGCCCGCCAGCGCCTGGACTTGCGGCAAGGCCGCCGCCAGTCTTGCCAGCATGGCAGGCACGGGTTCCACGGCAATCACCGTGGCGCCCGTGTCCAGCAGGCGCGGCGTGAACTTGCCCGTGCCGGCGCCCAGGTCCAGCACGGTGGCGCCCGGCCCCAGGCCCAGGCTATCCTGCAGCCAGGCCGACACTGCGGGGGGATAATCGGGCCTGCCCTTGACGTAGCTGGCGGCCGCCGTGGCATAACCGCCGGCTGCCGCGTGGTGGATGTTGCTGCTCATGCAAGACTCCTTGGCGTGGTCGTGGCATGAGCGTAGCAGATTACGAACGCGATGGGGCGTCAGTAGCGCGCATCCTTGGGCTTGCCGCCCTTCGGCCAATCCTTGACCTTGTCGGGGAAGTCCGGGCGCGGCATGTGCGTAAAATATTCGGCCACGTCGACGGCGTCCTGATCGGACAGGTTGCCTTGCCCCAGCGGGAATTTCTGGCCGTGGCCCATCACCATGTTCGCCTTGACGAAGCCGGCCGCCGTGTAGGTGCGGGCCATGCCGGCGCCGATATTGAAGGAGCGCTCGCCCCACAGCGGCGGGAAAGCCACCACGCCGTTGGCGCCGCGGATGCCTTCGCCATTCGCGCCATGGCAGACGGCGCATTGCTCGGCGTACACTTTTTTGCCATGCACGGGGTCAGGCAGCAGATTGCGGTCGATCTTCGCCACGCCCCGTCCCGGCACCTTGTCGTTCGCCTGCGTGGCGCCCTTCATCCAGTCGATATAGGCGACCATGGCCTGCAGGTCGGGGCCATCCACGGGCAGGGGCTTGCCGTGCATGGAGCGGCGGAAGCAGCCGTTGATGCGCTCGCCCAGGCTGATGACCTTGCCGGCGCGCGGCGCTTCTGCCGGGAAGAAGGCGGAAATGCCGAGGAAGGGCGAACCGTTGGCCACGGTGCCGCCATTCAGGTGGCAACTGCTGCAATTGAGGTCGTTGCCCACGTTGTTCGGCAGGCGGGCGCGGGTTTCCGTCATCAGCTGCATGCCGTGGATTAATTGATTGGCGTTCGGATCGGCCGTCAGGGCGGCAAAGCGGGGCGTGACGAAGCCGCCCGCATCCGGCGCCTTGAGCTTGAGCTCCTTGCGCACCTTGGCGATGTGGCCGGGCGTGACCGGTGCGCCGTGGTTGCCCCACTTGCCGCGCACAAAGGTGAGGATTTCCGCCAGTTCCGTGTCGGACAGGCGGTCATACGCGGGCATGCCGAAGGAGCGGGGCGACTGCTGTGTGACGGCCGACTGCCAGCCGGTCAATGCGATATGGATGACGGAAGTGGCGTCCTTCGATTGCACCGAGTCGTTCTGCGCCAGCGGCGGGAAGATGTTTTCCACGCCGCGGCCGTCGCGGCGGTGGCAGGTGGCGCAAAACTGCAGGTAGCCGAGGCCGCCGCGCGTGTTGTACAGCGCGTCGTTGCTGGCCGCGACAGCCGGCGCCGGTTTGCTCTGCTGCACTGGCGCGCCCGGCTTGGCCGGCAAGCCGTGCAGGTAGTGCGCCAGCGCATCGAGGTCGCCGTCCGTAAAGTATTGCGTGCTGTGCGTGATAACTTCCGTCATGCTGCCGGCCGCCGTGCCGAAGCTGTTGCGGCCCGTTTTCAGCAATTGCACGATGTCGGCCGGCGTCCACAGATTGCGCAAATTGACGGCATGCCAGCCGTCGAAGGTGAAGCCGGACAGATAATGCTTGCCGCTGCTGCCATCCTGGCCCATGGTTTTTTCCTGGAAAGCCACGCCGCGCGGCGTGTGGCACGAGCCGCAATGGCCGAGCCCCTGGGCCAGATAGCTGCCCCGGTTCCACATGGCCGACTTGGCGCTGTCGGGCTTGAATGGCGCATCGTCGAGGAAGACGGCGTTCCACAGCGACAAGCCCCAGCGCATGCTGAACGGCCATTTCATGTCCGTTTCGCGGTTTTGCTGCGCCACGGGCGCCACGCCCCGTTGCAAATACGCGTACAGGGCCTGCATGTCGTCGGGCGTGATCTTCGCGTAGGAAGGGTAGGGCATGGCCGGATACAGGTTGTGCCCGTCCGCCGCCACGCCCTTGCGCATGGCGCGGTCGAATTGCGCGAAGGTGTACGTGCCCAGGCCCGTCTTCGCATCCGGCGTGATATTGGTGCTGTAGATGGTGCCGAACGGCGTTTTCAATTCCAGGCCGCCGGCCATGGCGGCGCCGTTCGGGCTCGTGTGGCAGGCCACGCAGTCGCCCAGGCGGGCGACATACTCGCCGCGCTTGATCAGCTCGGCCGACGCCGTGGGCGCAGGTGCCGCCCAGGCGCTGGCGCAGAAGACCAGCATGCCCAGGAGCATGATGGCAAGCCGGCCAAACAGCGAGGGGGAGGAAGCAGTAGGGCGGCGCGAGCCGCGATGCAGGATGGAAATGGCGTTCATGGTGACCCTTTATTATTCGGGCCAAGCTTACGCATTCCTTCCCAATGCGAAAATTGGGAGTTTCTTTCGATCGACTAGGTAATTTTGCCTAGTGCATTGCGGCAACAATTCGTGTATGCCAACGCCTTCTGCCTGCCCGCCTCAGGCCATGTTCGCATACTCGGGCAGCGCGATGGCATCCGCCTTGGGCGTCAGGAACCTGGCCAGTATCGTCTTGATAATTGGCACGTTTGACATGCGCAACAGCGCATGGCCGATGGCGATCCCGGCGCGCGAGTGCGGCGAGGCCAGGCGCGGCGCGAAGGTGGGCACGCTTTGCGCCTGGTCAACATACGGGCGCATGATCGCTTCATACGCGGCAAAGGCTTGCGCATGATCGTCGTGGCGTCCCAGTTCTCCCGCCAGCACGTAGGCGCCGCACATGCCCAGGCTCGTGCCCATGCCGCTGATGGGCGAGGCGCAATAGGCGGCGTCGCCGACGAGGGCAATCCGTCCCTTCGACCAGCGCGGCATTTTGACCTGGGAAATCTGGTCGAAATACAGGTCGGTGGCGTCATCCAGGGCCGCCAGGATGCGCGGCGTTTCCCACTTCAGGGCGCCGAATTTCTCCTTCAGCAGGGCCTTTTGTTCGGCAATCGGCAGTTTTTCATAGGCGCTGGGCGCTTCCTGGAATGACAGCAGGGCGCGCGTGGTGCCCAGGTTATCGGGACGCAGGCACACGCTCAAGCCGCCCGGGGCGTTGAACCAGCGCATCTGGCGTTCGTCGCCCGGCGCGCGCGGGATGGTGAAATAGGCCGTGTAGAGCTTGAACGAGCGGCGTTGGACTTCATCGCCGAACACGAGTTTGCGCGTATGCGAACCGACGCCTTCGGCGCCGATGACGAGATCGAACACTGCTTCGCCGCCCTGTTCGAAGCGCACCTTGACGCCATGCGGCAATTCTTCCAGCGCGGCGATGCTGTCGCCAAAGCGGTAGTCGACCGCGTCGCGGCCATGCCCGATCAGCAGCTTGGCCAGTTCCCCCCGCAAAATTTCCAGCTCGGCCACGGGACCGTTGCCGCCAAAGGCCCCGATGCCGAATTCCGCCTGCGTGCGGTCTTGCGCGTCGACAAACCGGAGTCCATCCTCATGCGTGGTCTTGGCGCGGATGGCGCTCTCGAGCCCCATGCGCTGCGCCACCAGCTTGCCTGCGCCGCGCACGTCGATCGTTTGTCCGCCATCGCGAAACTCGGGCGCCCGCTCGACAACGGTGACGTCCATGCCCAGGCGCGACAGCCAGTAAGCCAGGGTCGGGCCGGCAACGCTGGCCCCCGTGATCAGGATTTTTCGTTTGATCGTCATTTGATTTTCTTTTCTGCTGTGGTTGGCAAAGTGGTCTGGTAAACCGTAATCACTTGCTGGAGAAAGTGTTCTATCGTCGTCCGTTCGCCGGCGGACAAGCCGCTCAGCACCGCGTCCAGTCCGTTGAGCATCGGCGCGATATGCGTGTAGGTTTGCGCCACCGAGGCTGGCACGGGATGGACGAGCACGCGGCGCTTGTCGTCTTGCTGACGCACGCGCGTCACGTGGCCGGCCCGTTCCAGGCGGTCGATGACGAGCGTGACGCCTGCGGTGGTGACGGCAAGGCGCGCGGCCAGCTCATTCGGAGACAGCGGACCGTGCGTGATCAACTGCTCCATCAGGGCCAAATCGGTCTGGTTGATGCCCATCGCGTTACTCAGGTGCAACGCCGTTTCACGGGTCAGGATCGCGATATCCTGCAACTGGCGGCCGATGACATCGCCGGCGATGTGCATGCCACGGGGATCGTCGGCCGCGAATGCTTGATTGTGTGTTGGCTGGTCATGCATGATTTACCTCAAGTTCAGATTTTGCAGCAGTGGGAAAGAAGAACGTCACGCCCATGAAGGCGATGAGTATGCCGGTTTGGATCGTCAATGCGGCGCTGAGCGCCCGGTCCGGCGTCAGGGCGGGATGCGCGGCAAAAAATGCGCCGCTGAACAGGGCCACGCCGATCGATGCGGCGATCGATTGCACGGCAGACAGCACGCCGGAACCGGAGCCGATCTGCTTGTTGTCCAGCGACGCCAGAATGATGCTGAACAAGGCTGCGATCACGAGGCCGGCCCCGATGCCGCAGACCAGCATGCCGGGCACGACATGCCACGCAGAAAATACCGCCGTATTGCCCAGTTCAAATTGCAGCAGCGCCACGCCGGCAAGCTGGACACCGGCGCCCAGTTGCAGCACCTTGCGCCCGAAACGGGCCGCCAGGACGGCGCCGCTCAGGGTGGCGCCGCACGCCGTGCCCACAGCGAATGGCAGATTGGCAATACTTGCTTCGCCCGCCGTCAAGCCATGTCCAATTTGCAAGAAAAGCGTCAGCACCAGCTGCATGCCGACGAGCGAGCAAAAGAACAGGGCAATGCCGGCCAGCCCGGCCGTGTAGGCGGAGCGCTGGAAGATCGACGTCATGATGAGCGGCGTCTGCCCGGCGCGCACCATCGCGGATTGGCGCAGGCCGAACAGGCCGAAACCCAGCACGGCCATCGCCAGCATCGGCCACCCCCACGCCGGCCACGCTCCCGCCTCGCCCAGCGGCAAGACGAGGAATACGGACGACAGTACCAGCAGGCTGGCGCCGGGGACGTCGATGTGGACGGAGCGGTCTCCCGGACGGTGGGGCAGGTAACGCCGCGCCACCAGGAAGCAGGCGATGCCGATCGGAATATTGATCAGGAACATGGCTCTCCAGCCCAGGCCGAACACGTTCGCTTCGAGCAGCATCCCGCCCAGCACGGGGCCGAGTATGCCCGCCAGGCCCAGGATGGGGCCGAAGATGCCAAACACCTTGGCCAGGGCAGCTCCCTGGTAGTTTTCACGCAGCAAGCCCAAGCCTTGCGGCAACAGCATCGCGCCGGCCAGCCCTTGCAGCAGGCGAAAGACGATCAACAATGCGATGGTCGGCGCCACGGCGCACAACAGCGAGGCGATGGTAAAGGCGGCCAATCCGTATAGAAACATGGCGCGCCGCCCGTAGCGGTCGCCCAGCCTGCCGCCGAGCACCAGGCCGGCGCCCAGGGCCAGCGCATAGCCGCCGATGACCCATTGCATCTGGGCGGAACTGGCGCCCAGCGACTCGATCAGGGCAGGTCCACCGACGTTGACGATGGTGGATGCGGCAAGGTCCATGATTTCGGAAACGATCATGACCAGTAAAATGGGCCAGCGAGGCAGTGCAGCAATCTTCATACGAATTAATAGCTAACTTAGTTAGTAATAAAACGAGACAGTATACGGCCTGATGCTCTTTGTCAATGGTTCAAGCGGGCTTTTCGTTCCACGCCATGATGCGCTCGCGCAGCCAGCGGTGCGCCGGGTCCAGGTGCATGCGCTCGTGCCACACCATCGCCATCTCGTAATCGGGCAGGGTGACGGGCGGCTCCCACGTGCGCAGGTCGCCCAGGGCGTTTTTCAGCAGGCGCGACGGCAGCAGGGCCACCATGTCGGACGCGGCCAGCAGGGGAGGGACGATGAGGAAATGCGGCACGGACAGCACCACCTTGCGCGTCCGGCCCAGCGTTTCGAGCGCCGTATCGACGTTGCTGCGGAAACCGCCGCCATTGGGCGAGACGACGATGAATTCCAGCGCGCAGAACCGCTCGAGGTCGGGCGGCGCCTGCAGCAGCGGGTGGTCGCGGCGGCCCGCCAGCACATAATGTTCGGTGAACAGGGTGCGGTGGCGCAAGCCGGGCGGCGCTTCTTCCTGCGCCAAAAAGCCCAGGTCGACCTGGCCGTTTTCCAGCGCGTGCGCCATGCGCGCCGGCACGGCTTCGAAGACGGCCATGCGCGACAGGGGCGCCTGCGCGCGCAGGGACGGCAGCATGGGCAGCAAAATCGCATACTCGGTGGCGTCGGCCGCCGCCAGATTCCAGCGCACTTCGGCCGTGGCCGGGTCGAACGCCTGTTCCGGCTGCAAGACTTGCTCCAACTGGGCCAGCACGGCTTGCAGCGGCGCGAACAGGGCCAGCGCCCGCGCCGTGGGCAGCATGCCGCGCGGGCCGGGCAACAGCAGCGGATCGTCGAAGGCGGCGCGCAGCTTGCCCAGCTGGACGCTGACGGACGGCTGGCTCAGGTGCAGCCGCGCCGCCGCCCGCGTGACGTTGCGTTCAATCAACAGGGCGTTCAGGGTCAGCAGCAGGTTCAAGTCCAGCTTGTGCAAATTGTTCATGACTATACCTCGTATATCAACTATTCATTTCCACTATGATAGCGCAAGCCCTAGAGTAGTTCCTGTGATATCCACTCTTCATCCATTACAGGAATAAACTGATGCAACTCCATGAATATACAAGCTTTGATGGTCTTGGACTGGCCCAGCTGCTGCGCGACGGCGACGTCTCGGCTGCCGAATTGCACGACGCGGCCGCGCGCGCCTGCGCCGCCGTCAACCCGCTGATCAATGCCGTGGTCGAGCTGTGGCCGGCGGATTTGACTGCCATCGACAGCACACTCAGCACTGCGCCGTTCGCCGGCGTGCCCTTCCTGATCAAGGACGTGGCCGTCACGATGGCGGGCCGCCGCAGCGAAGCGGGCAGCCGCCTGGGCGCCGGCCATGTCGCCGCATTTGACTCCCACCTGATGACGCAGTTCCGCGCAGCCGGCCTGGCGACGTTCGGCCGCACGAGCACGCCGGAAATGGCGTTTGCCACCACCACGGAACCCGTGCTCTACGGCGCCACGCGCAATCCCTGGAACCTGTCCTTGAGCGCGGGCGGCTCCAGCGGCGGCGCGGCGGCGGCCGTGGCGGCCGGCATCGTGCCGCTGGCCCATGCGACGGATGCGGCCGGTTCCATCCGCGTACCGGCCGCCTCGACGGGCCTGTTCGGCCTGAAACCAAGCCGTGGCCGGGTCTCGAACGGCCCCGCCATGGACGAGATCTTCAGCGGCCTGGGCGTGCAGCTGGGCGTGAGCCGCACCGTGCGCGACAGCGCCGCCTTGCTCGATGCCGTGCAGGGCGTGATGGCAGGCGAACCGTATGTGACGAATCCACCCGGCCACAGCTGGCTGTCGCAGGTAGGCGTGGCGCCGGGCAAGCTGCGCATCGGCGTGCAGCGCGCCGCCTGCAATGGCGCCCGGCCCGCGCCCGCCGTCGAAGCCGCGCTGGACGCCACCGTGCGCCTGCTGGAAAGCCTGGGCCACCACGTGGAAGAAGTCTCGCCCGCGCTGGGCGTGTCGTGGGAAGCGTTCGTGCACGCGAATGCCGGCATCTGGTGCGCCAACCTGGTGCCGTGGATCGATGGCCTGGCGCGCGAAAGCGGGCGCGCCGTGTCGCTGGACACCCTGGAAGCGGCGACCCTGGCTTGCTACCGCCATGGGCAGACGGTGTCGGCGGTCGATTTCGTGGCGGCCCTCGACGTGCGCAACACGGTCACGCGCCACGCGGGCGCCTTGTTCGGCCAGTACGACGTGCTGCTGACGCCCACCTTGCCGGATATGCCGTGGCAACTGGGCCGCTATGGCGAAAAGGAGGACCAGCTTGACGGTGTTGGCTGGACTGCGCGCCTGTTCGAGCATTCGCCGTACACGCCGCTGGCGAACGTGGCGGGCTTGCCGGCCATGTCCGTGCCGCTGGGTATGTCAAATGAGGGTGTGCCGATCGGCATGCAATTCATGGCCGGCTACGCCAAGGATGGCGTGCTGCTGCGCCTGGCGGGCCAGCTGGAGCGGGCGGCGCCGTGGGTGCAGCAGCGGCCGCCCGTGTGGGCAGGGAATTTTTCAAACTAAGCTACGTTTCACAGTGAAATAATTGAAGACGCGAACGTTCTGCTTTCACTGTACGAATAATCAGTAAAAAATACTTCTTAACTGTTGTCATATAGAGACAGAAGAGTCTTGGTCGCTCAATAAGAAATATTAAAAAGTAAATGTGATTTATTTACGTATGCACTATGAAAGGTCATGATTTGGGAAAAGTCAAGAAGTATGAGTGCCAAATGGACAAGAAAAATAAATAGACGCCTACTTGGACTCAAGCAAGGAAAAGCCTACAATTAGGGCTATGTAAGAATAATTTACTAGATGTAGTAGGTTCTTGCAGAGTGAAGGGATACGTGTGAAGACGCATCCCTTCCATGAAGATGTACCCGTTAGGATATGCTTCGACTCATAAGTAAGTTTATCTAGCCAATATTGGTTGTCAAGAACCGATATGGTGTTACGGGATAGTAAAAATGCAAATTTTACAACTCCTTAAAGGAACACATCATGGCAAGCTATCAAATTAGTTGCATTAACCTTTCCCATACAAATGGCCGTCACGAGCACATCACGCATGTAGGAGGCCCGGCTTTGAATCGTCGACTTACTGTGGCGGAAATCGTGACATTTATTAAGAATAAAACAGATGAGTTTTATGTATTAGACGCCCGCGGAAACATGGCTTGGGTCGGCGTAGTGGAAGCCAATCCTCCCCATATCCGAACTTATGCAGATAGAGTCTGGACTGATAATCTTCTATCCTTAACAACTTGTCAGCTCAGGTAGTTTCAAGCGAGGCTCGCAGGCGCGAGCCTTTCACACATAAAATACCTGTCGGTCCCAATTTTGGCATATACCACTGTCAGGTGGATTGAGAAAAAATCCATATGTATCAATTCATTTGGCGCTGCTACTAAACTCACAAGTAAGAAGTAGCTTACTGAGATACCTGATTATTGGGTTTACAGGGCGGCGAGGCGGGCCGCGCCGCGGTTTTCCAGGCGAAAGCGGGCTTTTTCCCACAGCCGGTCGTGGAAGGGCAGGACGATCACATTGCAGATCGGCTCGACCACGGCCAGCAAACCGCCGAAGGCCATGGACCCCGTGGCCCAGTACATGACGCCGAAGGCCACGCCCATGTGCAGGGTCGTCTGGCTGAGTTTTTCGCCGGCCAGGGCGGCAATGCCCAGGCGGCTGGCGGCGTAGCGGCGGCGAATCGCGTGCCAGGCTTTTTCATGCCACGGCAACAGGGCAACGTTGATGATCGGTTCGATGATCGCGGCCAAGCCACCGAGTGCCAGAGACCCCGTCAGCAAGTAGGCGAGGCCGAAGGCGATCGACATGTGCGTGCAGACCTGGCTGAATGTTTTGATGGCTGTGAACAAGGGATGCTCCTTTCTGTTGAATTCGCTTATCCTTGATTTAGATAGTAACGATTCTCATTTACAAAAGGAAGTAAAATATTTCAACCGAACCCATAGATTGAGGCTATGGTTTGAGAAATATCAATTGCCCCTGCTGCGCACACCTCCCGCAGCCGCCATGGCCGTCAGCGTATCGCCGTCGCCTGCGACCACACGGCTTGCCACCGCCCAGCGCGCCGCTCATAGCTATCGATATGCCAGTAGCGCGCGCGGGGCACGGCCTGGCCGGCGAAATGGATTTCAAGCTGGGCCTGGTAGCGCAGCACGGCAGCATCGCCATGCACGCGCACGGCGATCTCGCCCGGTTCCCAGCTCAGATAGCGGATGTGGCCCGCCGCGATGGCGCCCAGGTATTCTTCCCGGGACAGCAAGCTACCGATGGGCGTGACCAGCTGAAAATCGTCGGCGTGCAGGGTGCGCGCCAGCGCCACGTCGCCGTCGACCAGCGCGCGCAGGCGGCCGCGTTCGATGTCGCGCAATTGGTCCTGCATGGCCGCCTCGGAGCCAGGGTGCTGTTCTTGCATGATTCCATCCTTCGCTGTGGGGGATTGGCACTTTGACGTAATTTGTCCAAAAGCCATGTTGACACTATATATATAAAATGTCAATATGCCAGCATGTCACCCCACACCCTCAAGACCCAGCGCATACTCGACGCGGCCCTGGCCGTGTTTTGCCGCTATGGCTACCGCAAGACCTCGATGCTCGACATCGCGCAGGCGGCCGATATGTCGCGCGCCGCGCTGTACCTGCACTTCAAGAACAAGGAAGACGTGTTCCGCGCCGGGTCCGAACGGGCCCATGCTACCGTCATGGCGCAAGTGGCAGCGGCGCTGGCCGAACCCGGCCCCGTCTTCACGCGCATCGAAACGGCGCTGCTGGCATTCCAGCAAGGCGTGATGGCGGAAATTTCCGCCAGCGCCCATGGGCAGGAATTGTTCGACGCCAATATGACCCTGGCCGCCGACATCACCTTGACGGCGCGGGCAACACTGGTGGCGTCGCTGGCCGGCGCGCTGGAACAGGCCGAAGCGGCGGGCGATATTGCGCTGCGCCGGGTGGACGCGACCGCCGCGCAGGTGGCCGGTTTGCTGGTGGCCACCATGGATGGCATCAAGCATGCGCAAGGAGGAGGGGAGGCGTTGCGCCAGGGCGTGGCGCTGCACATGCGCTTGCTGGGTGCGGCGCTGCTGCGCATGTGAGCGGCCAAGCTCGCATGCGCAGTCGGGCCTGGGCTCTTACGGCAGGGTCTTCAGCACATTCTTCGTCGGCACGGAGAAATTATAGTTGTCGTGGCGGTCCCAGTTGATCGACCACGTCATCACGCCGCGGAAGTCCGGATACGCCTGCAGCGGCTTGATGGTGCCGCAATTAAGCAGGCGCGTCAGGCAATTCAGGGCATTGCTGACGTCGGCATTCGTCGTAAAGCCCGAACCGGCCGAGCTGCGCCCCGACGGCACGCCGAAGCCCACCTGGTCTGGACGCAGGCCGGCGAAGGTATTGCCGCCATAATTGAACCCCTCGATCAGCATGCGCGCCGTGGCCACCAGCTGGTCGGCCGAGCCAGCCTTGATGGCGCCCGTGGCGTACGGCGTGTAGATGTCGCCATTGTTGTAGTACTGCGGGTGCAGCACCGTCAGCTCGCTGCGCAAGGCGTTGATGATGGGAATGTAGGCGCCCCAGATGCTGCCATAGCTCGTGTATCCCCCTTCCACATACACCCACTCGGGCGCCATCGACAGGTAAAAGCTGCTGCCGACCTTGGTTTTCAGGTTTTTCACGGCGATCGGCAGATAGGTCTGGATGGCCGCGCCTTGCGCCACGCCGTTTTCCAGGTCCAGGTCGATGCCGTCGAAACCATATTTCGTGATGATGGCGTACAGGCTGTTGGTGAAATTCGTCGCTTCGGCCGTGTTGCCGACGGAAACGGAACCGTTTTGCCCGCCCAGCGACAGGATGACTTTCTTGCCCTTGGCCCGCTTGGCCGCCACGTCGGCGATGAATTGCGCTTCCGTGCCCGCACCCGGATCGATGGTCAGGCTGACATTGCCGCCGCCCGCGTTGTCGCCGAACGAAACGACGATCACGTCCCAGTCATCGCTGACCTGGCTGATCGGATACGTGGCGCCGCTGGGGTTGGTGAAGTTGTGCCAGTAGCCGATCAGCGCGTGCTTGGCCAGGCCGGTGGGCGTAGGCGTAGGCGTAGGTGTTGGAGTCGGGGTAGGTGTCGGCGTCGGTGTCGGAGTGGGAGTCGGCGTAGGCGTCGGAGTAGGCGTAGGTGTCGGAGTAGGAGTAGGGGTAGGTGTCGGCGTGCCGCAGTCTCCCACCGCCGTCCAGGGCTGGCCGCTGCCGGCGCCGCCGCTGCTGGTCGACGGGTTATTTCCTTGCGTCCACCAGTTAGCCGTGTAATTGACGTAGTTGTAACTGGCCTGGCCGCCGCCATTGTAGGCAGTGCCGCTATTCCACGGCGTGTAGCAGGCCACTGCTGCGGTCGCGCCGGCCAGCAACTGGCTTGCGCCCCCGCTGGATCCGTCGCCGCTGCCGCCGCCGCAGGCCGCCAGAGTGCCGCCGAAGAGGGTAAGGATGAGGGTATTCATGACTGTCCGGTTCACTTGCATCTCCTTGTGTATTTTTTAGCATGGCCGGGCGGCTGGACACCGTCCGATTTTTCAGAGTGCAAGCATTGCAGGTGGTAGTCAACTGGTTTTGTTCTTTGCGCAAGATCACAATACCAGTTGCGGCATTACCCCAGGAGATGGGCAATGCGGGCCATACCAGTGCCTGTTTTCCAGTGCGCTGGTATGGTGTCCGGAATGGCGCCGGGAGCAGGGAGGGGAAGGGAGGTGAACGCCAGGCAAGGTCTATGGCATCGTTTCCTTGCGCAAATCGGCATACGGCACGCGCGACAGGTCCAGCAGCATTTGCGTCAAGGCCACGGTCTGGCGCTGCATCAGCCGGTAATCCACCCGGGTCACGCTGTCGATGCCATAGTAGAGCAAATAGGTCGGTTGCGTGATGTAATACACCGTGGGAATGCGCTGCGCCTCCCATAAATACCGGCCTGCGCCAGGCCAGGCGGCATTCTTCGGATCGCCATCGCCCGCAGGACTGGAGGCTGGCAGCACGAACGCGGGCGCCGCATCGGCCTGCTTCAGCATGGCGTAGGAGGCGTCCATCAGGGCAGGCGTGCGCGGCGAAAACACGGCGGCCGGCTCGAACCTGCCCGTGAGGCGCAAGTAACCATTGCTGTCAGACAGCACTTCCAGCGCGCCCAGGTTCCCGATGGTGAGCATCGTGGCGATACCTTGCATCAAGCCATCGTCCTGGTGGCGATCCATAAACTGCTTCATGCCCACGCCGCCCGCGAAATGGCCGCTCGTCAACAGCAGCATGACGCTGCGCGGCAAGCTGTCCTGCGGCAGGCGCGCCAGGTACTGGGCCATGTCGACAATGGCGTTCGGTCCATTGTCTTCCAGCGCGTTCGTGCCATCCGTGTGGCTGCCCAGCACCATCAATTCCGCGGACTTGCCGGGGATGATGCCGACCAGGTTGCGCGTCTGCACCTGGCGCACAGTGGCAGCCATGGTCAGCCGCAAGACAGGCGCCGTGCCCGCCAGCACGCTTTCGCGCAGGCGCCGACCCCGGTCACGGTCGATAAACATGCCGGGCAGCTGGCGCACTTTGCCGTCGTAAGGCGCATACAAGCCATTCATCGACATGGGCGGCGTATCGAGAATGACGATCACGCCCGCCGCACCGGCCGCCTGCAGGCTGTCCAGCAGGGAGATGAACGGCCCCAGCATCTGGAACTGGCGCGCATACGGCGTGTCCGGCTCCATGGCGTGGTCCGGATCGTGGACATGCACGGCGGACCGATGGAAAACCTTGCCCGTCCACGCCACGGCGGGCATGTCGACGAGCACCAGCTTGCCGGCGAGGCTGGCATCGGGACTGGCCCCCGGCGCCAGATAGGCGATGCGCCCCGTAATGCCGGACGGCGGCGTCACGCCCGAATACGGAATGTAGCCAGCCGTGGGCAGCACGCCAGACCTGTCGTCGTGGACAACTTCCAGGCCCCAGTCTTCCGGCTGCACCGACCATTGCCGGAAACTGACCGGTTCAAAGCGCAGTTGTTTGACACCGGCGCGCGCCAGGCGTTCATGCAGGACGTCGATATATGCTTCATGCCGGGGCGAACCCGTGGCGCGCAGGCGGCGTTCGTCCAGGTCGACTTGCCAGTCCACCAGTTGTTTTCTGGACAGGAATTGCGTGGCATCGACCGTCACGGCAGCCGACGGCGGCAGGGCGCGCGCAGGCCAGGGTCCAGGCTTGCTGGCACAGCCGCACAAGGCGGCCGCGATGGCCAGCGCGCCGGCAAAGGACAGGAAGCGCCGGCAAGGCGGTAAAAGCAACGCCGTGCGTGCAGGCTGCTGGGTCATACGGATCTTGAGACTTCTCATGCAAAATAGTCGGCAAACGCCTGATTTCATTGATATTGTAGGTATTGGAGATACTTCTCACGGACGGCAATTTACCACGAGACAAGGCGCCGGGTTGGCACGCCTCACCGGATTCCATGTCCTGGTTCACGCCAATCTGCTGGGCGACGGCATGGAAGACCAGGCCAACAGCATCATTGCCGCCATGCGGGCCTCCGGTGTTGAACGCCTGGTTTTCATCCTGTCGATGGGCATCTACGGTGAGTTCCCGGCACATTCGGCAAATAAGATAGCGCCGCTGGCACAACACCCAAAACCATTCCGCCGCGCCGCCGACGCCATCGAAGCACCGGGCTTCGCATACATGATCGTGCGTCCAGCCTGGATGACGAACGAAGACGAAGTCGACTACGAACGGACGACGCACGCGCCATTAGAAGAGTGGCAGACCTGATCGCCAACATCATCGCAGCGCCAGACTTGCACCTGCACGCGAATCTGGGAATCTGGACGTGAACAAACCGCACATGGACGGGGACAAGCCGTATTTCATGCAGCTCGTTCAAGCGCGGCGGCGCAGCATCAGCGACAGCGGCGCGCAGAGGGGGAAAATCGCATTTGCGATTGGGGAACTGGCAAACTGGAGGTTTTCTCAAATCCATCCACAATTTCGCATAATTTATATTATGTAAAATTGATGGTGAGGCGTGGGAGGTACTTTTGGTACTTAGTAATACGCCGACGGTTTGGTCTCAAAAAGATCAACTTGCTGTCGAAATGTCGATATTTTGATTGCCAAGAATGCTGTCGGCATACTCGACAGCATCTCAACGTCCACCGCCTACCTCAGCCCCCTCAAAGATTTTGCCGTTCCGCCCGCTTGTGCCGCTGGTCTTTTCGAGACGCCTTACTATCGGCCTAAATGTGCAGACTTGGCTTCAGGATATCCGACGCTCGACCATCCGCCGTACGCAATCTTCAACTGCTTCAAGGCCAACCTGAAAACCGTTAAACGATGCAAATAGTGGCGCAACTGCGGCAGCGACGTGGGGAGCCAATGCAGAATGTGGGGTATCAAGAGGGATTTCCACGAACGAATTGGCATGCAAAGTATTCGAGACTCCAGAAGCACCAAAGAAGAATTGATTTGGATTAGCCCAAGCGTGAAGGCTACGTCCTTCCAACCCCGACCATTTAAAAGCAAATCCTGCCTTTTCACTTTGATCCCATCCAGTCGCTCTAGCTATGCTAATCCCCACTGCCAATACCTCCGCCACTCGATAAACCATAAGCAATACATCTAGCGCTGTACCTGGCGTTATTCTGCTTGGCACTAAATCATCTTGCATTACTCTTCGCAAAAATAATTCACCAACTGGGTCAATTCGCATAAATTCAAAATTCGCAGACCAATCATTTATGTCGTTAATGAATGTTTGCCAAGCCCCATCAACTACCATCGGGCGGTCGCTAGTCCTCTGGAAACCTCGAGTATCCATCCAAACTGGCCAACCTGTGTATTGCGGATTGGCCGAGGCGACGGTATTCATGAATTCTTGAGTCGGTAAGCTATCTGCTTTTTTGGGATGTAAGACAAGTCCAACACTCATGGTTAGAAACGTTAATGCGATGCTTCTTCTTCGCTTAATGGAGCTTTGCTGAGAACTTTCTCAAATGATTCATCGCCTTTTCTGATTACGGACAACGCTCGATTTTTAAGGTTATCTTCGTTAAAATTCCGTCCCATCAGAAAATTAGCAAGGTTAGAAGCATCTGCTGATGCCAACTGTCTTCGGAAGAATCTTCCAATGTCTGCTTCGCGGTTGTCGAAACAGATTTCTAGGATGGAGGATAAATCTCGAGGCGACATTTTTGCACTGCTGGGTACGCCATTAGCATTTAGTGTGCGGAAATAGATATCACCAACTGCTAGAAGATATTTTCCTTCGCCCCCTTTAAGGTCGCTTTTCACCGACGATGGGACCTTGACGCCCTCTGGAATAACGATAATTGGATGTATCTGATTGAAAAAAGCTCTCAGCTCAACCAAAATCTCAAAAGGTTCATTTGCATACCTTGATACTAGTTCTTGGATTTTATCGAGATGAAATAGTTGCGCTGCCGGTACTTCGTATGGGTAGTTGTCTGGCCGAAGCGTATCATTATCTAAGCCAATAACCAAAAACCCCCCGTTACGATTCCTAATCGCGAAAACCCCTTTAACTATCTTTGCGATGCCCTCAGGAGCACGCGGATCGATCCAAGTTTTCACTTCGACATTTAGGCTTTCTGATGGATGCTCTAACAGACGATCAATTTGATCTTTTCGCACAGTCACGTTGCACTCTCCATTCGTATGATTTGCTGTATGAAGTAATTACTTAGGATAACAGGTTACAACAGGACTTTGGCCAATCAGCACCGACTAATAACTGCTGGCGTAGACGCCGCTCTATCCACTTCATACTTGCTCCAGTCCTTGAACTGGGCAAGCGGCACCCTCCCCCTGATCTGTCTGCGAATACGCAGCGCTCGCAACTGCCCATCGGCAAACGCGGGCAATTCCCGCGAAACCGGCCTGCTTGCTAATTCTTACCGACGATGCCCATGCTTTCCATGACCCTGGCAGCATTGTCCTTGCAGTCCACATCCTCCGGTTTTGCATCGATCAATTGAATCAACGACAAAAGATGGGCCTTGTTTTGCGCCAGGCGTACTTCCAGCGATTCGATATCGGCTATCTTCTTCTTGAGCGCAGCCATCAATTCATCATGTTTCCATGATGAACTGTCCTCTGGCAAGACTTGCTTGATTTCGTCGAGGGAAAAGCCCGCCTGCTGCGCGTCGCTGATGATGGACAGTACCGCCACCGCTTCCAGCGGATAGTCGCGGTAGCCGTTCGATTGGCGGCTCACGGCTTTCAACAAGCCCTTGGATTCGTAGAAGCGTATCGTGGACGCCGCCAAGCCGCTGCGCTTGGCCAATTCGCCAATTTTCATTATTTTTCCCGCTGAAGTTGTAGTTTGTTATTCCGTAAAGCCTTGAGCAGAGCTTGCGCCACTTCCTTGCTGGAACCAGGGTTCTGGCCGGTGACGAGGCGGCCGTCCGTCAGCACGAAGCTGCCAAACGGGAAAAAGCCTTTGGCATACAGCGCCCCTTTGCTCTCTACCTCGCTTTGCAAAAGGTAGGGAACCTGGTCCTTAATGCCGGCAAGCGATTCTTCCAAGTTGGAAAATCCTGTCACGCTGCGCCCTTTTATCAGTGGCTCGCCCTTCTCGTCCTCCAGATCCAGCAAGCCAGCGGCGCCATGGCACACGGAGGAAACGACGCCGCCGTTGCGGTAGATGGCCTCGGCAATGCGCTTGAGGTCCTTGTTGCCCTTGAAATCCCACATCGTTCCATGGCCGCCCGTGTAGAAAACAGCCCCATAGGCAGCGGGATCGATGTCGGCCGCAGCTTTTGTCGATTGCAGCAATGCCATGAAAGCAGGATCACTCAGGTGACTTTTTGCTGCCTCATCCATGTACAGCCATCCCTGGCTGCGTTCATCCAGCGGCACCACGCCGCCGCTGGGACTGACGAAGTCGATGCCATACCCGGCTTCCTTCAGCACATCATACACATGCGTCAATTCCGTGAGCCACAGCCCCGTATGGTCGTTTCTGCTCGGATATCGGGAATGATTGGTCATGACTATCAACACTTTTTCCATGGCCGGATCGCGCATGGGGGACACCGGTTCAGCAGCAACCATCTGCAGGAACAGCAAGGGCATGACAGCCAGGAGCAGTTTCTTGAAAACAGACATGGGATCGTCCTCCGAATAGTTGAGTAGTCTGGGCCATGTCCGCCGAACACAGCGTGATCAACTATAAGCTTAAAGCCAACTTGAATGTCAAGCGGCAGATCGGCTGCCACGGGATTTTTGTGGTTCAAGGGGAGCGGCCCTTCTTCAAACCAGTGTCCCGAACGCGACAGTGCGATTTTTTTTCATTTCAGGGCTTGACCTTCAAGTTAGCTTAAAGCTTATCGTGAGGCTATCGCAACCTTGGAGATCAGCATGAAACCCTTTACCGCACTGACATTGCCCAATGGGACAGTCATTCCGAACCGCCTCGCCAAAGCCGCCATGGAAGAAAACATGGCCGACAAGGACCACGCGCCGTCAAAGGAGCTGATCCGCCTGTACCAGTCGTGGGCGGACGGCGGCGTTGGCCTGATGATCACCGGAAACGTGATGATCGACCGCCGCGCCATGACGGGCCCCGGAGGGGTGGTGCTTGAGTCCGAGCAATTTGGCGCCCGCTTCGAGCAGTGGTCCCGCACCGCACGGTCACGCGGGGCGCAGATCTGGATGCAGATCAACCATCCAGGCCGCCAGATGCCTGCCGCCCTGGGACAGGAAACCATCGCGCCGTCTCCTGTGCCCATGGATATGGGCAACTTTTCCAGGCAATTTTCGGCGCCACGCGAGATGACGGAGGCCGATATTGCCGACGTGAAGCAGCGCTTTGTCAACAGCGCCCGGTTGGCCGAGCGGTTTGGCTTTACGGGCGTGCAAATCCATGCGGCGCACGGTTACCTGATCAGCCAGTTCCTCTCCCCGTTGACCAATCAACGCACGGACCGCTGGGGCGGATCGCTGGAAAACCGGGCGCGCTTGCTGGTCGACGTCGTCAACGGGGTGCGGCAAGCCGTCGGCAAGGGCTTTGCCGTCGCGGTGAAGCTCAATTCGGCGGATTTCCAGAAAGGCGGCTTCAGTTCGGAAGATGCGAAGGAAGTCGTATCCATGCTCAACACCTTGGGCGTGGACTTGATTGAGTTGTCCGGCGGTAGTTATGAAGCGCCTGCCATGCATGGCCAGACCCGCGATGGCCGCACGCTGGCCCGCGAAGCCTATTTCCTGGAGTTCGCCAAGGAGATCGCCACGGTGGCCAGCATGCCCCTCATGGTGACGGGCGGCATACGCCGCTACCAGGTGGTGGAGCAAGTGCTCGACAGCGGCATCGCCATGGCCGGCATGGGAACGGCGCTGGCGATCGATCCGCAATTGCCCAAGGCATGGCGTGCCGACCCATCGGCGAGCCCCCTGCTCAGGGCCATCACCTGGAAAAACAAGGTGCTGTCGTCCATCGCCTACATGGCGATGGTCAAGTATCAGTTGCGGCGCCTGAGCCAGGGCAAGCATACCAGGCCCCAGGTGGCGCCCGCCCTGGCGCTGCTGATGCAGCAATGGGAAACCGCCATCAGGAACCGGCAGTATCGCCGCAGGATGAATAGCGGGATTTGAACTGAATTTTTCCACATCCAACATTGAAGGTGCAAGCCATGAACATGAAAATTGCCGCGGCAGCAGCCGCCTCAGTATCGACATTGATGCTGAGTCTAGCCGCAAACCCGGCGCGGGCCGAAACTCCTGCCGAAAACACGCCCGTCATCATCGATATCGCCGGCCATGCCGTCCCCGTGGCCGCTGGCGGCCTGTACGAGCGCTTCCGCTCGAATCCGCCCTTATCGGTCATTGCGTCGGAAGCGCCGGACCTTGATCTGAGCTGGTTCAAGGGCATGCAGAAAGAAAAGGTCGACATCGGCTTTGCCTCGTATTCGCCGAATTTCTATTACAAGAACCGCAAGATCACGGCGGTATTTACGGCCGACCTTGCCCGCTTGAAGGAATTGATGCCGGAAGACATATTGAAGGCAGTCCAGCCGCTGCAAGTGTGGCCAGGCCGGGGGGCCGTGGCGTTGACGGCCTACGCATACGAATACTGCGACAACGACAGCTACAATGAAATTTCATTGGCGATTGTGACCAACAAGCCCGGCTCCACCAGTTTTGGCCCCTTGACCTTGCTGGGCCAATCGCTGTCCCATGATTTCTGGGGCTATGTGCTCAAGCTTCCCGTCAACACGGAACTGGCCAGGGTGCGTGGCGTGGTTGGCTACAACCTGCCCAAGTGGCTGACCGGTATCGACATACAGGAAACTGAAGCAAGCGTTTCCTTTGCCGTCATGGACAGCGCGACGGGCAAGCTGGATTTTGTTTTCGAAGGCAAAAAGCTGGGCGACCTGTCGCACGAGGCCGAGGTGGTGAGCAACAGCTTCACCAACAAGGATGGTGCCGGCAAGCTGACGTATGGCTATGCCGTTTCACGTCTGCTGAGCCATGCATCAAGCACGCACGCGGAATCGGTCGACCTGAAACTGGGCGACGGCAGTTTTTCCACGTATATCAAATCATTGAAGCTGGGGAAGATGATGAGCTATGAATACGTGCCGGCCTTCCAGAATGCGCTGTATGCCCCGCAGCCGCTGGCGGCCCTCGGTGCCGGCAAGTGATTGGCTAAACAGCAAGCAGCGAAAAAGCACCGTTCCAGGTGCTTTTTTTATCGCCTTCCCTCCCGGTATATGTTGATGTAGATCAATCAATTTTCCTATTGTGTGCAGCAGAATATGATCATTCGCAAGCCTCTGTTGAACAGACCATGGCAGAGCGCCTGCGTCCTGCATTTGCCACTACATAAGGAATAACATGATCCCCACCACCATGAAAGCCGCCGTTGTCGAACAGCTGGGTCAACCGCTGGTGCTGCGCGACGTCGCCGTGCCGGTGCCCGGCCCCGGCCAGATCCTCGTCAAGACGGAAGCGTGCGGCGTGTGCCACACGGACTTGCATGCGGCGCGCGGCGACTGGCCCGTCAAGCCGACGCCGCCGTTCATTCCCGGCCACGAAGGCATCGGCCTGGTGGTGGCCGTGGGCACGGGCGTGACGGAAGTGCAGCTGGGCGACCGGGTCGGCGTGCCCTGGCTGTATTCGGCTTGCGGCCATTGCGAACATTGCCTGGCAGCCTGGGAAACCGTGTGCGCCGAGGCGCAGTTCGGCGGCTACACCAAGAATGGCGGCTTTGCCGAATACATCCTGGCCGACCCGCGCTACGTCGCGCACATTCCGGCCGGATTGTCCGCCGTGCAGGCGGCGCCCATCATCTGCGCCGGCGTGACCAGTTACAAGGGCATCAAGGAAACGGGCGCGCGGCCGGGCCAGTGGCTGGCCGTGTCCGGCATCGGCGGACTGGGCCACCTGGCCATCGAATATGCGGTGGCCATGGGCTTGCGCGTGGCGGCCGTCGACATCGATGAAGGCAAGCTGGAGCATGCGCGCGCCCTGGGCGCCGAAGTGACCATCAATGCGCGCCAGGGCGACCCCGTCGCGGCCTTGCGCGAAGCGACCGGGGGCGGCGCCCACGGCGTGCTGATCACGGCGCCGTCGATCGATGCCTTCCAGCAAGGCGTGGCGATGACGCGCAAGCGCGGCACCTGCGTATTGGTCGGCTTGCCGCCGGGCGACTTCCCGACGCCGCTGTTCGACGTGGTCGCCAATTGCGTGACGATACGCGGCTCTTTTGTGGGCACGCGCCAGGACATGGCCGAGGCGCTCGCCTTCGCCGCCACGGGCAAGGTCAAGGCCGGCGTGGAATTGCAGCCGCTGTCGGCCATCAACGAGATCTTCAGCCGGCTGGAACATGGCCAGGTTGCCTCGCGCGTGGTGCTCGATTTCAGCGGCAGCTGAGCGGCACGCCGCCAGCAGGCTGCTCGGTGTGTCGTGCGACGGCAATGCGATTGATGTTGCTATGATGGCATTTCCTAAAAGACACACCGAGGATACACCGATGAAGAAATCCCTCTCCGGCCTGCTGGCCTGCGCCGCCCTCGCCTGGTCGTTTTCGGCCAGCGCGGCCAGCACGGCAGACTCGGCCCCGGCTACGCTGCCCGGACACTATTACCTGCAAGGCGTCATGGAAACGGGTTCCGAACTGCTGCTGAAAAAGGACGGCACCTTCGAATGGATGCTCAGTTATGGCAATACCGACGAGCAAGCCAGCGGCGAGTGGCGCGTTGCCGGCGACCTGGTGACCCTGGTGGCGGGCAACGGCGGCAAGGAGCCGCAGTTTCGCGTGTTCGAGGAAGCGGAAATGCGCATCCAGAAACCCGCCGAAGCGGGCGTGTGGGTGGCCATCGTCGGCTTCCCCCGGCTGGGGCCGATGGCCGGCGTGGAAGTGAAGTTCGAAGCGCAAAGCGGCAAGACGGTCACGGCCGTCAGCGTGGCGAACGGCGACGCCATCGTCCGCATGCCGGCATCGGAACACTGGGTGCGCGCCGGATTGCGCCGCCAGGACTCGAAGGCCGACTATCAATGGCTGGCCGTGCCGGCCGAGCGCGCGCAGGAACGCATCGCCGCGTTCGCCGTCACCGATCCCCAGTGGTTGCGGGGCCAGGCGTTCCAGAAGCTGGCCTTGCGCGTCGTCAAGGGCGGCCTGAAGGTCGACGATGCGGACAACGGACTGGCCAGGGGCCTGTACGCGAAAGCGGCATCGAAGCAATAACCTTCCCCCCCTCGTTTCATTCTCCATGCACGCCGTCCTGGTCAAGCATATTGACCAGGATAGCGCTGTTTGCGCCCGCGCACGCCCGTGCGCCGTTGACACCCCGCACTGTCTGTCCTATAGTCGCCGGGTTAACGACAAATGAGAATGAGAATCATGTTCAGTTCTATCAAGAAATGGCTCGTGTGCTATCCGCTCGTGGCCGCCAGCCTCAGCCTCTTACTGGCAGGCGGCGCGCAAGCGCAAGTGGCCGACCAGGGCGGCGGCGCCAAACAGTTGTGGCAATTGATCGATTATGTTGCCGTCGATTACAGCGGCGCCGTCGAGCACGGCAAAGTGGTCAGCGAAGCGGAATACGCGGAAATGCTCGATTTCACGGACAACGCGACGACGCAGATCGCCGCCCTGCCCGCCCACGCTTCCAAGGCGGCCATTGCCGCCGCCATCGCCGACCTGCGCGCGGCCGTCGTCGCCAAGGCGGACGGCGTGGAAGTCAAGCGCCTGGCGCACCACGCGAACGGCTTGCTGATTGCCGCCTACCCGATTCCCGTGGCGCCGAAAGTGCTGCCCAACCTGGCGCGCGGCGCGGCCCTGTACGCGGCCCAGTGCGCGTCTTGCCACGGCGTGGCCGGCGGCGGCGACGGTCCGCTGGCGGCCAGCCTGGAACCGAAGCCGATCGCCTTCACGGATGGCGAACGGGCGCAGTCGCGCAGCCTGATGGCGCTGTACCAGGTCATTTCGCAAGGCGTGTCCGGCACCTCGATGGCCAGTTTCGGCCAGTTGTCCGACAACGAGCGCTGGGACCTGGCGTTCTATATCGGCGGCATGTCGCACGACGCGGCGGCAAGCGCGCGCGGCGAAAAGCTGTGGCAGGACGATCCGCGTAGCAAAAAACTGTACGCCGACCTGGCTGCCGTGACGACGCTGACGCAGGAAGCGGCCGCCGCCAAGCTGGGCGCGGACGAAGCCCAGGCGCTGACGGCCTACCTGCGCAGCCACCCGGACAAGGCCGAGGCGCACAAGCCGGCCGGCCTGGCCCTGTCGCGCTTGCGCCTGGCGGAAAGCCTGGCGGCCATGCACGCGGGCGACCGCGCGGGCGCCACGCGCCTGGGCCTGTCGGCCTACCTGGACGGCTTCGAACCGATCGAGCCGATGGTCGGCGCGCGCAACAAGTCCTTGCTGCTGGCCGTGGAAAACGCCATGCTGGCTTACCGTTCCGCCGTGGCCAAGGGCACGGTGGCCGAGGCCGAGGCGGCGGGAGAAAAGCTGCAGCAACTGTTTACCCACGTGGAAGCGGAGCTGGGCGACGCCAAGGCCGAGCCGATGACGACCTTTGTCGGCGCCCTGACGATCCTGCTGCGCGAAGGCGTGGAAGCGCTGCTGATCGTGATCGGCATCATCGCCTTCCTGCGCAAGGCCAAGCGCAACGATGTGCTGCCTTACGTGCATGCGGGCTGGGCCAGCGCACTGGTGGCAGGCGGCCTGACATGGGTGGCGGCAACGTATCTGGTGACCATCAGCGGCGCCAGCCGTGAAGTGAGCGAAGGACTCGGCTCCGTGTTTGCGGCCCTGGTCCTGCTCAGCGTGGGCTTGTGGATGCACCAGAAGAGCAGCGCCGGGCGCTGGCAGGAATACCTGCACGAAAAACTCACGGCGGCGATGTCGCGGCGCTCTGCCTGGGGCCTGTTCGCGCTGGCCTTCATCGCCGTCTACCGCGAAGTCTTTGAAACCGTGCTGTTCTATTCCGCCCTGGCGGCGGACGGCAATGGCGGCGCCTTGCTGGGCGGCTTCCTCGTGGCCATCGTGCTGCTGGTGGTGATCGCCTGGGCCTTGCTGCGCACGAGCGCCCGTATGCCGATCGGCAAATTCTTCTCGTGGACGTCCGCCTTCGTGGCCGTGCTGGCCGTGATTTTGATGGGCAAAGGCGTGGCCGCGCTGCAGGAAGCGGGCTGGGTCGGCGTCACCCCCGTCGATTTCATGCGTATCGACTTGCTGGGCATCCTGCCGACCCTGGAAACCTTGCTGGCGCAGGCCGCCATCCTGGCCATCATCGTCGCCGGCTATGGCTGGAACCGTTTCTCGGCAGGCAAGCACAAGCTGGCCTGACCCTGTAACGCCCCGCAGTAACTGAAAGCCCCCGGTAGCTGCCTGCAGCTATCGGGGGCTGTTACGTTTACAGCCGCCTAGCGCGTCACTGCCCCTGCGGATGTGGCAGCGCTGTGCACTTGCACCCCTGCCAGCCAGGTTTCTTCCACGACGATGTCGCGCAGCTTGCGCACGTTCTCGTCCAGCGGGTCTTGCGCCAGGATCACCAGGTCGGCCCGCTTGCCGGCTTCCAGCGAGCCCACCAGATGATCCATGTGGCAATGCCAGGCGGCATCGAGCGTGACGGCGCGCAATCCCGCCATGCGGCTGATGCGCTCATCCGGATTCAGCACCTCTTTCCCTGGCGCACCTTCCATGGTGCGGAACACGGCCTGCTCCATCATGCGCAAGGGGCCCAGCGGCGAGACGAAATGGTCCGAGTGCAAGCTGATGTGCATGCCCGCATTCAATGCCGAGTGGCAACGGTCCAGCAACTGGGCCCGCTCCTGGCCAAAGATGGTCTGCTGGAACGTGTGTCCCCAATAGCCGACGTGGCCGATGAGGAAGCTGGGGTTCAGCTGCAGTGTCGCCATTTTCGTGATGGCCTCGTCATTCAGCAGCGAGGCGTGCTCGACGCGCAGGCGCAGCTGGCGCCGCTTTTGCGCTTCCTCTTCGCTGATGCCGCCTGGCCGTGGCGTCAGTACCTTGTCGTAGCTGTGCAGCACATATTCCACCGCTTTGTCGCCGTTGGCGTGCACCAGCACGGGCCAGCCGCGCCCCACCGCCTTGTCCAGCATGCGGGAAAACACGGACGTGTCGGGGTAATTGCTCAAGCCGGTGGGCGGCACCTCAGGTATCGAATGGTCGTGCGAGCAGGCATAGGGCTGGCTCTGGTAACCGGTCAAGCCCTGGTTGGAGCCGTCCGCGATCAGCTTAATCGCCTTGATGCTGAAACGCTGGTCGCCGTGATTGTCCAGGTCCGGCTTGTAATGATCGAGCCAATTGTCCAGTGCTTTTTCGTCGGGTTTGGTGAACAGCGCGGCGCCGATGCGCACGGGACCGAGATGGGCCGCCAGCTTGAGCAAGCCGATTTCCACCAGCGGTGCATCGGTGGCGCCCAGGCCCGCGTCGAAGACGCTGGTAAAGCCCATGGCCGAGGCGTTGTCCAGCACTTGCTTCAGGCAAGCGATAAATTCCGGCAGCTTGGGCAGCGGCGCAACCAGCAGCGCCTTGGCGATCCTGATTTCGGTCAGCACGCCGGAAGGACTGTCCTCGATGTTCGCCGCCTTCAGTGCCGCGGTATTGAGATAGGCCAGGTGGCCGGACGAGTTCATCAGCAGGATGGGCACCGTGCTGCTCAGCTTATCGAGCTCGCTGGCGGTGATGTCTTCCCACGACTGCATCAGCGAGGGATCGACGCCGAAGCCCAGCACCCAAGGGTTGCCTTTCTTGTCTTTCGGCAGCTGATCCGGCTGCCCCAGCGCCGCGCCGATTCGCCAACTGATGCTCTTGAAACTGTATTCCGGATCCAGTTCCTGCTGCCGGGGTGCGCTCAGGAACGGCGTGAGCGACAGCCAGCTCTTGTACAGCGCGCTGGGCAGGATGTGCATATGGGGTTCGACGAAGCCCGGCAGCAAGGTGCGGCCGTCCAGGTCCACCTCGCTTGCCTGATGCGGCTGCATGGCCTGGCGCACCTCGTGCAGCGTGCCGGTGGCAATGATGGTGCCGCCGGCGATACCCAGCGCCGCCACCTGGTCGCTGCCATCCGCGGCCATGGTATGAATGTTACCGTTATGGAAAATCGTCGCTTGCGGCGTCAGTTTCTGGGCGTGCTGGGGATATGCCTGCTGGAACGCCGCGTCCAGTTCGCCGCTGAGTGCGGTTCCCGTCAACAGGCCGCTTGTCAGCGTAGGCAGGTGAGGCAGGTTGCAGCAGGCGCAACCGAGGTGGTCATGGCTCATGCAGATTCCTATCAGAGGTTAATGATTTAAATCAATGAAGTCATCCTTTATTCCGGCTCGAATATGCCCAACAACAGAATATCGGGAAAACGCGACGCCTGGACTGGCTTGCTTTTTGCCAGTAACTTCTTCGAAGCATAACGAATTGCCGATCAAAAAAACTCAAACATTGTCACGTCAATGTAAATGGCGGAGCGGCTGCTTTCCATTCCTTGCCTTGGATTTATTTTCCGCAATGCCCCATATAGTTTCCTTGAGGTAAATATATGGAAATTTATCAACGCGTGACAATTGAATAGTAATTTTTTTAAAAATCCAACTATATTCAGCATTGCAGTGATGACACCGGCCGCCCGGATTCCGGCCGCATCCGCAATAGCCCATCCATTGAACGCAGCACCAACGAAAGCTTACCGATGAAAATTCAACGCGCAACAACCTGGTCGCTTGGTCTTATCGTGGCAGGCGCCCTGTTCTCTTCCCAAGCCTATGCGGCAAAAATCCCCGATTGCGGCAAAAGGGAACCGAGCAAAACCCTGCCCACCCCGCAAAATAGCGAATACGATGCATACCGCAACGCGAAAACGAGCGCGGTGGCGGGCGGTCCGGGCAATACCGTCTTCAATAATAATGAAAAGCGTCTCCCTGCCGCCGGCAAGGACGAGATTTATTATGAATATTATCTGGGTATCGGCGGCGATGGCGGAGCAGGTTCGCATCGCGCGGTATTGCTCGTACAGACTCCGGCGGGCAAACGCAAACTGGTGGAACGCTATTACACGCAAGACCACTATGCTTCCTTTTGCAGCCTGAAGAACTAATCGTTCTTTATTAATTTCCAGCATTATTCAAGCGGCTCAGGTAAATACCTGGTGCCGCTTGAAATACCCGCATATCAGGCTCGATATTCAACTGTGCTGACTGCGCCCATTTAATGGATATTAACGTAGGTCCGCAAAACAGGCTTTGATCTACAACAACTCATCAAGCGTGCATGCGGGAACCGCCCACTTGCGTATATGATGCCGCCTGGACAAGATGAAATGGAAAGGCTGGCGGCGGGAATGACAACGATCACCGGGCGATTGCAGGAATGCGGCATCGATGCGGCGCAGGCAGACGCCCTCGCGCAAGATATTCAACACAAGAAATATGGTCCCTTGCTGCAGCAGTTGCTGCTGCGCGGCCTGTGGTCCAACGTCGTCGACGAGTCCATGCCGCAGCCGCTGTGGCTGGAACGCTGGCGCGAACTGGGAGAATCAGGCTTTCCCTTCATCAACTCCCCTGCCCTGCAGCGCCTGCTGGACGCGGGCGTCGACGTGCACGACCTGACGGACGTCGTGCGTTCCGCGCAGGTATTGACGATCTATAACATCGCCCAGTTGGTCGACGAGCCTTGCGGCGACCTCGGTTACGAAGTCGCCGATGCCCCCGACGTGCAACTGGCGTATGTGGATGAGGCCGGCACGCCGCACCAGCCCGGCAGCCTGCATGATGCGCTGGAAGAAAACGACCCGGCGGGCCGCCACGGCCAGCCCCGTACACTGGAACTGCGCCAGTTCGGCGGCTTGCCGGGCGAATTGCAGAGAGAAATCAAGGACTTGCTTGCGCAAAAAGCGTGGTCGCAGGCGGCCGCCCTGTGGAAGCGCGCCGCGGGCGGCGAGCTCAAGCACTGCCTGGCGACGGTGCAGAGTCTGGCGCGCCAGCTGTAGCGGCGGTGACAGCCTGCGTTACCAGTAGCCGAGCACTTTCCACCAGGTGGTGCCCACGACGGCAAAGATCAGCAGTTCCACCACGCACATGATGAAACCGACGCGCCACCAGTTGCCCATGGTCACGAAGCCGCTGCCGAAGATGATGGGCGACGTGCCCGTCGCATAGTGGGTCAGTGTCATCATGATGGCCGAGCCGGCCGTCATCATCAGCATGAACGGCACGTGGTATTCGGCCGGGATCAGGTGCAGACCCACCGTCAGGAAGGCCAGCAGCATGGCGCTGATGTGGGCCGTCGTGCTGGCAAAGAAGTAATGCGAGAAGACAAAGACCAGCACGAGGACGCCGGCGATCGGCAGCCAGTCCATGCCGCTGGCGATAATCGCCGCCTTCATGCCGGCCGAGAACCAGGCGATCACGCCCGTCTTGTTCAATTGCTCGGCCATCATGACGAGCGCGCCGAACCACACGAGGGTATCCCAGGCGCTCTTTTCCGACAGCACGTCATCCCAGTCGATGGTGCCGGTAATGATCAGCACGAACAAGCCGACAAAGGCGACGACCGTGGCATCGAGCGAAAACGCGGGACCGAACAGCATGGCTGGGACGTTGGCCCACAGCAAGAGCAGCAAGGCGAAGGTGCCCAGCATGACTTTTTCCGACGGTGACAGCGGGCCCATGCTTTTCAGTTCCGCCTTGGCATAGGTGACGGCGTCGGGCGTGGCTTTCAGTTCCGGCGGCGACAGCCAGTAGATGATCAACGGCATCGCCAGCAGGCAGACCAGGCCCGGCAGCAGCATGCACAGGGCCCAGGTCGTCCATGTCAGGTGGAAAGCCTGGCCGCTGGCCTTGGCCACGAAGTCGACCACCAGCGGGTTCGGCGCCGTGGCCGTCAGGAACATGGCCGACGTGATCGGGTTGGCGTGATAGTTGACGAGAGCCAGATAGGTGCCCACCTTCTTTTCCGTGCCCTTGGCCGGGTCCGAATCGAAGGCGTTGGCGATCGATTTCATGACGGGGTGGACGATGCCGCCGCCGCGCGCCGTGTTACTTGGCGTAAACGGTGCCAGCACCAGTTCGCAAATCGCCAGGCCATAGCCGATGCCCATGGTGCGCTTGCCCAGCAGCGAGATGAACAGCAAGCCGATGCGGCTGCCCAATCCCGTCTTTTTCAAGCCGCGCGAAATCAGGATCGCCACGACGATCAGCCAGATCAGGGGATTCGAAAAACTGCTGAGCGCATCCGTGATGGCGCCCTTGGACGAGGTCGACGTCACTTGCGACAAGGACACGATGACGATGGCCATCATCGCCATCACGCCGATCGGCATGACTTTCAGGATGATCGCCAAAATCGTGGTGAGGAAGATCGCCACCAGGCCCCAGGCCTTGGGCGTCAAGCCATCCGGCGCCGGCAGCAATAGCATGCTCACCAGCAAGGCCGTGCAAATCAGGGCGGGGACGAGGCGGAATGGGACGGCTTCCTTGAAATGCAGGAACATGTCGCGCACTGTTTTATACATCTTTATTACCTTTCGCTGTGGGTCAGGCATCCTCGCGGTCGGAATCGTGCACGCAGATTCATGGGCTGGAAGGCGCACAAACCACGCGCCCGCAAGATGGCAGATGCCCAACAATTCTGTTCGGCAATATCATACACGCAAGGTTGGTGCGGCCCCTGCCCTGCAACGCCGCCCGCCTCAACTAACTTTCAAATCGTTGATCTGGGCGCGGCATGCCACATCAAAACCACTGGCGGGGCACCCGCCTGACGAATCAGAACCGCGGGAATTTATTTCAGACTGCAAGCCTTCTCCGCATCTGCTGTTCCTGCGCGCACGACCGCCCCCGCTCCTTCAACGATCTGAAGTTCGACACGGCGGCCTTGCTCGAAACAGGCGTTCTGCTTGACCGCCTCCTTGATCTCGCCACAGCCACTGATGTTATCGCGATCCAGGCGAACATCGATCAACGCCTCCGTCTTCTCAATCAATTTATCTTTAACCATTTGATGATATATGGTGCATGCTCTTTTATGCGCCAATACAAAATTTCCGTCTTTTTCGCGTGGCATGGGATCGGCGAATCCGACAATAATTATCTTCTTTTTTCTTTTTTTATTTTCCGTGCGCATAAATTCTTCAATTAACGGTCGGGCAACTTTCAGCTGATTCTCTTTAAGGGAATCCTTCCCCGAATCAAAGTAGATCCCGTTCTTTAGTTCCCCGCACATTTTCACCTGGCCGCCCCTTGCAACCCTAATGCCGGAACTATCGAGTTCAATTTTTATATTATTCTCATCAACCTTCTTTTTCTTTCCTACTTCAGGCTTATCTGTAGCTTGCTTCGCCTCTTCTTTCTTATACTCCCCCTTCAATTCAATATAGCTGCGAAGACCAATTCCATGCCACAGCACCCGCACATTGCTGATCGAGTAGCTATCGCTATCAAACTTGCAACCATGTAGCAAGATACCTTTAGCATCAGCTACAGCTTGCATTGTCGAAAAGTTCGTTTTATTGACGACCAGTACGGCATCGGATCGAAAACCTAATCCACTCATTACATAATTAAAACCATGTGGGACCACCATCAATGGGATATAGGCAAACAGGAACCCCAACGCGATAAAAGAATAAGCTTCCCGTGCATGAACGCTAAGATTGGCAGTGGCGGGGCTGGCTGTAGCTGGAGGTACGGGCGGTATGACTATGGAGAAGTTGGAAATTCCAAGGCTTAAGAGCATTCCTGACATTATAATAATGCCTGGGAAATGAAAATTTTTAAAAATAACTTTTTCATCGCCAGAGCCAAAAAGAATAGCGATGTATGCCAATGCAACTGTGGAAATAAGCCAAGGAACAATACAAAAGCTGGCTATCGAACTGTCTTCCGTCAACTCGTGAGCTACTAGCCAATATAAAACAACAAGAGAAACAAAAAACAATATCAATAAAATTAGTTTGCACCCGGCATCAGTTGTATCTCCAGTGTATCTTAAAATTTGAAAGAAAAATTCAGACATCAACACGGAAAGAAGTAACATCACAAACAACAACCACTTTCCCTTCAAAGACCCGCTTGACAGAACTTTTTGTGTAGACCATGGGATAAAAAGAAAAAATCCCATGACAACCAATAGCGCTCCGACACAAGAAAAAGCTAGCGTCACAAAAATAAAAAGTAATGTATCCCCCACGCTCAATCCTGAAGGAAAGAAACCAATCACGAAGAAACAATAAACAAATACCACAATCATCCCGAAAGCGGAGCTGAATCCGGCAAATAAAGTGCTCATTGTTTTAAATCGGTCCGCCCTGAGGTTTTCAATCTCGGCTATTTGCTTCTCTTCAGCCAGTGTCATAATATCAAGCGATTGGTTAACGTTTTAATATTATAGTGCAACTTTCTTTCCTGGCGCCAATAAATTTGCAAAATTGGCATGTATGGTGAAATTGAAAGCACGGACCGTCTTATCTGGAACTCCCTGTCCGGTATGTACCCCAGGCATTGAACGATGTTTGTCCTGCCTGGGCGTCAAAAAGTGAGCCAGGTCAAGAGTCCGCATGCCGCCTGCGTCTTTCACGGTGGTTTTCAGCCCAAACTTGCCAGCCGCACTATAATGTTGGCACCGTGTGCGGCAGCATTGGCGGCGATAGACGGTAACAATTTCGTGTGGAGGCCGGTACAATAGCGTCTGGGCCTACACAGGGTTTCACTTTTGCCAGCAGTTGCCAGCAACTAACCATTTTTTTGACCAGCCAACAAATACTATGAGTTCGATGAATGAAGAGCGCGTTTTAAGCGTGCACCACTGGACGGATACCCTGTTCTCCTTTACCACCACGCGCGACCCGTCGCTGCGTTTCTCGAATGGCCACTTCACCATGATCGGCCTGCGCGTCGACGGCAAGCCATTGCTGCGCGCCTACAGTATCGCCAGCGCCAATTACGAAGACCACCTGGAATTTTTCAGCATCAAGGTACCGGGCGGTCCATTGACGTCGCGTCTGCAACACTTGCAAGTGGGCGACACCGTGATCGTTGGCCGCAAGCCGACGGGCACCCTGGTGTCCGACTACCTGCTGCCAGGCAAGCGCCTGTACATGCTGTCGACGGGCACCGGCCTGGCGCCTTTCCTCAGCATCGTGCGCGATCCGGACATCTACGAACGCTTCGACGAATTGATCCTCGTGCACGGCGTGCGCCAGGTCGATGAACTGGCTTACCACGATTTGCTGGAAGAGCACCTGCCGAAGCATGAGTTCCTGGGCGAAATGGTCAGCGACAAGCTGCGCTACTACCCGACCGTGACGCGCGAAGACTTCCGCAACATGGGCCGCATTACCGAACTGATCGAAAACGGCAAGCTGGCCGAAGATCTGGGCGTGCCGGCACTCAATCCTGCCGAAGACCGCGTCATGATCTGCGGCAGCTCGGACATGCTGCGCGACCTGAAAGAAATGCTGGAAGCGCGTGGCTTCAAGGAAGGCAATACCTCGACGCCTGGCGACTTCGTTGTCGAGCGCGCGTTCGCCGAGAAGTAATCCGCAAGGTATCCGCAAGACCCGAGGGCCCGGTCCCGCCGCACACTGCGGCGGCGCCGGGCCTTTTTCATTGCCGCGTCAGCGGGCCAGCCGCGCGCTGGTAGCGCAAGCCATTCATGAAGCGCTGTACGGGCAAAAAGGCGCTGCTGAGGATATCGTCCTGCGCCGCGTAATAGCGCGTCTCGATCTTCAGCAAGCCCAGCACGGTCGCATCGAGCTTGTCCGTCTGGTAGGGCCGGTTTTCCAGCGCGGCGCGCGCAGCCGCCGATTGCGGCGCCTGCTGGTTATTCCAGATCAACATGGGAATTTCATAGCCGCTCTTGTCCGAGGCGGAATGGCCTGCGTGATTGCGGCTGTAGCCCACTTCCTGCCCGTGGTCGGAAACGAACAGCAGCGACGCGGCGCGGTCGGTCTTGGCTTTTTCCGTCATGCCGATCAGCGTACCGAGCACATAATCGCCATAGCGGATGGCGTTGTCGTACTCGTCGCGCTGGCTGCGTATCCAGCTTGACCTGCCCTGGTGTTCCATCTGCGCGCTGACGGCGTCGTGCGCCCGGTCGAAATGCGCAAAGCGGCTGGGGTAGCGCATGTCATAGCTTGGATGCGCGCCCAGCAAATGCACGACGATGAGCTTTTTCGGCGCCTCGTCGCGCAGCGCATGGGCGAATGGCTGGAACAGGTTGCCATCAAAATTGTTTTCGCCACGACCGGTGCCGTAGTTGATGAAGTCGCTTTCATCGGCCTCGCCCGCCAGCAGCCCGATCCAGCCATCGTTGCGCGTCTGGTTCGACACCCAGAACGTCTTGTAGCCGGCCGCCTCGGCCAGCATCAGCAAGTTCGGCTTGGCCATCCACGCATCGGGGTTGCCGATATCGGCCGGCGTGAGCATCGTCATCATCGATTCCACCGTGCTGGCGGCCGGCGAGATCACATCGTTAAATACCAGCAGTTTCGACCGCAGAGCGTCGAGCTGGGGCGTGGTGGCGCGCGGATAGCCGTACAGCGACATCGAGGCGCGGTTGGTGCTCTCGCCGATCACCAGGATGACGGTGCGGGCATCCTCGCCCGCATAGCGCACGTTCCAGTCGCGCGGCGCGGCCATGGCCGCCGTCAGCGCGTGCTGCATGGACTTCATCGCCGCCAGTTGCGCGCTGTATTGCTGGTAGCGCAGCGGCCAGAACAGGGCAGGATTTTCGCGCCGCATGGTGGTATTGACGTGCAAGGACACGAGCAATGCGGCCATGAAGACGGCAAAGCCCTTTTGCGGCAAGCCCGGCGGCGCACTGTCGCGCCCGGCCTGCCGGCGCTGCAGCTGGCGGTCGGCCAGCAGCACGGCCGCCGTCACGAGCACGAACCAGCCGGCCGCTTGCGCCAGGGCGACGCTGTTGTGCAGGAAAAACTCTCCCGTTTCGGCTTGATCTGTCGCAAACATCGCCTGTAAAACCGCATTGGGATTCGGCCGCATGCCAAAATAGCCACGCAAGAAGCCCTTGATGGCGGCATCGAGGTAAAACACGGGCACGACCACGCGCACCAGCACGGTAATCGCGCTGGCGCTGGCATTGCCGCGCCACGCATACAGCACGCCGCCCACGCCCAGCAGGCAGGCCGCCAGCAAGACGCTCAATTTCAGGCATTCGTTCGCGCTTAACTGATCGAAGAGGAAGAACAGCAGCAGGCCAGCAATGCTGAACAGGACACGGCAAAACAGAATCAGCATGGAGGCGACAAGTAGGAGGTAATCAACAAGCGTACATGGAACAGGGTCGTGCCCGCGGTAACGGGCCTGCGATTGTAGCGCAGGCTGTTGCAACTCGTGCCATCATTTTGCGTGGGCTCCTGACAGAAATTGTCAGTGCTTTTTATTATGCTTTCGGCACCAGCAGGCCAGCCAGCCTGTATTCATATTGATATCACCACCTGCGACAGGACTTTTCATGACACGTGCCATTACCATTCTGACCGAGAACTTTGCCGATTGGGAAACCGCCCTGATCAATTCCACGGCGCGCCTGTACTACGGCTTCTACACGCAGTTCGCCACGCCGGGCGGCTTGCCCGTCACTTCGTCCGGCGGCATGCTCGTCACGCCGCAACTGGCGCTGGAAGAAATCCATCTCGAGGAACTCGATTTGCTGATGGTGTGTGGCGGCAGCCACTGGCAAAGCGGCAAGGCGCCCGACCTGGGCCCGCTGCTGCGCGCCGCCCGCGACAAGAATGTCGTGCTGGCAGGCATTTGCGACGGCACGCGCGTGCTGGCGCAAGCCGGCGTGCTCGACACCGTGCGCCACACTTCCAATTCCGCCGACAACCTGGCCGGTACCGGCTATGCGGGCGCGGCCCTGTACCAGGACGTGCCGTGGGCCGTGGCCGACCAGCGCATCATCACGGCGCCCGGCACGGCGCCCGTCACCTTCACGCGGGAAGTCTTGCGCGCCCTGGACATCGCCGATGACAACCTGGCCGCCTACCTGGCCATGCACGGCGCCGAGCACGGCAAGACGGCACCTTAGTTGGCGCCCAGCACGCGCAGGCGCTCGGTGGCGTGCGTATTGCCCGGGTCCAGTTCCAGCGAACGGCGGTAATGCGTGATGGCTTGCGCCTTCGCGCCGTCCGCCTCGTACGCTTCGGCCAGGCTGTCGTGGCCATTCGCCCCTTGCGGGTACAGTTGCACGCCCAGCTCGAAGACGGCGGCCGCCTGTTTCGGCTGCTGCCGACCCAGCAGGCGGTAGCCCCAGGCATTCAAGTCGTCTTCGCTGGGGGCGGACAAGCCGTGCTGGCGCCGGATAGCCGCCAGTTTCTTGTCCAGCCCGTCGAAACCGGCGCTGGCCGCCTGCTGGCGCAACAGGTGCGCCGCATACGCGCCACCGCGCTGCTGGCGCAGGGCGGGAAGGTAAAAACCGGCGACGGTATCGATCAGCTGTTCCGGCTGGCCGCCGGCCAGGTTGCTCAGGATAACGACGGCCAGGCCATCGTCCGGATACACATAGAAAGCCGAGCGGGCGCCGCCGATGCCGGCCACGGCGCGGTGCGCATCGCGGCCGATGGCGGGCCAGCCCAGCGCCCACGCCCCCGGCTTGCCATCCTTCAGGCTGGTCGGCTGCCACAGCCGTTTCACGCTGGCGGGCGCCAGCAAGCGCCCCGACTGCAGCGCGACAAGCCAGTTGGCCAGTTCGCCCGCATTGCTGTTGATGCCGGCCCCGGCCCGCATGAACACGGGGAAATCCTCGATCACGTTGCGGTAGCCCTTGCCTCCCCGGTCCAGCACGTAGGAACTGGCCTTGTTGGCGACCACGTCCTTCGCATCGCCAAAGCCGCTGTGCGGCATGCCGGCCACGTCGAATTGCCGGCGCTGGATGAAAGCGGTAAAGGGCTGGCCGCCTTGCAACTCGATCAATTGCGCCAGCAACACGTAATTGGTCTGGTTATAGCGATAGCGCTCGCCTGGCTGGGCTTCCACCGGCAGCGCCTGCACGGCAGTCCACGCCGCAGCGGCATCGTCCGGCTGCGGCCCCACCAGTTTGCCGCTGCGCTGGTCCAGCACGTCGGGCAAGCCTGAAGTATGGTTGAGCAATTGGGTCACCGTCACGGCTTGCCAGGCTGGCGGCAAGCCCGTCAGGTACTGGCCGATGGGTGCCGCCAGGTCGATCTTGCCCTCTTGCACCAGTTGCATCACGGCCACGCCCGCAAACGCTTTCGTTGCCGAATTGATGGAAAACAGGCTGGCATCCGTCACCGGCACCTGGTATTGCAGGCTGGCCACGCCGAAATTGCGCGACAACACGACCTTGCCATGCTGAATCACTGCCAGTTGCAAGCCAGGAATCTGACGCTCCTGCATTTCGCTGCGCACAAAGGCGGCGATATCCTGTTCCGCGCGCAAGGCTTGCGGCTGGCTGGTGGCAGCGGCAGCCGCGGTGACAGGAGCAGCCACGGCAGCGAGCGCCATGACGAGCAGGAAAGACGGGAGGCGTGGGTTCAAGATAAGGCTTTCGACAGTTGAAAACGGAACAGCAGCATCCCATACCTATTTATCAACGTCAACGACAATCTTGCCGGTCGGAAAGTTACTCTTCCAGCCACACATCCTCATACCCTTCCCGGTCGAGGATGAACTTGGCGCCGCTGGGCAAGGCCAGGTAATCGACCACCTGCGGCAGCATCTCGCGCAGGTGGTCCGCATGCAGGGGTTGGTAAAAGCCGCTGGCATCGTCGTGCTCGCCGCAGTGGATAAACCAGCTGATGGTGCCGTTTTCCGGCAGCACGATGCGGGTGCCGTAGATGGGCGACTGGTCCAGGCTGCCGATGGCGAGAGCCACCATGGGCTCGGGCGCTTGCGCGGGCAAGCCGAATTTGTCGCAGGTGCGCTGCTGTGTTTCGCTGATCGGTGCGGTCATGGTGTTGTCAGGATCCGATGTAGTGGTAATGGAGGCGCAACGCGCCGTCGTGGCCGGACATTTCCAGGTGCAAGGTTGCCTCGCCCGGCTGGCCATCGGCCAGCAACAGGCACTCCAGGCCCAGCGGCCCGGCATCGGTGGCATACACATCGACGGCCACGCGGCCACCCTTGCCCGGCACGAAGGCTTGCGCCAGCGGCGCCAGGGACAGCGCCTGGTTTGCCGCAAAATAACTGTCGAGCATCTCGATGATCTCGTCGGCCACGCCGGGCGACAGGCCCCAGTCGCGTTGCAGCGCAACAGGATCCCGCCTGTCGAGCGTCTGCACGAACGCGGCGGCCTGCGCATATGCCAGCTGCCGCAAGCTGTCTGTGATGGCCATGTCCATAGAGCGATTCCTGCCTTATCCATTCAACAGGCGCCATTATAGTGCGTGCCCGCGCACATGGTCGATCCGTTTTCCATCGATAATCAGGCATATTGCCGCCCATTTAAAATGGGCAGATATTATTTATCGCACTGCAATAATACAAATAGCCTGCGTGATACTTGGTGAGTATTTCAGAAAGATAATCGCGAATACGATTCAATTCAAGTTGACGCTTATTTATTCCAGCGCTAAGATCGAATGGCCATATACCATGGCATACAACGCAAGCAGTACTTAACCATCACAAGAGGATAGTACAATGCAAAATCAAACCAAATTGTTCGCATTCAAACTGGCAGAGAAACAGGAACAAAAACCGGCGGTGCCCGCCACCGCCTGGAAAGTGCGCGACGGCGTCGCCGTGGCCGGCTGCACCGCGGTGCAAGCTGAGCAATACCGCGACTCTTCGCGCTTCCAGCCGAACGACCGCGGCCAGTATTGCTGATCCCCGGCACGCCATAACCCCCGCCAGGCGTGGGGGTTTCATTCAATCTTCCATATTCAAACTGGCGCCGGTGCCAATTCCGGCGTGGCTCTTCTGCGCGCAATGCATAAAGCCATATGATCGCCTTTCAATTGGCGATTCCATTTTTTAAAATATGTATTTACCGGAAAAAACCGGAACATAACCATTCATAGAGGATATTCCCATGCATAAAGAAACCAAACTGTTCGCATTCAAACTGGCGGAAAAGAAGGAACAGGAAAAGCCGGCCCTTCCCGCGCCCTGGAAGGTGCGCGACGGCGTCGCCGTGGCCGGCTGCACGGCGGTCGACAGCGAAGAGCAATACCGCTATTCGCGCATCGGTTCCAGCGATGGCGGCGAGTTCTGCTGATACGTTCCAGCTGAAAGCCTTGCCACGGCAAGGCTTTTTCACCTTCCCTTACGCAGGCCCCTCCATGCACAAAAAGGTCTTGATCATCAGCCATAGCGGCGATCTGCACGCCGACCTGGTCGGATCGCTCCTCGCCGCCCGCGGCCATGCCCCTTTCCGTATCGACCTCGACGCCTTTCCCCGCGATTACCAGCTGTGCCAGCGCGTGCAGGACGGCCGCGCCAGCGCGCGCCTGCGCCGCCTGCCCGACGGCGACTGGCTCGACTTGCAGGACGTGGGCGCCGTCTGGCTGCGCAAGGCAGCCGACTATGCCTATGCCAGCGCCGACCTGACGCCGCAGGAACGCGCTTATGCCCAGCTGGAAACGGAGCAAGCCGTCTTCAGCGTGCTGTACGGTCTCGATTGCTACTGGCTCAGCCATCCGCTGGCCTTGCGCGGCGCCCAATGGAAAGGCGAACAGCTTGCGCGCGCCGCGCGCATGGGCTTTCGCGTGCCCGCCACCGTGATCACCAACGTGCCCGACGACGTGCACGCCTTCCGCGCGGCCGTCAAGGGACCCATCATTTTCAAGTCCATGTCCACGCCCAGCCTGGCCGCCGAGACGGTCGAAGAGGTTGACAGGGTCAGCGCCGGCATCGGCACCACCATCGTCGACGACGCCATGCTCGACAGCCTGGACGCCGTCGGCGAACTGAGCTGCCAGTTCCAGGAATATATCGCCAAGCAATACGAACTGCGGATCACCGTGATCGGCAAGCAATTGTTTGCCGCGCGCCTGTATTCCCAGGACGATGCCCGCACGGCCATCGATTCGCGCGACATGTCGGCCCCCATCCGCTATGAGGCCTGCACCTTGCCGGCGGAAATACAGCAGCGCTGTCTCGCTTTCGTGCACAGCTATGGCCTCGAATACGGCGCGCTGGACCTGATCGTCACGCCCGAGGGCGAGTATGTTTTCCTGGAAAACAATCCTGTGGGTCAATTCTTGTACGTACAACAACTGGTGCCCGCCCTGCCCCTGCTGGAAAGCGTGGCCGATACCCTGATCGAAGGAGCCGTATGCCGCAGCCAGACCTGAACCGGATCCCCGTCCAGCTGCGCGAGCTGGAACAAGTGCGCGACAGCCGCGCCATCGTCCTGGCCGCCTCGCACCTGGACATGGAACTGCTGCCCGCCTTGTACGAGCTGTGCCAGGGTATCGGCCCCGTGGCCCGCCTCGACGTCGTGCTGCACGGACGCGGCGGCATCGTCAACGCGGCGCGCCGCATCGCCCTCCTGCTGCGCCAGCATGCGCGCCACCTGAGTTTTATCGTGCCCTTCCACTGCCAGTCGGCCGCCACCCTGCTGGTCCTGGGCGCGGATGACATCATCGCGGGCGACCTGGCCCTGTTCTCGCCCATCGACCCGCAGCTCGAAGGCGCGGATGGGGGCGCCTTTTCCAGCCTGGACATCAAGGTCTTCGGCGACATGGCGCAGCAATGGTTCGGCGTGGACGCGGCCGAAGCGCGCCAGCAATCGCTGTCCCTGCTGTGCGGCAGCATCTTCCCCCCTTCCCTGACGGCCTTTTACCGCACCACGCTGGAACTGACGCAGATCGGCGAGGAATTGATCGCCTGGCAATTGCCCGATGCCACACCCGAGGCGCGGCGCGCCATCGTCGCGCAACTGGTGACGGGTTATCACTCGCATAACTATGCGTTGACGCGCGAAGAGCTGGCGCAGCTGGGCTTGCGCATGGAACGCGATGCGCACGCGGAACGGCTGGGCTGGGCCATTTCGACGCAATTGCAGGCCAGCATAGGCGGCGCCCTGCGCAGCGCGCCGGACGAGCCGTGGAACGATGCCCTGCTGGCCACGCGCGACGGCGTGCAGCTGCGGCGCCAGCGTCCGGGCGGCTTTGCGCCCGTGTGGAGCACGCAATGCTGACGTCCGTGCTGGCCACGTTGCTGGCCGATACCGCGCGCTGCTGCATCGCCTTGCTGCTGCTGGCGGCCAGCGTGGGCAAGCTGCGCAGCTACGGCGACTTTCGCGGCAACCTGGCCACCTCGTTCGGCGTGCCGCCGGCCGCCGCCAGCCTGGCCGCGCCGGCCCTCGTGATGGCGGAATTGTCGCTCGCCGGCTGGCTGCTGGCGGGCGGTACCCACATACCGATGCTGCTGTCGCTCTTGCTGTTGACTACCCTCACGGCCGTCCTGGCCTGGCGCTATTTCACGCACAGCGTGGTGCGCTGCAGCTGCTTCGGCGAAGCGGCGCGGCCCGTGTCGCGGTACGACTTGCTGCGCAACGTGCTGGCGGTGGGCATCAACGGCGCCTACTTTGCGCTCGCGCAAGAAACGACCTTGCCCGTCGCCACCACGGCATTGGCAGCCGGACTGGCTGCCATCGTCTGCGTGGCCACGATTTCCCTGCACGACATCGCCACCCTGGCAAAGGCCGACTGATGGATGCCACCACCTTGCAATGGGTGCTGGCGGCCCTGGCGTTTGCCGTTGCGGGCAATATCTGGCTAAGCCTGGCCGTGCTGCGCGCCGGCCGCCGCGAACGCCTCGCGCCCATGGCCCTGGAGCCGGGCCAGCCCCTGCCCGCCGTGCAAGCCCGTCCGCTGGCTGGCGGCGCGCGTTTCCAGCCGGGCGCGGCCGGCCAGGCGGCCGTGCTGCTGTTCCTGGCCAGCCGCTGCCCGAAATGCGGGGAAAAGCTGGCCGGCATCGAGCGGCTGCTGCCGCTGGCGCAGGACGCGGGCCTGGCCCTGTGGCTGCTCAGCGAAGAGCCGGCCCGCCGGCTGCGCGCCTTCTTGCCCGGCGACAGCCTGCGCTCGGCCACGGCGCGGCTTGCCCTGCGCGACTACCGGCGCGTGAATCCCCTGATGAGCTCGCCATCTTATGTCTTTGTCAATTACCAGGGGCAAGTGGAAGCGGCCGGCCTGATCGGCGACGAAGACTGGCTGGCCCTCGTCGGGCAATTGCACGCCGAACCGTCGCAGGAGCGCGCCGCATGAGCCATCTGAATGTCGGCCCCCATCTCGAACGGCTGCGCCTGCTGTATCCCGTGCGCTGGCGCATCGCCGCCGGCTTGCTGTGCATGGCCCTCACCGTGGGCGCGCAGCTGGCCTTTCCGCAAGCCATCGCGTATTTCATCGACAACGTGACGGAACTGACCCGGCGCGGCGTCACGCCGGGCATGGTCGCCGCCATGCTGGCCTTCAGCCTGCTGTATGCGCTGATCACGACCGCGCGCTTCTATCTGCTGCAGTCGGGCGGCCACATGATCGTCATGGGCGTGCGCCGGCGCCTGTTCGACGTGGTGATCAACCAGCCCATCGCCTTCTTCGACAAGCACCATGGCGGCGAACTGAACAGCCGGCTCACGTCCGACGTGTCGGCCCTGCATGAAAGCCTGACCATCGGTGCGGCCAATGCCCTGCGCTCGCTGTGCGTCTTCGTGGGCGGCATCGCCATGCTGCTGCATCTGTCACCGATGCTGAGCCTGCCGCTGGCCCTGTTCATTCCCGTCAGCCTGTATCTGGGCAAGTTATCTGGCAGCAACTACCGGCTGCGCGCGCGGGCCATTTCCGCCAGCCTGGCCGCCAGCGGCAAGGTGGCGCAGGAATACTTTGCCCATGCGCGCCTGGTGCAGGCCTTCAACCAGCAAGGCGGCGCCATGGCCCGCTACGCGCAAGCCATGCGGCAATTGCTGGACGTGTCCCTGGCCGGCACGCGGCTGCTGGCCGTGTTCCAGGGCGCGCAAGGCTTGCTGGCCTTCGTGGCCCTGCTGACCACCCTGTGCTTCGGCGCCCACCTGATCGGCCAGGGCCGCTTGAGCGTGGGCGAGCTGACGGCCTTTGTCATCTATGCCAGCATGGTGACGGACACGGCCGGCTCCATCAGCGAATTCTGGAACACGTGGATGCGCACCATGGGGTCGACCGACCGCATCTTCGACATCCTGCGCAGCCACCGCGCCGTGCCCGAGGCGCCGCCGCAGCCGCCGCTGGCCGGCCATATCGCGCTGCGCGACGTGCGTTTTTCGTATCCCGAGCGCGCGCAAGTCATGGCCCTCGACGGCGTCAGCCTGTCCATCCGCGCTGGCGAAAAGATCGCCCTGGTGGGCGCCTCGGGCGCGGGCAAGTCCACCATCGCCAGCCTGGTGCTCGGCCATTACCGGCTTGACGGGGGCAGCCTGCAATTCGACGGCATCGATGCGCACGTGCTGGGCGTGACGCAGCTGCGCCGCCAGATGGCCGTGGTGGAGCAGGAACCGGCCCTGTTTTCCGGCAGCATCGCCGACAATATCGGCTTTGCCGTGCCGGATCGCCAGGTGACGCGCGACGAGATGCTGGCTGCGGCGCGCCTGGCGCACGCCCACGATTTCATTGCGGCCTTTCCGGACGGCTACGAAACCCTGGTGGGCGAACGGGGCGTGCAATTATCCGGCGGACAGAAGCAGCGCATCGCGATCGCCCGCGCCATCCTGCGCGCGCCGAAAATCCTCATCCTCGACGAAGCCACCAGCGCGCTCGACGCCGCCAGCGAACAGCAGGTGCAGCTCGCCCTCGATACCCTGATGCAAGGGCGCACCACCATCATCATCGCCCACCGCTTTTCCACCATCGTCAAAGCGGACCGCATCATCGTCATGGACAAGGGCCGGATTTGCCAGCAAGGCACGCACGCCGAGCTGCTGCGCGCGGGCGGCCAGTATGCGCGGCTGATGCAGCAGCAGCTGTCGCAATTCCAGCAGTTGCATGACAGCACAGCAACACTGTAAAGTAAGACACGATGAAAAAAATCTGTCATGGCAGTTGCCACTGCGGCGCCGTGCGCTTCGCGGCCGAGATCGACCTGGCGGCGCCCAGCCTGCGCTGCAACTGTTCCTATTGCCTGAAAATCCGCTGCTGGGCCAGCCAAGTGCCGCCCACGGCCTTCCGCCTGCTGGCCGGCGAGGCGGACTTGAGCGAATACCGCTTCGGCACCGGCCGCGAACGCCACTACTTTTGCCGCCACTGCGGCGTGCGCCTGTTCGGCCGTGGCGATTCCGCCCGCAGCGGTGCGTTTGTCGGCATCGGCGTCAACTGCCTCGACGATGCCTCGGCGGCCGAACTGGCCCGGGTGCCCGTCACCTTTGTCGATGGCGTGCATGACGAGTGGAATGTGCCGCCGCAGGAAACACGGCATCTGTAGGGCGTAGGCATCGCTGGGAAGGGAAATGCGGGAGCGCCGCGCCGCGGCCGGCCAGATAAGCATGCGCACCCCGTTGTCTGGATCGGCATTCTGGGCGATAATTACGCCCATGAACGATACCACCACCTTACCCCCATTGCCCGATCGCCTGTCGATCGACCCCAGCAGCCCTTACCACGTTGCAGCCGTGTTCGAGAACGACGTCGGCATCCGCTTCAACGACAAGGAACGTCTTGACGTAGAAGAATATTGCATCAGCGAACGCTGGATCAAGGTCGCTTCCACCAAGTCGCTGGACCGCCGCGGCCGTCCGCTGCAGATCAAGCTGAAGGGCAAAGTCGAAGCGTTTTACCGCTAAGCAACGCATTCAGCTGTCATCGAGGCCGATTTTCATCGGCCTTTTTTGCGTCCGCCGCTTGTTGTTCAGGCATCGCAGGCGACCAGACCGGCAGCGGCCGCCATGGGCAGCCACAGCATGGCGTCGGCCAGCACCTCGTCCGGCGCCCTGCCGCTGGACTGCGCCGCCTGCCGCGCGCACTGCGCCAGCGGCGCGCCGCCGGCCAGCGCTTGCAGCCAGTAAAATTGCCAGGACTGCAACTCTTGCATGGCAAGCCGGTAATGCATGCGCGTAATGGCGACAAAGGCGGGACTTGCCTCCGGCTGGGCCGGCACGGCGTCGCCGGGTGCGGCCTGCGCCCGTTGCCAGTAGTCGCACAGGGGAAACGACAGGGCCAGCAGCCGCGTGCACGGCGCCAGGCGCCAGGACGGTGTATTTCCTAACAGCAAGTCCAATCCGGAAGGCAGCATGGGCGGCGCCAGCTTTTCCAGGCCCGGCGCTCTGCCCGCCTCGCTGCGCGCCCGCTCCAGCTGCGCCAGTTCCACGGGAAAGCGCAAGGCTGCCCCTTGCGCGCCGGCGGCACGCTGGCTGGCGGCGAGAAAATCGGCAAAGCCGCCGCCCAGGTCATACAAGGTCGCGGAAGCGGACGGGTGGCGCCAGACATAGGCGCGGGCAAAGAAAGCGAACAGCTCGTCGCCCATGACCTTGCGCAAGACGGGATAGTCGGCTTGCAGGCATTCGAGCAGGCGCAGCACATAGCCATCCGCATGGATATGCAGCGGCGCCGGCCCGCCCCTGGCCCGTTTCAATACCTGCTCCTGCGTCAAGCCATGGCGCTCGCTGGCCAACTGGACGCCGCGCGCCGCGCCGCCCGGCGCCGTCATCGCCGTCAGGAACCACGCCTGCAATTGCGCCAGTGGTGCGCGGGCGCCGCCAGATTCGCCTGCGGCGGTGCTACGGGGCATGGGCCGCCTCCAGGTGAAAGCCCAGCGGCGCCGACACGGCGGCGGCAGCCATGGTGGGCGCCGCATCCGCAAATTCTCCCCGTTCCGCCGCGCGCGCCTTATCGAGCTCGGCCAGCAGTTGCGGGTACGGAGGAATGCCGGCATCCCATTCCAGCAGGGCCGATACGCCGCCCGTCAGCCGCTGCGCCAGCGCGTACAGGCGCCAGACGGCGGCCGGCACGGGGGCGTCGTGGGTGTCGATCAGCACGGCGCCGCAGACGGTCGGCCCGGCCAGGTGGATCTGCACGATGTGCGCGTGCGGCAACTGGCGGATGTAGGCGGCCGCGTCATAGCCGTGGTTATGCGCGCTGACGTGGACATTGTTGACGTCAAGCAAGAGCCCGCAGCCCGTGTCCTCGGCCAGGCGGCCCAGGAATTCCCATTCCGGCATGCTGGACTGGGCAAACTCCACGTAGGTGCTGGGGTTTTCCAGGACCAGGGGACGGCCCAGGAACTCCTGCACTTGCCGCACGCGTCCCGCCACGTGGCGCAGGCTGGCTTCGTCCAGCGGCAGCGGCAGCAAATCGTGGCTGTTGAGCGAGGCGGCGCCCGTCCAGCACAGGTGGTCGGAAATCCACGCGGGCCGGATCTCGCCGGCCAGCTGGCGCAGCTTGCGCAGGTAGCCGAGATTGAGCGGATCGCTGCTGCCGATCGACAGCGACACGCCATGCATGACGATGGGCACCTGCGCCGCCACCTGCTCGAGCACATGGCGCGCATAGCCGTGGTTGTCGATGAAGTTCTCGCTGATGATCTCGAACCAGTCCACCTGCGGCCCGTGGCACAGGATGTGTTCATAGTGCGGCGGGCGCAGCCCCACGCCCAGGCCCAGGTTCGGCAAGCCCAGGCGTGGCGGCACCCCGTGCGTGGCCCGCATCAGGTCGACGGCGGCAAGGCCAGGCGCAGGTCGGTGGGCGGCGGCGGCGCCCCCACCGGCGTGCCGCGCGCCGCCATCACCTTGCCGTAGGCTTCCCAGGCCTTGTCGTAGACATTGTCGCCCAGCGCAAAGCTCATGGTCTGGCCCAGCGGAATGCTGCGGTGGTCGGGCGCGGGGCCGAAATCGTACAGGGTCATGGTGGCGGGCTCGGGCGGTTCCTTGCCCGAGGTGTTCGGATACAGCTGCGAGGCCGAAATCGGCACGGCGCAGCCGCCGAATCCCCCGCATTTGTTGTCGCTGGGCGCGCTGTAGACCTTGTCGGGCTGCGGCGGAGGCGGCGGCACGTAGCACGGCGTGCCCGGCGACGCGGCCAGCTTGACCGAGTGGCCGCAGGACGAGCCGCCCGTGTCGGCCTGGGCAAAGCCGCAGCCGCCCTGGGCGTGGCAGCCGTTGGAGCCGCGGCAGGTGTGGTAGACGGCCAGCGCGGCGCAGGTGGACGACGCTTCGCCCTCCAGGTGCATGCCCTGGCAGGCGTGGTACAGCACGCTTTTCTCGGCCAGCGGCACGCCCGTCGCCAGGTTCGGCGCCTGGCCCAGCACGGCCCAGCAGATGGCCATGCGGTCGCCCGCGCCCACCATCGACGGATACGGGAAGTCCAGGTCCTGGTTCAGCCAGTACTTGTCCAGCACGGAAGTGATGCCATAGATGGCGCCCGTGGCGACCGTGCTCAGCATCCCCAAGGTGCCGCTGCTATCCTTCAGGCGGTTCAGGGCGCCCGCCACGGCTGCCGGCGCCGGGATATTCCTGGGCGCGGTGGCCGGGTTGTAGCGCTCGTTGGTCAGCATGGCCTCGCTCCAGCGCCCCCCGTCCTGGTGCCAGCCGGCCCAGGTTTTTACGGGCAGCATGGCCTTCACCTGGCCGAAACGCTCGTAGTGGTCGAACGGGGCGCTGTCGTGACGCGCTTGCGCGTCGCGCGATTCGGCATCCTTGCCATTGTTCGCGTAGGACGGATAATCGCACTTCAGGGCGGCCAGGTCTTCGCGGTAATCGGGCTGCACGGCCATCAGGCGCTGCGCCGCGTCGCGGCGGTAGCGCTGGATGGCCGTTGCGCTGCCCTCGCCCTGGTCCGTAATGGCCGCCATCATGTCGATGGCCTTGTTGAACGAGCCCGTCTGGCCGCCATCCTGGTCTTGCGGGCCGAAGCAGGTGTCGAACTTGGGAAATTCCGCCCGCGCATGGCCCTGCACCTGGCTGTTGAACATGTCTTGCTGCACCGAGCCGTTGACGAACAGCTTTTGCCACAGGGTCTGGCCATCCGCATATTCGATGCCGATATAGCGCGCATAGCATTCGTACATGTAGCCGATGGTGCCGAACAGGGGCAGATCATGCACGTGCTTGCCCGGCGTCCAGCCCACGAACGGTACCTCGGGGAAATATTTGGTGTGGTTGTGCTTGTCGAACTCGGCCAGCTGGGCGCGGGCCTGCTCCTCCGGCTGCTCGATGGCGAGGAACAGGTCGCACTGGTTGGCGTTCAGCTCTTCCAGGTTGACGCGCACATGGCGGTAGCCGGACGTGTCCTGCAAGTCGACGATGTGCGGGATCACCGTGCAGCTCTTGCCATAGCAGGTCCAGCCGTGGTCCTGCGATTGCAGCTCCGAACCCGTGAAGCATGGCGCCGTGCCGATGGCCGTGGCCAGGTTGGCCGCCATCTGCAGGTGCAGCATTTCCTGGATGAAAACGCTGAAGATGATATTGAAGGCCTTTTGCTCCGCCAGTTCGGGCCGGGCCGTGGTGCCCATGCCCGGCCACTGGCGGCCTTCGTAATACGTGATGCCTTTCGAGTTGATCTGGTGCGTACCCTGGATCGAATACATGGTGGCCATGTACAGGGGAATGGTGAACAGTTCGACGCTGACGGCCGCCTGGGCGATGGCGCGCACGGCGGCCTTGTCGGTGTCCAGCATGTCGAGCGGACGCCTGGTGATGGCGGGCTGGGTGCTTCCTAAAACTGGCATTTTCATTCTGTATCTCCACAGGAAGGATGCGTTTCGGATATCGGGCCGCGCCGCGCCATCTGCGTGCGCCGATCACGGCACAGAAATCATACGCCTGAGAAAGATACTTTTGCGGCAAGATTTATGCGCCGATCCAGACATTGAGCTGCGTCAATATCGCCACCCTTATGCCGTGAAAATAGGCGTTTCAGGCGGTCATTCGATGACAATTGAATAGAATCGGCAAAACGCGCGCGTGTATAAGCGGCACGCCGGCAAACGCCGGCGCGTGGCTTGCATGGTGATAGTCAGGCGCCGGGCGGCGGCTGGAAGGCGCAAAAGCCGGGCCACTGGTCGCGGCTGTCGCATACTTTCAGGCAGCCTTTGTCATCCTTGAACGTGGCGACCACCTTGATGTGGAAACCGTATTTTGGCGTGGTGGCCAGGAAGGCGGACGGGCAGCTTTGCTCGTTGCTGAAACGGAAAGTGATTTCTTCGCGGCGGCCCTTGCGCTCAAAGCCCAGCATGAAGGTTTCATTGCTGTTCCATTGCGCCTTGCCCGGCACGCGGAAGCGGTAGCGCGGGCTGCCCTGTTGCTGGCCGTCGAGTTTCTGGCCGAAGACGCGGCTGCTGGCCGTGGCCATTTCGACCTTGGCGATCGGATAGGGCACGGCAAACATGTAGGTGCCGGCAAACCCCTGGTCGAAGCCGAGGCCCTTCTGGTAAAACGGCACGACGATATGCGGCGCGCCCGTGTATTCCACGGTATTGCGGGCCGTTACGCGCGACGTCAGCTTGTCATCGGGTGCTTGCCCGAAGACCACGTCCAGTTCCAGCAAGGCTTGTTGCTTGTCAATGTCTTGCGCCAGATAATCCTGGGCGAATATTTCCCCGTGCACGCAGCCGGCCAGCGCGGAGGCGGCGAAGCAGCCGACGATCAGTCCAGGTATGCTCATGGCTGTTCCCCCTCGGGCGGCGCGGAAATGAGGCCCAACCCCGTCACCTGCAAGCCGTTCTTGCCCTGTTTCCATTGAAATTGCTGGCCGAACCAGGCCAGTTCCAGCTCGCGCTGGATGCGGTTCGAATCCGTGCGGCCCTGGCGCGCCTTGATGGCGGCGCCCGCCTGTTCGGCAGCGGCCTGCGACAAGGGCTTCAGCCACCGTTGATAGGTGTCGGGCGGCAAGGCCAGGACGCCGGCCACACCGTCGTCGCGCGTGGCGACGACGACCTCCACGCTGGTCGCCCTGCGGGCCAGATAGGCGCCGCGCCGCCCGTCGGGCGAGACGGAGACCAGCATGGCGGGCGCGTAATCGCCGGTGACGATGCCCGGCATGTCAAACCACAGCAACTCGCCCGTGTCCGTGTCGAGCGCGCGGCCGTCGCGGGCAAACAGCAGTATTTCGCTGCGGCCCGGCTGCGGCACGCCCCATTCGGGGTCGCGCTCCGTGCGCACCATGTCGTCGCGCCGCAAAGGACTGACGGGGCGCATCAGCGGTTCGCCGTTCTGCACGCCGATCAGGATGGTGCCCTGGCCCGTATAGCCCTTGGTAAAGGCCAGCAGCATGGGCTGGCCTTCGCGCCTGGCCTTCAGGGGCCGCACTTCCACCACTTCGCGCGCGCCGCCGGGCCAATAGCCGTGCTTGCGGAAAGACAAGTTGACGAGCGGATCGTGGCGGTCGCGCGTGACGACAAAGTCGCCGTATTGCTGCATCACCGGCACGTATGGCGTTTGCGCCTGCGCGGCGGGCAAGACGGCGGCCAGCAAGCTGGCGGCGGCCGCCAGGCGGCATAAAGGAAGGGACAGCATGGCATCCTGCAAGAGTCGCACGGGGCGAAGGAACAGCATCATAGACGATTCTTCGCTAGCAACACTGTCCGATAGGAAACATCAACGGCGCTGGATTTCGATCAGCTCGATCTCGAACAGCTTGGGCCACAGTTTCCCCGTGACAAACAAACGCTTGCCGCGCGCATCCCAGGCGATGCCGTTGAGCACGGCGTCGGGATTGGCCGTGCCCCGCTGCTCGGGCGGCAGCAAGCCCGTCAGGTCGATCCAGCCGACGACCTTGCCGCTGGCCGGGTCGATGCGGGCGATCACGTCCGCGCCCCACACATTGGCAAACAGTTCCCCATCGACCATTTCCAGTTCATTCAGGCGTTCGATGGGACGGCCCTCGGCCTTCACTTCGAAGCGGCGCACCTCGGCCAGGGTTTTCGGATTGAGCACGCGGATGGCGGCCGTGCCGTCGCTCATGTAGACGAACTTTCCATCGCTGGCCAGGCCCCAGCCTTCGCCCTGGTAGCTGAATTTGCGCTTGAGCTTGAACGTTTTCTGGTCGAACACATAACCCGTTTGCGAAATCCACGTCAGTCCCAGGATTTCATCGCCCACGTCCGTGATGCCTTCGCCAAACACCGTTTTGTCGAGCATGCTTTTCTGCAGCACCTTGCCCGTTGTCAATTCCACCTTGCGCAAGGACGACTGGCCGTTCTGGCCCGTGCTTTCATACAGATGGCCATCCTTGAACAGCAAGCCCTGGGTAAACGCCTGGGGATCGTGCGGATAGGTATTCTTGACGAAATAGCCATACACGGGAATGGCGGCCTGGGCGTAGCCCATTTCGCTCATCAGGCCCACGGTGCATAGCAATCCCAGCAGCAGCGAGCCTGCCGTGCGTTTGATTTTGGCTGTAACCTTGGCGTTGATGTTCATCTGGTCGGACGGAAGTTGGCGAGCGCCTATTGTAAACGTGCCGCGTCCGTCATGCGCGCCCTGACGAGCTCCAGCCAGGCACGGGCGGCAAACGACAGCCGCCCGCCGCGGCGCCAGGCCAGCATCAGATTCCATTCCACGGGCGGGCCGGCCAGGGGAATGACGGCAAACTGCGACGGTTCCAGGGTGTCGCAATACATCTTCGGCAGCAGGCAGATGCCCACGCCCAGGCGGACCAGCGAGGCAATAAAGTCCCACTGGCCGCTGCGGCCCGTGATGCGCGGGGCAAAACCGGCACGCTGGCAGGCGTCCAGCACGATGTCGTTCAGGGCAAACGCGGCGCCATAGAAAATGAAGGGGCTGTCGGCCAGCTCGGCCAGGGCGACGGAAGCACGTCCCTGCCACGGCGAGCCGGGCGCGGCCAGCAGGCACAGCGGCGAGCGCACGAGAGGCAGCGCCTCGAAATCCTGCCAGGTGGCCGCATTGCCAGGGTAGTCGAGCATGGTGCCCAGCTCCACCGTGCCCGTGCGCAAGTCGCGCTCGATCGCTTGCGTGCCGCTTTCGTACATTTTCAGCTCGATGCCCGGATAGCGCTGGTGGTACTCGGCCAGCCACGGCGCCAGGGTGGAATGGGTTTGCGGCGACACGCCGACCCGTAATTCTCCCCGTTCCAGATGTTGCAGGTCGCGCAACTCCACCTTCAGTTCCGCGTGCAGGGCCAGCAATGTATGCGCGCGCGACAGCACCACCTTGCCCGCGTCCGTCAGGGTAAAACGCTTGCCGGCGCGGTCCAGCAAGGCCAGGTCCAGCGACTGTTCCAGCTGGGCAATCATCTTGCTCACTGTCGGTTGCGTCACGTGCAGCCTGGCGGCCGCGCGCGTAAAACTGTTCTGTTCCACCACTTCGACGAAGTAGCGCAGTGAGCGGATATCCATAATACATTCCAATATCGAATGATTTTCATGAGTTTAAGTCATTTTATCTTTTGATGTGGGGTCTCTACAATGAAAACTTCCCCCTGCCGTTTGAAAGCCTGCCGTGAAAGCCTTGCACTGTTCTACCGCCGCCCTGCCCGCCATCCCTGCCTGGCGCCAGCCCGTGCACACCGTGTGGCAAGTGGGCGTGCTGATCGCCGCCTGGTGGCTGGCCGATGAGGCCGCCTCCGCCCTGCACCTGCCGTTTTCCGGCGGGGTCGTGGGTCTGTTCGTGCTGGTGGCCCTGCTGCTGGCGGGCTGGGTGCGGCCTGCCGCCATCGAACTGGGCGCGAACTGGCTGCTGGCCAACATGCTGCTGTTCTTCATTCCGCTGGTCGTGTCCGTGGTGCAATTTACGCAACTGTTGAAGTCGCAGGGGCTGATGCTGTTCGTGAATATCGGCCTGGGCTTTGCCAGCGTGATGCTGGCCACGGCGTTGACGGTGGAATGGGTGTGTCGCTATGAGCGCAAGTTGCGCCTGCAGAAACTGCTGCGCCGGCGCGCCGCGAGGACGGCGGCATGAATACCCTGCTGTTGTCCCTGCTGTTTTTGCTGCTGACCTTGGTGCTGTTCTACGCCAACCAGGCGCTGCACCGCCGCCATCCGCATTTCCTGCTCACGCCCGCCATCTGCACCTCGGCGATATTGATCGTCATCGTGCAGGCGACGTCGACGCCGTTCGCCACGTATTTCGGCGAGACGCGCTGGCTGCCGTGGCTGCTGGGCCCGGCCACCATCGCGTTTGCGCTGCCCATCTTCCAGGAGCGCAAGCTGATCCGCAAACACTGGCTGGCCCTGTCGCTGGGCAGCTGCGCCGGCATCGTTGCCTCGGTGGCCGCCACCCTGCTGCTGGACCGTCTGCTGGGAGTGCATGGCGACATGGCGCGCAGCCTGCTGGCCCGTTCCGTGTCGACGCCGTTCGCGCTGGAAGCGTCGCGCCACATGGGCGGCTCGGCCCAGCTGACGGGCATCTTCGTCGTGATGACGGGCTTGTTCGGCTTGATGCTGGGCAAACCGTTATTAAAACTGCTGCCCTTGCGCATGCGCATTGCCCGTGGCGCCCCGTATGGCGCGGCCGCGCACGGTTTTGGATTATCCGTGGCGCGCCGGGTGGGCACGGAAGAAGGCGCCGTGGCCAGCCTGACGATGATTTTCTCGGGCGTCGTCACGGTATTGCTGGCGCCGCTGCTGGGCAGATTGTTGGGCTAACGGTCCACGGGGAAGGCGTTTATCGGGGATAATACGTCTTTCCCCATTCCAAGCAGCCGCGCCACGATGAAATACCCTGCAGTGCTTCCCTTCAGCGACATCCTGCCGCGCCTGAATGAATTCGATGCCATCATCGACGTGCGCAGCCCGTCCGAGTTCGCGGAAGACCACTTGCCCGGCGCCATCAACCTGCCCGTGCTCGACGACGAGCAGCGCGTGCGCGTCGGTACCCTATATAAACAGACCAGCGCCTTCGAGGCGAAGAAGCTGGGCGCGGCGCTGATCGCCAGGAACATCGCGCAACATATCGAAGACGGTTTCCTCGGCCACCCGCAGCACTGGAAACCCCTCGTGTACTGCTGGCGCGGCGGCAACCGCAGCGGCGCCATGGCGCATATCCTGGCGCGCATCGGCTGGCCCGTCACGCAGCTCGAAGGCGGCTACAAGGATTACCGGCGCCACGTGAATGCCGAGCTGGCCACCCTGCCCGAACGCTTCGACTTCATCAACGTGCTGTGCGGCCCCACGGGCAGCGGCAAGAGCCGTTTGCTGCAAGTGCTCGACAGGCAAGGCGCGCAAGTGATCGACCTGGAAGACCTGGCGGCGCACCGCGGCTCCGTGCTGGGCGGCTTGCCCGAGGCGGACCAGCCGGCGCAAAAAGCGTTTGAAAGCGCGCTGTGGCAGCAACTGCGCCATTTCGACCCGCAACTCCCCGTCTTCATCGAATCGGAAAGCAAGAAAGTGGGCCGTTTGCGCGTGCCCGATGCGCTGATGGACAAGATGCGCGCGGCCGCCTGCACGGACGTGCGGCTGGCCACGGAGCAGCGCGTGCAATTGCTGATGCAGGACTACGAGCATTTCGTCGGCGACCCGGCGCGCCTGAACGTGCAGCTGGCCCTGTTGACGCAGCTGCATGGCAAGGAAAAAATTGCCCACTGGCAGCAACTGGCCACTTCCGGCCGCATGGCCGAACTGGTGGAAGAGTTGCTGGTGCAGCATTACGACCCCGTCTACCGGCAATCGATCGCCCGCAACTTCAGCCGCTATGCCCAGGCGACGCCGCTGGTCTTGCCCGACATTTCAGAACATGCCTTTGAGCAAGCCGCGCGCGCATTATGTGCTATCGTCGGCGAACACCGTGCCGCCAGCGCCGCGTAAGCGCCGGCGCAGCTTTTGATGACCTTTTTGAGCAGGATGACGACCATGTCCGATAGCGCAGCAACACCCAATACCCCCATCCGATTGACCGAATTTGCCCATGGCGGCGGCTGCGGCTGCAAAATCGCGCCGGGCGTGCTGGCCGATATTTTAAAGGGCAGCGGCGGCTTTCCCCTGCCGAAGGAATTGCTGGTCGGCATAGAAACCTCGGATGACGCGGCCGTCTACCAGCTCAACGACGAACAGGCGCTGATCGCCACGACGGATTTCTTCATGCCCATCGTCGACGATCCGTTCGACTTCGGCCGCATCGCCGCCACCAACGCCATTTCCGACGTGTACGCCATGGGCGGCACGCCCATCATGGCGCTGGCCCTGGTCGGCATGCCGATCAACAAGCTGCCCGTGGAAACCATCGGCCTCATCTTGAAAGGCGGCGAAACCATCTGCGCCCAGGCCGGCATCCCCATCGCGGGCGGCCACACCATCGATTCCGTCGAGCCGATCTACGGCCTGGTCGTGCTGGGCCTGGTCCACCCCTCGCAAGTGAAGCGCAACGCGGGCGCGCGCGCCGGCGACAAGTTGGTATTGGGTAAACCCATCGGCGTGGGCATCCTGTCGGCCGCGCTGAAAAAGAACGCGCTGGACGCGGAGGGTTACGCTTCCCTGATAGACAACACCACCAAATTAAATACCCCGGGCAAGAAACTGGCCCTGCTGGACGGCGTGCATGCGCTGACGGATGTGACGGGCTTCGGCTTGCTGGGCCACACCCTGGAACTGGCGCGCGGCGCCAAGTTGCAGGCGCGCATCGCCATGGACGACGTGCCGCTGCTGCCGCAAGTGCAGCAACTGGCGCAAAACGGCAACATCACGGGCGCCTCGAACCGCAACTGGCAGGGCTATGGCGCGCAAGTGGCGCTGGACGACAGCCTGAGCGCCATCGACAAGGCCATTTTGACGGACCCGCAAACGGCCGGCCCCCTGCTGGTGGCTTGCGCGCCGGAAGCCGTCGAGCAAGTGCTGGCGATTTTCCGCGCCGAAGGCTTTGGCGACGCCGTCGTCATCGGCGAGATGCAGGAAGGCAGTACCGGGGTTTCCGTAATCTAATGAATATTTTTTGCAAAGGCAGTCCCATGACCACATTCTCCAACTCATTTTCCAAGTTCCCCGCCATCCTGGCCACCGTCGCCGCCACCCTGGCCATCCACAGCGGCCTGGCGCAAGCGCAGCAAGTGCTGCGCGTCTCCGCCATCCCCGACGAAGCGCCGACGGAATTGCAGCGCAAGTTCAAGCCGCTGGGCAGCTACCTGGAGAAAAAGCTGGGCATGAAGGTGGAATTTACGCCCGTCACCGATTACGCGGCCTCCGTCGAAGGCTTGATCAATAACAAGCTCGACATGGTCTGGTTCGGCGGTTTTACCTTCGTGCAAGCGAACGTGCGCAGCGGCGGCAAGATCGTGCCGCTGGTGCAGCGCGAGGAAGACACGAAGTTCCGCTCGGTGTTTGTGACCACCAGCAAGGACATCAATCAATTGTCCGACCTGAAGGGCAAGAATTTCACGTTCGGCTCGGAATCGTCGACCTCGGGTCACTTGATGCCACGCTACTACTTGCTGGCCGCCAAGATCAACCCGGACACGGACATGAAGCGCATCGCATTTTCCGGCGCGCATGACGCCACCGTGGCGGCTGTGGCCGGCGGCAAGGTCGATGCGGGCACCTTGAACATTTCCGTGTGGGAAAAGCTCGTCGAAGCGAAGAAGGTCGACCCCGCCAAGGTGCGCGTGTTCTACACGACGCCAGGCTACTACGATTACAACTGGAGCGTGCGCGCCGACATGAACCCCGTCGTGCGCAAGAAGCTGACGGACGCCTTCCTGGCGCTGGACCCATCGACGGCCGAAGGCAAGGAAATCCTCGAACTGCAGCGCGCCACCAAGTTCATCCCGACCAAGGCCGAGAACTACAAGGATATCGAAGCGGCTGCGCGCGATGCGAAGTTGTTGAAGTAACTGCTGAAACTTGCCGGATGGCGTCCTGCGGACGCATCCGGCACACTCCCCCACACCGAAATCTCGCATGACATTCCAACTTCACAAGGTCAGCGTCCACCACGCGGGCGCCGCCGGCAATGCGCTGGCCCTGCGCGACCTGGACCTGGACGTGGCCCAGGGTGAGCAGATCGCCCTGATCGGCCCGTCCGGCGCCGGCAAGACCAGCCTGCTGCACACCTTGGCGTGCGCGCTGCGTCCCGAATCCGGCACCTTGGACATCCTGGGCATTTCTCCCTGGCAAATCGGCAGCGCCGAGCGCCACGCCTTGCGCGCGCGCCTGTTCCTGGCGCCGCAGACGCCGCCGCTGCCGCCGCGCCAGCGCGTCGTCAACGCCGTGCTGGCGGGCCGCTTGCCCCAATGGAGCTTGTGGACGGCCATCCGTTCGCTGCTGGCGCCCGTCGACCCGCGCGCCGCATGGGAAGCTTTAGGTAAATTCAACCTGCAGGATAAGCTGTATGCGCGCGTCGACCGCCTGTCCGGCGGCGAACGCCAGCGCTGCGGCATGGCGCGCGCGCTCGTGTCGGATGCGCAAGTCTTCCTCGTCGACGAACCGCTGTCCGCGCTCGACCCCACGCTCGCCTTGCAAACGATCCACGTGCTGCAAGCGGAAGCGACGGCGCGCAACGCCACCCTGATCTGCAGCCTGCACCAGGTGGAAATCGCCCGCGCCTGCTTTACGCGCATCGTCGCCTTGCGCGACGGCAAGATCGTCTTCGACTTGCCCGGCGCCCAGGTCAGCGACGCCATGATCGCCGAACTGTACCGCAACAAGGCGGATACGGCGCCGCAGTTCGAGGCCGTGGAAACGCAGCTGGACGCCGCGAGGCCCCTTTGCTGACGAGCACCGCCATGCCGCGCGACCCCGCCTGGCGCGGCCGCCTGACCGGCGCCGCCATCGTGCTGCTCGTGCTGTGGCCGATGCTGGTGCAGGCGGAATTCAAACCGTGGATTTTATGGGATGCACAAAGCCTGGCGGCCACCTGGCAATTCCTTGCCAGCTTCGTGCCGCCCGCCCACTCGCTGGAATTCCTGCAACTGGTGGCCATTTCCAGCTGGGAAACCATCGCCATGGCCACGGCCGGGATGGCGCTGGCCATGCTGGGCGCCATCCCCCTGACCTTGCTGGTGACGGAACGATTGTCGATTTCGCGCCTCGGCTCCGGCCGGGTGGCGCCCCTGGCCGCCGCCCTGCGCCACGCGGTCCGTGCCTTGCTGGTGCTGCTGCGCAGCGTGCCGGAACTGGTGTGGGCCTTGTTATTGGTGCGCATCGTGGGGCTGGGGCCGACGGCAGGCGTGATCGCCATCGCCCTCACCTATTGCGGCATGCTGGGCAAGGTCTACGCGGAAATCCTCGAATCGTCGGATGCGTCCGCCTGCGACGCGTTATTGCACAACGGCAGCGGCAGGCTGAAAGCCTTGCTGTACGGCGCCTTGCCCGAATCGGCCGCCGAACTGGTGTCGTACACGATTTACCGCTGGGAATGCGCGATCCGCGGCTCCGTCGTCATGGGCTTTGTCGGCGCGGGCGGCCTGGGCCAGCGCATGGATGAATCGATGAAGATGATGGCGGGCAGCGAACTGGCCACCATGCTGATGGTCTTCGTGCTGCTGGTGGCGGGCGCCGACGCCGTGTCCGCCATGTTGCGCCGGAGGCTGGCATGAAGCATCAGCATTTCACAGCGATGCCCGCGCCTGCTCCCGTGCGCTGGTCCACCTGGGCCTTGCTGGCCGGTTTGTTGCTGCTGGTCATCGCCAGCTTCGCCACCTTGCCCCTGAAATGGGGCGAGTTCTTCAGCGCGGACGCCGTGCGCACGAGTGCCGACTTCCTGCACGGCTTCGCCCCGCCCGAGCTGGCCAACCCCTTCCTGATGAAAGTCGGCGTGGCCACGTTCGAGACCCTGGCCATGTCGGCCATCGGCACGGTCATCGCGGCCGTATTCGGCGCGCTGCTGGCCCTGCCCGCCAGCGGGCGTTTTGGCACCGTGGCGCGCAACGCGACACGCGGCGTGTTGAATGTGCTGCGCTCGATCCCGGAACTGGTCTGGGCGTCGATCTTGCTGATCGCCGCCGGCCTGGGCCCGTTCGCGGGCACCCTGGCGCTGGCCCTGCACACGGTGGGTGTGCTGGGCCGCTTGTTTGCCGATGCCTTCGAGAATTGCCCGCCCTTGCCGGCGGCGACCTTGCGCATCAACGGCGCGCGCCCCGCCGTGGCCTTCCTGTACGCGACCTTGCCGCAATGCAGCCCGCAAATGATGTCCTACACCCTGTACCGCTGGGAAAACAATATCCGGGCCGCCGCCATCCTCGGCGTCGTCGGTGCGGGCGGCCTGGGGCAGATGCTGAAATACCATCTGTCGCTGTTCCAGATGCAGAACGCCGCCACCGTCATCGTCGCCATGCTGCTGATGGTGGCCGCCGTCGATGGCCTCAGCTACCTGCTGCGCCGCGCCATGACCCGTTAATTTTCACTTTTCGCAAGGATCGCCCATGTCAGGCTGGTGGACCATTATCTCGACAGAAACGCCGGAACAGCTGGCCGACATGACGAAAATCAACAAGGACGCGTTTCTCGCCACCTGGGAAGCGGGCCTGTTCGGCGCCGACTGGATCGCGCAATTGTGCACACAAGGCAAGGCGACCCAGCTGTCGTCGAACGGTTTTCCCAACCGCTACACGGCTTCGGCGGACGTCATCGCGCCCCTGCTGCAGGCGGGCATTGCCGAGGCGCAGGAGGACGAATTCCCACAGGATCGGCTGACAGGCTGGCCCGGCAGCATTACCGTGCACCGGGAACGCGTCGCCGCCTGCCAGGCCGGGCAACTGCTGACGATCGAAGTGTGGGACCAGTCATGACGCAAGCGTTGATCATTCGCAAGGAAACCCCGGCCGACGTCGACGCCATCGACCGCATCACGCGCGAGGCGTTCCTGCATGCGGAACACACGGACCATACGGAACAGTTCATCGTCAAGGCCTTGCGCGACGCGGGCGCCTTGAGCGTGTCGCTGGTGGCCGAACTGGAAGGCGCCATCATCGGCCACGTGGCCGCTTCCCCCGTCAGTATCAGCGATGGCACGCCGCGCTGGTATGGGCTGGGCCCCGTTTCCGTCGCTCCTGGCCATCAGCAACAGGGCGTGGGCAGCCAGCTCATCGGGCAATTGCTGGACGACTTGCGCCAGCTGGGCGCGGCCGGCTGCGTGGTGCTGGGCGATCCACGGTATTACGGGCGTTTCGGCTTCCGCGCGGACGCTGCCTTGACCCTGCCGGGCGTGCCGGCCGAGTATTTCCAGACACTGCATCTGGCGGGACCCTTACCAACAGGAAACGTGACCTACCACCGCGCGTTCGAGGCCAACAGCTAGGCAAAGTCTTACGCGCATACAACACTGCAGCATGCACGGGCACCAGCAAGGCATTGATGCTGTTAATATTGCCAAATACTTAAATGACTGGCGCCATCCATGGATGCGCGCCATGTCATTCAAGCATGACGGACGTCTTTCCCGCCTATGCGGGCCACCCTTGCATGGAATTGCCGGCACCATGAAAAAATTGTTTTTTGGTATTACCACCGCCTGCTGCGGGCTGCTCACCAACGCCAGCGCCGCCCCTGTCGAAGACTTTATCGGCACCTGGAAACTGGAACGCACCACCGTGCCGAACTATGTTGTCATCAAGCACGATGGCGACCGCCTCGTGGCCCTGCGCTACTCGCGCAATGTCCTCACCAACAAGATCGTCGAACGGCGCTTTCCCGCCAGCTATGCGGACGGCGACATCACCATCGCTGCGGGCGAGACAGTCATCGAAGCGCGCAGCGTGAACGACGTGGCGACTGTCACGATGCTGGCGGAAGCGTACAGAAAGATTTCCTCGTCCACGGATGCGCCCACCAGTGAAGGAATGTCGCAGACTTGAATCATATCCTCATCCGCCCCACCAGCGCCGCCGACTGGCCGGCGCTGAAATCCACGCGCCTGGCCGCCCTGCTCGACGCCCCCACGGCCTTTGGCGCCAGCCACGCCAGCGCGGCCGCTTTTTCGGACGCCGACTGGCAGCAGCGCGCCGTCAGCACGCCGCAGCGCACGTTTTTCCTCGCCTTTGACGCAGAACAACCCATCGGCCTGGCCGCGCAAGTGGTGGCTGGCAATGGCGAATGCCACCTGATCGCCATGTGGGTGGCGCAGCCATACCGGGGCCAGGCCGTGGCACAAGAGCTGGTCGAGGCCGTGAAACGATGCGCCGTCGGCAATGGCCACGCGCGGCTGGTACTCGGCGTCGCACCGGAAAATGCGCGCGCGGCCGCGTTTTACCAGAAACAGGGCTTTGTCTTTTTACCGGAATGGGAAGCGCTGGAAAGCCATCCCCATATCCGCGTGCAGAAAATGGAATGGCTGGCGGTGGCATGAGTTCGATCACTGCGCGTAGCGGCCATTCTTGCGTCCCTCCGAGGATGAGTCGTGCTTGACTGGATTTTTGACGGCATCGTCTGGATCGTTCGTCTGCTGATCTATAACCTGTTAGGAACGGTCATTGAAAAGCTGTTCTATTGGCCGGGCTGGGCAATACTACGGCTACTCACGCTGGGCCACTACCCGCCGGCGAGAGCGTTGCCGCATAATCGCTTTGCCGTCGCCCTGTTTGCTGCGGTAGTCATCGCTTCCGGCCTGTTGATGGCATTGACGTAATACAGTGTTTTAGCGAGTAAATCATTCATGGCAGATACGCGCATCGACGCGGCATCGGCACAACGTTGCTTTCTTTCCCCAATGCCGCTAAAAAAACAGCTGATTCAAGCATTCCATTGCTCCAGATTGACACTCTGTCCTAAAAATCCCCATTCATCGCCATTCTTTTCTACACTCATGTTTCCTTGAATGGGCAGGAAAAACAGACTGCTCTGACTTGATAAACAATGACGTGAGAGGCAAATGAACAGGATGAATATGCGTGCAATCGCCGGACTTCTGCTGTGTGCATGCGGCTCCGCCGTCCACGCCCAGGCTGATGTAGAACAAGCCGTGGCGACGGCCGTGGAACAGGTCGTGGAACAAACTGAACCCGCTGCGGCGGCGTCCGTCAATGTCAAAGGCATCCGGGATCCGGATTGGAAACCCTACAGTGCCATGCTCAAGGGGGTGAAACGCTTCGAGGAAAAACACGGTCTGGCGCCTGGCGCTGAATTGCGCTTCATCCTGGAGCCGCGCCGTGCCGATGTCGACATGCATGCCATCGCGCTGCGGCTGGAAAGCGACGAGGCGGGTATGGCGATACCGCTGGGAGAGCGCAATATCTTCAGCTTGCCTGTGGAACAGGGTCCTCTGTATGAGAAGGCCGAGCTGACCGTGAACCGCAAGGTGGGGTCGGTCAGGTGGATACCCTACGTCAGGAGCGCGGCCACCAGCGACACGCTGCGCCGCCTGGGCGACCTGCGGCTGGCGTGCGAAGTCCATTGGGCCATCGACAAGGAAACCTTGCCGTTTGCGATGCGTACCACGATGAGCGCATTGGGCGGACCCTGCAATTTCGTGTCGCAAAAGGGAACCTACAGCTTTTCCGAACCACGGCGCATCACGGCGGCAACGATCAGTTTTAACGGCAAGAGCGCGCCCGTGCCCTTCAGCGGTTCGTCGTTCACGCCGCCGCTGCGGGAACAGGACTGGAGCGACGACAGCGTGCTCGAACTGACGTTTGAAGACGAGAAATAAGGTTTTGTTCCTGCCGGCATGGGCGCAACGGGAGAGCAGTCCGCACATTCAGGCGCAGAATGTGCACTGAAACATGGTCCCGTAGGTTGCGCAGGACTTGCATAAAACATCATCAACAGGAGCTTGAAAATGGTTTTATCAATATTCAGGGAATTACATTATGCAAAGTAAAAAATCCAAAGGCCACAAAATTGGATTTTTTGGTTTCCTGACTGGGATGATTGGGTATTTGACGATCAGATATTTATCCGAATCTTTCGGATTTTTCCTAATATATCTGGGATTCGTTCTGTCACTCTGCGGTATCGTCATGGTGTGGATCAATATCCTTGCCAAGAATGACTCCAATTGATGCGCCATGCCGTGGCGGGCCAAAGCTGCGGGATGCCTGTCTATTTCACCCGCTGCTTTTCCAATTTGCGCGCCAGCGTGCGCCGGTGCATGCCCAGGCGACGTGCCGTTTCCGAGATATTGAAATCCGTCTCGGCCAGCATTTCGTGGATGCGTTCCCATTCCAGGGTCTTGATGTTGGTGGCGCGGTTCGTCAGTTCGATGTCGGCGTTGCCGGCCACGTGGCCGAAGGCCGCTTCGATGTCGTCCGTGTTCGACGGTTTCGCCAGGTACTGGCAGGCGCCCAACTTGATGGCTTCGACGGCCGTGCCGATGCTGGCGTAACCGGTGAGCACGACGATCAGCATCTCCGGGTCGTGCTGGTGCAGCATCTGCACGCAAGCCAGGCCGGACGTATTGCCATTGAGTTTTAAGTCGACGACGGCGTAGTCGGGGCAATGCTGTTCCAGCAAGGCGCTCGCTTCATCGAAATTGGTGGCCAGGATGACCTGGTAGCCGCGCCGTTCGAACGAGCGGCCCAGGGTGCGGGCAAACGCGGCGTCGTCTTCCACGATCAGTAACAGACGGTCATCCTGCATGGTGGTCGCTTTCTCTTTCCAGTTTGATGGCCGCCAGCGGCAAGGCCAGGTGCACCACCGCCCCGCCCTGCACCCTGTTGCGCGCCGTCACCGTACCGCCCAAGGTACGCGCAACATTCACCACGAGGAACAGGCCGAGGCCGCCGCCGGGCTTGCCCTTGCTGCTCTGGTACGGTTTGCCCAGGTGCGTCAACATGGACGGCTCGAAGCCGGGGCCCGCATCGGTGATGACCAGATGCAAGGCATCCGCTTCGCGCGTCGCTTCGAAGCGCAGCCAGTCGGGCGACGCTTCCAGCGCATTGTCGAGCACATTGCAGATGGTTTGTTTCAGGGTCGAATCGAAGACGACGGGTACGTCGTGCTCGATGCGGTTATCGTACTCGAAATCCTGGATGGGGCGGCTGCTGCGCCACTCGTCGACCAGGTCGTTGAGGAAGGTGTTGATCGTCGTTTTCACGGACGATTCGCCGCGCGCTTCACCCGCCGACAGCAAGATGCCGCTGACGATGCTCTTGCAGCGCTGCAATTGCGCCTGCATTTCCGTGATTTCTTCCAGCAATTCGCTGTTCTTGCTCAATTCCGGCATGCGGCGCCAGTCGCCGAGGATGACGGACAGGGTCGCCAGCGGCGTGCCCAGCTCGTGCGCGGCGCCCGAAGCCAGCAAGCCCATGCGGATGATGTGCTCTTCTTCCGCCGCGCGCTGGCGCAAGTCGGCCACCTTGGCGTCGCCGGCGCGCTGATTGCGGTTGATGCGCGTAATAAACACCACCAGCAAGGCGGCGTTCAGGATGAAACAGATCAGCAAGCCTTGCACGTACAGGCTGGAAAAGCCCCGCTCCGGGTCGATCGGCAGGATCAAGGGGCCGGGCAGCAAGGCCAGGCCCGCCAGGCACAGACTGGTAATGGCCACCATGATCCAGGTCGACCACACTTCCAGCAGGACGGCGCTGAGGATGACTTGCAACAAGTACAGGAAGGCAAACGGGTTGCTGATGCCGCCGCTCAGGTAGAGCTGGGCCGTCAGCACGGTGACGTCGACCAGCAGAGCCAGGAACAGGGCCGTGTTGGACACGGGCTGGCGTTCGTGCCAGCGCAGCAGGCTGGCTAAATTAAAAGCGATGAGGCAGGACAGCACTTCGAGCATGTAGGGCACGGGCAAGGCGATGCCCAGTCCCACGCCCACGCCGAAGATCGTGCTGATCTGGCCGATCACGGCCAGCCAGCGCAGCTGGATCAGCAGCTTCATGTTCTGGTGGCCGGCCGGATGTTCCATCTCGGCCGCCACCGCACCGCGTTCTAATACCTCGCGGTTGGGCAGGATCTCAATCCTGCCCGGCATGGTCGCCTTCTTGCGATAGATCAAGGTGCTGTTGGGACAAGCTGGCCTTGCGCGCGCGGCGACGTTTGTCTTCGCGCACGATCCACCAGCTGATACCGGCTACCATCAAGGCCAGGGTGAACCACGTCAAGGCATACACGAGGTGGCTGTTGTGGAAGGAAATCACGGTCAGCCCGCCGACGGGGGCGTCGGCAGCCGTTTCCGACTTTGCCTTCGCATCGACGAAGTATGGCGCCACGTTGCTCAGCATGTGCGAGGCGCCGATGGCGGCCACGTCGCGCGAATACCACTGCTGCGTGGCAGGACTGTTTTCGCGCAGGAAACCGCCGCCCGTCTCGCTGACGCGCAGCAAGCCGTCCACGTGGACGATGCCGGCCGGCGTGCTGGCGGCGATGCCTTCGCGTTTGGGCACGAAGCCGCGGTTGATCAGCACGGTGCTGCCATCGGCCAGGCGCAAGGGCGTCACCAGCCAATAACCGCTGCCCAGTGCCGTCGTTGCTTGCACCAGGGTATTGAAAATGGGGAGATATGTACCGGAGAGTCGCACATGGCGGTATTCATCCGTTTGCTGCGTGACACTGGCCCAGGCTGCGGGTCCAGGCGCGTCCGTTGCGGGCGCATGTACGCGTTGTTCGACGCGCTCGATCAGGTCAAGCTTCCAGAACAGGCGCTTGACTTGCCAGGTGCCCAGGGCACAGAAACCGGCAAACAAGATCCCCGCCAGCAAGGCCAGTGCAATTTTTGAATAATGCACAGCCATGCCGCGTGGGCCTGGCGCGGCATCTTGCGATGCGGCGCCAGGGGCGCGCCCGGTGTTGCTTGGGCGCGTATTACTCATCATGGAGCCGTTTTCGTATGCATGTACTCAGGCATCAGATCCGGCATCATGTTGTGGTTCATGTGGTACATGACCCACAGGGAACCGGCCATGGCAATACCCACGATCATGATCGTGAAGATCAGCGCCATCATGTTCCAGCCGCCTTCGGACTTGGTGTTCATGTGCAGGAAGTACACCATGTGTACCACGACTTGAACGGCCGCGAACGCCAGCAGGACCAGGCCCATGGTGCCCGAGTTGGTGATGGCTTTCGTCATCACCAGCCAGAACGGAATGGCCGTCAGGATCACCGACAGGATGAAGCCGATGGTATAGCTTTTCAGGCTGCCATGATCGTGATTGTCATGGTGGTGGCTATCGCCGTGTGTGTGGTGGTCGCTCATGGCAGCACTCCCATCAGGTAGACAAAGGTGAAGACGCCGATCCAGATGACGTCCAGGAAATGCCAGAACAGCGACAGGCACATCATGCGACGGCCGTTTTCCGGGGTCAGACCATGCTTGTTCAACTGGAACATCAAGGTCACGAGCCAGATCACGCCGAACGTCACGTGCAAGCCGTGGGTACCGACCAGGGCGAAGAACGACGACAGGAACGCGCTGCGCTGCGGACCGGCGCCTTCGTGGATCAGATGAATGAATTCATACATTTCCAGCGACAGGAAGGCCAGGCCGAACAGGCCCGTGATGCCCAGCCAGACCAGGGTGCTGCGCAATTGCTTGCGCTGCATGGTCAGCATGGCGAAGCCGTAGGTGATCGACGACAACAGCAGCATGGCCGTGTTGACGGCCACCAGCGGCAGGTCGAACAGCGCGGCGCCCGTCGGGCCGTCCGCGTAGCTGCGGCCGACCACGGCGTACGTGGCGAACAGACAGGCGAAGATCAGGCAATCGCTCATCAGGTAGAGCCAGAAACCCAGCAGGCTGCCGTTTTCCGGGTGGTGCTCGCGCACAAAGTAGCTGCGCGGGCTTGGTGCGGCGCCAGCGGCGCCGGTGTTATGGGCGATGGTATCAGACATGGCTGCTCAGCAATTTAGTATAAGCGTCTTCGGTACGGACCACTTCTTCCGCAGGAATGTAGTAATCGCGCTTGTAGTTAAAGGTATGGACGATGATGGTGACCATCATGATCACGAAGCCAATGCTGGCGACGAGCCACATTTGCCAGATCAGGCCAAAACCGACCAGTGCGGACAGTGCGGCGATCACGAAACCAGCCCAGGTGTTCTTCGGCATGTGGATCTTCATGAAACCGGACGTCGGACGCTGGTAACCATGTTTCTTCATGTCGGTCCATGCATCGAGTTCATGCACTTGCGGCGTGAAGGCGAAATTATAGTCTGGCGGTGGCGACGACGTCGACCATTCCAGCGTACGGCCGCCCCATGGGTCGCCGGTCACGTCGCGCAGGGCGTGACGGTTGCGGTAGCTGACGAAGAACTGGATCAGCATGGACGCGATGCCCAGTGCGATCGAGACGGCGCCAAACCAGGCGATGATGGTCCAGATTTGCAGCGATGGATCTTCAAAGTGGTTGACACGACGGGTCACGCCCATCAGGCCCAGCACGTACAGCGGCATGAAGGCCAGGTAGAAGCCGACGAACCAGAACCAGAACGAGCACTTGCCCCAGAACGCGTCGAGCTTGTAACCGAAGGCTTTCGGATACCAGTAGTTGATCGCAGCGAAGACACCGAAGACCACGCCGCCGATAATCACGTTATGGAAGTGGGCGATCAGGAACAGGCTGTTGTGCAGCACGAAGTCCGCTGGAGGTACGGCCAGCAATACGCCGGTCATGCCGCCGATGGTGAAGGTGACCATGAAGCCGATCGTCCACAGCATAGGCAGTTCGAAGCGGATACGGCCGCGGTACATGGTAAACAGCCAGTTGAAGATCTTCGCGCCCGTCGGGATCGAAATGATCATCGTCGTGATACCGAAGAAGGAGTTGACGCTGGCGCCCGAACCCATGGTGAAGAAGTGATGCAGCCATACCAGGTACGACAGGATCATGATGACGCAGGTGGCGTACACCATCGAAGCGTAGCCGAACAGGCGCTTGCTGCTGAAGGTGGCAACGACTTCCGAGAACACGCCGAACAGCGGCAGGATCAGGATGTAGACCTCTGGGTGACCCCAGATCCAGATCAGGTTGACGTACATCATGGCGTTGCCGCCCAGTTCCGTCGTGAAGAAGTTAAAGCCTGCAACGCGGTCCAGCGACAGCATGGCCAATACAGCCGTCAGCACCGGGAAGGCGGCGACGATCAGGATGTTGGTGCACAGTGCGGTCCAGGTGAAGACCGGCATTTTCATCCAGGTCATGCCTGGCGCGCGCATCTTGACGATGGTGGCGATCAGGTTGACGCCGGACAATAGCGTCCCGACCCCGGCAATCTGCAAGGACCATATGTAATAGTCTACCCCCACGTCCGGACTGCCGACGATGCCCGACAGCGGTGGATACGCCAGCCAGCCCGTGCGGGCGAATTCGCCGACGAACAGCGAAGCCATGACCAGGGCGGCGCCCATGGTGGTCATCCAGAAGCTGAAGTTGTTAAGGAAAGGGAAAGCCACGTCGCGCGCGCCGATTTGCAGCGGCACCACGTAGTTCATCAGACCCGTCACGAAAGGCATCGCGACGAAGAAGATCATGATCACGCCGTGGGCGGTGAAGATCTGGTCGTAGTGATGCGGTGGCAGGAAGCCGGCATTGTCGCCAAAGGCGATTGCCTGCTGGGTGCGCATCATGAGCGCGTCGGCGAAGCCGCGCAGCAGCATGACCAGGCCCAGGATCATGTACATGATACCGATTTTTTTATGGTCGATACTGGTAATCCAGTCGCGCCACAGGGTACCCCAGACGCGGAAATACGTCAGTGCCGCAACGAGTGCGATACCGCCCAGGGCGACCATTGCAAAGGTCGCCAGCAGGATAGGTTCGTGAAATGGAATTGCATCCCAAGTCAGACGGCCGAATATAAGCTTCGTCAGATCAATATGGTCTAGCATTGTTACTCTCAGAGAAAAAAGGGAGGCGCCAGGCAAGCGGCGCCAGTATCTGCAGCGCAATGCGCTGCGGGATTCATGCAGTCGTTACTTGGCTTGAACGCCCTTTTCAACTACTGCATCGCTAGCGACTACTGCCGTTACGGCCGCTACCGGGCTATTTGCCATCGTCAATTTGTATGGCTCGACCGGCGTCACGCACAGGGCGTCGGAAACGATGGTGCGGTTCAGAATTGCCTTGTACAGATCGCTAGGTACGGCGCTGTAGCGGCGGACCGGGTCGCGTTCGCTAGGCTGGGCCAGCGACAGGTAGTCGTCGCGGTTCAGCGCGCCGCCACCGGCACGTGCCGATTCCACCCATTTGTCGAAGTCCGCATCATTCACGCCGTGGAACTTGAAGCGCATGCCCGAGAAACCGGCACCGCTGTAGTTGGCGGAAAAGCCCTTGTAGACGCCAGGCTTGTTGATGACGGCATTCAGCTGCGTTTCCATGCCAGGCATGGCGTAGATCTGACCTGCCAGTGCGGGGATGAAGAACGAGTTCATGACGGACGACGCGGTGATCTTGAAGCGGATCGGACGATCGACTGGCGCGTACAGTTCATTCACGGAAGCGATGCCTTGCTCCGGGTAGATGAACAGCCATTTCCAGTCCAGCGCCACGACTTCGACGATCATCGGCTTGTGGCTGGCAGGAATCGGACGGTTGGCGTCGATACGGCTCAGCGGACGATAAGGATCGAGGGTGTGGGTGCTGATCCAGGTCAGCAGGCCCAGCACGATGATGATCAGCAGGGGCGCGCCCCAGATGATCAGCTCGAGGCGAGTCGAGTGGTCCCAGTCCGGCTCGTATTTGGCCGCGGTGTTGTTTTTTCTATAGCGCCATGCGAAAAGCAGGGTCAGGGCGATTACCGGAACGATAATCAACAGCATCAGCAATGTCGAGATGACAATCAGATTGCCTTGCTGAACTGCGATGTCTCCGGACGGATTCAGTACCACCGTATTGCAACCAGCCAACAATGCGAGAGGTAAAAGAAGCAGTCCGCGACGAACTTTTAATGAAAACATACAGGAAAGTCCAGTACAGGGGATGAAGATATGGTACTGTATTCTCACTGGAGCGCGTTGGCAATTGGACGTTTTGTCCTACCCCTTGCTCGGATTTTCACTCGGTAGTTGAGGAGTTTTCCTACAGCTATCTATTGAATAGTCCTACTCCGGGCGTGAGACACCCGGGGTATGTTACGCGTTGGCCGAACTCGAAACTATATTGGAGACGATCATCATGTCCAGCACGCGCATACACAGCGGGGATGTACCCGCCGACTTTTCCCCTCACTCCCTGCGCGACGCAAGCGGGGCCGGCACGGTCGAATCGCATATCGACCCCGGTGAGATCGCCGTCGGCGTGATCATCGGCCGCGCTTCCGAATACTTTGACTTCTTTGTCTACGCCATCGCCTCGGTGCTGGTGTTTCCGCGCGTCTTCTTCCCATTCGAAGAGCGCCTGGAAGGGACTTTATATGCCTTCCTGATTTTCTCGTTCGCCTTCATCGCCCGTCCGTTCGGCACCGTGATCTTCATGGAGATCCAGCGCCGCATGGGGCGCAGCGCCAAGCTGACCTTCGCCCTCTTCCTGCTGGGCGTGTCGACGGCCGGCATCGCCTTCCTGCCCACGTATTCCCACCTGGGTTTTGCCGCCATCATCTGGCTGTCCGTGCTGCGCATCGGCCAGGGCGTGGCCCTGGGCGGTTCGTGGGATGGATTGCCGTCGCTGCTGGCCCTGAACGCGCCGGAAAACAAGCGGGGATGGTACGCCATGCTGGGCCAGCTGGGCGCGCCCGCCGGCTTCCTGATCGCCGCCGGCCTGTTCTGGTTCATGCTGACCACCCTGACGGATGAAGACTTCCTCGATTGGGGCTGGCGTTATCCTTTCTATGTCGCCTTCGCCATCAACGTGGTCGCCCTGTTTGCCCGTCTGCGCCTGGTGTCGACGAATGAATATGCGCGCCTGCTCGACGAACGCGAACTGCAGCCCGTGAGCGTATTTGAAATGAGCCGCGGCCAGGGCCGCAACGTGCTGATCGGCGCCCTCGCCGCGCTGGCCAGCTATGCGCTGTTCCACCTGGTGACCGTGTTCCCGCTGTCGTGGATTTCCGTCTACCAGACTCGCTCCGCGCCGGACTTCCTGCAAATCCAGATGCTGGGCGCCGTGCTGGCCGCCGTCGGCGTGGTGATTTCCGGCTTGCTGGCCGATAAAGTGGGCCGCCGCACCACCTTGGGCGTGCTGGCCGTGCTGATCGCCATCTTCAGCGCCTTCGTGCCGACCCTGATGGGCGGCGGCAATACGGGCCAGGACGTGTTCATCCTCGTGGGCTTCAGCCTGCTGGGCTTGTCCTACGGCCAGGCAGCCGGCGCCGTGACGGCCAACTTCCCTGCCCGCTTCCGCTATACGGGCGCGGCCCTGACGTCCGACCTGGCCTGGCTGGTCGGCGCCGGCTTCGCTCCGCTGGTGGCGCTGGGCCTGTCAGCCAACTTCGGCCTCGCCTACGTCAGCTTCTACCTGCTGTCGGGCGCCGTCGCCTCGCTGGCCGCCCTGAGCCTGAACCGGGCGCTGGAAATCCGCGACTGACATATATATAGTGTGCAGTACGCACAGCACTGAAAAACGCCGGCTCCGTCCGGCGTTTTTTCATCCCCGCGCCAGCTTGACGCCACGCTTCCTGGCCACGCTTACTGTATCGCCAATTGCCGCCCGCCCGTGCCTTCCTTCTTCGGCAAGTCCAGCAGCAACACGCCATTTTCATAGCGGGCCTGCGCACCGGCCTCGTCCACCTCATGCTGCAGCACGAAGCTGCGGTATTGCTGGCCGTACTCGCGTTCGCTGCGCACGACCTTGCCGCCGCCGTCGCGCGTCACCCTTTCATTCTTGAGTTCGGCGCTGATGGAGACGCGGTTGCCATCGATGGACACCTGGATATCGTCTTTATTCACGCCTGGAATGTCCGCCTGCAACAGATAGGCTTGTTCGGTTTCGGCAATGTCGACACGCATGCGCCCATTGCCCACGTCGCGCACATGCAAGGCGGGCGCGAAAAAGTCGCGCATGAATTCTTCCATGTCGCTGAAGGGGTCGAAACGTCCCAGCGGGTGCTGCGGATCGCGGTGGATCAAATGATTGGCCATGATGTCCTCCTGCATGGGCTGGCTTGCACACGGCGGCCGCCCGCAAGGACGCCGCCACCTCCTGCATCTTAGGATGACAACAGCCAATCTCTTTGATCTGCCTCAATCGTGGCCAGCTTGATTTTCCCGCCACTTTGATCTGTGCGTTGCCTCGCCTTGCACAGGCGTGCGAGTCGGCAATTGGGCACAAGACTGTTATGCTAGCGCACGCCATGCTTGACCACCAGAAAACTTGCATTTCAATTAAAATTGATTCTTTCGCGACAGCCTTACACGGACATGATGAATACCAAGACCCCGATCGATTCCTTCAGCTTTCGCCGCATCCTCGCCCGCAACGTCACCTTGCCGCTGGTCATCGGGGTCATCACGGCCCTCGTGTTCGTCGCCCTGATCGCCTACCTGCTGTCGGCCCTGCGCTCGGTCGAGCATTCCGAACGGGTGATCGGCAATGCGAACGAAGTCATGAAATTGTCCGTCGACCTGGAAACGGGCATGCGCGGCTACTTGCTGACGGGCGACGAAACGTTTTTGGCGCCATATAAATCAGGCAAGGCAAAGATCGCCGTCGAAATGAACACGCTGCTGGAACTGGTGTCCGACAGTCCCATCCAGGTCGACCGGCTGCGCCGCATCCGTGCGCTGCAAGGCCAATGGCTCGATTATGCCGAAGGCGTGATCGCCCAGCGCCGCAGCAACCAGGAATTCCTCGCGCGCGTGCGCCAGGGCGAAGGCAAGCTGGAATTTGACGAAATCCGCCGCGAATTCCTCGCCTTCCTGTCCATGGAGCAGCGACTGCGCCAGGAACGGGCCGACACGGCCGAGAGCCGCACCATGCTGGCCGTGGTGGTCTTCCTCATCCTTAGCCTGGGATTGTCGGGCTTGCTCGCCTACCTGGGACGGCGCGAACTGCTGCGCCTGTCCGACATCTACAACGATGCGCTCGAGCAGCGCGGCAAGGATAACGACGTGCTGCAGGAGCAGGCGTGGCTGCGCACTGGGCAGACGGAACTGGCGGCCCACACGAGCGGCCAGCTGGGCCTGCCGCAGCTGGGACGGCACGTGCTGGACTTCCTCGCTCACCGCCTCGACGTGGCCGTCGCCACCCTGTACGTCGTCGACGACGATGGCAGCCTGCGCCGCACGGCCGTGTACGGCTTCAGCGACCAGGGCGTCAAGGACAAGCCCGTCTTCAAGCTGGGCGAAGGCCTGGTGGGCGAGACGGCGCGCGAAAAGCGCCTCAAGCATGTGCAGCAAGTGCCCGAGAATTACCTGACCGTGACATCGAGCCTGGGCCACGGCACGCCGCTGGAACTGGTCTTGACGCCCGTCAACAACGAAGGCGTCGTCAACGGCGTCATCGAACTGGGCTTTACACACCCCGTCAGTGCCCGCGCCAAGGAATGGCTGAACCTGATTGCCGCGAATGTCGGCACGTCGCTGGAAGCGGCCCTGTACCGCCAGCGCCTGCAAAATGTGCTGGAAGAAACCCAACAATTGAATGAAGAACTGGAAGTGCAGCAGGAAGAATTGCGCACGGCCAATGAAGAGCTGGGCGAGCAGTCGCGCGTGCTGGAACAGTCGCAAGCCCACCTGGAAGAGCAAAAGGCGGCACTGGAACAGTCGAACGAGCAGCTGGCCGTGCAGGCGCTGTCGCTGGACCAGAAAAACATGGCCATCGGCGAAGCCCATGCACAGCTGGAAGCCCGCGCCGAAGAGCTGCAGCGGGCCAGCCGCTATAAATCCGAATTCCTGGCGAACATGTCGCACGAACTGCGCACGCCGTTGAACAGTTCGCTCATCCTGTCGAAGCTGCTGTCGGACAATACCAGCGGCAACCTGACGCCGGAGCAAGTGACGTTTGCGCAAACCATCTATTCGGCCGGCAACGATTTATTGACCCTCATCAACGATATCCTCGACATTTCCAAGGTCGAGGCGGGCAAGCTGGAATTGACGCCGGAAGCCGTGCCCTTCGACGAGCTGCTCAGCAGCATGAAGATGCTGTTCGGCGCCCAGGCGCAGCAAAAGAAACTCGTCTTAGACGTCAAGGTGGCGCCGGACTCCCCGCCATCGTTCGTCAGCGACCGCCAGCGCCTGGAGCAAATCCTGAAAAACCTGCTGTCGAACGCCATCAAGTTTACCGATACGGGCAGCGTATCCCTGCACGTGAGCACCGCTGCGGCCGGCCAGGTGCGCTTCCAGGTGCAGGATACGGGCATCGGCATCGCCGGCGACCAGCAGCACAAGATTTTCGACGCCTTCCACCAGGCCGACGGCACCACCAGCCGCCGCTACGGCGGCACGGGCCTGGGCCTGTCGATTTCGCGCGACCTGGCAGCCTTGCTCGGTGGCAGCATCGAGCTGGCCAGCACGCCCGGCCAGGGCAGCACGTTCACCCTCGTGTTGCCGGCCGTCATGCCGGAACGCGCGGCGGAAGCGGCCACCGTGCCCGCCGCCGCGCCGCAGGCCCCCGCCAGAATCGCGGCCGCCGCACCCAAGGCGGCGCCTGCCGCCAAGCCCGTGCCCCTGCCCACCTTCGAGGATGACAGGAATAGCGTGCCCGCGGCCAAGACCGGCCAGCGTTCCGTGCTGGTGATCGAGGATGAACCGTCGTTCGCGGGCATCCTGTTCGACCTCGCGCATGAAATGCAATACCGCTGCCTGGTGGCGCACGGCGCCGACGAAGGCTTGCGCCTGGCGCAAGAATTCCTGCCCGACGCCATCCTGCTCGACATGGGCTTGCCGGACCGCCCTGGCTTGCTGGTCTTGCAGCAGCTCAAGGAAAACCCGCTGACGCGCCACATTCCCGTGCACATCGTCTCCGGCAACGACCAGATGCAGGAAGCCATGCAACTGGGCGCCATCGGCTACGCCACCAAGCCGCGCACGCGCGAGCAGCTGAAGGAAGTGTTCCGCAAGCTCGAATCGAAATTCACGCAACAGATGAAGCGCATCCTGCTGGTCGAGGACGACGAACGCCAGCGCGAAAGCGTGGTCCACCTGATCAGCGACGACGACGTGGAAATCACGGCCGTGGCCCTGGGCGAGCAGGCGCTGGAATTGCTGAAAACACAGATTTTCGACTGCATGATCATCGACTTGAAGCTGCCCGATATCCAGGGCAACGAATTGCTCGAACGCATGGAGCATGAAGAGCTGTGCTCGTTCCCGCCCGTCATCGTCTACACGGGCCGCAACCTGAGCCGCGAAGAAGAAGCGGACCTGATGAAGTATTCGCGCTCCATCATCATCAAGGGGGCCCGTTCGCCCGAACGCCTGCTGGACGAAGTCACCCTCTTCCTGCACAAGGTGGAGTCGGAACTGTCGAGCGAGCGCCAGGGCATGCTGCAACAGGTGCGCAGCCGCGAGCGCGTATTCGAAGGGCGCAAGATCTTGCTGGTGGACGACGACGTGCGCAATATCTTTGCCCTGACGAATGCGCTGGAACAGAAAGGCGTGGTGGTGGAAATCGGCCGCAACGGCTTCGAAGCCATCAGCAAGCTCAACAGCGTGGACGATATCGACCTCGTATTGATGGATGTCATGATGCCGGGCATGGATGGCCTGGAAGCGACGCGCTTGATCCGCGCCGATGGCCGCTACAACAAGCTGCCCATCATCGCCATCACGGCCAAGGCCATGAAAAATGACCAGGAAGAATGCCTGCAGGCGGGCGCATCCGACTACCTGGCCAAGCCGATCGACCTGGACCGTTTGTATTCGCTGCTGCGCGTGTGGATGCCGAAGATGGAACGCATGTGATGACACGCCACGCCTGGGAGCGGCGCTGATGTCCCAGCGCACCACGGACGCGCAACTGCAGGCGCTGATGGAGGCAATCTATCAGCGCTACAGCTATGACTTCCGCGACTACTCTTTACCCTCGCAGCGGCGGCGCCTGCATCAGGCGCTCGAACGCCTGCATTGCGCCGACCTGCCCGCCTTGCAGCAGCTGGTGCTGGACGATGCCGCCGCCTTTGGCAAGCTGCTGCAGATTTTGACCGTGCCCGTCACGCAAATGTTCCGCGACCCGGCGTTTTTCCGCACCTTGCGCGAACAGGTGGTGCCCGTGCTGAAAACCTATCCGTCGCCGACCATCTGGGTGGCCGGCTGCTGCACGGGGGAAGAAGCGCTGTCGCTGGCCATCCTGCTGTACGAGGAAGGCTTGCTCGAACGCAGCACGATTTACGCCACGGACATCAATCCGCAAGCGCTGTCCACGGCCGCGCGCGGCGTGTATCCGCTGCACCGGCTCGATGAGTACGGCGCCAACTACCTGGCCGCGGGCGGCCTGGGCCAGCTGGCCGACTATTACACGGCCGAGCATGCGACAGCGCGCTTCCAGCAGCGCCTGCTCGATAGGATCAACTTTGCCGACCACAGCCTGTCCACGGACAGTGTTTTTATCGAAACGCAATTGATTTGCTGCCGTAACGTGCTGATTTACTTCAACAAAACCTTGCAGGAGCGGGCCCTGGGCCTGTTCCACGACTCGCTGTGCCACCGGGGTTTCCTGGGCCTGGGCAGCAAGGAAAGCACGCATTTCACCCGCTTTGCCGCCGAATTCGAGCCATTGCCGGGTCCCGAAAAGCTCTACCGCAAGCGTGCGCCGTCGCACGCCGCTTCCCACTACGCTGGACGGCAAAGCCATGCCAGGAATGAAACATGATGAATGAAACAAGCACCAAACTGCTGATCGTCGACGACTTGCCGGAAAACTTGCGCGCGCTCAATGCGTTGATACGCGAGAGCGACCGCAGCGTCTACCAGGCATCCTCGGGCGAAGAAGCGCTGGCCCTGCTGCTGGAACACGATTTCGCGCTGGCCATCCTCGACGTGCAAATGCCGGAAATGGATGGCTTTGAGCTGGCGCAATTGATGCGCGGCACGGAAAAGACGCGCCACATCCCCATCGTCTTCGTCACGGCGGCCGGCAAGGAAATGAATTTCGCCTTCCAGGGCTATGAGAGCGGCGCCGTCGATTTCCTGCACAAGCCGCTCGACATCAATGCCGTGCAAAGCAAGGTCAATGTCTTCGTTGCCCTGCACCAGCAGCGCAGCGAAACGCGGCGCCAGGTGCAGGCGCTCGAGCACAGCCGCCAGCAGCAGGAAGCGCTGCTGAAGGAATTGCGCGCCACCCAGGCGGAACTGCAGCGCTCGCTACGGCTGCGCGACGAATTCATGTCCATGGTGGCGCACGAACTGCGCACGCCGCTGAATACGCTGTTCCTGGAAACGCAGATGCGCACCGTCAACCTGGAACGGGGCAACCTGGCCGCCTTCGAACCGGAAAAGCTGGGCAAGATGGTGGCGCGCGACGGGCGGCAAATCCGCAGCATGGTGCGCCTGATCGACGACATGCTCGACGTGTCGCGCATCACCAGCGGCAAGCTGTCGATCCGCCGCGAAGCCGTCGACCTGACCAGCCTGGTGCGCCGCGTGGCGGACGACCTGGTACCGTATGCGGCGGCCGCCGGCAGCGTGCTGGAAGTGCTGGCCTTCGAACCCATCCAGGGTTACTGGGACGCCTTCCGCGTCGAGCAGATCGTTGTCAACCTGATCAGCAATGCCGTGCGCTACGGCCAGGGCCAGCCCGTGGAAATCAGCCTGGCGCACACGCAGAACAGCGCCGTCATCGAAGTGCGCGACCATGGTATCGGCATCAATGCGCGCGACCAGGAACGCATCTTCGACGCCTTCGAGCGCGTCATCCACCAGGACCGCACGGGCGGCCTTGGCCTGGGCCTGTTCATCACCAAGCAGCTGGTCGATGCGCACGGCGGCGCCATCACCCTGCAAAGCCAGCCCGGCAATGGCGCCCTGTTCAGCGTCACCCTGCCGCTGGCCGGCAGCTGAGGCCCCCATGAACAGCACTCCTGCCACCAGCAGCCAGGCCGGCGCCAGCGGCGTGGCCTTCCTGCTGCAACTGGAACGCCGGCTGCGCCTGCTGCAAGACACGGGCGAGATCCTCGCCCTGTCGGCCCAGCTGCTGGGCCAGCGCCTGGGCGCCCAGCAAGTGGCGTGTTTCGATATTGACCAGGCCCTGCAGTGCCCCACCCTGCAGCATGCGTGGAGCGACGGCCTGGCGCCGGGCGCCGCCGGCGAATATTTCCTCGGCGATTGCGCGGCAGGCCTGGCCGAGGCGCTTGCCGCGGGCCAGGCGCTGGCCGTCAGCGACGTGATGAATGACCCGCGCACGGCCCAGCCCGCCGCGCAAGCCACGTTTGCGCGCCTGGGCATCCGTGCCTTCCTGAACATTCCCATTGCCAAGGATGGCCAGCTGGCGGCCCTGTTCGTCGTGCACAGCCGCGCGGCCCGCCTGTGGCATGCGGACGAGATCGAACTGGCCGTGCAAGTGTCGGAGCGGGTCTGGTCGACCATTTTGCGGGCCCAGGCAGAAGCGCGCCTGCGCGCCCTCAGTGCCAGCATGGAAACGCAGGTGGCCGAGCGCACGCGCGAATTCGGCCGCACCTGGAACGTCAGCCCCGACTTGCTGGGCGTGCTCAACCTCGACGGCTATTTCGAGCATTCGAACCCCGCCTGGCAAGCCACCCTGGGCTGGTCGGCAGAGGAAATCCGCACGACGAAATTCCTCGAACTGATCCATCCGGACGACTTGCCGCGCACCCATGCGGCCTGGGATGCGGCCAACCAGGGCCAGCCCGCCTTGCGCTTCGAAAACCGCTACCGCCACAAGCTGGGCGGCTGGCACTGGCTGTCGTGGGTGGCCGTGCCCGAAGGCGACAAGGTGTATTGCAGCGCGCGCGACATCACCGTGGAAAAGAAGCTGGAAGCGGACCTGGCCGCGCGCAACAGCGAGCGCGAGCGGCTATGGCGCAGCGCGCAAGACCTGATGGTGGCCATCGATGCCGAAGGCTGCTTTGCCGCCGTCAACCCGGCCGCCGGCGCCATCCTGGGCTGGCTGCCCGAGGAAATGCTGGGCCGCAGCATCTTCGACTTCGTGCTGCCCGAGGATGCCGCCGCCACGCGCGAGGCCTTGCTGCAAGTGGGCAAGGAGTCCATGCCCAGCTTTGAAAACCGCTACCGGCACCGCGACGGCGGCCACCGCTGGCTGTCGTGGGTGGCGGCAATCGAAGGCGACCTGGTGTTTGCCACCGGACGCCACGTCACCCTGGAAAAGGAAGCGCAGAATACCTTGCGCCGCATGCAGGAATCGTTGCGCCACAGCGAGATGGCCCTGCTGCAATCGCAAAAGCTCGAAGCGCTGGGCAAGCTGACGGGCGGCGTGGCCCACGACTTCAATAACGTGCTGCAAATTATCTCGGGCAATTTGCAATTGCTGCAGCTGGGCCTGGACAACGACCCGCTGGCCGCCAAGCGCATCGCCAGCGCCTCGGCCGCCGTGGAACGGGGCGCCAAGCTGTCGGCCCAGTTGCTGGCCTTTGCGCGGCGTCAACCATTAAAACCGCTGGTGACGGACCTGGCGCAACTGCTGCGCGCGACGGAAGAGCTGCTGCGGCGCGCCACCGGCGAAACCATCGAGACGCGCTTGCTGCTGGCCGACGACTGCTGGCGCGCCCTGGTCGATCCGCACCAGCTGGAAAATGTCATCCTCAACCTGGCCATCAACGCGCGCGACGCCATGGAGGGCCAGGGCCAGCTGACCATCGAACTCAGCAACTGCGTGCTGGGCAGCGACTACGCGGCGCGCCACGCGGACGTGGCGCCCGGCGACTACGTGCAGCTGGCCGTGTCGGACACGGGCACGGGCATTCCCGCGGAACTGCTGGACAAGATTTTCGAGCCGTTCTTCACGACCAAGAAAGAAGGCGAAGGCACGGGCCTGGGTTTGAGCATGGCGTACGGCTTCCTGCGCCAGAGCGGCGGCCACCTGACGGTGGACAGCCTGCCTGGCCATGGCAGCACCTTCCGCATCTATCTGCCGCGCTCGCTCGAAGCGGAAACGGAACTGCCGCTGCAACTGGGCGGCCCCGTGCTGGGCGGCAAGGAAACCATCCTCGTCGTGGAAGACGACGTGCAGGTGCAGACGACGGTGGTGGACATGTTGCGCGGCCTCGGCTATGCCGTGCTGCGCGCCAGCGATGGCGAAAGCGCGCTGGCCATCATCGGCAGCGGCGTGCCCATCGACCTGTTGTTTACGGACGTGGTGATGCCAGGCAAGGTCGCCAGCACGGCGCTGGCGCGCCAGGCGCGCGTGCTGCTGCCGCAGCTGGCCGTGCTGTTCACCTCGGGCTATACGCAGGACGCCATCATGCAGGGCGGGCGGCTGGAACCGGGCGTGGAATTGTTGAGCAAGCCATACCGGCGCGAAGACCTGGCGCGGCGCATCCGCCACTTGCTGGCGAATGGCCGCCACGTGACGGCCCTGCACCAGTACCGCGCGCAGCTGGCGCCGCAGCCTGCGCCGCCACTGCCGGCAGGCCGCCATATCCTTCTGGTGGAAGACAATGCGGACGCGCGCGCCATGACGGGCGACCTGCTGTCCATGCTGGGGCACACGGTACTGGCCGTGGGCACGGCCGAGGAAGCCTTGCCCCTGCTGGACACGCCGGGGCTGGACCTGCTGCTGACCGATATCAGCCTGCCGCGCATGTCGGGCGCCGAGCTGGCCGAACTGGCGGCGCGCGACCATCCGCGGCTGGAAGTGGTGTTTTCCACGGGCCACGCGCCGGCCAATTCCGGCGTGCTGGACCCGCAAGCGCGCTTCCTGGTGAAACCATTTACCGTCGAGCAATTGCAGCAAGCCTTGCTGCCGACAGGCTAGTAAACGTCGAGCCGGCGCGCCTTCAGTGCGCCGGCCAGCTCTTCCAGGCCAAACGGCTTGCGCAGGAAGCGCGCGCTGGCGTCCTGCATCAGGCTGGCGCCCCAATCATGCCCGGAAGCAAATACCACGTCCAGCTGCGGCCAATGCGCGCGCGCATGGCGCGCCAGTTCCAGGCCGGACATGGTGGGCAGGCTGATGTCCGTTACCAGCACGTCCAGGCCCGGCAAGGCCAGCAGGGGCAAGGCTTCCTCGGCGCTGGACACGCCGTGCACGGTGTGGCCCAGCATATTGAGCATTTCCGTCGTCATTTCGCGCGCATCGTCATTGTCTTCCACCAGCAGGATGCGCCGCCCGGACGGGTCCGGTGCGCCCACCAGGCGGCGGTCGGCCAGCACGTGGCGGATGCGCCGCGCCAGGTCTTCGCGCTGATAGGGTTTGCTCAACAATTCGACGCCCGGATCCAGCCGCCCGCCCTGCATGATGGCGTTGTGCGTATAGCCCGAAGTAAACAGGACGGCAAGTTCCGGCAGCAGCAGCCTGGCTTGCTGCGCCAGTTCCTTGCTGCTGACGGGCCCCGGCATGACGACGTCCGTAAACAGCAGGTCGATGGCCACGCCCGTGCCCAGCAGGGCCAGGGCCGAGGCGCCGTCATCCGCATGCAGCACGTCGTAACCGAGACCGCGCAGCATGTCGACCACCGTATGTTGCACTGGAGCATCGTCTTCCACCACGAGGATGGTCTCGCTGCCGCCCAGCACGGGGCCCGTCAGGCCCGGCGGCGGCTCGGCCAGCGTTTCCAGCGAACGGGGCAGATAAATCTTGAACGTCGTGCCCGCGCCCGGCGCGCTGTGCACCTTGATGTGGCCCGCGCTCTGGCGGATGAAGCCGTAGGCCATGGACAGGCCCAGGCCCGTGCCCTCGCCTTCGCGCTTGGTGGTGAAGAAGGGCTCGAAGATCTGGTCGATCACGTCGCGCGTCATGCCGTGGCCCGTGTCGGTGATGGTCAGCAGCACGTATTGCCCTTCCAGCACGTCGGCATGCAGGCTGGCGTAGTCCGCATCGAGCGTGACATTGCTCAAGGTAAAAGTGAGGCGCCCGCCCTTGTCCATCGCGTCGCGCGCGTTGATGGCCATGTTCAGCAGCACGTTTTCCATCTGGTTCGGGTCGACCAGGGTATGCCACAAGCCTTCGCTGATGAAGGTTTCCTCGGCAATCGCTTCGCCCAGGGCGCGGCGGATCAGCTCATGCATGCGGCGCAGCAAGCGCCCCAGGTCCGTCACCAGCGGCCGCAAAGGTTGACGCCGCGCAAAGGCCAGCAGCTGCGACGACAGCTTGGCGCCCCGCTCGACGGCCGAGGCGGCCGAAGCGAGGCGCCTGGCCGCCTGCGGATTGTCGGCCACGGTCAGTTTCAGCAACTGCAAATTGCCCGAGATAATTTGCAGCACGTTATTGAAATCGTGGGCCACGCCGCCCGTCAGCTTGCCGATCGATTCCAGCTTCTGTGCCTGCAATAAAGCTTGCTCGCTGCGCACCAGTGCCAGCCGCGCCTCCTTCTCGTCCGTGACGTCGCGGCCGATGGCATGGATCAGCTTTTGCGCCGGCACGGCCGTCCAGGAAATCCAGCGGTAGCCGCCATCGCGGCGCCGGTAGCGGTTTTCCATGCGCAAGGTGGGCGCGCCGTGGGCCAGGCGCGACAAGTCCTTCAAGGCCGCCATGCGGTCGTCGGGATGCACGAGGCTGATGAAATCCATGCCCAGCGACTCGATTTCCGGCCGGTCGAGGATCTTGCTCCAGGCGGGATTGACGGCGATGATCATGCCGGCCAGGTCCGCCACCAGCATGATATCGGTCGACAGCCGCCACATGCGGTCGCGGTCGGCCGTGCGGTTGGCCATTTCCACTTCCAGCGAGGAATTCAGGTAAGCCATCTTTTCCAGCACGTTCTTCTGTTCCTGCACGTCCGTATTCGTGCCCACCCAGCGCAGCACCGTGCCCGCCTCGTCGAACAGGGGCAAGGCGCGCGCCAGGAACCAGCGGTAGGCGCCGTCGCTGGCGCGGCGCATGCGGAATTCGTGTTCGTAGGCGCTGGCGGTGGCGACGGCCCGTTCCCAGCTCTTTTGCGTGGCCTGCACGTCGTCCGGATGCACGCAGTGGCGAAAACCGCTGGTGACGAGCGACTTCAGCGACTGTCCCGTGTATTCGCAGACCTGCTCGTTGACCCAGTAGGTAGCGCCGCTGCCATGCGCCAGCCAGGCCTGGTTGGGCATGGTGGAAGCGAGCGAACGGAACTGCGCTTCGCTGTCGAGCAAGGCGTTGCGCGCCTGCCAGTGTTCGTCGATATCCTCGCACGAGCCATACCATTTCGCGGGCTGGCCGCGCTCGTCTTGGCGGCAGTAGGCGCGCGAGTGCATCCAGCGGTAGCGGCCGTCTTGCCGGCGCACGCGCATTTCCTGGTCGAAAGGCTGGCCGCTGCCCACGGCTTCGCTCCAGGCCGCCAGGGAATGGGGCACGTCCTCGGGGTGGATGGCGTCCAGCCAGCTGGTGCCCAGGCCGCTGCCGCCCGTCCATTCGCGCCAGCGCTGCGCCACATAATCGAGCTTGCCGTCGACGTCGGCCGTCCACAGCACTTGCGTGTTCAGTTCTATGGCGTAATGAAAATGTTCGCGGCTGTCGTGCAGCGATTGTTCCAGCTGGCCCCGCTCGATGACATGCGCGGCCACGCGCGCGGCCAGCGCCAGCAATTCGGTCTCGGGTTGCGTGGGATGGCATGGCGCCTGGAAAAACAGGCCCAGCACGCCGAGGATATGTCCCTTGGCGCCAAAGACGGGGGCGACCCAGCAGGCGCGGTAGCCGTGCAGCATGGCTTCCTTGCGTCCGGCACTCCAGTTCACGTCACGCGTGATGTCGCCGCAATACACGGGCGCGCCGGAAAAGGCCGCCGTGCCGAACGGGGATGGCTGGTCGCCGCCGTGGCGCAGGGCCAGGCACAGGTCTTGCGGCAGGCTGGGCGCGGACAGGCCGCAAAAGCGGTCGGCTTCGTCGATGAGCACGAGGCAGGCATGCGCGCCGCCCTCGGCCAGGTCTTGCAGCGCCAGCAACAAATGCTCCAATGCATGAGCCAGGTCGGCACCGGCCGCGATGCTGCCCAGCGCAATATGCTCGGCGTCCAGCAAGGAAAGAATGTTGTTTGCGTGCACCGTGTCGATAAGGGGAAAACTGATGCCCGAAATATACCATGGGGCACCCCTCTTGCAGGAGGAAAACAGCTCAGCGCTTGATCTCTGCGCCCACGCGGGCCTATGCTAAAGTGTTGCTCTCTTCTCAAGCGAATTCCAGCATGCCTACCTCCTTGCCATCCTCCCTGATCGCCACCGCCCTGCTCGCCTCCGCCCACGGCGCCGTCGCCGCCCCCATGAGCCTGGACGACTACCTGGCCCTGAACGGCCCTCCGCCCACCGCGCAGATCGCGTATGGCCCCGCGCCGTCGCAATACGCGCAGCTGTTCCGGCCCGACGGCAGCGGACCGTTTCCCGTCGTCGTGCTCGTGCACGGCGGCTGCTGGACGGTGGCCTTCGGCGGCATCCAGCAGATGCGCAACGTGGCCGGCGCCCTCGTCGCGCAAGGCATCGCCGTGTGGAATGTCGAGTACCGCCGGGTCGACGAGCCGGGCGGCGGCTATCCGGGCACCTACGAAGACATGCACGCGGCGCTCGACAGCCTGCAACAGCACGCCTCCCAGTACCAGCTGGACGTGAACCGCATCGTCGCCATGGGCCACTCGGCCGGCGGCCAGCTGGTGCAGTGGATCGCAGGCAGGGAAAAGCTGCCCAAGACCAGCCCCCTGTATCGCGACCAGTTCCTGCCTGTCAAAAATATCGTCAGCCTGGGCGGCCTGGCCGACCTGCGCCATGAAAAGGACTTGATCAAGACCAGCTGCGAGCGCGACATTGCCCAGTTGGCAGGCAGCGCCAGCACCGAGCGCCCCGACATCTACAGCGACACCAACGCAGCCGACCTGATGCCCAACGGCAGCCGCACCGTCCTGATCACAGGCGAGCTCGACACCATCTCCCCGCCCAGAGTCGCGCACGACTATGCAGCCAAGGCAATCAAGGCCGGCGACCATGCGGAAGTACTGATCTTGCCCGGTGCCAGTCATTATGACGAGATTGCGGCGACGTCGAATGCTTGGGGGATGATTTTGCCGGTGGTGCGGGGGATGTTGGGGATGGATTTGCAAGAAAAGTCTAATTAATTTTCAAGAATTGACGTACATACCCTTGCCGAAAAATTGAACTTGCATAAATTTTGCAGTTCGTTGAAACTACATGAAAATTTTGCGATAGAAAATGATCATCAGAACTATTTAAAAGATCACAAAGTCGAAATTTTTCGAAATTTTGCATTCCATAGAGTCTGCACCCAACCAGTGCTTTGCCATTAAAAATTTTAATATAGGGATAAAAATTGGATAGCCCATTAAATACAATATGGAAAGAAAGCCCAGAGATAATTCGCAGCTATTACGACTTACTTCCTATGCATGATCGACTTTGCGATGAGGTAAAGTATATTGTTGAAAATAAAATTCGGGTTTTAGGCATTGAAGTTGGACATATCAGTGCCAGAGCAAAAACCCTTGCTAGTTTTTGCGAAAAAATAGAAAGGAAAACATATAAAAATCCGCTGGAAGAAATTACAGACCTAGCCGGAGTTAGAATCGTCTTTCTATATACTTCCGATAAGATTAAATTAGAAAAACTTATCGAAGATGAATTTGAAATTCATGAAAAAGTCGATAAGATTAATGATCAGGGCGTAGAGAGATTTGGCTATGGCGCCCTTCATTATATAGTTGGCTTAAAGGAACAGCATGCTGGAGCAAGGTATGACGATCTGAGAGGAATTCGATGTGAAATTCAAATTCGAACAATTCTTCAAGATGCTTGGGCAATTGTTGCTCATCATTTATCATACAAGCATGAAGAAGATATTCCTAATGAATTAAAACGAAAACTACATGCACTCTCAGGCATGTTTGAGACTGCAGATGATCAATTTGAAAATATAAACTATGCACGGATTGATTATCAAAATAAATTAAAAATTTCAATCAATTCAGATTCTCAACTATCACTTGAGGCTGACATTAATCTTGATAGCCTACTTGGGTACATGGCATGGAAATTCCCAAAAAGGAATACATCCTCCAAGGAATCTGCCGCCGACCTTTTGGAGGAATTAAATAAATTTGGATACGTTAAATTAAAAAATATTGACGATGCCATTAATAAAGCCTGGGATGCCGTTATGGCCAGCGAAAGGAAATACCCACCTCAGGATCCATTTGAGCATGAACCTGGTGAGTATGTTGGAGTTGGATTTGTGCGAGGAGCGCTGGAGTTTACCGATAAAGATTATCTTGAATTCCGGGGGCATAAATTTTCCATAAGGCGAGTCAGTGAATTCTCACATCTGGTAAAATAAAATCTGAAATATAAATATAAGATCCAGCCGCTATACAGTTAAATAGGCTCCCCGGGCCCAGCGGGCCTGAAAAATGGCCAGGGCAAGGCGCGCGGGCGAAGACAGTACGCATGTACGGCGAGCCCAAGCAACGCAGCCATGGACATTTTCTCAGGCCCGCGGCTCTGGCCCGCCGTTCAAAACAATACGATCACTGAACCCGCGCCAGATACTGTGCCAACTGGCCAAAGGTCGCCTTGAACCCCTCCTTCATCGACTCAAACCCCTGCTTGAAAGTCTCATGCTGCTCATCCGTCGCCTTGTGCGGCGTCGACCGCAAGGTCATCGTCGTCTTGCCGTTTTCCTCCGTAAGGGTCATCACATTGAACGATTCCAGCGGCCAGGTGGCGCTGACCGGATGCTGCACCGCATTGCCCTGCTTGTCAGCGAATGACAAAATCGACACGATCTTTTCCGGCGCTTCGATCGCCTGGTAGGTGAACTTGCCCCACATCTCATAGCCATTGTCGGCGCGCATGCCATAGTGGAAAATGCCGCCCGGCTGCAAGTCCAGCGCCAGCACGCTCAATTCGAAGCCGACGGGGCCCCACCATTGGGCCAGGCGCTCCGGCTCTACCCACGACTGGAATACCAGTTCGCGCGGCGCGTCGAAAGTTTGCGTGATGACAAAGTCGCTGCTGTCGCGGTGCTGTCCGTCCTGCTTCTGTTCTGCGGTGGTCATGGCGGTCTCCTCAGGGTAATGGTCTGGCACTAATGTACCAGCGGCGCAGATAAACGGGAAGGCCTGTACGCCTGTCAAACCTGCATGCTAAAATATTAGTTAGATACCTAACCATTAGACGACTCACTTTATGACTTCTATCGAAGAGCGCTTTTCCGCCGCCCTCCACAAGACGGCGCGCGGCTGGCGCCATGCCATCGACCGGCGCCTGAAAGACCTGGACCTGGGGCAAGCAAGCTGGATGTGCATCGCCATGATCGCCAAGTCGCCCCAGCCGCCTTCGCAAAGCGAACTGGCCCATCAATTGGGCGTGGAAAACCCCACCATGGTGTCGATGCTGGACCGGCTCGTGAAATCGGGCTTCGTGCAGCGCCAGCCATCGGAAACGGACCGCCGCGTCAAGCTGGTGGTGCTGACCGAGGCGGGCATGCAGGTCTATGACACCGTGCGCAAGGAAGCGGATGGTTTCCGTAAGGAACTGCTGCAGGGCATTGATCCTGATCAATTGCGGGCCGCCACCGAACTGTTGGAAGCGTTGCAGGCGGCCACGGAGAAATCCGCATGAGTTCGGCCACAGCCGGCGCCGCACCGGCGCTGCCCGCTTCACAGGACCCCAGCCTGAACCGGCGCATGATCACGATTTCGATCATGCTCGCCACCATCATCCAGGCGCTCGACGGCACCATCGCCAACGTCGCCCTGCCCCACATGCAAGGCAGCCTGTCCGCCTCGCAAGACCAGATCACCTGGGTACTCACCTCCTTCATCGTCGCCGCCGCCATCGCCACGCCCCTGACGGGCTGGCTGTGCGACCGCTACGGCCAGAAAAACACCTTTCTCGTTTCCGTGGCCGGTTTTACGCTCGCTTCCGTGCTGTGCGGGCTGTCCGGCACCCTGTCCGAGATCGTCGCCGCCCGTTTGCTGCAAGGCGTGTTCGGCGCGGCCCTCGTGCCCCTGTCGCAGGCGGTCTTGCTCGACATCAATCCGCGCGAAAAGCACGGCTCGGCCATGGCCATCTGGGGCATGGGCGTGATGATCGGCCCCATCCTGGGACCGACCTTGGGCGGCTGGCTGACGGACAGCTACAGCTGGCGCTGGGTCTTCTTCATCAACATCCCCATCGGCGCCATGGCTTTCTATGGCATCTGGCGCTACATCCGCAAGGACCCGCCGAACCGCCGCATGAACTTCGACATGTTCGGCTTTGCCACCCTGAGCCTGTCCATCGGCGCGCTGCAGATGCTGCTGGACCGTGGCGAGCAGAACGACTGGTTTTCTTCCACGGAAACGTGGATCGAAGCCATCGTGCTGGCCATGAGCTTGTGCTACTTCATCGCCCATACGGCCCTGCGTCCGGCCGGCAAGTCCTTCCTCGACTACCGGTTGCTGAAAAACTCGAACTATGTGAGCGGCTTGCTGTTCATCTTCATCGTCGGCATGGTGCTGTTCGCCACCCGCGCGCTGACGCCGTCGATGCTGCAAGGCTTGATGAACTATCCGGCGGCCATCGCCGGCCTCGTGACGGCGCCCAGCGGCCTGGGAACGATGCTGGCCATGCTGATCGTCGGCAAGCTGACGGGCAAGATCGATACGCGCATCCTGCTGGGCGTGGGCTTTTCCATCACCGCGTTCTCGCTGTGGCAGATGGCCAATTTCACCCTGGACCTGGTGCCGAAGACCGTCGTGTGGAACGGCATCATCCAGGGCATCGGCCTGGGCCTCGTCTTCGTGCCCCTGAGCGCGGCTACGTTTGCCACCCTGTCGCCGCAGATGCGGGCGGAAGGCACGGCCATCTACAGCCTGGTGCGCAATATCGGCAGCAGCATCGGCATCGCCCTCGTGCAAACCTTGTTGGTGCGCAATACGCAGATCGCCCATGCGTCCCTGACGGAACACATCACTATCGCCAACCCGGCCCTGCATGACCCCGGTATTGCCCAGGTGTTCGACCTGGGCACGAGCACGGGCATGGCGGCCCTGAATGGCGAAATCACGCGGCAGGCATCGATGATCGCCTACCTCGACGACTTCTGGCTGATGATGTGGCTGACCATCCTCGTGCTGCCGCTCTTGCTCCTGATCAAACCACCGAAGAAGAATGCGCCCGTCGTGGTCGACCACGCGGCCATGGAATAACCCTCATGCACACACCTATGAAACTCTCCCTGAGCGTCCTGGCACTAAGTTTGGCCCTGGCCGGCTGCGCCAGCATCCCGCCCGACACGCAACCGTTGCCGCAGCAAGACCTGGCCACGATGCAGCTGGCGGCCGACATCCACCTGGCCAGCGAAGGCTGGCCCGCCGCGCTGTGGTGGCGCCAGTTCCAGGACGCCCAGCTGGACCAGCTGATTGAAAGCGCCCTGTCCAGCAGCCCGAACCTGGACGTGGCGAATGCCCGCATCGGCTCGGCCCTGTCCGCGTTCGATGCCCAGCATGCGCAGCGCGGTCCCAGGATCGACCTGGGCGCGAATGCCAGCCGCCAGCGCTATTCGGGCAATGGCCTGATGCCCGCTCCCATCGGCGGCAATTACTACAATGAAACCACCGTGGGCGTGCAAGCCCATTACGACCTCGACTGGTGGGGCAAGCACAAGGCGCAGATCGCGGCCAGCCTGGGCGAAGTCAATGCGCGCCGCGCCGAATACGCGATGGCGGAGCAGATGCTGGCCGCCGAGATCGCCCGCCACTACTTCAGCATGCAAAATGGCTGGGCACGCATGGACAACCTGCATGCGCTCGTCAAGCTGCAACAGCAGCTGGTGGTCGACAAGGAAAAGCGCATCGCCAACGGCCTGGGCGTCAGCGACGACCATTTGTCCGCGCAAACGCGTTTGAGCTTGCTGCAACAGCAGATCGCCTTGCTGGAAACGCAGGTCGTCACGGAACGGGAAGCCTTGCGCGCCCTGTTGGGTGCGGATGCCTCGGCCCTGGTCAGCCTGCAGCCGAGGCAGGCGCAGGCGCTGCCGCACGCCCTGCCCGGCAAGCTGGGCATGGAATTGCTGGCGCGCCGGCCCGACTTGCAGGCGGCCCGCTGGCGAGTCCAGGCAGCCATGAGCACGATCGAGGCGGCGCAAGCCTCGTTCTACCCCGATATCGACCTGGGGGCCTCGTTCGGCCTCGACGCGATAAAACTGGGCAAGCTGCTGCAGTCCGGCAGCCGCACCCTGTTCATCGGCCCGGCCCTGTCGCTGCCTCTGTTCGACAGCGGCCGCCTGCAGGCGCAGCTGGCTGGCGCCCGCAGCGAACGCAATGAATTGATCGCCGACTACAACCAGAACGTCTTCAATGTCGTGCGCGACGTGGCGCAGGCGGGCGCCAGGGTGCAGGGCGTGGAAAACCAGCTGCGCCTGCAGCAGGAAAACCTGCGCGCCAGCGAAGCGCAGTTGCGCAATGCGAATGCGCGACTCAAGCAAGGTCTGGCCGACCGCGCCACGCAACTGAATGCGGAAATGACCGTGCGCGGCCAGGTGGACCTGGGCATGCAGCTGCAAAACCAGCGCCAGGACGCGGAAATCAACCTGACCGTGGCCCTGGGCGGCGGCTACCGTGGCAGCAGCGATTTCGCCGCCGGCGCCGACACCGTCACCACCAAACAATAACCAACGATTACGGAACACATCATGAGCAGCGATACCACCTCCACCTCCACCTCCGCACCCACCGACAACCCGGGCAAGCGCAAGACCGTCCTCATCGCCATCACGGCCGCCTTCCTCGTGGCTGGCGCGGCCTGGGCCGCCTACTATCAACTGGTGCTGTCCAGGGAAGAAGTCACGGACAATGCCTACGTGGGCGGCAACCTGGTCACCCTGTCCGCGCAAGTGACGGGCAATGTCGACGCCATCCGCGCCGACGAGACGCAAATGGTGAAAGCGGGCGCCCCCCTGATCACCCTGAATGCCATCGATGCGGAGCTGGCCCTGAGCCAGGCCGAGGCACGATTGGGCAACGTCGTGCGCCAGGAGCGCGAACGCTATGCGAACGTGGCGCAGTACGACGCCGTCATCGAGCAGCGCCGCCTGGCCCTGGCCACGGCGCAGGGCAACCTGGCGCGCCGCGCGCCGCTGGCGGCGGACCAGACGATCTCGGGCGAAGACTTGGCCCATGCGAAACAGGCCGTCGACGATGCGAAAGCGGCCTTGACGGTGGCGCAGCGCCAGGCCGAGTCGGCCAAATCGGGCGTGGCCGGCGTCAGCCTGGCCAGCCATCCGGCCGTCTTGTCGGCCAGGGGCGACGTGCTGCAGGCGTGGCTGGCCGTGCGCCGCAACGCCGTGGTCGCGCCCGTTTCGGGCTATGTCGCCAAGCGCAGCGTGCAGCTGGGCACGCACGTGACGCCGGGCACGCCCTTGATGTCCATCGTGCCGCTGGATCAATTATGGGTCGATGCGAACTTCAAGGAGTCCGAATTGCGCAATATCCGTGTGGGCCAGGCGGCCACCATCGAAACGGACTTGTATGGCAGCAAGGTGGTCTACCACGGCAAGGTGCTGGGCATGTCGGCCGGCACGGGCAGCGCGTTTTCCCTGCTGCCGGCGCAGAATGCCACGGGAAACTGGATCAAGGTGGTGCAGCGCGTGCCCGTGCGCATCACGCTCGATCCGAAGGAATTGGCCGCCCACCCGCTGCGCATCGGCCTGTCGACCACGGTGACGGTCGATACCAGCCATGGCGAAGGGGCCACCCTGGACCAGCCGATGGTGACCAGCACGGTCTACACGACCCAGGCGCTGAGCCAGCCCGTGGATGAAGCGGAGAAGATGGCGGACGCCATCATTGCGCAGAACTCAAGCCACTGACGCCTACTTCGCCTTCCCCGCCGCCGCCACCTGGTCCAGTATATGCTTGGGCACGGCCGCATAGTGCTTGAATTCCATCGTGTAGGTGGCGCGGCCCTGGGTCAGCGAACGCAAGGTTGTCGAGTAACCGAACATTTCGGCCAGCGGCACCAGGGCCTTGACGATGCGTCCCGCGCCGCCGGGAATGTCGTCGACGCCCTGCACCATGCCGCGCCTGGCCGTCAAGTCGCCCATGACGTTGCCCATGAACTCTTCCGGCGTTTCCGCCTCCACCTGCATCATCGGTTCCAGCAGCACAGGATGGGCCTTGCGCATGCCATCCTTGAAGGCGATGGAGCCGGCCATGCGGAACGCGTTTTCGTTCGAATCGACGTCGTGGTAGGAGCCGAAGGTCAGCGTCGCCTTGACGTCGACGACCGGATAGCCGGCCAGCACGCCCGATTTCAAGGTTTCGACGATGCCCTTGTCGACGGCCGGGATGAATTCGCGCGGCACCACGCCGCCCTTGATGGCATCGACGAATTGATAACCGGTACCTGGCGGCAAGGGTTCCAGCTTGAGCACCACGTGGCCGTACTGGCCCCGTCCGCCCGATTGCTTGACGAACTTGCCTTCGATATCGTCCACCGCGCGCGTGATGGTTTCGCGGTACGCCACTTGCGGCTTGCCGACATTGGCTTCCACGCCGAATTCGCGGCGCATGCGGTCGACCAGAATTTCCAGGTGCAACTCGCCCATGCCCGACATGATGGTCTGGCCCGATTCCTCGTCCGTATGCACCCGGAACGACGGGTCTTCCTGCGCCAGGCGGTTCAGGGCGATGCCCATCTTTTCCTGGTCAGGCTTGGTCTTGGGTTCGACCGCCTGGGAAATCACGGGTTCCGGGAAAATCATCTTTTCCAGCACGATGATGTGGTCGATGGCGCACAGGGTGTCGCCCGTGGTGACGGCTTTCAAGCCCACGGCGGCGGCGATGTCGCCCGCATACACTTCCTTGATTTCCTTGCGTTCGTTCGCATGCATCTGCAGGATGCGCCCCAACCGCTCGCGCGCGCTCTTGGTGGGGTTGTAGACCATGTCGCCCGAATTCACCACGCCCGAATACACGCGGAAGAAGGTCAGCTGCCCCACGAACGGGTCCGTCATGATCTTGAAGGCCAGGGCCGAGAAATGCTCGTCGTCCGTCGGGTGGCGCTCCACCTCGTTGTCGTGCTCGTCATGGCCCATGATGGGCGGCACTTCCATCGGTGACGGCAGGTATTCGATGACGGCGTCGAGCATCGCCTGCACGCCCTTGTTCTTGAAGGCGCTGCCGCACAGCATGGGCACGATTTCATTGCGGATGGTGCGCGCGCGCAAGGCCTGCTTCAGCTCCGCTTCCGTGAACGTGTCGCCGTTCAGGTAGCGTTCCGTCATCTCCAGCGTGGCTTCGGCCGCCTGCTCGACCAGGTGCTCGTGCCACTCCTGCGCCTGCGCCAGCAGCTCGGCGGGAATCTCGCCATAGCTGAACTGCACGCCCTGGCTGGCGTCATCCCACGTGATGGCGCGCATTTTCAGCAGATCGATGACGCCCGTGAAATGCTCTTCCGCGCCGATGGGCAGCTGGATGGGCACGGCCACGCCTTTCAGGCGCTCGGCGATCTGCTTGCGCACACGCAAGAAATCCGCCCCCACCCGGTCCATCTTGTTGATGAAGGCGATGCGCGGCACATGGTATTTGTTGGCTTGCCGCCAGACGGTTTCCGACTGCGGCTGCACGCCGCCGACGGCATCGTAGACCATCACGGCGCCGTCGAGCACGCGCATCGAGCGTTCGACCTCAATCGTGAAATCCACGTGGCCCGGCGTATCGATGATGTTGATGCGGTGTTCGGGGAAGTTGCCGGCCATGCCTTTCCAGAAGGCCGTGGTGGCGGCCGAGGTGATGGTGATGCCCCGTTCCTGCTCCTGCTCCATCCAGTCCATGGTGGCGGCGCCGTTGTGCACTTCGCCGATCTTGTGATTCACCCCCGTATAGAACAGGATGCGCTCGGTGGTGGTGGTCTTGCCGGCGTCGATATGGGCGCTGATGCCGATGTTGCGGTAGCGCTCGATAGGTGTTTTGCGGGTCATCACAATCTCCATGGCTAGCCCGGCGCGCCAGTGTCAGCACCGGTTTTCCAGTGTAGCAGACATCGATTTGGGCGGCACGGCGGCAAACCGTTTACCAAGCGCACAACACTGTCGGCCGCGCGCACGGTAGCCGCACGGGGTAAACAAGGTATTCCGCTATACTTTCATAAGTATTAATCTAACAAAGATTAATCAGGATCAAGACGCACGGTAATTTATCGTGTAAGGCGACGCCGCCGGCATGCAGCCCAGGTGCGCACCGAACGACATGCCCCACTCAGCCTATGACTATCCGACTAAGAAAAATAATTCTCTCTTCCCTGCTGGCATCGCCGGCGCTGGCCATGGCCGGCGAACTGGAACAGCAAATGCAGCGTTGCGCCGTGCTCGGTGACGCCAGCGCCCGCCTCGGTTGCTTCGACACCCTGGCCAAGGCGGCGGAAAAGGCCACCATCGCTGCCGGCGGCGATCCCGCCACGGCGGCGGTCACCCTGGCGGCAGCCGCCGAAGTCGCCCCCCTCACGTTTGTCAGCCCGCCTGGCGTGGCCACGCCGGACGCCGTCAACGCCGCCATTCCCGCCATCGCGCAGGCTGGCGCGGCGCCGCCGGAAGCGCCGATTTCGCGCACCCAGCAATCATGGGAACTGAACGACGCCTCGAAACGGGGACTGTTCAACTTCCGCCCGCACCGCGATACCTATCTGTTGCTGGCCAATTACAGCGACGCGTCGAATGACGAACCGTTCCAGGATTTCACGCCGGCCGGCATCAAGAGCCAGCACGTGGAATTGACGTTCCAGCTGAGTTTCAAGATGAAGCTGCTGGAAGATATCGCCGGCACGCCTATCGACATGTGGTTCGGCTACACGCAGCAAAGTTTCTGGCAGGCATATAACCGCAAGGCCTCGAGCCCCTTCCGCGAGACCAATTACCAGCCGGAACTGATGCTGGTCATGCCGATCAACAAGAATTTCGCGGGCATCGAATTCAATTACCTGAACTTCGGCCTCGTGCACCAGTCCAACGGCCAGACGTCGACCCTGTCGCGCAGCTGGAACCGCGTGTATGCCGAGCTTGGCATGGAGAAGGATAACCTGGCCGTCGCCGCGCGCGTCTGGCACCGCCTCGACAATAGCGCGGTCGACAATGACAATATCGACATCACCGATTACCTGGGACATGGCGACTTGCGCGTGAGCTATCGCAACAAGGGGCACGAGTATGCGGTGACGGCGCGCCGTAATTTCAGCAAGAAGCATGGCTCCATGCAGGCAAGCTGGGCTTTCCCTTTGAAGGCCAACCTGAAAGGCTATCTGCAGCTGTTCTCCGGCTATGGCCAGAGCTTGATCGACTACAACTATTCGCAGAAATCGATCGGTGCAGGTTTCATGGTTGACCTGTAAGCGGCACCTCAATGACAAATGGCGCCGAGGGCGCCATTTTTTATGGGGAAACCAGTTTAGCGCCGCCCGCCGCCCAGCACGCGGGCCGGCAGCATGACGATGGCGCGCAGCAATTCGAACACGCCTTCCACGCCGATGCCGATCAAGCGGAATGGCAGCAACAGCAGCCAGGCCAGCGGATACAGCACGAGAGCCAGCAAGGCCAGGGGCCAGCACACCAGCAAGAGCAGCAGCCACAGCACGAATCCCAGCATTGCGTTCCCCCTAGAATGAAATGTGCGGAGCAAGCCGTGCTTGCCCCGCTACCGTGACAGCACTATAGTAAAGCGCCGCGACGGCGGCAACGGCCATGCGATGAACTGCGTGCTGCGGGGATGAACGGTACGAAAACGGGAATGAACGGGGCTTATTGACCGACGCAAATCACTTTCGTGACGTATTCATGCGCATTCGGCTTCTTGCTGGTGGCCCATTTGATGGCCTGGTTGGCATCTTCGATGGTCATGACGGTGGCCTTGTCCTTCGACTTGATGAAGGACACGCCTTCAAACACGCCTTCCTTGCTGCGCATTACCTTGGCAAACACGGGCGGCCTGGTCTCGCCATCGCTGATTTTGTTCTGTTGCACGAGGTAACGCTGATCGATCTGTTCCATGATAGTAAAGCTGTCCAGTGGGTAAAAGACGAAATATACCCTGAATGGACAAACGCCGCAGGATGAAATCGCTGCGGCGTTGCCTTTACATTAATGATGCTTACGCATACACGGCGCTCTGCGTCACCGGCTGCAAGTTGACGTCATAGATGACCTGCGCGCGGATCGACGCTTCCAGCGAGGGAATCGAGCCGCCCGCGCGGTACTGGAAGGTCACCTGCAGCACGTCGCCCGCCTTCACGGCGATCGGCGTGGCCAGCGGCAAGCACATGTAGTGGTTCAGCCAGTCGATGGTGGTCGAACGCTCGGGCACGACGGCCAGGATGTTCTTGGTGACGAAACGCAAGGCGTTCAGGGTGCCGCTGCGCTCGACGACAAACTTGCCGTCGAAGCCGAACACGCTGTCCGTCAGCTGGCTGAAGTCGATGATGCTGTACACGGAAGGCGGCGCCAGTTCCTGCACGCCAGGGTGGATGGCCGTGGTTTCCTGGAATTGCACGATGGGCGCATAAAACCCTTCGAAATCGTATTCCTGCTGCATCGGCTGCACGGCCATGATGACGGCCTCGGGCAGGAAGATGGGCAGCGGGCCGCCGAAACGGGCCAGGTAGCGGCGCTTGAACGATTCGATCACTTCCACCTGTTTTTCGCGCAGCATGCCGACATGGATCATTTCGCAAATGACCACATCGACGGGCTCCGGCGGCAGGTACTCGAAGGCGTCCGCGTGGACGACCTCGACTTTTTCACCGTTGGGGTTGAGCGCCAGCATCTTGCGCGCTTCCTTGACCATGTCCGGATTGAATTCCACGCACCACACCTTGTCGGCGCGCGCGGCCGCAAACCACGACAGCACGCCCGTGCCGCCGCCCAGTTCCAGCACCTTCATGCCGGGTTTTACCGCGTAATCGATCGCCGACTTGAACCCGTGCATGCGGTTCTGGTCCATCAACATATTGTGGTGGTAATGGACGGGGATAAATTGCCCCAGGTAACAACTCTCGATTTCTCGTTCATTCAGCATGTCTGTCCTCTTGGAGTCTGGCTCCGATGGCCGATCGGTTTTGTCATTCCAGAAAGCAGTGATATCGCACGGGCTGCGCGAGGGGCGGCGACAATACAGCCGGCGCCTGACGGTGATGTGATGACCCATGCGACGTATCTCCTGATTAATGCGACACAATCATTATCGTTAATCGGCAGGGAGAACAAAGGGCTGAGGTGAGAGGCAATTCCATGCCAGTTTCAGCGCTGGCATGGAAAGTATTGCAATTAAAGAATCATTTGCGGGCTGCACGCGCCTTCTGTGCCGCTTCGATGATGGCGACCACGCCGGGCTTGTCGCCCGCCTGGGCGAACTGCACGGCCGTCCAGCCATGGTCGCTTTTCAGGCTGGCGTCCGCGCCCCAGGACAGCAGCAGCTTGACGGCGCCCTCCTGGCCTTCGCGGGCGGCAAACATCAGCGGCGTGATATTCGCGGGGGCGCGCGCATCGACCATGGCGTCGCGGTCGAGCAATATCTTCATGATGGGCAAGTCGCCAGCCGAGGCCGCATAGTGCAGCGCCGTCCAGCCGCTCTGGTTGACCTTGGCGCCCTTGGCCAGCAAGGCGTTCACGGCTTCCAGCTTGTGCTTGTAGGCTGCCATCATCAGCGCCGTGTTGCCGTTGGCCGAACGGGCTTCGATATCGATGCCGGGCGAATCGAGCAATACCTGGAACACCCGGTCCGCATCGTCGCGCAAGGCCAGCACGAGGGGAATGTCGCCCCGCTGCGCGTCAGGCTGGTTCGGATTCATGCCGTCAAGCAGCATGCTGCGCACGCCGCTGACATTATTGACGGAGACGGCGCGGAAGAAAGCGTCCGGTTCCGGCGCCGCGTGGCTGGCGGTGGTGCAGCACAGCAGCATCGCCAACGCGAGTTTTTTCATCATGTCTAACCTTAAGAAGTTACGGCAACTGATTGAATAACTTGAAGAAATTATCCGTCGTCTGGCGCGCCACCTGGTCCAGGGGGATGCCTTTCAAGGTCGACAGGTATTCCGCCACGTGGGCCACATAGCCGGGTTCGTTCATGCGGCCGCGGAACGGCACCGGCGCCAGATACGGCGAATCCGTCTCGATGAGGATGCGCTCGAGCGGCACTTCCAGGGCCACGGCCTGCAAGTCTTTCGCGCTCTTGAACGTGACGATGCCGGAAAAGGAAATATAGAAGCCCATGTCGATGGCGGCGCGCGCCACTTCCAGGGATTCCGTAAAGCAATGCATGACGCCGGCCACGCCGCCGTCGGACACGCCGGCGCCCTCTTCGCGCATGATGCGTATGGTGTCTTCGCTAGCCGCTCTTGTGTGAATAATCAAGGGCTTACGCGTGATTCTTGAAGCTTTGATGTGAGTGCGGAAACGCTCGCGCTGCCATTCCAGGTCGCCCGTCAAACGGAAATAGTCGAGTCCCGTCTCGCCGATGGCGATGATCTTCGGATGGTCGGCCAGACGGACCAGGTCTTCCACGGACGGTTCAGGCGTGTCCTCGTAATCGGGATGCACGCCGACGGAAGCAAAGATATGCGGATACTGCTCGGCCAGGGCCAGCACCTGTGGAAAGTCCGGCAAGTCGACGGACACGCACAGCGCGTGCGTCACCTTGTTCTCGGCCATCTTGGCCAGGATCTCGGGCATGCGAGCAGCCAGCTCGGGGAAATTGATATGGCAATGGGAATCGATATACATAAGGCGGGATTGTACCGGAGCACGGGAAAACTGGCAGGGGGAAGGTGCAAATCCGTACTGCCGCTGACTGCTCCCGCGTGGTTCGCCTATTGCCCCTGCGGCGGCTGCCACAGCTCCACCTTGTTGCCCTCGGGATCGATGACCCAGCCGAACTGGCCATATTCGGAATCGGGCGCCTTTTCCAGCACGTTGCAGCCCTCGTCGCGCAGGGCTTGCAGCAGCGCGTCGAGGTTGTCGACGCGGTAGTTGATCATGAAGGAGGCCTTGCCGGGGGCGAATTGCTCGCTGTCCTTGGCCGCGACGGACCAGATGGTGGTGCCGGCACTGGGTTTGCCATCGGCATCCGTCCAGGTGAAGGCGGCGCCGCCCCACGGCTGCACGTCCAGGCCCAGGTGGCGCTGGTACCAGGCGCGCAGCGCGGCCGGGTCTTGCGCGTGGAAAAAGATGCCGCCGATGCCAGTGACTCGCTTCATTTGACGCCTCCGGTGCGGCGCTGCCGCATGGTTTGCAAGAATGACTGACTGTAACACCGCGTTCTTGGCATGGCAAACGGACCTGGCCGGTGAAGTGGCCGGCCTTGACTGGCATGGCTAGGCAAAAATATTATCAAGATGTATAGTAGCTTGCCGATGCGCAACCATGGGGTTGCGCGCGGAACCGTGGAGAGTGTTCATGCTGAAAGTTGCCGGCCCTTTGATACTGTTGGCCTGCCTGGCCCTGACAGCGCATGCGCAAGACAAGCGCGATGCGCCGAAGGCCATCCCCGATGCTGGACTGTGCCAGCCCGTCTGCGCCTCGGCGCGCCAGGATTGCCGCGCGCAAGCGCAAGGCGCCACGGAAAACGATACCAGCCCCATGCTGTTGATGAAGCCGAGCAGCAATCCCTACGTTGCCGCTGGCAAAGAAGCCGGCGCCCAGTCGCAGCAGTTGCGCCCGACGGAGGCCGAAGCCTTCCGCGCACGGCGCGCCGAGCGCCAGCAAGCGTGCGAAGTGCAGTACCGCAGTTGCACGCGCACCTGCGGCTAAGTCATTCCAAACGGGCAAAAAATCGCACAATCCGGATTAACTTGGCAGCGCAAGTGTTTGATTTTATTGGCAACTAGATGCGTAGTCGAGCAGCATGTCTTCCAGAAACAGCTTGGGCGACAGGGGATGCTCGGCAATCGCCCGGCGTTCGTTGGCGGCCTTGATGGCGGCCATCAAACGGCTTACGTTGATGCGTCCCGCCAACGCTTCCAGTTCGCGCCGGTGGCGCGGGTAGTAGCGGATGGTGCCGGACAGCTTGACGGAAAACACGTCGTACAGCCAGCGCTGCAAGGAAGCGACCAGCGGCGCCAGCGGAGACTTCTGCAATTTATCGGCCGCTTTCAGGGCCGCTTCCACGCCAGGGTTAGCCAAGACTTGCAACAATTGTTCCGTCTCTTCGCGGCCACCCGATTCGGACTGAGCCAGTGCGGCCAGCGGCGCGCCGCCCTGCTCGCGCAGCCAGCTGTCCGCATCGTTCAAGCCTTGTTGCTTGAGCCACGTCAAGGCTTGCTCATGGCTGGGCATCGGCAAGGCAAATTTCCTGCAGCGCGACAATATCGTCGGCAGCAGGCGGTCCAGGCTGTTCGATGCCAGCAAGAACAGGGTGCCCGGCGGCGGCTCTTCCAGCGTTTTCAGCAAGGCGTTCGAGGCGGGCGTGTTCAGCGCCTCGGCCGGGTACAGCACCACCACGCGCAAGCCTTGGCGGTGCGTGGAAATGTTCATGAAGTCGGCCAGGTTGCGGATCTGCTCGATCTTGATGTCTTTCGACGGCGTCTTGGTCTTGGCGCTTTTCTTCGCGCCTTCGCCCTCTTCGCCGTCGTCCGCCACGTCGTCTTCCAGCGCTTCCGGACGGACCCGGCGGTAATCGGGATGGTTGCCCTGGCTAAACCAGCCGCACGAGGCGCAGGCGCCGCAGGCATGGCCGTCGGCGCGCACGTCTTCGCACAGCAATGCCTGCGCGAAATGCTCGATGAAGTCGGCCTTGCCGATGCCCTGGGCGCCATGGAACAGGATGGCGTGCGGCATGCGCGGGCGCAAGGCTTGCAATTGCTGCCAGGCGTCCTGTTGCCACGGATAGAGAGAAGTCGTCATTTTATTCTTTGCAAATCAACACGTTGCGATGCTTTTCTCAAGTAACACGTCAAGCAGCTGCGCCAGTTGTACTTGAATATCGGCAATGCTTTGCGTGGAATCGATGATGCGGAAACGCTGCGGGAACTGGGCCGCGCGGCGCAGATACTCGTTGCGCGTGGCGGCGAAGAAGTCCGATCGCTCCTGCTCGAACTTGTCGAGCGCACGCGTGGCGTCCAGGCGGGCACGGGCGACGGCCAGCGGCACGTCGAACAGGAACGTCAGGTCAGGCTGCAGATGCGGGTGCACCCACGCTTCCAGTTGCTCCATCTTGCGCAAATCCATGCCGCGCCCGCCGCCCTGGTAGGCGAAGCTGGCATCGCTGAACCGGTCGGAAATGACCCATTCGCCGCGCTCCAGCGCGGGCGCGATGACTTGCGCGATGTGTTCGCGGCGGCTGGCGAACATCAGCAAGGCTTCCGTTTCCAGGTGCATCTTTTCATGCAGCAGCAGTTCGCGCAGCTTTTCACCCAGGCTGGTGCCGCCCGGTTCGCGCGACGAGACGAGGGTCACGCCCCGCTGCTGCAGGTAGTCGGTGACAAAGCCGATATGCGTCGACTTGCCCGCGCCATCGATGCCTTCGAAGGTGATGAAACGGGGTTGATAGTGTGGTGTCATGAAGCTTCTAGTTTGAAATAATTAACGCTGGTATTGATTCACGGCGCGGTTATGGTCGGGCAAGTTGGCCGAGAACTGGCTGGTGCCGTCGCCGCGCGCGACGAAATACAGCGCCTGCGTGCGGGCCGGCGCCAGCGCCGCCGTCAGCGATTGCGCGCCAGCCAGGGCGATCGGCGTGGGCGGCAAGCCGCCGCGCGTATAGGTATTGTACGGGGTGTCCGCTTCCAGGTCGCGTTTGCGGATCTTGCCCTGGTAGTTGTCGCCCATGCCATAGATCACGGTCGGGTCCGTCTGCAGCAGCATGCCTGTCTTCAGGCGATTGACGAACACGCCGGCGATCATGGCGCGCTCGGACTTTTGTCCCGTTTCCTTTTCCACGATGGAGGCCATGATCAGCGCCTCGTACGGGTTTTTATACGGCAAGGCCGGATCGCGCTTGTCCCACGCTTCGGACAGGCGGCCGATCATGGCCGCGTGCGCCTGCCTGAAAATCTGCATTTCGCTGGCGCCCTTGGCGAACAGATACGTATCCGGGAAGAACAAGCCTTCCGGCAACACATATTCCGGGCTGATCTTCGCCATCAGTTCCTTGTCGGACAGGCCCACGGTATCGTGCTTGAGACCGGCATGGCTGGCCATGGCCATACGCATCTGCTTGAAGGTCCAGCCTTCGATGATGGTCAGCGACTCTTGCGCGAACTCGCCGCGCGCCAGTTGCGTGATCAAACGCTGCGGCGTGGTGCCCGGTTTCAACTCGTAGGAACCGGCCTTGATCTTCGAGGTCTTGCCTTCGATGCGCGCCAGCATGTTGAACAGGATGGGCACGATGGGCACGCCCGCGTCTGCGATCTGCTGGCCGGCCGCATGCGCGCCGCTGCCCGGGCTGATCGTAAACGGAATCGCTTCGCCGTCCGTGGTGATGGGCTGCTGCGCCCAGTACACAAAAGTACCACCGACGCCGATGGCGGCGATGACCGAGCTGACTACAAGTTTTTTAAAGAAAGCCATTGTTCCGATTCTTGTGATGCGGGCGCTGATGGCCAACGTCCGCTTGTTATGATCGTTCATTTGTGAAGCAAGTGCGCGCAAAGCGGCGCCAACACTGGCAATCTTGCCGCTGCCGACGCAATCTGCCCGACATCACTATAATGAACCCGTAATGATAATGCTTAATCGCTGATCTAATGGAAATTATGAATAACTGGAATCAATTTTTAACCGCACAAGGCGCCCGCCCCGTTGCCACCGATGGCGCGCCTGACAGCACCGCCCCCATCGCCGCCGCCCCTATCGCCGACTTCGGCCAGTCCCTGACAGTGCCCCAACTGCAAGAAGGTTTTGTCGCGGCCGTCACGGACCAGGGCTTGATCGGCTTGAACGGCGACGAGGCAGCCAGTTTCCTGCACGGCCAGCTGACCAACGACGTGGAACACCTGAGCCCGGAGCAAGTGCGCCTGGCCGGCTACTGCACGCCGAAAGGCCGGCTGCTGGCCAGTTTCCTGATGTGGCGCAACGCCACCACCATTTATCTGCAATTGCCGCGCGCCATACAGCCAGCCATCCAGAAGCGGCTGCAGATGTTCGTGCTGCGCGCCAAGGCCAAGCTGCACGATGCCTCCGGCGACGAAGCGAACCAGGTCGTGCTGGGCCTGGGCGGCAAGCAAGCCAACGCGGCCCTGTCCGCCTGGTTCCCCGTCCTGCCCGCCACGCCGTTCAGCAAGGTCGAACATGCGTCCGGCACCCTGCTGCGCGTGGCCGACGCCTTCGGCAGCCCCCGCTATGAATGGCTGACGTCCGCCGCCACGGCGCGCGACGCGTGGCCGCCATTGACGGCACAGCTGGCCAAGGGCGGCAATGACGCCTGGCATTTGTCGGACATCCACGCGGGCATCCCGCAGATCACGGCCGCCACGCAAGAACAATTCGTGCCGCAAATGGTCAATTTCGAGCTGCTGGGCGGCGTCAATTTCAAGAAAGGCTGCTACCCGGGCCAGGAAATCGTCGCGCGCAGCCAGTATCTGGGCAAGCTCAAGCGCCGCACCACCCTCGTCAGCATCGCTGACGCAAGCGTCGCCGCCGGTGGCGAACTGTTTGCCGTCAGCGACCCCGAGCAGCCTTGCGGCATGGTCGTCAACGCGGCGCCCAACGGCGACGGCGGCATCGACGCCCTCGTCGAAATGAAGCTGGGGGCGATCGAAGAAGGTTCAAGCGCCGCCGGCGCCGTGCGCTACGGCTCGGCCCAGGGCGCCGCCGTGCAGTTCCTGTCCATGCCTTACGTGCTCGACGCACTCGACTTGTGAGAATGCCATGAAAGATCTGTACGTTTACTATCAGGTAAAAGAAGAGCACGCCCAGGCGCTGGAAGCGCGGGTCCGCGCCCTGCAAGGCAAGCTGGCAGCCGCTTCCGGCGTGGCGCCGCAACTGAAGCGCCGTCCGGAAGCCAAGGACGGCTTGCAGACGTGGATGGAAATCTACCCCGTCGTCGGCGAAGGCTTTACGGAACTGCTGGCCAGCGTGGCCGAGGAAGCGGGCTTGCTGTCCCTGACGGCTGGCGCGCGGCATACGGAAGTGTTCATGGATTTGCCCCCATGTGCCTGATCGTTTTTGCCTGGAAAGTCAATCCGCACATCCCGCTGATTGCCGCCGCCAACCGCGACGAATTCTATGAACGCGCCAGCGCCCCCGCCGGCGCCTGGCCCGAGCACCCGCAAGTGTATGCGGGCCGCGACCTGCAGGCGGGCGGCAGCTGGATGGGCATCACCCAGGCCGGCAGCGGCAGCTCGCGCTTTGCCGCCATCACGAATATCCGCAGCCCGCAAGACCGCAACCCGGACGCCCCCTCGCGCGGCGCCCTGGTGGCAGACTATCTGGCCGGCGACATGTCGCCACAGGATTACATCGCGCAGATCCGCCCCGGCTGCACAGCCTACAACGGTTTCAACCTGGTGCTGGGCGACGCGGAGACCCTGATCTGGTTTTCCAACCGGGGCGACGGCGATGCGCGCAATGGCCAGCCATTGGAACCGGGCATCTACGGCCTGTCGAACGCCCTGCTCGACGCGCCGTGGCCGAAGGTGCTGAAAACCAAGGCCCAGTTCGCCAGCCTGCTGTGCCAGGGCGCGCCCGACGAAGCGTATTTCGACATGCTGGCCGACACCACGCGCGCGCCCGACTTCCGCTTGCCGGACACGGGCGTGCCGCTCGACCTCGAGCGCGTGCTGTCCGCCGTCTGCATCGAAACGCCGGGCTACGGCACGCGCACGTCCACCGTCGTGAAACTGTTCCCGGACTCTCCCGGCGAATTGCACGAGCTGGTGATTCAGTAATTGCTGCGGGGCCGGCACCGTCCGGCTCCGCCCCGTTTCCCTCATCCGTTCCCTCCCGCGCGGCTTGCTTGCCTTGGCAAAATATCGTTCGCGCAAAAAAAGAAAGCGCTTGCGCAAGCGCTTTCTTTTGTTTACGATAGCTTCAATCGCGGCGACACAGCCGTACCCAATCGCAGTACACAATAATAAAAAAACCTCAGGAGACACCATGGCCACCATGGAAGATGTAGCGCGGGCGGCGGACGTATCGCTGTCGACCGTCTCTCACGTAGTCAACGGCACCCGCAAGGTCAGCCCGAAAACCGTCGCCGCCGTCAACGCAGCCATGCAGCAGATCGGCTATGTACCGAACATGCTGGCACGCGCGCTGGCCGGCTCCTCGTCGGGCACCATCGGCGTGGCCATTTCCGCCTTCACCAATCATTACTTCAGCGAAACCGTGCGCGCCATCGAGGCGGCTTGCACGCGCCATGGCTTGATGATGCTGTTTTCCGATACGCATGACGACCCCGAACAGGAGTTGAAAGTGGTGCAGAACTTGCACCAGCGCCGCGTCGACGGCATCGTGCTGGCGCCGTCCGGCGATCCGCACAACCGCGCCCTCGACTATTTAAATAGCAACAAGATCGCTTCCGTGCTGGTCGACCGCATGTCGCCGCAACCGTTCGACCAGGTGGGCGTGGAAAACACACACGCCACGGCCGAGCTGGTCAGCCACCTGATCACGGTCCACGGCCACCGCCGCATCGGCTTCATCGCGGGCGCGCCCGGCCTGTCCACGACGGACGAGCGCATCGACGGCTACCGGCTGGCCTTGCAGCGCGCCGATATCGCCTTTGATGGGGACTTGCTGCGCTCGGGCGACTCCAACCTGGAGCGCAGCGGCGCGGCCACGCGCGAACTGTTGGCCTTGCCATCGAACAAGCGCCCCACGGCCATCGTCGCCGGCAATAACCTGATGACCATCGGCACCATGCACGCCTTGCGCGACGCGCACATTGCGGTACCTCAAGACGTCGCGCTGGCCGGCTTCGATGATTTCGACTGGGCCGATTATTTCAGCCCCCGCCTGACCGTGATGGCGCAGCCGCTCGAAGAGCTGGGCGCCATGGCCGTCGACCTGTTGATCGACCGCATCGCCAATCCAGGCCGCGCCCAGCACGTGCAGCGTTTGTCGCCAACCTTGCGCGTACGCAACTCCTGCGGCTGCCCCTGACCTTTACATATAGACACACCATGCATCCAGCAATTTCCCTCGGTATCGACCTCGGTACCTCCGAACTGAAAACCGTGCTGATGGACAGCGCAGGCAGCGTGCGCGGCCAGGCGTCCGTGCGCATCGACACCAGCCGCCCGCAAGCAGGCTGGTCCGAACAAGCGCCGCAGGACTGGTGGGCCGCCTGCATCCAGGCGCTGGCCCAGCTGCGCGCCGGCTGGCCGCAGGACTATGCACAGATCGCCTGCATCGGCCTGTCGGGCCAGATGCACGGTGCCGTGCTGCTCGACGCCAACGATGAAGTCATCCGTCCCGCCATCCTGTGGAACGATGCGCGCGCCGAAGCCGAAGCCGCTACCCTGGCGCGCGATTATCCCGCGTATGCGGACGTAACGGGCAGCCTCCCCATGGCGGGCCTGACGGCGCCGAAACTGCTGTGGCTGCAAACGCACGAGCCTGACGCCTTCGCCGCCATCGCCTGCCTGCTGTCGCCGAAAGATTATCTGCGCCTGCAATTGACGGGGATCAAACTCACGGACATGTCCGACGCGGCCGGCACCTTGTGGCTGGACGAGGCCAACCGTGCCTGGTTCGCGCCCATGCTGGCCGCCTGCGGCCTGACGCCGGAGCAGATGCCGGCCCTGGCTGAAGGCGACGCCGCCACCGGTACCGTGCTGGCGTCCATCGCCGACCAGCTGGGCTTGCCGGCGGATGTGGTGGTGGCGGGCGGCGGCGGCGACAATCCCGTCTCGGCCGTGGGCATCGGCGCCGTCAACGGCGGCGACAGTTTTATCTCGCTGGGCACTAGCGCCGCCATCGTGTCCGTGACCGAAGCACCGCTGGGCAACCCGGCCGGCGGCGTGCACAGCTTTTGCCACGCCCTGCCCGGCCGCTGGTATGCGATGGGCGCGATCCTGTCCGGCGCCAGCTGTTTGCGCTGGGCCACCGGCGTGCTGGGCCAGCCCGACGAAGCTGCCCTGCTGGCGCTGGTGGAAGCGGGCTTGCCGCTCGACGCCCCCGTCGCCCCTTCCGCGCCCCTGTTCCTGCCGTATCTGTCGGGCGAGCGCACGCCGCATAACGACCCGCAAGTGCGCGGCGCCTTTTTGCAACTGGGCCACGACAGCACGCCGGCGCAGCTCGGCTATGCCGTGCTCGAAGGCGTGGCCTTTGCCTTGCGCGACGCCATGGCGGCCGTCACGTCGACGGGCGCCGTCGTGCCCCATTGCATGCTGGTGGGTGGCGGCGCGCGCAGCCAGTACTGGGCGCAATTGCTGGCCAATGTGCTGGGACGCGAAATGCGCACCCTGCACAACAGCGAACTGTCGGCCAGCCTGGGCGCGGCCAAGCTGGGCTTTGCCGCCATCGGCCAGCGCCAGCTGCTGTCCACCGGCTTGTCCATCAAAAACACTTTCCTGCCCGATGCCGCGCACAGCGCAGCCTCGAGCATCCGCTACGGACGCTACCGTAGCCTGTTTCCCGCCGTGCAAGCCTTGCACCAACTCAGTGATAAGGAATAGTAATGAATCAGCTGCAACAATTGAAGCAACACAGCACCGTCGTCGCCGACACGGGCGACTTCCTGCAACTGGCGCGCTTCGCGCCGCAAGACGCGACCACCAACCCGTCGCTGATCTTGAAGGCCGTGCTGCAGCCCGATTACGCGCCCTTGCTGGAAAGCACGGTCGCCGCGCATCAATCCGCCAGCCTGGACGATATCGTCGACCAGGTGCTGGTACGTTTCGGCCTGGAAATTTTGAAAGTCGTGCCGGGCCGCGTCTCGACGGAAGTCGATGCCCGTTTGAGCTTTGACCGCGACGCCACCGTCGCCCGCGGTCGCCGCCTGATCGCCCTGTACGAACAAGCCGGCGTGGCCCGCGAACGCGTGCTGATCAAGGTCGCCGCCACCTGGGAAGGCATCCAGGCCGCGCGCGAGCTGGAAAAAGACGGCATCTTTTGCAACCTGACCCTGCTATTCGCGTTTTGCCAGGCCGTCGCCTGCGCCGATGCGAACGTGCGCCTGATTTCGCCGTTCGTGGGCCGCATCTACGACTGGCACAAGAAGTCGCAGGGCGCGGCATGGGACGAAGCGGCGCGCAGCCTGTCCAACGATCCAGGCGTGCAATCGGTCACGCGCATCTTCAATTACTACAAGCAACATGGCATCGCCACCCAGGTGATGGGCGCCAGCTTCCGCAACGTGGGCCAGATCACGGCCCTGTCCGGCTGCGACTTGCTGACCATCAGCCCGGACTTGCTGGCCAAGCTCGAAGCGGCGGATGCGCCATTCGAGCGCGCGCTGGGCGGCGACTTGGGCGCGGCGCAGCCGGCCGTCACCTACGACGAAGCGGCTTTCCGCTATGCCTTGAACGACGACGCGATGGCGACCGAAAAGCTGGCCGAAGGCATCCGCGGCTTCGCCGTCGATGCGGGCAAGTTGGATGCCATGATCGAGAAATTGCGCACTCGCTAAGTTTTTACCCAGTTTTTACCGTAGCACCGTTTGTTTTTTACAATAAAAACCCTTGGAGATCCTCATGAAAAAAGTCATTACCGCCTCCCTGCTGCTGTCCGCCGCCTGCGGCGCCTTCGCCGCCGACAAACCGCTGAAATCGATCGGCGTGAGCGTGGGCGACCTGGCCAACCCGTTTTTTGTCGCCATTGGCCGCGGTGCGGAAGAAAGCGCGAAAAAGCTGGGCGGCCCTGGCGTGAAAGTCACGACTGTTTCCAGCAAGTATGACCTGAACACCCAGGTGGACCAGATCGAGAACTTCATCGCCAACAAGACCGACATCATCATCCTGAACGCCGTCGATTCCAAGGGCATCGCGCCAGCCATCAAGAAAGCGCGCAATGCGGGCGTGGTCGTGATCGCCGTCGACGTGGGCGCCGTGGGCGCTTCGGCCACCGTGATGTCCGACAACACCATGGCGGGCGACGTGTCGTGCGCCTACCTGGCCAAACAGATCGGCGGCAAGGGCAATGTGGTGATCCTGAACGGCCCGCCCGTGACGTCCGTGATCGACCGCGTGAATGGCTGCAAGAAGACCCTGGCCGCGTTCAAGGATATCAAGATTCTGTCCGACAACCAGAACGCGGGCGGCAGCCGCGACGGCGGCATGACTGTGATGTCGAACTTGCTGACGGCCCATCCGAAGATCGACGGCGTGTTCGCCATCAATGACCCGACGGGTATCGGCGCCGAACTGGCGATCAAGCAGTCGAAGCGCACGGACGTGAAACTGATCACGGCTGTCGACGGCGCGCCCGATGGCCAGAACGCCCTGAAAAACAAGGCCGGCCTGTTTGCCGCCACCTCGGCGCAAAACCCGTACCGCATGGCCACGGACGCCGTGCAGATGGGCTACGACATCATGAACGGCCGCACGCCGAAACAGACCATGGTGCTGTTGCCGACGCCGGCCATCACCAAGGAAAACGTCGCCACCTACACGGGCTGGGTAAAGAACTGATCTGCCTGACCTGAACCACGTGTTGCCCGTCCCGGCCCCGGCCGGTGGCGGGCGGCAGTTTCACCAGCAAGGATATCCCCATGAGCGACGATATTATTTTTGAAATGCGCGGCATCGAGAAGCGCTTTGGTGCCACGCGCGCGCTGCGCGGCGTGCACCTGACGGTGCGCAGCGGCGAAATCCATGCCGTGATGGGCGAAAACGGCGCCGGCAAGAGTACCCTGATGAAGATTCTGTCGGGCGTGTACACGCCGGACGCGGGCGAAATCATCCTCGACGGCAAGCCGATCCGCATCCGCAACCCGGGCGAGGCGCGCGCGTTGGGCATCAACCTGATCTACCAGGAACTGAGCGTGGCCAAGAACATGACGGTGGCGCAGAACGTCTTCATGGGCAGCGAGCCGCAAGGACCGTTCTGGACCGTCAAGGGCGGCGAAATGCGCGCGCGCACGAACGCCATCCTGGCCGACCTCGGCTCCCGCTTCGACGCCGACACCATGGTGTCTACCCTGTCGATCGCCGAGCAGCAGCAGGTGGAAATCGCCCGCGCTCTCGTGCACGAAAGCCGCATCCTGATCATGGACGAGCCCACTGCCGCCCTGTCCGACCGGGAAACAGAACAATTGTTCCGCATCATCGAAGAACAGCGCGACAAGGGCCTGGCCGTGCTGTACATCAGCCACCGCATGGCCGAGGTGGAGCGCCTGGCGCGCCGCATCACGGTGCTGCGCGATGGCGCCTATGTGGGCGAGCTGGGCAAGGATGAGCTGGATCAAAAGAAAGTCGTGCAAATGATGGTGGGCCGCCCCGCCGACGACTTTTATTCGCACCAGCGGCGCACCACGCGGGGCGCCGAGCGCTTGCGCGTGGAAAACGTGGGCGGCGGCAAGGTCAAGCCCGCCTCGTTTTCCCTGCATGCGGGCGAAGTCACGGGCCTGGCCGGCCTCGTCGGCGCAGGCCGCACGGAATTGGCGCGCCTGATCTTTGGCGCGGACAGGAAACAAACGGGACAAGTGTGGCTCGATGGCCAGGAAGTGCATATCCAGCGCCCGCTGGCGGCCATCCGCCACGGCATCGGCTACCTGCCCGAGGACCGCAAGAGCCTGGGCCTGTTCATGCAATTGTCGGCCATGGAAAACATGTCGATGAATATCCTGTCCAAGCATGCGACGGCAGGCGTCGTCAACCGTGGCGCCCTGACGCAGCTCACGCGCGAAGCGATCAGCAACCTGAACGTCAAGGTGTCGGGACCGGACGGCATCGTCGGCGGATTGTCTGGCGGCAACCAGCAGAAAGTCTTGCTGGCGCGCTGGCTGGCCATCGCGCCGAAAGTGCTGATCCTCGACGAACCGACGCGGGGCGTGGACGTGGGCGCGAAGAGCGAAATCTACAAGATCATCCACCAGCTGGCCGATGCGGGCACGGCCGTGCTGTGCATTTCCAGCGAACTGGCCGAGCTGGTCGGCATCTGCGACCGCGTGATGGTGATGTGCGAAGGACGCCTGACGGGCGAAGTGACGGGCGACGACATCACGCAGGAAAACATCCTCGCCTATGCCACCCAGCTGGAAGCGGCATAAAAATAATCATTCAGGAGATTCAACATGACAACGACTACCACCCGCGGCGCCGCGCGCGCCGGCGAACCCTTCAATGCCTCGAACCTGATGCGCCGCCTGGGCATGCTGCCCGTGCTGGTGGTGCTGTACCTGGCCATGTATGGCTTGACCGTGTATTTCTCGGCCGACGGCACGTCCACGTTCATGACCAGCAATAACACCATGAACATCTTCCGCCAGGTGTCGATCAACATCGTGCTGGCGTCCGGCATGACCTTCGTCATTTTGACCAGCGGCATCGACCTGTCCGTCGGCTCCGTGCTGGCCGTCTCGGCCGTGGCAGGCATGCTGATGTCGCTGTCGGCCCAGTTCGCGGGCTTCTCGATTCCCGCCTTCCTCATCGTCGGCCTGCTGCTGGGCGCGCTGAACGGCGTGCTGGTGGCCCTCGTCGGCCTGAACCCCTTCGTCGTGACCCTCGGCACCATGACGGCCCTGCGCGGCGCCGCCTACCTGCTGGCGGATGGCACCAGCGTGCTGAACACGGAAATCCCCAGCTTCGAATGGATGGGCAACGGCAGCTTCCTGGCCGTGCCCTGGCTGATCTGGCTGGCGGCGGCCGTCGTCGTGCTGACGTGGTTCATCTTGCGCAAGACCACCCTGGGCCTGCATATCTACGCCGTCGGCGGCAATATCCAGGCGGCCCGTTTGACGGGGATCAAAGTCGGCCTCGTGCTGATGTTTGTCTACACGATCAGCGGCCTGTTCGCGGGCCTGGGCGGCGCCATGTCGGCCAGCCGCCTGTATGCGGCCAACGGCAACTGGGGTACCGGTTATGAACTCGATGCCATCGCGGCCGTCGTGCTGGGCGGCACCAGCCTGATGGGCGGCGTGGGTTCCGTCTGGGGCACAGTCATCGGCGCGCTGATCATCGGCGTGATGAACAATGGCTTGACGATCCTGGGCCTGTCGTCGTTCTGGCAGTATGTGGCGAAAGGTGTCGTGATCGTGCTGGCCGTGATTCTGGACAAATGGCGCCAGAGCCACGCGCAAAATTAAGCGTACCCGCGCGGCGTCCGTATTCGCGGACGTCGTGCGAACCACGCCTGCTTGATTAATCAGGCAAACTGCAGGCGCATTTCGACATGCGCAATCCCCGCCTCTTCAAATTGTTCCCCCTGCTGCACGAAACCGTGGCGCGCATAGAATGGCGCGGCTACGGTTTGCGCGTTCAGCACCACCGCCAAGTCTCCCCGTTCGCGGGCTTTGTCCATCAGCAAGGTCAAAATGGCGCCGCCCACGCCCGTGCCGCGGCCCGGCTGGCGCACGGCCATGCGGCCGATGTGGCCATCTGGCAATAAGCGGCCCGTGCCGATGGCGTTGCCGGCATCGTCATAGGCGACGGCGTGCAGGCAGACGGCGTCCATGTCGTCGAGTTCGATCTCGGCCGGCACTTTTTGTTCATCGACGAAAACTTCAAAACGGATGGCGGTGGCGTCAGGGCCCAGGGTGGCCCAGTTGCCGAGGCGGATGGTGTGCTTGGTCATGGTGTAATGTAGAAAGAGACAGGCCGCAATTGTCGCACGACCTGCCTTTCCACAGAGAGATCAGCTGAGCTTGACCAGCTGCTTGCCGAAGTTGCGCCCTTTTAAGAGGCCGATGAACGCTTCCGGCGCGCTGGCCAGGCCGTCAGCCACGGATTCGCGGAATTTCAGCTTGCCCGTCGCCACCAGCGTGCCCAGTTCACTCAAGCCTTGCGGCCAGAATTCCGGCTGCTCGGAAACGATGAAGCCGCGCACGGTGAGGCGGTTGGTGAGGATCAGGCGCGCATTGTCGAGCGGCGTCGGTTCACCGTTGTAGCCGGCGATCCAGCCGCACACGGCGATCCGGCCAAACGCATTGGTGCGCGCCAGGGCCGCATCGAAGATGGCGCCGCCCACGTTTTCAAAGATGGCGTCGATGCCGTCCGGCGTGGCCGCCGCCAGGTCAGCCTCCAAGTTGCCCGCCTTGTAGTCGACGCAGGCGTCGAAACCCAGTTCATTCACCACATACGCGCACTTGTCCGCGCCGCCGGCGATACCGACCACGCGGCAGCCTTTCAATTTCGCCAGCTGCCCCACGACGCTGCCCACGGCGCCGCTGGCGGCCGACACGACGACCGTTTCGCCCGCTTTCGGCGCCATGATCTGGTTCAAGCCATACCAGGCCGTCATGCCCGGCATGCCGACGGAACCCAGATAGGCGGAAGCGGGAATGTGCGTCGTGTCGACCTTGCGCAGCATGGTGCCGTCCGATACGGCCACTTCCGTCCAGCCCAGGGTGCCCACGACGGTGTCGCCCACGGCAAACTTCGGATGCTTCGATTCCAGCACCACGCCCACCGTGCCGCCGATCATGGTTTCATCGAGCGCCTGCGGCGCCGCATAGCTTTTATTGGCGCTCATGCGCCCGCGCATATAGGGGTCGAGCGACAGGTACTGGTTGCGCACCAGCAATTCGCCATCCTGGATGGAGGGAATCTCTTTGGTTTCCAGACGGAAATGTGCCGGCTGCACTTCCTCATTGGAGGCGGGACGCGAGGCGAGGACGATGCGTTGGTAGGTGGTCATGATGCTCCTGTCAATAAAGTGAGAGAGTTACATGCTGATGAACAAGGTGTCTGCTGCGTAAGGACTAAATCTCATAATCCATACATTGGCGCGCTTCCCGCACGGCGCCAAAGAATGGCTTGATTTTCACGTGCTCGGGGTGATTCTGGTAAGCGTCGAGCGCCTCGCGGCTGGCGAACTCGCTGTACAGCACGATATCGTAGGTCGCTTCCAGGCCAGGCTGGGCCACGGCTGCCTCGAATTTCAAGATGCCGGGCACCAGGTCCGAGCAGGAATCGAGCAGGGCTTTCAGTTTCAATGCATTGGTGGCGCGGTCGGCGCCTTCGGCGTGGTCTTTGAGTTTCCAGAAAACGATGTGCTTGATCATGGCGGCAGGCTGCTTGTTTATTAATGAAGCATTACTGTAACCGCTATCGGCGCGTCTTGCAGGAACAGGGCGCGAAATGCAAACGGGCGGCCCTGGAAGCCGCCCGCGGACCAGGTTTACCTATATCACAGCACTTCGAACAGCCCGGCCGCGCCCTGCCCGCCGCCGATGCACATGGTCACCACCACGTATTTGACGCCGCGGCGCTTGCCTTCGATCAAGGCGTGGCCCGTCAGGCGGGCGCCCGACACGCCGTACGGGTGGCCGACGGCGATCGCGCCGCCGTTGACGTTCAGGCGGTCCATGGGGATGCCCAGGGTGTCGGCGCAGTACAGCACTTGCACGGCGAACGCTTCATTGAGTTCCCACAAGCCGATGTCGGCTACAGTCAAGCCCGCCTTTTTCAGCAGTTTCGGGATGGCAAACACGGGGCCGATGCCCATTTCATCGGGTTCGCAGCCGGCCACGGCGAAGCCGCGGAAGATGCCCAGCGGCTGCAAGCCTTTCGCTTCGGCCACTTTCGCATTCATGACGATGGCCATCGAAGCGCCATCGGAAAACTGGCTGGCGTTGCCGGCGCTGATGACGCCGCCCGGAATGGCCGGGCGGATCTTCGCCACGCCGTCATACGTCGTGTCCGCGCGGATGCCTTCGTCTGCCGAGATCGTCACTTCGCGCGACACCAGCATGCCGCTGGCCTTGTCGGCCACGCCCATGATGGTGGTCATCGGCACGATTTCCGCATCGAACAGGCCGGCAGCCAGGGCCGCGGCGGCGCGCTGCTGACTTTGCGCGCCGTAGGCATCCTGGCGTTCGCGCGAGATCTGGTAGCGCTTGGCCACGGTTTCAGCCGTCTGCAGCATGGGCCAATACACTTCCGGCTTGTGCTGCTGCAGCCAGACGTCGCGGTACATATGCGTATTCATTTCATTTTGCACACAGGAAATCGATTCCACGCCGCCCGCCGCATAGATATCGCCTTCGCCGGCGATGATGCGCTGCGCCGCCAGGGCGATGGCCTGCAAGCCCGAGGAACAAAAACGGTTGACGGTCATGCCGGCCGTCGTGACGGGGCAGCCGCCGCGCAAGGCCACCTGGCGCGCAATGTTGCCGCCCGTGGCGCCTTCCGGAAAGGCGCAGCCGACCAGCACGTCTTCCACTTCCTCCGCCTCGATGCGCGCGCGCTCGACGGCGGCCGCCAGCACATGGCCGCCCAGGGTGGCGCCATGCGTCATGTTGAACGCGCCCTTCCAGGACTTGGCCAGGCCCGTGCGGGCGGTCGATACGATGACGGCTTCATTCATGCTGTGTCTCCTTGTGGGAATGTTATATGGTCGGGTGGTATATCTGCGGAATCAGAATAGCACATTTAAGTACGGTCGTTCGCAAAGTTGAAATGAATGGCAATTTGTAAGCTTGCTGTAAGTTTCAAGCAAGCATGACGTAAGGTTCAGAGAACACACTCGCCTCCAGCTGTTGCAAGAATGGTCAAAAAGACCGCGGCAATGGTTCACTATAAAACATAGGGAGACAAACCATGGCATCACCATCCGGCTCTGCCGACGTACGGAAAATTTCCACCAAAGGAACGCCGATTACGCCAGAGGAACGCAAGGTCATCTTTGCATCCTCCTTGGGCACCGTCTTTGAATGGTACGATTTTTACCTGTACGGTTCGCTGGCATCGATCATCGCCAAGCAATTCTTCATCGGCGACCCCACCACCACCTTCATCTTCGCGCTGCTGGCCTTTGCCGCCGGCTTCATCGTGCGTCCGTTCGGCGCGCTGGTCTTCGGCCGCCTGGGCGACATGATCGGCCGCAAGTACACTTTCCTGATCACCATTCTGATCATGGGCGGCTCCACCTTCATCGTCGGCTTGCTGCCGGGCCATGCGTCCATCGGCATCGCCGCACCGATCATCCTCGTCATCCTGCGCATCCTGCAAGGCCTGGCGCTGGGCGGCGAGTACGGCGGCGCAGCCACCTACGTGGCCGAGCATGCGCCTGAAGGCAAGCGCGGCGCGTTCACTGCGTGGATACAGACGACGGCAACCCTGGGCTTCTTCCTGTCGCTGATGGTCATCCTGGGCACCCGCCTGGCCACCGGCGAGAAGGATTTCGAAGCGTGGGGCTGGCGCATTCCCTTCCTGGTCTCCGTTATCCTGCTGGGTATTTCCGTGTGGATCCGCCTGGCCATGAATGAATCGCCGGCGTTTGCCAAGATGAAGGCCGAGGGCAAGACCTCGAAAGCCCCGCTGACGGAAGCGTTCGGCAAGTGGAAAAACCTGAAGATCGTCATCCTGGCCCTGATCGGCCTGACCGCCGGCCAGGCAGTCGTGTGGTACACGGGCCAGTTCTACGCCCTGTTCTTCATGATCCAGACCCTGAAAGTGGACCTGGCAACGGCCAACGTGCTCGTCGCCGTCGCCCTGCTGCTGGCCACGCCGTTCTTCCTGTTCTTCGGCAGCCTGTCCGACCGCATCGGCCGCAAGTACATCATCCTCGGCGGCTGCCTGATCGCCGCGGCCACCTACTTCCCGATCTTCAACGGCCTGACCCACTTCGCCAACCCGCAGCTGGAAGCGGCACTGAAGAACTCGCCAGTGGTGGTGGTCGCCGATCCGGCATCCTGCCACTTCCAGTTCAACATGACGGGCACGAAGAAGTTCCCATCGTCGTGCGACATCGCCACGGGCTTCCTGTCGAACAGCTCGGTGAACTACACGAAGGAAGACGCGCCGGCCGGCAGTATCGCCAAGGTGCGCATCGGTACGAAGGAATTTAGCTCGTTCAACGCCGTCATGACGCCGGACGGCCTGAACTTCGATGCGGACAGCAAGGCCCACGAAGCGGCGCTGAAGAAAGAACTGGGCGCCGGCATCAAGGAAGCGGGCTACCCTGCGAAAGCCGATCCGGACCAGATCAACAAGCCGATGGTCGTCTTGCTGCTGTTCATCCTGGTGCTGTACGTGACCATGGTGTATGGCCCGATCGCCGCCATGCTGGTGGAAATGTTCCCGACGCGTATACGTTACACCTCGATGTCCCTGCCCTACCATATCGGTAACGGCTGGTTCGGCGGCCTGCTGCCGACCACGGCCTTCGCGCTGGTGGCCTTCAAGGGCGACATTTATTATGGCCTGTGGTATCCGATCGTCGTTGCCCTGGCGACTGTCGTGATCGGCACCCTGTTCGTCAAGGAAACCAAGGACAACAATATCTACGCCGACGATTAAATGGATGCAAGCTCCGGCCGCAAGACCGGGGTCCGCAAAGCAAAACGCCGCTGACTGGTCAGCGGCGTTTTTTTATGTGGCGTCTATGGCGGCAGGCTTACTTGTCGTTTTTCTTTTTCAGCTGGTCGCGCTGCTGCACGTATTCCTGGTAGCTGGTCTGGTTGCGCTTGCGGCAGGCGTTGCGGTCGTCAAAATTATTGAGGCTGTTGCAATACTCGCCGATCTTGTCCCGGTTTGCGTCATACAGTACTTCACAGCCAGTAATGGCCAGCAAGAAGGGAATGATCAGATATTTCATTGCTACTCTCATGGATAGGGACGGGATTGCGCGAAAAACACCAGATTGCCCACTGGATAAGCGGGCAGCTTTATCTTAACGCGATCCTGGCGAAAAGTACAAGCGCTCGGTATTACTTATTAGAAAGGATTACCTGTCCGCGCGCCACTGCATGCTATGGTGGAAGTTTCTCCCACCGGACTCGTCCCCAGGCATGCCGACCATCGCCCCCGCCCCCTGCGGCCCGCTGCAGCAGCATTTCGACGCCTTGCTGCAAGACGTCTGCGCCAGCCTGGCTGCGCACGCCGGTTACTTGCTGGACGGCATATACCTGTACGGCAGCATCGCCCGCGGCGATGCCACGCCAAGCGTGTCCGACCTCGACCTGACCCTGGTGCTGCGCCAGCCGCCCACGCCGCCGCAACTGGAAACGCTGGAAGCGCTGCGCCTGGCCCTGCAGGCACGCCACCGGGAAGTACTGAAAATCGATTTCGATATCGGCCACCGGGCCCAGGTGCTGGCGCCGGAGCACCTGTACAGCTGGGGCTACTGGCTCAAGCACCAGTGCCGCTGCCTGTGGGGCGAGGACCTGGCGCCGCACTTTGCGCCCTTCTCTCCCTCGCGCGCCATCGCCCTGGCCGTGAATGGCGACTTTGCCCGCGTGCTGGACGATTATGCGCGGCGCCTCGATGACGAGCGCGACCCTGCCGCCATCGCCCGCCTGCAGCGCGAAGCGTCGCGCAAGCTGATCCGTTCCTGCAACCTGCTGCACCAGGATGGCGATCCCGGCTGGCCCGCCAGCCTGGACGAGCATGCCGCGCTGTTGCTGCGCCGCTATCCCGCCATGCAGGCGCAGGCAGCCTATTTTCTTGCCCAGGCCAGGCCGGGCGCCGCGCCGGCCAGCGGCTTTGCGCCGGCGCTGCGCCGATTCACGCAGTGGCTGGTGCAGCAACAGGCGGGCTAGACGCCGGCCTCATCGTTCAACAGCGGATTGCCGGCCGCAAACGCCGCCAGGTGTTCGAGCAGCACGCGCACGCGGGCCGGCAGGTAGCGCCGCTGCGTCCACACGGCGTACACGTGGCGCGGCTGCGGCATCCAGTCGGGCAGCACGCGCACCAGGCTGCCGCTGGCCACTTCGTCGCGGCATTGCAGAAGCGGACACAGCAGGATGCCGATGCCCGCATCGGCCATCTCCACGGCCAGGCGCATTTCGTTCACGCGCAGGCGCGCCTGCGGTTCGATCACCATTTCGGCGCCGTCGCCGGGCCGCCGCAAGCGCCAGGTGCGCAGCGGTTCGGCCACGATCAGCTCGTGCTTTTCCAGTTCCTGCAAGTCGCGCGGCACGCCGGCGCGCGCCAGGTAGCCGGGCGCGGCCACCATCACCAGCGCGGCGCTGCCCAGGCGGCGCTGCATCAGCGAGGAATCGTCGAGCGAGCCCACGCGGATGGCCAGGTCGGCGCCGCTGCCCACCAGGTCTTGCAGCAGGTTCGACAGTTCCAGCTCCAGGCGGATGTCCGGATACTTCTGCATGAAGCTGACCCAGGCCGGCGTCAGCAAGCCGCTGGCGAAGTTGACGGGCGCCAGCACGCGGATGCTGCCCGAGACGGCCGACAGGCTGGCGTCGAGCTGCTGCGTGGCTTGCCGCAGGGCATGGACCAGGGGACGGCACTGCTCGTAGTATTGCCAGCCTTCCGCCGTCGGCTGCAAGCGGCGTGCGCTGCGGTTGAGCAAGCGGTAACCGAGCTGGCTTTCCAGCTTTTGCAGCCGGCGCGTGACGGTGGCGGCGGGCAAGTCTTCCTTGACGGCCGCCGCATGCAGGCTGCCCGCCTCGACAATGGAAACAAACAGGGCTAAATCATCGAGCATGATTGCATTTTCGGAATTTGAAATTAAAAATATGGCTCTAGTATAGATTGCTGCAAGTTGTTACGCTGCCCTTTCCTTACCATTTTGAAAGTGTCCCATGTCCGAAGCCCTGCGTTTGCGTTGCGTATTTGCCTTCCTGATGTCGCTGGTCATGACCCTGCTGATGAGCGCCTGAGTCACCTGGCTCAATATCGGCCTGCAGGCGGACTTCCTGCCCCGCTGGCGCCACGCGTTCTTTGCCGCCTGGCCCGTGGCCTTCTGCGCCGTGATGCTGTTCGCGCCCCGCGTGCAAGTCATCAGCCGCAATATCGTGGCCCGGCTGGCGCGCCCGGCACCAGGCTGCCCCGCCTGCGCGGCCGATGCGCCATGTGCGTGCGTCCGCCGCCCTTAACCAGCAGTCGGCCACCGGCAGTATCACTCGGTCACTCCCGCCCACGGCCGCCCTGATCCGGGCTATGCTATGGCCGTCCTTGTTTTTACTGCGGAGTGACCATGCTCGACCACGTTTCCCTCACCGTCAGCGACCTGGAACGCGCCGAGCGCTTCTACGACGCCATCTTCGCCGCGCTCGGCGTACCCAAGGTGGGCAGCGACCATGCCAATGCGTGGATAGGCTATGGCGAGCGCAGCGATGCCGAACATCCCGAACGCAGCTATTTTTCCGTGCGGCTGGGCCCCGCGCCCGACGACGCGCCGCGCCGCCATTGCTGCTTCAAGGCCCCCTCGCGCGCGGCCGTGGAAGCGTTCTGGCACGCGGGGCTGGCGCAGGGCGGCATCGACCTGGGCGCGCCCGGCTTGCGCCACTATCACGCCAGCTATTACGCGGCCTTTTTGTTCGATCCCGACGGCAACCGCATCGAAGCCGTCTGCCACCGCGCCGACGCCGGCTGACAGGACGGGAAATCCACCTCTGTTCGGCATTTCCACTTCGTGACGATTTGCCTATAATGGCTGGCACGCCATACCGGTCCCCGGTCCCTGCACCAAGAAGGAGATTCATGCATCATCTATTCGTCGGCCGCCCCGCGCGCACCATGCTCCTCTCCAGCGCCGGCTTGCTGCTGGCAGGCTGTTTTTCCGGCTGCTCCCTGTTGCCATCGACCCCGGTCATGCCCGGAGTGCCGGCTACCGCCGCCCTGCCCGACGCCAGCATCGCCTACACCGTGAGCGGCCAGGGCGGCGTGCCCGTCGTGTTCCAGTCGGGCATGGGCGACGGCAAGGATGTGTGGGCCAAGGTGGCGCCCGAAGTGGCCAAGCAGCACCGCGTGCTCGTGTACGACCGTCCCGGCTACGGCGACAGCAAGAAAACCACCACGCCGCGCGACCCGTGCACCATCGCTGCCCAGCAGCGCGCCCTGCTGGCGCAAGCTGGCTTGAAACCGCCGTATGTGCTGGTCGGCCATGGCTTGGGCGGGCTGTACCAGTATGTGTATGCGAAGCTGTACCCGCAGGACGTGGCCGGCCTGGTCTTGCTCGATCCCACGCACCCGCAGCAATGGAACCGCCTGCAGACGGACGCATCCACCTACGCCATGCTCGTCAAGACGCGGCGCAAGCTGATGTTCAACAGTACGGAATCGGCCGAATTTGATGCCCAGACGCAATGTCTGCAGCACGTCGACATGGGCAGCCCGCTGCGCGTGCCCGCCATGCTGCTGGTGCGCGACAAGTTCGGCATCGAGGAAATGGGATCGTTTGAAAACGTGGTGCGGGCCCAGGAAAAGGATTGGCAGCGCCTGTCCGGCGCGCCGGCCATCGAGCGCATCACGGGCGCCGGCTACTACATCCAGAAGGACAACCCCGTCATCGTCAACGAGGCGGTCAAGATGGTGGCGAAGAAGAAATAAAAAAAGGGCAGAGAAATCTGCCCTTTGTCATTCAACAACCCAACATCAACTATTGAAGCCCTTGCCCTCGCCCACCAGCTTCACCAGCAGGGGCGCCGGCGTCCACGCTTCGCCGTGGCGGCCTTTCGCATAGCCGGCGATGGTGTCGAGCACGTTCGGCAAGCCGACCGTGTCCGCGTAGAACATCGGGCCGCCGCGGAACAGCGGGAAGCCGTAGCCCGTCAGATACACCATGTCGATGTCCGAGGCGCGCAGGGCGATGCCCTCCTCCAGGATGCGCGCGCCTTCGTTGACCAGCGCATACACGAGCCGCTCGACGATTTCCTGGTCGCTGATCTTGCGCCGCGCCACGCCGATGTCGGCGGAGTGCTGGACTATCATGGCGTTGACCTGTTCCGAGGCGTACGCCTTGCGGTCGCCCGGCTTGTAGTCGTACCAGCCGGCGCCCGTCTTCTGGCCATAGCGCCCCAGTTCGCACAGCAGGTCGGCCGTCTTCGAATACGTCACTTCCGGTTTTTCCACGTAGCGGCGCTTGCGGATGGCCCAGCCGATGTCGTTGCCGGCCAGGTCGCCCATGCGGAACGGGCCCATGGCAAAGCCGAATTTCTCGACGGCCTTGTCGACCTGCTCGGGCAGGCAGCCTTCTTCCAGCAGGAAACCGGCTTGGCGGCTGTATTGCTCGATCATGCGGTTGCCGATGAAACCGTCGCACACGCCGGAAACGACGCCCGTCTTTTTCAGCTTTTTCGACAGCGCCAGCGCCGTGGCCAGCACATCCTTGCCCGTTTCCTTGCCACGGACGATTTCCAGCAGTTTCATGACGTTCGCCGGGCTGAAGAAATGCGTGCCGACCACGTCCTGCGGGCGCTGGGTGAACGCGGCGATCTTGTCCAGGTCCAGGGTCGAGGTGTTCGAGGCGAGGATGGCGCCCGGCTTCATGACGGCGTCGAGCTGCCTGAACACGGTTTCCTTCACGCCCAGCTCTTCGAAGACGGCTTCGATGACGATGTCCGCCTGCGCGATATCCGCATACGCCAACGTGCCGCTGACCAAGGCGATGCGCTGCTCGGCCTTGTCCTGCGTCAATTTGCCCTTCTTGACCGTGTTTTCATAATTCTTGCGGATGGTGGCCAGGCCCTTGTCCAGCGCTTCCTGCTTCGTTTCCAGCAAGGTCACGGGGATGCCCGCGTTGGCGAAATTCATGGCGATGCCGCCGCCCATGGTGCCGGCGCCGACAATCGCCGCGCTGGCGATGGCGCGCACGGGCGTGTCGGCCGGCACGTCGGGCACCTTGCTGGCGATCCTCTCGGCAAAGAAGGCGTGGCGCAGGGCTTTCGATTCCGGCGACTGCACCAGCTGCATGAACAGTTCGCGCTCGTACTTCAAGCCCTCGTCGAACTTCATCGTCACGGCGGCCGCCACGGCATCGACGCATTTCAGCGGTGCGGGGAACGGGCCGGACATGGCTTTCACGGTATTGCGCGAAAATTGCAGGAACGCTTCGTGGTTCGGGTAATCGACCTTGCGCTCGCGCACTTTCGGCAGCGGGCGCACGTCGCCCACTTTCGTGGCGAAGGCCACGGCGGCGGCCAGCAAGTCCGCGCCGGGCGCGATGACTTCGTCGAACAGGGCCGTGCCGGCCAGTTTTTCGGACGCCACGGGCGTGCCCGAGACGATCATGTTCAAGGCCATTTCCAGGCCCAGCACGCGCGGCAGGCGCTGCGTGCCGCCCGCGCCCGGCAAGATGCCGAGTTTAACTTCAGGCAAGGCCATCTGCGCGCCAGGCGCTGCCACGCGGTAGTTGCAGCCCAGCGCCAGCTCCAGGCCGCCGCCCATGCAGACACTGTGGATGGCCGCCACTACAGGCTTGGTCGATTGCTCGACGACGTTGATCAAGGTGTGCAGCGTTGGTTCCGTGAGCGCCTTGGGCGAATTGAATTCCTTGATATCGGCGCCGCCCGAAAAGGCCTTGCCGGCGCCCGTGATGACGATGGCTTTGACGGCGTCGTCCGCCAGCGCCTGGCGGATGCCGGCCACGGCGGCCGTACGCGTCGCCAGGCCCAGGCCGTTGACGGGCGGGTTGGCCAGGGTAATGACGGCAACGGCGCCGTTCACTTGATATTCAGCACTCATGTCTCTTCCTTGTTGGTCTATAGGTTTTTGCTTGGCGATGAGGTGGTTGCAAGGGATGAAGCTGCACTATACCGCATAAAAGAACGCTCGTATTATTTTTGTCGTGCGCGCGCAGGCGCCAGCATGGTACGCCATGGTACAACATCATTTGCGGAAAGATTCTGCTGCATGCAGCAAGTTTCAGTAGAAGCTATCACTTGGATATTCATTTAAATAATAAAAGCACAATAATAATAACGCCGTTTTATTATGCAAGGAAATGCGTTTGTTATATGCCGGCATGGGCCAATTGCGACAGTTTTTACATTATTTATTCCCGCCCCTTGTTTTTCGCCAGATGCTGGGGAATAATAAAATTGTTGATACAAATCAATACTCTACAATTTATCTACAATAAGGCATACCGCAGGAAAAACACTGGCGGCCGTTCTGCGCGCACATTCTCACCGATTATCACCAGATTTCGACCGCGGCAATAACATTGCTGCCTTTTATGGATAGCAGTAAAAGTAATAGCAGCGGCATTATCGTTCCCATTCCTCTTCTCACCCCGAAGGAAATACTATGGACGCAGCCAGCCATGTCAGCCACTCCCAGGATCTGGACTTACAAGCGATAAATACTGCATTGAACCGTGTCCAGGCCGTGATCGAATTCGAACTCGACGGCACCATCCTGCATGCGAACGACAATTTCCTGCGCGTCGTCGGCTATACCCTGGCGGAAGTGCAAGGCAAGCACCATGCCATCTTCTGCGACCCCGAGTATGTCAAGACGGATGAATACAGTAACTTCTGGGCCAAGCTGGGACGCGGCGAGTTCGACCATGGCGAATACAAGCGCCGCGCCAAGGATGGGCGCGAAGTGTGGATCAACGCATCCTACAACCCCATCCTCGACGCGGACGGCAAGCCGTATAAAGTCATCAAGTTTGCCACCGACATCACGGCCACCAAGCGCCGCAACGCCGATTACGAAGGCAAGATCGACGCCATCAGCAAGGCCCAGGCCGTGATCGAATTCCGGCTCGACGGCACCATCCTCGACGCCAACGACAATTTCCTCAAGTCCGTCGGCTACACGCTCGACGAGATCAAGGGCAAGCATCACCGCATGTTTTGCCTGCCCGACTACGCCAACAGCGACGACTATGCGCAGTTCTGGCACAAGCTGGGGCAAGGCCAGTTCGACGCGGGCGAATACAAGCGCCTCACCAAGGACGGCCGCGAAATCTGGCTCAACGCCTCGTACAACCCCATTTTCGATACGGAAGGCCGGCCCTTCAAGGTGGTCAAGTTCGCCAGCGACGTCACGGCCCTGAAAAAGCGAAATGCCGAATACGAAGGCAAGGTCAGCGCCATCGGCAAGGCGCAGGCCGTGATCGAATTCGACATGCAGGGCAATGTGCTGGACGCGAACGACAATTTCCTCGCCGTCATGGACTATGACTTGAGCGATATCAAGGGCGAGCACCACCGCATGTTCTGCGAGCCCGAGTATGCGAGCAGCGCCGAGTACAAGAAATTCTGGCAAAAGCTCAACCGCGGCGAATTCGACGCGGGCCGCTACAAGCGCCTGGGCAACCATGGCAAGGTGGTGTGGATACAGGCCACCTACAACCCCATCCTGGACCTGAACGGCAAGCCGTATAAGGTGGTCAAGTTCGCCATCGACATCAGCGAACAGGTGAACCTGGAAAACAGCATCCAGTCCAAGGCCGCCAACGACAGCCGCAAGGTCAATGCCCTGCTCGAATCGGTGGCGCGCGCGGCGCAAGGCGACCTGACCTGCAATATCGTGCCCGAGGGCGACGAGCCGATCGACCTGCTGGCCGGCGGCATCAGCAAGATGATCATCGACTTGCGCGGCGTGATCGGCAACGTGGTGTCGGCGGCGAACGGCTTTGCCGACGCCTCGCACGCGATCGCCGAACGGGCCACGGGCGTGGCCGTGGGCACGCAGGCGCTGGGCGCCACGGTGGAAGAAATGAACGCCTCCATCGACGGCCTGACCTTTTCCATCAATTCCATCGCGGAAAACACCTCGAACGCCGATTACCTGGCGAAAGCCACGCAGCAGGAAGCGGAAGCGGGCGCGCGCGCCGTCGCCAAGTCGATCGAGGCGATGGACTTGATCAACCGCTCGTCGGAAGACATCGGCGAAATCGTCAAGGTGATCAGCGAAATCGCCAACCAGACCAACATGCTGGCCTTCAATGCGGCCATCGAGGCGGCCCGCGCGGGCGAGCACGGCCTGGGCTTTTCCGTCGTCGCCGACGAGGTGCGCAAGCTGGCCGAGCGCTCTTCGCAGGCGACCAAGGAAATTTCCAAGCTGATCAACGAATCCGTCAAGCGCGTCTCGACGGGCAGCGAAATCTCCCGCCAGGCCAGCGACGCCTTCGACAAGATCGTCTCGGGCGTGGCGAAGACCACCCTGGCCATCTCGGATATCTCGAAGGCGGCCAACGAGCAGCTGCTGACGGCGCGCGAAGTGTCCACGGCGATCCAGTACATTGCCGAGGAAACGGAAAAGTCGGCCGCCAACTGCGACAGCATCGCCCGCTCGACGGATGGCTTGAACGAGCGCGCAGGCAGCCTGAACCAGACTGTCTCCGGCTTCGTGGTGTAGGCCATGAGCCACGCGGCCACCTTGACGCCCGAGGTGCTGATGACCCTGATCGCGCTGGTGCGCCAGCACACGGGCATCGCCATGACGGCGCGCAAGAGCGTCTTGCTGGAACGGCGCTTGCAGCCACGGCTGCAGGCGCTGTCCCTGCACAGCTACCAGGCGTACCTGGATCGCGTGGCCAGCGACCGCGACGAAGTGGCCCATTTCATCGACCTGGTGACCACCAACGACACCCTGTTCTTCCGCACGCCATCCATCTGGGATTACTTCCGCGACCGCTACCTGCCCGCCTGGGCGCGCGCGCATCCGGGAGGCTGCCTCGCCATCTGGTCGGCGGCGGCCGCCAGCGGCGAAGAACTGTATTCGATCGCCATGCTGTGCGAGCAATTCAAGCTGCAGGCGCCCGCCTTCCGCTACCAGATCCTGGCCAGCGACATTTCGCAGCAGATCCTGGGCGCGGCGCGGGCCGGCCAGTACAGCGGCCGCTCCGTCGAGCGCATCCGCCTGTCGCACCCGGACTTGCTGCGCAAATATTTCACGCCCGCGCCGTATGGCGTCAAGGTCAACGAGGAATTGCGCCAGCACGTCAGCTTTGCCCAGCATAATCTGCTGGAAGCGCTGCGCCCGGCCCAGCGCTTCGACCTGGTCTTCCTGCGCAATGTGCTCATTTATTTCGACGCCGAGCACCAGGAAACCGTGCTGCGCCAGGCACGCCTGAGCCTGAAGGACGAGGGCCGGCTGATCCTGGGCGAGTCGGAAACCATCGCCCGCCTCGGCACCGGCTATCAATTCGAGTTTCCCATGATTTATAAGGCGGGTACCGCATGAGCATCATCATCGAGCATAACTTGCCGCTGCAACATGTTGGCATGGGGCAACTCAGCGTGGGCACGCAGGGCGAGCAGCTGCAAGCCTTGCTCGGTTCCTGCATCGGCATCGGCTTCATCTGGAAGAATGGCCCGTGCTGCGGCCTGGCCCACTGCCTGCTGCCGGAAGCGCCCGGTACCGCCGGCGCCCCTGGCGCTCCGAATGCACGCTATGTGAGCCAGGCCGTGCCCTCGCTGCTGCGCCTGATGGGCGTGCGCCAGGCCGATTACGCCGATATCGAAGTGGTGCTGGCGGGCGGCGCCAGCATGTTTGGCCCGCGCAACGGGCGCTTGCAAGTGGGCCGGCAAAACGCGGAAGCGGCGCAAAAATACCTGGACCAGTGCGGCTTGCACGTCATTTTTTGCGCGCTGGGCGGCCGCCACGGGCGTCAGTTGCTGATCGATTGCGCCCGGCACAGCTATGCCGTCACCGATGTGGTGGCGCAACCCGAATTGATTCCACGCAAGGAAGGCGCATATGGATATGCATGAAGCAACGGGCTTGCAAGCGCAGGGGGCCAGCGACACGGCCACCGAACTGTTCGGTTCCTTCCACCTGGGCGACGATGAATTCGCCCTGCCCGCCAGCTGCATCCGCGAGGTCGTCAATTACCCCGCCAAAGTCACCGCCCTGCCCCTGTCGCCCGCCTACCTGGAAGGCATGTTCACCTTGCGCGGCAGCGTCATTCCGGTGGTCAACCTGGGCCGCTTGTTCCGCGCCGACGCGCCGCGCGCCGTGGCCACGGACAAGATCGCCATCCTCGATTTCCAGCAAGTACTGATCGGCATCGTTTTCCAGGATACGGGCGAAATCCTGCGCGTGCCCGCCAGCGCCCGCAGCGCCCTGCAGTATGCGGCCGGCGACAGCCACGCCGTCATCGCCGGCACGATCCTGCAGGACGGCGGCGCGCGCCTGCTGCAGGTACTCGACCCGCACGCCCTGCTGCGCATCGAAAACGTGCCCCACGTGCTGGCCCTGCAGGCCACGGGCGCCAGGCTCAGCACGTCCCGCTATCACGCGCAAAGCGAACGCCGGCAGTGCGTCAGCTTCCATGCAGCGGGCGCCACGTTTGCCTTCGAAATGCTGGCCATCCAGGAAATCATCCGGGTGCCGGAACTGCACAGCTCCCTGCTGAACAGCGAACTGTGCCTGGGGCGCATGCATTTTCGCGGCAGCCAGGTGGCCGTCGTCGATTTCGGCGCCCTGCTGCAGGCGGGCGAACCGGGCAAGGCAGCCACCGGCGACCAGCGCATCATCGTCGTGCGCCTGGAGGACACGACCGTGGGCTTCCTCGTCGACTCCGTCGACAGCATCGTGCATTTCTTTGGCGACGAAGTGCTGCCGATTCCCCTGCTGAGCAAGGCGCGCGCCGCCATGTTTGCCGGCTGCATCACGAAAGAAGGCCTGGGCGACATCATTTTCCTGGATCACAAGGAAATCCTGTCGCAGGCGGAGATCGTCGAAATGCGCGACGGCCACGCGCGCCTGTACCCCAGCGACCCGGAAACGGCCACCGCCGCCACGCGCAAGGCGCAGCGCCGCGTCTACATCACGTTTACGGTGGCAACCCGCTTCGCCGTGGAAATCGGACAAGTACGCGAAATCATCGATTTCAGCGGCGCCATCACCACGCCGCCGGGCATGCCGGCCTGCATGCGCGGCATGCTGAATTTACGCCAGCAAATGATCAGCATCATCGACTTGCGCCAACTGTACGCGATGCCGGCCTTGCCGGACGCCAGCGCGGGCAAGATCCTGATCGTGGAACGGGGTGACGAGCGCTACGGTTTTCTCGTCGACCATGTCGATAACATCATGACGATATCCGACAGCCAGCGCTTTGCGGCGCCGCAAATCATCCGCACGGGAGAGCATGACGACTTGCGCAGCGAAATGGATGAAATGATCGATATCGGCACGGATGCGCAGCGCCAGACCCTGTCCGTCTTCCAGTGCGATCATTTGCTGGAAAAACTGGGGTCGGCGCTGCCGCAGGCGGCCTAGGCTGGATTACATCCCCGGCAGCTTGTGCCCCTTGAACTGCTCGCGCAGCTTGTTTTTCTGGATCTTGCCCGTGGCGCCCATGGGCAAGGCATCGATGAACAGCACGTCGTCCGGCGTCCACCACTTGGCGATCTTGCCCTCGAAGAATTGCAATAGCGCATCGCGCGTGACCGTCATGCCGGGACGCAACACCACCACCAGCACGGGGCGCTCGTCCCATTTCGGGTGGAACACGCCGATGCAGGCCGCCTGCAACACAGCCGGGTGCGCCATGGCCAGGTTTTCCAGGTCGATGGTGCCGATCCACTCGCCGCCCGACTTGATCACGTCCTTGCTGCGGTCCGTGATCTGCATGTAGCCGTCCCCGTCGATGGTGGCCACGTCGCCCGTGGGGAACCAGCCATCCTGCAACACCTCGCCGCCCTCGTTCTTGTAGTACGAGGAAATGATCCACGGCCCTTTCACCAGCAAATGCCCGTAGGCCACGCCATCCCACGGCAATTCCTTGCCATCGTCGTCGACGATCTTCATGTCCACGCCATAGATCGCATGGCCCTGCTTTTGCAGGATCTTGCGCTGCTCCTCCTTCGGCAAGTCCAGGTGCTTGGTCTGCAAGCCGCCGGCCGTGCCCAGCGGCGACATTTCCGTCATGCCCCAGGCGTGGATGACCTCGATGTCGAACTTGTCGATCAGGGTATCCATCATGGCGGGCGGGCACGCGGCGCCCCCGATCACCGTGCGGCGGAAGGTAGAAAACTGCAAGTTATTCTGCAAGGCGTGATTGAGCAAGCCCAGCCAGACGGTGGGCACGCCGGCCGAGAACGTCACCTTTTCCGCCTCGAACAGTTCGTACAGCGATTTGCCATCGAGCGCCGCGCCGGGAAACACCATGCGCGCGCCAGACAGGGGCACGGAATACGGCAAGCCCCACGCGTTCACGTGGAACATGGGCACGACGGGCAGCACGGTATCCGAAGCGCGCACGTTCAGGGCGCTGGGCATGGCCGACGCATACGCGTGCAGCACGGTCGAGCGGTGCGAATACAGGGCGCCCTTGGGGTTGCCCGTCGTGCCCGACGTGTAGCACAGGGTGGCGGCTGCATTTTCGTCGAACAGGGGCCAGGCGTAATCGTCGGAATGCGTGGCGATCAAGTCTTCATAGCACAGCAGGTCGGGAATCGTGCTGCTGGCGGGCATGCGGTCGCGGTCGCACATCAGCACGAAATGGCGCACAAAGGTGCAGTCGGCGGCGATTTTCTCCACCACGGGCAGGAAGGTCAAATCGAACAGCAAGACCTGGTCTTCCGCGTGATTCGAGATATAGGCGATCTGGTCGGGAAACAGGCGCGGATTGATCGTGTGCAATACGGCGCCCGAGCCGGACACGGCATAATAGGCTTCCAGGTGGCGGTAGCCATTCCAGGCCAGGGTGGCGACGCGGTCGCCCATGCCGACTCCCAGGCCATGCAAGGCGTTCGCCAGGCGCCGCGCGCGCTGGTGGCAATCGCGGTAGGTGTAGCGGTGCATATCGCCCTCCACCCGCCGCGAAATGATTTCGCTGCCTCCATAATGACGCGCTGCAAACTCGATAATGCTGGAAATCAGCAGGGGCTGATTCATCATCTGGCCCATCACTGGACTCAAGGGAAATGCCGACATCGTGTCTCCTGGGTTGGATACTCGGTTATTGTTGGAATTTAAAGATTTTCCTTAGTTTCGTACGGTCGTGCGGAAATCGTCAACGCATTTCGATATTGCATTGCAGCATGGAATTTTCGATTCCGTTTTTTGCCGCAGTGGCCCCCATTTCCGCGCCCGCCACGCGGCTTGGCGCCGTGCGGTAAAATCGCCTTCCAGGCTGGCGCACCTTGCCGCTCCCTCTTATCTGACTGGAATTGCCATCACCGCTCATACCTTACCACTGGATAACGCCTTTGCGGCCTTGCCGCCCGCGTTCTATACGCGCTTGATGCCCACGCCCCTGCCCGCCCCGTATTTCGTGGCCGCCAGCGCGCCGGCCGCCAGCCTGGTCGGCCTCGATGCCGCGCGCCTGGCCGGGCCCGATTACGTGGAGCTGCTGAGCGGCAACACGGTTGCCGAGCGCTCGATTCCCCTGTCGGCCGTGTATTCGGGCCACCAGTTCGGCGTCTGGGCCGGCCAACTGGGCGACGGCCGCGCCATCTTGCTGGGCGATATCGCCACCGAACACGGCCCGATGGAGTTGCAGCTGAAAGGCGCGGGCGCCACGCCGTATTCGCGCATGGGCGACGGGCGCGCCGTGCTGCGCTCATCCATCCGCGAATTCCTGTGCTCGGAAGCCATGGCGGCGCTGGGCATTCCCACCTCGCGCGCGCTGTCCATCATGGGTTCGCAGCAAGGCATCATGCGCGAAACGGTGGAAACGGCCGCCGTCGTGACGCGCATGGCGCCCAGTTTCGTGCGCTTCGGCTCGTTCGAACACTGGTTTTACCGCAAGAAGCCGGACGAGCTGAAAATCCTGGCCGATTACGTCATCGACGGTTTTTATCCCCATTTGCGCGCCGCATCAAATCCATATCAAGCCTTGCTGGCCGAAGTGTGCGTGCGCACGGCGCACATGATTGCGCACTGGCAAGCCGTGGGCTTCATGCATGGCGTCATGAACACGGACAATATGTCCATCCTGGGCTTGACGCTCGATTACGGCCCCTTCGGCTTCATGGAAGCGTTTGACGCCGAGCACATCTGCAACCATACGGACCAGCAAGGCCGCTATTCCTACGCCAACCAGCCGCAAGTGGGCCACTGGAACTGCTATGCGCTGGGCCAGGCCCTGCTGCCGCTGATTGGCGAAGTGGAGCTGGCGCAGGCGGCGCTGGACAGCTACCAGCCCGCGTTTGCGGACAAGATGAATGCCTTGCTGCGCGCCAAGCTGGGTTTGCGCACGACGCAGGAAGACGACACGGCGCTGTTCGACAGCATGTTTGCGCTGATGCAAGCCAACCACGTGGATTTCACCAACTTCTTCCGCGCGCTGGCGACCTTGCAAGTGGCCGCTCCCGAACACGACACGATGCTGCGCGACATGTTCATCGACCGCCCCGCCTTCGATGCGTGGGCGACGACCTACCGCGCGCGCCTGCTGCAAGAAAAGAGTATCGATGCCGAGCGCAGTGCAGCCATGAACCAGGTCAACCCGAAATACGTGCTGCGCAACTACCTGGCGCAAGTGGCCATCGAGAAAGCCCAGCAGCACGATTACACGGAAGTGGCGAAATTGCTGGAAGTTTTGCAAAAGCCATTTGACGAACAGCCCGAACACCAGCACTATGCGGCCCTGCCGCCCGACTGGGCCAGCCACCTTGAAGTCAGCTGCTCATCCTAAGGAGTCCTTATGACCACGAATAAAGTCAAGAAAACCGACGCCGAATGGCGCGCCATGCTCGACTCGATGCAATACGAAGTCACGCGCCACGCGGCCACGGAACGGGCCTTCACGGGCAAGTTCTGGGACCACCATGAACACGGCGTCTACACCTGCGTCTGCTGCAACACGCCACTATTTGCCTCGGACACGAAGTTCGACTCGGGCTGCGGCTGGCCCAGCTATTTCCAGGCGCTCGACCCGGCGAATGTCACGGAAATCGTCGACCGCAGCCACGGCATGGTGCGCACGGAAATCGTCTGCGCCGTCTGCGACGCCCACCTGGGCCACGTGTTCCCGGACGGCCCGCCGCCGACCGGCTTGCGCTATTGCATCAATTCGGCTTCCCTGCGCTTCGATCCGCAGCCGTGATGCCGGCAATGGCTTGGGCCTTGCTCCTAAGCCATTCCTAAGATGATTTTAATAAGACCAGTGTAAAGTCTCGCCATGAAATTTCTATTCGACCTCTTCCCCCTGATCGCCTTCTTCACCGCCTTCAAACTGGGCGGCATGTATGAAGCGGCCACGCACGATTTCGTGCAGCAATATCTGTCCGGCTTCGTGTCCGGCGGCCTGATCAAGGCCGACCAGGCGCCGTGGATACTTGCCACCCTCGTCGGCATCGTCGCCACGGCTTGCCAGGTCAGCTATCTGCTGCTGCGCGGGCGCAAGGTGGACGGCATGCTGTGGCTGTCGCTGTTCATCTTTGTCGTGTTCGGCGGCGCCAGCATTTACCTGCATGACGATTTCTTCCTGAAATGGAAGCCGACCCTGATCTACTGGCTGTCCGGCCTGGCCCTCTTGATCGCCCACGTGGGTTTCAAGAAAAACCTGATCCGCAAGACCATGGAAGCGCAAGTGCAATTGCCGGATGCCGTCTGGAACCAGCTGCTGGCCGCATGGATCATTTTCTTTGGCGCCATCGGCGCACTGAACCTGTTCGTCGCCTTCGTGCTGTACAAGGGCGACATGGCTGCCTGGGTCAGTTTCAAGGCGTTTGGCGCGACGGGCATTTTCTTTGCCTTCATCGTGGCGCAAACCCTGTTCCTGGCCAAACATATCAAGGAAGACGCATGATGCACACCACCACCGAAAATACTTCGCCGGAAACGCGCATGCAGCGCATTCGTACCCGCCTGGAAACGGCACTTTCCCCTCTGGAATGCGTGCTGGAAGACGACTCGGCGCGCCACCGGGGCCATGCGGGCGCCGCCTCGGGCGGCGGCCATTACAATCTACGCATTATTTCTAGTCAATTTGAGGGGCTCAGGCTCGTCATGCGCCATCGACTGGTGTATGATTCCGTGCACGATATGATGCATAATGAGATACATGCATTGGCGATTGTGGCATTGGCGCCGTCCGAGGTAGCATAAGGATGGCGTTTTTGGCGTACCCGGATCACTTGGGTATGCCCGTGCTTCTGGCGCCATGCCTGGATTTCTTTCCATGCGTTTTTTACGAAACTTTCCCTAACAGGATTTAATAATGACTTTTAAGCCAGCCCGCTTGCTGATCGCACTACTCGCCGTTGTCGCGGTACCTGTTTTTGCGCAAAATGTTGCCGTTGTTAATGGCAAGCCTATCCCATCGTCGCGCGTTGATGCAGTCGTCAAGCAAGTCGTCGCCCAAGGCCAGCAACCGGATTCGCCGCAACTGCGCGAAATGATCAAGAAGGACTTGATCGGCCGTGAAGTGCTGATGCAAGAAGCGGAAAACAAAGGTTTCGGTAAAGATGCAGCAGTCAAGCAGCAAATCGAGAACGCACGCCAGGCCATCGTCATCAACGCCCTGGTCGGCGACTACCTGAAAAAGAACCCCGTCAACGACGCTGAAATCAAGGCGGAATACGACCGTTTCGTGGCCCAGACCGGCGACAAGGAATACCACGTACGCCACATCCTGGTAGCCACCGAAGCGGAAGCGAAAGACATCATCGCCAAGCTGAAAGGCGGCGCCAAGTTCGAAGACCTGGCCAAGCAATCGAAAGATGCCGGTTCGGCCGACAACGGCGGCGACCTGGACTGGGCAGCACCATCGTCCTTCCCGAAAGTCTTCTCCGACGCCTTCGTGAAACTGCAAAAAGGCCAGGTCACCGACACCCCGGTGCAAACGCCTAACGGTTTCCACGTGATCAAGCTGGACGACACCCGCGCGGCAAAACTGCCGACCCTGGAAGAAGTCAAGCCACAGATCGCCGAAGCGCTGCAGCAAAAGAAACTGCAAGCGTATCAGGAAGAAATGATCAAAAAAGCGAAAGTTCAGTAAGAACTGACCTCCCCGGCGCCCTTTTCGGCGCCGGTCGTGTATTCTGCGCCTGAATGCGTACTGCACGGCAGTCGCGATCTTTTGTATCGGTTTTTGTATACTTATTAGGAATGAACATGATTTTGAAGCCAGCCCGCCTGATCTTAGCTCTGGTCGCCGTTGTAGCGATCCCTGCGTTCGCGCAAAACGTGGCCACCGTGAACGGCAAGGCCATCCCTTCGTCGCGCGTCGACCAGGTCGTCAAGCAAGTCGTTGCCCAAGGCAAACAAGCGGATTCGCCGCAATTGCGCGAAGCCATCAAGAAAGACCTGATCGGCCGTGAAGTGCTGATCCAGGAAGCCGACAAGCAAGGCTACGGCACCCGTCCGGAAGTCAAGTCGCAGATCGACAATGCCCGTCAAAGCATCATCATCAACGCCCTGCTGGCCGACTACGTGAAGAAAAACCCTGTCAAGGACGCTGAAATCAAGGCCGAATACGACAAGTTCAAGGCACAAGCGGGCGACAAGGAATACCATGCACGCCACATCCTGGTAGCCACCGAAGCGGAAGCGAAAGACATCATCGCCAAGCTGAAAGGCGGCGCCAAGTTCGAAGAACTGGCGAAAGTATCGAAAGACGGTTCCGCAGCCAATGGCGGCGACCTGGACTGGGCTAGCCCAGCTTCGTACGTGAAGCCATTCTCCGACGCCATGGTCGCCCTGAAACCAGGCCAGGTCACGCAAACGCCCGTGCAATCGCAATTCGGCTTCCACGTGATCAAGCTGGAAGAAACCCGTCCGACGAAGTTGCCGGCACTGGAAGAAGTCAAGGGCCAGGTGGCCGAGTCGCTGCAACAGAAGAAACTCGCCGCCTACCGCGATGAGTTGATGAAGAAGGCAAAAATCCAATAAAAACGCCTGATATAAGCTACTGCGCGTCGCGCTTTGCGGCCTGCGATGCTCACCGTACCTTCGTACGGTTGCGCGTCTCGGCCACAAATCGCTGCCGCTCGCTACGCTTCTATCAGCCGTTTGGATGGCTGGACAAGAGCGCTCTTCGGGGCGCTTTTTTTACGCCTGAAAAAAGCGAGATGCGATGGATTTACATGCAGAACTGAAGGCGGCGCTGGAAGCGGTTGCCGAACCGGGCCGCGCGGGGCCCATGCAGGCCTACATGCGCGACCAATTCGTTTTCCTGGGCGTGGCGGCGCCGCAGCGGCGGCTGGCCGCCAGGGGCTTGGTGGCGGGTTTGCAAGGCATCGGTGCCGATGCCCTGCTGGAACATGCGCAACTGCTGTGGCAACAGCCGGAACGCGAATACCAGCACGTGGCGCTCGACATGCTGGCCCTGCACCGGCGCCAACTGGGCATCGAACACCTCCCCGCCCTGCTGGGACTGGCGCGCCAGCGCGCGTGGTGGGACAGCGTCGACGGCATGGCGGGCATCGTCGGCGAGGTGCTGCAGGCGGAACAACAGCGCGGCGGCGACGGCCATGCGCACATGGAGGGCGCCTTGCGCCATGAGGACTTCTGGCTGCGCCGCATCGCCATGTTGCACCAGCTGGGCTGGCGGGCCGACACGGATGCGGCCTGGCTGTTCGGCGCGGCGCTGGCGCTGGCCCACGAAGACGAGTTTTTCATCCGCAAGGCCATCGGCTGGGCCTTGCGCGACTACGCGCGCCACGCGCCCGAGGCCGTGACGGCGTTTGCCGACGCGCACCGCCAGCAACTGTCGGCGCTCAGCTACCGCGAAGCGCTGAAGCACCAGCCACGCTGAAGGCCGAGCCGCCCAGCAGGCGCAGCGCGGCATCGATGCGCGGCGCGGCATCCCAGGCCGGCGCGGGCGCCAGCAAGCCCAGCGCCATCTGCCGCAAGGGCTCGGCAATCACCATGGCCAGCAGCAAGCCGGCCAGCTCCCGCCCATCCTGCAGCGCCAGATGGCCGCGCGCGGCCTGGCGCTGCAGCCAGTCGGCCAGCAGGGCCGTGCCCCGCTCGATGCCGTTGCGCTGATACACGGCAAGTAAATCCGCGCGGGCGGGAAACTCCGTGCACAGCAGGCGGAACAGTCCGACGGCGTCCGCCGTCAGCACGCGCGCCGCCATCGCCTGCAAGATCTCTTTTAACAGCGGCAACACCTCGCCAGGCCCGGCCGCATCGTGCGCCATGGCCGGCAGGAAAGCGTCCGTCCAGCCGCGCACCACCAGGGCGACCAGTTCCTCGCGGTTGGCCGCGTATTGATACAGCGATTTCTTTGCCATGCCCGCGTGGCGCGCCACCGCTTCCATCGTCGTGGCCGCATAGCCTTCGTTCAGCAGCAGCCAGGTAGCCGCCTGCACGGCCGCCTCGCGCGCTTCCTCGGGCGGCCGCGCCGGACGGCCCCGCCCGCGCAAGGCCTTGCTCTCTTCTTCCTGCATGCCAGCTCCAAGCTTGATCGATGAGCAATTTTACACTGAAACATATTTAGGAAACGCTGTGCGTTTCTTTAATATATAATTGGCTCACCCCAACAAAGGAGAACGACATGACGCAGCATATTGAATTCCCATGGAGCATTACCAGCACGGGCGACTTGCTCGACCCATTCCCCCTGCACCTGGAAACGGGCGTCACGCGCCTGGAAAACGGTTGCCTGCTGGTGGCGGCGCGCACGGAACTGCACGGCTGCAGCGGGCGCATGCTGGACTGGTGGTTTACGTTTTTCGAGACGACGCAGCACATCAAATGGTGGCACCCGCACGATCACGTGGCCCATCATGGCTGGAACAGCGCGTGGAAAAAGGGAGAAAGTTACTATGGCGCCTCGATCGAGGCAGTGGAATCGCTGGGCGACATTCCGCCCGTGAAAGCCAAGCTGAAGTTCCATGATCCGAAGGATGTATTTGATACGGCGCAACTGCAACAGGCCAGGGACAGCGGCGCCCTGTCGGCCGCCATCTGCGCGCGCATCGGCTTCGGCGACCATGTGGCGCTCGATCCGCAGGGCGATCCGCTCGATGGCGAAATGCTGCACCTGACGCGCGACACCCCCACGGGCTGCGTGCTGCGCAGCCGCTTCTTGCTAGGCCGCAATAGCCTGAACCCCGTGCGCGACGTGCCCGACGTGCTGGGCCTGAACTTGCTGCGCCATTGCTACAGCGAATTTACCTACCTGTCGCGCTTTTTGCCATCGCTGTATTACGGCGAGCACGCGAATGGAGAGCAAGCCCCGTTGCCCTGGTAAAACATTACAGCCGCTTGTGCATGCGCGCCAGCGGCAGCTTGACGCCATCGGGCAAGTCCAGGTAAAACTCTTCCGTCACGGCAAAGCCGCTGGCCAGGTACAGCGGCACGCCGGGCAAGGTGGCGGCCAGTTCCAGGGCGGTAAAACCGGCGGCCAGCGCCTGGCGTTCGCAATGGCGCATCAGCATGCTGCCCAGGCCCTGGCGCGCGGCGCCTGGCTCCACAAAGAAGGCGCGGATGCGGCCCGGCTGGCTGGCCGGATCGAGCAGCGGGTCCGGGCCGTTCTTGGCGCGGTCGGCGCCATACAGGGTGGCGCGCCGGCTCCAGCCGCCGCAGGCCAGCATGGCGCCCTCCCGTTCGATGACGAAATACGTCTGGTCGGCCACGAGCTGCGTATCGACGCCGAACACGTGGCGCGTCACGGACTCGGCCTGTTCCGGCGTATAGAACCCCGCGCTCAGCGCCACGCCGGAACGGGCAATCAGCGCGTTCATGGCAGGCACGTCGGCCGGCAGCGCCACGCGCAAGCCGCTCAAAGCGCCAAAGCTGAACCAGGCGCGGCTGATGCGTCCCTGCTCCACTTCATACGTCGCCACCAGTTCCTGCGCCGACACGCCATCGTCCGTGTCGCCATGGACGATTTCATGGTCGATCACCAGCTTGCCGCAGGCGATGCGGTTGAGCAACTGCGCATGCGGTTTGCTGGCGGCGAAGCGGGCCGTGAAACGGGGGCCGATTTGCCCGCTGCCCGTGGCCAGCAAGGTATCGGGATGCTGGAATTGCTGTGCGTCATCGGCATAGATGGCCAGCAAGGCCGGCACGTCGTGCGCGTTGTAGGCGTCCAGTTGGGCCTGGACCACCGCGACGGGAGAAATGCGTGTATCGTTGGCAAGCGCCATGCGTGTACCTGTTGTGATGTGGGTGGAAAGTTGCAAAGCGTAACACTGTCGCTCCTGTCGCGGCGCGGTTTGCTGCGATAATTATAAGACTCGTCATAAGATTCGTCGCCAGACGCATCTTGCGACGTCACCAATCAATCGCAAATCGCAGCAGGAGTAGATATCATGAAATGGGAAGGCAATCGCGAAAGCGACAATGTGGAAGATCGCCGTGGCGAAGACGGCGGTGGGGGCGGCGGCGGTGGCGGCTTCGGTTTTGGCGGGCGCTCGATCGGCATCGGCACCATCGTCATCGCCCTCGTCGGCTCGTATGTGCTGGGCGTCAATCCCTTGACCTTGCTCAACCTGCTCAGCGGCGGTGGCGGCCAGATCAGCACCCAGCAAAGCCAGTCGCCCGCGCGCCAGCCGCCCGAATCGGACGAGATGGCCCGCTTCGTGAAAACCGTGCTGGCCGATACGGAAGACACCTGGGGCGCCCTGTTCAAGGCCGAAGGCGGCAGCTATGTGAAACCCAAGCTGGTGCTGTTTTCCGGCAGCACGCCGACGGCTTGCGGCACGGGCCAGAGCGCCAGCGGGCCTTTCTATTGCCCTGGCGACCAGAAAGTCTACCTGGACCTCGATTTCTTCAACCTGATGCAGCAGCGCTTCAAGGTCTCGGGCGAATTTGCCGAAGCCTACGTGATCGCGCATGAAGTGGGCCACCACGTGCAAAACCTGATGGGCTTGTCCGAGAAGGTCGACAATGCCCGCCGCACGCAATCGGAGCGCCAGGCCAACGCCATGTCCGTGCGCCTGGAATTGCAGGCCGACTGCTTTGCCGGCGTGTGGGCGTATCACGCGAACGCCGACCGCAAGATCCTGGAACAGGGCGACGTGGAAGCGGCCCTGAAAGCGGCCACGGCCATCGGCGACGATGCGCTGCAGCGCCAGTCGCAAGGCCATGTCGTGCCGGACTCGTTTACGCACGGCACCTCGGAGCAGCGCGTGCGCTGGTTCAGCAAGGGCATCGAGAGCGGCCAGATTTCCCAGTGCAACACGTTCGAGGCACGCCAACTGTAGGCCCTTGCCGGCCGGTTGCAGGCGCGCTGGGCACGGCGCGCCTGCCCGTGCCACGCTACTTCACGTCGATACGCCCATATTGTCCGTGCGCCTCGTCAGCCGGCCCGGCCGCATAGAACAGGGTATTGACGGGCTGGCTGTTGAGGCCATTGCCGAAAGCGATGCCCCACAAGCCATCGATCACCAGCGGCGTGCCGTCGGGCTTGAGCAGCGGCCCGCCAGCCTTGCCCGTGACGGTGTCATAGGCGTTGATCTTGCCATCGCCAAAATTCCCGATCAACAGCATATTGCCGGCAGAGCCGAAGTCGGCCGGCGCCAACGCCATGCCCCACGGCGCATTCAAGGCCCCACCGCTCACCAGCCGCTTGATGAGCGTGCCGCCGGTGTCGTACACATTGACGATGCCCAGGCCCGCGCCAGCCTCCTCGTCGTCGCCGCTGGCCTCGCGCTTGGCATAGGCGACATAGATGCGCTCGCCGATGGCCTGGATGCCGAACGGTGCATAGCCGGCCGGCAAGCCGGGATCGCTGAACGCGCCAGGCCAGCTGGCCCTGGTAAAATTGGCATCGAAGACGTCGACGCGCCCGTTATGGAAATCGGCCGCGTACAGGTAGTTGGCGCCCGCACGGGCGGCAATCGCCAGGCCCTTGTAGACGCTGCCGCCGGCGCTGCCGTCATACACGACCTGGGCCGTGACGGGGCTGACCGTGGGCGACCAGGCCGAGATGCTGCCGCTTTCGCTGGCGAAGATGAAGGGGCTGGGCGCCGTCACGCCATTCTGGCTCAGCTTGAAATCCTGCGTGCCGTTAAAGACGATGCCCGTCGGCCCTGCCGGCGTGCTGACCACCAGCGATTGCGGCACGCCGTTGCCATCGTACAAGGTCGACTTCGCCGTGCCATTCGCCGCCACCCAGACGAAGCCGCGCGGATTGAACGCCACGCCCCAGGCATTGACGAGGTTAGGGTCCGTGTGCGCGGCCGGCAGCGCGGCCGTATCGGACACGAGGCTGGTCGCCGCATATGCGTTCAGGGCTGGCGGCTTGTGATGGTGATGGCCGCCGCCGCAGGCAAACAGCACGGTGACCAGCGCGGCGGCGAGACAGGCGCAAACAATCTGCCTGGTGGTATGCGTTTTCATGGCGTTCCCCTTCTGCGTGATGGGCAGAGTTGCGCTGCCTGCCATCAGGGTATAAGCGGACCGTGCCGGGCGCTTGAGCCGCGTCAAGCGCAGCGCAGATAGGGCTTGCGCCCCGTCAGGGTATGCCGACGTCGTAGCGCTTGCCCAGCTTTTTCAGTTCGCCTGTCTCGATCAGGCTATTCAATTCCTGGTCGAACTGCAGGCGCAGCTTGTCGAAGGCGGGCGAGCGGGGAAAGGCAAAATAGCCATTCTGCACTTCTATCACTTTGGGCAAGGGTTTCACCTGGCGCCCATAGCCGAGGCGGGCGATCACGGGGTCGGTATTGCGGCGGTTGCTGACGAACACGTCGACGTGGTTGTGCACCAGCATCTTCAAGCCGTTTTCCACGTTATTCGCCACGCTGACCTGCAGGCCGGGCCGCACGCGCTCCCAGTCCGCGCCATAGGCCCAGCCATTGAGCAGCACCACCCGGCGGCTCTTCAGCACCGCGTAATCGCCATCCCAGCCGAAGCTGGCATCCTGGCGCGTATAGAAGACCATCTGGTCCTGGTAAAACGGCTTGTCGGCAAACGCCATGCCGGCGATACGCTCGGGCGTCTTGTAGGGCCCGATCAAGATATCGGCCTGGCCCTGCACCAGCATGGCTTGCGCGCGCGCCCACGGCACCATGCGGAAACGCACGGTATTGCCCGTCCGGGCCGCCATCAGGCGCAGCAGTTCCGCGCCCAGGCCGCCATACTCGCCGCTATCCTGGTACTCGAAGACGCGCTCGAACTGCGCGCCCACGGCCAGCAGCTCGCGCGCCTGCAGCGGCGCGGCAAATGCCGGCCACAGCAGCGCCAAGGCCAGCAGGCGCCGCCCTGCTCCGCTCATCAGCCGACGATGCGCAAGGAGTAATCGGTGGCCCGCACATCCTTGGTCAGGCTGCCGATCGAGATGCGGTCCACGCCCGTTTCGGCAATCGCGCGCACGGTATCGAAGTTGATGCCGCCGGACGCTTCCAGCAAGGCGCGGCCATGCGTCAAGGCCACGGCGTCGCGCATCATGTCGTTGCTGAAGTTATCGAGCAAGACGGAGACGGCGCCTGCGTCCAGCGCTTCCTGCAATTGCGCCAGGGTTTCCACCTCGATCTGCACGGGCACGCCCGCGTCGAGATTGCGCGCGTTTTCCAGGGCCTGGCTGACGCCGCCCGCGGCCGCGATATGGTTTTCCTTGATCAGGATGCCGTCATACAGGGCCAGGCGCTGGTTCTTGCCGCCGCCCACGCGCACCGCATACTTTTGCGCCAGGCGCAGGCCCGGCAAGGTCTTGCGCGTGTCCAGGATGGACGCCTTGGTGCCGGCGACCACGTCCACATACTGGCGCGTGGCCGTGGCGACCGCCGACAGCAATTGCAGGAAATTGAGGGCGCTGCGCTCGGCCGTGAGCAAGGCGCGGGCCGGTGCTTCGATCGTGCACACGACGCTGTCGGCCGTCATCATGTCGCCTTCGGCGTAATGCCAAACGATGTCGATGCTGCGGTCCAGGCTTTTCATGATGCCTTCGAACCAGGGCGCGCCGCACAGCACGGCTGCTTCGCGCACGATGACACGGGCCGTGACGATATGGTCTGGCGGCACCAGTTCACCCGTCAGGTCGCACTGGCCCACGTCTTCCAGCAAGGCGGCCAGCAAATTGCCTTCGAATGCGCGCGCCAGGGCGGGATCGAAGGGAGCGAAAGAATTAACGAGGGTACTCATGCTGGACCGATTCCTTGGAACAATTTAGTTTCTTTTGCCAGGTCCGCACCCGGCTTGAGGCCCGCCTTCTTGGCGGCGGCGAAGTCGAGCATGCGGTTGATCGAACGCACGGCCAGCTGGCCGACGGCCGGATCGACGTGGATTTCGTTGTGCATGTTTTCCAGCGTTTCAGCCAGGTTCAGCAAGCCGTTCATGGCCATCCACGGGCAGTGCGCGCAGCTCTTGCAGGTGGCGCTGTTGCCGGCCGTGGGCGCTTCGATGAAACGCTTGCCCGGCGCGGCCGCGCGCATCTTGTGCAGGATGCCGTTGTCGGTGGCGACAATGAAAGTGTCCGTATCCATGGTTTGCGCTGCCGCAATCATTTGCGACGTCGAACCGACCATGTCGGCCAGCGCCACCACATTCGCGGGCGACTCCGGATGCACGAGCACCTTGGCTTGCGGATACTCTTCCTTGAGCAAATCGAGTTCGATGCCCTTGAATTCGTCGTGCACGAGGCAGCTGCCCTGCCACAGCAGCATGTCGGCGCCCGTTTCCTTCTGAATATACGAACCCAGGTGCTTGTCGGGTGCCCACAGGATTTTCTTGCCCTGCGCATGCAAATGGGCAACGATGTCGAGGCCGATGGACGACGTCACCATCCAGTCCGCGCGCGCCTTGACTGCGGCGCTGGTGTTGGCGTAGACGACGACGGTGCGGTCCGGATGGGCGTCGCAAAAGGCTGTGAATTCATCCACCGGGCAGCCCAGGTCGAGCGAACAGGTCGCGTCGAGGTCGGGCATCAAGACCGTTTTTTCAGGACTGAGGATCTTGGCCGTTTCGCCCATGAAGCGCACGCCGGCCACGACGAGGGTCTTGGCCGGATGGTCGCGCCCGAAGCGGGCCATTTCCAGGGAATCGGAGACGCAGCCGCCCGTGGCTTCCGCCAGGTCTTGCAGGTCAGCATCAACGTAGTAGTGGGCAACGAGCACGGCTTCGCGCTCGATCAGCAAGCGCTTGATGCGCGTGATCAGTTCGGCTTTCTCGGCCGGGGAAGGCGTCGCTGGCGTGCGTGCCCAGGCGTGGGCAGTGCAGCTGGCTCCGTCTTGTGGATGTTCGTACTCGACGGATTTGATGGCTAAAGTTTGCATGGCTGTGTCAAACAAAAACGGGATAGACCGGCACGATTGCAATAAAGCAGGTGCGCCGGAACGAAAGGACCGCGGCGCGTCGGTGTGGTGCTGCCGGATGGGCGACTGGCGCGCCATCCGGCATCTTGCCTCAGAGTTTAGTCAATACCTTGGCTCTTGAGGTAATCTTCATAGTTGCCGCGGTAATCGACCACTTCATCTTCCTTGATCTCGATGATGCGGTTGGCCAGCGAGGAGACGAATTCGCGGTCATGCGACACGAAGATCAGGGTGCCCGCGTATTTTTCCAGCGCGATGTTCAGCGATTCGATCGATTCCATGTCCATGTGGTTGGTCGGCTCATCGAGCATCAGCACGTTGTGGCGACCCAGCATCAGCTTGCCGTACATCATGCGGCCCTTTTCGCCACCGGACAGTACCTTGACGGCCTTCTTGACGTCGTCGCCGCCGAACAGCAAACGGCCCAGGATGGAACGCACGGCCTGGTCGTCGTCGCCCTCTTTCGTCCACTGGCCGATCCAGTCGGTCAGGTTCGTGTCCTTGGCGAAATCTTCCGTCGGATCTTGCGGCATGTAGCCTACGTTGGCGTTTTCCGCCCACTTCACGCGGCCCTGGTCCGGCTGCAAGCCGGCGATGTCGCCCGCGATGCAGCGCAGCATGGTGGTCTTGCCGGCGCCGTTGGCGCCGATGATGGCGATGCGTTCACCCGCCTCGACCATGATGCTGAAGTTCTTGAACAGCTGGCGATCGAAGCCTTTCGAGATATTCTCGACTTCCACGGCCAGGCGGTGCAATTTCTTTTCGCCGTCGAAACGCACGAACGGATAGGCGCGCGACGATGGCTTGATGTCGTCGACCTTGATCTTTTCGATCTGCTTGGCGCGCGACGTGGCCTGGCGGGCCTTCGACTTGTTCGCGGCGAAGCGGCGCACGAATTCCTGCAGCTCGGCAACCTTGTCTTTCGCTTTCGCGTTGTTGGCCAGTTGCTGGTTACGCGCCTGGGTCGAGGCGAACATGTATTCGTCGTAGTTGCCTGGATAAATCTTCAGCGTGCCGTAGTCCATGTCGGCCACGTGGGTGCACACCTGGTTCAGGAAGTGGCGATCATGGGAAATGATGATCATGGTGGAATTGCGCTCGTTGAGCACGTCTTCCAGCCAGCGAATCGTGTTGATGTCCAGGTTATTCGTCGGCTCGTCGAGCAGCAGGATGTCCGGGTTCGAGAACAGCGCCTGCGCCAGCAGCACGCGCAGCTTCCAGCCTGGCGAGACATTGCTCATCGGGCCTTGATGCAGGTCAATGGCGACGCCGGCGCCCAGCAGCAGTTCGCCCGCGCGCGATTCGGCCGTGTAGCCGTCGTATTCGGAGACTTTGCCTTCCAGCTCGGCGGCCTGCATGTAGTCGTCGTCCGTCGCTTCCGGGTTCGCGTAGATCGCGTCGCGTTGCTGGATGGCGGCCCACATTTCCGTGTGGCCCATCATGACGACGTCGAGGACGCGCATGTCTTCAAACGCAAACTGGTCCTGGCGCAGCTTGCCCAGGCGCTCGTTGGTATCGAGCATGACGTTGCCGCCCGACGGGTCCAGGTCGCCGCCCAGGATCTTCATGAACGTCGACTTGCCGCAGCCGTTCGCGCCGATCAAACCATAGCGGTTGCCGTCGCCGAACTTGACGGAGATATTCTCAAACAATGGCTTGGCGCCAAACTGCATCGTAATATTTGCGGTTGAAAGCATGTGATATTAGGTCTTTATTCAGTTAAAACAGCTAGTTAAGTACTTTTCCTCCATTATACAGCACCCACCCTCTTCCACTCTATAGTGGCCCGGCAAGCGCAGCCGGAGCCTATGCGCAGGCATACGGCGCAGAAATAATGGCAAGAAAATATGATTGCCGTATTCCCATTTAGCAGCTACGCTGCGTGGCATTGTTTTCCACCCTTTACCTCACAGGCATCACTTGAAAAAAATCACCATCGCCGCCGCCGTGGCCGTCATTGCCGTCGCTGTCACCGCCTACGCTTCGCCCTACTACACCTTGCACCAGATCAAGACCGCGCTGGCCGAGCGCAACGCCGACGCCCTGGCCGCACACGTGGACTTCCCCGCCCTGCGCGCCAGCGTCAAGACGCAGCTGGAAGCGAGCATGGCGCGCAGCATCGAGGCGACCGCCGGCAGCGGCAACCCGCTGGCCGCGCTGGGCCAGTCGATCGCCAGCGCCATGCTGGGCAAGATGGTCGATACCATGGTCTCGCCCGCCGGCGTGGTGGCGCTGGTCAACAAGAGCGCCGTCAGCCCGCAAGCAGAGGCAAATCCGGATGCGCCCGCCGATGGCGCGCGCAAGAAGGCCGACTATTCAGCCGGCTATGCCGGCCTGAACACCTTCATCGTGCGCGCGAAGGATGGCAATGCGCAGGAAGGCGCGCTGGTCCTGCTGCGCCACGGCGTGTGGGGCTGGAAGCTGAGTTCGATCGAGATTGCATCGGCGATGGCCGCACGCTAGAAGAAGCTAGAAGAAGCGCGCATGCGCAGGCAATCTGATACACAATGCGGGCCACTTGTATCCGATTGCAGGAGATTTCATGCTGAAACACACGACCCTGGCGCTGGCCATGGCCTTTGCCGGCGCCGCACCATCCGCCCATGCCCACGATGGGATCGCCGCCGCCGAGCGCAGCCACTCCGTTGCCGCGCGCATGCAGGCGGAAACGTCCAGCGCCGCCGATCCGGACGCCCCGGCACTGCTGCCCGTGCCCAGCGACATTTCGCTGGCCGAGCTGGAGCGCCGCCTGGCGCTGGGACAGGCGCAGGCCGCTGAAAAACACTATACCAGCGCGCTCGATCCGGCCGTGCTGAGCAGCCTGGCGCAGCAGATGGGGTGCGACGATATCGTCGGCATGCAGCCGTTCGGTTTCCCGCTGGAACAAGCGCAAGCGACCGTCCTGAGCGGCGCGCACCTGCTGGCGCGGTGCCCGGACCGGGCCTATGTGACGATCACGGCCATGTCGATGGCAGGCAAGACGGGCAAGCGCGCTCACATTTCGCCGCAATCGTTCAAGCAGCAGGTCGATGGCAGGCCCGCGCGGCGCCTGTACTACAAGGCGCCCAACGGCCGCCAGAAGGAGTCGCTGACCATCATCGACGGCAGTTATGCGTACGCGCTCGAGTACTGGTCGCTCGATGACAGCCAGCAACGCAGCATGGTCGGCATTCGCAGGATGGAAACATTGACGTTGCCACAATAAAATAGACGCGAACAGGCGAAATACTGTATATTCATACAGTTATCTATTATCCCCTTTTCGAGCATGCCTGCACACCCGCCCATCCAATTACCCTACACCATCTGCATCAGCGCCACGATCGACGCGGAGGTCGAGCAAACCATCCTCGAGGGCTTGAATGCCTACAACGATGCCATCACCGGCTATAGCGACAGACAGGTATTGAGCGTCGTCGTGCGCGACCGCGACAGCCAGCGCGTGCTGGGCGGCGCCATGGGCCGGACTTCGCTGGGCCTGCTGTTTCTCGATTTGTTTTATTTGCCCGCCGCCTTGCGGGGACTGGGACTGGGCAGCCGGATACTGGCGCAGTTCGAAGAGGAAGGACGCCGGCGCGGCTGCGCCTCGGCGGTGCTGTACACCATCACTTTCCAGGCGCCCGAATTTTACGAGCGGCGCGGCTGGCGCCGCTTCGGCGAGATTGCCTGCAGTCCCGAGGGGGCGAGCCGGGTATTCATGAGCAAGACCCTGTAGGCGGCATGCGACAAGGGCTGGCGGCAAACCTGCCGCCAGCCCTTGTCAGCGACCTCTGCTTACATGCCCAGGGACTTGAGCAGGTCGGCGTTGTCGTCGTCTTCCGGTTCCGCGGCAGGCGCCGGGGCGGCGTCCCGTTCGCGATTCGCGAATTCGCCATCCATCAGCGAGTCGGCGTCGACTTCGCGGGAATCGAAATCGTGCAACTTGATGAACTCGGTACGGTCGATCGCCAGTTCCAGATAGAAAATATTGTTCTTTTCCGTGTAGAAAGTGACGCGGCGCATTTCCGGGCGGTCCAGCGGCGTGTCGACGCTGAGCATCACCTGCTTGTTCAGCACCAGCATCTTCGGCTGGCTCTGGGTGATATTCGTTTGCAGCTCGCGCCGCACCTTGCCCGTGAAGTCGCCCACGATCTGGTTCATCAGCTCGCCCATGATGTTCGACACTTCGTCCGACGTGTAGAAGCTGGCCAGCTCCGACTTCGGCATGCCCATGTGCAACATGTAGCGCTCATAGATTTCCATCGCCGTATCGGCGGCAAAATTGAGCACCACCAGGCCCGTGAAACCGCCATCGAACATGACGAAACAGCCGATATCCGGCTTCAGGCCCGTCTTGGTGATGCGCTGCACCATGCCTGAATAATTGACCTTGCTTTGCGTTGCAACGTTGAGCACCCGAACCACCGAGTTGCACAAACTCATCAACAAATCTTCTGTACCGTACACAACATCCTTTTCTGCATCCATGAGCAACCTCTCCTACTATTTTAAAGATGACAGCACTGTTCCCTGCCCGCCGCGAGCCGAAACCTGACAGTTTCGCTCAGCTGGCGGACGACTTCACCTTTGCATGCCTGACCTTGCGTGGCGGCGCGCGCCGCGTTGCCGCCGCCCCGAACCGCCCTCTTACCTTTTTCTGTATAGAAATAAGTATCATGCGCAGAATACCCAGATGTAACATTTCCGTCCAGCCATACCTGCATTTACTTGACGATCTGTGCGGAAATACCAATACACTGCAATGCAACATTATGCGGAAGATAAGCATGCAGGAAGATTCAGGCTGGCACGGTTGAAACCATGGCGAAAAGGCAGCATCACGTATACTGCCCCGCGGGACGCAACTACCGAAAGGCATGAGAGGATGAGTACACTGCAGGAACAGGCAACGGCGGAAATGATGGCGGCCGTGGAGGCGTGGTTTGTCGAGCGCCTGAAGCGCACCGATCTGGAAAGCGCCGTGAATCGGACCACCTTGCAAATGGGTATCTTTAACGATCTCTTGCTCGACTACAAACCCGGCCGCACCACGGCCGACGATTACCATCTGGCCGATGCCGGGGATTTCGCGCAGAGGACGCCATCGCGCCTCGATGAAACCGTCGTGCGCGACAGCATCGCGCCCCAGCTGGTTGCCATGGTGCAAGCAAAGCTGGCAACGCTGGCCGACACGCCCCTGATCGACTATCGCTTCAGCTTTCGCGGCAAATTCCAGACGGCACAGGGCACGCTGCACCTGAATCTGCTCGATCATGTCAACGAAGGCAAGCGCAGCGCCCTGCTCGCGCGCATCCACACTTACGTCGAGCAAAAACTCGAGCGCGGCAACCGGCCGACGAAAAAGCTGGAAACCTTCTTCCTGGCGCGCCACCTGCTCGATCCCCAGCTGTTTCCGCAACCCGATATCGCCTGGACCATCGCACAATTCGAGCGCATCGAACAGCTGAACAAGTCGCGGCCGCAAGCGCTGGCCGAACATCGCAGCGACATCATCCAGGCCGTGTCGGCCTGGGCGGAAAAACAGTTCTTGCCGCAGTTCTATGACGTGCAAACCTCAAGCTACAGTGGCACGGAATACACCTTGAAAGCGGGCGCGGCGCCCGATGCCCAGGCGCTGGCGCCGATCGACCTGCTGCTGTACGGGGCCGTGATGATCTTGCGCCACGAACCGAGCTACGCCAAGTCGACGGGCCTGAAATTCCTGGAAATCGCGCGTGAACTGGGCAGCGAACGGGCCGTGCGCATGCTCAAGGAAGGCAGCGGCACCTTCCCCGACGGCGACATCCACGTGAAAAATACGCTGCTGGAATGCCGCGCCAACGACGTGTTTGCCACGATCAGCATCACGATTGCCCAGGAAGAAGAAGGCGCGTATGCGCAGGCGCTCGCGTTCATCACGCACCTGCTGAACAACGGTTTCCCGAAAAGCTACCGGATCAAGCTCAAATCGAAGGTCAAGGAATATCTGCCCTTGAAAGGCCTGGCCCGCTCCGACACGCACCGCTTCTTTGCCAACGCCCTCGCCCATGCATCGCTGCAGCCGCAACTGGAAGCGTATGCGCGCGCCGCCATCGGGCAATACGAGTTCTATGCCGACACGGAAGGCGAAAAGAATTGCATGCCCGGCAGTTACGCCACGTTTGGCCTGGGCTTGCTCGACGCACGCCATTTCCCGCTGGTGCAGCACTACATGGCCAACGTCGACGAGGAACACCAGTCCGTGCAGGATCAGTTCACGGCCGCCTTCGCCGAACGGCATGGCGTGACGACGGCGTCCATCCCCGTGCTGGCGGCCTGCCTGCGCGCGTGCACGGATAACGCCAAAGTCAAAATCCAGGCGGAACTGGAAGAGGTGGAGAAACTGGAACTGTTCTGCCAGCAACTGCAAGGGCTGGAAGGCTATCTGGTCGAGCACATGCTGTACCCCATCTGGGGCAAGCTGGAAAAACTGGCGGCCCTGGCGCGCAAGGCGCAAGGCCGGCGCAGGGAGCTGCTGCTGGCCTTGCTCGAAGCAGCCAGCAAGACCGGCGCCTAATGTGCGCAACGTTATGACTTTCACCATATATAATGCGCGGCGCCAGAGTTGCCTTAAGGCATCTTTTGGCGTCTGACATTGAATCGTGGAGAAAATGCATGCATCAAACACAACAAACATCGCGCACCTTCCTGCTGGCAGCAAGCTTTGCCGCCGCCGTGGCGCTGGCCCAACCCGCCATCGCCGCCGACGCCGCGGAACTGGCCCCGCTCGATGCGGCCGACCTGTACATCAAGACCATCATCAACCAGGATGAAGCCAGCGTCGCCAAGCTCAACGCCTACCTGCGCCCCACCCGCCTGGCCGGCCACCAGAGCGCCGAATACGCGTCGTACAGCGACATGAAGGAAGCGGACGCCAAGTTTCCAACGGAAACGGGCAAGCTGATCGCCGACCTGTTCCCCGCAACCATGCGCGCGGCCGTGACGCCGGCCGCCGAATTGCTGGCGGCGAACGTCATCGCCGCCAAGAAGGGCGCAGTGTGCCAGGCCACCAAGGCAGACCCGGTGACGGTGGAAAACGGCATCCAGACGGCCGCCGTCAGCTTCGAATGCCAGATCGTCAAGGTACCGCTGGCATGGGCGCCTGCCGCCCAGCAACTGGCGAAGAGCGGTTGCAAGGTCGAGCAATGCAAGGCCGGCCTGCAAAAGATCGCCGCGACCTACACGAGCTCGCCGAAACAGGCGTGGCGCGCCGTGTTTGCCGTCAGCCGCGAAAAGAACTCGGAAGCCTGGCGCAACGATTTCGCGCGCGAAACCTTCGATGAAATCTGGGAATATCTGTAATCCTTCACTCATCCCTAAGGCTGCCGGTGGATAAACCCAAACTGACACCCGTCGCCCAGCCGGCAGGCCTGGCCCTGCTGCGCCTGCTCGATCCCGACCACGTGGACGGTGCGCTGAGCAAGCAGGTATTGGCGCAAGACCTGGCCAGCCTGCACGGCAAGCAATTGCTGGCGCTGCTGCGCCGGCTGCGTGCCGCGCAATCCAACCAGCAGGATTATGCAGGCGCCACCCCAGAGCAGGCCGAGCAGCAGTTCGGCGCCGCCATCGCCGCCGTCAAGGCGGTGCTGGCCACGCGCCCGCACATCCCCAACAAGCAGGAAGCGAAGGCCTTGCGCCAGGCGGCGGCCAAAAAGCGTTAATCGAGGCGCAAGCCGGCCGCCAGCAAGGCCATGCCCTCGCCGAACGCGGGGGCGATGACGCGCACCTCGGCCGGATCGAGGTCGCCGAAGTTGACGTACGCCAGGGCCGGCGCCGCGCCCGCGCGATAATCGAGCAGCAGGCATAGCGGCCCGCCATCGGAACCGATCCCCAGGCACTGGCCGCCCAGGTAGCGCTGCAGTTGATACGCGCCATTCAGCGCCACCAGCTCGCGCGCGGGCCACAGCGACAGCGATTGCCCATCGACATCCCCTGCGCCGCCATCGGACCAGCACAGGAAGTCGTGTAAATCCGGCGGCAACGGCAGGCCCATGGCCTGTTCGATGGCAGCCAGGGATGCCGGCGTGGCGCCAGGACTGGCACGCCAGTACGGCGCGACGGCGGCGATGACTGGGGCAAGACGCATAGAGATGGGTTTCCTTTGAATGGGCGCGCGGCGGGCTGCCTCGGCGCGCCATCATCGGCGAGCGGACGCCGGGCGTCAAGCGACCATCCAGCCGTGCGCGCAAGCTCGTCGGCCCCCTCCTATAATCTGAGGCTCTATTGTTTCCGCTACAGAAAGTTCCCCATGTCCATACAATTTCCCCGCCATGTAATAGGTTGCGCCGTATTGGCCTTTTCCGGTTTGGCCGCCATGCAGGCCGCCCATGCCGAAGAGACGGGGCCCATCGATGCGCGTGCCGTCTGGCAGGAACGCTCGCTGTCGGCCTGCCGCACCGGGCAATCGCACTCCGCGCCCGACGTCTGCCTGCTGCGCACCATGAAGCGTACCGGTGCGCCCCCGCAAGCCATCGCCGCCGCCAGGATGCTGGTCGGGGCAAACATGCCAGGCTACATCTCTGCCTGGCGCCCGCTGGGCAAGGTGGCGCTGGCCACCGTCACCTATCCGTTTCGCGCCAACACGAATGAAAGCACCTTGCTGATCGGCAGCGATGGCGCGGCCATCGATGTCGACGAGCACTCCGTGCGCGAGGAAGACCGGGCCACGCCTGCCTGGCAAGCGTTTACCGCCGCCCACCCGGACGCCATGCCGTTCGCGCCCGCCGAGTTCGTCGGCAGCACGGCCACCGGCGATGGCGGCCAGAGCGTGCTGTTTTCCACGCCCCTGATCACCTGCCACGCCTGCGCCGACGATGGCGCCCTGCTGGTCGCCTACACGATCGACAAGGCCGGTATCGTGCGCGAGAGAAAACTATTGACGATCAAGTAAGACTGCATCAAAGACAAGAAAGATGAGATAGAATTGCTTGATGGCATGTCTATACGAGTACATGCCATCGATCCAAACTTACTTATCACAGGAAACCATGCGCCGCTCTTGCCTTGCACTGCACCTCACCGCCGCCCTGCTGCTGTCCAGCCCCTTCCACCTCGCCACTGCCGCGTCCGCCGCTACCGCTTCCTCCAGCGCAACCACGCCGCTCGTCATCGGCGAAAGTTTCAGCATCGATTCGCAGGCGCTGAAAGAAAAACGCCACATCAATGTGTACATGGCGCGCGCCTGGGATACGCCGCCCGACGCCCCGCTGCCCGTGCTGTACATGCCCGACGGCGGCGTGGCCGAAGACTTTTTGCACGTGGCCGGCTTGCTGCAAGTGTCGGTGGCAAATGGCACGATGCGCCCCTTCATGCTGGTCGGCATGCAAAACACGCAGCGCCGGCGCGACCTGACGGGCCCGACCGGGAATGCGGAAGACCGCAAGATCGCCCCCGTCGTGGGCGGCGCGGCCGCCTACCGGACCTTCATCCGCGATGAGCTGATGCCGGAAATCAAGCGCCGCTACCGCACGACGGGCGAGACGGCCATCGTCGGCGAATCGCTGGGGGGCCTGTTCGTGGTGGAAACCTATCTGCTGGAACCGCAACTGTTCGACCATTACGTGGCGTTCGACCCCAGCCTGTGGTGGAATCAGGGCGCCCTGCCGCGCCAGGCGGCAGCCCTACTGGCGAAAGGCACGCCAGGCAAGCACAGCCTGTACCTGGCGTCCAGCAGCGAAGCAGGCATCGCCGTGGAAGTGCAGCGCCTGGCCGACGTGCTGGAAAAACAGGCGCCGCGCGGCTTGCAATGGCACGTGGAAAAGATGCCGGAAGAAACCCACGGCACGATCTATCACCCGGCCGCCCTGAAAGCATTTCGCAGCGTCTTCAAGCCGGCCACGCCGCCGCAATAAGCAAGACGGCTACGGCGCCGGCAACGCCTGCCCCATCTGCTCGCGCAGCCAGTGCAGCAAGGTGGTGCGGCGCGCATCGCCATCGAATGGCAGCGGCGACAGCAGGAAATAGGCGCTGCCGTCGCGCCGGAAACCGTAGGGCGCGACCAGGCGCCCGCTGTCGAGGTCTTCGCGCGCCATGAAGACTGAGCCGATGGCCACGCCGAGGCCGGCGCAAGCCGCTTGCAGGCTCAGATAGAAGTGCTCGTAGGCCTGGCTGCCGCCCTGGCCGCCGCCGTCGGCATCCTTGCCGGCGGCGCGCCAGTGGGCCCAGGCGGCCGGGCGCGACGCCGTGTGCAGCAGGCGCTGCGCGGACAGGTCCAGCCGGCCTTGCCGCAGCAGGGCCGGCGCGCACACGGGCGCGATCCATTCATCGCATACCTTTTCCGCATGCAAGCCCGCATCCCACAGAAAATCGTTGCGGCGCAGCGCCACGTCCACCGCGTCGCGCTGGAACGCCACCGGCCCGCCCGAGGCGAACAGGTGCAGCGGCACCTCGGGATACCGCTGGTAAAAGTCGCCGAGGCGCGGTATCAGCCATTTCATCGCGATCGTCGGCTCGCACGACACCACCAGCTGCCCCTGGCGCACCGGCTGGCGCACGGCGTCGAGGGCGGCGTCGAGCCGTTCGAACGCTTGCTGGACGGCATCACGCAGCTGCGCGCCCGCCGGCAGGAGGAACACGCCGCGGTTGCGGCGTTCGAACAGGGGCGTGCCCAGCGACGTTTCCAGCAGGCGGATTTGCCGGCTGACGGCCCCATGCGTGACGTGCAGTTCCGCGGCCGCCTGGACGAAACTGCCCAGCCTGGCCGCAGCCTCGAAGAAACGCAAGGTGCCCAGCGCCGTCTGTCTAGTCATGATCTGTCACTTTTTCTCACACATATCTGCAAGATATCATCGTTTTTCATGGAAGGCCATTCTAGCGATAATTTGTCTTCCGGCAGCCCGCATGCGCGCCGCGCCCTTGCCCAATAGGCGAGAAATAGTCACCGATGGCCGTGCGGGCGCCACCACTGCCCAAGGAAGACACATGATTGCATTGCTTGCCGTTGCCCTGATTACCCTGCTGGCCTCCATCGTCCCCGGCCCCGATTTCGCGATGGTCACGCGCAACAGCTATCTGCATGGCCGCCGCGCCGGCCTGCTGGCCGCGCTCGGCATCGCGCTGGGCGTGCAAGTGCACGTGTTCTATACGATGTTTGGCGTAGCGCTGCTCATCGCCGGTTCGCCTGGGCTATTTACGGCGATCAAGCTGGCCGGCGCCCTCTACCTGGCCGTGATCGGCTGGAAAACCTGGACCAACCGCACCGGACTCGTCATCGACCTGCATGGCGGCGCCAGCGTGCCCCGGCGTCAAATCTTGCTCAACGGCTTTCTGACCAATGCCCTGAACCCGAAAACGACCCTGTTTGTCATCAGCACCTACACCCAGGTGGTGCAGCCCGGCACGCCGTTGGCAGTCCAGTTCGGCTACGGGCTGTGCATGTCCGCCATCCACCTGGCCTGGTTCGCCCTGGTGGCCGTCTTTTTCTCGCAAGCGCGCTTCCGCTTGCGCATGGTCAGCCACCAGCGGACCATAGACCGGCTGATCGGCGCGGTCCTGATGGCGCTGGGCGTTGCGCTCGCCTGCGCCAACATGGACAAACTGTAATCTGGCGCGGGACGTGCCCGCCACATCCGGCGGGTAAAATCGGCGACCCTTCTTCCCCCGCCGAGCACAGATATCCATGAGTTTTTTACAACTATTTATTCTTTCCATCGTCCAGGGCTTCGCCGAGCTGCTGCCCGTGTCCAGCTCCGCCCACGTCATCATGGCGGAAAAACTGATGGGCCTGGACCCGACGTCGCCGGAGCTGACCATGCTGCTGGTGATGCTGCACACGGGCACCATGTTCGCCGTCATCGTGTATTTCTGGAAATCCTGGCGCGCCACGTATTTCAGCTCGGCCACCGCCTTCCGCAGCAATGCCTTGCTGCTCGTGGCCGCCACGGCCCTGACGGGCATCGTCGGCTTCGGCTTGCTGAAAGGCATTACGCACGTCATGAGCAAGGATGCGCCGGGCTTTGAAATCGAGCACCTGTTCGGCAACGCAAAACTGATGGCCGCCGCCCTGGCCGCCGCAGGCGTGCTGATCATTGTGTCGTCGCGCCTGCAGGCGCGCCAGCATGGCACCTTGTCCATCGGCAAGGCGATGGTGATCGGCGCCGTGCAGGGACTGTGCCTGCCCTTCCGGGGCTTTTCCCGCTCGGGCGCCACCATTTCCGCCGGCATCGCCATGGGCGTGCCGCAGCGCCGCGCGGAAGAATTCAGCTTCGCCCTGGCCGTCGTGCTGACGCCGGCCGTGCTGGTCAAGGAAGGCTGGCGCTTCTACCAGGCCGTGGCAAACGGCAGCCTCGATCATCTGGAGCACGGCAACAGCCTGCTGCACCTGCTCGGCCCCAGCCTGCTGGGCATGCTGCTGTCGTTCCTGGCCGGCTTGCTGGCCCTGCGCTGGCTGTCGCGCTGGCTGGAACAGGGGCGCTGGCATTTCTTTGGCGCATATTGCCTGCTGGCCTCCTTGGTGGTGCTGTACGTAGGGTAAAATCGCCGGGTTTGCGTTAAACGCCTATAAAACCTACTGCGCGTCGTGATTTACGGCCTGCGATGCTCACTGTACCTGCGTACAGTTGCGCTTCTCGACCGCAACTCCCTTCCGCTCGCTACGGTTTTCTTCGGCGTTGTTGCTTTATTATCCCAGCCAGGTTTTACTGAAAGCCAACGATGAATTTCGCCGCCACCGCCGCCCTCTCGCTTGCCATGTCCACCGATGCCTTCGCGGCCGCCGTGGGCAAGGGCGCCGCCCTGCACAAGCCGCAATGGCGCGAAGCGCTGCGCACGGGGCTGATCTTTGGCGTCATCGAAGCCATCACGCCCATCATCGGCTGGGCCCTGGGCAGCGTGGCCGCGCCCTACGTGGAAGCGTGGGACCACTGGATCGCCTTCAGCCTGCTGGGCATCATCGGCTTGCTGATGATACGCAATGCCCTTTCCGATGCCGACGAGGAAGAGGCGCCGGCCCAGTCGCACTCGTTCTGGGTGCTGGCCGTGACGGGCCTGGCCACCAGCATCGACGCCATGGTGGTGGGTGCGGGCCTGGCTTTGCTGGGCGCCAACATCGTCGTGACGGCCGCCGCCATCGGCTTTTCCACCTTCGTCATGGTGACCCTGGGCGTGATGCTGGGCCGCGTGCTGGGCACGGTGGCGGGCCGGCGCGCCGAACTGGTGGGCGGCCTGGTGCTGATCGTCATCGGCTGCGTGATCCTGTACGAGCATATCGGCCATCCGGCCTGACGCCGGGCAAGGCCTGCGCACGCCATGGCCGGCGGCGCAGGCGACGCGCCACTTTGTGCTACATTCAAGGCTCTGCATTCCTGTCCCGCAAGGTGACCATCATGGAAACTCTTGAGCTGCTTTTTGCCTCGCTGGTGCGCGAAACGGCCGAATCGATACGCGACCACCACGTCCCTTTTGCCATCAAGCACGACGAGCGCGCCTATTTCGAGTGGATGGATGGGCATCCGATCGATGGCTACATCCAGGAAGCGTATCGGGAGATCGAAGAAACGGCCCAGCAGATCCGCGCCATCCGCGCTGGGTGATGACGGCAGCCGCAAGCTACTGCGCGGGCGGCTTTGCGGCTGGCGATGCTCACCGCACGTCAGTGCGGTTGCGCTTCTCGGCCACACATCCGCTCCGCTCGCTACGCTTGCCGCTGCCGTCGCGACGTTGGTTGGATCGTGGTCAAGAATTTGGGGCTTGATTCAGGTCAAACACTCTGCTGTTCCTATCGAATTGATGGCCCAATGCCGTGACAATGGAATTGGAGGCGGGAGACATGGATCAGGAACAAAAACACCAGATCAGGGGTTATGAATTTCATGTGACGGGGGCGCTGGAGAAGGATGGGCGCTACCGGGGCATGATCTTGATCAGCAAGCGCGGCGATACCTTGCAGGCGTATGCCAAGCCCGTGCTGATTGAAACGCCGAGCAGTTTCAAATCCGTGCATGCGGCCTTGATCGAGGCCTCGGCGTACGCCCAGGAACTCATCTATAACGGCGCCATCAAGGCGCTGCTGCCGGCCGAGGCCCCGCTCGCGGATACACAGGCCGGTACGCAGGCCGGCACGCAGGCGCCGCAGCCGCCGGATTTCGTCGGCAACTGACGCCGGCAAGCCAAACCGGCACCCCGGGCGCGCGTATAATGACGCGCTTTCCCGGATGAAAACTCAGAACCATGGAATATGTGAACTTGCCGCTGGTCTTCCTCGTCGGCTGCGCCCTGATTGCCTTGCTGGCCAAGAAGAATGGCTATTCGTGGTACCTGTTTTTCTTCGCCATCGCCGTGCCCACGCCCCTGTTGCTGCTGGCCTTGCCCCATGTGGTGGGCGTGGAGGCCGCTTCTTTGACCTCTGTACGGCTGGGCACCGCCCTGCTGTTCCCCGTGGCCGGCTTGCTGCTGGCCCTGCGGCGAAAACACTGACCCAAAAGCGGTCTCAGCGTGCAGGCACGCCATCGGCCAGGCGCCAGCCGACGGACAGGGCCAGTTGCTGCGCCTCTTTTTCATTGCTGCAATCGTCGTAATCGCAGGTGTCCGCATATGCGCCGCACGCCTGGTTCTGGCTGACATACGAGCCGACCCAGCGGCCATCGCGGCGCTGGCTGGCCGTGGCGCTGATGGTAAAACCTTTGTGGATGGTGGGATTTTCAAAAGGCATAATTCCTCCGATGCAAGAAGCGTCAGGGACCTGACTGGCTTCCACTGTGCGCCTTGCGGCCGCCCACGTCTGTACGTTTGACCACACTCACGAAAAGGGCGCGCGCCGCGCTCGCGCCGGCAGGCGATCGGGTATGATTTCCACATGTGTGGACGATTCGATCAAAATGACACGGCGCGCGTGCTGGCGTCATCCTTCGGCTGGACCGACGCGGTGTTCGACAGCGAGGCGGAACCGCACCTGAACGTCTCGCCCGGCACCTACCGCCCCATCCTGCACATCCAGGATGGCGTGCACCGGGTCGACGATGTCTTCTGGGGCTACCGGCCCGCCTGGGCCGCCGCGGCCGTGCCCGCTCCCGGCAAGAAAAAAATCCCCATCGCCATCAATGCACGCCTGGAAAAGCTCGCCGGCGCCTACTGGAAACCCTTGCTGCGCGCGGGGCGCGGCATCGTCTGCGTTTCCGGCTGGTATGAATGGACGGGCGAGAAAGGCGGCAAGCAGCCGTGGCACATCCACCGCAAGGACCGCGCGCCCCTGTTCCTGCTGGCGCTGGCCCAGTTCGGCCCCTACAAGGTCAATCGGGAAGAAGCGGGCTTCGTGCTGGTGACGGCCGACAGTCTGGGCGGCATGGTCGATATCCACGACCGGCGCCCCGTGGCCGTCAGCCGGGAAGACGCGCACCGCTGGATTGACCCCGCCCTGACACCCGAGCAAGCGCTGCACCTGGCACGCACCTGCATGCTCGACGTGGACTTGTTCGAATGGCATGCCGTCGACAATCCGCTGGTGCCGTCCGCCAAGGCCAAGGCGCCGCCACCGGCCGCGGCGCAAAGTACGTTCGACTGGGGTACGGATTAAGGCAGGCGCGCCAGGCGGCGCCACAGCGCTTCCATGGGACCTTGCCTGAAATGGCGCAGCCAGTAGCGGCTCAGCAGCACCTGCCCCGCCATCATCACGACCGCCAGGCCCAGCATCTCGGCGGGACGCAGTGTTGCGCCCCAGCCCAGGCCCGGCCCCTGCAGCAGCCAGGTGCCGATCAGCGATTGCAGCAGATAATTGCTCAGCGCCATGCGTCCCACGGGCGCCAGCCATGCACCGAGCCAGCGCAGCATGAAGGGGCCGGCCAGCATCAGCGCGGCCACATAGCCGGCCGCCAGCACGGGGCCGCCGGCGAACAGGCCCACTTCGAACAGGGCCGTGTCAAACACGGTTTGATACGGATCGGCCACCTGCCACGCGACGGCCCCCGCCGCCAGCAGGTTGAACGGCAAGCCCGCGCCCAGTCCCACGGCACGCACCCGGCGCCACAGGCGCTGGTGGCGCTGCGGCTGCGTCAGCCAGCCGAAACGCACGGACAAGATGCCCAGCAAGAACAGCACGATGATATGCGGCAGCATGGCGGCCGAGTACAGCAAGGACACGAGGAAATCGTTGGCGCGCAGCCTGGCGACGGCCCATGCGCCGCCCTGCGTATAGACCGCGTAGCGCTCCGCAAAGGCTTGCAGGTCGCGCGCGATGTCCGGCGCGCCGCCCTGCTGGCCCACAGGAATCAACAGGCACATGAATAATAGAAAACCGGCCGCCACCAGCCAGGCGCGGTTGCGCACGCGGCTGAGCCTGGCGGACAGCAGGGGCAGGACCAGCATGCCGGCGACGGCATACGAGGTCAGCACGTCGCCGCTCCAGATGCAGAAGCCGTGCAGCAGGCCGAACACGAGCAGCCAGCGCAAACGGCGCCGGTAAGCCGCTTGCGCCGCCTCCCAGCTCCCCAGCTGGTGCCGCAGGGAACGTGTCTGCAAGGCAAAACCGGCGCCGAACAGAAAGGCGAAGATGGGGTAAAACTTGAATTGCGCCAACGCCGCCACGCCAAAAATGACGAGCTGGTCGAGCACGGGCGGCTGCGCCGGCAAAGTGCCGTAGCGCAAGGACAGGCTGCCCCAGGCGAACGACCATATATTCACCAGCAAGATGCCAAACACGGCGATGCCGCGCAGCACGTCGAGCTGCAGCAACCTGCCGGGCTTGGCGCCCACGGAGTTCAGGACGTTCAGGGGCGCGCCAGGGTCGGGTAATCGCCCACCTGCAGGCTGAAGCCGGACGCATCCGATTGCAGCCGCGCCTGGCCGCCGAACGGCAAGGTGACGCGGCGGCGGATGTGGCCAAATTCCAGTCCCGTCAACACGGGCACGGGCAGGCGCTCGCGCACGTAAGCCAGCATGGCGTCGACATCGTAGCCCTTGTCCATGGGGCTCAGTTTATAGCCGGAAAAGTCACCGAGCACGACCGCTTGCTGGCGCTGGATCACGCCCGCGTGCAGCAGTTGCAGCAGCATGCGTTCGACCCGGTACGGGTGTTCGTTGACGTCTTCCAGGAACAGGATGCCGCCATCGATCTGGGGGAAATACGGCGTGCCCAGCAAGTGAACCAGCATGGCCAGGTTGCCGCCCCACAATTTTCCTGTCAGCTCGACCTGCGGATTGCCCGCCGCCGCGCCCGTGACCGTGTGCGTGGGACCGGCCAGGCACGACCACAGTTGATCCAGCGTAAATTGCTCGGGCTCGTCGCGGATAAAATCGTCGCAGATCATCGGACCGGCAAAGCTGGCGCGGCCCGTTTTTGCCAGCAAGCCCATGTGGAAGGCCGTGAAGTCGCTGTAGCCGACAAACAGCTTGCCGCTGTCGGCCATGCGGTTGAAATCGATGTCGGGCAGGATGCGGCTGATGCCGTAGCTGCCGCGCAAGGCGATCACCACTTGCACGGCCGGGTCGGCGGCGGCCGCGTTCAGCTGCGCCAAGCGGCACGCATCCGTGCCGCCGAAGCGCTGGAATGTGTGGTCGGGGTCGTAGTAATTGTGGACGGTGGCGCCTTGCGCCTGCAAGCGGGCGATGCCGCGCGCCAAAGCCGCCTCGTCGGGCGCACAACCGCCCGGCGCGACGATGGCGATGCCAATCTCAGGTGTCTTCAAAATATGCCTGGCTAGTCAAGTGGTGGGCGCGCCTGGCTCAAGCTGGCTGGGAGCGCATCTGGGGCGCCATCTTACCTTGCAGATGCACATCGATCAAGGCGAGCAGGCGCTCGATCAGCTGGGGCGGCATGTCGTGCCCCATGCCTTCGATCACTTCCAGCCGGGCGCCGGGGATCAGCGCCGCCGTATCGATGCCGCAGGCGACGGGGATCAAGGGGTCGGCCGCGCCATGGATCACCAGCGCCGGACAACTGATGCTCGGCAGCAAGGCCGTGCGTTCGCCCGAGGCGGCGATCGCCACCATTTGCCGCGCCACGCCTTCGGGGCAACTGCCCCGCTGCAGCGCCGCTTCGATGCGCTGGTACAGCAGTTTTTCCGACACGGGATAGGCGGGACTGCCGATCACGCGCACGGTGGCGGCCATGTGCGCCATCAGTTCGGCGCGGCTGGCGTTGCGTTTCGGGCGTTGCAGCAGCGCATTGCGCGCGGCCCGCGTGGGGCCGGGCAAGCCGCGCCGGCCGCTGCTCGACATGATGGAGGTCAGGCTGAGCACCTGCAGCGGCGCGCGCGCCGCCATCACTTGCGCGATCATGCCGCCCATCGACACGCCGATCACGTGCGCCTGGGCAATCCGCAGGGACGCCAGCAAGCCCAGCGCGTCGTCCGCCATGTCATCGAGGGTGTAGGAAGTCCTGAGGGGCCAGCCCAGCAGGTTTTTCACGTAGGCCAGCGGCAGATACGGCTTGCCCGCCAGCGCCATCTTGCTCGACAGGCCGCTGTCGCGGTTGTCGAAACGCACCACCCGGTAGCCTTGCTCGACGATGCCTTCGACGAAGTCCGCCGGCCAGGCAATCAGTTGCATGCCCAGGCCCATGACCAGCAGCACGCACGGGTCATCGGGGTTGCCGTGGCTCTCATAAGCTATGTTGAGGCCGTTCGCCATGATGGTTGCCATGATTGCCTCTCTTCAGGAACCAGCACGCAGGCACGATCGCTGCGGCCTTGCAATCAGCATACCACTATTGTGCTTCAGACATGAGACCGGCACGCGGTACACAAGCTGAAGTGTTGCCGCGCCGGTACGGCGCGCGGCAACCGTGCAGAATCATCGCTACTGCTTACTTGGCCTTCGGCAAGGAATCGGCCAGATCCACCCAGCTTTGCGGCTGCGGTTTGCCGCGCTCGCGCACGCCGAAGAAGGAGACCACTTGCGTGCCGTCGTTGTCGAAGAACTCGACGGAAGTGACGCCGCCGCGCTTGACGATCCAGCCGCTGCGCAGGGCCGTGTCGCGGATGTGCAGGTTGAAGTCCGGGTCCAGCACGTTGAAGAAGCCGCCGGCGGCCATGGTTTTCTCGATCTTGCCGCTGTAGATCTGCGTCAAGCCTTCATTGCCCAGGAACACCATGATGGCGACCTTGTCCTTGGCCGCGTTTTCCAGCAGGGTGCGCAGCGCCGCTGGCGTCACGCGCTCGACCACGCCGGCCGGCGCCAGGCGCAGGGCCTGTTCGCGCGACAGGTGGAATTCGCGCATGATTTGCGCAAACTGGTGCACGTCCGTCATGTCTTTCCAGGCCAGCTGGAATTCCTTGACGTCGATCTCGGCATCCGGCTTTTCCGCCGCTTTCGGCGCCACGGCCAGCACGTTCAGCTCCGCGCTTTGCTGGGGCATGCGGAAGGTCGCCACCAATTTATCGTAGACGGCCACACCCGGCTCGTTACGCAGGTAGATCTTGTGCACGGCCGTGCCGTTGGCGTCGAAGAATTGCAGGCTGCGCGTCGGCTTACCATCGCGGCCCGCTTGTTCTACCGCAAATGCGTATTTCCAGTTTTCAAAGTGGAAACGCAGGTCGATCTGGCCGCCCAGGTAACCGCCCGCGATATTGCGCTGGCGCGCTTCCGTTTCCGGGTCCTTGGCGTCGGCCTGCTCGGACTTGTCGCCCGCCTGCTTGAATTTGCTGGCGACGCCCGTCGTTTCGATGACGCCGTTTTCATTGCGCGTGATCGCTTGCACGATGCCCAGGTCCAGCGCGGCGCGCATGATTTCGCGCGGCTGGTTGCCGTCGGCCTGCAGGCGAGTGACGCCCTTGCCGATGTTGGTTGCCAGCAATTGCGCTTCGGATACACCCAGCGCGCGCGCCGCGTCGCGGATCTGCAGCTTCGGCTGCTCCGTGCGCAAGGTGGACCAGCGTTCCGCCAAAGTGGCTGGGGCCGCGTATGCGTTTGCGATCAGCAGGCTGCCTAGCAGGGATAGAACGAGTTTGGATAACTTCATAGAGAGACCATTCAATCAAACATGGAAAAAAAGAGGGGCAAGCACCCCTCCCCGGTAGAAATCAATAGTTGACGCTGAGGCTGGCGGCGACGTTGCGGCCCGGCTTGGCGTAGCGCTCGATCTCCAGGCGGCTGGCAGCCGTGGTGCCGGAGGCCAGGCTGCGCGCGGCGGCGTAATCCCAGTACTTGCGATCCGTCAAGTTGTACACGCCGACGATGATCTTGGCGTTCTTGTGCACGTTCCAATAGGTCGACAGGTCGAAGATGGTGTACGACGGCACCTTGAAGAGCGGCGCGGTCCCGCCCATCAGCAAATCGTTCGGCGCCTGTTTCTCGCCGGCATGCAGCGCCGTCAGTTCCAGGCCGAACAACTTGTTCGTATGGTCATAGCCGAAGGTCAGCGCCGTCTTGGCCGGCGCCACCGAGGCCAGGCCGCCGCTCTCGCCCGTCAGGGTATTGAAGGAGCGGCCCTTGGCCACGCCCGTGGCCAGGTCGACGCGGTAGCCCTGCATGGCCGGCAACCAGGCGCCCAGCTCCGCGCGCAGGCTCAGCTCGGCGCCCCAGGTGCGCGCATTGCCGATGTTTTCCGGACGGAACAGGCCCAGGGTGAGGGTCGGGTAATTCACCGGATCCAGCTCTTGCGCCACGTACTCGATCATGTTCTTGTACTCCGTCTGGTAGACGGACGCCTGCATGCTCAAGCCCCTGGTCACGTCGCCTTTGAGCCCCAGTTCATATGCCTTGCTGGTTTCCTTGCCCAGATTCGGATTGCCCAGCACGGCATAGCCATTCCCCGTGCCCGTATAGCTGATGGAATCATAGGTACCCGTGCGTTCGATCGCCGTCGGCAGGCGCGTGCCGCGCGTGAACGTGGCGTAGGCTTGCATTTCCGGCAGCACTTCCACGGACAGGCTCAGGCTCGGCGTGAAGTAGGAATCGCTCTCCTTGCGCACTTCCTTGGCCGCATTCGGCACGCCGATCAGATAGTTCTGCAGGTTTTTCGGCTCCAGTTTGCGGTAGTCGGCACGCAGGCCCGGCGTCAGCACGGCTTTCTTGCCGCCCAGGTCGAAACTGAGGTCGTCGCGCACATACAGGGCCAGCTTGGTGACATCCATGTCGGCCATGCGGTTCTTGCGCGTGATCTGGTGCTCGCCCGTGGCGATGAGGGTGCGGTCTTCCATCCAGGGACGGCGCGATTTGGCCTGTTCCAGCTGCACGCCGTACAGCAGCGCGTTGTCGGCGTTGAGCTGCTTGAACGCTTCCGAGGTCAGGCCGATGCTGTCATTCTTGAAGCTGGTGTCGATGGCACGCTGGAAGTTGCCGCGGTAAACATAGCGCCCCTTGCTCTTGTCCTCGATCTTCGCATTCTGCAGGTAGACTTTCGAGGTCAGGCGGTCGAACAGGGCGAAATCCTTCAGCACCACCTCGTGGCCCAGGCTGACGCGGGTGCGCTTGGTGGTGGAATCCTGCTGCACGCCGTCCGGGTACATGGCGCTGACTTTATTGTTGAGGTCGCGCTTGTTCTTGCGTTCGAACATGTCGACCGTCAAGTCCAGCTTTTGTTCGCCCGGCAAGGCCCACACCAGCTTCGACAGCAAGGCGTTCGAATGCCAGTCATCCGGGTTGACGGTGGCGCTGCCGCGGCTGTCCAGCTGCTCGCCATCGCGGTGCACGTACACGGCCAGGCCTTGCAGACTGGCGCCGATCTTGGCGGCGCCCGTCAGGGTGTGCGCATTGCTGCGGTCCACCGTGGCGCGGCCGTATTTATACGCCACATAATGGTCCACCCCTTCGCCCAGGTAATCTTCGGGCGACTTGGTGATGAAGGCCACGCCGCCGCCCAGGCCGGGATTGGCGCCGCTGACGGCCGTCGTGCCCGAATCGATGCGCACTTCGCGGAAAGTTTCTGGATCAAAATAATCGCGGCCCATGCCGAAGGCGTTCATGTTAGTGCTGTCCGGCTTGGGTGCCGCGTCGGGCAGGGAAATGCCGTCGAGTTCCAGGCTGACCCGGTTGCCTTCCAGGCCGCGGATGTTGTAACCGGTATTGCCCGCGCCATCCCACATGCCGCCGCCGCCCGAGGCCGCCATTGACGTGCTGATCAGCGGCTGATAGCGCACGACGCCGGCCATGTCCGTCACGTTGCGGCGCTCCAGGTCGTCGCTGCGGATCACCGTCTTGGTGCCCGCGCGGCGCTCGTAATCCTGTTTGGCGTTCACGACGATTTCCGGGAAGACAGGCAGCTTGGCCGGTTCCTGCGCGGCCGTGCCTGCATTGACGGCGGCGTTTTGCGCGGCCACGGGCAGCAGCGGCGCGGCGAACAGGCCCAGCAAAGCGGCGCGCAGCACCAGGTTATGGCGGCGGACAGGCAGGTGAGCTGGGGATACGACGGGTGCAGCGAGGCGCTGCGTAGGCACAGTAGTCATGATGATCCGGTGGAAGAGTAAAGGCTGGCTCTTGAACCCGGATCGATAACGAAAGTGTTAACGATGTATAAGGAAAGTTTGCTGGCGAAAACAATACTGTAACACGAATCATTCTCATTTGAGAATGGCAAAGTGGTCTAGACAGATGTTATTTCGCAACAGTTATGAAAAATGCCAGCCGGGGTGGCTGGCATGGCTGACGCGCGGGACAAGGCCGTGGCGACCCTGCCCTGACTGGGCCAGAATCAGGTCGGAGGATGGGCCAGCTTGCGCGCTTCCGCCTGCGCACGGCGGCGCTCGGCAAAGAAACGCTTGAGGAAAGCGCCGCACTCATCGGCCAGCACGCCGCCAGCGATGGCCGTCTGGTGGTTCAGCGCCGGCTGTTCGAACAGGTTCAGCACGGAACCGCAGGCGCCCGTCTTCGGGTCGCCCGCGCCGTACACGACGCGCGCCAGGCGCGCATGCAGCATGGCGCCCGAGCACATCACGCACGGCTCCAGCGTCACGTACAGCTCGCAGCCGGGCAAGCGGTAGTTGCCCAGCTTTTCGGCGGCCGCGCGCAAGGCCATGACTTCCGCATGCGCCGTGGGGTCGTGGCGGCCGATGGGCTGGTTGTAGCCGACGGCGATGACTACCCCATCCTTGACGACGACGGCGCCGACGGGCACTTCGCCCAGGTCCCATGCGTGCTGGGCCTGTTCCAGGGCCAGCTGCATGTAGCGCGCGTCCTGCGCGCTAGCGTGCGTTTCAGTCATCGGTCACTTCTGCCCAGCAATTCGGCGTTTCATGCAACACCAGCTTATGCAGGTGCAAGCCCGTGCCGAAATGGTCGGTAAATGCGGCTTTCAGGATCTCGAAAGCGATGCGCGCCAGGTTTTCCACGGTCGGGATGCGGTCGATGACGACGGTTTTATGGTCGGGCAGGCTGGCCAGGAAGTCGCGCACGGCCGTATCTTTTTCGTACACGAGGAAAGCGTGGTCCCACACATCGACCAGGTGCTGCTTGGCCAAGGTTTTCACGTCGGAAAAGTCCATGATCATGCCATTGTCGGAATTGCCTTCCGCTTCGATGACCTTGCCGACCAGGGTGATTTCCACCGTGTAGCGGTGGCCGTGCAGGTTGCGGCACTGGCTTTTGTGGTCGGGAATGCGGTGGCCCGCGTCGAATTCGAGCTTGCGTGTGATAGTCAGCATATTATTTGTTTTAAGGGATTTGCAGGAGTTTATGGGTTTGCAGGCTCAGCTTCCACTTCGGGTTGCTTTTGCATGTTTCGATGGCCAGCTTCATGTTGTGCGCGGCCAGGGGGCCGTCCATCGCCTGCACGAAGAAGTTCTCGAAGTCCAGTTGTTCGTAGGCGGCCAGGTCTTGCTGGAACTGGGGGATGACCACCTTGATTTCATTGCCTTTGTGCACCACCAGGGTGGAACCCATCTTCGGGCTGACGCAGATCCAGTCCACGCCGGCCGGCACGGGCAAGGTGCCATTGGTTTCGATGGCGATGGTAAAGCCGACCGCGTGCATGGCGTCGATCAGGGCCGTGTCCAGTTGCAGCAGCGGTTCGCCGCCCGTAAACACCACGTATTTGCTGGGCGCGTAGCTGGCGGGCCACAGGCTGTCGATCAGCGCGGCCAGTTCGGCCGGCGTCTTGAACTTGCCGCCCAGTTCGCCGTCCGTGCCGACGAAATCCGTATCGCAGAACTGGCACACGGCCGTGGCGCGGTCGCTTTCGCGGCCCGTCCACAGGTTGCAGCCGGAAAAGCGGCAAAACACGGCCGGACGGCCCGCGTGCGCACCTTCGCCCTGCAGGGTATAAAAAATCTCTTTGATGCTATAAGTCACTGTATTTCCTAAGAGCTGGCTGGCGTCATCGCGCAGGGCGAACGCATCGGGGCAGGCGCGTGGCGCCGTTACCGCAAAAGCCGATTGACAACCCTCTATTATATGCCGCCGCGACACTTCCCGTGCAAATGCCGTGCCCGCCGCCTGCCGCTGCGGCGTCCGGGGCAGGAAATCGACATGCGCAGGCATAACTGCGCGGCTTTTGCGTTTAGACAATGTAAATGATCCCAAGTTAATATATTTTCTGTAAGAACATTGCCTGATGGAAAACATTAAGGGAGCATGGATATGGTGCAACGCTGGCTACGCCCGCCGTACCGCCTGAGTATTCTGGCCTGCCTGGCGGCGGCCGCACTCGCGGCCCTGCACGCCAGCCATGCCGCCGGGCCAATGCAGCCGGCTGGCACGCCCTCCCCCTTGATGCTGGCCTGCGCCGTCCTGCTCGGTGCGCTGGCGCTGCTGCTGTGGCGCCAGCACCGCCTGGCGCTGCGCCTGCAGGCACTGGAACAGCTGCGCGCGGAGGCGGAACAGGCGCGCCTGGCCGGCGAACAGCACAAGGCGCGCGCGCAGGAACGCCTGCGCATCGGGCGCGACATCCACGACGACCTGGGCCAGCATCTGCTGACCCTGAAAATCGACCTGGCCATGCTGCAGACCAGCACGCATGACGCCGCACCCTTGCTGGCGCGGCAACTGGCCATGATGGCGCGCAATATCGACCTCAGCATCGCGGCGCTGCGCTGCGTCATCCACGACCTGCGCCCGCCCGCCCTCGACGCGGGCCTGCAAGCGGCGTGCGACGGCTTGCTGGCGGACTTCAAGCGCACCACGGGCATCGCTTGCAGCTGCGACTACCGGCTCGACGCCGCCGCCGGCAGCGCGCACGGCCCTTTGCTGTATCACGTGCTGCAGGAAGCGCTGGCGAACATCGCCCGCCATGCGCGCGCCACGCATGTCCAGCTGAGCCTGCAGCAAGCGGGAGCCACCCTGGCATGCCGCATCAGCGACGACGGCGTCGGGCTGTCGGGTTCGCCACCGCGCCTCGGCTGCGGCCTGTCCGGCATGCATGAGCGAGTCGCCGCCGCCGGCGGCAGCCTGCACATCGAAAGCCGCAGCGGCGCCGGCACCACCTTGCGCCTGTCCCTGCCGCTGGCCGCCTGCGAGGAGGCGCCCCTGCTGCACGACTGATCGTGGTGCCATAAATATTGCTCAATATCAACACCTTCCGTCCCGCTGCGCTGCATCATGGCCAACGAGCCAGCCCCATTCACCCCAAGAAGGATGCTTACATGCCGGATAGCCATGCTCATGCCAGCGCATCGCCCTGCGATGAAGCCCAGGGTTTTGCCGTCAAGATGATGGAATTGCTGGTGGTGCCCACCTTTGTCCTCGACGTGCATGGCCAGGTCATGATCTGGAACCGCGCCTGCGAGCAGCTGACGGGCGTGCCGGCGGCCGAAGTGCTGCGCACGCGCGAGCCGGGCCGCTGCTTCTACAACGACGAGCGCCCCACCCTGGCCGACCTGCTGCTGGCCGGGCGCGGCGGCGACATGCGCGCGCTGCACGCCCAGCAGCAGTACCGCAGCAGCACGGGCGGCAATCTGTGCGCGGAAAACTGGTGCGACATGCCCCGCACGGGGCGGCGGCGCTACCTGGCCGTCGATGCCAGTCCCATCTATGGCAATCACGACGAGCTGATCGCCGTCGTCGAAACCCTGCGCGACATGACGGATGAAAAACGCGCACACGTGGAACTGGAACGCCTGGCCACGCGCGACGGCCTGACGGGCCTGGCAAACCGGCGCTGCTTCGACGACACCATCCTGGCCGAGTGGCAACGTGCCCAGCGGCAGGGCCAGCCCCTGTCGCTGCTGATGGTCGACGTCGACAATTTCAAGGAATACAACGACAGCCATGGCCACCAGGGCGGCGACCTGTGCCTGCGCAAGGTAGCCGGCGCCGTGGCCAGCGAAATGCGCACGAACGACCTGGTGGCCCGCTATGGCGGCGAAGAATTTGCCGTCATCCTGCCGAACCAGTCGCTCAAGGGCGCGGCCATCGTGGCCGAACGCATCCGCCAGCGCGTGGAACGGCTGCAACTGCCGCGCAAGCGTCCCGACGGCGCCTGCGTCACCGTCAGCATCGGCGCCGCCACGGCCCTGCCCGGCCCCGGCACGGAACTGGGGCAGCTGATCCACACGGCCGACTGCGCCCTGTACCGCGCCAAGCACCTGGGCCGCAACCGCATCAGCCTGCCGGAAACGACGCTCACGTAGGCAACAGGGAAGCACGACCAAATTTGGTGTATATTTAGTCCTATCACAGTTTTTCGCATTCGGAGCCGCCATGGACCTCAAGGAACGCATCAAGCCGATTTCCTATCTCAAGGCCAATACGACGGACATCGTCAACAGCTTCGACGCGGGCCAGGACGAGCCCATCATCATCACGCAAAATGGCGAAGCGAAGATGGTCGTGCTGTCCATGCACGCATATCAGGAAGGCAAGCGGCAAGCGCGGCAGATGCAGGAGCAGCATGCATTCATGAAACTGATCGCCATGGGCAACCAGGACATCGCGCGCGGCGACGTGGTGTCCGAAGAAGACTTCCTGGCCAGCCTCGATCAGGACTGACATGGCGCGCATCGTCGTGCTGAAAAGCGCGCAAGCCGATTTCAATGAACTGCGCAGCGACTTCAAGGCGCGCCACACGGCGGTAGCGTACGCGCAGTTCATCGCAGCTTTCCGGCAATTATTCGCCGATCTCAAGACCTTCCCCGACAGCGGTACGCCCGTCGAAGCCGCCCGCGAAGTCGGCATGGATGTGCGGCAACGCCTGTGCGAAGAGATCCGCGTCATCTACCACCATGACCGCGCGCACGACACCGTGTACATCCGCATGTTCCTGCCCACCAAACGCGACTTCCTCGCCCACTTGACGGCGCGCATCCTGCGGCCCGACTTTTAATCTCCCCCCAGCGCAGCGTTCCGACAGCGCCTTGCCCCTATGCACGGCGGCACGAATATTCTATGCTGCGGCGTTGCACTTTCCACATTCCAGAAAAAGAAGGAGCCCCCGTGTCAAGAATCATGCCTGTGTTGTTACCCGCTTTCGCCCTGGCCCTGTCGGCCATGGCCTCGTCGAACCTGGGCGCCGCGCCCGTCAAACCGGCCGCCGCCCATGGCGCCGCGGCCAGCAAGGCCGATCTGCTGCCATTCAAGGCGACGGAAAAGACCTTGCCCAACGGCTTGAAAATCATCATCGTGCCGACCGGCTTCCCGAACCTCGTCTCGCTGCAGATTCCCGTGCAGACGGGTTCGCGCAACGAAGTCGAGCCGGGCAAGTCCGGTTTCGCCCACTTCTTCGAGCACATGATGTTCCGCGGCACCAAGGCGTATCCGCCCGAGAAATACCAGGAAGTCATCACCCGCGCCGGCGCGCGCCAAAACGCGTATACGAGCGACGACTTGACCAATTACCACACGACGTTTGCCAAGCAAGACCTGGAAACCGTGCTGAAGGTGGAAGCGGACCGCTTCCAGCACCTCGACTATGCGGAAGACGCGTTCAAGACGGAATCGCGTGCCGTGCTGGGCGAATACAACAAGAACAGCGCCAATCCCGTGTCGAAACTGTTCGAAGTGATGCGCGACAGCGCCTACACGACGCATACCTACAAGCACACGACGATGGGTTTTATCCAGGACATCGAAGACATGCCGAACCAGTACGCGTATTCGAAGCTCTTCTTCGACCGCTGGTACCGTCCCGAGCGCACCACCATCATCATCGCCGGCGACGTGGAACCGCAGCAAGCGATCGCGCTGGTGGAAAAATACTGGAGCAGCTGGCAGCGCGGCAAGCAGCAGGCGGCCGTGCCCGTGGAACCAAAGCCGCGCGGCCCCGTCTACAAGCATGTGGCCTGGCCCACGCCGACCCTGCCGTGGGTGGCCGTGGGCTTCCACGCGCCCGCGTTTTCCGTGAAGGACAAGGACCAGGCGGCGCTGGCCACCCTGCTGTCGCTGTCGTTCGGCCGCACCTCGCCTTTATATAAACGCCTGGTGCAGAACGAGCAAAAGGTCGACCAGTTGTTCGACATGACGCCGGACCGGGTCGACCCGACACTGGCCGTGCTAGGCGCGCGCGTGAAAAACATCGACGACGCCGTCTACGTGCGCGACGCCATCCTGGCCACCGTGGCGCGGCTGCGCGACACGCCAGTCAGCGACAAAGACCTGGCGGACGCCAAGTCGGCGGAAAAATACGGCTTGATCCGCTCGCTCGACAACACGGAGCAGATCGCCGGCACCCTGGCTTCCTTCGTGCATTTCGACCGTTCCTACGCCACCATCAACCAGTATTACCGCCTGATCGATACGCTCACGCCGGCCGACCTGCAGGCGGCCGCGCGCAAATACCTGACGGACGAGGGCCTGGTGGTGACGACCCTGTCGCACCAGCCGATGGCGGCCGCCATCGCCGCCACGCCGACGCTGGCCAGCCTGCTGCCGGCCGCCCCGACCGCGAAGTTCGACGTGCTGGTGCAAAAGTCCGCGCTGCCGCAAATCCGTTACAAGCTGCTGTTCATGGCAGGTTCCGCGCAAGACCCGCAAGGCAAGGAAGGCCTGGCCGCGCTGACGGCGTCCATGGTGGCGTCGGGCGGTTCGTCCGAGCGCAAGATCGACGAAGTCAACCAGGCCCTGTTCCCGCTGGCCGGCAGTTTCAGCCAGCAGACGGACAAGGAAATGACAACGTTTACGGGTTCCATCCACCGGGATAACTGGACCCAGTTCAACGCCATCGCCCTGCCGCTGCTGCTCTCGCCCGGTTTCCGCGAAGACGACTTCCGCCGCCTGAAGGATGCGCAAAAGAACGCGCTGCTGCTGGACCTGAAGGACAATAACGAAGAGGAATTCGCCAAGGAACGCCTGCAAACCAATGTGTATGCGGGCACGCCGTACGGCCACCCCGTGCTGGGCACGGTCGCCGGCATCGACGCCATCACCCTGGACGACGTGAAACAGTTCTGGAAGAGCGCGTATGCGCAAGGCGCCGTCAAGGTCGGCATTTCCGGCGACGTGTCGGACGCCATGACGGCCTCGCTGACGCAGGCACTGGCAAGCTTGCCGGCCGGCCCGGGCTTGCCCGCCACCGTGAAACCCGCGGGCCGCAAGGCGCAGGGCCTGGAAGTGGAAATCATCGAGAAAAACACGCGCGCCACGGCCATTTCCTTCGGCTTGCCGCTGGACGTGACGCGCACGCACCCAGACTTCCCCGCCCTGTGGCTGGCGAAGACGTGGCTGGGCGAGCACCGCGCCTCGAATTCCTACCTGTACCAGCGCATCCGTGAAATCCGCGGCATGAACTATGGCGATTACGCGTACATCGAAGCCTTCCCGCGCGGCATGTACCAGTTCTTCCCGAACCCGAACCTGGGCCGCAAGGCGCAGCTGTTCGAAATCTGGATCCGCCCCGTGGCGCCGGACAACGCCCACTTCGCCCTGCGCGTGGCCCTGACGGAACTGGGCAAGCTGGTCGACAACGGCTTGACGCAGGACGACTTCGCCACCACGCGCGACTATCTGATGAAGAACGTCTTCGTCATGACCTCGACGCAAGACCAGCAACTCGGTTATGCGCTCGATTCGCAATGGTATGGCACGCCGGAATTTACCAAGCTGATGCGTGATGGCTTGTCGAAACTGACGCTGGCCGACGTCAACCGCGCCATCCAGCAGCACCTGTCGGCGAAGAACCTGTCCGTGGTGATCGTCGCCAAGGATGCGGCCGGCTTGAAGGATAAGCTCGTCAGCGACGCGTTCTCTCCCATCAAGTACGACGGCAACAAGCCGCAGGCGCTGCTCGATGAAGACAAGGTCATCGGTGCGATGAAGCTGGACATCAGGCCGGCGGCCGTCACCGTCACGCCGGCGGCACAGGCCTTCGCCAAATAGCCGCGGCAACGCACCAGATAAATGCAGCTATGGCCGCCAGCATAATGCTGGCGGCTTTTTTTATGCACGAAAATGATGCATCGCAGCACCAGGCTCTAATTATGTTCCGACATTATTTGATTATCTCCCGGCATTATCTCGCCCTCCCCAGTAGGGCCAGCGATAATCGCCGACGCACCAAAATTGTGCATCTGCAAAATATTACAAATGTAAAAATTTGCAACATTCCTGGACATATGAAAAAATGACAATTTATCACAGCGCGGATTAAATTTAAAATAAACACATATAAAACAAATACTTACATGATTTATGGAAAATATTTTTATTACATAAAATGTAATAATTTGGAATTTATTAGCACAGTTTCTTTTTAACACCATCAATTTTTTATCAAATATGTAAGCGCAAAAATATTCTAGATTAACTGTTGTGTCAACGTGACAATATTAAAAAAAAACATAGCGCGGCGTTTCCGAAGATGTTTTGATAAAGGTCTAGGCAATACTGTTTATACGGTTTTGCAACAAAAATCGCTCAAGCGATTCACTAGACCGGGAAAGCCGGACATTGCACAACGATGGTCGGCCATGTGTTCAGCAGTTGAAAATTGATGGAGAATATTTTGCTCAAAAAAATAGTCTTAAAACAAAGCGTCATCGCAGTCGCATTGACCCTGTCTTCTTCGCAACTGGTCTATGCCCAGCTGGCTCCGCAGGAGCCGGCACTGCAAAAAATCCTGATCACCGGCTCCAACCTGAAGCGCGCCGACAAGGAAGGCACCTCGCCTGTCGACGTGATTACCGCCAAGGACATCAAGGACAGCGGCGCGTCGACGGTGGCCGAACTGATGAAGCTGATTCCATCGATGGGCACCGATACCAATCAGGATCAGGCCAGCGGCAGCGGCTTCGCCAAGGGCGTGGCCACGGCATCATTGCGCGGCCTGGGATCGAGCTCCACCCTGATCCTGCTGAACGGGCGGCGCATGACGCCATCCGCGTACGCCGATCCGAACAATGGCAATTCGACCCTGTATGACTTGAACAGCATCCCCCTGTCCGCCCTCGACCGCGTGGAAATCCTCAAGGATGGCGCATCGGCCGTCTACGGCTCGGACGCCATCGGCGGCGTCATCAACTTCATCACCAAATCGAACTACCGAGGCGGCCAGTTATCCGCCAATGCGAGCGCCAACGACGACAACCGTTTCCGCCGCAAGAACATCAATGGCTTTTTCGGCACCGGCGACTTCGATACCGACGGCTATAACGTCTTTGTCGCCGTCGATTACTCCGAACGCGATCGCGTGGCGCGCCGCGATGTCAATGACATCGCCTATTCCACCTACCAGGACCTGAACGGCCGTTTCCGCTCGAACTATTCGAGCGCCGTGTCGAAATATGCAACGATTTTCCGCGAGTCCGCACCCGGATCGAAAAGCTTTGGCGTCACCCAGGCCAATGGCCCGGCCCGCATGACCTTCAACCTGGGCTGCGATCCCAGCGAGCGCATTACGGGCGGCACAAAGGACGGCCTGCTGCCAACCAGCGTGCTGATCGGCCGCACCTTCTGCAACTACAACGGTGACCAGTTCCTCGAAGGCACGGGCGCCGGCAAGGATGCCAGTGTCCTGACACGCGGCACGCTGAAGATAAACAGCAAGGTGACAGGTTTCGCCGAAGGGGCCTACACGCGTTCGAGCCGCAGCTACACGGGATTGCCTATTACCTTGGGCAATGCCCAGGTTACCAACTTTACAGCCACGGGAACGGGCGAACCTTTCCAGGTCATCCTGCCCATCGGCCACCCGGACAATCCGCTCAGCAATGCACGCGCCTCGGTCAACTACCGTTTCGAAAACCTGCGGGGCGGCTCGCAAACCGTGAATGAAAACTCGCGCCTGCTGGCTGGCTTGCAAGGCGACCATTTCGGCTGGAACTGGGAAAGCGGCGTGCTGTGGAATCGTTCTGAGCGCGAAGAAACAACATATGGCCAACTGTACCTGCCAACCTTGCGCAAGCTCAACACAGGTACATCGCTGGCGCAACTGGTGGCCGATCCCACGCTTGGCCACGATGTCACAGACCGCGGCATAGCTGAAATTCTCCAGTGGGATGGCAAGGCCAGCACGGAATTTGGCCAACTCGGCGGCGGCGCCATGGGACTGGCGGTGGGCTTTGAACTGCGGCGCGAAAAAATCCGCATCGATCCTGACAGCCTGACGGCCAGCGGGCAAATCCTGGGTGTCGCCAATACCGCCATTGACGGCCAGCGCAATGTCAAGTCGGCTTTCGTCGAACTGCGCACGCCATTCACGAAAAGCTTCGAAATGGATTTCGCCGGACGCGTCGACAAATATCCTGGCATCAAGACCAACTTCGTGCCGAAGGTGGGTGCCAAATGGACAGTCACCGATACGCTGGCGCTGCGCGGCACCTACGCCGAAGGCTTCCGCGCGCCGGCACTGTCGCAAGTGACGCCCGGCGGTGCGCAATATTTCCTGCGCGGCGTGTATGACCCGAAACGCTGCGAGGAGGATGAAGAGACGCCGCGTCCGAATGGCGTCGCTTCCGACTGCAACAAGACGACTTCGGGCGTCGGTAACGCCAATCCCGACCTGAAACCGGAAACCTCGAAGAGCTACTCGCTGGGCCTGATCTACTCCCCGGCAAACTGGCTGGACTTCGTGGTCGACGTGTACAAGGTGCGCAAGGAGAAGGAAGTGGCGCTGGGTACGGCCAGCGACGCCTTGAAAAACGAAGACCGGATGCCTGAAAACGTCATCCGCGACCAGAATCCGGTCAACTTCATCACCGACGCGAATGGCAATCCGATTCCAGGCACGGGCCCGCTGCTGGGGGTCAAGACGCCATGGACCAACCAAGGTGCCACCGAGTTGAAGGGCATCGACCTGGAAGCGCGCATGCGCAACAAGCTCGGCGAATGGGGTTCGCTGAGCTCGGCCTTCCGCGCCACCTATGTCTACAGCTACAAGATGGCGCAGGTGGCAGGCGACGTGGAAAACAACGTCACCGGCAGCCGTCCTGGCTTGTCCGACTGGCAATTGGGCGTGGGCACGGACATGCCGCGCGTAAAAGCCTCGCTGACCACGTCGTGGACCAAGGGCGATCACAACGTGAATGCCTCGCTCAATTTCGTCGACAGCATTTCGCTCAAGCGCTTCCGCGATGGCGCTACCGTCTACGACCAGCCTTTCTGTGCCTATGGCACGAAGAAGCCGACCGATGCGGCGCCGGATCGCAATACCTCGATTCCCGGCTATGAAGCTGCCTTCCCGGATTGCAAGGTCGCCAGCTGGACCACGGTCGGTCTCGGCTATACCTACACGGGTTTCAAGAACGTGAGTCTGAGCATCAACATCCAGAACTTGTTCGACCGTGCCGCGCCTTACGATCCAGGCTACCCAACTACGGGCTACAACGAGGGCTTGCATAACAACTATGGCCGCTACTTCACCTTCAACGGACGTTATACGTTCTAATTAGCTGCAGGCACGCTCTTGACGCCTCCTTCGGGAGGCGTTTTTTTTGCCGTACCGGCATCAGATGCGGAAACGCTCCCGGTGTTGCCTTCAGCAATCTACTCGAAGGGATTGGCCACCGACGTCACTTCGGGCGGCGGCAGCTGGTCGGGCAAGTCCTGCTTTTCCAGTTGCGCCACCACGTCGCCCAGCAGTTTTTGCAACTGTTTCGCCAGCGCCAGGCCCGGCTTGTCCAGGGTCAGGTCGATGTCGCCGCTGATGCTGATGCGGTCGACACGGTTTTCGATGCTCAGGCCGCCGATCTCCAGCACATCGCTTTCATTGGCGTACGGGACGAATTTCTTTGCGCACATGGGATTTCCTTTCAAAGGGATTATTTTTTCGACTTGCTATTGATCTTGGGCAAACTCAGCATGCGCAACTTTTGCTGGCGCGTCAGCGACGGTAACAGATCGATGCCTATCCTGTCTTCCAGTTGCGCAATGCTCAGCACTTCATACGCCTTGGTATCGACGTTTTCAATGAAGTAGGCGGCGCCGGCGCGCTGGCGCGGGCTGTACACGGCCTTGTACAGATGGCTGGGCACAATCACTCTTCCCACCTTGCGCAGGTTGCCGCCAATGAAAGCCGGCCCCGTGATCACGTACAGGTCGCCCTCTTTCTTCGCCATCTTGCGCACGGCGCCCTCAATGCCGGCCCACACATAGCGGTTGTTGCGCGCATCCTGCGGCACCATGTTGGCCAGGGTAAAGCTGTCGCGCTGGCTCTGGCGGTCCGGCATGTCACCGTTGGGCGCCATGTGGCCACGGTCGAAGCCGCTGCGCGCATAATCGGCCAGCTCGGCGCGCTGGGCGGCGGGCAGCTTGCGTTCCGCGTGGAAGGAATTTTCGCGCGACAAATCCTGCGCCGCTTCCAGATTGTTCGCCGTCAAGTGTTCAGCCGACCACAGGGGCGTGCGCGTAATCCCCGAATGCATCACGCCAAACACGTTGTAGCACAGCTCCCTGGTTGCCACGTCCAGCTTGGGGTTGGTGATTTCCGGCTTGCGGCCATCGACGTAGTGGGCGGGACAGGCATCGGCATGCGCCAGGTTCGCGGCAAAGGCGGAAGCCAGCAAGCCGCACGCCAGGGTCAGCCTGGCGATCGATCGTTGAAACATATTTCCCTCTGAAATCTTTGCAGGCCAGCATTCTAGCGGACGGCGGCCCTCGCCACAAACCGGCACAAACCTGGCGTGCGCAGCGGCGAACGGGCGTGCGGGCGGCCCTGTGCAGAGCTGGCGCAAATAAAGGCCAACAGGCCACGCACAGCCATTCATATCTGCTAAGATTGCCTTGATTCGTTCGCATCGACCATTCAAGATTTGGAGAGCATATGATCAAAAAAACCCTGCTGCTGATCGTTGTCGTCGTCGCCGCCATCCTTGGCTATGCCACCACCAAACCCGACACCTTCAGTGTCCAGCGTGAAATCACCATCAAGGCACCGCCCGAGAAAATCGCCGCCCTGATCACGGACTTCCACTACTGGGCCGCCTGGTCGCCGTGGGAAAAGCTCGATCCGGCCATGCGCCGCACGTTTACGGGCCCCGCCAATGGCCTGGGCGCGCAATATGCGTGGACGGGCAATGACAAGGTGGGCGCCGGCCGCATGGAAATCACGGAAGCGGCCCAGCCCGAGCGCACCGTCATCAAGCTGGACTTCCTCAAGCCGTTCGAAAGCCATAACACCACCACGTTTGCCATGACACCCGAGGGCGACAGCACCAAGGTGAACTGGACCATGACGGGTCCCAGCCCTTACGTGAGCAAGGTCATGACGGTCTTCGTCAGCATGGATACCATGATCGGCAAGGATTTCGAGAAGGGCTTGAACAACCTGAAGGCGGCGGCAGAGCGCTAAGCCTTTCCCGTCGCGATGAAAAACAGGGCCGCGCGGCCCTGTTGTCGTTGGCGCCGCCCCTTGCGGAGCAGCCGGCTCAGAACTGCTCGATCCAGGCCGCCAGGTGATCCGGCGTGAGCGCCGGTTCAGCCTGCACCACCTTGCCCTGCAAGCCCATTTCCGTTTTACTCAGCTGCAAGGACCAGCCGCGCCGCGCCAGCCACAGCAAGCTGGCCAGCCAGAACGAGTGAATGGCCGAAACGGGCGTGGTGGTGGGCGTTTCCAGGAATTCCGTCAGCAGGCGGCCATCGAGGAACAGCGCCGTGCCGCCCTGGTTTTGCAGCGCCGCGCCGAACACGGGCAGCAGCATGTCGATCGCCTGTTCCACGCCGCGCCCCGGATGCTCGCGCTCGAGCGTATCGAGCTGCTGGCGCACGGCGGCGGCAAAGGCCGTGCCGCGGAAGGCTTCTGAACTGACCAGGTCGGCATAATCCATCAACAGCCAGTCCGGCTCGGGCGGCGTGACGCCGGCCGTCAAGGCCGCCGACAAATACGCTTCCACGGGCAGCTGCTGTTCCGGACCGGCCAGGCTGGCGCACAGCGCGTACAGGCTGCCGATGCGGTTGGCGACGGCTTGCCGCTGGCGCACCATCAGCTTTTCGCGCAGCAATTGGGCGTGCTCGTTGCGCAAGCGCGCCAGTTCCAGCGCCTGTTTGAGTTCCATGCGCAGGGCCGCGATATCCCACGGCTTCTGGATGTAGCGGTGGATCTGCCCCTGGTTGACGGCTTCCACCGTGTGTTCGAGCTCGGAATACGCGGTGGTCAGGATGCGCACGATGTGCGGATGGCGGTCCCAGGCATACGACAGCAGCTCGTTGCCATAGGCGCCCGGCATGCGCTGGTCCGACACCAGCACGGCGATGCGGTCGGCCTGCTCGTCCAGGATGCGCTTGCCCTCCTCGACCGAGGTCGCCGTCAGCACGTCGGCCAGCGGCGCGATGGCGCGCTGGAAGTATTTGAGGGCGTTGGCCTCGTCATCGACATAGAGTATCGTCGGCAAGCCTTGCGCCGGCTCACGCTGAGCCGGTAAACGCAGATTGGCGTCAATCATGCTCGTTCCTTATATGTACTGGAAAATTCAGGGTTACCGTGGTGGAAGTGCCAAACTCGGTGGCGATGTCGAGGTTGCCGCCGAACGACTGCATCATGCGGTGGCAAAACACCATGCCCCAGCCCTTGCCTTCGTCGCCGTTGGCACTGACGGGGTCGATCAACAGCTGTTCGACAATCTCGGGGGCGATGCCGGCGCCATTGTCGCGCACCTTGATGCGGCCGGCGTCGATGCGGATGCCGATCGCAGGATGAGCCTGCTCACCGGCCGAGCGCAAGGCATTCGCCAGCACGGACGACAGGATCAGCGCGACGCAATTGGGCGACTCGGCAATGGAGAAATCGTCGCCCACGTCCACCGTGATGGCGGCGCGCTGGGCCGTGCTCAAGGGATAGCTGTCGAGCAAGGCCGCCAGCAGCTGGCGCGCGCTGCCGGCGCGGCGTCCGCCCTGCATGCCGGGCCCGGCGCTGGCCAGGCGCACCGTGTCGACAAAGCTGGCCAGCACCGACAGGCAATAGCGCGCATTGTCGTGCATCAAGGCGGCCGCTTCGCCGATCTCGGCCTGCGGCGCGGCCTCCGCCTGCGCGCGCCGGGCGATGCCGCGCGCAAAATTGGCGATGGCCGCCAGCGGCGTGTTCAATTCATGCGCCAGAAACGCCAGCGATTCTTCCATCGCCACCAGGCCCTGGCGGCGCGCGGCGCGCTCGCGTCCCGTCTGCACGGCCAGTTGCAGCGCCGTCTGCATGGCGGCCAGGTCGAGCGGTTTTTCCAGCAGGCGGAACACCGCGCCGCCGTTGATCAGTTCGAGCAGCACATCCTTGTCCGCATACGCGGTGACGAGCATGCAGACGATGTGCGGATAGCGCTGCGCCACTTCCTGCAGCAATTCGCTGCCCAGGCGGTCCGGCATGCGGTAATCGGTGACGAGCACGTCGATCTGTCCGGCCTCGTCTGCCAGCAAGGCGAGCGCCGCATCGACGCTCAGCGCCGTCAGCACGCGGTAGCGGGCCCCGGCGGCGCGTTCGAAATACTTGCAGGCGAGCGCTTCGTCGTCCACGTACAGCACGCTGGCGCGGCTATCGTTATCCATGCTAACGGCCCTCCCAATCGGAGCGCTGCAAGTCGAAATTCATGCTGGCCCACGCGCCCAGCTCGCTTTCGGCCGTGAGGGTGCCGCCGTGGCGCTCGATCACGCCATAGCTGATGCTCAGGCCCAGGCCCAGGCCCTGCCCCACTTCGCGCGTGGTAAAGAACGGTTCGAACACGCGCGCCAGGTTTTCCGGGGCGATGCCGGGACCGTTGTCGCGCACGCTGATGCGCAGGCGGTTCTCGTCCCAGTGGGCCGTGATGCGGATCTCGAACGGCGGCGCATTGCCCTTGCGCATGGACAGCACGGCATTGCCCAGCAAGTTGATCAGCACGCCCACGATGGCCGCTTCGTCGCCGCGCACCAGGGTGTCGACCGGCAAGTCGTGGCTGATGCTGACATTCTTCGTTTCATGGCCCACCAGGCGGATGGCCGCGTCGAGCGCGCTGCGGAACTGGAAGTGTCCCGTTTCCAGCTGGTTGCCGCTCTTGCGGTAGGCAAAGGTCTTCAAGTCGGACACGATGTGCTGCACGCGCAGCATGCCCTGCTTGGCGTCGGCCAGGCATTCGCTGACGAGCGCGCTTTGCTTGGCGGCCGGGTCTTCGATGGCCACCTCGATGGCCATCATGCAGAAATTCACGGGGTTATTGACTTCATGCAGCATGCCGGCGGCCAGGGTGCCGATGGCAGCCATTTTCTCCTGCTGCAGCATCTGCCCCTTGATATCGGCCAGACTTTTGTTGGTTTCTTCCAGTTGCGTGTTCTTTTGCGCCACTTCCGCCTTCAGCTGGAACAGCATGAAGCGGGCGCGCTCATTGAAATAGGTAAACACGGCACTGATGCTGGCCGACATGATAAGGAACAAGCAATTGACGACAAACGTACCCGCCAGGTCGAAGCCGCCCGCATGCCAGGCACAGGCGCCCACATACAGCAGGCAGGAGATGGCGCCGAAAACCATATTCTGCCACAAGCCGAAGGCCAGCACGATGCCCGACGAATAGATGGCCAGGGTCATGCCCACGTAATAGATCGAGGTGGCGCCTTCCGTGACGGCGATCATCCAGGCGATCATGATCTGCGGCAAGATCAGCCAGACAAAGGTCAAGCCCTGGATGCGGTCTTGCGCCCAGCGCGTGCGCATGGCCAGCACGACGCAAAAGATCAGCACGGACACGAGGATGCGCGCAGTGGTGAACGCCGACTGCTTGTCCGGATACAGGGCCGAATCGAGGCCCATGCCCAGCAGGATCAGCACGATGCCCGTGTACGCCCCGCCGCGGCTGAATTCCAGGCGGAAGTCGCGCAAAACGGCCGTGTAGCCGGCGTGCAGGCCTGGAGTATCCATCAAGGAATGCTCACTTCCGCGAACACATTCACGCCCGTGGCATCGACATAGATCAGCGGGTCCGTCGCGTGCTCGGGCAGCAAGGCCGACAGGCCCTCTTCATTGCGATAGATCAAATGCCATTCCAGCAAATGCTCCATGCCGAACTTGCCGGGGTTGTTCGCGTGCACATTGGTGACGAGCAAACGTCCGCCCGGTCCCACGCGCGAGGCGAAATGCATCAGCAGGCGCGCGCACACCTTGTCGGACAGATAGTCGAACAGGCCGGCGCAATACACGGCGTCGAAACTGCCGGGCAAGCCCGTGATACCGGCGCCATGGCGGCGCTTGAGCAGGTTGTGCACGGAATCGTGCACATAATCGATCTCGACCACGCGCCCCGTGCGCTGCATGATGGTGGTCAGGCGCGCGCGCGTCCAGTCCAGGGTCTCGCTGCTGAAGTCGACCAGTTCGAAGGCCAGCCACTGCGCGTCCGGGCACGTTTCCAGGAAGCGCTGCACCTCGATGGCCGGGCCGCAGCCCACGTTGAGCACTTTATACACGCGCCCGGCAGCGCGCGCCGCGGCCGCCTTCTGCGACAGGAATTCCGTCAGGATATCGATGCGGTTGCGGTGCGCCGTGGCCACGGCCGCCTGCAGGAAGGCCGCATTGACGATCTGAAAGTACGTGCTCGGCCCCTGGCGCGGATCGTCCAGCAGCTGGTTGACCATCTGGTAATCGCCCGCGTAACCGAGCGGCTTGGTAAACGTGCGGAAGACGAACGGCGCGCGCAGGATCAATGGATGCAGCGCCGCCTGGGCGAAGGCGCGGTGCGCGGGCGCCCGCTCTTCCTCGACGAGCGAGGCTTCCACTTCGAGCTGGCGCAGATACAGCTGGGTTTGCTCCATCAGCGGCAAGGCCAGTTCGTCGAAGATATCGGGGCGCAGCCGGCCGTTTTCCTTGGGCAGCGAGTCGGACAAGTCGACTTGCTCGACCCAGCGCGACACTTCCGACAGGAAGGCGCGCATTTCGTTGACGACGATCTGGTAATCGCGGCGGATGCGGAAGCGCTCGCCCCAGCCGGCGACAAAGGCGCTGGACTCTTTCTGCACGGCGCCCTTGACCACCACCACGTCGCTCAGCTCGCGCCACTCGTCGATCAGGGTCACGGAAACGATGGCGGTCAGGCCCGTGTTGACGCTGCTGATGACGACGGCCTTGCCCACGTAGGCATTTTTCGCCCCCATGCGCACCGTCACGTCATTGAGCACCTCGCTGACCTGCACAATCGAGTATGGATTATAGATTTCCATGACCAGCGAATTGCGCTGCAAGTTGAAAATCGTGCCGCGCACCGCCTCACCCTGGGTGTTGCGGAAACTGACGACTGGATCGATCTGCGATTGTGAATACACGATTGAGCATTATCAAGTTGCCCGGTTTCCGGCGCACCCCACGGGTGACGCCAGTTTCCAGGCTGGGTTAAGGCACGGCACACCGGTCGTCTGCCGCCGGCACCGCCATCAAGATGACGGAATTGCGGCGTCGCGTGACGCCGTGCCGGAGCGCCTCAAAGCGCGTCTGTTCGCTCTCTGATCGAGTGTACTATGGATGTAGCAGAACGGGCAATTGTTCCCTCAGGAACGACTGTCCGTGGCGCTGGCGCGCAACGCCGGCGATCAACCTGCCACAAAAAGGGCCAAAGCATGGCGCAGCAACTGCGGCGTTTGGCCCGTCCAACGCTTGAACGAGCGGCGGAAGTTGGTGGCATCATGAAAGCCAAGATAGGCGGCCACGGCGTCGTTGTCGTAGCCATGCGCCTGAAACAGATAGATCGCCTTGTGCGCGCGTACCTGGTCCAGCTCGGCCTGGAAATGCGTGCCATGGCGCGCCAGGTGGCGTTTCAGGGTGGCGGGACTGACGCCGAACTCCTGCGCCGTGCGTTCCAGGGTCGGCGCGCAACGGATGTTCGCCAGCAGGTAGTCGTACAGCGCGCCGAGCAGGCTCGCCGCCGGCACGGGCGCCACGGCGGCCGCGCGCAAGGCCAGCGCCGCCGCCGTGGCATTGCCGCGCGGCCAGGGTTTATCCAGCCAGCTGGAATCGATGAGCATGGCGTCGACCTGGCAATCGAAACGCAGCGCCTGGCCCAGGTGCACCTCGTGCTGCTCGACGTGGCGGGGCCGCGCCCGGTTGAAGCAAAAGCGCCACGGCAGCGCTTCGCCCGCCAGCCAGCGGCACATGGCCGCCAGCGCCGTCATGTGCATCTCCACCAGAAAAGGCAGCTGGCTGGGCGCGCCGAACGCATCGACCCAGTACAGCACATGCATGTCGCCCGCCTCGCGCAAGCGCGGCTGCAACAGCGGACACAGCAAGGTGTGGAATTCGCACAGGATGCCAAGCGCCTGGCGCAGATTCTGCGCCTGCAGCAAGGCGTGGCTGGCCGCGCCGTAATGGCCGGGCAGCATTTGCTGGCCCAGCATGAAGCTGGTATCGGCACTGTCCAGGCCGCGCGCCACGTTGGCCAGCAATTGCAGGTATTGCGCGGCGCTGACCTGGCTTTCCGCGGACGGCAGCGCGCCGCCATCGAGGCCCGTGCCCTTGAGCAGCGGCGCCACGGCCAGTTCGCGGCTGCGCGCATAATCGAGCACCAGCGCCGGCTGGTGATGGGCCGCGATGCTGGGGTCGCCCTGCTGGTTCAGCGGCATCAGGCAGGCGCGGCGGTGCTGGCCCTGGGGCCGGCGCTGCGGCCGGGCGTTTCCACGGCCCGGCTCAGCTCGGCAAGCACCACTTCCGGCACGCCATCGGTGAGCGCGCACGCATGCCGCAGGCTCAGGCGGATTTCGCGGTTGTCGTTGGCGTGGTGGCGCATCTGTCCCACCATGGCGCACAGGTGGCGCGCCTTCGCGGCCGCATCCTCGCGCGACACGCCCGGCATCAGCACGGCGAAGCGGTCGCCCGCATAGCGGCACAGCAAGTCGTCATTGCGCAAGTTCAACAGCAGCATGTGGCCCACGGCTTGCAGCACGCGGTCGCCTTCGCGGTGGCCGTATTCGCGGTTAATCAGGTGAAAGCTGTCGATGTCGAGCAAGACCAGCGCGCAATCGAGGCCGGGCCGGCGCTCCTGTTCCAGGCGCATCTGCGTGCGCAGGTAGCTGGCGTCGGCCAGCTGCGTGATGCGGTCGAAGGCGCGGTGGTCGCGGAACAGGCGCTCGCGCTTTTGCAGGTGCTCGTTCAGGCGGAACTGTTCCTGGCGCCAGTAATACATGCCGATCGTCAGCACCAGCATGCCGAACGGAATCAAGGCTTCCAGCCAGTTATCCCACACGGCGCTCTTGTCGACGGCAAAGAATTCGTCCAGGCAATCGGCCCAGGAGCCCAGCATGATGGCGCACAGGCCGCCGGCGATCAGGCGCGTCACCAGCCCGCGGGGACGGCTGCTGAGGGTAAACAAGAACCAGATGCCCGCCATGACGGCCGTGCCGCCTTCGCAGACGATATCCATCCACTTCCAGATGGCAAACGGTTTAAGGTGCCCCAGTGTGGCGTACAGAAACAAGAACAGGGGCAACGCGAGCGCGGCGGCAATCAGGCTGTTACGGTGCAACGGCAGCATGTGGGAAACCTTTAAAAGTGGTGCTGCCGCCACGATAGCGCCCGCCCATGACGGCACGATGACATGCCCCACGCCCGTGCGGCAGGTGCAAACGGCTCATCATTAACAGCGCAGCCGATGCAAATCCGGCAAGCAGCATCCCATGCGCCCTGCGCTGGCAGGTCATTTCAGCTCACCACGATTCATTTCCAGCTGGAAAGCGCTCACAGGCCGTTGTTTTCAAGGTGGCAAGCCCTTGCCTGTCACGCAACCGTCATATTTGCTGCCTAGAATCCGCCCGGTTCCTTCCCCTAACCGAGCTCTTCATGAAAACCATGCACACATCGTTCCCCTCCCCGCTGCGTCTGACGGCCGTGGCCCTCGGCATCATGGCCGTCTTCAGCGGCCAAAGCCATGCGCAAGCGCAAGATGCGGATGGCCAGCCGGCCGCCACCGTGGTCGTCAGCGGCCAGCGCGCCAGCCTGCGCAACGCCATCGCCGCGCAAGAGAAAGCCGACAATATCATCAGCGTCATCAGCAGCGACGATATCGGCGGCTTGCCGGACAAAAACGCGGCCGAGGCGCTGGCCCGCTTGCCGGGCGTGTCCGTGCAGCGAGACCAGGGCGAAGGCCGCTACATCACCGTGCGCGGCCTGGGCCCGGACTTGAACGCCGTCACCATCAACGGCGCGCTGGTGCCGTCGCCGGAAGCGGGACGCCGCGCCGTGGCGCTGGACATCCTGCCTGCCGGCCTGATCCGCACGCTGGAAGTCTCGAAGACTTTACTCCCTGAAATGGACGCCAACTCGCTGGGCGCCACCGTCGAAGTCAAGTCACTGTCCGCCTTCGACTTGCCGGGCAAGCTACTGTCGGCCAACGTGGGCGCCAGCTACGATGAAAAGACGGGCAAGACCAGCCCCAGCGGCGGCGCCCTGTGGGCCCAGCGCTTCCTCGACGGCAAGCTGGGCGTGGCAGCCGGCCTAAGCGCGGAAAAGCGCTCGTTCGGCTCGGATGACGTGGAAACGGGCGGCGCCTGGAGCAAGGGTAAGTTGTCGGGCCTGGAATTGCGCGACTACCTGCCCGTGCGCAAGCGCGGCGCCCTGGCCGTCAACCTCGATTACCGCCCCGAAGCGGGCAACAGCTGGTTCTTGCGCTCGTTCCTCAGCGAATTTTCCGACAATGAAGTACGCGACCGCCTGACCATCAGCAATATCGCGGGCGGCAGCCTGGCCGAAGGCCAGACGGCCAGCGCGCGCGCCGAGCGCCGCATCCGCCAGCGCAAGTACACGCAGCAAGTGCGTTCCTTGGTGCTGGGCACGCAGCAGAAATCGGGCGACTGGACCCTGGACGTGAAAGGCGGCCTGAGCCGAGCCACGGAAGACACGCCGGAATCCTTGAACGACGGCCGTTTCCGCGGCACCAGCAATTTCGCCGGCATCAGTTTCACGGATACGCAGGAACCGAAATTGAGCGGCCCCGCCTCGCTGTACGACCCGGCCAGCTATGCGCTCAACGCCATCACCCTGCAAAAGCGCTACTCGAAGGACAATGAACACCACGCGCGCATCGACCTGGCGCGCAAGTTTGACATCGCCACCCTGAAGTTCGGCGCAAAAGTCAGCCGCCGCGAAAAAACCAATGACACGGATCAATGGGCATATAACAGCAGCAAGGCATCCAGCGGCAATTACTGGGGCGCCGGTTCCACGTCGATGAGCAATTTCGTGCAAGGCCACAATCTCGACTATGACCTGGGCAACATCGGCGTGGCGCTGGACCCGGCCCTCATCCGCGCCCGCGTGGCGGGACTGGACCGCGCCAAGGCGCGCCTGGCCACGGAATCCATCATCAACGACTATCGCATGCATGAAGACATCAACGCCATGTATGTGCAGAACAGCTACGACTTCGACGCCTGGCACATCCTGGGCGGCGTGCGCGCCGAGCGCACCAGTTTCGAAGCGGCCGGCTCGCAAGTGGACAGCGCCGGCATCGCCACGGCCTTGACGCGCGAACGCTCGTACACCAATTGGCTGCCAAACCTGCAAACCCGTTATGACCTGGATCAACATACCAGCGTGCGGGCCGCCTGGACGCAAGCCGTGGTGCGCGCCAACTTCAGCCAGCTGGCGCCCGGCATCAGCCTGGCCAGCAACACGGAAGCCGTGATCGGCAACCCGGACTTGAAGCCGCTGAAGGCCAACAACCTCGACCTGGGCATCGAGCGCGTGCTGGGCAATGACGGCGTGATGTCGGCGTATGGTTTCTACAAGGACATCAAGAATTTCACCTACACGACGAACCTGGCCGGCACGGGACAGTGGGCCGGCTACACGACGGCCACCTCGTATGCGAATGGCGACGCGGCCAAGGTGAAAGGCATCGAACTGGCCTACATGCAGCCGCTGCGCATGCTGCCGGCGCCCTTCAATCGTTTCCTCGTCGGCGTGAACGGCACCCTGAGCACCTCGAGCGCGCAAATCGGCCGCTTCGACAAAGCCAGCAACAAACAGCTGAACCGCGACATCCGCCTGCCGGGCCAGTCGAACCAGGTGATGAACTTGATGCTGGGCTATGAAACGGGGCCGGTCAGCGCCCGCCTGGCCCTCAACTACAAGTCGCCTTACCTGCTGGAAATGGGCAACGACATCCTCGATCAAAGCCAGGACCATATCGTCGCCGGCCAGAAACAGCTCGATTTCTCGCTGTCGTACCAGATCAACAAGCAGTTCCAGCTGATGTTCGAGGCGGCCAATTTGAACAACGAAAAATACTATGTTTACCAGGGCACGAAGCAATACAACGTGCAAAACGAACAATATGGCCGCACCTTTAAAGTGAGCCTGAAAGCCAGCGCCTTCTGATGATGATTTCCAACAATATGAAAAAAACCGTACTCTGCAGCGCCCTGCTGGCTGCCTTTTGCCTCGCGGGCACGGCGCAAGCCGCGCCTGCCAACACTGTGCCTTCCTTCACGCAGGAAGCGGAAGAACTGGCGCGCCTGCCCGGCGGTGGGTGGCTGCTACTCGACAAGCACGGCTTGCGCCTGTTCGACGCAGCCGGCCAGGAACAGGACCGCATCGCCGTGCGCGCCAAGCAACTGGACACGCGCAGCGATGGCGGCAAGGTGCTGGCCGTCTTCCTGGAAGCGGACACGCAGCGCCCCCTGCCCGTCTCCGTCGACGTGCAGGCCGGCAAGCTGGTCAAACTGGCGCCGTTTCCCGTGCCGACATTTTCCGTGGAAGCGTCGTGCCTGTACCGCGACGCCCAGCAGCTAGCCCATCTGTTCTTGATCGGCAAGGATGGGCAAGCGGAACAGTGGGTGATGCAGGGCGAGCAGCGCAGCCTGGTGCGCAAACTGGCCTTGCCGCCGCACGCCAAGCATTGCCGGGTCGACGATGGCGCCCAGCGCCTGCTGGTAAGCGAGGCCAACATGGGCGTGTGGGCGTATGACGCCGAGTCGGAAGGCATGGGCAAGCGCGAAGTAGTCGCCCTGCGCAAGCCGTATGGCCAGCTGGACGGCGGCGCCGGTGCACTGGCCGTGCTGCCGGGCGGCGTGGCCGTGCTCGATGGCAAGGCGGAAAAGCTGCACCTGTACACCCACCAGGGGAGTCAATGGACGGCCATGCCGCCGCAAGCGGTCGCCTTGAACGTGCGCAAAGGCGACAGCCAGCTGGCGCTGGACAAGGACTCCTTGCTGCTGCGCGGCAAGAACGGTTGGCAGGCGCGGCCCTTGAAATGGGTTGGCAAGGCGGAAACGCAGCCTGCGGTAGCCATCATCGCCCCACAGGCGCAGACGGAGCCGATGGCGCGCCAGGGCGACGCGGCCGACGATCCAGCCATCTGGCTGTCCAGCAACCCGGCCGACGCGCGCATCCTCGGCACCAACAAGAAGCAAGGCTTATTGGTCTACGACCTGCAAGGCAAGCAGACACAACTGCTGGAAGTGGGACGCCTGAACAACGTCGACGTGCGGCAGAATATCCAGTTGGGCAGCAGCAAGGTCGACCTGGCCGTCGCTACCCAGCGCGACGACAACAGCATGATGTTGTTCACCATCAATGCCAGCGGCGACGTGGCGGAAGCGGGCCGCTTCCCTACCGGCCTGAAAAGCATCTACGGCATGTGTCTGTACCAACCAGCCAGCGGCGGAGTGGAAGCGTTCATCAACGACAAGGACGGTACTTTCCAGCAATACAGCATTGGCTTGAACGGCAACAAGTTCAGCGCCACCCTCTTGCGCAGCTTCAAGGTCGCCACCCAACCGGAAGGCTGCGTGGCCGACGACGCCAACGCCCGCTTGTTCCTGGGCGAAGAAACGCGCGGCATCTGGACCACCTCGGCCGACGCCGCCAAGCCGGACACCCTCACCATGGTCTTGCCTGTGGGCGCGCACCTGACGGCCGACGTGGAAGGCATGGCCATCTACCGCAAGCCTGGCGCCAAGCCGGACACCGGCTACCTGATCGTTTCCAGCCAGGGCGACAGCAGCTACGTGGTGCTCGACGCGCAAGCGCCATATGCAGTGCGCGGCCGCTTCAAGGTGGGCTTCAACCTGCCCGCCGGCATCGACGGCACCTCGGAAACGGACGGCCTCGACGTCACCTCCGCCAACCTGGGCGGCGCGTACGCGCAAGGCATGCTGGTAATCCAGGACGGCTACAAGCGCCTGCCCGATGGACCGCAGAACTTCAAGTATGTGGCGTGGGGGGATGTGGCCAAGGCGTTGAAGCTGGACTAATCAGACTGGAGCGGGGCCGACCCCGCCGGAGGAATGCGCCTCAATGGGGCGCATTCCAATCCCGCGGAGCCCCGCCCCGATACTATCTGCGCGGCATATCGATATGAAATGGCAGGCGCTTGCCCCACAAGTCCACCATGCCCGACACGGCTAGTCGATCCGCCGACAATTCAATGATGTTGACAGCCGACACGTCACCATATTCCATCATATAGATACCCGATTCCTCCGCCTCGGGATGCATATCCAGCATCCCGATCGCAAACGCTCCTCCCTGCCCTTCCGGTATGCGCAAGCCATGCAGCAAAAAAGCCGGCGGATACAGCGCCCACGACCATTCCGCATCCTCCGGCTCGGTCAAGCGCATAAACACCTCATCGTCGCCATGGATATCGATATTCAGCTCCAGCATGCCGCTGCCATGCGTTTCCAGACTAATGCTTGATTTCGCTACATCCACTTCGAAATTGGTGTCGCCGATACTAAAAACAGTCATTCAATACTTCTCCTGAGTTACAAGCAAATAGACGGCGCGATAAACAGCAAGAAATGCAGGATTTCCGTGTCTTCACCATATTAATTTAACTATTGTCAATGCGCACAGCAATGACATTAAACTTTACCATCTTTAATAATGCCAATGAATGCAAGAAAGAGGCGTTTATCCAAAAAAACAGATAAAACTTGTAATGTCCGCTTCCACCCCATAGCGGACATTAACTACGTCGGAAAACTAGAAGGCTGCCATAGGCCGCCCAGCCCCTTCACTTTAGCAATTAAAACAACGCGCTGACCGCTAGCAATTTTTTCCCGCTAGCCTCTACAGTTGAGGAATCTTCCCGAATGTAGGCACGTTCCCCTAAAAAAGATACTCCCTTTTGCGGTGGGATTCTCAATCGTATGACTGAAAGTCCTTTATAAGTAACAGCATCGATCTGGGACGAAACTTGATGTCGTAGAACTTCTGAAAGGTCCGATTGGGTGATCATCGCGCTTAAGCGCTTTACGTAGGTTTCTAATGAGATTCCCAATATTGGCAATTCACGATCTATGCCAACAACAAATCGATTACCGACCTTAATCGCTTCAACTTCATCTAACACTTTTACCCGCTTGGCATCGGCTTCCTTATCGGCCACCCCCAAGAATAGGAATCCGCTACTATCCGGTCCTACATTCGCAATTCCACAGATCGTCTGGAGCAATGTCAGTTCGAACTCTTTGTCTGCCCTGCGATCTGCACTCAAATTAACCAATCCCTGCTTGCATTCGTAACGCCCCGTCTCAATTTTTGATCGTCGCATTGCGTTTTCAAAGTCAAGTGCCAATCCGGCGCCGTGTCTCAACATTGGGGGATCTTTTCTTACGAAATACCGCTGTATTAGGCCTTTTGTCTTATCAATATTTTTTACCCGGTCTTCCGTTTTGGAATATTTAGCGGTACTAATCATCGCCTTTTGCAGGCCACCGATAGACTGCAAAATCTTCCCAGCCTCACAAGGAGTTTTTTCTTCGCCGATGACGAGATCATGAAACGCCATGAACAACGCGAAAAAGGAAGCCTTTATCGGATTGTTTGAACCTGGATTAATGGCAGTACGTAGCGCATTCACTGCGTTGCTGTACGTTTCTACGGTTTCTCGTAGCACTGATAAAGTAACCTTAACCTCTTCGTACAGCCGCTCTGAACCATACGCCGTGAGCTTTAGCTCAATGTCCAGATGCTCGGACGAATTGTCGTCGTATATGGCATCGAGAAGTTCTCTGCTCCGTGCTATCGGTCGGCCGTCCAGCAGCGATGCACAAATGTCAGCTAGAATTTCTTCATCTTCACTTTCTCGCAATTGCTTAGTCCAAAGAATTCCCTGTTTGCACCAGAATATCTCTTCGGCTTTCAATGTGTACCCCAATCCACGACGTGCCGTGTCAATACTAATATCTGGCATCTCGCTAAGCGGGAGAAGTTCCCTAGAGGCATCGCCGCGAATTTCGGAAGCGAGGCGTCGTATCAATGACGAGAATTCGTTGATCTTCCCCGCTTGACGCCGATCCTGCCAACTTAACTGTTGCCCACCAGAATTTATACGTCCGAAGACCTCAGTAACTTGAGCCTCGCTTACGGTAGGGAAAGTTGTAACCGCCAGCTGATAATCCAAATAATTAGCACACAACGCTGGCGTTAAATAATTGCCAAAATCTACCCGATTGAATTTCCCAGCTTCAGCTGTCTGTCGTGCACGCGCAAATTGATCAACATCAAAAAAATTATCGGCTACGCTAAACTCATTTTCAATAAACGCGACAATAGCATTCAAGCGCTGCATTCCATCGATAATCTCATAGAATAATCCGTGCGGCGACTGCACCTCGGCAAGTAGAACCAAAGGAATAGGATAGTCATTTAATATACTATCCACCAGCTTTTGTTTTTCTTCCAGAGTCCATACCAATTTACGTTGATATTTTCGGTTAACAACCAACTTATCTTCTCGGTACAGTCGATAAGCTTCTTGAATACTCATACCACGAGGAGCAATACTCATTATTCTCTTTTCTTTCAATTTTTTTCGAAGGATTGCAGTATCACTTGCAAGTCTCGAAGAATTGGTGCAGTAGCATACGTTTCGTGGTGCGCACCGAGCGTCCGCTACTGGCCGATTGCCGCTGTTGGTAGGTTCTGCTCCAGACCGGATCTTTGATATTTGACTTATCTAGACTGCCATTCCCCTGGGATCGGGACGGAGCGTCGCGCGATTGAATCTCTGCCGGTCTCGATGATCGCTAGCACATTTTGAACGGCTATCTCAAGTTCATCTTGGTTGCAAAAATACTCGGAAAGCTTACCGGCGACTATATATGAAGAACAGTTAAAACCATCTTCGATATCGTTGAACCAGATTACCCTGCCACCGATGACGGCCACAACCCAAAAGCCGCCGCCAACTGTGCCATAGGTTTGCTCGACCCACTTCTCAGGAGGAATTTTGATGGATTCCCACAGGCGGAGTACCTGAGGACTCATTCGGCCTTCCGCACTTATGATCTTATCCCATAATTCTGTCTCTGAAATCGGTTCCCAATCCATTATCTCTCCAATGACTGCTTCTGGCCGCTTTGCGACAGCCAACTACGTCTAAAGCAGACGCTCGTCGGAGCGCTAAAGCAAGTCCGAGTCGGTTGCAAGATTGGACATGCTGCGTTTAGCTTTCCATGGAAATTTCCTCGATGGCACCTGTTTCATCGAATCGGACGCTAAGTACGTAATTTGTAACCTTGCCAGGCAAAGTGAAATCGAACACATCAATGCCGTTCTCATCCTCGTCACCCCAGTGAGACTTCAATTCCAAGAGGCCAAGAACCTGTTCGGGTTCGGGGGACGTAGTGGCCAGATTCGACTGCCAATAGGTGGCGTCCAACTCTTCGAGATGGTGAGAGACGAATAGAATTCCACCGTATTCATCAGCTTCGGTACCGAACGCATCACGAATCGCGGCTAGCGCAGACATCTCACGCCGCTTAATTTCATCTAACTGTGGTTGCACTCGGTTCTCCTAAAAGGTGTCCAATTTTCACTGGGGATACAGTTTTGCCCTTCGTGGGTCGAATCTGACTGACCGCTACTGGCTGATTACCGACTCTTTTAGTCAAAATGCCGATTAGCATTAGTATCAGTCTTTAACGTGCTAATGGTAAAGGCTGTTCGATTAGGAGCGGCTACTTCTGACCATTCGTAAACGATTCCACAACTGTAGCGTATTTTGCAACATGATATCGAAAAAGTAGCCGCAATGCACCAGTCATGTCAGCAACTACCTCGTTAAATCTCCCCGGCTTACCAATCTGCCAGCGACTGCCAGCCTCAGGCATATTAAAATACCGTCCCATGACCTCCCCCGCCTCGACCTCTTCCCTCCCCGACAGCATCTTGCTCCCTTCCCTGGCCGTACTGGGAGGGCAGATTTCCGTCAATCTGGGGGCGGCGATTGCGAAGAATCTGTTTCCTGTCATTGGCGTGGAAGGGATTACGGCGTACCGGGTGGGGTTTTCGGCGCTGATACTGCTGGCCATCTTTCGGCCCTGGCGCTACCGGCTGACGCGCAAGGATGTGCTGAACTTGCTTGTCTACGGCTCCGTGCTGGGGCTGATGAACTTGCTGATTTACCGGGCGTTTGCGCTGATACCGATCGGTATCGCCGTCGCCATCGAGGTAACGGGGCCGCTGGCCGTGGCCATGCTGTCGTCGCGGCGGCCGCGCGATTTGCTGGCGGTGGCGTGCGCCGTGTTTGGCTTGTATTTACTGTTGCCGCTGCAAGGCAGTCCAGGCAGCCTGGACCCGGTCGGCGTGGCGTATGCGCTGGGGGCGGCGCTGTGCTGGGCGCTGTATATCATCTTCGGCAAGCGCGCCTCGACCTTGCAAGGTGGCCAAGCCGTGGCCTGGGGCATGACGGTGGCGGCCATGGTGACGGTGCCCATCGGCATCACCTATTCGGGCACGGCCCTGCTGGCGCCGTCGATTGCCTTGATGGGCCTGGCCATTGCCATGCTGTCCAGCGCCCTGCCGTACTCTCTGGAAATCTTTGCCTTGCGTCGCTTGCCGCAAGGGGTGTTCGGCATGTTCAGCAGCGCGGCGCCCGCCGTCAGCGCGCTGGCCGCCATGGCCGTGCTGGGAGAACTGCTGAGCCTGACCCAATGGCTGGCCATCGCCTGCATCGTGTTCGCGTCGGCCATGGCGGCGCTGGGTGCCCAAGGCGGCAAGCGCTAGCGGCATTCAGGCCATCCCGTATCGATTCCTGCACGCTTCCCTTCCTGCCGCCATTCCCGCAGCCATTCCTGCGCCGCCGGGCATCGCTGCGCCGCTGACGGACAGGTTTTGATGCCCGCCTGTAAAATACGTCATTGCTTGCCATATCGTGCACTTCCGCCTCAACGATGACCTATCCATTTCTTTTTCGCTGGTTTTCCCCTCTCGCCACCGCAGCCTTGCTGCTTGCGCCAGTCGCCGCCGCACAGGCGGCCGCTCCTGCCGCCCCCACGGGCAATGCCGAAGCGGGCAAGGCCGCCTTTCGCAAGTGCGCCTCTTGCCATCAGGTGGGACCATCGGCGCGCGGCGGCTTCGGCCCCAAGCTGACGGGCGTGATCGGCCGCAAGGCCGGTGCCACCACCGACTATAAATACTCGGCGGCCATGAAAAACGCGAATATCGTCTGGACCGAGCAAAACCTGGCCGGCTTCCTGAAAGCGCCGAGCGATTTCATTCCTGGCAATAACATGCGTTTCTGGGGCATCGGCAACGCCCAGCAAGTGGCCGATTTGCTGGCCTATCTGCGCACGCAGTAAGCGCATGCAATAAACATATGCAACGACGTCAGCGTCCAAGCTGGCTGTCCGCCAGCCTGCACGCAGGCAGGCACATGCACGCGCACAAGGCGGCATCAGGCCCGTGACACGTCAGATCAAATTCGGCGCTTGCAGCACGCCCTTGCGCTTCTTGTGCGCCGCCTCATGGTCGCGCAGACGACTCTAGGGCTTGGCCGGCAGCTTGCGCACGCACAGATAGATGGAATACAGCGCCGCCAGTCCCACCAGCACGTACACGCCGCGCGATGCCGTCGACATGGCGCCCAGGATGCGGGCCACGATATCGATATCGAACAAGCCCACCAGCGCCCAGTTCAAACCGCCCACGATCAGCAGGATCATCGAGATCCAGTCGACCACGTTCAGGCGCTTGGCCGACATTTCCTCATTTGCCGCACCGTCCGATCCTGCCTGGATATTCGCCATGTCAGCCTCCTGTGAATAAGAAGAAAGACCCGCCGTCGGGTCTGTGCAAGAAACAGTGTAGGCGCTGCACCGGCATGCGCCAGTCGGACGATACCGGGTATCGAGGTAGGACGCGTCTGTAATACGGCGAGTGATTTTATCTGGCAACAAATCATGCCGCTGTTGCTAAACAGGCAGTGACTAATTCCAATATGGAAATATTTATAGATTACTTAGTACCGCACTGCTACACTCATTTCACCCCAGCAACTTCAGGGGACAAGCGCCACGCCATGCCGCAGGCATGGGAGACGGCCACCATGGGACAACAGCTGAGGGGACATGAATATTTCAAACATACGTATCGGTGTGCGCCTGACCACAGGCTTTTTGCTCACTTCGCTTTTACTGGCCGTGGTAGTGGTCATCAGCACGTGGCAGTTGTCGACCGTGAGCGGGGAAATCGATAGCAGCGTGAACCAGCGCTATGCGCGCATCGCGCAATTGCAGGCCACGCGCAACAGTACGCAAGAACAAGCCGCCCTCCGTGAACTCGACCAGCAGATCGCCACGCAATCGGCGCAGATGCGCACGGCGGCCGAGGCGGCCATGGGCCGCGCGCGCGATACCAGCGTGCTGATCATTGCGCTGGGCCTGGTCGGCGGCATGTTGAGCCTGGCGACGGCCTGGTTCATCAGCAGCGGCATCGTGCGGCCCTTGCGGCATGCCGTCAAAGTGGCGCGCAAGGTGGCTGGCGGCGACTTGAGCGAACATATCCGCGTCGATTCCCGCGATGAAGTGGGGCAACTGCTGCAAGCCCTGAAAGACATGAATGCCAGCTTGATCACGATCGTGGGCGAGGTGCGCGGCGGCACGCACGACATCGCGGGCGCCTCGGGCGAAATCGCCGCCGGCAACCTGGACTTGTCGCAGCGCACGCAGGCGCAAGCCAGTTCGCTGGAACGCACGGCCGCCTCGATGGACGAGCTGACGGGCACCGTCAAGCAAAATGCCGATAACGCGCGGCAAGCCAATCAGCTGGCGCAATCGGCCGCCGCAGTGGCAGGCAAAGGGGGCACGGTGGTGGCGCAAGTGGTCGATACCATGAGCTCGATCAACGCTTCGTCGAAAAAGATCGTTGACATCATCGGCGTCATCGACGCCATCGCCTTCCAGACGAATATCCTGGCCTTGAACGCGGCCGTGGAAGCAGCGCGCGCCGGAGAACAGGGGCGCGGTTTTGCCGTCGTGGCCGCTGAAGTACGTACCCTGGCGCAACGCTCGGCCGGCGCGGCCAGGGAAATCAAACAACTGATCGGCGACTCCGTCGAGCGGGTCGACGCAGGCGCGCGCCTGGTCGATACGGCCGGCGCCACCATGCGCGAAATCGTGGCCAGCGTGCACCGCGTAACGGACATCATAGGCGAAATCAGCATGGCCAGCGGCGAGCAATTGTCCGGCATCGAACAAGTCAATGCCGCCATCGTGCAAATGGAACAGGTAACGCAACAAAACGCAGCCCTGGTGGAACAGGCATCGTCCGCGGCGGCCAGCATGCAGCAGCGCGCCACTCTACTGTCAGGCACGGTTGGCATCTTCAAGCTGAGCCGTGACCAAGTGTTAGCCCAAGCCGCACACGGCATCAGCCTGGTAGCCGCACAGACCACGCACGCTGTCACCGCGCCGGCAAACCTGTCTGCCGCAAGCGTTAGAGCGCGGCTGAAAGCCTGAGTTCCCCAGCTCATCGCCTCGCCGCGATAAATTCGCTATAGCTGCTTGTACATGACCGTGGTGGCGTCCAGCCGGTCACCGGCCGGCGCCAGCGCATAGCCGGGGATGCTGCCCGCCGCCACGTAGCCAAGCGACAAATACAACGGTTCGGCATGGTCGCTGCTGCGCGTGTCCAGGGTCAGCAAGCTGCGCGGCAAGAGGCGCGCCTGCTCTTCCAGCGCCTGCATCAGCTGGCGCGCGAGGCCGCGACGGCGAAAAGCGGGTGCGACCAGCAGCTTGCGCACTTCGGCCCGGTGCGCCTGGTTGGGATTGGTATCCCAGTCCAGCTGCACGGCGCCGGCCACCGCCCCTTCCACCTCGGCCACCAGCAGCAGGCGCACGCCGCGCGTGACGGCCGGCAAGACGTTATCCGTCCAAAACGCCTGGCTGGCTGCCGTGTCGAACGGCAGGATGAAGCCGATGCTGGCGCCGTCGTGCACGCATGCCTGCAGCAGCGCGCCCAGCTCCGGCAAGCGTTCGAGAATGTCGGCGGATGAAAAATGGCGCGGCGATGCGGGCATGACGACCTCAGACAAGAAAGAGAAAATAGCGGGCGCCGCTGTCTGGCGGCGTCATGAAGGCGCTGGCGCCGTGCAGCTGGTAACGCAAGCAATCGCCGGCCAGCAAGTCGTGCGAGCGGCCGTCGACGGTCACATTCAGCTTGCCTTCCTGCAGCAACAAATGATGTTCCATGCCGGGCCGGGGCGAGGCGGCATAGGCGATCGTCACGCCCGCGCCCAGCTCGCATTCGAGCGCTTCGCCGGCCAGCGCCCGCGCCGGGGGCGAGACGGAGCGGCGGATAAAACCGGTGTCCGGGTCCGTCCACACGCTTTGCTGGGCCCGCCGCAGCAGGGGCGGAAAATCGTCTTCCACCATGCGCAGCAGGCGCGACATGGCCAAGCCATACGCGGCGCACAGCTTGCCCAGCACGTTTGTAGTCGGGCTGACTTCGCCATTTTCCAGGCGCGATAAAGTCGCGCGGCTGACCTGGCTGGCACTGGCCAGCTGATCCAGCGACCAGCCCCGCTCCACGCGCAACTGTTTTAAACGGGCCGCCAGCCGCTGTTCCGTATCGTTCTCTGTGAGTGCTGAATTTTCCATATATGGGAATTTATCCCTCATATGAAAAACAGTCAAGCTGTTTGAGCGCGCTAGCCCGCCATGCGCGACGCGTGGCGGCACAATTCCAGGAAACCCGTCAAACGGGGCGAAAGGATCTTTTTGGACTGACGAATCAGGTAAAAGTTGCGCTCCAATGGCGGCAGCATGGTTTCCAGTTCCACCAATTGCCCGCTGGCCAGCAAATCGGCCACCACCACCCGCGACAGGCAGGCGATGCCCAGCCCGGCCGCTGCGCCATACTTGATCGCTTCCGAGTTGCTGAACTCGCCTGCGGCGCGCAGATAGTGCAGATACGGCACCAGCGCCTGTTCCACGGCTTCACGCGTACCCGAGCCCGCTTCACGCAGCAGCCAGCCCGCCTGGTTCAGCTCCGTAAAACTGAGCAGATGGCGCAGTTGCGCCAGCGGATGCGTGGGCGCGGCCACGATCAGCATCTGGTCCGTCAGCCACGGCTCCACCAGCAAGCCCGCTTCGTGGCACGGCCCTTCGATCAGGCCGATATCGACACGGAATTCCGCCACGGCGGCCGCGATGTCGGCCGTGTTGGCAATCGTCACTTGCGGGATGCTGCGGCCATACTGCTGCGCCGCCTGCGCCAGGATCTGCGGCAGCAGATAAATGCCGATGGTGGTGCTGGCGCCGATTTGCAGGCTGACGGGCACGGACGGGTCGGCGCCCGCGAACTGGCGCTCGATGCTGGCGGCCCCGTCGCGCATCTGCCGCGCCTGCGGCAACAGCAGGCGGCCATTGTCGTTGAGCAGCAATCGCTTGCCCACCCGGTCGAACAGTTGCGCGCCCAGCAAGGTTTCCAGTTCATTCAGGGCCGCGCTGGTGGCCGATTGCGACAGCGCAATGTGTTCGGCCGCCGCGCTGGTGCTGCCCGTGTCCGCCACGGCCAGGAAAATCTGTAGTTGCCGTAAGGTCAACGCCATTTTATTTACCTATTTTATCGGTTAAACATACAAAAACAATCCGTTTTACCATTTAATCGACAAACTGTACAGTCATGCCATACGCATAAAAACATGGAGTACGGCATGTCTTCCCTCTCAAGCACCAATACAACAAGTTTCAGCGACCGCTACGGCCGCCTGCTGCCGGGCCTGCTGCTCAGCGGCGTGATCGCCTGGGGCGCCATTGCGCTGGGCAAGCTGGAATGGATGCAAAGCCACGGCATGAGCGCGCTCACCCTGGCCATCATGCTCGGCATCGTGCTGGGCAACAGCGTGTATGGCCGCCTGGCGCCCACCTGCGGCGCGGGCGTGGCCTTTTCCAAGCAGACATTATTGCGACTCGGCATCATCCTCTACGGCTTCCGCCTGACCTTCCAGGATATCGGCCAGGTCGGCCTGGCCGGCATCGCCATCGACGCGCTGGTGCTGGCGTCCACGTTTGGCCTGGCCATGTTCCTCGGCACCAAGGTGTTCAAACTGGAACGCAACAGCGCCATCTTGATCGGCGCGGGCAGCTCCATCTGCGGCGCGGCGGCCGTGATGGCGACCGAGCCCGTCGTCAAGGGGCGCAGCGAGGATGTCACCGTGGCCGTCTCCACCGTTGTCGTGTTCGGCACCATCGCCATCTTCCTGTATCCCTTGCTATACCGGTGGAACCTGGGCTGGCAGGTGCTGGGCGCCACGCCCACCGCGTTCGGCGTGTACATCGGTTCGACCGTGCATGAGGTGGCGCAAGTGGTGGCGGCCGGCAAATCGATCGGGCAAGAGGCGGCGAATGCGGCCGTGATCGCCAAGATGGTGCGCGTGATGATGCTGGCGCCGTTTCTCGTCATCCTGTCGGCGGTCTTGGCGCGCAGCAAGGCCAGGAGCGGCAACGGCGGCCACGACAAGGCGGCCAAGCTGGCCATCCCCTGGTTCGCCTTCATCTTCATCGGCGTGGTCGCCTTCAATTCGCTCGGTCTGCTGCCAGCAAACATGGTGGCCACCATCACCGATATCGACACGGCCTTGCTCGCCATGGCCATGGCGGCCCTGGGCTTGACGACGCACATGTCGGCCATCCGCCGCGCCGGCATCAAGCCCCTGTTGCTGGCCGGCCTGCTGTTCTGCTGGCTGATCGCAGGTGGCGCCGCCATCAACCATGTGGTCGCCAGCCTGTTTGCATGACACTCGCCGCTGTCGGGCCGGGGTAGCCGACACGGGAGTCGAAAACTTCGTACAATAAGCGTGTTTTGACTCTCAATCCGGCTCCGGCCCCACCCAGGAACACCCATGCATCTCTCGAACTGGCTGCTTTTCTGCAGCGTCGCCCTGCTCGTCACGTTTTCTCCCGGCCCGGCCGTCCTGCTGGCCATCTCGAATGCCATCGCCGTCGGACCGCGCCGCGCCATGATCAGCAGCATGGGCAATGGTTTCGGCTTGTTCATCATTTCCGGCGTGGCCATGGCCGGCATGGGCGTCGTGCTGGCCACCTCGGCCACGGCCTTCATGCTGCTGAAACTGGCTGGCGCCCTGTACCTGGTGTTCCTGGGCATCAAGCAATGGCGCAGCAAGACCAGCGTCGTGGCCGATGCGCCCGTGGCACCCGGCGCGGCGAATCCCAACACGTTCTGGAAACTGTTTCGCCAGGGCTTGACGGTGGCGCTGACGAATCCGAAAGCCATCCTGTTCTTTTCGGCATTGTTTCCACAATTCATCACGCCGGGCGAACCGGTGGCCATCCAGTTCACCGTGCTGACGACCTCGTTTGTCGCCTGCGCCATGCTGGCCCACTTGTTCTACGCCAATCTGGCGCGCCTGCTGAAAACCCAGCTGGCCACGCCGGGCCGCGCCAAGCTGTTCAACCGCATCTGCGGCGGCGCCTTCGTCTTGCTGGGCCTGAGCCTGCTGCGCCTGCGCAGCAAGGCAGCGTAACTAGTCTTTTTCCGTCAAGAACGCCTCGATGCTGGCCGCCAGGGCCAGCGGCGTTTCATTCATCGGATAGTGTCCCGCATTGCCCAGCACCTCGAGCCGGGCTTGCGGGTACCACGCCAGATACGTGCGGCGCATCAGGGCCGCGTCAAAACGGGGGTCGTGCTCCCCCACCAGCGCCAGCAACGGCAGTGCCACGCGCGCCGCCTTGATTTCTTCACTGAAATCCGTCCCGCTCCACGCGAGGAAGTAGCGCGCAAACGCGGCCCGATCCGCACTCTCCCACGAATATTGCGCCTTCCAGTCCAGCCAGGCGGCAGGCAAGCGCCCGCCCGTGCTGCGGTCGATGATGGCGCGCCGCGCCTGCTGGTTGCCGCTGGCGTCGAGAAACAGTTGCCGCGCCGCCCCGTCGAACGCCAGGCCGCAGCTGGGCACGGGCGCCACGGCCACCAGTTTGCGCAAGCGCAAGGGCGCCAGCAAGGCCAGCCGTTCCAGCGCCATGCCGCCCATCGAGTGGCCCACCACGCTGAAGGTGGCAAAACCGAGCGCATCGGCCAAGGCCAGCGCGTCGCGGGCGACCTCTTCCATCGAATACTCACCCGCCGCGCCACGCATGCCGCCATAGCCGCGATTGTCCATGAAGACATAGCTGAAAGCGCCGCCGTCGAGACCCGCTTCCATCGGGGAAAAAGCGTGGGCGTCGCCAAACCAGCCGTGCAGGACGATGACGGCGTGCGGGCCATGGCCCACGCGATGATAGCTATTGTGCATGTTCACTCCTGAAAAGAGTGTGATGGTAAGCGGCCGGCAAGCGGCCCGCCTTCGATGGCAGGTCAAATACTGTAGAGTATGGGCCATGGATGATTTTTATACGGAAGTGCCCCGCCCCTTGATCGCCACGGCGCGCGACCATGCCGCCGATGCCGTCTTTCCCAGCCATAGCCATGCGCGCGGGCAATTCGCCTATGCGGCGCGCGGGGTCATCAGCGTGCACACACCGCAAGGCAACTGGCTGGTGCCGCCGCAGCGGGCTTGCTGGGTACCGGCCCGGCTTTCGCACGGCATGCGCATGCATGGCGCCGTGACCATGCACAACGTGTTTATCGACGCACCGGCCATCGCCGGGATGGGCTTGCCGCCCCACTGCCAGGTGCTGGACGCCTCGCCGCTGCTGCGCCAGCTGCTGGCCGAGGCCGTGACCGTGGATGCCTTGTATGCGGAAGCATCGCGCGCCGGACGACTGATGGCCTTGCTGCTCGACGAGATTGCCGCCGCCAGCCCCCTGCCCCTGAACGCGCCCTTGCCGCAGGAACCCCGGCTGGCACGCCTGTGCATGGACATGCTGCGGCAGCCGAGCCTGGACAGCAGCCTGGATGCGATGGCGGCGCAGGCCGGCATGAGCCGGCGCACCTTTACGCGGCAATTCCGCGCCCAGACGGGGCTGGCCTTTGCCCAATGGCGCCAGCAAGCGTGCCTGCTGGCGGCCATCACGCGGCTGGCGGACGGGCAAGCCGTCACCCGTGTCGCGCTCGACCTCGGCTATGCCAGCCCCAGCGCCTTCACGGCCGCCTTCCGCCGCGTGCTGGGCCAGGCACCCAGCGATTATTTAGCCTAGGAAATGATGGCGGCGATGCGCTGCGACAATGCCTGCGCCAGTTTCTGCACATGGTAGCCATCGACAAAGCCATGGTGGGCTTGCGCGGAAAACGGCACCCGCATGCGGCCATCCTCTTGCGCGGGGCCAAACTTGCCCCAGGTAAAGGTCGGGATATCGGCATCGCGGTGGCGGTGGATCGGGTGTTCGATGGCCGCCAGCTCCAGCCACGGCAGGCAAGTGATGAAGATATTGTTGCGCTGCTCGCGCTCGGTTTCCCCCTCGCCCGTATTGATCAGCGCGGAGCTGGCTTCCGCGAAGCGCTTGGCTGCCAGGCTGCGTTCGATGAACAGGTCGAGCTGGTCCGTCATCGTGAAACGCGTGTAATTGAGGTTCTCGTCGCCATTGATGACGGTATAGGAAGCGGGAAAATCATCGATCCTGATCACCTCGCCCTGGTAGATGCGGTACATGAACTGATCGATATCCCTGACCGTATTGAGCAGGCAAAACAGGAAAAAGTGAAACACGGGGATTTCCCGTTCCTTGCACCAGGGCCGGAAGTCCGGCACGTCGAGCTGGAAGTTGATGTTGACGAGGGGATTATCAAACGCCCGGAACAAGTCATAGCGGTCGCGCCGCTTTTCAAAATTTTTCATGCGGCGAGTGTAGACGATGGGGGGACTGGCGGGCAAGTCATGCCGTATCGGCTTGCCAATAACTTATCAATGCGACATGGAGCACCAATCGCTCCCTGTTATTCCTCACTGCGGCTTGACTGCCTGGCGCGCAAATCAAGAAAAACATGCCCCAGGATTTTTCTGCCGTGTATATCGACGATCACAGTCAGATAAGTGTCATCGTGGGGAACGGGAATGCCGATATGCTGAAACTTTCCATCTGACGACTCATAAATATGCGCGACCTGCCAATTCCAGTCCGCGGCGTCGCCAAAGTCACTCCCGATGACCAGATCGGCATATGCCCAAAGATCGACGACTTCCCTGGCGGTCTCGGTCACCTTCAACATGGGTGCATGGAAGGTTTTTTGATATTCGTCATTCGACAGTAAATGTGTTTTCATTTTTTATCTGTATTTGGCCGCCGACCGGGATAAGCCGGTCGCAAGCCTCCCCGTATCGGGAGGCTTATTTCCGCCGGAATTACGACGCTTGATTAATCTCGTCGTCTATCATATTGGCGAACAGGTCGAAACTCAGGATACCCGTGCCGATGCATGAAAATACGGTCGTACCCGCCGCATCCTTGATCGTCAATCTCTCGGTCCAGTCATTCTGATTCATGCACTTGAGGCTGGCGCCAGGCCAAGTGACGCCGTCCACATGCAAGCCCTGCGCCGACAAGGCCAGTTCCTGTGTCTTGACATTCAGGAAATTGCCGAAGAAGCGTTTCTTGTATACCTCGCCGCTGCTGATGTAGCGGAAAGTCACGCGCTCGCCGTCCGCCAGCTGTTGCTTCAAGACGGGCATGCGGTAATCCAGGTAACGGGAGCGAAATTCGTCCATGAACTCGTCAAAGCGCTTGAGTTCCCCGGTAGCCCATATCCAGGGCTGGTCGGCGCCCGTGCGGTAGGCAAAGTTATTGATCATGCCGGTCATGGCGGTGGAGCCGCCGGCAAACAGATACAGGTCCTCGATATCGGCAAAGGCGGCATAGCTGCGAATGCCGTTCAATTCATGCACCACACCGTCTTCATGCAATTCAAAACGGCTTTTCCGCCGCTTGAGCATTATCGCGCGCATGACCAGTACCAGCACGGCGAGCAGCAATAGAAAAGCCGCCGTGCCGTACAGAATAGTCAAATTGCTGTGCGTGCCCAGCTTGGCGCCATTACGCAAGGTCATGGCCTGCGTATCGGTCAGTGTTTTCTGAGGGATGGTCGTGCTCAGGTACAAGACAAAACCTGCCACTGCCGCCAGGATCGCCGCAAATACCGCAAACAGCCTAGGCACCGTCTTGCCATGAAAATACACGGCGAGTGCTTTATTGGTTTGCGGGATACTAAAATTGCCCATGTAATCTTCCTGTTAAATGATAGGGAGGGTTTTACAACCCGGAGGTCGAAATATATTCGGCCCGGATTGTCTCCTATCTATTACAGGAATGGCCACACGCACGCACATTCAATACTGATTTCTTACAGTAATGCCCCTGATTACTGGCCGGCCACAGTTATTATCTGGCATTGCAGAATTTCCCGGGCCACCTCGGCCACGCCTTCTTCCCGTTCTCCCATTGTCGGTGCATGGGCGAAGCGTTGCAATTCCCCGTCCAATTCGAATGCCAGCTCCCGTGAATAACGCACGATGCCCTGCAATACAAAATACTTCCATTGTTCGTCATTACCGGCCAGCACCGTTTTTATATAGGGGGCAAGGCGCGGCCCGATGCCGGCCAGATACGGCAGGAGCACGGCGGCCACCGGCCAATTGACATCCTGCACCCATTCCAGGATCTGCGGCATGGCTGGACGGACTTCCTCCCAGCTCAAGGCGATCAGGGCTTGCGCGTTGCGCGTATCGTGTTTATCGCGCGGCAATGGCAGGCTCATGCGAAGCGTCCCCTCATGCGGTGCCGCCATGCGCCAGGCCCCGCTGCACCTTCCACGCCAGCGGCAAGGTCAGCAGCAATACGGCCGCCAGCGCCAGCAGGGCCGTGTGCACGCTCGTCTGGTCGCCCAGCGCGCCGAACAGCACGGGGGACAGCGCCCCGCCGCCGATGCTGCCCGTGTAGAACAGGGCGAACGCATGCTCGCGCTTGCCGGGTTCGGCCAGTTCCGGCACCACGCCATACAGCACGGATGAAGTGCCATTGAGCGCCAGTCCCAGCAAGGGCAGCATGGCCATGACGCCGGCCAGCGGCAGCCACAGGGCCAGCACGATCAGCAGCGAGGTCATCGATTCCGTCAGCCACACGGTCTTCATCATGCCGATGCGCGCGCCCAGGTAGCCGCACAGCAACTTGCCGAAGGCGCCGCCCACGAACAGCAGCGACAGCGCCACGCCGATGCCGGCCGTGCCCGCGCCCTTGCTTTTCAGCAAGAATGGCAAAAAGGTGAGAAAACCCATGCGCACGGCGCTGTCCAGGGTGCCCGTGGCCAGCAAGGCGCGAAAGCTCGCCTTCGAGCCGCTGCCGGCGATGGTCTTGCCCGCCTTCTTCGCGCCCGCCTGCAGCTCGCCCGGTTTCGGCAGCAGCCACCACAGCAAGCCGGCCGCCGCCAGGCCCAGCAAGCCCAGCAAGGAGACGCTGGCTTGCCAGCTGCACACCAATAACAGCAAGCCCACCAGCGCGGGAATCAGGGTCTTGCCGATATCGCCGGCAAAGTTGTAGTGCGACAGCGCCTCCTTCACGCCGCCACCCGCCTCGTGCGTGTCGGTGACGATGGAAGACGCCAGCGGATGCTGCGTGCTGGCGCCCAGGCCGCCCAGCAGCAAGGCGATCAGCAAGACGGCCAGGCCGCCCGCCTGCCCCGCGATCAGGTAGGCGACGCCGGCCAGCGCCGTGCCGCCCACCAGCATGCGTTCGCGCCCCCAGCGCCTGGCCATGCGGCTGGCCAGCAGCTGGAATCCGGCCATCATGCCCGAGTAGGAACCGCGCAACAGGCCCACCATGGCGTAACTGATGGCAAACTGCGCCTGCCAGATGGGCAGGAGCACATAGATCACGTCCGTCAAGCCGTCATGCACGGCATGCGCGCTGCAGGCAGCGAACAGCGAGCGGCGGCGGATCGATTTGTCGGAGGGGGACGATACAGTGGCAACAGCGGCGGCGGATGGTTCAGTCATGACTTCGGCAGGAAAACGATGTGGACAGTGCAAGCTTACTACAGGGGCTGGCGGCGCAGCAGCACCTTGCCATACGTGCTCCAGCTACGCGTGCCGCCAACTCCAGGATCGATGGCAAAACGACAACCCTGCACGTAGGTAACCGCCGCCTCGACCAGTTCCGCTGGCAGGCCCGGCGCTTCGGCCACGATGCGTGCAGGGGCACCTTCGCTGCCGATAAACATGCGCAGCACGACGCCGCTGTCATTGCTGGCCGATTTGTCGAGGTTGTTATAGCCCTGGACGCGCTGGGAAGGCTGGCAGCTGCCCGGTACCAGCAAGGGACGCAAGAGCTCGGTATCGTCCAGGTCCCATACATATTGAACACTAAAATTTTCCTTGGCCGCTCTATCAGCAGGGAATACGCACTGCCGCACATTGCTCAGCGCCGCATCGTCCAACACTTTCCACCCCGAACTGCGTGCCACGGATGCCGTTGCCACCTTGCCATCCTGCTCTACGGAAAAGCGCACGCTCGTCTTACCTTCCAGTTCATACAGGCGCGCCTCGCGCGGATACACTTGCGGCGGACAGGTCGCGCCCGGCATCGCCTGGCCAAGCCCGGGCAGGATGGCCAGCACCGCTGCCGCACAGCGTAATGGGAAGCTTGCTTCATGCATCGGCATCGTTACTCCAGCAATTGCTATTAAATAAGTTTTCAATTTTAGCAAATTGCCATGAACACCAGCAAGCCGCTGGCCAAACGACGGCAGGCGCGCCACCCGGCGAGGATGGTGCGCCTGCCCATGCAAAACCTTGCTTGCCCGCTTACTTGGCCATTGCATCCTTAGCCATGCCATCCTTTTTCATCTCATCCTTTTTCATGCCGTCTTTTGCCATGGCATCTTTCGCCATGCCATCCTTGGCCATGTGCTCCTTCTTCATGTGTTTCTTCGCCATCGGCTTGTGCATGCCATCCTTGCCCATGGCGTCCTTGTGCATGGCGTCGGCCGAGGCGTCCTTGGCCATGGCGTCTTTCTTCATGGCGTCCTGGGCAAACGCGGCGCCCGACATGAGGATGGCGGAAGCGAGGATGGCTGCGAAGGTGGTGATCGTGGTTTTCATGATAAGTCCTTGTCTCTGGGTTAGTTGGGCAAATGCCCGGTGTGAAAGCGACTGCGGTGCTACGGGTGCTGCTTGCTGATAAATAATAGGAAGGCCGGGAGGTGGTCAGGGCCAGGCGCATTGCCGCAGGCAGTACGATTACGCACTGGCCGCCTCTCCGGCCCTCCTAGGAACCGCCGAACCAGTTGTAGCCCTGATTCTCCCAATACCCTCCCGGGTAGGTGTTCGTGACGAAAATGGCCTGGATGTGCTTGGGATTCTTGTAGCCCAGCTTGGTCGGCATGCGCAATTTCATCGGGTAGCCGTACTTGGGCGGCAATTCCTGGCCGTCGTAGGTCAGGGCCATGATGGTTTGCGGATGCAGGGCCGTGGCCATGTCGATGCTGGTGAAATAATCGTCGGCGCACTTGAAGCCGATGTATTTCGCCGTCGTGTCGGCGCCGACCCGCTTCAGGAAGTGGGAAAACGGCACGCCGCCCCACTTGCCGATGGCGCTCCAGCCTTCCACGCAGATGTGGCGCGTGATCTGGGTTTCCTGCGGCAAGGCGCGCAATTGCGGCAAGCTCCACGGCTTCCTGTCGGCGATCAAGCCGCTCAATTCCAGGCGCCAGGCGTCGCCATCGACTTCTTCCACCTCGTCTTCGCCGTAATACGCGTTGAAGGGGAACGGCCGCGTGATCATGGAGTCCGGGTAGGTCGGCGCCAGTTTGGTCGGGTCGAACAGCCAGCCCTGTACCCTGTCGTTGAAGCGCGACACGGCCGCCAGCGCCGTCTCGATGCCGGACGGGTCGCTGACGTTGCAACCAGTCAACAAGGACAAGCCGCCCAAGGTCAGGCTGCGCTGCAGGAACAAACGGCGCGACGGCTGCTTGATCTGGCGCAAGGCGTCGTCCAGCATGGCCTGGCCCTGCCTTGGCACGAGGATGGTTTTTTTCATGATCGTCTCCTTAGCGGCCGCGCAGCATGGCGACCAGGGTGCGCGGCACCAGCGCCACCATCAGCAAGTGCACGCCGACAAAGCCCGTCAGCAGCGCCATGGCGATGAAGTGGACCCTGCGCGAGCTCTCGTAGCCGCCGATGAGCTCGCGCAGCAGGGGGAATTGCACGGACTTCCACAGCACCAGGCCGGACAGCACCAGCACGATGCAGTCGAGCATCACGAACAGGTAGGCGGCGCGCTGCACCATGTTGTAGCGGCGCGGATCCGCGTGGGCCAGCTTGCCCTTCAGCGCGGCGATAAAATCGGCCAGCAACAGGCGCGGCGTCAGGGGAAAGAACTGGCGCCGCAGCCGTCCCGAGACGATATTGATAATCAGATACAGCAAGCCATTGGCCACCAGCAGCCACATGGCGGCGAAATGCCATTGCAGGGCGCCGCCCAGCCAGCCGCCCAGGGTCAGCGCGCGCGGCAGCTCGAAGGGGAAAAATGGCGCCGCGTTATAGATGCGCCAGCCGCTGGTGGCCAGCACCACGACGGCCACGGCATTGAGCCAGTGCGTCAGGCGCAGCCAGGCGGGGTGGATCACGTTCGCTTGTCCGTTCATCACATCACTCCCTTCGCGCAGGATGCCGTGCTGACGGCTTGCAGAATGGCGCTGCTGTCGGGCCGCTGCACGAAGGTGACCACTTGCAGCTGCTCCGGCCGCCAGCTGGCGGGCAAGTTGACTTCGCGGCGCAGCCGGGCGTGGCCTTGCGCCAGCGCAACGGGTCCCAGCCACAGGCGCACGGCCGCATCGTGATGCAGGGTGGCGCCGCGGTTTTCGCCGCGCAGCACTTTCGAGACGATGGCGCTTTCGCTGATGGCCACGTACAGCTGGCCGCCCGTCTGCCCATCCGGCGCGCTGGCATTGGCTTCCAGCAATAATTTTCCATCGGGCCCCGGCGTGGCGGACAGGCTGATATTGACGGGCGCGGCGGTCGCGTTGATGCGGCGGATGGCGGCCGGCAGTTGCGTATCCCAGCCGCGCAATTCCGTGCCGCCCACAAAGAATTGGGGCGTGTACGCCACGTGACGGGGCTGGTGGCGCAGCAATTCGGCCTGGCGCGCATCGAATTGCGCCTGCGCCAGCGGGTCCGTCCAGCCGATCTGGTCCCAGTACGTGACGTGCAGGGCCAGCGGCACGACCAGGCTGGCCGCCCCCGCTTCCTTGCGCAAGGCGCTCAGGCGCTGGTCGGCGGGCGGGCAGCTGGAGCAGCCTTCGCTGCTGTACAGCTCCACCAGCGCCGCCGTCTGCGGCCCGCTTTGCACGGCGCAGCGCTGGCCGGCCGCCAGCTGCGCGTACGCGGGTGCCGTCGCGGCCCACAGGCAGAGCGGAACGAGGCTGGCGGCAAGGCGGTGCTTGATATGCATGATGACTACCCGTTATAGTGAATGAAGAAGCGTGCTTGCCTGTCAATTCGCCGCAATGGCCGGATTGGTTACAGCCGCCGGCAAAATTAGTGATATTTATTTTTTTCAACGCCTGTCACCAAAGGCCTGCATGCAACGAATACCTGTAAGCGAGCACCTGCATGGCACGGAATTGCGGCTGCATGGCTTGATGCTGCGCGGGCTCGACGGCGATGCGGCGGCGTATCGCAGTTTCTTGCAGGCCAGCAGCAGCCATTTGCGCGCATTCCTGCGGCGCCGCCTGCAGCGCTGGCCGGACGAGGTGGAAGACCTGGTGCAGGAGTGCCTGCTGGCCATCCACAACCAGCGGCTGACGTATGACACGGGCGTGCCGCTGACGTCGTGGATCCATGCGATCGCCCGCTATAAATTGATCGACTGGCTGCGCCGGCATGGACGGCGCGAAGCGCAGCACTTGCCGTACGACGAAGAAGATAGCGCGCAGGAACTGTTTTCCAGCGCCGATGCCGAGGCGGCCGAAGCCAGCCGCGACCTGGGCAAATTGCTGGCCAGCTTGCCGGCGCAGCAGCGCGACGCCATCGTGCATACCAAGCTCGACGGCTGGTCCGTGCGCGACACGGCGGCGGCCATGCAGATTTCGGAAGCCAGCGTCAAAGTGGCCGTGCATCGCGGCTTGAAGGCACTGGCAGCCAACTTGAGGATAAGGACACCATGAAAACCGATGACTTGATCGCCATGCTGGCCAGCGGCCCCGACGTGGCCGCCGCCCCGCCCCCGGGCACCCGCTGGCGCGCCGCAGGCACTTTGACCGCCGGCGTACTGGGCAGCGTGGCGCTGATGGCCATATTGCTGGGCGTGCGGCCCAACCTGGAACAGCTGGCCCGGCTGCCCGACTTCTGGATCAAGGTGGGCTTTGTCGCCTGCCTCTGCCTGGCGGCCTGGCAAGCCAGCCGCCGCCTGTGCATGCCCGGTGCGCCGACGCGCGCCCTGCCCCTGCTGCTCGCCCTGCCCCTGCTGCTGATGTGGGCGCTGGGCGCCCTCATCCTGCAGGAAGCCCCGCCCGGGCAACGCGCCGAGCTGTTCTGGGGCGCCACCTGGCGCAGCTGCCCTTTGCTGATCGCCACCCTTTCCCTGCCCATCCTGGCCGCCGTGCTGCGCCTGATGCGCCAACTGGCCCCCACGCGCCTGCGCTTGGCGGGCGCGGCCGCCGGCTTCGCGGCCGGCGCCATGGCGGCGCTCGTCTACTGCCTGCATTGCCCCGAGCTGGCGGCCAGCTTCGTCGGTTTCTGGTACGTGCTGGGCATGCTGGTGCCGACCGCCCTCGGCGCGGCCCTTGGCCCCAAGGTGCTGGCCTGGTAAGCCAATGACCTCCTTTTCAAGGCAGTGAATCCGTTTTCGTTCCCCGTGCGTATAAGTCAGGCAGCCTGCAGTTTCTTGGACTTGTCTGTCAACGCTAACAAAAATCGGGAGAATCGAAATGTCCTTGTCACACTCGAAAACCGCGCTGGGCGCCGCCCTCATGGGCAACCTGCTCGCCGTATCCTTCACGTTGGCCATCGCGCCAGCGGCCCACGCTTCCAGCCACCGCGAAGCGCCATTCATCACGCAAAACCCCAAGGTCGACGCCACCGACTTCTATATGTTCCGCAGCTATGAAGCGGGCCGCGGCGCCTACACCACCCTGGTGGCCGACTACATTCCCCTGCAGGATGCCTACGGCGGCCCGAATTACTTCGCCATGGACCCCAACGCCCTGTACGAAATCCATATCGACAACAATGGCGACGGCAAGGAAGACCTCACCTTCCAGTTCCGCTTCACCAACACCATCAAGGATGGCCAGTTCACCGTGGGCGGCAAGAAAGTCTCGATTCCGCTCGTCATCAACGGCGGCGCCATCGATTCCGTCAATCCGGCCGGCCTGAACGTGCGCGAAACGTACAGCGTCACCGTGGTGCGGGGCGACCGCCGCACAGGCACCAGGAGCGCCGTCACCAACGCCAGCGGCGGCGGCACGACCTTCGACAAGCCCGTCGACAATATCGGCAACAAGGCCATCCCCAACTACGCCGCGTATGCTGCGCAACATGTGTATGCCGTCAATATTCCCGGCTGCGCCACGCCAGCGCGCATGTTCGTCGGCCAGCGCAAGGACCCGTTCGTCGTGAACCTGGGCGAAACGTTCGACTTGATCAATATCAAGGCGCCCGCCACGGAATTCGCCGCGAATGCGGAGTCGGCCGCCAAGGATGACCTGGCGCGGAAAAATGTCACGGCCATCGAGATGGAAGTGCCGACCGCCTGCCTGACGGCTGGCAGCGACCCCGTCATCGGCGGCTGGACCACGGCCAGCCTGCGCCAGGGACGCTTGCTGAACCCGGCGCCGGGCACGGCCACCACGGCCTCGAAGGAAGGCGGCGCATGGGTGCAAGTGTCGCGCCTGGGCATGCCGCTGGTGAATGAACTGGTCATCGGCCTGAAGGACAAGGACCGCTTCAACGCCAGCAAACCCTCAGGCGATGCGCAGTTTGCCGACTACGTCACCAACCCCACGGCGCCGGCCCTGGTGGAAGTGCTGTTCGGCTCGGCAGGCGCCAAGGCGCCCACCAACTTCCCCCGCAACGACCTGGTGGCCACTTTCCTGACGGGCATCAAGGGCGTGAACCAGCCAGCGACGGTCGTCGCCTCTGAAATGTTGCGCCTGAACACCTCGATCGCCCCCACCGCAGTCGGCGCGCAAAAGCGCCTGGGCGTGATCGATGGCGATAACGCGGGCTTCCCGAACGGCCGCCGCCCCGGCGACGACGTGGTCGACGTGGTGCTGCGCGTGGCCATGGGCAAGCTGTGCACCCTGAACATCGGCTGCGCCCCGGCCGATGCCCCGGCCGGCGGCCTGCACTTCACGGATGGCGCCTTCCTCGATGAAACCTACTTCACGGCAGGCTTTCCCTACCTGAAAAACCCCATCGCCGGTTCGCCGCAACTGTAAGCCTACGAGGAGAATACGATGAAAAAGCTCCATGCATGCGGCGCCCTGGCGCTCACCACCCTGCTGGCCGGCTGCGGTGGCGGCGGCAGCAGCCACGGCGGCGATAACGGCGACGGCGGCGTCACCCCTCCGCCCGTGGTCTTGCTCGACGCCTTCTATGTGGCCGTCAGCAACGTCATCCTGACCACCAGCGATGACAAGGACGGCGTCGCCATCGACGCCATCATGGCGACCTCTCCGGAAAATACGGAGCCGGTACCGCTGTAACGCGCGGTCACCGAGTGCGGGCGCCGGAGACAGCGTTCTCCGGCGCCCGCCCTTGCCGCCCTACTCCACCGTCGATGGCGTCCACGATGAAAACACCGATTTCCCTGCTGTGCGCCTGCCTGCCCGCACTGGCGCTGGCCGCGCCCTACACGCCGAAAGACGGCAGTGCCGTCATCGAGCAATTGCCGCGCCGCGCCGACGCCACGCAGCTGGCCTTGCGCGGCCTGCGCCAGCAACTGAATGACACGCCGCAAGACCTTGCCCTGGCCACCAGCCTGGCCCAGCGCTACATTGCCCTGGCGCGCAGCGAAACGGACCCGCGCTACCTGGGTTACGCGCAGGCGGCGCTGGCGCCATGGTGGCGGCAAGCTGCGCCACCCGTCCCCGTGCGCCTGCTGCGCGCCACCATTTTGCAAAGCACCCACCATTTCGGTCCGGCCCTGCAAGACCTCGACGCCGTCATCGCCCAGCAGCCGCAAAACGGCCAGGCCTGGCTGACGCGCGCCACCGTGCTCACCGTGCAGGGCGACTACGCCCAGGCGACAGCCAGCTGCGCCCGGCTGTCGGCCTTGACGACGCAGCTCGTCACCGTCACCTGCCTTGCCAGTATCGCCAGCGTCACGGGCCGCGCCGCCAGCAGCGAGCGCTTGCTGGACCTGACCCTGCAACGCAGCGCCGGCGCGGCGCCGGAGCTCGACAGCTGGGCCGCAACCCTACTGGCGGAAATGGCCACGCGGCGCGGAGAGGCGGCGCTGGCCGAGGCGCGCTACACGACGGCGCTGGCGCGGCAGCCGCGCGACAGCTATCTGCTGGGCGCCTACGCGGATTTCCTGCTCGACCGGCAGCGCCCGCAGGAAGTCGTCAAATTGCTGAAAGAGCAGCAACGCATCGACGCCCTGCTGCTGCGCTACGCGCTGGCCCTGCAGGCGCTGCCCGGCCAGCAGACGGCCTTCCAGGCGGCGAAAGCGGAACTGGCGGCCCGTTTCAATGCCGCCATGCAGCGCGGCGACACCGTGCACCAGCGGGAACAGGCCCGTTTCGCCCTGTTTTTGCAACAGGATGTGCCGGCCGCCCTGCAACTGGCGCAGAAAAACTGGGCCATCCAGAAGGAAGTGCCCGACATGCGCATCTTGCTGGAAGCATCCGTGGCCGCGCGCAACTACGCGGCGGCGCAACCGGTGCTGGCCTGGATCACGGCGCATGGCGTGGAAGACGTGGCCCTGCAGCGGCTCGTCAGGCAGCTGGGGCCGCAGGATGGGCAAAAACTTAGTGCCGCAAAGAAAGCAGGTGCGCTGTGAACGCCCGCATGCTCGCGTTGCTGCTCACCCTGTGCGCCTGGCTGTCCCCCGCGCAGGCGCACAAGCCCAGCGACAGCTACCTGAGCCTGGCCGTGCACGGCCAGCAGATCGACGGGCAATGGGATATCGCCCTGCGCGACCTCGATTTCGCCATCGGCCTCGATGGCAATGGCGACGGCGCGCTGACCTGGGATGAAATCCGCGCGCGCCACGACGCCATTGCCGCCTACGCGCTGCAGCGCCTGCAGGTGGCCAGCGACCAAGGCGCCTGCCCCTTGAAGGCCGTCGAGCAGCTGATCGACCAGCATACGGACGGCGCCTACAGCGTGCTGCGCTTTGCGGCCACCTGCCCCGGCAACGCCGCGCCAACCACCTTAAGCATCGGCTACACCCTGTTCGCCGACCTCGACCCGCAGCACAAGGGCTTGCTCAAGATCGACAGCGGCGGCGCCACGCAAACGGCCATCTTCGACCCGGACAGCCCGCGCCAGACGCTGTCCCTGGCCGCCCCCGACCGCCTGGCGCAATTCGGCGCCTACATCAAACACGGCATCTGGCATATCTGGATCGGCTACGACCATATCCTGTTCCTGCTGTCGCTGCTGCTGCCGGCCGTGCTGCTGCCGGGTTTGCGCGAACAACGGCAAGGCTTGAAAACGGCTTTTTATGACGTGCTGAAGGTCGTCACGGCGTTCACGCTGGCCCATTCCATCACATTGACCCTGGCCAGCCTGTCGCTCGTCTCGCTGCCGTCGCGCTGGGTGGAATCGGCGATTGCCGCGTCCGTGATCCTGGCCGCGCTGAACAACCTGCTGCCCCTGTTCCGCGGCAAGCGCCCCGTGGCCGCCTTCATATTCGGGCTGATCCACGGTTTCGGCTTCGCCAGCGTGCTGCGCGACCTGGGCTTGCCGCAGGGTTCCCTGCTGGCCAGCCTGTTCGGCTTCAACGTGGGCGTGGAAATCGGCCAGCTGGCCATCGTCGCCGCCTTCCTGCCGCTCGCCTGGCTGCTGCGCAAGACGTGGCTGTACCGGCAAGTGCTGACCGTCGGCTCGCTGGCCATCGCGCTGGTCGCTTGCGTGTGGCTGGTGGAGCGGGTAGCCGATATCAAGCTGATTTCAACGTGATGGCCGCCCGATAGCGTTGTTGGACAGCCACTGCCGGGCCACAAGTCCCGGCAATCGGGCTACAATACGAACAATTCTCAATCGCATCAAGGCCTGTCTGTCCTGTGGACCGTGGCATGGAAAGGTTGCATGCTACGCCCCGAACTGGAACTGCATCGGCAAATCGAAGTCCTCTACAGCGACCACCATGGCTGGCTACAGGGCTGGCTGCGCCGCAAGCTGGGCAACGCCTTCGACGCGGCCGACCTGGCGCACGACACGTATCTGCGCATCCTCGCGCGCGGCCGCGCGCCCGCTCCCGTGGAATCGCGCCAGCACCTGGCGCAGATCGCCAACGGCCTGGTGGTCGACCTGTTCCGCCGCCGGCATATCGAGTCAGCCTACGCGGACGCCATCGCCGCGCAGCCGGAAGCGCTCGTGCCGACGCCGGAAATGCGCGCGCTGATCGTCGAAGCGCTGATGGAAATCGACGCCATCCTGGCCAGCCTGCCGAACAAGGTGCGCGACGCCTTTTTGCTGTGCAAGCTCGAAGGCATGGCCTACGCCGACATCGCCGCGCGCCTCGACGTGTCCGTCTCCTCCGTGGAAAAATACATCGCCCGCGCGCTGCTGGCCTGCTGCATGGCGCAATGCGCATGAACGGCATGCAGTCGCCGCCTGATGGCGCTCCCATCGCCCCCGCCGTGCTGCAGCGCGCCGCCGAGTGGATGGCGCGGCTGTGGGCGGAAGACGCCAGCGCGGCCGATGCCGACGCCTGCGCCGCCTGGCGCGCCGCCCATCCCGAGCACGAACGGGCCTGGGCTCGGCTGCAGCGCTTCGCCCGCCAATTCGAGGCCCTGCCCCGCGAAGTGGCGCGCGGCGCGCTGGCGCCGGCCCAGCGCCATGCCGCCGGCCGCCGGCGCGCCTTGCAGCTGCTGGGATTGATCGCGGCGGGCGGCGGCACGGCCCTGCTGGCGCACGAATCGGGCCTGTGGCAGCGCGCCGCCAGCGATTACCGCACGGCTATTGGCGAGACGCGCGCCATCGTGCTGGCCGACGGCACGCAAGTGGTGCTGGACACGACCAGCGCCATCGACGTGGCATACAGCGCCGGCGAACGGCGCATCGTGCTGCGCGCGGGCGCCATCCTCGTCACCAGCGCGCACGAAACGGCGCCTGTCTACCGTCCGCTGCTGGTGGCGACGCCGCAAGGCACGGCCACGGCGCTGGGCACGCGCTTTGGCGTGCGCCTCGATGCCGACGCCAGCAAGGTGGCCGTGTTCCAGGGCGCCGTCGCCCTGCAGCCGCGGCAGGACGGCGCCGCGCCGGTGCACCTGCAGGCGGGCCAGCAGGCCGGCTATACGCGCCGCGCAGTGCAAGACATCGGCAAGGTGGAAGACAGCGCCGCCGCCTGGGCCGATGGCCGCCTGGTGGCCGAACGCATGCCGCTGGGCGAATTGCTGGCCGAGCTGGGACGCTACCGTCACGGCGTGCTGCGCTGCGACGCATCCATCGCCGGCCTGCGCGTGACGGGCGTGTATTCGCTGCGCGACACGGACCGCTCGCTGGCCAACCTGGCCCTGAGCCTGCCCGTCCAGCTGCGCTACCGCACGCGCTACTGGGTCAGCGTGGGGCCGCGCCAGGCGTCCTGAAAAATATAGGCAAAATAAATGAAAAAAAGTTGAGGGTTTTGGCTTTTCGTTCGGAATACGGGAAGAACCGATTTTTTCCTTCCACTTTCCAAGGATCTGCACCATGCCCCCTCGCCCGACCGCACCCAAGCTGCGTCCATTCCCCCTCGCCGTCGCCATCCAGGCCCTGTTCCTGGCTGGCGCCGCCATGGGCGCCGTGGCCGTCACGGCCCCTGCCGCCCACGCGCAAACGCTTGAGAATGCGCAAGCCAAGCGCCCCTACGCGATCCCCGCCGGACCGCTGGAGCGGGCCTTGACCGCGTTTGCCAGCGCGGCCGGCGTGGAACTGTCGGCCGACGCGGCCCTCTTGCAGGGCAAGCGCAGCGGCGGCCTGGCGGGCAGCTATACCGTGCGCCAGGGCTTCGACGAACTGCTGCGCGGCCAGGGTGTGCGCGTCGTGGCGGGCGCCAACGGCGCCTACGCGCTGCGGGCGGACGCCTCGGCAACGCCATTGCCGGCGCCGGCAAGCGCACAGGCGGTGCCGGCCAGCGCCACCCTGCCCGCCATCACCATCAATGCCACGGCCGAACGCGAAACGGCGACGGGCCCCGTGCGCGGCTACGTGGCGCGGCGCGCCGCCTCGGCCACCAAGACGGATACGGCCTTAAATGAAAACCCGCAATCCGTGTCCGTCGTCACGGCCGATGAAATCAGCGACCGCAATGCCGAATCGCTCGACGAGACCCTGCGCTACACGGCGGGCGTGACGCCGAACCAGCGTCCGCTGGGCAGCGACGATTCCTCGCTGCTGCGCGGCTTCACCATCGAAACGAACGGCATCCTGCAAGATGGCTTGCGCAATTCGGGCCGCACCTTTGGCGCCTCCATCGAGCCGTATGGCCTGGAGCGCCTGGAAGTGCTGCGCGGCCCCGCCTCCGTGCTGTACGGGCAGATTCCACCGGGCGGCATGGTCAACGCCGTCAGCAAGCGTCCCAGCGCGGACGCTGTGCGCGAAGTGGGCATCGAGTACGGCAGCTACCAGCGCCGCCAGCTGAAAGCGGACGTGGGCGGCACGCTCGACGCTCCGGGCGCCTGGACTTGGCGCGTCGTCATGCTGGGCCGCGAAGCGGACACGCGGTTGGATCGCGACCGCGACAACCGCCTGTACTTCGCGCCGTCCCTCACTTGGCAGGCAGGACCGGCCACGCGTTTGACCCTGCTGGCCCGCTACGAGCAGGACAACCAGCAATACGCGTTTCCCAACCAGCTGCTGGCGCCGGGCCCGCGCGGCCAGGTGGACCCCGGTGTCAACCTGATGGGCGACGACAACCGCTTCAAGCGCCGCAACACCATGCTGGGCTACGAGTTCGAGCATGCGTTCAACGATACGTGGTCGCTGCGCCAGAACCTGCGCTACACGCACCTGAAGAACGACCGCACGGACATGTTCCCCCTGGGCTTGAATGACGATGGCACGGTGAAGCGCTATTTCATGCCCGTCGATACGGCGTCGAAAAGCCTGTTCGCCGATACCCAGCTGCAGGCGCGCTTCGCCACGGGCAGCCTGGCGCACCAGGTGCTGCTGGGCGTCGATTACGCGAACATCCGCAACACGGACGAATACCGCCACCAGCAGGGCTTTATCGAGCCGATCGACCTGTACCAGCCCGTGTATGGCAAGCAGCCCCTGGTCCCGGCCAAGTCGCCGACCCGCGCGGACGCCCCGTCGCGCCAGCTGGGCCTGTATGCGCAGGATCAAATCAAATGGGACCGCTGGGTCGTGACGGCGGGCCTGCGCCGCGACAAGGCGACGCAATCGCGCGACGTCACCGACCTCCATGCCGGCAGCGTGAAAGCGGACTACCACCAGTCGCCGTCGGCCACCACGGGCCGCGTGGGCGCCGTCTACCTGTTCGATGGCGGCTGGGCGCCATATGTCAGCTACGCCACCTCGTTCTCGCCCGAACTGGGCGTCACGGCCAACGGCGACGCCCTGAAGCCGTCGCGCGGCAAGCAATTCGAGGCTGGCGTGCGCTATGAACCCGTGGGCCAGCGCGCCAGCTACACGGCCGCCGTCTTCGACCTGGTGCGCGACAACGTCACCACCTCCGACATCGGCAACCCGGGCAGCCTGCTGCAGACGGGGCAAGTGGGCTCGCGCGGCCTGGAACTGGAAGCGCGCACGGAGTTCGCCAGCCGTCTGAGCCTGATCGCGCAATACACCTACCTCGATACGGAGGTCAGGAAGAGCAATAACGGCGACCTGGGCTTGCAGCAGTCGGGCGCGCCGCGCCACAGCGCCTCGGCCTGGGCGCGCCAGGCGTTCGACCTGGGCACGGCCTTGCCCGCGTATGCGGCGCTGGGCATGCGCTTTCTCGGCGCCATGCGCTCGAACTCCGACGGCGACAACCTGAACATCCGCAATGGCGGCCTGACGCAGTGGGATGCGGCGCTGGGCGTGTCGCGCGGGCCGTGGCAGTTTTCCCTCAACGTCAACAATGTGCTCGACAAGCAGACCCTGTATGACTGCGGCTACCTGCCGGGCCTGTGCTACCGCAATGCCGAACGCACGGCCAACGTCAGCGCGATGTACAGGTTCTGATGCCATCGCTGCACATGCGCCCCGCACTGGCGGCGCTGCACCGCTACGCCGGCCTGCTGATGGCCGGCTTCCTCATCGTGGCGGGCGTCACGGGCAGCGCGCTCGCATGGAAGGATGAACTGGAGGCGGCCATGCTGCCCGCCGTCTTCCGCGCAGCGCCGCCAACGCCGGACGCGGCGCCGCTCGACGCCCTGCTGCTGCGCGAGTCCATTGCCGCGCGCTTTCCCCAGGCGAGCGTCACGTACGCGCCGCTGTCCGCGCCGCCCGGCCGCAGCATGGTGTTCTACCTGCGCCCGCCTGGCGACGCGCCGCTGGCCAGCGACGAAGTGTTTGTCGATCCCTACACGGGCGCCGTGCTGGGCCAGCGTCGCTGGGGCGAGATAAGCCAGGGCGCCATCAACCTGCTGCCCTTCATCGAGCGCCTGCATTACGCGCTGGCGCTGGGCGACACGGGCTTGTTCATCTTCGGCCTGGTCGCCATCGTGTGGACGGTCGATTGCTTCATCGGCGCCGCCCTGACCTTCCCCGCGCGCCTGAAAAAACGCTCGCCGGGCAGCAAGCCGTGGCTGCGGCGCTGGCGCCCGTCCTGGCTGCTGCGCCGCCATGGCGGCAGCTATAAACTGGTGTTCGACCTGCACCGCGCGGGCGGCCTGTGGCTGTGGGCCATGCTGCTGGTGTTTGCCTGGAGCGGCGTCGCCTTCAATCTGTACGGCGTGTATGCGGCCGTGATGCAGCCGCTGTTCCCGCACCAGGGGGCCGAGGAAGCGGTGGCGCGGCACACGCCGTCGCCGGGCCCGCAGCTGGACTGGCCCGCTGCGCGCGCGCAGGGGCGCCTGTTGATGCACGCGCTGGCACAGCGGCACGCGTTCGCCATCGTCGAGGAAAACGCGCTGTCCTACGAACGCGCGCTGGGCGTGTACAGCTACAACGTGCGCAGCAGCCGCGACGTGCGCGCCCACAAGGGCCTCACCACCGTCTTCTTCGACGCGGCCAGCGGCCGGCAACTGGCCGCGTGGCTGCCCACGGGCGCGGCCAGCGGCGACACCATCCGCAGCTGGATCAGCGCCCTGCACATGGCCTCGATGTGGGGCTGGCCCTTTAAGATGTTCATCTGCGCCATGGGCTTGCTGGTGGCAGGCTTGAGCGTATCGGGCGTGCTGATCTGGCGCCGCAAGCGCCAGGGGCAAGCCAAAGCCAAAGCCCTCATTCATTAGCACAGCTAATAAGAGCATGCCGATTCCAACGGCTTATCAATAGGTGGCAGACGCCGTACAGTAGCTCCTGTTAATGACTGAAGGAGCTTGCGATGAACCGCGTCACCCTGAATAACGGCATCACCATGCCCGTCGCCGGCTACGGCGTCTTCCAGATTCCCGACCCCGCCGAATGCGAGCGCAGCGTCATCGACGCCATCGCCGCCGGCTACCGCCTGATCGACACGGCCGCTTCCTACCTGAACGAAGCGGCCGTCGGCCAGGGCATCGCCCGCAGCGGCGTCGCGCGCGAGGAACTGTTCGTCACCAGCAAGCTGTGGGTGCAGGACACGGGCTACGAGCGCACGGCACTAGCCATCGAGCAGTCGCTGCAGCGCCTGCAGCTCGATTACCTGGACTTGTTCCTGATCCACCAGCCGTTCGGCGACGTGCACGGTTCCTGGCGCGCCATGCAGGATGCATATCGCAGCGGCAAGCTGCGCGCCATCGGCGTGAGCAATTTTCATGTGGACCGCTTGATGGACCTCATCGCCTTCAACGATATCGCGCCCGCCGTCAACCAGATCGAGATCAACCCCTTCCACCAGCAGGCGGACAGCGTGGCCTTCATGCTCGAGCACGGCGTGCAGCCGCAAGCGTGGGCGCCGTTCGCCGAGGGCCGCAACAACCTGTTCCACAATGAGTTGCTGCTGGGCATCGCCGCCAAGCACGGCAAGTCCGTCGGCCAGGTGGTCCTGCGCTGGCTGACGCACCGCGGCATCGCCGTGCTGGCCAAGACCGTGCGCCGCGAGCGCATGGCGGAAAACCTGGAAATTGACGATTTCGACCTGGACGAAGCGGACATGGCCGCCATCGCCCCCCTGGAAACGGGCAGCAGCAGCTTCTTTTCGCACCGCGACCCGGCCATCGTCCAGTGGATGGCGGCACGCAAGCTCGCTATCTGAATCCCGCACTCCCTCGTCAGGGAAAACCGATGAAGGCTTGCGGCACGGCCTGCGTCAGCCACACGCCATTGGCCGACACGTAGAACACGTGGCCCTGCGCCTGCATGACGGCCGCGTCCACCGTCAGCACGACGGGCTTGCCGTGGCGCGCGCCCACGGCCACGGCCGTTTCGCGGCTGGACGACAGGTGCACGTGGTTGCGCGATCCCGGCAGCAAACCGCCGGCACGAATCGCCTCGACAAAGCGGTTGGCCGTGCCGTGGTACAGCATGGCAGGCGGCGTGGCGGGCGGCAGAGCGATATCGACGGCAGCCAGGGAATGGCCCTGGTTGGCGCGGATGCGCAAGCCGTCGGCACTGATGGCGTAGCGCGTCTTGCTGTCGCGCGCCACCACGTCATCCAATTGTTCACGGGAAAGGCGGCGGCCATGCCGGGCCGATAGCGCCAGCAGCTGGCCGATGTCGGCCCAGCCGTTGGTATCGAGCGCGAGGCCGATTTTTTCGGGGGCGTGGCGCAATATGAGGGAAAGAAATTTACTGGTATTTACTAAATGATCTGTCATGCCCCAGTCTACCGTTATCAGAACGCATATGACAAGGTCAGGCGTACGGAACGGGGTTCGACCGGATGGAAATGCCGGTCGTTCACCCCGTCCGCCGCCTCGCCAGGCAGGCGCGACGCATAGTAATAATCGATATCGCTGGCGCGCTTGTCAAACAGGTTGAACACGTCGAGCGACAGCCGCGTCTTGCGGTTGAGCTGATACGCCAGGCGCGCATACGCCAGTGTAGTCGACGCGGAGCGCACGCTATTGTCCTCGATCAAGGGACGGGGGCCGAAATAGCGCAATTGAAAAGCGCCCGACCACGGGCCCTGGTCCGTCACCGTCACGCCGAACGAAGCCACCTTGTCGATGGCGCCGGGGATATGGTTGCCCGCCGGATCATTTTGCGTATAGCGCGAGCGCGAGGCGGCCAGGTCCAGGTCGAACAGCAGCCACGGCGCGGCGATGTAATGGTTGTTCCATTCGATGCCGTGGCGGCGGCTGGCGCGGCTCGCTTCCGTCTCGCCCGCGTCGCCGACGAACAGCAGTTCCGATGCGATATCGAGGCGCCACAGGGCCAGCGAACTTTGCAGGCCGGGCAGCCATTCCGTGCGCGCACCCAGTTCCACGCCTTTCGTCGGCACCAGGGGCGTCACGGGTGTGGCAGCTTGCCCGTCAGGCAGGCGCGTCTGCGTCGTGCCCCGTGCATCGTTGCTATGAAAACCCTTGCCGTAGTTCACGAAAAATTCCGTCTTGCTCCACGGACCAAGAATCAGGGACAGCTTGGGCGACACCACGTGGTCGTTCGCCGTGCCGCTGTTGCCGGCTATGCTGCTGGCCACATTGAAACGGTAGGCGTCGTAGCGCAAGCCCGCCACCGAACGCAGCCACGGCAGCCATTGCACGGTGTTTTCGCCGTACAGGCCGACGCTGGCCTCGCGCACCCTGTCTTCGCGCACCGTGCTCTGCCGCACCCGTTCCACCGTGTTGTACAGGCCCACGGGCGACAAGCGGTCGTAGCGCGCCTGCACGCCGACCTTGTTGCGCATGGGCAGTCCCGCCAACTCCGTGCTCCAGCTTTCGGCCGCGTTCACGCCCGCCACCGTGCGCCGCTCGCTTTGCTGGAACTGGTCGCCGGCGACCGGGTTGGCGAGGAAATAGGTGAAATCGCTGTTCAGCTCCAGTTGCGAGCGGATCAGGTAGGCATCCAGTTCGAACAGCCCCTTCTCCGTGCGCTTGCGCATGGCGTACGACAGGCTGTAGCGCGACGTGTCGCCGCCGTCGCTGGGCGCCAGCGAGCCGAAACGGCCGATCTGGCCCGATGCCACGGCGCGCAGCGGCACCTGGTCCGTGGCATTCCAGCTGTTGCGATACGCCATGCCCGTCACGCTGAAGCCGTCGTCCGGCGTGCCCTGGCTGTAGCGCAGCACGCCGCTGTATTTGCGCACGTTTTCCGGCACGTCCCAGGGACCGTTGTTGCGGTTCACTTCCAGGCCGTACAGCAAGGTGCCAGGCCCGGCAGCGGCCGAATCGGCCACGACGCCGCGCACATAGCCGTGCTGGCCGACGGACACGCTGGCCTGGCCTTGCGGCAATTTGTCGGCCAGGCGGATGCGGGCGCTGCCTGCCGAGGAAAAATCGCCTTCGCCGGCGAAATACGGCCCCTTCTTGTAATCGATGCGCTGCACCAGTTCGGGAATGAGGAAATTGAGGTCGGAATAGCCTTGCCCATGCGCATGCGTGCGCATGTTGACGGGCATGCCGTCGACATAGGTGGCAAAATCCGTGCCATGGTCGAGGTTAAAGCCGCGCAGGAAATACTGGTTGGCCTTGCCGTCGCCGCTGTGCTGGGTGACGATCAGTCCCGGCACGAATTCCAGCAACTCGCCCGTGCGCAAGGCGGGCCGGTTGACGATCAGTTCATTGGTGATGACGCCCTGGCTGGCCGCGTCCGACGTGCCGACGGCGTTGTCATAGTGGCCCGTCACGCGCACGGTGCGCGATGCGTCGGCCCCTGTAGCCCCGTCGGCCGGAACTTGCGCCGCCACTTGGCGCCCCATGCCCAACAATGCCAGTGCACAAGCTGCCACCAGTTTGCGTTTTCTCAATAGCATCGCGTCTCCCCTTTTTATGATGTCAGTACGGGCTCCTGCTGGCTATATACGCGGCGGATGGGCGCCTGGATTCAGCCTTTTCAAGGAGCGAGCGTGAACCTGAACGACAGCACCGGCAAGGCAGGCAGTCCCCCTTCCGACGTGCGCAAGCGCGACGTGCTGCCGTATATCCTGCTGTTCATCCTGCTGGCGGGGCTGCTGGCCGTGCTGGCGGGCGCCCTGTTGCCGCCCTACTACCATGCCGTGCCGGCCCTGCTGTGGAGCCTGGGATTTTGCGTCAGCGGCATGCTGCTGGGATTCCTGTTCGGCATACCGCGCACCCTGCCCTCGGGCACCGTCAACATGGCGCCGCACGACGAGCGCAGCAATGGCAAGGACCGCGCCACGGACGAGCCGCCGGCCGCCGGGGCCGATGCGGCGACGGGCAACGCCAGCAATACCCTGTTCCTGGGCACGCCCACGCCCATGGAAATCAATTCGAATCTGGTGGAAGTGTCGGACTGGCTGACGAAAATCATCGTCGGCGTGGGCTTGATCGAGCTCAAAAGCCTGCCCGGCAGCGCGCGCAACATGGCCGCCTTCATCGCGCCGAGCCTGGACACGGACACGCCCACAGCCATGGCCGTCGTGGGCGGCATCATGCTGTTCTTTTCCGTGCATGGTTTTCTGATCGGCTACCTGCTCACGCGTATTTACCTGTCGATCATGATCAAGCGCGCTGACAGCATGGTCAAGAACGAATCCGTGCGCCTGCAAAGCGGCAAGGAAATCGAAGTGGCGGAACTGAGCCGTTTGCAGCAAAAATCGCTGGAGGACATGCAGGAAGCCGTGACGCAGCTGTTGCTGGCCCATCCGCCGTGCGAGGGCGCGGCCGTCACGGCCCTGGCCGGCATGCCGGCGGAGAAAAAACCCGCCAGCCTGGTGCTGTGGCTGGACGACCATCCGCGCAACAATACCTTGCTGGTGGAACAGCTGGAACGGGAAAACATCAAGGTGGACCAGGCGGTCTCGACGCGGCAAGCGCTGGCCATGTTGCAACAAAAGCCCTATGCGCTGCTCATCACGGACATGGCGCGGGTGGAAAACCGCCGGCGCATCAAGGATGCGGGCATACGCACGGTGCGCGAAGTGCAGCAAGCCCAGCCTGGACTGCCCATCATCGTGTATTGCAGCAAAGATACGATCGCCAGCTACGGCACGGAAGCGGAAGCGGCCGGCGCACGCTTCATCACCACCTCGGGCACCAGCCTGCTGGCCAGCGTCAACAAGCTATTGCATGAGGAACGGGGGGATGGCGCTCAGTCTTCCACGCAGTAACGGTAACTGCCCACGTAATGCAGCGAGCTGTGCTGCGGGTGCGCCAGCTGATTCGGCGCAAACACGCACACGCTGGCATCGGCCAGCACGCCCTGCGCCTGCGCATCCGCGCATGCCTGCGCCAGCCAGCTGTCGCCATACGACGCGCCATCGAGCAGCTGCGCCAGCGGCGCGGCCGACGCCAGCATGGCGCTCTCGAAACAGGCCGGCTCATAGGACGTGAGGCCCGTTTCCAGGAAGAATGGCGACGGTACGGCATCGCCGTCTTCCGTGTACGTGGGCGACAGATAAGCCTGCAGCGCTTCCCAGCTGGGAAAGCGCCCGTTGCAGGCAAATACGTGGACGATGGGCACGCTGTCGGACACGCTTACAGCTTCTCCATCTTTTGCCGCACGGCCGGCGCCGTCGAAGCCGTCGGCGCCAGTTCCAGATAGGTTTTATAGGCCGCTTTCGCCTTGGCGGCATCGCCGGCCTTGGCATACGCGTCGCCCAGGTTCAGGTAGGCAATGGCGCGCGACGGGTCCATCTTGACCGTGTTTTCAAACCAGCGGGCCGCTTCGCGGTATTTTTCCTGCTTGTAGAAGACAAAGCCCAGGTTGTTCGCCGCCAGCGCAAAGTCGGGGCGCAATTTCAGCGCTTCCGTAAATTGCGCTTCCGCCGCCGCATACTGTTTCTCCTTGTACAGCTGCAAGCCCCGGTCGTTGGCCCGCTGCGCCAGCTGGCGCGTGGACGACGGCACGGCGCCAGGCGTGACGATCTTCTGTTCGCCGCCCTGCAAATCCTTCACCGTGACGCTGGCCGCTGCCGGTTTGGCGTCCAGCTTGCTGTTCAGGGCAATGGCTTCCGTCGACAGCTGCGTCGTGTTCGGGCTGAGGAATTCCGTCTCGCCCGGCAATTCAAAGACGAAATCGCCCCCTTCCGAGCCAGGCAGGCTGCCGAATGCGGGCGTCTGGTTCGAGACGCTGGACACGGCCGGCGCCACATAGGCCGCCAGTTCCGTGGCCGTAATGAGGCCGTCGCCGTTCAAGTCGCCCTTGCCCGCCAAGCCTTGCAGCAAGGTCCACGTGAACACGGAGTGGCCGTTCGGTCCGCCGTCGGCCACCAGCTGGTCGCCGCCGCCCGCCGTCAGCATTTGCCGGCCGATGCGCTTGGCGTTGTCGCGCAGGAACGAGCTGGAACCGGCGCCGCGCGTCAGGCCCAGGCCGCTGTAGCACGCATCCATGACGAAGAACGCGTGCTTGGCCGTCAGCGATTCCGCGATATTCTGGATTTCCGTCATCGGAATCGCATCCGTGGCGAATTGCGCCGGATCGGAATCGACGGGCACGATGTAGCCGAGGTCGCGTCCGGAACTGAGCTTGCGCGTGGCGCCGTGGCCGGCGAAGAAGACGAAGATGCGGTCATTCTTTTGCACGCCGCCATGCGCCAGCTTGTCGTGGAAGGCGGCCAGGATGTTGTTGCGCGTCGCTTCGCCATTTTTCAGGGTCACGACGCGCTCAGGCGCGAACGCGAATTTCTCGATCAGCGTTTCGCGGATGCCTTGCGCATCGCGCACCGCATATTGCAGTTTCGGCCACTTGGCGTAGTCGTCGATACCGATCACCACGGCCCAGGAATTGGCGTAACCGGTGGTGACGGGCACCTTTTCCGGCGCCGGGGCCGTGCTTTTCGCGACCTGGAAGCCCGTGCCATCCCAGCCCGCGAATTGATAGCCTTCGGCGATCAGCTTGTCGAGCACGGCCGGCAAGGCTTTCACCGTGCGCTCATGGATGTCGTGGAACAGGACGATGCCCCGCCCCGCCTTGTCGACGGACGCCAGCACGCGATTGGTGATCGAGCTGGGCACGGGGTCGGCCCAGTCCAGCGAATCGATATTCCACATCACGGATTTCAAGTGCGCATCGGCCAGCGCGGCCATGCCTTCGCTGTTGCGCGCGCCATACGGAAAGCGGAACAGCGCGGCCCGCTCGGGACTGATGGCCTTCAACAGCGTATCGGTGCCGAGGATTTCGCCCTTCAGCTTGTCGCCCGTCTGTTTCGACAATTGTGCGTGGCTGAAACTGTGGTTGCCCACGGCATAGCCCTCTTTCATCAGCTTGCGGCTCACTTCCGCGCCCGCGCCCAGCTTGGCGTGGCCTTCCGCGTCGAGCGATCCGAGGTTGCGGCCCACGTTGAAGAACACGGCCGGCACGCCATACTGTTTCAAGATGGCGCTGATTTCTTCCGTGTAGCGGCGGTGCGGGCCGTCGTCGAAGGTCAGCACGATGGTTTTCTTCGGCAAGCCGAGGCCGAAGATTTCCGCTTCGTCCTTCTTGGGTGCGGGCTTGGTTTCGAGCACGGAGCCAGCCGGCGGTGTTGCGTACGGCACGACGATGCCGTTTTCCTTGAGAATCTGTTCGCGGCTGTAGAGTTTTTTCAGCTGCGCCACGTAATCGTCCCACCGTTCACGCTTGAGTTCGATGGCGCGCTGGCCCAGGTTGCCGAAGATTTGCCGGATTTCCTTCTCGTAATTGCGCTCGATCTCGCCCAGCGCGTCGAGGTCTTCCGAAATGCGCTTGTGCAGCTTGATCGCCGGCAAGGACGAATCCTTGGCCACGTCGGCCAGCATGCTTTGCAGCAGTTCGCGGAATGCCAGGCGGTCCGCATCGTACAGGCCGGGATCGGATTCGATATAGGTCAATAAACTGTCGAGCGCCTCGAAACGGCCCGGATTGGTGGGCGCAGTCAATTGATCCAGCACAAGATCGAGCCTGGCGATGCGCTCCTGGTTTTCATGGAACAGCGCCTGCCCCACTTTGCGGGCTTCGTCGCGCGCGCCTTCGGGCAGACTTTGCTCGTCGGCCAGCAACACGATAATCTTGCGGAAATTGCCCAGCAAGTCGCGGAATTGGGCGGCCACGGCGGCCGTGTCGACGGTCGATTGGGGTGCGGCGGCCGGATTGCCCGCGGCGGGAGCGCCCGGCATGGCGGTGGCGGCGGGACGGGTGTACGTATAAATGCCGGCCCCAGCGGCGAGTGCCACGACAACGGTGGCGGCGATCTTGATCGGCTTGGAAGTCACAGGCTTGTCATTCCCTTCACATACTATGCATAGCATTCAGATGGCGCGGATGCGCAAGATGCATAATTGTAAAGCACGCCTGGCACAAGCTCAGCCCGCACGGTGAATTTCGGCAATAATATGGCTGTAAATATGGCAACCAAGCTCCATCGAGCATAAAAACGGAAAAGACGATGCACAAGAAACTCTGCGCAGCCGCGCTGATGCTGGGCGTGGCCCTGATGCTGCTGCAACTGCGCGCGCATGCGGGCGACGACGTGATCAACGTGGCGGGACGCGTATGCCTGCCCCATTGAGCCACGTCCCGCGCTGACGCTACACCTTGGCCGGCTCCCAGTAATTGGCCAGTCCCAGCTTTTTCAAGCCGGCCGCGACGAAACGCGGTTCCAGCAATTCTTCCGCCGTCAACGGTTGCCGGATCAGCTTTTGTTCCTGCGCAAACGCCAGCACCCGGCGGTAATGGCGGTACACGGCATCGTCGTACAGGGGCGACCAGCGCTCCTTCCACTGCAAGCCCGGATCGTCGTAGCTGCGCCGCACCACGCTGTCGGGCGTGCCGTTGCGCGTGCCATCCTTGATGACGGCTTCGCGGTTGCCGTCGAGCGCCGCCCAGTGCTGGGCCCGCAGCCAGGCCGTGGCCACGAGTTCCGCGATGTCGGGATGGGCTTGCGTAAAATCACGCCGCGCCCACAGTTCCGCCCGCATTTTACGCTCGGGTAAGCCCTTGCTGGACCAGATGATGCGGCCGATGCCCTTGTCTTCCAGCGGATAGCCATTGATCATGAACAAGGCGTCGACGGCGCCCGTGGCCAGCGCGGCCGTGCCCGGTTTGAGGTCCATATTAATCAGGCGAAAATCCGTGGGCGACATGCGCTGGTCGGCGATCAGCTGGCGCAAGCCCAGTTCCCACGGCCGGCCCCGGTGCACGCTGATGCGCTTGCCTTTCAGCTCGGCCAGCGACGTGGCGCGCGAACCGGTGGGCACCAGCAGGAACTGGTCCGTGCCCCGCCCCGCCGGCACGATCACCTGCGTGCGCACGCCGCCCGCGTTGAGTATGACGGACGGCAAGTCGCCATACGCGGCCATGTCGATGCGTCCGCTGGCGAACGCTTCATTCATCGTCGCGCCCGTGTCGCCCGTGACGGGCAGCCATTCCAGCCGCACGCCCCGCTGCTTCAGTTCGCGCGCCAGCCAGCCTTCCTGCTGCACCCGGTAGGCGATGCCGCCCAGTTCCGCCTTGCCATTCTCTGCAAAACCCGTCGAGGCGATGCGCAGGGCCGCCGGCGGCGCCCCCGCTCCTTTCGCTGCCGACACTGCCTGTCCCGCCAGGGGCAGCAGCGCCAGCCCGCCCATCACCGTGCGTCGCCGCATCGCATTCTCCTCATCATCAAGCATGGCCACTGTCGACGTACTTCCCGCTCAAGCCGCCCGGCGCGCGAGCGCCAGCGCCGCTTCGAAAGGACGGGGGTCGATCCACGCGCGTACGTCGACCTTGCTGGGCAGGAAGTTCCAGCGGAACAGGAAATCGCTGAAATCCTGCAAGCCCGCGATCGACGTTTCCGCCAGGTCCGTGTCCAGGCGCAGATGCGCATCCTTGCCGTAGGCCACCTGCACCCAGTGCTCGCTGGCATTCGATTCGCGCGCGAGGAAACGGCGCGTCTCGTCCGCATGGCCGCGCGCCCACGCTTCGGCCCGCAGCACCTGGTCGACCAGGGTGACGGCGGAAGCAAAATGGTTGTCCAGCAAGTGCGCATCCACGCTCAGGGTGCGCGGCGTGCCGTTGTTGGCGCGGATCAAGGGTTCCGGGTGGATGCCCGTGTCGATCACCGTATGCAAGCCGAACTGCTGCGCCAGCTGGGCGGCCGACGCGCCTTTCAGGAAGATGGCGTCCACCTCGCCCCGCAAGAGGCCCAGCAATTCCGGGCTTTGCCCGCCGCGCCGGGCGCCGCTGAACAGATTCGTCGCCGCACCCTTTTCCGGCGCCGCCTCGCTCTGGCCCGTATTGACCACATAATCGACCAGTTCCACGTCTGCCACGGCCAGCCCTTCCAGGCTCAGCGCATTTTCCAGCCCCCGCAAGGCTTGCGCGCGCGCAAAGTCGATCTGCGCCTTGCTCCACAATGGCAAGCCGAAGCGCCGGCCCTTCAAGTCGCGCACCGTCTGGATGCCGCTGCCGGGCAAGGTCAATATCAGCTGCGTCTCGTCCGACCACGACAGGCCGATCACACGCGTCTCGCGTCCCGCCGCGCGCGCCCACAGGGCCGGGATATTGCCGCCGTGACGCACGGAGTTCTGCAGGGTATGGTCGAAATGCGATTCGCGCACGGCTTCCTGGTCCGATTCGCGCAAGGAGCGCAAGCTGGTGCCGTCGGCGCGCAAGGCTTCTTCCAGCCAGCCTTGCTGCAGGGCTATCCCCAGGCCCGTCGGGACGGGGCAGCGCGTGTACCACAGGGTGTCGAGTGCGTTGCTATTGCTCATCTTGTATCTCCAGGTTGATGGATATCAAAAAAACTACAGCGCCATCCTGCGCGCCCATTCATTGCCATCCCACGAGCTGCTGGGGTGTTCTTCCCGCGCCACGGGCGCGTGCGATTCGTCGAGGTCGCTGAAATCCGCATGCAAGCCATCGCGGATGGCGACAAAGCCGGCCGAGCCGCGCTGGCGCGGGTGGGCCAGCGGCACGTCCTGCACCCGCCGCACCTTGCCGGGACGCGCATCGAGCACGACGATGCGGTCGGCCAGGTAGACGGCTTCATCGATGTCATGCGTGACCATCACCATGGTGATGCCCTCGTCTTGCCACAGGCGGCGCAGCTCCTGCTGCAGGCGCAAGCGGGTCAGCGCGTCGAGCGCGCCCAGCGGTTCGTCCAGCAGCAGCACGTCGGGCCGTCCCACGAGGGCGCGGGCAATCGCCGCCCGCTGCGACATGCCGCCCGACAATTGATGCGGATAGGCATCCGCATAGCCATCGAGGCCCACGCGGCTGATTTCCGCCGCCACGCGGGCTTCGCGCTCGGCCAGCGGCACCTTGGTATTGCTGAAAGCAACGGCCACGTTTTGCTGCACCGTCAGCCAGGGGAACAGGCGGTGATCCTGGAACACGAGGCCCCGGCGCAGATCCGTGCCACGGATGGGCGCGCCATCGTGCAGCAGCAAACCCGTGTAATCCGTGTCCAGGCCTGCCAAGAGGCGCAGCAGGGTTGATTTACCGCAACCTGAGGCGCCCACGATGGCGACGAATTCGCCCGGCGCGATGGTCAGCGAAATATCGTCGAGCACGGGCAGCGGCGCGCCTTTCAGGGAAAACGACTTGCTCACGTGCTGCACTTGCAAGCCGCCGCTCAGGTGCTGCTGTTGCGGCGACAAGGTCGATGGGGAAACAACATCATTCATGGCGCACTCTTTGCGGTGGGGGCGAGGGAAGGAATGGCGGCGGGCGGCGACCGGCGCAGCCAGCGGCTGCCGTGAAAAACCAGCCAGGCGGCCAGCCAGGGAAATAGCCAGATCAGGAACACATTGCGCAAGCCCGTCAAGTCGGCCAGGCGGCCCGCCGCCAGCGCGCCGGCCGTGCCGCCCACCATGCCGAACAGGGTCAAGTGGGCGGAAACGCGGGCCTTGTCGACGGGGGCGCGGGCGATATTGTCTGTATTGACGAGGTTATTCACGCCCAGGCCCAGTCCCAGCAGCACGGAGGCGGCCAGGTAGGCGATGCTGGAAGGCCACAGGCCCAGGATCAGCAAGGCCGCCATGATGGCCAGGTGGGCGCCGCCATACAATTGCTCGTGGTAGCGGCTGGCCAGCACGAAACGGCCCAGGAACAGCAGCACGAGTACACAGCTGAGTCCCTGCACAGCCATCAGCCAGACGGAGTGGTGCGCAGGCCAGTGCAGCACGCGGATGGCCAGCAAGATGGAAAACACGCCCACGCTGGACGCCGTGAAGCTGGCGAGGATTTCAAACAGATAAGTGACGCGCACGATGGGCAGGCGCAGCAGTTCGCGCAGGCTGGCCGCGCCCGGCAGCGTGGAGTGACCGGCCTGCTTGCGCGGCGCCGTATTGTCAGGCAACACTTGCCAGCCCAGCACGGCCAGGATGGCGAACATCAGGGCCGAGATCAAAAAGCCCGCCTTCAGCCCCAGCTGCGCGATCAGGTAATTGCCGCACAGGGGGCCCAGGAACTGCATGCCGAGTATCAACGTCCCCTTGTACCAGCCCGCCTTGCCCTGCCCCAGTTCCGGCAAGCGCACGAGAAACACGGTGCTCATGGCCACGATGCGCAGCGAAATGCACAAGCCCACCAAAAACATCAGCAGGGCCACCCATTGCCAGCCGGGCAACCACGGCAGCACGCAAAAGGCCAGCGCCAGGCTCAGGCTGACACCCGCGTACAGATGCTTCGGATTGCCGCGTGACAAGATGTAGCCGGCAGGAATGGTGCCCAGCGCCATGGCCAGGGTTTCCGCGCTGCTGATCGCGGCCAGCTGGAAGTTGCTCACGTGCAAATGCAGCCCCAGCAAGGTGGCCAGTACCTTGTTCATGCCGATGGTCACGCCAGACAGCAGGGTCAAGCCGATAAAGCGCAGCAAGAAGGCGCGCAACTCCCCTTCGCGGGCGCTGACGGCCGCGTCCGGTTGGAATGGCAGGGATTTACTCACTGCTGCGCCCCTTCACCAGCAGGCGCGCGAGACGCGCAAACGCCACGTTCATCGCTTGCGCCAGCAAGGCGATCACGAGCACGGCCAGCAAGACGACATCCATGCGGCCCGACACTTCGCCATTGAGCAGCAATGAACCCATGCCGGGACCGGCTGAAAACAGCAGTTCGCCGCCCAGGCACGCGAGCCAGGCGAACGCCAGCGCATGCGTGACACCCGTGACGATGGCCGGCATGGCGCCCGGCAGCAGGATCTGGCGCAAGGTCTGCCAGCGCGTCAGGGTCAGCACCTGTCCCACTTCGCGCAAGCGCCCTTCCACCTGGCGCATGCCCGCATAGGTGTTGAGCACGGTGGGATAGAAGGCGGCGATGGCGATCACCAGCAGCTTGGCGCCGTCGCCATTGCCCACCCATAAGCCCAGCAAGGGAATCAGGCCCAGCAACGGTACTTGCCGGATGCTGTGAAACAGGGAGCCGATCAATCGGTCCGCCAGCGGCGACTGCGCCATCAGCGCGCCCGTGACGATGCCGGCGCTGCCGCCCAGCAGCAAGCCGGCCAGGGTACGGCCCAGGCTGGCGCGCAGGTGCACCCACAGCTCGCCCGTGACGAGCAAGTCGCGCAAGCTGTGCGCCAGGTCGCCCAGGGAGACAAAGATATAGGCTGCCGCCGCGCCCTGGCCGGACGCCCATTGCCAGGCGCCCAGCAAGGCCAGCGGCAACAGCGCGCCCTTGATGATCTGGATCAAACGTTGTTTCATGTGGCGCCTCCCTTACCATCGCCACTACGTTTCCAGCGCATCAGCCGTGCTTCCAGCGCATGGCAGGCCCGGTCCAGGCCAAAGCCGATCACGCCCGTCAGCACCACGCCCACCATCACCACGTCGAGGCGGAACATTTGCCGGCCCATTTCCATCATCTGGCCCAAGCCGCTGTCCGCGGCCAGCAATTCCGCACCCACCAGCACCATCCACGAGCGCGACAGGGCGATGCGCATGCCCGTCAGCGCGGCCGGCACGATGGCCGGCAAGACGATCAGGCGGATGCGCTGCCAGCGCGAAAAGCAATACACTTGCGCTACCTCAAAGTAGCGCTGCGACAGGTTGCGGATGGCGTCATGCACGGCCAGCGCGACGATGAAGAAACTGGCCTTGGCAACGATAAACACCTTGAAACTCTCGCCTATGCCGAACAGCAAGATGAACAGCGGGATCAAGGCGACGGTCGGCAACTGGCGCAAGACATTGAAGGTGGGGTCGACATAAGCGCGCAAGCCAGGGGACAGCCCCAGCACGACGCCAAAGGCCAGGCCGCAGCTGGCGCCCAGGCCAAAGCCGGCCAGCAGGCGGAACAGGCTGATGCCCAGGTGCTGGCCCAGTTCGCCGCTTTCGGCCAGGTCGCGCGCCGTCAGCAGCACTTGCCATGGCGACATCAAGATGTGCGCAGGCATCCACTCGAAGGTGGTGGCGGCCGTCCACAGCAGCAGCAAGGCCAGCGGCGACGCCCACACGGACCAGGGTGAACGGATAAAGCGCTGCAGCAAGGGGACCGAGGTTGCGCGCGCTGGCGCGGGGGGGCGCGGCAAGGCGATGGCGCGGGCGATGGAAGTCATGGTGCCCAGTACGTTTGCAGTTTCAGCTGCGCCAGCGCCGCGTTGACAAACTGGGGCGCGAACAGGCTGTCGACTTGCAGCGGCCGCCCGATCAGGCCCGCGCTCTTCGCGTACGCCGCCTCGCCCACGTAATGCTGGCGCAGGCTGGCCGTAAACAGGGGCGACCAGCGCGCCTGCCACGGCGTGTGGTCGCCCGCCAGTTCGCGCCGCACCACGCTTTCCACCTGGCCCGCGGCCGCCTCGGTGCGCACGTATTCGTCTTCGCCACCGGCGCCGGCGGCCCGGTGGTGTTCGCGCACATAGGCCGTCACCACCAGCTGGGCCAGCTGTGGCCAGCGTTGCAGGAAGCCGCTGTCGGCCCACAGCTCGGCGCGCATCTTCCAATCCTGCGGCGGCGCCTTGCTGGCCCAGATGATCTTGCCCACCTTTTTATCTTCCAACAGGAAGGCATCGCTGAGGGTAAAGAAGGCATCCGCGCCGCCCGTCGCCACGGCCGCCGCGCCCGCCTGCGGATTGAGGTTGAGGATCTTGACGTCGCGCAAGGTCATGCCATTCGCTTCCAGCAAGCGCGCGAACGGGTATTCCCACGGCCGGCCACGGTGCAGGGCGATCTTCTTGCCCTTCAAATCCTGGATCGATTTCGCCGTGGAACCGTTCGGCACCACCAGATAGGTATTGTTGGCGCTGCCGCCGGGCAAGATCAGCCGCGTCTGCAAGCCCGATGCATTCGCGATAATCGACGGCAAGTCGCCATACTGGGCCAGGTCGATCGAATGGTTGGCAAACGCTTCGTTGACTTGCGTGGCCACGGAATTGGTGGTGACGGGCACCCATTCCAGCTTCACGCCCAGCTTACCCAGTTCGGCCGACAGCCAGCCCGTCGACGCCACCTGGGCGGCCGAGCCGGCAAACACGGTCTTGCCGGACGGCGCCGTGCGGGCCACGACGGCGATGCGCACGGCGGCTGGCAGCGGATCGGCGGTCGCCGCCATCGCTGGCGCCAGCAGGCTGGCCGCCACGGCGGCGGCGACTGCCTTGCGCCAGATCAAACGTAAGAATTTCAATGACATTGCGGGCCTGTTCGTGAAAGGGTTACACCAGGTCGGTGGCGGGCAGCAGCGACAAGGCGCGCGCCGTGTCGATCAGCTTGCTCATCTTCCATTGCTGCAGCAGCACGCCGGGGCCGAAATCGCGCGATCCGCCGATGGCTTCGGCCGCGATCTGGATCTTCGCGCCCTCTTCCAGCAGCAGGATGAATTCCGCCAGCTTCAGCAAGCCCTGCTTGCCCCACACAGTGGCGCCGCCATTCGCTTCCAGGATGGCGGTCGCATGCGTGTTGCGGGCGATTTCACCGAGGATGAAATCGACTTCCGGCTGGCGGCGGTCGATATAGATGGGAATTTCGCGCACCAGCTGGTAGCGCTGCACGGGCACGTAGCGGATCGGCAGGGTGCGGTGCGTCTGCGCCCACGCGCCCAGCGACGGCGAGTGCACGTGCGAGATCGACGTGACCTCGGGCCGCTCGCGGAACAGTTTCAAGTAGCGCGCGCCGCCGTTGTTCGCGTCGCCCACGAGCACCGTGCCATCGAGCGCCAGCACGGCCGCCTTCAGGGCCTGGCCGCGGCGGAACGGGCCCGGATCGTTGACCACCACCACCTTGTCGCCGCCCGGCGTGCGCTCGACGAAGCCCACCGTGCCGTTGGCCGTCAGGCTGCCCGTCTCGCGCAAGCCGTCGAAGGCGATCTGCGCATCGCGGCGCACCTGCTCCACGAAGGCCAGTTCGGCCGCCGTCAACTCCTGCACCTGTACTTGTTGTGCTTCCGCTTGTGCCACGTCCGTCATGTCATGCTCCATTCGTTGGGGTTGGAATACGGGTCAGTCCTGCCTCTACTTTCGCAAGACGCGTGCCAGCGCCAGTGCCGGGAAAATGGTGCATGGCTGCTGCCTGCGCAACAGCGGCTGCTGGCGCGGCAGCAGCACCGTCCGCACGCGCTGTCGGCCAGCCAGCAAGCGGCGCGGGCACGTTTCCTGCACGGTTACAGGCTTCCACCACCACGAAGGAATCCCATGACTACCGTAACTGTCCCCGCCGTCGATACCGTCTGGTTCACCCGCTGCCCCGTGCCCACGGCCACGGGCCTGGCCTACAAACTGGGCTGGCTGGACGAGGAATTCGCCCGCGACGGCATCGCGTTAAAGACCCTGCAGGAAGTGGGCGGCGAACTGGCGCGCCACCATTACGACCATGGCCTGTCCACGCTCGTGCGCGAAGGCGGTAACCTGCTGGCCCTGCCCGCGCGCGCGCAAGGGGCGCCCACGCGGCTGATCGGCCTGACCTGGATCGACGAGTGGCAAGCCATCCTCGTGCGCCCCGGCTCCGGCATCGCGACGCCCGCGCAGCTGCAGGGCAAGCGTCTGGCGCTGCCCGTCTTCCGCGCCGAGGACTTGCGCGACAACCGGCGCGGGCGCAGCATCGCGCGCGGCATGAGCCTGGCCGGCTACAAGGGCGTGCTGGCGTCGGCCGGCCTCACGCTCGACGATGTGCATCTGGTGGAAGTGGGCGGCGAGGCGCCGGCGCAAGCCAATCTCGGCGCGGGACTGTGGCAAGGCATCGCGCCGCTGCTGCGCGGGGAAGTCGATGCCGTCTACGTAAAAGGCGCGGCGGCGGCCGAGGCGGCCCGCGCGGCGGGGCTGGAAGTGGGCATAGACATCGACGCCCTGCCCGACCGGCGCTTCCGCGTGAATAACGGCACGCCGCGGCCGATCACCGTGCATGAGACCATGCTGGAACAGCATTTCGAGCTGGTCGTGCGCTTCCTGACGCAAACCCTGCGCGCCGCGCACTGGGCCCGCAGCCACAAGGAAGACGTGCTGGCCATCCTGCAGGGCGAGACGCGGGCCGGCGCCGACGCCGTGGCCGAAGCCTACTGCGACGGTTTTCACCTGACCCTGGCGCCCGACCTGTCCGACGACAAGGTGACGCTGTTCCGCCAGCAGAAGGATTTCCAGCTGCAGCACGGCTTTCTCGATCGCGACGTGGATATCGAGGCGTGGATCGACCGCCGGCCTTTGGAAGAGGCGCAGCGGCGCCTCGACGCGCTGCTGCAAGCGGCGGCGTAAGCTGGCGCCATAAACGACAAGGCCGGCGCAATCGCCGGCCTTTTTACATCAGGCGGTCAGGCTCAGAACTGCAGCGTGTACGACGCCCCCACCGTGCGGCCCTGGCCGATGATGACGGTGTCGCCATTCACGGCGCCCGGCACGAAGCTGGTGAGCGTATGGTTGCGATAGACCTTGTCGGCCAGGTTGTTCGCATATGCCGTGATGCGCTGCTTGCCGCCCGGGAGCACATAAGACAGGCGCGCATTGGCCAGCGCGAAGCCGCCCTGGTTCAGCAGGTCGCGCGCGGCATTTTGCGGGTCGACATAGTAGTACTGCTTCGACGTGTAGCGCACGTCGCCGCTGAACACCAGCTGCGCGCCATTGCCCAGCGGGTAGCGGTAGTCGGCAGCCAGCAAGGCCGTCACGTGGGGCGAGCGCACGAATTCATTGCCGGAGCGGTCGCCGCCATTGTTCTGGATGGCGAAATCGTCGAATTCCGTGCGCAGCAAGCCGATATTGGCGTTGAGGTGCAGGTTGTCCGTCGGCTGCGCCTCGAGCTCGAATTCCGCGCCATTCACGTGGGCCTTGCGCACGTTTTGCAGGTAATTGACGCTTTGCGTGGGGTCGCCGTTGTACACGCCCGTGATATTCACCTGCACGTTCTTGTAGTCATAGTGGAAGACGTTGGCGTTGAAATTCAGGCGTCCGTCCAGCCATTCCGACTTGATGCCCGCCTCGAACGAGTTCAGGGTTTCCGGCTTGACCGTGTTCAGGGCGCGCACGTCCGTGGCGCTCGTGTTGTAGCCGCCCGACTTGATGCCGTGCGCGTATTTCAGGTAGCCGCGCAGGGTGCGGCTGAAGCGGTATTCGGGCGTCACGTCATACGTCAGCGCATTCCACGTGGTCGACGGGTTCGACGTGAAATTGTTGTTGGCCACCGAGGCGGCCGCGTAATTGCCGCCATTGACCGTGTTCCACCAGTTCGATGCATCGCCAAACGTCACCGTGTTCGATGCGGCCTGCACGCGCTGCAAATCGAGGTCCTTGGTTTCCGTCGTCCAGCGCAGGCCGAAGGTGGACAGGAACTGCTCGCTGAAGTTGACGGTCGTGCTGCCGAAGATGGCCGCGCTGCGCGCCTTGTGCTGGTAGACGGTGCGGTTGTAGCCGACGGGCTGGGTGCTGCCCGCCAGCGCCGGCACGGTGCCGTTGGGCAGGCGCGCGCCAGCCGAATCGGAATCGATCTTTTCATTGAAGTAGAACAGGCCCGCCACCCAGCTCACGGTGCCGTTTTGCGGCGACGTCAGGCGCAGCTCCTGCGACACTTGCCGGCTGCTGGCCTTCGAGCGGCTGCGGCCCACTTCCAGCGGCGTGTTGTCGCTGTCGCCCGTCGCTTCGTTGCGGAAATTTTCATAGCCGGTGATCGACGTCAGGGTCAGCTCGCCCAGCGCGTATTCCAGGTTCAGCTGCGCGCCGCCCTGTTTCACGTCGCTGTCGGCCGGCGCATTCGTGCTCACGTCATCGGGATTCGTGCTGGGGATGTAGCCATTGCGATACACGCCATTCGCGCCATAGCTGGCCACGGTGGTGGTGGCGCCCTTGGTCGTGTAGTCGCGGTAATGCAGGTTCAAATTGGCCGTCAGGTCGCGCCCGATCAGGGCCTTGAGCTGGCCGCGGATGGCGCTGTCCTTGAGCTTTCCATCGCGCTCGCCCGTAAACTGGTTGTGGAAGCGGCCCTTGTCCTGCTGCTCCGTGTGGAAGGACAAGCGCCCCGCCAGCACCTCGTCGACCAGCGCGCCGCCGATGGCCCCTTCGGCCAGCTTGGTGTCGTAGCTGCTGTAATCGACCTTGGCGTAGCCGCTGGACTTGAACGACGGTTTGCGCGAAATCACGTTGATGGCGCCGCCCGTCGTGTTCTTGCCCCACAGGGTGCCTTGCGGGCCGCGCAGCACTTCCACCCGGTCCAGGTCGAACAAGGGAAAACCCGTGGCGCTGGAATTGCTGATGTAGACGTCGTCGAGGTAAAAGCCGACGGGATTCGGGAAGTCGATCTGCTGCTGGCCCGCACCGACGCCGCGTATCCACCAGCGCGGACGGCCATGCTGCTGCGTGCCGGCCGAGGCGTTCGGCACGTAATTGAGGATTTCGCTGGCCGAGCGGCCGATGCCCGTGTCGAGCAGCTCCTTGCCGCCCAGGACCGTGATCGCGCTCGGCACCTTCTGCGCGGATTCTTCGCGTTTTTGCGCCGTCACCGTCACCGATTGCAGCGCGGCGCCCTCGCCGGCGCCGTTCGCGTCGGCTGCGGCGATGACCTCTGCACCGGGCGCTTCGGCATGGGCCATCCCATGGACGAGCATCAGGCCGCCGATGGCGAAGGCCGAGCGCAGCGCGCGGCGCACTGGCGTCAAGTGAAAGGGGAAAGAGGAAAAGGCGGCGGGGGCAGTCGAACGGCGCATGGGTGATTATCCTTGAGTAAAGTCAAAACGCGAGATGGTGATGACCTGTATTGCAAGGGGCATGCCCGCTGCCGCAGCGCAGCAAAATCGTCGTTAAGTGATTGATTTGAAAGGAAGACTATCGGAGTGATAGTGCTGTTGATTTGGCAGCAGCGGCGCCGCCGCGTGCTGCCTGCGCGACAGCAGGCGGTGGCGCTGCTGTCGCGGCAACAGGGGATACTCAGGCGGCCCGCAGCAGGGCCGCCGTGTGGCCACGCACGAGGGGCAGCACTTCCTCGCCCACGCGGTACGCTTCTTCCAGGTGCGGCGTGCTGGCCAGGATGAAGGCGTCGGCGCCCAGCTGCACCAGTTCGTCGAGGCGTTCGGCCACTTGCTGGTAACTGCCGACGATACCCTGCGTCTGGCCGCCCCGCAACAGGTTGAAGCCGGACCAGATATTCGGCGCCGTGATCAAGTCCCTGTAACTGCTCAGGGTCGTCGGGCGGTTGCCCCGCTGGCGCGCCGCGCCCACGGAATCGCCGCCATCGGCACCGAGGAACTGGCGCAGGGTGGCCGCATCGACGGCCTCGAAACCCTTGCGCACTTCGTCCCACGCCTCTTCTTCCGTGGCGCGGGCGACGATGTCGACGCGCACGGCGCACTTGATCTTGCGGCCCAGCAGCGCCGTCTTTTCATGCACGCGGGCGAATTTCTCGCGCAGCTGCTCGAACGGTTCCAGCCACGTCAGGTAGTAATCGGCATGCTTGGATGCGGAACCCAAGGCCGCGTCGGACGAGCCGGAGAAGTAAATCTCGGGGAAATCCTGCTCCGACAGCGGCGTGGCCAGGCCCGCATCCTCCACCTGGTAAAACTTGCCCTGGTAGGAAAACGGCCCGCCGCGCCACACGCCGCGCACCACGTCGAGAAATTCCGTCGTGCGCGTGTAGCGGTCGTCGTGGCCGGCCGAATCGCCCCACCACAGCTGCGCCGGCCCGCCGCCGCCCGTGATCACGTTGTACAGCGCGCGCCCGCCCGTGGCCCGCTGCAGGCTGGCCGTCATGCGCGCGGCCACCACGGGGTTCAGGAAGCCGGGCTGGAACGGGATCATGAAGCGGAAAGTGCTCGTTTCGCGCGCCAGCAGCGCGGAAATGGCCCACGGTTCGTCCGTCATGGGGAACGATGGAATCAAACCGCCCTGGAAGCCGGACAATTCGGCCGCGCGGGCGATTTCCGCCAGGTAGTCGATGTAAGTAAAACCGTCGGCGCCGCCGCCACCGAGGCCGGCCTGGCGCAGGTTATCATTGCCGGGAAACCAGTCGCCGCGAAACGGCGTGCGGGCGCGGTGCGAACTCGGTTCGCCATGCGTGGGGATGCGCCAGAAAAAATCGATAGCCATGCAGGTACTCCTTCAGTAGGTTGGATACGGGGACTCAAGCCGCTTGCAGCTGCGCGCTCAACGCCGCCCGCACGCGGGGCAGCACGTGTTCGCCGATGCGGTAGGCTTCCTCGAAATGGGGAATGGCCGCCAGCACGAAGCTGGACACACCGGCTTGCGCGTAGGCTTCGAGCGCCGCGGCGACCTGTGCATGGCTGCCGACCAGGGCGCCGCGGGCGCCCGTTTGCGCCTGCGCAAAGCCGGGCCAGAACAAAGCTGCACCGCCCGCCGTGCCATCAACCGACGGAGCATGGTCAGGCAGGCCCGCCCCGCCGCGGTAGCGGCGCGCGTCGCGCAAGGCTTCGTCGAACGTTTCGCGGGCCAGCACGTCGATGCGCAAGCCCGCCGCCACGGCGCGGCCCAGCTGGCGCGCCTGCGTGTGCAGGTTGTCGATGGAGGGCTGCAAGTGTGCCGCGGGCGCCGCGTCGAAGACGTGCACGTCGGCCTGGCGCGCCGACAGGGCCAGCGCTTCGGTGCTACCGCCGGTCAAATAGATGCCGTTCACGGGATGGTGCGCCAGCGGCCCCTTGAAGCCGCCGTCCTGCACTTCGAAGAACTTGCCCTTGAAGCTGAACGGCGACGTATTCTGCACGCCGCGCGCCACCGTGATGAATTCATCGATGCGCGGCAGAATGTCGGCGTCCGGCGCCGCATCGCCCTGGCGCCGGCGCGCTGCCGCGTCGCCGCCATGGCCGATCTGCCAGGCGAAGCGCCCGCCCGTAAAACGCTGGAAGCTGACGGCGTTCTTTGCCGCATACACGGCCGAACCCCAGGCCGCGTCGAATTCCGCGATCAGTTTCAGGTGGCGCGTGCTGCGGGCCAGGTAGCCGGCGACGATCCAGCTTTCATCGCCCTGCGTATCGTGGCGCACCTGGATACCGTCGAAGCCGGAAAGATCGGCCGCGCGGGCGATCTGGTGCAAATAATCGAAATAATTGAATGGCGGACGCGCGCCGCGCGGGTCGCTCACGCCCGCCTGCAGGGGGCTGGGCGCGCCAGCGTTTCGCTCGCCACGGCGCGTGATGCCGGGCGCCGCGTAACGGCCATCGCCGCTGGTAGGCAATTGCCAGATGAATTCTATGGTCATGCGTGGACTCCTGTCGTGGGTCGAAGAAAAGGCCGTATGCGCATCGCGCAGCGGCCTGCCCTACCCTCCTCGCAGAAAACATGCCATGCCGCAGATGCCCGCCGCTGCCCGCCGCTGTTGATTTGGCAGCAATCCGCTGCCCCCATGGCAGCAATGTGCTGCGCGCGCAGCAGCCATGAAAAAAGCCGGAGCCGCATCGCTGCGGGTCCGGCTCCGGGAGGTCGCTCGTATGCCTAATCGATGGCGCCCGCCTTTTTCAGGAAAGTGCGCAGGATGTTGCGGCTCAAATTCAAGTGCCTGGCCGTGCGCACCTGGTTGCGCTCATTGCGCTCCCAGGCGGCGCGCACCAATTCCTGCTGCATCGCTTCGAATTCCACGGCTTCGCCCGAGTCGAGCAAGGCTTGCCAGGCGCGGGCAAAGCGCTCGGCCGCCAATAAATCGTCCTGGCCGGACGCGCCGTGGGCCGCATAGGCGATATCGGCGCCGCCCGCCCAGGCGTCTGGGACAGCCACGGAAACAGATGCGGGGACAGGTGCGGCAGCGGGCGCCCTGTGCCAGCCCGACAGGCTCAAATCCTCGGCCCGCACGACGCCGCTGCGGCAGACGAGCAGCGCGCGATGGATGACGTTTTCCAGTTCGCGGATATTGCCCGGCCATGGATAGGCCAGCAAGGCCTCTTGCGCGTCCAGGCCCAGTTCCACCTCGCCCAGGTGCAGGCGCTGCGCATAGATGGCCATGAAGTGGCGCGTCAGCGGCATGATGTCGCCCGGGCGCTCGCGCAGGGGACGCAGCGGCAGGCCGATCACCTGCAGCCGGTAATACAGGTCTTCGCGGAAGCGCCCTGCCCGCACGGCTTCGGCCAGGTCCACGTTGGTGGCGGCGATCAGGCGCACGTCGATGGGGATGGTGCGCCGCGCGCCCAGGCGCACCACTTCGCGTTCCTGCAGCACGCGCAGCAGCTTGACCTGCATCGCCAGCGGCAAGTCGCCGATTTCATCGAGGAACAGGGTGCCGCCGCTGGCCGTCTCGAACCAGCCAGGCTTGCCCTGCTGCGCGCCAGTAAACGCGCCTTTTTCATAGCCAAACAGCTCGCTCTCGACGAGGGTTTCGGAAAACGCGCCGCAATTGATCGCCACGAAGGTCTGTTCGGCGCGACCGCTCAAACCGTGCACGTGGCGCGCAATCAGTTCTTTTCCCGTCCCCGTTTCGCCCGTGATCAGCACCGTCGCCTCGCTGGGGGCGATGCGCTCGATCAGCTCGTGCAACTGGCGCGAACGGGGGTCGGCAAAGACAAAGGCCGTGGCGCGTACCAGCAAGCTCATTTGCTGCGGGTCGCGGAAGGCGACCAGCGCCTCGCTGTCGCCGTCGTCGCCCGCGCCGCGGGCCAGGTGGGCGCTGCGCGCGAAATCGCTGCTGAAATTGTGGGCTAAGAGTTCCATGGGCCGACTATACCGCGCTCCATCTCCAGGCGTGAACGAATGGTGCCGCGCTAGCTTATCCGGAATTTGCATATCCGGCCGCATGCCCAGCGCTGGCCCGAACCTTGCGTAATTATTGAGACGCGCCATGTCGCCAATCCACCACGGAGTTCCTCCCATGCCAGCACGCCAGCTTGTCCTGAATGTCTTTTTACAACGCCACGGCCACCATCCCGCCGCCTGGCGCCATCCATCGGCCAGCGCCAGCGGACGGCCCGACCTGGCCTGGTGGCTAAATGCCGCCAGGCTGGCCGAAGCGGCCAAGTTCGACAGTTTTTTTATCGCCGACTTCATCGGCCGCGCCGGCGACGTCACGCCAGACACGGGCCGCGCCGCCATCGGCCTGCCCTTCGAGCCATTTACCCTGCTGTCAGCCATTGCCGCCGTCACCCGCCATATCGGCCTGATCGCGACCGTCAACACCAATTACGAGCATCCGTACCACGTGGCGCGCAAATTCAGTTCGCTCGACCACCTGAGCGGCGGGCGCGCGGGCTGGAACATCGTCTCCTCGTTTGGCGAACACACGGCGCGCAATTTCGGCATCGATGCACCGCGCAGCCACGCCGAGCGCTATGCGCGCGCCGATGAATTCGTGTCCCTGTCCAAGATGCTGTGGGATAGCTGGGATGACGATGCCTTCGACCGGCCCGACCGCGCCAGCGGCCAGTTCTACCAGCCGGCAGCGGGCCATGCGCTCGATTTCCAGGGCCGGTACTTTGCCTCGCAAGGCTTGCTGGACTTGCCCCGCCCCGTGCAGGGCCACCCGGTGCTGGTCCAGGCGGGCAATTCCGAGACGGGCCGCGAATTTGCCGCGCGCCTTAGCGAGATGGTGTACTGCTCTGCCACCTCGCTGCCCGTGGCGCAGGCGTACTACGCGGACGTGAAGGGCCGCATGGCCAAGTATGGCCGCGCCGAGGATCAATTGAAAGTGACGCCGGGGCTGTCGGTGGTTGTGGCCGAATCGGACCAGCAGGCGCAGGACCAGTTCGGCGAGCTGCAGGCACTGGTCGACTTCAGCCACCTGGAATTTGGCGGTTTTGATTTATCCGGCTATCCGCTCGACGGCCCCCTGCCCGAGCTGCCCTACCAGGCGCCAGAAAACGGCAAGGGGCGCTTCCTGCAGCAGCTGGAGCTGGCCCGCCGCGAGCACCTGACCTTGCGCCAGCTGGTGCTGCGCTTCAGGGTCGCACGCGGCCACCTGCAAGCGATCGGCTCCGTCAAGACGGTGGCGAACCTGATGGAACAGTGGTTCGTGGAACGGGGCGCGGATGGCTTCAATGTCGTGCCGCCCCTGCTGCCGCAAGGCTTCGAGGATTTCACCCGGCTGGTGGTGCCGGAACTGCAGCGGCGCGGCCTGTTCCGCACCGACTATGCGGCCAGCACCCTGCGCGGACATTTGGGACTGGCGCGGCCCGCCAACCCGCAGACGGAAGCGCGGGCGCAGGCCGCCTGAGCAGCGCGAGACTACGCCTGCTCCGGATCGAAATGCTTGCGCAAGCCTTGCCAGCACACGAAATAGTCGTTTTGCAGCAGGCCGCCGTCCAGCGCGAATGGCGTGGGCTTGAGGATGGTGCGCGTCTCGAACATGAAGGCCATGGTGTCGCCCACCTTCACGGGCGCGGACGTGTCGCTGTGCGACGCCTTGTCGAAGGTCTGCGCATCGGGGCCGTGGCCGGACATGCAGTTGTGCAGGCTGGCGCCGCCCGGCACGAAACCGGCCGCCTTGGCGTCGTACACGCCGTGGATCAGTCCCATGAATTCGCTGGCCACGTTGCGGTGGAACCACGGCGGGCGGAAGGTATGCTCGGCGGCCAGCCAGCGGGGCGGGAAGATGGCGAAGTCGATGGCGCCGAACAGGGGATTTTCGCTGGGCGCCTGCAGCACGAGGAAGATCGACGGGTCCGGGTGGTCGTAGCTGATCGAGCCGATGGTGTTGAAGCGGCGCAGGTCATATTTGTACGGCGCGTAATTGCCATGCCAGGCCACCACGTCCAGCGGCGAATGGTCCAGGGTCGTGCGCCACAAATGGCCGCCGAACTTGGCCAGCAGTTCGCATGCGCCGTCGATGTCTTCATACGCCGCGTGCGGCGTGAGGAAGTCGCGGCTGTTGGCCAGGCCGTTCGAGCCGATGGGGCCCATGTCGGGCAGGCGGAAGGCCGTGCCGAAGTTTTCGCACACATAACCGCGCGCCGCGCCATCGGGCAGGGTCACGCGGAAGCGCACGCCGCGGGGGATGACGGCGATTTCCTGCGGTTCCAGCTCGATCAAGCCCAGTTCCGTGGCAATGGCCAGCCGGCCTTCCTGCGGCACGACCAGCAATTCGCCATCGGCCGAGTAAAAGAAGCGCTGCATGGAGCGGTTGGCCGAATACACGTGGATGGCGCAACCGCTCATCGTTTCGGCGCTGCCGTTGCCGGCCATGGTCTGCCAGCCGTCGATGAAATCCACCGCCGTGGCGCTGTCGGGCAGCGGCAACGGGTCCCAGCGCAACTGGTTCGGCGGCGTCGGCGGCATGGCGTGGAAGTCGCTGACGATGCGGGTGTTTTCCAGCAAGGTAAACGGCGGATGCTGGCTGGCGGGGCGGATGCGGTACAGCCACGAGCGCCGGTTCTGCGCGCGCGGCGCCGTGAAGGCCGTGCCCGACAATTGTTCCGCGTACAGGCCCAGCGGCGCCTGCTGCGGCGAATTCTGCCCCTGCGGCAAGGCGCCGGGCACGGCTTCCGTGGCAAATTCGTTGCCGAAGCCGCTTTGGTAGCCGGCGCCTATCATGCGCTCTCCCCCAGGCCGTCGGCCGCGTCGCGCAGCAAGCCCTGCACCACGTCGGCCTTGCCGATGGCGCCCATCGCCAGCAAGGCGAAACGGGCGAGGAACAGGGGCGAACGCTGTTCGCCCAGGCCGCCCATGGTGTGGCACAGCTCCGTGTACAAATTATCCAGTTCGATATCGGTCATATTGTCTCCTTGTTACTGTGATTGGGCGATGCCGGCCGCCGCCAGCGCTGCCGCCACCTGCCCCGCCTGCACTTGCCGCCAGCGTCCCAGCACGTGGCCGTCCGGGCGCACGAGGTAAAACGTGCCAGGCTGCGCGTCGAACAGCGAGAATACCTGCGCCGTATGGTCCCAGGCGCACTCCTGCGCCCCGCTGCGGGAAATCGCCACGCTCGTCAGCGGCAAGGTCTCGCCCAGCGCCAGCAATTCAGCGGGAATGCCCCCGTCCTCGCTGAAGTACAGCCCCGTAAAATGGCCATCCACGCGGTTCAGCAGATCGGTAATATACCCCGCTTTTTGCCCGCCGTCGTACGCCAGCGCCAGCGGACATTCCGGCAAGACCGTGCCCGGCGCGGGGCCGGCGGCAAACATGTCGAGGTCCGGCGCATTCAGGGCCGACTGCGCATACGCGATGGCGCTCGTCTGGCGCGGGTTGATCAGCGAGCGCACATGCGCATGCCTGCCCGCCAGGCCCAGCACGGCCGTGCGCATCAGCTCGAAGGCAAAGGTGGGCGGCGCCATGAATTCCGTGCTTTTGGTGCCGTGACGCAAGTTTTCATGGGCGGCGAACACGCGCTCGTCCGAATAGCTGTCCAGCAAGGCATGCGGCGCCTGGCCCTTGACCACGTAGGCCAGCTTCCAGGCCAGGTTGTCCGCATCGTCGATGCCGGAATTGGCTCCGCGCACGCCGAAGATGGGCACGAGGTGGGCCGCATCGCCCGCGAACAGCACGGGGCCGTGCCGATATTTTTCCAGGGTCAGCGCATTGGCCTTGTAGATGGTGATCCACACGGGATGCCACGGCGCCGTTTCGCCCATCATGGCCAACAGGCTGTCCACGCGGGGCGCCACGTTTTCCAGCAGCACGGCCGCCTGCGCATCCTCGTCGTCGCGCAACTGGTAATCGATGCGCCAGATATCGTCGGGCTGCTTGTGCACCAGCACGGTCGAACCGGGATTCGACGGCGGGTCGAAATACGCGAGGCGCTCCGTCGGGCGCTCGCTCTTCAGGTGGATATCGACGATCACATAGCGCCCTTCATAGCTGGTGCCCTGCAATTTGAGCCCCAGCGCCTCGCGCACCACGCTGCGCCCGCCGTCGGCCGCCACCAGCCAGTCCGCCTCGATTTTATAGGTTTCATCGGGCGTGGCCACGGTGACGGTGACGCCGTCGGCGCGCTTGTCCACGCCAGTCACCCGCGTTTGCCAGCGGATATCGATCAATTCCGGCTGGCGCTCGGCCGCATCGAGCAGGAATTGCTCGATATGGTATTGCGCCAGGTTGACCATCGGCGGCAACTTCTGGTTCGCGTCTTGCGGCATCGTGAAGTGCAGCACCTCTTCCTCGCGGTAAAAGCTGCGTCCGCCCGCCCACGGCAAGCCCTTGCTGATAAAACCGTCGAGCGCGCCCAGGCGTTCGATGATTTCCAGGCTGCGCCGCGAGATGCAGATGGCGCGGCTGCCCGTGCACACGCCGTCGTCCGCCTCGATCAGCACCGAGCGCACGCCGTGGCGGGCCAGGCCCAGGGCCGTGGCCAGGCCCACGGGGCCGCCGCCGACGATCAGGACCGGGACATGCTGCGTGGCGGCGCCGGCCGGTTTGCCGGGCGGATACACCTTCGGCACATGGGGGTAAGGGTGAAACGTGTCGCTCATGATGGGTCCTCTTCGATCAAGTATGGTCTTTGCCGCCGCGCGCGATGGGCAGGGTCAGCACGATGGCTGCGCCGGCCACCAGCAGGACGCTGGCGTACAGCAAGCCCGTGGCAAAGCTGTGCGTGATATCCTTCAGCCAGCCCACGACGACGGGATTCAGGGCCGAGCCGATATTGCCCGTGGCATTGATGACGGCGATGCCGATGGCGCGCGCGCCCAGGCTCAGGGCCCGGTCCGGCGTCGTCCAGAAGACGGACATGGCCGTATAAGCGCCCGTCGACGCCATGCACACGCCCAGCAGTTGCAGCACGGGGTTGGCCGAGTACGCCGTGCACAGCCAGCCGGCGGCCGACAGCAGCATGGGCCAGACGATGTGCCAGCGGCGTTCCTGCAGGCGGTCCGAGCGGCGACCCCAGGCGATCATGCCGATCACGGTGCACACTTGCGGGATGGCCGCCAGCAAGCCGATCTGCGTGTTGCTGGCATTGCTATTGAAACTTTTCACGATCAGCGGGGTCCACACGGCCACCATCGCCAGGGTATTGACCAGGCAGAAATAGGCGATGCCGAATTTCAGCACGGTGGGCGACAGCATTTCCGCCAGCACCGAGGTTTTTTTCTGCGACGCAACAGGCTTCTGCTCGGCCGCCAGCATGCGCGCCAGCACCTGCTGCTCCAGCTTGCCCAGCCAGTTCGCCTTGGCGGGCGAGTCGTCCAGGTAGCCGTACACGGCCAGGCCCAGCAGCACGGAAGGCATGCCTTCGAGCAAGAACAGCCATTGCCAACCCGTCAAGCCCCAGTGGCCATCGAGCCCCAGGATCAGGCCCGACAGGGCCGAGCCGATGGCGGCCGTGACGGGCATGGCGATCATGAACAGGGCGTTCGCCCGCGCCCGGTAAGCGCTGGGAAACCAGTAGGTCAGATATAGCAGCATGCCGGGCAGGAAGCCCGCTTCCGTCACGCCGACCAGGAAGCGCAGCGCATACAGGCTGGCCGGGCCGCTGGCGAACAGGGTCGCCGTCGAGGCCAGGCCCCAGGCGATCATCATGGAGCCTATCCATTTACGGGCGCCAATGCGGGCCAGCACGATGTTGCTGGGAATGCTGCAAGCGATGTAGGCGATGTAGAACAGGGTGGTGGCAAAACCGAACTGGGTGCCGGACAGGCCCAGGTCTTGCATCATGGTCAAGCCGGCGAAGCCGATGTTGATACGGTCCAGAAAGGAAAACACGAACAGCAGGAATAAGAATCCCAGCAAATGGCGCGACACCTTGCGCATCACTTGCTGTTCCAGTTGATTGGTGGCCGCGTCGAGGACGGGCACGGGGGTGGCGGGGGTGGCCGCGGGGGCGATGGTCATGCTGGTCTCCATAAGGTGTCGCTCTCCCCTTGCTATTGTTATTGGGTGAGAGCGGCCGGGTGATCCCGGCTTGCAACACAGTATGCAGACGCGCGCCGCAAACCCTGTCCCCATTTTGGGGACGTTTCGCGGCTAAAACAGTCAAAAAGGCGAAGCCAGCCCTACGCCAAAAGGACTAAGGGGCTGGCGCCATGCATAGCGCAAACAGTTGCCGCTGGCTGGAAATGCCCAGGCGTTTATAGGCGCGCTTCTGGTAGGTGATGACGCTCGATGGCTGCACACCCATGGTCTCGGCAATTTCCACAGCCGTGAGACCTTCGAGCACGCAGCGCAGCACGTCCAGTTCGCGCTTGCTCAAGGCGGGGCAATGCTGGCGCAGCCTTGCCAGCATCAGCGGCGCGACGCCTTGCGTGGCCTGGCCCTTCAAACTGTAGTGATGCTTGACGGCATGGGCAAACAGCGGTGACAGGGTTTCGATGCCCGCCACTTCGCCGGGCTGGAACTGGCCCTGGCTGCTGTCGCGGTAGAAATTGACGGACAGCCAGATATCGCCGGCCGGCTGCAGCAGCAGGGACAGGCGGTCCGACACATTCGGCTTCTGGTAGCAGACGGCGCGGTAGCCGGGATGGTCGATCTCGTCGCTGGCCTGCTGGTGCAGCACGATGGCGGGATCGATTTTCCGCCCCGGCGCCGGGGCGATCACGCGCTGGTTGCCATCGAGCGCATAGTAATGGCGGGCGTAGCTGTCGGCGATATCCTGCAAAAAGCGCCCGCCGCGCCGGTCGGCCACGGCGACGGTGCGGGGACGGTTGCCGAATTCATAGGCAAAGATCGTGCACTGGGCAATGGGCGCGACCGTGCTGACCGTCTTCAGGATGGCCCCGGCGACGGCGTTCACGTCCGCATGGCCGATGGCCGCCATCAGCTCCAGGGTACGCCCGAAGTCCAGCTGCCCTTCCGCCGGCGGCCGCTCGACGCGCCAGTAACGCATGCCCGGCTCCTTACTGCCCGCGTTGCGGCAAGACCCAGTCCGGCCGGATGTAATGGCAAGTGTAGCCGTGCGGCAAGCGCTGCAGATAATCCTGGTGCTCCGGTTCCGCTTCCCAGAACGGGCCGGCCGGCGCCACTTCCGTCACCACCTTGCCGGGCCACAGGCCGGAAGCGTCGACGTCGCGGATCGTGTCCTCGGCCACCCGTTTTTGCTCATCGCTGGTATAAAAGATGGCCGAGCGGTAGCTGGTGCCGCGGTCATTGCCCTGGCGGTTTTCCGTGCTGGGGTCGTGGATCTGGAAGAAAAATTCCAGGATCTTGCGGTAGCTGATGGTGTTCGGGTCGAAAATGATCTCGATCGCTTCCGCATGCGTGCCATGGTTGCGGTAGGTGGCGTTGGCCACGTCGCCGCCGCTGTAGCCCACGCGCGTGGCGATCACGCCCGGATAGCGGCGCAGCAAGTCTTGCACGCCCCAGAAGCAGCCGCCGGCCAGGATCGCGGTTTCCTTGTTTTGTGTCATGTTGATCATTCCTTGCTCTGAGATACTGGGATTAATCGTTTATCTTACCCTGTCGCGCGATTTTCTTCAGCGGGCCAGCAAGCGCTTGAGCTGCGCCGCCTGATAGGCGCCGATGGCGTCGTTGAACAGGCAACGGATCAAGGGATCGTCGACGGTGTCCGCTTCCACCAGTTCGGCGCGCGTAGCTTCGTCGAAAGGACCATCGTTGATGCGCATGTACATCGACGTCAGCGATTCACCGAGCACCAGCGCCGCGTGGCATTTCACCAGCGGCACTTGCGTCGTCCAGCCCGGCGCCTCGCCCGTGTCCGGCACGAGGTCGATCAAGTCGCCATGCGTGCGGTAATGCAGGATGGTGGCCGCGCCGTCATGGCCGTACAGCGCCAGGCGCCACACGCGCGGGGCCTGGAAATAACTGTCCTCGGGCAGCTCCATGTCGCGGTAGCGTTCGAGCAAGCCGCGATGGCAGAAGTCCAGCACCAGCGCCGTGTCGGCATCGTTCAAGGGCGCGAAACGGCGGGCGATGTCCGCCGTGGCGGGCGCAAGCGCCTCCGGGCGGTAGTCGAAATCCACGTCCTGCGGCCCCACGGGAATGACCCAGGGCAGCGGCGCGGCCGGCGCCATGCCGTGCGCATCGAGCAGCACGGCCGTCGATGGATCGAGGCGGAAGATGTGCGTCTCGGGCAGCGCGGCGCCCATTTCATCGGCAAAGCGGCGGTAGGTAATCGGGAACATCGCATGGTTGTACCAGGACCAGTCTTCCTGCACGAACTGGCAAGAGCTGGGCACGAGGTAACGGGGCGCCAGCGCGCGCAGCTGCGGCACCCAGTCGTCGGGAAGTTCCACCGGGCCCCGCGCCGCCTGCGACGGTGCGATGACGGCGATCTCGCGCATGGTCTGGAATGGCCACAGCACCATGTCCCAGGGCGCAAAGGCGGCCAGCTGCGCCAGTGTCTCGGGGCCGATCCAGGAATCGACGACGTTGAGCACATTCAAACCCGCTGCGCGCACCTGGAACAGCGAGTCGACGTCGTCATCCAGCGCGCGGCGCGGGATCACCTCCATGCTGCCCACCTGCACGGGCACGTCCACGTGCAGCTTCTCTACCCGCGTAAAACCGAGCGCGCGCAGCATCGCGAACAGTTCGTCGAAGACGCAGTACAGGTAGATGGGCGTGGCGCGATCGAGCGCATCGAGACTGTCGAGCGAGCAGTGGTCGTCGTGGAAGTGCGAGATGAAGACGGCATCCCAGCGCAGCCGGCGCACGGCGTCCAGGTCGAAGCGCACGGGCGGAAACGCGTGGCAGTTGCGGCTGAACGGGTTTTCGACGATGGGATCGAAGGCGATGGCCGTGCCTTCGCATTCGAAGACATAGCCGGCGTGCAGGATGCGGGAGATTTTCAGGGGCATAAGCAAATTCAGGTTGGGCAGCGCGCCATGATAGCTGAAAAGGCGGCCGCCCTGCCCCGTGTTTACTTAGTACGGATTATTCAGCACATCCATCGCGAAGTAAGTAAAAATCATGTCCGCGCCAGCGCGCTTGATGGCGCCCAGGGTTTCCTGCACCACGCGGCGCTCGTCGATGGCGCCTGCCTGGGCGGCGAACTTGATCATCGCGTATTCGCCGCTGACCTGGTAGGCACCGATCGGCAAACGCGTCACTTCGCGCAGGTCGCGGATGATGTCCAGGTACGCCCCGGCCGGTTTCACCATCAGCGCGTCGGCGCCTTCGGCTTCGTCGATCAGCGACTCGCGCACCGCTTCGCGGCGGTTCATCGGGTCCATCTGGTAGGTCTTGCGGTCGCCCTTCAGGGTGCTGCCGGCCGCGTCGCGGAACGGGCCATACAGGCCGGAGGCGAACTTGGTGGAATACGCCATCACGGGCGTGTCGTGGAAGCCGGCCGCGTCGAGCGCGCCGCGGATGGCCGCCACTTGGCCATCCATGGCGGCCGACGGGGCGATGATGTCGGCGCCCGCCTGAGCGGCGATGACGGCCTGCTTGCCCAGGTTGAGCACCGTGCTGTCATTGTCGACCGTGTCGCCATGCAGGATGCCGCAATGGCCGTGGTCCGTGTATTCGCAGAAGCAGGTGTCGGACATGACCACCATTTCCGGCACGGCGTCCTTGATGATGCGCGACATGCGCGCCACCAGGCCGTCCGGATTCAGGGTGTCCGTGCCGTGGCTGTCCTTGTGGTGCGAAATGCCGAAGGTCATGACGGAGCGCAGGCCGGCGCGCGCATAGCGCTCGACTTCCTGCGCCAGCTTCGCTTCGGGAATGCGGCGCACGCCGGGCATGGACTTGATGTCGATGAATTCGCTGCTGCCTTCGTCGACGAAGATCGGCAGGACCAGGTCGCGCGGATTGATCTCGGTTTCGCGGAACAGCTCGCGCAGTTGCGGGGTCGCGCGCAAGCGGCGCATGCGCGAAGTGGGAAATTGTGCTGGCATGGGATGACTGGCTTCAGGTTAACAACGCCAGCAAGTATACGCCGATCGCGCCGATTGCGCCGGGCTGCCCGGCAAAAAAGCCGCGCAGGTCAAGAAACCCCGCCCTGCGCCGTCATTGCGCCTGCAGCAGGGCCGCCAATTGCCAGCGCATGTCGGCCGCCAGCTGCACCAGCATGGCGCCGCGGCGGCGCGCATCGGCGCGCTTTTTCGACGGCACCAGCTCCAGCTCCGGCATCCGGCAAGGGCCGCAAGGCAGGCGGTAATTGCCGTCGCTGGTGGGCAGCGCATGCAGTTCCTGCCACGCCAGGTCGTAATCGCAGGAGATATGGCGGCGCCGGCGCCAGTTCAGCGCGATGCGGTTGGCGTTGCTGACCAGGTCCAGGTGGCCGCAGCCGAAAAAGTCGCCCAGGTCGCGCAAGGCGGCCACCATCAGGTTTTTCGGCCGGCAGCCGTGCAGCGCCCGCGTGGCCTCCTTCACCGCCTGCGCGCCGGCGGGCGAGCGCAAGCCCTGCAAGGCGCCCAGCTGAATGACGGCGCCGCCAGGCTGGGGCCGGAACAGGAAACTGGCCAGGTACAGCGGCACGCCGTCGCGCGTCAGGCGCAGGCACAGCTCCCCTTCGCGGTGGCTGTCGTGGATGGCCGTCAGCTGCAAGCGGTAGCTGGCGCCGTCCTTGCCTTCGATGGTGGCCAGCACCAGCGCGCGCCGCGCCGCGTATTCCACCAGCGGCCGCGCGCCCGCCTGCCACAGAAAGCGGTAATGCCCGCACAGCAGGTCCACCCTCGCCGCGCAGCCCAGCTGGCGGCTGGCGTAGGGGCGATAGATCTTGTAGCGCAGGCTGGGATGGGCTTGCGCCAGCGCCGCCAGGCCCGGCGTCGCGGCGATGACCGCTTGCCAGCGCGCGCGCTGCAGGGGAAACACGAGCGCGCCCAGCGCCGCCTTGATCCGGTGGCCATGCTGGCGCAGTGGCGCCGGTTGCGGCGCGGCGTTGTCGCCGGTGGCGGTAAATGTATGCATGAAACGGCTCTACTGAACGGGACGCGGCGACGGCCGCAGGCAGCCCGGCACGGGCCGCTGCGCGCACGCAGCCGCTCTACGCGGGGTAGAGCGGATGATAGGGGGAGGTGAAAATGAAGGGGGTTACAAGTTGGTAATGTGCGGATATGCCACGGGCACTGGCAGCCTAGCGCAGCAGCCGCAAGCGCAGGCGCAGGCCCGGCGCCGCATCCTCGATATCCAGGCTGCCGCCATGCAGGGCCGCGATGGCCGCCACGATGGACAGGCCCAGGCCATTGCCGGGCAAGTGGCGGCTCTTGTCGAGCCGGTAAAAGCGCTGCGTCAGCTTCGGCAATTCTTCCGTCGGCACGCCGGGGCCGTTGTCGCGCACGGCCAGCCAGCATCCCCGCTCATCGCTGCCGGCCGACACTTCCACCGTGGCGCCCGGGCCCGCGTACTTGATGGCGTTGTCGACCAGGCTGGCCAGGGCGCTGCCCAGCAGATTGCGGTCGCCGCGCGCCGGCACGCCTTCGCCATACATCTGCACCAGCAGCACGCCCTGCTCGTCGGCCGTGGCTTCGTACATTTCCACGATGTCGGCGCCGATCTGCTGCAAGTCGATGTCGTCGAAATTCTCCGGGCGCATGCCCGATTCGGCCGCCGCGATCTGCAGCAGCTTGTCGAACACGCGCGTCAGGTCGTCGATGTCGTCGATGGCCGCCTGCGCCGCACTCTCGTAGCCGGCCACGTCCTGATGCTGGCGCAAGGCGCCATCGAGCTTGTTGCGGATGCGCGCCAGCGGCGTGCGCAAGTCGTGCGCGATGGCGTTCGACACGTGGCGCACGCCTTCCATCAAATGTTCGATACGGTCGAGCATGCGGTTGATGTCGCGGCTCAGCAAACCGAATTCATCCTCGCTGGAGACGGGAATGCGCCGGCTCAGGTCGCCCGCCTCGATTTCCCCTGCCGTGCGGCGGATCTGCCCGATGCGCGCCTCGAGCTGGCGGCGAAACAGCCACGCGCCCGCCACCACCAGCAGGATGGCCACGCCGCCGCCATAGGCCAGCGAGCGCAGCACCAGAGTGCGGATCGATTTGCCCTCTTCCATGTCGCGCCCGACGAACAGGCGCGCGCCGCCCTCCAGGTCGCGGATCAGCATGCGCGCGGGCACCCGGCGTCCTTCGCGCGTGACGTCGCGGTGCAGCAAACGGCCCACGGGGCTGCCCACGTCGGGCCAGGACGACAGATTGCCCGCCACGCGGCGGCCGTCGGCGCCCACCAGCAGGAAGATTTCCGTGTCGCTGTCGGTGCGGTCGGTCAGCAAATGGGCGATTTCCGCCGTCGTGCGGCTGGCATCGTCCTGCTGGTACAGGGCGGCGAGGCGCTCCGAGAGCAGGGTCAGCTTGCGGTCCACGCTGCGATCGAGCACGCCGATGGTGCCGAAATAGAAGACGGCGCAGACGATGCTGATCGAGACGACCACCAGCACGCCATAGCCGAGCGCCAGGCGGGCCGCGATCGAGCGGTGCCAGTTACGCACTGTCGATCACGCCCAGGGTGTAGCCGACGCCGCGCACCGTGTGGATCAGCGGCGGCGAAAATTCCTTGTCCACCTTGGTGCGCAAGCGGCTCACCTGCACGTCGATGACGTTGGTCTGCGGGTCGAAATGGTAGTCCCACACGGCTTCGAGCAGCATGGCACGCGTGACGGACTGGCCCTGGTGGCGCATCAGGTATTCGAGCAGGCGGAATTCGCGCGGCTGCAGGGCGATCTGCCGGTTGGCGCGCGTCACGCGCATGGTGCGCATGTCGAGCACCAGGTCGGCCACCTGCAGCTGCGTCGATTCGGGCACGGGCGCGGCGCGCCGCAGCAGCGCCTCGATGCGCGCCAGCAGCTCGGCAATGGCGAACGGTTTCGACAGGTAATCGTCGCCGCCGCTGCGCAAGCCGCGCACGCGCTCGTCGACGCTGGACAGGGCCGACAGCACCAGCACGGGCGTGTTGCGGCCCATGCCGCGCAGGCGCGCGACGATGGCCAGGCCATCGATCTCGCCGGGCAGCAGGCGGTCGAGCACCAGCGCATCCCAGTCTTCGCCGCAGGCCAGGCGCATGCCGTCGATGCCATTGTCGCAGGCGGTGACGTCGTGGCCAGCCTCGCGCAGGCCGGCACAGATATAGCGGGAAGTTTCAGCTTCGTCTTCGATGACCAGGCAGCGCACGGGAATTCCTTGTAAAGAGCGGGACAGCAAACATGCGCAGCATACGCCAGGCGCGCGCCACTTGCCAGCCCCGCCGGGCGGTGTTCCCCGGCTAGTTACATTTTCCGCGCAGTTTGGCGATCGCCACGAAGGGCAAGGCATATACGCCGCCGATGGCGAGCGGGCCGATGCCGGTGGGCTGGCGCTTCAAGCCATCGGCGTGCAGGCAGTCTGGCACCTTCGCTTCGGCAAAGGCGGCGGCAAACTGCTCATATTTTCTGTCAGCGCGTATCGTCACCTGCTGCATGGCAGGCTGCGGCAAAGAGTCGCGCACCTGCGCCTCTTCCTCCAGCACGGCGCGCACGGCATCGCGTATCATCGTTTGCGTCAGTTGCGGTGCCGGGCCAGGACCCTGGACCGGCACCGCTTCGGGTGCCTGCGCGCCCGCTGGCGCCGCACCGCACAGCCATATCAGAGTAACAAGCTTGCGTGCCATTTTCATCGTCATCATCCATGCATGCCAGGTTTGCAATATTTCTCATAATATAGCAGCATTCATGCGCGCCGCCGCGTGCGGCGAACGATGGCAGGGTCGGGTACAATACAGCCTCGACAATTTTTGGCCGCGCCCGCGCGCGCATGTGCGCAGGTTTATCGGCGCCTCCCGGCTTGCCGCGGCCTGCATAGCCACCACTGCCATTAACGAACAGCAGGCACGCCCGGCGCGCGCCACAGACAAATACAGCCATGAAACCGACCCACTCTCTCGCACTGGCGCTGGCCATCAACTGCGGCAGCGCCGCCGCCGCAGACACCAAGCAAAGCATGCTGTTCGATGAAATCCCCATCGGTAGCTGGAGCACTTCCGCCGAACTGGGCGCCATCACCACCTCGGGCAACACGGTCGGCACCTCCGTCACGGGCAAGATCGACGCGCGCCAGGAACTCGACGACTGGAGCAACCAGTACATCTTCAGCGGCTACTTCAAGGAAGATGAAACGACGAACGACGACGGCGAGAAAGTGCGCGAACGCTCGGCGGAACGCTTTTCCGCCTCCGCCAAGGCCGCCTACAAGCTGATGGCCGACCATGAAAAACTGTTCGTGCTGGCCTCGCACGTGAACGACAAGTTCGGCGCCTACACCAAGTACTCGACCCTGGCCGTCGGTCATGGCTCGCGCTGGTACCAGTCGAGCGACAAAAGCGTCGACGTGGAAATCGGTCCTGGCTATTTCAGCGGCACCAACGACGCGGGCGAATCGGAACACGGCCTGACGGTGCGCGGCGCGGCCGCCATGAAGTGGAAGATCAGCCAGTCGGCCATGTTTACGCAAACGATCAGCGTGGAACGGGGCACCTCGAACACCCACTCGATCGCCGAGACGGCCCTCAGCACGAAAATCAACGGCACCATGCAGATGAAGGCCGCCTTCAGCGCCCGCAACGACACGCGCGTACCGGACGACAAGAAGAACACGGATACGCAAACGTCGCTGACCCTGGTCTACTCGTTCTAGGCGCGGACCGGCCATGCTGATGCGGCGTCTGCGCGTATGCGCCCTCCTGTGCGCCGCGGCGCTCCTGAGCGGCTGCGCCGCCGTCACCGTCAGCGCGATCTCGCCGGCCGACTACCTGCAGCAGCGGCGCGGCGACATCCTCACCACGGGAAAATTGAGCGCCGCGGCCAGCGAGGTGCTGCGCATCATCGGCAGCGACATCGCCGCCTGCGAAGCCAATACGGGCAGCTGCCGCGCCGACCTGGCCCGCTCCGAGCTGCTCAGCGACGAGCAGCGCCTGGCCACCCTGTCCGAATTGTGGCTGGAAAGCGCGCTGGCGGAAGAAAAACAGGGCGGCCACGCCAGCGCCGAACTGCTGGCCGCCTGGCTGGAATCGGCCCGCTATGCGTATGCCTACCTGTTCTACACGACGCGCACGCCGGGCCAGCGCGCCTTCGAAGAACGCCAGACGCAGATCCGCGACTACTATAACTATGCCGTGCAAAAGGCCGTCGGCAACCTGTTCCGCCACCGCGGCGAATACCGCCCGGACGGCCATGTGATCCGCGTCGCCGGCTGGCAGATCGACAGCGAATTGTCGGCCCTGCGCCTGCCCGAGGACGGCACCTTGCCCGAAGAACTGCTGCCGGCCACCTCGCTGTCGTTTTCCGGCCTGCGCAATGTGTACCGGCGCGACGGCTTCGGCGCCGACCTGGTGGCCGTCATGCCCAAGCCCCAGGCGTCGAAAGGCGACTATGTGCCCTACCAGGAAACCCGCTTCCCCGTCGTCACGGCGCTGATCCGCTTCGACGGCAACAGCCTGCAGGAAGTGCTGGCCACGCAGCAGCTGCTGGTGATGCTGGTCGACCCGACGCGCAGCGAATCGACGCGCATGGCGGGCCAGGAATTGCCGGTGGCCGCCAATTTCACGGCCGGCTATGGCTTGTGGCTGGCCCGTTCCGGCTTCGGCGTGCAGGCGCTGCGCACCCTGTTCGGCCGCGCTGACGGCATTTCGCGCCCGCAGGTGCACCTGATGCAGCCCTACGACCCGAACAAGCGCACCATCGTCATGCTGCACGGCCTGGCCAGCAGCCCGGAAGCGTGGATCAACGTGGCGAATGAACTGATGGGCGATGAACAGCTGCGCCGCCGCTACCAGATCTGGCAAGTGTACTACCCGAGCAATGCACCGCTGGCGGCCAACAACGCCGCCATCCGCCAGGCGCTTGCCGCCACCCTGGCGCAGTTCGACCCGGCTGGCAAGGCGGACGCCGCCAACGACATGGTCTTGATCGGCCATAGCATGGGCGGCGTGCTGGCGCGCCTGATGGTGTCCGACGCCAGCAACACCCTGCTCGACGCCATCACGGAAGAATACAATTTGAAGGGCAAGAAGGCGGAAAAAGTGCGCGCGGGCCTGACGCCCTACCTGAATTTCACGGCCATGCCGCAGGTGAACCGCGCCATCTTCATCGCCGCGCCGCACCGCGGCACCTCGTTCGCCAACCACAAGGTGGCGCGCTGGATCGCCAACCTCGTCACCTTGCCGATCACCATGCTCGACCAGTTGTCCGACGCGGCCGGCAGCCTGGCGCAGCTCGATACGGGCAGCAGCGAACCGCTGCGCATCCCCAACAGCATCGATAACCTCAGCGACAAGGACCCGTTCGTGCGCCTGGTGGCCGACCTGCCCATCAGTCCGAAAGTGCGCTACTACTCCATCATGGGCAACGACACGCCGGACCTGCCGCTGGCCGAATCAAGCGACGGCGTGGTGCCCTATGCCAGCGCCCACCTCGACGGCGCGCTGTCCGAAAAAGTCATCCCGTCCTGGCACAGCGTGCAGGAAAGCCCGCAGGCGATCCTGGAGATACGGCGGATTTTGCGGCTGCCGGACAGCTTGCCATAAGGCATCGCAGGTCGGATGCGCGGAGCAGCACCCTGCGCAATCCCACCTACCCGGCCTGCCTGCCTCCAGCCATTGCTCATCAGCATCGCCACGGTGCCAATCCAGAGGCAAGAAAGCAATGACCATGACCGCGCGGCCGCATATCCAGCTGCCTGATGCGGGAAAAGTGCGCTGCTCGCTTGATAAAGTTGCGAAACATGATAATCTTGTGAGTGAGATGTCAGCCGCATTTATCCGAGGAGTGAACATGACAGCACATCTGACTCACAGCACCCTGGCGCCCGACCGACAGGAATGGACAGATAGGGACTTGCGGGCAGTGGAACAATTCTCGCAGTTGGTGGGTGCGCAACTCGACATGCTGGCGCACGGTCCCGAGCGCGAGCGCCTGATCGACCTGGCCACGCGCGCGCTCCATGCGGCGCGCGCCTCGCTGGTCGCCACGCCGCCATCGATCCTGCTGCAACTTCCTGCATCAAAACTCAAGGTTTCAGAAGTCATTGGCCAGGGATGGGTGGAACTGTCGCAAGCATCGCTGTATCGCGCCGTGGAAAGCCTGCGGTTTTATTGTGTGACGCCCAAGGGACGCAGTATCGGCAAGGAATTTCCAGCATGGCAATTTGTACAGCCCGTGCCGGAACTGATCGCGCCCGTGCTGGCCATCCTGGCCGGCCAGCCGAGCAGTGAAATCCATGCTTTCTGGATCAGCAGCGCAGACGAACTCAACGAACTTTCGCCAGCAGAGATGCTTGCAGGCAAATCGTTTGAAACGCGACCCGCTGTGCATCCCAGCCAGCAGGCGCTGCTGGATCTGCCGGCCAGCGAGAGATTACGCAAGGTCATGGCATCGGCAAAGTGGCAGCATAGGGGGATGGCTGACATCATAGGCTAGTCCCGCATGACGTCTGAACTGCAAGAAACACCAATTCCGCCAGACATGGCCGCACGCCTGCCGGCATTGGCATCGCTGCGCACTGAATTATTGAGCAATATCATCATCCTTCAGGCCGGCCAGGCCCTCGTGCGCGCGGCGTGGAACACGGCATCCATCTGGCCGGCGAAGGTTGAACGGACCTACCGCTTCGGTCCGCCCGCCGAGCTGGCCAATGCGCACGGCTTCCCCTATCACTGGGTGTATATCGCGGACGATGCCTACACGGCAGCCTGGGAAGCCCAGCTTTGCCGTAATGATGCCACGCGCCCGGGCACCTTTTACCTCAACCACAATGCGCAACAAGCGCTGATCGCGACGCTGTCATTCAGCGTGCCACTGCGACTGCTCGACCTGACGGGCCTGGCCGCCAGCCGGCTGGGCATCTATGACCAATTGCGCAGCCCCGATCACGGCTGGTGCCAATGGCTGGACTGGCAGCTGGATCGGATCATTGCGCAGGAAGCCGGCGCGATTCACGGTTTCATGTATCCATCGCGCCGCCAGCCCGGCAAACTTGCGTATGCCATTTCATCGCGCCACATGAGCAAGCTGGGCAGCGACATGGCGTGCCAACACGTGCGATTCGGCGACACCGCGGCCTGTGCACGCCTGCTGGCCGATCGCCTGCGCGTGGATCCGCCCTGACCTGCCTCCCCTACGCCGGCTCGCGCCACTTGTCCTTGATTTCCAGCATGGCCGGCAGTTGCTCGATGAACAGCGCCAGCAGTTGCGGGTCGAAGTGCGTGCCGCTGTCGCGCTGCATGGTGGCGATGGCTTCGTCGACCGTCCAGGCGCGCTTGTACGGGCGTTCGCTGGTGAGGGCGTCGAAGACGTCGGCGATGGCGACGATGCGGCCTTCGTGGGGGATTTCCTCGCCCTTCAAGCCTTGCGGATAGCCGCTGCCATCCCATTTTTCATGGTGCGTCAAGGCGATGGTGCGCGCCATTTTCAAGAGGCCGCCCGCGTGCTCGCCGATGATGGCCGCGCCGATTTCCGCGTGGCTGCGCATGACTTTCCATTCGTCCGCATCGAGCTTGCCCGGTTTTTGCAGGATGGCGTCGGGGATGCCGATCTTGCCCACGTCGTGCATGGGCGCCGCGTTGAGCAAGTCTTCCGCCCTGCCCGCGCTGTAGCCGGCCGCCAGCGCCAGCTGGCGCGCATAATAGCTCATGCGGATGACGTGCATGCCCGTCTCGTTGTCCTTGTACTCGGCCGCCTGGCCCAGGGTCTGGATCACCTGCAGGCGCGAGCGGCGCAATTCCTCGGCGTCCACCAGCGACAGATGCGTGCGCACGCGGGCGCGCACGATGGGCGGGCTGACGGGTTTCGTGATGTAGTCGACGGCGCCCGCGTCGAAGCCGTCCGCCTCGTCCTTCACGTCGCACAGGGCCGTCACAAAAATGACGGGGATGGACGCGGTGGCCGGCATGGCCTTCAGCTGGCGGCACACCTCATAGCCCGTCATGGCGGGCATCATGATGTCGAGCAGGATCAGTTCGACGGGGTTGTTCTGCGCCAGTTCCAGCGCCTTCTCGCCATCCTTCGCATACAGCAGCCGGTAATCGTCCTGCAAAATCTGGCGCAGCACCTGCAGATTCGTCGCTTCATCGTCGACCAGCAGCAGGATCGGTTTGTCTTCGTGTAAGGTCATCGTTAGCCCAATATCAGGAAAGGTCGGCAGGCGTTGGCGCTTCCAGCCACGCCAGCAGCTGGCGCAGCACGCCCGCGGCACGCGCAAATTCAAAGTCGTCGATGGCGCTGGCCAGCGCCTGCAGGCGCGGCTGCTGGCCGTGCGGCGCCAGCATGGCGGCGATCTGCGCCATCAAGGCGTCGTCCAGCTGCCCGCCTTCCAGGCTGGCGATAGCTTGCCGCAGCAAGGCGCCAGCGGCGGCTGCATCGAGGGGCGCGCTGGCGGCCGGCGCCTGCATGGCCACGGCCGGCATGCCCGCCTCTTCCAGCTCGCCGGCCAGCGCCATGAAGGCGGCCGCCAGCTGCACCAGCAATTCGGTCACCGGCAACTGGCGCGCAATCGCTTGTTCGATGCGCCCCAGCAGACTTTCGACCTGCACCAGGCACAGGTTGCCCGCCGCGCCCTTGATACGGTGCAGCAGGTGGCCCGCCACGCTGCTGCCGCCCCGTTCCAGTTCCGCCGCCAGCATGGCGGCGCAGTCGCCATTGGCCTGCACGAAGCGCGCGATGGCCCGCTGCAGGGCTTCGCGTCCGCCCCACAGGGCGATGCCGCGCTGCCAGTCCACCTGGCCGGCGGCGGCGCGCGCCGCCGCGCCGGCCGCCGGCGGCGGCATGGCCACGGCGATATCGAGCAGGCGGGCGATTTCCGCCGTCAGCTTGTGCATCTCCAGCGGCTTCGAAGCGAAACCGTTCATGCCGGCCGTCTGCGCGGCGCGCCGGTCCTGTTCCAGCACGCTGGCCGTCAGGGCGATGATGGGCGTCGCCTTCAAGCCCTGCTCGCGCTCGTGCACGCGGATCAGGCGCGTCGCTTCCAGGCCATCCATGCGCGGCATCTGCACGTCCATCAGGACGATGTCGAAGCTGCCCTTGCCGAATTCGCGCACGGCGCTCTCGCCGTCGCTGGCGGCGATCACCTGGTGGCCGGCCGCGCCCAGGCTGATCAGGAGCAGCTCCACGTTCTGCGGCACGTCGTCGGCCGCCAGGATGCGCAGCGGCGGCAAGGCCACCACGGGCTGCTCACTGCGGCGCGCCACGGCCTTGCCCGGCGCCAGCGGCAGCAGCACGTGGAACACGCTGCCCACACCAAGAGTGCTTTCTACCGTGATGGTGCCTTTCATCAGCTCGACGAGCTGCAGCGAAATCGTCGTGCCCAGGCCCGTGCCGCCAAAGCGGCGGCTCATCGAGGAATCGGCTTGCGTAAAGGGGGCGAAGATCTTGTCCAGGCGGTCGGCGGGAATGCCGATGCCCGTATCGTGCACGGCGATATGCACCTGCTCGCCCTGCATGCCGACGGCCACGCGCACATGGCCCACTTCCGTGAACTTGACGGCGTTGCCGATCAAATTCGTCAGCACCTGCTGCACCCGGCGCGCGTCGCCCAGGAAGAACTGGCCCATGCCCGGGTCGATGTCGACATGCAGCACCAGGTCGCGCGCATGCGCCGTGATGCGCAGCGACGCGGCCACGTGGTCGACCAGGTCCGGCAGCGAAAAGTCCACCAGTTCCAGCTCGGTGGCGCCTTTTTCCAGCTTGGCCGTGTCGAGGATGTCGTTGAGCAGTTCAAGCAGGGAACGGGCCGACTGGCGCACCGTGCCCAGGTGGCGGCGCTGCAGGCTGTCCAGGGCCGTCCCCAGCAGCACTTCCGTAAAACCGATGATGGCGTTCATCGGCGTGCGGATTTCATGGCTCATGTTGGCCAGGAAGCTGGTCTTCGATTCCGCGGCCAGCTCGGCGCGGTCTTTGGCGGCGCGCAGGTTTTCCTGCATGGCGCGCCGTTCGCTCACGTCGGTGGCCAGCTTGACCACCTTGAACGGCTTGCCGTCCGTATTGAAGATCGGGTTGTACGACGCCTGTATCCACACTTCCCGGCCATCCTTGCCGATGCGCTTGTACTCGCCCGTGTTGAATTCACCCTGCGCCAGGTGCTGCCAGAACGCGATGTAGTCGGGCGAGGTCACATAGCCCGGTTCGCAGAAGATGCTGTGGTGCAAGCCCAGCACGTCGTCGGACCGGTAGCCGATCAGGTCGAGGAAGTTCTCGTTGGCCGCCAGGATACGCCCCTGCAGGTCGAATTCCGCGACGGCCGTCGCGCGCGAGATGGCCGTCACCTTGCCTTCGTACTCGGCGTTGCGCAATTCGCTTTCCGTGATGTCGAGGATGACGCCGTCGATCCAGCGCACCACGCCGTCGTTGTCGAGCACGGGGCCGCTGCTTTCGCGCACCCAGCGCTCGCGCCCGTCGCGGTGGATCAGGCGGTAGACGTTCTCGAAGTCGCGCTTTTCGCCGGCCGCCTGCACGCAGGTGTCGTTGACGCGCTGGCGGTCGTCCGGGTGCACGAGGTCGAACAGCCTGACACGGCCCTCGACGAAATCCTGCGGCATCCAGCCCGTCAGGTTGAAGACGGCGTCGCTGATGAAAATCATCTTCCATTCGGGCGCGAAGCTGCAGTGGAAGGACACGCCGGGGATATTGCGGATCAGGGTGCGGTACTGGCGCTCGCTGTCCTTCAGCGCCTGCTCCATGCTGCGCGACGAGCGCATGTCCGTGACAAACGCCACGAACAGGGGCTGGCCCGGCGTGTCAATCTTGCCGATCGCCACACGCATGGGCAGCACGGCGCCATCCTTGTGGCAGCCATCGAGTTCGCGTCCGCTGTCGAGGATGCGCGAGGCGCCCGTTTCCAGGTAATCGCGCAGATAGCCCTCGTATTCGGCCGCGTCGGACGGCTGCAGCAGCACGCTGGCGTCGCGCCCCACGATCTCCGCTTCGCGCCAGCCGAACAGGCTTTCCGCGGCGGGATTGAAGGAGCGCACCTTGCCCTGGCCATCGATGGTGATCAAGCCGTCGGCCGCCGTATCGACGATGGCGCGCAGGCGCGATTCGCTGGCGCTCGCATGGCGCAGCAGCTGGCGGTAGCGCAGCAAGCCGTTCGCGGCGGCGACAAACACCGTCAGGGTGACGGTGATCAGGGCCACGGCCAGGGCCACGAACGAAGCTTGCACCGTGATCGTGTTGTCGCCTGCCGTGGGGGTGCCGGAAAAGCGCGCCGCCAGCATGCCTGTGTAATGCATGCCGGAAATGGCCAAGCCCATGACGGCACTGCTGACCAGCAAGGACGCCAGGGGACTCATGCGCAAACGCATGGCGCTCAGGCCGAAGCGTATCCACAGCGCCAGCATGGCCATGACGACGGCCACCACCAGCGACAGGGCAAACAGCCAGGGCTGGTAATGCAGGGTCAGCGACGTCTGCATGGCGGCCATGCCGCTGTAATGCATGGAACCGATGCCCACGCCGACGAGCACGCCGCCCACCACCAGCTGGCGCCAGTTGATGCTCGGGCGCGCCAGCATGTGCAGCGCCACCCACGAAGCGGCCACGCCTGGCAGCATGGAGAGCAGGGTCAGGCTGGGGTCGAAGGAAACGCGCGTGCAGATGTCGAAAGCCAGCATGCCGATGAAGTGCATCGACCAGATGCCGCCGCCGAGCGCGATGGCGCCCGTGATGATGGCCGTCTGGCGCTGGAAGCCGCGCTCGCTGCTGCGCGCCATGCCGGCGATCTGCAAGGCCATGAAGGAGGCAAAGATGGCGATGCCGATGGAAAACAGCACCAGCCAGGCGTTGTGCGTGCCGTAGATGTACTGCATGGTATCGGTCGATACGGCAAAGATGGAACTAAACATACTGTCGTGGCATAAGGTGAGTGAAACGTGACGTCGCAAAACATGACGGCGCACCGCGCGCGCCGGCGCCACGCCTTTTGCTAAAGCGGCAACACAGCGGAAATGACAACGGTAGCAGTCGACCAGGGCAAGGCTCGGTCATCACGCCCGCGCCTGCCGCGCGGGGGAAAGGTGCTTTTTACAGAGTGAAAAAGCGGAATGCGTACGAACTCTGGCGCGGATGGCTGGCCGCCAGCGTGACGATGATTTTTTAAAGAGCCATGAGTATAGTTGCTTTGCGAACATATTCATAGGACTTCAGCAATACTATAGCAAGAAAGGCAATATTCTGAGGTCGCGATGCGACAGCACTCGTCCGTTCAGACTGGCGGCCACAGCGCGCGTATGGCGGAAGAGGCCTGATAGGTCGCACCGGCGCGCTCGGTCACAGGGATACCGGCCAGTGTACAGCGGCGGCCCAGCTCGTCCTTGATCTGCCGCAACGACCAGCGCTGCGGCACGGGCAGATCCATGCCCACCACGCGGATCAGCGGGCAATCGTCGAGGGTCGTGTGCAGCAGCAGCTCCACGCGCGCCATCGGCGGTCCGCCGCGGTAGACATCCACCGCGCCCGCGTAAGTGACCACCTCCAGCGCGCGCATCTGCTGCGGCGTCAGTTGCAGCACCTTGTCATGGCCGGGCAAGCCCCGCGCCAGCCGGCGCAGCAACACGCCCGCGTCATTGATCTCGACATGAAAAGACAGATCGGGGCCCGGCAGAAAAAGCACGCCGACGATCCAGGCGGTCAGCGCCGGCAGGCCCAGCAGCACCGCCTCGCCCGCATACGGCACGTCGCGCCAGACGGCTTGCACGATGAAGGCAAGGATCAGGACGCAGCCCCCCAGCAGCACGCTGCGCCACAGCACGGGGCGCATATTGGCCATCATCGCCGCATGGCAGCTGGCATCGTCGGCCGGCGCAAAGCGTATCCATTCGGCGCGCGCCGGCTTGCAAGGCCTGGCGGGAATACCGCTCAAGCGTTCTGCGCCAGCATGCCGCGGAACCATGCCAGTTGCTCGCGCGTCAGGTAATTGGCGCCATCGCCATGCAGCAGGACGATCTCGATCTCGGGAGGAATCGAGGCGAGCAGCTGCGCGCCCGTGACGGGAATCTTGGGGAAATTGATGCCGGCCAGGAAGGCGGGATCTTCCGCCACCGTCACGCAGCGGCGCTCGGGATTCGGCGACGGCACGAGGAACAGGTCGATCTGCTCGCTTTGCCCGCCGATGACGACGTGCAATTGCGCGGCCAGCAGTTCGGGCAGGATCAGCTCGATGTTATTCTCGGCGCGCGATTGCTGGAAAGCGCTTTTCAGGGGCGTGAGGAGAGGAATGGCGGTCATGGCAAAGTGGAAAGATAAAGACGGCGGCAGTGTAGCAGAGGCGCCCGGACGGGCGCGCTCCGCTGGCGCAACGGCTACATCTTGTAGTTCAGCGAGACAAGTACGCTGCGCGGCGCGCCGTAGCGCGCCAGCCCGCCGGACCAGGAATAGCCGAGCGCCTGGTAGTAGCGGCGGTCGAGCACGTTGTCGATGTTCGCGCGCAGCTGCAGCTGCTCGCTGATGCGATAGCCGGCCGTCAGCCCGACGATGGCGTAACCGCCCTGCTGCGTCAGGTAAGCCTTGTCGCGGCGGTCGATCTTGTCCTGCGCATACACGGAGGCGCCCAGGTTCCAGCGCGCCAGGCTGCCGCTCAGCTGCACGTTCGTGTATAGCTTGAACAATTGCTTCGGCTCGTCCGTGGCAATGCGTTGGCCAATATTCGCGGCCACGCTGTCCTTCGTGTACTTGGCCAGCACATGGGTGTAGCCACCCGAGATCTGCCAGCCCGGCAATGGCGAGCCCGACAATTGCAAGTCGACGCCTTCGCTCTGCACCTGCCCGGCCGCGCGGGCGCAATAGATGGGGCCGCCCGTGGGGCAATTGACTTCATCGGTCATTGCGCGGTTGTTTTGCTTGATGCGGAACAAGGCGCCGCTGGCGTTGAGCCTGCCGCCGAAATATTCGCCCTTGACGCCCACTTCCAGGTTGGTGCCGCTCAACGGCGGCAAGCCATTGCCTTTGACATCAAGCACACTTTGCGGCTGGAAGATCTGCGTGCCGCTCGCATACACGGAGTGATGCGGGTCCAGGTCGTAGACGAGGCCCGCGTACGGGGTGAATTTCGCGTTTTCCGTCAGGTCGCGGCGCCACGTCGGATTGGCGGCATACCAGCCCGTGACATCCTGCGCATACCAGCCGAAGCGCCCGCCCAGCACCAGGCGCAGCGGATCGGCCAGGCTGAAGTTGCCTGCCGCATACAGCCCCTTCTCGTCCGTCTTGCGGCCCCAGTTGTAGGGCTCGAACGGCGCGCCGCTCATGCGGTAGGCGCGGGGATTCCAGTGGCGGATATCGAACACGCGCGTTTGCGCGCCTTCCCAGCTCTGACCCGCGTCCGAATCGTCATGGCGGTAGCTGGCGCCGACGATGACGTCATGCTGGCGGCCGAACCAGGTGACAGGGCCGCTCAAGCGCCAGTCCGCCACCACTTGCTCCGTGTTGTACTTCCAGCCTGTTTCCGACTGTTCCAGCAAAAACGTTTCGCCAGCGACGCGGCCGTTGGTGGTATTGCGCGTGCTCGACGAGGCGTCGATATGCGTGATGGCGAAGCGGCTGCGCCAGCCCTTCTCCAGCTTCGTTTCCAGGTCGGCGAAGACGACGTTGTTGTCGCGCTTCTGGAAGGAATCGGCATTGTTCAGGAAAGTCGAGCGAGGCAAGTCCATGTGGCGGCCGTCGGGCAAGGTCGGCAAGCCGACGAACACGCCGTCGGTGCGGCTGTGCTGGCGCGAAAAGCCGATGCCGGCCGTGGTCGACGGCGTCAGATCCGCCTCGACGATCGCATACACGGTGCTGTTCCTGTTGTTGACCACGTCGACGAAGCTGTCGCTGTCGCGCAGACTGGCCGCCACGCGCCCGCGCACGCTGCCCGACGCATTCAGGGCATTGCTGGCGTCCACCGTCAATTGCCGGTCCTTCCAGCTGCCCAGGTGAATGGATGCGTCCAGCAAGGGCGTGGCCGTCGGGCGCTTGCGTATCATGTTGATGCTGCCCGACGGCGCGCCCGCCCCTTCCATCAGGCCCGTGGCGCCGCGCACCACTTCCACGCGGTCGTACATCAGCATGTCGGCGGAGACGTTGCGCTCATTGAAACCCGTGACGTCCAGCGGCAAGCCATCGACATTGATGTGGCTCAAGGCGAAGCCGCGCGCGAAATACGTGGTTTCCTGGTCGGACACGCCCTGCGTCTTGCCGTACAGGCCGGGCGTGGCGCGCGCCACGTCCTGCAGGGTGGTCAGATCGAAATCTTCCATTTGCTGGCGCGAAATGACGCTGACCGTTTGCGGCGTGTGGCGCTGCGACAGGTTCAAGCCCGTAGCCGTCGACAGATTGCGCGAGGTATACAAGCCCGTACCTTCCGTGGCGCGGTCCGCCTCGGCGCTGACGACGACGGCGGGCATGCTGGCCAGGCCGCCATCGGCCGTATTGGTATTGATCTTGCGCAATAGATAATTGCCGTTGCCACCATCCGTCACTTCCAGGCCGCTGCCTTGCAGCAATTTTTGCAGGCCGGCGGCAACGCCATGGCGCCCCTGCAAGCCCGGCGTCGCCAGGCCGTCCAGTGCTACGCCCTGGGTGGACAGGTTCACGCCGGCGGCGATGGCGAACGATGCCAAGGCGCTGCGCAGGCTGCCGGCGGGAATGCTGTAATCGCGCACGCTTGCGGACGGGCCGGCTTCAGAGGCCAGCGCTGTCTGCGGCAAGCCGGCGCCAGCCGCGCCCACGGCCAACAGCAAGACCAGCGCGGCGCGCACGGCGCCCGTGGTGGGATGGAGCGCGAGCGGCGTCCACGGGGAAAATAAGCGGTGCTGCACAGCCATGTAAAACCCTTTCGATGGTTCGGATTGTTCGTTCTCTACCTTGTATGACGAAGCAATCTCAAAAAAGGGACAGGCAAGCGGCAAATAATTTCTTCAGGCTGCCTCGACACTGATCCAGTAGCGCGTGCGGCGCGCCAGCCGGATCGGCAGGGAACGCTGCAGCAATAGCAGGATGTTGTCCGGGTCGTTCAACTGGAAAATGCCGTCCACGGGCAAGGCCGCCAGCGCCGGATCGCAGCGCAGCACGCCATAGCGATAGCGCGCCACCTGTTCCAGCACCTCCCCTAGCGGCATGCGTTCGGCGATCAGCACGCCCCGCAGCCAGGCGTCCGCATGGGGTGACGACGGCGTCAAGGCGGACACGGCCACGTCGTCGAAACTGCCCTGCCGGCCCGCATTGATCGTGCGCAAGCCGTCGGGCGCCTGCGATGGCTCGATCTCGACGGCACCCTCGCTGACGCCCACCTCGGTGCGCGGCGCCAGCACGCTGCCAAGGTGGCGCACGCTGAAATGCGTGCCCAGCGCGCGTACGGTGCCATTGCTGCTGCGCACGAGGAACGGTCGCGCCGGCACGGCCGCATCATGCGCCGTGGCAACGTGGATTTCGCCCGCATGCAAGGCCACCAGCCGCGCCGCGTCGTCAAAACGCACGTCGATGGCCGTGTCCGTATTGAGCACCAGTTGCGTGCCGTCGGGTAATGCCATATGCCGGATTTCACCGCGCGCCGTGCGGATCGCGGCGCGCCACGCTTGCCAGGGCGCCGACTGGCTGGCCAGCCACAGCGCGGGTGCGGCCGCGATCAGCCCGGCCAGGCCGTAGAGGACGGCACGCCGCCGCGGCGATTGCGCCGCCGCGTCCGCCGCCTGCCGCAGCGCGGGCGGCACGCCGGCCAGGGTGCTGCACACCAGTTCGGCCCGCTGCCAGGCCGCTTCGTGCGCGGGATCGCTGGCGCGCCAGGACTGGAACGCCTGCTGCTCGCCTGCAGTCAAGGGGCCTGCGTGCAGGCGCACCAGCCATTGCGCCGCCGCCCGCGCGGCGCGGGGATCGATGGCCGCCGTGCCGGTGGTGCTCACAGGATCAGCAAGATGCAGCGCTCGAACGCCTGCACCATGTAGCGCTTGATGCTGCGCTCGCTCACGGCCAGGCGCCGGGCGATTTCACTGTAGCTAAGGCCGTCGACATGCGCCAGCAGAAAGGCATTGCGCACCAGCGGCGGCAAGCCGTCGAGCATGGCATCGATGCGCTGCAGGGCTTCGCGCACCAGCAAACGCTCCTCGGGCGACTGCATCAGCAGATCGGGCTGCTGCGCCAGGGTTTCCAGCCACGCCTGCTCCAGCGACAGGCGCCGGTAATGGTCGATCAGCAGGCGCTGCGCCACGGTGGTCAGGTAGGCGCGCGGCTCGCGCATGGTCTGCCGGCCTTCCGGCGGCGCTGTCAGCAGGCGCACGAAGGTATCCTGCGCCAGGTCGGCCGCATGGTCGGCGCACTGCAGCTTGGCGCGCAGCCAGCGCATCAGCCAGCCGTGGTGATTGCTGTAAATGACTGCGATCGATTCGCCGGATTGCGCAATGTTCACTAGGGACTCCGATGCGCTCAAGGCAAGGCGCGGCCAGGACGATGGCCGGCCGCAAGGCAAGCGACTCAATTGATAATAATTCTCATTATCACAAATCATTGCCCGCGGCGTCAATGCCGGCGCCCGTCCCGTCCGGCAAACTGTTGTTTCAGCGCGGCGGCTGGCCGTTCAGCGCGTATCGCTTGCTGTGGCGATCGGTTACGCCAGACGGGGTTTCCCGGACTTGGCCGCCAGGACGAGGGGAATGGCAAACGGCCCCAGAAATACCACCAGGATGGCCCTGAGAGCAGTTGTTTTCAAGGAACGGCGTTTGGCGATGAAGAGACAAGCGAAGGCCGACAGGGACCAGATCAGGGCCGGCAGGTAGGTAGTCATCATGAACTCCGGAAGCGCCTTGGAAGGCAGGAAACCATGCTGACACGGAAATATGAGCATCGCAATGGCAAATCGGGCATCTGCCATTGCGATGGGCGGCCAGGCACCCCGCTTTCAGTCATTCTTAAGACTGCAGGCGGCGGCCGGCCGGCGATGCGGTCAGTGCTGGCCGATCTTCATGATCTTCAGCGCGTTCGTGCCGCCGACCTTGCCCATCGGCTCGCCCCAGGTCAGCACGACGGTATCGCCCTTGGCCACGACTTTATGTTCCACCAGCAAATCTTCCGCCTGTTGCAAGACCTTGTCGCGGTCCGTGCCGGACGTCAATTCCAGGGTGCTGACGTTGCGGTACAGGGCCAGCTTGCGGCGCGTGCCCACGCTCGGTGTCAGCGCGACGATGGGGATGTCGATGTTGCAACGGCTCATCCACAGCGCCGTGGAACCCGACTCCGTCAGGGTGGCGATGGCTTTTACGCGCAAGTGATGGGCCGTAAACAGGGCGCCGTAGGCGATCGACTGGTCGATGCGCGAGAACGTGGCGTTGAGGAAATCGGCGTCCAGCTTGCAGGTGTCCCACTTTTCCGCGTCCAGGCAGATGGCGGCCATCGCTTCCACCGTTTCGATCGGATAGCGGCCCGAGGCCGTTTCCGCCGACGTCATGACGGCGTCCGTGCCATCGAGCACGGCATTGGCCACGTCGGACACTTCCGCGCGGGTCGGCACGGCGTTGACGATCATCGATTCCATCATCTGCGTGGCCGTGATCGCCAACTTGTTCGACGCGCGCGCCATCTTGATCATGCGCTTTTGCAGGGCCGGCACGGCCGCATTGCCCACCTCGACCGCCAGGTCGCCGCGGGCCACCATGATGCCGTCGGACGCGTCGAGAATTTCTTGCAGCGCAGGAATAGCTTCCGCGCGCTCGATCTTGGCGATCATCATCGGCTTGTGGTCCCACGCTTCGCCCGCGATATTGGCCAGCTGGCGCGCCATGACCATGTCGGTGGCGTTTTTCGGGAAGGACACGGCCACGTAATCGGCCTGGAAACTCATCGCCGTCTTGACGTCTTCCATGTCTTTCGCCGTCAGGGCCGGGGCCGACAAGCCGCCGCCCTGGCGGTTGATGCCCTTGTTGTTCGACAATTCACCGCCGATTTTCACCGTCGTGTGGATTTCGCTGCCGACGACCTTGTCCACCGTCAAGACGATGAGACCATCGTTGAGCAACAATACGTCAGCGGCGCGCAAGTCGCGCGGCAATTCCTTGTAGTCGAGGCCGCAGCGCTCGATGTTGCCCAGTTCGCCGTTTTCGCCCCATTTCGCGTCGAGGATGAACTTGGCGCCGTTTTCCAGGAAAATCTTGCCTTCTTCAAACTTGCCGACGCGAATCTTCGGGCCTTGCAAGTCGGCCATGATGGCCACTTCGCGGCCGCACAGGGCTGCCGCTTCGCGCACCATGCGGGCGCGGTCGATATGGTCTTGCGCCTTGCCATGCGAAAAGTTCAGGCGCACGACGTCGACGCCGGCCTTGAACATGCGGACCAGGGTATCGATATCGTTCGAAGCGGGGCCGATGGTGGAAACGATCTTGGTGGCGCGTTGCTGTACTTGCATGGTCATGGTGTGCTGCTTTCTATAAAGTTCGTGCTGCTACAAGGGCCGGCCTTGTGGGCCGGCCGTCCTGGTGCGCTGGATCAGCGGTACTACGTTCTTACTTGGCCGCCATCAGGGCGACCGTGGTGTCCAACATGCGGTTCGAGAAGCCCCACTCGTTGTCGTACCACGACGACACTTTCACGAGGCGGCCCGAAACCTTGGTCAGGGTCGAATCGAAGTTCGACGAGGCCGGGTTATGGTTGAAATCGATGGAAACGAGCGGTTCCGTCTGGTACGTGAGAATGCCCTTCAAGGCGCCTTCCGACGCCGTTTTCAGCAAGGCGTTGACTTCCTCGACCGTGGTATCGCGCTTGGCGATGAAGGACAGGTCGACCAGCGAGACGTTGATCGTCGGCACGCGCACAGCAAAGCCGTCGAGCTTGCCATTCAGTTCCGGCAAGACGAGGCCGACAGCGGCCGCCGCGCCCGTCTTGGTGGGGATCATCGAATGCGTGGCCGAACGGGCGCGGCGCAAGTCTTCATGCATCACATCGGACAACACCTGGTCATTCGTGTAGGCGTGCACGGTGGTCATCAGGCCCGATTCGATGCCGATGGCGTCGTTCAGCGGTTTCACCAAGGGCGCGAGGCAATTCGTCGTGCACGAAGCATTCGAAATGACCGTATCCGAGGCTTTCAAGACGTGCTGGTTGACGCCGAACACGATGGTGGCGTCCACGTCCTTGCCGCCCGGCGCGGAAATGATGACTTTCTTTGCCCCGCCCTTCAAATGCGCCGAGGCTTTTTCCTTGGTGGTGAAGAAACCCGTGCATTCGAGCACCACGTCGACGCCGAGTTCGCCCCAGGGGATCAGGGCCGGGTCGCGCTGCGCGAAGACGCGGATGCGGTCGCCATTGACGAGCATATTGTCGCCGTCGATGGTGACGACGCCGGGAAACTTGCCGTGCACCGTGTCGTAGCGCGTCAAGTGCGCATTCGACTTGGCGTCGCCCAGGTCGTTGATGGCGACGATCTCGATATCCTGCTGCTTGCCGCCTTCATAAAACGCGCGCAAGACATTGCGGCCGATGCGGCCATAGCCATTGATGGCAACTTTGATGGTCATGCTGTCTCCTTGATATTGTTTGAATGACTTACTTAACCACTATTTCTCAGTCCCGCCGCGATACCATTGATCGACAAATGGATGCCCGTGCGCGCCGCCGCGTCCTGCTTGCCCTCGCGGAAGCGTTTCAGCAATTCCACCTGCACGTGGTTGAGCGGGTCGATATACGGGAAACGGTTGCGTATCGAGCGCTGCATCAGCGGATTGGCTTGCTGCAACTCTTCCTGGCCCGTGATCAGCTTCAAGGCGTCCAGCGTGGCCGCGTATTCGGCGCGGATGCGCGTGAAGATGGCGTCGCGCAAGGCCTTGTCCTTGACCAGTTCCGCATACTTGCCGGCGATGGCGATGTCGCTCTTGGCCAGCACCATATCCATGTTCGACAGCAGGGACGTGAAGAAAGGCCAGTCCGTGTACATGCCGCGCAGCACGTCTGCCCCGTCGGCCGGATGGGCGGCCAGGTAGGCTTGCACGGCGGAACCGAAACCGAACCAGCCCGGCAGCATCAAACGGCATTGCGCCCAGCTCAAGACCCAGGGAATGGCGCGCAAATCCTCGATGGACGTGGATTTCTTGCGCGAGGCGGGACGGCTGCCGATATTCAGCGCGGCAATTTCCGCGATCACCGTCGATTCCCAGAAATACTGCTCGAAGCCCTCCGTGCCATACACGAGGTCGCGGTAGGCGTTCAGGGCCGTGCCGGACAGCTCTTCCATGGCAGCCAAATGGCCCGCGCCGGCCGAAGCTTTCGGTTGCAATTGCGCCTGCGGCAGCAGGGTCGACTGGATGGTGGCGGCCACCAGCACTTCCAGATTGCGGCGCCCTACTTCCGGGTTCGCATACTTGGCCGTGATGACTTCGCCCTGCTCCGTCAAACGGATCTGTCCCTGCACGGCGCCGGCCGGCTGGGCCAGGATGGCTTCGTAGCTGGGTCCGCCGCCACGTCCCACGGAACCGCCGCGGCCGTGGAACAGGCGCAGCTTGATGTGATATTCCTTGAAGACCGTCACCAGCTCGATCTCGGCCTTGTAGAGTTCCCAGCCGGACGTCAAAAAGCCGCCATCCTTGTTGCTGTCCGAGTAACCGAGCATGACTTCCTGCTGGTCCGCGCGCGATTCGAGCAGGCCACGGTAGAACGGCAAGCCAAAGGCGCGCGCCATGATGGCGGGGCCGGCGCGCAAGTCGTCGATGGTTTCGAACAGGGGGATGATGTTGACGTCCACTTCGCGGCTGTCCTGGCGCAGCAAGCCCACTTCCTTGAGCAGCAAGGCTACTTCCAGCAAGTCCGAGACGCTGGCCGCCTTGGAAATGATGCAGTTCGGTACCGATTCCTTGCCATATTTGACATGGGCTGCGCGCACGGCGCGGAAGATGTCGAGTTCGGACGTCGTTTCCTCCGAGTATTGCGCATACGGCGACGTCAGCAGGCGTGGCGACTCCAGCTCGGCCAACAGCAAGCTGATGCGTTGCTCTTCATCGAGGTCCAGGTAGACGAGGCCAGGCTGGGCGCCCGCGAACAGTTCGCCCACGACGCGCTCGTGCACGTCGGAATTCTGGCGCAGATCGAGCGGCGCCAGCGAAAAGCCGAACACCTTGACGGCGCGGCGCAGCTGGCGCAGCCGGCCACGGGCCAGCGCGCGCAAGCCATTGCTGACGAGCGAATGCTGGACCACGTCCAGGTCGGCCAGCAGGTCAGCAGCCGCGGCGTAAGGCTGCACGCCGTCTGCCTGCTTGCCCTTGCCGGACAGCACGACGCGCGTGGCGTCCAGGCGCGCATGGATGCCGTGCAAGGCGCGGCGGTACGGCTCGTCGACCCGGTGCGGCGAGGCGTCGGCCGAGCGTTCTGCCAGCGCGCGCAGCGGCTCGCTGCAGGCATTGAGTATTTGCGCCAGCGACAGTTGCGAAGCGAGCTTGCGCAATTCGCCCAGGTAAAAATCGAGCACCTTGTCGGCCTGCGTCTGCAGGGTGCTGCGCAGGATGTCGGCCGTGACGAACGGGTTGCCGTCGCGGTCGCCGCCTATCCAGCTGCCGACCTTCATGAAATTGGGCAATTCCGCATCTTCCCAGCGGGCATCGCGCTGGGCCAGCATGGTTTCCAGCGAGGAATACAATTTCGGCAATTCGCGCAAGATCGTGTGGTCATAGAACGACAGGCCATTGGCCACTTCATCCATGACGGACAGCTTGCTCGTGCGCAGCAGGCGCGTCTGCCACAGGGTGACGATGCCGCGGCCCAGCGCTTCTTCGTTCTGTTCCGCTTCTTCCGGTGTCATTTGCACGCGGTCGCGCTCGCTCAACAGGCGCGCGATAGCCATCTGGCAATTCTGGATGCTCTTGCGCTGCACTTCCGTCGGATGCGCCGTGAAAACGGGGCTGACGAATGCATCTTCGAAGAACGTTTCCAGCGCATCGGCCTTGCCCGCGTCAAACACATTGCCGACGGCATGGCTGAGGCTACCCTGGCGCGGCGGCGAGCCGGCGATCAGATGGGCGCGCGTGCGGCGGATGTGATGTTGATCTTCCGCAATATTGGCCAGCAGCGAGAAATAGCTGAAAGCGCGCGTCAATTGCGTGGTTTCTTCCTGCGACAGCGCTTGCAGCGCGTCCGACAGCTGCGCGCGCGCCGCTTCATCATTGTCGCGGCGGAAACGGATGGCCAGCTGGCGCACATGTTCGATGCGTTCGAAGGCGGGGTCGCCCAGGTGGTTGCGGATGGCGTCGCCCAGCAGACGGCCCAGCTGGCGGATATCGCTGCTCAGCAGCTCGTCTTTCACTTCATTCATTTGCATGGTATTCATTTCCTGGGGCGGCCACGGCGGCACCGCACAGATTGCGTAGTACGCGCTTCCCGGCCCGGGAAACGCCCATCGTCGAATTTGTAGTAAATTTACCTTATTGCTTCACCATCCTCTTGATTTCCATCAATAAAAATCATATCCAAAGGGCCGACAAGGGCTTACGAGCTGTTTGCCAGGGCAACAATATGAAAATTTACTACGCATTTAAGCGAAAGGCAATCAACTTTTGTCTTTCGAGGCTGAAAAGTGACGGCGCAACACACATGGCCGGCGCTCTCCTGTATGCTGGCGGCTGAAACAAGGATGTAATCCACATCTTTCACACGCCGGACAAAACCGTAGCGAGCGGATGTGAGTTGTGGCCGAGAAGCGGAACTGTGCGGATGCACAGTGAGCATCGGAGGCCGCAAGTCGCGACGCGCAGCAGGTTTGTCGGGTGTTTTACTCCCTTCTCCCATGCGACTGACTGCCTACACTGACTACACCCTGCGCACCCTGATGTACCTGGGCGTGCACCGCGACCGGCTCGTGACCATCCAGGACATTGCCGACCTGCACTCCATCTCGAAAAATCATTTGATGAAGGTGGTGCACCAGCTGGGCCTGTCGGGCATCGTGGAAACGGTGCGTGGGAGAAATGGCGGCCTGCGCCTGGCGCGCGACCCGGCCGAGATCAATATCGGCACCGTCGTGCGCGAAACGGAAAACGATTTTTTCATGGCGGAATGTTTCAACAAGGAAAATAATACCTGTCCGCTCACGCCCGATTGCCTGCTGAAGGCCAAGCTGGGCCAGGCCACGGCCGCCTTCCTCGCCGTGCTCGACACGGTGACCCTGGCATCGATACTCGACGCGACGCCGGGCGCGCCGGCGCTGGCGGCGGGCGTCATCCCCCTGCGCGTGGCAAAGTAAGCGCGCCAAAAACAACAATGCCCGGCGAACCGGGCATTGTTTCCTTCAGCAACTCCTGTTTACATCAATGCGCGCTGGCGCCTGCCGCGCCGATGCCCGTTTCCGAACGCATTTGCTGCGCTTCGTAACCGGCGCGGTCGATGCGTGCGCGGGGGCTCTTGTCGAGCACCGAGAACAGCCAGATGCCGACGAAGCCGGCCGTCATCGAGAACAGCGCCGGCGAGGCATACGGGAACAGCGCTTCGCCATGGCCCAGCACGTCGACCCACACGGACTTCGACACCACCGTCAGCGCGACGGCCGTGATCAAGCCCAGGAAGCCGCCGATGGTGGCGCCCCGCGTGGTGCAATCCTTCCACAGCACCGACATGAACAGCACGGGGAAGTTGGCCGAGGCGGCAATGGCAAAAGCCAGCGAAACCATGAAGGCGATGTTCTGCTTTTCAAAGGCGATGCCCAGCACCACGGCGATAATGCCCAGCACGATCGTCGTCACGCGCGACACTTTCAATTCATTGGCGCCCGTGGCCTTGCCCTTCTTGATGACGGTGGCATACAGGTCGTGCGACACGGCCGACGCGCCCGACAGGGTCAAGCCCGCCACGACGGCCAGGATGGTGGCAAACGCGACGGCCGACATGAAGCCGAGGAAGACATTGCCGCCCACGGCCTTGGCCAGGTGCACGGCCGCCATGTTGTTGCCACCCAGCAATTTACCTGCGGCATCCTTGAACTCGGGATTGGTACTCACCAGCACGATGGCGCCAAAGCCGATGATGAAGGTCAGAATGTAGAAATAGGCGATCCAGGTGGTGGCCCAGAACACGGATTTGCGCGCTTCCTTGGCGCTGGGCACCGTGAAGAAACGCATCAGGATGTGCGGCAAGCCGGCCGTGCCGAACATCAGCGCCATGCCGAACGAAATGGCGGAAATAGGATCCTTGATGAAGGAACCGGGGCCCATGATGGCTTCCTTGGTGGCGTGCACGTCCACCGACTTGGCGAACAGCGCTTCCGGGCTGAAGTTGAACTGCGCCAGCACGGCCACGGCCATGAAGGTGGCGCCGCCCAGCAGCATCACGGCCTTGATGATCTGTACCCAGGTGGTGGCCGTCATGCCGCCAAACAGCACGTAAATCATCATCAGGGTGCCGACCAGGACGACGGCGATCCAGTATTCCAGGCCGAACAGCAGCTTGATCAGCTGGCCCGCGCCCACCATCTGCGCGATCAGATAAAAGGCCACGACGACCAGGGTGCCGGACGCGGAGAAAATGCGGATCGGCGCCTGCTTGAAGCGGTAGGCGGCCACGTCGGCAAAGGTGAAGCGGCCCAGGTTGCGCAGGCGCTCTGCCATCAAAAAGGTGATGACGGGCCAGCCGACGAGAAAGCCGATGGCGTAGATCAGGCCATCGTAGCCGTTCAAAAAGACGGCGGCGGAAATGCCGAGGAAGGAAGCGGCCGACATGTAGTCGCCCGCGATGGCCAGGCCATTCTGGAAGCCCGTGATGCCGCCGCCGGCCGTGTAGAAATCGGAAGCCGACTTGGTCTTCGCGGCCGCCCACTTGGTGACGAACAGCGTGAAGATGACGAAGGCGGCGAACATGATGATCGCCGTCCAGTTGGTCGGTTGCTTGACTGCCTGGCCCAGGTCGGCGCCGGCCGCCAGCACACTGCTGCTGGCGCCCGCCAGCAAGGCCAGGCTTGCCAGGCAGGCGAGTTTGCGTTGCGTCAATGTGGTGCCGTTCATGCTTGCACCCGTGCCTGGATGGCGTTGCTCAGGTCGTCGAATTGCTTGTTGGCGCGGCGCACATAGATGCCCGTGACCAGCACGGTAAACACGATGACGAACAGGCCGATCGGCATGCCCCAGGTCATCACGCCGGTGCCCGTCTTAGTGGCGAGGAATTCCTTGTTGAAGGCGATGAGCAGGATGTAGCCGTAGTACACCAGCATCATCAGGCCCGTCAGCGCCCAACCGAAGCGGGAACGCACCTTGACCAGTTGGTGATAGTTGGGGTCGCTCTTGATTTTTTGAACGAGATCGTCATGCATTGTGTTGCCTCCTGTTATGTAAAAGCTGCTCTGTTGTTTTCGAGCTTGGACTCACAGTACAGTGCGAGGCTTACCCGCCCCTTACGGCAGCGTTTTTTCTCGCAGGGACAACACAAGGCGGGCAAAAAATCAGTTCAGTGCGGCAGCCGGTCCAAAGAACTCGTGGTGCGTCTGCTGTTCCGGCACGCCCAGCTCGCGCAAGTATTGCTTGACGGCCCGCATGAATGGCTGCGGCCCCAGGAAGTAGGCATCGACGTCGCGCGAGACCGGCAGCCAGTTATTCAACTGCTCTTTATTCAGCAAGCCGACGGCATCCGGCGCGGCGGCGCCCGGCGCATCGTGTTCGCCGCCATGTTCCGCGTAGCAGTAATAACGCTGCAGCTGCGGGTGCTGCGCGGCCAGTGCATCGATCTGCGCGCGGAATGCATGCACGCCGTGGTTGCGCGCCGCGTGGATGAAGTGCACGGGACGCTTGCCGCGCAGGGCCGCCGTCAGCATGGCCAGGGTGGGCGTGATGCCCACGCCGCCGCTGATCAGCACCAGCGGCTTGTCGCTCTCCGTCAGCACGAAGTCGCCCGATGGCGGCGTCAGCTGCACGGTGTCGCCCGCCTGCACGTGGTCGTGGAAGAAATTCGATACCTTGCCGCCCTCTTCGCGCTTGACGCTGATGCGGTAAGTCTGGCCATTGCTGGCGGCCGACAGGGAATACTGGCGGCGCATGGGCACGCCATCGACGGTGGCCACCACGCCAATGTATTGACCTGGCGCAAAGTCGAGCACGGGCTGGCCATCGGCCGGCGCCAGCAGGAAGGACGTGATCTCGGCGCTTTCCACGCTCTTGCTGCGCACTAAAAAATCGCGCGCGCCGCTCCAGCCGCCTGGCGCGGCCGCTTGCGCCTTGTAGATGCGCCCTTCTTCGCCGGCCAGGATGTCGGCCAGCTGGCCGTAAGCCGCGCCCCAGGCATCGATGACGGCGTCGCTGGCCACTTCTTCGCCCAGCACTTCGCGGATGGCTTGCAGCAGGCTGGCGCCCACCAGCGGATAGTGCTCGGCGCGAATCTGCAGGGCCACGTGCTTGTTGACGATGGTGGCCACCAGGTCGCCCAGCGCGGCAAGCTTGTCGATATTCTTGGCATACATCAGCACGCCATTGGCCAGCGCGCGCTGCTGGTCGCCGCTGTGCTGGTGCGCCTGGTTAAAGTACGGCAGCACTTCGGGATGGTCGCGGAACAGATTCTTGTAGAAATGGCGGGTCAGCGCTTCGCCTCCCTGCTCGAGGATGGGGACGGTGGCCGTGATGATGGCGCGTTGTTCTTGGGTCAGCATGTAAAACTCCTGTGTATCTATTAGTGTATCTATTAGTAAGCGGTGTCAGGCCAGCGATTCAATGGCGGGATACAGATCGTGGTCTTCGCGCCGCATGCGCTGGAACAGCGCGTGCAGCACGGTATTGGCTTCGCTGCGGAAGGCTTCCGGTTCGGCTTCCAGGCGCACGGGCGTATTCCAGCGGCCGGCAAAATCCAGGTAGGCGCCGGCGATGCCGTGCATCTCGTTTTCGTACTGGCGTCCCAGCCGGGCCACCTCGGCCACGCCGCACGCTTGCGCGGCCGGATACAGGTAGCGCTGCTCGACGGCCAGGTGCAGCTTGATCAAGCCGCTCATGGCGATGATCTGGTCGGCAATGGCCTGCGCCTGCGCGCCGACACCGCCGCGCGCCAGCTGGCGCAAATCATCGATGGCGGCCAGGATGGCCAGGTGCTGCTGTTTGAATTTGTCGATATTCATGATGTTTTTCTCTTGTTGAGTGTTCCCAGTGTAGCGGAATTCGCTTAAACATGCAAACTACATGCATCTTTAAAGACGCCAATGTTTCCCACAAGAATGTACATCGACATGCGCCACTATGTGCGGCACAGAACACAAGCTATGGCCACGCCTGCCTATAATTTATTCATCACAGCGCGTGCCCGTTTACGGCCGCGCCGCACCCTCCACTCCAGCCAAGGATGAGCATGAGTATGAAGACGGACACGGTCAAGACGGGTACAAGCCAGGCGCAGCAACTGGCCGGCATCATCAACGAACACCACACGGCATTGCTGGACGGCTGGATGGCCGGCCTGATCGCCCGCCTGGTGCGGCGCGACAAGATCGCCGAAAACGAGCTGCGCCAGCAGGCATCACAATTCCTGCCGCTGCTGGCGGGCGCGCTGGAAAACGGCGACTCGTTCGACATCGAAGGCGGCGCCTGGGACGACACGCGCCAGCTGCTGGCGGAAATATCGCAGTCGCGCGTGCGCCAGGGCTATTCGCCGATCGACACGGCCAGCTTCATGTTCTCGCTCAAGGAACCGCTGTTCGCCTACCTGCGCCAGGAAATCACGGCGCAGCCGCAGGAACTGGGCGACGCCATCGTCAGCACCAGCAAGCTGTTCGACGAGCTGGGCCTGCTCACCATCGCCATCTACCAGAAGGCGCGCGAACAGGTGATATTGCGCCAGCAGCAGGAATTGCTGGAACTGTCCACGCCCGTGGTGCAGCTGTGGCAAAACGTGCTGGCCCTGCCCCTGATCGGCACCCTCGACAGCGCCCGCACGCAGGTGGTGATGGAAAGCCTGCTGCAAAAGATCGTCGACACGGGCGCGCTGATCGCCATCATCGACATCACGGGCGTGCCCACCGTCGACACCCTGGTGGCGCAGCACCTGCTGAAAACCATCGCCGCCGCGCGCCTGATGGGTGCCGACTGCATCATCAGCGGCATCCGCCCGCAGATCGCGCAAACCATCGTGCACTTGGGCGTGAACCTGGAAGACGTGATGACCAAGGCTACGCTGGCCGACGCCTTCGTCGTGGCCCTGAAGCGCACGGGCTCCAGCATCACCTACCAGCAGCAAGCACACTGAGGCGCCTATGGAAAGAATCCCCATTTTACGCATGGGCCGGCTGCTGCTGGTGACGATCCAGGTGGACATGCACGACCGCCTGGCGATGACCTTGCAGGACGACCTGACCACCCGCATCGTGACAGACCGCGCCACGGGCGTGCTGATCGACATTTCCGCGCTCGACATCGTCGATTCCTTCATCGGCCGCATGATCAGCAACACGGCGGCGATGGCGAAAATCCTCGACGCGCGCACCGTCGTCGTCGGCATGCAGCCGGCTGTCGCCATCACCCTGGTGGAACTGGGCCTGACCCTGGAAGGCGTCAGCACGGCCCTGAACGTGGAACGGGGGATCAAGCTGCTGGAACGGGGCGGCGCATGCGCATGACGGGGGCGCCGTGCTAGGCGCGCAGGCACAGGAGCGGGCGCAGGCCGGAGTGCAGCAGATTCTGCCCCTGCACAGCGACGAAGACGTCGTGCGGCTGCGCAAGCAGGTACGCGACAGCATGGTCGCCATGGGTTTTGGCCTGATCGAACAGACCAAGATCATCACGGCGGCCAGCGAACTGGCGCGCAACACCCTGCGCTACGGCGGCGGCGGCGAAGCGCGCATCGCGCGCGTCAGCGATGGCGCGCGCCAGGGACTGGAACTGCGCTTTGTCGATGCGGGACCGGGCATCGACGATATTCCCCTGGCGCTGACCGATGGCTATACCAGCGGCGGCGGGCTGGGACTGGGGCTGGGCGGCGCCAAGCGCCTGGCCGACGCCTTTCACATCGACACGGCGCCCGGTGCGGGCACCACTGTCACCATCGCGAAATGGAAGCTGTTTTGAACCACCTCGAGCAAGCCCCTGACATTGCCAGGCAACGCCGTTTTTCCGTCGGCGAACCGAGCGAAATCGCCACGGCCCGCCGCGCCGGCAACGAACTGGCGCGCCACATCGGCTTCGACGACGTGCGCACGGGCCAGCTGGCCATCATCATCAGCGAAGCGGCGACCAACATCGTCAAGCACGCGCAGCGCGGCGAAATCCTGCTGCGCAAGGTGCTGCGCGGCGGCACCAGCGGCATCGAAGTGCTGGCCATCGACAACGGCCCCGGCATGGCGAATGTACGCCAGCACATGCAGGATGGCCATTCCACCACGGGCACCTACGGCGTGGGATTGGGCGCGATACGCCGCCTGAGCCAGGAATTCGACCTGTACACGGCGCCCGGCAAGGGCACGGTGCTGATGATGGTGGTCTGGGGGCCGAACGCCAGCAGCGCCATCCCGGCCAGCCCGAACTGGCAGATCGGCGCGGTCTGCCTGCCGCTGGCCTCGGAACAGGTATGCGGCGATGCCTGGAACGTGGTCTGCGAAGGCCATGAACTGAGCCTGATGGTGGCCGACGGCCTGGGCCACGGCCCGCTGGCGGCGCGCGCCTCGGAACGCGCCAGCGCCCTGCTGGAACACGACACGCCGGGACTGCCGCCGCTGCCCGCCCCCTTCATCGAGCTGGCCAACGGCGCCCTGCGCGCCACGCGCGGCGCGGCCCTGGCCCTGGCGCATATCGACAGCGCGCGCCGCCAGTTGCGCTACGCGGGCGTGGGCAATATCGCCGCCTGCGCCTTCGATGCGCGGCAGCGCCGGCATTTGCTGTCGTACAACGGCATCGTCGGCAGCAACCTGCGCAAGGTGCAGGAATTCTGCTATCCGTGGCAGCCTGGCGCAACACTGATCATGCATAGCGACGGCCTGCACACGCGCTGGGACCTGGAACAGTATCCGGGCCTGGCGCACTGCCACCCCAGCCTCGTCGCCGCCGTGCTGTACCGCGACTTTGCGCGCGGGCGCGACGACGTCACGGTGGTGGTGCTGCGCGAGCATGAGGAACAGCAGGCCGTGACGGGGGAAAGGAGCGAAACAACATGACACGACGCATATTGACGGCCCATATCGGCAGCGAACTCGATGTGGTGGGCGCGCGCCAGCGCGCGCGGCAGATCGCCGCCCTGTGCGGCTTCGGCGTGCAGGACCAGGTGCGCATCGCCACGGCCGTGTCGGAACTGGCGCGCAACGTCTACAACTACGCCGGCAGCGGCAAGGTGCATTTCGCCATCGATGGCCAGACGGCGCCGCAGGTGCTCAGCATCCGCATCGAGGACCAGGGCCCCGGCATCGCGCAGCTCGACCAGATACTGGCCGGCACCTACCGCTCGCCGACGGGCATGGGCCTGGGCATCCTGGGCGCCCAGCGCCTGATGGACCGCTGCCATATCCGCAGCGCGCCAGGCGACGGCACGCAGATCACCCTGCACAAGCTGTTCCCGCGCGACGCGCCCCTGCTCGACGGCGGCAAGATCGGCACGCTGTCCGGCGGCCTGCAGGCGCTGCCGTCGGACATCACGCTGTCGGAAGTGCAGCAGCAGAACCGCGAGCTGCTGAGCACCCTGGCCGAACTGAAGACGCGGCAGGACGACCTGCTGCAGCTGACGCGCGAACTGGAAGACACCAACCGCGGCGTAGTGGCGCTGTTCGCGGAACTGGACGAAAAAGCCGACCACCTGCGCCGCGCCGACCAGATGAAATCGCGCTTCCTGTCGAACATGAGCCATGAATTCCGCACGCCGCTCAGCTCCATCCGCGCCCTGTCCAAGCTGCTGCTCGACCGCATCGACGGCGAGCTGTCGGAGGAACAGGAAAAGCAGGTGCTGTTCATCCTGCAAAGCGCCGTCAGCCTGAGCGACCTGGTGAACGACTTGCTGGACCTGGCCAAGATCGAGGCGGGCAAGGTCGATGTGCACGCCAACAGTTTCCAGGTCGCCGACCTGTTCAGCGCCCTGCGCGGCATGCTGCGCCCGCTGCTGGTGTCCGATGCGCTCACCTTGACCTTCATCGACCCCGATCCGGCGCTGCATATCCACACGGATGAAGGCAAGCTGTCGCAAATCCTGCGCAACTTCATTTCCAACGCCCTCAAGTTCACGGAAGCGGGCGCCATCATCGTCAGCGCCACGCCCTTGCCGGAACAGGACGCGATCCGCTTTTCCGTCTCCGACACGGGCCTGGGCATCGCCGCCGAAGACGTGCAGATGATCTTCGAGGAATTCAGCCAGGTGGAAAACCACATGCAGCGCAAGGTCAAGGGCACGGGTCTGGGCTTGCCCCTGTGCCGCAACCTGGCCACCCTGCTCAATGGCACGGTGAGCGTGGAAAGCACGCCGGGCCACGGCTCGCTGTTTTCCGTCGTCCTGCCCGCCAGCTACCACGCGCCCGAAGGCAGCCTGCCCCCGTGCGCGCCAGCCAACGACAATGGCAACGACCAGCGCATCGCCGTGCTGGTGGTGGAAGACAATCCGCCCGTGCGCCTGCTGTATGAAAAATTCCTGGCCGGCAGCGAATTTCGCGTCGTCCCCGCACGCAGCGTGCGCGAGGCGCAGGAGCGCTGGGAACAGCAGCGCCCCGCCGCCGTCATCCTCGATATCCTGCTGCACGGTGAAACGGCCTGGCACTGGCTGGCCGAGCTGAAAAACGACCCGCTGCGGCGCCAGGTGCCCGTCATCGTCGCCACCGAGATCGACGACGTGCGCAAGGGCCTGGCCCTGGGCGCCGACGCCTACTACGTCAAGCCGCTGCCGCGCCAGCAATTACTGGCGACCCTGCGCGCGCTGATCGGCAATCCACACCACCGGCAAGAGCCGGTTCCGCCGCAAGGCACAACCACCTGGGACAATGCGCATGCTACCGGATAACAACAGCGATGCTCTGATCCTGAACGTCGATGACAGCGACGGCGCACGCTACGCCAAGTCACGCATCCTCCAACGCGCCGGTTTCAAGGTCATCGAAGCGTCGAACGGTGGCGACGCGCTGCTGCGCGCCCGCCACGACCGCCCCAACCTGATCCTGCTCGACGTCAAGCTGCCCGACATCAACGGCCTGGAGGTGTGCCGCCAGTTGAAGGGCGGCGCCGAGACGAACACCATCCTGGTGCTGCAAACGTCGGCTTCCTGCATCGGCACGGCCGATAAGATCCGCGCCCTGGACGGCGGCGCCGACAATTACCTGGTCGAGCCCATCGAGGCCGATGAGCTGATCGCCAACGTCAAGGCCCTGCTGCGCCTGGGCCGGGTCGAGCGCGCGCTGCGCGACGTGGACCGCCGCAAGGATGAATTCCTGGCCACCCTGGCGCACGAATTGCGCAACCCGCTGGGCCCGATCCGCACGGCGCTGGCCCTGCTGTGCAAGCTCGACCCCGTCGTGCCGGCCGCGCAGGACAATGCGCGCCGCACCATCGCCCGCCATACCGATCACCTGGTGCGCCTGGTGGACGACCTGCTCGACGTGTCGCGCATTTCGCAGGGCAAAATCTCGCTGCAATGGGAAAGCGTAAGCCTGGCCAGCGTCATCCGCAGCGCGCTGGAAACGAGTTCGCACAGCATCGAGGCGCGCGGCCATGCGCTGGACGTGAACCTGCCCCGGGAAGAACTGTGGGTCTGCGGCGACGCCGTGCGCCTGTCGCAGATCGTCGCCAACCTGCTGCTCAATGCGGCCAAGTTCACGGCGCCGGGCGGGCGCATCGCCATTACCGCCGAACGCGAAGGCGACAATGTGCGCATCCGCCTCAGCGACAACGGCATCGGCATCGCCGCTGCCAGCATCGACAGCATCTTCGGCCTGTTCGAGCAGAGCGGCCACTCGCCAGACCGGGTGCAGGATGGCCTGGGCATCGGCCTGTCGCTGGTGCGCAACCTGGTGACCCTGCACGGCGGCCAGGTCAGCGTGCGCAGCCCCGGCGTAGGGCTGGGCAGCACCTTCGAAGTCCTGCTGCCGCTCGACGCCAACGTGCCGGTGGCGGCCGTGCCGGCGCCGCTGGCCGCCACCGGCGGCAGCCAGCGCATCCTCGTCGTCGACGACAACCGCGATGCGGCCGACACCCTGGCCGAACTGCTGGAAATGTACGGCCACATGGTGCGCACGGCCTACACGGGCGCGCAAGCCACCGAGCGCACGCTGGAATTCAAGCCCGACATCGTCTTTCTCGACATCGGCCTGCCCGACACGAGCGGCTACGACGTGGCCGTCAAAATGCGCCAGTTGCCGATACCGCAGCAATTCCTGCTCGTCGCGCTGACCGGCTACGGCCAGGAACACGACCGCCAGGCGGCCCTGCAGGCCGGTTTCAACGAACACTTCGCCAAACCCGTCGATTTCGGCAAGCTGGCCATGCTGGGATTGCATATCGCCCCCTGAGCGGGGTGGCGGCTGCCTGCGGCCAAGGCGTCGGCTATAATCGGCGGCCGCCTCACCTCTGGAAGCATGACATGACAACCCGCACGCCGCTGCTGCGCATCACCATGATACTGGGCGCCCTGCACGCCCTCCTGGGCTGGCTGCTGCTGCCGTCGCTCCCCGTCGGCCTGGCCGGCTGGCTGCTGGGCGGCCTGGTCCTGCTGGCGTCGACCATGCTCATGCCGATGACCATCTTCGCCCGCGCCGTCACCAACGATGCGCGCCTGGCCGACCGTCTGAGCTGGGCCGGTTCGCTGTGCATGGGCTTTTTTTCCTCGCTGTTCGTGCTGACCGCGCTGCGCGCACTGCTGATGCTGATTCCTGCCACCCGCCCGCACGCGCAGGCATCCGCCGTGCTTGTGCTGCTCCTGGCGCTGCTGGCCACCGTCGTCGGCTTCATCAACGCCCGCCGGGTGGCGCGCGTGCGCGAGGTCGACGTGCCCATCGCGGGCCTGCCGGCCGCCCTGCAGGGCTATACCATCGTGCAACTGAGCGACATCCACGTGGGCGCCACCATCAAGCGCGCCTACGTGCAGGCCATCGTCGCGCGCGCCAACTGCTTGCAGGCGGACCTCATCGCCATCACGGGCGACGTGGTCGACGGCACGGTGGCGCAACTGGGCAGCCACACGGCGCCGCTGGGCGAGCTGCGCGCGCGCCACGGCGTCTTCCTCGTCACGGGCAACCACGAATACTATTCGGGCGCCGCGCCATGGGTGGCGGAATTTCGCCGCCTGGGCTTGCGCGTGCTGATGAATGAACATGTCGTCCTCGACCGCGACGACGCGCGCCTGGCATTGGCCGGCGTCACCGACTTCAACGCGACCGCCTTCGATCCGGCGCAGAAAAGCGACCCGCAAGCGGCCATCGCCGGCGCGCCGGCCGGCATCCCCCGCATCCTGCTGGCGCACCAGCCGCGCAGCGCCCCCGAGGCGGAAGCGGCCGGCTACGACCTGCAATTGTCGGGCCACACGCACGGCGGCCAGTTCTGGCCGTGGAACCTGTTCGTGCCGCTGCAACAGCCCTACGTGGCGGGCCTGCACCGGCAAGGCCGCCTGTGGATTTATGTGAGCCGCGGCACGGGCTACTGGGGGCCGCCGAAACGCATAGGCGCGCCGGCGGAGATTACGAGGCTCAGGCTGGTGGCGGCCTAGAACCTAGTCGGCCCAGCTGGCCATCCACGCCTCGAACCGCGCCACCACCGCCGGCGGATTCAAACGCGCCATCGCGCCTTCCACCGGTTCGCTGTCGCTGACCTCGAACAGCAGCACGCTCTCGTCACGCTGGGCGCCCGTGCCGAATACCCCCTCGGCGTCAAGCCGCGCCAGCGCCGCGATGCAGGCGTCGAACACGCCGCTGCGCAAGGCGGCGAAATCGACGTCGAACGGCAAGTCGCGGTGCGCCTGCAGCAGCAATCGGTAGGCGCTGTCAAAATATTCGCCGCCGTCCTCGAAAGCCCATTCGGCGGGATTCCACAGCATTTCCTCGCCGTATTCCGAGGCGGCCAGCGCTTCGCGGCTGTTGGCCATGGGGCCGATGGTCATGGCGCCGTCGTCGCTCACCAGCGCGAAAGCGTCGATGTGCTGGTCGGGATGCGCGCGGCGCGCGGCTTCGACAGCCAGGCGCGCGGCATCCGCCACCAGGGTTTGCAGCAGCGCGAAATCGAAGACGGCCGGGTCGATGACGCTTTCGCGCGCCAGCACGTAGCCGTCGGCCAGCGCGGCCCGGCCATGCGCCAGGTAGACGGCGTACGCTTCGGCTTCGCTGGCGTAGTCGTTGCGCGTCTCCTCGCCCCAGGTCATGGCCGTGCCGCTGGCCGTCCAGACGGTCGTGCCGAAGACGCGCGCTTCCCGGAAGCGGGCCGGCCGGTTGCCGTCGAAGGTGTAAAACAGGCTGTAATTGCTATGCATCGGAATTCTTTATCGGTTAATCGGGCCGCATCTGCGCGGCGAAATCGCGCTGGCGGAACTGCTCCAGCAGGAAATCGACGAACACGCGCGTCTTCGCGGGCAAGAGTTTCTTGCTGGGATAGTACACGGACAGGGGGCCGGAATCGGCGTGCCAGCCTGGCAGCAGGCGTACCAGCGCGCCGCTGCGCAAGTGGGCCAGCGCGTGCGGCATGGGCAGCAGCGCCACGCCGACGCCCAGGATGGCTGCCTGCGCCATCGCTTCCGGGTCGTCGAAGATGGCGCGCGGCCGGCATTCGGCCACGCCTTCGCCGCCCGCGCCGTCGCGCAATATCCAGCTGCGCAACCTGCCGCTGCCGGCAGAACGGCGCGCCACGCCATCGAATTGCGCCAGGTCCGACGGATGCCTGGGCATGGCCTTGCCCTGCATGAAGGCGGGCGACGCCGTGGCGACGATGTGGGCGTGACCCAGCTCGCGCGCCACCACGCCCGGCGTCAGCTCGATGCCGCCGCCGATGGCGACATCGAAGCCTTCGCCGATCAAGTCGACTTGCCGGTTGTCGAAATGGCAGTCGGGCACCACGCCCGGGTGGCGCGCGATGAAGTCGCCCAGCAGTGGCACCACGTAACTGCGCCCGAACGACGGCGCCATGCTGATTTTCAGGATGCCGGCCGGCTGGCCGCCCTCTTCCGCCACGCCGGCGATCGCCTCGCGCAGGGTGGACAGGGCGCCGCCTATCTGCTGCAGGAAACGCTCGCCCCCTTCCGTCAGGGTCAGGCGCCGCGTGCTGCGCTGGAACAGCCGCAATCCCAGGCTCGCTTCCAGGCGCGCCACGTTCTTGCTGACGGCTGCCGGCGTCAGTCCCAGGCGACGCGCGGCGGCGGAAAAGCTGCCCAACTCGGCAGACAGCACGAAGGATTGCAAGTGATTGAGGGCGTCCATGCGCCTATTCTACCCGCTCAGCTGATACCAATGGTTGAAAGTGATTGTAGCGATTCATGGCTAGCGCGGCAGGAATGAAAGGCAGATACTGAACTCCTCGATTCCTCACTTAGAAAGCACACCATGCAAACCCAAACCGCCACCAGCACCTCCCTGCCACTGCAAGACAAGATCGCTTTTGTGACGGGCGGCTCGCGCGGCATCGGCGCCGCCATCGTGCGCCGCCTGGCCAGCCAAGGCGCCAACGTCGTCTTCACGTATCAAAGCTCGGCCGCCGAAGCGCAGGCGCTGGCCGCCACGGTGGAGGCAAGCGGCGGCAAGGCCCTGGGCGTGCAAGCCGATGCGGCTGACGCCACCGCCCTGACGGCGGCCATCGACAAGGTGGCGGCGCAATTTGGCCGCGTCGATATCCTCGTCAACAACGCCGGCGTATTCCTGCCCGGCGCCATCGACGACTTTTCGCTGGCAGACTTCGACAAGACCGTGGCCGTCAACGTGCGCGCCGTGTTCGTGGCCATCAAGGCAGCCGTGGCCCACATGCAGACGGGCGGGCGCATCATCAACATCGGCAGCACGAATGCGCACCGCATGCCGTTCGGCGGGGCGGCCGCCTACGCCATGAGCAAATCGGCGCTGAGCGGCCTGACGCAAGGCCTGTCGCGCGACCTGGGTCCGCGCGGCATCACTATCAACAACGTGGAACCAGGCCCCGTCGCCACGGACATGAACCCGCCGACGGGCGACTTCGCCGACCTGATGCACGGTCTGATGGCCCTGCCCCGCCACGGCACGGCCGATGAAATCGCCGGCATGGTCGCTTACCTGGCCAGCCCGGAAGCCGCGTTCGTCACGGGTGCAGGGCTGAAGATCGATGGCGGTTTTGCCGCCTGAGCGCCAGCACGCACCACGGCCCCGGCATTACGCCGCCGGGGTCAGTCCGAACATCAGCGAGCGGTGCGCTGCCACGCCAGCCATGGCGCCATCGGCCACCGCGAACGCCACGCTGCCGGCCATGCGCCCCGCGTCGCCGCAGCAAAAGACGCCAGGCACGCTGCTGGCCTTTTGCTCGTCGGTGCGCACGAACGGCCCCATGGCCCCCTCTTCCAACGCGCAGCCCAGCTCACCGGCCAGGGAACTGGCCAGGCGGGTGCGGGTCGCCACGAACAGGCCAGCCATCGCATGGCGGCTGCCGTCCTGCATGACCACGTCGGCCACGCCGGCGATCCGCGCCACGGGCGCGCGCACCACCGTGACGCCGCGGGCGGCCAGCTGCTCCAGCTGCGCGCCATCGGGTTCGAACGCGCCATTCAGGAAAAAAGTGACCGTGCCCCAGTCGGGCAGCATCAGCGCATGGTGCATGGAGAGGGGGCCGGTGGCCAGCACGCCGATGGCGCCCTGCTCCAGCTCATAGCCGTGGCAATACGGGCAGTGGAAGACGCTGCCGCCCCAGCGCTCGGCCAGGCCATCGACGGGCGGCAATTCGTCGATCACCCCGGTGGCCAGCACCAGTCGGCGGCCCCGCACGAGCGTGCCGTCCGCCAGGGTCACGTCGTAGCCATCGCCAGCGCTGCTGGCCGCTGCCTGCACGGCCGTGCCATCCAGCCAAGTGACGGTGGCATACGCCAGCAGTTGCGCCTTGCCCTCGGCCGCGATGGCGGCCGTCCCGCTGCCGTCGCGGGTCAGGAAGCCGTGGGAATGGCTGGCGTAGCGGTTGCGGCGGCGGCCGCCGTCGACCACCAGTACGCGGCGGCGGGCGCGCGCCAGTTGCGTGGCGGCCGACAGGCCCGCGTAGCTGCCGCCGACGATGATGACGTCGAACGGGGCGTCGAATGCCGCGGCAGGCGTGGCGCCGCCCTGGGATTCAGGAATGGTCATGCGGTGCTCCTTGGTGTGTGGCGTATTGTTGGCTGAAACGTTCGGCCAGGTCGGCCAGGGTAACGGCGCCAAAGTGCCGGATCAGCAGCGCCTCGGCTTCGTCGAAGGCGCCGGCCAGCGACTGGTTGACCACCTGCTCGACCAGGCAGCCCGGCTGATCGACGCGGTTGCCCATGGCGAAGACGGTGGGCGACCCCACGGCCACGTAAATGTCGTGCAGCGTGACGCGGTGCAGGTCGCAGACGATGCGCCAGCCGCCGCCATGCCCCTTGACCGAAGCCACATAGCCCCGCTCGCGCAAGCCGGCCATCACGCGCCGCACCAGCACGGGATTGGTATCCAGGTAAGCGGAGAGTTCCTCGGACGTCATCGGGCGTCCCGCGTGGGCCATGTGCAGCAGCACATGGAGGATCGATGATAGTTTGCTGTCGCGTCTCATGTAACTAATGATAGTACATAATTTACACAGATGCAAACCAGTTGCAATTTTGGGGCATGAAAAAGGGGCCGGACTATTCAGCCCGGCCCCTGCCTGTACTTCAGCGTCTGTACTTCAGCGCCTGTTATTCGCGACTGCTTCTACGCCTGCTTGCGCCGGCGTCCCCGCCACCACAGCAGCAATGCCAGCAGCACCAGCACGCCGACGATGATGCCCGCGCGGGCCAGGCCGATCAGGTTGGACGGCGCGCCGCCGTTGCGCAGGGTCGTCACCTGCTCTGCCGTCACCTTGATGGCGGGATTGCCGTACATCTTCTGCACGTAATTGCCCAGGGTGACGATCTGCTCGTCCGACAGGGTCTGGCGGAAGGCGGGCATCAGGTGTCCCGCAGCATGATTCCCCTTGCCATCCTGGCGCTCCACCCCATCGAGGATGGCCATCACCAGGTTGTTGCTGTTGCTGCGGCCCGTCACCGAATTGTGGAACAGCGGCGGCAGGCTGCCGTCGAAACTGCCCTCGCCCCTGGCCTGGTGGCAGCTCGCGCACTGCGCATCGTACAGCTGCGCACCCGACATCTTGTTCAGGTTTTGCGGCAGCGGCACGCCGCGGATGCTGGCCAGCTCGTCGCCCGCCTTGCCCCACTGCGTCACCGGCTGCGTGTCGGCCTTGTCGCGGATGGCCGGCACGCTCTTGACGTAGTGCGCGATGGCGTGCAAGTCCGCGTCGCTCAGGTGCTTCAGGCTATGGTCGATGGCTTCGGCCATCGGTCCCGCGGCCTGCGCCTTGTTGGCGGTGCGGCCCGTGCGCAGGTAATCGACCAGTTCCTGCTGGCTCCAGCCGCCCACGCCGCTGTTGATATCCGACGTGATGTTCGGCGCATGCCAGGTGCCCAGGTCAGCGCCTCCCAGCTCCTTCGACAGCTGTTCGGCCATCAGCGCATTGCGCGGCGTGTGGCAGGTGGTGCAGTGGGCCAGGCCTTGCGCCAGGTAGGCGCCCCGGTTCCACTCCATGCTTTTCGCCGTATCGGCGACGAAGGGCTTCTTGTCGAGGAAGAGCATGTTCCAGCCCGCCATCGACAGGCGGATGTTGAACGGGAACGGCAAGTCCGTCTTTTGCGCTGGCGCCGCATCCACGGCCGCCACGCCGTGCATGAAGTAGTCATACAGGGCCGCCGTATCCTCGTCCGTCACCTTGGCGTAGGCCGTGTAGGGCATGGCCGGGTACAGGTTGGCGCCGTCGGCCCGCACGCCATGGCGCACGGCGTCGGAAAACTGCTTGAGCGTGTAGTTGCCGATGCCGTGCGTTGTCGACGGCGTGATATTGGTGGCGACAATGGCGCCCAATGGCGTCGCCAGGGACAGCCCGCCCGCCATCGGTTTGCCGCCAGGCACGCTATGGCAGGCGATACAGTCGCCGGCCGTGGCCAGGTAGCGGCCGCGTTCGATCGCCGCCGCATCGGGCACGGCCTTGTCGGCCGCCAGCACGGGCATGGCCGCGAGGGACAGCAAGACGGCGCCCGCCGTCAGTCTGAAGGCCGCCATCATGCTGTGCCTCCCTGTTGTTCGTCGAGGATGTGCTTGACGGTGCGCAGCGCAACGGCCAGGCCGTTTTCCGTCGAATTGCAGGTGCCGGACGTGGGCAGCACGCCGGTACTGCACAGGAACAGGTTGGCGTGGTCGAAGGTGCGGCCCCACTGGTCGCACACGGCCTTGGCGGGGTCGGAACCCATCGACAGGGTGCCGCAGATGTGCTGGTTGTTGGCAAACACGCCTTCCTTGCTGTGGCGCAGATTGGTGCCGCCCATCAGCTTGGCGATCTGTTCGAAATCCTGCTTAGAGCGCTCGTGGCCACGCTTCGTATACTCGTCGATCGAATAGTGCGCCTGCGGCTTGGGGATGCCCATGGCATCCTTTTCGCTGCTCAAGGCAATGCGGTTTTCCGGGTTCGGCAGCACTTCCAGCACGTTTTTCAGGCTCATTTCGCGGGCCGAGCGGAAACGCAGCTGCTGCTCGAATGCCTCGCCGAACACGCCCTTGCCGATCAATTCCCTGGTGGCGCCGTCGACGCGCGAGATGTTCGTGAAATCCAGGCGGTACGGCGAGTGCTCGCTGCGGAAGTCGCCGTCGCGCATGGTGTTGATGGAATTGGGGCTTTGCGGGCCCCGGCCCAGCCACAAGTCTTCATCGGCGTCGAAGGTGATCGAGGTGCTCGGATGGTCCATCAGGTTGCGGCCCACCATGTCGCTGCTGTTGGCCAGGCCGTTCGGGTATTTGTCCGAGGCGGAAACGAGCAGCAAGCGGGGGCTTTCGATGCCGTTGGCGGCGAGGATAAAAGTCTTGGCCGTGACCCGGTGGCTTTTCTTGTCGACGTCGTAGTACAGCGCGGCCGTGATGCGGCCCTGCGCGTCGTGTTCCAGCTTGTAGACGTTGGCGTTGCAGACGATCTTCACGCCCGCGTCCTCCGCCTGCTGCGCGGCGATGCCGCCGTGGTATTGCGCGTCGATGGGGCAGATCGGCTGGCAACTGTTATTGCCGCAGCAAGCCGGGCGGCCATCGTAGCTGACGCTGTTGCGCGCCACCGTGTTGCCGACGACCTTGAACGCAGGGTCGAGGCGCTCGCGGATGCGGCGCATGGCGTACGGCTCCGTCACGGGGTCCATCGGAAACGCCTGCTTGCGCGGCGAACCCGTGTTCTCGGCACCCGAGACGCCCATGATCTCTTCCGCTTCCTGGTAGAACGGTTCCAGGTCTGCATAGCTGATCGGCCAGTCGACGCCCACGCCATACAGGGTATGGATGCGGAAATCGTTCGGCACATTGCGCCACGCCTGCGCGGCCCAGTGCCACGACGTGCCGCCGAACTGGCGAATGTATTCGGCCGGGTATGGATACGGGCCGGCCTGCACCAGGTAGCCGTTATCGGTCGGCTGGTAGATCGGGTGCGGCGCCGTGGCGACGGACGGATACGGCGACATCCAGTCGCTGCGGCGCGTCGTATTGCGGAAACGGGCGACGATTTCGCCGCGCGACACGCGCGGTCCCGCTTCCAGGATCAGCACCGAGGCACCGGCCAGCGCCAGCTTGCGCGCAGCCAGGGAGCCGATGATGCCGGAACCGATCACGAGGTAATCGGCAGAGAGTTCTTCAGCCATGATGGCTCCTTAAATTGGTTTTCTGGCCCAGCTGCCGTAGGCGCCGTAGGAATACGTGGGAGGTTTCAGCACGTCGGCCACGACGGCCGCGTTGAGCGCCTGCTCGTAGGCGACGCAGACGGCCGCCTCGCCCGTGCCGACGATGCCCAGGTACCAGGCGCTGGCGATCTGGCGCGGCAAGGCGGCCAGCGGCGACTGGGCCGGGTCGAGCCCGTCGAGCGCTTCCTGCAGGCCGGCCGCCTGCAAACCCTGCGCATTGATCAGCGCCAGCAGCGCGCGCACCTTCGCCGGGAAGGCCGTATCCTGCGCCACCAGCGCGTCATACAGGCGCCTGGCCAGCACGGGGTCGAGCACTTGCCGCCCCACCAGCATGGCCGACACGCCCAGGAAGGCGCCCTGCTCCGCATTGGCGACCGGTTCGGCCAGCGCCCAGGGAATCAGCGCCGCGGCCGAAGCCGACAGCAAGCCGGCCAGCACCATGCGGCGGCCGGGATTGAGAGGGCCGCGGCCCTCCTTGTGATGTGTAGCGTCCACTTGAAGCTCCCGTGAGTTCAGCAACCGTTCAGAAAGAATGCTTGAGACCGACCATGACCACCGACTGGCCGCCGGTCGACGACGGCGTGCCGTTTTGCGAATCGCCGACCGAGGCGACGGCGTTGACGATGGCGCCGTCCTGGCCCAGGGTCTGGCCGCGCGCCAGCTGGCGCGCCTCGATCAGGTAGATGGCGGTGCGCTTCGACAGCGCATACGTCTGTTCGAACGACAGTTGGCGGTAGCGCGCGCGGTCGGCGATGCCGTTGGCGTGGCTGGCGAAGGTGTCGCTGTAGCCGGCGGCCAGGAACCACTGCGGCGTCAACTGGTAGCTGGAGATCAGGCCGGCCGTGTTGAAGATGGCCGTGTCGCGGAAGGCCGAGCGGCTGCCCGCCTCGTATTGCACGTTGCTGGCGTTGGCGCCCACCATCCACTTGCCCATGGTGTAGCGCGCGCTGGCGGCGATGAATTGCACGCTTTCTGCCGAGGCGTAGCCCTGGTTGATGGCGGAAATGCCGAAGCTGCCCGAAGCATTGCTGTTCCAGCCGCCCTGGGTGCTCATGGCCATGGCGCTGGCATTGTTCTGGCCGTTTTTCAGTTTCAGGTAGCCGAGCGCGAATTCGGCTGGCGAGGTGCTGTACTTGACGGCGGCACTGAAGCTGCTGCCCACGGCGTTGCCGTCGGCCGCTTCGCCAAAGCCGTACTGCGCGCTGGCCTGCAGGCCGCGCCAGGCCGGCATGCTGTAGGTGACGGAATTGCTGATGCGCACGGTCGTATCGAGGCCGTCGATATCGCCAGGATGGGCGCCGGTGGCGCCCGTCAACACGTTGCTCGACGCCAGCGAACCCACCAGCAGATAGTATGGCGTGTACTGGCGGCCGGCCGTGACGGTACCGTAGGCTGTCGATTGCAAGCCCACGTAAGCCTGGCGGTTGAACAGGGAGCTGGCCGAACTTTGCGCGCCCGTGTCGCTTTCAAAGCCGTTTTCCAGCAGGAACAGCGCCTTCAGGTCGCCGCCCAGGTCTTCCACGCCCTGGAAGCCGATCTTGCTGGCGGACAAGTTGCCGCTGCGCATGTAAGTGTTCGAATTGCCGCCCTGGTTGCTGGTGTACGCCATGGCCGCGTCGACCACGCCATAAATGCTGACATTGCTCTGGGCGCAAACGTTTGCGCCGATGAGCGTGGAGACGGCCAGCGCCGCAGCGCGCATGCATGTAGTGTTCATTTTTTCCTGACTTTCCTGTTTTATAGTACGCCCGGCCGGCATTGCCGCCGTGATGGCGACATACTGGCGAGGCGCCGCGTTGCGGCCCCATACAGCGCGTGGGGCGTCCGCTTTTCTTCTTGATTTGGATCAAGTGGAGCAAATTATACGCTTATTTACTCACATGTAAGTAATTGACTGTAAGGCGTAGTCTTATAGCAAAACTTTCTTGTGTCTTATAGCAAAACCGTCAGGCATGCGGACACAAGCCCGGCAGGATGCGGAAATACGCGGAACAGGCATGGGGAAAGCAGCGACGGCGCGTGTCGAAAAACACGCGCCCGGTGGCTAGTCAGGCAGGCGGGAAAACGGGGAAAGCGGGACGGTCAGCGCAGGATGGCGGGCGCCACCGGCAGGGTTTCGAGGGCAATGAAGGCTTCCAGGGTGCGGCGCATGTCTTCGAACACTTGCTTGCCGTAGGCCGCTTCCAGGTGTTCATATTGCAGGTCGATCAGCTTGCCCATCTGCAGCAGCAGGCTGGCGCCCGCTTCCGACAGGTGCACCTTGCGGCGGCGCTGGTCGCCTTCGAACTTGCTGCGCCCGATCAAGCCGATTTCTTCCATGCGCGCCAGGATGCCGCTCATGCTGGGGCTGGAAATCTGGCAAATCTCGCACAGTTCGCGCGGTTCCAGGGTCGGGCTTTCGTTCAGCGCGCGCATGATGCGCCACTGCTGCTCCGTCACGCCGAAGTGGTTGAGGATGGGGCGGAAATGCTGGAGCAGGCTGTCGCGGGCCTTCAGCAGCAGTTGCGGCATGTTCGGATAACGGATCGGTAGCTGCAAGCGGAACTCCCTGGGTGGGCGGAAAATTAGCGTAATTATACGGCCCGGCCACTGCAAACGGCAGGCCGGCAACGATGTATTTTTCGCTACGTCCACCCTGCCTCCTGCCCTGCTCCCTCCTCCTGCGCATGCCGCCGCACGGACCACAGCACGCCCGCCGTCAGCAAGACCATGGCGGCCCACTCCAGGGGCCGCGGCATGCGCTGCGCGTAGACGAAGCCGTACAGCAGCGCGAACAAAGTCTCCGACAGGATCAGCTGGCCCGACAAGGTGACCGGCACCAGGCGCGACGCCAGGTTCCACAGGTAGTTACCGATCACGGAAGCGCCCAGCGCCAGCAGCAAACACACGAGCCAGTAGCGGTGCCAGTCGCGCGCCGGCGCGTCGTCGGCGCCGCCTGCCTGCTGCAGCGCCAGCATCGCGGCGCCAACGGCCAGGGCGATGACGCCGCTGGCCAGGCCATACAGCATGGTCCATTCCACGGAACTGAAATGCGCGTGGCGCTTGAGGAAACGGGCATTGTCGAGCGCATACCAGGTCCAGCAGGCGAGCGCGCCAACGGCGCACAGCACGCCGGCCAGCTTGTGCGCCAGACCGGCGCCGCCCGCGCCGCCTGCATGGCTGAAGATATCGACATTGATACAGGCGATGCCCAGCGCTACCACCAGCAGCGGCCAGGCCAGCTGGCGCAGCGGCAGCGCGCCGTGGTCCTTGCGGCCCAGGATGGTGACGCTCAGGGGCAGCAAGCCGATGATCAGGGAAGTGGGCGCCACGCCGGCCAGCTTGACGCCGTAGGCCAGCAGCAGGTAATACACGACATTGCCGGCCAGTGCCTGGCGCAGCATGGCCAGCCAGTCGCTGCGCCGCAAGCGCCGCAGCAGGGGCACAAGGCGCGGCAGCATCAGGCCCGCCGCCAGCGCGCCATAGCAGATGTAGCGGCCCACCATCAGCTCGACCGGGGAAAAATCCGGCAGCAAGACGGGCACAATGAAAACGGCGCCCCAAAAGGCGCCGGCCAGCACACCACATACGATCCCACGCCACATGCCTGCCACTCTCACGTTTTCATTCAAGGGCAACAGTATGGCATGCGCAGGAGACCGCCGTCAGCCCCCGGCTTTTCTCTGTGCGGGGATGAAGTGTTCGCGCACGGCCCTGGCCAGCAAGTCCGGCGGCAGCAAGCCCTGGCCCAGCAGGAAGTTGTTGAAGGCCAGGCGGTCGAATCTGTCTCCCAGCGCCAGCTCCGTTTCCGCGCGCAGTTGCAGGATGCGCGTGTAGCCATAGAAATAGCTGCCCGCCTGGCCCGGCATATTGAAGGTGTAGCGGTCCAGTTCCTGGCGCGCCATCGGTTTCGACAGCATCACCTCGTCCGTCAGGATGCGGCCCGCCTCTTCGCGCGTGACCTGCCCCAGGTTCAGCATCGGGTCCAGCATGGCGCGCGCCGCGCGCAGCATGCGGAACTGCAGCGCGATGAACTGGCCTTCGGCCGGCTCGTAGGGAATCATCTCCGCTTCCGCGTACAGCGCCCAGCCTTCCACGTTGACGCTGTTGAACGCGTACAGGCTGCGCGCCTGCGACACGCCCCGCTCCACCATGGCGCTGAACTGCAGCTCGTGGCCAGGACGGCCCTCGTGCGCGCTCAGGGTCCAGGCGGCGCCCGCGAAATTGAAATCGTCATACGCCTCGCCCTTGCCGCTGGCGGCGGGATTGCTGACGGGGAGGACGAACTGGCCGTGTTCTCCCATATTGCCGATCAGCGGAGGCGGACGCATATGCGGCGCCGGCTGGGCCGCCGATTCGGCGGCGGACGCCAGGCGCATGGTCATGGCGCGCGCAGGAATATCGACCACGCGCTGCCGGGCGATGCGTTCTTCGAGCTGCGTATTGACGCCCTTGTAATGCGCTTCGAGCTGCTCGTTGGGAATCGACGCGCTTTTCAGCGCGCGCAGCACCTGGCGGTAATCGCTGCCGTCGACACCCTTGAGCGACATTCTCTCCGCCACGACGGGCGCCAGCGCCTGCATGGCGGCGCGCGTTTCCAGGTAAGCCACCTGCGCCCGTTCGACCAGCGCGCGCGGCTCGATATCGATGCCCACCTGCTTCAGGCGAAACGCATACAGCTCGGGCGCCATGCGGAAATCCGTGCGCGACAGGGGCAGCACCACCTGCTTTTCCCACGCCGCATACTCGGTCAGCTGCTGTTCCATGGCCGCCAGCGCACTCTCCGCGCCCGCGATCTGCATGTCGGCGAACAGCTTGCGGATGCCGGCGACATACGTCGGCACGTTTTCCAGCGACTGCTCCACCTGCAGGCGCACGGGTCCCGCCAGGCCGGGCTTGCCGATTTGCTCCGTGAAGCGCGCCTTCGCCTGCTGCGTGATCGGCGTGCTGCCCGGGTATTGCCCGACATAGCGCTGCAGCCGTTCCAGCGCCTTGGCGCGGCGCGCGGCCGGGCGCTGTTCCTGCAGCAGGCTTTGCATGCTGCCAAAGACCATTTGCGGCACATCAACCCACGGCAAGGCGTACTTGGCTTCCAGCTGGGTGCCAGCGATTTCCTGGTCGACGGCGCCGATCAAAATCTCCAGGTCCTGGCGAATGCGTTCGTCGCGTTCAAGTTCCAGCTTTTGCTGCAATTGCGCGCGCGCCTGCTGCATGGCCGCCACCTGGCGTTCGACAATATTGGGTCCCAGGTCGGCAGCCAGGCCGTCGTACTGCACCAGGCCCGTGTCGGAAGCGTTTTCAGGCGAGAACTGCGCCTGCGCCGCCAGCACGATGGCCGCGTTGCGGTTGCTGGCCTCGACCCAGGCCGACGGGGCTGCCGCAGCTGCGGGGGCGGCGGCCATGGCCGGCATGGCAAACGCGGTGGAAAGCAAGGCGGCAAGCACGGTCTGATGCAATTGCGGGATGACGGACATCGGGGGATTCCTTCAAAGGTGAGCGATGAGCGAAGCGGCGAGTATCGGCCAGCCTCGCATGCCTGTCAATTCAGGCCATTCAGGGCGGGCAGGTTCCACGGCGTGACGATCTGGATGGCGGACAGGCAGGCCGGCTGCGCCAATGCCGGCAGCGCGCCCTGCGCCCGCAGGATTTCCTGGCAGGCGCGGCGCATGTCCTGGCCCAGGTCGTGGTGCAGCACGGCGTGGATGGCGCCCGCCTTGAGCAGCGCCACATTGTCCGCGTCCAGGTCATGGCCGATGAAGACCTGGCAGCGCCGGCCGGCCTGGGCAAAGGCCCGCACGATGGCGGCATTCCCGCCGCCGATCGAATACACGGCGGCGATGCCCGGATGGTCGGCCAGCGCCTGCCGCACCAGCGCGCCCGTGGCGCCGTCGATGCCGTGGCCTTCGCTCACTTCGACGACGCTCAAGTGCCGATGTCGTTCGCGCAGCGCGCGGCGAAAGCCGATCTCGCGCTCTTCCTCGCCATGAAAGCGGTTGCTGCTCAGGGTCACCAGCACCTGCTGTTTTTTTCTCACGCTGCCCAGCCACTGGCCGACCAGGTAAGCGGCCGTCTCGCCCGCCGCCCGGTTATCCATGCCCACATAGCTGCGGCGCGCGGAAGCCGGCAAGTCCGTCACCAGGGTCACCACGGGGATGCCGGCCGCCGCCAGCCGGTTCACCGCCTCGGCCACTGGCGGCAAGTCGGGCGCCTTGAGCAGCACGCCGTGGCTGCCGTTCTTGCGGATGCGCTCCAGCAGGTCGACGATGCCGTCCACCTCCAGGGTTTCATGCAGGTGAAAGCGCGAACGCAGCACGGCCGGATGCAGCGACGGCAGCTCCGCCTCCAGCGCGGCGCGCACGGCATCCGTAAAGCGGCGCGGCGCCACCATCAGCACGTCGAGCATGAATTTTCTGCCGGACAGGCCCACCTGCGTGCTTTGCCGCGCCAGTTCATCCAGCGCCTGCATCACGCGGCGCACCGTATTGGCGTGCACGCCGCCGCGCTGCTTGATCACGCGGTCGACCGTGGCCACGCTGACGCCGGCCTGCAGCGCCACGACCTTGACGGGGAAAGGATGCGTCACGTGCTCTCCATTTCGAATTGATGGTTTTTTGATGGATTTTCTGATGAAAAATGCGGATTTTCATCCCTATACTGATTCTACAACTTAAATAATCAGGAGACACCGCATGCACACCACCAACGCCGGCGCCCCGCCGCCCGCCCCGTATTGGCTGACGCCGGAAAGCTGCGACCTGCAAGACTTCATCGGCACCGTCAGCCGCAGCACGGCGCTGGCCGACTATCCCCACGCCGCCGCGGTGCAGGAAAATATCCTCGTCTACGACTGCGACGCCGTGCGCGAACTGGCTGCCAATCCGGCCTCGCTGCGCGCGCTGCAGGCCGAATGGGGCAAGGCGCTGATGGACGGTCCCGGCGTCATCGTGCTCAAACGGGCCGTCACCGACATGGAGACGCTGGAACAGGCGAATCGCGTGTTCCGCGACCTGATCGCCGGACAGCATGCCAGCGGCCAGGCGGGCGGCGACCATTTCGCCAGGCCGGGCGCGAATGACCGCATCTGGAACGCCCAGCAAAAGCTTTGCCTGCGCGCGCCCGTAACGTTCGCGCGCTACTACGCCAATCCCGTCTTCGCCTGGATATCCGAGGCCTGGCTGGGTCCCTCCTACCAGATGACGGCGCAAGTGAACGTCGTCAATCCCGGCGGGGCCGCCCAGGCGCCGCACCGCGACTATCACCTGGGCTTCCAGAGCGCCGCCGCCTGCGCCGCCTATCCCGCGCCCGTGCACCAGATGTCTGCCCTCTTGACCTTGCAGGGCGCCGTCGCCCATTGCGACATGCCGCTGGAATCCGGTCCCACCCTGTACCTGCCTTATTCGCAGCGCTACCGGGCCGGTTTTCTCGCGTGGCAGCAGCGGCCGTTCCGCGACTATTTTGCCCGGTATTGCGTGCAGCTGCCGCTGTCGAAAGGCGACGCCGTTTTCTTCAATCCCGCCCTGTTCCACGCGGCCGGGCATAACCGTTCGCCCGACATCCGCCGCATGGCCAACCTGCTGCAAGTGTCGTCGCCATTCGGGCGCGCCATGGAAACGCTGGACCGCCGCGCCATGAGCGCCGCGCTATATCCCGCCTTGCAGGCGCTGCGCGCGCAGGGCACCCTGGATGACGCTGGCGTCGGCCACGCGATCGCCGCCTGCGCCGAAGGCTATGCCTTTCCCAGCAACCTGGACCGCGACCAGCCCATCGATGGCATGGCGCCGCCCACGCAGCAGCAGCTCATGCGCGAAGCGCTGGCGCAGGACTGGCCCGCGGCCCGCTTCCTCGACGCCCTGGACAGCCACGCCTGGCGCCAGCAAGCCTGAATCCCCTACGCGTCACCCTCGGAGACTCCCTATGCAAGACATCCACATCGGCCTGATCGGCGCCGGCTACATGGGCAAGGCCCACACCATCGCCTACAAGACCGTGCGCAGCATCTTTCCCACGGCCCGCAACCCCGTCTGCGCCTGCATCGCCACCAGCAGCGAAGAAGGCGCGGCGCGCAGCGCGCGGGAACTGGGCTGGAACAGGTCCACCGGCGACTGGCGCGCACTGGTCAATGACCCCGCCATCGACGCCATCGTCGTCGCCACGCCGCCCGCCACGCACAAGGACATCGTGCTGGCGGCGCTGGCCCTGGGCAAACCCGTGTTTTGCGAAAAGCCGCTGGGCATGACGGCCGCCGAATCCTTGCTGCTGGCGCAGGCGGCGGAAAGCGCGGGCGTGGCCAACATGGTCGGCTACAACTACATCCGCACGCCCGCCAGCCAGCTGGCGCGGCAGATCATCGAATCGGGGGAAATCGGCGACATCATCCACGTCGCCGCCGAGCACGTGGAAGACTACCTGCACGACCCGCGCGCACCCGCCTCCTGGCGCACGCGGGAAGCCACGGCAACGCGCGCCGGCGCGCTGGCCGACGTGGGTTCGCACCTGCTCAACCTGGCCCTGCGCCTGGGCGGCCCCGTCGACTCGCTGGTGGCCGACATGAATACCGTGCATGCGCGGCGCGACGGCCCGCATGGCATGGAAGCGGTGGACAACGACGACCAGGGGAATCTGATGCTGCGCTTTGCCAGCGGCGCGCTGGGCGCGCTGACCTTCAGCCGCGTGGCGGCCGGGCGCAAGATGGGCTACACCTACCGTATCACGGGGACGAAAGGCGCCATTGCGTTTGATCAGGAAAGCCAAAATGAGCTGTGGCTGTACGACGCCAGCCGCCCCGCGCAACGCCAGGGTTTCCAGCGCCTGCTGATGGGACCCGCCCACCCCGACTACCTGGCGTTCAGCCAGGGAGCCGGGCACGGCACGGGCTACAACGAACAAATCGTCATCGAGGCGCGCGATTTTCTGCAGGCGATCGCCGGCGGCCAGCCGGTCTGGCCCACCTTCCGCGACGGCTACGAAGTGGACCGGCTGATAGCCGCGGCGCTGCGCTCCGTGCAGGAGCGCAGCTGGATTCAAATTCGCTGAGAAGTCATCTCTTTATCAAATTACGTATGAAATTGCAGCCTTGCCCTTAGCAAATAACTTTGCGGTAAGAACCGAGGCTGCGGTTTCTCGGAGTTAACAAAGCAATACAGCACAATAATATCGCCAGCCTTTACACTGCGGATGCTTGCAACTCGACGCAATCAATAAACGTGTTTCTGGCAAAATTACCAATTAAATTAGTTGTCACCGCATCAACAGTCCCGCCAACCACTCCACCAACAAATGGAACGATTTTTACCAGATTGACTACCCCTTTCTCGCCGAATTTAGTGAGCAAACGAAAGCCAACTCTCTGATTTATTGTCGTTATGGTTTTGCTGGAAATATTCTTAATTGCACTCATAGCCAGCTTGGTCCCCACTAGAATGCCGGCATCCTTTAAAATATCTTTCGCAGCTTCGCCTGCCAGACATGCGTACACCAGCGTCCTTACCCTATCGCTATGCAAATCCTGCCCGCACATTTTGGCGATCGCTGCAATCATTCTAATTTGGACGTACATTACGGATGCGATATTTGCAGGAATGGTAATTGGCATGGTGATAATGCCACCTAGACCAGTAATGAAACCGGATGTTCCTGCCTTCGTGTTTTGCCAACGGATCAGCGAATTGATTTGTTCTTCTAGTGTACCACTTCCTGCCAAATATTCGTCCGCCATTTCACCCGCGGAGTCAAGGCCGGGAACACCATTAACCGCCTTATCATAGGCCCAGTCCAGCGCTTGCATTATTTTTCCATGCGTCAAATCATTAGCCACGAGATCTTCTTTCATTGAGTATGATTTTGCGAATTTAACATAGTAATTTCCAAAATGCAACACAGCAAACTTCTCAAGCACGAAAGAAAACTGGCCTTGCATTTTCAATGCAGATTCATTCTTCCATTCATAAAAAATATTTTTTGAAAATCATGCTGCTGCGATGGAATTATCTGCTTTCTCGCGCATTTCCGTAAAAATACAACATGATATTTGAGGTGTTTTGCAATGTTGCTGAAGTAGCTGTCGAATAAAAATGGGCAACAATTGCTGTCGCCCATTTTTATTTCGGTACATTAAAAATCAAAACGAGCCGAAAAAAGTCCTACTCGTTAGGCACAGCTTTACAAAGGCACATAGGCATCGGATCAAAAAATACGACAAGCAGCAGGCTTTGAAAACTGTTTTGAATCTAAGAGCCGCTAGTTGTCAGCCGTGTAGCCGACATCTGACAGGTGCGATGCATGGACCTCAGTACCCCAGCCCGTAACCGAACTTGTACAGCGGATGGGCCGTGTCATACGGCACGTCCGATTTCTGCACCTGCACTTCGGCCATCGACGATGGCAGTTCGAACGGCAGCTTGCCTTGCGGCTTGGCCTTGCCCGTCAAGACATCGAACAGCGCGCCGTCGCTGACGCCGAAGTTGGCGAGGATGGCGCTGGCCTTGTCCTGCACGTTGCCGAGGATGGCCGGGCGGTCCAGGTAGACCGTCACCACCGTCTTCGGCGCGAACTTCGCCGCGTTCTTGATGGCTTCGTAGTCGGCGTCGCCATCGACATAGTTCAAACGCCCTTCGTGCTGCATGCTGCCAAAGATGTAGTTCGGGTGCAGGATTTCATACGGCGCGGCCACGCGCAGCAGGGCCACGTCCGCTTCCTGCGGCGTGGCGACCACCGTGTAGCCATACTGCTTCGCCACGGCCGCATCGATGCCGTACAGGTAGACCTTCTTGACGGTGGTTGCCAGCGGCAAGACCTTGTCCTTGTTTTCCAGCAAGACCAGCGAGCGGCGCTGGGCCTCCAGGCCCGCCTCGATGAAGTCCGCCTTGCCCACCGTGGCCGCCGCCTTGGCCGCATCGACGAACGGGTGTTCGAACAGGCCTTGCTTGAATTTCTGGATCAGGATGCGCCGCGCCGACGCGTTGATGCGCGCTTCCGTCAGCTGGCCCCGCTGCACGGCTTGCGTCAGGTACGGCGCTTCCGTCACGCCGCCAAACTGGTCCATTCCGGCCGTGACGGCTTTCACGTAGCGCTCGGCCTTGGTGGCGTTTTCCATGCCCCACGGCGTGCCGAAGCCGATGAAGGAAGGCGCCACGCCGGCCGGCGTGCCGTTGCGGCAATTGGCGTCGCAGTCGGAAGTGATGCCCCAGTCGGACAGGATCACACCCTCGAAGCCGTATTTACCGCGCAGCAAGTCCGTCAGCATGGTCTTGCTGAAACCGGCCGCCACCTGTTCCAGGGTGATGCCGGCTATGGTGATATTGCCATCCGGCAACGCGTAGGTAGGCATGACGGAGGCCGCCTTGGCCGTGAAGGCGCCCTCGAACGGCTTCACGTGGTAGGCGAAGTTGTTGCCCGGATAGGTCATGTAGCGACCATAGTAATTGTGGCCGTCGAAACCCTCTTTCGTGGCGCCGTAGCCGACCCAGTGCTTGACGACGGCCACCACGCTGCCGTCATGCAAGCCCGTATTGCCGTCCTGGAAGCCTTCGATATAGTGCTGCACCATGCGCTTGGCCAGGTCCGCATCTTCGCCGAAGGTGCCGTTGATGCGCGACCAGCGCGGCTCGGTGGCCAGGTCCGCCTGCGGCGACAGCGCTTGCGTGATGCCGACGGCCAGGTATTCCTGGCGCGCGATGTCGCCGAAGCGGCGCACCAGCGCATCGTCGCCGATGGCGGCCAGGCCCAGGGTTTCCGGCCACTGGGAAAATCCCTTGGTGCCGGCGCTGGCGCCCACCGTGTACTGGAAATGGTGGCGCGGGTCAGTGCTGATGGATACGGGAATGCCGTGGCGCGACGTTTCGCTGATTTCCTGCACCTTGTTGTACTGGGACGCCATGTTGGCCGTATCGCCCGCCATGCGCGTGATGAAGGTGTTGACGTACTGCTTGACGATCAGGTCTTGCAGGGCCGTCAAGTCGTATGCGCCGCCGAGGCCGATGCCGGAAGGGTCGGACACGGTGGGCGCCGTGCCGTGCATCATCAAGCCGGCCTTCTCGTCGAGGCTCATGCGCGACAGCAAATCGTCGGCGCGCGCCTCGGCGGACAGGCGCCAGTCTTCGTACGGGTCGATCTTGCCGTTGCGGTTCATGTCCTTGAAGGTATAGCCGTCGACCTTGAGCTGGCTATAGGTGGTGGCGCCGAACACGGGCTGCGTGTATTCCTCGCTGACGGTGTCGTTGCCGCAGGCGGCCAGGGCAAGCGTGGCGACGCAGCCGGCGACCATGCGGGCCATCGGTTTCATAGTGCAATTCATCATTATCTCCAAGACTGTTTTTGTAGGTATCCGGGTGGCATCAGGGCCAGCCCGAAATCAATATAGCGTGAGAATGCGTGAGTTTCTTGACCGCACAGCACGCGTTTTATACCCGCGAGAACAATTTTTGGTTAGACGGCACGACAACCAACAATCTCCTACAAAGTGCTAATATTTGTGAAAAATTACTACAACAAGCAGGAGACACCCTTGCACAAACCCGATACGCGCACGGTTTCGAACCGGATCGCGCAGCAATGCGCGCGCGCCATGCAAGCCGATGGGCACGACCCCGCCGACTTTTTCCGGCAAACGGGCATCACGCCGGCGCAGCTCGAGGAACCTGGCGGGCGCATCAACGCCGAGCGGCACCGCCGCATGACGGCCTACGCTCAGCAGCTGCCGCAGCACCGCGGCTTGCTCGACCTCGACGTGACGCACTGGTTCGCCCATTACTCGGGCATCGCCCACGTCTGCTTCAACCGCCCCACCCTGCGCAGCGCCCTGCACGAGCTGCTGCACTTGCGGGGCCTGATCGGCGAATTCGACTTCATGCTGATGAGTGAGAATGGGACGCGCATCGAGATCGAATACCTGTCCGAGTTTTGCCCGCTGGGGGGCGCCATGCAGGCGCTGGCCAATTTCCGCATGCTGTCGCTGGTGGCGCGCGCCTACGACAATGGCGCGGCCACGGCCTTCCATGCCGGTTTCCAGGGCAAGGCGCCGTGGTTCGCGCCAGCCATTGCCGAGTGCTTCGGCGCCGCCGCCACGTTTGGCCAGGCGCGCAACACGCTGACGTTTGACGCGCCCGCGCTGGACCGGCCTTTCGCCCAGTTCAACGCCATGCTGGCGCCGCATGCGCTGCGGCACGCGCAGGGGCAATTGCAGCAGTTGCAGGGTGCGCAGCTGTTTTCGGCCCGCGTGGAGCAAGCCATCATCGATTTGCTGGGCCAGCAAGCCGACGCCGATGGCGCCGCGCTGCTGCCCGCCCTGTGCGACGGCCTGGCGATGAACCGCTGGACCCTGCAGCGCCAGTTGCAGCAGGAGAAAACTTCGTTCCGCGCGCTGGAACTGCGCGCCAAGAGCCGCGAATCGCGCCGCCTGCTGCGCGAAACGAGCCTGAGCGTGGTGGAAATCAGCGAACGCCTGGGCTTTTCCTCGCAAAGCGCATTCACCCGCTTCTTCAAGACCCAGTTCGAACTGCCGCCGGCGCGCTACCGGCAAGACATGCAAGGCGCCCGTACCGCCGTCTGAACGGGGCTAGTCGCCCGAAGGCGGCTGGACTGCGCCCTTGGCATCGAACGCCAGCCGCGCCGCATCGATGGCGTCGCGGTGGCCATGGGCCCAGGCGCCCAGCGCGCTGATGGGGATCAACAGCGAGCGGCCCAGGTCCGTCAAGGCGTAGTCGACGCGCGGCGGCACGGTGGGAAATACGGTGCGCGTCACCAGGCCGTCGCGTTCCAGCCCGCGCAGGGTCAGGGTCAGCATGCGCTGCGAGATGCCGCCGATCAGGCGGCGCATCTCGTTGAAGCGCTTGGTGCCATTGCCCAGCAATATCACCACCATCACGCTCCATTTGTCGCCCACGCGGGTCAGGATATCCGTGATCGGGCGGCAGGAAGCGGCCACGCCCGCATGGCCGCCCTCGTCGCGCATGCGCCGTTCCAGCTCCGCTCCTTGCGCGGCGGCGTCGCCAATAGTCACATCCATGTGCCCCAGTGTGGAAAAAGTGCCTTCTTGTGCGTTCATTTGATAGTCACTATATTTAACTCGGTTACAAAAACATACCACCCGATCATACCACCCAAGAAGGTCCACATGAACATCCTGCACATCGATTCGAGCATCCTCGGCGAGCATTCCCTCAGCCGCCAATTGTCCGCCGCCATCGTCGCCCGCCTGCAAGCGGCCGCGCCGGGCGCCGCCGCCCACTACCGCGACCTGGCTGCGCAGCCGCTGCCGCAATTTACGGCCGCGCCCGGCGCCGCCGACGCTGCCGCCTTGTCCGGCGCGCTGGAGCAAGTGCTGGCGGCCGACGTCATCGTCATCGGCGCGCCGATGTACAACTTCGCCATCCCCAGCCAGCTCAAATCGTGGCTCGACGCGCTGGCGGTGCCCGGAAAAACGTTCCAGTATGGCGCCAACGGCCCCGAAGGCTTGCTGGGCAGCAAGCGCGTGATCATCGCCTCGACGCGCGGCGGCTATTACGGCGCCGACACGCCGATGGCCGCCCTGGAACACCAGGAAAGCCATCTGCGCGCCTTCTTCGGCTTCCTCGGCGTCACGCAGATCGAAATCGTGCGCGCCGAAGGCGTCAAGGTCAGCGACGCCGCCAGGGCGCAGGCGTTGACGACCGCGTTTGAACAGATCGGCGCGCTGCAGGCAGCGTAAGCGGCGGCGGATTTTCTGGCTGCGACGGAAACTGTTTCGGCGCAGCCAGACTGGACATGACAGGCATGAAAGTCCAGGATGCGCTAAGCTGCATCCGCCCCACCACTACACAAGGACCACCATGACCCTGACCGTCGTCGCCACCATCGATGCCCAAGCCGACCATACCGACGCCGTGCGCGCCGCCCTGGAAGCCGTCGTGCCGCCCAGCCGCGCCGAAAGCGGCTGCCTGCGCTACGAATTGCACCTCGACAACCAGATTCCCACGCGCTTCATCATGCTGGAAGAATGGACCGACAAGGCGGCCCTGACGGCGCACTACGCGACGCCCCACTTCCTGACCCTGGTGGCCGCCACTGACGGCAAGGCCGTCAAGATCGACGTGGCGGAATTAAGCAAGCTGAAGTAACGGCCGGCGCGCCGTTCAAGCGCGCGGCCATCTTGGCAAGTTGCCATCTATAATATGGCAACTTTTCTTTATGGCCATCATGACATCCTTTTCCAAGTTACAAGGCGCCCTTGCGGCCGCCGCCTTTACTTTCTGCGCGGGCGCCTCGGCGCAAGCTCCCCTGACCAAACTCGTGGGCGACTACAACCTGGCCTCGTCGGCGACCGTGCCGGCCAGCACCTGGGGCTATTCCAAGGGACGCATTTCGGTCAAGCAACTCGATGACCAGCATCTGATGATCGTCCTGTCGTGCGAGTGGAAACGCGAGCCGAAAGCCGTCTGCGGCGACTATTTCTATGCCCAGCAGCGCGACGACGGCCTATATCTGCAGGACATGAATACCTTCGCCATGCGTGTGTACTTCGATCCCGCCTCGCGCAAGCTCACCATCATCTCGCGCGGCGCCGACGCGAAACAGAGCGTGCGGCACGACGTGTTCGCCGCCACGACGGCGCCGCTCACGGACCCCGCCCTCGTGCGGCGCATGAAGCGCGAAGTGTCGAATGCCGACAGCAAGGAAAACCGGCGCGTGTTCGGCCCCTACACCAAGTGGGCTTATCAAGAAAACCGCATCGAATTCCAGCGCCAGGACTTGACGGCGCCGTGATGCCGGACCTGGTCCAGCCCCTGCGGCGCCAACTGCTGCGCCTCGCCAGCGCCCTGCTGTGCTCGCCCATGCTCGCGCGCGCGGCCGACGACGGCCTGCCGCGCGCCGTGCGCCAGCGCATCCTGGCCACCCTCGACGCTCCGCTGCCCAAGGTGCTCAATGTGCACCACCTGGCGCTGATACGGCGCTTCAACATCGGCTGGTCGCCCGTGGAAAGCGGCGCGCCCATGCTCAATCCGGAGCACCCGCTGGGCAATGGCGATACCCTGCAACTGGCCATGCAAGCGATCGCCGGCAAGGATGCGGCCCTGGCCGCGCAGCGCCTGATGGAAGCATCGCTGCTGCTGCCCCACTTCGTGCAGATGGCCGACCTGAAGCCGGGCAGCTATGCCAACGCCAAAACGCCGTTCACCTTGACCGCGCGGCACCTGACGCTGCTGCGGCAACAGGCGTGGATGCCGCTGGAAATGCTGGGCATGGCGGCGGAAGACTACCTGGCAGAAGGCTATTGGCCCACCCCGTCCGTGGACGGCAAGCGGCCGTATGGCAACTTCACGAATTACCCGGTAGAAATGGCGCAAGCGCTGGGCCTGCCCGTGCGCCGGCAGGCGGATGGCAGCCTGGCCGTCACGCCAGCACTGGAAGCGGAACTGCAAGCGCTGCACGAGCAGACCATGGCCGCGCTGCAAGTGTTCGTGCGGCAAGCGGGGTTGAGGCGCAATACGCCCTAAATCCGAGACTGGAACGGGCGGCGGCACGGCTTACTGGCCGCACGCATCGAGTCCCCTGTTCAAGAAGCTCAACACGCCATCGGCCCTTTTGATCAGGCGGGCCATTTCAATCCAGCTGACCACCGCGCCGCCGGATTTTTTTTGTCGATGGTGCCGGCTTTCCACGTTAGCGCTATTGGTTACAGGTACTTCGCAAAGCACGAGGCCCGATGGCACCCCGCCTCTTCCCAGGCTCAGCCACTCACCACCAAATTGTCTCCCGGCATCTGCATCAAATACCAGGGGGGCCGCATGCAGGGAAACGTAATATCCCGCTGGAAATTTACACTTCAAACGCTTGCTTTCTGCATAAGGCAAGGCCACGTTCAGGGACGCAAAGAGGTCTCTGGCCTGGCGCTCGTTTCGATGTTCCAAGAACACCAGGTACTTGAGACCCGCTTGGAGAGGAGAAGTCTCCACAGGCAGGAAAAACTGCACATCACCGTCCTGGCTGCCCTTCAATGCCTGCACGACTTTTGCCCGGTAGACAATGCCACAGTGTTTCCCATCCGCAGCATCCTCGTGCGGCACCACCGTCGCGGACACGACCGTCACCCGCGCCACCAGGGAAGAGCTCTCGACGACTTGAGCTAGCTCAATATAGCCCGTTGGCGAACCGACCTGGATCAATTCTTCCGCAGAGGAATCAAGTGCGCAACACAGCATCAACGGCAGCAGTTTTTTAAGCATGGGATGCTCCCTTGGATCCTTTTAACCCTGCGGCACGGGCACGGGCGCAGGCTGCGGAACAGGCGCAGGCGCCGCCTCCGGCACCGCCTTCCCATGCGATTCCTGTCCGCCCTCGCCTTCGGCCGGCATGGCCAGCGGCGCGGCCGGTGCGCCTTCCTGCAGCAAATCGCCCGGCTCTTCCACGGGTTCGTCCGCGGGCTCGTCGACCGGCTCCACGTGGCGCAGCGGCGGTGGCGGCTTGCCGCCGGGGAAGATGGCGTCGCGCGACAGTTTTCCCGTGTCGAGCGCCGTCTTGAAGAAGTCGCCCACCACCAGCACGGCATTGTGGCCGCCCTGGCCCCAGTAATTGCTGCGCATGGTGACGCGCGCGTCATTGAAACCCACCCAGGCGCCTCCCACCAGTTCCGGATGCATCAGGATGAACCAGCCGTCCGCATTGTTTTGCGTGGTGCCGCTCTTGCCCGCCACGTCGGAGCGGATGCCGAAGCGGCTGCGGATGGCCGTGCCCGTGCCGCGGTCGATGACGCCGCGCATCATGTCCGTCAGGGTGGCCGCCGATTCTTCTTTCATGGCGCGCTTGGGCTTGTCTTCGCCGAAGCGGGCGATGAGCTTGCCTTCGCGATCCGTGATGTGCGTGACGACGAACGGCAGGCGCGCCTCGCCCTGGGCCGCGATGCTGGCGTAGGCGTTGACCATTTCCAATAAAGTGACGGGACTGGTGCCCAGCGCCAGCGACGGCACTTTTTCCAGCTTGCTGTCGCGGATGCCCAGCGCGCGCGCCAGCTTGATGATCGGCGGCAAGCCGACGTCCTGCATCACTTGCGCCGTGATGGTGTTTTTCGAGTATACGAGGCCGTCGCGCATGGTCATGTCGCGCCCCGTGGTGCCGCTCATGTCCGTCGGGCGCCATATCGTGCCGTCGGACGCCTTGATATCCATCACGGCATCGCGGTAGACGTGCTCGGGGCTCAGGCCCTTTTCCAGCGCCGCGCCATACACGATGGGCTTGAAGGTGGAACCGGGCTGGCGCGCCGCCTGCGACACGTGATCGAATTGTTCGCGCGCAAAGTCGCGGCTGCCCACCCAGGCGCGCACGGCGCCCGTGGCCGGGTCCATGGCCGCAAAGCCCGCTTCCAGGCGCGTCTTCGACTTGCGCAAGGCCGCCATGAAGGCGCGGTCGCCCTTCAGTTGCGCCAGCGCATCGTCCGGCGTGGCGCCGGCCGCCGTCAGCTTGCGGTAGTCGCCCGACTCGCGCACGAAGGCGTCGAGCAGGGCCGGATGCGATTTCCAGAAATAATCGAATGGCACGCTGCCGCCCTGCATGCCCGCATACATGCCTGTCGAGGTGGATGACGGCACGCCGGCGCGGCTCCATTCCACGTCGGCGATCGCCTGCAAGGCATTCGCCTGGCGCTCGACGGCGCGCTCGGCCGCCTGCTGCAAATCCTGGTCCAGCGTGGTGTGCACGATCAAGCCGTCGCGCTCCAGGTTGTAATCGTTCTCGTCGGCCCAGTCGATCAGCCACTTGCGCACATACGCCGTGAAATGGCTGTCCGATTGCGCCCGCTCGCTCTGGCGCTCGAAATGCAGGCGCAGGGGACGCTTGATCAACTGCCTGTAACGCGCCTCGTCGATGACATCATGTTTGCGCATTTGCCCCAGCACCACATTGCGCCGCTGCAAGGATCGTTCGGGATTACCGACGGGATTGTAGTAATTCGTGCCCTTGAGCATACCGACCAGGGTGGCGCTTTCCAGGATGTCGAGGCGCGACGCGGGCTTGTCGAAGTAGGTGCGGGCCGCCATTTCGATGCCGTAGGTGTTGTACAGGAAGGGTACCGTGTTCAGGTAGGCTTCCAGGATTTCCGTCTTGCTGTAGGTGGCCTCGATTTTGAGCGCCGTGATGAGTTCCTTCAGCTTGCGGTTCAGGTTGCGCGAGCGGCCGATTTCCTCAGGGAACATATTGCGCGCCAGTTGCTGCGTGATGGTGGAGCCGCCCTGGGGGTTGCCTCCCGCCGTATGCAGGACGGCGCCCGCCGTGCGCGTGAAATCGATGCCGTGGTGTTCATAGAAACGGTGGTCTTCCGTCGAAATCAGCGCGCTGATCACGTTCGGCGAAATCTGTTTTAAGGTGACCCGTTCCTGCAAGCCCTGGTCGAAGCGGGCCAGTTCCTCGCCGTCCGCACTGACCATGGTGCTGGGCGCGGCCGCGCGCGCCTGGCGCAAGTCGTGGATGCTCGGTGTCAGGGGGATCAGCAGCAGCATGTACAGGATCACCAGCGCCAGCACGGCCAGGAACGACCATAGCCCCAGCACCAGCGCGCGCCGCACGGGCGGCAAGGTCATCAGGTGCGCGTGGCCGCGCCGGTACAGCACCACCGCCTTTGTCCACGCCACTCCCGCCACGCGCACGGCTTGCGCGCGCGTCCATGTCCATGCCTGCCGTGCTTTTTCCTGAAACTGCTCCATGCCTGATGCCATGCTTGTAACCTTGTCTGATGCCGGATGATCCGTTTCAGCAAGTATATAGGGCGGGCAACAAAGCGGGCCGGATTTTACGCCAGGCAAGCATCCAGGCGCGCCAGGGTGACGCCCACGTACGCGCCCACGCAGCGCGCATCATGCGTCGTAAACGGGTTTTCCAGCTGCAGCAAGCCGCAATCGCAGATGACGGGATCGACCTGGGTCACGACGCCCAGCGCCAGGTAGCGCCAGCCATCGAGCCGGCGCACGCCCTTTACGCAGCCGGGGTTGGCGCCGAAGATGGCGTCCCAATCGTCCAGCTCGCTGATCATGGGCCACAATTCGAGCCGGACTTGCGTGCCGGCGGCCAGTTGCCCACCGCCGAACTCGTCCATCACGTGCAGGCGCTGGCCCTCCACCTCGATGACGGCTTCCAGGTACTCGCCGTCGGAAGCGATGAAGGTGGCGGCGACGATGCTGGCCGTCACTTCTGCGCCTGCTCCAGCAGGGCCGGCAATTCCTTCAGCATGGCGTCGCGCGTGCGCAAGCCCGCGGACTGCTGTCCCTTCTGCTCATCCTGCACCAGGCGCGCAAACACGATGCTGCGCTCACCCTTGCTGGCCCAGCCCACGAACCAGCCGTAGCCATGCGCTTCGTCAAAGCTGCCGTCGGCCTTGCGCGGGAAGGCCGCGCCCGTCTTGCCATGCACTTGCCAGCCGCCCACGTCCGCCAGGCGGGTCAGGCGGCGCGTCTGCTCCATCGCCTGCTTGCTGACGGGCAACTGATCGTTGACCAGCTTGCGCAAAAAGCCCAGCTGTTCCAGCGGAGAGATCTTCAGCGAAGAACTGATCCACGAGCGCTCCAGGCTATTGTCCTTGCCCGGATCGCCCGACACGTCCGCATTGCCATAGCGCAAAGCCTTCGCATATTTCTGGAAGCGCTCGGCGCCCAGCGCCTGCGTGATCTGCTGCGAATACCAGACGACGGAATACTGCATCCAGCGCGACGGGTCCGTATCCTGGCGCCACGCTTCGCCGCCCCAGTCCACATAGCCCTGGCGGAACGGCAGGGTCGGCTTGTGCTCGTCCTTGAGGAAGCCGGCGTCATAGCCCATCAGGCTGAGTGCGATCTTGAACGTGGAGGCGGGGGTGACGCGGTCGAGGCAATTACCCTCTTGCAGCAAGACGGTGCCCGTTTTGGCGTCCGCCATGGCGGTGCAGATGGTGGCGGCCTGGGCTTGCGAGGCGGCCAGGACGGCGCCTGTCAGGCCGAGGATGAACGGGAAAAATGCGCGATATTTCATGGGCCTCCGGGGTTGGGGGAGCAGGACAAAGCGAAATTGTACCGGGCAGCGCCGCGCGATGCCAGCGATGATCGCGCCGCCTTGACTCCCGCGCCAGACGCTAGCGCCCCGCTGGCCCGCCGGGCTGGCGTTCCCGCTTCAGGTGCTCCTCTTCCAGCTCGTCCATGCCCAGCTTTTCCTCGTCGATCAGCGCATGCTCGCGCCGTTCGCGCTCCAGTTCCTCTTCCAGGCTGTCATCGTTGACGTCCCGCTCGATTTTCTCCGGCATGTTGCCCTCCTCCACGGTGGTTGACTACCAATCTCCGGCAAGCTTGCCCGCCTGCGCCACGGCATCGTGCGGATGCAGGCTTTCCATATGCCGTACGGTAACACGCGCCTGCGCATACGGTGGCACCAATGGCGCCAGCGCCGCCTGCACGCGGCGGGCCGCATCCTCCACATACATCAGGTTAGCACCATTGAGGCGCGCGAACGCCTGCTCGTCGGCCCGTTTCACGGCCGTCTGCAGCGGTGTCGCCAGCGCCGCTTCCACCACGTCGATCAGGGGAAACAGGTCCAGTTCCGCCTGTTCCGTCAAGGGCACGGTGACCGTCGCCGTGCTGCGCTGGCTGTGCGGCGTGGCCAGGCTCGCGTGTTCCCGCAGCCATTCACGCGCAGCCGTGCCGTCGATGCCGCCCGCGCCGAACTGCGCCGCGAAGGCGTCGGCGAGCAATTGCCGCGCCAGCGCTGCCGAGCACGGGCAGGTCGACGAGTAGCCCACCTCCACCGTCAAGGATAGGGCAAAGCCCTGCGGCGAAACACTGGCCTGCAGGCGCACGGGATACGATTTCCAGCCGGACAGCCCTGCCGTCAGCAGCGCCGGCTGGCGCCGCAGCAGGGGGAACGCCAGCGCCAGGCGCGCCTGCGTGCTGCAGCAATCGGCGTGGCTGTCCACCATGCGCCGCAGCACGGCGGCCAGCGCGCCCGCATCGAGCGGCTGCGCGGCGGCGAACGCGTCGAGCAGCAGATACAGGCGCGACATGTGGATGCCCTTCACGTGCGGGTCGGGCAAGTCGACCTGCACGTCGGCCCAGGCATGCACTTGCTGCGCCTGCCCGCCTTCCTCCAGCCACAGGGGCAAGGCGATGCCCTGCATGCCGACCCACTCGAGCGGCAAGGGATTGCCCAGATGGGGGCCGGCCGCCACGTCGGGCAGGGGCGAGGAAATCGGATCGCGCTTCATGCTGAACACTCCATATGCAAACAAGTTGCATATCATGGAGAAAAACGGTCGCATTTGCAAGTACCTTGCATTAATGGGGCGTATTGACGGATCAGCTGGCCTTGCGAAAGGTCAAATTGATGCGCTGCGCGCCCAGCAGCGCGTGTTCGCCTTCCTTCAGGGGCGCCACGCCGTGGAAGCGCAGGCGGTCGGCCCCGCCCCACACCACCACGTCGCCATGCAGCAAGGCGATGCGCGCCGCCTTGTCGGCCCGCTCCGCGCCGCCGAACAGGAAAGTGGCGGGCAGCCCCAGCGAGACGGAAACGATGGGCGCGGTGAAGTCGCATTCGTCGCGGTCCTGGTGCAGGGCCATGCGCGCACCGGGGGCATAACGGTTGACGAGGCAGGCGTCGGGCGTGAAGTCCGGATAGCCGGCCTCCAGCGCCGCCTGCCGCGCCAGGCGCAGGAACACGGGCGGCATGGGCGGCCAGGGAAGGCCGCTGACCGGATCGTGCCGCGCGTAGCGGTAGCCGCGCCCATCCGTGACCCAGCCCAGGGGGCCGCAATTGCTCATGGCAACCGACATGCGCAAGCCGCCCGGCGTGGCCATGTGGCGCAGGGGCGCCGCCAGCACGACGGCGTCCAGCGCCGGCAGCATCTCGTGCAGGTACGGCAGCGCAAAACCGCGCAGCAGGACCGACGCGCGCGAGCCTGGCACCAGCGGCGCCGGGCCGGCCGGGATCTGGTCTTCATCGGCAAACAGGGACAGGTTCATGCCGGTTATTTTAGCCGCGCCACGGAAAAAGCGCGCGCGGCCGGCCCATGGTGCGCTACAGTAGCGCTTCCAGCCACTACCGCCCTCCTCCACGATGGATCATTACGCCGACTTGCTGCAAACCCTGGCGCAACAGGAAGAATCCCTGCAATTCGAACGCTTCGACAACGACGCCGCGCTGGCCGTGGGCCTATGGATCGTCGAGGAAGTGCGCAAGCGGGGCAAGGCCGTCACCGTGAACATCACGCGCAACGGTCAGATCCTGTTCCACCACGCCATGACGGGCGCCACGGCGGACCAGGCGGACTGGATACGCCGCAAGAACAACACGGTGCAGCGCTTTTGCCGCAGCTCCTATTACATGGGCATCTCGTACAAGAGCCGCGGCAGCACCTTCGAAGACGTGAAATACCTCGATGACATCGAGTACGCGGGCCATGGCGGCGCTTTCCCCCTGCTGATACGCGGCGTGGGACTGGTCGGCACGGTCACCGTTTCCGGCCTGGCGCAGGCGGACGACCACGCGCTGGTGGTGGCCGCGCTGCAGGCGCAGCTGGAACGCTAGGTTTCCAGCGCCCGGCGCAGGGCGGCGCGCGCCAGCAAGCGCGTGGAATCGAGCGTCGGCAGCGGCGAATTGGCGTCGCTGATGATCAGCGGGATCTCCGTGCAGCCGAGGATGACGGCGTCGCAGCCCTGCTCGCGCAGGCCGGCGATGATGGCCTGGAAGCGCGCCACGCTGTCCCCCTTGACCACGCCCGGCACCAGCTCTTCCATGATGATGCGGTTGATCTCGCTGCGTTCGTCCTCGCCGGGCCGCACGCAGGCGATGCCGCGCGCGGCCAGCCTGTCCGGATACACGGCACTGTCGACCAGCCAGCGCGTGCCCGTCAGGCCGACGCGTTGGTAAGCGCGGGCCGCCGCCTCGCTGGCCACGACGTCCGCGATATGCAGCCATGGCAGCGGCGAACGGGGCGCCATCAGCTCGAATGCCTGGTGGATGGTGTTGTCGGGGCAGATCAGGAAATCGGCGCCGGCGGCGGCCAGCTTGCGCGCCGACGCCAGCATCAGTTCGGCCACGCCTGCCAGGTCGCCCCCGTTCAGGCAATCCACGTAACGCGCCAGCGACGGCGTGTGCATCGATACTTCCGGGTGTTCATATGGCCCCAGCGCATGCGCGCCCTCTTCGCAGATCGTGCGGTAGCACAGGGCCGCGCCTTCGGCCGAGCAGCCGACGATGCCGATATGTTGTGTCATGCGATCTTCCTTTTCAATTAAATACGCTGGCCGCCATCGATGGGGATTTCCGCGCCCGTGATGTACGAGGCGCGCTCGCTGCACAGGAACTCCACCAGGTCCGCCACTTCGGCCGTCGTGCCCAGGCGGCGCAGGGGGATTTGCGTGTCGACGATGTGCGAAGTGCCCGGCGACAGGATGGCCGTGTCGATCTCGCCCGGCGCGATGGCGTTGACGCGCACGTTCAGCGGCGCCATGTCGTTGGCCATTTCGCGCGTCAGCGACGCCAGCGCCGCCTTCGAACTGGCGTAGGCCGAACCGGCAAACGGATGCACGCGGTAGCCGGCGATCGAGCACAGATTCACGACGGAGCCGCGCGCGTTCGACAATTCCTGCGCAAAGCCGCGCGTCAGCGCCAGCGGCGCAAAGAAATTCGTGTTGTACATTTCCTGCCACGTCTGCATGTCCGTCGTGAGCGAATTGACGCGCGAGCCGCCCGGCCCCTTCGGCGACACGCCCGCATTGTTGACCAGCGCGTGCAGTTTGGCGTCGCCCAGCATGGGGCGCAGCGTCTCGACCATCTGCCCGATCTGGCTCAGGTCCGACAAATCCATGCACACATGCGTGTTGTGCTCCTGGCTGCGCGGGCAGCCGCCGGGAATCGGGCTGCGCGAGACGGTGATGACCCTCCAGCCCAGGCTGCGGAAGCGTTCCGCGACGGCATGGCCGATGCCGCGGCTGGCGCCCGTGACGATGGCGGTTTTCTGTTCCATGTTCTGTTCAATCTTGTGCTTGATGTGCGTCATGTTCTTCCTTGTCTTCTTCGGTTGTGCCGGCGTGGATGCGCTCCTGGCGCATCACGTAGGCCAGCATCTGCGTGCCGCCGTCGAGGATGTCCTGCTCGATGGCGCGCCGCGCGGCCCCGCTGTCCCGCTGGCGCAGCGCGCTGATGATGGCGTGATGGTGACCGACCCGCATGTCGGGCGAAAAGCTGGCATAGCCGGCGGCGATCAGGGGCGCCGTCTGCATCCACAGATGGTCGACGAAGCGTTTCAAGGTCGGCATGCCGGCCGCCTGTGCCAGGCCCAGGTGAAACGCCTGGTTGCATTGCAGCGCCGCGGCCAGGTCGTGCCGCGCGATGGCCTCTTCATTCGCCTGCAGCAGGCGCTCCAGGTCGGCCAGGGTGGCGGCGTCGATGCGCTGCGCCGCCTCCGCCGCGCCCAGGCCTTCCAGCTCCAGCCGCAGCGCGCGGATTTCCAGGTAGCGCGCCACGCTCAGCACGGGCACGCGGAAGTCGCGCGGCGAGCGCAGCACCAGCGCCTCTTCCTGCACCAGCTGCAGCATGGCGTCGCGCACGGGCGTGACGCTGGTGCCCAGCTGCTGCGCCAATTCGCGGATGCGCAGCCGGTCATTCGGCTGGAAGCGCCCGGCCGCCAGCGCTTCGCGCAGCATGGCGTACACGGACTTGCCCAGATTGACGTGCAGCAGAGTGTCCAATGGATGGTTCATGCGTGTTTCTGATCGTTGACAAATTATGATGCATCATACATCAATGTGAAAAACAGTGTTTTTCCACGCGTGCGCCGCAGACAGGAAGCGCCGCGAGACCGTACAATCAGCCGCCACCGTATCGAAAGGAATGCTCTTGAACTGGGATTATCCGCACGCCCACACCCTGCCCGTCACGCCAGAACCGGGCGACATCGACGGCTTGCAGCACACCAACAACGCCGTCTACGTGCGCTGGTGCGAGCATATCGCCTGGCACCATTCGGCCACCCTGGGGCTGGACCTGGACGATTACCGGCGCCTGGACCGGGCCATGGCGATACGCCGCGGCGAATACGACTATTTGCTGCCGACGCGGGCCGGCGAAGCGCTGACCCTGGCCACCTGGCTGTGCGCCAGCGATGGCCGTTCCAGCATGGAGCGGCGCTTCCAGCTGGTCCGCGACAGCGACGGCGCCACCGTCGTGCGCGGACGCTGGGACTTGATCTGCATCGAATTGAGCAGCGGCCGCGCGCGCCGCCTGCCGCCCGAGTTCCTGGCCATGTACGAACCGGCCATCGTCGCGGCCGGCGCGTAAAAGCGGACGCCTGGGCCGCCGTTTTGCGCGCCGTTCGGCGAAGATGCGGGGCTTTTCTTGCGCCTCCGCAGTGCAACATGCATTTCGCTCCTGATTTGCCCATTCATGCTTTAGAATCAGCGACCTCAGCCCCGTAAAAACAGGATAAAACATATGACGGCAGTCGGGATTACCGAACCACAAGAGCTCAAGCGCGGCCTGAAAAGCCGCCACATCCAGCTCATCGCCCTGGGCGGCGCCATCGGCACCGGCCTGTTTCTGGGCATCGCGCAAACCATCAAGATGGCCGGCCCTTCAGTGCTGCTGGGTTATGGCATCGCCGGCGTCATCGCCTTCCTGATCATGCGCCAGCTGGGCGAGATGGTGGTCGACGAACCCGTCGCCGGCTCCTTCAGCTACTTTGCCGACAAATATTGCGGCCACCTGCCCGGCTTCCTGTCGGGCTGGAATTACTGGGTGCTGTACGTGCTCGTCAGCATGGCCGAACTGACGGCCGTCGGCATCTACGTGCAGTACTGGTGGCCGGCCGTGCCCACCTGGGTGTCGGCGCTCGTCTTCTTTTGCGTGATTAACGCCATCAGCTTGTTGAATGTCAAAGCCTTCGGCGAGATGGAATTCTGGTTCGCCCTCGTCAAGGTGGTCGCCATCATCGGCATGATCGTCTTCGGCGCGTACCTGCTGGCCTCCGGCGACGCGGGCCCACAGGCGTCGGTGGCCAACCTGTGGCAGCACGGCGGCTTCTTCCCGAATGGCTGGCAGGGACTGGTGATGGCCATGGCCGTCATCATGTTCTCGTTCGGCGGCCTGGAACTGGTCGGCATCACGGCGGCCGAGGCGGATGACCCGAGCACGACGATCCCGCGCGCCACCAACCAGGCCATCTACCGCATCCTGATCTTTTATATCGGCGCACTCGGCATCCTGCTGTCGCTGTACCCGTGGCAAAACGTCGTCACCGGCGGCAGCCCCTTCGTGCTGATCTTCCATGCGCTCGACAGCAATCTGGTGGCCACGGCCCTGAACGTGGTGGTGCTGACGGCCGCCCTGTCCGTCTACAACAGCGGCGTGTACTGCAACACGCGCATGCTGTTCGGCCTGGCCAAGCAAGGCAATGCGCCGCGCGCGCTGCTGCACCTGAACCGCCGCGGCGTGCCGCTGGTCGCGCTGGGCGTGTCGGCCCTGGCGACGGGCGCCTGCGTGGTGGTCAATTACTTCATGCCGGGCGAAGCGTTCGAAGTGCTGATGGGACTCGTGGTGTCGGCGCTGATCATCAACTGGGCCATGATCAGCTGGATCCACCTGCGCTTCCGCGCACAGAAAAAAATCGAAGGCAAGACGACCCTGTTCCAGAGTCTGGGCTACCCGTTCACCAACTACCTGTGCCTGGCGTTCCTGGCCGGCATCCTGGTGATCATGTACCTGACGCCGGGCCTGCGCATCTCCGTCTACCTGATCCCCGTGTGGCTCGCCGCGCTGGGCGTCGGTTACTGGATCAAGCAAAGCAAGGCCAAAGCGTAAGCTGTTTGCGCCGCATCAAACAAAAAGCCCGTCTTCGCAGGAAGACGGGCTTTTTTTAATATGAGGCAAGGGGCAATTAACGGACCGCCTCCTCGGGCGGCACATCGGCTTGCCACAGGCTGATGGTCTGGCCCGCATACGACTGCAGCAGCACGTCGTCGCTCAAGGTCAGCAGCGCCTGCTTGCGCTGTTCCAGCCGCGCTTCGGGCGTCATCTCCTTCTCGCCCGACTTGTATGGCCCCAGCACGGGCAGCAAGTCGCGCAGCACGGAGAAATTGCCCGGCGTGGTCTTGTCCGATTGCAGCTTGCCCAGGAAATACTTCATGACGTGTTCGGACTGGCTGCCCTCCTGCCGCAAGCTCGCCTTCACCATCTTGCCATCCTTGTAGGCCACTTGCGCCTCGCTGCTGGCCGTATCCTCGATCTGGTGGTAGGTATAGTTCTGCGATTCCGTGTTGTCCAGCAGGCGCAGCGGCACGCCGGGGACCAGCGTCTGGTGGTAGCTGGCGCTCAGCTTCGATTGCTGCTGCTGCCTGATCGACCGCTCGTCCTGGCGGGGGCCGGCCTGTTCCGTCTTTTGCGACACTTCATAGTTGAAGCCATCCTTTTCCGCGCTGCGCATGGGATTGCTGAATTTCACGGTCTGCGACACGGAGGCGCTGAAATCGGCCAGCCCCGTCAAGATGGACTTGTCCTCGGCCGCCAGGCGCCACTTGCCCGTCTCGGGATTGTCCGTGGCCACTTGCGGCGCGGCGGTATTGCTGTGCAAGGCAGTGAAGCTATCCTTGAGCATGGCCACCAGGCCCGCGTCGCCATGGCCGCGCGACGCCGCCTGGTCGAATTGCTTCATATAGCTGCCCAGCGCCTTGGCTTGCCGCTCGGGGCTGCCCAGGGTATTGAGCGCGCTGGTATCGACCTTCAGGTCCAGGCTGCCGGCCTCGCCGCTGAAGCTGACCTTGCGCTGCGCGCCATCGGCCTGGAAATCCAGGGTTTGGGTACTTTCCGTTTCGCCGCGCACCTTGACTTCCGCATGCAGCTTCACCGACTCGAGCACTCGCTGGTCGAACTGCATCAAACCTTCCAGCTTGATTTTCGGCGTGCTTTGTCCCAAGCCGTCGATGGCTTCCTGGAAACCTTTTGCCAGCTCGCCCAGGGCGCTCGCTTCAGCATCGCTGAGGTCGCCGCTGGTCGTCATGTTCACGGCCAGGCCGTCGCCCTGGCTGTCGAGCGACAGCTTGACTTCCACGCCGCTCTTCGTCGTGATGCTGAGGGAAACCCGGTCTTCGCCATTGCCATGCAGGCTGCCGGGCGCGATGCCGGACGCCGCATAGATGTTCGGCGTGGTGCTCGGCGGCGGCTGCCGCATCGCCTGCGAGAAATTGTAGTTTCCCAGCTTGGCTTGTCCCAGCATGGCCGCGCCCAGGCCGCTGAAGCGGCCGCCAAACGCATACGAAGAAAAACTCTTCGTCATCGCCTCGCTCACCTTGTCGCGCGTCGCGCTTTCCCACACCATCGGCGGTTTGACGAACGCCGCCGGCTTGCCGTCGTTCACGCTTTCCGGGCTGAGAGCAACGATGGACGATGGCGTCGATACGGGCGACGGCGCTGCCGCCTCCGCGCGGTTCGACGTGGCGGCGGCAGCCCGCGACGGGGCGCTGTTCCAGCTGGACAGTGGAGAAATGGAGGTCATGGCGCTGTCACCTTGCAAATGAAGAGAAGATGCATCATAAAAGTTCGATATGGTTAAGTATTTTGCAATTACCTGGCGCCAGGCAAACCTTGCGTCACGTTATCTGGCGTGATGGCAAGTACTGCATGGCAATACTGCATTAACGGCAAGAAACGGAAAAGCATGAGCGTCGGGGAAATGAAACATTTTCATGCCGCCGACCTCGCCTACCCCCAACAAGTTGAATCACCGCCGGGAATGTCCATTAAAATGCCACCATGGAACACAAGATTCTGCGCGCGCCGCTGGCCAGCTTTACCGACTTGTTGCTCGATGCCGTGTGCATGGTCGACGTGGAGGGGCGCTTCGTTTTCGTCAGCGCCGCCTGCGAACGCATCTTCGGCTATACGCAGCAGGAAATGATCGGCAAGCTCATGCTCGACATGGTCGCCCCGGCCGACCGCGCGCGCACCCTGGCCGCCGCGCGCGCCATCATGGATGGCCATGCGCAGACGCACTTCGAGAACCGCTACCTGCGCAAGGATGGCAGCCTGGCGCACATCATGTGGTCCGCCCGCTGGTCCGCCGCCGACCAGCTGCGCGTGGCCGTGGCGCGCGACGTCACCCTGCTGAAACAGGCGCAGGCAAAGCAGGCCGCGCTGTACGCCATTTCCGAAGCCATGCAGGCGACGCAAGACTTGTCCGCCTTGCTGCACCGCATCCAGCACATCATCGGCGAACACTTGCCCACACGCAGCCTGACCTTGCTGCTGCATGACGAACACGGCGCCCAGCCTCCCATGACCTCGCATGCCGACGACAGCGCGCCGCAGCCCACGTCATCGCTGGCCAGCCTGCTGTGCGACGAAGTCCTGCGCAGCGGCCGCCCCCTGCTGCTGCAGGCGGGACAACTGGCCGGCCTGCCGGCCGCGCTGCAAACGGCGGCCTGCGCCCTGTCCTCGTGCTGGCTGGCCGTGCCGCTGTATTCTTCCCTGGGCAGCATCGGCGCGCTGGCCTTGCAAGGCGGCCAGGATGCCGTCATCGGCACGGAGCAGGACCAGGATTTGCTGCAATTTGTCGCCAAGCAACTTGCCACCGCCATCGAACGCCGGCAGTTGCAGACGCAGATGCAATTCATGGCCATGCACGACGAACTGACCCGCCTGCCGAACCGCCGCCTGTTCCACGACCGCCTGCACACGGCCTTTGCGCGCGCGCACCGCCAGGAAGGCCGGCTGTCGCTGCTGTTCCTCGACCTCGACAACTTCAAGCGGGTCAACGACGACCACGGCCATGCCTGCGGCGACCTGCTGCTGCAGACGGTGGCGAGCCGCCTGCGCGATTGCATGCGCGAAACCGACACCCTGGCCAGGATGGGCGGCGATGAATTCGTCGTGCTTTTGGAAAGCAATGCCGCGCCGGCCGACGTCAGCCTGATCGAGCAAAAGATCCACGCGGCCCTGGCTGCGCCGCTGCACCTGGGCAACGGACAGCATTTGCAGATCGCCGTCAGCATCGGCGTGGCCCACTATCCGGAAGACGGCGATACCATGCAACTGCTGCTGCGCCATGCGGACCGGGCCATGTATGCATCGAAAATGCTGGCCGCCGCCTCGCGCTAGCGGACGCCCGCTCCTGACGGCAGTTGCCCCTATGCTATACTTTCCGGCGATGCTAAGACTCTTCAAAACATGGCTGATCCTGCTGCTGATCGCGGCGGTGCCGCTGCAAGCGGCCGCTGCGGGCGCCACGCGGCTATGCGCGCCGCTCGCTGACGAGCCTGCCGTCGCGATGACAGCGGCTTGCCAGCATCACGCTGCGCGCTCATCCGCTGTCGCGGACAGCGCCGGCACGCCGGAAAACGACAAGCCCCCTGCCAAGCACCCCGCGTGCGGCGCCTGCGCCAGCTTTTGCCTGGGCGCGCTGATGCCGCCTGGCCTCGCCCTGCCTGCCGCCGCCTGCAGCGGCGCACAACAAGTCACCATCGCAACGGCCACCTTGCTGACGGGATTCATTCCCGACGGCCCGCGCCGGCCGCCGCGGCCGCTTTCCGCTTAAATTCCAAGCTCGTCCCAAGCAAGCCACCAAGGTGGCCACGATAGCCCTATTCCGTCTGAAAGCAACACATGATCAAACATTTCTTATTGCGCGGCGCCTTCGCCGCCATGCTGGGCCTGCCCACGTTCGCCATGGCGGCCCTGCCCGTCATCGAAGTCTACAAGAGCGCCTCGTGCGGCTGCTGTGCCGACTGGATCAAGCACCTGGAAGCGAACGGCTTTACGGTCCGTGCGAAAAATGTCGAGATGCCGGCGCAATACCGCAAGCTGGCCGGCATTCCCGACGCGCTCGGCTCCTGCCACACTGGCCTCGTCAACGGCTACGCCATCGAAGGCCATGTACCGGCCAGCGAGATCAAGCAGTTGCTGCGTGACAAACCCAAGGCGAAAGGCCTGGCCGTGCCGGCAATGCCGATGGGCTCGCCAGGCATGGAAGGACCGCGCAAGGATGCGTATGACGTCTTGCTGGTCAAGAACAATGGCAGCACCGAGGTCTACAAGCACTACAAGTAAACCTGCACGGAAATGAAAAACGCCGCCGGAATCGCTTCCGGCGGCGTTTTTTTATCAGGCAGCAGTCAAGAACTTACTGCCTGTCAAGACTGCATCAGATGCTGTCCAGCACCGCATTCAGGCTGGCGCTAGGACGCATGACGGCTTCCGTCTTCGCCGGATCTGGCAGGTAGTAGCCGCCGATATCCGTTTCCTTGCCTTGTACTGCTTTCAGCTCGGCAACGATCTTTTCTTCGTTGTCGGCCAGGGCCTTGGCCACTGGCGCAAAATGCGCTGCCAGTTCCGCATCGTCCTTCTGCGCAGCCAGGGCTTGCGCCCAGTACATGGCCAGGTAGAAATGGCTGCCGCGGTTGTCCAGCTCGCCGGTACGTGGCGATGGCGACTTGTTGTTGTCCAGCAGCTTGCCGGTGGCTTCATCCAGGGTTTTCGCGAGGATTTTGGCCTTCGCATTGCCCGTCTTGATGCCCATGTCTTCCAGCGACACGGCCAGGGCCAGGAACTCGCCCAGCGAATCCCAGCGCAAATGGTTTTCTTCCACCAGTTGCTTGACGTGTTTCGGTGCCGAACCGCCGGCGCCCGTTTCGTACATGCCGCCACCAGCCATCAATGGCACGATCGACAGCATCTTGGCGGACGTGCCCAGTTCCAGGATCGGGAACAGGTCGGTCAGGTAATCGCGCAGGATGTTGCCGGTCACCGAGATGGTGTCCAGGCCGCGGAAGGCGCGTTCCAGGGTGTAACGCATGGCGCGCGTTTGCGACATGATCTGGATGTCCAGGCCCTTGGTGTCGTGCTCCTTCAGGTAAACCTGTACCTTCTTGATGACTTCGTTCTCGTGCGGACGGTAGGAATCGAGCCAGAACACGGCAGGCATGCCCGAATTGCGCGCGCGCGTGACGGCCAGCTTGACCCAGTCGCGGATCGGTGCGTCCTTGACCTGGCACATGCGCCAGATATCGCCCTCTTCCACCGTTTGCGTCAGCAGCACTTCGCCCGTTTCCAGGTCGGTGATGTTGGCGATGCCGCCTTCCGGCACTTCAAACGTCTTGTCGTGCGAACCGTATTCTTCCGCTTGCTGCGCCATCAGGCCCACGTTCGGCACGGTGCCCATGGTCTTCGGATCGAAGTTGCCATGCCATTTGCAGAAGCCGATCATTTCCTGGTAGATGCGCGCGAAAGTCGATTCCGGCATGACGGCCTTGACGTCCTTCGGACGGCCATCGGCGCCCCACATCTTGCCGCCGATACGGATCATGGCTGGCATCGACGCGTCGACGATGATGTCGTTCGGCGAATGGAAGTTGGTGATGCCCTTGGCCGAATCGACCATGGCCAATTCCGGACGGTTGGCGTGGCAAGCGTGCAAATCTTTCAGCACTTCATCTTTTTGCGACGCTGGCAGGGTTTCGATCTTGTCGTACAGGTTGCTCATGCCATTGTTGACATTCACGCCCAGCTTGTCGAACAGCGCGGCGTGCTTGGCGAACGCGTCCTTGTAGAAGATGCGCACGCAGTGGCCGAAAACGATAGGGTGCGAAACCTTCATCATGGTCGCCTTGACGTGCAGCGAGAACATCACGCCCGTCTTGAAGGCGTCGTCGATTTCCTTCTCGTAGAACTCCAGCAGCGCTTTCTTGCTCATGAACATGCTGTCGATGATTTCGCCCGCTTGCAGGGAAACCTTCGGTTTCAGCACGATGGTCTTGCCCGAGGCCGTGACCAGTTCCATCTTGACGTCGCGCGCCTTTTCCAGCGTCAGCGATTTTTCGCCGTGGTAGAAGTCGCCATGGTGCATGTGCGACACGTGCGTTTGCGACGACTGGCTCCACTCGCCCATCGAATGCGGGTGCTTGCGTGCGTACTCTTTGACGGCTTTCGGTGCGCGGCGGTCGGAATTGCCTTCGCGCAAGACCGGGTTGACCGAGCTGCCGATGCACTTGCCGTAGCGGGCTTTCAGGGCTTTTTCTTCGTCCGTCTTCGCATCTTCCGGGTAATCCGGCAGCTTGTAGCCACGGCCTTGCAATTCGCGCACGCAGGCGATCAGCTGGCCTTGCGAGGCGCTGATGTTCGGCAATTTGATGATGTTGGTGTCCGGACTCTGGGTCAATTTGCCCAGTTCAGCCAGGGTGTTCGGGACTTTTTGCGCGTCCGTCAGGAATTCGGGAAATTCAGCCAGTACACGGGCCGCCACCGAAATATCGCTGGCGACCACGTCCACGCCAGCCGGCGCGGTGAATTTTTTGATAATTGGCAGCAGGGAATACGTCGCGAGCAGCGGCGCCTCGTCAGTCAGCGTGTAGATGATTTTGGATTTTTGTGTTGCCATGTTCATTCCCTTGTATGCGGTGATGCCTGGTGGTTAACTTTCTTCATTCCAAACACAGGACGGTTAGCCTTGCTTTGGACGGCTAGTGTGCCGGCGGTGACGCCGTGCTTGCCCACCACGTATTTTAGACTGTCCTGCCGCTGTTTGTGTATCAGATGGCGACGAATCTTATATAAGACAGCAAATATCCGGATCTGAAGGCCCAGGATGGCCATTTTCCGCGCTGAAATGCCCTCCAGGCATGCGCGCGGCATGTATGCGGCCGTGGCGGCAATGAATATATTAATCATTATAAATCGTAATGATTCTCATTTATAATATCCTGTGTGCAATTCCTCCCTATCAACTTTATACGCTTGCCCCTGATGCCCATTCCACATTCCCGACTCGCCCACCCCCACCTCACCACCCGATTGATCCTCGCCGGCCTGCTCGTCGCCAGCGTGACGCCGCAGGCGATCGCCCAGGCGACGGCCGATGCATCCGCCCCGCTCGCCACCGTGCTGGTCAACGGACAAGCCGAAGCGGACGCCGGCGGACAGATCGCCAAGAGCGCGCGCGCCGGCATGCTGGGCGAAAAAGACTTGCTCGACACGCCGTTCAGCGTCAACAGCTACACCAGCCAGCGCATGCTGGACCAGCAGGCGCTGACCCTGGCCGAGGTGCTGGGCGGCGACCCGTCCACCCGCTTCACGGGCCAGATCGGCGGCGTCACGGATTCCTTCTTCATCCGCGGCTTCCCCCTCAACGAAGGCAATCTGAGCGAAGTGGCGTTCGACGGCGTGTATGGCGTCTCGCCCAACTACCATTTATTTACGGAGTATCTGCAGAGCGTGGAAGTGCTCAAGGGGCCGGCCGCCTTGCTGTACGGCATGTCGCCGAACGGCGGCGTGGGCGGCGTCGTCAATGCCGTGCCGAAACGTTCCTTGCCGCGCGACCTGACGCGCCTGACCGTCGATTACGGCGCGGGCTCGCAGGCAGGCGCGGCCATCGACGTCAGCCGCCGCTTCGGCGAGGAACGGCGCTTCGGCATCCGCTTCAATGGCTTGCACCGCCAGGGCCACACGCCGCTCGACCACCAGACGTCGCGCGCGGAAGTGGCGGCCATCGCCCTCGATTACCAGGGACAACGCCTGCGCGCCTCGCTCGACGTGATCGAGCAATACCAGTGGATCGACGCGCCCACGCGCCCCTTCCTCGTGGCCGCTCGCCTGCCCGTGCCGGCAGCGCCCGATGGCCGCCGCAACATCGCCCAATCCTGGGGCTGGTGGAAATCCAACGACCTGGCCACCCTGGGCAAGGTCGAATATGACCTGAACGACAACGTCACCGTGTTTGCCGACGTGGGCGGCACGCGCTCCGACGTGTCGCGCTATTCGGACCAGACGCCGACCATCACCAGCGCGGCCGGCGACATGACGGTCACGCCCATGAACTGGAAATTCCGCGTGCGGCGCGCCAGTGCGGACACGGGCGTGCGCGCGCGCTTTCGCACGGGCGGCGTCGAGCATGCGCTGGTCGTGATGGGCAATGTCTACCAGGACGAATTTGGCAGCGTGAGCAATTCCGGCAAGCTCATCACCTCGAATATCTACCACCCTGTCGCCGTGGCCGACCCCGGCATCGCCGCCCCGGCCCGCGCGCCGAAGCTGTCCGCCTCCACCCTGTCCAGCCTGGCCGTGGCCGACACCCTGGACATGCTGGACCAGCGCGTGCAACTGACCCTGGGCGTGCGCCGCCAGCTGGTCGAAGCGAAAAACTACCAGGCGACGACGGGCGCGCTGACCACGCACTACAAGCAGGGCGCCCTGACGCCGCTGGCCGGCATCGTCGTCAAGCCATTGCGCCACGTGTCGCTGTACGCAAACTATATCGAGGGCTTGAGCAAGGGCGATATTGCGCCGAACATCGCCGACAACGCGGGCCAGGTCTTCGCGCCCTACAAGAGCAAGCAGTACGAAGTGGGCACGAAGGCCGATTTCGGCGTGGTGCTGGCGACCCTGGCCGTGTTCCAGGTGACGAAACCCAGCGGCCAGCTGTATGGCAAGGTCTACAGCATGGACAGCGAGCAGCGCAACCGGGGCCTGGAGCTGAACCTGTCGGGCGCCGCCAGCAAGGCCGTGCGCCTGCTGGCCGGCATCACCTTGCTCGACGGCCGCCTGGTGAAGACCAACAACGCCGCCACCATGGGCAAGCGCCCCGTGGGCGTGCCCACGTCCATGGCCAATCTGGGCGGCGAATGGGATGTGCCGTACTGGCCCGGCCTGACGGCCACGGGCGCCGTCAGCTACACCGGCAAGCAGTTTGTCGACCAGACGAATGTGCAGTCGGTGCCGTCATGGACCAAGGTGGACCTGGGCTTGCGCTACCGCACGGCCATCGCCGGCAAGGCGACCACCTTGCGCGGCGGGCTGATGAACGCGTTCGACCGCCATTACTGGGCCGGCGTGGCTTCGTATGGCACCGTCTCGCAATCGGCGCCCCGCAGCGTGCAACTGTCGGCCGCCGTGGATTTTTGACGGGCACCGGCATCGGGCATCGCCCGGCTGGCGCGTGCACTGCGCGCCAGCCGCAAAGTCAGAAACAATAAAAATAGCAAGAAGCAGACCAAGCCACCACTGATGGCGCCAGGACCCACCGCTGGTCCTGGCATCATCGGCAAACGGCGACACTCCCGCAGCGGCTCGATACGCCGCACCGCAACGCATTCCATACCTCCCTGCCACTTCCCGGCGCACTGCCGCCGCCATTCCGCCTGCCTCGCTGCGTCGACAAGGACGCAACACCGAACGACAACTACATTGATATTTATCAAATTGACTGCCCGAGGCCTGGGCTACTGTCGGTGCCATCTTTGATTTGAAACAGAAACTCTGCAGCCAAGAATCGACCATTCCAGAAACAACGCCAGTTCTCGCCAGGCTCTTCATTCCCCAGCCGATAACGCTCGCCAAGTGCGGTAACACCCAGCGTCCCACCTCCCTTGCCTACACGTGCAGGGGAAACTTTTGCTAGCGATTTTGCAGCTTTTTGATTAATGAACGTTAAAAAGGAATTTCGTATGAGCACGTATTCTGACATTTGCATCGTAGGCGCCGGCATAGGCGGCTTGACTTGCGCCAACCGCCTGATCGACACCGCCGCCAGCAGGAAGCTGCGCATCCGGGTCTTCGACCTGAATGCCACCGTCGGCGGCCGCATCCAGTCGCGGAAAATAGATGGCGAGGAAATCGCCGAACTCGGCGCCGCCCGCTACTCGCCGCAGCTGCATCCGCACTTCCAGCAACTGATGCAGGGCAGCGGACTGCCGCATGCCGTCTACCCGTTCACCGAGGTCATCTCCCACGACAGCGTGCTGGAAGAGCTGAAGGCAACGCTGCATGGCCTGAGCCCGATGCTCAAGGAGCATCCGAACGACTCCTTCCTCGAATTCTTCAGCCATTACCTGGGCGCCGCCAAGGCCACCCACATCATCAAGGCGACCGGCTATGACGCCCTGCTGCTGCCGATGGTGTCCGCGGCCATGGCCTACGACATCATCAAGAAACACCCGGAGACGCAGCACTTTACGGAAAACGCCGCCAACCAGTGGCGCTATGCCACCGACGGCTACCACGCGTTGCTGTGCCAGCTGCAGTACCAGGCCCAGGCCGCCGGGGTGGAATTCCGCCTGGAACACCGCTTGCTGTCCGTTGAAAAATCCGGCGCCGACCATGTGCTCGCCTTCAGCCACCAGGGCGACACGCAGATGCACCGCACGCGCCACCTGGTGATGGCCATCCCGCCGTCCGCCATGCCGCGCCTGAACCTGGATTTCCCGAACGCCTGGAGCCCGTTCCAGTACGACTCGCTGCCCCTGTTCAAGGGCTTCCTCACGTTCGACACGGCTTGGTGGGAAGCGCTGGGGCTGACCGACAAGGTACTGATGGCGGCCAATCCCCTGCGCAAGGTCTACTTCAAGAGCGACAAGTATGTGCTGTTCTACACCGACAGCAAAAGCGCCACCTACTGGCGGGACAGCCTGGAACTCGGTGAAGACGTGTACCTGGAGCGCGTCCGCCGCCACCTGGAAGACGTCCTGCCGCTCGATGGCCAGCCGCTGCCGCCGATCAAGGCGCACTTCCACAAGTTCTGGCCGCATGGCGTCGAGTTTTGCGTGGAACCGGAAGCCGAGCACCCGGCCGTCCTGCTGCACCGGGACGGCATCATCTCTTGCTCGGATGCCTATACCGCGCATTGCGGCTGGATGGAAGGCAGCCTGATCAGTGCCCAGCACGCCAGCGGCCTGTTGCTGCAGCGGCTAGATCAACGGGAGGACGTCGCCGCCGCCAACGATACCTTCATCACTTCCTCGACCGAGCGCGCATGAGCCTACTTGACTTCCCCCGTCTGCATTTTCGGGGTTTTGCCCGCGCCAATGTGCCGACGGGGAATCGCAATACGCACGGCAACATCGATATCGCCACGAACACGGTATCGATGGCGGGCGAGCCTGTCGACCTGAGCCGGCCGCCGGCTGAATTCCATGCGCACCTGAAACAGCTTGCCCCCCGCTTCAACGCCAAGGGCAAGCCAGATCCGGACGGCATCTTCAGCCTGGCGGCAGGCCACAATTTTTGCGGGAACAATCATTTTTCGTGGGAAAACGCGAGGATCACGGGCGTCCAGCTGCGCGATGGCGAGGTCGATACGCAAGACCTGCTGGTGGGCGCCAGGCTGGGCCTGTGGGGCCACTACAACGAGTACCTGCGCACGACCTTCAACCGCGCCAGGTGGATCGACAACAACCCGGCGCAGCCCGACACCACGCTGATCTACGCCGGCCAGTTCACCTTGAGCGACAAGCTGGCCACGCCCAACACGCCCACGCTGTTTACCGCCGACATCGCGCAGGCGCACTCGGTGCGCTGGCTCGGTAGCGGCCATATCACGGAACGCAGCGGGCATTTCCTCGATGAGGAAATCGGCCGCTCCAGGCTGTTCCAGTTCTCCGTGTCCAAGCAAGACCCGCATTTCCTGTTCAATGCGGACCGGCCGTTGCCGGCCAGTATGCACGCCTTGCAGCAAGCCCTGGCCGACGACGAGGTGCTGGGCCTGACGGTGCAGTATTGCCTGTTCAATATGTCGACGCCGCCAAAACCGGACTCGCCCGTGTTCTACGACCTGGCCGGCAGCATCGGCCTGTGGCGGCGCGACGAGCTGGCCACCTATCCGGTAGGCCGCCTGCTGCAGCCGCGCCAGGCCAGCCTGGGACCGGTGCTGGTGAAACTGCATGCGGATCGCGTCTCGTTCAACATGCCGACCGCCATCCCCTTCACCACGCGCGATGCGGACGCCGTCTCGGAACAGCATCCCACGCATGCCCTGGGCGGCAAGCAGGCGCTCGGCGACCTGCTGCTGCAGGATGCCTCCGGCACCTTGCTGGCGCGGATTCCCGAGCAGTTGTACCGCGACCACTGGCGCCATCACGGCGTCTTCGACGTGCCGCTGCAACATGCCCCCGCCGCGGGTTCGCTCAGCCTGGGCAGCGCGCAGGCGCAGTGGGACGAAGCCGACTGGGTATCGCAATCGGACAGCAACCAGCTGTACCTGGAAGCGCCGAACCGCAACAAGCACGAGGCATTCCCGCAGACCATCACCGTGCAAAGCCGCTTCCGCGGCGAACTGGCGGCGCCCCCGTCCTTGGCGGAGGCGGAAGACGGCGCGCTGCTGACCGTGGAGCAGCAGCCGTCGCCGCTCGGGCACGGCTACACGGCGCTGACCCTGACGGGGCGCCAGCCGGGCGCGACCCGCATCGTGCTGGGGACGGGCAAACACAAACAGTACCTCGGCGTGCGGGTGCTGCCCGACGACTGGCATCTGGATGACGTACCGGCAGAGCAGGTCGACTACGCCTTCCTCTACCAGCATGTGATGAGTTACTACGAGCTCGTATATCCCTTCATGTCGGACAAGGTCTTCAGCCTGGCGGACCAGTGCAAGTGCGAAACGTATGCGCGCCTGATGTGGCAGATGTGCGATCCGCAGAACCGCGACAAGAGCTACTACATGCCCAGCACGCGCGAACTGTCGTTGCCAAAATCGCGCCTGTTCCTGAAATACCTGACGCAGGTCGAGGCAAAGGCCAAGGCGGCGCTGCCGGCACCGGCCACGCCGCACGCCATCGGCAGCAAGGCGGAACTGATCGACGAGCTGAAAAAGGCCATCGACCTGGAACTGTCGCTCATGCTGCAATACCTGTATGCCGCGTATTCCATTCCCAATTATGCGCAGGGGGCGGCGCTGGTGCAGGCGGGCCGCTGGCTGCCGGCCGAGCTGGAGCTGGCCTGCGGCGCCGAAGACCGGCGCCGCAACAGCGGCACGCGCGGCATGTTGCTGGAAATCGCCCACGAAGAAATGATTCATTATTTATTAGTCAACAATGTACTGATGGCGCTCGGCGAACCGTTCCACAGAGGCACCCCGGTGCTGGGCCAGCAGGCGCGCCAACGTTTCGGCCTGGACACGGAATTTGCATTCGAGCCATTTTCCGAACACGTGCTGGCCCGTTTCGTGCGTTTCGAATGGCCCGACTACATTCCCACGCCGGGCAAATCCATTGCCACCTTCTATATCGCGATCCGCCAGGCCTTGGCCGAGCTGCCTGGCCTGTTCGAGAGCGGCGGAGGCAAGCGCGGCGGCGAACACCATTTGTTCCTGAAAGAACTGACCAACCGCGCCTATCCCGGCTACCAGCTGGAAGTGTCCGACCGCGACAGCGCGCTGTTCGCCATCGACTTCGTCACCGAGCAGGGCGAAGGCGTGGCCGTCGATTCGCCGCATTTCGCCTCGTCGCACTTCCAGCGGCTGCGCACCGTCGCCGGCAAGTTCTCCGCCTGCGGCAAGCCGTTCGAGCCGGCGCTGCCGGCGCTGAAGAATCCGGTGCTGGAAGCGCGGGCGGATTGCACGGTGGTGACGGATCAAACGGCGCGCGCGCTGATGCAGCTGTATCAAGGCTGCTACGAACTGACCTTCCTGCTGATGGCGCACCATTTCGCGCAGCGGCCGCTGGGCAGCCTGCGCCGCTCGCGCCTGATGAACGCCTCCATCGACATCATGACCGGCCTGTTGCGTCCCCTGTCGGCGGCCCTGATGAACATGCCATCGGGCGTGCCCGGCCGCCACGCGGGACCGCCCGTGCCCGAGCCGGTCAGCAGCCAGGTCAGCGGCGACTACAGCCTGGGCTGCGACATGCTGGCGCAGAAGTGCCTGGCGCTGGCGCAGTACGCGCGCGGCCTGGAGAGCGATGTCATCGGCATGGCGCCGATAGAAATGTTGGAGTTTTTTAATCAGCAACTTACCGATTTATCTCGGGGAAAGATGTCAAGAGAGGCCTGAAATGCATAAAATCATTATCGTCGGCGGAGGCCTGGCAGGTAGCCTCAGCGCCATTTATCTGGCGCAACGGGGGCACGATGTCCACGTCATCGAAAAACGCGGCGATCCGCTGCTGGAGAATGCCGCCAACGCCGATCCGGTCAACTCGCGCGCCATCGGCGTGAGCATGACGGTGCGCGGCATCAAGGCCGTCCTGGGAGCTGGCATCAGCAAACAGGAGCTCGACCAGTGCGGCGAGCCCATCGTCGGCATGGCCTTCAGCGTGGGCGGCCGGCACCGGATACGCGAGCTGACCCCGCTCGAAGGCCTGTTTCCCCTGTCGCTGGACCGCACGGCCTTCCAGCGCCTGCTGAACCGGCATGCCGTCAAGCACGAGGTGAAGTATTACTTTGAGCATAAATGCCTGGATGTCGACCTGGAAAGAAAGATCGTGCTGGTCCAGGGCCCGGACGGCGCCGTACAGCAGTTGTATGGCGACCTGGTCATTGGTGCCGACGGCGCCCACTCGGCCGTGCGGCGCGCCATGCAAAGCGGCATGCGCCGTTTCGAGTTCAAGCAGAGCTATTTCCGCCACGGCTACAAGACGCTGGTGTTGCCGCACGCGGCAGATCTCGGTTTCCGCAAGGATTTGCTGTATTTTTTCGGCATGGATTCCAAGGGCCTGTTTGCCGGCCGCGCCGCCACCATCCCGGACGGCAGCATCAGCTTTGCCCTGTGCCTGCCCTACACCGGCACGCCCAGCCTGGGCACGCTCAACCGCGAAGCCATGGCCGACTTCTTCAACCGCTACTTCGGCAGCCTGCCGCCGGAGCGCCGCAAGGAGATGCTCGACCAGTTCATGGCGCTGCCCAGCAACGACCTCATCAATGTCCGCTCCAGCACCTTCCACTACAAGGCCAATATCCTGCTGATCGGCGATGCGGCGCATGCCACCGCCCCGTTCCTCGGACAAGGCATGAACATGGCGCTGGAAGACGTCCACGTCTTCGTTTCCCTGCTGGAAAAGCACGGCAATGCGCTAGGCCCTGCCCTATCCGAGTTCACGCAGCAGCGCAAGGTGCAGGCGGACGCCATGCAGGACATGGCGATCGCCAACTATGAAGCGCTGAGCAATCCGAATCTGATTTTCTTCCTGCAGACGCGCTACACGCGCTACATGCACAAGAAATTCCCCCGTGTTTATCCGCCGGACATGGCGGAGAAACTGTACTTCACATCGGTTCCTTACGATGAATTGCAGCAAATCCAGAAGAAACAAAACGTTTGGTACAAACTTGGAAGGGTAAATTAATGAACATTCTCGTCATCGGCGCAGGCCCCGCAGGCCTGCTCTTCGCCAGCCAGATGAAACAGGCCCAGCCCGGCTGGAATATCAGCATTACGGAAAAAAATACCCCTGAGGAAGTGCTGGGCTGGGGCGTGGTGCTGCCGGGACGGCCGCCGCGCCATCCCGCCAATCCACTCTCTTACCTGGAGCAGCCGGAACGGCTCAATCCGCAGTTCCTGGAAGAATTCAAACTCGTGCATCACGACCAGCCCAACCTGATGAGCACGGGTGTTACCCTGTGCGGCGTCGGACGCCAGGCCCTGGTGCAAGCCCTGCGCGCCAAGTGCGTGGCGGCCGGCATCGCCATCCGCTACGAAACGCCGCCAGACGACAAGGCGCAACTGGAAGCCGAGTACGACCTGGTGGTGGTCTCGAATGGCGTCAACTACAAATCGCTGGACTTGCCGCCAGCGCTGGCGCCGCACATCGATTTCGGCCGAAACAAATACATCTGGTACGGCACCACCCAGCTGTTCGACCAGATGAACCTGGTATTCCGCAGCAATGAACAAGGCATTTTCATCGGCCATGCCTACAAATACTCGGACACGATGAGCACCTTCATCGTCGAATGCAGCGAAGAAACGTACGCCAAGGCCGGGCTGGAAGCGCTTTCCGAGCGCGATGCCGCCGCGTATATCGCCAGGACGTTCAAAGCCGAACTCGGCGAGCACAGGCTGCAGAGCCAACCAGGCCAGGGCTGGCGCAACTTCATGACTCTCAGCCGTGACCGGGCCTGCGACGGCAAGTTCGTCCTGCTGGGCGATGCGCTGCAATCGGGGCATTTTTCCATCGGCCACGGCACCACCATGGCGGTGGTGGCAGCCTTGCTGCTGGTGAAAATCCTCGATACCGAAGCCAGCACGGCCGCCGCCCTGGACAGTTTCAATGCCCGCGCCGTGCCCCTGATGCAATTGTTCAAGGAGCACGCCAACAGCAGCCGCCTGTGGTTTGAAAGCGTGGGCGAACGTATCGGACTGAGCAATGCAGAGCTGACCGCCAGCTTTGACGCCCGCCGCAAGGACTTGCCGTCGCTACAAGAAGCGCTGATGGCCAGCCTCGGCTACGCGCTGGGCCGTTAGGGAGCTGCCATGCCGACACATGTCTCCCCGCCGCTGCTGCCGATGCAATGGAGCAGCGCTTATATTTCCTACTGGACGCCGATGCAGGAGGACGACCAGGTCACGTCCGGCTATTGCTGGTTCGACTATGCGCGCAACATCTGTCGCATCGATGGCCTGTTCAACCCCTGGTCGGAAAAGGAACATGGGCACTTGCTGTGGATGTCGGAAATCGGCGACGCCAGGCGTGAACAAAGCCGCAAGCAGAAAGTGGCCTACGCGAGGCAAGCGCAAGCCACCGGCGAGCAGCTGCAGGGCACGGCGTTGGCCGATGAGGTGACCCCGTTCCATGAGCTGTTCCTGCCGCAAGCGGTGCTGCTGGGCGGCGGCGCCCGCCACGACGGCCGCCACACCGTGCTGGGCCGGGAGGCGGACGCCTGGGTAGTGGAGCGGACGGGTAAGCCCTCATCGGTCTTTTACCTGGAGGCCGGCGGCAACCGCCTGCTGCGCATGGTCACGGGCAACGACCCGCAGCACCTTTCGGTACGCGACTTCCCCAACCTGTTTGTCGGCGACATTCCGGAAAGCGTCTTTACGTCTTGCAACACCTAACCACGACGTGGCGCGCGCAAGGGCCGCATGCGGCCGGGGTGTGCGCCACGCCTGGCGAGTGTTTTAGTTATTACTTTCGAAGGATATTGCTATGCCGCTGGTTGTTTACATTCTGGGGTTGACGATCTTTTCGTTGACGACATCCGAATTCATGGTGGCGGGCATGATGCCGTCGCTGGCCCTGGCCATGGACGAACCGGTGACGCGGATCGGCTATCTGATCTCGCTCTACGCCATGGGCATGGTCATCGGTGGACCGCTGAGCACCATCATCCTGCTCAAGCTGCGCGTGCCGAACAAGAAGGGACTGTTGTGGCTGCTGTGCTTTTATGTCCTTGCCCAATCCGTCGCCGCGTCCGCCACCAGCTATGACATCCTGGCCATCGCGCGGGTAGTCACGGGCGTGGCCGCCGCCACCTGCTTTGGCCTGTCCCTGGCGATCTGTGCCGACATCGTCGCGCCCAACGCGCGCGGACGCGCCGCCGCCGTCGTGATCGGCGGCCTTATGCTCGCTTCCGTGGTGGGCGTGCCGGTCGCCACGCTCATCGACCAGCACCTGGGATGGCGCGCCAGCTTCTGGGTGGTGGTGGTGCTGGCGCTATTGTGTCTGGCGCTCATCACCGTGCTGGTGCCGCGCACCAAACCATCCGAAGTCGTGAGCCTCGGCAATGAACTGGGGGAATTCCGCAACCGCCACCTGTGGGCGGCGTACGCCAGCAGCGGCCTCATCATCGGAGCGATTTTCGCGGCGTTCAGCTATTTCGCGGCCATCCTGACGGAAATTACCGGTTTTCCAGCATCTTCAATCCCCTGGCTGCTGGGCGTCTACGGCGTCGCCAACGTGGTGGGCAATGCCGTGGTCGGCCGTTATGCGGACCGCTACACCACCGTCATCATGGTCTGGGGCATGGTCATCCTGGGCATCAGCCTGGCGCTGTTCGCCGTCTTTGCGCACGACAAGAGCATCAGCGTCGCCTTGTTGGTCGTCACGGGCCTGGTCGGCATGTCGATGAATCCCGCCATCATCGCCCGCGTGATGAAGACCGCCCACCCTGGGCCGCTGGTCAACACGGTGCACACTTCCGTCATCAACATTGGCCTGGGCGCCGGTTCCTGGCTCGGCGGCCTCGGCATCGCCGCCGGCTACGGCCTGCGCTCCCCGCTGTGGGTCGGCGTCGCGCTGGCCGTGCTTGGCCTCCTCAGCTTGCTGCCTTACCTCGGGCACAGGTCGCGCGATTCGGTGCTGTCGCATTAGCGGCTGGCGGCGCGGTTGGCATTGCCAACCGCCCGCTACCTTAATGGCGGCAGGGTCCTGTCCAATGACCATTTACAAAAAATTATTAACTTCCTCCTGCGTCAGGATAGTTGTCGCGTCACCTGATTTACCGTAGCATTGGCAAATTCTTCCTTCCAGCCAATATGGAAAATCCATAAAAGGAAAATGTCCTTCAAGGTCAGCCGACCCTGATTACGCGTAGCATGCTGATACCCCGCGACTGAAATCGCCGACCAGAACACAATTCTTGCGAAAAATAATGCGAAAAACTCATTCCATAATTATTTCTATCATTTTGGCCGGCTTGGCCATGCCTGCATTGTCGGCGGATCAGGCACCATCCTTGCCAGACCGCTTGGCCGCCCTTCGCACGACGATCGCAATCGACCATGGAAAGATGGTTGGTTCCGGCGCGGCAACATTGATAGATGCAGGTCGGGAGAGCCAATTCGTGCTCATCGGCGAGGACCATGGTATTGCAGAAATTGCAAATTTTTCGGCGGCATATTTTGAAGAATTGGCAAGTCAAGGATTTACGACACTGATTGTCGAAAATGGGCCGGCTGTTGCTGATGCTTTGGCAAAGACGTTGAAGGCCAATACTGGCGTTGCTGGCATAGCAGCATTTAATAAGGCCTATCCGGTCGCTACTGCTTTTTACAATTGGCAAGCTGAGGCGCAATTCCTGGCCCGTTTCGCTAAAGCTGCAGGACCATCGTTCCAATTAGTGGGAATGGATCAGGAACTCATGGGCGCTTCGAAATATTTGCTCGACCAAATGGCCGGGCAACCGCTTGGTCCTTTGGCGAAATCAAAAATCGAGGCCTTCCGCAAGCTTGAAAACGATGACTATGGCCGGGCGTCGGCGAGCGGAGACCCGCGTGATCTTTTCATGTTGAAAGTCAAAGAAGAGGAATTATTCGCCTTACAGAAGCTGCTCACGGCCCCCAAGGACATGCCCGCCTTGGCGATGTTAAATTCGTTGATCGAAAGCCGCAGCATTTATAGCAAAAACATCACTCCGGGACAGGGATATGCATCCAATACACAGCGTGCCAAACTAATGAAGCGGAATGTGGCCAGCCATTTGACGCTTGCGCCTGCACAGCGAATGTTGCTGAAAGCCGGTGCAGTTCATGTATTCCGAGGTTATAACCCGCTGAGTGCCGGCAGCCGGGAGATCGGCAATTATTTGGCAGAATATGCGGAAGGCCGCGGGCAAAAATCGCTGCACGTGTTGGTGCTGGCGTCCAAAGGCCAGCAAGCGCAATTTGCTGGAATTGGGCGCGCGTCGGCCTCAACAGAAATCGAAAAAACCGATATCAAGTCCGCCATGGCTGGCGTATTGCCCTTCTTCGCCGCAGCGAGCGAGCATAAGGAATGGTCATTGTTCGACGTACGCCCCTTGCTGGGATCGGCTAAATCTCTGGCGAATGGAAACAGCAGTGTCCAAGGCATGATTCAGGGCTACGATTTTGTACTGGTCATTCCCGATGGGAGCGCAACGTCGGACCTGTGATAATGTCGCCATCGGTCATCGGGCAAGCGCTGCCGATCTTGCATCATCATGGTTCGGTCTGAACCAAGACGCCCCCACCAAAGGCGATCCAGGTCACTCGCGCCGATGGGAAGGACAACAGGGATAGGCATGCCCAATTCCATTGGATCCTCATGAAGCTGTTTTAGGCTGCGCCGTCGCTCGCGTGATTTGGCCGCTTCGGTCTTGAGCCAGGCTGCGAGGTGAAAAGCGTATGGGTCGATGGCGCTGGCCGATTAGCGCTCCGCATGGGCGGGCTCGGTTATCTCCGAGCGCAGATAGCGCCGGACGGTATTGCGCGAAATACCGAGGCGCTTCGCCATTTCCCTCAACGAGACCTGGTCGCGAAGATGCCAGCGCCTTCCTAGTAATGCCCAGTAATGCCACGTCAATCACTCCGATCTGAGCGTCGTCCCCTAGCCCTCAAGCAACTGAGCAGGCCGATGTTCAACATTAAATCATTTCGCTCGCCGCCCGCGATCTCCTCAGCATCGAACTTAGGGGGATGACCCGCAAAGGCCAATTCGCAACAGATCGCACAGTGACAATGCCGTTCGCCGATCAATTTTATGCTCTGGCAGGACAGGTCCATCCGGTTTGAGCACTGAAATGCCATGCCGGGGAAATATCACCCACCGATCAACAACGCGACAGCACCATCGTGATGACACCTTTGAAGCCGCTGCGTTACTGGCTACTGCTGCTCCTGTGACGGTGATCAATCCGCGTCATGCAAGGGATTTCGCCAAGGGACTGGGTTTGTTGGACAAAACGGAACAGGTCGGCAGCTGGGCGTTGCCGCGCCAGCGCAGTGGACTCGGCGGCGAGCACCTTGGCCTGCCAGCGGCGCGAGAAACCTCGCCGGGACTGGTTAATGCCGCCGAGCACATTCTGCCCGGTTTCCCGGGCACAGTGATCCAGGGCCTGGCGCAGCATCGTATCGATATTGGTCAGGGAAACCTGATACTCGTCCGCAACCTCCTGGCGTGTTTTTTCTTCGATCCTCAGGGCGACCAGCACGGAACGGTGCCGGTACGGCATGCGCTGCATCGCGCGCTCGACCTCGGCCAGGTCCGAGCGGGCCAGCGCAATCAGGTCCGGGCCGGGCGCTGGATCCGTCAGATGTTCGATTACCGCGGCATCGTCGTATTGCGCGGACCGCCTGCCACGCAGCTCGTCCATCGCGACATTGCACGCCACCCGGTAGACATAGGCGTTCGGGTTTTGCACGAAGACAGGGGCGCTGGCCTCCGCCAGGCGTAGCCAGGCGTCGTGCAGGCAATCGCTGGCCAGGTCCGCGCAACCGAGATTGCGCAGCAATCGACGGTGCAGGCGGACATAGTTCGCCGCCAGGAAATCGCGCAGCACGATGCCCGGGGCAGGCTCGCCGAAGGGCTCTGCAGCGAGCGCATCGCTAATATTGGAGGCCTCCAGGCCATCCAGGGTACTCGGGTTCATGACGTCTACCTCGGTGTTCGGCTGCAAGAATGGGGGAGCGGCCCCGCCTGTTCCCTGCACAGGGCAGGAAACAGGCGGGCACGCGCTACATGCCGCTGGACTGGCGCTCCTGCTGCAACTGGCGCAGTTGCTCCGGGCTCAGGCGCGCAAGCTGCTTGGCGTCAAAATCCCGCCCCACGCCGAGGAACTGCACCGGACTGGCAGGGTCGTAGGGAACGCCGCGGGCGGACTGCAAGCCGGCTCGCGGTGGCGGCGGCGGTGCTTCCGCCTCCCCCTCCATCGGCTCGTTGCCAAAGCCGAGCAGGCGCACCGTGAAGATCGACGGCAGGTTCTGGCGCGTCGTCGTGCGTTCGCGCTGCAGCACGTCCTGTGCGGCGGCCGTCGCTTGCGACGCTGCCGCACTGGCATTGCTCAATGCGCCGACGTTTACCGCCGCGATGGCCGGCATGCCCGTCGACTCGCCCTTGACGGCGATATTGGCCGCATTGACCACTTGCAGGGCCGCCAGGTTCACATTGCCCGACACGCGGATACCCGCTTCGCCCGCGTCGATGGTCCCCAGGGGCGCGATCAGATCGATGTCGCCGGCCGGCACTTCGGGAATCGGTGCCAGCGTCGCAATCCCCGCACCGGTGCTCGGCACGTCCGATGACAGCGTGACGTTGCCCCACTGGTCATACACGCGCTTGGGAGGCGTGTAGACCACGGTGGTCTTCGAACCCCGGCCGGCATTGATGTCGCCCTCGGCCGACCAGCTCATGATGCCGCCGCCGAACGTGGTCATGATCCGGCTCTGGCCCAGCAGGATGCTGCCGAGCGAGTAGATCGCGATGTCGCCCGCGCCCTGGGTCAGTACGCCCGACTCGGACGGCGGCGCCTCGCCCTCGATGCCGTAGACCTGGCGGCCGCCCGGCGTCATGAGCTCGATATTGCCACCGAACAAGGTGCGTACGAAGCCGCTGCGCGGCGTGGCGCCGGCCCTCCCGCGGAACATCGTGATGTCGCCGCTGTAGCTGATCGGCGTTCCGTCCGCCCTCCCCTTTGGAAACAGCGCCGCGATGGCATTGCGCCCGCGCAGGTAGCTGCCGAAGCGCGCGCCGTCCGCGTCGTTGTACTCGCGCCCTCCTGCCTTGAGTTCGGCGAAGTACACCTGGCGCGCAAAGATGCGTTGCTGCGTTGCCGGCAGCGCGTCGAAGAAAGCCTGCGCCTCGCCGGCCGTGCCGGTGAAGCCCAGGCCGTGGGCCGGTTCGGCCAGCCAGGTGGCCAGCTCGGTCTCGTAGGTCTTGACGACCTTGCCCGGCTGCTCAGCCAGCGGCATGCCAGCCTGGGCGCGCTTGCCTTCGCCGAGGTAACGCGCCAGGAAGCCCTTGTAGTCGGGGCCGTTCGCGCCTACGCCGGCCAGCATCGAGATGCTCGCGCCGGGCCGGCTGTCGCCCGGCACCACAGGCCCCAGGCTGATCACGCCCGCGCGGTCTTCCATCTGGATGTGGCGCCCTGCGGTGATCTCCAGCGTGCCGGGGCCCGCCACGTTAAAACTGCTGTAGACGATGTCGCGACCGGCCGAGACTACCGACACGTCGGTCGGGGCGCCGTGCGCGAACAGGTTGCCCGAGCTTTCATAGCGCGCACCCAGGCCTGCGTCAGTGGGCAGGGCCTGACCGATAGGCGTGCCGCTGCCGACGATGTCGCGCCCGGCCATCATCCATACCGGCTGCCCGGCCTCGTAATAAGTCTGGCCAGCGCGTGTCGGATCGTTGGACGTAAAGACGTTGATGCGGCCCGTGGCCACACCCACGAGGTCGCCGTGCAGGGCATAGAAGCGCGCCGGTTCGCTGCCATGTTTGCCGCCGGCCGAAACAGTGTTGGCGCCCAGCGCGAACAATGGCCTGCCATTCTCGATGAGGTTGCCGGCCTCGGCGAGATTGCTCACAACTGTGCCGTTCGCCAGCGTGCCCCGGAAAGCCGGATGGAAGGGCGTGGCCATGGCACTCTCGGCTGCGCCCGAGGGGCTCACGGTGTAGCCGCCGCCATGGATCGAATCGCTGGCAAGAAACTCCAGCAGGCTATTGGCCGATGGCGCCAGCACCAGCGCGCCGGTCGCCTCTGTCGTCCTGTCCGTGGCCATGCTGCCATAGTAGAGGCTGCCGCTGGCCGCAACCGCGCTCAGGATCGACGGGTAGACGTTCGCCATGTCGGTCGGGAGTGCGCCAAGGTTGGCCATCTGCGGCGTCAGGTCGCCTCCGGCCGAGAACAGGCGGATGGCGGTGTTCGGCGTCCACAGCGTGAACCAGCTGTCGCCGCTGCCCTTGGCCGCGCCGACGTTGAAGGGCGTGGCCTTCGGCAGCACGGCACGGCCCGCGTCGTTGGCATCCGTCACGACCAGGTCGCCGCGCGTGTTCAGCTGGTAGCTCGCATCGCCCGGCACCAGCAGCATGCCGCCCTGCGCCACCGCGCGCCCGGCCGAGAACGGATCAATGGCCTGGGGGTCGCGTTCGGACAGCTGGCCGGTGTACTGCGCGTAGCGCAGCGACTGGGTGCCCATCGCGCCGGCCTGCATCTGCACGTCGCCGCGCAGGTTGACGACGGCGCCATTCAGCACGGCGTTGGTCTGGATGTCGTTCAAGGGATCGAGCGCCAAGGGATTGAGTGCGCCGCCGACGCGCAGGCTCAGATCGCCCCCGCCGGTGAGCGCCAGGCTGCCATCGGCCAGTACGCGGCCGGTGCCGCCCACGGCCAGCACCAGGCCGTCGCTGCGCAGGTTGTCCGTGCCGGTGCGAACGGCCGCACCCCGCTGGGACACAAGGCCCGCGTCGCCGCCCACGTCCACGCGCAGGTCGCCGCCGCCCAGCGTGCCGAAACCGGTGAAACCCAGCAGCGTGTCGATCGTGCCGCGCGTGGCGTAGCTGCCAAAGTTGATCCACCAGGCCGCAGCCTGATCGTTGCCTCCCCCCAGCGTGCTGCCGCTGCCCTGGCGCCACAGCCAGTTGGCGGTGTCGTTGGTCGTCACGCCCTTATCGGCCGGGTTGGGGCGGCCGACGCCGGTCGAGGCGATGGCCTGCGCCGCCTCGCCGGTCAGGTTGCCGCCGGCCTGCAGCGTGAGGTTGCCGCCGCCGGCAGGGTACCAGGCGCGTGCCAGGCTCTCGGCCCCGCCATCGACGAACTTCTCGTAGCCCTTGTTCTTGTCGCTCAGCACCGTGCCGCTGCTGCCCACCACGCGCGGCAGGTTATACGGGTCGCCGGCCTGCGTGGCCTGCGACGAGGCGCCGGCCGTATAGACGCCGTAGAGCGAGTTCATGCCCAGGTTGCCGGCCGCGCGCAGGTCAAGGTCGGCGGCGCCGGTGCGCAGCACGCTGAAGCGGGTACTGCCGGGCAGGTATTCGTAGTAGATGTTCACGGGCAGCGAGACGCAATAACTGGAACTTCCCTTACATAGCGCCTCAGCCGTCTTGAACGAGCCTCCGGTCAACCGCGCGACATCGGCATCGAGTATCGGCGTATCCGCAAGCGCAGGATCCTTGAATCTCCGGGCTGCGGACGCCGACCAATTGAACGCGTAGACGGGCGTGCAATAGGATCCGTTCGCCCCGCACAGCGCCGCAGCGGTGTGGTATCTGCCGCCCATGAGTTGGCGGGCGACTTCATCGGTGATTTCTACGCCTGCCTTCAAGCCCAGATCGGCAGCCGCGAGCGATGTCCATGCAAACGCGCCTTTGAACGGCAGCGCCTTGGCGAACAGACCGTAGTGGGTGTCGGCCATGCGCAGGCCGCCCGCTGCGGGGTTCTGCTGCAGCGTGCGCGGGTCGGCCGCACCGAGGTCGGCGCCGCCCGCCAGCTGCAGCGACCACGACTGCGAGCCTTCCGGCAGCATCGCGGCCACGCCCCACAGCCGGCCCGCACCGCCAGGACGAAGCTCGACCGACTTGGCGTCGCCCGGCAACCTGATGTCGGTCGAAGAAGGCAGCAGCGCGCCCACGGGCAAGGTCGTGTCGCCATGCATCAGGTACTTCACGCCCACGGCCGGCAGCGCGACGCCCTTGGGCCAGACCAGCGCGTCCAGCATGGTGGCGCCCGGCAGGCGCGTGCCCGCGTCCAGGCGCGTGCCTTGTGGCAGCGTCACGGTTTCGCCGGCGATGCTGCCGGCCGCGTGAATAATCTGGCCCGAGGCATCGCGCACGTTGGCAGCGAGCACGGTCCCGGCGGGCAGCAGCATCTCAGCCGTCAATTCGCTGGACACGGGGATCAGCGTGCCGGCGGCAAAGTCACTCGACTGGATCGGCAGGTCAAAATTGAGCGTGTTGCCGCCTTCGAACGCCGTGCCATTGGCCAGCACGACGCCGGCACGCGGGATCACCGTGTCGGCGCCGAAGAAATTATTTCCCGAAAGCAACAGCCAGCCTTTGTCATCCTGCGTGGCGGGCGGCGGCGCGAAGCCGTCGTTGATGCTGCCATAGATATCGAGGTTGCCGGCCGCGCGAATGCGCAAGGTGCCGACTTCGCCCGAGCCATAGACGCCGGTCTTTGGCGTGTGCGGGTTGACGCTGGCGTAGCGGTAGCCTGACAGGTCCAGGTCGCCCGACACGACGATGTCGCCACCCGGGTTGCTCAGCGCATTGCTTGCGATCTCGATGCCGGGACGCAGATGGAAGGCGTCGGCATAGGCCGGGTTGCGCAGGCCGGCAAGCTTGCCGGTCATGAGGCTGGCGCGCGCCAGTGCGGCATCGATGAAATCGTTGTTGTCGTCGTGCTTGTCCTTCAGCCAGGTCTGGGTGATCTCCTGGTAAGGTCGTCCGCTGGCAGCCGGCGTGCTGACCAGCGGGGCGTCGTCGTAGCGTTGCATGGCGTTGACCGCGATGGAGCGAGCGCCGCGGATGTCGAGCGCACCGCGCGCGTCGATGGCGATGTCGCCATAGACCGCCGCATCGGCCGCCCCGTTGATGCCCGGTGAGCCGTTGGCGCCGATGCGCGGCGCCGAGAGTTCGAGCGTGCCGCGTGCGCGGCCGTCGTTCTGCCCCGGCTGCGTGCCCAGGCTCGCGGCTGTGCCGTGGCGCAGGTCGACGCGTGCGCCGTCGGCCAGCGTCAGCACGCCGCCCTGCGTACTCAGGTCGACGATCGCGCGGTTAGGCGAATCGATGATCTTGCCGTAGCTATCCACGCGCAGCAGCGTGCCGTGCGCATCGAGCACGGCCGAGCCCGCCACCGTCAGGGCGTTCTTCGCCGCGAGGTAGATGCGGCCCGCGCGCTCGCCGCTGGCGTCGACGGTGCCGTTGACCGTCAGGCTGCCGTTGTCGAGCGACACGTTGACCTCGCCGGCCTTCAAGCCGTCGCCGATGGCGAGGTCGCCCTGCTTGAGCTGGAAGGTGCGCGTGCCGGACACGCCGCCTTCGTTGAGCCGCTGGTTGAGGGCTGCGAACTGGCTGTCGGGCGCTGCGTCATCACCGAGATGCTGTGCGCGCACTTCCACGCCGCCAGCCAGGTAGGGCACGAGCGTGCCACCCGCGTCGTAGCGCCCCGTGCTGCCGCCGCGGATCGCGCCCTGCAGGTCGACCACGCCGGCCTGGTCGCCCAGCGCCAGCGCCTTGAGCGTGCCGGCGCGGTTGTTCCGCGCCGACACGTCGATCACCGAGCCCGCGGCCTGGTGCACATTGCCGGCCAGGCTTTCGAGCGTGACGTCGCCGCCCCAGCTGTACTTGGACACGTCGTTGAAATCGATCTTGCGGCCGGCCAGATCGAGCTGCGCGCGCCCGGTCAGCGTGAGGTCCTTGTCGGCGGTCACCACGAGCTTGCCAGTGGGCAGTGCCAGCATGGTGTCGATGATCACGTCGCGGCCCGCAAGGCGCAGTTCCGCGCCGAGTGCGGCATCGGCGACCGGTGTAGTCAGAGGTACGGAAGCGCTCACGCGCAGGTCGCCGCCCGCGGTGATGCGGTTGACCGAGCCCGCCGCGCCTGTCACCAGCGGCGCGTCGATGCCGAGGTTGCCGCCGCTGTAGGCATAACCCTTGCCGGCTTCATACGCGCCTTGCGACTGGTAGACCGAGAGGCTGCCCTTGTTGTTCGCGGTGATCCGCTCGCCGGCCTTGAGCCGCACGTCAGCGAAGCCCAGCGCCAGACGCGCATCATCGCTGGTGCCCGCGGCTTGCGTGCCTGGGCCATAGCCAAATTCGATGGTCCCGGCCTCGATGGCCAGCGTGCCGCTGCCGGTGCCGGCGCCGCCCGTGACTACGGCGCCGGGCGCCACGGTCGATCCGGTCCAGATCAGGTGGCCGGTGCGGATGGTCGCCACATCGCCGGCCGCACCCGCGCCGTAGATGGCGGGCGTGCCCAGCACCAGGCGCGCGAGCGTGGATTTGCCGGTGGCCGGGTCGATGGTGTCGAGCGAGGCGCTGCCGAAGAATCGCATGCCGCCGCTGGCGTTGAGTTGCAACGTCTCGAGCGCCGGGGCGCCGTGCCGCGTGTCGCCGCGCAGCAGGCGGTCGAGCAAGCTCTGGTTCAACACCAGGCCGGACGGTAGCGTGTTGCGCGCGGCCGCGTCGGCCAGCGCCACGCTGTCGCCGACGTTGATGCCCTGCACCGCCAGCGTGAGGTTGCGCGTGCCGTAGCGCACCGTGTCGTCGAGTACGAAACGGTCGGGCGTGGACAGTGCGATGGTGCCCTGGGAATACAGCTCGGTCTGGCCCGCACAGGGCGAGACGGTGCATGTGCCGATCTGCAGGCTGCGGTTCCCCAGCAAGTCCACGCTCGGCAGACCCGGCAGCATGCTAAGCACGCCGTTGGACACGGCCACCAGATTGCCGGCCGTACCCGCGTAGAAAAATCCATCGGCCGAGTCATAGGCCGCGCGGCCCTTGCCCAGTGTGTTGACACCCGCGCCCTGCTCGATCACGAGGTGGCTCGGGTTATCGGTGTTGGTGGCATCGGCCAGCAGAAACACCTCGGGAGCCGACAGCACCGCGCCCTGACGCAACGTGAGTCCGTTCGTCCCTGGGTTGAACCTCACAATGTTGCCGCCCGAGCCGTATTCCACATACTGCAGACCGCCGAGCATGAGCCGCGATGCGCCCATTGCATTGAGCGCATCAGCGTTCAGCGTCACGCCCTCGAAGCCGGCAGTAGCCTTCGCACCGCCGCGCACGACCTCGATCTGGCTTTCAGGCCCCCCATATCCCGCAAAAACAGCCACCGCGCCGCCGTAGCCGCCCTTGGCCGCGTCGAAGCGGCCGATACCCTCGAAATGGAAAGCGTCGGCGCCAGCGTCGGCGCCAGTGTTCGGCATGAGGGCCAGCAGCAGCGTGCGCGCGTCCGCGGGTGCCATCGCGCGCGGCACGCCGATGCGCGCGGCGTCGCTGACGATGAACTGGTTGAACGAGGTTTCGTTGTACTGCGAGTAGGTACGCAGCACCTCGGCCGGTGTAAGGATCGCCTGGCGGAACAGCGTATCGCCGATGGCGGTATTGGCGATGCCGAGCCGCGCGGCGGCCGACCACGAGCCGTTGCGCATCGCGCTGCCGGGCTGCGCCGCGCCCTGACCGGCGCTGTCGTTGAGCTCGACGCGGAAGGCACCGGGCATCAGGGCATAAGTGGAAGGCATCAGCGTGTAAGTGCCCGCGGGCAAGCCCGGCACGCCGGCACCCAGCGTGATCTGCTGGCCGATCAGCGGGTCGACCGCGCCACGTTCGCCGCCCGCCGGGGCGACCGGCGCTTGCACGCCGGGCACGACGGCATACACCGGGTTGCCCGCAAGACCGGGCAGGCTGAAGCTGCCATCGACCGCAGTGCGCACCAGCGGGTGGTAGCGCGCATCGGTCGAGCCGCCGCGGCCACCGATAAAGCCAAAGCCCTTGAGTTCGCCGCCGCCCGAGAGGTCCAGTACCGCGCCGGGCTGCACATTGACGCTCGCTCCGCCCAGCGTGAGGCCGACCGTCAGCGCCTGTCCGCGCGAATCTGCGCCGCCCACGCCGATCAACTCCACCTTCGTGCCGTCGTAGAGGTAGTTGATGCCGTCAACCGTGCCGCCATAAGGCATCAGCAGGCCGTTGCCACTGACCGAGGTCAGGCTCCCAGGCAGGAAGTCGACCCGCGTGGTGTTTGCGTCGCCGATGCGCAGGCTGCCCAGCGGCACGCGCAGCACGCCGCCCTGCTCGATGGTCGCGGCGCCGAGCGTCAGGCCGCCGAAGGCCGCATAAGGCACCGCCGGCGCGGCTTGCCCCTTGCCTTCGATGCGCAGCACGCGATCCGGTGCATAAGTGCCGTCGGGCAACACACCCGCCTGGATCGAAGCCGAGACGCCGATGACCGGGTAGATTTGCGCAGCCCGCAGTGTGAGGTCGCCAGGGGTGGCCAGGCTGGTCGTCGGCACGCCGTTGGTCAAGGCCGGCGCGTCGGACAGAAAGCGCAAGTCGCTGTCGCTTTGCAACGTGGTCTGGCCGAAGCCGCGCCGCTCCACCCTGATGCTGCCCGGGATCTCCGGCGTGTCGCTGTCGGACGATATCGGTATATCGCCGTTGACACCAGACATTCGAACCGACGAGCGCACGTCGATGAGGCCGGCGTGCACATCCAGATGCGCCTCGGAGGGTAGCCAGTCGCCTGTGCCGATGACGCCGAAGCGACCTCGGGTCACGTCCACCCCCAAGCTCTGCGTGATGCCGGCCAGCCGCACGTAGGGTGCATCCAGCGTAATGTGCGCGTCGTTGCGCGCGTTGTCGGCCAGCATCAGCGCGCCGTAGGTCGACAGGCTCTGGCCGAGCCGCAGGCTGGCGTTGTCTTCCAGGCTGATGCCGCCCGCGCTGAGCAGCGCGAGGTTGTCGAAGCCGCCCCGTGTGACCGTGTCGACGCCCAGCCGGCCGTGGCCATAGACCAGCGCCGCATCGGCCGCGCCGGGGGCCAGTCCGGCCGGCAGGTCCGACGGACCCTGCAGCCCGCCGATCACCAGGTCGCGGTAGTTGCGCACCGCGTTCTCGGCCAGCGTGTACTGCGCCGGGCCGGAACTCGTGCGCACTTCGGGCGATTCCAGCGCGACTTGCAGCGTGCCGCCGGCGGCGCCCGCGCCGCCTGAGCGGGCCCGCAGTTCGCCGTCCAGGTAGAGGCCGTTGTTCGAGGCCAGCGCGATATGCCCGCCGCGGCTCGCCACCGCGACCGGGCCGGCAGCGCCCATGTCGAGCACGGCGGCGGTACCCGAGGCATCGAGCACGGCACCCTCGCGCATGACGATGAAGCCGTTGGCGGCCGTGGCCGAACCGTCGCTTTCCTTGATCTCGCCGCCGATCACGATGCTGCCACCGTCGCGCACGATGCCGTAGCGCCGGCCGTGCGCATCGAGCGCGGTCGCGGGCGTGGCGGACACGTCGATCAGCGCCTGCTCGCCAAGCCAGATCGAGCGGCTGTGCGCCCCATCCACGGCATGCTCCTGCTCCATGCGCGTGAGGTCAAGGTTCTTCAACGAAATACTGCCGCCGTGCGCCAGCAGCCGGCCTTGCAGCGTGAGCTGGCCGACGCTGCGCACGTCGATGGCCTGGCCGGGATCGACCGTGATCTGCGCATCCCGACCAATGACCGCAGCCACCGTCGGCAGGTCGGCTGCCAGGGTCTGCACCGTGCCCGCCTGCAGGCTCAGGCTCGCACCGGCACGCTGCGTGAGCACGCCCTTGGCGGCATCCTCGGTGTAGAGCAGCGGCGTCCAGGCTTGCAGTGCTTTGCCCAAAACGGCGGTGCTCGCGACATTCCTGGCTTCGGGCGTTACGCGCAGCACCGGCATCGTCACCTCGACCTGCGTGCCGTCGGTCACCGTGACGCCGCGGTCGCCGATGAGTGCATAGCGGCTGAAGCCCTTGTCGAAGAAGTTGCCTGAGAGGAGCAATGTGCCTGGCTCGGCCGAAGTGTCTGCCCCCCCTCGACCGTCCGTGACGAGCATGCGCCCGGTCTGCAAGCTCAGCGTGCCGCCACCCGAGGTGCCCCAGCCGCGCAGCGCGCCATCGGTCGCCAGCACGCCCTCGCCACCGCCGGTCTGCGCATTCGCCTGCAGCCGGACGTCGCCTCCCTTGCCGCCTCGCTGCGAGGTGCCGTTGGCCAACAAGGCCGCACCCGAGGACACGTCGATGACGCTGCCCTGGCCCAGCAGCACGTCTGCGCTGCTGCGGATCGATACGCTGCCGCCGTTGCGCCACGCCATGTTGCCGGTATCGGCAGGATCGAGCCACAGGTTGCTCCACAGGCCGCGCGTGTCCAGTGCCACGCCCCGGGCCACCGTCACGCCCGCGCGCACGCCTTCGGGCGTGGTGGTCTGCGTGGTGTCATCGAGGCGGTTGGTGCTGGCTTGCGCGAGCGTGTCGCCCAGGCGGATGCTGCCGCCGTGCGTCGTGAGGTCCGCGTTCACACCGACTTTCGGGCCGTAGAGCGCGATGTCGCCGCCATTGCCCAGCGTCAGCGCCGAGTCCACCGTGATCGAGTTCTCGGCCGCAATGCGCACTGCACCCAGCGAGAAGCCGTTGAGCAACGTGGTGTCGAGGGTCAACGTGTCCTGGCGCGCGGCTGGCAACGCCGCCGTGAGGTCGAGCCCGGCTGCGATGCGTTCGGCCGTGTCGCTCAGCACCACGTTCTTCACGCCAGCGGTGTCGAGCCGGCGGTGCATCAGGCCGGTGTTCTTGTCGTAAAGGGTGCCGTAGGTGCCGACCACCAACTGCCCGCCGCGCGCCACCGCGAGCTGCGACTGGTCATACCCGTCGAGTCCGGCCTGCGCCGCCTGCGTCTGGCCGCTTCCCCGGAAGGTGTCCCCCGCGATGTTGCCCTCGAGCACCGCGTTCTTCGTCCCGACCACCAGCACGCCCGCATCGCGGCCCACCGTGTAGCCGCTTTCCAGCCTGCGCTGCTGTCCGATCAGCGGGTTGTAGTAATAGCCGGTCGCCTTCTCGCCCCAGCGTTCGTGCTTGTCTTCGTAGCCCTTGTAGACGCCCGTGTAGCGTTGGTCGCCCGGGGCTTTGTTCACTTCGTACAGCCGCCCATCGGCCCCCTTGAGCCAGGTCTGGCGGATGAAGCCGCTCTGCACATTGACCGTGCCGCCCGAGAGATTGATGCTGGAGCCGGCCTGCGTGACCACATCGTTGCCGCCGAAGCTCACCGTGCCGCCCTGCGCCATCCATTCGCCCACGGTGTGGCCCGCGGTGCCAAGATAGCCGCCCACCTCCAGCAGGCCGCCCGCCGTGTACCAGCGCTCGGTAGCGTAGCCGTTCGTGCCCTTGGGTACGAACACCAGGCTGCGGCGGTCGATCCACATGTCGTTGCTGTTGAGGGTCTTGCCATCCCGGTTGACCGGCGCATCACGCTGTTCATTGCCCTGGACGTTGACCTTGACGTTGTTCGATTCCATGGCCAGGTTCACGCCCACGGCGCCGGAAACGTCGATCCGTGCGCGCTCACGCACCAGGCTGCGCTGGGCTGCATTGATGACGATCTGACCGCCAGTAGCCAAGGTCAGGGAGTCGCTCTGGAAGTCGGCCGCGCCGCTGCTGCTGATCTCGATGCGGGACTGGTCGCGGCGATCAGTGATGGCCACGATGTTCTCGGGAGTGCTGATTACAGGTCCTCGCAGGCTGTCGCGCTGGCTGTCCAGGGCCGTCTTGCCGTCGTCCTCGATCACCACGGCAGTGGCGGCACCCTGGCCGAAGGCGACCTTGCCATCCGCGCCGACGGCGTTGAGGTGCACGGTGCCGCGGGTGTTGACGCTGGTGGTGACGAGTACGACACCGTTTTGCTGGACGTCACGCCCAACCATGGTCACGTCGCCCTCGCGAGCCTGGATCAGGCCGGTGTTGCTGACCTTGCCCGACAGGCTGTCGGTACTGAACTGAGGGGTGATCTCGTTGCCGCGCGTGGTCGACGCCTGGTTGCCATCGGTGCCGACACCCTTCTTGACGATGAAGTTGTCGCCGGCAGCAAGCGCAGTCTGGCCTTTTTGCGTGGCGATGTCTCCCCCGTTGTGCACCTCCTTGCCGAGCAGCAAGACATAGCCGCCCCCTTCGGTGGAGGTTTTCGGGGCCAGCGTGGCGATCCGCGCACCGGCCTGTATCTCTACCTTGCCCTGGGCATTGGTAAAGCTGGGCTGGCTGGCATTGGCCGTGTAGATGCCGCTGGTCTTGAACTGGCCGTCGTCGATCTGGGCGGCGGCGGCGACGAGGTTGCGCGTATTGACCTGGCTGCTGCCATTGAAAACGATGCCGTTGCGGTTGACAATGAGTACCGTGCCATCGGCCTTGATCTGGCCCTGGATTTGCGAGGGGCGCGCGTTCGGATCGTTGACGCGGTTGAGAACGGCCCACTCCTTTTGCTGCCTGAATTCGACCGTCGTGTTGCGACCGACATTGAACGTCTCCCAGTTCAGAACAGCCTTGTCGGCCGTCTGTTCGATGGCGACGTTGCTGCGGCCGTCGACCTGGGAAAGCACCGGGGCATTGGCGTTGTGCCAGCCTGCGCTCAGCGAATTGGTGTCGATTTTCAAGCCACCCACGGTCATGCCATCGGGAACGGATGCCCCGTTCGCTGCCGCCAGGCGAGCGGCAGCCTGGGCCGACTGCTGCGCCGCGATGCCGCGCGCGGCCAGGTTCAGGTTGCTGATGGAGCGCTGCAGTTGCTCGTTGGCCTTCTGCTGCTGTCCGAGCGGGCTCGTCAGGTTGGATGCGGGCAAGCCGTTGGGCAGCCGGCCCGTTTGCGACGCCGTGTCCCGGACCGCGCCCTTGTCGGCAAACCATGCCGGACTGAACGCGCGCTGCGCATGGGCCGGCACCGTCACCGCGCCGGCGGCCAGCGTCAGCGCGATGGCCCGCGCCAGCGGCGCCAGCCTGAATACCCGATCCTGTTTGCGTATCGTTTGATTTTCCCTGCCACTGCGCCCGCGTGTGTTCATGTAAGTTTCCGCCTGGTCATTGAGTCGATGCCGTCCGGCTGCCCGTCTCGCGCCGGCCAGCCACATTCATGAAGGCTTTCCCCATCGCAGCCGAGTAGCGCCGGCGACAAGAAGAGCCCCTATGCAAGGGTGACGAACCGCACCACGCAAATACCGCAAACTTTTTTGAAACTATTTTTGTAAGCTCTGCGCACAGCCCGAAATACGGCGCACAACGCCGGGCGGACGCGCGCGCCAACGTGCCGGGACTTGCCGTGCAACACGATGGAGCGCGCCGTTCAGCTCAAGAGCAGCAATCCCGCCGGCAGCGACCGTGCCTGCAGCTGAAACGATTCCTGCAACTGCCACAGCGCCAGGTCCAGCGAGGCCGTGAAGAAACGCCCGCTGACGGGCTTGTTGCGCACGGCATCGTTCATCAGCACCACGCGGCCGGCGCGGTAACGATTGATTTCGTCGAGCACGTCGGCCAGAGGGGCCTGGTCAAACACCAGCATCCCCTGGCGCCAGGCCGACACTGTTTTCGGGTCGATGCCGGCGATGTCGCCCAGCGAACTGGCGCCATAAACCAATTGCTGGCGCGCATGCAGCTGACGCGCGCCGGCCGGATGCTCCACGCGGACGGCGCCTTCGATACAGGTGACGCAAACCTTGCCATCGAGGTGGCGCACTTCGACCCGTCCGGATTCGAGCAGGCTGCGGCCAACGCCGGCCACGACGGCAAAGGCCGGCCCTGCCGCCCTCAGATCGATGGACGCTTCGCCCGTGAGCAGATCCAGGCCGACCAGCCTGCCGCCATCGGTCTGGCGGCGTATGCTGGTGCGCGTATTGAGGATGACGTCGACACCCTGGGACAGGGCCAGCGTGCGCTGTTCGCCAGGTGCGGTGCGCTCGTCTGCAGCCCACTCGTCCGGCCCCGGCCACAAGCCCAGGGGCGGATGTACCACGGCCACGCCGGCCACGGCCGCCGCGCCGATGGCAGCGTCGAGAAAAGCCCGCCGGCCGCCGGGCGCAAGCAGGGGGCGGCGCGCGCGCGCCGGCACGGCTTCGGGCCTGGCGCGCAGCAACTCGCGGGCCGGGGCCTCAAGCGCATCCCAGCGCCGCTTCACGTCGTTGTACGCGGCCTGGTGCGAGGGACTGGACTTGACCCAGCGCCGGAACCGTTGCGCATCCACTTCGCGCGCGTCTCCCGAGGTGAGCAGGCGCAACCAGTTCCACGCCTGGGCTTCCAGGTCGGCGGACGAAGCGGCGCGGCTGTCCTTGGGCGGCGGCGTCTTCATCGTGTCAGGTCCAGCGGCCAGGCCGGGCCGCAAGGCAGGAAACCTGCGGGCTGCTGCGTGCTGCTTGCATATGTTTTTTGCTCTCTCATACTTGATGACAAATGGCGCCCCGGAAAACCCGCATTATTTATGCTCCGCCGCCAGATAGGTGTCCAGGCGCTCATGGACGCGCTTCAATTCGTATTCGACCGTCCGCAACGACACACCCAGCCGCTGGGCCGCCTCTTTTTGCGTCACGCCTTCCGCATGCACGAGCAGCGCGACGGCCCGGCGGCGCTCGGGCATGCGGTCGAGCAGCTGGAACAGGGCATCCAGGTCCGAGCGTATCTCGGCCGTCCGCGCCGGACCGGGGGCCGGGTCCACCAGTTCCTCCAGCAATGCATCGATATTATCGCCTGACAACAGGCGGCTATGCCGGCGCTGCACGTCCACCGCGATATTGACCGCCATCCGGGACAGGTAGGCACCGGGGTTCTGGACGGGCCCAAGGTCTTCGCCGCCCTTGAGGCGCAGCCAGGTGTCGTGCAGTGCATCGCCGGCATCTTCAGCATTGCCCAGCTTGCGCGTCAGGCGCTGCTTGATGGTGGCGTAGTGCTTGCCCAGGTAGTTCAGCAGGAAAAGCTGCGTGCCTTCGGACATGGCTAGCCCTCCCCCTGCTGCTGGCCGCACTGCGGTCCCACGCCGGGGGCGCTGGGTGCAACCAACATGGTCAGAGGCTGGCGCGCGATCGCCGCTGGCGGGACGCTGCCGATATGCACACCGCGCACCGCGTGCAGCAATGCGGCATCGCGACGGGGATCGCCACTGCTGCCGAGCAGGCGGACGCCGCCGATGCGGCCATCCGTTTCCAGGTAAAACCGCAGCAAGGACGTGTAGTTGCCCGGCCGGGTACGCGCATCCGAGCACAGCGCCTGCCAGATACGCATCTGAACCAGCCCGGCATAGCCATCCTCGCCGAACAGCTCCGCCATGCCATTGCGCGGCAAGGTGGATGCCGGTACTGCGGATGCCACGGCGGCCTCTTTCAGAATGAAGGTCTGGCCCAGGCCAGAACTGCGCCTGTCAGCAACCAGTCCGGTACCTTCGAGCAGGATGCGCAATGCCGCTTCGGCCGAATGATGGCCGTATACCGCCGTGGAGGTACGGGCATGCGCGATATCACTGGAAAACAATGCAGGCTGTCCGGTGATGTCCGCATATTGGTTCAGCGCCGCATTGAGCGGCTGCGCCGGGATACTGAAAGCAAGGAGAGAAATAGCCGCATCAGAAACGGGATTGACACGTGCAGCACCTGTAGGCGGCAAATCGGGAGGCGCGCCATGGGCGTTCCCCGTTAATCCGATAAACCCACTCAGTACCCAGAAGAGCGCCAGCCCGTTGCAGCTCAAGCCGCCGACGTACATACGCGCCCCTGTCGATCCCGCCACCGCGCATTGCCGCGAGCGTCGTCAAGCCAGCAGCGGTGCTGCATGGGGCATGGCAGGATGACGGATCGAGTCGGCAAGGTAGCTGCACCATTCTGAAATGGTGCATAGTGGCATTCAAATGTGACGGTGTTGTTACATCAACACTGAATCGCCATGAGTTGCTATCGGTAGCTTAGACTATTCTGATCCACAGTTCTTGAAAGAGGAAAAGCCGATGGATCGTGTTGATAGCCTGAGTGTCCTGACAGACGCCAGGTGTACGATCTCATAGCTGCCTGATCCAACGACGAGATCGGATCTGCCCTACCCCTGGCGATCCCTTGACACGTTGCAAGACAATGCCGTCAATCAATAAGCGAGAAAGATAATCATGTTGGATAAGAAATGGTGGCATAACGCCGTCGTGTATCAGATCTACCCACGTAGTTTTCAAGACAGCAATCACGATGGGGTCGGTGATCTGGCCGGCATCATTGGCAGACTGGACTACCTGCAACATCTGGGAATCAACCTGATCTGGCTGTCGCCAGTGTACCGGTCGCCGATGGACGATAACGGCTATGACATCTCCGACTATCAGGATATCGCCGCCGAATTCGGCACATTAGCCGAGATGGAGCAGTTGATCGCAGAGGCGGCCAGGCGCGACATCCGTATTTTGATGGATCTTGTGGTCAACCACACCTCTGACGAGCATGCTTGGTTCGTCGAGGCGAAGAAATCCAAGGATAGCCCCTACCGTGACTACTACATCTGGCGCAATGCAGGCGCCGATGGCTCCCCGCCCGACCAGCAACGTTCGTATTTTGGCGGGAGTGCATGGGAATACGACGCCGCCAGCGGTGAATATTACTTCCATCTGTTCTCGAAACGACAGCCGGACCTGAACTGGGAAAATCCCCAGGTGCAGGAAGAGGTGCATCGCATGATGAACTGGTGGTTGGACAAGGGCATCGGCGGCTTCCGCATGGATGTGATCGATCTCATCGGCAAACAGGTCGACCAGCAGATTATCGCCAACGGCGCACAACTGCACCCGCTGCTGCAGCAAATGCACCAAGCGACCTTGGCGGCACGCGATGTATTGTCGGTGGGCGAGACGTGGAGCGCCACCCCGGAGACCGCCAAGCTGTATTCCGACCCGGCGCGTCAGGAGCTGTCGATGGTCTTCCAGTTTGAGCACATCACCATGACCCACGATACCAAGGAGGGGAAATGGAAGCCGCGGCCGTTCGATCTGATCGAATTCAAGCAGATCATCGGTAAGTGGCAGACCGAGCTGGCCGATGCCGGCTGGAATTCGCTGTTCTGGAATAACCACGACCTGCCGCGCGCCGTATCCAAATACGGCGACCCCGGCCGTTACCGGGTCGAGTCGGCCAAGATGCTGGCCACCGCGCTACATTTTCTCAAGGGCACCCCCTACGTCTATCAAGGCGAGGAAATAGGCATGACCAATGTACGTTTCGATTCCATCGACGACTATCGCGACATCGAATCGCTCAACCTCTACCACGAACGCACGGCCGCCGGTGTGCCACCGGAGACGATGATGGCCGGCATCCACGCCAACGGGCGGGACAATGCACGCCCCCCCATGCAGTGGAACAGCACACACAACGCCGGCTTCAGTACTGGCACGCCATGGCTCAAGCTGAATCCCAACTACCCGGAGATCAACGTCGCGGCCGCACTGGAACAACCCGATTCGGTCTTCTTCCACTACCAGAAGCTGATCGAAATGCGCAAGCACTGGGACGTCATGGTTTACGGAAATTACCTGCCGTTGCTGGAGCAGCATCCGCAGGTATTCGCCTACCGGCGCAGCTTGGGAAGCCAACAGCTGGTTGTCGTCAACAACTTCTCCGGCGAACACGTCGAACTGGATCTGCCGGCAACGCTGCACGGCATTGCCGGGCAAGGCTTGATCAGCAACTATGCCCAGCGTGACAGCTGGACCGATCACCTCAGCCTGCAGCCATACGAATCGTTTGCTATCGCTTATGTGTGTGCGGCGGGGCGCGAGTAAAGCGTTGTTGTGCAATCACGTCGAGTCGCGCGAACGCCTGGGTAAATGGCGCTGGGTGGTTGAGCGCACACTGGGCTGATTGCACCGCTTCCGCCGATTACGCGTCCGCTACGAGCGCCGTGCCGATATCCGCCAGGCGCTTCTCTCGCTTGCCTGCATACTCATCTGCTGGAGATACATTCAGCGGTTTTGTTAGACGTTCTTAGTGTATGAAGTTGTTGCTTTGAAAGCAAGGAAGAGGATTGTCAGGCGTACTAAGCCAGCTTGATGTGAAAACGGCCGCAGAAAGCGGCCGTATCGTTGAGGCTGGGCAGTGGATTAGAAATCCCATTGCCCCAAGTTTGCCCCAAGCTCGTATTCAGACAAGATGTAACATCCTAAATCATTGAATACAAACGAAAATTTTGGTGGGAAGTGCAAGTTTCGAACTTGCGCCCCCTGCAGTGTGAATGCCATTGAAAGCGCCATTTTGCAGGGTTCTCACAGGGAGTGTTTCGTCATGACTATCAAGAGAAGTCGCGAAATTGCACCAAATTACACAGGAAATTACACAGGGCTGTAATGCTCAAAAGCAAGGGATTTACATCGACCTGCAATTCCAGATATGACTATTGGGCGAAACAAGGAAGGGTATGCCAGCACTGGCTGGCACCACGACTATACCGACCCGAGGATGGGGGCGCGGGAGATCCTGCCTTAATTGCCGAAAAATCCAAATGAACAGCCTCCCCCAAGCATGCCCCTCCCTCCCCGATATGCCGCAAGATAAATGTAATATTTCCAACAAACCGCTGGCTGCGGTGTAATCTGTACATATAGGCAGTATGCAAACATCCACAACTTGGGAGGATATATGCCTTGCATTGATCATGAATACAAGAATTGTCCCGCTTATATTGAATTGGCCGACGGTAAGTATTGCACAGTACCGGGATGCCAACGTCAAAAGGCCATCACCCAAACCTCCAAAGCCTTGTTCGAGCACCTGAACAATGATTTGGAGGATGTTGTCATTCCTGGCAAGACAGGCGGTAGACAAGGCACGATCTAAGAGGGCACGGACGTCGACAGTACCATGCTCGTTAAAAGTTGCACCGAGACATCAAAATCTAGTGCAGCTACTTGGTTATAATTCTCGGCAACTCCAGCTCGCTGCGTAGCGAGGCGCTCTATTTTCTGAAAGCATAGCCCACCGCCGCGTCAGGTCTGCCGCACCCAGACGCACCGTATTACGGCAATTACGTTTGCTTGTGATATCCAGCGCGGCAATTGCCAAACCGGAGCGCACCCTTCCCCACTCGTCTCCGCCACCAGAGAACCGTCCAACCAACTTAGGCACTGATCAGGATCAAGGCTCATCACCATGCGCTTTTCGTCATAGGGCTTGTGGAAGCGCTGCATCAGCGAGTGCCCGTCGGCGTTGATAGTCAGCATCGAGAACGACAGCAACTGATCCCCGGGCGGTACTCCCATAGGCCGGCTATGACCACCGGCCCGCCATCGGCGCGCTCGATGCGCCAGCGCACAGGCTTGCCGGTTTCGTAGTTGGGTTCGAAGAAGTTGGCAGCCGGGATGATGCAGAACTGCTTGCGCTTCCAAGCGCTGCGGAAGGATGGCTTGCTGGCCACCGTCTCGGTGCGGGAGTTGTAGGTCTGGCGGGCCAGCTTGTGCTCGACCCAGTGGGGTACCATGCCGAACATTGCCGGGGCGACTTCAAGTTTACCGGGCGTTTCTTGTGAGTCACGCAAAATTGGCGCCATGTATCCGGGCCAAGCATCTGGCGGGAGGTCGAGCTGGGGCGAACGAACACCGAAACGGTCTTCGATCTGCTCTGTAAGGCTGGGAGTATAGTCTGCACACATTTTGCTAATTTTTCATACCAAAAATATACGACGGTTTCCTTATGCTTTGCTGCATCAACATTTGATAATACTCTAACGCAAAAAAGCTGCTTTCCTGGGAGGAAAGCAGCTTTTCACAACATTAATTGAATAAGCTCAATTAATGTGGGCGTGAACGGAAATGTTGGCAAACGCTCTCGAATTTGCCGAAGCGAAACCGAGTGTACTGCCGAACAAACACGCTCTTTGTAGCGAAGAATGGCTTAGCCATAGGTCCTCCAATAAAGCATTGGAGGGACATTTTTCTTGCCCACGGATGTTCGATGGTATAGAATACTAGACACTTCCGCCAAGAAGTATCAAAATCCGTAGGTGGCGTTGGTATGCCCTCACCACCTTGCCGGCTGATAAATGTTAGAGATTTTCAGCCTTCACAGTCCGGAACTATAATAATAGCAAGCGAAATTTTGCTTGCGTTCGCAATACGCGGTGTGACATTTTTTCTCCTTTCCGCAAAATCAAGCAGTTTTGCTCTGCATTGGTGCCCACCCAGGGCGGTTAGTGTAAATCTAGTCTCATCAGAAGCCTCAGTGCCATCGGCATTGAGGCTTTTTTACTTCAGCGTCCATCCATGTTTTCGATCTGCAAGAAATTTGTCTTTTTCTCGGCTCAAAATTGAACTGACAGTAATGACAGGATCAGCCCCACTAATTGCTACTCCGTGAGCCTGAATTTCTTCAACCAACTCCTTTGTAGGATGTGGCTTGCCATCTGCCAAAAATTTTTCCACAATACTCAATACTGAATCCTTCAATGAGGTTCGCTGAGTGCCCGAAATCCAAGATGTGTCTTCCGAACGCATGTCGCCTTCAATTGAAGCGGAACCAGGAGCGGAAGAGCGCCAATGCCTTATGAGGTCCCCCTGAGCATTCACATCACTCGAAAGCCAACGACTTTGCCTCACTTGCGGCGTTTGCGCACCTGTAATTACCGCTGCCGAGGGAGCTGACACGATACGACTCGTGCCACCTGACTCATCGACTCTACTTTCCACCGAATCAGTCGCCGTAATAAAAGTCCTCAAGCCCATATACTGAGCCTGCACTTTTTTACGGCGCTCAACCAAGAGTTCAATTTCATCAGTGATCGCAGCCAACTCCGCCTGCAATTTCATCAATGCGACTTTAGCCTGCTCATGAAAATTCTCGCTCATAACTTTCTCCGTTTTCAGCATCATATACGCAGTCAATTTAAAATGCAATGGGCGTGCAATGAAATATGCTATCAGAATTTAATTGCACATAGGAAACAAGATGCTATGAGCATGGCAGTGATGCAAAGTCACGCTCGACTATATGTCCGTCCCTCAGGTCTTTAACGACTTACTACCGGCTAAGAATCCACTGAATCCTCGAGGCAGCTAGCGAAACTTACTACTAACTCCTCCTCCTCATACTTGCCACCGAACAACCAAACCCGCACCAGAGCTAGGACGACCTCGTCGTCATTAGCAACTGGCTACAGCACTTGAAATTCAAAAAAGACCTGCAGGCTCGGCCGCTCTATCCCAACTGTAAATGATCAGTTCCTTCCGTTCCACTGCCTTGCCGCCGCCACCGACGTTGTATTGAATTCCGGTGGCATCCATCTGGAAGCGTGCAAATACGCGCCTGATATCCGAGGGCTCATTGAGGCTCAAGATGACTTTGCCCTTCAATCGAAACGTCAGTTCGACCATCTTCTCGTATTGAGCGAACTCAAACTCCACGCCATATCCCGCTGTCTCCCAGTACGGCGGGTCCAGGTAAAACAGCGTGTGCGGCCGGTCGTAGCGCTCCATGCACTTGTACCAGTCCAGATTTTCGATGTAGGCGCCGGACAAGCGCAGGTGCGCGGCCGACAAGTTCTCCTCGATGCGCAGCAGGTTGAGCGGCGGCGTGGTGGTGGCCGTGCCCCAGCTCTGCCCGTCGACCTTCCCGCCTAAGGCATGATGCTGCAGGTAGAAGAAACGGGCGGCGCGCTGCAGGTCCGTCTGGGTATGTGGCGGCGTGTCCTGCAGCCACTTGAACACCTCGCGGCTCGACAGCGCCCATTTGAACTGGCGCACAAATTCCTCCAAGTGATTCTTGACGACGCGGTAGAGGTTGATCAGTTCGCCGTTGACGTCGTTCAGCACCTCGACCTCGGCCGGCGGCCGCATGAAGTACAACGCGGCGCCGCCGGCGAAAACCTCGACGTAGCAGGTGTGCGGTGGAAATTGCGGGATGATGCGGTCGGCCAGACCTCGTTTGCCGCCGATCCAGGGGATGATGGGTAATGCCAAAATGTGAACCCCCTAGTGTTAAAGTCGAATTACCTCCCCGAGGTAGCACGAGCCCACTTGGTTCACTGGCTTGGCCAGCATGCCGGGGCTGATTGCCGCTGTTGATGCAGCGACAATCAGCGCTCTGCTTTTTCATCTGGCAGAATGCAGACAGCAATTACTGCCTCCAGTTCCACTTCATACTTCCAGCCACGTGGCCAGTCCCGCGCCAACACCTTTACCTTTTCGCAGTTCGGCGCCGCCGGTGCTAACTTTTCGAACTCGTAACCCGGCCAAAACGGCACCGGCTTTACGCTTGCACCTTACTTAGATGGCTGTTTCGCGCAAGCAACATCATACTGTGACACACTCGTAGGATTGCGCGAATTTTGTGGCTGCTGTCCAGCATATACTGTTCCAGCCTGGCCATCTGGATTGAAAGCTGACCCAGGTGCAGAAGCTGAATTACCAGGAGTATTGGGAGCAGTGGCACTGCCGCAGCTTTGATTTGGTTGCCCCGAATGCGATGGGGTAGGTAAAGCTGGTGCAGTTGTCGTTGTATGCGTTGTCGTCGTGTGCATTGTTGTTGCGATCGGGGTTCCTAAATGCGGACCGGCCTTAATGCCGCCATTCCCTGCAGATGCAGCTGTTCCCGTGATAAACAGAACAGTACCGATCACGGCCAGTGTAGAGATATGCCTCATGGTAAGACTCCTCTTCTAACGTCCAATTTCCTTCTATTGAGTGTATACCAAGAGCAGAAGTTATCAACTTAGACAGTATTTACTCTATCCGGCCCCGCCGTGCTGGAGAGATGGACGCGCGACTGCACAAAGACACCTGCGGCACTAAACTTGCGTTGATCTGAAGGTCTCAAGACTCAATCGACTAGCTCACTCCCCTACTGTCTACCTGCGCAAACACTCCGAATCAGCGCTACAGCCCTATGCTACTACCCCGCACAAACGCCTGGCACGCGCGTCCCGTCGCGGCCACTTCCTCCGTCTGCAGGATCAAGGCTTGAATATCTCGCGCCACCGCGTCAGGAAGTAGCCCGCTGACGGGATCGGCTGCAGCGCCTCCTTCGGCGCCACCGGCACCGGCCGGGGCGGCAGGTCCAGCACTTGCACAGAAGACGGGCTTGCGCATGCGCTCAGCAACAGCAAGCCGAGCGCGCACATCGTTGATTTCGTCATCGTAGACTTTCTTGATGGCCGCCGCTTTGACGGCCTGTTGCCTGGCTTGCGCCAGGTTCTCGGCGGCGCGCTGCGCCACCGCCTTCGTTTCCGCTGCCGCGCGGGTCTTCTTGTCGGTATTCCACAGCGCCTGCACGGCCGCTCGGCCTTGGGCGACGCCCTGCGCTCGCTGGTACAGCATGCCGGCGCCGACCAGCACGCATGCCAGCACGGCGCCGTACAGCCAGCCAGGCACCCTGCCCGCCAGATTAACCAGCGCGCTCACACCAGCACCTTGCGCGCTGCCTGGTACAAGGCCAGGCGCTCAGCCAGCCCGTTCACGCCACCGTTGATGCGCCGCGTCACCCGTTCCTGGTCGCCGGCATCAGCCAGGGCGTTCAGACCCCTCGCCTGCCAGAACCAGCCGGCCGAACGGCAGGCGTTGACGGTCTGCTCGAGCAGCTCGGGTTTGGCCAGCAGATCCAGGCCCAGCGCCTTGCCGCAGGCGGCGTAGTTGACGCGGCCGGTCACCTGCAGCAGGCCGCGCCCACGAAAGCGCATGCCGTCGCCTGGCTGCACGTTACCCAGGTCGGCACGCCCCCCCATAGGCCTGACCGCTGGCCAGCTCGCGCACGTAGCGCAGCTGGCCAGACTCGTGGCCAACCTGGGACAGGAACGAGGCCTGGCGCGCCGGGGTCGTGATGCCGAATTCCAGCATGGCCGCGTTCAGCGGTGCCAGCATTGCGCCCGACTACCTCCATCACCACGCCCAATGTTTCATATCGGGCAGCCAGCAAAGTGGATTCTTTAATGTAATCAGCAATCTTTAGTAAGGCAAAGCCGGCAGCCAATAATTGCAGCGCACCGGTCAGTCGACCAGATGCTGCAGATGCCTCCTCCTTAGCCTTTGCGGCGGCCTTGAGTGCGTCCTCGTGCGCCTTGATTGTTGCAATTGCTTGTTGCGTTTCCTTGGTGACACCCATCTGCGCGGCCTGGTAGGCAAGCAACTGGGTGCGACTCATACCAATCGTCGCCGCCTGCTCGCGCATGCGCTCGATCAGTTGCTGCTGGCCAAGCGTCAATTGCGTGGTCGAACCACCCAGCGCCGTCGTGGCCTGGGCTGCCTGGCGCGCCTGCTCAGCCTGAGCGCGCATAATTTTGGACGTGTCATCCATCTGGCCATTGCTGATCGCCGCACGCTGACCAGTGCGCCGCGTGGCATCGCCCAGGGCTTCGACACTTTTGGCCGCATCGACGCCGCGGCGCCACACACCGGCCGAGGAATTTGTAAAGTTGTCCAGCGCGCTGACGCCCTCGGTCGATGTCGAGCGCACGCGCGCCGTCGCAGCACTCAACGAATCCACGGACGTAGTCGCGCCAGCAACCTTTGGCGCAACGCGCGCACCAGCATCACCCAGCGCATCGACAGCGACAGCACCTTCAGAGGCCTTGGCCTTGGCCTTGGCCTTTGCCCCAGCGCTGGCCTCGCCCAACTTGTCGACAGCCGCCGTGGCGCCAGCCGTCTTTTGCTCGACGCGCACCGCTGCCTCACCGAGCGAATCCAGTGCTTTACTGCCCTCGACCACTTGGCGCGTATCAATCGAAAGACCAAGTTTTGCAATGTCCGGCATAGATCGCCCATAAAAAAAGCTCACCAAAGTGAGCTTGAAATTAAAAGACCCGCACGAAGCGGGCCAAATGGATAATAAAAAATACTAATTCATTAATGCATTACTTCACCTGTGTAATAACAGCAACAGCGGATGGCTCACAAGTCAACTTATAGACATCCATTTCAGCTAACTCAACTTCCTCGGCTGCCTTCCTCGATCCGCGCCACGTTGCAGTTCTCGCGCCTTCGTTCCAAATTTCCGGAGCACCGGGGCCTGTCCAACTTACGTAAAAAAGCTTGGCGCCAACGTAGCCGCCATAAGAGTTTTTCGCATTGACCGAGCCACAAAGGGCTAACCAATTCGGCATTACCTTGGACCTGTCACTGACCACAAGGTTTGCAAACTGCGCAGAACTTGGATCCTTGTAATTTTTCACCAATGCTTCTTTTGACTTTGCAACAAACTCATCCAATATCCGACTTTTATCGAGAGCAGCTAATCGCGCCGACTCATCTACAGAATTGCTTTTCACTTTTTCTGCATTTTCAGCATCTCGCGACTCTATACATGAAGTACGTACGGCCTTTTCCTTTATCTGCTCACAAACAAAGGGCTTGTTCGTTGCAGCAACAGACAAGGCAGATACTGCTATCAATGCTACGGCAAAAATACATTTCTTCATTTCTACCTCAGAAGTTAAAGAGGCAATTTTACACCAGCACCAATTACACTTGGTCGACGCAGTAACCTCGCCTCCAAATGCCTGCCGAAATTTTCATCGTTTCGCATGCCACCCAGCAACAATACACACCTGGCACAACAAAGTCATGCGGAACGGTTCGCACGACTTTTCGCCGCGTTTGTGTTAAATGCATGCCAATCCTAGCGCTCCTGTGCGGTGCTGTCACCCACCCCGATTGCTCAAAAGTTATGGCAAATCAGAGTTGACCTTCTTGTTCTGGTGGTAAATAAACAGCGCATCGAGGCGGTCAATGACCGACTCCTCGAACGGATCGAAGCGGACGCCGTGGCGCGCCTGCCAGGCCAGTATTTCAGCGCTGGTGAGCGCGTTCACGGCCATGCCGCACTGGCGTTTCTGGTTCAACTGGGTGAACTAGGTCCAGATGTAGGCCAGCTCGGCCGGCAGCTGAGGCACCGCGGGCGCCTCGGGCGCCCGATAAAGCGGGTTTTTCCGGGCGGTGTCCAGATGATCGCCCTTGGCGTTGCCGTCGCCTGCCGCTGCCGCGCGATCAAACAGATGATCGGCGTACAGCAGCAGGGCATGGATCAGACCTTCAAAAAATTGGCGTCGTTTTCCAGGGCGGTCGTAACGCGGTCCTGCCAGGTCGGGTACTTGTCGAACGCCGCGTCAATCATGCTCTTGTCGAACGGCACGGCCGCGCCGTTACTGGTGAAGCCATACCAGTCAACGGCCACGGGCAGCGCCATGCACTTCTGGTTGTCGTCGATGACGCTCACCAGCTGATTGGAGCCTTCGTCAGTCGAGGCGTCGATGGCCGTCTTGCGCTTAGCGGCCTTGCGGTAGTCGAAAGCGCACGTGACGATCTTGTTTTTCTCGCCATCATCGACCTTGGCCGAGGTGATCTTGATGCGACCCATGGCAATGGTCATCACCTCGGCCAGCCGCGCCGTACTGGCCGCCATGGCGTAGGCCAGCGGCAGCTCGACTTCTTGTTTGAAGTAGTCGATATAGGCAGAATCCTGCATCAGCACGGTGAACTGCCCCGAGCCCACCACTTTGCCGCGCGAGGCGGCCGTGGCTTGCGCCGCGGTGGTACCGCCGGCCGTGAAGTCGCGGCGCAGCAGCGCGGCCAGCAGCACGGCGTAGGTGCCGCACGATGCTTCGCCTTTGATAGCGCCCGAGGTGCGGAAGTTGCCCAGGCGGGTATCGCTCTGTTGCTGGCTCGGGTCGATCTCGTTGCTCGAATACTTGTCGGCGTCCGTATCGAACGTCGCTGTCACGCGCGGATAGAGGCGGCCGGCGGCGGCCAGGGCCTTCGTGCCTTCTGCAGGTTGCTTGCCGATAACGAGCAGGCTGTCGATGCCGTTTGCAGTGGTCATGGTGTGGATTGCCTTTCTTTGGTCGAAAAAAAAAGACCGCCGAGGCGATCTATGTGGGGTAATGCGGGTTACAGGTTGCAGAACCAGCGAATCTTGACCGGGACCATCCAACGGTCGCCGTCCTCGCGGCCATCCGCGATTTCAGGCGTGCGCTCGATCTGCACGGTCACATCACCCTTGGTGAAGCCTGCGCCGCGGCGGAACAGCTCCTTGATCATTTCAGCTCGCGCGCCGGCGCTGGCTGTGCCCTGGCCTGGCGGATACATCAGGCTGACCTGCCCGTCGTGGAGAGTTGTTCCAAATTCGTGAGGAGGATATTGGCGTTGACACGATCACCTTGCCTTCGAGCCACACAAAGACCTTACGGGCGCGTGTAATTCCAATCATCCCCGCGCTGCGACCTTGGCTCGCCCACTTTCCGCTTGAAGTGAGTGTTGATGGGCTGAAATCCGCTTGGCGCCGAGCGCGCGTGAAGGCGCGTATGGAGCATGTGAACTTTCATGACCAACGGCATTCTTGTGCCAGCATCATGCTTGGCTTGGGGGGCGATCTTTATACTATTAGCAAGATTCTCGGTCACAGCAATGTGCAGACGACCCAGCGCTATGCGCACCTCCAGGTCGATGCGCAGCGTGCTGCGTTGGATAAGCTATCGGTACTAGTACAAAACAAAAAATAAAATTACACAGGCTAATTACACAAGCACAAAAAAAGCCGATCACGCAATGTGTCGGCTTTAATGTACGTACTTGATTTTACAACGAATTCTTGGTGGGAAGTGCAAGTTTCGAACTTGCGACCCCTGCAGTGTGAATGCAGTGCTCTACCCCTGAGCTAACCTCCCGAAGCGAGGCGAATTATCGCATAGGTGTTGCGGCATCTGCAAGGGCTGGCGAGAGGAAATTTATCGTGCCCCGCTTCTTTCTCACGCGGCCGCTGGCGGCGACGTGACGGCGGTCCAGATGCACTGGCCTTTGGCGGCCTTGTCGAGGCCGGCGATGGTGGCTTCGTGGGCGGCCAGTTCGTCGGCGCTGGCGCTCTGGAAGATGACTTCGGCCAAGGGCACGATTTCCAGGGCGGCGCCGTCGGCGGCCGCTTCCACTTCTTCTTCCATGCTCAGGCTGTTTTGCCCGCGCGTCATGGCCAGGTAGACGTCAGCCAGCAATTCGGAGTCAAGCAGCGCGCCGTGCAGCTTGCGGTGGGCGTTCGAGACGCCGTAACGGTCGCACAAGGCGTCGAGCGAGTTGCGCTTGCCCGGATGCATTTCCTTCGCCTGCACCAGGGTGTCGATCACGCCATGCACTTGCTCGTGGACTGGCGGCAAGTTCAAGCGCTTGAATTCCGCGTTCAGGAAGCCGATATCGAACGGGGCGTTGTGGATGATCAGTTCAGCGTCGGCGATGTAGGCACGAAATTCGTCGGCGATTTCCGCGAATTTCGGCTTGTCGCTGAGGAATTCCGTCGTCAATCCGTGGACGGCCAGCGCGCCCTCTTCCGAATCGCGCTCGGGATTGATGTAATGGTGGAAATTATTCCCCGTCAACATGCGGTTGTTCAGTTCGACCGCCCCGATCTCCAGGATGCGGTCGCCCGTGCGCGGGTTCAGGCCGGTGGTTTCAGTATCGAGGACAATTTGACGCATGGCAGATTCAGTCTTAAAAGCAAAAAGCGAAGGGCACAGTATAGCAAACCTGTGCCCTCCGGTTATGCCCTGCCCACAGCTGCATGGCAGGAAATTTCAGTTCTCAGGCGCGCACGGTTTCCACACCCAGGTTGGCCAGCTGATCGGCCCGCTCATTGCCCGGATGGCCGTTATGGCCGCGCACCCAGCGCCATTCCACCTCGTGCACGGCCTGGGCCGTATCGAGCGCCTGCCACAAGTCGACGTTTTTCACGGGTGCCTTGGCCGCCGTTTTCCAGCCGCGCGCTTTCCAGCCGTGGATCCATTCGCTGATGCCCTTTTGCACGTACTGGCTATCGGTATACAACACTACCTGGCAGGGACGTTTGAGCGCCGTCAAGGCTTCGATCACAGCCTTCAATTCCATGCGGTTATTCGTCGTATTCAGTTCCCCGCCGTAAATTTCTTTCTTGGCGCCATCGGCCACCATCAGCGCGCCCCAGCCGCCCGTGCCGGGATTGCCCTTGCATGCGCCATCGGCGTAAATCTCAACCTTATCCATCTTGCTGTTCCCGCCTCTTATTCGTGACCGGTGCGCCTGCGGGCGCCGTCGCCGGTTTTTTGGTCCACGCCGGACCGATCAAACGCATCCCTTTGACGCGCTTGATCGCCTGCACTATATACACTGCGCCCAGATATGGCCACCAGCGCGCACCGGCCTTGTCCATGAAGGCGTTGCGGCGCAGCCATTTTTCTGTCCTGCAGGCAGGCGCGTAGCAGCCAAAGTGGCTTTGGCTCACGCCCATGTTCAGCAATTTTAACCAGTCTTTCATGCGCGGCATAGAGATCAGCTCGCCCGCCTGCGGCAAATAATGCCGGCCCGTGACCCGCCCCAGTCCCTGGCGCATGCCCCACAGGCTGGCCGGATTGAAGCCGCACACGATCACGCGCCCTTCCGGAATCAGCACGCGCTCGACTTCGCGCAAGACCTGGTGCGGCTCGGCGGCAAATTCGAGGACGTGCGGCAAGACCACCAGGTCCAGGCTTTGCGAGTCGAACGGCAACTCGTCGAAGGCCGACACGAGGGTCAAGCGGCTTTCCTGCGGCGGACGCGACGGCAGGCGCGCATCGAGCAGCCATTTGTTCGGCATGCGGTTGGCCGCCAGCGCATCGAGCTGGGGCAAGCCGATCTGCACGGCATTAAAACCGAAGATATCGACAGTCAGGCTGTCGAGGCATTGCTGCTCCCAGGCACGCACGTACAGACCGGCCGGTGTCTGCAGCCAACCGTCAAGCGCTATAATGGATTTTTCGGATGCCACACTGTCCATTCAGTTTTCTCTTTTGCTCATGACACACTCCCCTGAACACGCTTTATCGGTACTTGCCGTGCCCGCCTTTGCCGACAATTACCTGTGGCTGATCCATGACGGACGCCATGCCGCCGTGGTCGACCCCGGCGATGCGACGGCCATCCTCGATGCGCTGCAAGCCCATCAGTTGACCTTGTCCGCCATTTTACTCACGCATCACCACGCCGACCACACGGGCGGCGTACCTGAATTGTTGCAGCATTTCGCCGTCCCCGTCTTCGGCCCGCGCAATGAGGCTATCACAGCCATCACGGAACCGCTTGCCGAAGGCGATGTCGCCCACGTGCCCGAGCTGGGCCTGCAACTGACCGTCATCGACGTGCCCGGCCATACGAAGGGCCATATCGCCTACGTGCGCCAGCGCGACGAGCGCAGCGGCGCACCCTGGCTGTTCTCCGGCGACACCCTGTTTGCGGGCGGCTGCGGCCGCCTGTTCGAAGGCACGCCGGGCCAGATGGCCGACTCGCTGGGCAAGCTGGCCGCCTTGCCCGACGATACCGAGGTATTTTGCGCGCATGAGTACACCTTGTCCAATCTGCGCTTCGCCAACGCCGTCGAACCGGGCAACCAGGCCTTGCAGGAACGCATCGCCATCGACACGGAAAAGCGCCAGCAAGGCTTGTCCACCGTGCCGTCGACCATTGCCCTGGAGAAGGCCACGAATCCCTTCCTGCGCTACCGCGAACCGGCGATCCTGACCAGCCTGAAGGTGGAAGGCAAGCTGGCCACCGATGCGTCGCCCGTGGAAGCGTTCGCCGCCTTGCGGATGTGGAAAAACAGCTTTTAAGTCCGCCCTTCCGCCATAAAAAATCCCGGCAGATGCTTGTATGCATCGCCGGGATTTTTTTATCGATCTAGTTGATCAGGATCAGATTTCTTCATACAGCGGCAAGGTCAGGAATTCGGCGAACGATTCCGACGTCGACATTTCCTCGAAGATTTGTCCTGCGCGCACATAGGTCGGGCCATTGCCGCCCGGCGCATCGCGCTGCACTTTGGCCAGCTCTTCCGGAATCATGGCGCGCACCATCTCGGCCGTCACCTTGCGGCCATCTTCCAGCACGCCCTTGCTCGAACGAATCCATTGCCACACTTGCGAACGGCTGATCTCGGCCGTGGCGGCATCTTCCATCAGGTTATGGATGGGCACGCAACCATTGCCGGCCAGCCAGCTGCCCAGGTAATGGATACCCACGTTGATGTTGTAGCGCAAGCCCGCTTCCGTGATTGGCGCTTCCGGCTGGAAATTCAGCAAGTCCGACGCTTTCACGTCGATGTCGGGACGCTGTTTCTCGATCTGGTTCGGCTTGTCGCCCAGCACTTTCGTGAACTCGCCCATGGCCAGTTCCACCAGGCCCGGATGGGCCACCCAGCCGCCGTCGTAGCCGTCGGTGGCATCGCGCGCCTTGTCATTGCGCACGCCGCCCATGGCGATGTCATTCTTTTCCGGGTCGTTCTTGATCGGGATCAAGGCTGCCATGCCGCCGATGGCCGGTGCGCCACGTTTATGACAGGTTTTCAGCAGCAGCAAGGCGTAGGCGCGCATGAACGGCGCCGTCATCGTGACTTTCGCGCGGTCGGCCAGGCAGAAGTCCTTGTCCAGCTTGAATTTCTTGATGCACGAGAAGATGTAATCCCAGCGGCCCGCGTTCAAGCCCGAACTGTGTTCTTTCAGCTCATACAGGATTTCATCCATCTCGAAGGCGGCCAGGATGGTTTCGATCAGCACGGTCGCCTTGATCGTACCCTGCGGCAAGCCCAACTCGTTCTGCGTCATGACGAAAATGTCGTTCCACAGGCGCGCTTCCAGGTGCGATTCCATCTTCGGCAGATAGAAGTACGGGCCGGCGCCGCGTGCCAGTTGTTCCTTGGCGTTATGGAACATGAACAGCGCGAAATCGAAAATGCCACCGGAAATGCGCTTGCCGTCGACCAGCACGTGTTTTTCATCGAGGTGCCAGCCGCGCGGACGCACGACGAGTGTCGCGATCTTGTCGTTCAGCTTGTAGGACTTGCCATTTTGCTCCAGCGAAATCGTCTTGCGCACGGCGTCGAACATATTGATCTGGCCCGTCAGCTGGTTATCCCAGTTCGGCGTGTTCGAATCCTCGAAGTCCGTCATGTAGCTGTCCGCGCCGGAATTGAAGGCGTTGATGACCATCTTGCGCTCGACGGGACCGGTGATTTCCACGCGGCGGCATTCCAGCGCCTTCGGGATCGGCGCGATCTTCCAGTCGCCGTCGCGGATGTGTGCGGTTTCTGGCAAGAAATCAGGACGCTCGCCCGCGTCGAGGCGCTTGGCCCGCCCCACGCGCACGGCCAGCAATTCCTGGCGGCGTGGCTCGAAGGCGCGCGTCAGCTTGGCCACCAGGGCCAGCGCGGCCGGCGTCAGGATCTGTTCGTAGCCGGGTGCAATGGCACCCGTGATTTGCATGCCTTCGGGAAGTGCGATCGTGTTCTGCGTCATGAAGTTCTCCGGTTTTTAGTAAATATAAGCAAAGGTAATCTGGTGATCCAAGTATAAGCCGAACGACTGCGCGGGCAAGCTGGACAGAGGAGCAAAAACACTCCGCCAGGTGGCGCGTTTGTTCTATAGTATTGCACTATAAGGCATGGAAACGAGATTAAAAATCACTTCATCTATGCGTTTTTATCACAAGTGATGGCATTGCGGGAGCACAACATGGGCCAGTTCAGACAAATATCAACCTTCGTGGAAGTAGTGGCCAGGGGCAGCCTGTCGGCTGCCGCGCGCGCGGAAGGCATCGCGCCAGCCATGATAGGCCGGCGCCTCGACGCGCTGGAGCAGCGCCTGGGCGTCAAATTGCTCCAGCGCACGACGCGCAAGCTGGCCCTGACGAATGAAGGCGCCGCCTTCCTGGAAGATTGCCAGCGCATCCTGGGCGAACTGGAAGAGGCGGAAGCAGCCGTGACCGAGCGCAGCGTGAAGGCCAGCGGCCACCTGCTCATTTCCGCGCCGGCCGGCTTCGGCCGCCAGCACGTGGCGCCCCTGATCCCCTCGTTCGTGGCCGAGCACCGCGACGTGACGGTGTCGCTGAACCTGAACGACCGCCTCGTCGACCTGATCGGCGAAGGCATCGACGTGGCCATCCGCATCGCCAGCCTGTCCGACTCCTCGCTCGTGAGCACCAAGCTGGCGGACAACCAGCGCGTGCTCGTCGGCTCGCCCGCCTATCTGAAACGGGCGGGCACGCCCCGCATCCCGGCCGACCTGGCGAAACACAATTGCCTGGCGATCAGCAGCGAAGGCAGCCAGCGGGGCTGGACTTTCCGCGAAAACGGCAAGAACGTGATTTTAAAGGTGGCGGGCAATATGGTCTGCAATGATGGCGAAGTGCTGCACGACTGGGCACTGGCCGGCAAGGGCCTGGCGTGGCGCTCGATGTGGGAAGTGGGCGCCGAGATCGCCTCGGGCCAGCTGGTGACGGTGCTGGACCAGTTCGCCGCCCCGGGCAACGATATCTACGCCGTGTTCGCCCAGCGCCGCCACTTGCCGCTGCGCATACGGGCGTTCGTGGATTTTTTAAGGCACTCATACTCACAGCCAGACTACTGGCGCGAACGGGCTATCTGAGGGCGCGGGATCGAACCTGCTGCGCGTCGGTTTTGTCCGGCGTCGTGACATCAATGGGAACACCGCAGAGTTCGGCTTAGAGACTTGCGCTGACCAGGCAAGCCTACCCGCCGGCAATGAGGCAAAGTAGCCGAAAGACAGCCGCGCAGAGGCCGCGTAGCCCATCAAACGCATACAAAACCCATGCTTCACGGAAATTCAGGCGAAAAAAAATCCTCGGAGACCGAGGATTTCTTTATTTCGTTTGATCCAGCGTATTAGATTGGCTGAATGTTCGAAGCTTGCTTGCCTTTAGGGCCAGCGGTCACTTCAAAAGAAACGCGTTGGTTCTCTTGCAGGGACTTGAAGCCGTTCGACTGGATAGCCGAGAAGTGAGCGAACAGATCTTCGCCGCCTTCGTCAGGGGTAATAAAGCCGAAACCCTTCGAATCATTGAACCATTTTACGATGCCAGTTGCCATTACAATTTCCTATTTCAGTTAAGTTGGGCTTGCGCCCGTTATATCGTTTGAAGCAAGAAAGAAATGACAGACAAACTGCACTACTACCTCGAATCCAACGATGCCCAATTATACCAACAAAACTGAGAAAAACCATTCTTTCGCAAAATAAACTTGCGAACACTACTTTAATAGCCAAATCCCCGTCTTGCGGCGCCCTGTACCAGCGGCATGGACACACTATATCCTAATCTGCGACGCGGGTGCTTTGCGTTGTATCAAATGAATCATTGCAACCACATGACTATGGCGCGGTCATCTAGGCGGTGAAATGGGTGGCCGCCGCATCGCGTCCCGCCCAGTCCAATAGCGCCACCACTTGCGCCCGCACGCCAGGCCAATCCGCCACCGCTTGCGCAGGGGCATTGAGCATGGCGCGCACCAGCTGTTCCAGGCGCCGGCACTCCTGCCCCAGCGCGGCAAAACCGAAGGTGGCGGCCGAGCCGGCCACCGCATGCAGCGCGCGGTGCAGCTCCGTCAGCGGCTCCAGGCGGGGGCCTTCGCTGTCGCAGCGGCCGCTTGCCTGCGTGATCGCCTGCATCAGGGCCGGCACGCCAGCCGCATATTTTTCATTCAGGGCGCGCAAACGCGCGCGAAAATCCGGGTCGATCAAGGTTGCCATCGCAATACTCGCCTGAACCGGTTTACTTGGTGCCGAAGATGCGGTCGCCGGCGTCGCCCAGGCCCGGCACGATGTAGGCGTGGTCGTCGAGGTGCGAATCGAGCGAAGCGCAGAACATCTTGACGTTCGGATGCGCATTCTGGAACACGGTCACGCCTTCCGGTGCGGCAACCAGGGCCAGGAAGATGATCTGCTCATCCGTCACGCCCCGTTTTTTCAGCACGTCGACGGCGTACACGGCCGAATTGCCGGTCGCCACCATCGGGTCGCACAAGATGAAGGTGCGCTCGTTCAAGTCCGGCAGGCGCACCAGGTATTCCACGGGCATGTGGGTGGCCGGGTCGCGGTACACACCGATGTGGCCCACGCGCGCCGATGGCACCAGGTTCAGCAAGCCATCGCTCATGCCGATGCCGGCGCGCAGGATGGGCACGATGGCCAGTTTCTTGCCGGCGATGACGGGCGCGTCGATGGTCACCAGCGGGGTCTTGATTTCGCGCGTCGTCAGCGGCAGGTCGCGCGTGATTTCATAGCCCATCAGCAAGGTGATTTCCTTGAGCAATTCGCGGAAGGTGCGCGTCGACGTGTCGTGCTCGCGCATGTGGCTCAGTTTGTGCTGGATCAAAGGGTGATCGGTAATGAACAAATTCGGGAAGCGCGGGTCTTGTTTCATATTGTTTTTCTTTCTATGCTAGCTGGCGCGGCGGCAAGCCTGGGCCGCAAGCGCGCTGTGTATCGATAAAATGATGGATTGCAGCATTATCCCAGCCCCCAGCCCGCCTGTGGCCGGAATTTTCGAAATAATTGCGTACCCAAGCGGAGGCAAACTCAGTACTCGCGCAGCGCGCGCGCCAGGATGGCCGCGCAATCGGTGCCTGCCGGCAAGCGGCCATACGCCCCGCCCGGCGCCTGCACCAGCCGCGACTGCAGGAACGCTTGCGCGACGAACGGCGGCGCATGGCGCAGCAGCAATCCCGCCTGCACGGCCAGCACGATGCGCTCGGATAGTTGCCGGGCGCCGAATTCGTCCGTTTGCGGCCCGTCCAGGTCGGCCAGCAGCCGCGCGCGGTAGCCGGTGAAAATGGCATCGTCATCGCCGGCCAGCGCCAGCTCGGCCGCCAGGGCGTCGCGCGCGGCCGGCGACTTGCCGAAGGCGCGCAAGACGTCGAGGCACATGACGTTGCCCGAGCCTTCCCAGATCGAATTGACGGGCAATTCGCGGTACAGGCGCGCCAGCGGCGCCTCTTCCACATAACCGGTGCCGCCCAGCACTTCCATCGCTTCAAAGCCGAAACCGGGGCCCCGCTTGCAAATCCAGTACTTGCCGGCCGGCGTGAGCACGCGCGCCAGCATGGCTTGCCCTGCATCATCCTTTTCATCGAAACAGCGGGCCAGGCGCAGCGCAAACGCCGTGGCGGCTTCCGATTCCAGCGCCAGGTCGGCCAGCACGTTCTGCATCAGCGGCTGTTCGGCCAGCGGCTTGCCGAACACGGCCCGCTGGCGCGCATGGTGCAGCGCCTGCGTCAGGGCGGCGCGCATGATGCCGGCGCTGCCCAGCACGCAGTCGAGGCGCGTGTGGCTGGCCATTTCCAGGATGGTGGGGATGCCCCGCCCCGGCTGTCCCACGAGCCAGCCGTAGGCATTCGTAAACTCCACTTCCGACGAGGCATTCGAGCGGTTGCCCAGCTTATCCTTCAGGCGCTGCACGCGGATGGCGTTGCGGCTGCCGTCGGGCAGGTAGCGGGGCAGGAAAAAGCACGACAATCCCCCCTCGTCCGCCTGCGCCAGGATCAGATGCGCGTCGCACTGGGGCGCCGAGAAAAACCACTTGTGGCCGACGATGCGCCAGGCGCCGGCGGCCTCGTCGCCGAACAGCGCCTGCGCCTCGGCCGGCGGCACCTGCGTAGCGCGCGTGGTGTTGCTGCGCACGTCGGAGCCGCCCTGCTTTTCCGTCATGCCCATGCCGACCAGGGCGCCCCGCTTCTGCTCCACGGGCAGCGAGCGGGGATCGTAGTCGCGCGACAGGATTTTCGGCAGCCAGCGCTGCGCGATTTGCGGCAGATCAAGCGCCTGGCGCAAGGCCGGCACCGAGGCATACGTCATCGTCACGGGGCATTGCGTGCCGTTTTCCACCTGCCCCACTAATAGATAGGCCGCCGCGCGCGCCACCTGGGCGCCGGGACCGGGCGACGCCCACGGCGAAGCGTGCGCGCCGGCGCCCACGAGGATGGCCATCAGTTCATGCCAGGCCGGATGGAACAGCACCTCGTCGATGCGGCGCCCGGCCCGGTCGAACTGCTGCAGCTCGGGCGTGTGGATATTGGCCAGGCGCGCCAGCGCATAGGTCTCGGCGCGCCCCAGCCTGTCGCCCAGCGCGTCGAGCTCCTGTAACGCCGCGCCGCCGCCCTCGCGCAGCAGCGCTTCGATCAGCGCCGGGTCGCAGGCGAACAGATTGACGTTTTCAAAGGGCGTGGCCTGGTTGAAAACTTCATGCGTGTCAAAGGCATTCATGGAGGTCTCCCGCGATTTGTTATCATGGCGCCCTTGCCGTCGCTGGCGCACCGTCAACACCGTCTGCCAGCCAGACTAGCGCAAAGCGCATGACGGGGCAAGCGCGCCAGTGGAAGCAAGCGCAGATAAATGTTTCCATGTGGAACGAAAATGCCTGCGTGTGTCGCGCGGCATGATTTTTTTCATGGAAGGCAGGAATATTTACAAAACCTGAAGCAATGTTGCTCTATTTCATGTAATCGGGTGCTTTTCAATGATACATTTCGTGTGGATCGCGTTCCGATAGCCGCCTTCCGGCCACTATGGCACGCGTCACGCACGATGCATTCTTTCCGTTGGCGCCCTGCCCTGCAGCGAGCGCCGGCACTGATAACAAAAAGGTAAAAGCCAGCACGATGTTTTCCAGTACCCCATCCGCCGCCCACCGCGAGGCTCGCCACGAGTTGGACAACCTCATGGAAGAGGCAGGCGACGTCGTGTTCCGGCTCGATACGGACGGCCTGATCCTGTTCGCCAGCAAGCGCGCGGCCACCCTGTTTGGCGCACCCGCGGGCCTGTCCGGCCATTTACTGCTGCCGCTGGCCGCCGAAGCGTCGCGCGCGGCGCTGCAAGCGGCGCTGGAAGACGCCCTGGAAGAACCGGGCCGCCTGGAAGTGCGCCTGCAGACGCCGGACCAGGAAATCTGGTTCGAGCTGCGCCTGTCGTCATATATGAACGCGGCCGGCGTGGCCGAATTGCTGGTGGTCGGGCGCGACACGTCGGCCCAGCACAATACGGAAGAACGCCTGCGCCACATGGCCACGCACGATGCGCTCACGGGCTTGCCGAACCGCTTGCTGCTGTCGGACCGCATCCGCATGGTGATCGCCCAGGCCGCCCGTTCGGGCCAGGGGTTTTCCGTCGCCACGATCGGCCTCGATGGCTTTAAAAAGGTCAACGATGGCCTGGGCCACCCCGTCGGCGACGCCGTGCTGCGCCTGGCCGCGGCGCGCCTGCGCAAGACGCTGCGCGACAGCGACACCCTGGCGCGCGTGGGCGGCGATGAATTCGTCGCCGTGCTGCCCGGCAGCGCCACGGACGCGCAGATCAAGCTGGTGACGGGCCGCCTGCTGGCGACCCTGCAGGCGCCGTTCGAAGTCGATGGCCACACGATCTATGTCGGCGCCTCGGTCGGCGTATCGATCTATCCGCTGCATGCGGAAGATGAAGTGCGCCTGGTGGCGCTGGCCGATGCGGCCATGTCGCGCGCCAAGGAAACGGGCAAGGCCCGCTGCCTGGTCTACAGCCCGCGCCTGAACGGCCCGTCGGAACACGATATTTCGCTGGAAGCGGCCATGTTCCACGCCGTGCGCGAAGGCGAGTTTTTACTCTTTTACCAGCCCATCGTCGATGCGCACACGCGGCAGATCCAGGGTTTCGAAACCCTGATGCGCTGGAAGCACCCGACCCTGGGCCTGGTGCCGCCCGTGCGCTTCATTCCGATTGCCGAAGCCAATGGGCTGATCAACCTGCTGGGCGCCTGGGCGCTGAAGGCGGCCTGCGTACAGCTCAAGCAGTTCCAGGAAGTGGCCAAACGACCGCTGTACATCTCCGTCAACATCAGCCCGCGCCAGTTCCGCAACGACAAATTCCTCGATATCCTCGACGACGCCATCGCGTTTTCGGGGCTGTCCGGCGAACACCTGGTGCTGGAAATTACGGAAGGCACCCTGATGATCGACCCCGTGCATGCGGAAACCATCCTCGTCAAGATGACGGAGCGCCGCGCGCGCATCGCCATCGACGATTTCGGCACCGGCTACTCTTCGCTCGCGTATCTGAAGCGCTTCCCCATTTCCGTGCTGAAGATCGACCGCACCTTCATCAAGGATTTGCCCGAATCGAGCAAGGATGCGGCCATCTGCAACACCATTCTCGACCTGGCCAAGCATTTGAACCTGTCCGTGGTGGCCGAGGGCGTGGAAACCGAAGAGCAGATGCACTTCATGGAATCGCGCGGCTGCCAGTATGTGCAAGGCTACCTGACGGGCAAACCGATGCCGGCCCACGCCGCGCTATCGGCCTTGAGCGACAAAACCTATGCGGCGCTGGTGCCTGCGCCGTCTGCCAATGAACCGCGCGGAGGGGTGCAATGAATCCAGGTCATTTCACGGCGCCGACACAGCTCGGCAAAAACACCCTGGACCTGCTGTGGGCGCGCACGCGCCAGCAGGGCGACATGCCCGGCTTCGCGAAGGCCATCAGCGCCATCCTCGGCGCCATGCGCGGCGAGGATGACCACGAATTCGACATCACGCAAACGGTGCTGTCCGACCCTGTCCTCACGCACAAGGTGCTGCGGCTGGCCAACAGCGGCATGTATTCCGCCTTCGGCCAGCGCGTCAACACGGTCTCGAAGGCCGTGCTGGTGCTGGGCATCGACGCCATCGGCCACCTGGCGCTGGGACTGAAACTGATCGAGGAACTGTCGCAGGCGTCGCCCGATTCCGTCAGCGCCCACGTGGAAATGGAAAAGGCCGTGCTGGCCGGGATGGTGGCGCAGCAGGTGGCCACCAGCGCCGGCAGCCTGCAGGCGGAGCAAGCCGTCGTCTGCTCGATGCTGCACACCCTGGGCCGCATGATGGTGACGTTCTACATGACGGACTTCTGGGCGCGCATGCAGGCGCATGCGGGTCCCGGCAACGAGGCGGCCGCCGCGCGCGAAATCCTCGGCCTGTCGCTGCCGGAAGTGGGCTATGCCACGGCCGCCCACTGGGGCTTGCCGCAACACCTGATCAACGGCATGCGTCCGATGGACCCGTCGCCGGACAATGCGCCCGTCAGCGGCGCCGACTGGATGGCGGGCCTGTCGACGATGGCGGCGCGCTGCGCCGACTCGCTGTGGCATGACGATGCGGCCGGCGCGGCGCAGGTGCACGCGCTGATCGACGATTATGCGGGCACCCTGGGCATCACCGCGACCGACCTGGTGGTGGCGGTGGACAAGGCCAAGGCGATGGCGGCGGCCGACCTGTCGATCGCGCCCCTGTCGAAACCGGCCGAGCGGCGCGCGCGCCAGCTGGCGTCGACGCGCATGCGCGCCGAAGGCAACCGCGTGCTGATCGGCGGCCTGGCCGACCTGCGCGGCGCCATCGGCAGCGCCAGCCCGGGCCAGATGGTCTCGATGGCGCTCGAAACGCTGCACCAGGGCTTCGATTTTTCGCGCTCGGTGGCGTTCGTGCGCAACCACAGGGATCATCTGTATTCGGCGCGCATCAGCATGGGCGAAGGCATGGCCGACTTGCAGGACCTGATGGTGTTTGGCGACGCGTATGAACCGAACGTCTTCCACGCGGCCCTCAACAGCGACCGCGTGATCTTCATCGACAACGCGCGCGACCCGAAATTTGCCGCCAAGCTGCCGCAATGGTGGAAAGCGACGCTGTCCGAAGCGCGCAGCTTCGTCGTGCTGCCCCTGTCGGCCAACGGCCACCCCACGGGATTTTTATACGGCGACTGGGACGACAGCTTCCCGCCGATCCAGTTGAACCAGACGGAGTTCAACCTGATCAACGATATCCGGGCGTTGCTGGTGCAGTCGGTGGAGATGCGCCACCAATTGGAATTGGTGGCGAATAAGGTGGCATGAGAACACCTGACCAAACCTACTGCGCGTCGGCATAGGCGGCCTGCGATGCTCACCGTACTAGAGTACGGTTGCGCTTCTTAGCCACCTCTCCCTTCCGCTCGCTACGGTTTTGTCAGGTGTCGCAAGTGTCGTTGTTAAACGAGAAAACGACCATCCAGGTCGCAGGTCGGATCAGGGCCGCAGACCCGTCATCCGACAACATTCAGCTTACTTCAACTTCGGCGTGTTCACGCTGACATCGCCGCACTGCGCGCGGTGCATCAGGGCGTGGTCGATCAGCACCAGCGCCAGCATGGCTTCGGCGATCGGCGTGGCGCGGATGCCCACGCACGGGTCGTGGCGGCCGAACGTTTCCACCATCACGGGATTGCCCTCCTTGTCGATCGAGCGGCGCGGCGTGCGGATCGACGACGTCGGCTTGATGGCGATCGAGACGCTGATGTCCTGCCCCGTCGAAATACCACCGAGCACGCCGCCCGCGTTATTGCCGATAAAGCCTTCCGGCGTCAGTTCGTCGCCGTGCTCGGAACCCTTTTGCGCCACCGAATCGAAACCGGCGCCGATTTCCACGCCCTTGACGGCATTGATGCCCATCATGGCGTAGGCAATGTCGGCGTCGAGCTTGTCGTAGATGGGCTGGCCCAGTCCCACCGGCACGTTTTGCGCAATCACGTCGATGCGCGCGCCGATGGAATCGCCGTCGCGGCGCAGCTGGTCCATGGCCTCTTCCATGCGCGCGATCAGGTCCGCGTCGCCGCTGGCGGCAAAGAACGGGTTCGCATGCACGTGCTCCCACGACTGGAACGGCACGGGAATGTCGCCCAGCTGGCTCATGCAGCCCTTGAACGTGGTGCCGTACTGCTGCAGCAGCCATTTCTTGGCGATCGCCGCCGCGCCCACGACGGGCGCCGTCAGGCGCGCCGACGAGCGTCCGCCGCCGCGCGGATCGCGCACGCCGTATTTATGCCAGTAGGTGTAGTCGGCGTGACCGGGGCGGAAGCTTTCCGCGATATTGCCGTAATCCTTGCTGCGCTGGTCTTCATTGCGGATCAGCAGGGCAATCGGCGTGCCCGTCGTCACGCCCTGGTACACGCCGGAGAGGATTTCCACCGTATCCGATTCCTGGCGCTGCGTCACATGGCGCGACGTGCCGGGCTTGCGGCGGTCCAGCTCGGGCTGGATATCGGCTTCCGACAGGATCAATCCCGGAGGACAGCCATCGATCACGCAGCCGATGGCCGGGCCATGCGATTCGCCGAAAGTGGTAACAGTAAACAGCTTGCCAAAAGAATTGCCGGACATAGTAGGAAGTGTGAGGACTGGAAAACTCAATTCTACCAGCCTGCGGGGCATGCCATGCCGCTAATGCCCCACCAGGACCCGATATTCCCCCGCCCGTCTCGCCATTTTAAAATCCCGCGTATTTTTTCATGTAAAAAATACCAAATAAGAGTTGCAATCATGCAATTCAAGAAATATTGCTCCACAGAATAGACTTAAAAAAACATTTTGCTTATTAAATAGCTATATACTTGGATCAAAGCGCGCTACACAATACAGGTTACCAAACCGCATTTGGGCTGCGCCGAGAGCACGTCACAAAATGCCCAGGGCTAGGCGCGTTGCCGAAGACAGTACGCAAGTACGGCGAGGCAACGCAACAACGCCATGGGCTTTTTGTGACGTGCTCGTAAAAATATCGAGTCATCCTGGAGAAGCTATACATGCCCGCACCGATCATCCCCCTTGACGCCAACAAGGACGATCACGACGACCTGGTATTCCTCGATGAGCAACCAGCGGCGCCGCTGGCCGTCGCACCGCGCAGCGTCTGGCGGGTGATGATCATCGATGACGATGAAGACGTCCACTCCACCACCACTTTCGCCCTGGGCAACCTGGAAATGCAGCACCGCCCGCTGGAATTCGTGCATGCGTATTCGGCCGGCCAGGCGCGCGAACTGCTCAAGCATGAAGACGATATCGCCGTCATCCTGCTCGACGTGGTGATGGAACAGGATGACGCGGGCCTGCACCTGGTGCGCTATATCCGCGAAACCCTCAAGATGACGGACGTGCGCATCATCCTGCGCACGGGCCAGCCCGGCTATGCGCCGGAAATCGACGCCATCCGCGATTTCGACATCAACGACTACAAGACCAAGTCCGAGTTGACGCGCATCAAGCTGTTCACCACGGTGACGGCGGCCATCCGCTCGTACGAGCAGATCCGTTCGATCAGCAGCAGCCGACGCGGCCTGGACCGCATCGTCCACGCCAGCACGCAGCTGATGGCGCTGCACGGCGTGCAAAACTTCTCGGCCGGCGTACTGGCGCAGATCGCCGACCTGCTGGGCATCCGCGCCGACGGCGTGCTGTGCGTGCAGGACTTGCAGGACAACGGTTCGCGGGAACTGCTCGTCTCGGCCTGCACGGGCAGCTTTTCCAGCTTGCCGCACAGCGCCCTGTGCGGCCTGCAAAACCCCCGCGTGATGGCCGCCGTCGAGCACACGCTGGCGCAGCGGCGCAATGTGTACGCGCACGACTACGCCACCCTGTACTTCGCGGGCAAGGCCAGCCGCGACGCGGCCGCCTACCTGGTGCTGCCGCGCCCCCTCTCGGCCATCGATGAAAGCCTGCTGGAAGTATTCTGCAGCAACGTCGCCGTGGGCCTCGACAACGTCGAGCTGGTGTCGCACCTGCACAATGCCGCCTTCTACGACCAGTTGTCGAAGCTGCCCAACCGCACGCGCCTGGTGGAAATCCTCGACGCCACCCTGGCCGGTCCCGCGCGCGACGACGCCACCCTGTCGCTGGTGGACCTCGACCATTTTGCCGAGACCAACGACGCGCTGGGCCACCAGTTCGGCGACATGCTGCTCGTGGCCGTGGCGGGACGCCTGCAGACCCAGCTGGGCCCGCAGCTGACCGTGGCGCGCCTGGGCGGCGACATCTTTTGCGTACTGGGCGACTCGTCGCAAGTCAATCCGACCAAGATCCTGGCCCTGTTCCAGGCGCCGTTCAGCATCGATGGCCAGGACGTGCAATTGTCCGCCACGCTGGGCCTGGTGCGGCTGGGCGAACATGCGGGCACGGGCGCCGATGCGCTGAAAGATGCCGATATCGCCCTGAAACGGGCGAAAAGCCAGCAGCGCGCCGGGCATTTCTATTTCTCGCGCAGCATGGGCATCGAAATCCGCGAACGGGTGCGCATGATGCACGCGCTGCGCACGGCTTTCAGCCAGGGCCAGCTGTTTGTCGTGTATCAACCGCAGATCGACCTGACCACGCGCCGCCCCGTGGGCGCCGAAGCGCTGCTGCGCTGGCAGACGCCGGACGGCAAGTTCATCTCGCCCGACCGTTTTATTCCCATCGCCGAGTATTCCGGCATCATCATCGACCTGGGCGAATGGGTGCTGCGCACGGCGTGCCGCGAACTGGTGCTGCTGCGCGAGCAGGGTCACCGCAACTTCGTCATGTCCGTCAACGTGTCGCAAGTGCAATTCCGCCACCCCCTGTTCCTGGAAATGCTGCGCGCCGCGCTGGAAGAGACGCAGGCGCCGCCCGAGTTCATCGAGCTGGAAATCACGGAATCGATGGCCATGGAAGAGCCTGATTTATTGATCAAGATGTTGTGGCAGATCAAGCAAACGGGCGTGAGCATCGCCATCGACGACTTCGGCACGGGCTTCTCGTCGCTGTCGTATTTGCAGCGCCTGCAAGTGGATCGCCTGAAGATCGACCGCGCCTTCGTGACGGAAATCACGGGTTCCGCGCGCGGCAGCAGCATCGCCGAAATGGTCATCCAGCTGGGCCGCAACCTGGGCCTGGCAGTCATCGCGGAAGGTGTGGAAGACGAGCGCCAGGCGCAGATCCTGCAGGCGCTGGGCTGCCCCATGGCACAAGGTTTCCTGTTCGCCCGCCCCATGACGGCCACGGCGCTGGGCAGCTGGCTCAACAATGAAGCGCTGCAGGGCGCCGCATAGACGCCACCCTGGATAGACAATGCAAAACGCCGGCAGATGCCGGCGTTGTTTTTACTGCATGAGTGAAGCTTAGTCGGTGGTTTCGGCCGGCCAGTCGCGGATATAGGCCTTGAGCATCTGGTTTTCAAAGCTTTGCGCTTCGAGCACGGCGCGCGCCACATCGTAGAAGGAAATGACGCCCAGCAAGGTCTTGGCATTCATGACGGGCAGGTAGCGCGCATGCTTTTCCAGCATGATGCGGCGCACTTCATTGACTTCCGTGTCAGGCGTGACGGTGATCGGGTGGTCGTCCATGTGCTTGCGCACGGTGCCGCCGCCGATCTGGCCCGCATTTTCATGCAGCGCGTTCAACACTTCGCGAAAGGTCAGCATGCCGACCAGGTCGCCAAACTCCATGACCACCAGCGAACCGATGTCCTTTTCAGCCATGGTATTGGCCGCGTCAAGCAGGGGCTGGTCAGGCGTGACCGTGTAGAGGATATTGCCCTTGACTTGGAGAATTTCAGATACTTTCATATTGGCCGTCCTGTCCGCGTGATTGGTATTTTAGTTATTCTAGCCCTTACTGCGACTGTAGCCTATGCCTGCGGAAAAATCCAGCCTTGCGCGCAATCAAATCGACGGGGATTGTCGGGCAAGAAAAACGTAGCGAGCGGATGCGCGGCGCGGCCGAGAAGCGCAGCGGTACGCGAGTGCCGTGAGCATCGCCGGCCGTGCCCCGCGACGCGCAGTAGTTTTTTTCATGCTCTACGGCGGAACCACCCTGCTATCGACAGGCGCTCGCGCGCCGTCGGCAACACTTCGTGCAGCATCTCGCCCGACATGAACATGGCCATGCGGCCCGCTTGCGGCGCGATATCGACGTGCTCGCCGCCCTGCGGGTGCAGGCGCAGCGCGCCGCCGTGCTCCGGCAGCCAGTCATCGTTGAGGTACAGCACGACGGACACCGTGCGCTTGTCGTCGTCGCGGAAACGGTCCAGATGGGCCCGGTAAAAGGCGCCCGGCGCGTACAGGGCGAAGTGGCTTTCGTACTCGTCCAGCCCCAGGAACAGCTCGCGGTTGAGCATGCAGCGCAGCGCTTCCATGTGTTCCAGGTAACGGTCGCAAGCGGTTGAGCGGCCCGTTTCCAGCCATTCGATATGGTCGCCGCGGATGTCCGGCTGCAGCAGCGGCGCATGGCCGCTGCCCACGCCGGCGCCCTTCATCTTGCCGCTGAGCATGGATTGCACGCATTCGGCGGCCAGCTGGCGGCTCAGTTCAGGGGAGATAAAATGCTCTTGCATGAGCCAGCCTGCGTGGCACAGGCCGTCGACGATAGAAGGTCCGGGTACGGCAAGGGCGCCGTCGAACGATATTGCGGGCATAAAATCTTTCCTGGTGGACATGCGATGAGAGTTCGCCTGAAGCCCAGGATTTCGCTGGCACGTAGCAGCCTTCCCTGCGGCGCGGCGCACGCGCACAGGTCAAACAGCCCGAATATCGCTGATCCGGTATCCTACCACCGCCGCACCGCAGCGGTCACTTTTTTTACACTGCAGGTTACACACGCCCCCCGCCAGCACGGCGCCATGCGCCCTGCACACGAGCCCTTTTGCTCAGATGCAAATCAGGTTACGATCTTGCCACTATAAAACTTGGCGGAGACACCATGAGCGGCCCGAAATACCCCGGTTTCGACACTTTATCCCTGCATGCGGGCGCAGCGCCCGACCCGGCCACGGGCGCACGCGCCACGCCCATCCATTTCACGTCCTCGTTTGCCTTCAAGAGTTCGGAACATGCGGCTTCGCTGTTCAATATGGAGCGGGCCGGCCACGTGTACTCGCGCATCTCGAATCCCACCAACGCCGTACTGGAAGAGCGTATCGCCGCCCTCGAAGGGGGCGTGGCCGGCATCGCCACGGCCAGCGGCCAGGCCGCCATGCACCTGGGTTTATGCACCATCGCCGGCGCCGGCTCGCACATCGTCGCGTCGCGCGCCCTGTACGGCGGCTCGCAGAACCTGCTGGCCTATACCTTGAAACGCTTCGGCATAGCCACGACGTTCGTCGACCCGCGCGACGTGGACGCCTGGCGCGCCGCCATCCGCCCGAATACGAAAGTGCTGTTCGCCGAAACCCTGGGCAATCCCGGCCTCGACGTGCTCGACATCCCCCGGATTGCCGCCCTGGCGCACGAGCACCACCTGCCGCTGATGCTCGATTCGACCTTCACCACGCCGTATCTGCTGCGCCCCTTCGAGCATGGCGCCGACCTGGTATTCCACTCGGCCACCAAGTTCCTGTGCGGCCATGGCACGGCCATCGGCGGCTTGCTCGTCGATGGCGGCACCTTCGACTGGCAAGCCGCCTACGACAAGACGGGGCGTTTCGCCGAACTGTGCGAACCGTATGAGGGCTTCCACGGCATGGTCTTCGCCGAGGAATCGACGGTGGCGCCGTTCGCCCTGCGCGCGCGGCGCGAAGGCTTGCGCGATTTCGGCGCCGTCATGAGCCCGCACAATGCCTTCGCCATCCTGCAAGGCGTCGAAACCCTGGGTTTGCGCATGGACCGCCACGTGGCCAACACGCGCAAGATCATCGACTTCCTGCTGGCCAATCCGGCCGTGGAATCCGTGTCCTACCCCGAGCTGCCGTCGCATCCCGATTACGAACTGGCGAAAACCCTGCTGCCGAAAGGCGCGGGCGGCGTATTCACCTTCCGTCTGCGCGGCGACCGCGCGGCCGGCCAGCGCTTTGTCGACAGCCTGAAGATCTTTTCGCACCTGGCCAACGTGGGCGACGCCAAGTCGCTCGTCATCCACCCCGCCTCCACCACGCACTTCCGCGTGCCCGACGATCAGCTGGCGCAGGCGGGCATCACGCAAGGCACCATGCGTCTATCGGTGGGGCTGGAAGACGCGGACGATTTGATCGAAGACCTGGCCCGTGGCCTGAAACTGTCGCAGAAAGGCGCCTGAGATGCTGTTCACCATCGACAATACCACCGCCTACTGCTACACGGGCGGCAAAGCTTTTGACCCGAATCAACCGACGGCCGTCTTCATCCACGGCGCGCAGAACGACCATTCCGTGTGGGCCCTGCAGACGCGCTACTTTGCCCACCACGGCTGGAACGTGCTGGCCGTCGACTTGCCGGGACACGGCCGCAGCGGGGGCAAGGCCAGGGACAATGTGGCCGACCTGGCGCGCTGGATCCTGGCCGTGCTGGACGCGGCCGGCGCGCCCAGGGCCATGCTGGCCGGCCACAGCATGGGTTCATTGATCGCGCTGGAAGCGGCATTCCTGGCGCCCGGGCGGATCAGCCACCTGGCCATGCTGGGGTCCACCTACCCGATGAAGGTTTCGCCGGCGCTGCTGGAAACGTCGCTGAGCGATGAACAGGCGGCCATCGACATGGTCAATATCTGGTCGCACTCGTCGATCGCGCAAAAGCCGTCGTTTCCCAGTCCCGGCTTTTATGCCATGGGCGGCGCGCGGCGCCTGAAGCAGCGCATCGCCGCCCTCAACCCCGATCACGTGTTTCACACGGATTTTTTCGCCTGCAATGCCTACGCGAACGGCGAAATCGCCGCCGCTTCGGTACACTGCCCCACTTTGTTCATTTTCGGCGCGCGCGACATGATGACGCCGCCCAAATCGACCCGCTTGCTGACTTCAAGCATCGCGCATGGCACCGTGGTGCAGGTCGACAGCGGGCACGAATTGATGGCCGAACAACCGGACGCCGTGCTCGACGCGCTGTTTGCGTTTGCGCAAAGCACGCCGGCATGACGCCACGCCACGCACGTGTTTTTTTAGGATAGATGCACCATGTTGTTGAATACCCTGTTTGACGAATTGACAGGCCGCGGCAGCGGCACGGAAGCGGCGCGGCGCGAACGCTATGAATGGCTGGAACAGCTGCGCTGCGCCAATCCGCAAGCGGCCGAAGGCGGTCCCATGGCCGGCATCCCGGGCCACCACTGGTACCGGCTGCCGCAGGCGCTCGGCGTCGCCGGACAAGAATCAGACCTGCTGGTCGGCACCCTGAACGCCCAGTACCTGGTGTTCGCGGGCCGCCACGCGGCGGCTTTCGCGGCCGAACTGGGCCTGCAATACGACGCCAACAACCGCATCGACCGCCCCGGCGGCCTCGACGAACTGCTCGACGCCTATGAAGAACAGGCCGACGGCAGCTGGAGCACCGTGGCGGCGGGCCAGGCGGCGCCGCCGCTGGCCGGCTGGGACGACGTGTACTTCCGCGTGCGCGACCTGAGCGACGGCAAGGCCATCCAGAGCGTGACCACCATCGCCTACGAGAGCAGCCGCTTTCCCGGCTACACCCTGCTGGGCACGACCCTGGTGGGCGCGGGCGCCATCGCGCACGACGACGAGACAGCGGAGTATCTGCAGCAAGTCTTCGCCGACTGGGCCATCCAGCGCGATTGCGCCGATGCCTGTCCACCTTCGTCCACGCCCTGGCCCCATACGCCGCGCCAGGCGCCGCCCGAGACGTACGACACTGCGTTCGATTTTGCCCGCAACCTCGCCTACCTCGACGCCCTGCTGGCTGCCTATGTCCGCGCGCAGGCACAGGCACAAAACGATGGCGGCGACGACGCCTACTGGGCTTGCGCGGCCGCCAGCACGGCTTACCAGGTCTTCTCACTGCGCTACACGGCAGGCTTGCCCTTGCCTGACGTGGAAACGGCGCTGGAAGCGGCCATCGCCGCCTGCGAAACGGCGCGCGCAGCCCTGGCCGCGGCCTACGCAGACGACGCCTTGCCCGCCTTTGATTTCGAACAATTGACGGATTACGCGCGCACCTTGCAGTTGCTGGGCGCGACCCTGCTGTTCGGCCGTCACGACCTGGCCAGACGCCTCGCCGCCCTGCAGACGGCCTTCGATGGCGAAGATGGCGTGTACGAAGCGCTGCTGTCCGCCATCGATCCGCAGCGTCCCGCCGTCGACGAATGGTATTTCGCCGAACCGTATACGGCCCTGTACGACTGCCTCGACGCGGACGACCACGCGCAGCAGCTCGATCACCTGCAACACTACCTGGCCGGCTGGCACGGCGCGCTGGTGCGCGAAGACTGGTTCAACGGCCATTTGCGCGCGCAGGGACTGGGCGGCTACTACGGCCTGTGGGCCTTCGAAGCGGCCGCCGTGGCGCAACGCCTGGGGCTGGAGCGCGGCGCCCTGGCGCACTGGGTCATGCCGCCAGCGCCCTGAATACCCCATACACTTTTAGACAAATATCAATGATCAATACCGCAGCCCTGTTCAGCACCGCCCTCCTGCCCGGCCAGGCCGGCTTCGACACCGATACGATCACGGGCCTGGCCGAATGGCGGCTCGATACCCCCATGCTGTTCAAGCTGCTCATCGGCGCCGGCACGCAAGCCGTCGCCTGGCCCATCTACGGCGATGGCGAGGACTGCCCCTGCGTGCTGGCCGCGCCGATAGCGCAGGCGCAGGCCAGTTGGCAAGCCTTGTCCGCCCTGATGGACAGGCCGCGCGACGCGGCCGCCATCGTCGCGCGCGCCGGCATCAGCGCCCTGCTGGCGGGGGGCCAGGCGTGGCTGGTGTTTGACTGCGTGCAGCTGATCCCGCACGATATCGACACGCCGCAATACGCGGCCGGGCTCGAAGCCCTGCGCGCCGAGGCGCAAGCCCTGCACTCTGCCCTGCAGCGCGGCGACAAGGAAGCGCTGACGCCCCTGCTGGACGCCGGCGCCGCATCGCCCGCCATTGGCTACTGGTCGGCCACGGCCGATGCGCAGCTGGCCGATGTCGAGGAACTGGATGCGAACGCGCTGCCCTTCCTGCAAGGCCTGGAAGTGCGGGAATGGGTGGAAGACGCGCTGTGCTACGCGGTGGCTGCAGCGGGGCAGCCGGACATTCTGGGCCTCGTCACGCCGTACGGCCGCTGGATCGCGCCGCTGTCGCCGGGCCTCGCTCACCTGGACGCCAGCGACGCGGACGATGGCTGGATCACCTTTGCCACGGCGGACAAGCCCGACGCGCACGGCGTCATGGACCTGAACGGCACGGTGGTGCTGGCGCCCGCGCCCGGCGCCCTGTACGTGATCAGCCCCCACCTGGCACAGCAGATCGCACCGGACGGCGCCAGCCGCTTGCTGCGCCTGCCCGACGGCACGCTGCTCATCGACAGGGTCGACAACATTGGCGAGCGCGAAGACGGCTATATCGACATCGAGCGCCAGACGGGCGATGATGATGAACGCAATGTCTGCGGCGTGCTCGACAAGATGGGCAAGGTCGTGGTGCCGCCCGCCTACAGCTCCGTGCAGGATTTCGGCACCAAGAAAAAGATTGCCATCGTCAGCCAGCGCATCGATGGCCGCTTCCTGTTTGGCCTGGTCGATAGCCAGGGCGAGCTGCTGGCGCCCTGCCGGTACGAAGCCATCGATTGCGCCACGACGTCGTCGCCGCCCAGGCTGCGCAAGAACCTGATCTTCGCCATCGATGCGCAAGGGCTGGCCTGCATGCTGACCCTGGACGGCAAGCAGGCGTTTGTGCCTTTGTATCCGCCCGCCCACCATCTGCGCGGCGTGGCCGTGCAAAGCGACTTTTTATATGTCGTCAAGGATGGCATGGCCTGGAGCATGGATTTCACGGGCCAGCTGCTGGAACAGTTCGACACCGTGGAAAACTTCAAGGCGGCCATCACGGCCCAGTTGAGCGAGGCCATGGGCCTGGGCAAGAAAAAACCCGTCAGGCGCCGCAGCTTTACGCCCGCGCAAATTCTGGCAAAGGCCGACCGCGCGCAGTTGCGCAGCATGGCCGCCCTGTTTTTGCAGGGCGACGCGGACCTGGCCGCGCGCTGCGTGGACATCACGCTCGACGAGCTGGCGGAGGATGATCCGGAAGAAGAATATGAAGGCGACACGCCCGCAGCGGCCTGTTTCTTCCTGCTGTGGTCCACGGCCGCCCACACGCTGGGCTACGGCACCACCCTGGACTGGAAAGCCGTCGATGAAGTACCGCGCCTGGTCCAGCATATCGGCCTGCCCGCGCTGCGCGATTTTTCGTGGGCAGAGCGCGAGGACGGCGACGCGATGGCCGAGGGCCTGGCCGCCATCGCCGCCCACCTGGCGCCGCATCAGCTGCGCCTGATCAACATGCACGGCGGCGAAGACACGTATTATCTGGGTGTGGTACGGGCGCAGGATGCGGCCGCGTTCAAGGCAGCGGCGCTGCTGGCGGCCTTGCGGCCCGTGGTGTATTAAGACCGCTCAGTTAAGACCGCTCAGTTGCATTTGACGGCGCCGAAATGCTGCGCCAAAGTCAGGCCCAGTCCCTGCTCCACGGCGTTTTCCACCTGCGCCGCCAGGGCTGCCGCTTCTTCCGCGGCCTGGATATCGCGTTCATTGGTGGAACCGGCCGGATAGCCGGAGTTCACGCGCATGCCGCCGAAGACGAACAGCCGGTAGACATCGGCCAAGCTGATGCGGTTGACATTGCCCAGCAAGACCCAGTGGTCGGAACTGTCGGCCACGCGCTTGCCCCACTGCACCCGCACGGCGCCCTCCACGTTGACTCGTCCCACCCAGCCCTGCTGCACCATCTTGTCGAGCAGGGTTTCCATTTCCTCGAAGCCCAGGCGCGTGCTGCGGCGGATCTCGGCGGCGCCCACCAGGGCCGAATCGCCACAGTGGCAAGCCTGGTGCAGCACTTTCAAGATGGCGACGGCGTCGACGAATTCGCTGCCCGGCGCCGCCTCATACCACCAACGTTCGTATTTCACGACGGGCAAGGCGGCCACCAGCAAGGCGCCCACGAGGGTAATCATCCAGCTCAGGTAAATCCACACGAGGAACAGCGGCAAGGCGGCCAGTGCGCCGTAGATGCGCGAATAGGTGGGAAATTCCTGGATGAATTCGCCAAAACCCCGCTTGGCCACCTCGAACGCCAGCGCCGCCAGCAAACCGCCCCAGGCCGCGTCGCGCCAATCCACGTCGCGGTTCGGCACGGCGATGTACAGCAGGGTAAACGCCAGCATGGTCAGGCCGATCGACACCAGCGTATAAAACACGGCGCCCAGGAAAGGCACGGCGCCCACCACGCCGCTGGTGGCCATGAAGAGGCGCGACGTCACCGTCAGCGACACGCCCACCAGCAGCGGCCCCAGGGTGACGATGGCCCAGTAGACGAGCAGCCGCTTGGTCCAGCGGCGCTCCTGGCGCACGCGCCAGATGCGGTTGAAGACGCGCTCAATCAAACCCATCATGCCCACCGACGTGACGATCAGGGCGCCCGCGCCGATGGCCGACAGGCGCGTGGCCTTCGAGGCGAACGTGGTCAGATAATCGAGGATGGTGTTCGATATGCCCTTGGGCATCACGCTTTGCACGAAATAATCTTCCAGCGCATGGCGGAAGGTATTAAATAGCGGGAAAGTGGTGAAGATCGCCAGGGCCAGGGTCAGCAGCGGCACCAGCGCAAACACGGTGGCGAACGTCAGGCTGCCGGCCACCTGCGGCAGGCTTTCCTCGCGCACGCGGCGGCGCGCGAACTGCAGCAGGTCGCGCGTTTCGGACCAGGTCAGGCCGCGCACGGCGGCCAGCCCGATGCTCAGGGCGCGCCACAGGTATTGGAAGAACGGGAATATATATTTTGAAAACATGTGCAAAATCAGAACGGCGCCATGACAGCAGTCGTATCAGGCTGTAAAGCGCCCTATAATACCAATGATGAAGCCAACCAATCTGATTATTCTCGTATTGTTTTATTCACGCCATGGCGCCACGCGCCAGTTGGCCGAGTTGATAGCCCAGGGAGTGGAAAGCGTGCCCGGTTGCGACGCCCGCCTGCGCACCGTGCCCGCCGTCTCGACGGTGACGGAAGCGACGGCGCCCGAAGTGCCCCTTGACGGCGCGCCCTACGTGGAACTGGAAGACTTGCAGGAGTGCGCGGGCCTGGCCCTGGGCTCGCCCACGCGCTTCGGCAACATGGCCGCCGCCATGAAGTACTTCTGGGACGGCACGGCCAGCGACTGGCTGGCCGGCAGCCTGTCCGGCAAGCCCGCCTGCGTGTTCACGTCCACGGGCAGCCTGCACGGCGGCCAGGAATCGACCCTGCTGTCGATGATGATCCCCCTCTTCCACCACGGCATGCTGGTCATGGGCTTGCCCTACACGCATCCGGAACTGATGACGACGTCCACGGGCGGCTCGCCGTATGGCGCCACGCACTGGTCTGGCATAGACGGCGACAAGGCCCTGAGCGACGATGAAAAGCGCCTGGCCATCGCCCTGGGCCGGCGCCTGGCGGAAAACGCCGCAAAACTGGCGGGCGCGTGATGCACGGCGCACTGCACAAGTATTTTCACTGGGGCGCCATCGCCAGCCTCGTCACCCTGATCGTCTGGTGCGTACTGTGGGAAACCATCGTCGCGCCGCTGCAGCCGGGCGGCTCCTGGGTCGTCCTGAAGGCGGCGCCCCTGCTCATTCCCCTGTACGGCGTCATCAAGCGCGACGTCTACACCCTGCAATGGTCGTCGATGGTGATCCTGCTGTATTTCACGGAGGGCGTGGTGCGCGGCTACAGCGACACGAACCCCGTCTCGGCCCGGATGGCCTGGGGCGAAGCGGCCATCGTCTGCATCTATTTTGCCTGCGCCGTGCTGTATCTGCGCCCATATAAAAAGGCGGCCAAGCGCATGGCCAGGGAATTGCTGGAAAAAGTGACTAAAGTGAGCATCAAGAAATGAACGACAAGCCCATGACTGACCAAGCCGACTTCCTCGCCGCCTGCCGCGACCTGCTGGGCGACGCCTACGTCCTCACCCTGGACGCCGACACGGCGCCCTTCCTCACCGACTGGCGCGACCGTTTCACGGGCAAGGCGCTGGCCGTGCTGCGCCCCGCCACGGTGGAACAAGTGGCAGCCATCCTGCGCGCCTGCGCGCAATGGCGCGTCCCCGTCGTGCCGCAAGGCGGCAACACGGGCCTGGTCCTGGGCAGCATCCCGGACGCCGCCGGCACGGCCATCGTGCTGTCGCTGGCGCGCCTGAACGGCATCCGCGCGCTCGATCCCGTCAACCGCACCATCACGGTGGACGCGGGCTGCATCCTGCAAACCATCCAGGAAGCGGCCAGCGCCGCCGGTTGCCTGTTCCCCCTGTCGCTGGCGGCCGAAGGCAGTTGCACCATCGGCGGGAATTTGGCGACCAACGCGGGCGGCACGGCCGTACTGCGTTACGGCAACACGCGCGAGCTGTGCCTGGGTCTGGAAGTGGTCACGCCGCAGGGCGAGATCTGGAGCGGCTTGCGCGGCTTGCGCAAGGACAATACGGGCTACGATTTGCGCGACCTGTACATCGGCGCCGAAGGCACCCTGGGAATTATCACCGGCGCGGTCATGAAGTTGTACCCGCAGCCGAAAGCCTGCATCACGGCGCTGGCCGCCATGCCCTCGCCCGCCCACGCCCTGCGCCTGCTCTCGCTGATGCAAGACCATTGCGGCGCCAGCCTGACGGGGTTCGAGCTGATGTCGCAGTACTGTTTGCAACTGGTGGCGGAGCAGTTCCCGCAGCTGCCGCGCCCATTCGCCGACGCGCACGGCCAATATGTGCTGCTCGAATTGTCCAGCAGCCAGTCCGAGGCGCACGCCGTGGAATTGCTGGAAGCGAGCATCGGTGCGGCCCTGGAAAACGAATTGATCGAAGACGCCGTCGTCGCCAGTTCCGTGGCGCAGTCCGAGGGACTGTGGCAGCTGCGCGAACACATCCCGCTGGCGCAGGCGCAGGCGGGCAAGAACATCAAGCACGACATCTCACTGCCGATTTCCCGCATCGCCGATTTCATCGCCATCACGGATGCGGCCCTCGAGTCAGCCTTCCCCGGCTGCCAGCTCGTGTGCTTCGGCCACCTGGGCGACGGCAACCTGCATTACAACGTGGCGCCGCCAGCCGGCATGACAGACCAGGATTTCCTCGCCAACCAGGATGCGATCAACCGCATTGTGCATGACCAGGTGCACGCTTTTGGGGGCTCGATTTCGGCCGAACACGGCATCGGCGCGCTGAAAAAGGCCGATCTCGCCCACTACAAGTCGCCGCTGGAATTGCAGCTGATGCGCGCCGTGAAGCAGGCGCTGGACCCGCACAACATCATGAATCCGGGGAAGATATTGTGAAGCCGTCGTCCCTCCTGCTATGCGCCATGGCCTTGCTGGCCGGTCCCGCCAGTGCGCAGGACGTCTACAAGTGCGTGAAGGATGGCCAGAGCAGCTATAGCGCCACGCCCTGCACGGCCGGCCAGCTGCAAATCCTGGAAATCCCCGCGCCGCCGCCCGCCGTCGACAAGGGCGCCGCCACGCGCCAGGAACGGGTGGCCAGCCAGATGGAAGCGGCGCGCAAGAAGCAGGAGCAGCTGGAAGACCAGGCGCGCGAACGGGGCGCCAGGCAGCAGGAAGTCCACGAGAAGCACTGCGCGCAGCTGCGCCTGGAGCAGAAATGGGCGGCGCAGGACGCCGTCGGCGCGGGCGACAAGAACCGCGATGCGGCGCAATTGAAAGCACGGCGCGCCGGCGAACGCCTGGCCGTCGAATGCCTGCATTGAGTGCGCCGGCAGCCGATCCTGCGGGCACGCGCCTGCTTTCTCGCTGGCTGCTGCTGGGCGAATGGCGCGCGCATCCCGTGCGCGCCCTCGTCGCCATCCTGGCCATCGCCATCGGCGTATCGCTGGGCTTTGCCATCCACCTGATCAACGCGGCCGCCTTCAATGAATTTTCCACAGCCGTCAAAAGCCTGTCCGGCCAGGCCGACGTGCAGGTGGCCGGGCGCGAAGCGCTGTTCGATGAAGCCATCTACCCATGGCTGGCGCAGCGCGACGGCGTGGCTGTCGCTTCGCCCGTGCTGGAACTGCAGGCCACGGTGGCGGGCAAGAAGGACGGCGGCCCGCTGCACATCCTGGCGCTCGACGTCTTCCGCGCCGGCTTCATCTCGCCCGACCTGATCGGCGCACCGGCCGAAGGCCAGCCTTTCGACACCCTGGCCGACGACGCCGTCTTTTTATCGCCGGCCGCCTTGCGCTGGCTGGCTATCGCCCAAGGCGGCGAGATTGCCCTGCAATCGGGCACTGGCACGGTGCCGTTGCGCGTGGCCGGTTCGCTGCAGCGCGCGCGCGCCGGCCAGCGCATCGCCGTGATGGATATCGGCGCGGCGCAATGGCGCTTCAACAAGCTGGGCAAGCTGTCGCGCATCGACTTGAAACTGCACCAGGGCGTCAACCGCGACGCCTTCCAGGCCGAGTTGGCGCGGGCGCTGGAAGCGCAGTACCCGGGGCGTTTCCAGGTGGGCCAGCCGAATGACGAGAACCAGAATAGCCGCAACAATAACCTCAGCCGCGCCTACCGGGTCAACCTGACGGTGCTGGCCCTCGTCGCCCTGTTTACGGGGGCCTTCCTCGTGTTTTCCACGCAGGCGCTGTCCGTCATCCGCCGCCGCGGCCAGTTCGCGCTGCTGCGCGTGCTGGGCATGGAACGGGGCCGGCTGCTGCGCCAGGTGCTGCTGGAAGGCGCCAGCCTCGGCATCGTCGGCGCCGGCCTGGGCATCGCGGGAGGCTACGCCATTGCGGCCGTGGCCCTGCGCTTCTTCGGCGGCGACCTGGGCGCCGGCTATTTCGCGGGCGTGCAGCCGCAGGTGCAGTTCACGCCCGTCGCCGCCTTCGTCTATTTTATCCTCGGCCTCGGCGTCGCCTTGCTGGGCTGCGCCGCGCCCGCGCTGGAAGCGGCGCGCGCGGCGCCCGCCATCGCCCTGAAATCGGGCAGCGAGGAAGTCGTGACGACGCGCCTGGCGAAAACCTGGCCCGTGCTGATCTGCCTGCTGCTGGCCGGCGCCCTGACGTTCCTGCCGCCCGTGTTCGAGCTGCCCCTGTTCGGCTATCTGTCCATCGCACTGCTGCTGATCGGCGCCATCGCGCTGATGCCGCAACTGGCCGCCGTCGTCTTCCGTTTCCTGCAGCGCGCCTGGCTGCGCACGGAGACCAGCCAGCATGCGCCCGTGCGCAGCCTGACCCTGGCCCGCCTGGCGAACGCCTCTGGCCAGGCGGGCATCGCCCTCGGCGGCGTGCTGTCGAGTTTTAGCCTGATGGTGGCGATGGCCATCATGGTGTCGAGTTTCCGCGTTTCCGTCGACGACTGGCTGCTGCAGATCTTGCCGGCCGACGTGTATGCGCGCACGGCCGCCAGCGGCGGCACGGCAGGCTTGAATCCACGCGAACAGGCCAGCATCACCGCCCTGCCCGAGGTGGCCAGGGTGGATTTCCAGCGCCTGCGCTCGCTGTCGCTGGCGCCCGACCGCCCGAATGTGGTGCTGCTGGCGCGCCCGATCCTGCTGTCCGATCCGGGCAAGAGCATGGTACTGGTGGGTGAAACCTTACCCGTGCCGGTGGGGGTAAAACCCGTGTGGCTGTCGGAGGCGGCGGCCGACCTGTACAACGTCAAACCGGGCCAGCAGATAGCCCTGCCGCTGGCAGGCGGCTTGCACAAGTTCTTCATCGCCGGCATCTGGCGCGACTATGCGCGCTCTTCCGGCGCCATCCAGATGCCGCTGGACGACTACCGCGCGCTGACGGGCGACCTCGATGTCAGCGACGCCGCCCTGTGGCTGGCCAAGGACGCCACGGGCGACGCGCTGCAACAGCGCCTGAAAGCGCTGCCGTTCGGCGCCAGCCTGGAAGTGTCGAATCCGTCGGCCATCCGCGCCCTGAGCCTGCAGATCTTCGACCGCAGCTTCGCCGTCACGTATTTGCTGGAAGCCATCGCCATCGTCATCGGCCTGTTCGGCGTGGCCGCCACGTTTTCCGCGCAAACCCTGGCGCGCGCCCGCGAATTCGGTATGCTGCGCCACGTGGGCGTGACGCGCGGGCAGATTTTGTCCATCCTGGCGCTCGAAGGCGGCGCGCTGACGGCGCTGGGCATCGCCACCGGTTTCATCCTGGGCCTGTTGATCAGCTTTGTGCTCGTCTTCATCGTCAATCCGCAATCGTTCCACTGGACCATGCAGCTGCACTTGCCGTGGCCCCTGATCGCCACCGTGGCCGGCGCCCTGCTGACGGCGGCCGCCGCCACGGCGCTGATCGCGGGCAGACAAGCCTTGTCCGCTGGCCCCATCCGCGCCGTCAGGGAGGACTGGTAATGCGCCGTGTTTTCATCTTGTCATTGGCGCTGGCGCTACCTGCGCTGGCCGCGCCGCCCGCCTTTGCCCCCGTCACGCCGCTGCCGGCCGGCCAGACCCTGCGCCTGCCGCACGACTTCGGCGCCCACCCCGCGTATAAAACGGAATGGTGGTACGCCACGGGATGGGTCAAAACGGCCGGCGGCGAACAACTGGGCTACCAGGTGACCTTCTTTCGCAGCGCCACGGCCACCGATACGGACAACCCCAGCGCGTTTGCGCCGAAACAGCTGATCATCGGCCATGCGGCCCTGTCCGATCCGAAGGTGGGCAAGCTGCTGCACGACGAGAAAAGCGCGCGCGAGGGTTTCGGCCTGGCCTACGCCAAGGTGGGCGACACGGACGTGAAACTCGACGACTGGCGCATGCAGCGGCAAACGGATGGCAGCTACCGGGTCAGCCTGGCCGCGCGCGAATTCAACCTGCAGCTGACCCTCGCGCCCACCCAGCCCGTGCTGCTGCAAGGCGTTGGCGGCTACTCGCGCAAGGGCGCCCGGCTCGCGCAATCGAGTTACTACTACAGCAAGCCGCAGCTGCGCACGACGGGCACCATCGCGCGCGCGGGCGGCAAGCCGGAAGCCGTGACGGGCGCCACCTGGCTCGATCACGAGTGGTCCAGCCAGGTGCTCGATGCGGATGCCAGCGGCTGGAACTGGATAGGCGCCAACCTCGACGACGGCGGCGCCCTGATGGCCTTCCAGATCCGCAGCAAGACAGGTGCTAAACTATGGGCGCACGCGACATGGCGCGACGCGTCCGGTAAGATGACGCAGTTCGCGCCCGGCGACGTCGATTTCACACCCACGCAGCTGTGGCGCTCGCCCCGCACGCAGGCCGAATACCCGGTCGCCACCGAGATCCGCACGGGCGCGACGCGCTGGCAGATCAAGCCGCTGCAAGCGGACCAGGAACTCGATTCGCGCCGCTCGACGGGCGCCGTGTACTGGGAAGGCGCCGTGACGGTGGAGCGCGACGGCCAGCCCGTGGGCCGCGCCTACCTGGAAATGACGGGCTACGTCCAGCCGATGAAGTTGTAAGCACTACCGAATATGTAAATCAAAGCGAAAAACAATGACAACCAGCACAGAAACAGGCAGTACCAGTACAGCAAGCACCGCATCGACTCCCGACACCGGCACCAGCCGCGAACTGAAAAAAGGCAGCCTGGCCGCCTTCAAGGGCTTGATGCCCTTTTTGACGCCGTACCGCAAGCAGTTCTTCCTGGCCGGTATCGCGCTGGTGGTGGCCGCCGCCTCCACCCTGGCCATTCCCGCCGCCTTCAAGCAGATGATCGACCTCGGTTTCGGCGGCGCGGCCGGCTCGAAGAGCATCCAGCACGTCGACCTGGTCTTCCTCGCCCTGTTCGGCGTGGCGTCCATCCTGGCGCTGGCCACGGCCGCGCGCTTTTACACGGTGTCGTGGCTGGGCGAGCGCGTCACGGCCGATATCCGCAGCGCCGTGTACCGCCACGTCGTCACGCAAAGCCCCGAATTCTTTGAAACCACGCAGACGGGCGAAGTCCTGTCGCGCATCACCACCGACACGACCCTGATACAGGCCGTCGTCGGCACCAGCATCTCGATGGCGCTGCGCAATGTGCTGCTGTTCCTGGGCGGCCTGGTGATGCTGTTCGTCACCAGCGCCAAGCTGGCGGGCATCATCATCGGCCTCTTGATCCTCGTCGTCGTGCCCATCATCGTGTTTGGCCGCAAGGTGCGCAAGCTGTCGCGCGACTCGCAGGACCGCATCGCCGACGCGTCGGCCATGGCCGGCGAAATCCTCAACGCCATGCCCACCGTGCAAGCGTTCACGCACGAGAAAATCGAATCGAAACGCTTCGGCGACTCCGTCGAAGGCGCTTTCATGACGGCCATGCGCCGCATCCGCGCCCGCGCCCTCTTGACCATGATCGCCATCCTGCTGGTGTTCGGCACCATCGTCTTCGTGCTGTGGCTGGGCGCGCGCGCCGTGCTGGAAGGCTCGATGACGGGCGGCGACCTGGGCCAGTTCATCCTGTACGCCTCCATCGTGGCCGGCGCCATCGGCGCCCTGTCCGAAGTCATGGGCGAAGCGCAGCGCGCCGCCGGCGCCACCGAGCGCCTGCTGGAACTGATGGCCGTCAAATCGGAAATCGCCTCGCCGGCCACGCCGCTGCCGCTGCCCGCGCGCGCCGCCACCGGCGCCGCCTTGACATTGGACAATGTCATGTTCTCCTACCCGTCGCGCCCGGACACCCACGCGCTGGACCACGTCAGCCTCGACATCCGCGCCGGCGAAACGGTGGCCGTCGTCGGCCCTTCCGGCGCCGGCAAGACCACCCTGTTCCAGCTGTTCCTGCGCTTCTATGACCCGCAAAGCGGCAGCATCCGCCTCGATGGCGTCGATATCAAGCAGCTGGACTTGCACACCCTGCGCGACGCCATCGGCATCGTGCCGCAGGATACCGTGATTTTCTCGGCCGATGCCATGGAAAACATCCGCTACGGCCGCGCCGGCGCCAGCGACGAGGAAGTGATCGCGGCCGCGAAGATGGCGGCCGCCCACGAATTCATCGAGCGCCTGCCGAACGGCTACAAATCCTTCCTCGGCGAACGAGGCGTGCGCCTGTCCGGCGGCCAGCGCCAGCGCATCGCCATCGCCCGCGCCCTGCTGAAAAACCCGCCGCTGCTGCTGCTCGATGAAGCCACCAGCGCGCTGGACGCGGAATCGGAACGCCTGGTGCAAAAGGCGCTGGAAGCGGCCATGGTAGGCCGCACCACGGTCATCATCGCCCACCGCCTGGCCACCGTGCAGCGCGCCGACCGCATCATCGTCATGGAAGACGGCAAGATCGTCGAGACGGGCACGCATGCGTCGCTGGTCGCAATGAAAGGCATCTATGCGAACCTTGCCGCACTGCAATTTCACAACGTACAGATCAACTAAGCAAAAACAGCCATGAACGCACTTTTCCACGCCAACCTGGGCATCACCGATTTCTGGACCTTTTTATTGGGGACCATCTTCATCGTCATCCTGCCTGGTCCCAATTCCATGTATGTGCTGTCGGTCGCCGCCCAGCGCGGCGTGCGTCCCGCCTACCAGGGCGCCTTCGGCATCTTTGCCGGCGACCTGATACTGATGGTGCTGTCGGCCTGCGGCGTGGCCTCCCTGCTGAAAGCCAGCCCGGCCCTGTTCTATGTGGTGAAATACATCGGCGCGGCCTACCTGGGCTGGATCGGCCTGCAGATGCTGATTGGCTGCTGGCGCAAGCTGCGCGCACCAGGCGCCACCGAAGGCGAAGCGGCGGCCGTCCCTGCCCCCGCCAAGGAAAGCGACCCGTTCCGCAAGGCGCTGATCATCAGCTTGATGAACCCGAAGGCCATTTTGTTCTTCATTTCCTTCTTCATCCAGTTCGTCGACCCGGCCTTCCCGAATCCCGTGCTGTCCTTCATCGGCCTGGGCCTGATCTGCCAGGTGATCAGCTTTACCTACCTGACGGCCATCATTTTTGTCGGCGCGCGCCTGGCCGAGACCTTCCGCCGCCGTCGCCGCCTGTCGGCCGGCATGGGCGGCGGCGTGGGCGCCATGTTCATCGGCTTCGGCGCGAAACTGGCCACGGCCACCCTGTAAGGAAACCACCGTGACCGAACTCGAACTGCGCCAGCGCTGCCACACCGTCCTGCCGGGCCACCGCCAGCCCGCCCCAAGCGCCACCTTCGCCGCCATGGCCGCCTGGTGCGACGCCAACGATGTGGCGCACGATACCTATGGCGAAGGCGCGCTGATCGAACAGTTCGAGAACAAGATCGCCAGCCTGCTCGGTTTCGAGGCGGCCGTGTTCTGCATCACGGGCACCATGACGCAGGTCACGGCCCTGCGCCTGGCGTGCCAGGACCGCGGCTCGCGCCTGGTGGCGCTGCATCCCACCTCGCACATCCTGCGCCACGAGCGGGGCAACCATGAATTGCTCGATCATTTCAAGGGTTTGATGATCGGCGACCCGCACCGTCCGTGGACGGTGGACGACTTGCGCGCCGTGCCCGATCATCTGGGCGCCGCACAGCTGGAACTGCCGATGCGCGAAATCGGCGGCCAGTGCCCTTCCTGGGAAGACTTGAGCCAGATCAAGCAGCACTGCCGCGAGCACAATATTCACCTGCACATGGATGGCGCGCGCCTGTGGGAAGCGCAAGCGGGTTTTGGCCAGTCCCTGCCCGCCATCTGCGCAGGTTTCGATTCCGTGTATGTATCGCTGTACAAAGGCATCGGCGGACTCGGTGGCGCCATGCTGGCCGGCAGCCGGCCGTTCGTCGAACGGGCGCGCGAATGGTTCCGCCGCCAGGGCGGCAATATCGTGCACCGCACGCCCTGGGTGGTGGCCGCCGCCATGCAGTTCGATGCGCGCCTCGCCGCCATGCCGCGGTATTTTGCGCGCACGCAGTGGCTGTACGCGCTGCTGCGCGACTTCCCGGCCATTGCCGTCAACCCCGCCAGTCCGCAAGCGAACATGCTGCACCTGCACTTGCCCGTCTCGCGCGAACGGGCTATCGCCATCCGCAACCAGGTGGCCGCCGACCACGGCATCTGGCTGTTCAGCCGCGCCAGCCACGCAGCCCTCCCCGGCCACAGCGTGGTGGAATGGTATGTGGGAGACCAGTTGCTGGACCTGCCGGACGACAGCGTGCGGCTGGCCTTGACCCTGCTGGATCAGGCCATGCACGCCAGGGATTAATTGACAATCGTGACACCAAAAAAAAAGCGCCCGAAGGCGCTTTTTTTCTTTCATGGCGGCCGGGTTGGCCGCCACTACCTGCTTAGAACTTGTAGTTATAAGCGAGACCGATCAACTGCATGCGGGTCTTGAACAGGCCCTTTGTCGTTTCACCGTTGCCGGTGCAGCCAGCGGTCACCGGCGAGCAGTTATTCGTGTAGTTGACACTGGCGTCCTTGAAGTCGATATAGCTGTACGCCAGATCCAGCGAGGAGTTCGCGTTCAGCTTCCAGTTTGCGCCGATCGAGTACTGCATGCGGTCGCTGTCCGGCAAGGCCGGGTGACGCAGTTCCGCGCTGCGCACTGGCGCCTGGTCATGCGCGATACCGGCGCGCAGCAGCAGGTTTTCGTTGTACTTGTAGTTGGTACCCAGCGAAACACGGTAAGTGTCTTTCCAGTTCTGGCGGATGCGTTCCGGGCCTTCGGCCGTCGGCGGGAACTGGATATCCAGGTTTTCCAGGCGCGAAGTGCGGGTCCAGGTGACGTCGCCCATCAAAGCCCACTTGTCATCCATCTGGTGGAAGGCATTGACCGACAGGGTTTCCGGCGTGCGCAGTTCGACCAGCGCCTTGGAATTGACCTTGTTCGAGGCGGCGGCGATAAAGCCGTTCACGGCGGCATTGCTCGTCACTTGCGAGAAGTCCCAGATGGTGCTGCCTTTGAGCTTGTGCGAAATCGACGAACGGTAAGCGATACCGAAACGCGTGCCTTCGTTCAGCTGGTACAGATAGCCGAGGTTGAAGCCAAAGCCCCAGTCATGACCGTCCATCGACGCGTGGCCATCCTTGATCTGGCCTTGCAGCGCATTTTTCGCGGAAATAAACGCTGCCATGCCTTGCGTTTTCAGGATATTGCCGAGGAAGGCAGCCGATGCGGCTGGCGCTTTTTCGCCCAGGAAAGCTACGGTGCCCGGCACGTCCACGCCCTGGCCCAGTTCCGCCTTCATGTATTCAGCCGTCACGCCGAAACCGAACGAGTGATGCTGGTCCAGCTTGAACGACACGGAAGGATTCAGGGCGATCGCTTCGAGCTTGATGTTGGTGATCGCATAACGGCCGGTCCAGTCGTTGCCATAGTCCAGCTTGGCGCCGTACGGCACGAACAGGCCGGCACCGACCGTCCATTGATCATTGATCTTTTTGCTGGCATACAGCGCAGGCGCGACCACGGCGTCCGGCGCGTAGTCCTTGGTGGCGGTGAATGGCGTGCGATTACCCTTCCAGAACTGCTTCGAGCCCGTATCCTCGTAAGTCGAATGCGGTACGACGATGGTGCCGCCGCCAACGAACTGCGTGCCTTCCAGGCGCGACAGGCCGGCCGGGTTGTAGAAAATGGTCGATGCGTCGGCCGCTTCGGCGCCGCTGGCATCGGCCGTGCCCTGGGCGGAAACGCTTTGCGAGCCGAAACGGTAGCCCGATGCTTGTGCGGTGGAGGAAATGCCGGCGAATGCGGCAACGATTAGGAGGGGCAGATATTTATGTTTCAAGTTGGTCTCTCTTTATTATATGAAATTGTCTTCGGCACACTATCGCGGGCATATCCAGCTGCCCCGTCTTGCACTTTTCTTGCCGCCGTGAACTCCAATTCACTGACGGCATGAGCGAAGCATATAATATTTTTTAGAAAAAAGCGAACGTTCGCTCTTTTTATGAAACGGCGTTGTTTTTCCTGCGCATACGACCTTCTACAGTGCCAATGCAGGGGCTGGCAGCGGTATCAGAAAGCGCTGATGCATCAGCGACAGCATCTGTTCCGCCGGCACGGGACGCGAGATGAAATAGCCCTGTACTTCATTGCATTGCAGGGTGCGCAGGATGTCGAGCTGCTCGCGCGTCTCCACCCCTTCGGCCACCACGCTCATGCCCAGCGCATGCGCCATCGACAGGATGGCGCGCACGAACACTTCGCCCTGCTCCGAGCGGCCCAGCTCCATGGTGAAGGCGCGGTCGATCTTCAAGCCATCCATGGCGAACTTCTGCAGCTGCGACAGCGAGGAATAGCCGGTGCCGAAATCGTCGACCAGCAGGCGCACGCCCAGCGCGCGGATGGCGGACAACTGCTCCACGGCGCGGTTCTGTTCATCCATCATGGCCGATTCCGTGATTTCCACCTCGATCAGGCGCGCATCGATGCGGTGGCGCGTCAGCGCAGACGCCAGCACCTGGTGCACGTCGCCGCGGCCGAACTGGCGCGCCGAGACGTTGATGGAGACTGGCACCAGTTCCAGTCCGCTGGCTTGCCAGCGCGCCATCTGCAGGCACACCTTTTCGATGACGACTTCGCCCAGCTGGGAAATCAGGCCGCTGCTCTCGGCCACGGGGATGAATTCCAGCGGCGGCACCATGCCGTGCTGCGGATGGTGCCAGCGCACCAGCGCCTCCATGCTGCACAGCTGCCCGCTCATGGCGTCGACCCTCGGCTGGTAGACGACGAGGAACTGATCCTGCTCCAGCGCCGCCACCAGGCTTTGCTCCAGTTCGCGGCGGTTGCGGATGGTTTCGAACAATTCCGGCTGGAAGAAGCGGTGATGGCCCTTGCCCGCCACTTTCACGGCATACATGGCGATGTCGGCGTTCTTCAGCAGCACTTCCGTCTCGGCCCCATCGCGCGGATACAGGCTGATGCCGATCGAGGCGCCCATCTTGTGGCGTTCGCTGCCCAGGTAAAACGGCTCGTCGAAGGCGATGGCGATGCGCTGCGCCACCTGCTCGGCGCGGCTGTCGTCCTCCACCGGGTCGAGCACGACGACGAATTCGTCGCCGCCCAGGCGCACCACGTGGTCGCCCGGCCGCAGCACGGCCTTCAAGCGCAAGGAGGCGGCGCGCAGCACCTTGTCGCCCTCCGCGTGGCCCTGCGTGTCGTTGATATCCTTGAAGCCGTCCAGGTCGATGAACAGCAGCGCCAGCATGTGCCGCGCGATGGCGGCGCGGCCCAGGGCGCCGGGCAGGAATTGCTGCAGCCAGTAGCGGTTGGGCAAGCCCGTCAAACCGTCTTCATTGGCCAGGCGGCGCAAGTCGCGCTCGTGCTCCTTGGCCGTGCTGATGTCTTGCAGGGTGACGGCCAGGCGGTCGCCGCTGCGCACCAGGCGCCGGCGTATCCAGCGCAGCTTGAAGGGGTTACCTTCTGGCAACTCGATCTCTTCCTCGGAAAAGCCGGAGACCATGGCGGCCCGGTAATTATGGATCAAGTCGCGGAAATACGGTTCGTGGGCGCGCGACTGCAGGCGCATGCCCAGCAACTGTTCGCGGCGCACGCCGAAGTAGCCGGCGCCCGGCTCGTTGCAATCGACGATCTCGAAGTCGAGAATGCTGCCATCCGTGCCGCGCAGGGCGGCGATGATATAAAAGCCGTCGCTCGTGCCCTCGGTGGCCATGCGGTAGGCGTTGCGCACGCCTTCGGACTGGTGGTGGCGCCACGCCAGGCGCAGCGACAGCACGGTGGCGACGGCGGCAAAGGCCAGCAGCAGCACGGTGACGGCCAGGGCGATGCCGAGATAAATCGTGCGCGTTTCCTCGTAGGGATGCAGCATTTCACCGTCCGACAGTCCGACCACGGCCGTAAACGGATAGGCTTTCAACGCCTGCCAGCCCACATAGCGATTTTGCTTGTCGGAAAAAGCTATCCTGCCGCCCGAATGCAGGGCGCCGCTCTCCGTTTCCAGGAAGCTGGTGTCGAGAAACGGCGTGCCCTGGCCGCTCTGGGTCGGCAGCACGCGCGAGCCCAGGCGCGTGCTGAACAGCTCGCCCTCTTCGCCCACCATGGCCGACATGCCGAACTTGCCAAAATTGACACTGTTATAGAATTCGGAAAAATAGCTGGAATGGATGGAAATCAGCAGCACGCCGTCGAAATTGCCATCCTCGTCTTCCAGCCGGCGCGTGAAGTGCACGAGGCTTTCGCCGGCGCCCGGCGCTGACGGTGCCGCCTCGCTGGCCCTCCCCAGCGCGATGCGCAGTGCGCTGGAATTGCTGCGCCAGTGGCGCAACAGGAAATCGCTGCGCTCGTTGACGCGCAGCCGCTGCAGCGGCGCCGTGGCCGTCACGGGATGGCCCTTGCGGTCGAGGATGGCGACGATGGCAAATTGCGGCAAGGCATACATGCCCTGCGTCTTCAATTGATCGAGGCGCAGCTGGCCGCGCGAGTTTTCCCATTCATACTTGAGCTGCAAGGTCAGCTGGTCCATCTGCTCCAGCGTGCGCAGCAGATACTGGCCATATGCTTTCGACAAGGAAGACACGCTGTCGAGCGCCTGCTGCTGCGCCACCTTCTTTTCCGCTTCCAGCTGCAGCAAGGTGGCCGTCCACAGCACCGCGCACAGGATCAGGCCCAGCAAGGGCCAGGCCAGGATCAGGCGCAGGTTAGCCTTGAGAAAATCGGCCCTGCTCATCTCCACCACGGCGGCGTTATTATTATTTACAAATTGTCGCAAGAACATGGTGCAGCATCTGCCGTTTCTATGTATTTCTTCAAGGACACACAAATTACCACAGAGTCATGTTTGCAGGTAAGACGGCAGCGTAATTATGTGCGTGGGCCGCGGCCCGCCTGTCGCGCCTGCGTTACAATCACCATCCTTACCGTTGGAGAAATACATGCAGCAATATCAAGATTTGATCAAGACCGTGCTCGAAACGGGCAGCTGGCAAGACAACCGCACGGGCATCCGCACCCTGAGCGTGCCGGGCGCCATGATGCGTTTCGACTTGGCCAACGGCAACTTCCCTGCCGTGACAACCAAGAAACTGGCTTTCAAATCCGTGATCGGCGAATTGTGCGCCTTCCTGCGCGCCTCGCGCAACGCGGCCGAGTTCCGCGCCCTGGGCTGCAAGGTATGGGACCAGAACGCCAATGAAAACGCGCAATGGCTGGCCAACCCCTACCGCGAAGGCGAGGATGACCTGGGCCCCGTCTACGGCGTGCAATGGCGCCAATGGCCCGCATATAAGCTGCTCGACGCCGACCAGCCCGCACAGATCGCCGATGCGCAAGCGAACGGCTTTACCTTGGTCGCCCCCATCGTGGAGAACGGCGTGCAAAAAGTGCTGCTGTACAAGGCCGTCGACCAGTTGCGCGAATGCCTGGACACCATCATGACCAATCCGGGCAGCCGGCGCATCCTGTTCCACGGCTGGAACCCGGCCGTGCTGGACGCCGTCGCCCTGCCCGCCTGCCATTTGCTGTACCAGTTCATCCCGAACGCCAGCACGCGCGAAATTTCGCTGTGTTTATATGTACGCAGCAACGATATCGGCCTGGGCACGCCGTTCAACATCGCCGAAGGCGCCGCCCTGCTGCACCTGGTGGCGCGCCTGACGGGCTACACGCCGCGCTGGTTCACCTACTTCATCGGCGACGCACACATCTATGAAAACCACCTCGACATGGTGGAAGAACAATTGAAGCGCACGCCGTTCCCGGCGCCCCGTTTCGTCATTTCCGACCGCGTGCCCGACTACGCGAAGACGGGCAAGTACGAGCCGGAATGGCTGGAAAAGATCGAACCGTCGGATTTCTCGCTGGAAGGCTATGAACACCATGCGCCCATCAAGGCGGCGATGGCCGTCTGATGGCGGTCACAGCACTCGCCGCCCTGCACCGCAAGCTGTTTGACGAAACGGATGGCAGCAAGTTCGCCAGGCTGAAAGAGCGGCTGCTGAAAAAGCATGCCGCGGACGACAGGCTGGCCGTGCTCGACATCTTGACGGCGTATGCGCGCGATGGACAACTGCTGCACTGGCGCACCTTTTTGATGACGGATATCGTGCATCTGGTGGAAGGCAGTCAACATGCGGCCTTTTTCGCCTGGGCACTGGAGCAGCCCGCACTGGCGTACTGGGGCGTCGATGGCTTGCTGAAAAGTATAGGCGTGGACGCGTATGCGCCCCTGGTGGCGCTGGCAGCGTCCGGCGCCACCAGGCTGGAAGTGCGCGCCAAGGCGATCAAGAGCCTGGCCGTGTTCAGCCGCCAGCCGTTTGACCAGGACTTGCCGTCCGATCCCGGCCACTGGAAGGCAGAGCAGCTGAGACTAAGCGCCGTGCTGGACTGGCAAGCGGACGGCTACCCTGACGGTGCAGGCTACAAGGCGCCCGCCAAGCATGAGACGCTGGCCAAGCCGCGGTCGCGCCTGCAAGTAGCAGCCGCCTTCCTGGAACGGAAACTGGCGCTGCGGCGCCAGCGCGAGCAAGACCTGGCGCAACCGTCGAACTGGCTGACCATGGCCAGCGCCAAGGACATGGCCGAGATCGACGCGCAATGGGTCTTGCCGGAAATCTACCGCCATTTCCTGCAATTCTATTCGCCGCTGCGCGTGCATGTCGACGGCAAGCGCTTCCCGCAGGGCCTGCATCTGTACGGCGCGGCGGAGCTGGTGGAGGCCCAGCACGGCTACGCCGTCCATGCCGTGCATAATCACAACATCGCGAGCTGGCAGTCGAAGCTCGTGGTGATTGCCGATGCGGGCGGCGACCCGTACTGCGTGCACCTGGAAGAAAGAAGCATCGACGGCGACTTGCCCGTGTACCGCGCCAGACATGGCGCAGGCGAATGGCGCTTCGAGCTCCATATGGACGATTTCATCGACTTCCTGCACGAAATCGCGTGGGCGGCCTAGCCTGCTTCGCCGCCCGGTCCGGGGCCGGGTCCGCCTGGCCCCCGTCCGCCCGGCGGACCGAAGCGCGGCTCCCGTTCGCCCTCCTTCGCCGCCGACGTGGCGCCGCCCAGGCGGTACGACAAGCCCACATAAATCATGCGGCCGTCAAAGCGGCGCGTGCTCGTTTCGCGCAGCGAGGCGCTGTTGATGACGGTTTCCATCTTGTTACTGCTGAACACATCGGTCACATTCATGACCAGGCTCAATTGCGGTGTCACGGTGTGGCGTAAACTGAGGTTCAGCGTGTTGTTCGGCGAGCGGTAGCCCTGTCCCGACAACATCTTGCCCTGCATTTGCAGGGCCAGTTGCAGCTGGTTATCCGCATTGATCTGGTAATTGAGGCGCGCGCGACCGCTCAGTGCGTTGGCCGTGCGCGTGCTGCGGTTGCCCAGGTCGTCGGAACTCGTCTGCTGGCTGCGCGCCAGGTTGCCGCTCGTGTTCAGGGTCAGGGATGGCGTCAGCTTGCCGCTGACGCTGAATTCCAGGCCGCTCGAATGGCTGCCTTCGCCGTTTTCCCGCGTCGTCAGCAGCACATTGTCGCTAATAAAATAGCGGTAATCGACGATGGCGTCCGTGTCGCGCCGGTGGTAGGCGCGCAAGCTGCTTTCCAGGCCCGCGATCTTCGTTTCATAGCCGATCTCGAAGGAATCCGTCTGCGTGGGTTTCAGCTTCGGGTTGCCGGCCGAGACATTGAACTCGTCGCGGTAGATCACGTAGGGGTTCAAATCGCCCGCATTCGGGCGGCGGATGCGGTGCGCGTAGCTGAAGCGCAAATTGCTCTCGTCGCTGACTTTATAGGTAGCGAACAGGCTGGGAATATAGTTGACGTAATTGTTGCCAGCCTCAACGCCACTGGTAATCTGGCGTACGTTCAAGTCCGTGTATTCGGCGCGCAAGCCGGCCAGGGCGCCCCAGCGTTCGCTCAGGCGCATCTGGTAAGAGCCGTACAGCGCGATGGTGCGCTCGTCGAGCTCGAAACGGTTGCTGCGCATGGGATTGACGGTCTCGGCCAGGCTGGCGGGATTGATGTCCGTATATAAAGTGTCGAAACTGCTCTTGTTGTCGGCCACCTTGTAGCCCAGCTTGGCCGTGCCGCCCGCCAGCGGACGCTCGTAGTCGCCGCTGAAATCGACGATGCGGTTGCCCGTCTCGCTGTGCTGGCGTGCGCGGCTGTCAAATGCATTGACGGGCGCGATCGCATAGGCATTCGCGTAATCGCTGCCGCTCTCGTTGGTGGACGACGACACGCGCAAGTCGATTTTCAGGGTTTCGCCGGGCAACTCGCCCTTGTGGTCATAGCGCCCGCCCCAGCTGTAGTTACGGCTGTCGCCATTGCGCACGGTGCTGCGCACATAGTCGCCGATGGTGTTGCCCGTGCTGTCGCCGTTGATATACCGGTCGAGCGAACGCTGGTCGTTGCTGCGGCCGTTGTACGACACGCTGGCGGCCAGGGTGTCATTCGCGTTCAGGTTGTAATTGACGGTGCCGTGCAAGCCCAGCGAATCGTTCAAGCCATTGTTGGTGGAGCTCTGGCTGCTGGGGGCGAAGGCGCCCGTGCCGCGGTCCAGGCGTTCGCGGCTGACCTCGCCCACGGAATTGCGGCCGTCATGGCGCACATTGATGCCGCCCTGGTAGCCCCACGGCCCTTCATTGTAGGTGCCGGAGACGGAGCTGTTGTAGCGCCCGGCGATGCCCGCATTCGCGTTGACGGTGGCAAAGCCGCCCGGCTTGCGGTTACGCCGCATCACCAGGTTCAAAATCGGGCCGCCACCGGCTTCGTTGCCGAACTGGGCGCCGGGATTGTTGATCACTTCCACGGATTCGATATCGTCGGCCGCCATGGCATTCAACGTAGCGCCGCGTGAATCGCCCTGCAGCATGGCCGACGGTTTGCCATCGATCAATATCTGCACATTGCTGCTGCCGCGCAAGGACACCGAACCATCGGGGTCGACGGCCACCGAAGGCACATTGTTCAAGGCATCGGCCGCCGTGCCGTTGGTGCTGCCCACGTCGGACTTGACGTCGTAGACTTGCCGGTCGATGCGGCCCGTGGGGCGTTCGGCCGTCACGCTGACGGTAGCGGGAGCATCGGCGGCGGGCACCTTGGCCGGTGCGGGCTTGACGACGGTATCGCCGGTGACGGTTTGCGCCTGGACAGCGGCGCCGGACACGAGCAGACTGCCGCCCGCCAGACAGTGAAAGAGGATTTTATGCATTTGCTTAAAAAATAATCGAGACGCTACGGATGAGGCACTACGCCGCAGCGTGAGAGCACATTCTCAAAGCATGCCACGATTGCAAGGAGCAAAGCAAATGCGAACCATTGTTATTTACTTCAATTTACAAATCTCTCGCACTTGTGGTCGCATAGCCTCATCCGATGACCTTTGCGCTACCTCAACAAGCCCTTGCCGCGCGCCAGTTTCAGCCAGCCCGGATATTCCGTCATCAATAAGTCATACAGTTCCGCATCGCTGTGCTCGTCGGGCGAGCTGACGGAAAAGTAATTGGCATTGTCGACCAGGCGGCCCTGCAATTCGTCGAGCTTTTCCAGGAAGGGGAAGTCGGAATCGGCAAAGGCGGCGAGAAACTTGCTTTTCGATTTGCGCCCCTTGCCGATGCCCATGAATTGCCAAAAGATCGGTTCATGGCTGGCCCAGCGTAATTGTTTCTCCGTCGTCGCCTGGTCGCTCGTGCCGCCGTCCGTGACGAACATCACGTACACGGGCAATTCCGCGGCGACGGGCCGCGTGCGCTCGCCGCCGGCGCCATCGGGGAAATAAAATGCGCGTATCGCCTGCATGGCGGCGCCATAGCGCGTGTCGCCTTCCAGCGGATGGCGCTGTATGGCCTGGCCCACGTAGGTATTGCAGTTGCTCAAGGCCATGGGCGCCGGATGGTGGACGTTCTTGCCGAACAGGAAAACATCGATCTCGCCATCGTCGTCGAACTTGCAGCCCAGGGCCAAGATGCGTTCGGCAAAGCGCTGCACCAGCCCCTCTTTATATAGTCGGCCCATGGAGCCGGAAATATCCAGGCACAAACACACCTTGGCGCGGTGGTCAAGCAAACCCACTTTCTGCAGCGACACGCCCGCCTGCTTGACGAGGCTGACCAGTTGCGGCGCTTCCCGTTCGACCCGTTTTTCCAGGTTGATCTTTGCCTGCATGACGGCCGAAACCGCCGCAGGGGCAGCAGAAGCGGCCTGGTCGACTTCGCCGCCGAAGTGGCGCACCAGCGCGTCGAGTCCGCCATTGAAGCCCTGCCCCACGGCCATGCAGCGCCAGCCGCCATCCTTGCGGTAGATTTCCGCCAGCATGACGGCTTTTTCCTGTGCGAAATCACTACCCGCGAAGGCGAAGCGGGCCAGCTCGCGTCCGCCCGCCTGCAGGCGCACGTGGCCGGCTTGCAGCTGCGACATCACGCCGCCGCCATCGATGGACGCCGTCACGACGAGGCGGTCTATGCCGGCCGGCAAGCGCGCCAGTTGCAAGGCAAACTCGGCCATGTCGCCGCCGCTGCCGGCCCGCGCTTCCACGCCGCCGCACGGCGTGCGCGGCTGGTTGAAAAAGGTCATGTAGCGCTCGTCGGCCAGTTTGCCGCTGGCGTCGAGGCCGAAACAGGCCACGTCGAGCGCCAGCCCCTGCGCAGCGACGCCCACCTGCAGCACGCCGTCGGGAATAAGATTGGCCAGCGGCAAGCGCTGTCCCTTGGACAAGGTTTCCATCAGTGCCTCCTAGGCGATATAGCGGCGCGGATTGTCCGCGTTGAAATCATCTTCGTCTTCCTTGTCCTCGCCCTTGAAGACGACGGGACCGTTGAAGGCCAGTTGCAGGCTCTCGCCCTGCCAGCTCAGCCACGGGGTCGCTTCGCTGCCCGGTTCCGATGTCTTGCCGGACGGTTCGAGGATGATGCTGTCGGGCGTGATGCGCGCCATGCCGATCACATAGGTGTAGACGGAATCGTCCTCAGCCGCCTTGGACAGGCGGAAGTCGTACGCGCACTCGACGATCTGCTCGCCATATTGCATGACCATCTTCGGCCGCATGGAAGCGACCGACACGGCGCCATTGGCCAGCGCCGAATACACGCTGAAGACGAGGCCCACCGTGCCGCCGTACTGTTGCGCCAGCGCGGGATTGACTTCCACGGTTTCCGTGGCCGGTTCCTTGCCCGATGCGCCCGCCACGTCGCCCAGGTGGCGCACATACGGCATGACATCGAAGCTGCCCGGCGTATCGGGCGCCTGGATGAAGCGCATCTGGCCGTTCGGCAAGAGGATGCCGACTCTTAAATCGAGGTCGTCGTTATCGTCGTCGCCATCGCCGTTATCGACCCAGCTGGCCTTGACGGTGAGCTTGCCCGGCGCGCCCGCGCCCTTTTGCAGCGACACCTTGTGCGTCTGGCCCGCCTTGGTCAGCGAGATTTTCGACAGGGAAATTTTTGGCGCCGGCTCCGCTGCCGCCTGCGCCACTTCACCGCCGAAATGGGCAACCAGAGCGTCCAGGCCGCCATTGAAGCCCTGGCCCACGGCCATGAAGCGCCAGCCGCCGTCCTTGCGGTAGAACTCGCCCAGCATGACGGCTTTTTCTTGCGCAAAATCAGATCCCGCATACGTGTAGCGGGCCAGCTCGCGCCCGCCGTCCTGCAAGCGCAGGTAGCCGCTGCCCAGCTGCGCCATGGTGGCCGCGCCATCGATGGCGGCCGTGACGACGAGGCGCTCGATGGTGGCAGGCAAGCGGTCCAGCTGGTAACTGAAACCGGCCGCATCGCCGGACGGCGCCGCCGCTTCCACGCCGCCGCACGGCGTGCGCGGCTGGTTAAAGAAGGTCATGTAGCGGTCGTCGGACAGCTTGCCGTTGGCGTCGAGGCCGAAACAGGCAAAGTCCAGCGGCACGCCAGCGCTGGCGAGCCCCAGTTGCACGACATTGCCCGTGACGAGGCCGGACAGCGCCAGGCGCTGCCCCTTGATCAGGTTTTCCATGCGATTATTTATTCAGGTGTGGGAGCTTCGGACAACGGCTCAAGGCAAGGCGCGTCGTCCGAAGACAGTACGAATGTACAGTCAGTCCATGGCGGCGCAACGCCGCCATGGACTGCCGTTTTGGGTTCTATACAAAGCTAAAAGAGCTTCGGACAACGGTTCAGGGCAAGGCGCGTCACCGAAGACAGTACGAATAGTACGGCGAGGTGACGCAACGCCGCCATGGGCCGTTTTCCGGAGCTCTTAGGCATTAATGCCGAACGAGCGTGCCAGTGGTCCCAGGCCGCCTTTGAAACCCTGGCCGATGGCCTTGAATTTCCATTCGCTGCCGGCGCGGTAGATTTCGCCGAAGATCATGGCCGCTTCCGTCGAGCCGTCTTCCGACAGGTCGTAGCGGGCGATTTCCGCGCCGTTGTCGCCGTTCAGGCAGCGGATGTAGGCCTTGCCGACCATGCCGAAGTTCTGCTTGCGGTTTTCCGCGTCGTGGATCGTGACGGCGATGGCGATCTTGTCGATGTCGGCGGGCACGCTGGCCAGGTCGACGGCCACTTTCTCGTCGTCGCCATCGCCGCCGCCGGTCGTGTTGTCGCCCGCGTGGACGATGGAGCCGTCAGCCGACTTCAGGTTGTTATAAAAAATGAAATCGGCATCGGAACGGGCCTTGCCATCCGTTTTCAGCAGGAAAGCGCTGCCGTCCAGGTCAAAAGCGGCGCCATCGGTGGCGCGCGGGTCCCAGCCCAGGCCAATCACGATTTTCTTCAAGCCGGGAGCTTCCTTGCTCAGGTTGACATTGCCGCCTTTTTGCAAACTGATCGCCATGGTAATTCCTCTTTAATGTGGGGGTTGCATTCGGTGTTTCAGGTCACGTCGCCGGCACGCCGGCTTGATGAGCCATGAGCCTACCATAAAGTTCCGGCTTGCCAGCCGCGCACTATTGAAAATAATGCCATACGGAAAAATCGTGCCGCTGTCCCCATGCGCAAAATGACGGATAATGCCGCTCGACAAAAATTTTTCACACTAGGTTTGTCCTTGATCAATATACGACTCGACTGCATTCCTGGCACCCTGTGCGACGCACGCCTGTGGTCGCGCCTGGCGCCTGCCCTGGGCGACGCCTTTGAGCTGCGGCACGTACCCCTGCACCAGGCGCGCACGCGCCCGCAGATGCAGCAGATGATCGCCAGCCACAGCGCTCCGCATGCCCATCTGGTGGGCTTTTCGCTGGGCGCCTACCTGGCGCTCGAACACGCGCTGGCGCACCCGCAGCGTGTGAAATCCCTCACTTTGATCGCCAATTCGGCCAAAGGTTTGCTGCCGGCGGAGGTCGAAGCGCGCCAGCGCATCGTCGCCATGCTCGAGCGCAATGCCTATACGGGCATCACGCGTCAGCGCCTGCGCGAATTGCTGCACCCGTCGCACTTGCAGGACGGCGGCATCACGGGCCTGATCCAGCAGATGGGGCTGGACCTGGGCAAGGAGGTGCTGCTGGCGCAATTTCTCACCACGATAGACCGCCCCGACCTGATGGCGCGCTTGCAGGAGCTCGATTTCCCCGTGCTGATCGTGGGCGCCGAAGACGACAAGCTCGTCGATCCCGACGACCTGCGCGCCATGGCCGCCCGCCTGCCGCAAGCCACCTTGCACATACTCAAAGACGATACCGGCCACATGATTCCGCTGGAAGCGCCAGGCGCGCTGGCGCAAGCCATGCGTGCGCATCTGGAGGCTGCCGGCAATTTCAACGATAATGACGGGCATCGGGCCTCGCCCCCACCTTTTTCACAGAACCAATGAGCTTACTGACCATCATCGTCGCCACCGACCAGCAAGGCGGCATCGGCATCGACAACACCCTGCCGTGGAAATTGCCGGAAGACCTGGCGCATTTCAAGCGCTTGACGACGGGCCACCCCATCCTCATGGGCCGCAAGACCTTCGATTCCATCGGCCGTCCGCTGCCGAACCGCCGCAACATCGTCATCACGCGCAATCCGGACTGGCGCCATGAAGGCGTGGAAGCGGCGCCGTCGCTGGAAGCGGCCATCGCCCTGCTGGATGGCGCCGAAGGCTATGTGATCGGCGGCGCCGACATCTATAAACAGTCGCTGGCCCTGGCGCAGCGCTTGATCATCACGGAAATCGGCCAGACGTTTGACTGCGACGCGTTTTTCCCCGCCGTGGATCATGCCGTGTGGCAAGAAACCGCGCGCGAAGCGCATGTTTCGGAGAAATCCGGCCTGCCTTACGCCTTTGTCACCTTGCAACGCAAAGCCTGATAAGGTTGATGTTGATTAACAGAATGTTGCTGTAATACCCCTGTCACACCGTTGCGTCACGCTAGCGCAAGCTTGTGGCGCTTTGGGGCGATATTTTTTTCCCGCAGAGGCCGCATTTCTGCGAGAATCCCGTTCTTATTTTTTTTATGCGGCTGCCGGGTTGCACTACCGCCTGACCGTCGCGCCCTAGTCCGCCCCTTCACATCTGTCAGGGGCGGCTTGCTTTTTTGGAGACATGCATGAAATTTCGTTTCCCCATCGTCATCATTGACGAGGATTTCCGTTCTGAAAATACGTCCGGCCTGGGCATTCGCGCCCTTGCCGCCGCAATGGAAAAAGAAGGCATGGAAGTGCTGGGCGTGACCAGCTACGGCGATTTGTCGCAATTTGCCCAGCAGCAATCGCGCGCGTCAGCCTTCGTGCTGTCGATCGACGATGAAGAATTCGGCGCCGGTTCCATCGAAGAAACCGATCACGCCTTGAAGTCGCTGCGCGCCTTCGTCGAGGAAATCCGCTACAAGAACGCCGACATCCCTATTTACCTGTATGGCGAAACGCGCACCTCGCGCCATATTCCCAACGATATCCTGCGCGAACTGCATGGTTTCATCCACATGTTCGAAGATACGCCGGAATTCGTCGCGCGCCACATCATCCGCGAAGCGAAATCCTACCTGGATGGCCTGTCGCCGCCGTTCTTCCGCGCGCTGGTGCACTACGCCAACGACGGTTCCTACTCGTGGCACTGCCCCGGCCACTCGGGCGGCGTAGCCTTCCTGAAGTCGCCGATCGGCCAGATGTTCCACCAGTTCTTCGGTGAAAACATGCTGCGCGCCGACGTCTGCAACGCCGTCGAGGAACTGGGCCAGCTGCTCGACCATACCGGCCCTGTCGCCGCGTCCGAACGCAATGCGGCGCGCATCTTCAATGCCGACCATTGCTATTTCGTCACCAACGGTACCTCGACGTCGAACAAGATGGTGTGGCACTCGACCGTGGCGCCAGGCGACATCGTCGTCGTCGACCGCAATTGCCACAAATCGATCTTGCATTCGATCATCATGTGCGGCGCCATTCCCGTGTTCCTGATGCCAACGCGCAATCACCTGGGCATCATCGGCCCTATCCCGCTGCATGAATTCACGCCGGAAAGCATTGCCCGCAAGATCGAAGCGAATCCATTCGCGCGCGAAGCGAAGAACAAGAAGCCGCGCATCCTGACCATCACGCAATCGACCTACGATGGCGTGATCTACAACGTGGAAACCCTGCGCGAAATGTTGGACGGCAAGATCGACACCCTGCACTTCGATGAAGCATGGTTGCCGCACGCCACCTTCCACGATTTTTACAAGAATATGCACGCCATCGGCAAGGACCGTCCGCGCGCCAAGGAATCGATGATCTTCTCGACCCAGTCCACGCACAAATTGCTGGCCGGCCTGTCGCAGGCCTCGCAAATCCTCGTGCGCGAATCGGACACGGTCAAGCTGGACCAGGACGCCTTCAACGAGGCTTACCTGATGCACACCTCGACCTCGCCGCAGTATTCCATCATCGCCTCGTGCGACGTGGCCGCGGCCATGATGGAAGCGCCGGGCGGCACGGCCCTGGTGGAAGAGTCGATCATGGAAGCGCTCGATTTCCGCCGCGCCATGAAAAAGATCGACCAGGAATGGGGCCAGGACTGGTGGTTCCAGGTGTGGGGGCCGGCCAGCTTCAACGATGAAGGCATGGGCCAGCAGGAAGACTGGATGATACGCGCCGAAGATGACTGGCACGGTTTCGGCGACCTCGCTCCCGGCTTCAACATGCTCGACCCGATCAAGGCAACCATCGTCAACCCGGGCCTGTCGCTGGACGGCCAGTTCGGCGACACGGGCATCCCCGCGTCCATCGTCACCAAGTACCTGGCCGAGCACGGCGTCATCATTGAAAAATGCGGCCTGTACTCGTTCTTCATCATGTTTACCATCGGCATCACCAAGGGCCGCTGGAATACCCTGTTGACGGCCTTGCAACAATTCAAGGACGACTACGACAAGAACCAGCCGATGTGGCGCATCCTGCCGGAATTTGCGGCGGCCAACCCACGCTACGAAAAAATGGGCTTGCGCGACCTGTGCCAGCAGATCCACGATTTCTACAAGGCTTACGACGTGGCCCGTTTGACGACGGAAATGTATCTGTCGGACATGATCCCGGCCATGAAGCCGTCGGACGCGTTCGCCAAGATGGCGCACCGCGAAATCGAGCGCGTGGCCATCGACGAACTGGAAGGCCGCATCACGTCCATCCTGCTGACGCCGTACCCGCCGGGCATCCCGCTGCTGATCCCGGGCGAGCGCTTCAACAAGACCATCGTCGACTACCTGCGCTTCGCACGCGACTTCAACGAGCGCTTCCCCGGCTTCGAGACGGATGTGCATGGCCTCGTGAAACGCGAAGTCGATGGCAAACGCGGATATTTTGTGGACTGCGTCAAGATGGATGAGAACGCCTAAAAATCGTCCATGGCGGCGTTGCATTGCCTAGCCGTACTATTCGTACTGTCTTCGGCAATGCGCCTTGCCCCGAACGTTTTTAGCCATTCTCGTGACGTTGCTTGATGACGTTGCTGGAACCGCGCTCACTAGCGCCGCCTGATGCAGATCAGGCGGCGTTTTTCATTGTGGGCCAGCGCGCACGCTTGCGCCAGATCAAACGACCGGGGTATCGGGCTTCTAAGATGGGCGACTCGTGCCCTCGTGACGGCAGGCCTATGACGCTCAAGGTGTGGCTGGAAATCATGCAGCAGGCGGCGGCTGGCAGTGGCGCCTTGCTGGCGGCGGCCTTGAAGCAGGCTCAGGTAACTATAGCCCGGCGGCACGATGGCGAAGCAGATGGAACGGGCATCGTGCTGTTCGCCGAAGCCAATACGGCGCTGCTGCAGGCGCTGCCGGCACTGTGCAGCCATGCCCGCGTGCTGGCCATCGCCGCCTGCGGCCAGGCCGTCAGCTGCGCGCAACAGCGGGCCCTGCTGGCGGCCGGCGCGCTCGATGTGCTGCTGTGGCCTGGCGGCGCCGTCGACGCGGGCCAGGTGCTGGCGCGCCTGCAGCGCTGGCAAGCCGTGGCGCAGCTGCTGGCGTCCAGTGCCGTGCGTGGGGCCCTGGTGGGCGGCAGCGCTGTCTGGACCGCCTTGCTGCACCAGGTGGTGGAAATGGCCGCCTTCAGCCAGGCCCCGATGCTGATCACGGGTGAGACGGGCACGGGCAAGGATTTACTGGCGCAACTGGTCCACCGCCTGGGCAACTGCCGGGGCGACTTCACCATCCTCGACTGCACCACCCTGTCGCCGGAACTGGCTGGCAGCGAACTGTTCGGCCATGAACGGGGCGCGTTTACGGGCGCGGTGGCACCGCGCGACGGCGCTTTCGCCCTGGCCGACGGCGGCGTGCTCTTCCTCGACGAAGTGGGCGAACTGCAACTGCCCCTGCAGGCGCAGCTGCTGCGCGCCATCCAGGAACGCAAATACAAGCGCGTGGGCGGCAATACCTGGCAACCGACGCAATTTCGCCTCGTCTGCGCCACCAACCGTGCACTGGAAGACGAGGTGGCGCGCGGCGCCTTCCGCGCTGACCTGTATTACCGCATCGCCGGCTGGCGTTGCCAGACGCCGCCGTTGCGCGAACGCCAGGACGACATCTTGCCGCTGGCCCGGCATTTCCTCGCCGAACTGGCCCAGCAGCAGCCGCCCCCGCTGGACGCCGCCGTGCGCGAATACCTGCTGCTGCGCGACTATCCGGGCAATGTGCGCGAGCTGCGCCAGACCGTCACGCGCATCTGGCACCGCCATTGCGGCCCCGGCCCCATCACCATCGGCGCCCTGCCCCCCGAAGAACGGCTGCTGGCGCCGCCCTGGCCCGACCAGTACTTCGAAGCGGCCGTGCGGCGGGCCCTGGCCCAGGGCTGCAAGCTGTCGCACATCGCGCGCTGCGCCACCGACATGGCCATCCGCCTCGTGCTGGCCGAGGAACACGGCAACAACCAGCGCGCCGCCGCCCGCCTGGGCGTGACGGACCGCGCCCTGCAGATACGCCGCAAGGCGGCCGCGCCTTGATCTGCCTCAAGCCAGCCGCGCCAGCCGCAAGAAATTGCCGCCCATGATCAAAGCCGCATCGGCCGGCGGCAAGCCCAGCAGCTGAATCTTGTGCAATTCCAGCCCCGGATGCAGCCAGGGGCCATCTGAGCCGAACAAGACCTTGTGCGGCCCCGCGCGGCGCACGGCCTGTTGCAGCAAGTCGAAGCGGCGCACGCCCGAGCTGTCTGCATGGATGTTGCGGTGGCGCGCCAGATGGTCGACCAGCGCCAGCTGCGCCGCCCAGTCGTCGCCAAAGCTGCCCAGATGGGGCAGGATGAAATCGACGTCGGGATACTGCTGCGCCAGCAGTTCGGCCACGGCCACTTCGCCGGCCGGGTCGTACAGCACGGGCAAGCCGAAGAAGCGGGCCGCGTCGCACACTTCGCCGCTGATGCGCGCATCTAACCGGTGCGCCTTGATGCCGACAAAGCCATAGCGCTCGACGGCCGTGCGCACCAGGTCCAGGATGCGGCCCCGGTCGCGCCGCGCATGCACGAAGGCAAAACCGTAGAAACGCTGCGGATCGGACGCGACCAGGCGCGCCACACCATGGTTGGCGATGGCGTAATCGGAGTGGAAGGTGGCGAACAGCACGCTGCGGGCGATACCGGCCGCCTGCGCGCGGCGCAGATAGGCGTGCAGCGGCGCATCGCTGTCCCACGGCCCGCTCAAGCCGTCGCCAGGTCCCGCATGGCAATGACAGTCGATGATCATCTTGCCGCGCTATTGCCAGTCGCCCATGACGACGATGCGGTTGCCGCGCCGGCGCCAGCGCCCGCTCTCCTCCTCGCCCTGCGGCGCGGCCGAACGGAAATGCGGCAGTTGCTGGTGCAGGGCCCGCGTCAGCGCGCTTTCCACGGCGCGCGCGCTGCCGTCGCCGTCGGCCGCCAGGCGCGCCGCCTGCCCCGCGATGCGCACGAAGCGGCGCGCCAGCTCCAGTTCGCGGTCGACCGGCGCTGCGGCCTCCAGCTCCAGTTCCAGCGCATTGCTGGCGGCGCGCCCCAGGGCCGAACCGAGCGCCGTGCCCACGCCCGGTATCGGTATCATCGAACCGAGGGCGCCGCCGACAAAGGGCAAGGCCGTCTTGGCCACGGCCTTCAAGGCGCCGCCCAGGGGCTTGGCCACCTTGGCGATGGTAGCACCCACCTTCTTGACGCCCTTCCACACGCTCTTGAACACGTTGCCGAGAAACTGTTCCAGTTCCTCCTCGCTGGACACTTCCAGCAATTCCATGGCCAGCTGCAACTCTTCCTCTTCGCTGAACAGGGCCGGGGCGCTCCCCTTGTCGGACCAGGTTTCGCCAAACTCCAGCACTTCAAACGCGGTGCCGGCCCGCTGGCGGCATTGCGCGCATTCACATTCGAGTTGATGCATGATGTACTCCTTCGCAGTCGTCAAGGCGCTGTCGTCAATTCCACATTTCACCCAGCACGGCCAGTTCCAGTTCGCGCCGCTGGTTGGTCAGCACGCCGCGCTGGTTGGCGAACATGTCGTCATGGATGCGCTGCTCGATGCGGCGCCGCTGCGCCGCCGAGGACAGGGCCGCCACGTACACCTGGTGACCGCTCAAGTCGACGCCCATCATCTGGCCGCACAGCCGGTGCTGCAGCAAACGGCGGTGCAGATCGTCCGTCTGGCCGCTGTAGGCGCGGCGCCTTCCACCCGCATCGAACTCGATCACGTACAGGCCCGGGCCGCGGCCATTCGGGTCGCGCAAGGCATTGGCCAGCGTCCCCAGCGCCTGGTAGGTCAAGGCGGCCGCTTCCGGCACCCGGCCCATGGTGCCGGCCAGGGTGGGCGGGATTTCACCTTGTTGCCCGTCATCGTCCTGGCCCTGGTCCTGCCCTTGAGCCTGTCCCTGGCCCGCATCGATGCCCGGCTCCGGCTCCGGCTGGTCGCCAAAGGCCGGCTCCGCCACGGGATAGGCCTGCGGATAGAGGGTCGGGTAGAGGGGCACATAACCGCCCCAGCCCCGGTAGCGCGGCGGCAGATAGGGCAAGGGCGGCGGTGCGGGACGCGGCGGCCTGCGCGCCGGATTCGCCTGGTAGCGCGGCGGCGCGGGACGGCGCTGTCCGCGCAGGGGCGGCCGCGCGCGCAGCCCCCCGCCGCGCATGCCGCCGCGCACGCCACCGGGGGGCCAGCGCTCGCCCTCCCATTCGGCCTCGCCCTCTTCCTCCCCCTGCCACTCCTGCGACCACTCTTGCGACCACTCCCCCTGCCATTCCTGCTCGCCGGCCGCTCCCGGCTGCCCCGCAAAGGGCAGCATTTCAAACGCTTCGTTCATATCGCCTCCTGATGTGATATTCAAGCAAGCCCATCGCCTGCTCCAGTTGCCGCGACGTCTGGTCGGCCCGCAGCAGAAAAGTCAGCGCGCCGGGGACCTCCCCCGCTTGCGCCAGCGACAGCACGCCCGCTGCGCGCATGACCTGTTGCAAATGGGCGCGGCCGGGCAGGCGCTGCACAGGAAAGCTGCCCCCCTGGCAGGCGATGCCGGCCGCCGCCATCCCCGCCCTCCATTGCGCCACCCGCTCCGCCAGCCTGGCGCGCAGGGCATCGCCATGGCGCGCATTGAGCGCCAGCGCGCGCCGCGCCGCCGCCAGCACGGCTGCCGAAGGCGGACTGGCATGCACGCGCGTCTGGCTGTGCGCCGCGAAGCGCCGCAGCAAGTTGCCGCTGCCGGCCAGCACGGCCAGCGGCACGCCAAAGCCCTTGGCCAGCGAGGCGCCGACGATCAGGTGGCCGCCCCCCTTGTCGTAGCCGCCCGGCAAGCCATGCAGCCGCGCCGAGCCGCCACCAGCCGTGCCCATCACGCCCAGCACCTGCGTGTCGTCCAGCAGCAGATAGCCGCCTCCCTGGCGCGCCAGGGCCGCGTAGCCGGCCAGCGGCAAGACCTGTTCGCTGCCCGGCACATAGCCGTCGGCCAGGATCAGCGGGCGCCGCCCCTGCCGGCCCCAGTCCGCCGCCAGACGCCGCAGCACCGCCATCTCGCCGCTGGGAAACATGCGCAGGGGCAAGCCCAGCGCCTGCGCCCGCTCGGCGCCCCAGCGCGCGATGGCGTAGCTGCCGCCATCGACGAGGATCACCAGCCGCTCGGCAGCGAGCATGCCGAACAGGTCCCAGAACAGGTGCAGGGTCGACGGCAGCACGCAGGCGGCCTCGCAGCCTTGCAGCGCAGCCAGGCTTGCTGCCAGGGTTTGCGCGCCGGGCGGCTCCTGCAGCGCGGCCGGCTGACCCAGGGTCAGGCTGCTCCATGGCGCCAGCGAAGCCGCCGGATGGCGCATGCCCAGGTAGAGCGCACTGGTAAAATCGAGCATGCACGCGCCTCGCTCCCGTCCTAGACGCTGCGCAGCTGCTGGCTCAGGCGCTGGCGCAGCAATACCGAGGGCATCGTCGCTTCGATCGCCGGGTCGCTGCTGTCGACGGACAGGTCGACCCCGGTGGCGGCGCGGTAGCCGTGGATATAGCCCTGCACTTGCGGGCGCCAGAAGCGCGCCCAGTTGAATGCCTGCGTGGGTTCGTAGATGTCGCTCCAGTTGCCGTAGCGCACGGAAAGCAGCAATTGCTCGCCAAAGATGGCCAGGTTACGGAAATGCATCACACTCGTATCCGTCCAGCCTTGCAGTTTCTTCATGGCATCGACCCGGTCCATCCACGGCTCCGGATACGCCACCATCACGCGCGTCGGCAAGAATTCGCGGAATTCGGGGCGCGCCAGCATCCATTGCTGCATCAGCATCTCGATGCGCGCCGTCGACGGCAAGTCGCCGAACTGGTTGTGCGCGCCCTGCGACAGGATCAAATGGATTTCCTTCAAGGCATTCAGCACGGGGAAGGCGTCCGCCTTCACGGTGGTGTCGTCATCCTGCTTGTAGAACGAGGTGAGCAGGCGCAGCAGGTGGTGGAACGCTTCCAGGAATTTGGAGCGGCTGTCGGCCGGCCGGAAGTGCTGCACTGCCTTGCCGTCCAGGCGCACGCCGTAGTGATGGTCATATTCGTAGTTGCGGCGCACCACGGTCAGCCGGTGCTGCTCATCCTGGGTGTAGCCCCACAGCAAGTTATTCAGGGGACGCAGCATGTCGATTTCCGTGTTCGACAAGGGGTCGAGGCCGCCGCCGGGCGCGCGCAGGTTCTGGAAGCGTTGCGCGATGGCGTTCATGGTCTGCACCAGCATGCCCTCTTCGTGCCAGTACGACCAGATCAGTTCCAGCAGGCAAGGGTTCGCCAGCTTTTCCTGGATGATGCCAAAGCACAGGTCCACTTCCCCCTCCTGGCCGCGCGGGATGCTGATGGGGATGTCGGGCAATTTGCGCCGGATCACGGCCAGGTAGGGCAAGGTCTGGAAGCCGTCGATGTTTTCCAGGTAATCGTTGCGCAGCACGGTTTCCAGGTCGCGCCCCTGGGGGATGTCGCGCCGGTCCAGATAGGCGTTGTCTTCGGCCGGATTGAAAGCCAGCGGCTGGTTCAGCACGCCGCAATTGACCATCACGAACGCTTCCGTCGCCACTTTCAGCACGCGGTAGGAGTCCGAATCGGAGAACGGCAGCGCGCGGCGCTGCTTGAGCTGCTGGAACATGTCGGCCTTCTTGACGAAGCGCTCCTGCTCGAAGCCGCGCACGGCGGCCAGATCGCCGCAAAACAGGCTGTCCATGAAATGCAGGTAATTTGTAAACGACATCGCCTCGGTGCTGTTGCGTATCAAGGTCCACAGGGGCAAGTCTTCCGTCGGTTCCGTTTCCGTGCGCGTCAGCGACACGCCCACATTGCCCGAGATGGGCTGCGGCTGGCGCTCTTCCGTCTCGTATTCCGCATCCACGGCCAGCATGGCGTTCGGACTCAGCCCTTCCGGCACGGGCAAGGCGCTGCGCAGGTCGGGCCGCTGCGAAAGCATCATCTGCGCCATGAAACGGTGCATGCCGGCGCGCCGCACGGGTGTGGAAAAGGCGTTCGGCGTGCCGCGCATGGGCACCCATGGCGCGACGGCCAGCACCTGCACCTGGTCGCGCCCGTCGGCGCTTTGATCGCCGTCAAACGACACGGTGGCCACGGCGCGGTCGCCCACCCTGCCAAAATTGCAGTCGCTGGGATGGCAGTCCGGCGTTTCGAAGGCCAGCCCCACCTGCGGGTTGAGCTGCGGCTTGAAGCACAGCACGGCGCTGCAGCCGGCCTGCACCGTCACGCACTGGGGCGCCGTGGCGGGGAAATTGCCATACACGCCCACGTAGCTGCCCGTCGCCAGGTCGGCAAACACGGTGCCGCCACGGCCATCCGTCCAGCGCACGCCCACCAGCATGGCAGGGTCGGCTTGCCAGGCGGCGGCATTGAAATCATGGCAGTCGGCCTCGGCGCCCCGGTACAGGCTGATCGCGGCATTGACGACCATGGCCCCGCTGTCCTGCTCGTGCACGGTGACGACGATGCTGCCGCCCTGCTGTTTCGGCCCCGCCTGGCCCGCCGCCCCGCTCCTGCTGCCCATCTTGCCACCCATATTGCTGCTCATCTTGCTGCTCATGTCATTCTCCTCAATGGATAATCAAACGGCCTGCCGGACCGGCGGCCATGCCGCACGACATCCGCGCACAGCTCCGACGTGTCCAGGGTGCTGCGCAGGGCCCAGTGGGTCAGCAAACGCCCCAGCAGCTCGCTTTCGTCTTCCGGGCTCAAGGTGGCGCTGGCGCGCGCCTGGCCCAGCACGGCGAACACCAGGGTAGGCGTCGCCTGGTACATCTGCGCCGGCGCCAGGGTCCAGCTGCGAAACAGCTGCGCCAGCATGGCCGGCTGGCGCGTGTGCACGGCCATGGCTTCGACCAGCGAGCCGCCGCGCAAGGCCGGCGGCCGGTGCTGCACCAGCAAGCCCACCAGGGCGTCCATGCTGGCCTGCAACTGTTCCAGCAGCCGCTGCCGGGCCGGCGGCAAGCCGGCCAGCGGGTAGTACGATAGCCACAGCTGCTCCAGGCGGTCCCACTGCGGATGCGGATACAAGGCCCGTCCCATGGCGCAGCTCAGGCGCACCCGCAGCCATGGCACCGGATGGGGATCGTCGATATTCAGGCGGAAGACAAACACGCGCGGCAGGCTGACCACGCCGATCAGGCCCAGGGTGGCGGCCACGCCGACCCGCGCCAGCGACCAGAAGTCGGCCACGATCTCGGAAATCCACCGCTCCCACAACTGCCACACGTGAACCAGACCGCTGCCGCCGTGCTGCATGGCTTGCAGCACTGGCCGCAAGGATGCCACCAGGTCCAGCAGCGCCGCGCCCTGGTGGCCGATCTCGTGCACCAGCGACGAGGCGATGCCGCTGCCGATCATGCGTTCGCGCGGCAGGCGGATGATGGCGACGGGATTGTCGCCGCCGCCCGGCAGGCGCGTGCGCGCGCGGCGGATGGCCGCGCCCGGTCCCCGGTCCAGGTAGCAGATCACGGGCGGCGCCTGGTAGACATCGCTGGGCAGCGCCAGCGCATCGGCGGCAACAATATCGAGGCCGGCCAGCCACACGCCCGTCTTGTGCTCGCTGCGCTGGGTGATGACTTCGTTGAACAGGTCGAACTGGGTCAGCGCGGCATTGAACTTCAGGCGCAGGAAAGTGAAGCGGCGCTGGGCCTCGGCAGCCGTGGCCATGCTGGCGCCATCGGCGTGCTCGCGCCGCAGCCACCACTGGAACTGGGCCACCATGCGCCGCAAGGCGCGCCGGCCCCGCACCAGCTGGCTTTCGATGGCCGACTGGGCGCTTGGCATCAGGGACGCCGCCAGCACCGTCGGCTCGATCAGCGCAAACGGTTCCAGCCGCGCCAGCCGCGTCAGCAGCGAGCGCGCCTCCTGCTCCAGCATCCAGGCTGCATAAGCGCCGATGGCCATGATGTCAGACGCCGTACAGGACGATCTTGTGGCCCTGGCGTGCCCAGCGGCCGCTGGATGGGCGCATGCCGGCGCCGCTGCGCACGCCGGCCGGCGCCATGCCGCCCCCCGCACCCGCGCCGCTGCCGTTCTGCGTGGCGACCTGGCCGCCCGGGCGGCCCAGCAAGCCTGGCGCGAACTGGCGCGCCGCCGCGCTGGCCGCCGCTTGGGCGATGGCGCGCGGGTCGCCATTGCCGCGCGCTTGCGCGGCGCGGTTGACGGTATCGGCAGCCAGGCGCACGAACTGCTTGGCGCCCTCGAATTCGCGGTCTTCGTTCGACGACGCTTCCGCTTCCAGCCCCAGGGCGCTGCCGGCGGCCGAGGCCAGGCCGCTGCCGATCTTGGCGCCCAGCGGGCCGCCGAAATAGCCGCCGATGGCGCCGCCCGCCAGGGGAATGGCCTTCTTCGCCACGCCCTTGAGCACGCCGCCGATCGCTTGTCCCACGGGCGACTTGATGATGCCGCCCGCCACGGAGGCGGCCTTGCGCAGGAAATTGCCGAGAAACTGTTCCAGTTCGGCTTCATTGCTGACCGACAACAGTTCATTCGCCAGCTCCATCTCCTCGGCCTCGGAAAACATGGCGCTCGCGCCGCCCTCGCCGCTCCACTCGCCCTGGCCAAACTCGAACTGTTCCGCTTCAAAGCCGGACATTTCCTGTCCGTATTCCAGGGTCGTACGATCCAAGTCATGCATGATGAACTCCTCAAAGTTAGCACCTCGGTTGACATAACAGTGCCGGACGCAGCAGCCGTCCGGCTAACAATCGAGCACGACGATGTGCCCGCCCTCGCGGCGCCAATGGCCAGCATCCCGTCCCGGCGTTTGCGCCGCCTGCCTAAGCAAGCCTGGCGCCACGCGGCGTGCCACTTGCAGCAGGGCCGTGTCCACCCGCGTCCTGGGGGCGCGCGCGCCCAGGACGCCGTCCTGCACCAGCGCCGAGTTGACGGCATCGATCAGGTGCACGACCTGGCGCGCCAGTTCGAATTCCTTGTCTTCCGGGCTCAATCCTTCCAGTTCCATGCCGAAGATGGCCGCAGCGCGCCGCTTGAGCGCCTGCGGCGAGCCACCATGCAGGGGCAGCAAGGGCGCCACCACCTTGCCCAGCAACTGGCGCAGCGGCCCTTCCAGCGGCGTGCCGCGCACTTGCTGGCCCGCCGCGGTGGCGTCCAGCTGGTGCGCCAGGAAAGCATCGAATTGGGCCGGCCCCTGCAATTCCAGCAACTGCGCCGCCAGCGCCAGCGCATCTTCCCGGAGCGGCAGCATGCCCGGCGCGTCAGGCAATTCCATTTCGGGACGATAGGCGAGCAGGCGGCTGGTCATGACAGGCTCCGTTGAAAGGCGGGCGGATGGCCCATGCCTCCCTGACGCAAGGGCCATGCCAGTCCGGCGCAGGGGAAGAATGGGACAGGATGGCGAACGGCGTTTCGCCGATAGCGTAAAAACCATGGTTTCCGGCGAAGCGGGTTTCGTTGTCAAGATGAGCTTTCAAACAAGCTTAATTGGCAGGAATGATTACGTCGCCTATCCGCCACAGTGCCCGCTATCGGCAAAAAATATTTTTCATTTTCAAAAAGAAAACTTCGCGCTACCCCGCCAAAAACACCACCAATACCATACCAACGGACGATAAAAATAAACGTGGCCAACACGTAAATAGTTAATTGGAAACAGGATTTTGGTAGGCAAGCCCTACAATTAACTGGCCAGAATTTGATTGCCTGAAAGAAACTAAATGATAGACCCTACCTTGCGCCGTTTATTGGCCATCACATTACTCAGCCTGCTTACCGCCTGCGGCGGTGGCGGCGACGGCAAGACCGGCGCCAGCCAGAACCCGGACATATCGGTCGTGCCGCCCACGACCACCGCCCCCGGCGATCCGGCCAACCCCGGCACCAAGCCGGGCGACACCATCCCGCCGCCGCCCCTGACCACGCCGCCGGCCAACCAGACAGCCATCTTCACGCGCGCGGAAGCGTCGCGCTTCCTGGGCCGCGCCACGTTCGGGCCGGACATGGCGGCCATCGACGCCCTCGCCGCCAGCGACAGCGACGCCTGGTTCCGCGCGCAGTTTTCCAAGCCGCAAACCTTGCACCGCAAATATATCGACGCCAAGTATCCCGTTGCGGGCGCGGCGGCCACCAAGGCCGTGCCGAACGACTTTTACGAGTCGTTCTGGCAGCAAGCCGTGCGCGGCGACGACCAGTTGCGCCAGCGCGTGGCCTTTGCCCTGTCGGAAATCTTCGTCGTGTCCACGCAAAACGAGAGCGTATGGACGCAAACGCGGGGCGTCGCCAGCTATTACGACATGCTGGGGCAACATGCGTTCGGCAACTTCCGCACCCTGCTGCAGGGCGTGGCCACCCATCCGATGATGGGCCTGTACCTGTCGCACCTGCGCAACCAGAAGGAATCGGCCACGCGTACACCCGACGAGAATTTCGCGCGCGAAGTGATGCAGCTGTTTACCATCGGCCTGTACCAGCTGAATGTGGATGGTTCATTGAAAATGTCCGGCGGCAAGCCCATCGACACCTACACGCGCGACGATGTGGGCGGCCTGGCGAAAGTATTTACGGGCTGGAGCTGGGCCGGCCCGGACCAGGGCGCGAACCGTTTCTTTGGCAGCGTGGCCGATCCGGACCGCGACTGGAAACCGATGCAGAACTATGCGGCGTACCACTCCACCAGCGAAAAGCGCTTTCTGGGCGTGAGCGCGGCGGGCGCCGCCGGCGGTGAAGCGGACATGGCGCTGGCCCTCGACACCCTGTTCAACCATCCGAATGCCGGCCCCTTCTTCGGCCGCCAGCTGATCCAGCGCCTGGTGACCAGCAACCCCAGCCCGGCCTATGTAGGCAGGGTTGCGGCCGCCTTCGCCAACAATGGTTCTGGCGTGCGCGGCGACATGCAGGCCGTGATCCGCGCCGTGCTGCTCGACCCCGACGCGCTGGCGCCAGCCGGCAGCAGCCTGCGCACGGGCAAATTGCGCGAACCGCTTGTGCGTCTGGGCAACTGGATGCGCGCCTTTCACGCCAAAGATGCGGCCTTGCAGTACCGCATCTATTACCTGAGCGATCCGCTGTCGGGACTGGGGCAGAATCCCATGAACGCGCCATCCGTCTTCAACTACTTCCGCCCCTCGTACGTGCCGCCCAATTCGGCGCTGGCGACGGCGGGCCTGGTGGCGCCGGAAATGCAGATCACGTCGGAGCCATCCGTCACCGGTTACCTGAACTTCATGCAGGACGCCATCCGCGGCGGCGTGGCGGAAAACAGCGCCGTGCAAGCCGATTACTCGGCCGAACTGGCCCTGGCCGACCAGCCCGCCGCCTTGCTGGACCGGGTCAACTTGCTGTTAATGTCCGGCAATATGTCGTCCCGGCTGCGCGGCAAGATCCTGGCGGCCGTCACGAGCATCGCGATTCCCCCTGCCAGCGGCAGCAATGCCGCGCAAGTGACGACGGCAAAAACCTACCGCGTGCACCTGGCCATTTTCCTGGCCATGGCCTCGCCTGAATACCTGGTTCAAAAATAAGGAAGCAGCATGACTATCACCTCTCATTTCTCGCGTCGCCGCTTCCTCGGCTCCATGCTGGGCCTGGCCGGCAGCGCGGCCACGCCATTCGCCCTCAACCTGGCCGCCATGGGCCAGGCCGCGGCCCAGTCCGCCGACGACTACAAGGCCCTCGTCTGCCTGTTCATGACCGGCGGCAACGATTCCTTCAACACGGTGCTGGCCACGGACACGCCATCGTGGAGCGAATACCTGCGCCTGCGCAACACGGGCAGCAACGATTCAATCCACCTGCCCGGCGTCGGCGAAACGGGCGGCGTGCTGCCGATCACGCCGGCCACGGCGCAAACGGGCCGCAGCTTTGCCCTGCACCCCGCCCTCGCTCCCGTGAAAGACCTGTTCGACGGCGGCCGCGCCGCCATCGTTGCCAACGTGGGTACCCTGATCCAGCCCCTGACCCTGGCGCAATACAAAGCGGGCAATGTGGCGCTGCCGCCGAAACTGTTTTCGCATAACGACCAGCAATCGACCTGGCAATCGGGCTTGCCGGAAGGCGCCAGCATCGGCTGGGGCGGACGCCTGGGCGACCTGCTCGGCACGGGCAACGCGAATGCGACGTTTACGGCCATCTCGGCCGCGTCAAACGCGCTGTTCCTCAGCGGGCGCCAGGTGCGCCAGTTCCAGGTGGGCCAGGCAGGCGCCGTGCCGATCCGCAATATCGGCGGCGGCTACCTGTTCGGCACCACCGAGGGCGAGACGGCCTTGCGCGACATCATCAGCACGGCGGGCGACGACATGATGGAGCAGGAACACGTGGCGACGGTACAGCGCGCCATTTCCAGTCAGAGCGTGCTGAGCGGTGCCATGCTGGCGGCGGGCGCGGGCGGCGTGCCCAATCCGCCGCCCTACATCAACCCGAACACGGGCGCGTCCAGCGTCAACCAGCTGGCCGTGCAATTGCAGACGGTGGCGCGCATCATCGGCGGGCGCGGTCCCCTGGGGGCGAAACGGCAAGTGTTCTATGTGACACTGGGCAGTTTCGACACGCATGACCGCCAAAAGGAATTGCACGGCGACCTGATGGCGCGTCTGGCGCACGCGCTCGCGTATTTCGACGCGACCCTGGCCACCCTGCAGGGCGCCGACGTGCGGCGCCAGGTGACGACGTTTACGGCGTCGGACTTCGGCCGCACATTCAGCAGCAACGGCGACGGCACGGATCACGGCTGGGGCGCGCACCACTTTGTCGTGGGGGGCGCCGTGAAGGGCCGCGACATCTACGGCGCCTTCCCCGCCACGGGCCTGGGCCATGAGCTGGACGTCGGTTCCGGCTCCCTGTTGCCGACCACCTCCGTCGACCAGTATGGCGCCACCCTGGCTAAATGGTTCGGCGTGGCAGACGGCCAGCTGGCCGACGTGTTCCCGAACATCGGCAACTTCAGCCGGCGCGACCTGGGTTTCATGACGGCAACTTAACCGTTCACGGCCACCGTCAGGGTGACCACATAACCATCGGTGGCATTGCCCGTCACCGTCGCCATCTGCAAGCTGGTGCCGTCGGCAAAGACATTGTCGGTGGCATAGCTGATCTGCGCCAGGTTGCGCACGCTGGCCGTGTAGCCGCTGGCCGTGTACACCTCGTTTAACGTTGCCATCGGGAACGTGAACTGCGACGTCTTGATGCGATTCACGGCGCTGGCCGCCTTGGCCAGGCTGGGATACACCTCGAAATGCACGTGCGGCATGCGCCCTGCGTAGCAGCCGGGAAAGATGGTCGTGAACGCCAGCTTGCCCGCGCTGTCCGTTTCCTGCACGCCGCGCAAATAATTTTGCGCCGTCACGCCGCTCGAATACAGCGAATACAGGCCGTCCCGGTCGCAATGCCATAAATACACGGCGTAGCCGGCCAGGCTGGCGCAGCCGCCGCTGGCGTTGAGCAACTGCAAATTGATGGTCAAGGGCACGCCTGCCGCCACACCCGTGGCGCCATTGAAACTGGCGCGGATATCGCTGCGCACGACGCCCGACTGGTTCAGCACGTTGATGATGCTGCCGCCATTCGTGTTCGTGCCATCGGCCGGATACGGCCCGCCCGTTTCCTCGGGAATCACCGTGCAGGCGCCCGCGGTCGGTATCGTGACGCTGCCGGCGCCGCCGGACGTGCCTGTGACGCCGCCGCTCGCGGCCGTGCCGCCGCCGCAGCTCATCAACGGCAAGGTGGCGGCGCCCGCCAGCAGCCAGCGCAGGACTTGCCGCCGTTCAAACGCCTGTTGCCGCATCATTTCGAGGTCGGATGCCAGACCGTGATCATGTAAGTCCATATGTATTCCATCAAGTAGGGCAAGCTCGCCAGGGCAGGACTCAGGCTGGCGCACAGGAACAGCGCCTGCGTGGCCCGTTGCGCGAGCGCCTTCCTGGCGGCAATGGCGAGCTTGCGTTCCATGCTTCAAGCCGTTGTATCGACCAGGTTGCCGCTGGCGGACAGGCTGCCGCCCGCACTCGCAGCGCCCAGGCTGCCCGACAGTGCCTGCAGGAAACTGCTCAGTTTGCTACTGCTGCTGCTCGTGCCGCCCTCATCGCCACCCAGCGCGCTGAGCAGACTGGCAAAGCTGGACTGCAAGTCCGTCACGCTGCCGTCCGCGCTCTGCGCGCTGTCGCTGCCATCGCTGCCGGACGACGAGAGTTTTTGCAGCAGGCTTTGCAAATCCGACTCGATATTGCCGGGACCGCCGCGCGCACCACCACCGGGTGGCGGCCCCGAAGGCGGCTCGCCCCCCTCTTCTTGCCCGCCGGCACCGCCACCGCTCTGCGCATGCAGGCTGCCCATCAGCTGGTGCAGGAAGGCGCCCAGCGCCTGGCCCGCGTCGCCGCTGCCGGCGGCGCTGGCGCCGTCCGTCGCGCTTTCGCCATCAGTGGCATCGACCGTCACGCCGATCGATGACAAGGCGCTGGAAATAGCGTCGAGAAATGCGCCATCGTCGGGTTTTGACGGCCGTGTGCCGCCCGCGCCGCTGGTACTGCCGGTATTGCTGCTGCCGCCCAGGCGGCTGAACGCGCTCAGCTGGCTGGCGGCGCTGGTCGAACTCAAGGCACTGATGCTCATCTCGCTCTCCTGTGCTTATTGGGGACGGCGCGGGCCGGGGCGGCTGTCGCCCCGCTGCTGCGCCTGCTTGCGCTGTTCCGGCGTCAGCACGGCCAGCAATTGCTGCTCCAGCCGCGCCTGCTGCAAGCTGATCTGCGCCATGGCTTGCGCCGCCGTGCTGGCCAGCGCACTGGCCTTCGCATCGTCATAGGCGCTGGACGCGGCCAGCGCGCGCAGTTGCGCATGGGCCTTGAAGGCGATCTTTTCCTGTTCCCGCAGCAAGGGCGCCTGGGCGTAGGTCGCGGCGAAAATCTTGTCCTGCTGCGCTTCGCTCAAGTCGATGCCGCGCAGGAATGGCGGCAAGCCTGGCGCACCGGGTCCGCCGGGTCCGTGAAGCAGGCCGGGCGGCGGCCCTTCCATGGCGCGCGCTGGCGGGCCGTCCGGTGCAGCTTCTTGCTGGGCCAGCGCCAGCAGCGGCATGCTGCAGGCGGACAGCAGCAACAGGGATACGGCAATACTCAGGTATTTCATCGGGCTTTCCTTTCGTGGCGATCAGCCCTGATTGTGGGCGTCTGGCATGTAAAGCAACGTTAGGGCGGCGTAAAAGCGTGTAAAGGAAGGTGCGCAAATGTAAGCGGACGTATGTAAAAGCGGGTAAAACCGCCCTGAACGGCCCCCTTTGACTGCTATCATCGGGCGATATTCACCCGAAAAAAGTACAGGCATGAGCAAGGTTTTGTTAATCGATGACGACGTGGAACTGGTCGGCATGTTCCAGGAATACCTGACGCAGGAAGGTTTTGACGCCCGCGCCGTGCATGACGGCGAAAGCGGCGCGGCCGAGGCGCTGACGGGCCTGTACGCCATCGCCATCCTCGACGTCATGATGCCGCGCATGAATGGACTGGAAACCCTGCGCCGCATCCGCGCCGGCAGCAACCTGCCCATCCTGATGCTGACGGCGCGCGGCGACGATACGGACCGCATCGTGGGACTGGAGCTGGGCGCCGACGATTACGTGACAAAACCGTGCACGCCGCGCGAGCTGACGGCGCGCATCCGCGCCATCCTGCGCCGTGCGCAAGCGGCGCCGCAGGACACCTCGGGCCTGGCGCCGCTGACCGTGGGCCAGTTGACGATGTGGCCGGAGCAGCGCCGCGTTGCCTGGGCCGGCGCGCACCTGGAGCTGACGAGCACGGAATTCAACCTGCTGGAAGTGCTGGTGCGCCATGCGGGCAAGCCCGTGAGCAAGAATCAGCTGTCCGAACTGGGCCTGGGCCGGCCCATGGCCCGCTTCGACCGCAATATCGACGTACACTTGAGCAGCCTGCGCCGCAAGCTGGGCAGCCTGGCCGATGGCCGTTCCTGTTTGCAAACCGTGTACCGTCTCGGCTACCAGCTGATCAAGGAGTAAGCGTGGGCCGTCTGTTCTGGAAGTTTTTTCTGTGCATCATGCTGGCGCAAGTGACGGCCACCATCGGCATCGGCGGCACCTTCTGGCTGAAAAACCGGGCCGCGCAGCAGGAACGTGCCCTCGACATCGATACCAGCCCGCCCGCGCAAATGATCATCGAGGCCGCCAGCGCCACCGTGGAAGCGGGCGGCAGCCAGGCCTTGCGGCAATTCCTGGGCAAGCTCGAACGCATGCGCGTGTTTGCTGTCGATGCCAAAGGGCAAGAATTGATGGGCCGCGCCGTGCATCCCGCCATGCTGGCCAAGGCGCGCGCCATGCTGCAACAAAGCCAGGCCCATCCCGTCGTGCGCGACGTGGCCGGCAGCGACGGCAAGCGCTACCTGCTGTTCCTGCCCTCGTCCGAACGCTTCCGCAATGCCGAGGCGGGCGCCGCGCGCGACACGCTCAACGCCGTCACCCTGAGCGGCCCGCGCGCCATGGGACCCGGTCCACGCCCCAGCGAAGCGGGCGCCCCGCCGCCACGCGGCGAATTCGGCCGCGGCATGCCGCCCGGCCCGCGCATGGACAGTCCCTATCGCACCTTCATTCCCCTGGCCGCCGCCATCGCCGCCAGCCTGCTGTTCGCCTTTTTGCTGGCCTGGTACTTTGCGCGCCCCATCCGCGACCTGCGGCAGGCGTTCGAGGCCGCCTCGCACGGCAACCTGGCGCCGCGCTTCCACGCCAGCGGCAAGCGCGGCGATGAATTGACGGACCTGGGACGCGATTTCGACCGCATGACGGGCCGTTTGCGCAGCCTCATGGACAGCCAGAGGCGCTTGCTGCATGATGTCTCGCATGAGCTGCGCTCGCCGCTGGCGCGCTTGCAGGCCGCCATCGGCTTGGCGCACCAGCAGCCGGACAAGATGGCCGCCTCGATGCAGCGCATCGAACGCGAAAGCGAGCGCATGGATAAACTGATCGGTGAACTGCTGACCCTGTCGCGGCTGGAAGCGGGCGCCGGGCAAGCGGGCGCGGGGCACGCGCACAGCGAAGACGTCGGCATCGCCGACCTCGTGCACGACATCGTGGACGACGCCCGCTATGAAGCCAGGGCGCGCCTGATGGGCATCGACCTGGCGGTCGACGCGGCCATGGCCGACGCCTGCGTCACGGGCCAGCCCGAACTGCTGGCGCGCGCCGTGGAAAACGTGGTGCGCAATGCTGTCAAGCACAGCCCCGACGGCGGCACGGTCGATGTCGAGCTGTCGCGCCAGCATGATTGCTTGCGCATCGCCGTGCTGGACCGGGGACCCGGCGTGGCCAGCGCCGACCTGGCCCGCATTTTTGAACCGTTCTTCCGCGCCGCCAATACCCAGCACAGCACGGACGGCCATGGCCTGGGCCTGGCCATCGCCCAACACGTCATCAACGCCCATGGCGGCCGCATCGGGGCCAGCTTGCGCAGCGGTGGCGGACTGTGCGTGGAAATGTTGTTGCCCGTCAAAACGCCAGGCTGACCTGTCGGCGAGCCTGGCGTCTTTTACGCGCGGAGAATGCTGTTACGCCTGCGTATCGATGATGCTGCCCAGGGTGGACGAGGTCGATTTGGCCGGGCTCGTCGCCGTATCGGCGCTGCTGACCGGCTGAGCATCTTGCTGCGCCGCCTTCTGCGCGGCGGCAGCTTGCAACTGGGCAATTTGCGCCTGCAAGGCCTGGATTTGCTGCGCCAGTTGCTGTTGCAGCTTTTGCGACGCCTCCGTCTGCTCGCCCTTCTGCGACTCCGTCAACTGCTTTTGCGCCGCCGTGATCTGCTTTTGCAGCGCCGCGATCTGCGAACTGCTGCCCGAACTGGCGCTACCGGCCGCGCTGACCGCGCTGCCTGAACCGATTGCCGCTACCATGATGCCTCCTCAGTGTTTCGATACCAAGGTTAACGGCAGGCATGGGCGCGGATGTAGTGCCGCAGGTGTAAAGACAGGTAAAGACAGGGAAAGACGGCTGGCGCCCCTCCCTTCACCGCAATCAGGTCTTGGGTAAGGTTACGCCGACCTGGCCCTGGTACTTGCCGCCGCGGTCCTTGTACGACGTTTCGCACACTTCATCGGACTCGAAGAACAGCACTTGCGCCACGCCTTCGTTGGCATAGATTTTCGCCGGCAGCGGTGTCGTGTTGGAAAACTCCAGGGTCACATAGCCTTCCCACTCCGGTTCGAACGGGGTGACGTTGACGATGATGCCGCAGCGCGCATAGGTGCTCTTGCCCAGGCAAATCGTCAGCACGTTGCGGGGAATGCGGAAATACTCGACGGTACGGGCCAGCGCGAACGAGTTCGGCGGGATGATGCAATAGCCCTTGCCGGACACGTCGACGAAATTGTTCGCGTCGAAATCCTTCGGATCGACGATGGTGGTATTGATGTTGGTGAACAACTTGAACTCGTCGGCGCAACGGATGTCATAGCCATAGCTGGACGTGCCGTAGGAAACGATGCGGTTGCCGTCGCGTTCCTTGACCTGGCCCGGTTCGAACGGCTCGATCATGCCCGTTGTTTCCGCCATGCGGCGTATCCATTTATCGCTTTTAATCGTCATCGCAGGGGTATCTTTCTAGAATATCGGAATGGCTGGGGCCGCACGCCTGCTGCAGGCGTGGCCCGGATGGCAGGATTTTACGCGAAAATCCGCCACTTTTGGCCCTTGCCCGCTGAAAATCCTTGCCAGTCGGCTAGTGTTTAGCCAACAGCGAGGTGATCATCTCGCGCACCACTTGCGCCGTCAGTTCCGGGTTTTCCATGGGAAACAGATGCCCGCCCGGCACCTGGCGGAAAAATTTGCCGACCAGCTTGCGCGTGGCCGTCAAGCCCGCCTGGCGGCATTCCACCGATTCCGTGCCGCCGATAAAACCGATGGGCACTGGAAATCCGTCCTTAACGAGACCGCCGATGTGGTGCGGCAAGCTGCGGTAGACCTGCGTCTCCACTTCGCGCGTAAAGCGCAGCTGCACCCCGTCCGGATGCGGCGCCAGGCCGCTGTCGATGTAATCGCGCAAGACTTGCGGCGCCCAGATGGCGAACATGTCCTTGGCGGCAAAATGCTCATACGCAGCTTGCGCATCGGGCCACAGCTTGCGCCGCCGGGCGGAAAAACGGGCGGGAGAGTAACGCTCGCCCAGTGCCGTGTTGCGCGCCAGCCGCACCAGCAAGGCGCGCCAGCCCGCCACCACGGGCGAATCGAGCAAGACCACGCAGCGCACCAGGTCGGGACGCTGCTTGGCCACCATGACGCTGAGCATGCCGCCCAACGAATGGCCGACGAGGATCACGGGCGCGCTGTAGCGGCGCTCCAGGTCGTCGATATACTCGCGCACCAGCTCGGGCCAGCCCGTGCTGACGGGGTATTCGGGATCGTGCGCATGCATGTCGAGCGCCTGCACGGTGTAATGCTGTCCCAGCAAGCCAAACAGCTTGCGGTAAGTGCCGGCTGGATAACTGTTGGCATGGGCAAAGTGCAGTTGCGGGAGGGTCATCGTGGGTCGGTGCCGGTGAATGCGATAAACAATTGTAATGGCATGCCGGCAAGACGTATCAGAGGAAGGACTCTAATTGCCGGGGCGCATGGGCCATGCCGGGCACGAACGCCGCCAGCACTTCGCCCAGCTCGGCGTTGGAATCCACGACGCAAAAAGCATCGTCGAACGCGTGGTGACGGTTCATGGGATTGCGCACGACGATGCATTCCAGTCCGGCCGCATTGGCGGCGCGCAAGCCGCGCGGCGAGTCTTCCACGGCCACGCAGTCGGCGGCGGCCAGGCCCAGGCGCTGCAAGCCCAGCTGGTAGCCGTCGGGCGCCGGCTTGCTTTCCCCATACATTTCACGCGTGAGCACGAAATCGAAGTGGCGCAACAAGCCCGTGGCCGCATGGCTGATCCGGAAATGCTGCTCGTAGGCACTGGTGACCACGCCCATGGCCACGTGCGGGCGCAGCGCCGCCAGCACTTGCCCGATGCCGGGCATGGCCAGCTGGCGCGCCTGGCGCAGGCGCTGCGCGAACAGCGCGGTGCGCTCGGCCCGCAAGCGCTCGACCAGCTCGATCTCATGGCCCTGCCCCAGCAGCACATGCCAGGCGCCATAGTTATTGTCCAGGAACCAGTCAAAGAATTGCTTCGGCGTCAGGTCTATGCCGTAGGGCAAGAGCAAGTCGCGGTTGCTTTCGTAAAACAGCTGCTCGGTGTTGACCAGCACGCCATCGTTGTCCCACAGCACGCCCTGGATAGTTTTCATGGCTTGTTGTCGTTCAGAAACTTACTTGAAGAAAATGTCGTAGGACAATTTAACGATCAGCAGCACCAGCAGCACGAGGAATAGGATGCGCACGAAGGCGGCGCCGCGGCGCACGGCGATCCAGGTGCCCGTCAGGGCGCCCAGGATGTTGCACACAGCCATCGGTGCAGCCACGGCATACACCACGTGACCGGCGGGAATGAAGAAGGCCAGCGCAGCCACGTTGGTGGCGATATTCACCAGTTTCGAGCAGGCCGAAGCGAGGATGAAGTCGAAGCCGAAGACGCGGATGAACAGGAAAATCAGGAAACTGCCCGTGCCCGGCCCGAACAGGCCGTCATAGAAGCCGATGGCGCCGCCGATGACGATGGCGAGAATGCGTTCGCGCGGCCCGATGGGGCGCGCTTCGCGCGTCGTGCCGAAATCCTTCTTGATGAAGGTGTAGATGGCCATGATGATGATCAACACGAGCACCATGGGGCGCACCACCTGCTGCGGCACATACGACACGGCGGCCGCGCCGATGAAGGACATGACAAAGGCGCTGGCTACGGCCGGCAGCACCAGCAGCCAAGGGATGTGCACCTTGCCGACAAACGAGCGGGCGGCAAACGTGGTGCCGCAGGCGGACGCCAGCTTGTTCGTGCCCAGCAAGGAGGTCGAGGCCATGTTCGGCATCAGGTTGAACAGGGCCGGCAGCTGTATCAGCCCGCCCCCGCCCACGGCGGCATCGATCAGGCCGGCAAAGAAGGCAAATAAACACAGCAGCGAGATGGTCAGCATGATAGGCAGTGAGGAATGGGCGACAGCGGCAGTATAGGCGCCGTGGATTTTTCCGGATGCAACTTCATATTGCGGAAAACGCAATCAGGCGTAACGCTTGACGGAATGCGCCCCGTGCGGTCTACTGGCCTCTTTTGCCGGGAGCCGCGCGATGTCGATGAAACTGATGTGGGAGATCCGCGCCTTTTGCACCGTGGTGGAAAAGCGCAGCTTCATCCACGCGGCGCGCATGCTGGGGCGCTCGCCGTCGGCCGTCACGCGCGCCATCCAGTTCCTCGAAGACGCCATCGGCGCCGAGCTGATCCTGCGCACGCAAAAGCAGTTCACCCTGACGACGGCTGGCGAAACGTATTACGCGTCGGCCAAGCACTTGCTGGAAACACAGGCCGAGGCGGAAGACCAATTGGCGGAATTGAGCAATTCGCCGCAAGGCTGGGTACGACTGTCGGCGCCGGAAATCCTCTCGCTGGGCTTTCTGCCGAAAGTGGTGGCGCAATTCTCGCGCGACTACCCGAACGTGTCGGTGGACATCCATTTCTCCGATAAATCCATCGACCCCATCCAGGAAAAGCTCGATTTCGCCATCCGCGGCGCCTTTCCCCAGTCCAGCGAGCTGATCGGCTACCCACTGTGGAATTACCGCCGCTACATGTACGCCTCGCCCGACTACATAGAGCGCATGGGTGCGCCCGGGGAACCGGAAGAGCTGGCCGGCCACGACATCATCATGCACTCGGCCCCCCGCATCCTGCGCGACTGGCATTTCGTTTCCAGCGAACGCAACGTGCGCTACCAGGTGCAGCCCCGTTTCCGCTTCACCTCCGGCATCGCCACGTTTCAAGCGGCTCTGGAAGGCGCCGGCATCGTGCGCCTGGCCAGCTGGCTGGCGGAACCGGCCGTGGCCAACGGCACCCTGCGCAGGGTCTGCACGGCGTACCGGCTGACGTCATCGAAGGAGCTGGACCCCAGCATTCATGCCGTGTACGGCACCTCGCGCATGGCCAAGGGGGCGCGGTTGTTTCTCGAATATGTAAAGAAAAGGGGGATGGAGATACCGGATGAGCGCGTAGCGTGATGTCTATTTTCAAAATAGGCGTGCAAAAAAAACTCTTCACTTCATATGCTATCGCACGCTTCGTCGGCTGCATGCAGATATAGCGACATTTCACCACTATTGCTTTTTAATAGCAGTCAGTTCTTCGTGAAATACGTGTACCGCATGTACAACCATTAAGTTCCCCATAAAAAATCTTGCAGAAAATCAACAATATTGATAGCATTAATATTTAAATAAATAATAAATCTTATGCCGTCAATGAAAAAATACAGTTCGGATATTATCAATGCGATGATAGCCCAGGCCACGTCACCTCAAAAAGATGACTACCTGAACAATGTTTTATATGAGATGTGCAAAAAATCCCCGAAACATACTGATATTGGTGTTATCTATGCAAAGCTATCCATTATTGGACGCACTTATGCTGCAGCACTAGAACGGACCTCGAAAAAAGAAAAGAAGAGCAATATCATATTTTCAACGGCCATTTCAAAAATAATCAAGGATGGCGAACTTGATGCTCTCATCAATGAAGCCAGGATGGTAAAACTTCCAATCTCTCTGGAATTTTCCAGCGTCGATCTGAATGCCATCTCTAAAATATTGGCCCCGCACGCCTATCTTTCACGCGTACTCAGCCAAGCAGCGGAGATAGGAAAGGTTTCGCTTTCGTCAAAATACCTGCATTTTCATCTACCCGATCTCTACCCCATATATGACAAATATTCACGAAAAAATATAAGTAAATTTACCTCGAGCACCGGGAGAAAGTTTGAATACAAAAATTGCGAAGAAAGCTATGCAAAATTTTTCATTAGATGCCTCATATTGAAAAATTCACTGATGAAGAACCATAAAAAGAAATTAAGCATGCGACAGATAGATAATTTATTGTTAGGGAAAAATCCAACTTTTTGACAAGGGCAACATAAATCTCCCTATGTGTATTCAATAGCGCGCAGGGATGAGAATTATCAAAAAATATTGCAAAAATACACCTACCAACAATGCCCGCCCAAGCATTCCGACGAAAAAATAACTCCTAAAACTGTGAATTTATACAAGCCATACAGTACGTTTTAGAAGACTCCAGTCATTAATTCCACTCACATACCATGCCAGTACCGCGGCCGGCTGGCGCGGTACTGCGTCACATCAATATTGTCCCCAAACGCCAGCACCACCGCCCCCTCCACATCCGTGCGCAAGCGGGTAATGCCCATGTCGCCATAGCGCGCATACACCTGCGCCTTCGGATGTTTATAGCGGTTTCTGTGCCCCACCTGGAAAATGGCTAGGGCCGGATGGACGGCGCTCAAAAACGCCGGCGTCGATGACGTGCCGCTGCCGTGGTGCGGCGCCAGCAGCACGTCGGCCGCCAGTTCGCCCTCCATCGAGCGCGCCAGCAATTGCACCTCCTGCGCCGCTTCGATGTCGCCGGCCAGCAAGATCGCATGCTTGCCTGCCGTGATTTTCACGGTGCAGCTGCGGGCGTTCGGCGTCAGGCTGATGTCCGTATGGCTGGAGGGCAGCGGGTGCAACATGGCGAAATGCACCCCTTCCCAGGTCCAGCTTTGGCCCGCCACGCAATGCAGATGCGGGAGCCGGGCTTGGCGCCGGGCCTCGACGGCCGGGTGGCCGTCGAACAGCGACGAAGCCAGCCAGCCTACGTCTATATTTTCCAGCAAGGACACAGCGCCGCCCGCGTGATCGAGGTCGCTGTGGGAAATGATCACGCCGTCCAGCCTGGCGATGCCGCGCGCGCGCAGGTAAGGCACGATGACCCGGCTGGCGCCATCGGAATCGAGACTGTAGGCAGGGCCCGTGTCGTACAGCAGGCGGTGGCCGTGCGTTTCCACCAGCACGGCCATGCCTTGTCCCACGTCAAAGGCAGTCACCCATAGCTGGCCCGGCGGCGGGCTGGACGGCAAGGCCGTCAGCAACGGCAACCAGCCCAGCATGCCCGCCCAGCGGTGCGGCCATCCGCGTGGTGCCAGCAGCCATGCCGTGCCGAACAATGCCCAGCAAAAACTCCACATTGGCGGCGCGGGCGCCGTCCACACGGCAAAGCGGCGCGCACCCAGCCAGTCCAGCACCTGTGCCAGCATCTGCACGATGGCGTGCGCCAGCAGCAACAGTCCATCGGAAAGGGGCGCCGGCAGCAGGCTGCCAGCCAGAGACAGGGGCGTGACGACCAGGCTGATGACGGGAATAGCCAGCGCATTGGCGACGGGAGAAACCAGTGAGACTTGCGAAAACAGCAGCATCGTCAGCGGTACCAGCCCCACCGTCACCACATACTGCGTGTGCGCACCGAGCGCCACGGCCGCGCGCAGGCGGCGCCAGCGTCCCGCCTGCTGCGGCAAGGGCACCGTGGTGCGGCCTGCCGTCGCATACAGCATGGTGGCGACGGCGCCGAACGACAGCCAAAAGCCGGGCCACAGCACGGCCCACGGGTCGAGCAGCACGACGACGCCCAGCGCCAGGCACAGTACGTGGCCTATGCTGGTGATGCGCCCCAGCCACAGGGCCAGCGCCACCACCAGCAACATATACAAGGTACGTTGCGCGGGCACGCCGAAGCCGGCCAACAGCACATACAGGAACGCTGCCAGCGCGCCGGCCAGCGCCGCCACCTTTTGCGCCGGCAGCCGCAAGGGCAGTTGCCAGTCGGTAAAAAACGAGCGCCGCCACAACGTGCCCGCACCCAGGGCGAACAGTCCCGCGATCATCGTGATGTGCAAACCCGAGATAGAGATCAAGTGGCTCACGCCCGTGCGGTTGAATACTTGCCAGTCCGACTGGGTGTGCTTTTACATTTGAGTCGGTAACCTTGACATTAAGTCGGTAACTGAGCCAACTTCGACACCAAGTCGGTAACCACGTTGCGAAATCAATCGTACCAAAGTCGGTAACTGGAACATCAACTCACTGATTTGAAAAACTAATCGCTCACTGTGTAAATTTAGAAACCGCATATCTGATGTATCTCATGCGTCGGCCATAAGACACAATCTCGACACAATATTTCAATTTCACCAATACCAAAACCGCTGCTACTCTGCTTTTGACATTATCTCGGTAACTTAAAAGTTAATTTACATTATGCTGACTACCACCGCCGTTAAATTGCATCGCTGGGCGGTCGGCGTGGGGATATCTGCGCGCTGTGGCGCTGTCTCGGTATGCAGAACCGATTCCGGCAGAACGGATATTGCGTGAGTTCGCAGCCTTATGTGCCACGATTCATATGCAATAACATTGAAGAATGCAGAGGATACCTAGTGGCTTTTCGGGCTGCACCCGGTGCAAATCAGGAAGATGCCGCGCGAGGACGATGAGACGCCGGCCAATACGACTGATACCATGCATTTCTTCGACTACTACCGTCACTTTCCCCCGCAGTTGTTTTCTCAAGAACCGTTGAACCCCAGGCCTCAGCATCGGAGGCACGTCCGAGCGTATAAAAGTATCTGGAGGCAAGCGGCATATTTCTTAATGTCTAAGTGTCGCCATAAGAGATACCCCTCCCCCATCGGTCATCTCAATGCCTATACGCGAACTCATCTACGAACTCCACTTGCCGGCAGCCATACCCTCAAACAATGCCATCAAGAGCATGGATTTCCATGCCTACAGGAAATTATGCAACGGCTGGCGCGCCAGTGTGCTGGCGGCGATTGGGGGTAAGGTGACTGCGGCACCAATTGCCAGAAGCGCGCTGGAGATAGAGCGATATTGCGCTGGAAGTTTGGACTGGGATACATAATGGGTTGTCATTACCAATAGAGCCAAGACAAAGCTACTAGTTTCGTCTTGTCAACCGAAGGGCAGAACCGCTATGCTATCGATATTGACGCTTATATGCAGATTTAGAGGCCAGCATGTCCCGATACTCCCGGCTAACTGCACAACTCCAATCAAGCAAAGAGCCACGAGTGACTCTCTCATTTGTTGAACTTGATACGATTGTTGAGGGCGGACTGCCAAACTCCGCTAAGCAGTACGGTGCCTGGTGGGCGAATAAAGCGTCAAGTCAGCCGCACGCACGATTCTGGTTGGACGCCGGCCGCCGTGCTTCTCCAGACTTCAAAGCCAAGCACACAGTATTCACGCTCGATGGCTCAGTTGACGCCAGCGAGTTAGCCGCAGCGGTTGTCGACGAGTCAACGCCAGAAGCACTGACGGAGTACGTCGAAAGCAGCCTCAGCCTCGAGCGCGACCTTGAGGACCAAATTCTCAATCATCTGGAGGTGTTGGAACCCGGGCTGACGCTGATATCACGCCAAGAGTCGAACGATGTCGGCCGGTTAGACCTACTCGCGCGCGACAGCGACGGGCGAACTGTCATCATAGAATTGAAAGCAGGTGAAGCCAAGGATTCATCGATTGGCCAAATCGCCCGATACATGGGGTGGTATGCCCGACAAGACGGAAAGCCGCCGCGGGCCATCTTAGTTGCGAGTGGGTTTTCAGAGCCTGTGCGCTACGCGGCTATGGCAATTCCAGGTCTGAAGCTTGTGACTTACCGAGTGCAGTTCGCGTTTGATGAAGCCACCATCTAGCCGCGCAGTTTACATGAAAGCTCAAGCACGGCCTGCGTCCTTCTCAACATTCAACCATGAACGAGAAAGATATTTGACCAATGCAACGCTTGAGACTGCTGCGATGCGCCTGTGTACGGTGGGTCCTGCCGCCGGCCCGTGGCGATTACGGTGCCAGGAGTGGCTTCACTTGTTGTCACGCTAAACAGGCAAACTGGAAAACTGGAAAACTGCAGTTTCTCATTGAGGGTATTCGCCGGCACCTTTATACAAAATTCCAACATATCTCCGACCGATATATCGAGTGGTGCATCTCCGATAGACTTCGTATCACCGATGATTCTGTATTCGTTCTGATAGCTGTACCGCCGTTGGCAGCGTCACCCCAACAACAGTCAGTAGATTTTTTGCCAAACCCCGGATTTTCAAGTCAGCTTGACTGGCTGGGAGTATAAGCAATGGGGCGATTCGTATTAATTTCCTAAACTGCACGTTGAAACTTCCATATTTCATGGTCAAGCAATCGCGGTGTGATGTGCGGCTGTAGTTCCTTCAGTTGCTTCACAATGCCGAAAAGTAGTGGTTGCGCCTCCGCAACATCCACCTTCCGCTGCAGCGAATTTTCCAAGAAACGGAGAATCATTCGGTCAGGTTTCACGAATTCATCCGAGCCTGCGAGCATCGAGATGTACTGAAATGAAATACCACTTTTCTGCCCTGGAATGAGTCGGATGTCCCGTTCAAGCGCTGCGCTAATATTCGCGCGCTGAAAATCTTGAAGGTGCTCAATTTGATAGAATCGCAACACTTGCGCGAATCGGAGCACTGCTTCTGACTTTAGGATTCCATTGCGCGCCGAAGTCCTTTGTCGGTTTTCAAATATCGAGGTCATCGCCTCAACACCGACTTCCTCAAAGTGACCGCACAATGTACTTATCGATTCTTGTTCGCTGCGTTGAGGAATGGCCCCGCGAACGCTGCAATACTTGAGCAAGCCAAAATTTTGACAGTAACGTTCCACGACATTCTGAACGCTACCGTAGCGCACGCCAATCGAGAACACAGCGTCAATGACGCATAGTGTCAAGCTGTGATAGTAGTACTCATCGCTCAATCGAGCGGAATCAAGGGGTAGTAGCTTGGCTGCAATCTCGGCCAATTGGCGAATCTCATCAGCACTATTGGCCAAAATTTTCAAGTCTACCCTCCTCATAAAATAATTTGTGATTCGTGTAGCCTAGAAACTCATAAAATGGCATGAAAAGGCAATATGCACATCGGTTCATGGCTATTCAGTTTCTTGTCGTATTACGAATGCTTGATGACAAGTGACGGTTATTGGCCGGTTACTGAAAGTCATTCTCGGTCAGAGACCTATCATGGGCAATTTCCGTGAAGTTTATCAAATTCCAATCCGTTGCGAATTTCAAAATTCCCATGAAGAAAATGACGTTGCAAGAGACCTTCACCCTCGGTTACAAGTCGACAACCAAGACGTTCAACCATCGGGCTGATGTGTCCATGATTCATCAACCATTCGTCATATCCATGTATTGAAGGACCACCAACATTGATAACAAACTCAGTGCCATAAAAACAGAAGACGAATAGCGTTTCTAAGTGCTTTGTCGTAAACACTGTGCAACCGAAGCCAACAGGTACCCAGTCGTTTGTATCAGGATGACGCATCAAAGTCGTTTCAGGGTAAATTCGTCTCTCGGAATACGGCCACTCTGCGAAGTTGTTTCCATAACGGGCGTATGTCCGGATATTGTCAAAGAATTTCGATTCAATTACCTTATCGACATCATCCTTACCAAATGTTTCAGCAACGGTTTCTAATGCCATTTTGCACAGGAATCGAGACATCTCGCGCTTCGGAAGGTTCATTTCAATCGGAAACAGGAAGCCGTTTGGGAGGCCCTCTTCAAATTCCGCAGACACGCGGCCCTTGTCGCGTAACCGCTCCGGTTCGATTTCGAGCTTCCCATCGCGTCCACGACGAAATCCGATAGCAATGTCTGTTCCACCGATATATCCAAGTAGAGATGGAATTCGCCCTTTCTTATTTGGAATCTGATGCCACGCTCTGATATTTCTCATCGATGGATGATTAAGTATGGGTTCTTCGACCTTTCGAGCAAAGTAATTATTACATTGGTCGCATACGACCCCAAGAGTTAGTAAACGTCTCTTGCTGCCTATGGACTCTGGCATAATGTGTTCCAGACTCTTTGACAGAGTGGAATCACTCCTACAGAAAATACAATGCATAAATTAGTAATGTAGATTTATTCAAAACTTTGCCCGACTGCACTTGGCCGATGGTTGACAGTCATGAATGCAAATCACAAAGACTGTAAAAGTCAGTATATGCGTACTTGTGCCGATTGTACAACATCCCATTTCCCCCAACCAGCTAGGATGAAATTCGTTCTAAATCATCCTTTTCCCTACGTTTATGTTAGATTTTGCGTATATTCAACCATTTGAACCACCTATCCTTTTGGAGACACCATGACGTCGTATGCAGAGTATGTTGAACAAATCGCAAAATTGCAATCATTGGCAGAAGCTGCCCGCAAAGATGAGCTCAGTGGTGCAATCCAGAAAATTAAGGATTTGATGCAACAGTACGGCATCACCGTGGAAGACCTATCCTCCGGAACTCGCTCGAAACCGGCAAAAGCCAAGGGCACGGTCGCAGCGCAGTTCGAGAACCCTGAAACGGGTGAGACTTGGACGGGCCGTGGTCGCGCACCACGCTGGCTTGATGGCAAGGACAAGGAGCAGTTTCGTATCGCGAACTAATTCGTGGCCTCCGACCTCGCCCGCCTCCAGAGCCCATCGGCAGCCAAAGTGCGCTGGATGAGTTCTCTTTACTCGGCCGAGCCGCATTTCTTGCTCGCTATGGGTTCGGAAAATCGCGCGACTTTCTGGTTCGAAATCCGGCAAACGGCGAGCTTTGTGATTCCAAGGCCATCCTTGGGGCTGCTTTCGGATTCCAGCACCCAAGCGAAGGCCCATTGGAGCCAGCGGATTTCTCCGGCGGCGAGGCCACCGTCGCGCCCAAGTTGCAAAGCCTCGGATTCGAGGCAGCCCGAATCGGCGAAGACTGGTCACAGCAAAAAGTGGACGCTACCGGCGCGGCCTACTTCGAAATGCTGCTCTTGGAAGCAAAGCAGGGGAAGTTTAACAAGTCGTAACGTAACGCCGCCTTTCGTCATCTTCAAGCGACATTCCAACCATTGAGTCACCGATTGATACCGACTCTCCATGGGGCTGGCAAAACTAATGGACACGGCCATCCTACGACTGAAGTTATTGATGGAATATTGATTGGAAGAGGGATTGGTACTTTGGTGACAGAAGATACGTTGACTGGGTTCCAAGAAATCATTCGGTCACGAAAAATTCTATCATTTCCTTCTACCACGGCAGTTCAGCGCACGCTCTAACTATGAGGCACCAAATACCGCTGTCCGCGCTAAGCATCTGCCATAAGGGCTTTAGCTAAAATAGTTTCAATCCAATCAAGCAATCAGGGACGCCGCCAGTGAGCGCAGATGTTCAGAATACCACGCCAGTACTTGCCGCCGAAGGCGTCATTCTATTTATTGTAGAGCTGGCGCCGGTCATCATTCACGCTACGCCATTCAAGTGACGTTCGCGACGACCAAGCTGGCGACATTCAAGGCCCGTAAAGTAATACCCGCACCTGCCAAGGGAGACCGCGTGACCGGGTTTCGAGCCAACCGGGAATGAAGGCAAGTGGTTTGCTGCAGCTCAGGATGCAGAATTCTTCGAGCTGGCGAATCGTAGCCCTTCAGACCATGGACACTCATACGCGCGGAGCGGGACTATTCGGTGGAACGGCTGAAGTTTGCGCTGGCAAGGGGCATGACGGCTCTGCGCGGCATCGCAAACGGATGGGGCTACGACGTCACTGGCATTGACGTGCTGGATGCGTACGCGGCCATGATGACGGCGGCCGGCGCTGCGGGAGTGGGTGAGACTGTGCTGTGGTGAAAGCGGATGTACGGGCTATAATTACAGGCAGTGCTGCGGGCGGCGATTTCGTCGGGCGGGTCCTGGCACAGCAGTCCGGCGAATGAATTTTTTACGTAGGACTGCAAAAGCAACACACGTTGTGTGCCGGGAAGGCCTTTAACCCGCCCCTGCTTCCGAGGTGACCAGACTATGGCCCGCGAAAGGAAGACGGAAACTAGACCCACCGTTTCGGCCTCGGATGGCACCGGCATTGTACGGTGAAGAAACCGCAGCCCAATTCCGTCTTAGTGTCGCTGTGTAGGGCCGACCTGGGACGGGGCCATCGACATGGCATGCCATGGCGACGGCCATAAACAGGTAGGCTGGGCGATTTTACGAAAAATCGAGTGCGCAACTTGCAATTCTCATTGCACGCTCATATCCTGGCAGGTGCCCCGATTGCAGCGAGCCTGGAAGGCTGGCCAGCTCGTTCACGAACGACTGAAGTTGAGAATTGTTGTTTAGAATGCCAAACTTCACCAGTTCTTTCGCGCCAAAGCAGTCCGCATTAGTTTCATTGTTCCATGGACCTAATGCGTGATGTGCGCACTCGTGCGCGAACCACCATTGCTTCACGATTGGCGAATATCGGCTTATGACATTGGGGTTCAAGACGATGATTGGCGCTCCGTTAGGCGCCGTCCTCGCAACACCGATGTTGTCCAATGAATAGTCGACATAGATAGCGACCTGCACTCCAGAATTCGCCTTGCAGCTCATAGCTAATCCACCGACTTGGACCAGATACTGCGGCCCCATTACCTGACCCTCGGAAATTCGCGGTACTAGCGCGAGCAAAGCAATAATTAATGCGAGCAGTTTCATTATTTCTCCAAGGTTGGGGCCAAAGGCTGCATATCATTCTATTGCATTTATTGCCATAAATTCTCCCCATTTTCCACGCGCGGAAACTTTTGGCTCATTGCGATTGCTAGGGGAACCTTACGCGGCGGTGGAAACGCAAATGCTGCACAACACGTGATTTACCCACCCTCGCTCTTCCATCGCAGGCGAGGATGTCCTTCCGCAGGACGGACTCGCGCGCCGGAAGCCAACCCGGCATCCACATCTGCACGTACGCCCCAAAAGCGTTTGGGCCTTTTCGATACCGACAAGGGTTCCAGCGCCGGCCTTTCCATCCTTTCCCACGCCGTCGCTATTGCGCCCCTCAAACGGGCGGTTCATCAGGAAGGGTAATGTGCTGCTTGCCCACTTCCACTCAGGAGGACACTGGGACGAACCTCGCGCTACGTGGACAACCAATCTGGCGACATTCAAGGTCATCGTGAAGAAAAACCAGGGCGGGCCAGGGGAGACCATTCTGCGTGACTTGGTTGCGAGCCAGCCTGGTCAGGAGGGGAAGTGGTTTGCTGCGGCCAAGGATGCGGGCTTCTTCGAGCTCGCCATCGAGCTGGCGAACAAGAGCCCGTCAGACCCACGGACGCTCATTCGTGCTGCCAGGGACTTCGCGGTCGAGAGGCCGGACTTTGCGCTAGCAGCCGGCATGACGGCGTTACCTGGTATCGCCAATGGATGGGGCTACGATATCGCCGGCGCCGACGTGTTGGACGCGTATGCTGCCGTTATGGCGGCGGCCAGGATGAGCACTTAGTTAAGTCGTATGTCCGGTCGGTAGTGGCGGAAAGTCGTCGCGGTGGTGAGTCTATAAGGCAGATGCTTGCGCGCCAATCGGCGCTGTAACCGTGAAATGATGCTAGCAACTTCACAACGTTTGCTTGTGCCAACCATCGACGATGCATATTGGATTTTACAAGCGAATATGACTTTTCGGAAGATTTATGCACATTTCATAAAATTTAAATCTTTGATTTTTAAAGGATTTTCATACCCATCCTACAGACTGAACAGGCACTAGGAATTATCGCTCTTTACCATCGCCCGAAGGCAAATCGGTGTAGGCGTAGTGTATGCACTGTTAAATGGCTCTATATCCGGGCCTCTGGAAGCCCGGCAAGCTGTCGTTACAACTCCGTCTCGTCTGGGAATCCCCCCACCAGCAGCCATCGACCATTCTTTTGATTGAGATAGAGTTGCCCCTTCCCGTATGCGACCCCTTCCCCCCGACTAGCACAGCAATCTGTGCACATACAACCCCACTGAACAGAGTCACGTTCTTTGCCGTCAACAAAATATTTCTCGTCATCTAGTGGCTTGCCGCAGTAGTCACAAGCTTCTGGAGCTGGGTTGAAATACTCATCTCGCCGACGTCCTTCATCAATGTCGGAAAATTTATCAAATTCTGATATCTGCTGCATTAGTGTTTTCCTTTTAAGTGATTTCATAGTAAATACAATACACAATCGTTGCCCCTCAGAGGCGACTTTTTTCCAGTCACTCTAGGAGCCGCTCGGCTATGGCCAATACTACTTAATTACGAGCAATGTCGGTAGTCGTATTTTCTATTTGCAAAAATTTCGTAATGTCTAGGAAAAGATGCGATACTTGTTGAACACGTTTTCCCTAACCAAAGAAAGTACTTATGAGTCTCGTAACGAAAACTAGCCTTACAAAGCGGGCTGCATATCCCTACACTTGGATTGCTTCGCCTGGTGATAACCCGAACATCACAGGCAAAGCCGATTCGGGGCGAGTCAGTCGTAAAGAAGGATATGAGGTAGTCGATTTCATCAATGCATACGCTGCAAAGCATTCGCTGGTGAAACCAGCAAGTGGCGACAAAATCGAGGATATGCTTCACGCGTGCGACAAAGTCATGCGGGTAGATGCTACGACATGGATTCAAGCGAACTGGGCAACCTGGAAGGCAAGCTAGCCCTCGGCAATCTAATAGATGACGCCCCAATGGGTCCCCACCCCGGAAATCACCAAAGTCTTTGACTTGCGGGACGGGATACATCGGGACATGGCAAACGTAATTGGCAGTAAGCTACTTTCCGAAGCTCCGGTGTGTATGTTGTTGAGCGTGTCATATGTTCTCCAGTTGGTGAAGTTTACCAAACCAGAGTGTCCGAAAAGTCAGGGTACCCCACCTGACACAGATTACAAATAGCGATTGTGCTAACATAATCCGACAACGCCCTCAATTCTGAAGGCTTTTTTCGGAGTTGGAATTACAATATAACCTCGCTTTTCGTGAAACGTAAACCAATTCATGCACCTTCAACAAATTGACGTCACTGGCTGCCGGCTTGTCGGCGCCATTACAAAAGAATTAGGTATGGATGGCCCAAAACATCACGCGGTTGTCTTGGGCAGAAGTACCTTCGACGGTGAAGTATACATAGCGGAACTGATGGACAGCGGTTACCAGGTTACAACCTACATGCATTTCCATAACCGATACGCACCTAATGGAACCATACGCCTTGAACCGAACAACGGGCCGAACAACAACGTGCAGGTGGCACAACGTGCAATTGCAGAATTACGGCAAGCCGAGTCAACCTACGATTTGGTGGTCAACAACTGCGAAAGTTTCGTAAATCGTGCGATGCACGGCAAATCCAGCAGCTCGCAAGTGGCTCACACAGCTTTGGGCGTCGTCGCCTTGGTCGGCTTATTCTATGTATTAAAAAACTCAAAGTGAAGACGCATTGCCATCATGGTTTCCATTTCTATTAGAACCTCCAACTGCGACCAAGATAATCAATACCTCGTTGAGGAACTTGCGACTGCGTCGGTCACTCTGGAGCTTCAGTTCGATGAAATCGTAAGCGTTCAGTCTCAGGGAGTGCGTAAACGGGAACTCGTCGATGCCATCCATGTTGAGCTTTCGCGTTTCAAATGGCTTATCTCCGGTAGCGTTCAGATTGAGTTCGCTTGGTATCTGCATGGCGTCGAGCGCCAGGAGACAGACAAGGTTGGCGACATCGACAACATTACGAAACCAATACTTGATGCATTGACTGGGGCGAATGGGATACTCGTCGACGACGCTCAAATCGGCTCCGTTCACACCTTTTGGATGTCCCGAAATGAACAGCTTTCCTACAGCCTCCTTAGGCTTGAGGTCCAGTTCTCCAACGATGACTGCATAGAAAAACACAACCTGATTTTTATTAGGTACTGGGGTGCAATGTGCGTTGCGCTGAACGTGGATTTCGATGACTTGCGGTCAGTTTTAGCGGCATGCGTTGCCCTTCAAGCGCGCAAGAGGCATCGCCGAACTGCTCGTCGCATACATGAACTCGGAGGTCAAGCAGACTCCTTTCTGGTGAACTCGACTTGGGACTTCCATCGGACACGTCTTGGAAATTTCGGTCCCCAAATCATCCTAACGCTCGACCAGTTTAAGCGACGGGTGTTCGTCGCAGGATTGAATAGACTCGGAGTGCGCAAATTATTACGGCCGATTTGAAGTTGTAGACTACCGAAAACCCTGGTGTTGCAGGAGCTTCGTTTCGCTGCGTGGACTGCCACTGGCCTGATTCATGTATCCGGTCATGGAGGGCTAACCAATCTTAACCGGTGGTCTTTTCTTCGACCAACGTTACTGGGGCAAAAAGCTAAACTCTTAGGCTTTAGCGTGTGAAGCCGCCCGGTCAGTGCTTGCAGGTTGTCGCAAACGACTTTTGCGGCGAAGTCCTGCAGGACCGCCAGCTGGAACAGGCCGGTGAAATGCTCCAGGTTGAGACGGTGCTTTAGGCCCTTAAGGCTCCTCGATGGGCCAGCGGCGGTAGTACAAGTCGCCGAATACGGTGGCCGGGAAGAATGCGGCATTGAGCAGATTGGTCACCAGGACACGCACCTTGCCGGTTGACGCGACATGGCGGACCAAGCGCATCGTTTGCGGCGCTGGCGGACACTCATAATCGGCGCAGTCACCCCGTCGGGCGCGCTCCGCATGACGACCGCTTTAGCGAAGCCAGCGCGCAGACGAAACCTATATTACGACAGGCCGGAGCGTAAGTATCGAAGATGGCCCGAGGGCCTAGCGAACCTATTATCGGAGTGCTAACAAGGACAAGAAGTCGAAATCTCGCTGTTCCGTCGGACCTCTCGAGCTCTTCTAGGTAGACGTCCTCTCTGCGGCGGTAGCGGAAGACACGAATACCAAGAAGATATTGTACGACGCGCGCAACTGGAAGGTGACGGTAAGACCACTCGCCTGTTGCCTTAATCGTCGGCTGAACAGCGGAGACGGGGAAATGGCGTCGAATTATTCAGATGCTACTGCGGAGCCACCGATGGTTCGCGGTGAATCTAACGACGGTTCCGTTTCTTCGACGCTTGGGTCGCCTTCTTCTTCCGTTTCATTGCCCGCATCTTCTGCTTGTCACCGGTGCCGCCCTCTTTATGTGGGAAGTACTCGCCAACCGAGTCTTTGGGGAATTCATCGGCGTGATTGGCATAGACTGTGTCTTCCGAAAGCATTCGCCCGAAGTCCACGTTACGCATCTGATGCGTCTGGTTTGCGGTCAATCGTGCCATTTCATCGACGCTGAGAAAGTCAATTCGACCGTTTGGAAGGTATCGCACCTTGAGCAGACTATCTGGGCCTCGAAGTCCCTTGGCAAAGTGCATCATGCCGTTTTTCAAGTGCTCGCGCGCATAGTTCACCCGCTTGCACTCCTGCGCCCGCGACTCGCTGCAATGAAGTTCCTACCTGCGGAAATCTTGAACCAGTTTGACAATGGCAGGCTCGCCCGAGGTTGCGGCATCGTCACGGTTCGCCAGCGGCCGGAGACCGCCAAAGGTGTGATATTCGTGACCATTGAAGATGAATCCGGTACGGTGACCGTCATTTGCTGGCCCAACCTGGTGGAGCAGCAGCGCAAGGAATTGATGGGCGCCAAGCTACTGGGAGTTTATGGCGTGTGGCAGTGCGAGCGCAACGTACGGCACCTGGTTGCCAAGAGGCTTGCGGACCTGAGCCACATGCTCGGGGAGCTGGACACAAAGTCTCGGAATTTTCATTGAATGCGACTTGCGGAAGAATCCATCCAAAGATGGCATTCGGCGGCTCGCCGCTGCTGTCCCAAACCAATATCGGCACAAGCCCACTCTAAAGCGATTTCAGTAGGCGCAACTTGAGTTTCGTGCTAAACGGGTTGCAACAGCATTTGGCTATGGTCACGGGTCATTTTGTAAACAGGTACCTTCAATCTTGCCGCCTTTGAAATTACGGCCTCAATTCCCGTCATATCAAATCTTAGCCCAACTATCAAAGCAGAAATTTGCATATGCTTGGGCATTGGGACAAACTTTGCCTTATCGGTGAAATGTACTAGGCGCCATTCTTTCTCGTACGACCAATCCGCATGTTTCACTGCAATAATGTTCGCTAGGACCTGATGAGGAGTGAAAAGTAGCTCGCTGAGGCAAGCGGCAGGAACATCTGTAGCGTACCGTACATTGTACTGCGCCATAGTCAAATTCTCCTTGGCGTTGGCGAAGTTCAAAGGGTTGACGGCGTACTCTACGCAGAATGCTTTATGACTACTAGCGTAGTGCGACCACATCAAAGGAACATCCCAGTCCTGAGCAAAGCACGCCACACCAAAGGCCGAAGAGCGGCGTTTGAAATCCTCGATAACTGTTTTTTGCGATGTATGACCTGCAATCCAGTCTTTTAAAGTCTGGGTAAAGCAGTCGTCATAGAACCAATGATTAGCGACTTCTGAATTATCCAAAAAGATTTCTGAAAAAGCTTTACGCAGCCTTGCTTCATCGGAAAATTGCCCCTGAAAAGTTAAATCTTTGATATTGCAATTCACGTCAAATGGGTCCTTGAAACTCTTTGGGTCGGACATCCATATCTTCTTCTGGCTTAGACTTCGGAGATACCTCATTGACAGAAATTTATACCTTGGCTTATTTTCCTTGAGCTTTACTCTCCGTTCCTCCCTCATTGCCTCAGTGGTGTAATTCATGTTTTCCTAAAATTTACTATCCCAGCTCAGCGGTTAGATTGCCCGTCATGATGCGCATCATGCTGGGCAATTGCTAGAACGGCTGCTTCTGGACGGATGCTGCCGATAGTGCTTTGCCGCAACTATCTGCTTATGGGTTTTATTTTCCGGAGTCTGGTACTGCATCGTCCTTGGGCAAGTACTCCACCTGCTTGCGAAATGCATCGCTTATTTCAATTTTCTTAGTTCTTGCCAATTTTTGGTATCGTCCTTGAGTGTTTAACTGTTGCGCGTTTGGGTCGAAGCGGAAAATGTGGCGAAGTATCCCTTCAAGCTCACGAATTTCCTCCTCTCTAATATTTGGCCAAACAGCGAAGACAGAACACGTGTCCCACAACTCACCTTTTTGCCTTCTATGGGCTCGAAGCCGTCCCTTTATGCCACTAGCAGACATTCCAACATACACAACATTTCGATGCGGCTTCTTCGGATTCTCGGACGCCTGAGTACAGTAGAGAACATATATTCCACGCATACCTTTCGGGAGTGCGTCGATGTCGTCTTTGCTAACTAGCTCTAGTTGCTGCTCAATAAGCCTTAGAGGCTCAACACGTTTAGAATTCTTTTTCGAAGAAATGGTCATTTAGATTCCTCAAGCTGTTCCTTCCATTCCAGATTTACAGTAAATCGGAACCCCATTTTCGTGGTCTAAAGAAGTTCCGCTTCTGGCCGACCGCGGCCAATTGTACGTTATCCCAGGACTAACATGCTCAATCTTTTCCGCCAAGAAATGTGAGCATGTAAGCTCAAACGACAGGTGCCACTCCGGCCAGAATGCCGGATAAAGTCGAACATATGCATTCAACTCGGAGAACACCATGTGCGTCAACTACGTGACTGTTTCACGGCAACTGGCCTTTGACTTCTTCCGCACGTCAATGGAGGACAGCGACGATTGGCATGATGAGCTCTACCAGGACTACGTTGGTCCAATCATCGTTCATGACGAAGCCGGCAATCGCAGAGGTCTGACTGGCACATACGGGTTCGTCTCGAAGCGACATATGCCACCCGGCCAGCGCCTCACGACGATGAATGCCCGTGCCGAGACCGTTGGCCAGTTGAGGACGTACAAGTCGGCTTGGGCAAAGTCTCAACTTTGCCTCGTCCCAATGGTCCGCTTCTTCGAACCAAACTGGGAACAACCAACGCATGTGCGCTGGTCTATCGGAATGGCCACCGGCGAACCATTTGCCGTCGCCGGCCTCTACCGGGAATGGGTCGAGGAGGAAGGGCAGCGAACATTTTCGTTCACCCAGCTGACCGTTAACGCCGACGACCATCCCTTCATGAGCCGCTTCCACCGACCAGGCGAGGAGAAGCGTTCGTTAGTCATTGTCCCAACCAGCGAATACGACGAGTGGCTTGGCTGCAAAGACACAGAACGCGCGAGGACATATCTTCAGCCGTATCCGGCCGACCTGATGTATGGAGAGCCGGCACCGAAGTTACCTGTTGTCAAGCAACGTGAACTTTTTTAAGCTGAACGTTCTCGCCAAACGTGATGGAACAAGCAGGTTTAAGCACCATATAACGGAGCAGCAATCATTGGATGCATTGCCGGCGGTTTGCCGGGCAACTAGGCCGGTCGTGGGAAGTGCGCCACCGCGACTGCCAACCGCGCGGGCATCGGCGAGTCAGCCTGCGCAGCTTCGGGTTGGGCGCCGCCTTGGATGACAAGTCCAGTTCCATAGTTGAATAGGCCAAACCAGTCCATCGGTAATGCCGAACGAATGGCCGATATACCTGCGAGTTTTCCACATATTCACTTTCTATCGCTGTGAGCCCACCTATGGTTTTAATGCCCAAGTGAAGTGTGCCACCAGCTTAGCTTGGCCAACCACGAGAAGAACTAAACCACTAAACGACCGCCCCCAAGAAGACACTAGATTACCGGCTCAACGGTTTGAACTGTGTGTTGCGTTGGCCGATTGAATCCGCAACCCAAACTTACCACTCGAGGATATTCATCACCGCCTTCTAGGCCGAGAACTCGACGCTGGAGTATGATAGTGATAGGCTAATATCGATGCAAAAGGCACTATGAATATTGAACTCGGCGATGAGCCGCAAGACGAATCTATTTTAGTCAGGGTAAAATTTTACATCTTTAAATAAAAATTTTAAGTCACCGTCGTAGCTTGCATATTCCCATGTATCGGACTGATGCCCACCGCCGGAAAATCCATTAATGCGCGAACGGAAAATACATTGCTGAAAATATATCGCCTTATTCGTTAGGTTCAAATAATTATCAAGAGCATCTCGCCGCATAAAGAATCCGGACCTGGATGGGTCTTCTAGACTCAAACCAACGAGCTGACCCTCGGCGTTAAGCCATCCAGAATGCCCATCCCATGAGAGGTTACACGCTTTGACGATGTCAGGAGCCGGAACACTTAGAGAGGAGATATCTTCATCGCTCGACGAATCGTATTCCCATTCGCTTCCACGTAGTAACCGCAACGTGGAAAGTCCGTATGTTCTCACTGGCTTATCATAAGTTGAATACGTTGAACTAAACTCTCCGGTCGCTTCTCTAGTTACATAAAAATCAGAACGCGGATATTCCGCTAAAAAGCCTTTATACTCAGTTCCTTGCGACTGAAAGGCACGACTGAGTGTGTCCGATTCCTTCTCTGAGAGACAGGATTCATTACGGTCCGTAAAAATCGAAGCAATGCTACACACCACCCTTCTGTAACCCTTCTTACTCGTGCGTATCCCTTCTGCTTCTTCCCTATTCGCCGCGTAAAAATTGAGCAGAAACCACTCAGTGCCTAAATCGTCGCGTCTGAACACGCACTCGGCCATAGGAGTGACATCACCAGCCCCCTTCACCCACACGCTATCGTCCTCGGGCTGCACTTCGAACGGATACCGGGAGTCACCAAGCAAGGACCAGTCGTAATCGCGTTCTAAACCAAACGCTCTCAAATCGGTGGGGTCAAGTTTCCGCACATCCTGCGAGTAATAGGCAATTTTTTTAGGAGAACCGTCATAATTTTTTGCCGGCGGAACGTTGTCTTGCAACATTCCGACCAGACGATGAAGCGCAATCCAATAGTATTTCTTACCCAACGTTTCAGCGTAGGCCGGCTTTCCGCGCCCATCTCCAAATTCGCCCAGAAGCATGTGGTCATGGGCGATTACGTTCTGCGTTCTTGCATACCCCAATTTAACCAGCTCCAGCATGAACCAAGATAAAATATTTTCATACGAAATGCCCGCAGCCTTAAGGTCAAATTGTTCGACAAGGCTTCGGACTTGATACTGAGAAAAGTCGACATACATTCCCGTCGGACGCATCTTGAGATTTGGCGGAATTTCAGCATTATTCAGGAACTCCTCCAAGTCCTTCAGAACCGGCCAGTTCGAAGGTAGCGCCACGGGACGTGGATATGTGGCCACCGCCAATGCGAGCTTCTCGTCAGAGTCGAGTGGCAGGCTTTTGGCTAGCAATCTTACGCAGTCTCTCACAACGATATCGGGCGTGTCGTATTCCGGTTGGATGAGCGTGTCCAACGCAGACAAAAATGCGCCATCACTATCGCTGCCGCGAGAAAGCAGTCGAGCACCATAAACTGCCATAGTGAGCCCTTCAAATATATAACCGTCTCGGCAGTTCTTCATGCGGTCCAGCAGAGGCTGCGCCAGCGCGGGCTTGTGATAGATTAAGCGCGTCAGCCCCTTGATACTCCGGTCACGAACGCGGCGGTCACTCGCCGAGGTTAGCCAGGCGAGTACGGTTGCGAGGAGGTCCAAGCTGGCGTCAGGAAACCGACCAATATCTGCGGACTGTGCACATTTAAGAACCGAATAAATCACCCCTTTTCCTACGAAGCTTTCTCGTGCAAACAAGGACAAGTACGGGTCACGCTGCGTCAGCGAATCTTGTACGAAAAACTTCTGCAGATAGTTCGCGTTCAATTGGTGATTGGGTATCAGGCTTATCTTAAAAAGTGTCGGATAAACTAACTTCCAAAGGTCCGGTACACTCATTAGAGCAGCCAACACACAACGCTCGGTCTCAGCGGTGAGCCCGTCACGAGAACGCCACGGGAGAGAGTTCACAAAAGCTTCCAGCAGTTGCGCTTCCGTAAATTTGGTTTCGATATTTGGTAATTCGACGCCAAACCTGTCTGGCAATACGCAGGCTATTGCTTCAAGAACGCCCATGTCAGCATCGCCAAATTTATTGATGGCAGAACTCAATGCTTCGCCACTGAGGGTGCCGGAGGTGGCTGAGCGTTCGGCAATTGCAAGCGCCAGTAAAACATCGCTAAACCGCTGGAATCCAATCCGAACAACGTATTCTTCGACGGACTCATTCGAGCTAGGAACGATGATGAGAAGTCCGGCCTGACGCAGCCCCTCCAAAAACTCTTGGGACTTAACTTCGTTATCCAATGTAGGGCGAATAGCAGCATTTGCCGCCTCCCAAGTTAGCGACGGACTGTGTTCCTCCTGGCATAAATCCACGATGCAGGTGAGAGCGGCGCGAACCAAATTTTTAGGGTTAGCGTAGCCAAGCTTTGTTCGCAGCTCCTTGTCACAAATGCCAAAATAGCTTTCTATGAGGCTGACGAAACCTGGCAAGGAAAAATCAAGACGCTGCGCGTCGCTTTCACGGAAAGTTTTGCACGCGAGCTGCAAAAACAACGGGTTGGTGAGTTCGTCCGCAAAGATTGGCGTAATCTCCGACGTAATTCCGTAGTACTCGCAGAAAGCTTGGAGTGCCTGAATCTCTTTTCCCACAAATCCGGTATTTTCGAATGCAAATCCTGGGAATTCTGTATCCACAACAAGTGAACGATACGTGTCTCTGGTGGACACAATCAGTCGAATACCGGAGAACGGCTTCATTTCAGCAATGAGGCCACGTAGCAGGGTTTTCCATTTCTGCAGATTTGGGCTCTCGTTCAAAGCGTCAATCACCACTAGGAAGGGAAAGCCGGTGTGCTCAGCCGCCGCCTGCATGACTCCGTAAAGCTCATCACGGCCAACGCCTGCGCCGAACCCCAGCTGGCCGGCAATGGTACGCCATGGTTCCTCACTAGCAAAGTCGTCCCCGAATAGAACTGCTGATAACGCATGCACTTTCAACCGCCGCTTAGCAGCACTGACTAGTGAATGTGTTTTTCCGATACCTGCTGGACCTACCATCAACAAAGTGTTCGCGCCGCCAACGCGGAACATCGCGGACTCCAAAAAGCCCGAAAGCTGTTTCAAAAGCCTTATCGTATTTCTGGTTGAATCTAAATCGCCAGCCGGGAAAGCTACCATGTGCTCCGCCTGAAATTGCCGGAATCGCACATTGTCTGCATTTGCACCGTGGGCGTCTTGCAGCTTCTTAAGCTGGACACTTTCCGCCAGGCGCAGCAATGGCAGTACGCGACCGATGGCCGATGTTGCTGCCGCAGCAAGGCTTAGGTCGGAAGGGCGGAAGTGAACGGCCTCGAACATATCGGCCAAATCACCAAGCCCCTTGAGCAAAGTGCCTTCTTCCTCGACTAAGCAGGCGTATGGACTCTCAGCTGTCCCTGGGAGCTCCCGGATAAACTCGCGAACTAATGGCACGTAATCGCTGTCGAGCAAATCATAGATATCAGCGGTACCGCCAAAGATGTCGAGCATCTTGTACGCATTCGTGACAACATCAAGGGCCGAAGTAAACCGGGGGCCAGCCTTCGCTTCCGAAATGGAGAGGCCTCGACGAATCACATCTTCAGTGAGCGTGTCCGCATCAAACCAGTAGCGGCGTAACCCGCCGTCTGTATCCAGTTCCAAAATCTTCTGGTTGATGTCTGCCGCAGAGCACAAAACAACTTTGATAGGCGAACCTAACTCTAACCGCTCGTACTCGACCTCGGCCTTCCAATCGTCAAATTTCCTGCGCTCGCTGGTTCCTCGCCTGCCACCGGCCACTACGTTGGTGAGGTCAAATGGGATGTAGACGTGGAATTCGGCCAGCTGGGGGTGGTTAATAATAGCCGTTTGGAACGATACCTTGATTTGCCCAAGCTCTGACGTACCCAGCTTAAAGAAATACTTCGCCTGGATACCAAACTTCACTCCTGTTGGCTCGATAAGTATAGCTTCTACACCACCGTCACCGCCGGAGCCTCGTACCCGAACATATTCAGAATTCATAGCTACGCAAGCTGTTTTTCTAAACAAAATACAGGCCAAATCCTCAAAAGCATCTCGCGGGCCAGTCGGGGCAGTGCGAATTTTTCCGAAATCTATTGCAGCCATTTTTTTCGTTGACAAATTATTTTAACTATTTAAATAGTACCCGAAAGTTCGATAATGAATCTGCAAATTCATAGCGAGATTTTAAAATTAATAGTTTGACCATAAATTGAAATGAGCCCTAAGGTATTTTGCTCAGCGTGGGTACCATGTGCAGCCATCGCAGTAATGGTACCCCTCATATTTTTTAGCAACCGTCGCCACTCCCTTTGATGTATCCCACGGCATGAGACGAGGACAAGTCATGGGTTTAGTGGCATGAAACTGAAGGTCGTCGGTGTGCAAGAGCGTAACAGCAGGACTGAGGCTTTCAGTGTCGAATCCTACAACGGTGTCTATAGAGGCAGGGGTCTCACGTACGTTGATTGGCTATGATAAATGTCGCTATCGAAATGTGCGTCAAGCGATTTGTGAAAAAGACGCTGCCGCTGACCAGCTTCCTGTACGCGTGCCTACCGACATGCGTGCAATCAACGAGGACTTGAAGCAAATCAACCGTATCTTAGAACAGCGCCTAAGGGTCTCCATATCAGAGCAGGCAGCTATGCTAAACCGCATGCAGAAACTCGAGAACGAGTACCACGACAAGGCGGCCGAAATCAAACGAATCAAAAGTCGTGCCGACCGTAGTCACAACGAGGTTGTTGGCCTTCATGTGGTGAGGCCTGTCGACAAGCCGTAGAAGGCCCGGCGATTGTCAAAAAAGAGACGGCCCCACGTTCATCGCGATAGCTAAGCCCCGCGCTAGTCGTGCCATGCCCATACTGCGGGACGTTTAGCACTCGCGAACACCTTGGCTTTCATCATCTCAAAGAACACGGCGTCCGACTGTTTTTTTGGGTCATAGGCCCCATAGTCGCGGCCCAGTTGGAAGAATGGTTCGCTGGGGCGCTTCGAGGCCTTGTTCACGACAAGTACCCGCAGGAACAAATATGTATCGCTCGTAGATGTTGGTAGAAATTTGACCCAATATTTCTCCTGTAAGCCCATGGTGATGCGAGTTCCGCCAGTTCAGACCAATGTCGTTCATGAAGGCACCGTACTCAGAAGTCTCGCCGGACTTGGCCATTGCTTGTATTCATCTCCGCCTTCTAGGCCGACAAGTCAACGCTGGAGTATCATGGCGAGAGGCTAATATCGATGCAAAAGGCACTATGAATATTGAACTCGGCAATGAGCCGCAAGACGAATCGGAAGCGGCACTCTTTGCTGCGCTGCCATTAGATTTCCCACGTCCAAGCAACCTAGGCGCCGTTTCAGGCGCCCAGCCTAAATTCTCCATGAATCGGTACCAAGGCCGGTTCTACAGCCCTGGCTGCTCGCCGCCGGAACTACTCGAGCGCTGGAACAACTGCGAAGACCTTGCGCAACAACTCGCCGTATCGTCCCTTGACTCCAAGGCTGGGAAACGCTCACACATGTCGGAGACTGAGATTCTCGACCAGTATTTGCCGCGGCTGATTGCAACGGGCTGGGTAACCGAGCCAGAGGCCAAGTGGGTAATGCGCCGAACTGCGGAACTGGTTGGATGGCAGGTTCCGCCATCTGCGTCCCCCTGACTTGCTTCATAACAGGAGCACATGGCGATGATAGTACGACCACATCCGTACCAAGCAGGCGCAAGCTAAACGAAAGCCGCACTCAGGCGGCTTCGTCATTTTTACTTTGGGGTTAGGGTGCAGTCTTCTTTGCCTTACCTACGTGAAGTCCTCTAATGCATCCAAGCCGATGTTCGAATGCCTGTGTTGTACCTAACGTTTGAAGTGATAGAGGCTCTGGAAGGGCGGCGACCTCGCTACTCCGAGCTGCCAATCTTTGGTTCAAGCTCCTTGATGTACGCCAACAGCGCTTTGAGTTGCGCTTTGCTTGTCGCCAGTGGGTAACCTGCCGGCTCGGAGCGCAACACATCATGATGGTCTACGTAGAGCAAGCCGTTTCTAAGGTATTCCTTGTAGTCCGTCATGGTCATACTAGCCATTGTTTGAATATCAACGGCAGTTACTTCCTGCTTGCCCGTAAATGTTTCATAAGTCATATTTACTCCTCTGATGGGTTCTGTAAGTCTTCATGTACGTGAAAGGTAAGCCCCTCATTCTGCGGTTCACTCTTGAGTGCTATGAGAGCAGCATCAAATGAGGCTCGCTCACCTCCCTTCAGAACGGGGTAATGAAGTTTCGAAAGTGGGGCTCCTGCTGAAAGTGGTACTACAGATGCAACCCCATCGTTTGCGCTATGCCAGGGTGAAGCAACGACGAGGTAACTATGATACGGGATGGGCATTCCGTATTCATCTTGCGTGGCACCCCAAAACTTAACTACAGCTTTAATCATGATTCAACCTTTCAAAGTGAGTCAGCTCTAAGCCGAACCGGGCCGTGCGGCTCAGCATAGCAGGTTGGCCGGTTGGAAATCCAGCGGTGGCCACCACAGGCAGGAAGCGCCCCAAAGCAGACGTTCGCGTCAGCTTTGAGACTTCAGCCCTAGTCTCCACAACTCCGGGCTGCCACTCCGAAATCCTAAGTTCTTAAACAGCTTGCGTAGAACACCAAAATATTGACTGCTTCTTTCATATAACCACGCCCCCAAACCGCACTTTTCAACATGCCCCCGACCTCCGCCACTTGACGAGATTCATTAAATCTGTGTCGACCACAGGTACCGGCCTGAGCGCGCTGTTTTCTGCAGGTCTATTCGATGAGCTGCTCGAGCTGATTGCGAAATCTGAGTACCGGCACAAGTCTTGGCATGACAGAGTTTGGGGCGCGAAGGCCTCGGTACACGTCAAGATAGTTGTCGCATAAATCTATTTTAGAATGCGTCTATTTTGTCCTTTCCTCAGCAGGTCATGTGGCGTGGCGCTGGTCAAGTTTGGACGGCGGGTTAAGCCAAACCTCGTCGGCTACCTGCCACGCGCGTGGCGGCCGTTCCCACCGCAACGGATGGCGCTCCCGCGCCTGTGCGTAGACTTCCCGCCGCTGCCGCAGAACGGCGTCGGCTACGCCGCTGTGGCGCTGTTCTGGTGTCACGAAGTATAGGCCGCTATGCAACTGCTCGCCGTTGTACCAGGTGACGAATGTCAGCACCCATTGCCGCGCCAAGTCGATGTCCTCGAATCCATGCGGCGGGTACACGACCGTGATGGCGGCGGACGCTGCTGCGGGCGTGGATGAGACTGTGGTCAAAGCGGATGTCCGGGCGTTGATTGCGACCAGCCGGGGTGGAAGCGAGTTTGTCGGGCGGGTGTTGGCGCGGTAGTTAGCTGGTTGAGCAAGACTAAATCGAAGTAACTGGCAGTCTGACCGAGTCAATTTGGAATGGGTTCCAAGCGCATTCGGTGCAGCCTATGAGTCACATATCCGCACGGCAATTCTCATTCGAAACGTTTAGCTCCGTCCACGCCAAGTAATGATGAAATCTGCTTGTTCACAGAACACATCCAGTCCGTGCCGCCTGACGTCGCTCATGAACTCTTCGGCCGCAGCGTTCCCGAACCAGTGCCGGACGTGATGCCGGCAGCTGTTGATTTCAAATCGGAATTTCGAGCGTACCAGCGCCAATGCCGTCGCTAGCTCAAAGACTACCGCTGGATTGGTGCTGCGGCCCAAGGAGTCCCCGGCCTTGAACTGAGCAAATAATGCGAGCTTGCGGTCGACTGGCATGAGTGGGCGCCCCACCCGGTTGCAGATATCGCTCTGAAGTTCCTTACCACGAGCCAGCGCGTTCTGGAACACGCTGAGCATGGTAGCAAGCTCGTCGTCCGTAGTAATTCTCAGCTTGTAGAGCCCTACACCGCTGGCATCAATTTTCATTCCAAGCTCGCCTTCACTCGTAAAGGTACTCGAAGGTAGGTTTCTGCGCATAAACTGGTAGTTGCGCCAGTTCACTTCCCAGGCTGTAATATACTGTGGGAGCAGCACATCGTTAATTTTGAGAAAAGTACCGTTGTAACGCAGGTCTGGACCGGGAAAATAGAATGACAGTTCATAGCCTGCTTCACATGCAGTCAGCTTCCCGCCAAGAGGTACGAGCTCAGTCAGTTCCAATGCGTTCACAGTGAAAGAAATCTCCATGGTCGAATCAAGGGTGCCCATCGGAGCCAGTTGGCATAGTCTGGGAATGCTGCAAGCATAAGCGTCGGCGTGCCGGCTGTCCAGTTCAGAAATCCGTTCGAAACACAACAGAATGGCATACCAGCGGACGCTCATACCAGTCGGGCGGGCCGTCGCGGAAAAGGAGTCGGGAGCGTACCTGTTCGTACAACTGCGCCTCACTGCTATTCGACGTACTTACCGTTGGACATCCGCTTGCACTCTTAGACCAGAGGCTCGCAATGAAATTCCTTCCCGCTGAAATATTGAACCAGTTTGACAATGGAAGACTTCGCGCGTGGTGGCGGCATTGTCACGGTTCACCAGCGCCCGGAAACTGCCCAGGGTGTGATATCTGTGACCATTGAAGGTTAGTCCGGCACCGTGGACATCATTTGCGGGCCCAACTTGGTCGAGCAGCAGCTCAGGGCGCTGATGGGTGCCAAGCTACTTGGCGTCTACGTTGTGTGGCAACCTCTGAGGAGCGGCAGCTAGCCGCTGCAAAAATAGGTAGGGATAATGGCGCGCAATTTTGACCACCAAGTCGCCGATTTGCAAGTGCGCGCCGCCGTCCCCAACTGATTCACCTAAGTCGGCGCACCGACTTAGGTGGTCATGGCATAACTCCGCCCAGGGTATCATTGCCTGGCGCTGCGCGATTCAAGCGGGACAGCGTCTGTACCGCCTGGATACAGCCCAGCTTCTTGTCCCCATACATGCCGCACAACAGCGGCTGGTCAAAGCCAGTCTGGAACTTGTTGGCCACCAACAGCAAATGGTAATTCTGCTCGTTGAACGCTTCGCGGATATCGCGGCCTTTCAACCCAGGATTGAGGTCATTGCTAGTCTCGCCCACCGGCTCACAGCTTCAATGCACTACACAGCTCCGCCCAATCCTTAATTTCAAGCTGTTCTATCTCGTGAAGCCTGACTTCTGAAAATTGAACAGCCCATAGCGTAGGATTAGGAAAGAAAACGAGATTGCGTCCGCTTGGCCGCACAGCACTCGGATAAATAATTCCCTGCACACGAGTGCCGCCATCTTCGGCGCTGAATGCCTGTGCAAAGTATTCGCAGACAACTTGAGACGGAACATAGTCAATATGCTCCGACCCATCTTTCGTAACCGGCCGAGATATCTGAGACGTGAAATCCTCAAGGAATAGAAGTGACTCCCTCAATTCATAGTGCTCCGCATCAAAAATCGACGGAACAGCAGGCAGATTGCTCAAGTCAATGACAGTGTGGGGCGAAGTCATGACAAAGGTTGAGAGTACGACGTTGCATGGGGGATGAGATATGGTCTCTGCAAACGCAGTCCCATCTTCAAAGGCGGTGTATAGATAAGATATGCCTGCTGGATTCATCCGGCCAGCACTTGCCTTTTCCGGAGGAGGTGCCCCGAGCTGAGCTGCATCCAATGGCCAACTATCGCAAGCCTTTCTGACACGGCACCTATAAAGGGCAGTTCCCGCAGGGACCACTTTCAAAAGCCGAGCTTCAACAATCATCCGCCCGAGCTTCAATAACACTTCGGATGGCGCAAGCTCCTCTCGTTCATAGGTATGGTCGGCAAAATTCCGATAAAAGTGAAATCGCGTATGGTGTTTCACAGCACCTACGAAATCTCCCCATGAACTCTGCATGACCTCGTGGGGATGAGAGGATGACCAGTGTCCGCCAGCACTGCGAACCCAGTCTGAATTATGGAACGCCGAACAGATATCCTCGAAGAGGTCATCGTTACAATTCAAGGGAAGACCAAGAAGAACATCAACGGTACTCTTCAAGGGTGCGACGAATTCACCCTCATCGAACGGGGTGCCAGCTTGCGTTGGGTCGTTATGACCGTAATAAACAGCTCCAGCGATTGCCTCAAGAACAACTTCGACTGGCGCTGCCAGCTCTTCATGCCCGCAACTACTGCAATAGCTGCACTCGGTCGCTTCTACATTTTCTTCGATAACGCTCTTAAGGTATGGGTCCTCAACGCAATCGACGCACACCCACTTCTCGGGGGCATCCCACCCCCGCTCCTGCGAATCAAGCCAATCTTGTTTCACGAGTCCCATTTCATTCAGTCTCCATGGATTAAAAGAAGATTCAACATGCGTACTGACTATTCCCAAACCGGAGCTGTCGCGGCGTCAAAGAAATCTACCTCACGATTCCCTCCCGATAGGAACGCCATTGCGTTCGCTCTCGACCGGACGTTTGCAACAGAGTCCTCATCACCAAACAAACTCACAAAAATCTGAGTTGCGGAACTGCGCCTCAAGGCATCGAAGACGTGCTTGTCATTCTCATCAATTGAATGGCCCAAGACAAATACCGCCCCATTTACGGAAGATAACGCGCGGTAGCAGAAGTTCAGATAGGGGTTATGTTCAATCCGAGCCAATTTCCGTGCAGACGTGGGTTCGGACACGAAGAGTGGGAAACGGCCTTCCCTTAGGTTCTCGCGCACTTGGTCGACTATGCCGCCGCCTGCGTTGAAGGTATGCTTCTTAACTCCGCCAGGACTATCGAAAATATGTAAGCCACCATGTAGGAAGTGAACGTCCTGCTTGGTTCCGTAACCGACCCATTTTGACTCGCGCCGGAACCCATCGTCAGTCCTGTATTGGTGTCCGACTTCAATGTTACGCGCCCAGTAAAGCAAAAGGTCATAGTTCAAAGTGAACACGCTAGAGTAGCGGTGTAGGAATGACTGTACCGCACCGTACTGAGCATTGGCGACGTCCCGCGGTCTTTCTGGATGAGTATTCGCTATCGCGGCAATAAGCGCATCCTTGAGCCCCTGTTCATCAACTCGAATTTGAGCAATCAAGTCGTCTTGATTTCCATAACTTTCAAGCACAGTGCGTGCAGATACCAGAGACTTCATAACGGTTTCAAAATCGTACGTCTCTAATCGCTGAAACAACGAACGAATGTTCTCATCCCGAGCGCCAAATTTTGCTGCTTCGACCAGGTTCGCGTAGTTGAAGATGTCGTTCCTCCACGCTCTGGAAAAACCATTCCCAAGAATTACTGAAGGGCGCTCCCCTTCTTCTAAGCGCTCCAAGGCTTCGTTGTACGTCAGCATAGAGTCTCCTGCACAGATAAATTATCAAACTGAGAAATCGAAATCCCGAACCTCCCTAGACAAAACTAAAGAAATACTCATCTCTCGAACTCTCTTCGAATTCGCTATAGCTGTAGTCTCTTCGATACCTCGCGAGCGTACAGCGATAGCCGAACAGTTCACCCGGACGAACCAACGAATGCAGAGCATCACGTTGTATTGTCAGCAATGTTCCGCAGCCGGGTCCTTTCGTGCTCGGGTAAGTAGGCGACCATTCGGTATTCCAGTACGAGATGTCACCAACGTGTCCATGAGCAGAAATTACCGAAAGCCCAAAATCTTCGGGGACAACAAAAAACTCTTCTTCCGATTCATAAGAAATCGGCAGATAGACACCTCGCTGAAATAGTTCAAGATGCAGGTATGCATGAGGGATTACCATAAATGAGACCGCAAGCATTCTTGCACGGTCTTTTTCCATAACCTTAGATGAATGCTCACAGCAATAAAGCCCCTCATCACCCAAGAGACTAGGCCTCAGCAATTGACTGAGCTCGTCATCGGCGGGCAACTCTGCAAGCACTTCTTCAAAATTCATGTTGGCCTGGTATGCACAGAGTCTAATCTCAAGTAACACGAACTCATTCTCAGACCGATATATTGGGACCTTTAGCGCTCCTAGCACTTTATCATCGCCACCTATCGAATCAATGAATTTTCCGAACACTTCATCGGAGACAAATAGTTCATTTCGCAAAATCAGTTCTCGCAAGGCCAACCAAAAATTGGGTCTAACGGAACGTACACCCATGAATAGAGGAGAAAATGGGATGGCGGAGCTGCTCCAATCTAGCACCCTCTCTACGGAGAATCCAGTGAACTCACGGGCAACAGAGATAGAGCGCAAATATGCAGTCCTCGCAATCTGTGTCGCATTAGTCAGTAATGCGCCATTCATCTGTCCTCGCTCGGCCCCAAAGAAGAATCGAACACTGCTATCGTAACGGACCGTGTCTACAAGTCGTTCAGCTTCAAAGCTGGCCTGAGATACCGCGGGAAACCGAATCGCATCTTGAAGACGCCCTAAGTCAAGGCCAATCCTCTCAGGGAGACCATCAACCTTAAAGAAATCACGACCAGCGCGATATCCTTGTGGAGCGAGGAGAACTGGGCGCCGACTGTACGTGAGCTCCAACATGTCGCACAGTTCCACGCTCAAGGTTGAAACTATCTCCCCAACATCAAGAATCCGAGAAAATTCAAGGCCTTCAATCCGAGCTACCCAGAGTAGCCCTAGAACCTCAATGAGCTCTGTATCGAGGCGAATCAATCGAATATGGGCCTGCAACACGCTCTCAACGATACTTCGCGTATCCTCAGACTGTAACAGCCCAATGAGTTCCTGCATCGCCCACAACCGAGTCGTCGCAACGCCCGACTTTAAGCGGGCAATTAACAGCTGCAATGGAAGCTCGGCATCTGAAAGTGGTTGTGCAAGGGACCACGCGGGGCGAGGCAAACTGAACATTTGCGTCTCATCCCTTAAGCTGCCTACCATGCTCACCAAATACGACTTCGCCAAATCAACTTGTTTAGCTTGCACTAGGAAATAAATCAAATTGACACCCGGAATCGTATAGCTAGGCTCCACGATTTTTCCAAACATTTTGTTCGGCCTAGTGCAGCTCTCGGCGACGAATTCCAACGCCCGTTCGGGATATATCTCGGCCACTTTTCTTAGTCGTGCTCTCGATGCATCACGCGATTCGCTCATCCCCCAGCTTGACCAGCCGCCATTTTCTACTTGCGCCAAGACGGCGATATAGAACGCTCTATCACGGCCAAACAAACTCAAGGTACTATCGAACAATTGGTCGAGTACATAACGTACTTCCGCATCGCAATCGTTATCTTGGTCCAGATACTTATGGAGAGATTTCACCAGGTTGCTATGGTCAGCTTGCGTCCAGTACTGATACCAGGACCTGAGACTTTCGCGCTCGAAGTAATGTCCCGAGTCGCGCATGTCTCTCAAGAGTTTTGCGAAGTCCGACGGCCGGTATTGTTTAAAGTCCGCCTCAAACTGCTTACTCTCGGGAGACGCGTAAGTATCAGGCTTTTCGATAGTCACGTCGAGGCCAAGGAAATCTAGGGACGCCAGATAGATGGAATGTGCTGCGTCTCCACTTTCGCTCGCTCGCCAAGACTTAGGCATCTCATTCTCAGTCAACCCTGTGCGTGCCAACGCCGCAGTGAATGGAGACTCGTGATTAATATTTTTCAAGGCCTCGCGAATCGTTTCCTGCGCTTCGTACCACTCCCCTCGCTCAAGGTGGTAGCTATATTTTTTCGCGAGAAACGGCGGACTACCTTCCCGAAGCGCTTCAGCAACGTATCGATGAACATTATGAGTCTCATCACCATCTGTAAATGTCGTGACCTTCTCAATTACACCTGAAACTGACAGGAGCTGCTCAGTCGCGAACTCCTTATCTGCAAACGCCATGTGCTCAATGGCATTTAGCAGCTCCAATATCGAAGTGTCCTTATGCTTTCCATATCCAAGCACAAGCTCCCAAATGCTGTGACAAATTCTCCGAACATCGTCTCGGCTACGCTGGATAAGGCAAAGCTGAGCGAGCTCCATTAGGGACTCAATCGTTTCGCCGATTTCTCGATTCGCCGCCTGGACGTTAGAAAGCTCAGAAGTAACCAAATCACCCAATAATTCTGGCTGAAGTAATCGGATGTGTACGTCCGCCGCGTCTGCCATGAGACGAGCAACGGAAAAGTGTTTGCACTCTTTTGCACGCGCAATCGACTGGGGGGAAATCAGACCGGTGGCGTTCTGCGCCATACAAAATACTTGAAGCCTTATCGCGATTTGATGGAGCGCACGTTTGACTCCTTGATATCGGTCCATGCTTTCATAATCGTGCCCAGAAAGGATGGGGACATGCTTTGTCTGCTCAAATATAAACTCGTAATCCACTCGCCCTTGAGATTTCAGAAGAATTGCTGCGGTCTCCCCTGCTCGCTCCATTGCGGACTGAAACATCAATAGCTCCGGATTACCATGCGAATTCAAAGGCGGCAAAATACAGACCGTTGCCGAGGAAAGAAAATGCAAGGCCAAGGAACTGAAGAACGAATGTATGAGCAGGCTACCGAACCCCGCCTCAAACTGAGAGTTATCCTTCCACTCTGTCGGCGCATTCGGCAGAGCATCACGGGTAAAGACATCGTCGGAACCTCTTCCCGTTAATGCAAGATGAAGTACAGCCACGCTGTTGGCCCAGAACAATCGGCTTTCACTCCAGGCATGAAGCTTCACCCCGGTCTCAACAGCGACTTCCAATATCGCTTGCTCTATTAATTTTGCATTACCTAGCGTCGAAGCATGCTTATGAAGGATAAATAATGCACTTAAGTCTTGTGCTTGAACGAGTCCCGTTAGTGTTGCTAATAGACGTTCACGTGGCTCATCGTCCAGCACGCTTGGCTCAGTGAAATACTCAATCCTGAGAGCGCCGGACGCGGCTAAACGCTCAAGAAGAAACTGGAAGTCTTGGTCGGCCCGTGAGCTGTGTTGCCGATTCTTGAACCGATACTCGGATTGAAATCTATTGATGGCACGCCTTGCCATTTTGCTCGCCCGCGGGTCTCGGTTAAAACTTAAAGCACGACTTAAGCTACCCTGGCGCATCGGTGAAAGCAGGGCCGCATTTGCGATTGTCTCATCGAGAAGACTCTCGTCAACAGAGACTGCCCAGCACATTGCATGGAGCAGCTGCATATCATCTATTTGAAATTGAGGGCCTTGATTTACCCGATGCTTTATGGACCTTAGCCGGCAAGCTTCAGCAAGCTCGCCATCATCGAACATGTACTGCTCGGCCTCCCGAAGCAGACGCTCGATGGTGGCCGCTGGGTAACCTTCAACAAGGCGCTCCAAGACCCACTCGCGAGTTAACGTCTGCGCTAGCTGGGCATGGTCCCCTCGCTTGGCTCGGAGCGAGTAGAGCCAACTGTTCCCAATGACTGCTGGCGCCGAAGACGCAAGCCATTCCTCAACTTTAGGCAAAAGGCTCGCAATTCGTTCATTGTGCTTCGTCTTGCCTGTAACAAAAACCGCCAAGCTCTCATGAAACGGTCGATAGCCCACCGCGCACTCGAACAAGAGGTGCGTGATGCCATCGGTGCTTACCACTGCATGGTTGTTTGATATCTCCGCGAATGCGTCTACTGGCCAATAGAAAGGCAGCTCACAAATCAAATGAAGGGAATCCTGCTGAGGCCTGCTGAGCTTCAACCAAAGCTCTTCATAGTACTTCCGAATGTCATTGTCAGGACAAGCTGGCAAATTTTGAATGAGATACTCACGAGGCGGATTGCTCCTCCGAAGCAAATCCTCAATCGAAAAAATGAGGTGAAGCGGGTGGCCTCCTGTACGCAGGTGTAATGCGACACTACAAGCGCGCAACTCCTCAGACTGTCTGATGTTTTTATTGCGCATCCACCTGCGGGACCGAACCAGTGAAACCACATATGCCAGGATGGACTCCACAGACATCGGAGGCAATTCGCTCCACTTGTCCCTCGCCAACCATGCCAACAACCTCGATGGCAACTGTTCGTCGACAACAGGTTGCGTGCCAATTATCAAATGACTGTTAGCGGGAACCGGGATTAGCTGTTCGAAGAGCTCGTTTAATGGTCGCATGTCTTTCTCGCGTCGCCAAACATGGTCGAGACCATCGATGATGATGACCAATGGGACACCGATTTTTCGAAACTCCTCAGCGCACTCAGTGATTTCACGCCGCAACTCCTCATGACGGGTACTTGCATGGTCCGAATCGCGAAGGCGAGCTATCTGTGCGAGCAGCGAATTCGCAACCGCGTACAACCGCATGCGGTCAGTTGACCTATCTGTCGTCGACAAGAAATAATGATGCCGTATTACGGGAATAGCCTTCTCATCCAGTGTGTGCGTCAGGTAGCTGAGGTAGGTGCTTTTGCCACGACCTGGTGCCCCCCAAAGCACATGAAGGTTTTTGTCACTATCGGACTTGGAGAGCTTCTCGAGCAGGTCGCTATGGAACGTGGTATCCGGAGGTCGGTATCCGGTCGGGACCTCAAACTCCTGCGAAATTGGCTCGGGACGAAGAGTGGACAATACTGACCGCACTACATCTAGCGTAATGTCCCCATTAGGAGCAGGCAAATTATCGTGAGTCGCCCACTGGGTTGACTCGTGAAACAATCGATGAAAGGAAGTCTCGTCATATCCCAGTTTAACAAGCTCGCCCATCATTACCCGAGGGAGTGCCAAGTAGCCTGTATTGCTGTGCTCAATCTCAAGGGCGCCGAAAATCCGGCGCGCGGCAGATTCATCACCGAGTTGAGACACAACCTCTCGCTGACGGTCCGCTGACAGCGTATCAAAATCAACTTTTGCGCCTTCAAGACAACGCCCGAACTCTTCGTCCGGCTCGCGGTTGGTAATTAGCCTAGCCCGGCCAACGTTCGCCGGGTCGACGGAGCTCAACGCGTCGACCCACTTCATCATCAATGACCTTGGCCTCCTTGTCGACGGCAGTTTAAGGAGCCAGTCCCAAGACAATTTCTGGTCGTCGTTATTTGGCGTGAACTTCACCTGTGCATAATCTAGTTTTCCATCACTACGCCAAGCCACGATGTCTTCCAGCCCCTGCGGCGCCAAATCTTTGTCATTGCATTCGAACCTCATCTTCAAAAATCGAGAAGGGTTCGCGAGCCAATCGAGTAACCAAGACATGCCTTGGTAGGTCTGGTAGTTATAACCAGTGTAAGGAATTGCGGAAGTCTTGACTTTTTTCATCTGCAAAGGTCGGTGCTTGAACGGATACTCGACGGGTAACTGAAGGTTATTGCGGACGATACTCCACGGATGAAAAAATTACAACTTGCCGACTGTGCTTTCTGGCCAAACACTGAAATGGCCGTGTGGCATCACAATCTCCGTTGCATGTCCTAATGCTAGTAACAGAGACATTAGGCGCGCATCTGCCGTTCGTTCTCGTGGACGCTGTGCAGTGACGCGGTGAGCATCCGTTCCGGACAGGGCAGGTACAGCCCGAAGGCGAGTTGCTCGCTCGATGCGGCGCGCGGCACATGACTGGCGCGATGACCAAAGCGCAGCGACGAGGCGTCGGCGGCCAACAGGCGCAGTCCGTGCCAAAGCGGCACGAAGCCCACGGTGGCGGTGTGTCGCACCAGCCAGGTGTTGAGCGCGGGTAGCGGAACCGTTTCGAAAGGGTTCGAGAAGCGCTTAGCCATGTCCAGCGGACTCGCGCCAGGTGTATGGCAAATCGGACTGCTCTTCGGAACACATTAATTGCTAACGCGGGAATATTTTTTGACGAAATTCTCTATGAAAACATACACGGACACGCTACCAACAAAAAGAACGAAGCCAAATAGTATGCCCCAGCCACCCAGCCCATAAAACTTGCCAAAGTAAATGCCGCTGGCAAGGCAAAGAAAGAAGTAGGAGAAGAACATGCAAGTGGCCAAAAATATGACTATTTTTTTGATAAATTTACGCCTCGAATCACCTATGAATAGCAGAAAAAATGGACCAAATAAAGTGAAGCAGAACAGAAAAGGGAATGCGAAGCCCATGCCTACCCACTCTTTCACGAACTCCATGTAGTGCGCCATCCAAGAATCCTTATCTATTTTGCACGTATCATATCGCAAGTATGAGCGATGGTGCAGTGGCGTTGCCTTCGCCCGTACCGTCACGGCTTGGTCGCATTTGAAATATGGGCAAGTTCGGTTGGTGTAGTTCGGCGGCCGCTTGTGCTCCCCGAAACGAGGGAGCTCAAACACTAGATGCGCGGGGTATCGGACAATTTCCCGGCAGCCTTGCATATCGGCTGCGGCTGGGGTGGTGGTGCGTTAGGCCAGAGGGGAAAGCGATAAACCATATCTTTTGGACCTTCTTTAAGAGGGTTGCAAATCTGCGGGAGACTTTAAGTCCCCTGCAAACCAGCGGGTGCTTGCTTAGAGTTGAAATCGCGGCAAGGCTTGGTGCTGCAGCCCTCGAAGGAAGCAATACCGGCACATCGCCGGTATTGGCAGGCCAGCAGCGCTGGCGCCAGGGTGAAGCCTACTCGGCATAGGTTTTGGCCCAGCAGATGGTGCCGGGCGCGCGGCTGCGGCCTTAATATTTTCACGTGAAGAGTTTGTTCCGAGCTGGTAGCACAGGTTGATGACGCTCCCCAGAACGGGGCAGCTAATAAAAAAAGGGGGCAGGAATAGCACCCCCTTGCCGTTGCGCCTTGGTTTCATTTGAAATGCGACCAAGTCCGGGCGCCTGGCGCTGCGGCGTTCAGCGCACCGGCTAGGCTCCCCAAGTTCGTGAGCAATCGCACCTGACTGGGCGCCACCGGCCACCGCTTGCTCTTCCCGAAACGTCGGAGTTCAAACACGGGCGCACGGTTTCACCGGCACTTGGCACCGCCAGCGGCCAGCGCGGAGTCGTGGCAGCAAAAGGGGGTAGCGTTTCACGCCCCTCCCCTTGCGAGTAACTTTATGTGATTAGTAAATTGCGGAGGCCAACGCATTGGTAGCGAGAAAATTTTTCGGCTACTCGGCTCGGCTCCACCTGAGTGTTACATACGGCTTTTCCCGGATGTAGTGTCTTGACGAGAGCGCGCATCGGTCAAGCCGCATTTCAAATCTGGCTTGGCAGGTAGGCATTGATATCTCAACTTTCAGGCATATGCTCGCTGCCATCATCAGGCCAATTATGGAATGGTCTGCAACCGTTGTCGCAAGAAATCAGCAACTAACGCGACGTGAGCCGCTGACTCGACTCCCACACGCGGCCAATCAAACTGAGGATTTGGCAATACAGGTCTTCCGGTCGATATCCGGAGTTCTGACAGGAAAGCCCGCAACTCCCCCTCTGTCATCTGCAGGCGACGAGCCATCGATACCGGTTCGAATGCAACCTCGGCATGATTCCCAATCGCGATTTTCTCGTGATAGACGGTCGCCTTACCTTTATGCGGTGCCTTGAAACGCGCTCCGGTTTGGCTCTCATGGGGGCTTGGTGTGCCAAGATACATAGACAGCGCGTCAGACAACAACCTAAATACCTCGTTTTCCATATGCATCCTCGTCTGCAGAAGCGGTTTAGATTCGGCCGGCTGCATATACGCGCTGCCGACTACTCGATTACATCATATCGCATGTGGACATACCCTGCGCTACCCGAGCGTTCGTGTCCACCACGAACCCGGCCGGCGTGGTGCTGGGCGTCAATGGCGTCGTCATTGGCGTCGAAGGGTCGGATTTCAAATCGCACTCTTACGCCAAATCAGCGGTCCGCTGAACACTGGCCGGGAGATTTTGGCCGGCGGCATTTGATTACGCGTACAAGGTTGCAATCACACAAGTGTTACCAGCAGCATAAAGGGCGTGGTGATTCGCCACCCCCTTTGACCTCGGCGCTTACTGCGAAGACTCCGGGAATTTTTCCGGCGTCACGTCTGCCAGCTTGCCCCCCACTGGCGACGGTTCCGAAAAATTGGGAGCGCGAGCCCGGTCATCTGCAGGCGGGCCAGTGTCGTTGACGACGAACGAAAATTTTCGGTGGTAGGCGCGCAGGCCTACAAATATAAGAGCGATGAAACATGGGGTTCCAAATATCAGAACGAGGCTGACCAGCTGTCACAGGTGCTGGGCCGTACATACCGGCTTGGGCTTCGACGGCCCTTCGAAGGGGCTTGCAAGGGGATTCACCAGGCGCGAAATTCGTCCATAGTCGATACCGTCAATAATTGGTGGCATTTCATTTCCCAGGCGGGCAGAGCCAGCATTGGCGCCGGCTAAAGCCCTGGTGGGAATGTCAGCCATATAAATTCCGTGTGAAATGGGGGAAATTTTCTGCAATTGAGGAAGTAAGAGGGCTAGGTCGGAAAGGCTCCAGAGATTTGCGCACACCCCGCTCTATAGGGTCTATCGTTCCCGCCGGCACGCACCATGCGGCTGCCATGCCTTCGTCGCGCGTCACGTCTTGCCTGGCCCATCAGGGCTCAGTCCAATGCCACAGCGCCGTAATCCCCTTCGCATCTGACAGTCTTCCGCCAGAATTCCAGCGGAACGACGCGCTGACAATGGCAGTACCGTCCCAAGCTGGCAAAGCCAACAGTCCGTATGGGAACAGCAACGTAGAGCACTAGCGCTTGCGAATTTGGTGTTGCGCTTGCCGCCGGCAAGACGCAGAAAATCCAAAATTTGGCAACCTGAAAATAACTTTGCAGCACGGGCATCTGCGAAATCTACAAAGTTATTTCGCGCTCGACGTCGGCATCTCCGCTGCGTAGACTGGTGCTCTTGATGACATTGGAGCGATGAAAATGATGGGGGCCGTTATGTGGGAACAGGAGGGTCGAGAGAGATACGATGCGTCGATTGTCCGTTTTATTGAAGCGGACGGGCGAGTTAACGTAGTATTTTCCAACGATGGAGACGAATGCGAGGGCACAGTTTCGCTGCTTGCAAGTTTGGAGTATCAACAGACGATTGGGCAATTTAGATATACCTATCCGGGCGGCTACCATGGGAATTCTTCAGTGAAAGGTTACCTGACTCGGACTAGCGAGCTAATCGAGTTCTGCGGTACGTGGGAAGACACCGAGGACGGGACTGGCAAATGGAAGTTTTTAGTTGAGCTTGAACCTGAAGAAAGATGAACTAACTTCACGTTTTTCCATCGAGAGAACTATTACCTTGATACCCAACCTTCCCGAGCAGAAATTTTGCGAACAATGTCAAACCGGCTGTGCACCTGCAGGCTTGACGAACTGCTCACAAATCATATTTCAAATAGGGCGTCTATGATTATCTATGTAATGAAAAACGGAACCCTCGACTCTCACTATGTGAGCGGAGTCACCGCCGATGGCACGGTTACGCTAACTGACATAATTGACGCAGTCGAGGTGTGGCTTGACCTTCCGGAGGGGGAGCGAAAACAGGCCTGCTATGCTTACAAAATGAAGGTGCTTGAGCAAGCCAAGAAATATACACGACCCGAGGCTGAAGAAATTGCGCGAAAAATTGAGGGCCTAATGGAAAGCCATTACGCTAACGTGTACGTAATCGTCTCCATCAATCATGACGATGGGGCGGATACGAAAGAGACACTGACGCGACAGCGAATCGCGCGAGGAGAGGTCTGCTGATTATTCATATGTTTTTCCCTACGGAATGAAAATGCGAGAGGGCGGAACGTCTTACTGCGGCAAGAATGCTCGATTGGTGCCGCAGAGCAATATGTATATTATTTATACGTTAAATATGAATTTCAAGCCCTCTTGTAAAAGGCCAAGCAATCGAACGTCTAAAAGTACTGCGCTTTCTACGAGCACTATCGTCGTTAGCGCCAGCAACTGACGACGTAGATGCAGCAAACCCGCACGCCGGGATAGCGCCTATTAATCGAATATGCCGGCCAAAGCGTCGGCGTGACCTATGGCGGTAACGGCGAAATCGGCAGCACCTAGCTGTTCGAGGCGGTGCTGGGGGGAACTGCACCTACATCGAGGCGACTTGGAGCTAGCAACTGCAGGACTGGGTAGGCAGCCACCTGTGCGCGTTGGCCTTTTTCGGCGCTGTACCGAACTGTGGGTGCCAGACAACCTATGCAGCGGTGCGTCGAAGGCGCTTGCAACCGCTTTTATTCCGTTTCGTCGTACAGGTCTCTTTGCTAGGGGTCCGCTAAAATTTTGGGGTTAAAAGACTGGATGCCTTCGCTTCATGGCGGGCGTGATTTGCGTAGTAATAGACAGCGGTTTCGTGTTCCAGTTCCAGCAAAGTCGAATTTATCGATGAAGTTGATTATTCGTTCACTTCAAACGCACCGCCTGCTTCCAATTTGGGGCCTGCCACTCCCACGCATGAACCTCTTCGAAAATCTTCGGTAGCAGCATCCGTCCAATCTCGACACTTGCGCTCAGCGGGGTTGCAGGTAGAATGTGCAGCAAGCGAACCCCAGCGGTATTGAGAGCATTCAAGAACGCGTTGAATTGCCGGCGGAACTCGAGCACGTGCGCCTCTGTTCGAATGACTCCCCTATTGGGCGCTTCAGCACGGAATTCCAAGACCGGCATCTGGAGGTCCGGGCGCGTGGCGACACCTGAAATATTGACGACAACCACAACCTCTCGAGGGAGCTTTTCGGGAACGTCAAATTTGTATTTCGGAGCTGGACATTCCGGCCGAACATCCCATAGCCATCGTTCGACCGGTAAATCGAGTACCGTCGCTTCTATCTTGTCTCCCAGAAGCGCGCCCAACTTCATGAGCATCGGAATCGGTGCGAATGCAGCAATCGTCAGGTGCGTTGGGCCGTTCTTCCCAGTCAGCGCCGGGCGAATACGCTGCTCAAAAATCGTCTGCAGCGCTGCTTCAGCGCGCGGCCAAAAATCATCGGCGCTGTCGAGGATATCGAAGTCTGCACGGTCGATGTGGATGTGCGGGCTTCTGGGAGCGCGCGTGAATCGGCTATTCTCGAGCATCGCGTAGTTTACCTGGCGCACGTCGAATACCGGCGAATGGGTCCCGACGGGGAACGACATCAGTATCGGCAGGCTGTCCATCACCCCAGTTGCACTGTATATCAACTCGATGCGCGCCTCGTGCTCACGCTTCATGGCGAGCAACTGGGCCGCGGTGTATTCGCTGTTTTTCCCATTGCGGTCCACGCGTGCGTGACAGTCATAGCAAGCGAGCATTAGATTGTTCGCATCGTCAGCAAGCTTTTCTGAAAGTCCCACCACGCCGCGAGCGCCAGCCGGGCTGTCGGCAACGATGTGGGCCAGTTCACCGATTTTTGCGGCTCGCTTCGTCAGGAAGTCACGGGAGACAGGTTTATTACAGCCCCGGAATTGACATCTTCCTGCAGCGGCAATCCAAAGCGCATGCCTTGTCGCAGGTGGGATTGCAGCTCGTGCTTGGGTCCTAGCCATTTTTTTCCTCTTCTTTCAATTCGAAAAATGCTCCATTGGTGGTCATTGCCCACACGCGAATTCTCTCTATGCCAACTATCGGGAAGAACAGCATGTCCCCGTGAAATGTGTCTTTTGACAGCGCTTGCTTCCAGTCCTGACGGTCGATGCCACTCGGTGTTGGGTCCGGTTCTGGGTGCGTGTGCCAGAGGCCCAAGTACGCAACCGTGCTTGCCTCTTCTGACCATCGACCCTGCGCGATTGTGCTGTGCTTCTTCGAACGGAAAAACCCGAAGCGGCTGCGGCGGTCACTCTTTTGTGGAGTTGTGACCTCGTCAACCACAACGTCGTCCGTGTCAAGAAGATGGCGCCCAAGGAGGACGCCGCCGGCCTCCGATTGCCACCAGGAGCGCTGTCGAAACGCTAGCATCTGTTCGATTGCCTCTTCCACAAGGATAAGGCGCTGATTGCTTGAAACACGGAAAACCAATTTCATTTGGCCTCCCTGCAGTGCTTGCATGGCCGGCCGAATGCGCGCTTCGATTGCGCATCGCTGGGTACGGTTGTTCGTGCGGCATCCCACCATGGTGTGGTTTGCAGATGTTGTCCGGCAGCGGCTTCGCCGTCCCCGGCCCAATATCGGCATGAAGGACCGGTCGTGCCCGAGAGCGCCGAAAGGAGATGCTCAGCGGCCATCAGCGCTGTACGCCGGGACTGCAAAGCCCCGTATGGCACGAACACGCTACCACAGCCAGTAATCGTCTTGGAGACCGGCTGGTTGGGGGCAAGGAATGCGATACGGGATTGAAGGCTTGGAACTCCTTCGTCGTCGCGATAGAGGCAGTTCAGACAACCCTCACCCTGCGTCCAGCTCAGTACAGAGTGTCCGCCCAGGTCAAGCGGTTCCAGCCACGTGAAGAGAATCGGCAACTGCTTCTTTTTCTTGCGCAGCGTGCGGGAGAAGGCCTGTTCAAGTGTTGGTAGGCCTAGCGCAAAAACGACTGCATCCACATCGCCAAGGTCGGCACCATATAGCCACTCCTGTCCACTAATGGTAAGCGGGGTAACTTTGAGGCCAGGGTATTGCCGCTCAAGCTTAGATTGAAGGCCGTGCACTTTCGGAACGTCAATCCAAATTGGGTCGAGAATGTGTCGAAATACGTTATCTTCAGAGTAGTCATCGTAATCGACAAGCGTAAGTCGACCCACACCTGTCGCTGCGAGAGCGTCGGCGATAACGGCTCCAATAGCCCCGCACCCGATGACGACGACATGTTTTGAGAACATCGCCGCAGAAGCGCCGCCACGCTCGCGCATAAGCACTGTTCAAGTTCAACGACTTCAACGATTTCGCGAGTACTGCCAGCGTTCTCATGAGCACGCCAATCTATACACAACGCAATCGAGGTCGTCATGCTGCTCCCTTCCAACATACCGCATGTCCAGGCGCGCCATCACCCTAATGGAAGCGGCATTGTCGGGATGGGCCACGGCCACCACGTCCGGCGCGCCGACCACATCAAATGCATGCCTGACGATGGCCGCCGCCGCTTCACTGGCATAGCCCTTCCCCCATCCGGAACGTACTAGGCGCCAGCCGATTTCGTGCGGTTTCGCGCTGTCGCCGTCGAGGTGCTGCAGACAGGCCATGCCGACCATAGTGCCGTTATCCTTGCGCATAAGGGCCCACCACGAATACCCCCAGCCAGCCCAGCGCCGCGCAGTGCGGGCGATAGCAGCGTGCGTGTTCTCCTCCGTCTCGGGCTGGCCCGCGTTCAGGTAGGTCATAACTTGCGGGTCGGTGTTCATCACACGCACGCCGTTATAGTGCAATGGTGTGATGTTGGACCGGGAACTGCCGAACGATGGATGTGCAAGCTCTGCCTTGGTTGAGCTGCTTGTGCAACAACATGGGATTAGGGAGATGCGCCCACCCTGGCCAGTATGGATATTTCAAAGGGACGACCGCGTGCTTGAGCGCCCTATACACGGCGGGTCGCCGCCTCAACACCAGCGAATCAAAGAACGTATGAGACCTTGCCCTCACTGAGAGAGACTGCTCCCGTTGACTGCAATTTCTCAATAATCGCTTCAATTTCATCTTTGGCTATCCCTTTCGGGAAAAGATTGGCAATACTGCTAGCCAGAGTTTTAATTGTACGGGGGCGTGCTTTACCCCGCAGTTTAAGATTGGCGACAACTAGTGCGAAGTTGTCGGGCTTGGGATTCTTTCTGGCAAACCCATTTGACAAAGCAGCATGGGGCAACTTGGCCTTAACTATCTCCGCATCGACCGCAAGCCCATCAACATCGAGACCTCCTGGGCACTTGAAGTTGCCTTTCTGGTTGAGAACTACCTGGAATTTGTTCTTAAGCGACATGCTCCCAAAGATTGCATTCAGGGACTTGCAACAGGCAACACAGTTTTCTTCATTGTTGCCGCCACCGTTGGCGCTGGCAAAGAGGTGCTCAATGCTAGCATCCGATTTAGGCAGAGGAGATTTGCAAAAGAAGCAATTTCCACCCTGGACAAACATAAGGCGTTCAAGGCGTTTTGTAGACATACATGTCTCCCCAAACTCATTTTTATATACTCAGCAAGCCTTGGATGCGTCCAGTTCTACCCCAGAGCAAATCTGCCATTCGTGGAAATTCCCTAAAGAACTGGAGTACGAACCTTCGGTGTTTCCAAACCGTCCTAGTTACATTCCGTGGCCCTTGCACCAAAATCGTCTTTGTCGGCAATTTCACCGACGACTACCAAATGGAGTTACAAATGAGCAGAACCGCAAACGACGACCGCAGCGATAGCATGAATCCAAACAACGAGAGTTACGATTACAGTCAGGACAACCGCTCGGACCAGCTGAACCCTAACAATGACCGATACCAAGGTGACGACGGGGACGACGACGAGTAGGTTGCCGGTTTGGGGCAGCTTCCAGGGGCGGTTTACTGGCTGACTGCCCCTGTCGCTGCTGGCACCTCCACGACGAGGTTAGCTCGATGAAATTGCAGCCAAACCGGAAATCGGCTCCGCATCCACGCTTCAATGGTGTCGCAGCCAAAAGGCAGACCAAGGCCGAGCAGTCTGGCCTGTGCGGCTGCGGCGCCTCCCAACCGCCCCGTGATTTCTTCGATATACCCTGCAACGTAACCCAGGAAGTTGAGCTGACGTGCTGCGCCACTGAGAATTTTGAACGTGGCGGCGTCTTCGGCACTGAGCAGAGCCCGGGCAATAGCAGTTTCATAGCTGGCACTTGGGAAGTTTGTCCCTCGGCTCCAAGCCCCGAGCGTTCCTACTTGGACACTGAACCGTCTGAGCCGCTGGTCATTCATCAGCGCCGTCGGCGTTTCCACATTCGCTTTTTTAAGAAGCCAGTCAAATAAGAGTGCGACGCTATTCTTGGTCGTTTCCTCCTGCGTCAGAAGCTGTTCAATATAGGAGCCAGCATCGTCAGCATCTCCCGGCCGCGCCTCGATATCCCACAGTGCAAGCAAACTTAACCATACCTCCAGCGCGACGACAATTCGCAACACGAGACGGTCATTCGGATGGACGGGTTGAGCTATTCCGTGTAACACCTCTGGCGACATGAAGCGCTGCAGAAGCGCGTGGCTAGCTAGATGTTCTGCGGCGGCTTGGAATTGTCCCGCGTCGCAAAGTGCCGCCGCCGGGCGGCTAGCGTGTTCCACATCATAAAGAAACTGCGCGGATGTTGGCCAAACGGTGGAGTTACCGTTCTCGTCACGCATCGCGCCCAAAAGGTAGGCCTCCCACGGCCCCATTTGCGAAAACGCATGAGTGGACGCATTAGGAGCGTCGAACGCATCCGCCATGGCTTTTCCAATTGTAGGCGGAAGCAGAGCAATGAGTTTATCTCTCAGTGATTTGGTGGCCCGGCCCATGCGGCCCGCACGCTCCAGGCCCTTATAGAGCGACTCTTCGCCCATATCGATGAAGCTCGTACGAACAGACTGGCCTCGAAGGCGCGTTGACACTTCCGGGTCAAATAGAAACAGACCGCTCAGCTGAATAGGCTTTGGGCGTCCCTTAAACGGATTAAGGTAGCGCAGTCGGCGTTGTCGAACCCGTTTGATGGTGGGAGCGGTCACTAAGTCCTCACTATGTTCTATCGACGTCATGCTGGTGGCCTAGACCTGCACCTGGAGCAAAAAAAGGTACAGCTGTCGGACTCCGTTCGTTAATTCAAAGACGCCAACAACAACCTAAAAATCAATCTTTACCACAACCGGAAAGAGAACTCAAGGCAGCCGAATCGTAGGCACAAGCAAGTAGTTACCTTACCAGAACCATGTGCAGATTGAATCTCCAGCAATAGACTCCGGGCGTCTTTGCTGCGCCCGTACTGATGGTATGCAGCTTATCTTCTACCTAGCTCACCAGGTCGCGACGTTCTGGAACAGCCTCAAACTCAAGAGTACGACCGAGTAACACGCCATCGCAGTCGGCACCAACACGCACAAATTTCCAATACCTGCCCGGCACTTGACTACAATATAGTTTCGGTATCCCTCTGAGGGGAATTCGAAGCACCCGACCGATAGGTAGCCCCAAGCTCCCCACAAGTCGGCATTCATGTAGTTCAATTTTGAAAGCACATCATGGCAACCGGTATAGTGAAGTGGTTCAACGATTCCAAGGGTTTCGGTTTTATCACACCAGACGACGGCGGTGAAGATTTGTTCGCGCACTTTTCCGCAATTACAATGGCCGGATTCAAAACCCTGAAGGAAGGCCAGAAAGTTCAGTTCGAGATAACCCAAGGTCCGAAAGGAAAGCAGGCTTCGAATATCCAAGACGCGTAAGCTCAAGCACCCATTTGATTTTGTCCGACCAAAAATACTTGTTTTTGGTCGGTATATTCTAGGTCTACATACGGCGCTGGTAGCTGAACAGCTGGCCGAACAGCTAGATAGCAGCAAGAGTCCAAAACTTCACTGCCCCTTAGCTTCGACTTACTTTGGCACGTGCCAAATCAACAGAGCGTCCTAGGCACGCGGCGAGTTCGACCCTACAACACCTTAATCCAATAGCGGCGCGCAAGCTGTCCTTCATCGTTGGTTGTGCGTTCAAAAATGCCTCCGTTCGATTCGATGGTCTTCCATGACGCAAAGTTCGCGTCTTTACAAGTAACAAGAAGGTCTGAAAGTCCGATGTTTTTTGCTTCGGAAATGGCGAGGCCAAGCATTTTTGTCGCATAGCCCTTGCGCCTTTCGCTTGGGCAGATGCCGTAGCCAATATGGCCACCGGTCTCGATGAGATTCGGATGGTTGATGTGGTGGCGAATATGAATGGCGCCAAGAAGTTTCGAGCTCTCCGTATCGACAAGGAAATACAGATGTGACGGCACCCTAGCTGGGTCCGATTCCGTCGGCTCGCGTTGGACTATCGCGAGAAATTCATCGAAATCTCTTCCTGCAAACAGTATGCCAGGAGAAGTCGGCTTTTCTTCCATGCGCCACTTGCGGGCCATGTCGTCATATGCCGTGTGATGTTTTCTGCTGGGAATTCAAGGATTAACATAAGGAAAAGTGACGCTAAAAATAGCTAACGAATATTGGCTGCAAAAATGACATTAAAGAGAGCCTAGGCTTGGGAGTCGGGAGTTGGCCGAATCCGGCCGTGAGATGAAGGATATCATGTTGCCAATACGAAAATTGAGAGTCGTCCACGAGCGGCGGGAATCGCCTCAAAGTAGGCGCCTAAGTTGGAAAGAAGATTACCGCTCGTTACGTCACCCCAAAAAGGCCCAGCAGCGAAACACCGATGGAGCTTTTGTGTATCCAGAGTGAAAGAGCGATGACGCTCACGAGAATTGCGATTGACCCAGCAATTATTGATTTTTTTATCATCGGTTCACAGGTAATAAAAAAGCATCTAGGTGCGACTCGAAAGACCGCTCTTGGACGGTTACCATCGTTGCACGGTTCCGCCCCAAAGCCGCCGGTCAACAATAGCTCTTTTGGTAAATTACGCTAATCAAACAGCACCGCTGTTGACCATGGTGCAAGCACGGTCCAACCTAGACGTTCGTATAGGGCGCGTCCAGCTTCCGTTGCCACCAAGAGTCGCTCTGTCGCACCGGCCTTTTCGGCCAACGTATCTAGGCTTTGCATTACCACGGTAGCCAGGCGCAAGCGGCGATGGGCTTCATCGGTAACGATTTGGTCAAACACAGCGCATCCCGCATGCACTGCGACGCGACCTGAAGCAGCCAACTCGCCACTTGCATGGACGACGTGTGCTAGGTAAGCACCATGCTCGACCTCCAGAGAAATATGGTAGTCCGCAGGTAGTGTCGCCATTTCAGGCATTGCCGTCGGGCTGTACATTAGATACGCTGCGTCCTCAGTTCTCCAGCACTCTGGAAGTGCAGCACGCAAGACATGAGGCGCAACCGCTGCCTTCAAAAAGATAAGGGGCGCATTTGTTTGCGCGGCACAGGCTTGCAGTGCCGGCCCAGCGTCGAGGAATACATGGCGGCGCGTCTCTTTAGCACTACCGACCTCCACGCATAGTCCACCGGAGTCCTGGAGCGGGAGCGGAAGACCCCGAGCCAGGCTCCGGCCAGTGAGCCATCGTTCGATGAGAGCTAAATTCAAGTTCATAGTTACCTTTGAGATTAGTGGCTCCAAGTGTCGCACACGTTTCAAATGCGTTCCCACTCATCGATTCTCTGTGTCTGCTTCTGACCCAAGCTGTGTAAAACGCAGAGAAATGCGGCGTGAAAAAAATAGACCGTTCAGAACGGCCGCTACACGGTTTTTACGGCACAGAAAATGGTCACCCTACCCATAAAAATGTCGTGTTTTTGCGTTTTTACACAGCCAGTGCCGGCTGCCGTCGTTGGCGGCTATCATCACAGTAACGCAAGTGCAGCATACATGTAAGTAGTCAGCCCTAGCTTACGGAATGGCAAGGAACGGGGCAGTGCTTAAAACGTTCTGCAATCTAACTTACGAGTCCCTTGCGTGCCGTTGGCGGTGCCCCACCTCTGCAGGGGCGCGACGTCAGCATAATCGCGCCGCCGACCCCAGCAACCTCAATAGCCATCTGTTCCGATTGGAGGACGCAGTTGAACCATGCCACGAACTGCGCTCGACTTTCTTCTGGAAATTACTTTCTTTCAGGAAATAGTTTAAAATGCTTGGGTAGTTTTTTCACAACACCATAGGGAGTCATCGTATGCCATACCAAGCGGCTATCCAGCGCAGTGCGCCCACTGCTTTCTTGTTTCTTGTAGACCAGTCGGGCTCCATGGGTGACCGCATGTCAACATCTGAAAAGACAAAAGCCCAGTTCGTCTCCGACGTCCTCAATAGAACATTTATGAACTTGGTAACTCGCTGCACGAAAGCGGATGGTGTCCGTGACTACTTCGAGCTGGGCGTTATCGGCTACGGCAACGGAAACGCGCAAAACAGTTTGCATGGTCCGCTCGGCGCCAAAATCCTGAATCCTATCTCGGCAATTGAGGCCGCCCCCCTTCGGGTCGAGGACCGCAAGCGAAAAGTGGACGACGGCGCCGGCGGCGTCATTGAGCAATCTGTAAAATTCCCCGTATGGTTCGAGCCACAGGCGAACGGCGATACGCCAATGTGCCAAGCGATTCGTCTCGCAGGTGCAGAGCTCGCGGCGTGGTGTGACAGCCATCCGGACAGCTACCCTCCAACCGTCCTGCACGTCACTGATGGCGAATCCACGGACGGTGACCCCGAACAACTAGCTGACACGTTAAGACAGTTCTCGACTAACGATGGAAGTGTATTATTGTTGAACCTCCACGTTAGCGCGCAGGGCGGTAGCTCGGTGTCATTTCCTGCCGGTGAAGGGAACTTACCTGACCAGTACGCGAAACTCTTGTTCCGTATGTCGAGCCAACTTCCTGAACATCTTGTAAAAGCGGTGCAGGACAAGGGACAGCAGGTTTCTTTCGAATCGCGCGGCTACATCTTCAATGCCGAGGCCGGCGAGATTGCAGACTTTTTCGATATCGGAACACGCCCATCGCAGTTGCGCTAATTCCTGTGCGGCTACGTCAAGATTTCGCGGCTTCAGTTCCGAAGGACCTGGAGCGCCCCGAGCTGAACGAGGACGCTTGGGCATGCGACGAATTGCTCTCCTGCTACGCATTGTCTGATGGCGCCTCGGAGTCGTACGACTCAAAGCGTTGGGCGCGCGCCCTTGTCGACAAGTACTCGGCCAACCAAATGTTTGACTGGGATTGGGTGAGCACCGCCATCACGGCGTACAACACCACGGTCGATTTCTCTGCGCTCTCGTGGTCGAAACAAATGGCATTTGAACGCGGAAGTTTTGCGACGCTCCTGGCGCTGCAGTTGGCGGAAAATGGCAGCGAGGTCGAAGTCCTGGCGGTAGGCGATAGCCTTGCAGTCCATGTGCGCGATGGACTCCTTCTGTCCACTTTCCCGTATGAGCAGGCAGAGCAATTCGATGAGAACCCGATGCTGCTGTCGACTCTTTCGCCGAACAATTCTTTCGTTAAAGAGCCAGGGTTCTTCCAGCGGAACAGTAGCAAGACCTGGACCATTTTGCCAGACGACGTAATCTACCTGATGACCGATGCTGTAGGGCAGTGGCTACTCAAAAATCAGCGCTCCGGGGAATCGGCACTAGAACTCCTAGACGCCGTAACGATACAGGAAGAGTTCTCCGCGTTAACCCTGCGACTACGGTCGGAGAATAAATTGAAACTGGACGATTCAACGCTCATCCGATTGATTGTTGAGTCTTCCTGAACAAACCATGGCATACCCAAGCATCGAGCAGTACCAAATTGCTCTGCAGTACCCAAAAACGGCGTTCACTGACCCGGAACTTGCTGCGGGGAGAATTCGGCCCTCTGGAATGGGCACCCCAATCGTCGTGTCTGGTGGATTCGCCCTGACCTATGCGCTCGAGACAAATCGCACTAAGTATGCCGTGCGTTGCTTCCACAAGGAAGCGAAGGGCATCGAACGGAGATATGCGGGGATTTCGTCGAAACTCGCGTCCTTGGCATCTCCTTACTTCGTAAGGTTCGATTTCCAACCGACAGGCGTCAAGGCGAACCAAAGTGTTTACCCGGTCGTAAAGATGGCGTGGGCCGAGGGGAAAACGCTAGGCGACTTCGTAGAGTCGAACTTTCACGACTCGACACAGCTAACGAACCTTATTGCGTCTTTGGGGAAGCTTGCGGCGTATCTTGAGGAGCAAAATATCGCTCACGGAGACATCCAGGAGGGCAACCTCATGGTGGCCGACAGCGGTCGTCAACTTCAGCTCATTGACTACGACGGAATGTTCGTCCCGGAAATAGCGTCGCTCGGCGGAGCGGAATTGGGCCATCGGGACTATCAGCACCCAAAGCGTGACTCCTCCCACTTCAGTGCTCGACTAGACCGGTTCTCCTTCATTGTTTTAAACCTGTCTTTGCGTGCGCTGTGCGCGAGGCCCTCCATCTGGGATTCGTCACAAAGCGGCGCCGGTGTCATCATTTGCAGGGCGAACGATTTCGCGAATCCCGGCGGTTCGCGCATCCTTGCGGAATTAGCCAAAATCCCTGGTCTGGAGCGCGATGCCCAAAATTTCGCGACCGTTTGTACAGCGCAGTTTGCGCAAATTCCAAGCCTTGACGATTTCATCTCACGCAGGAATATCCCGCAGCGGATGAGCGAGAGTGAGTTGTCCATAGCCGCGTCGACTGGCTCCGGTTACATAAGTCCCTACACCGTTCTCGATGCGGCTAATTTCTCCGCATTTCAGGAAAACATCGGGTCAATGATTGAATTAGTTGGAAAAATCGTTCATGTGAGCCCAGATTACCTAGAATATGCTTTCCTGAATTTCGGCGACTGGAGAGGAAAAAGCGTAACGATAGCATTATGGAGCGATGCGTTAGCTAGAAGCAAGGAAAGGCCCACCAAAGCTTGGGTCGGCCGCTGGGTTACGGTTCGCGGCTTGGTCCAGGCTTTTCGGAAAGGTGCCTATGACCACATGACAATTGCAGCAGCGACACTCGCTCAGGTGACCGTGTTGACCGAGAAGGAAGCCAAGTACCGGTTGACGCCTTATCAGAAGCCCGACCTGATTCCAGCGCGAACGAATAACAGCACGTTGCAGAAACTCGCCGTAGAGAGTTCTAAGCCTGTCGTAGAAAAGGCGCCGCCACGCACGAGTGCGGCACCAAGAAGCTTGAGCGCGAATCAACTTGCTTTGGAGCGCATGCGGCAGCAAACACCTCCGCCCCCGTCAAGAGGGAAAGTGACGTCGCCAGTGTGCTCAGGCGGCCCGAGCCACCAGAACCCACCGACACCTGCCAAAGCCCGGGCGACGGTCATTCCGAGGCCACCAGTAGTCCCCGTGCCGCCGTCACCCTCGATGCAACCGCGACACGAAGCGCTCACTCAGAAAAGGTCAGGGGGAATCATCGCGTGGCTTTCCAATTTGTTTAAATAATTCCCTTTGCGCAAACGAGTGTTCCACGGCAAGATGACGAGCCAGCTTACTTACTCACCGTGGAATAGCCTAATAGAACGAGTCGATGTTAATTAACCTGGACGCTGAGAATTTTCCGCATCGACAGTTTCGCTGTTTGCATTAACGACTCTAATGGAGAATCGCTTTCCGCCCCATCGTTCGCCTGGTCTCTCAGCCACTTCAAGGTTTCACGGAGCCGTGCCGCAAGATGGTCAATCATTGCCTCCCCGAGCGCGCATTCTGGCTTCAACCAATTGTGCCCATCGTCGCCTCGCTCACGCTCAAAAACATCAAAGACGATGTCCCGAACATCGTCAAAGTCCACCGCCCATTCTTTCGCCGACAAAGGGTCAAAGGACTTCAGAATCTGCTCGACAATAGCTTGGCTGCAGGGTTCAATTCGGGCACCGAAATGCTGAGCAAAAACTTCGTCCTCTTTCTCATTGCCCGCTCGAGAATTAGCGGCAAATATTTCAAGGCTCTGGTGCGTGTTCACTCCCGCCAAAGTGTTGACGGTAGTGGCTACCAAGTCAGCGCTTGAACGGAGCCAAGCTACTTCGTTCTCCTCGGCGCCGATGAAACGCATATTGCTTACCGGGAGATAGCCTGCATTTTTTGCGTCCATAATTCCTAGCCCCGTTTGGTCCGAGCAGGCGCTAATGAGGCAGGTCTGTTCGCGACCTCCAATAAACGTTACAAGTTTGGCCATGCTGATTGAAAGCTTTGGCAGGTCCTCTCGAATTGCCTTCGCAAATAGGTCGGCCGCGGCCTGGCTGTCAACCTCCCGACTCCGCGCACCAAGCTTCGCCTGGATACTTTCCTCCGTGATAGGCACCGCGCAGATGTGACCCTGTCCATTTGCGCAAGCTACCGCGGCAGAGAAATTCTTCCCCACGACAATTTGAGCCCATGTATTTTGAGTCGAGCTAAAGGGCAGTTCAAGACCCATCTCTTTGAGGGAATCGCTGAACCGCTTGGATGTGCTGGTGAGCGTTTGATGTGTGAATTGCATCGTCAACCTTTCTTCGTCCGATTAGATGACCTGGCCGTTTAAGAAATCGAACGTAGTTAACGAGGAAGTTCAGTATCAAATTGAGTATGAATAGTGTACTGGTCGGCCAGAACCAAGGAACCACCCTTCGAGAAGCGCACGCATGCACCTCTCTCCTGAGGAAAATATTACACCAACGGCGTAATCAGGAAAAGAAGTATTTGACGGCTGTAATCAAGCGCTCGTTCGGTTGACGCCACTCCTCCAACGTCCTGCTGGCTGCTGGCATCCGCCCCGAAGCTGAAATCTTTGGCGAAAAAAAACCCGCCAACTGGGGCGGGTTGAATCCAATTCTTGGAGGAACTGGAGGAGACAGGCTGATTATGCTGCACTGCGCCATATTTCACCAATCATCATTTGTAATGAGATGTATCACGGGTGTGAATACTTCGCCACTCGCTGTTCAGTGCATCGCCATGGGTCCTGACGAGGATAACGTGAGCCGCTCAATCATCGCCTGAACGGCCTTCATCTGTGGTGCGCTCTTGTATGCATAATTTGGCCCAGTGTAACCATACCAATCCCAGCAGCCTTGGGGGTTAAGCGGTTGCGAATCGTTCACTTGCGGATAAAGCATGATTATGTTGTTGCTATCGGCCCATTCGTTATAACTGCTTTTTCCGTAGAAGTCGTCGCCAACAACCTTCTCCGACTGAAGGCAACCATGAAAAGCAACATGCACTTTACAGCTAATACCTTGGGTGCAACTTGCTGGCAAGTACGCATATGCATCGTCAGCCATACTGGTCGATGCATCGGCAAACTCCCGCTGATTAAACGTTATCAACCGGCCTGTACGCATCTTGGCCGGAGGATTGAGCGGCCCATAAATATGGGAAAGTATTGCACCGGGTTGGTCATATGCCGCCTTACCTACAGTGCACTTACTGACGAAGGGGGCCTTGTTTGCACTACAGGTGTTGCCAAAACTTGGTGTCAATAACGCATGCCCGGACGGCACTTTATTAACATAGACCAGATTCATGTTTGGCACACCAACACCCTTAAAAAAATCGACCGTGGCATTAACAGCTGACTGATACACCACAGTATCCTTGGTGCCACTAAAAACGTAGACGCGGCTTTTTTGCAAGTTAATTAGCGGGTCGATGTCTCCGTTTGACGCAAAAAGTTGGGCAGCCGCCACCATCAAATTGGGATTAGGTGGAAAGAACGGAATAGCTCCCATGCAGATACCGGCATAGGTTAGTAGGAGGTTCGACGCGCAATAATATGGCCCGCCGGCTACTATCCCTGCCCCGGAGACCGAGGCTGAGTATGCGACTTGGTATTGCACTGCCATAAATGCGCCTGATGACAGACCGGACACGGACGTACCCTCAGTACTTGCCCCCACGCCCGGAAGTGGGTCGCTCGCCTGAACCAACGGGGAAACACTAAGTGCCAGCAACATTGTGACAATAGAGGAAGGTAATTTCATAGCAACTCCTACATAGTGATTCATAGGAATGAAGGCGCTAACATGCCTTTCATCGCGGAATTGACGCACTGCAGCACACAGTACAATTGGATACTCCCACGATTAGTATCATTACAGATTAATTATTATTTTTAGTGGTAAAAATACAAATTCCAAAATGCATCGGAAATTGTGAAAATATTTATATTTTCCATTCTTATTACTCCAAAAAACGACCGATGAAATAGCAAGACTCCAGAAAACTACCTAGGTTCCATGAGAATAGACAATAAATTTAATTTGTATAGTTTATATAATTTCCGCTCATCACCACTTTCAACCTATTCATTGCTTCCGGCGCAAATTTCACATATTTGCGTGGAAGACTCTGGTCTGAAATGGTTAGCTTTTTGCATCCTTGCACCCCTGCACCCTTGCATCCTCTACCAGCCGGCGCACACTTTGCATATCGGCTTGAAAGACGCTCACGGGAGACGGCTAGGCTTTCCTCCAATCGCTTTTCCGCGTCCGGTACCGTTCACGCGCACTCGAAGAGCAACTCGTCATCAAGATGGTGCCATGTGACTGTCCTTTTCAAACCTACCTCCGCATATAAAACCATCCGCTACACGTGCCGTCACTCAATGACGTATACCGGCACCTGTCGGCGCCCAGCTCATTCTTTTGGCGCCTCGGATGCTTCACATAATTTTTTGGAGAACATATGGAAAATTCAATTTGGGATTTGGCCGACTTGGCCGACTTGCTCGGCCGTAGCCCGGAAACAATTAAAAAAGACATCCGCCGCAACCGTCTGGCCGTTCCTCCTCGCCTGCATATCCCCGGAACGCGGCTCCTGCGATGGCGCCGGGTCGACGTTGACGCCTGGCTCGCAAGCCACGTCGAGTCTCGCGTAAACGCGACAAGCGGCAGATAGCAACTAGAAAATTCAAGTCCCAATTCGAGCACTCATTACTTCACCATGGAAATCATAAACATGAACCCTACTGCCTCCCGCGCCCCAGTTGATTTTAAGGTCACAAACGACAATGCACTTTCCCTTCTCGCCGGTTTCAGTCGCGCTGCTCGTGCTGCCGGTTGGACCGACGAACAGATAAAGGAAACAACCGAGCGAGCAATGTTGAGGGAGTACCGGCTTTTACAGGTCACTCTCGCCGCATACACTGCGGAGTATCTCACCGAGGGCTAAGGCAGCATACCCAGCTTGCCTGCCTTGGTTCGTTTCAGAAGTGCATTATCAGTTCAATGAACCCTAATGGTCGCCTGCCTTTTAATTGCGATTCTCCGTCAAATCTGCTCGTACCAGGGCCTACTGCAGCGTACAGCCGCCTTGATTTTCCATTTTTCCGACGGGAAAAAATATTTTCAATGCATATAACAAAATTCGCTCCTTTGTGTCTACACCAAAGATAGGCGCCTCTTTCGCTCCGAAAACAATTTCCCAAAGGACAAAAACATGCTGACAAACTCTGACGTATCGACCCTCGTTAAGCTCGAAGCCGAATTCAACGCCGCCGTCGAAAGCCGCAGCGATGCAAGAGAAGCGGCAAACTCAGCCGACTTCCGGTTTCGCGCAACATTAGAGGTCTGTGAGCACGCAATTAATTTGCAGCACGCACTGGAGAAGAATCGGTTTCATGAAGGTGAAGAGGCATATACCCCTGTTTACCGTATGCTCGTGGAAATGCAGCGAAAGGCCCAAGCTTTGTACCAGCACGCTGACGCGGCGTATAAAGACGCCCATACAGCCGTAAAGAAGAGTTTTTACGCGCTCCAAGAAGCACGAGAATCCGCGGCTATCGATGCGCCGCAAGCTCAGTCAGGCACCGATGAAATTATGTTGAAAGATATTTCATAATTTGATGAGGGGCGTGCTACCAGCGTGCCCCTCATATTTTCTCGCGCCCGTCGCCCGTCGCCTGTTGATGTATCGCACTGCATCAGACCAGGACAAGACATGGGGTTTAGTGGGATGAAACTGAAGGTCGTCAGTGTGCAAGAGCGTCACGACAGGACTGAGGCTTTCAGCGTCGCCCGTGCATTCACTTATCCGGGAACCGGATGTACTTTGCCGGGACGTGCTGAATTAACCAAACCCCGTTGGTAGAACATCTGAACTCGTGGCCATCGAGAAGCAGTGGATGTGTCTCAACAATTAGTACTACAGCCGCACCTCGTCGCGCACCTACCACTTCTGCAGTTTGTTTCGTCGCAGACAGGTGTACGTCTCGTCGCGTTCCTGGCAGCAGACCCTGCCGGCGAATCGATGCGATAAACTTTTGCACCGTACCGTGAAATAGCACCGGAGGCGGGGTTTTCACCGGAAGCTTCAGGTCAACATCGACAGAGTGCCCTTGTGCCGCGCGGATACGCGTCTGGTCCTCACTCAACGAAAATCGCTGCTTATCGTTTTCGACCACTATTTGCATCAGCTCGTCATGAGTGAGCGCGACACCGGCACTCGCTGATTTCAAGAGCAACTCAGCAACGTCAACCCATCCACGTTTATCGATTTCAAGGCCGATTGCATCTGGCCGGTGCCGAAGCCAGCGGGACAACAATTTGCTTTTCTGTTCCAAAGTTGTCATTTTGTTTTTCGCTTTCAATTCATAAACGCGTCCTGCATTTTTCGGAACTCACTTGGAGTTGCTGTTGCCGCCGCCGGGGAACAGTAGTCTGTGAAGCCGTTGGCATCAGCTCATCCGGCCGTACACAACGAACTGAGGCGCAAGGGCGTGACACTCGAATTGCCGTGGCAAGGAGTACCAGGCCCTGCTACCGGACGGCTAGATAGCGTTGTCACGCCTCGCTCGAGCCTGTCGAAGTATTTCCTCGACCCTGGCATCTTCTTCAAGTGCGCGAAGGACCTCGGCCCTTGTGACGTTGGGAAGAGCAAAAAGTCGGTCTACCGTCGAAGTTGACCTCGCGACGTTTGTTACCGCATCAAGGGGAACTCCGGCGCACAGGGCCTCGAGCATTATCGCCAGCTTTGCGGCGACGCCGGGCTCAACGAGCGCCAGGTATGGGTTTGTTGGGGCAACCAGCTGATGCAGGCGCTCTTCCGGCCACCCGACGTGGTCATCGTCGAGCGATAACCAATTCGTGCCCCCCCGTTCCTCCGCATCGAAAGATATGGTGCCAAATCGAGTTGGCGCTGGAAACGTAGCGGCACCAATGACGCGCTCTTGAAGCGGGGGCGATAGCCGCTTTAACGCGTTCTCATACCCGAACGCGCGTACCCAGGATGTCGCCAACACAATCCGCAAATCAGGGTATGGGTACAAAAGGAGCTCGAGCAACGAAACGTGCCGGAAAAGAGGTTCGTCGGTCGGCTTGCCACGCACATAAACCCTTGGCTGCAGAGGTTCTTCAGGCGTAACACGAACATCTGCCGGATGCAAAATGCCATCAAAATCGAGATAGAGCACAGGGTTCATGACCGCCAAAGATGTGCTATTGATGACACAGTAGGTACACTCTGGCGTCCAGGGCGCACGCAGATGTAGGGGGGATTTGCAGTCAAAAGCTAGCCTAGACCTTTATCGGTTACGACGTCCGTTGTGCTAGGAGAATTGCTCTGGCGCGCTCCAATTGGATTCTTGCAAACCCAACCCATTCATCGCAGAACACGGTGTGCGGCTCGAGGACCGAGTCGACCAGAGTGCGGCCGCTCGATAAATCGTCGAGGATGACGTACGCGAACGGTCTCGGGGCGCCGTTTGCCCTCAACCAAGCCACGATATCTGTAACACGAAATGAACCCACCTCAGTTGCGCTCCGCCAGCGTGAATGTAAAGAAGTGGCAACGAAACCTAGCCCCCCTCGAACGAGAACGTCCTGAATTTCGTCGCGTGACATATAGGTCGACCATGATGAACTGATTACGTAACTGGGTTCGAACTCGTGGTGCAGCCGCGCTAGGTTAGCCCTCAGTTCTTGTTGAAATACATTTGCCCAGAGCTCTATTGCCAGATGCGGATTGCCGGACCTGAGCGCTGCCACGACCACTCCTGACGTGTAGTCAGGGTGGATAGCAATGACATCGTCAAAATCGAGAAATACCAATGGCTTCACGGTCTTCCTTTGATTTGGTTCTAATTGCGCGTCGGCTACAAAGCCGCTTCCAAATATCGCTGAGCTTGGATTGCAGCCGCGCGCGTCTGAACCTGTTACTTCATTCCAGTACTATTGTTCGTTGCGACCTGCGCCTTGAGTTCAGCAATGCGCTGCGCTGCGGCGCTGCAATCGGCCGCGAACATCTTGCCCTGAGCATCAACCTGGTAGAAGGGATAGCGGCTAGTGAAATACAGCGACGCATTGCTACGGCACGCAGTATTCATGACGAAGTCCATAACTAAGTAGCGACTCACGTACTCGTTAAGACGAGGGGCGACTTTAGTGCCGGCAAGAGTCCCGGCTATTTTTTGTGCCTCAGGCGTTTTCGCATCCAGTAGTGCCTTCAGGGGCATTGTCGCGCTGGGGTTAAACGTGCCGTTCGCCCATGTCCCGACATTGACTGGCATCCCCGAGCCATCTACATTGGCCAACGCGTAACTGCCCTGGGCTGCGGCGCCGACAGCCTTCACCACCGCCTGGGCGGGCAGGTCAAGCATAACGCCGAGGTACTCCAACCCATTCAGCAGTTCTTGGCCTTGCAATGATTGGGCGCCGTAATATGTCGTGTCGCTCCTGACGGCGCCTTTCAATACATTCAGATAGACCGACTTGTCTTGCAGGAAAACGACGTTTGCAACGTCTAGTTCGAGCAGGCGCTGCATGCCCTCGACGAATGCGTTGGCCAACGTCGCGCCGTTCCGTGCGCTCGACGCCATCGCATTAGCCGCGATATCGGTTAATGGGCTAATTTTGAAGTCGTTGTACTCGGTTGTTACGAACGGCGCTATCAGCTCAAGTGAGCCGCCAGGTTGAATAGTGTTGTCTGCAGCGCGGGCTACTGTTCCACCAACCGCCACGAGGCGCACCGGACCCAACGGTGCGGCAGTTGCTGTGATGACGAACTGGCCGTTGACGTCCGCAGTGGCCGGGGCTCCTAACGCCGCACCAGCGCTGCCATCAGCCTGCACGCTATACGCGGTCACGGCGGCGCCTACATATGCCGTCCCACGAATAGTCTGGGTAGCGACTCCCGGCGCAGCGGTGCCGGTCAAAATATTGGTTATCGTCGTAGGCGTCGCCGTTACTGGCGGCGTCACCGTAACCGGTGGCGTGGACGAGCCCGCATTGCTATTGGAACTTCCTCCGCCGCATCCACTAATGATAAGCATGGCGGCCGTTACTGAAATTTTCTGTAGAGTTTTCATTTTTTCCCTAATGATGGACGAGGCAAGACCCTCGCGGGCAGGTGTGCAACTTTTGTATCTGGGTTCACAGCTAAGGGCCTGTGTCGAATAGGGGGGACTGCTGTCCCACTAAGCCTTGAAGTCCTCGTCGAAATATTTTGACTTCTTGCAGAACACGTTCAGTTTCTCCAGCGGCGATGACATCAAGGGGAGTCTGGTTACCGAGCTTCGCCACAGTAGTGGTGAAGAATCGATACTTCTCAATTCCATTGCATGTTCGTAGCGCCTTGGAGACAACCTCAAGAGCGTCAAGGTCGAATTTTGCATCAGCAAAAAAAGCGGGAACGTAGGTCTTTCCCCAAACGAGCTCAACGCGACTCGGCATTTTGAAAATTTTTCGGTCTTTCAGTTTTTGCGCAAACATATCAATGCTCAGCCCTGTCCGGCGCAAAAACTCATCTATGAAAATGATGCTGCCGTCATCGATGAGATTCGCTCCATCCTTGGCGATTGCAAGGTCAAGGCCCCATTGTGCTGTGCGTCTCCGTGTTGTTGCGTCTTGGAGTTTCCCCGGCAACCGTAGGACTTCCTGCGCGTACTCAAGAAATTTCTTTTCGTCCTGCTTTGGCAGTCCTTGAGTCGCACACTTGAATGCGCTTATAACATCGCGTTCACTGGGAGACGACCTAACCTCCTCTGGAGTTTCCAAGAAAGCACTGAGTGCTGTTTTAAACAATCCATATGACGAGAGGAACTGAGGGGACGGCATAGCGTTTAGGCTTAAAAAGAATGTAGTAGGCAACAACTGTTTTTGTATTCTGTTGCTATACAAGACTATTACTAGCTGTTGATATTTAAGTGCATTGATGTTGCATGTAGGCAAGCTGGCAAATTCGCAAGAATAATAGCCCCAAAGGCTGTAGATGTAAAGAGTGTAGACTCAAAAGCTGTGGATTCATGGGCTGTAGACACAAAAGCTTCTCTAGGCGACTCTGTCTGCTATATGTTTAAACCAACTTCCGAAGCAGAATTGCGTGCCATAGTTGCCAAAAATCTCCGAGCCATTCGAGCGCTCAGGGCTATCTCGCAAGAGGACCTTGCTGCTCTGGCGGGCGTTCATCGTACGTTCGTCAGTCAGGTAGAGCGCGAGCTAAAAAACGTTTCAATTGATAGCTTACGCAAGCTCGCTAACGCGCTGAGCGTTGATGTACATGTGCTGTTACAGCCTTAGCCGGTAGTTGATTTTAGGTTTTAGAACCTGGAGTGACTGCCTCTCAAGTCGTGTCGTAATGTTCGTGGCGCAGATTTTCTCGGGGACTCTAAAAATAGGAGAGACCGAGTCCTCATCGCGGTAGGATTAACGAACATTGCTGGAGCATTCAGGGGTTGCGATGGAAATCCAAAAACGGTGGGAAGCGGCTCTCGGCCAAATCCGATATGTCCTTTGCAAGCCAAAAGCTCCCGCTTGTGAAAACCCTTAAAATTGCATTCGTTTACGTTAATGGTGGGTAGGAGAAGCCCGCACTGCAGTTACACCTCGATTGGAAAGTGCCATACCCGACGGTGTTAGCCCTCATCCATATGCCGTAAGCGGAGCTACTGCGTATTCCACGCAAACCGGAACTCGACACCGTTCCAAGCCAAACTGCACACCTCAGGCGTGATAGCGCGGGGCTAACATATGGCCTCACTAATGTAAGGCCGTCGGCGGGGCCGACGGCCAACTCGGAAGCCTGGCGCATCAGCATGCAGGCCAGCCATGTTTTGCCCACGTCAGTGGAACCAAATGGACTGACACTTCAATCCAGTTCATCTACTCAGCCAGCAGCATGGACCGCGCAAATTACCTAACCACCTGAAGACAGACAAAAAATCAAGTCCATACTAGGCACACTTAGGCAGGGCAATATTCATTGCCCGCGTACTACGGCAACTTGTTCCACGAGGCCCAGGTATGATGAGAAAGCAGTGCACTTCGTCGCCGCCCTCATTTCCGATAGCTGCTTTACAAACACCCCACGCATTCGGCATCCGACGAACGTGCTGTGCCGGTCGGAGAGTTGAAACGATGACAAGGCAAGCTCCGCCCGACCGAGGTTGTTTGCCCTATGCTCTAACAGTTCGCTTACGAGGAGCTCAGCGTGCTGTTTGCCTTCATCTAAGGCGAAATCGATGTCGAATTCTCCCAGCTCAGGCGGCATACGATTGCAATCAATCTCAAAGTGGTCGATTTGAAGTGACTCAGTAGGACGCTGAGTCAGAATAAACTGCTCGCACCGGTACAACCCCGTACTGATTTCGATGGCAGTCAAAACGACATACGACTCTCCAAATACGCCTGCCGGCAGGCCACCCAGATAATAAATGATACGTTTCGAATTTTGTTTGTTCATAAGAAATCTGTTGAGGGAAGATTCTTCACTAGAATAACTGTCCTGAACGCACTAGGGAAGCGCTGATTAATTCGGGTTTTCGACAACTTCGCCGTCGCAACCTATTGATTTTTTTAAAGGGGTAGACATTGCGTTTCAGAATTAATCAGCCCCCCAAGACCTAGCGCTGCAGACGGTCAATGAACATTCCCCAGAAGTACTCTGAAGCGCCCTGCTCGGATAGCTGCGCATCTTGTACTGAGCGATTGTGCTGCATTCCTAGGGCCTTGAAATACATCGATTGACTATCAGCGTCCACAGTCAACATCTCGTTGAACGAATGCACTGCGCCATTGATACTATAAGAGAACGTCAAACCCTGCGAGCGGCCACCAAGGCCCCCTACGCGAACCGAACACTCAGAAACGGCTTTCCCTTCCCTGTAAATTACGGCAGCAAACCACTCATTGCCATGCGGTTGAAAACGCACTTGAATACCGGGATTTCGGCTAGCGACTTCTTCCAACGACGCGTTGAAGAACTTGCCCATGTACTCGAACGAATCGTGCAAGAACTTATCTCGGTCGAAATCCGAGAATTCTTTTTTGAGCCTGAGGTTACTCGAGCGCGGACTCTCTGACGACGCAAGGCCAGGCCCAGCACTAGACGCTAAATCCGACAGCCCCTCCCCCCAACCTAAAGCTGGCTCCTGGCTAGCGGCAGGTGACGCCCTCGCTGCGGCATTGGCTCGCGCTACTTCCTCAACTGCCTTCCGGACTTGTCGCACCACATCAGTCCAAGCCTCCGCTTGATTCGCCCAAGTGGTCACGGCCTTCCCGTCTTTCGGCACGGCTAACAACTTGCCAAATGGCGCCGAATACCAATCGCACGGCTCCAAGATGACAGGGATAACGCGCGCCATGCCCATGTCATGCCGCTCGAGTGCTCGCTTCATCTCGACTGAATAGCAGTACCACGAAGCCAAAAAGTCGGCGCTAACTAAGAGGAGAATGACGTCCGCGCTCTCCAAATTCTCATCGATGGCTGCGGTGAGATTTGACCCAGCAGTAATACCTCGGTCGTGCCAAGTCTCGATTAGCCCCTGGTTTTTCATAAGCGACAAATGCACTTCGAGTCTGTCACGCAATGCTTCATCGACGTGGCAATAGGAGAAAAAGAGTTTGGGCATTTTTATTTCCTATGTGCAGCATGGTTCAAGGGAGCAGACATTGGCTGCAAATCGCTGTTGCGACAATACGAGCAGCATGGCCGTGCCGTAGCACAAGGCATCGAGGCACTCAATGAAGATTGCGTTATTGAGGCACTAATCTGGCGTGGATGAATTATACGAAGAGTCAACTGAAAGAGCTGCATTCGTACGTAATCCAGCAGCGTCGCGACGGCTTCGCTCAGATGAGCAGATTCGAGTTGCCCCAGCTCTAGAACAATTTTCAGCACCCTTCCGAGATAGTCAAAAATAGTTCCCACATGGGAGCGGACTCGTATGCTCCGACCAGAGCGGCAGGTAGTGTTCGGGGTAAGCAGCGCCAGGAAGGTCTTACGAAGAAATGCCTTGTGTGCAGGGCGACGAAACTACGCGCTTCCTGCGGATTACGTCTCATTACCAGGGAAGTTGGGTATCCTTGATTACGAATACTGCCGTCGAGCATGAGGTGACCAAAGAATGAGTGCTTCATGAACGAGAGGCCTCAGCGACGGGAAATCGGCGTTGAGCGAGCAAAGTGCGGTTTTTCGCCACACGTAGATAACGCGTATCACGCTACTTAACCTACCCACGTCAGATTGGAAAGAACATACTGACGAAGTACATTAATGGAGTTTTCGGTAGCTCAGCCGGCAAGAAGCGCGCCTAAAATGACCATAACAAAGCCAACAGCTCCAACCACAAGGCTAACGACAGCCAAAGCTGTTCTTGCGTGCTCAGCATCGATAAAATATTCTTTAATCCAAGATGACATGGTGTAACTCCTAGCCGTGAGACGGCTTCAATAGTAGATAGTGTACCACTGTGTAGGCACCACTAGCTAACGCTGTCAATATGAGCGAAGTCACAAGCGTCGAGAAATGTTTGAGCCACGGAACGCCCGACGGGCCTGGCATCGGTGTTGGAAACACAGCACCACCTGCGGCGATTAGCCCTGAAGCGCACAGAATCACTATAAGCCCCCCATTGATGTACCCCTCGTACGAAGTGACTGTAGTACCTTGGGTCGCAATCTCGTACATAGCGGAGGCGCAAAAACCTATTGCTCCCCAGCACAATTGACCGTCCTTGATGGGACTAAGCAAACTTAGCGCCGCAGAGGCTACAGGTAGAGGAAGCCGACGCAGCAGGTACATGGCGACTATAGGAACGATGAGTGGTAGCAAAATACTAACAATAAACCAGCCCATACGTGCCCTGTAATAACTTCAATTGTAGAAATATATAGACGTAAGACAACGTTGTCAACGAGCAAGATGCGACCAGATAAGCGAAGCTATCATTTGAGACGTAAGTGCGGCCATGTCACAGGAGAAGTTGGCATAAGGCAATAAAACCTCACGCTCCCCCACCACCAAGAAAACCAAGCGACCTGCTCATGTTGCTCTAGGGAAAATTTTCTGATAGCATACTGAGACACATGAAGTGGCGGCAGCCTCCCGTTCAAACCAGTAGTCCTGGCACGGCAAAAAAGCTAGTAATCTCATTCGTGTGTTCACCGTCCCTACCGAGTTTCTCGCAACTGAACCCGAGGAACTAGCTTTCGAAACCGGACGAATCAACCCTCAAAGAGGAGATTCGTCTTGTCACGTCTGCAATCAACGCCAACACAAAACCCGACATACGTTGTCGTTCGTCTACCTTGTCCGGCAATAGCTTCGCCATCCAAATACGGCCGCGAGCTGCGCTTTCGCGCGCCAGCTTTTCTCTCGCACGCAGCAGCCGCCGCGCTGCGGCTCAATGAATTTCGACTCGCCGAGATGCGCCGCAAGCCTGTCGTCGAGCTGCATTCCTCTAAAGCGGAACCTATTGTGCCGGCGCCAACTACGGACGCACAAAGAGGGGAATCCGTCCGAATCCGTGCTCGGACCGTTGAACTGAGTCAGCATGATTGCTCGCCCAGTCAAGAAGAAATCCCATCTAACTTCCTTCGGACTTTCAACGAAGCCGAGCAGACACCTGACAGCAGACCCGTGCGTCTGACGGTCATTTATCCCGTCCTGCACTAGACCTATTTCGATTTCTGAATTTAAGCGAACAATTTAGCGGGTATTGAGGAGATAGGCTTCGATGGCAGGACGTATTAAATGGACAGAAGGAAAAATCCAGGAATTCAAGGATGCGAAGCGTGGCGAAGGTCACGGGAAGAACTACATCCCCTGGCTCAATAGGCAGAGCTTCAGTAGCAGTGGACGCTCCCGTAGCACTGGGCTCAGCCCGAAAACAGGTCGAGTCCATCAGTTCTTCTCAGATATCGAATACCACTTTTTCTTGTGCCTGGAACACGACAAATCCGTACTCGATATCCGGGAGCAATTCCCGCTGGACCGGGAACTCACTCAAGAAGTAGCCCGGATGCTGAGCATCACCCACCCGACCTATCCTGTCACCCATGCGCCAGTTGTGATGACCGTGGATTTCATGGTCACTAAGCTCGTTAATGGCGAAAGACGATACATCGGCTTTGACACCAAGTCCGCGTCGGATTTGGAAAAAGAGGCGAGGACGCTTGCCAAACTTGAGATTCACCGCGAAACCCTAGCGTTAATGGGCAGCCCTCATCACATCGTTTTGGACACTATGATGCCGCGAGCCTTGATTAATAAGTTGGAATGGATTCGACGAGCCAACGTCGACACTGCCGAAATCACGCCCTACGAGGGCTACTGGGAGGAGGCCGAGAAACACTTCCTAAGAGAATTTTCGAGAGCGGCACCCTCCACTACTTTTTCCAAATTCTGTGTAGAGCTCGACGCATCTGCTGGACTGGAGGCCGGAACCGCGATGACTGCTGGCCGTCAGCTCATGTTCAAAAGAATCATCGAGCCGGACTTTAGCGCACGTACCATCCAGGACTCAAAAATATCGCAGTTCGCCCTGCCCTCTTCAACCCTTATCACCCCCATCCGAGGAGTTGCCTGATGCTCTTTCGCAATGACATTTTTGTACATGAAGACCAACGTTATCGGTTGCTTTACTCAGACGCTGTCGCACAAGTAGCCTGGGCCATTGCCATGGACACCGAAAAAGGGTTCCCCGAATCGGTAAGCCCCAAAATGCTCGCGGAACTCGAGCCTGCTTCGCCAACTCAAGCGCCACATGTCGAGCGGCCGCCAACCGAGGCAATGCTCTTTTCGCAGGCCAGAGCGATGGCCATAATTGGAGAACTTCCGAGCCAGGTTCCCGACATCTTCAATGCGTCGATTCGAAGCAAGCTGATTGCAGCTCGCTCGGCATCCACAGGATACTCACGTAAGGCAATTTACAAGAATCTGCGACGCTTCTGGGTGGGTGGACAAGTTCCTAGCGGACTACTCGCAAAATTTGACAGATGCGGCGTCAAAAGCTCACTCACGGAAGGACGTGGGCGAAAGGCTTCGTACGGTGTATACCAACTGACAGAGCGAGACCATGGGTATTTTAAGGAAGCGATAGAAGCATACTTTAAAGACAGAAGGTCAACCATCGAAGTTGTGTACATCAACATGGTCGAGAAGCATTTCAATCATGCAGAAAGCACAGATAGCTCGACTTTGTTTCCATTTGGCGAACGCCCCACCATCAGACAGCTAAGGCACTTCCTGCATAAGCATTATTCGTTGGAGACACAGCTTCGAAATCGCAAAGGCAGTGCGAACTTTAACCGCGACCACCGAGCCGTGCTGGGCACGGTGATGGATGACTGCGTTGGAGTAGCCCATTACTACGAATGTGACGCAACTGTCGGCGACGTCCTGCTGGTATCGGAATCTGACCCGTCTCTTATCGTGGGAAAACCGACAATCTACTTCATCGTGGACAGACGGTCTCGCCTGATTGTGGGCTTCTATGCAGGTTTTGAAAACGCCAGTTGGGTTTGCGCTATGCAGGCCGCGTTCTCCATCGCGCAAGACAAGCAGGTGCTCTGCGAACGTTTTGGAGTCAAGTATGACCCGACCGACTGGCCGGCGCACGAAGTTTTCCCAAGCCAAATGCTGTTCGACCACGGCGAGGGTTTCACATATGCGAGCAACCGCCTGGCAGAAAATATGGCAGTCACCGTTGCTAATCCTCCGGCATTGCGCGCCGACTGGAAGCCAATCGTCGAGTCGCGTTTCAAATTTCTACGGCAGAAGCTACAAGGAGGAGTTTACGGTTTTGTTGTCCCAGAGGATGCGAAACACCGAAGGAACAACAACGGAGTTGCGGAGCGAGAGGCTTGCCTGACTCTGAAGGAGTTCATCGCAATCTTCCTCAACCTAATCATCGCGCACAACCGTACACCCATGAAAAATTATGCCTGGGGTCCCGGCGAGTTGGCCACTGGGATGATGCCCACCCCAATCAATATATGGAACCACGATATAGCAAATCGGTCAGGCATTGCATGCAGGTATACCGAGGAATTCGTCCGCATGTCGTTGCTCCCGACCGACAATGGGACCATTACTCAAACAGGACTATCGTTCAGGGGATGCTACTACGCGTGCAGAGATGCCATCGCACTCGGCTTATTCGTCAAGGCCGGAAGTAAGGGGGCTATAGCAGTAAAAGTGACCTTCGACTCACGCCTAGTCGACACTATCCACATGCATCATCCAGATAATAGAGGACAGGTTTTCGAATGCAATCTCACTAGCGCAAGCGAGCGCTTCAGAGGTCTTTCACTAGCGGAAGTGCTCACGCTACAAGCTGTCGAAAAGTCAATGAAGCACGACATTCAGCAGCTACGCGACCAAGTGCAGGTTGACTACAACTCAACTGTCAAAGAAATTCAAGGCAATGCCAAGAAGCGCCTAACGGACGCTGGCGTCAAGAAATCTCGCACGTCGCGCAAAGCATCCATCAAAGGAGTACGTGCAAAAGAGCTGGCCGCGGAGCGTAATGGACTCACTCCCTCGCGCCCCATGCGGACGGAAGATTCGCAGGGCGCTAATGTAGTTCCATTTCCAATCAAGGCCCTAACTAACTCCGGCAAGGCACTAGAAGCTGACATGTCGACTCCGGCTCCAAAGCCACGCTCCACTATTGAAGAAATGGTCCGTAGGGCTCAGGAAAGCATGATGAAAGGGTAACATGTACCAACTCGAAGATATCAACCTGGCTGCGGCCCAGTACACAGCTCAGCGACTTCCGCACTTCCAGGGCAACCCGCTCATCGAAGCCCTGCCCCCATCGTTCTCGGATGACGAGCTCAGAGACACGCTAATGCTACGCCCTGCTTTTGACGTGGGCCAGCGCGAATGGACCACGCATGAGCGAATTCAAATGCTTGGTACTTTAAGCAACTTCATGGTGCCCTTCGCTCGCCATGTTGAACTCGCTCGGTCGCTTGATTCAATGCTGCGCAACGGCTATGTTGGGCGCGTTCCATTCACGCCGGCCCACGCGAGCAAATTCCGAGCTGACTACCCTTTAGTCAATGGGAGTGCCTCTTATCTGCCAACAGCGGCAGGGGCCACGCCACAGCTGTCATCACTGCTGATGGGCGTGTCCGGAATGGGTAAAACCTCGGTGGTGAAGAGGTTCTTCTCGAAGATTCCGAAAGTTATCTATCACGAGAAATTCCATCTCTATCAGGTCACTCGTTTGCACGTCGAGATGCCGAGCGACGGGTCGAGTATCAAAGGTCTCGCTGCAGGTATCCTGCACCAACTCGACCAACTTATTCCCGGCGCAAATTACTACGACACCTACACCCAACGCGGCAGGGCTGGCGCCGACACATTGATGCGCAGCGTAGCGCGAGTGCTAAATGCGCACTGCGTCGGATTCTTGATAGCTGACGAGATACAAAATCTGACCAATTCGAAGAAGTCGTCTCAGACAGTCATGACCGAACTGGTCTCCGCCTGCAACGACCTTGGCGTCCCCCTACTTTTCATCGGCACCAATAAAGCCGCGCAGGTTTTCAGCCTAGACTTCCGCAAATCCAGGCGAGCTAGCGGCCATGGCATCTCTGAATGGAACAGGCTGCCCGAAACTGTCGCTGAGGGCGAGGTCGGCGAATGGCGCCAGTTCCTGAAAGTACTTTGGACTTTTCAATGGACTAAGAATCCAGTCAAACTCGATGCTCAGTTAGCCGCAACGATGTATCACTGTAGTCAAGGCATCATCGACTTGGCCATTAAACTCTTCGCTTCTGCTCAAGCTAGAGCCATTCTTGATGGCAGCGAGACTATTACTGCGCATCTCCTTGCGAGTGTCTATGAGAAGGAGATGCCCTTGCTACACCCGATGATTGACGCCCTTCGCACCAATGACCTCGGCGCCTTGATGCATTTCGAAGATATCGCGCCCTCAAGCGTCGGTGAAATGTTGAATAGCTATGCACGCCAAGCAGACGTTGTACTGGCAAAGGCCTACGCCATCAAATCGCAAGATAAGGAGTTCACACCTCAACTTGCAACTGCACTCGTAGCTGCCGGCTTTGGCGAAGAAGAAGCTGTGTCGGCAGCAATCGACATCTCCGAATGTGAAAGCAATACCACATTGGCACAAGGTGTTCAAACTGCAATCAAACGTATGGCACCAGTGAAGACACTTCGTAAAGCGCGGACAGTAGTCACTAACCCAGACACGGTAACGGTCGACTTCGAAAATCGCCCAATGGACTATAGAAGAGCCACCGCGCTTGCCAGCTCAACCAATACGCCGGTCGTAATCCAAATGAAGGAATTGGGCATGCTCCTACCTCTACATTCACTCGTGGATATCTAACCCCATGCAGCTACCAAAGCCCTATCCAGATGAACTCGCCGGTAGTGTGTGGGCACGGGCGAGCGTACGCATGGGTGTGCCACTTGAGACACTGCTCAAAAATACGCTCGGAGTCCGCAAGAAAAGTATCTCCCTTCTGTTAGGGCAGAACGTAGCTCGTATCGCGACTGCGATGGGACTTGACGCAAATGTGTACTTAACTGCACACACAATTTTTCCGTACTCAGTCGCGTTCATGCCAGATGAACAGCAGCAAAAGCTTCGCGAAAAATTTGTGTCAACTGCTCACATGCCCCCAAGTATCGGCTCCATCACAAAGGTAGTAACCCATGGAGTTTCGGAGCGCCGCTTTTGCCCACTCTGTGTCTCATCGGATTTGAAAAATTATGGCGAAACTTATTGGCATCGAGTCCATCATCTACCTGGGGTTCTGATGTGTACAGTGCATCGGTGCCGCGTTGTAGCAACGACCATACCGCTAGGCGGGAAGGTGCGAGTGAGCGACCGAGTCGCACTGCCCTCTCCCGTATTTTATGAACACACGCCGCTAGCCGACGCCGCGCTAATATGCGTCGCCAAGCTATCCCATGCTGCCTTAACTGGACGTGGCCATATCCTTAAATCGTCTCACGACTACCGGGCGGAAGCATGGAAAAAAGGATATGGGCTAACAACGACTGACTTAGCGACGGCCGTATTCTCCAGCGAGCTCTCAAGATTTTTTGGCGAGCAATACCTGCGAAACGCCGGCTGTTTCGTACGAGGATTGCCAAGGGGCCAATGGCCAGCGTTGATGTTACGTAACAATGTAGACCAGCAATTCGCAGCGCCGAAGCACATAATGATGCGCACATTTCTTCACCACGCATCGACGGTGAAAATCTGTAAGCTTGACGTGTACCAAAAGCCAGGCCCGCGGCTACCGGAGTTTTCCGTCCTGGACCAACAAATTGTCGAAACGCTGTGCGGTATCGCGCTCAACCTCAATTTGATGGGAGAACGATGTACTGTCGAGGAAATGATGACGAAAGCCGGTGCGTGGCAAAGCTACCGCCACCATCGTAAATTTTTTCCACTTACGGAGCAATTTCTGGGCGAGTTCAAGCGTAGCGAACTGGCAGTGCGGCAGTTAGGCGGCAGAGCCATTTGGCGCGAGCGCTTTCCGACAAAATTCGGGCTAAAACCAAGAGATGTGGAAAAAAATTAACCTCTTTTTTTTCAACGCCAACATTTGGAGCCGGCAAGCACTCTATGAAGGCACGAACAAACAAAACAATTAGGTTGTTCCGTGGATGCGCAGAGTCACGCCAAGAAGTAGCTACGAATTTTAAAAATTTCAAGCTAGCATAAGTTTAGTAAGCATGGAGGTAACATGGAGTGGGCAACAGGCATAGATTTATTCGGTGGCACGGCTACTATTGAAGACGGCAATGGAGAATCCAAGCTGTTGGACCTGGCCCGGCTACACGACTGCGGGCTGCCTCAAATGGATGCAGAGCAGCACACAATACGCATTCGATTGGACGAAGGCTATTCCACTAACGGAATCCCCGACGACATAGGCGGCCTTCTATCAATTCCGCTTGAGCTTTGGAGAAAACACAGTCTCTACAAGTGGACTATCAAGGGTCGGGGTTACTTGGTCCCAGCTTTAGCTTTGATGCGCGCCTTCTTCGGCCCATCCCGACACTTACTCGCTGAAATGTTTCGCCCTCAGGCGCTTGAGCGAATATGCTACCTAGATTTTGACAGCACACCTCCCGCATTGTGCTTGGCCATTCACCGAGTACAGCCGGTAGAAACACGCGCTAGACAGGCTGTTGACCAACGACTCTCATGGATGCTGGCCTACCCTTCAGCGCACCAAATGGCGGGGAGTATTCACCGATTTGGCTTGCAAGGTCGCTTGGACATTACGCTACCCAAGGCCACCGCCTACGTTGAAGTCACGGGTATGTCACTCGGCACCAGCTTTTTCGTAACAAGATGTCGGTTGATGAGCCTTGCTCCCCAAGAGACGCCTATCATTGGCGTTCCCGCTACAGCAAGGTTCGTTATGCAGAAGTTTCGAGGCCATGGATGCGATGTCGTGCGGCATGGTAACGGCAGCACAAAATTGACCGATGCGGAATGGGAACACATCTTCAAGCTTCCCAGCGGAGGCAGAACACTTTTAGCCAGTCCAGCATCGCGCGCTCGTCTGGACTTGATACTGGAAAAACTTGCCGAGGAAACTGCTTGGAAAAATGTGGCGAACGGCGCCGTCTCGATAGACATGGTCATAGCTCTTCACCGAGCCTTAATGAAAGATGGTGCCCTTGAAAAAATCCTGCTTTTCATCGAAGAAAGCAGAGGGTCAACTGCGACGAAAGTTGCTGATGAGGACTCGAATCTCAGCGTGTGAAGCTGCGGAGACCGTAAATTCCGATATACGTCGATACTCCGTCCTAGCATGCCGTTCGGGTTCGCGCCCTCTAGCTCTAGCGCGTTTGCCCTCCGCGCGGCAATATCGTTGAGCATGGCCTAGTAACGCTCGTCGCCATATCTTTCGCGTACAAATACGAGCATGCCGGCTACTCGCAGAATCAAGTGCTCTTTGACGAGCCGTTCCTGACGCTGAAACGTGAGGTAAGGCCGCGGTGCGTCGCCCCGTTGAACATGCCCACGAATTTAGCCTTAACCGAATGCTACAAGATATAGCGCCCGCAGTGGCCTTCTTCTAAGCCATAAGCTATACGGGTCGTATTTCGTAAGAAGTGTGGGCAGCTCCTCCGTGGGGACAAGGCGAGCGGTGAAATAGATTTTAAAGTTGGAGTGTCCAGTTACCGACTCAAATGTAAAACGCTGCTATGACAAGACATCGCCATTTACCGACTTAAATGTAAAGTGAGAAGCATGAAAATGCCTTGCTCATAGGAGAATCGAGTTACCGACTTAAATGTCACTACCCATGGGGGATGGCGCGCTGGTCGCCCACCACCAGCGCCACGATCACGCCCGCATACTGCCTATCTTCCAGGCTGCGCAGTATGCGTGCGCGCAAGGCCGCGCGGCTCGCTTCCACCACATTGCCGAAGCCGGGCACGAAGGCAGCCAGGCGCACGTTCGGCGTATCGGCGCGCGGCTGCGGCCGCACATAGCCCGTTGCGCGCACGCCCTGTTCCAGCAGCCAGGCCTCGTAGTCGAAGCCCATGGGATTCGCATTGCCATGCGGACGCTGCAGCCGCACGGTGAGGCGCCAGCGCTCGCCCGGCTGCACGTCGCCCACCTCGTTCGTCACTTCATCGCGAAAACCCGCGTACCAAGACAGGGCGATCAAGGGCGGCACCTTCGCGCCAACCGCCTTCTCCACGGCAAAATTGAAGCGCACGCCCTGCTCGAAGCGGTACGGCAGGCTGGCGATGGTGCCCGTGACAACAATATCCTGCCCCTCATCGGCCAGCGCCAGCTGCGGCGCCATGGCGGCCAGGGCCAGCCAGGCCGCCCAATAAAAGCCCAGTCCCACGCCAGCGGCGAGCGCAACAACGCAGCGCCAGCGCGCGTGACGGCGCAGCAGCAGTGCCATCAGCAGCGACGCAGCAGCAATCACCCACAGCAACATGGCCGCATGCGGCGGCAAGCTGGCCTGAGTCTGCAACCAGGAGGCGCCAGCGGCAAAGCCAAGTATCAGGGTGCGCATGAGAAAGCAAAATCCGCTCGCTGCGAAAGGGACTCAGTTACTGTGATCGTTTTCGACTCCTTGCCACCTGATCTGGCGCAATGGTGCATGGATAAGAACGCGCATGCGCGCCATCCGGCGCCACCGCAGGCGACACTTTCCGCATGCTAAGATGGCCATCCGGCGTTAAGGCGCCATGACTTTGCGAACCTTGCATGACACCACTGACTGCGGCTGAAACCTACTTGCAGGACTTTCATCAAAGGCAAGTGGGCGTCACCAGCGCCGCATTTGCCCATCTGCCGGCCAGTTCCCGCACCGGCGGCTGGGCCTCGTCCTACGACGTGCTGACCAGCCTGATACCAAGCGCGGACACGCCATTGAGCGTGCTCGACCTGGCCTGCGGCGATGGCCATCTGCTGGGTTTGCTGGCAGCCAGGCGGCAGCCCCGGCTACAATTGCTCGGCGCCGACATGAGCGAGGCGGAACTGGCCGCCGCGCGCGCAGCCCTGCCCGCTTCCGTGCGGCTGCTGCTGGGACGCGCCCAGGCGCTGGACCTGCCATCGGCCAGCGTCGATTATCTCGTGTCGCACATGGCGCTGATGCTGATGGACGACATCGAACAAGTCGTGCGCGAAATGGGCCGCGTGCTGCGTCCCGCTGGCCAGTTTGCGGCTATCGTCGGCCGGACATTCTTGCGGGGAGAAGTCAACGACGTTTTCATGCGCGTGTTCAAGCCGATCGCCAGCGACGCGCTGCCGCCGCTGCGCTTCGGCGACCGGCGCACGGGATCGGAAGCGGGCTGGCGCGAACTGCTCGATACCGGTTTCGCAGACGTCGCGTTTGACGATATCGACGTGCCATGGACGCCCACGCCGGGCGAATTGTGGACCGCCCTGCTGGACACCTACGATATCGACCGCCTGGACGACGGCGCCAGGCGGCGCCTGCGCAGCGCGCTCATGGAGGCCATGGCGCCGCTGCAAGACGGCGATGGCAAGATCGCCACCGGCTGGGGCCTGCGCCTGGTGCGCGCGCGTGCCGCCTGAACTGCCATCGACGCCATGGCTTGCTGGCGTCGATGGCAACAGGCTACGCTGGCGGGCTGCGCTCTCCTGTCAATTGCAGCCTTGCTGGCAGGCGGACCGCTCGGCGCCGCACTCGGCTTGAGACGTACCGCTGGCAATGCAAGCCCGCCATTCGGCGGCGCAGGCGCTATAGCAGCTGGCAAAGGCTGGCGTCGCAGTCACAGCTAAACCGAGACCGGTCGCAAAAAGAAACGCAGCGAGCTTTTTATTCATGATGTTCTCCTCAAGTCGGATGGCTGATGAATCCCTGCACGCGCCATCCTCCGGCGCAGGGCCACATACACAGGTATGTCCTAGTTCATCGCTAGCTGGCTGTGCGTCAGCGCGAAGTGGAAATCATGGAGATAGGCGCGCCCTTTCGCGCAATAAGGACAGGTCTGCGTGCCATACACAACAACCTTGGTGGCGGTGCCGGCAAAATACGCGCTGTGATTCCTTTCGCCATACGCACGCTGCAGCCGTTCATATAAATTCGGCACGCCCCAGCCGATAGCAAGACCGCCAGCGAGAATAATGCCGCATATCGCCGTCGATTTCAGATGTTTTTGAAAACATGCCAAAATTTCCTCGAAAAATCTGAGGCCATGATCAGCTCACCATTATTAATTGTCAAGATAATTCAATTCATGTCGCCCCACTGCACAATTGCTCATGCAATCAACATTGCAGGCGCGGTTCGCTCACTGTGCGCCAGGTTGAATTTCAAATCTGCAGTCTCGGTGGCCGCCATCGGCGCGCCGGCTGCCGCTGGCGCAATTGGAACAACGCGGCGTTTATTTATTGCCGATGCACGCAAGCGAATATGTGCAAGCCTGCCCCGCAAAAAAAAACAATCTGCACACCATGTAAATATCGTCGCCATGCGTTAATAGAAACAGACTCTCTGTCACTGTCAATGTTAAGATAATTTAGATTCCACAATTAAATTAAAAAATTAAACATTATTAATAAAAATATATTTTATAATTTTCAGCCGGACATAAGCGCAATAGGCAAAAACCGGCAAGCGCAAACCGTCAGATATCGCCTGCCCATTTCGCATCCAGGCAACCTGATTCGCGATACCGTGGAAGCGCTGTTTTCCACGCTTGCCGGAAGCTTATCCAGCCCAGGTATCACCGCTTTCAAGATCAGCGCTGCTGCAGCGGCCGCACCGCGCGCCGGACAAAATCTTTACCCTGCGCACGGTATAATCGGCCTCGCTTACTTCAACACCCAGGCACGACATGACTTCCTCCGTACTTCCTCCCGATACTTCCACCGACATTTCCGACAGCAGCGAAGACAATAACGACGCCACCCTGGTCGCGGAACTGGGGGAACTGGCCGAGCATATCCGCCTCGTCAAGATGGAAGGCCGCGTCTTCGTGCGCTTTTCCGGCGTCGTCAAGGCCGGCCACCTGGTGGTGCCGTATGCGCTGGTACCAAGCCAGGGCGTGCTGGCGCGGCCGGCCAAGTGGCGCAAGATGGACCGCGAGACCAAGCTGGCCCTGGTGCGCGAACGGGCCAGCGCGGCCGTCTTCGAGGAGCTGCGCCAGCATGTGATCGATTTCGTCGCCGATATCGCGGGCTTGAGCGAGGACGTGGACACGGACCCGATGGTCTTCCTGCACACCCTGGCCGACATGCAGACGTCGGAGCCGGCCGGCATGGTGTTCGACCGCATCCGCCAGCGCTTCAATCACGCCATCGAGCGCCAGCAGGAAGAACAGCACGCGGCGCGTACGCGCCAGAGCATCAACCTGGCCGAATATCCCGCCTCGTTCGAGATGGCGCGCCGCCTGCCGCGCCGCTTCGTCGCCCTGCTAGGGCCCACGAATTCCGGCAAGACGCACCGCGCCATGGAAGCGCTGGTCAAGGCAAAGAGCGGCATCTATCTGGCCCCCTTGCGCCTGCTGGCTCTGGAAAACTATGAACGCCTGCAGGAAGCAGCACCGCACGGCAAGCCGCTGGCCGTGAGCCTGATCACGGGCGAGGAACGCAGGGTCGTCGACGGCGCCACGCACGTGGCCAGCACGGTGGAAATGCTGGACACGAAAACCGTCGTCGAAGTGGCCGTCATCGATGAAATCCAGATGCTGGCCGACCCGGACCGGGGCGCCGCATGGACGGCGGCCGTCTGCGGCGCGCCCGCCCACACCATCTACCTGGTAGGGGCGCCCGAAGCGCGGCGCGCCATCGAAGCGCTGGCCGAGCGCCTGGACTGCCCGCTGGAAGTGCATGTTTTGAAACGCATGGCGCCCCTGTCGATGGAGCCGACGGCCGTGCGCAAGGTGCGCAACCTGCGCCGCGGCGACGCCGTCATCGCCTTTTCGCGCCGCGAAGTGCTGATGTGGCGCGACATGATCACGGAAACGGGGTTGTCGGTGGCGACTGTGTACGGCAACCTGTCGCCGGAAGTGCGGCGCGCGCAGGCGCAGCGCTTCCGCGACGGCACGGCCGATATCGTCGTCGGCACGGACGCGCTGGCGATGGGCCTGAACATGCCGATCGCGCGCATCGTCATGACCACCTGCGTCAAATACAATGGCCGCGAGGAGGAAGAGATTTCGGCCGCGCTGGCGCGCCAGATCGCCGGACGCGCAGGCCGCTACGGCGTGCATGAAGAGGGACTGGTGGCCGGCTACGACAACGAAACGCATGAAGTGATGCGCGCCCTGCTGAAGGAAAAGCTGCATCCGCTGAACACCAGCGGCTTTGCCGTGGCGCCGTCGCTGGAACACCTGCACCGCATTTCGTCGGTGACGGGCGAGCTGTCGCTGTCGAAACTGCTGCGCCGCTTCATCCACAATATCGACGTGCCGGATGGCTTTTTCTTCCCCCGCATCACGGAAGACCAGAAGGAGCGCGCCGTCTGGCTCGACACCCTGCCCCTGTCCGTGGCCGACAAGTTCACCCTGTCGCTGGTGCCGATATCGAGCAAGGTGCCGTCCCTGCAAACGGCGTGGGAACACTGGGCGAAGAATCTGTCGCAGGGCAAGACGTCTACCTTGCGCCAGCACGCGTATGGCGGCGGCACGCAGAATCTGCAGCAGGTGGAAGACACGTGCCGCTACTATTCCGCGTATGCGTGGCTCAGCTACCGCCTGCCCGAATTCTTCCCCGATATCGCCGTGGCGCAAAACCTGTCGCGCGATGCGTCCGAGCGCGTCGACTCCATCCTGCGCGCGCACAATGCGGCTTCGCGCGGACGCTCGAAGAAGTTCAAACAAGCGTAAAAGGCAAGCGTCAATGGAGTGGCCAGAACCAGACCTCGCCACAATCCCAGTAGCATTCGGTGCCGCACACCTTCACGCCGATGGACGGCAGCAGGATATCGATATGCCCGCCCGCGCCGCCCAGGTAGCCGGGAATGCGGAAGAAGGCGACGAGGCCCTGGCGCTGGCCGATGCCGGCGATGGCGGCATTCCTGGCGAATTTTTCGGGCGCGCCGAACATCGACGGGCTGGCCAGCATGTGCGCCAGCTTGGCCTGCCCCGGCTCGATCAGCGCGCCCTTGAACGGCCCCTTGCGGATGGCCATGCGGCCCCGGACCTGGACGCCGGCCTTGATCAGGGCCAGGCTGACGCGGATGGCGCAGGTATTGGCAAAGCTGTCCTTGCCGATCAAGTCTTCCCAGCCGATTTCGCCGAACAAGGCCGCCTGGTCGACGGCCGCCACGCTCGAGTAATTTTCACGCAGATTGATGAATGCGGGTTTCACGCCGGCCTCCCGTTGCCCCTGGACGATAGGGAACCTCAGGCCGATTGTAGAAGGATGCGGCAGGCCCCGCACTGAGCGAGGTCAAGCGATATGCATTACGGTTTGCCCGCCTCGTAATGCAGTTTCAACACCAGCCCATTATGGTCATCGGCCATATAGATATCGCCATCCTGCCCCTGCTTCACGTCGACGGGCGCGCCCCTGCCCTGCTTGCCCTTGCGCTCCCAGTTGCCGATCAACTCGACGGACTTGCCCAGTGGCGCGCCAGCCTTGTCGGGCAGCAGGGCCACCAGGCGGTGGCCATTGCTGCGGTAGCCGTGGTAGCCGATGATCAGGCTATTCTTGTACAACGCCGGGTAGCGGCTGGCCGTGTAAAAGGTCATGCCCAGCGGCGCGGCGTGGCCGGGCAGCAGGCGCTGCGGCGCCGCATACTGGGCGTCGCAAGCCGTCTTCGGATACTCGGGACTGGCCACATTGTCGTCGTAGCAGTACGGCCAGCCATAGTGCCGGTCGGCCTTGATCAAATTGAGTTCTTCATGCGGCAGGTTTTCGTCGCTTTTCAGCTGCGGCATGGCGGCCTGGATGGCGTCGCGCGAATTTTCCGCCTGCCACAGCTCGCCCGTGGCCGGATGGAAGGCCAGCGCCATCGAATTGCGCAAGCCGCGCGCATGCGTGCGCCAGCTCGTCACCGTGCCGGCCGGCCACGCCATCGTGTATTCGCGGATGGCGCCCAGCGCGTCAAGGCCTTCCGCCGAGGGGCAAGCCTTGGCCGGATCGGGCGCCTTGCCATCGTTCTCGCAATGGTCGGTACTCGACCCCACGTTCACATACAGGTCGCCCTTGGGGCTGAAACGCATGTTCGTCAGCAGGTGCAAACCGAGGCCCGGCAGGCGCGGCGTCTTGGCCGTGCCGCCGATCACGTCGGTGATGGCGCGGGCCGGATCGCGCAAGTCGAAGCGGAAGATGCGCCCCACCTCGCCCACGTAGACCATGCCGTCCGGTCCCTGCACGATGCCGTTCGGGCGATCGAGCTTGTCGAGCAGCAGCTTGCGCTCGTAGCCGCCACCGGCCGCCTTGGGCTGCAACAGCCATAATTTACCCTGTTTCGGCGCCCATCCCGCCATGTCCGTGACGACGATGTCGCCATTCGTCAGCGGCAGCACGCCGCGCGGGAATTTCAGGCCGTCGGCCAGCACGGCCACGCAAAAACCGGCCGGCGTGGTGACGTCGAGGCGCGGCATGCCGTCGCACTGGGCGCCGGTCGCCGCCTGGGCGGGCGCCAACACGGTGGACATACAGGCTGCCAGGGCGCCCGCAAGCATTTTCTTGTTCATGGTCTCACTCCATCAGGGGTAATCGGGGCATCACGGCGCGCGCGTTGGCGCTGGTGGCAAGCGCCACTTGCGCAATATCAAGGCCGCGCAGCTCGGCCAGCACGGCGCCGATGCGCGGCAATTCTTCGGGGCTGTTGCGGCCAGGGTGGATCCAGCTGGGGGAAATGTCGGGCGCGTCCGTCTCCAGGACGATGGCTTCCAAAGGCAGGTCGGCCGCCATGCGGCGTATCTGCAGCGCGCGCGTAAACGTCATGGCGCCGCCAAACCCCAGCTTGAAACCGAGGTCGATATAGCCCTGCGCCTGCTGGAAGCTGCCGTTGAACGCATGGGCGATGCCGCCGTTCGGGCGGATCTGGCGCGCATGTTTGAGGACGATATCCTGCGAGCGGCGCACGTGGGTCAGCACGGGCAGGTCGAAGTCGCGGGCAATCTTCAGCTGCTCGCGCAAAAAATGCTCCTGTTTGGCGCGCATGGCCGGTTCGCACAGCATGGGAATGAAGAAATCGAGGCCGATTTCGCCGATGGCGACAAAACGCGGGTCGGCCATGGCGGCTTGCACGGCCTCGCGCAGCGCGATCAAATCTTCGTCCGTGGCGTGCGGCACGTAGATCGGGTGTATACCAAGGGCATAGCAGGCGTTGGGCGCCGTTGCCGCCAGATCGCGCACGATGCTGAAATTGGCCCGTTCGACGGCGGGAATGACGATCATGCCCACGCCCTGCTGCTGCGCGCGCGCCGCCACCTGCAGCGATTCGCTGCCGAATTCATGCGCGTCGAGGTGGCAGTGCGTGTCGATCCACATGGCGAATTCCTAGTATTGCTCAGTATCAATAAGGCTGCAGCCCTTCGTCCGTCAGGCGCAGCACGCGGTCGCAGCGTTTGGCCAGCTCGATATCGTGCGTGACGATGACAAAGGCCGTGCCCAGGGTGCGCGACAATTCCAGCATCAGGTCGAAAATCTGTTCGGCCGTGGCGTGATCGAGGTTGCCCGTCGGTTCATCGGCCAGCACGCAGGCCGGCTGCGTGACGAGGGCGCGGGCCAGGGCCACGCGCTGGCGCTCGCCGCCCGACAATTCGCCCGGCGTGTGCGTAACGCGCTTGGCCAGGTTCACGCGCGTGAGGATCTGCTGCGCCAACTCGGTGGCGGGCGCGCGCTTCATGCGCCGTATCATCAGCGGCATGACGACGTTGTCCAGCGCGGAAAACTCGGGCAGCAGGTGGTGGAACTGATAGACGAAGCCCAGCGAGGCGTTGCGCAAGTCGCCGCGCGCCTTTTCGCTGAGGGTGGCGAAATCCTTGCCCAGCAGGGTCACCTTGCCGCTGGTGGGCGTATCGAGCCCGCCCAGCAGGTGCAGCAGGGTCGATTTGCCGGAGCCGGAAGCGCCGACGATGGCGACCCGCTCTCCGCGGTGGACGTCGATGTCGATGCCGGCCAGGACCTGCACCTTGTAGCTGCCCTGCGTGAAAGTCTTGCCCAGGCCGCGGCAGCTGAGGACGGCGGAATCGGCGGAAGCGCCATTGGAGGCAGGTTTGTTCAGATCGGTCATGGTCATAGTCAGTGGTTTATTCATAGCGCAGGGCTTCCGCAGGTTTCACGCGGGCGGCCCACCAGCTTGGGTACAGGGTCGCCAGGAAGGCGAGGATCACGGCCAGCACGCCGATCTTGGTGACGTCGGGCCAGCGCAGGTCGGACGGCACGGTGCTGATGAAGTAAATGTCCTTGGAGAGGAACTGCACGCCCAGCAGATGCTCGATGAAGGGCACGATGACGTCGATGTTCATGGCGACCAGCACGCCGCCGCCCACGCCCAGGATGGTGCCCAGGATGCCCACCAGCGCGCCCTGGATCATGAAAATCTTCATGATGGAACGGGGCGATGCGCCCAGGGTGCGCAAAATCGCGATATCGGCCTGCTTGTCCGTCACCGTCATCACCAGGGTCGAGACCAGGTTGAAGGCGGCCACCGCGATGATCAGGGTCAGAATGATGAACATCATGCGCTTTTCCGTCTGCACGGCGGCGAACCAGTTGGCGTTCAGCTTGGACCAGTCGCGCAGCCACAGGTCGCCCGGCATGGATTTTTTCAGCTCCGCCGCCACTTGCGGCGCCTGGTTCATGTCGGCCAGGCGCAAACGCAGGCCCGATGGACCGTCCAGGCGCAGCAAGCGCTGGCCGTCTTCGATATTGATGAAGGCCAGGCCCGCGTCGAATTCATTGTGGCCCGCCTGGAAGATGCCGCTGACGGTGAAGCTGCGCATGCGCGGCAGCACGCCGGCCGGCGTGACCTGGCCTTGCGCCAGCATCAAGGTGACTTTTTCGCCGAGGTTGACGCGCAAGGCGCGCGCCAGCTCGATGCCCAGCACGATATTGAAGGTGCCCGGCTGCAGGGCCTTGAAGCTGCCCATGCGCGTCTGGCCGGCCACGTCGGAGACGTTCGGCTCTTCCTCGGGCAGCACGCCGCGCACGATGGCGGGGCGCAGCGCATCGTCGCGCAGCAGCATGCCTTGCGTTTCCACAAACGGCGCGGCGCCTTTCACGGCAGGATTCTTGAACGCCTGCGCCGCTTCGGCGCGCCAGTCGGGCATGCTGCCGCTGTTGTCGAACACTTCCACGTGGGCCAGCACGGACAGCATGCGGTCCGTCACTTCCTTCTGGAAGCCGTTCATCACGGACAGCACGACGATCAGCGCCGCCACGCCCAGGCCGATGCCGGCCATGGAAATGAGCGAGATGAAGGAGATAAAACTGTTACGGCCACTGCGCTTGCCGGCCCGCGTGTAGCGCAGGCCAACCAGCCATTCAAAGGGCAAATTCTTGAAAATACTCATTATTCAGGCGGTCTTTATCGTTTCTTGGAGTGTTATTCGTAGCGCAGCGCCTCGGCCGGCTTGACGCGCGCGGCGCGCCAGCTCGGGTAGATGGTCGCCACCAGCGCCAGGCCAAAGGCGATCAGGCCGATCTGCGCCACGTCCAGCCAGTGCACGTCCGACGGCACGGCGCTGATCTGGTAGATTTCCTTCGAGATGAAGTGCAGGCCGAAGATGCCTTCGATGAAGGGCACGATGACGCCCACGTTCAGCGCCAGCACGACGCCGCCGATCACGCCCAGCGCGCTGCCCAGCAAGCCGACCAGCGCGCCCTGGATCATGAATATCTTCATGATCGAGAACGGCGAAGCGCCCAGGGTGCGCAAAATGGCGATATCGGCCTGCTTGTCGGTGACCGACATGACCAGCGTCGAGACGAGGTTGAACGCGGCCACGGCGATGATCATGCTGAGGATGATGAACATCATGTTCTTCTGGCTTTGCACCAGCGCATACCAGCTGGCGCTGGCGCGCGACCAGTCGCGCATCCACAGCTGGCCCGGCATCGAGGCCTTCAATTCGCGCGCCACCTGCGGCGCCTGGTTCATGTCGTGCAGGCGCAGGCGCAGGCCGGACGGGCCGTCGAGCTGCAGCAGCTGCTGCGCATCCTGCATGTTCACAAACGCCAGGCTGCCATCGAGTTCATTGTGGCCTGCCTCGAAGATGCCGGCGACTTTGAGCGCGCGCATGCGCGGCATGACGATGCCAGTGGCCGGGTCGCCCGCCTTCGGCTCGCGTTCCAGCATCAGGGTGACGTTCTGCCCCACCTGCACGCCCAGCGCCTTGGCCAGGTCGATGCCCAGCACGATGTTGTACGAGCCTGGCGTGAGATCCTTGAAACTGCCCTGCTTCATCTGGGAAGCCACGCTGGAGACGGTGGCTTCCTGCTGCGGCAGCACGCCGCGCACGACGGACGGGCGCATGGTTTCGTCATTGAGCAGCATGCCCTGGGTTTCCACGAACGGCGACACGGCTTTTACTTGCGGGTTGGCGTAGGCGGCGCGCTCCTGCGCCTGCCAATTCGGCATCGAGCCGCTGGTATCGAACACCTCGACATGGGCCAGCACCGACATCAGCCGGTCGGTGACTTCCTTCTGGAAGCCGTTCATGACGGAGAGGACGACGATCAGGGCGGCCACGCCCAGGCCGATGCCGGCCACGGAAATGAGGGAGATGAAGGAAATGAAGCTGTTGCGGCCGCTGCGCTTCCCGGCACGCGTATAGCGCACGCCAACCTGCCACTCAAAAGGAAATTGTTTGATGATGCTCATGCGCTCCCGCGACAACGTAATATGCGAGCGCGCAGTGTGCCACACAAATGACACTCATGCGTGAAACACATCACCGTGGCGCGACTTTTCCCGCGCCCGCCGTCAAGGGAAAAAGCGCAGGAACTACTCCCCCACCGCCACAATCGCCTACAATCTCGGGATGAATCAACTTACCCTCGTCCTGCCCTTCGCCTTGCCCAACGCCGAACTGGCTGCCGACCTGCTCAAGGTCTTGCAGGCACCCGCCCTGGCGGCCCTGCTGTCGCGCACCTCGACTTGCAATTTGGAAACTTTTGACAACGCCAACCGCCTGCTGCCGCACGAAGCGTGGCTGGCGCATGCCTTGACCCTGTCGCCCGCGCCCAACGGCGCGGCGGCGCAGGCGGCCTTTGCGGCCCAGGCCATGCGCGGCTACGGTCTGGCGCCGGAACCGGGCGCGCGCTACTTCCTGCTGCATCCGGCCCACCTGGCCATCGCCCGCAGCCATATCAGCCTGGAAGACTTGCGCCAGCTCAAGCTGAGCGAGGCCGATGGCCGCACGCTGTTCGAGACGGCGCGTCCGTATTTCGACGAAATCGGCCAGCCCCTGGCGTATGGCGACGCGGGCACCTGGTTCATGCGCGCCGATGGCTGGAGCGACTTGCAGTGCGCCACGCCGGACGCCGCCACCACGCAAGACCTGTCCGTGTGGATGCCGGAAGGCGAGCATGCGCGCGCCGCGCGCCGCCTGCAGAACGAAGTGCAGATGCTGTGGCATGAACATCCCGTCAACGCGGCACGCGAAGAACGGGGCTTGAAAGCCATCAATTCCTTCTGGATCTGGGGCGGCAGCCTGGCTGCATCTGCACCTGCGCGCTGCGCGGCCAGCCTGCATACGAAGGACGCGCCCGACTGGCTGGCCGCGCTGGCGGAACCGGCGCGGCGCGATGCCAGTCCAAGCAGTGTGCTGGCGGACCAGACCGACGCCATCGTCGTGCTGGGCGGATTGACCGAAGCGGCGCAGGCGCAGGAATGGGGCATGTGGCTGCAACAGTTGCAAGCGCTGGAGGCGGACTGGTTCGCGCCCCTGCTGGCGGCCGTCAAGGATGGCCGCCTGGGCCAGTTGCGCCTGGTGCTGAGCCACCGCGACGCCTGGCTGGACTGCACCACCAGCAAGCATGCGCAGCGCAAATTCTGGCGCGCGATTACCCTGAACAAGTTGAAAGCATCATGACCCGTACCCGCATCGCCACCCGTCCCTGCCCTTACCGCGAATCCGAATTGCTGCGCCAGGGCGGCATCCACCCCGTGCTGGCCCGCTTGTATGCGTCGCGCGGCCTGTCCGACGCGAAAGAGCTCTCGATCGAGCCGAAGGACTTGATACCGCCGTCCGGCTTGCTGCACATCGGCGCGGCCGGCGTCTTCCTGGCCGACGCCATTGCCGCCAAGAAACGCATGGTCATCGTGGCCGACTACGACTGCGACGGCGCCACCGCCTGCGCCGTCGCCATCCGCGGCTTGCGCGCCATGGGCGCCGACGTCGACTTCATCGTGCCCAACCGTTTTGAATACGGTTACGGCCTGACGCCGGAAATCGTCGAACTCACCGCGCGCGAAAAATCGCCCGACATCATCATCACCGTCGACAACGGCATCGCCAGCATCGACGGCGTGGCCGAGGCGAACCGGCGCGGCATCCAGGTGGTTGTCACCGACCACCATTTGCCGGCCGACACCCTGCCCGACGCAGCCGTCATCGTCAACCCGAACCAGCCCGCCTGCGGTTTCCCTAGTAAACACCTGGCGGGCGTGGGCGTCGTGTTCTACGTCTTGCTGGCCTTGCGCGCCGAACTGCGCCGGCGCGGCATCTTCGATGCGCAAACGCAACCCAAGCTCGATAACCTGCTCGACCTGGTGGCGCTGGGCACGGTGGCCGACGTGGTGCGCCTCGATACCAACAACCGCATCCTCGTCGCGCAAGGTCTCAAGCGCATGCGCAAGGGCAATATGCATGCGGGCGTGGCAGCCCTGTTCCGCGTGGCGGGCCGCGAAGCGCGCAGCGCCACGCCGTTCGACCTCGGTTTTGCGCTGGGACCGCGCCTGAATGCGGCCGGCCGCCTGCAGGACATGTCCCTGGGCATCGAATGCCTGGTCACGGACGACGAAGGCCGCGCCTGGGCCCTGGCCCAGCAACTGAACGACATCAACCTGAAGCGCCGCGAAATCGAAGCGGAAATGCAGGATACGGCCTTGCTGCACCTCGATGCTTTCGAACCGGCCAACAGCAGCACCATCAGCGTCTTCGATGAATCCTGGCACCAGGGCGTGATCGGCATCGTGGCCTCGCGCCTGAAGGAAAAGTTTTATCGTCCGACCATCACGTTCGCACCGGGCGCCGATGGCTGGATCAAGGGTTCCGGCCGCTCGATCCCCGGCTTTCACTTGCGCGACGCGCTCGACCTCGTGTCGAAACGGGCGCCCAGCCTGATCGACAAGTTCGGCGGCCACGCCATGGCGGCCGGCTTGACCATCCGCGCCGACGCCTTCGACGCCTTTTCCCAGGCCTTCGAAGCCGTGGGCCAGGCCTGGCTCAGCCAGCAACAGCTGGAACGGGTGGTGGAAACGGACGGCCCGCTGGAAGACGCGTATTACACGACGGCCTTCATCGAGCTGATGGATGAGCAGGTGTGGGGCCAGGGCTTCGCCCCGCCCGTCTTTTGCGACGAATTCCGCGTCGTCAGCCAGCGCATATTAAAAGAGCGCCATTTGAAACTGTTGCTGGAAAAGAACGGCGTGCGCTTCGACGCCATCTGGTTCGGCCACACGGACGCCCTGGGCGAGCGCACGCGGGTCGCCTTCCGGCTCGACGCGAATGAATACAATGGCACGACCAAAGTACAACTCATGGTGGAGCACGCCGAGCCTGTGTAGTGACACCTGACACCACCTACTGCGCGTCGGCATAGGTCGCCTGCGATGCTCACCGTACTGGAAGTACGGTTGCGCTTCTCGACCACCTCTTCCTTCCGCTCGCTACGGTTGTGTCAGGTGTTGCGACGTTTGCGGTCTTATTGCCGTGTCTCATGTTTGCCTGCAGCAATGTTGCATCAAACCACTGCGGAAGCTGGAACCGGCCTCCCCCACCTGAAAGCTATCCAGCCCCATGTTGACCGGCCTGAACCACCTCACCCTGTCCGTGCGCGGCCTGGCGCGCAGCGTGGCCTTTTACCGCGACACCTTGGGCCTGCGCCTGCATGCGCGCTGGGACAGGGGCGCGTATCTGTCGGCCGGGGATTTGTGGCTGTGCCTGTCGCTGGATGGACAGGGCACGGCCGCGCTGGCCAGCCCGGCCTATACGCACTATGCGTTTTCCATTGCCCCGGAAGACTTCGCCGCCTTTGCCGCCCGCCTGCGCGCCGCCGGCGTGCCCGAATGGCAGCAAAACCGCAGCGCCGGCGATTCGCTGTATTTTCTCGACCCGGACGGCCACCGGCTGGAAGCCCATGCTGGCAGCCTGGCGCAGCGGCTGGTGGCCTGCCGCGCAGCGCCGTATCCGGGCATGGTGTTCGAGGATTGAGACCGGCAAGATCGCATATTCAGTAAATTCGTTAGATTCGTTATAAAACAAAAAGTGCAAGCGCCGTTGCCGTGAAAAAACACTGTCACGCCTCGGTACACCCTTGATAACCTTGCTTTTAAGACTTAATCAGCCTGACAAGATTCCATCCATCAATAGGCAAATTTGCCACATTTTATTGCATAAATAAAAATATTGATTGAAAATAGTTAACACTTATTTGGCAAATTCACTAAAATCGATGACGCGTCATGAAATTCCCAATGATGCATGATCAGTTTTGAGGGCAAACCCGTCGAAAGGCGGGGACGCAAAGCCACCGGCCTACCGCGCGCAAGCGCCACGGCAGCGGGGCTGCCAATGCAGGGCCGGGACCGCCAGCGCGCGGCGCCAGCCTGGAAGCATTGTCGAGATGTGGCCCTCGCCCAACTCGGAGAGTTTCGCCATGAAAAAAATCATCCCCCCGCATCACCGTCACGGGCGCCTGCTGCTGGGCGCCACAGCCGCCCTCCTGCTGGCCGCTTGCGGCCCCGGCCAGGAGACATCGACGCCGCCCGCCGCCATCGCCACGGCAGCGACACAGTTCACTGTCGAGGTGCCCGTCGTCCCCGCCACCGTCGGCGCGCTGGTGGTGCAACCGATGTTCCATGCGGCCCCGGCCCTGCTCGATGCGCCTGACGGGCGCGACAGCGCCAACAGCAGCGGCTCGGCCCACTGGCGGCCGCACTTGCAAAACGTGCCCGGCGCCATGCGGGAAATGACCACGCGCCGCCTGACGGCGCAAAAAATCGCCGCCTCGGAACAGGCGGCACAGGATATCGCCCCCTTGCTGGACGGCGGCGCGGGCGACATCGCCGCGCCCATGGCCGGCAGCAGCGTGGTGGCGACCTATTCTCCCGCGCAAATCCGCGCCGCCTACGACTTGCCCGCCCTGCCGGCGGCCGGCACGGCGCTGACGCCAGCCCAGGCGGCCCAGCTGGGCGCGGGACAGACGATCTACATCGTCGACGCCATGCACAACCCGAACGCGGCGGCCGAACTGGCCATCTTCAACCAGAAATTCGGCTTGCCCGGCTGCACCACCAAGGCTATCGCCACGAATGCCACCCTGCCCCTGCCGCCCGCCCCGGCCAGCGGCTGTGAATTTTCTGTTGTCTACAACACGCCATCGAGCACCATGACGGCCACGGCGCCCGCCTATAACTCGGGCTGGGCCATGGAAATCGCACTCGACGTGCAGTGGGCGCATGCCACGGCGCCGCTGGCGCGCATCGTGCTGATCGAGGCGCCCGACGCTTCCATCAACAGCCTGCTGGGCGCCGTGCGCCTGGCCAACCAGATGGGGCCTGGTGTCGTGTCGATGAGCTTTGGCGCCGCCGAAGGCAACTGGACAGCATCCGTCGACAGCGCCTTCACGGGCAAGAACATGAGCTACCTGGCCGCCACGGGCGATTCGGGCAGCGGCGTGTCCTGGCCGTCCGTGTCGTCCAACGTGCTGGCCGTGGGCGGCACCACGCTCAGCTACAGCGGCAGCGGCGTGCGCAGCGAAACGGCCTGGTCCGGCACGGGCGGCGGCATCAGCGCCTATACGGCACTGCCCGCCTACCAGACGGCCAGCGTGCCCGGCCTGACCAACTTGCTGCGCCGCAACGTGGCCGACGTGGCCTTCAATGCCGACCCCGCCACAGGCCAGTACACGGCCGTGATGACGCCCGGCAGCAGCACCGCCAGCTGGCTCAGCATTGGCGGCACCAGCCTGTCCACGCCGCAATGGGCCGGCCTGGTCGCCATCGCCAACGCCAGCCGCGCGCTGCAGGCGAAGGCGGCGCTCGGCTTGCCGCACAATATCTTGTACGGCCAGATCGCCAGCGTGCCCGGTACCTTCGCCAGCAGCTTTGCCGACATCACGCGCGGCAGCAACGGCACCTGCAGCGTGTGCACGGCCAGGGTCGGCTATGACCCGCTGGGCGGCCTGGGCACGCCGAACGTGAAAAGCCTGCTGGCCGGCCTGTCGGGCACGCAGATTGCACCGGCCGCGCCCGTGGTGGCGCCGGCCAGCATCAGCGGCGCGGCCGGCAAGCCGCTGTCGTTCACCGTCTCGGCCACCGCTGCCAATCCCCTCAGCTACAGCATGCTGGGCGCGCCGGCCGGCATGGGCATCGCCGCCACGGGCGTGGTCAGCTGGGCCGCCCCCGTCGCGGGCACGTATGCCGTGACCATGGTGGCCAAGGATACCGTCAGCGGCCTCAGTGGCCAGGGCATGTACGCCATCGTCATTACCCCCGTCGCGCCGCCCGTCGTCGGCGCCGGCGCCATCACGGGCAAGGTTGGCACGGCCCTGGCGTTCAATGTCAGCGTCTCCGGCCCCAATCCCGTCAGCTACACGCTCGCCGGCGCGCCGGCCGGCATGACCATCAGCAGCGCCGGACTGGTGAGCTGGGCCGCGCCCGTAGCCGGCACCTATGCCGTCACCGTGACAGCCACGGACAGCAAGACTGGCCTGAGCGGCAAGGGCATCTATACGGTGGCCATCGCCGCCCCGCTGTCCCCTGTCGTCACGGTGGCCAGCGTGAGCGGCAAGCCGGGCGTGGCCCTGTCGTTCGCAGCCACGACGGTGGCGCCCAACCCCGTCACCTACAGCCTGTCGGGCGCGCCATCCGGCATGGCCGTCAGCGCCGCCGGCGTCGTCAGCTGGGCCAGCCCCGTGCTGGGCAGCTACAGCGTGACCGTCATCGCCAAAGATAGCAAGACGGGCTTGACGGGCCAGGCCGTGGCCACGGTGAAAATCGCCGCCGCCGGCCCCACGATCAGCGCCGCCGCCATGACGGGCGTGGCCGGCAAGGCCATGAGCGGCAGCATCGTGCTGACGGCGCCGGGCGCGAACGCCCTGTGGATCTCCATCCTCGGCGCGCCGCTGGGCATGCAGTTTTCCATGAGCGGCATGACCATCACGGCCACCTGGCCGCAACCGGTGGCCGGCAGCTATGCGCTGAAGGTCGTGGCGCTGGACAGTAACGGCTTGACGGCGCAGCTCAACGTGCCCGTCACCGTCACGGCCAGATAAGCGAACGGGGCCCGCCAACGGGGCGCACCGGGACTCCCGTCCTGGTGCGCCCCGTTTTGCATGCGCGCGGCCGTTGCAACGAATCCAGAAAAGGAGTATAAATAGTCCATATACAGAGTTTTAATGAAGGATATGTCATGAATCTCGCCTACGCCTACCCCAAGAGCCGCTTCGAGCCGGCCGTGCTCGTCGACCTGAATGCCAAAGCCGAGCGCGAGCGATTGTCGCAAGCGGCCTTGAAAGGGTTTTTCAAGCTGGCCGCCGCCTGGAAGCTGCGCGACGACGATGCGCGCGAATTGCTGGGCGGCCTGTCCAGCAGCGCCTGGTACGAGTGGAAGAAGCACCCGGACCGCGTGCTGGAAGTGGACCGCATCACGCGCATTTCCTATTTGCTGGGCATCTACAAGGCCTTGCACATCCTGTACGGCGACAAGCTGGCCGACGAATGGGTGAGTTTGCCCAACAAGAATCCCATCTTCGGCGGCCGCACGCCCCTGTCGCAGATGCTGGCCGGCGGCTTGCTGGCCATGCAGACGGTGCGCAAGCTGCTCGACGCGCGCCGCGGAGGGCTGTGATCGTGCCTGCCGCCCCGAATGAGCACCTGCCGCCGCTGGCCGCCTTGCGCCAGATCGACACTTGCCGCCTGATTCCCTCGCGCTTCGCCGACATGGAAGACTCCGTGCTGGCGCCCCTGGCCGAGAACGACGATCACCTGCGCGAGCTGTTCGAGCTCGACAACGCGACCAACGCGCGCCTGGTGGCCGAGTACGGCGGCGCGCCAGGAATTGGCGTGGACGAGCTGGTTTTTGGCGTGCCGCACTTCCGCATCATCAACGCCGCCTACACGTATGCCCGCCCGGAAGGGGCGCGCTTCAACGATGGCGAACGGGGCGCCTGGTATTGCGCCTTCGACATGCCAACGGCGCTGGCCGAGATCATTTTCCACAAGACCGTGGAATACCAGGAAATCGACTATTTCGACGACAGCGTCAACTACCAGTCGCTGCTGGCCGATTTTTCCGCCAGTTTCCACGACCTGCGCGGCCAGCAGCGCTACCAGGCTTGCCTGGACCCGGCCAGCTACATCGCCTCGCAAGACCTGGCCGCCATCCTGCTCGAAGCCGGCTCCATGGGCGTGATCTTCCCCAGCGTGCGTCACGCCAGCGGCACCAACCTGGCCTGCTTCCGTCCTGCCCTGGTGGGCAATGTTCGCAAAGGCGCCGCCTATCGGTTAACATGGCGGGGTACGCCGACGCCGCAGGTGGAAGCCTTGCCAGGCAAATAAACCGCGCACCGGCACCCGACTCACCGCAACCTGATATTTCGCATGCAAACCAATCCTGAAAAAGACACCGAACTGCGCCTCAAAGTGAACAGCGAAACGGCCCGCCTGGCCTGGAGCGAGCTGGAAAAGCATTTCGCCCAGGGCAACGTCGTCTGGGTCGCCAATGAACTGGACCTGGTCGAAGTGGCCGTGCGCATCTCGCACGACGACAAGGCCACCATCACGCAATGGATGGTCGATGGCAAGGTCGCCAAGGTGTCGGACCAGCAGGCGCTGGACTGGCAGGCGGCCGATGCCGCGCTGTGGGCCGTCGTCGTCAGCCCGTTCATTCTGGTGCAGCAGGAAAAGCCCACCAAACACTGATGCCTACAGGCTGCGCTCGAGCATCGGGCGCAGCGATGCATGCCCGAGACAAAATCGTCCGATCTCGGTGCATCGCCATACACGCTTTACAGAAGGTCGCAACGTTATGTTTAATCATTTTGCCTTCTTGATTTTAGAGCGATTAAATGGACGCAAGTTGGCCGTATCGTTTGGTGAGTTTTCGGGCACATCCGAACGCACTTGGCGAACCCGCTTTAAGCATGGATGGGTGCCAACCGAGGAGGATCGCAAAAATCTCGGCAAAAGAACCAACGCTGCGCTGACCAAGCAAATGATTGATATCGGAGGGTGGTCCGCCGATGAGGCAAGCACCATTCTTGCGCAATATCCATCTGTCAGGACCGGTAAATTTTTGCCAACTGCTGATCTCATTTACAGTTTGAGTCCCAATCATGGAAGGTATTGTCAGGAAACGCTAACTCTGGCGGAACACTTCGACCAAGATTGCGCAGCGCTCAGTGACGCCATTACCTTGCACGATACTGCCCTGGTACGTGACGTGTTGATCACTATGCTAGATTGGCTGCAGTCGTTCTGCCTAGAGGAGGCCGATATCGACGAGGCGCGTGTGCTGCGCGCACAGCTTAAGCTCGATTCGGATGTTGATGCATTGCTGGAGACAGCCAAGCCTTTGAATGACGCACTGCTCCTCCATATATTGTCATGCTGGGATGTGGAATTCTGTGCTGGTTACTTTGACAATACTATGCAGGCCTATCCACTTTTTCAGCTGGTGATGCCCCGCTTTGATCCCCGCATTGATTTCGATCATGAGACAGGACAACTCTCGAAAAATGGCAAGCAACCTAAAAAGGGGGTTTTCAACACTGCGACCTCGCGTCTGTTTGATTTCTTATTTGTGCTTGTAGCCTGGAGGCGTGACCGACGTTTGCCCGAAAACATGCCTCGGGTGAAGGACTTCGTAGCCTGGTCTGGCGAAAGTGACGCACGCCTGATAAGCTGGCGCGACGAGACTACGCGCTTCACAATACGCCAGCTGGAATGCTTGTGGACAACCGTGATCAAGCCGGACAGCAACGGCATTTACCTGTCAATGCCATTGCCTATATTTTTCTGCTCACATCTATGGAGTCCGCTCCTGACCCGAGAGAAGGGTCGCGCCACCGCCTTGCTCGATTGTACAGACAGCTATAGGGCCTGGTGGAAGCGGAACCGGGACCGTTTGGTCACCAAAGGCCTGCAATTCGGCGTGCAGGCCTGGCCTAGCTATCTTACGTCTCAAGAAGCTGAAGGCAAATCATTTGCATCCTTCTGCGCCTCCCAGTCCGCCGGTCGCTCATCCTCTCCCCGCGACTGCCAGTAGGCATCATTATTCGGGTTCATCTGATTGCTATGGTTATCGCGTTCCTGTTGGCTTGTCATGTCCGTGCTCCCTTTACTTGACACCTGGCTTGCCAGAATTATTGGCTGCTGCTGCCTGAAGGCGGCCAACGTAGCTGCCTTTAGGGACGCTGCCGCCGGTCGAACGGGCAACGGCTGCCTGTGCTCGCGATGCCGCACGGGTTGTGGTGAGTGTCGACGGTTTTTGATTGTGCTTTGCTTTGGTCATGATGTCCTCAGTGATTCGGTTAGGTAACTGCGCTGAAATCAGCAAATGCAGTGTGCCGTATCGTGATGGATTTTTAGTTCCAGAATTCGGAAGCCCGGCGTCGTCGCCATTGACTTGGGTGTTCGTGAATCACAAGTCCCGGCAAATGAAAACGCGATAGATGATTTGCCGCCGGTAGCGTAGACCTTTTTGATTCATAATTCTGGGTAAAGGAGACTTCGACAGGTTCTGTTGAGCACCCATAAGTCCGGCCAGGCAGGCGATGAGTGCCTGGCAGAACACTACATTGCGCAACGCAGAAGATTTGACAATGCGCAGCAAGCGCATTGTCCAGCCATGCTCAATGCCCGCCGCCCAGATAGGCCGCGATCACCTTCGGATCATTTTTCAGGCTTTCCGCCGGCCCGTGCACGGAAATGCTGCCGTTTTCCAGCACATAGCCGTAATCGGCCACGTTCAGGGCGGCGGCGGCGAATTGCTCGACCAGCAGCATGGTCACGCCTTCGGCCTTCAAGCGCGTGATGATGCGGAAGACTTCTTCCACCAGAATCGGCGCCAGGCCCATCGACGGCTCGTCCAGCAGGATCACTTCCGGGTTCAGCATCACGGCGCGGGCCATGGCCAGCATTTGCTGCTCGCCGCCCGACAAGGTGCCGGCCAGCTGGTCGCGCCGCTCCTTCAGGCGGGGGAACAGTTCCAGCGCCTTGTCAAGGTCGCCCTTGATGTCGCCTTTCGGGCGCGCCCGCGTAAAACGGGGGAAGGCGCCCAGCAGCAGGTTGTCCGTCACCGACATCGAGGCGAACACCCTCCTGCCTTCCGGCGAATGGGCCAGTCCCGCGCGCGCGATGCGGTGCGAATCGAGCCCCGTGACATCCTTGCCGCCCAGGGTGACAGTGCCGGATTTGGGTTTCAGCATGCCGGAAATGGCGCGCATGGTGGTGGTCTTGCCGGCCCCGTTCGAACCGATCAGGGTCACCAGCTTGCCCTTCGGGACGTCGAGCGAAATGCCGTGCAAGACTTCGACTTTGCCATAGGCGGCGTGCAGATTGTTAATGGTCAGCATGGTCTTCCTCTCAGTGCGCCGCTGGCGCCAGGGTTTCGGCGCTGCCGCCCAGGTAGGCTTCGATCACTTTCGGGTCGCTCTGGACAAGCGCGGGCACGCCTTCGGCGATCTTCTGGCCGAAGTCCAGCACCGTCACCACGTCCGACAGGGCCATCACCACGTCCATGTGATGCTCGATCAGGATGATGGTGATGCCGTGCTCGCGGATCTTGCGGATGATGGCCATCAATTCCTTGATGTCGGGCGCCGTCAGGCCCGCCGCCGGCTCGTCGAGCAGCAGCAGGCGCGGGTTCAGGCCCAGCGCGCGGCCGATTTCCAGCAGCCGCTGCTTGCCATACGGCAAATTGCGCGCCTCTTCGTTGGCCAGGTCGGCCAGGCCGACGAATTCGAGGATGCTGGCGGCCCGCTCGCGCGCCGCCTTCTCTTCGCGCTTGTAGCGGGGCGTATGCAGCATCACGTCCAGCACGTTCGACTTGAACGTGTTGTGCAAGCCCACCAGCACGTTTTCCGTCGCCGTCATCTCGCCGAACAGCTGCACGTTCTGGAAGGTGCGCGCCACGCCGCCCAGGGCGATTTCGGACGGCGTGCGGCCGGAGATCACCACGCCGGCAAATTCCACCTTGCCCGCCGTCGGCTTGTAGATCCCAGTCAGCACGTTCATCATCGTGCTCTTGCCCGAGCCGTTCGGCCCGATCAAGCCGTGCACGGAGCCCTGCGTGACGTTCAAGTCCACCTGGTTCAGCGCTTTCAGGCCGCCGAACTGCATCAGGGCCTGGTCCACGCGCAGCAGGGTCGCGCCCTGCTGCCCGCCCTGGGCGTGGTCGAACGGCGCCACGCCGTGCGAGGCGACGGCTTCCACATGGCGCCGGCCCTTGCCGATAAAGCTCATCAGGAAGCCGACGATGCCGTCCTGCAGGTAGTACACGACAAATAAGGTCATCAGGCCGAAGATGGTCAGGCGCCAGTCGACCATGTTTTCCAGCTTGTACGAATACGCGGCCAGGCCGATGGTGGCCACCAGGGGCACGAGCACGCCGCGCACGGTGGAGCGCTTCTTCGCCAGCATGACGATGGAACCGATCACGCCCAGCACGGCGGCGCCGACGGCGATCTTGCGGAACAACTCGATGTCCGACAGCAGGCTGGGCAACATGACGACGATCAGGGCGCCGATCAGGGCGCCGGAACGCGTCTTGCGTCCGCCCATGATGACGGCCAGCAGGAACAATATCGTCAGCTCGAAGTTGTAGGTATTGGGCGAAATGTACTCTTCCGAATACGCATACAGGCTGCCGGCCAGTCCCGCGAAACCGGCGCTGATGACGAAGGCGTAGACCTTGTAGCGGTACACGGACACGCCCATGCAGTCCGAGGCGATGGGGCTGTCGCGCAAGGCTTCGAACGCCCGGCCCAGGTTCGATTTCAGAATGCGGTGCACCACCACCAGCGAGATCACCAGCAGCGCGGCGACCATGTAGTAATACTCGACCTCGGAAAGCTTGTGGCCGAACAGGACGGGCTTGTGGATCTTGATGCCCATCGGCCCTTCCGTCAGGAAGCTCATTTCATTGATCAGGATTTGCACGATGGTGCCGAAGGCCAGGGTCACCATCGCCAGGTAGGGCCCCGTCACGCGCAGGGCCGGCAAGGCCAGGATGGCGCCGAAGACGGCCGCGCCCAGGATGCTGGCGGGGATGGCCAGCCAGAACGGCGCGCCCAGCTTGAACACCAGCACGCCCGTGACGTAGGAGCCGATGCCGAACAGTCCCGCGTGGCCCAGCGACACCTGCCCCGTGTAGCCGACGACGATATCGAGACCGAACAGCAGGATGGCATAGATCAATATGGTCTCGGCCAGGTGGATGTAATATGGGTTCGGGATGACGATGGGGAACAGCGCGAGCACGGCCAGTCCCGCCGCGCTCAACGCCAGCATGGTGATTTTCTTGTTCATGTCGTCCTCAGACTTTCTTGATCGCGGCTTTGCCGAACAGGCCGGACGGCTTGATGGCCAGCACCAGCAGCAGGAGCAGCAGGCCTGGCACTTCCTTGTAGCCGGTGGAGATGTAGTAGCCGGTGGTCGTCTCGGCGATGCCCAGGATCAGCCCGCCGACGATGGCGCCCACGCCCGAGGTCAGGCCGCCGATGATGGCCACGGCAAACGCTTTCAAGCCCAGCGAAGCGCCCATGGTCGCTCCCGTCAGGGTCAGCGGCGCCACCAGCACGCCCGCGAACGCTGCCGTGGCCGACGACAGCGCGTAGGAAAACGTGATGACCATGCCCGTGTTGATGCCCATCAAACCGGCCGCGTCGCGGTCGTTGGCCGTCGCCACGACGGCCTTGCCATAGATCGACTTGCGGTTGAATACTTCCACGGCCAGCATGATGGCCAGCGCGCCGACGATGACGGCCACCTGCATCTGCTGCACGTTGGCGCCGAATACCTGGAACGGCGCGGCCGACAGCGGCGACGGGAACATCAGGTCATCCTTGCCCCAGATATTTTCCGCCACGTTCTTGAAAATGATGGCCAGCGCGATGGTCGACATGATCCAGCCGAATTCGGACTTGATCTTGATGGCGGGCCGCACGCCTATCCATTCGACGAATACGCCCTGCAAGGCGCCGAAGACGATGACGATGGGGATCATCAGCAGATAGCTCATGTACGGCCCGCCATGGATGGTGCCTACCAGGGAGAGGCCCACGAGCGCGCCCAGCATCAGGGATTCGCCCTGGCCGAAATTGAGGGTGCCGGAAGTGGCAAAGGTCAGCTGGTAGCCGAAAGCGATGACGGCATAGATCATGCCCAGCGCGATGCCGCTGAAGACGAGCTGCAGGAAGATTTCCATGGTATTCCCCGGAAGACGAAAGATGAAAAAATGGCCAGTCCTGATTCCTCAAGGCTGGCCACTGCGCGGCGACTGTCCGCCAGGCTTATTTCGCGAGGACGACCTTGCCGTCCTTGACTTCGCCAAACACGGTCAGGTCGGCCGTGATCGCTTCATGGTTGGTCTTGCTGAACGGTTTGTTGTAGGTGGTGACGGCGCCTTCCACCTTCTCGTTCAGGTTTTCCAGCGCGGCGCGCACTTTCGGGCCGTCCGTGCCGCCCGCCTGCGTGATGGCCGCGGCCAGCAGGTAGATGGAATCGTAGCCTTGCGCGGCCGAGACGGCCGACGGCATGCGTCCGCCCGATGGCTTGTAGGCGGCCACGTAGGCATCGATGAAGGCCTTGCGCTTCGGCGTGCTGGCGTCCTGGATGAAGGTTTGCGGCATGCGCGTGCCGTTGCCGTTCTTGCCCGCGTTGTCGATGAAGTTACCCATGGCCAGGGTCCAGCTGCCGATCAGCGGCACTTTCCAGCCCAGTTTTTCCATGCCGTTGGCGATCTGCGCCAGTTCCGGGCCGATGCCGTAGGTCAGCACGACTTCCGCCCCCGCCTGCTTGGCTTTCAGCAGCTGGGCCGTCATGTCGACGTCCTTGATGTTGTATTTTTCCACGACGACGGGCTTGATGCCCTTCTTGTCGAGCGCCTTTTCCAGGTCTTCGCGGCCCAGTTGGCCATAGTTGGTGGAATCGGCCAGGATCGCCACTTTCTTGAACTTGCGGTTTTCGATCGCCTCGTGCACGATCATGCCGGACTGGATGGTGTCATTGGCCGCATTGCGGAAAATGTAGTTTTCCGGCTGGTCGGCAAATTGCTTGGTGACGATGGAACCCGTCGCCACATTGTTCATGACGGGAATCTTCGCTTCCTGGTAGAAGCGCTGCGAAGCGAGGGCCACGCCCGTGTTGATGTAGCCGACGGTGGCGGCGACCTTTTCCTTGTTGATCAGTTCCTGGGCGATCTGCACGCCGCGTTCGTTCTTCGCTTCGTCATCGCGCTCGATGAGCAGCAGGGAACGACCCAGCACGCCGCCTTTGGCATTGATTTCAGCGACGGCCAGCTTGACGCCGTCGCGCATCGACACGCCCATCGGCGCGGAACCGCCCGTAAACGGTCCGGACACGCCGATCTTGATGGGGTCGGCTGCGACTGCCGCCTGCGAGAAACCCAAAACCAAACTTGCCACGAGCAATTTCTGTTTCAAATTCATTGTCATCTCCTCTGATACAACGTTTTTAATGCCACTTATTTTTATAGTCGTACGCTGGATAACCGCCCCATCGATAAATCATTGTAGGTGAGTAAACATGCACCAGCAACAACTACATATGACGCGTCGCAACATGCGGAAAAGCCGCAATTGCAGGCCTGTTGTCAGTCTTTTGTAAGGAAAATATGGCGCAAATTGACACAGGTGCTACACCATGACACACGATGCATATGTCTGACCTGCGTCAAAAGTATGGTGATGTAATGGTGATATGGTCATTGAACCAGGGTCAACCGTCCATGGCGGCAATCCCTTCCCTACCATGGAGACCCTATGCGCCAGCCCATGACAAGCATCTGCGCCTGCCTGCTGATCGCCTGCATGAGTAGCGCCTGCAAAAACTTCACGCCGGTCGACAAGTTCGCGGGACAGACGGTGGCGATAACGGAAGTATTCAAACCCATGCTGACCCACTCCATGAGCAGTTGCACCAATAATGTACGGCGCAACAGCATCATCACCGACCGCCCCTACGTTGCGCAGGAAACGGAACAGGACCTGCTCCGGCGCTGCAAGGACTATGCGGCGCAGTTGGCGGGCACAGCCGAACTGAACGATGTATTGAAACGCTACGCAGAAGTACTTGCCGCGCTGGCCAACGACAAGCTGGCGAACTACAAGGAGGAGATCGGCGCCCTTGGCGGTTCGCTGGGCGCCTTGCAGCAGTCCGGCGGCATGGCGCCGGTGCTCGACGCCGACCAGCTGGACAAAGTCACACGCCTGAGCGCGCTGATCAGCCAGATTGTCACGCAGCAAAGACAGCAGTCGGGAATCAACGAATTGCTGGCGCGCGAAGACGATATTTACATCATCAGCAATGCGCTGAAAAAATATGCGCAGCAAAACTACCAGGCCAATCTGCACGACGAGAGCCTGACGCTGGCATCCCTGAATCGCTCGCTCGACAACGCTGCCGCCAGGGAACCCGTGGCCAGCAACTATCTGAAAGCCAAGCTCTACCTTGACGGGCGGCAACTGCAGGAGCGTGGCAAGGTCATCGAGGCCTATCTTGCCGCCATGACGGAATTGCAAAACAGTCTCAGCACCTTGCGTGCCAAGTCCATGCAAGACCCGGCATTGGAGCGTCAACTGGACACTTTTGCCAAGCAAGTCGATACCCTGCAAAAGCAGGCCGCCAATTATTCACCATCCCCCTGGTAGGAGTCGGACATGGGCAACGTTATCGCACTCGATGAAAAACAAACCACGGAAATCGCCGACAAGCTGGCACAGGCCTCGAACCAAGTACTGGAGCTGCGCATCGCGCTGACCGACCGCACGCCGCCGACGCCGTCAGCCGTGCTGCATGATCTCAAGCAATATGAAAGCCACCTGGATCAGATGGTGTCCTTTTTCCGCGCCCACGGCATCTACCTGATCAACCAGAGTGTGCAGCAGGCATTGGCCAATGTGAACACGGCCATCGACCAAGGCAGGAAAACCGTGGCCGACATCGGGCACACGCACGCGGCCATCAAGGCGGCGGCCGGCTTGCTGGACCTGGCCGCAGCCCTGCTGTCGCGCAACCCGCTGGCCATTGCCGAGGCTGCAAATAGCCTGCGAACCTGACCTGGCGGACAATCACGGCTCTGCGGCCCTGTGCCCCATCGCGTGCGTGGCCATCTTCAGGTACAGGTTCGCCTGTTCCTCGCTGTGCGCATAGCCCATGCGCCCTTCGGCCAGGGCGACGGATTTCTGCTGCAGCGCTTCCGGGTATTCCAGGTCGCAGGCGGCATCCAGCCAGTAACGTGCCTGTTCCTGATCAGTCTCCTGCAGCATGTTCGCCACGATGAACATGGCGGGCGCCACGCCGCGTTGCGCGGCCAGTTCCAGCCAGCGCAACGCGGCGGCGCTGTCCTGCGGGCCGCCCATGCCGTTCTTGTGCATTAATCCCAGGTAATACGCGGCAGGACCGCCGCCCTGCCCCGCCGCGTGCTCGAACAGGGCGCGCGCCTGCGGCTGGCTCGCCTCGCCCGCGCGCATCAAGACCTTGGCCTGGGCCGTGAGGTCCGGCCCTGCCGATGCCAGCGGCGATACGGCCAGGGCGACGGCAAACACCCATGCCTTCATTTCGACAGGTCGAGCTGATACAGCGCAAAGCCCTTGCCGACGCCATCATCAAGCTTCAACTGCGTGACGTTATCGATGCCGGCCGCCTTCGCCAGCTCGATCACGTTCGGCGCCGAATGGAAGACCACCGGGCCTTGCGTGGCAACCTTGGCAAAGCGCCAGCTGCGCGCCGAGCCGTTTTTCGCGCGCGTCAGGTTTTTCTGCTGCGTGACATAGGCGATCAGCAGTTCGCGGTTGTTGTCGGGCGAGGCCACCACCGTCTTGCTGCCGTCGAGGCCAGGGAAATTGCCGCCACCGCTGGCGCGGTAGTTATTCGTCGCAATCAAAAATTCCTGGCCCGCGTCCACCGGCTTGCCCTGGTACGTCAGGCCCTGGATGCGACGGCCCGGCGGCTGCGTGACGTCGATCTGGTAGCGCACGTCCGCGCTGGTGATGGCGTCGAAGTTGTAGCTCGGATGGGCCGTGTTGATCAGTTCCTGCGGCTCGGTCTTGTTGACATCGATGGTATTGAAGCGCCGCGCCGACTGCTCCAGCCAGGCCTTCAATTCGATGCCATTCATCTTCACGCCGTACAGCGCGTTCGGATACAGATACAGGTCGGCCGCGTTGTTCAGCGCCACGTTACCCGCCTTAACGTCCGTGTAGTCGGACACGCCCGCCGAGCCGCTCTTGAACGGGGACGACATCGACAGCACGGGCAGATTGGCATATTGCGGCAGGTTCGCCTTCACGTAAGCGGCCAGGTAGCCCGCTTGCGCCTGGTTCACCACTTCGATGGCGCTGACGTCGCCCACATCGGCAAAATACGTCGACATGCGGAAATCCGTGGCGCCGACCGGCGTCTGCACGTAGGCGATCGTCGCTGCGTGCTCCTCGGCCACCAGTGCGGCGATGGCTGCGTCGGGCGCCACATAACTCTTGTCCGCGTTCTGGATGCCGCGCGCTTCCACCGTGGTGGCGCTCTTGTCGACCACCCACTGCTTGCCGTCGTGGCGCAGGCGCAGACCGATCACGCCCAGGTGCTTGCCCCACAAATTGGCCATCACGGTGGGCACACCATTGACCAGCCCTTTGACCTTGTCGACGCCGGGCAAATTAAACTGCGGCACCGTGCTGGCCGCGTTCGGGAACAGCTGGTGCGAATGGCCGATCAGCATGGCGTCCACACCCGGCACTTGCGACAGGTAGTAATTGCCGTTTTCCATGGTCGGCGAATACGGGCTGTCATCGAGACCGCCGTGCGAAATGGCCACCACCAGCTCGGCGCCCCTGGCGCGCATCTCGGGAATGAATTTTTCCGCCGTCTCGCGCACGCCCTGCGTGTAGACGCGGCCTTCCAGCCAGCGCTTGTCCCAGGCCATGATGGTGGGCGGCGCAAAGCTGATGATGCCCACCTTCACGGTGCTCGTCACCGGTTTGCCATCGGCGCCGGTGGCCGTGATCTGCTTGTCGATGATGTGATATGGCGCAAACAGGGGCTGGCCCGTCTTGACGCTGTAGACGTTGGCCAGCACTTGCGGGAATGCGGGACCGGCGCAGCGCGGTTTGCTGGCGTCGACGCTGTCGACGTCGAAGCGGTTGCCCGTCACCTGGCTCAAAAACGCCAGGCCGTAGTTGAATTCGTGGTTGCCGATGCCGCCGCCGTCCACTTTCAGCAAATTCATGGCCTTGTAGATGGCCAGGGTCTGGTCGCAAGCCAGCGGCTTGACCAATGCCTGGTAGTCGGCCAGGGCCGTGCCCTGGATGGTGTCGCCGTTGTCGAGCAAGAGATTGTTCGGGAACTGCGCGCGCGCCTGGGCGATCAAGGCCGCCGTGCGTTCCAGGCCGATCGACGGTTCCGCCTGCAGCTTGTAGTAATCATAACTGAGCACATTCGCGTGCAAGTCCGTCGTCTCCAGCAGGGCCAGGGTGGCGCTGCTGCCGGCCGGCGCGGCCGATGGCGACCGGGCGGGTCCCGTGGCGGTGGGCGGCAAGGCGCCGCAGCCGGCCAGCAGCAGCGGTAACAGGGCGAGACGGGGAAGTTGAAGCATGATGTATTCCTGTGGAAAGACAATATCGCCAGCATCATACGCAGCACGGCAGCCCCTATCAAGGCAAAAATATTGTCGTAAATACAGCAAAATCGTCATTTTATTGCCCCGTGCGGCAGCAATTGCGCCGCGGCGGCAGCGGAAACGCGCCGCGCTCGCGTATAATTCAGGGTTTGATTTCACCATAGAAGACCAGAACATTATGGAAGCCGAACGCATCAATATCATCTCCGCCCTGCTCAACGACCTGACGGTCCGCGAAGCCGAACTTCGGAGGTATCTTTGACTTCACTGTCAAGTCGGAGAAACTAGAGCAAGTCAACGAAGAGCTGGAAGATCCAACCGTCTGGAACGATCCCAAGCGCGCCCAGGACCTCGGTAAAGAGAAGAAGGCGCTGGAAGCCATCGTCTTCACGCTCGCCAAGGCCGATGCCGACCTGCGCGACACCCGCGACCTGTTCGACATGGCCCGCGAAGAAGGCGACGACGACACGCTCGAAGCGATCGAGCAGGACGTGCAGGAAATCCGCAAGGTCATCGAAAGCATGGAATTCCGCCGGATGTTCAACAATCCGATGGACCCGAACAACTGCTTCATCGACATCCAGGCCGGCGCCGGCGGCACGGAAGCCCAGGACTGGGCCTCGATGTTGCTGCGCCAGTACCTGCGCTATTGCGAACGCAAGGGCTTCAAGGTCGAAATCCTGGAGCAGTCCGACGGCGAGGTCGCCGGCATCAAGACGGCCACCCTGAAGGTCGAGGGCGATCACGCCTACGGCTTCCTGCGCACGGAAACGGGCGTGCACCGACTGGTGCGCAAGTCGCCATTCGACTCGGCCAACGGCCGCCACACCTCGTTTACGTCGCTGTTCGTGTATCCGGAAGTCGACGATTCGATCGAAATCGACGTCAACCCGGCCGATATCCGCGTCGACACCTACCGCGCGTCGGGCGCCGGTGGTCAGCACATCAACAAGACCGACTCCGCCGTCCGCATGACCCATGCGCCGACCGGCATCGTGGTGCAGTGCCAGAACGACCGTTCGCAGCACCGCAATCGCGCCGAAGCGATGGAAATGCTGAAAGCGAAGCTGTACGAGCATGAACTGCGCAAGCGCATGAGCGAGCAGCAGAAGCTGGAAGACTCGAAGACGGACGTGGGCTGGGGTCACCAGATCCGCTCCTACGTGCTGGACCAGTCCCGCATCAAGGACTTGCGCACCGGTTTCGAGACGGGCAATACCAAGGGCGTGCTCGATGGCGACATCGACGACTTCATCTCCGCCTCGCTCAAGCAAGGCGTGTAAGGATGAACGCATCTGCTCCGGTGCAGCGCGCCTTCCTGTTCGACATGGATGGCACGATCGTCGACAACATGGCCTTCCACACGACGTCGTGGCTGGCGTTCTTTGAACGCCACGGCCATGCGCTGGACGCGGATGCATTCTTCCGCGACACGGCGGGACGGCAGGGGCACGAAATCATCGCCAAGTACCTGGGCGCGGATGCCGACCACGTCACCCTGCTGGCGGAAAAGGAAGTCGTCTACCGCGAACTGTATGGCCCGCACCTGGCCACGGTGCTTGGCTTCGACCGGCTGATCGCCAGCGCGCGCCAGGCTGGCGTCGGGCTGGTGGTGGGCACGGCAGCGCCGGACGAGAACATCGCGTTCACACTCGATGGCCTGGACCTGCGCCACCGCTTCGACGCCATCGTCGGCGCCGCCGACGTGGAACGGGGCAAGCCGCACCCGGACGTTTTCCTGAAAGGCGCGCTGCTGGCCGGCGCGCTGCCGCAAGACTGCATCGTCTTCGAAGACGCGCCCCTGGGCGTGGAAGCGGCGCGCCGCGCCGGCATGCGCGTCGTGGTGCTCACCACCACCCTGCCGGCCGAGGCGTTTTCCGCCTTCGACAACGTCATTGCCATCGTGCCGGATTTCTCCGCACTCGACGTCGACGCACTGTTTGCCAGCGTGGCGCCAGCGCTGGCGCCACATCATCAATAATCACCAACGAAGAACACCATGACTACGGATATCCAAGAACAAGCCGCCGCCCCCGATGAAAACAAGATCATCGCCGAGCGCCGCGTCAAGCTGGCAGCACTGCGCGAACAAGGCGTCGCCTTCCCGAACGATTTCCGCCCCGAGCACAAGGCGGCCGACCTGCACGCGCAATACGGCGGCAAAACGCGCGAAGAGCTGGAAGCCGAACCTGTCACCGTGGTGCTGGCCGGCCGCATGATGCTCAAGCGCGAAGCGGGCAAAAAAGCCGCTTTCGCCACCCTGCAAGACGCCTCCGGCCCGAAGGCCGACGGCCGCATCCAGATCTACGCCACCTTGGACCTGACCGGCGAAGCGGCCATGGCCGCCCTGCACCACTATGACCTGGGCGACATCCTGGGCGTGACGGGCACCCTGTTCAAGACCAAGACGGACGAACTGACCATCAAGGTCACGGAACTGCGCCTGATCACCAAGTCGCTGCGCCCGCTGCCGGACAAATTCCACGGCCTGGCCGACCAGGAAACGAAGTACCGCCAGCGCTACGTCGACCTGATCATGAACGAAGAGACGCGCCGCACCTTCAAGGCGCGTACCGCCGCCATCTCGTCGATCCGCCGCTTCATGGAAAAGAACGAGTTCATGGAAGTGGAAACGCCGATGCTGCACACGATCCCGGGCGGCGCCGCGGCAAAACCGTTCATCACGCACCACAATGCGCTGGACATGCAGATGTTCCTGCGCATCGCACCCGAGCTGTACCTGAAGCGCCTGGTCGTGGGCGGCTTCGACCGCGTGTTCGAGATCAACCGCAACTTCCGCAACGAAGGCGTGTCGATCCGTCACAACCCTGAATTCACGATGATGGAATTCTACGCGGCCTACACCGACTACAAATGGCTGATGGACTTCACGGAAGCCGTCATCCGCCAGGCCGCCATCGATGCGCACGGCACCGCCACCCTGACCTACGGCGGCCGCGAACTGGATCTGGCAAAACCGTTCCACCGTCTGACCATCGTCGAAGCGATCAACAAGTATGCTCCAGGCTACACCGCCGAGCAGTTGAACGATGCCGAATTCATCAAGGAAGAGCTGAAAAAATTCGGCGTCAAGCCGTTCGCCACGGCCGGCCTGGGCGCGCTGCAACTGGCGCTGTTCGAAGAAACGGCTGAAGCGCAGCTGTGGGAACCGACCTATATCATCGACTACCCGGTCGAAGTGTCGCCACTGGCGCGCGCTTCCGACACGGTGGCCGGCATCACGGAACGCTTCGAGCTGTTCATGGTGGGCCGCGAAATCGCCAACGGCTTCTCCGAGCTGAACGACGCGGAAGACCAGTCGGCCCGCTTCCTGGCGCAAGTCGCTGCCAAGGATGCCGGCGATGAAGAGGCGATGTTCTACGACGCCGACTACATCCGCGCGCTGGAATACGGCATGCCGCCAGCCGGCGGCTGCGGCATCGGCATCGACCGCCTGATGATGATCATCACGGATTCGCCGAACATCCGCGACGTCCTGCTGTTCCCGCATCTGCGCCGCGAAGAGTAATCACGGACGCAAGCCGATAAAAAGCCGCCTGGTCTTGCGATCAGGCGGCTTTTTTACTTGTACGGCCGGCCGTCAGGCGGCCAGGGTCACGCGCTGGTGGCTGCGGCTGGCCTGCTGCGCCGCCAATGCGGTGGCGAGCGCGCGCATGCCGTCGTCGCCGGTGGCGGCAGGCTGCCCTTCGCCGCGCATGGCGCGCTGGAAGGCGCGCACCGAGCGCACGTACAGGTTTTCATGCTCGACGGGGATGTCGACCTTGCCGCTGTCGCGCGTCAGGGTAATGCTGCCGACGGGGCGCTGCGTCATCACGCCGGTGGCGAAGATGGTGCCCTTGGTGCCGATGATTTCCACGCCGGACAGCGAATGCGGCGCATTGAACGCATCGTGCACCTGCACCAGGGTGCCGTTGTCGAACTCGATGACGGCCATCAGGCCCTCTTCCAGCCCGGCCACCGTCATGCCGCCGCTGGTGGCGCAGGCAGTGACGTGGCGCGGCTCCGCATCCAGCAGGAAGCGCAAGGTGTCGACGTCGTGCACGAACATGTCGAGCGTGACGCCGCCCGACTCCGGCGCATCCAGGCGCCAGCCGCGCAGGTGCTGCGGCAGGTTATTCGCGTGCAGCACACGGCAATACAGGGGCTGGCCGATCTCGCCGGCGCGTATCAGCTCGCGCACCTTGCCATGGCTGGCGGCGTTGCGCAGGTGGTGGTTAATCCCCAGCACCACGCCCGCTTCGGCGCAGCCGTCGACCATGCGGCGGGCGTCGTCCAGGTTCAGCGCCAGCGGTTTTTCGCACAGCACGTGCTTGCCGGCGCGCGCCGCCTGCAAGGTCTGCGCCATATGCCATTCGTTGGTGGTGCTGATGTACACGGCGTCCGCGCCCGGATGCGCCAGTGCCGCATCGAGGTCCGTATAGCTGGCGCCGATGCCGAACTGCGCGGCAAAGGCGGCGCCGCGCGCGGCATCCCTGCTGACCACGGCCAGCACCTCGGCATCGCCCTGCTGGCGGATCGCGTCGACCATCCATTCGCGCGCCACGGTGCTGGCGCCGACCAGTATCCATCCGATTTTCTTCATTCGATTCTCCCGTTAAAAAGTGTGGCGCAGGCCGAGGTTCCATGCCTGGTTGCCGGTGCCGTTGTCGGTGGCGTTGCCCACCACGTAGGCGGCGCCGTTGCGGTTGTCGATATGCGCGTAAGCCGCGTACAAGGTGCTGCGCTTCGACAGCGCGTAGGTGTAGCCGATGCCGACCTGGGAAGCGTCGCCGTTGGCGGCGCGCCGGTCGTCGCGCCGCACGTACGAGAACAGGACGCGGTGCGGGCCAAAAGGCACGGTGGCGCCCAGCATCAGGTCCGCGCTGTCGACCGTGGTGGCGGCGCCCGCCGTGCTCTTGCTGACGGCGACGGCGCCATGCGCCTTGACCACGCCGAAGTCCCAGGTGGCGCCCAGCACCGTGTTGCGCGCCCTGCCCGCCACCAGCGCGTTTGACAGGGTGTTGGCATCCTGGTGCGCCAGGCGCACATACAGAGGCCCGCTGGCATAGGTGGCTGCCGCGCCCGTGTAGCGCCTGGCCGAAGCATCACCGGGCACTTCGCCGAAACCGTACGCCAGTTCGCCGGAAAGGCCGCCGCGCACGGGCGAGCTGTAGGTGATACTGTTGTCGACGCGGCTGATGTAGCCGGCCGTGAAGACGTTGCTCATCCTGCCCGCAAAACCCAGGTAGAACGGGTCCAGCGCCCCCAGGCTGCTGTCGATGAACGTGTACTGGCGGCCCAGCCGCAGCGTGCCCGCCGCGCCGCCCAGGCCGACGAAGGCCTGGCGCCCGAACAGCAGGCCGCCCTGGGCCGAAGCGCCCGTGTCGGCCAGAATGCCCGCATCCATCGTAAACAGCGCCGTCATGCCGCCGCCCAGGTCTTCGCTGCCCTTGAAACCCAGCCGCGAGCCATTGGCGATGCCGCTCGTCACCTTGAGCACCCTGCCGCCGGCGCCGCCGCTCTCGGACACCACGCCCATGTCCATGATGCCGTACACGGCCACGTTCGACTGCGCGCAGCACAAGCCGCTGCCGGCGCCGATGATCATTGCCCCTACTACCTTCTTCTTCATGTCTTGCCCTGTCTATCTTCTTGTGAAAACTGTCCCTGGCTCACCAGGTGGCGCGGACGCTGGCCGCGCAAACCGGCCAGCAGGTTGTCCACGGCCTGCTGCGCCATGGCGTAGCGCGTTTCGTGCGTGGCCGAGCCGATATGCGGCAGCGCCACCACGTTCGCCATGTGCGGCAGCGGATTGTCCGGCGCCAGCGGTTCGCGCTCGAACACATCGAGACCGGCGCCGTGGATGCTGCCCTGCTGCAGCGCCTCGATCAGCGCCGCCTCGTCGACGATGCGCCCGCGCGAACCGTTGATGAAGATGGCGCCGGGGCGCATCAGCGCGAACTCGCGCCGGCCCATCATGCGTTCCGTCTGCGCCGTCAGCGGCAGCACCACGCAGACGAAGTCCGACCCTGCCAGCAAGTCGTCGAGCGCCACCTGGCGCGCGCCCAGCGCCGCCTCCACCTCGGGCACGGCTTCGCCGTTCACGTACAGCACCTGCATGCCGAAGCCCAGCGCGGCGCGGCGGGCGACGGCGCGGCCGATGCGGCCCATGCCCAGCATGCCGATGGTCTTGCCATGCACGTTGACGCCGTACTGGCTTTCGCCCACGCTGCGCGTCCAGCGTCCCGCCTTGACGAATTCGGCCAGTTCGACGACGCGCCGCGCGCTGGCGAGGATCAGCGCGAAGATCGTGTCGGCCGTCGTTTCCGTCAGCACGTCCGGCGTATTGGCCAGCAAGATGCCCCGTTCGCGCAGGTAATCGACGTCGAACTGGTCGACGCCCACCGAAATGGTGGAAATGATGCGCAGCTCTTCCGCCGGGTCCAGCAGTTCACGGTCCAGGCGCACGCTGGCGCCCAGCAAGCCGTGCGCGCCGCGGATGGCGGCGGCGAATGCGGCGCGGTTGCCCGCATCGATCGCCTCGAAATACGTCACCTCGCATTCGGCGCGCAGGCGCGCCAGCAGCGGTTCGGCCAGTTTTTTATACACAACCACATGTTTTTTCACGAGTATTTCCCCTGTTCGGTTCAAGATGGGACCAGCGCGTCGAGCTGGGCGCGGGTCGGCAAGCCTTCCATGTCGCCGGCCACCTGGATGGCGAAGGCGCCGACCCGGTTGCCGCGCCCTACCGCCTGCGCCAGCGGCAAGCCTTCCAGCAAGGCGCTGACCAGGCCGGCCGCGAAGCCGTCGCCGGCGCCCACCGTATCGACCACGTTGGCCACGCGCTCGCCCGGCACCATGCCGCTGTCGCCCTCGGCCGTGCGGTAATAGGCGCCGTCGGCGCCCAGCTTGACGACCACCAGCCGCGCGCCGCGCTGCAGGTAAAAGCCGGCGACGTCGTGCGGCAGGTCGTGGCCGGTGAGGATTTTCCCCTCCCCCAGGCCGGGCAGCACCCAGTCCGCCTTGGCGGCCAGGCGGTTGATCTGTTCGACCATGACGGCTTGCGAGGGCCACAGCGAGGGCCGCAGGTTCGGGTCGAACGACACGCTCCGGCCATGAGCGCGCATGAAGTCGAGCGCCTGGCCGGCGAACGCCAGGCTGGTCTCGGACAGCGCCGCGGCCACGCCCGTGGCGTGCAGGTGGCGCGCGGACAGGAAATAGGCGGGGTCGAAGTGCTCGGGTGCCAGCCGGCTGGCGGCGGACCCCTTGCGGAAGTATTCGACCAGCGGATCGGCGCCATTCTCGGCCTTTTCCTTGAGCAGGAAGGCGCTGGACTGGCCGGCAACGGTGACGACCCGGCTGCAATCGACGCCTTCGGCCTGCACGCTGGCGCGGATGAAGCGGCCGAAGGAATCGTCGCCCACCCGGCTCAGCCAGCCGACCTTCAAGCCCAGGCGCGCCAGGCCGATGGCGACATTCGTCTCGGCGCCGGCCAGGCGGCGCGTGAAGTGCGCCACGGCCGCCAGGTCGCCCGCTTGCTCGGCAACGAACATCGCCATCGCCTCGCCATAGGTGACGACGTCGAGCGCGTGCGCCCCTCGATTCGATTCCTGCGCCATCATGCGGCCTCCAGCATCTGAATGTAGCGGCCCGTTTCGGCCACCAGGTCGGCGCCCTCGAGCGGGAATTCGATGGCCCGCTGCACGCCCGGCGCGAAATGCGCGAAGACGGCGCGCCAGGCCGGATCGGCGTCGGAAACGGCGCAGGCGGACAGCCTTCCGCCGTCGTCAAGGACAGCCTTGCAATGCACATAGCGCACGTACGGCGCCAGCAGGCGCGCCGCCTGCTGCGCATCCTCGCCCACCCAGCGCCAGTTGCCGATGTCGAAGGTCAGCCCCACGGGCAGCCCCGCTCCGTCCGCCGCCGCCAGGAAGCGCGCCATCGTCGCCAGCTTGCCGCCATGGGCCGTCTGGTCGTTTTCCACCAGCAGCGCCACGGGCGCCGCCGCCAGTTGGGCGTGCAAGGCCGCCAGCTCCGGCGCGGCCGGGTAATGACCGAGCGACACCTTCAGGTAGCGCGCGCCCAGCCGCGCCGCCTCGTCCAGCATCTGCTGCAGCAGCGCGTGCTGCGGCAATCCGTCCGCGCCCCACAATTCGATGGGCGTGGAATACACGCAGTACAGGCCGCGCGCGGCCACCGCCGCGCCCATGCGCGCCAGGTCCGGCAAGTCGGAAGTAAACAGTTCGCGGCGGATCTCGATGCCGGCGCCGCCCGCATCGGCCACCACGTCGATGAACTGGCTTTGCCCCAGCTGCCTTACCCTGCTTGCGCCGTAGGCCGACGCTGCCACCAGGACGGGGCTCACTTGATCGCTCCCGCGCCGACGAACTGGCGCGCTTCGGGCGTTTGCGGATTGCTGAAAAAGGCTTCCGACGGCCCGCTCTCCCACACCAATCCCTGGTGCATGAAGACGGTGACGTCGGCCATGCGCCGCGCGAACTCCATCTCGTGCGTCACCAGCAGCATCGTCATGCCCGCCTGCGCCAGCTCTTCCATCACCTTCAGCACTTCCTGCGTCAGTTCCGGATCGAGCGCCGACGTCACTTCGTCGAACAGCATCACTTGCGGCTCCATCGCCAGCGAGCGGGCGATCGCCACGCGCTGCTGCTGGCCGCCCGACAGCTGCTCGGGATAGGCCTCGCGCTTGTGGTCCAGGCCCACCTGCTTGAGCACGCGCAGCGCCGTGGCGCGGCCCTGGGCGTCGGGCACCTTCTTGACGATGCGCGGCGCCAGCATGACGTTTTCTTCCACGGTCAGGTGGGGGAACAGGTTGTAGCTCTGGAAGACCATGCCGACATCCTTGCGCAAGTCGAGCAGATGCTCCTGACGCGCCGTCAGCGTGTGGCCGGCCACGACGATGCTGCCGCTGTCGATGGTTTCCAGGCCATTGATACAGCGCAACATGGTGCTCTTGCCGGAGCCGCTGCGGCCGATCACGGCGATCACCTGGCCCCGCTCGACGGCGAACGACACGCCCTTGAGCACGTGGTTGGCGCCGAAGCTCTTGCTGATATGGTCGATTTCAACGATGGGCATGGAATTTCCTTTCCAGTGAATGGCTGTAGCGCGACAGCGGATAGCACAGCGCGAAGTAGATCAGGGCGACGATGGGGAAGACGATGAAAGGCAGGAAGGTCGCATTGCTGACCAGTTGCCCTGCCCGCGTCAGTTCCACCACGCCGATGATCGAGGTGATCGAAGTGTTCTTGATGATCTGCACCATGAAGCCCACCGTCGGCGGCAGCGAATGGCGCAGCGCCTGCGGCAGGATGACGTAGCGCAGCTGCTGGTAGCGGTTCAGCGCCAGCGCGGCGGACGCCTCCCACTGCTGCCGCTGCACGCCTTCGATACAGCCGCGCCAGATCTCGCCCAGGTAGGCGCTGGCAAAGATCGTCATCGCCGCGCCGGCCGCGATGACCGGCGACAGCTTGTAGCCGAACAGGGCCAGCCCGTAATAGGTCAAAAACAGCACGATCAGCACGGGCGTGCCCTGGATCAGCTGGATGTACAGGGCGCTGATGCAGCGCAGGAATCGGCTGCGCGCCGTGCGCAGCAGCGCCACCGCGAAGCCGGCGATGCCGCCCGTGATAAAGACGATCAGCGACAGGCCGATGGTCCAGCGCGTGGCCTCGAGCAGGAATTGCAGGTTATCCCAGGAAAAGTCACTGATCATGTCATGCTCCCATGCGCACCGCGCCCAGACGGCGGCGGCGTTTGAAGACGATCTGGCCCAGCACCCAGAAGCCGAAGCGGAACAGCAGGGCCAGCAGGATGTACAGCACCATCACGACGATGTAGATCTCGAAGCTGCGGAAGGTTTCCGCGTCGAGCAGGTGGGCGGCGGCGGTCAGCTCTTCGGCGGAAATGGCCGACACGACGCTCGAGGCGAGCATCATCAGCGTGAACTGGCTGGCCAGCGCCGGATACACTTTTTCCAGCGCCGGCAGCAGCACCACGTGGCGCATCACCTGCCAGCGCGTCATGCCCAGCGCCTGGGCCGCTTCCAGCTGCGACGGATGCACGGCGCCGATGCCGGCGCGCACGATTTCCGCCGCGTAGGCGCCCAGGTTGACCGTCATGGCGACCAGGGCGGCGCCGTTGGCGTCGAGCTGCAGGCCCAGCGACGGCAAGCCGAAGTAGATGATGAACAGCTGCACCAGGAACGGCGTGCTGCGGATCACCTCTACATAGGCGCGCACCGCCGCGCGGGCATAGGCGGGACCGTTCTTCAGGATGACGGCGGCGCACACGCCCACCGCCAGCCCCAGCACCATGGACAGGGCGCTCAGGCGTATCGTCAGCGCCGCGCCCCACAGCAGGCGGTCCAGCGATTGCATGACGAGTTCGAAATGAAATTCATACGGCATACTCAACTCCTTGTCTACGTGCGCATCCCCGGCCGCGCCACCATGGCGGCGCGCCGTGCGGACGAACACTCTCCCTGTGCGGGTCGCGGTATCAGAAGGTCGGCAGCGCCGGCAGCGGCGCGCCGCTCCACTTGCGCGCGATGGCGTCGAGTTCGCCGTTCAGCTTGACGTAGTAGATGAAGTTGTTGAGCCACTGGTGCAGCTCGAAGTCGCCGCGGCGCACGGCCATCGAGTTGGGCTGCAGCGAGTAGGCGAAGCGGACTTCGATCTTGCCCGCGCCGCGCGTCTTGATGATGTCGAGCGCCATCGTGCTGGGGATCGAAACGGCGTCAACCTGCTTGCTGAGCAAGGCCTGGGTGACGGTGGCGTCATCCTCGAAACGCACGATGCTGGTGCCGGCCGGGGCCATGCGGCTCAGCGCCGTGTCATTCGTGGTGCCGCGCGTCACGCCCACCTTCTTGCCCTTCAAGTCGGCCAGGGCCTTGAGCTTACCGCCGACCGGCGCGACGATGGCCAGTTCGAACGCGCTGTAGGGCATGGTAAACATCAAGGTCTTGGCCCGTTCCGGCGTGGGCGCCAGGGTTGCCACGAGGAAATCGACCTTGCCCGACTCCAGCGACGGCACGCGCGACGGCGCTGTCAACGGCACCACCTCCACGGGCAGGTTCAGGTATTTGCCGATCAGGTTGGCGACGTCGACGTCATAGCCAACGGGCGCGCCCTTGGCGTCGATGCTGCCAAACGGCGGCGTGCCGCTGACCACGCCGATGGTCAGCTTGCCTTTCTTGATCAAGTCGCCAAGCGTCTGGGCGCCGGCGTCGGCCGCCGCGCCGAGGGCACACGTGGCTGCCAGTGCGCAAGCCAGTATTTTCGAATAGAACAGTGTGGTCATCTTCATGTTTCCGTCTCCTGTGATCCCGGTACCGGCCTCGTCGAGGCGCTTCCGGGAATATTGTCAAATGGACGATTCAGATCGTCTCTTGCCGTGTCGTTTCAACTTATTTTCAACCTCATGCCAACCTCCTGCCATTGCCCTGCCTGACTATCCACGCCCCTTTCCAGTGTGAATGCAATCTATGAAACCGGTTCCATTACCTTTCCAAAAAAAAAGGGCGTACGCCCTCTTTTCGTCAATCGCCGTCCTTGCGCACTTCCCCGCTCCGGGTGGAATTGCGCACAATCAACTTACCTGGCAACAGCACCTCGCGCGGCGGGCACTGCTCGCCCTGCAGGCGCGACAGCATGCACGTCATCGCCGAAAAGCCGATCTCGTACGTCTGCTGCTCGATCGTGCTCAGGCCCGCCAGCGGCGACCACGGCAATTCGTCAAAGCCCAGCAAGCCCACGTCCTGCGGCATGCGCAATTCGAGGCGCTGCAGCATCAGCGCCAGTTCCAGCGCCACCATGCCGTTCGACGCCAGCAGCGCCACGCGGCGGCCGCGCCACTGCGCCAGGCATAGACGCACCTGCGCGTCGATGGAGGGCCGGTCGTCCAGATCCACCGCCAGCACTTCGCCCACGCATTCCGGATGTTCGGCCATCACGGCCTGGAAACCCTCGGCGCGCATCAGGCGCGAACTGACGCCCGTCAAGGGCGGCGCGACGAAGGCGATGGCGTCGAAACCCTGTTCGATCAGATGCGCGGTGGCCAGCCGGCCCGCCTGCACATTGTCCAGGCCCACCAGGTCGAAATCGGTACCCTCGATGCGGCGGTCGACCAGCACGATGGGCATGCCCGCCTGCTGCAAGTCGGACGACTGGATGTTGCGCCCCTGCGTGTTGACGATCAGCCCTTCCACACTGTACGAGCGCAGCGCGGCAAGCGACTGGCGCTCCCGCTGTTCGTCATTGCCGGTATTGCACAAGATCAAGGTATAGCCATGTTGCTGGCAAGCCGCTTCCACGCCTTGCAGCACGGCCACCGTGTAGGGGTTCAGCATGTCCGCCACGACCATGCCGATCAGGCGCGTGCGGCCGCGCTTGAGGCCGCGCGCCATCTGGTTCGGCTGGTAGCCGAGGCGCGCGATGGTGCTGGTGATCTGCTGGCGGATGTTTTCGGACAGGGCGTCCAGTTCACCGCCGAGAAAGCGCGACACGCTCGTCTTCGACACGCCCGCCTCGCGCGCCACCTGGGCGATCGTCACGGGTCGTGCCGGCTCGCCGGAGACTGTCTTTGTATTGCCGCGTACTGAATCCAAGGTTGCTCTCCACTACCTGTTGATATGCATATTTTTATTTTGGAACCGGTTCCAAAGATAGCACCCACGAATCGATGACGCAAGCGATTTGATTGCCTGTGGCGGCGAAGGAACACGATGGGGGCATGGCTGGGAACGCGGATGAAAAGGCGCCGCCCTCCCCTTGCACACGCAGGGGGCGGGCGACGCTGCTTGAAAAACGACTTACTGGACCACGGTATAGCACGGCACGTACGCCGTGCCCGCCAATTTCATGCGGTGCTGCGCAACAAACGAGGCCAGCAGCGCATCCATGGGGCCGGCGATGGATTTGTCGCCGTGGATCTCGAAGTTGCCGTGCTTTTCGATCGAGCGGATGCCGTCATCCTTGACGTTGCCCGCCACCACGCCCGAAAACGCGCGGCGCAGCTGGGCCGCCAGCAAGTGCGTGGGCTGGTTCTTGTGCAGGCTCAGGTTGCGCATGTTTTCATGCGTGGGCTGGAACGGCTTCTGGAATTCGTGGTCGATCTTCAGCAGCCAATTGAAGTAATACGCGTCGCTGTGCGCCTTGCGGAATTCGCGCACCTGGCGTATGCCTTCGAGCATTTCGCGCGCCACCAGTTCCGGGTCGTCGATGATGATTTTATAGCGCTGCTGCGCTTCCGGGCCCAGGGTGTCGCTGATGAACTGGTTGATTTGCACGAAGTACTCGCGCGACGTTTCCGGACCCGTGAAGATCAGCGGGAATGGAATCTCGGCATTGTCTGGGTGCAACAAAATACCGAGGATGTACAGAATCTCTTCGGCCGTGCCGGCGCCGCCGGGGAACACGACGATGCCGTGGCCCGCGCGCACGAACGCTTCCAGGCGCTTTTCGATGTCCGGCATGATGACGAGGTCATTGACGATGGGGTTCGGCGACTCGGCCGCGATGATGCCCGGCTCGGTGATGCCGAGATACCGTCCATTGTGCAGGCGCTGCTTGGCGTGGCCGATGGTGGCGCCCTTCATGGGGCCCTTCATGGCGCCGGGGCCGCAGCCGGTGCAGATGTCGAGGCCGCGCAAGCCCAGCTGGTAGCCCACTTCCTTCGAATAATTGTATTCGGCACGGTTGATCGAGTGGCCGCCCCAGCACACGACCAGGTTCGGGTTGAGCTGGGTTTGCAGCACGTTGGCGTTGCGCAGGATGTGGAAAACGGCATCCGTCACGCCTTCCGTGCTCTGCAAGTCGAATTTCGGGTTGCCCGTCACTTCATCGCTGACGAAGATGATGTCGCGCAGCACGGCAAACAGGTGCTCGTGGATGCCCTTGATCATCTTGCCGTCGACAAAGGCAATGGCCGGCGCGCCCTTGATGTCGAGCTTGATGCCGCGCTCGCGCTGGATGATGGAGATTTCAAACGATTGGTAGCGCTCCAGCAGGGCGCGGCCATCGTCGATGGTGCTGCCGCAATTCAGGACCGCCAGCGCGCAGCGGCGGAAAGTGTTGTACAGGCCGCCCTGGCTGGTGTCGAGCAGTTTGTTGACTTCAGTCTTGGAGAGCACGTCCAGGCGGCCTTCCGGTGAAACCAGAGTATCGATAACGTCGTGTTCCATAATGCGAAAAATCCCTTTAAAAATCGATGCTCGAAGGTCTTGCAGCCTCAATATACGACAAGTCAGGCAAGTTGTGCTGTGCCGCCGCAAAATCGCCGGGGCCGCCCTTGCCTGCAAACCGGTTTGACCAATATGAAACAGTCATTCTTGCTAATGCGAATCGAAATCTTCGCTCAGCGCAATTTGTAGATTAGAATGCCAGCCTATTGGAATTCCCGTGCGTGAGGTTCTTCATGAGAGTCCCCGCCGCCCGCAGGCTTCCATAAGTTCGTTGTATCGATTGACTATAATAATTTTTCAGGAGGAACCGCATGAGCGGTGCGACTACGCCCAACAAGGAAGCCGTTATTCCCGAGTTCAAGCAGATTATGGGCCATCCAAGCCCATTGTGGATGTTGTTCATGACTGAATTCTGGGAACGCTTCGCGTTCTACGGAGTTCGCTGGGCGCTGGTACTGTACATCGTGGCCCAGTTCCACGGCGGCGACGGTTCGGGACAGGCAGCGGCCAACCTTACCTACGGTTCCTTCCTCGCGCTGGTGTACGCCGGCGCCCTGTTCGGCGGCTACATCGCCGACCGGGTCATCGGTTACCAGCGCTCCATCCTGCTGGGCGCCGTCTTCATGGCTGCAGGCCTGTTCTGCATCTCGGTACCGAACCAGGACATCTTCAACCTGGGCCTGGCCACCATGATCGTCGGTAACGGCATGTTCAAGCCGAACATCTCGACCATGGTCGGCAAGCTGTACACGACGGCCGATCCGCGCCGCGACAGCGGTTTCACGATCTTCTACATGGGTATCAACATGGGCGCCATGGTCGCCCCTGTCTTTACGCAATGGCTGGCCGGGTCGATCTTCGGCACCAGCGACATGCCTGCGTACAAGATGGTCTTCATGGCCTCCGGTTTCGGCATGCTGATCAGCCTGGTATGGTTCGCCATCGGCCGCCGCGCCCTGAAGGGCATCGGCGCACCGGAAGCCGGTGCCGGCAGCCCGATGCGCGTCGTCTGGGTGGCCGTCGGCTCCCTGTGCGTGATCCCGCTGATGTACTTCCTGCTGACCGTCGGCGCTGAAAAACTGCAAATCGTCCTGACCGTGCTGTTCGTCGGCCTGGCCGTGATGCTGATGATCGAAGGCATACGCAACGGTAAAGTGGCGCGCGACCGCGTCATCGCCATGCTGTTGATCTTCGTCTTCAACATTCTGTTCTGGATGTTCTTCGAACAGGCAGGCAGCTCGTTTACCTTCCTGGCCGACAAGATCGTCAACCGCGACCTGGGCTTCGCCATCTTCCCGACCGCCTACTTCCAGACCGTCAATTCGGTCGCCATCATCGTCTTCGCGCCGATCATCGCCGCCGTCTGGGTCTTCCTGGCGCGCCACAACGTCAATCCATCGATCCCGCGCAAGTTCGGCCTGGGCTTGCTGGGCAATGCGCTGGCCTTCGGCCTGCTGATCTTCGCACTGTCGAGCCTGGTTGGCGCCGACAACAAGATCCCGTTCTGGACGCTGGCGACCGTGTACATGCTGCAATCGATCGGCGAGCTGTGCCTGTCGCCTATCGGCCTGTCGATGGTCACCAAGCTGGCGCCAGTACGCCTGGTCGGCCTGGGCATGGGCGGCTGGTTCCTGTCGACCGGTATCGGCAACAACCTGTCCGGCATCTTCGCCAGCCACGTCAGCGGCGAAAGCGGCATGTCGGTGCAGTCGGCCCTGTCCGGCTACACCTTCGGCTTCTGGTCCCTGCTGGGCGCCGGCGTGATCCTGTTCCTGATCGCACCGCTGATCAACAAACTGATGCACGGCGTGAAGTAAGCGTCTTGTTGTAGATCAAAACGGCGGCCTGCGGGCCGCCGTTTTTCATTCGGCAGCCGTTTCCCCCGTGCCGGACGGTACAATACCGCCAGGGCCAGCGGCCATCCACCCACATTACTGAAAAATTCCATGTCCAGCATCTCCACCACCACGCCCCTCTCCGACGACGAATACGCCGAACTCGACACCCTGCTGGCCGCGCCCGCCCTGGCCGGCCGTGCCATGGATGTGTCGATGCTGGAAGGTTTTCTCACGGCCGTCGCCCTGAGCCCGAAACAGATCGCGCCGGAACAATGGCTGCCCTGGGTCTGGGACAAGGCGGCCGGCAACGCCTTGCCGGCACAGGACGAGGCCAGCGAACGGGCGGCCAGCCTGGCGCAACGCCACCACGCCTACATGGTCGAATGGCTGGCGAAGGACCCGGACAGCTTCGAGCCCATCTACGTCTGCGGCCCCGAATGGAGCGTGCCCGCCTGGTGCGCCGGTTTTGTCCTTGGCACGAGCCTGGACAAGCCCCAGTGGGCGGCCCTGGCCGTCAGCCACCCGGAGTACCTGGCGCCGTTCCAGTACCTGGCCACGGCCGGCGAGCTCGACGACGATGCGGCCGAAACGGCCATGGATGGCGTGATTCCGTCCGTGATCGCCATCAACGCGGCCTGGGCGCGCCAGCGCCACCTGAAAAGCCAGGCCCAAAGCCAGCCCGGCGCCACCGTGCTGCGCGAAGTGCCGAAGACGGGCCGCAACGACCCGTGCCACTGCGGCAGCGGCAAGAAGTATAAAAAATGCTGCGCCGACGCCGATAGCGCGGCGAACTAAGGCGCTTCCTCCTTGCGCCAGCTGCTGACGGCCATCCTGCGCTTCCTGCTGCGCCACGCGCTGCAGTTCGTCCTGTTCATCGTCATCCTGTTGGCCGGACGCCTGCTGCTGGCCGAATGGCGCGCCTATAGCGCCGGCAGCGAGGCCGTGGCCGTGCTCAGGCTGGCCGCCGATGGCGCCGATCATCATGGCGCCGGCCTGGCCGCTGCCGCCACGGCGCGGGTCAACGCCCTGCAAAAGACCTCGCACACGGCCATCGCCGCGCGCCTGGCGCAAGTGCAGGCGCAATTGACGGCCTTGCGCGCGCGGCAGCAAGCGTCGCTGTTCACCGTTCCCCTGCCCGACGCGAGCACCCTGGCCCGGCATGCGCAGGAGGAAGCGGCGCGCCGCGTGGAGATCGAAGTGCTGGTGCAGGAAGCCCGCTATCTGACGGCCCTGCAAGCGGCGGTCAGCGGCGAAGATGCGCGGCACACGCTGGCGCGCCTGCACGCGGAACATGTGCGCGCGTATGCTGCGCTGCAAAATAATCTGCGCCAGCGCCGGCAACTGGAAGCGCAGCACCCGCTGGCGGCACGCCTGCCCGGCAGCGACGCCTACGCACGGCTGTCGCAGCTGGAAGCGCAGGGTCAGCGTTTGCGCGAGATCAATCTGCAAGCGTATCAGGCCTGGGCGGCGCAGCGCGCACGCACCGGCAACGCCGCCCGTCCGGCGCCATTTGCCATCGACGAGCAAGCCTTGAGGGGCGCCCTGGCGCCCATACAAAAGGCCATCGCGGCCGGCGAAGGACAACTGGCGCGCAACTGGATCGCCCGCTGGCGCGCGCCCGTCATGGACGTGGCGCCCACGGCCGCCCTGCTGGTGCTGTCGGCCATCCTGCTGCCCGCCGCCATCAAAGCCTTCTTTTACTTCGTGCTGGCGCCCGTCGCTTCCCGTTTGCCGCCGCTGTCGATCGCGCGCGAACTGCAAGTCGCGGGCAGTTCACTGCCACTGCCGCCGCATGGAGAGTCGCGCATCTCCGCCGTCTCGCAGGGTTTGCTGCTGCAGCCCGGCCAGCAGATGCTGATTCATCCCGAATACCTGCAATCGTCGCCCGTCAGCAGCACCAAGCGCACGCAATGGCTGCTGGACTGGCGCTTCCCGTTCACCAGCCTGGCAGCCGGCATGGTGGCGCTGACCCGCCTGCACAGCGACGAGGAAGCGTGCGTGACGATATCCGCCAGCGACGACCCGCTGCTGGAAGTGGCCGTCGTCCACCTGCCGGCCGGCAGCGCATTGGTCTTCCAGCCACGGGGACTCGTGGGCCTGGTCTGCGACTCGAATCAGCCGCTGGCGATATCGAGCCACTGGCGCCTGGGCAGCCTGCATGCCTGGCTCACCCTGCAGCTGCGCTTCATCGTCTTTCGCGGCCCCGTCACGCTGCTCGTGCGCGGCTGCCGCGGCGTGCGCCTGGAACGGGCCGGCCAGGGACGCTCCATCAGCCAGTCCGCCACCCTGGGCTTTACCACCGACGTGCTGTACTCGACCCTGCGCAGCGAAACCTTCATCCCCTACCTGCGCGGCCAGCAAGCGCTGCTCAACGACCGCTTCGACGGCGACAACGGCGTCTACCTGTACGAAGAAACGCCGCGCCACGGCAAGCAGCCGGGCAAGGCGGGCAGCTGGTTCGAGGGTTTCACCGACGCCATATTGAAAGTGTTCGGCATCTAGCCGCGAAAATACGATGGACGATTTCCTGTTTGCCGATTTCCTCGAGGACCATGCCGCGTATGCGGCGGCAGAGGCCTGGTGGCAGGCGCGCCTGGCCTTCCTCGACGGCCAATGCGCGCCGTATCTGCGCACCGCGTTCGCCAATGGCCAGCCGTTCTATGACGGCAATCCCATCGTCAACCTGGCGGACCGGCACGCCGGCAAGGCGGCCCGCATCGTGCAGCAATGCCCGCATGAATGCGGCCACGGCTACACGAGCTTCGAACAGGCCATCGAATTGGCCGGCAGCGACGGGCACCGCACGGCGCAGGAAAAGATCATCGTGCTGACCCTGACGCAGGAGACGGCGCAGAGGGCCGAGGCGGAATTGCGCGCCTGGTTTGCGCCTGCGTAAGGCTGCGCGCTACCAGAGGTAGGCCACGCGCACGCCGACATTGCGCTGTTCGCCGTAATTGCAGGCCCGCGCCGAGAAACACGAGGCGACATGGTATTTGTCGAACAGGTTCTTCACCGTCATGCTCACGCTCAGACCGCGCCAGTCGCTGCGCGCCTGCCCCAGGTCATAGCGCAGCGACAGGTCGGCCAGGGTGAACGCCGGCACCTGGAAGGTGTTTTCCGCATCGCCCCAGCTGGCGCCCACGTGGCGCACGCCGGCGCCGGCCGACAGGCCGCGCAAGCCGCCAACGAAGGCGTAGTCGGCCCACGCGGAAGCCATCTGCCGAGGCACTTCATACGGCGACTTGCCCTGCACGTTCGTGCCCCACATGTCCGGATTCGCCCTCGTCACCTTCAAGGGGTTGTAGGTGAGGGATGCCAGCAGTTTCAACTGGCTGCCCGGCTGCGCCGCCACTTCCAGTTCGATGCCGCGCGAGCGCACCTCCCCCTGCTGGATGGAGAAATTCGGCTCGTCCGGGTCCGTCGTCAGCACGTTCTGGCGGCGCAGTTCGAATGCGGCGGCCGTCACGGACAAATACGCGCCAGGCGCGTATTTCACGCCGACCTCCACTTGCCGGGCCGTTTCCGGCTCGAACGGACGCTCAAGGCGGTCGGCGCCGGAGACGGGCGAGAACGATTCGCTGTAGCTGGCGTAAGGCGCCAGGCCGTTCGCCGCCAGGTAGGTGATGCCGGCGCGGCCCGTGAATGCCGTGGGCTTGCGCACCGTCGTGGCCGACGGCGATACCAGCAGATTGCGCTGCTCCTGGCGCGTCCAGTCCTGGCGCCCGCCCACGGTGAAGACCCAGTTACGGTACTGCATGCGGTCTTGCAGGTAGGCGCCCAGCTGCCGGTTATGCTCGCGGCGCAGGGCATCGGGCGCCAGCGCCGCCAGGTCCAGCGCGCCGCCGTAGACGGGGCGGTAGATATCGATCTGCGGACCGTCGGCGATATACGAGCTGAACGAAGTACTGCTGCGGCTGTAATCGATGCCGGCAACCACCTCATGGCGCAGCGCGCCCGTCGCCACCTGGCCCGTCACGCTGGTGTCGAGCGAGTACACGCTGCCCTTGCCGTCGCGCGTATCGATCTCGCGGTTGGTGACCGCATGGTCGATTAAGTTGCCGTAACGAAACATATACTGTTCATGGTTATTCGCGTGCAGGAAGCGGAAGTTCTGCCGGAGCGTCCACCCGCCGTCGAACGTGTGGCGCGCCGCGTAGCCCGCCGACGCGACGCGCGTTTCCTCGTGGTCGAAGCCGGGCTCGCCCAGGAATCGCGTCAGCGGCAGGCGGCCGTTGGGATTACTGCCGTTCAAGGCTTCCCACTGCACGTTCGACGATTGCATGGCGCGATTCTGCTGAAAAAAGCCCAATAAGGTGATGCTGGTGCGGGCGCTCGGCGCCCACGTCAGGCTGGGCGCCAGATAATAGCGGTCGTCCTGCATGTAATCGATCTGCTGGTCCGCCTGGCGCGCCAGCCCCACCAGCCGGTACTGCAGGCTGCCGTCGTCGGCCAGCTTGCCGCCCACGTCGAGGGCCAGCTGCTTGCGCGCATAGCTGCCGAGCGACAGTTCGACCTGGTTCACCTGGTCCGCCGCGGGGCGCTTGGGCACGAAATTGACGATGCCGCCCGGCGCGTTCTGGCCGTACAGCACGGACGAAGGTCCCTTCAGCACTTCCACGCGCTCGGCGCCGTACGGCTCCACGCCGAAAAAGCCCAGCGTCCCCATCGGCATCAGGCGCATGCCGTCCAGGTAGAACGCGCCCGAAAACTGGCTGAAGCCCCGTACCGACAGGCTGTCGTCGGCAGGATTGGCGCCTGCCGTGTTGCTGCGCAAGCCGGCCGTGTACTGGATGGCGTCGTTCAGGGTGCGCACGCCCTGGTCATCCATGCGGTCGCGCGTGATGACGGAGACCGATTGCGGCACTTCCAGCAGGGAAGCATCGGTCTTGGTGGCCGTGCTGGCCCGCCGCGCCACATAGCCGCTGGCCTTGCCCCACGGGTTTTCCTCTTCCGCCTGGGCGCTGACCGTCACGGGCGCCATCGTCTGCACGCCATCCGCCGCCGCGCCGGCAGCGGATGCGGCGGCGGCACGCAGCGCGTAGCCGCCGCCGGCCGTGCGCACGGCAGCGAGCCCGGTGCCGGCCAGCGCCCGCGCCAGCGCGTCGTCCACCGTGTAGCTGCCAGTGACGCCGCCGCTGCGCAGCCCTTCCGTCGCGGCTGAGCCAAAGGCGATCAGCAAGCCCGCTTCACGTCCCAGCCGGTTCAATGTCGCTTCCAGCGGCCCGGCCGGGATGGCGTAATGGCGCAGCGCCTCGGCCTGCGCGACTGTTTGCGCGTGCGCCGGCGCGCTGGCCAGGCTGGCCAGTGCGCCCAGGCACAGGGCGTGCACCAGGCGGGCCAGCGGTGTCATGGCCAGCAAGCGCGTGGATGGGGGGAATGTGCTGCGGTCGTTCATGGCATGCCTTCGTATCATGGGATGGGTGGAACGGGCCAATACCTGCGCCCTCACTTCCCTTGACAAGGCAGCGTGCAAAAACAGTCCATGTATTTTCAGTTTATTTTTTCGCCGTGCGCGGCCGCAAGGTGACCCAGTAGCGCGTCAGGTAGTGCAGCTCGACGGGCAAGGCTTCCACCAGCGCCAATAGCACCCTGTCGGTATCGGCCAGCGGATAGGCGCCCGACACCAGCAGGTGCGCGAGCGCAGGATCGCATCCCAGGTGGCCGCGCCGGTGGCGCGACAACTCCAGCAGGAAATCGTCCAGGCGCATGTGCGCGGCGACCAGCATGCCGTCGGCCCAGGCACCGGCGCCGGCATCGAGCGCATGCGCCGCGCCCACGCCGTCGCGCGTAAAACTGCCCTCCTCGCCCGCCCGCAGCACGCATGGCTGGCCGTCGGCCGCCGCAGGCCGCAACTCGACGGCCCCCTCCAGCACGCCCACCTGCACGAAGCCCGCGTGCTGGCGCACGATGAATCGCGTGCCCAGCGCGCGCGCCGTACCGTCGGCGGTGTACACGCGAAAGGGCCGCTGCTGTGCATCGGGCGCCGTCTGCAGCAGCACCTCGCCGCGCAGCAGCTGCACCGCGCGCTCGCTGGCGTCATAGCGCAGCTGGATGGCGCTATCGGTATTGAGCACCAGCGTGCCGCCGTCCGGCAGGCGCAGGGTGCGCCGCTCGCCCGTGGCCGTGCTGGCATCGGCGTTCCACGACTGCCACGCCGGTGTCTGGCGCAGCATGGCGGCGCTGCCGCCCGCCACCACCAGCGCCGTGAGCAGGCGCACCGCGCGGCGCCGCTGCGCGCCTGCGGGCGCGGCCAGGGCGGCGCTGGCCAGCGGCGGCGGAATGCCGGCCAGCTGGCCGCTGACCGCTTCGATGCGCTGCCAGGCCCGCTCATGTTCGGCTTCCTCGGCGCGCCAGCGCTGCCACGCCTGCAGCTGCGCGGCTGTGGCGTCGCCGCCCTGCAGCGCCAGCCACCACTGCACGGCCCGCCGCGCCACGGCGGGCGCCACGCTTCCGGCGACAGCCGTTCCGTCCAGGGCGAGGCTTGCCTCTTCATCCATCGTGCTGCTCCGGGAAAAAGCAGCGCAGGGCCGCCCTGGCCAGATGGCGCTTGACGGTGGACAGGGAAATGCCCAATTCGGCGGCGACCTCCTGCTGCCCCAGGCCGTCGAGCTGCACCAGCAAAAAGGCTTGCCGGGCCTGCGCCGGCAGCCCGGCCAGGCGCCGGTCCAGCTCCACCAGCCGTTCGAGGAACATCAGGCGCACTTCGGGCGGCGGTGCCACCGGCTCCGGCATCAGGGCAAGGGCGTCGAGGTAGGCTTGCTCGATGGCGCGCCGGCGCACATGGTTGATCAGCAGGTTGCGGGCGATCGTCGTCAGGTAGGCCCGCGGCTCCTGCACGCCCTGCATGCCCTGCGGCGCGAGCACGCGCAGGAAGGTGGCCTGCGCCAGGTCGGCCGCGTCGAAGGCGTTGCCCACCTTGCGCTGCAGCCAGCCGCGCAGCCAGCCATGGTGCTGGCGATACAGAATGGCGATGTCATCGAAATCATGCAGGGAGACGTGGTCGGCGGACATGGAGCGGCGGGTCTGGCGGGCAGCACAAACTTAATGAGAATTATTCTCAATTATAGGCAGAAGTGGGCATCTCGACAAGATCCGTGCCGACGATACCCTGCCCTGGCACTGGCTTCCGACGTAACAGCCGGTTCCGGTCTTGCGGTCCGCAGCGCCGATATCTTCCGCTTGCCGGGCCGCCAAAGTTCGACGGGAGGAAGCCCTCAACCTGCGCGCTACGCCGCAATCGAATGCGACACGCTCAGCCACTCGCCCGGCTGCAAATTCGCCGCCGCCTCGCGCGTGGCCAGCACGCTGTCCGCGTCCAGGTCGGAGCGTTTCAGCTTGTAGGAATAGGCGAAATCATCGGCATCGAATGCCTGCCCCGCCTTCACGTAATACTTGAAGCCGACGAACGCGTCGGGATTGGTGACGACTGTGTATTCAAGCGTGACGCTGTTCATGGCGGGCCTCGTCGATAACGGTGAAGTAGCCATTATGCGTCAATTCCGGCGGCAGCGATGCGACGGCCAATCCTTGCGGCAAGTCAATAACCCTGCCGCCTGCCGGCGCTACAGTAGCCTGTGCCAACCAGCACGCCATCGCTGCCATTACGACCATTACTGCCATTACTGCCATGCGCACCTTGCTCACGAAGATCAGGAACACGCTGTCGCCGCAGGCGAGCCTGCCGGCGGCGGCGCGCATGGAGCGGCTGTCGGACCGGCGCGGCCTGCCCGCCTTCGACCCCGGCCCGCAAGCCGTCGTCAATGCCTGCACGGCCTGGCTATGCGCGGCGCAGGATCATTCCAGCTCAAACGACGGCGGCGTCGCGCGCGACTACAGCCTGATCACAGGGTGGTCGAGTTCCTATCCGGAGACCACCGGCTACATCATCCCCACCCTCATCGCCCTGGCGCAGCGCACGGGCGACGAGGGTGGGGATGAGGCGCTGCACGGGCGCGCGCGGCGCATGCTCGACTGGTGCCTGGCCATCCAGTTCGCGCAAGGCGGATTCCAGGGCGGGAAGATCGATTCGACGCCGCGCGTGCCCGTCACCTTCAATACGGGCCAGATCCTGCTCGGCCTGGCCGCCGGCGTGGCGGCGTACGGCGCGGCCTACGCAGACGCCATGCATCGCGCGGCAAGCTGGCTGCGCGACAGCCAGGATGCGGACGGCTGCTGGCGCCGCCATCCGACGCCGTTCGCCAGCGCCGGCGACAAGGCCTACGAAACGCATGTCGCATGGGGACTGTTCGAAGCGGACCGCGTCGCGCCGGGCCACGGCTATGGCGCGGCCGGCTTGCGCCAGGTCGACTGGGCGTTGACCAAACAGCGCTCCAATGGCTGGTTCGCGTCGAACTGCCTGGACAACCCGCTCCTGCCCCTGACCCATACCATCGGCTACGCCTTGCGCGGCCTGCTCGAAGCGCACCGCTTTTCGGCGCGCGCCGACCTGCTGGACGCCGCCGCGTGCACGGGAACGAGCGTCGCCAGGGCCGTGGCGGCCGACGGCTACCTGGCCGGCCGCCTCGGTCCGGACTTCCAGCCGGGAGCGAACTACGCCTGCCTCACGGGTTCCGCGCAAAACGCGCATTGTCTGTTCCTGCTGTATCGGCTCACGGGTGAGCGGCCCTACCTCGACGCGGGGCGCCGCCTGAACCGCTACGTGCGGCGCGCGGTCAGCATCGACGGCCCCGCGCACGCGCGCGGCGGCGTCAAGGGCTCGTTTCCCGTCGATGGCGACTACGGCACCTGGGCTTACCTGAACTGGGCCGCCAAGTTCTGCATCGATGCCAACCTGCTGGAATTGGAGTTAGGCCATGCTTGACGGGGCCAGACGCGCCGCCAGGGCCGCGCTGCAAGCGTGGCGCCGCGCCGCCGGCGCCCGCCGCGCGCGCCAGAATGCCCCCCACGTGACGCGCGCCGGGTTGGCCGCCGATCTTGCGCGGCTGGGCATCGCCCCGGGAGATACGCTGTTCGTGCATTCCTCGCTGAAAAGCCTGGGCTACGTGGAAGGCGGCGCGCCAGCCGTGATAGCCGCCCTGCAGGACGCCGTCGGCCCGCAAGGCGCCCTGCTGCTGCCCGCCTACTATCTGCCGGGCGGCACCGTGCACGCCGCCTGCGCCATGCCGGACTATGTATTCGACCCGCGCCGCCACGGCACGCACATGGGACGTCTGCCGGAAGCCTTCCTTGCCAGCCCCGGTGTCCGGCGCAGCATCCACCCGACGCACTCCGTCTGCGCGTTGGGCCGCCATGCCGCCGACCTCACCGAAGCGCACCACCGCGCGCCCTCGATCTTCGGCATGGGTTCTCCCTGGCAGCGCTTCATCGGCTGCGACCATGCGAAGGTGCTGGGCCTGGGCATTTCCATGGGACCGGTGACGTTCTATCACGCGCTGGAAGACGCCATGGGCGAGGCCTTTCCCGTGCCCGTGTGGGAGGAAGAGACAAGGCTGCTCGCTTGCCTGGACCACGCCGGGAGGCGCTGGGACGTGCCCGTGCGCCCTTTCGATCCGGCAGTCGCACGGCGCCGCATCGACCATCCCGGCCGGGAGGATCTGCGCGCGTACTTTCAGCGGGAATTCGATGCCGCCGGCCTGCGCGTCAACGGGCAAGTGGGCGACGCGGCGTCGTGGTGCATTCCGGCGCAGGCGTTTTATGACCACCTGCGCCACATGGCGTCAGAGCACGTAACGATCTACGCGAGCGCGGCGCAACTGGCGGCGCGGCCCATCGGCCGCACATAAAAAAACCGCCCGGTGCGACCCGGGCGGTTTTCCTTGGAGTGGCTATGACATCAAGCCTGCGAACTGTCCGCTTTCTTCTCGCGCGCCACGATATACAGCAGCACGATGATGAGCGCATACGGCAGCAGCGACAACGCATCCGAATGCAGGCCCGCGTAGAACGGGTTGCCGTGCTCGGCCCAGTCGGCCATCATCTGGTCGAAGTGCGTCAGCACGCCGGCCGTAATGGCGATGATGATGCCGGCCAGCGCGCCGCCGGCGATGTAGCCGGACGCCAGCAACACGCCCGAGCTGCGGTCGCCCGCCAGCTGGCGCTCTTCTTCATTGAGCTTGGCGTTGTGTTCCAGCTTGTTGTTGCGGCGGTCCGCCAGCCAGCGCACCAGGCCGCCGACGAAGATCGGCAAGGTGGACGACAGCGGCAGATACACGCCCACCGAAAACGCCAGCGACGGGATGCCGGCCATTTCCAGCACCACGGCGATCATCACGCCGAACAGCACCAGGGTCCACGGCAGCTGCTGGTCGAGGATGCCCTTGATGATGTAGGACATCAGCACGGCCTTCGGTGCATCATATTTCTTCACTTCCGAACCGTCGGGACGCTTGCTGTAATGGCCATTGATGCCCGGATCGACCAGGTAAGCCAGCTGGCCATCTTCCTTCACAAAATACTTGCCGGCCGGGCCGCCCACGGTATCCGTCTTTTGCCAGACTTTATACGTGTTGTGGTCCGTCTCGGCTTGCGGGCCATGCAGCTCGCCCGTCACCGTCAGCTTCGACGCATCGACCGTCAGGCCGGGCGCCACTTGCGCGGCCGGCACATAGACGGTGCTCGCCTCGTTCAGTTTCAGCAGAATCGGACCGAGGATCAGGGCGGACGACAAGGCGCCCGCAAGGATCGCATACTGCTGCAGGCGCGGCGTGGCGCCCACCAGGTAGCCGGTTTTCAAGTCTTGCGACGTGGTGCCCGCATTGCTGGCGGCGATGCACACGATGGCGCCCACCGACAGGGCCGTCACATAGTAACGTCCGCCCGTCCAGCCCATGATGAGGAAGATCAGGCAAGTGAACAGCAAGGTGGCCACGGCCATGCCGGAAATCGGGTTCGACGACGAGCCGATTTCGCCCGTCAGGCGCGACGACACGGTGGCGAACAGGAAGCCGAAGACGAGGATCAGCAGCGCGCCGAGGAAATTCATGTGCAGCGGCGTGGCAAAGGTGATCACGGCGATGATGGACAGGCAGCCGATGACGACCCATTTCAGGGGGATGTCCTGGTCCGTGCGCAGGGTGGAATCGCTCTTGACGCCCTTGCCGATGCCTTTCAGGCCGGCCGACAGGCTGCGCCAGATCATGGGCATGGCGCGCACCAGGGAAATCAGGCCGCCGGCGGCCACGGCGCCCGCGCCGATGTACAGCACGTAGGCGCTGCGCACGTCGTCCGCGCCCATTTCGCTGATCAACTTGGTGCCCGGCGAAAGCACGGTGGTCAGGCCGTCGCCGAAGAACTTGATCATCGGGATCAAGAGCAGGTACGACAGCACGCCGCCGGCCGCCATGGTGGCGGCGATGCGCGGGCCGATGATGTAGCCCACGCCCAGCAATTCAGGAGAGATTTCGGCGCCGATGGAGCCGCCCTTGAGCGGCGCGGCAAATTCCACGCCCGGCGTATCCTTCCAGCCCTTGAACGAGATATTGAACACTTTATACAGCAAGCCGACGGCAAAACCGCCGAAGATGATCTTCGCGCGGCGCTTGGCGTCCAGCGCGGCAGCCGAATCCTTCTCGATGCTTTCGCCCGCGGCGATGCGCGATTCTTCCGTGGCGGCCGCCTTCAGCACTTCGGCGCACGCCGTGCCTTCGGGGAATTTGAGTTCCTTGTGCTGGTCGACGATCATGGTGCGGCGCATGGGGATCATCATCAGTATGCCCAGCAGGCCGCCGAGGACGCCGACCAGCATGACCCTGGAGATTTCCAGGTCGAAGCCGAGGATCAGGATGGCGGGCATGGTCACGCCCAGGCCGAAGGCCAGCGATTCGCCAGCCGAACCGGCCGTTTGCGTGATGCTGTTTTCCAGGATCGACGAATCCTTGCCGCCCACCTTCTTGGCCAGGCCGAACAGGGTGATGGCGATCACGGCGACGGGAATCGAGGCGCTGACGGTCAGGCCCACTTTCAGCACCAGGTAGAGCGAGGAAGCGCCGAAGACCATCCCCAGGATGACGCCCATGAACAGGGCGCGGAAGGTCATCTCGGGCAGCTTCGCATCGGCCGGGATGTAGGGCCTCACGACGCTCGGTGTTGCATCTTTTGCCATGGATATTTCCTTAATTTTTAAAAATAAACAGCCCGGATTGACGCCCGGGCTATTTTCTTGAAGCCGAGACTATCGCACAGCCGCGTTTCGATGAAAAGGTTTTTTGCTCCCGGTCCCCGAGGCCCGCCCGCCGCCCTGCCCGCGCGGGAAGCACCGGCGCATTGGTCTATAATCGCTGCCACCGTGCCTTGCACGCTCACGTGAGACTGCCTTGACTGCCAAACGAACCGGATTCCCCTGGCCTTCCCGCCGCGCCACCGTGCGCGGTTTCATCATCGCCGGCTGCGCCGCGCTGGCCGCCGCCCTGCTGCTGGCCGCCTACCTGTTCCTGTATGTGCGCCCGCGCCTGCCCGAACTGGACGTCATTACGGACTACCAGCCGAAGATCCCGCTGCGCGTCTACACGGCCGACAATGTGCTGATCGGCGAATTCGGCGAAGAGCACCGCGACTTCGTGCCGATTGCGCAAGTGCCGGAAATGATGAAGAAGGCCCTGCTGGCCATCGAGGATGGCCGCTTCTACGAACACCACGGCATCGACTTCGTGCGCGCCGGCGGCGCCGTGCTGTCGAACCTGCGCCACGGCTTCGGCCACGGGGGCGGCTCCACCATCACGATGCAGGTGGCGCGCAACTTCTTCCTGACGCGCGAAAAAGTCGCTTCGCGCAAGCTCAATGAAATCATGCTGGCCCTGAAGATCGAGTCGGCCCTGTCGAAAGACCAGATTCTCGAGCTGTACATGAACCAGATGTACCTGGGCCAGCGCTCGTTCGGCTTCGGCAGCGCGGCGCAGACGTATTTCGGCAAGCCGCTGAATGAACTGTCGATCGCGGAAATGGCCATGCTGGCGGGCCTGCCGCAAAACCCCTCGCGCCACAACCCGATCAGCAATCCGAAAAAGGCGCACGCGCGCCAGCAACTGGTGTTGAAGCGCATGCGCGACCTCGATTACATCAGCGAAGGCCAGTACCGGCAGGCGCTGGCGCAGCCGCTGCATATCAACAGCCGCGGCAAGCAGGGTTTCGACACGCACGCCGAATACGTGGCCGAACTGGCGCGCCAGGCCGTGTATGCGCAGTACAAGGAAGACAGCTACACCCGGGGCATCAGCGTCTACACGACGATCTTGAAGGCGGACCAGGATGCGGCCTACGCCTCGACGCGCCGCAACGTCATCGCCTACGACCAGCGCCACGGCTACCGCGGCCCGGAAACCTTCATCGACATGCCGGTCGACCCCGAGCAGCGCGACGACGCCATCGATGCTGCACTGCAAAAACGCCCGGACAGCGATGGCCTGATCGCCGCCGTCGTCACGGAGGTCTCTAGCGGCAAGGTGGTGGCCGACATCGGCGACGGCGACGCCAAGGCCATCACGGGCGAAGGCTTGCGCTTTGCCGCCCCCGCCTTGTCCGCCAAGGCAGGCGCCGGCATCAAGCTGCGCCCGGGCGCCGTGATCCGCATCACCCAGGACGCCAAGGGCAACTGGGCCATCACGCAAGTGCCGCTGGTGGCCGCCGCCTTCGTCTCGCTGGACGCGGAAACGGGCGCCTACCACTCCATGGTGGGCGGCTTCGACTACAACCTGCAAAAGTTCAACCACGTGACGCAAGCCTGGCGCCAGCCCGGTTCGGCCATGAAGCCCTTCGTGTATTCGGCGGCGCTGGAAAAAGGCTTTTCGCCGGCCACCCTGATCAACGACGTGCCACTGGAAATGCAGGCGGGCGGCAAGGTATGGGCGCCGCAGAATGACGACTTCAAGTTCGACGGCCCCATCACCATGCGCTATGCGCTGGCGCAATCGAAGAACGTGGCCTCGGTGCGCATCCTGCGCGCGCTGGGCGTGTCGTACACGCACGACTTCATGGAAAAATTCGGCTTCGACCCGGCCCGCCAGCCCAGCAACCTGACGATGGCGCTGGGCACGGGTTCCGTCACGCCCGTGCAGATGGCGGGCGCCTACGCCCTGTTCGCCAATGGCGGCCACCAGGTGGAACCGTATTTGATCGACCGCATCGTCGACGCCAAGGGCGCGGTGCTGATGCAGACCAAGCCGCCCGCGCCGAACGACGAGAAGACCCTGGCGCTGGACCCGCGCAACGCCTTCGTGATGGACAGCATGCTGCGCGAAGTCACGCGCACCGGCACGGGCGCGGCGGCGACGAAAAAACTGGGCCGCAGCGACATCGCCGGCAAGACGGGCACCACCAGCGACGCCGTCGACGGCTGGTTCGCCGGCTATGGCGGCGGCATCGTGGCGGTGGCGTGGATGGGCTATGACGAGCCCAAGTCCCTGGGCGGACGCGAATTCGGTTCCTCGCTGGCCATGCCGATCTGGATCGACTACATGCGCACGGCCCTGTCGACGCGCCCGCAGGTCACGCGCGCCGTGCCGGCGGGCCTGAGCCAGGTCGACGGCGAGTGGCTGTACGACGAATTCATCGACATGAACGGGATCAGGACGCTGGATATGGAGGCGGAGACGCCGACGGATCCGGCGGCAGTGCCGGAGACGGTGCCGGTAGAGACGAACTAGTGAAAAAGCCAGGAGCGATCCTGGCTTTTTTTTCGGCGGCCTTCTTACGGCGCCTTGACCATGCTCAGGTAGCCGCGCACCGTACTGACGACGCTATCGGCGAAATCGTCGACATTGACCTTCGCGGCGCGGTACTTCCAGCGTTTCACGTACCAGTCCTGAAACAGGGCCAGGCAGTGCGCGGCCAGCAAGGTGGGATCGCCCTGCGGCTTCGGTTCGATTTCCCCGATGGTGGCGGCGATCAGGGTCTGCACGTACAGTTCCGAATTCTTCGCCATGCTGCGCTGCTCCACCTGCAGCACGCGCGAATCCATGAAGACAAAATAAAACCATGGCTGCAGCACTTCGGACAGGTAGATCGACGAACGTATCATCGCTTCCAGGCGGTCCAGCGGCGACTTCACGTCGGCAAACAGCAAGGGCAAGGCTTGCGTGGCGTGGCGCACCACGTCCTCGATCATTTCGGCCAGTTGATCCTTGCTGGTGATGTAGCCATACAGGCCGCCCATCGACAAGCCGGTCTCGCGGCATAAATCGCGCAAGCTCATGGCGCGGAAACCCACGTCATTGGCCAGGCGGAAGGTGGCGACGAAGATGCGTTCAAGATTTTCCAGCGCCGGCTTGCGGCGCTTGACGCCGATGCGCTCCGCGTGGCGGTCAAGAATATATTCCCAGATGTTTTCGCCATTTAAAGGCGTCATCTGCTGAAACTGTTCAAAATTAAAATGGGTCGACAAGTGCATTCCCAAGTAACGGTGTAGGAGCGATATCCATGCCATGCCGGGACGCGGCATTGCAAGATGGCGGGACGGCTGATGCCGGGCCGATTATAGCTCAGGAAAACAACTATTTGACTTTTCAACTATGCAATGGGCACATAAGCAACGCCAAATTCCCACAGTTATTGCGCTGCATCATGTAATTCAAATGCAATTTAAATCCAGCGGTGCTACATTCAAAAAACCGAGCGCTCGCTATTTTTAATGCATCGAGAATGTACAGGAGTGCACGGTTCATCGCTACAGCATCGACATTTCCACTCATTTCCACTATTAATAATACATAACGGAGACAAAATGAAGACACGCTTCTGGCAACTGCTTTCCACCCTGCTGTTTTCCCTCGCCATCCTGCCCGGCAGCGCCAGCGCCGCCGGCTACACGCAAACCAAGTACCCGATCGTGCTCGTACACGGCCTGTTCGGCTTCGACAAGCTCGGTCCCGTCGAATATTTTTATGGCGTTCCCGCCGCCCTGCGCAGCGGCGGTGCGCAAGTGTATGTGACCACCGTGTCGGCCGCCAACAGCACGGAAGTGCGCGGCGAGCAGCTGCTGTCGCAGGTACGGCAAATCCTCGCCGCCACGGGGGCAAGCAAAGTCAATTTGATCGGCCATAGCCATGGCGGCCCCACGGCCCGCTATGTCGCTTCCGTGCGCCCCGACCTGGTGGCGTCCGTCACCAGCGTGGCCGGCGTCAACAAGGGCTCAAAGGTGGCCGATATCCTCAGCGGCGCCATTCCCAACACCAGCGGCGCGCTGGGCAACGCGCTCGCCTCCCTGATCGGCATTTTGTCGGGCAACAAGGGCTTGCCGCAAAACGCGGGCGCGTCGCTCACCTCCCTGTCCACGGCCGGCTCGCTGGCCTTCAACAGCCGCCACCCGCAAGGCATCCCGACCAGCGCCTGCGGCGAAGGCGCCTACCAGGTGCAAGGCGTGTACTACTTCTCGTGGAGCGGCGCGCAACCGTACACGAACGTGCTCGACGTGGGCGACCCTGCCCTGGCGGCCATCAGCCTGGCCTTCGGCGGCGTCAAGAACGATGGCCTGGTGAGCAGCTGCTCCAGCCACCTGGGCAAGGTGATCCGCGACGATTACGCCATGAACCACCTCGATGAAGTCAACCAGTTCGTCGGCATCGTCAACCTGTTCGAGACGAACCCCGTCACCGTCTTCCGCCAGCAAGCCAACCGCCTGCAAGGCCTGGGACTGTAAGGAGAAGCGCATGCACGCGAAATGGATCATCGGCGGCAGCCTGGCAGCCCTGGCCCTGTACCTGGTGCTGCGCCCGGGCGAGCCGCCCGCCCCGCCGCCGGAAAAAGCGGAACCGGACCTGTTCGCGTTCGTGCGCTCGATGCAAGGCACGCGGCCCGACGGCGACGTGACGGTGGCCGCCGGCGACAAGCTGGTGGTCGACGCGGAACTGGGCCACCTGTTCGACTACTACCTGGCGGGCCTCGGCGAAAAGCCGCTGGCCGCCATCCGCAGCCAGATCGAGGCGGAGCTGGACAAGCGCCTGGCGCCCGTGCCCGCCCGCGAAGCGAAGCGCCTGCTGGGCGCCTATCTGGCCTACAAGCAGGCGCTGGCCGGCGCGGAACAGGCCTTGCCGGCGCAAGCCGATCCCGCCGTGGCGGCGCGCGCGCGCCTGCAAGCCATGCGCGCCCTGCGCGGCAATTATTTTACGCCAGGGGAAAGCGCGGGCCTGTTCGGCGCCAGCGACGCGTATGACGACGACGCCGTGGCGCGCATGGATATCCTCGGCAACACGACGCTCGATGAAGCCCAGCGCCAGGCGCAGCTGACGGCGCTGGACCAGAAGATGTCGCCGGCCCAGCGCGCCGCGCGCGATGCGCCGCTGCAGGTGGCCAGGCTGGATGAATCGGTCAAGGCCTTGCGGGCACAGGGCGGCGGCGAGAATGAAGTCTACCGCCTGCGCGCCAGCACCTTCACGCCGGCGGCGGCGGCCCGTCTGGCGGAACTGGACCGCGAGGAATCGCAGTGGCAGCAGCGCATCATCGCCTACCAGGCGCAAAAAAACAGCCTGCCCGGCGACGCGCAGGATGCGGCGGCCCTGCAGCAGCTGCGCGACGCCAGTTTCACGCCGGAGGAACAGCGCCGGCTGGGCGCCTACGAATAGCGCTCAGGCCAACTGCGCCAGCAAAGCTGCCGCCGCCATCACGTCCGTCGTGTCGCGCCCCTGGCTATAGAGCGCATGCACAGGCGCCAGCACGGCATGCGCCGCGCCGCCGCGGCCTTGCGCCCGCAGCACGGCCGCCAGGCTGGTGGCGCAGCGCAGTTCCCAGCCCGGCGCCTGCTGGCCCCTGGCCAGCTGCAGCGCTTCTTCCAGCTGCGCCCGCACCGCTTCCAGGCCGGCCGCATCGTCGTGCGCCAGCGCCCGCCAGCGGTGGTGCGCGTCGCGGCGCAGCACTTCCGGCGCGCTCCACGGCGCCAGGCCCGTGCGCGCGCGCCGCAGCGCCTGGCTATCGGCGGCCGCGTCGTGCAGGGTGGCCATCAAATCGACCTGTATCGGCCAGCTGCGCACCGAAGGCCAGGGGAATGGCGTCATCGCCTCGCCCCCGTCGAGCAGGCGCTGGTAGGCGGCGCCCCAAGCTCTCCAGTACAGCAAGCCATAGCGGGCCGCGTGCTCGCACAACAGGCAAGTCCACGCCTGCGCCAGTTCCCGCCGCCCGCACCACAGGGCGACGGGAATGGCATGGATGGCCAGCGCCACGCACAGCGTGACGCCATTGTGCTCGAAGCCCACCGTCACCGCCTCGCGCGCCAGCGCCAGGGCGTCGTCGGGGCGGCCCTGCATCCACAGGCAGCGCGCCAGCGTGCCGCGCAGGCACACCTGGTGATCGGCCAGCAAGACATTGTTGAAACCCAGCTGCGCCGCGCCCCCGGGATGCGCGAGCACCATGCGCGCCAGCGCCGCCGACTGCGCGTAGCGTCCCTGCACATACTCGCCCACGGAACGCATGCGCGCCAGCACCAGGTGCATCGCCGTGTCGTCGCGCGTTGCGCACAGGACGGCCAGCTGCGTGACGTAACTGTCGGCGCGCTGGAAATCGGCCAGCTTCAGGCAGCAGATCCACATGCCGCAAATCGCCTCGGCCCGGCGGCTGCCATCGTCCGTGCGCATGGCCAGCGCATAGCCGCGCTGGAAGGAACGCAGCATGGTGCCGGTGATGCCCTGCGTATGCAGCAGCAGGTGCGCCTGCGAGGCATGCAGCTGCATTTCGCTGTCGGGGTCGTCCACCGCGTGCGTGGCCATGCGCTCGAGCGCCCGCTCGACGCGCACGCGGTATTCATCCATCAGCGACAGCTGATAGAACAGGGTTTGCCCGGCCAGGGTCAGCGCCACGCCCAGCGCCACGTCGCCCTCCTCGCCGAAGGCCCAGTCGATCGCGGCCCGCAAGTCGTCGACATGGCGGCCGTAGCGCGCGCTCCAGTGGGCCGGCGGCATGCTGCCCCAGTCGGCGGAGATGCGTGCGGCCAGTCCCAGGCAATGGCGCGCATGGCGCAGCAGCACGGCGCCCGCGCCACCACCCGCCGACAGCTGCGCGCCAGCATAGGCGCGCGTGGTGTCGAGCAGCCGGTAATACACGTGCTGGCGGCAAAACTCGATGCTGACGAGGGACTTGGCCGCCAGGTCGGCCAGCGTGTCGAACACGTCGCATCCCGCCACGGCGCTGGCCGACTCCAGGCGGAAGCGGCTCCTGAACACGCTCAGCGCCTGCAGCGCCTGGCGCTCGCGCGCGTCGAGCAAGCCGTAGCTCCAGTCCAGCGTGGCGCGCAGGGTCTGGTGGCGCAAGGGCATGTTGCGCGCGCCGCGCGTGAGCAGGCGAAAGCGGTCGTCGAGCTGGCGGCGCAATTCGTGCAGGCCGAAATGGCCGATGCGCCCGGCCGCCAGTTCCAGCGCCAGCGGGATGCCGTCGAGGCGCCGGCAGATGTCCACCACCACGGGCACGTCGGCGTCGGCCAGCACGAAGGCATCGTCGACGGCCGCGCAGCGTTCGCAAAACAGCTGCACCGCGGAGAAATGCCGGGCCGCCGCCGCATCGGGCACGGCATCGGCAGGCGGCAATTCCAGCGCGGGCAGGCGCTGCAGCTGTTCGCTGGTGAGGCGCAGCGGCTCGCGGCTGGTGGCCAGCACGTGCAGCAGCGGCGCGCCCTTGAGCAAGGCGTCGGCCAGCGTGGCGGCCGCGCCGATCACGTGTTCGCAGTTATCCAGCACGAGCAGCATGTGGCGCGGGCGCAGGTAGGCCAGCAGGACCGGCATGGCGTCGCCGGCCGGCACCGCCACCCCCAGCGCCGTGGCCAGCGCCAGCGGCACCAGGCGGCCCTCGTCCAGCGGCGACAGGTCGACGAAACACACGCCGTCGGCATAGCGGCGCAGCACGCGCGTGGCCAGGCCGACGGCCAGGGTGGTCTTGCCGATGCCGCCCGGGCCGGCAATGCATAGCAGGCGCAATTGCAGCAGCTGGTTGGCCATCGTTTGCAGCACCTCGGCGCGGCCCAGCATGCGCGTCAGCATGACGGGCAGGTTATGCCGCGGCTCGGCGCCCGCCGCACCGGACGCCGGCCGGCCCGTGTGCGCCAGCGGCGCCAGGAAGCCGTAGCCGCGCCCGGGAATGGTGGTGATGTAGCGCTGGCCGTCGCGGCCGTCGCCGAGCGCCTTGCGCAACGCCGCCAGGTGCACGCGCAAGGTCGCGTCGTCGACCACGGCATTGGGCCAGACGATGGCCACCAGTTCATGCTTGTCGACGATGTCGCCGGCGCGCTCCAGCAGTGCCAGCAGCAAGTCCATGGCCCTGCTGCCCAGGCGCAGCGCGCGGTCGCCCTCGAACAGCAGGCGTTCTAGCGGCAAAAGGCGAAACGGGCCAAAGACATAGGCCGGGACGGGACTGTTTATCATTCTTGCGTGGGGGTGTAGGTGTTAAAGCACGCGGCTTGCAGTGGCCATATTCTACTGAGCATCCGCGCCATGCCGCATGGCGCCATGTTGCGGCACCGTTACAAGGCCGGCGGACAGCAGCGCGGCCACCTCGGCCGCGGGCGCCGGGCGGTGCAGATAGAAGCCCTGTACCTGCGGGCAGCCCAGCCGCCGCAACTGCGCCAGCTGTGCACCGTTTTCCACGCCCTCGGCCAGCGCCAGCAAGCCCAGGCCGCGCGCCAGCGCAAGGGTCGAGGCGACGATCACGGCGTCGCTACCGCAGTTGTCCACGTCGCGGATGAAGGAGCGGTCGATCTTGATGGTGTGAATCGGCAGCATCCGGACATGGCTCAAGCCTGAATAACCGGTGCCGTAATCGTCGAGCGAAAGGGCCAGCCCCAACGCGCGCAGGCGGCGCAAGCCCTGCGCCGCCTGCGCCATGTCGTCGATGCGGCAGCTTTCCGTCACTTCCAGCTCCAGCAGCCGGGCAGGAATGGCGTGGCGCCGCAGGCAATCCAGCACGAAGTCGGGCAACTGCGGCTGGCACAGCTGGCGCGCCGAGACATTCACCGCGACCGGCACCAGAGGCAGGCCCGCCGCGCGCCACTGCGCCAGCTGGCGGCAAGCCGCATCGATGCCCCAGTTGCCCAGCGCGGCGATGGCCTGCGTCTGCTCGGCCAGGCCGATGAATTCGTTCGGGTAGACCAGTCCGTGGCGCGGATGGTCCCAGCGCAGCAACGCTTCCAGGCCGACCAGGCGCAGCTGCGCCGTGTCGAACTTGCCCTGGTAGTGAAAGCGGAATTCGCCATCGACGATGGCGCCGTCCAGGCGCGCCTGCAACTCCCGGCTGCGCGCCGACGCCCTCGGCTTGCCGCCCTGCCCCTCCCGCGCCCGGCGCCGCGCCCGCCACAGCACGACGCAGCCGCGCCAGAACCTTGCCAGGCGCGCCACTAGGCCAGCAGGCGCGGCACGGCCGGCGCGCTGCGGCGCGGCAAGGTGTGCGCCGGCCCCTGCTGCAGGCGGAACACGCTGACCACCTGCAGCAGCTTCGCCGCCTCGCCTTCCAGCGATTGCGACGCGGCCGCCGCCTCTTCCACCAGGGCGGCGTTCTGCTGCGTCACTTCATCCATCTGCACGACGGCCTGGCTGACCTGGCCGATGCCCGTGCTTTGCTCGGCGCTGGCGGCCGTGATGTCGGCCACCATCTGGCTCACGCGTCCCACGGCCGCCACCACGTCCCGCATCGTGGCGCCGGCCTGCGCGACGAGGGCCGTGCCCGCGTCCACCTGCTGCGTGGAATTGGCGATCAGGGCGCGGATATCGCGCGCCGCCGCCGCGCTGCGTTGCGCCAGATTGCGCACTTCCGTCGCCACGACGGCAAAGCCGCGCCCCTGCTCGCCCGCGCGCGCCGCTTCCACGGCCGCGTTCAGGGCCAGGATATTCGTCTGGAATGCCAGCATGTCGATCACGCCGATGATGTCGGCGATCTGCGCCGACGACGCGCTGATGGCATCCATCGTATGGATCACCTGTCCCACGGCTTGCCCGCCGGCGCCGGCGATATTCGCCGCCTCGACGGCCAGCACGCTGGCATGGCGGGCATTGTCCGCGTTCTGCTGCACGGTAGAGCTGAGTTCCTCCATGGCCGACGCGGTCTGTTCGAGCGAGCTGGCCTGCTCCTCCGTGCGCGACGACAAGTCGATATTGCCGGCCGCGATCTGCGACGACGCCGTGGCGATGGTATCGGTGCCGCTGCGCACCCGCTGCACGATGTCGAGCAGGTTGCCGTTCATGATGCACAGCGCGTCGAGCAGCTTGCCCGTTTCATCGCCCGCGTGGCGGCCGAAGGTCGACGTCAGGTCGCCGGCGGCCACGGTCTGCGCCACCGTCAAGGCATGGCGCAGCGGGTTGACGATGCTGCGCGTGACCAGCCAGGCGGTGACGAGCGAAAACAGCACGGCCAGCGCGCTCAGCGCCAGCATCATGTTGCGCGCCGTCGCGTATTCGTGGCTGACCTGGGCGCCCGCCTCCTCCATCAGGTCATGCTGGAGCGCGATCAGGCTTTCCAGCGCCGCCATGTAGCGCAGCTGGTCGCCGCGCACCGTGCCGAGCAGCAAACTGTTCGCTTCCTCGCGCGCGCCCTGTTCCAGCAGGGCCAGCACCTTGTCGCGCCCGCCGTTGAAGGTGGCGCGCGCCTGCGTCACGGCCGCCATCTGCTGGCGCCCCTGCGGCGACAGCACCACCTTGTCCAGCTGCGCCAGGCCCTTTTCCGTTTCGCCGCCCGCCCTGGCGATGGTGGCCCGTTCCTGCGCCAGCTGCTGCGGCTCCGTCATCAGCAGCAGGTTGCGCGAGGAGCGCGCGATGATGTTGACATTCTTGATGATGTCGTTGGCCAGCACGGTTTTCGGATATTTGTCGTCGATCACGTCGCGCATGCGCAGTTCCAGGCTGGACAGGCGCAGCATGCCCAGCACGGCGGTCGCCAGCAGCAGCAAGGTCAACAACGCAAAGGAGCAGCGCAGGCGCGTGCCGATTTTCATATTTGCCATCTTCATTCGCATCCTTCAGTGTGGTGCATCGGTCATTGCGCCGGGCTCGCATGCAAGGCTGACGGCAATGGCTGCCGCCTGCCACGAATGGCTGGACGCAGCAGGCGGAGGGGTCAGCCGGGATGTGGCCGAGGCGGGAACAAGGGTGGTACGGCAGGCAGTGTGAGTTATCTCACAAGCAATGTCGCGTTAAGTTTTGAAAAGATTTGCTTAGATGGCAAAACAGCTATTTTTATAACGCTGTTTTTTTAGTAAGTAGTAACCGCAGTGCGAACCTGTGCGCGCATGTAGAAACGGCCGCGCAAGGCGGCCGTCCGTTAGCGCATGCTGGCGCCGTCAAGCCATCAGAACACTTCCCACTCGTCGTCGCGCGGCGCGCTCTGGCGCTGGGACGGCACGGCGTGCAAGGCCGGGCGGCCCGCGGCGGGACGGGAAGCCGGACGCGATGCGGGACGCTTCAGCGCCGCGCTGGCCACCGCGGCGCGCGGCGCGGCAGGCTTTGCGTTCGCGTTTGCGCGCGCGGCAGGCGCCTGGGCGCCATCGAGCTTGAAGACGCTGACCACCTCGGCCAGTTGGCCCGATTGCTCCTGCAGCGATTCGGCCGCGGCGGCCGCCTCTTCCACCAGGGCCGCGTTTTGCTGCGTCACCTGGTCCATCTGGCCGATGGCCTGGTTGATCTGGTCGATGCCCGAGCTTTGCTCCTGCGTGGCCAGGCTGATTTCCGCCATGATGTCCGTCACGCGCTGCACGCTGGAGACGATTTCGGCCATCGTGCTGCCCGCCTCGGCCACCAGCTTGCTGCCCGCGTCGACGGCCACCACGGAGTCGCCGATCAGGGTCTTGATTTCTTTCGCCGCGCCAGCCGATCGTTGGGCCAGATTGCGCACTTCCGTCGCCACCACGGCGAAACCGCGTCCCTGCTCGCCCGCGCGCGCCGCTTCCACGGCCGCGTTCAGCGCCAGGATATTCGTCTGGAAGGCGATGCCGTCGATGACGGAAATGATGTCGACGATCTTGCGCGACGAATCGTTGATGGCGTCCATGGTCTCGACCACCTTGCCCACCACTTCGCCGCCTTTGACGGCCACGCCCGAGGCGCTCAGCGCCAGCTGGTTGGCCTGCTGGGCATTGTCGGCGTTCTGCCGCACGGTAGACGTCAGCTCTTCCATCGACGACGCCGTCTCTTCCAGCGAGCTGGCTTGCTCTTCCGTGCGCGAGGACAGGTCCAGGTTGCCGCTGGCAATCTGCGACGACGCCGTGGCGATGGTCTCCGTGCCGCTGCGCACCTGGCCGACGATGCTGACCAGGCTGGAATTCATGTCCTTCAGCGCCTGCAGCAGCTGGCCCGTTTCTTCCGTCGTGTGCACCTCGATCTGGCTCGTCAGGTCGCCCGAGGCCACCGTCTGCGCCACTTTCACGGCCGAATTGATCGGCTGCGTGATGGCGCGCGTGATGTAGGCGGCGCAGCCGATGCCCAGTGCGGAGGCCAGCAAGCCGAGGATGACCATCAGGCTTTCCGAGCGGATCACGGCCGCGCTGCCGTCCTTGACGCTGGCGTCGGCCACGCCGTTATTGAGCTTGATGATGTCGTTCAGCGTGCCTTCGGCCTTGCCGAACAGCGCGCGCGAATCCTGGTACTGCTTGTAAAAGCCCACGAACAGCTCTTTCTGCCGCGCTTCGTCGCGGTTGTCGGCCAGCTGGCGCAGGATGGCGCGCACCTTGTCGTCGTCCGCCTTCCAGGCCGTCCACTCGCCCTGGAAGCGCTGCCACAGCACGGCTTCCTCGGGCGTTTGCGGCAGCGGTTCGTACAGCTTGCGGCCCGCCTCGATATTGTTCCAGGCGCGCGTGCGCAGCTGCAGCGCTTCCGCGAACTTGTCCTGTGCCTGATAATTGTTTTCATAGATGGCGGCCGTCAGGGTGGCGGCGGCGACGGCCGTCTGGCCTTCGCTGATCATCATCAAACCCTGGATCGACGGCAGGCGCACGACGCCGATTTCATTGACGGCGCGGCCGACGGTGGCGATGCCCGTGTAACCGCTGATGCCCACCACCAGCAAGGCCGCCATCATCACGGCGACGAGCGTCGCCAACTTCCATTTGATCAGTAAATTCTTAAACATGGCTAGGCCCTTTATAAAATCACGATTTTTGCTGGCGAGGTTGAGGCTGGCATGTTCGAGTAAAACAGCTGACACTTGTATAAAGGTGGCGGGGATGGGGCGTACGCTTCGTTACAATTGGCGAGATTTGATAATAGGAGCATAGTGGAAAACGGGGACGCTGACTGCTACATACTTGATACAAATCAATATTTATTTCCTGACTGTGGCGCGCCTTGCACAGTGGCATCGAAAAGCCATCCGATGCCCTGCTTTGGTGCAAAAAATCCGCGCGCGCCGCTATTGGCTACGCAGTTAATAGTCGTATAAGATGGTCAACACGCACACCACAGGTACAGCATGGCTTATCCTATCGAACACAAACTGGTGATCGGGGTCGCTTCCAGCGCCCTGTTCGACCTGGCCGAATCGCACCAGATCTACCTCGACAACGGCCCCGAGGAATACCGCAAGTACCAGGAGACGCACATCGACACGGTCCTGCCGCGCGGCGTGGCCTTCCCCTTCATCCGCCGCTTCCTGAACATCAACAAGCACTATCCGCGCCAGTCGCCCGTGGAAGTGGTGCTGTTTTCGCGCAATTCGCCGGAAACGGGCTTGCGCGTGATGCATTCGATCGCTCACTACGGCCTGGACATTTCGCGCGCCGCCTTCATGACGGGCAAGTCGCCGTATCCCTACCTGCCCGCCTTCAATGCCTCGCTATTCCTCAGCGCGAACGAAGGCGACGTGCGCAGCGCCCTGGCCTGCGACTATCCGGCCGGCCTGGTGCTGCCGTCGCGCACGGAAGACGACGAAAACGACGAGGAATTGCGCGTGGCCTTCGATTTCGACGGCGTGATCGCCGACGACGAAGCGGAAACCGTCTTCAAGCGCAACAATGACGTCGACGAATTCCACGCCCATGAAACCCTGAACGTGGGCACGCCGCACCGCCCCGGCCCGCTGGCCGGCCTGTTCCAGAAGCTGGCCACCATGCAGCGCCTGGAAGAAAGGGCCCAGCGGCGCGACCCCGGCTATAAAAAGATCCTGCGCATCGCCATCATCACGGCGCGCAACGCGCCCTCGCACGAGCGCGTCGTGACGACCCTGAAAAGCTGGGGCGTGGCGGCCGACGAGACATTTTTCCTCGGCGGCATGGACAAATCGCGCGTGCTGGCCGTGTTCAAGCCGCATATCTTCTTCGACGATCAATTGAGCCACCTCAAATCGGCGGGCGGCACCATCCCGATGGTGCATGTCCCGTTCGGCATCGCGAATGTCCGCGCAGGATAAAACCTGCTGCGCGTCGTGCTTTGCGGCCTGCGATGCTCACCGTACTAAAGTACGGTTGCGCTTCTTAGCCACAAATCACTGCCGCTCACGACGGTTTTCTCAAGCGCGGAGATATAAGTGATGGTCTATAATCTCGCCTATCAGCGCCGTCACTGGCGGCGCTGCGCGTACCACAGCTGTCCCACTCAACTGCCTCTGCCACTAGTGTCATCGCCTGCATGTCCTTAGACTTAACAAAAGCCCTCCCCAAGCCCGGCAACCGCTACGCGCTGCCCGCCCTGTATGGTTCATCCGACGCCTATGCCCTGGCGCTGGCCGCGCTGGAATTAAAAGCGCGGGGCCAGATGCTGGCCGTAGTGGTGGCGCAGGCCAGCGACGGCCAGCGCCTGCTCGATGAAATCCCGTGGTTTGGCGGCAAGGACTTGCGCTGCCACCTGCTGCCGGACTGGGAAACCCTGCCCTACGACGCCTTTTCGCCGCACCAGGACCTGGTCTCCGAGCGCCTGGCCACCCTGCACGAAATCCAGACGCGCCAGTGCGACGTGCTGATCGTGCCGGCCACCACGGCGCTGGTGCGCCTGGCGCCGCCGTCCTTCCTGGCCGCCTACACCTTCTTCTTCAAGAAGGGCGAAAAGCTCGACGAAGCGCGATTGAAGTCGCAGCTGACCCTGGCCGGCTACAGCCATGTCTCGCAAGTGATGTCGCCCGGCGAATACTCGGTGCGCGGCGGCCTGCTCGACCTGTTCCCCATGGGTTCCGCCCTGCCCTACCGCCTGGACCTGTTCGGCGACACCATCGAGACCATCCGCACGTTTGACGCCGACACCCAGCGCTCGCTGTACCCCGTGCATGAAGTGCGGCTGCTGCCGGGGCGCGAATTTCCCATGGACGAAGCGGCGCGCACCACCTTCCGCAACCGCTGGCGCGAACAGTTCGAGGGCGACCCATCGCGCTCGGTCGTCTACAAGGACATCAGCAGCGGCATCGCCTCGGCCGGCATCGAATATTATCTGCCCCTGTTCTTCGAACAGACGGCCACCCTGTTCGACTACCTGCCGCCCGACGCCTCGCTGGCCCTGGTGGGCGAAATCGATGCGGCCATCGGCCGCTTCTGGACCGATACGCAGTCGCGCTACCGCTTCTTAAAAGCCGACCGCGAACGGCCTATCCTGCCGCCCGAATCGCTGTTCCTGTCCGACGAGCAGTTCTTCGGCCTGGCCAAGCCGTATCCGCGCCTGGCGATTGCCAAATCGAACGATGCGCTGGCGTCCGAACTGTCGGCACCCGTGCCGAACATCGCCGTCAACCGCCGCGCCGACGACCCGCTGGCCAACCTGCGCAGCTATTTGCTGCAAGCGGGCCGCCGCGTGATGATCTGCGCCGAATCGAACGGCCGCCGCGAAACCCTACAGCAGTACTTCACCGAATACGACCTGCACCTGACGCCCGTGGAAGGCAGCGACGGCTTCCTGCAATCCGACGCCAAGCTGATGCTGGGCGTGGCGCCGCTGCACGCGGGCTTCGAACTGTTTACGCCGGAAGGTCATTTATCCTTCATCACGGAGACGGAACTGTACGCCGGTTCCGGCCGCCGCGTCGGCACCAAGAAGCAGGAAGGCGTGACGCAGGTCGAATCGATGGTGCGCGACCTGTCGGAGCTGAAGATCGGCGACCCCGTCGTGCACATCAACCACGGCATCGGGCGCTACATGGGCCTGACCAGCATGGACCTGGGCGAAGGCGAGACGGAATTCCTGCACCTCGAATACGCGAAGGACACCAAGCTGTACGTGCCCGTATCGCAGCTGCACGTCATTTCCCGCTATTCGGGCGCCTCGCCGGAAGACGCGCCCTTGCACTCGCTCGGTTCAGGCCAGTGGGAAAAGGCGAAAAAGCGCGCGGCCGAACAGGTGCGCGACACGGCCGCCGAGCTGCTCAACCTGTATGCGCGCCGCGCGCTGCGCCAAGGCCATTCGTTCGAATTCTCGTCGCACGACTACCAGCGCTTCGCCGACAGCTTCGGCTTCGACGAGACGCCGGACCAGGCCGAAGCCATCCACAACGTCATCAAGGACATGACTTCCGGCAAACCGATGGACCGCCTCGTGTGCGGCGACGTCGGCTTCGGCAAGACGGAAGTGGCGCTGCGCGCCGCCTTCATCGCCGTCATGGGCGGCAAGCAGGTGGCCATCCTGGCGCCCACCACCCTGCTGGCCGAGCAGCATGCGCAAACCTTCGCCGACCGCTTCGCCGACTGGCCCGTGCGCATCGCGGAATTGTCGCGCTTCCGCAGCGGCAAGGAGATCACGCAAGCGTTCAAGGGCATGGCCGACGGCACCATCGACATCGTCATCGGCACGCACAAGCTGCTGTCCGACGACGTGAAGTTTACCCGTTTGGGCCTGGTCATCATTGACGAAGAACACAGGTTCGGCGTGCGCCAGAAGGAAGCCTTGAAAGCCCTGCGCGCGGAAGTCGACGTGCTGACCCTGACGGCCACGCCGATCCCGCGCACCTTGGGCATGGCGCTGGAAGGCTTGCGCGACTTTTCCATCATCGCCACGGCGCCGCAAAAGCGCCTGGCCATCAAGACGTTCGTGCGCAGCGAAGGCGAAGCCATCATCCGCGAAGCGTGTTTGCGCGAACTCAAACGGGGCGGCCAGATCTACTTCCTGCACAACGAGGTGGAAACCATCCAGAACCGCCTGGCCATGCTGACGGAATTGCTGCCCGAGGCGCGCATCGCCGTGGCGCATGGCCAGATGCACGAGCGCGACCTGGAAAAGGTCATGCGCGACTTCGTCGCCCAGCGTTTCAATATTTTGCTGTGCACGACGATCATCGAAACGGGCATCGACGTGCCGACGGCGAACACCATCATCATGCACCGCGCCGACAAGTTCGGCCTGGCGCAGCTGCACCAGCTGCGCGGCCGGGTCGGCCGTTCGCACCACCAGGCCTACGCCTACCTGCTGGTGCACGACGTGCAGGGCCTCACCAAACTGGCGCAGCGCCGCCTGGACGCCATCCAGCAGATGGAAGAACTGGGCAGCGGCTTTTACCTGGCCATGCACGACCTGGAAATCCGCGGCGCCGGCGAGGTGCTGGGCGAAAGCCAGTCCGGCGAGATGACGGAAATCGGCTTCCAGCTGTATTCGGACATGCTCAACGAAGCCGTGCGCTCGCTGAAAGCGGGCAAGGAGCCGGACCTGGCCGCGCCGCTGGCCTCGACGACGGAGATCAACCTGCACGTGCCGGCCCTGCTGCCGGCCGATTTCTGCGGCGACGTGCACGAGCGCCTGTCGATCTACAAGCGCCTGGCCAACTGCGCCACGCAGGACAAGATCGACGATATCCAGGAAGAGCTGATCGACCGCTTCGGCAAGCTGCCCGACGCCGTCAAGGCCCTGGTCGAGACGCACCGCCTGCGCATCGCCGCGAAAACCGTGGGCATCGTCAAGATCGACGTGCATGGCGAGGCGGCCACCCTGCAATTCATGGCCAAGCCGCCCATCGACCCGATGCGCATCATCGACTTGATCCAGAAGAACCGCCATATCAAGCTGCATGGCCAGGACAAGCTGAAAATCACGGCCGCCATGCCGGACCTGGCCGCGCGCGTGACGCAGATCAAGACCACCATCAAGCAATTGACGGTTTAGACTATTCCTATCATTTATGCAGGGCTGACCCATGACCAATACCAAGACCATCACCATGAATCTGATCCTGCAGGGCCTGGACGGCGATAGCGCCCGCCTCGAGCGCATCGCCGCGCTGGCGGCACCGACATCCATCACGCGCCTGGGTCCGAACGCCGTGCGCTGCGAGCAGATCGCCTATTCACCCGCGCTGCGCCCCACCATCGAAGTGGCGGCCCAGGCGGCGCAGCTGGACGCCACCTACATGATGGGCCAGCGCGAGCTCGGCGAATTCAAGCTGGTGGCGATGGACATGGATTCGACCCTGATCACCATCGAGTGCATCGATGAAATCGCCGACATGCAGGGTCTCAAACCGCAGGTGGCGGCCATCACGGAAGCGGCCATGCGGGGCGAACTCGATTTCAGCTCCAGCCTGAAACAGCGCGTGGCCCTGCTCGAGGGTCTCGACGCGTCGGCCCTGCAGCGCGTCTACGATGAACGCTTAAAACTGTCGCCGGGCGCGGAAGCCATGCTGGCGGCCGTGCAAAAGGCGGGCCTGAAAACCCTGCTGGTGTCGGGCGGCTTCACCTTCTTCACCGAACGCCTGAAGGAGCGCCTGGGCCTCGATTACACGCATGCGAACGAACTGGAAATCGTCGACGGCAAGCTGACGGGCAAGGTGTTAGGGGGCATCGTCGACGCCGAGGAAAAGCAGCGTACGGTGGAACGCGTGTGCGCGGAGCTGGGCATTTCCCCGTCCGAGGCCATCGTCATGGGCGACGGCGCCAACGACTTGAAAATGATGGGCATCGCCGGCCTGTCCGTGGCCTTCCGCGCCAAGCCCGTGGTGCGCTCGCAGGCCGACGTGGCGCTGAACTTCGTGGGACTCGATGGCTTGCTCAACGTATTGACTTGAGTCGGCGCCATCTGGCGGACGGTGCGCGCACGATGGCATAAGTTTGCTATATTGCAAACTTATGCGCATCCTGCCAACCCATCGTGAAAGAACACCGCATGCCGCCACCGCTGCCAGAAGAGATACAACGCCACCTGGATGTGTTTGTCGCCGCCGCGCACAACACCTTTGGTGACGACCTTGCCGCCGCCGTGCTGTTTGGCTCGGCCGCCGATGGCCAGGTGCGCGCCACCTCCGACGTCAACCTGCTGTTGCTGCTCAAGCGCTTTGCGCCGCAGGCGGCCGATGCGCTGCGCGGGCCCTTGCGCCTGGCGCACGCCGCCATCGATTTGCAGGTGATGTTCCTGCTCGAGGGCGAATTGACGCAGGCCGCCGACGCCTTCGCCGTCAAGTTCGCCGACATCATCGCGCGCCACCAGGTGCTGCATGGCGCCGACCCTTTCGCCAGCCTGCGCACGAACCGCGACGCCGTGCTGCGGCGCTTGCGGCAAGTGCTGCTGAACCAGCAGGTGCGCATGCGCGAACGGTATCTGCTATTGAGCCTGAATGAAGAACAGCTGGCCGGCGCCATCGCCGACGCAGCCGGCCCCCTGCGCTCGTCCGCGGCGTCGCTGGCGCAGCTGGAGGGCAAGTCCGGGCTGTCCGGCAAGCAGGCGCTCGAAGCGTTTGTCGACCAGCTGGGCGAGCCTGCCCTGCACACGGCCCTGCAAGCCATGTCGGCGGCGCGCGAAACGGCGCGCCTGGCGCCGGGGCAGGCCTTGCCCGCCTTTACGGGCTTGATGACGATTACCGAACACTTGCGCGAACACGCGGAGCAGATGCGGTGAACGGCGCCAATCCGTTCGACTGGAGCGGGCCCTGGTTCCTGCTCGCCTACCTGGTCTTTGGCATGCTCGTGTACTACCTCGCGCGCGAGCTGCTGATACGCATGGAATTGCGCAATCCGCACGCCCAGCTGTCGCTGGCCGATGACCCGTACCGCATCGCCTTCCTGCGCGGCGGCGCCCTCGAAGCCGTGAAAGTCGCCGCCATCGTGCTGGTCGACCGCGGCTTGCTGCGCGCCGACGGCCCGCTGCTGGAAACGGCCAGCGCCGACAGCCTGCGCTTCGCCAGCCATGACATCGAACGCGACGTGCTGCAGCTGTACCTGGGCCGCCAGGGCCACAGCAAGGAACTGGCCGTGCAAGCCGAAATGCTGCCCTCGTGCCGCGCCTACCAGGAAACCTTGACGCAGCAGCAATTGCTGGTCGGCCCGCCGCTGCTGCGCCGGCGCGAACGCATCACCTGGACGGCGCACTGGCTGCTGCTGACGGTGGCCGCCGTCAAGGCCGTCATCGCCATCAGCCGCCAGCACTACAACCTGCTGTTCCTGGCGCTGCTGCTGGCGATCTTCCTGCTCATGCTGCGCGGCTTGCGCACACAGGCAACCAGCTGGAGCGCGCAGCGGCTGCTGACCGACCTGCGCATGCTGTTTGGCCGGCTGAACATGCGTTCATCGCGCCTGCAGGCGGGCAGCAGCAGCGCCGACATGGCCCTGCTGGCGGCCATCTTCGGCCTCGGCGCCCTGCCGCCGTCGGTGTACGCGTATGTCGCCCAGCTGTACCCGGTGCCGCGGCAAAACGGCGGCGGCGATTCGTCGTCCGGCAGCTCGGGCGACTCCGGCGGCGGCTCGTCGGGCGGCGGCGACGGTTCTTCCTGCGGCAGCGGCTGCGGCGGTTGCGGCGGTGGCGGCGGCTGTGGCAGCTAGCCAGGGGACCGCGCGCGACCGCGTCGGCCTGGGCTGGCGCGGCGAACTGGCAGCCGGCATCCTGTCCAACCTGGCGCACATCGACGTGCTGGAAGTAATCGCCGACGATTATTACCACGCCGCGCGCGCCGGCATCGCCGCCTTGCGCAGCCTGGCGCGCCAGGTGCCCGTCAGCCTGCACGGCGTGGGCATGGGGCTGGCGTCAACGATACCCGCCGATCCGCGCCGCCTGCATGCGATGGCGCGCCTGATGAAGGAGGTGCAAGCGGAATCGTGGTCCGAGCACCTGAGTTTCGTGCGCGCCGGCGGCGTGGAAATCGGCCACCTGGCGGCGCCGCCGCGCACGCCGCACAGCGCCGCCGGCGCCATCGCCAATATCGCGCTGGCCACGCGCATCGTCGGCAGCGCGCCGCTGATGGAAAACATCGCCACCCTGGTCCAGCCGCCCGCCAGCACGCTGGACGAAGCCGAGTGGCTGACGCACATCCTTGACGGCGCGCAAGTGCCGCTGCTGCTGGACCTGCATAATCTGTATGCGAACGCCGTCAATTTCGGGCATGACCCGGAGCAACTGCTGCTGCGCCTGCCCCTGGACAGGGTCGGCGCCGTGCACCTGAGCGGCGGCCACTGGATCGACGCGCCCGGCGGCGGCCAGCGCCTGTTGGACGACCATCTGCACGACGTGCCGCCCGCCGTCTTCGCCCTGTTGACCGTGCTGGCGCGCCAGGCGCCGCAACCGTTGACAGTGATCGTCGAACGCGACGGCAATTACCCGTCGTTCGAGCATGTGCTGGACCAGCTGGAGCTGGCGCGCGCGGCCTTGCGCGCGGGGCGAAACGCATGAGTTCCCCCGCACTGGAAACCTATCTGGCGAGGCTGTACACGGACGACGCCCTGCGTGCCGCCTTCCTGCTGGAACCCCGTGCGCAAGCGTTGCGGCATGGCTTGTCGCCGCAGGAGGCGGACGCGATGGCGGCGATGGACCGCATCGGCCTGCACATGGCGGCGGCCAGCTATCGCGCCAAGCGGGCCGGGCGCGCCGGGCATGGCAGCCAGCCCAGGCCAGCGCAACGCTGGTGGCGCCGGCTGCTGCACGCCTGGCGCTGAGCGCCGGCTACAGGTGCCACAGGCGCAGCGGCAGCAATCCCCACCAGGCCAGCACCAGCAGCAGTTGCAAGGCCGCCAGCAAGGCCACCCAATCCCATTTTGCCCACGAACCCGCCTCGGCCGCCGTGCCGCGGCTGCGCCAGCAGCGCGCCAGACCGAACGCCGTCGCCAGCGGCAGCGCTCCCGTCGTCAGCGCCAGCAGCACGCTGGCGATGGTGACGTCGCCCAGGCGCAGGTAGGACTGGAAATAGAAGAACGGCAGCGGCAGGAGCAGCGCCAGCAGCGACAGCAAGGGCGCGAACAGGTGGTCGCCCCGCCCCAGGCTGCGCAGCGCGGCGCGCCAGACGCCCACCACCAGCACGTACAGCATCCCCGCCGCACCCAGGGCCAGGCTGCCCCACAGCACCAGCATGCGCAGCATCGACGCGCGCTCATAGCTGCGCAAGCCGTCGCTGAGCACATGCTTGCCATCCTCCTGCATCAGCACGTGCGACGGCGTGCTGCGGTCGCTGGCGCGGAACAGCAAGCCGCCCACCGGTTCCAGCTCCTTCGGCTCGCCCTGGAACGGGATCAGGAACAGCGATTCGCCATCCCATTTCACACGCGTAAAGCCGAAGACGGCGTCGACCCAGGCCATGCTGGCCATGGGGCTGGGCGACGGCAAATAGACGCCCTGCCAGTTTTCCACCGTGGGCGCGGGCGTGCCGCGCGGTGCCGGGGCGCGCAACGGCAGTTCCAGGTCGCGCAGCAGCAGGCGGTTGAAGCGTTCATAGTCGGCCTGCTCCGCATCCGTATTGAAGGCAACAAAAAAGGCGCTGTCCTGCTCCGGATACAGGCACAGCATGGCGCGGAAACCCACGGCCGTGCCAGGGTGGCAGGCGCCCACCACATTGTGGCGGTCGCGCACGGCCAGCGCCAGTCCGTGGCCCGTCGCCAGGCCCGCCTGCGCCGCATCCGTGCCGGCCGGCTCGGACAAGGCGCCCATCAGCGCCAGGTCGATGAAGCGCTTGCCCTGCAGCTTGCCGTCGCCCATCAGGAATTGCGCCAGCTTGCCCATGTCGGCCGCCGTGGTGGTAAATTGCGCGGCCGGACGCAAATACTGGGGCACGGCCGGCTGCGCCACGCCATGCTCGAAGTAGCCCATGGCCAGGCGCGGATCAGCCTGCGCACCCGCCTGCGTACTCATTTGCGTGCTCACTTGCGTAACGAAGGCGAACGTGCTGTCCGCCATGCCCAGCGGCTGCAGCAGCTGCGCGTCGAGATAGCGCTCGTACGGCTGGCCCGTGATTTTCTCGATCACCATGCCCAGCAAACCATAGCCCATGTTCGAATACGCATAGCGGCTGCCGGGCCGGGCGCGCACGCGCAGCAGGTTGCGGTCGCCGTCAAAAGCGTCGGCCAGCGGCGTCTGCGGCGCCGGGTTCAGGCTGAACGCCTGCCAGAAGCGCACGTTGTCGAGGCCGGACGTATGCGCCAGCAGGTGGCGGATGCGCACGGGGTCGCTTGCTTGCCAAGGGTTTTTCAGCGCCAGTTCCGGCAGCACCTGCTGCAGGGGCGTGTCGAGCGTGAGCCGGTCTTCGCTGACCAGGCGCAAGACGCCCAGCGCCAGCGCCACCTTGCCCACGGAACCCACTTGCATGCGCGTGTCCGCCTGCATGGGCATGCGCCTGGCGGTATCGCGCAGGCCGGACGCACCGACTTTGACTGTTCCGTCAGGCAAGACTTCACTCCAGACGGCGCCCGCCAGGCCCTCTTCCTTCAAGCCGGCGGCAAACTCCGTCTCCAGCGGGGCGCCGGCGGCATAGGCCGCCGAGGCGCACAGCAGCAAGGCCGGCAAAGCCTGGCGCAGCCATGACCTGGCGCGCGCGGCCAGGGTGGGATAGCGATTTCGTTTCAACAATGTATTCTGCCTTTTTCCATGGACTGCGCTCCTGCTCCGCTTTGCTTGTTACAATTAAAAATTGAGCAACGACGGGAGCCTTCATGTCACAAGATATTATTTTGGATACCCAACTCCAGCAGACCAAGAACCTGGCCTGGTGGTTGTACCTGATACATGGCGCCAGCTTCGTGTTTTCGCTGGGCGCGTTTTCCTTCATTCCGCTCATCATCAATTATGTGAAGCGGGACGAGGCGGCCGGGACCTTCGTGTACAGCCATCACAGCTGGATGATCCGTTCCTTCTGGTGGTACGTGGCCTGGATCGTCGTCGGCGCCATCCTGTGGATCACGCTGATCGGCATCCCGCTGGCCTTCCTCGTGTGGGGCGTGGCCTGGCTGTGGAAAGCCTACCGCCTACTGCGCGGCTTCCTCGACTTGAACAACAACAAGCCCGTGCCCCTGTAAATTGCTTGTGGGCAAGCTATCGTGCTTGCCCGCTTACCTCTACATCGCCGCGAACGCCCGTTCGATATCGGCGATCAGATCCTGCGGATCTTCCAGTCCCACGTTCAGGCGCACCAGCTGGCCCGGCAATTGCCAGCCCTTGCGCATGGCGGCGATGCGGTACGGCATCACCAGGCTGTTCGCGCCGCCCCAGCTGTAGCCAATCTTGAACAACTGCAAGGCATCGACGAAGCGGTCCGTCTGCGCCTCCGTGTAGCGGGCATCGAACAGCACGGAAAACAGGCCGCCCGCGCCCGTGAAATCGCGCTGCCAGATGGCGTGGCCCGGGCAATCGTCGAAGGCCGGATGCAGCACCGTGGCGATCTCGCTGCGCCCCTTGAGCCAGGCGGCCACCGTGCGCGCGCCCTGGTCGTGGGCGTCGAAGCGCAGCTTCATCGTGGGCAAGCCGCGCAGCACCAGGTAGGCGTCGTCCGCCCCCACGCCCATGCCCAGACGCATGTGCGCCTGCGCCAGGCGGTCGTGCAGCGCCCGCTCGCGCGTGATCAGCGCGCCCATCAGCACGTCCGAGCCGCCCGACTGGTATTTCGTCAGCGCCTGCATGATGATGTCCACGCCCAGGCCAAAGCCGCGCAGGGCCAGGCCCGCCGACCAGGTATTGTCCAGGGCGACGAGCACGCCCCGCGCATGGGCGGCCGCGCAAATGGCGGGCAAGTCCGGCACTTCCATCGTCACGGAGCCAGGCGCTTCCGTCCAGATCAGCTTGGTATTGTGCTGGATCAAGCCCGCGATGCCGGCGCCGATGAGCGGATCGTAATAGCGGGCCGTGATGCCGAAATCCTGCGCCAGCCAGCGTCCCAGTTCGCGGTTCGGGTTGTAGATGTTTTCCGGCAATAAAACGTCATCGCCCGTTTTGAGCAGGGCAAAGTCCGCCATGGCGATGGCCGCCAGGCCCGACGGCGCCAGCAGGCAGTATTTGCCCCCTTCGATCTCGGCCAGGCGCGCTTCCAGGGTGAAGGTGGTGGGCGTGCCGTGCAAGCCGTAGGTGTAGGCGTTCTTTTCTTTCCAGTCGCCCGAGCGCATGGCCGCCACGTCCTTGAACAGCACGGTCGATGCGTGATGGATGGCGTTGGGAAACGCGGCAAAGCCTTGCGGCGCCTGGTAATCGCTGTGGATCAGCGCCGTCTGGGGGGATTTGGGTGTGGTCATGGCGTCGTCGGCAAATAAAAAGGCGGGCCAGCAATTGCTGGTCCGCCTTGATTGTAAGGGCTTTACGCCCTGTACGCCGTACGTATGACAGAGTGTTACACCTTGTCAAATATCATCTTCACCGCGTAAAAACATGCAGGCCAAGGCGCGCTGCCGCAGACAGTACCTTACTGTACGGCAAGGCAGCGCAACGCCGGCATGGACGTTTTTACTCGGCAGCACCCCACAGGTCGTGCGCGTCGGCCGAGGTGATGGTCACATCGACGAACTGGCCGACAGCCAGCTTGCGGTGCGGCTCGAATGGCGGCTTCACATACACGACGCCATCGATTTCCGGCGCGTCGGCGGACGAGCGGCCCACGCCGCCGGAACGGGTGACTTCATCGATCAGCACGCGCACGGTCTTGCCGACCTTGGCTTGCAGGCGTTTCTTGGAAATTTCTTCCTGCAGCAGCATGACGCGGCCGCGGCGCTCTTCGCGCAGCTCTTCCGGCACGGGATTGTCGATGGCGTTCGCCGTCGCGCCTTCGACAGGCGAATACGCGAAGCAACCGAGGCGGTCGATCTGCGCTTCCTTGAGGAAGTCGAGCAAGTATTCGAATTCCGCTTCCGTTTCGCCAGGGAAACCGGCGATGAAGGTCGAGCGGATGGTCAGGTCCGGGTTGATGGCGCGCCAGGCCTGGATGCGGTCCAGGTTTTTCTCGCCGCTGGCCGGACGCTTCATGCGCTTCAATACGTCAGGGTGCGCATGCTGCATCGGAATGTCCAGGTATGGCAGGATGTGGCCGCCGCTCATCATCGGGATGATCTGGTCCACGTGCGGGTATGGATACACGTAATGCAAGCGCACCCAGGCGCCGTAGGACTTGGCCAGTTCGCCCAGCGCTTCCGTCAGTTGCGTCATGTGGGTTTTCACGGGACGGCCATTCCAGAAGCCGGAGCGGAATTTCACGTCCACGCCATACGCCGAGGTGTCTTGCGAAATGACCAGCAATTCCTTGACGCCGGCCTTGAACAGGTTTTCCGCTTCGATCATCAGTTCGCCGATCGGGCGAGAGACGAGGTCGCCGCGCATGGACGGGATGATGCAGAAACTGCAGCGGTGGTTGCAGCCTTCGGAAATTTTCAGGTAGGCATAGTGCTTCGGCGTCAGCTTGACGCCTTGCGGCGGCACCAGGTCGAGGAAAGGCGCATGCGGTTTCGGCAGGTGGAAATGGACGGAATCCATCACTTCGGCCAGCGCGTGCGGGCCCGTGACGGACAGCACTTTCGGGTGCACCTTCATGATGATATCGTCGCCGGCAGCATCTTTCTTGGCGCCCAGGCAGCCGGTCACGATGACTTTGCCGTTTTCAGCCAGCGCTTCGCCGATGGCGTCGAGCGACTCTTGCACGGCAGCATCGATAAAACCGCAGGTATTGACGATCACCAGATCGGCGCCAGCGTAGGATTTCGCCGTTTCGTAGCCTTCGGCGCGCAGTTGGGTCAGGATTTGTTCGGAGTCGACCAGCGCTTTCGGGCAGCCGAGCGAGACAAAGCCCACTTTCGGCGCCGCACCTGGCATGGCCAGCATGGCCTCGGGCTGGGCGGAAGGAACGGGAATACGGTGAATTTCAGACATAGTTGGCAGCTAGTAAAATGGTGAGGCGAATCGGCTATTGTACCCCGAGCCGCCCCTTGCTGGCAGAACTATGCTGTTTTGATGACGCCAATACAACTCCCAGGCGATCGAATCGCCCGGTGAGTGTGTCAGATCGATTACTTTTTGTCGGTTGGAGGCACCGGCGGCACGAACGGGAAGGTGCCGAACAGATTCTTGCTCTGGCTCTGCATCTGTTCCTGCATCTGCACGAACAGGCTCTTGCTCTGGTCGATGTAGTTGTTCATCATGCCTTGCATCATCGGGCCCTGGACATTCATGAACTGGGTCCACATTTCAGGGCTGAAGGGCTTGCCTTCGAAACTGCCGGCCGACGTGCCCGTGAATTTGTGCTGGATATCGGTGAACGCTTGCACGTTCTTTTCCAGGTAGGATCCCATCATGCCCTGCATGGCGTGGCCATAGTAGCGGATGATCTGCGACAACACGCTGCTCGAGAACATGGGCGCGCCATTCGCTTCCTCTTCCAAAATGATTTGCAGCAAGATGCTGCGCGTCAAATCTTCATTGGATTTGGCATCGACGACGGTAAACACCTCATTGTCCAACACCAGCTGCTTGACGTCCGTCAAGGTGATGTAGGAACTGGTTTGCGTGTCATACAGACGGCGGTTGGGATATTTTTTAATCAGGCGGTCTATACTTTTTTTTGCACTACTCATCACAAGTTCCACTTATTGCGCCGCAGCGCATACTGAGTTAATCCGAAAAAAAAGCGAACGTGGGTCCGCTTTCGCACCTGCCTACGTTTTCCATTATAGAGTGGAAAACGGCTCCATTGCACATCAGGGTAGTAGATTCCCGCATTTATTGCAACGCAACTAAAAGTAGATTCCTGACAAGACCGGAGATTACGCCGGTCTTGCCCGGCCAGAAGCTTTTGTAAACTAGTCCGCCCTGACTTTAACATACCGCCCCGGAGCCGGCTCGATTGCCGCGTGGCGTTTGCTGCCCGGCTTGCCCGGCGCCTTCACCTGCGCGCCGCCGTGTTCGGCCAGGAAAGCCGCCCATTTGGGCCACCAGCTGCCCACGTGCTCGGTCGCGCCTTCCATCCACTGTTCGGCCGTCAAGGGCTTGGCTTTCGCCGTGCGTGCGCCTTTGCCCGCGTCATTGCTCCAGTAACTGCGCTTTTTCTTCGAGGCAGGATTGATCACGCCGGCGATATGGCCCGAGGCGCCGAGGATAAAGCGGTTGGCTTTCGGCTTTTTCGGGTTCAGCACGGCCATGCTGGCATACGCCGCGCCCCAGGGCACGATATGGTCTTCGCGCGAACCGTAGATGAAGGCGGGCGCGTCGATGCTGCTCAAGTCGACCTTTTCACCGGCCACTGTCAGCTTGCCCGGCACTTTCAGACTGTTTTCCAGGTAGGTGTTGCGCAGATACCAGCAGAACATGGGGCCCGGCAAGCCCGTGCCGTCGCCATTCCAGTACAGCAAGTCGAACGCGGGCGGTTCCTTGCCCTTCAGGTAATTCGACTGCACGTAGTTCCATACGAGGTCGTTCGGCCGCAGGCTCGAAAAAGTGCTGCCCAGGTCGCGCCCCGACATCAGGCCGCCCTTGGCCAGCGTCTGCTCGCGCAGCGCCACTTGCGGCTCGTCGATAAAGACGTCGAGCGCGCCCGTGTCGCAGAAATCGAGGAAAGTGGTCAGCAAGGTCAGGCTGGCGGCCGGATTCTCGCCCCGCGCCTTGAGCACGGCCAGCGCCGTCGAGACGATGGTGCCGCCCACGCAAAAGCCGAACATATTGAGCTTGTCCTGGCCGGAAATGTCCTGCGTGACCCGAATGGCTTCGATCACGCCTTGCTCGACGTAATCGTCCCACGTCAGGTGCTGCATGCTCAGGTCCGGATTGCGCCAGGACATCAGGAACACGGTATTGCCCTGCTCCACCGCATAGCGCACGAGCGAGTTTTCTGGCTGCAAGTCAAGGATATAGAATTTATTGATGCACGGCGGCACCATCAGCAGCGGCCGCTGGTGTACCGTGGCCGTCGTCGGCGTGTACTGGATCAGCTGGAACAGCGCGTTCTCGAACACCACCGTGCCCGGCGTGGTGGCCACGTTGCGGCCCACTTCGAAGGCCGATTCGTCGGACTGCGAAATGCGGCCCTTGCCCATGTCGGCCAGCATGTTGCTCAAGCCCTTGGCCAGGCTTTCGCCCTTGGTCTCGATCAGGGTTTGCTGCGCGTCGGGATTGGTGGCAAGAAAATTGGCGGGCGACATGGCGTCGACGATTTGCTGCACCGCAAACGCAATCTTTTGCTTCTGGTGCGGCGTCGCTTCCACGGCGTCGGCCATGGCGCTGAGAAATTCGGCGTTCAGCAGGTAGGCCGCCGCATTGAAGGCCGACAGGGGGCTGGCGTGCCAGGCGGGCGCGGAGAAACGGCGGTCTTTCAATTCCGGCGCCTTGCCGGCCATAAAGTCTGCCCACAAGCCCGTCAGCTTGGCCACGTAGGCATTTTTCAGTTGCTCGATCGCTTCCGGCTTGATGCTGGCACCCGCATCCTGCAAAATGCCGGCAATCGGATTGCCGGCGGGCTGCGGTACCATGTTGAACCACGTCTTCCACTGCTCAGGATTGCTGATCTGCGCCATCCATTCCTTGGTCATCATTTGAGGATCTGGCATGTTCATAGCTATATAAATCCATTCAAGAATTGATAAATAATTACTTCCGGGCCACCTGCATGCAAACTCTTACTGACTGCCAATACCAATGATGCTCATGACCGCTGTTGCCTGGATCTATGTCGTCGGCCTCATGGCGCTGACGGAACCGTCCATCGTCGCCGGGATGATGACCTTCGTGCTGTACTGCGTCATCCCGCTGTCCATCCTATTCTATCTGACGGGCTCAAGGAGACGCAAACGCAAGGCGGCGCGCATCGCGGAACTGCAAGCCCGCGCGCTGGCCTCAGCAGACGATAAAACAAAAACGGCAGACACATAAGTGTCTGCCGTGCAGATTATTTGCGCCAGATCAAGCTGGCCTGTCTTCCCGTGACGCCATCGCGCCGGTACGAGTAAAACTGCGCCGCATCGCTGACGGTGCAATATTCCCCGCCCGCCACTTGCGCCACGCCATCGCGCAGCAGCATGATGCGCGCCAGCGCATAGATGTCGGCCAGGTACTTACCCGGCTTGCCAGCGATGGCGACGAAGGAAGCGCTCAACACTTGCCGTTCGGCATCATCGCGCGCGCCGTCTTGAAACGCCTGCAACACGTCGTGCCCCACTTCGAATTGCTGCGGACCGATGGCCGGCCCCAGCCAGGCGAGGATATCCGTCGCCCCTTGCGCGCGCATGCTGTCCACCGTGCGCTGCAAGACGCCGTTGGCCAGGCCGCGCCAGCCCGCGTGGGCCGCGCCGACGACGAGGCCATCCGTCGAACAAAACAATACCGGCAGGCAATCGGCCGTCATCACGACGCACACGGCGCCAGGCTGCGTTGCCACGCTGGCGTCGGCATCGGGCACGCAACCGTCCAGCTTCCCGGCATCGGCGACGGCCACGCCGTGCACCTGCGACAGCCAAGCGGGCTCGGATGGCAAGGCGCCCGCCAGCCGCGCGCGGTTGGCTGCCACGTGCGCGGGTTCGTCGCCCACGTGCGTGCCAAGGTTCAAGCCACCGCCGCCCTGCCCGTCACCATACGGGCCCTGGCTGACGCCGCCCGCGCGCACGGTCGCCAGCGCGCCCACGTTCGCGGGCAGGCCGGGCCAATGGGGAGTGATATAAGGCAAGGCAGCCGTCATCAGACCTGTTCCGGCTCGGGAATGCCGGCCGTGGCGATCAGTTGGGCGAAGTCGTCGGCCAGCGGCACGATCCACTCGCACGCTTCCAGGGTGCCCGGATGCACGAGGCCCAGGCGGCGCGCCTGCAGCGCCTGGCGCGAGAAGACGGACACCAGGTGCTGCTTGCCGTACACATAATCACCGACCAGCGCAAAGCCCAGATGCTGCATGTGCACGCGGATCTGGTGCGTGCGGCCTGTTTCCAGGCGGCATTGCATCAGGCTCACGGGACGGCGGTCGAGTTCGCCGCTGCCGATCAATTCATAGTGCGTGATGGCGGGCTTGGCCGTGAAGTTTTCCGAGACGGCCATCTTGACGCGGTCGCGCGGGTGGCGCGCGATGGACGCATCGATGGTGCCCGCCGCCTTCGGCGTGCCCCACACGAGCGCGAAATATTCGCGCTTGACGGTGCGCGCCTGCAACTGGCGCACCAGGTCCGTTTGCGAAGCGAGGGTCTTGCCGACCACCATCAAACCGCTCGTATCCTTGTCCAGGCGGTGCACGATGCCGGCGCGCGGCACGCCCGCCAGTTGCGGGCAGTGGTGCAGCAGGCCGTTGAGCAGGGTACCCGACCAGTTGCCGGGGCCCGGATGCACGACCAGTCCGGCCGGTTTGTTGATGACGATGATATGCTCATCTTCGTGCACGATGTTCAATTCCATCGCTTCCGGCTTAAAAGCCTCGTCTTCCGGCGCGCTTTGCGGCAGAATGACGATCTTCTCGTCGCCGTAGGCGGTCATGTTGCGTTTGGCAACTTTTCCATCGACGGTCACGAAACCGGCTTCCAGCCACAATTGCAAGCGGCTGCGCGAGTATTGCGGCACCAGCTGGGCGATGACTTTATCGAGGCGGTGGCCGCAGGCGTCCGGCGTCAGTTCCAATGTAATCGGGGCCATTTCCTCGAAGACGTCGTCGGCGGCAAAATCGCCGTCAAACGCCTCTTCGGCAACATGGTCAGAAAGGGAGTCAAACGCGGGGTCAGCCAAATTAGGCTTCGGAGTTAATATCACAGCATTCCCATCGGCTATAATCAGCCTATTGTAAAATCTTGGTTAAAACCTTCTTGCAAAACGTCATGCAAAAAAAATTATCGTTGGTAGTCGCTTCAGTCGTTCTGCTCGGCATGTCCGCTTGCAGCTTGTTGCCTGAAAAAGTGGATGAGACCAAAAACTGGTCCGTTACGAAATTATACTCGGAGGCGCGTGAAGAAATGGCCGGGCAGCACTATGAAGCTGCAATCGGCCTGTTCCAGAAGCTGGAGGCTAACTATCCTTTCGGCAACTATGCTCTGCAAGCGCAGATGGAGATCGCTTACGCGTATTATAAGTCGGGAGACCAGGCTCAGGCACTGGCTGCCGTCGAACGCTTCATCAAGTTGCATCCGAACCACGCCAATGTGGACTATATGTACTACTTGCGGGGCCTGATCAGCTTTAACGACCAGATCAGCTTCCTGAACTTCCTGTACGAGCAAGATCCGACCGAGCGCGATCCGAAAGCCACGCGCGAAGCGTTTGCCGCCTTCAAGCAACTGGTCGACAAGTTTCCAAATAGCAAATACGCGCCCGATTCGCTGGCCCGCATGAACTATTTGATCGATGCCATGGCGAAATACGAAGTGCACGTGGCGCGCTATTACTACCGCCGCGGCGCCTATCTGGCCGCCGCCAACCGCGCGCAAACGACGGTCAGCGACTTTGCCGCTTCACCGGCCATCGAAGAAGCGCTGTTCATCATGTACCGCTCGTATGACAAGCTGGGCTTGACCGACTTGCGCGACGATGCCTTGCGCGTGCTGACCAAGAACTACCCGAACACGGCATTCCTCAGCCCGGAAGGGGTGAACAAGGAACGCAAGTGGTGGAAATTCTGGCAGTAAGATAAGAAAAAACCGGGCTAGCCCGGTTTTTTTACTTATACACCCACTTTGCGACGAAACACCCAGCTGGTATCGTTCGACGCTTCCGGCACGAAACCGTAGCCGTCGACGTCGAATTCTTTCAGCTGCTGCGGGTCGCGGATGGCGTTGACGGCCGCATAGCGGGCCAGCATGCCGCGCGCGCGCTTGGCGTAGAACGAGATGATTTTATATTTGCCGTTCTTCCAGTCCTCGAACACGGGCGCGATGACGGGCACGTCCAGCTGGCGCGGCTTGACGGATTTGAAATATTCCTCGGAAGCAAGGTTGACCAGCACCTTGGCGCCCTGCTCTTTTGCCGTGCGGTTCAAGCCGTTGGTAATGGTGTCGCCCCAGAACGCGTACAGATCCTTGCCGCGCGTGGTCGACAGCCGCGTGCCCATTTCCAGGCGGTGCGGGTGGATCAGGTCCAGCGGGCGCAGCAAGCCGTACAGGCCCGACAGGATGCGCACGCGCGACTGGGCATAGTCGAGCTGGGCCGGCAGCAGGCTGCGCGCCTCGAAACCGGCATACACGTCGCCATTGAAGGCCATGATGGCTTGGCGCGCTTCCGCCAGCTTGGGCGTCCAGGAAGCGTAGCGGGCCACGTTGAGGGCGGACAAGGCATCGGAAATGCCCATCAGGCTGCCCACTTCGGCGGGCGAAAACTGGCGCATGCGGTCGATCAGCTGGGCGGAATGGTCGAGAAAATCGGGGGTGCTGTGCAACGAGGTTGTTGGCGGCGTCTCCAGGTCGAGACTCTTGGCGGGCGAAAGCACGATCAACATAAATTATCACTACAGAATAGAATTGCCGACATGATACCTGCTCCACAAAAACTCGTCCTCGACACCAACGTTTGCCTCGACCTGTTCGTCTTCAACGACCCGCGCTGGGCGCCCCTGCTGGCGGCCATGGAAAGCGGCGCCGTGCACGCCATCACGCGCGAAGATTGCCGCGCGGAATATCTGGTCGTGTTGCATTACAAACATTTGCCGCTCGACGAAGCCAGCCGCGCCGTCGCCGCCGCCCGCTTCGACGCGCATATCAGCGTGGTGGCGCCGCCCGTCTCCGGCGTGCGCCTGCCCGTCTGCACGGACAAGGATGACCAGAAATTCCTCGAACTGGCGCGCGACGCCAACGCCGACATCCTCATCACCAAGGACAAGGCCCTGCTGAAACTGGCCCGCAAGACGGCCAAGGCCGGCATGTTCAAGATCATGGTGCCGGAAGGCTGGGCCTTGCCAGGCTGAGGCGCCAAAGCCCCGCACGCAACGGGGCGCGCTGCGCTAGAATGAGACACGATTCCACTTTCCGCACCGCGCCCCTACCGCTCATGAACAGCCCGTCCCTGCCCTGCACGACTCCCACCCTGACCACCCGCTTGCCTCTCGTGGGCACCACCGTGTTTACCCGCATGTCCAGCCTGGCGGCCCAGCATGGCGCCGTCAACCTGGGCCAGGGCTTTCCCGACTTCGATTGCGACCCGGCCCTGGTCGACCTCGTCAGCGACGCCATGCGCGCCGGCCACAACCAGTATCCGATGATGACGGGTGCCGCGCCCCTGCGCGAGGCCATCGCCGCGAAGATCGCCAGCTTGTACGGCCACGGCTATGATGCCGGCACGGAAATCACCGTCACGGCCGGCGCCACGCAGGCGCTCACCACGGCCATCCTGTGCTGCGTGCACCCGGGCGACGAAGTCATCGTCATCGAACCGGCCTATGACAGCTATCTGCCCGCCATCGCGCTGGCCGGCGGCGTGCCTGTGCTGGTGTCCATGCAAGCGGGTGAACAAGGCTACAGCGTGCCATGGGACAAGCTGGCCGCCGCCGTCACCAGCAAGACGCGCTTGATCATCATCAACACGCCGCACAATCCGACGGGCACGATCTTGCGCCCGGCCGATATCGCCGCGCTGGCCGACATCGTGCGCGGCACGCAAATATTGATATTGTCCGACGAAGTGTACGAGCACATGGTGTATGACGGCGTGCCGCACGCGTCGCTTTCGCGCAACCCGGAACTGGCGGCGCGCAGCTTCATCGTTTCCAGCTTCGGCAAGACGTACCACGTGACGGGCTGGAAAGTCGGCTACGTGGCGGCACCAGCAGCCCTCACGGCGGAATTTCGCAAGGTGCACCAGTACAACGTGTTTACCGTCAACACGCCGATGCAGCACGGCATCGCCGGCTACATGGCGAATCCGCAGCCCTACCTGGACTTGCCCGCGTTTTACCAGCGCAAGCGCGACCTGTTCCGCGACGGCCTGGCGGGTAGCCGCTTTACCCTGCTGCCGGCTGACGGCACGTATTTCCAGTGCGTGCGCTACGATGCGATTTCGCAAGAGACCGAAGCGCAGTTCGCCGAATGGCTGACGACGGAAATCAAGGTGGCGGCCGTTCCCGTCTCCGCGTTTTACGTGCAGGGCAAGGAGTCGGGCATCGTGCGCTTCTGCTTTGCCAAGAAAGACGAGACCTTGCGCCTGGCGCTGGAGCGCCTGCGCAGCATATAACCGAGCACTGAACATGGCTTCGCTGCGGCGGGGCAAAGGATGACAGATGGTACAGCGTCGCATCGGCCCGGCCGACCTGGTTCCCGGCGAACCCCTGCCCTGGGATCTGTTTTTGGCTGACCATAGTGCCGGCCCGCAACTGCGCAAGGGGCAGATCATCACGGATGGCACGCAGCTGGGCCGTTTGCTGCAGCTGGGCCTGTACGTGGGCGCGCCGGACCAGCCATCCGTCTTGCGCTTGCTCAATGAGGCGGCGCAACGCCTGGAACGGCTGCTGCTGGACTTGCGCAGCGAAAGCAATGCCGAGCGCGACGTGCGCGACATCGCCCGCGAACTGCTGCGCGCGCTCGAACACGATGCCGATATCGCCCTGGCCAGCATCCTGCTCAACCAGATCGCCGGCAGCTATGCCGTGCGCCACTGCATCGAAACGGCCTTGCTGGCCATGCTGGTGGGCCGCGGCATGCACAAGTCGCACGATGAACTGCTGTTGATCGGTGCGGCCGCGCTGACGATGAACGTGGGCATGCTGCGCCACCACGACAGCTTCCAGGACCGGCGCGGCCCCCTGAACGACGACGAAATGCGCATCGTGCGCCAGCATCCGCAGGAAAGCACGGAATTGCTGCGCTGCGCCGGCGTCGATGACGAGGAATGGCTGAGCTGTGTACTGTTGCACCATGAAAACGACGACGGCAGCGGCTACCCGCAGGGGCGCACGGCCGATGAAATCCTGCAAAATGCCAAGCTGATCGGCCTGGCCGACCGCTATTGCGCCCGCGTCTCGGCGCGCAACTACCGCCGTTCCATCGTCCCCGACCAGGCACTGCAGCACATCTTCCTCGACCAGGGCGTGCCTATCGACCCGCTGCTGGGCGAGCAATTCGTCAATCTGCTGGGCAAGTATCCGCCCGGCACCCTGGTACGCCTGCGCAGCGGCGAACTGGGGGTGGTGACGCAACGGGGCGCCGGCCACGTGCATCCGCTCAGCGACCCGCTGGGCGCGCCGCTGGCCGCCGCCGAGCTATCGCAGATGACGCCGCGCGACACGGGCGACAGCCAGTTCGCCATCGTCTCGTCGCTGCACGAAGACGATGCCGGCATGCATTTCAGCATGCGGCACGTGTGGGGCGACGAGGCGCGGCTGTAGGCTGGCCGGGCGCCAGGCACGGCTCACTTCACGGTTTCGGCGGGCGGATGCCCGTGTACTGTGCGCTGACCAGCAGCCATTGCTTGTCGACAAGCCGAGCGACATAGCCGGCGCGCAGGGCGAAATTGCGGGCTACCCCATCCTGGTTGAGACGGTAGGACAAGCGCGCCGAGATGAGCGCCGTATCGCCAAACAGGCGCACCACCGGTTCATCGACCTGCAGCTGGGGACTCGGCCGCTTCTGCTCCGGCGCATAGAAGGCGAGCATTTTTTCACGCCCGTCCACCTCGCCGACCGGCGATATTTCCACATAATTCTCCGCCGTGATGGCGTTCAAGGCCACTTGATCAAAGTTGCTCTGTGCCTGCGCATGGCGCTGCACCAAGGCGACCAGTTCGGCATCGGCGGGAGCCGCGTGCGCGCTGCCGATCGCACCGAAGGCGCCCAACAGACAAGTGGAGAGGACATGTGGAAGGGTCAATTTCATGCGTATTCATCCTGATCGAGGTCATTGAGAAGCATCCGTTGCCTGCCGCGGCAGTATCGGACACTCGCTGGCGGGCGGCGCATCGCGAGAAAGCCCATCGTATGCTATCCCCTTGCCCTTTTCTCGCGCCTGCCATTGCGACAAAGCGCTTGAATCGGGGGTTGAAATGCCATTTCACCGGCCCGGGATGCGCAGGGCGATGCCGTCAAAGACGCCCGCAAGCCATGCCTCAGTTCTCGCCCGCAGGAGCGTCCAGCAACTTCTGTTGCAGATCAAGGTTGAGCGCCCACTGCTCTTCCACGGGAATGGCGCGCCGCGAGCTGGTCTTGAGGGAACCTTCTTGCGTCCACAGAAACGGATAAAAATTCAGGCAGAGGTCGCCGGACAAGGGCAATTCGGGCAATTCGTCAAACTCCTGCGCATCGCCGGGCTGCCGGCCGTAAAACTGCCGCAACTGGCGAGTAAAGGCCCATTCGACGAACGCCGTGTAGCCGATCTCCAGCGCTTCCCACGCCAGCGTCTCGGGCGCCAGGTAATACATCTTGCCCTGGTCGGCCCCGAGTGCGCCCCCGTTGATGGCAAAAAAGCCGCCGAGCACGTCGTCGGCCACCAACAGAAAGCCCTCGGCCTTTCTTTCGTTCCACGTAGCAATGTTCCGCTCCAGCTTGCCATGTCCCGAGCCCAATATCCGCAGCCAGCCGTCATCCACCAGGATGCCGCCCGTTTCATAGGCGATGGCGCCAAGGGGGGAACGCGTGGTGACCTGCAGGCTCAGCAGCACATCTTCCCTGCCGGCCGAGGGCGGCAGCAATTCCACCGGGATGTCGGCCTCGCTGGCCCATTGCCGGATCAGCGGAAACGCCGGGTCTTCACTATCCAGTAATTCATTCAATGTACGCATTGCACCTGACCTTATCGATGACCGCTTCCGGCGGTCGGAGAGTTCATGACGACGCTGGCACTGCCTGGCGGGCGGCGCCCGGCATTCCAGCGGCTCGCCCCTGGCGCGATCCAGTATCGATGGCGACATCTGGACGCTGCGCAAATTTTACACATAGCCGCCCCGGCACCCCTGCACGCCTGCCAGCGGCCACGCAAAACCGGCCGGAGCCGCCGTCCCACATCCCGTGCATTCCCCCGAATCGACCGTTCATCCTGCGCCTGGCGCCATTCGTCGTCCCGCGCTGGCCCGTCAGGACGGCCGCACATACCATGCCGATATGACCACTCCACTCCAGTTCAAGTCCGGCCAATTCTATGGCGACGTGCATCACGGCGCGCGCGGCAGCATCTTCGACATCCGCCGCCTGAAGGCCACGCGTGGCGAGGATGAAGTCGAAACGCACCGGCATGACGATGCCCACTTCGTCTTCGTTCTGTCCGGCACGTATATTTCCAGTGCCCTGCACGCCCCGCCGCGCGCGCCTTCGCCCACCCTCGTCTTCAATCCTGCCGGCACGACGCACCGCGACCGCTTCGTCGATGGCAAGGGCAGCTTCATGACGGTATCGCTCGACCCTGCCCTGCTGTCGGGCGCCGAGGAATTGCATGCGGCCCAGGAGTGCGCCACCGTGTTGCGCGATACGGCCAGCGCGGCGGCCGCGTTCCGGCTCGCGCGCGAAGTGGGCCGCGGCGGCGACGGCGCCCTGCTCGAAGCGGGCGCGTGGGAGATGCTGGCCAGCCTGCACAAGGCGCCCCGGCAGGCGCGCCCCGCCCTGCCCGGCTGGGCCCACCAGGCGTATGAAGCCGTGATGGACCTGGCCAATGACACGCATCTGCGCATCGCCGACGTGGCCGCCGCCCTGGATGTGCATCCCGTGCACCTGGCCCGCGTGTTCCGCCAGGCCTGGGGCTGTTCGCCGGGCGACCTGCTGCGCTGGCGCCGCGTCGACCAGGCCAGCGGCTTGCTGCGCCGCCCGGAACTGAGCATGGCCGACGTGGCGCTGAGCGTGGGCTTTGCCGACCAGAGCCATATGACGCGCGCCTTCCAGGCCCGTTACGGCATGACGCCCAGCAACTATCGCCGCCAAATGTTTCAAACGTCCAAGACAATGCCCAATTTGCAAGACTAGACTGCACTTTTCCAACTCAGGAGTACACCATGTTGCGATACCTCCCCCTTCTTCTCGCCTTCGGCAGCAGCGTCCACGCAGGCGAGCTGGACGGCGTCACCACCGCCATCGAAGCGGGCGACTTCAAGCAGGTCACCAGCGTCGTGGTGGCGCAGCATGGCAAGCTGCTTTACGAACACTACTTCGACAAGGATGGCGCCGAAAGCCTGCGCAACACGCGCTCGGTGGGCAAGACGGTGGCCGGCATGCTGGTCGGCCTGGCCATCGAGCGCAAGCTCTTGCGCACCGACTCCCCCGTCCTGCCCTACTTTCCGGAACTGCGCCCGCTGGCCCATGCCGACCCGCGCAAGGACAAGATCACGGTCGAGGATTTCCTGACCATGAGCTCGCTGCTCGAGTGCGACGACGACAACCAGCATTCGCGCGGCAATGAAGAGCGCATGTATCTGGTGGAAGACTGGAGCCGCTTCGTGGCGGACCTGCCGATCCGCGGCTTTCCCGAATGGCAGCCCCGCCCCGAGCAATCGCCGTATGGCCGCGCCTGGAGCTATTGCACGGCCGGCGTAACCCTGCTGGGACCGCTGCTTGAAAAGGTGAGCGGCCAGGGCGTGCCGGACTTCGCCGCCGCCAACCTGTTCAAGCCGCTTGGCATCGACAAGGTAAAATGGCAATTCCAGCCCAAGGGCAGCGCCATGACGGGCGGAGGCTTGCAGCTGCGCAGCGTGGATCTGATGAAGCTAGGCCAGCTCTACCTCGACGGCGGGCGCTGGCATGGCAAGCAGGTGATGCCGGCCGAATGGGTCAAGCGCTCGATCGCGCCCCACGCCAACGCGCGCGAAGGCATGGACTACGGTTATCTGTGGTGGCTGCAACCGTTCACGGCCAATGGCCGCACGGTGCAAAGCTATGGCATGGCGGGTTCCGGCGGCAATAAAGTGCTCGTCCTGCCGGAACTCGATGCCGTGGTCGTCATCACCACGACCAACTTCCAGGTGCGCGACGCCCATGGCATCAGCGAAAAATTGCTGACCAAGCTGATCCTGCCGACATTGATGCGCCCGTAAGCGCCCTTCATTTTGCGGACGTCAAGTACGCCCGCAAGCCATGCGTGAGCACGAAAGGAAACACGCTCGCGTGATCTTCATCCGCGAAGACGCGCAAGCGCGTCTTCAGGCCGGGGAACTTGCGCGATGTCAACTTTCCATCGAATTCGCGCAAGTCGGCCACCATGTCGGCGTCCTCTTCCGAACGTGAACGCTTCTTGCCCGCCGCCAGCTTTTCCAGGCCGCCGATGCCAAAGAACACGGACGCCGGCAAGTCCTTGTGGCTGGCGGCATACGCCTGTTCGCGGTCGAACATGACGCCGGCGTCGTACCACAGCGACGGGCTGCCGAGGACGTAGTGCTCGAAGGTGCGCGGTTCCGTCAGCAGGAATTGCAGGCCCAGCAGGCTGCCGTAGGAATGGCCGATGAACACCTTGCGCTGCATGTTCGCGCGATAGTGCTGCGCAATAAAGGGAAACACCTCGCCCGAGATGAACTGGCCATACGCCTTCGCTTCGCCGAACGCGGGCTGCCGTCCCGGCATGTCCGAGCGGTAATCGTGCTTGCGCGGCGTGGTGGGCGTGTAGTCGCGGCGCCGGCTGTACACGCCGCCATCGCCGTTGGCGTACGACAAGCCGACCACGATGACTTCTTCCATCCCCGCATGCTTGTTCAGGCGCTGCGCGATATTGCGCACGACGGGAAATGCATAATTGGCATCGACGACGAACAGCACCGGATAGCGCCTGTTGCCCTGTCGATAGGAATCGGGCAAGGCGACATACAGCTGGTAATCGCGCTTCAAGGCTTGCGCGCGGAGGTCGCGCACTTCCGTATTCTCAAGAACGTAGCTGGCGGGGGCGCTGGCGGGGGCGGCCAGGGCGCTGTTGGCCAGGCAGCAAAGAACGATGAGCAGATTCACAGGCTTCAAGCTGGTTTCTTTCAGTGAGGTAAAAGTTATTTCGCCGCAGACGCCGTCAGCTGCACCAGCTTGCGCTCGACAAACGCCTGCAGCTGGGGCGACAGGGTTTGCAAGCCCTTGGCCCGCTCGAACGCCTGGCGCGCCTGGGCCGGGTGGTTGTCGGCTTGCAAGGCGATGCCGAGGCCCATCCACCAGACGCTGTTGTCGGGCGCCGCCTGCAGGGCCAGCTGGTAGTGTTCGGCCGCTTCGCGGTAGCGCTGCTCGCGCTGCAGCACGCCGGCCAGGAAGGCCTGGTATTCGCCGCTGTCGCTGGCGTACGGCAAGCTGCGCATGAGGGTGTCAAGGGCCGCCGCACCGCCATTGGCCTTGTCCAGCTGCAAACGGGCCAGCATCATCGCCTGCGCCGGCTGTTTCGGGTCCAGCGCCAGACTCAGCTGCAACTGGCGGGCCGCCTCGTCGGGACGCTGCGCTTCCAGCAGCAGGCGCACCAGGGTTTCGCGCGCGCCCTGGTGGCGCGGATCCAGCTGCAGGGTCTGCTGCAAGGCCAGCATGGCGTCGGAGACGCGGCCATCCTGCAACTGGGCCAGCGCGCGCCGGTATTCATTCTCCACGCGCTGCTGCGGCGTGACTTGTTTTCCGTCAATGATGCGTTCACTCGCAGCGGACGCAGCCGTCTTTACCACGGGCGCAGCGACAGGCTTGACGGCTTGTTCCGTGATGCGGCGCATGTCGGCGGCACGCAGCTTGGCGGGCGCGGGCGTGGCTTCCTCGGCCTGAAATACGGGCTCGGGTTCCGCCGCCACAACGGGTACGGGCGCGGGCGCGGGTGCAACGACGACAGGCGCCGGTGCCGGCACTGGAACCAGGACCGGCGTGCTGGCCACGCTGACCAGCACGGGCGGCACGGCCGGGCGCTTCAGGTAGACCCAGCCCAGGGCGATGGCGGCGGCCGTCAGGCCCGCTGCGCCGCCGAAGACCAGCGCGCGCGAGACGCCCCGCTCGCGTTCGGGCACGGAGCGGATACCGGCCGCGTCGCCGCGTCCATCGGGGGTACCGCGGGCATCGAGGTCTTGCAACATCTTGTTAATCAGGCTCATCTACAGGCTCATCTTCGTCATCGGTTCAATAAAGTCCAGCTCGCGCCGCAGGCGGCGGCCAGCACGCCGGCGCCGGCCAGCCATGGCCACGGCCTGCGCCAAAAGCGGTGCGGCTTGCTGGCCAGGGTGTCGCTGGCGGCCAGCGCCACGTGGCGGCCGCCGACCTGCTGCCGCCCTTCGCCGTACGCCACCATCAGCGCCTTGTGCGCCATGATATTGATCAGGCGCGGGATGCCGCCGGACGCCTTGTACAGCTTGCCCACGCCGCCACGGCTGAACAGGCGCGCGCCATCGAAACCGGCCACGCGCAGGCGGTGCGCCACATAGAAATCCACGTCGTCGCGCGACAAGGGCCCCAGGTGATAGTGAAAGGTGATGCGCTGCGCCAGCTGGCGGATTTCCGGCAGGGCCAGCTTGACGTCCAGTTCCGGCTGACCGAACAGCACGATCTGCAGCAGCTTGCGCTTTTCCGTTTCCAGATTCGTCAGCAGGCGCAGCGCTTCCAGGCTGTCGACGGGAATCGCCTGCGCTTCGTCCAGGCAAAGCAGCACGCGCTTGCCTTGCGCCGCCAGGTTGAGCAGGCGCAAGTTGAGTGCGCGCAGCAACTGATGCTGCTCAATATCCTTTTCCAGCAAGACATCGAGGTCCTCGGCCAGCGCCAGGATCAGCGAACGGGGCGACAAGTTCGGATTCGGGATGTAGGCCGTGACGAAGTCCGGCCCCAAGGATTGCATGAACTTGCGGCAAAGAAAAGTCTTGCCGGTGCCCACTTCGCCAGTGATCTTGATAAAGCCCTCGCCATTGCGCGCCGCCACCAGCAAGGTGTTGAGCGCCTTTTGCGACTGCGGGCCGTTAAAGAAGAAACTGGTATCGGGCGTGAGACCGAACGGCGCCTCGCGCAAGCCGAAATGGGCCTGGTACATTTAGCGCCGCTCCGACGGACGGCGCGGGTCGAGCGCCTCGATGCGCTTGCCCGAATCGAGCAAGTCCTCGTTCCAGCTATTGGCGCCATCGACGATGGTCGGCTTGATCAACACCACCAGCTCGCGCTTCTGGATCACCTGCCCCGTGTTGCGGAACAGCGCGCCCAGCACGGGGATATCGCCCGCGCCCGGCACTTGCGAGCGGTCCGACGTCGTGGCCTGGCGCATCAGGCCGCCGATGGCGACGATGCGGCCGTCCTGGCTGCGCACCATGCTGTCCATCTCCGACGTGCTCGATGCCGCCAGCGGCAGTTTCAGGGAACCGGCGCTGCCCAGGTCGATTTCCTTGCTGATGGTCGACACCTGGCTGACGGATGGGTGCACGTGCAGGATGATGTTGCCATCCGCATCGATCTGCGGCGTCACGTCCAGCACCACGCCGGAAAAGAAGGGCTGCAAGGTCACGTTGGGGCTGGTCGTCGCGCCGCTGGCCGTCGTATTCGTCGTGGTCGACACGCCCGTCACGTAAAACTCGTCCGTGCCAATCTTCAGCACGGCCTTCTGGTTGTTCATGGTGGCGATGCGCGGGCTCGACAGCACGTGCACGGAGCCTTGCGATTCCAGAAAGGAAATCATCGCCGCGAAATTGGCCGTCTGGAAGGCCAGGCCGAACATGGAACCGGCCGAGGTCGCCGCCGAGCTGAGGCCAAAGCCGCTGCTGGCCGTCAAGCCGCTGCCATTCGTCATGTTGGGCGGCTGGCCGCCGTTGAAGGGCAGCGGCGCCAGGGTGCCGCCCGGCTGGATGAAGCCCGTCGAGATGCGGTTCGTGTGGCCGCTCTTGATCGAGGCAAACGAGGCCCAGTTGATGCCCGTCTGCGTGTTGTCGTTGAGTTCGACTTCGAGGATTTTCGCTTCCAGGATCACCTGGCGGTCGACGGACAATTGCGTGGCCTTCAGGTACATGTCGACATTGCGCAACTCTTCCGGCATGGCGCGGATGACGATCACGCCCGATTGCGGGCTCAGCACCACTTGCCGGCCGCCGTCGCTGCTGCCGACGATGGCTTCCAGCGCCGCCTTCAGTTCCGGCCAGAAATCGGCCGTCGACGAGGTGGTCAGGTTGCTGCTGTCCAGGGTACGGCCGCCCTGGCCGCCATTCGTTTGCTGGTTCTGCTCGTTGTTGTTGCCCTGATTGTTATTGCCGCCATTTCCGCTGTTGCCGGAGCCGCCCGAGTTGGTCGAGCCCACGGAACCGACCGACGTCGACGACACGCGCAAGTTGGAACTGCCGCGGCGCGCGCCCGTCAGGTAATTGACGTGGAACAAGCGCGTCTGCATGGTCAGGGGCTTGATGTAGATCTGCGTGCCCTCGACCTTGTAATCGTAGCCATACAGTTCGCGCACGGCGTCGAGCGCCTGGAACAGGGTCACGTCCTTCAGATTGGCGGAAATCGTGCCGCCGATGTCGGGATGGACCAGCATGTTGTAGCGCGTGCCGGCCACGATGGAAGTGAAGAACTGGCGCGCCGGCACATTGTTGAACGCCACGTTGAAGCGCTCGTCGAGCGCGGCGCGGGCCTTCGGCAATTGCTGGGCCAGGGCCGCCACGGGCGGCAGCAGCGCCGCTTCCACGGCATCCGGCTGGGCCGCCGGCGCCGTGGTGGCTGCCGCGCCCTTGACGGCATCGGTGATCGCATTATAGGTGTCGCGCTTGACGGGCGCGACATTGCAGCCGCCCAGGCCCAGGCTGACGCTGATGACAGCCGCCATCGTACTGATCTTGAACATGCTCGCCTTGTGTTGATTGAGTTGCTTGGCCACTTCTTCTACTCCTGCTTGCGGTCGGTCTTGCTATCGGTCTTACGATCGGCCTTGTTATTGGTCTTGCTGCTGGGATACAGCTTGAAGGTTTCCAGTGATTTGCCACGCCGCAACAATACGGCCGTGTCGCGGATTTCCACCACCACGGCGTCGCCCACCTTGCCGCCCACCTTGACCGTCTGGCCATCGATGACGGCCAGGCGGCGTCCGCCCGGCTGGGTGGAAACGAGCACCGATTGCAGCTGCGGCCGGGCCGCGACGACGGGCGCGGCGTCGGCGGGCGCCCACAGGGCCGCGGGCGGGCGCGTCGGATCGTCGAGCGCCTGCGCCTGCGCGCCCGGCGATGCCAGGCTCAGGATCAGGAAGGGCGCCAGCAGCGCGGAACCCAGGGTCAGAGTGCGATCCATGTATCGTCCATGCTGAGGGTATGTAAGGTCAGGGTCAGGGTGGCGCCCGGGTAACTGGCGGCGTCGAGGTGGGCGGCGCCCCAGAAGACGCGCGTCGGCATCGCTTGCAGCGCCTGCATGTATTGCACCATGTCCGCATAACTGCCTTGCAGCACCACTTCCACGCCATGCTGGTGCAGCAGGGGAGCCGGGACCGGGGCCCTGGCCGCCGCATCGCCGTTCGCGCTGTCGGCCTGGCGCGCGCCCACGGCGCTGGCCGGCAAGGTTTTCAGCGACACCACGCGCAGTCCCGCGTGCCGGCGCAGCAAGTGTTCGAGCAAGGTGACCATGCGCTCCGGCGCCACCAGGCCATGCTGCTTCTCGCGCAGCGCCTGCGCCAGGGACGCCGTTTCCGCCTGCAAGGCCGCCAGGCGCGTGCGCGCTTCCTGGTCGGGATCGGTGGCATGGGCCAGCATGGTCAGCTCGACTTCCTTGTCGGTGGCGCTCAGGAGGCTTTGTTTTTGCGCAATGCTCGCCTCCAGCGCCGCGCGTTTCGCCAGCAGGGGATTGAAGCTCATGAAATAGAACACGAACAGGACGGCGGCCGCACCGGCGCCGAACACCATCAGCCGCTCGCGCAGGCTGAGGGCGTCGAAGGCGGCGGCCCATTTCTTCAGCAAGGGCAGCATCAGCGTGTTCCTTCCGTAACAGGTTTCGGCGGCGTGGCAGGCCCGGCCGGGCCGGCGGCGCGGTCGGCCGACTGCAGGCTGAACGCGACATACGGCAGGCCAGGCGCCTTGCCCTCGGCCACGGCCGGCTGCCCGGACTGGTTAATGTCGAGGCTGGCGAAGGTCTTGCCTCGCAGTACCTCCTGCTGGCCCAGGCGCGTGATGTACGCGGGCAGCAGCGACGCGTGCAAGGCGCGGCCCTGCAAACCGAAGTCATTGCCGGCGCCGGCGATATCCACGCCCGTCAGCCATACGCCCTCGACCCTGGCCTGCGCCAGCGCGCGGAAATAGCCGGCATAGCCGAGGGTATTGCCCAGCTTGCCGCTTTCCAGCACGTTCGACGCATCCTGCAGCAACTGGCGCTGCGCCTCGACGGCCGCCAGTTCCTGCGCCAGGGCCGGATCTTTCTTGCGTGGAGGAAAATCGCGCAAAGTCTGGTCGCGCTTCGCCTCGCCCTGCGCCAGCGCCGCCTTGACGCCCGCTTCGCGCCGTTCCAGGCCGGTCAAGGCTTGCTGGGCCAGCACGCCCACGGCCAGCAGGGCCAGCGCCAGGCCGCCCAGGCCGAAGCCGGCCGTGCGCGCCGACATATGGTGTTTTTGCAGTTCAAACTGGGGATTGAACAGATTGATCTGCTGGCTCATGCGCCCTTCCCTTCGTGCTTGCCCGAATGCAAGCCAACCTCGCGCAAGCCGGCGCCGATGGCCAGGAAGTAGCGCGCCTGCATGGCGGGGTCGCGCAATTCGGCGGCCTGCGACAAGTCCAGCACCGTGGCCAGGTCCAGCTGCTCGACGGGCATGTAGAGGTTGTCGGCCAGATAGGCGTGCAAGCCGTCGGCCGCGCCCGTCATCAGCATCAAGCGGGCCAGCGAAATGAAATGAAACTGGCGGTCGAAGTGGTCGAACGAGCGCTGCAGTTCCAGGGTGACGCGGTCGTAATACTGGCTGGCGTCGGGCGACTGCAATTGCGTCAGGGTCACGTCGATGCGGCGCGCCTGGTACAGCTCGCCATTGAAACTCATGGTCAGCAAGCCGCCGTCGCCATCGAAATACAGCACGGCGATGCCGCGTCCCGGCGTTTCCAGCAAGGTGGCGATATTGCGCTGCGCCATCTCGGGGATATCGATCACGGACAGGCCGATCTTGCATTCGGCGTACAGCGCCTGGCGCCGCGACACGGCGCTGTTGCGCGCGGCGACGGCAAACACGCTGCTGCCGCGCTGGGTGCCGTTCGGGTCGCCGGGGATGTCGAACACGTCGATGGTGGCTTCGGCCAGGGGAAAGTCCAGCATGTCCTTCAGGCGCCAGCCCACGGCCGTCTTCAGCTCCTCGCGCGGCACGGCAGGCGCTTCCAGCGACAGCAACTGGTACTCGCCGCCGGCCAGCACGGTGGTGCAGTGGCGCGCTGCCGCCTGCACGTCCTTGCCCAGTTTTTCCAGCACCTCGGCCGGCGCCGGCCGCGCGGCCGCCTGGTAACTGGCGCCCAGCACGCGCGGCATGCCGTCGGCGGGACGTTCGACAACGACAGCGCTGACGCCTTCCCGGCCAAACGCCGTGGCCAGCCAACCCTCATACTTCCTTGCTCTTGCGAATAAACCCATGCGACCTATCCAGTGTAAGTGCCTGCCCGATCTTGTCGCGCAGTTAATGCATCCAGCCAATTTTAATTCATGAAGCCAACTTTATTGTGTAAAAACAATAAATTAGCGATCTTTTTTGCACGCAGTTGATCTTACTGCGACAGCACGGCTTGCAGGCGGCGCTGAACATAGTCCGCGTTGTTGCCCGCGTTCGGACAGAACGGCTCGACAGTGCCCGGCTGGTTGCACGCCGTGGCCGTGATGGTCCAGCTGGTCAAGGTGCCGGGCCCCGTGGCCGTGCTGCATTGCACGCTAACGCTGAACGACGACAGCGTCGTGCCCGCTGGCAAGCTGAAACTGGCCGGACCGATGCACGCCGCACCAGCGGTCAGGCCGGCGCTGATCTGCCGCTGCAGCCCCCATTCGAGACCGGCGCGCGCGGCCTGTTCGGCGCGCACGCCCTGCACGTCCATGGCCGATTCCGTCTGCTGGAAAGTGGAGATATTCACCATCACGGCCGCCAGCGCGGCCAGCACCACCAGCAGGAAAATGGCCGTGACGAGGCTGAAACCGCGCATGCGGCCCGCGCGATGGCGCAGCAAGCGCCTCATGGCGTATTCCTCGCCTGTACCTGTTGCACCAGACGCAGCACGCCCGTATTGCTGTTCGCTGCCCCCAGACTCAGGTCGATATTCACCAGACCACGCTGCACGTTGGCCAAAATGCCATAGCTGAAACGGCAAGCCGTCACCTGGCGCGCCAGCAGTGCTCCCTTCTTCGCCTCCAGCGGGACCGTGTTTTCCACAACCGGCTGGGTAACCTGGATGACATAGCCCGCGTAACGGGTCAAGGTGCCGCTCTTCAGATCGCACGCATAGGTGACGGGCGTCGATACCACCTGGAAACGGTTCGACGGCGACGGCAGCGGCGCGGGCGCCGTCGTGAAGGGATAGCTGCCCAAGGTGACGACAGTGCCGGCTACGCCCGTGACTGGCGCGCGATTGCAGCCGGTGGCAGCGCTGCAGGCATACGCATTGTTCGGCGCGTCGTCCCCGCCCAGGTTGTAGACGACGATCTGATCGCCCACGCTGATCGCCTGGCGCGCGCCCAGCGCATTGACGGGCATGGCGCCGACGACGGTAAAGTTCAGGGGCAGGCTGGGGTTGGGAGGGGTCTCGAAGCTCAGCACACTGCCCAGTCCCGACGGATCGCTGTCGCTCAGGTAGCGTCCGCCCGTCTTGGTCAGCAGCAATTCCAGGAACAGGCCGTCGTTCGACACGCGCACGCTGTTGGGCAGGGCCAGGCGCACGTCGCGCGTCAGGCGGCGCGCTGCCGTGTCGGCCGTGTCGGCCAGCGCGGCGCGCGCGGTGGTGTCGATATAGCCTTGCACGGGCACGCGGATGAAGACGGCGACCATGGCGCCGATGATGCCCGTGATGACGATCACGATGACCATCTCGACGAGGGTAAAACCGCGCGGGCGGCGCCTGGCGTTATAGAAATTTCTCATGGAGTACTCATGGGATACTATTCGGCGCATAGCGCACGCGATAGCCGTCGAGCACGATCTGCTGGTCGGCATACGGCACGACCACCTGGATATGCAGGCTTTCCGTCGCAGGCAAGCCGTTCAGGGCTTGCTCGGTGATCGTCACCAAGGCAGTGTAATTCTGGGTGGGGCTGGCAGCCCAGGCATTACCCTGGGCATCCGTCTTGTACTCCGTGGCTGTGCCATACGCACTCACGTAATCGTTGACGTTGTCGAACGGCCTCCCCGCGCCGTTCGCCTCTTCCCCCGGCCCTTCCGGGATGGCGCAGCCGGCCGGGCTGGTCGCCGTTTCCGCGGCCGGGTCTTGCGGATCGCAATAGGTAAACCGCGCCAGCTGGATTTCTTCCAGCATGCCTTCGGCAATCGCCAGCGCCTGCTTGCGCAACTGCGGATCGGCGCTGTGTTGCGTCGTCAGGCTCATCACGCCCAGGATGGCGGCCGAGGCCAGGCCGACGATGACGATGAACAGCACCAGCTCGATCAGGGTCACGCCGCGTTCACGCTGGCGCCGCTGGCTAATGGACATAGCCGGTCTCCCCCTCGACCGTGACGACGCGCTCCGTGCCGTCACCCAGGATGCTGATGTTCAGCCGCGCCGGGAAAGCCGATGGCGCCGGGAACACATCGTTCTGCGCATATGGTTTGCCCAGCGCGTCGAAATAAAAACTGGGCTCGCCTGTCACATCGGTGGACAGCTTGACGCCGGACGGACGGCCTTCGCACAGCCAATTGCTCCCCAGGCAATACTGCTGCGTCTCCTTGCTGCCGCTGTTCTTGCCCGCGGGCGGCACCACTTTCTGGTCAGCGCTGCAAACGGCATCGAAGCACAGGGCCACGCTGTTGGCATCGATGCGCACAAACACGGCACGGTTTTGCGCCACCGCAAGTTTTTGCCCGTAGCGCACGATATTCGTCACCTGGTCGGCAAAACCGCGCGCGTCAAAAGTGTCGCGCTGGAAAAACCGGTTGACGGCAAAGGTCGCCAGCAAACCCGCCAGCACCAGCACGGCCACCAGCTCGATCAAGGTGAAGCCGCGTGGGCGGCACTGCAGCCTAGCCCGCGGTAGCGCCAGACGTTGCGGCAAGATGATCGATGGCAAGGACAATGGAGATACCCGTAAAAAAGCCCAACCGGCATAGCCTGGCGTTGGGCGGGCGGAAACATGGCGCGGCCGTGCCGGTTTGCCGGCACGGCATCTGCACGCCTGTATTAACTGCAGTTGGCCGGCGTGCCCAGGGCCGTCGCGTCAACCACCGGCGGCTGGATCGGTGTGGTGCCTGCGGCAGCCACGGCAGCCGTATAGGTCACCTTGCAATTTGGATGTTTACTGTCAGGCAATACAGTCAACACGGTCGCCGTTGCAGCAGTGGTGGTGGTATCGTAGTCAAGCAGACCACCTGCCGCCGCGGCGATGCCAGGCGAAGCGATAGACGGATAGCCGCTGACGCCCTTGACGTCCGTGCCTTCCATGGTGATGGCAACGCTGTCCGCAGGCGAACCCTTGACCAACCATTGTGCGTGGAACAGGGCCGAACCAGACTTCAAGGCACCCGCCGCCGCCTGCATCTTGGCCACTCGCGCCTCGGTCGACATGTCGATGAATTTAGGAATCGCCGTGGCGGCCAGGATGCCGAGGATCACGATGACGACGATCAATTCGATCAGGGTAAAACCTGCCTGGGCGCCGCTTTTCATACTACGTAAAGACTTGTTCATTCTTGCTTTCTCCAAAATCAAATAAAAAAACTTCAAAACCAACGCCATGACACCGTCGCTGCACCGGACCAGGAAGCGCGTCAGTTTGCCGCCGGGTCCGGCGATTGCCACACCACGATATCGGGTTCCTGGGCGAGCTTGTCAAGATCGGCATCCGCACGTGGCAAGGTTACCTTAAATTTCACTAAATCAACCCTTTTACTGGGAAAAATATTGCCATTACTAAACAAATAGATGATTTTTTGTTCTTTTTTATCGTACAGCCAATTCCCCGCAGGTAATTTTGCAAGCTCCGGCTGCGCGAACTCGCCCAGGTAGTTGGCCGGCTTATCCATCAGCCAGTCGAACGGGTTTTGCCGCGCCAGCGCCGGCAACCGGTCGCGCCGATCCGCCAGGTACAGGTGCAGCACCTGCACCCGCAAGCTGGTGCGCAGCACGCCCAGCATCTGCGCCACGGCCACCTGCTGCGCCTGCCGCTGGTAATAGCTGACCCGGTTCAGGAACACGGCCGTCAGGATGGCGAACACGCCCGCCACCACCGCCAGCTCGAACAGGGTGAAACCGCGCTGGCGGAATGGTTTTGCCATCAGTGCAGGGCCGCCCGGCCCAGGTCCCAGATCGGCAGGAAGATGCCCAGCGCCAGCACCAGCACCATGGCGCCGAGGAAGACGATCAAAATCGGCTCGATCTGCGCCGACAGGGTTTTCAGCTCGTAATCGACTTCGCGCTCGTACATGTCCGCGATCTCGTCCATCAGGTCGTCGAGCGAACCGGATTCCTCGCCCACGGCGATCATCTGCAGCACCACGGGCGTAAACACGCCGGCCGCGACCGAGGTGCGCAAGATGCTTTCTCCCCGCTCGACGCCGTCGCGCATCTGCTCCACGCGCGCGCTCAGATACGTGTTGTCGACCGTTTGCGACACCACCGTCAGCGCCTGCACGATGGGCACGCCGCTCGTGCTCGACAGGGCAAAACTGCGCGCGAAGCGGGCCATCGTGCCTTTCAGGATGATCTTGCCGGCGATCGGCAGGCGCAGCTTGGCGCGATCCCACTTATATAAACCCTCTTTCGTGCGCAGCCAGGCGCGCCAGCCGAAAAAGCCGCCCACGCCCAGCATCAACAGGATAGGCCAGTACGTCACCGTAAAGCGCGAGATACCGATCAGGATGCGCGTCATCAGGGGCAGTTCCGCATGGAAACTGGCAAACACCTTCTCGAACTGGGGAATGACGAAGATATTCACCACGATCATGGCGGCCAGCATGGCGAAGACGACGAAGGTCGGGTAGCGCGTCGCCGTTTTCACGCGCGCGCGCATGTCGCGGTCGAATTCCAGGTGGTCGAACAGGCGCAAAAACACTTCATCGAGGCGCCCCGTCATTTCGCCCACGCGCACCATCGACAGGTAGAACGGCGTGAAGATGGCGGGATGGCGCGCCATGGCGGCCGACAGTTCGCGGCCCGCGTCGAGCGATTCGCGCACATCCTTGATGATGCGCCCGAATGCGGGACTGATGGCCGACTCCTGCAAGCCGGCCAGGCCGCGCATGATGGGCACGCCCGCCTTGAGCAGGGTGTACAGCTGGCGGCTGAACAATTGCACGTCCATGGGCGTGACCTTTTTCTCGGTCAGCTTGTCCCACCAGCCCAGTTGGTTGGCGCCCGCCTTCGTCACCGTCTGTTTCGTGGCGCTGATATCGACGGGCGTGCTGCCGCCTGCCATCAATTGATCGGCCACGGCGCCGCTGTCGGCGCCTTCCATGACGCCGGTCAACAGTTCGCCGCTGGCGCTGCGCGCCTTGTAGGAGAAAAACGGCACCTCAGTCCTCGCTCTGGTTGCTGATGCGCATCGCTTCCATCACCGTCGTGCGGCCCTGGACCACCAGCTGCACGGCGTGGCGGCGCAGGGTTTCGCCCGCCATCTGCGCCGTCGCCACCTTCATGAAGTGGGACGGATCGGCATGGTTGGCGGCATCGGCCACGGCGCGCGTGATTTCCAGCAATTCGTACACGCCCGTGCGGCCCCGGTAACCCATGCCGTTGCAATGCGAACAGCCCTTGCCGTGGAAATACTGGTTGCGCTCGACCAGTTCGCCCAGTTCCAGGCGCAGCCATTCGTATTCGTTCGGTGTGGGCGCGTATGGCGTGCTGCAGCTTTCGCAGATCACGCGCACCAGGCGCTGCGCCAGCACGGCTTGCAGCGAGCTGCCCACCATGTAGCGGGGCACGCCCATGTCCATCAGGCGCAGCGGCGTGCTGATGGCGTCGTTCGTATGCAGGGTCGACAGCACCAAGTGACCCGTCATGGCGGCGCGCAAGCCGATTTGCGCCGTTTCCTGGTCGCGCATCTCGCCCACCAGCACGATGTCGGGATCTTGCCGCAGGGCCGAGCGCAGCACCCTGGCGAAATTCAGCTCGATCTTGTCGTTGACTTGCACCTGGTTAATGCCCGGCAAGCGGTACTCGACGGGGTCTTCCACCGTGATGAGCTTTTTTTCCACGGAGTTGAGTTCGGACAAGGCGCAGTACAAGGTCGTCGTCTTGCCGCTGCCGGTCGGCCCCGTCACCAGCACGAGGCCGTTCGGGCGGCTGACGATGGCGCGGAATTGCGCCACCAGCGCAGGCGGCATGCCGATGGCGTCCAGGCGCAAGGTCGTGCCGCCCTGGTTCAGGAGCCGCATCACCACCGATTCGCCGTATTGCGTCGGCATGGTGGAAATACGCACGTCGATGCGCTGGTTTTTCACGCGGATGGCGAAGCGTCCATCCTGCGGCAGGCGTTTCTCGGAAATATCGAGGTCCGACATCAATTTCAGGCGCAGCGCCAGCGAACTGGCGATCTTGCTGTCCGCTTCCGTCTGCAGGTGCAGCACGCCGTCGATGCGGAAGCGGATCTGCAGCCGGCCTTCCTGCGGCTCGATGTGGATGTCCGAGGCGCGCACCTGGGTAGCATCCTCGAACACGGATTGCAGCAGCTTGACGATGGGCGCCTCTTCCAGGCCCGGATTGGCGGCCAGCGCGCCGAAGTCGACGGAAACGTCGCCCAGGTCCTGCTCCAGCTCGCGCGTCAGGGTGGAAATGTCTTCCGTGCGGCGGTAGATGCGGTCGATGGCGGCCAGCACTTCCGTCTCATTGACGACGGCCAGCTCGATATGGCGCTTGACCAGGCGCGAGATTTCATCGTACGCGAACAGGTCCGTGGGATCGGACATGCCGACCAGCAAACCCTCGCGGCGGTCTTCCAGCACCAGCGCGCGGAAGCGCCGCGCCTGGGTTTCCGGCAGCAGCCGCACCAGTTCGGGGTTGATGTTGAAAAACTTCAGGTTGATATAGGGAATGTCGAGCTGGCGCGCCAGGGCGCCCGAAATCTGCTCTTCCGTGACGAAGCCGTGCTCGACAAAAACGCGGCCCAGCTTGCGTCCCGAACGCTTCTGTTCCGTCAAGGCCTGGCCCAACTGTTCTTCCGTCAGCAATTTCTGCTGCACCAAAATTTCACCGAGCCGGACTTTCTCTGGCCTTGCCATGCTTGCTCCTCGACAGATTCATCAGACGATGCACGCCAGCGGCGCGCGGGGGTATTTTATTCCAGAACCTGTTGTTTCTTAAAGAAAATACATTCCATCATTTGATTTTTGCGCATTTCAACACTCAGCAAGTAAACACTTGCCGCCCGCCGGCACCCATGGCAATAATGGCGGTCGTACCCCGTCTTGCCTGCCGACCATTGCCACTATGAACGCCTGCGCCATCGAGTTCCACAACGTGCATCTGCAGCTGGCGGGCAACGCCGTGCTGCGCGGCGTCGACCTGCAGGTGCGCGCGGGAGAACTGTTCGGCCTGGTTGGCGTGAATGGCGCGGGCAAGACTTCCCTGCTGAAATGCCTGCTGGACTTCTGTACGCCCGAGCGGGGCGAGATCGCCATCTTCGGCCAGCCGCACCGGCATGGCGCGGCGCGCCAGCCCCTGTCGTTTCTGCCGGAGCGCTTCCAGGCGCCGTATTACCTGACGGGCGGCGACTTCCTGCGCTACCTGGCGCGCCTGCACAAGGTGCGCCCCGATGCGCAAGCGCTGCAGCAAACCCTGGACGCGCTGGACCTGGCGCCGGACGCCCTGCTGCGCCCCGCGCGCGAGTATTCGAAAGGCATGATGCAGAAACTGGGGCTGGCCGCATGCTTGCTATCGGGCAAGCCGCACCTGGTACTCGACGAACCGATGAGCGGACTCGATCCGAAGGCGCGCGCGCAATTCAAGCAAGTCTTGCGGCAAGCGCGCGCGCAAGGCCGCGGCGCCCTGCTCACCTCGCATGCGCTGGCCGACGTGGAAGAATTGTGCGACCGCATGGCCATCCTGCATGGGGGCCGCATCGTGTTTACGGGCACGCCCGCCGAATGCCGCGCGCGTCACGGCGGCGCGGCCGACGCCAGCCTGGAACAGGCTTTCCTCAATTGCATCGCGGCATGAACGCCGACACGCACGTCGCGCCCTCCACGCCGCCCGGACGGCCGTATGCGCCCTTGCCGCACGGCATGTATCTGCGCCATTTCGGCTTGCGCACGGCGCCGTTCGGCATCACGCCGGACCCGGCCTTCTTTTATACGGGCAATACGCGGGGCGAGCTGCTCGCTGCGCTGCTGTATGCCGTCACGCAAGGCGAAGGTATCATCAAGCTGACGGGCGAAGTGGGCAGCGGCAAGACCATGCTGTGCCGCATGCTGGCCGAGCGCCTGCCGCCCCGGGTAGACGTGCTGTACCTGCTCAATCCCCGCCTGGAACCGGACGAAGTCCTGCACGCCATCGCCGCCGAACTGGGCCTGGAACTGGATGGCTACCGCGCCGATGCCGTCCTGCGCGCCCTGCACGGCGAGCTGATCGCCAGGCATGCGGCGGGACGCCAGGTGGTGTTGCTGGCCGAAGAAGCGCAAGCGATGCCGGGCGCCACCCTGGAAGCGCTGCGCCTGCTGACGAACCTGGAAACGGCCAGCCACAAGCTGCTGCAGATCGTTCTGTTCGGCCAGCCGGAATTGCAACACACCCTGGACTTGCCCCAGTTCCGCCAGTTGAAGGAACGCATCACCCACAGTTTCAGCGTGCCGCGCCTGCCGCCAGCCTTGCTGGACGACTATCTGGCATGCCGCCTGGCCGCCGCCGGCCGTGCGGCGCCGCTCGTTTTTACGCCGGCCGCGCTGCGCCGGCTGGCGCGCGCGGCGCAGGGCATCGTGCGCAGGATCAATATCCTGGCCGACAAGGCCTTGCTGGCCGCGTTTGCGGACGATGCGCAGGAAATCAGCGCGCGCCACGTGCGCCTGGCCATCGCCGACAGCCCCTTTTACCGCCCGCCCTGGCATGCGGGCAAGTTGCTGGCAGGCGCCTTGAGCTCGCTGATGCTGTTGCTGGCCTTTGCTCTGCTGTGGCAATGGCGGGCAGGCAGCGAGGATCGGACTGCGGCGACAGCCAGCATGGCGACACCGGCAAGCCAGGCCTCCCAGGCACACCACGCATCCCAGGCACGCTCCGCCGCGCCCGCCGACGTGGCCCCAGGCACGCTCAAGGCAGCGCTTATGCGCGCACCGCAGCCCGCCCCGTCGACGCTGCTCGACAGCAAGCTGGCCGAATCGCGCGACTGGCTGGCGCGGCAAGGGCCGCGGCAACTGGTGCTGCACATCGCCAGCTTGCCCGCCACCGAGACAGTTGCGGCGGAAACCTTCCTGCGGCAGGCGCAGCAAGCCACCGGCCTGCACGACCTCCACGTGTTTCGCCTGCCTGGCGCCGCGTCCGCAACCGCGTCCGCGTCCGCAAATACGCCGCCCGCGACCTCCGCCGCGCGCCTGCTCATCGTCTATGGCAGCTTTGCCGACCAGGCCAGCGCCGAAGCCGTGTGGGCCAGGCTGGCCCCGGCGTCGTCGCAGAAAATATTGCTGAGCGACATAGACAGTATCCGCACAGAAATAAAAGCCCTGACACTGGAAAAACCGGGGCGTGGCGCCCCCTGACTTTATTTCAGCATATTGCCTCCCAAGCCTGCACAGCCGATTGCTTTTAAGCGATCATGCTGGGTAAAATTACAAAAGCACAACACGACTTCAAGGGCGAACTTTTCATGACTCAACACCCTATTCCTGTGCTGACCTCTTGGGTCGCCCTCGCCTGCAGCACCATGCTGGCCGGCTGCGCCACGCATCAAACGCCGCTGTCGCCGGCCCACCTCAATGCCGCGCCCGTCGCCGCCGGCGTCATTCCCGAACCGGTGCAGCAAAGCAGCGCGCTGGCCGCTCCCCTGCCCGCGCCAAAAGTGGAAACCTACAGCGTCACCGTGCACAAGGTGCCCGTGCAATCGCTGCTGTTTGCGCTGGCGCGCGACGCGGGCATGAATATCGACATCCACCCGCAGATCGAAGGCAGCGTCACCCTGAATGCGCTGAACCAGACCCTGCCGCAACTGCTGGCGCGTATCGGCAAGCAAGTCGATATGCGCTACGAAATCGATGGCAAGAACCTGACGGTGCTGCCCGACGCGCCCGTCTGGCGCACTTACAAGGTCGATTACGTCAACATGGCGCGCAGCACCAACAGCAGCGTGAATATCGCCACGCAAATCTCCACGGCGGGCGGCGGGTCGAACAACGCCAGCAACCCCGTGGGCAGCACGCAAGGCAGCGGCGGCAACGGCAATAACAATTCGACCACCCTCGTCGTGAATCGTTCGGAAAATAATTTCTGGTACAGCCTGGAAAAGAATATCCGCGACCTGCTGCGCGAGACCACGCTCAACGACGTGCAGGTGGACCCGCTGGCGCAGCTGAACCAGCAATTGACGAGCATGCCAGGCCAGCAGGGACAGCAAGGCCAGCAGCAGAACCAGGCCGGCGCCTACCCTGCCGCCGGTGCGGCCGGCCAGTACGGCGCCCAGGCGCCGATGCCGTATGGCAACCCGAACGGGAGCCAGAATGTGCCGGGCCAGCAGGCGCCCAGCCAGAACGCGGCTCCCGGCCAGCCGCTGGACGCGAACGGCATGCCGCTGCTCAAACTGGCCAACAAGGGCAGCCCCTCGTCCGTCGTCGTCAACGTCGAGGGCGGCCTGATCGCCGTGCGCGCCACGGGCCGCCAGCATGAAAAGATCGCCGAATTCCTCGACGCGGTATTGCACAGCGCCAAGCGGCAAGTGCTGATCGAGGCGACCATCATCGAAGTGCGCCTGAGCAATGAATACCAGCAAGGCATCAACTGGTCGCGCCTGACGGGCAGCCTGCAATTGCGCCAGGGGCAAGTGGGCACGGCGGGCCTGTCCAGCGGCGTCACGCCGAACGCCACGCCCGGCATCTTCCTGCTCAATTATCTGAAAGACAGCTTTTCCACCACCATCCAGCTGCTCGAATCGTTCGGCAAGGTGAAAGTGCTGTCCAGTCCGAAGATCAGCGTGCTGAACAACCAGACGGCCATGCTGAAGGTGGTCGACAACAATGTCTTCTTTACCATCAAGGTGACGCCCGCCGTGATCAGCTCGACGGGCACCATCACCACGCCGGCTACCTATGAATCGAAGCTGGAAACGGTGCCCGTCGGCTTCGTCATGAGCGTCACGCCGCAGATTTCCGACAGCGATGAAGTGACCCTCAACGTGCGCCCCACCATCACGCGCATCGTCGGCTACGTGCAAGACCCGAATCCGGCCCTGGCCACGGCCAACGTGCAAAGCCGCGTGCCCGTGATCCAGGCGCGCGAGCTGGAATCGATCATGAAAGTGGGCAATGGCCAGATCGCCGTGATGGGCGGCCTGATGCAAGACTCCATCGACAATGCCAAGGATGGCGTGCCGGGCCTGTCCAGCCTGCCCTTGGTGGGCAATCTGTTTACCTACCGCAATGAGGCAAGCAGCAAGACGGAGCTGGTGATCTTCATGCGCCCCGTCGTCGTCAAGGATGCCAGCGTCGAGGGCGATTACCGCGATTACCGCTACCTGCTGCCCGGCCAGGCGCCGCTCAACACCCAGCCCTACACGGATGGCCCGCCAGCGGCGCCCGTCCGGCCGCAGGCGCGCTTGCAGGGAGACTTCCCATGAGCTTGCTGATGCAGGCGCTCAAGAAAGCCGAGCGCGCCAAGCAGAACAGCCTTTCCGACGAAGAACTGGAAAAGCCGTCCGAAGCCTACGACCAGGTGCTGGAACTGGCGCCGGCCGACGCCCTGCCGCCCCGTCCCGCACCAGCGCCCGTGCAGCCGGCAAGCACCTTGCGCCTGGAACCGCTGACGGACGCGCCCGCGCCGCAGCCGGCACAGAGTGCCTCCCAGCCTGAGCCACAGCCAGGGTCACAGCAAGGCGCGCAGTCAGGCCCGCCGCCCGAGCCGCCGCGCGCCCGTCCGGAAGCGCCGCCCGCCCGGCCACGCGCCAGCCGCAGCAATCCGCCGCCGAAAGGCCCCACGGGCCCCATCAGCGTCGACCCGGTCACCGTGCGCCTGGCCGTGCTGCTGGCGATCCTGCTGCTGGTGGTCGGCTCCATGGCGTACTGGTACTGGCGCGCCAGCACCAGCCCCGGCGCGGGCGCCAACTTGCCCGGCGTGCCCATGCCGCTGACGGATGCCCCGGGCACGGCCGGCGTTGCCGGCCCCGTCGTGGTGGTGCCGGCGACGGGTGCCGCGCCGCCGGACGCCATGACGCCCGCGGCGCTGCCGCCCGACACCCCGCGCGACGCGCGCCAGCCAGAGTCAGCACAGGACCAGCAGGCGATGATACAGGCGGCGGCCCAGGCCGCCGTAGCGGCGCAGCTGGCGCACATGGCGCCGCCCGCAGCGCCCAGCCTGCCACCGGTGGCCGCGCCCGACAACAGCCAGATCCAGGTGCAGCGCAGCGTGGCCGCGCCGCAAATCAACCCCGATGTGCAGCAAGCCTATCAAGCCTTCAACGGGGGCCAGTTGGATCTTGCTCGTCAGCAATATGAAACGGTGCTGCGGCAGGATGCGACCAACCGCGACGCGCTGCTGGGCCTGGCGGCCGTGGCCCTGCGCGAAAACCAGGGCGCGCAGGCGGCGGCCCTGTACGTGCGTTTGCTGGAAATCAATCCCGACGATGGCGAGGCGCTGGCCGGCCTGATCGGGCTGCGCCAGGGCGACGTGGCGCAGAGCGAGGCAAAATTGAAAGCCATCCTGGCGCGCAACCCCGACAGCGCCCCCGTGCTGTTTGCACTGGGCAATGTGTACGCCAAGCAGCGCCGCTGGAACGAAGCGCAGCAGCAATTTTTCCGCGCCTACGGCGCCGCGCCAGGCAACCCCGACTATGCCTTCAACCTGGCCGTGGGCCTGGACCGGCTGAACCAGCCCCGGCTGGCCGCCACGTATTACCAGCGCGCCTTGACCCTGGCGCAGACGACGCCCGCCGCCTTCGACCAGGCCGTCGTGCAAACGCGCTTGCGCGAACTGGCTGCCCCTGCGGCCCCGGCCGAGCCGACCGTCATCACCCCCCGTCAGGAATAAGCATCACATGGCAGAACAGGCAAAACTCCCCCTCGGCAAGCTGCTGATCCAGAAAGGCGTGATCAGCGAAGACCAGCTGCGCATCGCCCTGATCGAGCAGCGGCGCAGCAGCGAACCGCTGGGCAAGCTGCTGATCACCCTGGGTTTTGTCACGGAAGCCACCGTGCGCGAGGCGCTCAGCGAAAACCTGAAACAGGTCAGCGCGGACCTGTCCAGCCTGGTGGTCGACGCCATCGCATTAAAGCTGATACCGAAGGACGTGGCCAAGCGCTACCGCGTCTTTCCCATCGTCTACGAGCGGCAGGCGGATAACCTGATCCTGGCCATGGCCGACACGAGCAACATCGTTGCGCTCGATCAAATCAGCGCCATGCTGGTCAAGGGCATCACGATTTCCACCGTGCTCGTCAACGAATCGGACATTTCGCGCGCCATCGACCAGTACTATGGCTTCGAGCTGTCGATCGACGGCATCCTGCACGAAATCGAAACGGGCGAAGTCAGCTATCAGAGCATGGCCTCGCCGTCGGACGAATACAGCCAGCCCATGGTGCGCCTGATCGATGCGCTGCTGGCCGATGCCGTGCAGAACGGCGCCTCGGACATCCATTTCGAGCCGGAACAGTCGTTCCTGCGCATCCGCTACCGCATCGACGGCATCCTGCGGCAAATCCGCAGCCTGCACAAATCGTACTGGCCGGCCATGGCCGTGCGCCTGAAGGTGATGTCGAACATGAATATCGCCGAGGCGCGCGCGCCGCAGGATGGGCGCATCAGCATCAAGTTTTCCGGGCGGCAAATCGACTTCCGCGCGTCGGCGCAGCCCACCACGCATGGCGAAAACGTCGTGCTGCGCGTGCTGGACCGGCAAAAGGGCATCGTGCCGCTGGACGCCCTGGGCCTGGCCGAGGCGGAATTGAACTTGTTGAAACTCATGATCGCGCGCCCCGACGGCGTGATCCTCGTGACGGGCCCGACGGGCAGCGGCAAGACCACCACGCTGTATTCGATACTCAACCATATCAATACGGAAAGCGTCAACATCATGACCCTGGAGGACCCGGTCGAGTATCCGATGAACATGATACGCCAGACCTCCGTCAACGAATCCGTCAAGCTGGGCTTTGCCGACGGCATCCGCTCGATGATGCGGCAAGACCCCGACATCATCCTCGTGGGCGAGATCCGCGACCGCGAAACGGCGGAAATGGCATTTGCCGCCGCCATGACGGGCCACCAGGTGTATTCCACCCTGCATACGAGCTCGGCCATCGGTTCCGTGGCGCGCCTGCTCGACATCGGCATCTTGCCCGACATCATGGCCGGCAACATCATCGGCATCGTGGCGCAGCGCCTGGTGCGCCGTTTGTGTCCGCACTGCAAGGAAACCGTCATCGCCGATGCCATCGAGCGCCGCCTGCTGGGCCTTGCGTCCGAGGCGCCCGCCGTCAGCATCTGCCGCGCCGCCGGTTGCGAACGCTGCGCGCACCAGGGCTACAAGGGCCGCCTGGCCATCATGGAAATCCTCAAGATGACGGCCGAACTCGATGAATTGACGGCGCGCCGCGCCAGTTTGCGCGAGCTCAAGGCCGCGGCGCGCGCGGCCGGCTTCAAGGGCATCGTCGACGACGGCATGCGCCGCGTGCTGGAAGGCGTCACCACCTTGGAAGAAGTGGGCCGCGTGGTCGACCTGACGGAAAGGCTGGCCTGATGGCGCAATATGTCTACCGCGCAATGGATGCGGCCGGCGCCCTGATTCCCGGCAGCATGGAGGCGGCCAACGTGCCGGACCTGGAAGCGCGCCTGCACCGCATGCAGCTCGACTTGATCGACTGCAAGATCACGGGCCAGTACCTGGTGCTGCTGGGCAAGCGCATCATCCACCGCCGCGACCTGATCAATTTCTGTTTCCACATGGAGCAATTGACGGGCGCGGGCGTGCCCATCCTGGAAGGCTTGAACGACTTGCGCGAAAGCACGGACCACCCGCGCCTGCGCGAAGTCGTCACGGATCTGATCGAAAGCATCGAGGGCGGCCTGCCCCTCTCGGGCGCGCTGGCCCAGCATGGCGACATCTTCGACGCCACGTTCACCAGCCTGATACTGGCGGGAGAACAGAGCGGCCGGATCGCCGACGTCTTCAAGAACCTGTCGGAAAGCCTGAAATGGCAGGACGAGCTGGCCTCGCAGACGCGCAAGATCGTCATGTACCCCGTCGTCGTCGCCATCGTCGTGGCGGCCGTGACGTTTTTTCTGATGATTTACCTGGTGCCCCAGCTGACGGCGTTCATCCGCAACATGGGCGGCGAGCTGCCGCTGCACACGCGCGTGCTCATTGCCGTATCGAATGTCTTCATCGATTACTGGTATCTGCTGCTGGCCTTGCCCGTGCTGCTGTTTTTCGGCTTGCGCGCGCTCATCCGCCGCAGCGGGGCGGCCCGCTACGCCTGGGATGGCTTGAAACTGCGGCTGTGGCTGGTCGGTCCCGTGCTGCACAAGATCATCCTGGCCCGCTTCGCCACGTTTTTTGCCCTGATGTATGCTTCCGGCATCACCATCCTCGAATGCATCCGCCTGTCCGAGGGCATCGCCGGCAACCAGGTGGTGGCGGCCGGCCTGCGCCGCGCCGCCCAGCTGATCAGCGAAGGTTACGGCGTCACCGCCGCCTTCCAGCACACGGGCATCTTCCCGCCGCTGGTGATCCGCATGCTGAAGGTGGGCGAGTCCACGGGTTCGCTGGACACGGCCTTGCGCAATGTCAGTTACTTTTACAACCGCGAAGTGAAGGAATTGATTGAAAAAGTGCAAGCCATGATCGAGCCGGCCATGACGGTCATCCTGGGCTTGCTGCTGGGCTGGATCATGCTGTCGGTGCTGGGGCCGATCTACGACACCATCAGCACGATCAAAACCTGAGGCCGCCGTGTTCCGCAAACAATTACTCTACCTCACCAGCGACGCCCTGTGCGCCTACGACTGGAACCACGGCGTGCTGGGCCCCGGCCAGGCCTTCCCCGCCAGCGCGGCCGGGCTGGACGGCTTCGCCGCGTGGCTGGAAGACCCGCAGGAGCGCAGGCTCGACGTGCCCGCCTACCTGCTGACGGACTTGATCGAGGAAGATTTCCAGCATCAGCTCGTGCCCCACGTGCGCGGCAAGGCGGGCCGCGCCCTGCTGGAGCGGCGCAAGCAGCAGTTACACCGCGACACGCCCTACCGGGGCAGCACCCTGCTGGGGCGCGAAAGCACGGGCCGCCACGACGACCAGGTACTGTTTTTCGCCCTCACCAATCCCACCTTGCTGCAACCGTGGACGGAGGCGCTCGAACACTTGCGCGTGCCCGTGGCCGGCATCTATTCGACCAGCCTGCTCAGTATCGCGCTGGTCAAAAAGTTGTCGATCTCGCACGAACACTTGCTGCTGGTGACGCAGCAATCAGGCGGCTTGCGGCAAAGTTACTATGAAAAGGGGCAGCTGCGCTTTTCGCGCCAGACGGCGACCATCGCGCTCGACGGCGTGGCCGTGAATATCGCGCTGGAAACGGAAAAGACACGGCAATTTCTCACCAGCACGCGCATGCTGGCGCGCGGCGACGTCTTGAACACCGTCATCCTGGCGCCGGCCGCGCAGATCGCCAAGCTCGAACTGCTGTGCGACAACGGCGTCGAAGTGGCTTACCACTTCATCGACCTGCAGTTGGCCGGCGAACGGGTGGGCTTGCGCCAGACGCCGGCGCTGGCCGACGAATTGCTGCTGACCTTGCTGGGCAAGCATCCGCCGTCCAGCCACTATCCGCCCGGCGCGCTGGCCCGCTATTACCACTTCCAGCGCGCGCGCAAGACGCTGTACGGCGCCAGCGCCCTGATCGGCGCGTCGGCCGCCCTGTGGTGCGTGATCAATTTGCTTGGCGGCATCGCCGACGGGGCCGCCACGCAGCGGCTGGCGCAGGAAACGGCATCCTACCAGGAACGCTACCGCAGCGTCATGTCGACCCAGCCGCCGGCGCCGGCCAAGACGCAGAACATGAAAGTGGCCGTCACCCTGGGCCAGATGATCGCCAGCCAGGCGCCGGAGCCGGGCCGCCTGCTGGGCATGCTGAGCGCCGCGCTGGACCAGGCGCCGCAGGTCGCGCTGGGCCAGCTGCACTGGCATGCGGGCCAGGCGCCCGCGCGCACGGCCGCTGGCCAGCCGCCGCCGCAGCAGACTGCGCCGCCCCACAGCGCCCTGGCCGGCATCCCTGTCGCGCCGCCGCAGGCGCTGCGCCTGGAAGCGGACGTGGCCATGCCAAATAATGACTACCGCGCCGCGCTGGCCGCCATCACGGCCTTCGCGCAAACCCTGGCGCGCCAGCCGGGCATGCAGGTGACGATCGAGGAAACGCCGCTCGACCTGCGTCCCAGCGCGGCCCTGTCCGGCAAGAGCGCCGCGCCGGCGCAGGACAGCCAGGCCCGCTTTACCCTCTTGCTGGAGTGGCAGCCATGAGCGGCCCCGTGAAGCAGCCGCCCCTGCCCGGCATGCAGCGGGCAGGCACGCCCATGCGCACCCTGCCCGCCTGGCTGGGCGAACTGCACCTGGTGCGCGCCGCCCTGCTGTGCTTTGCGCTGACCTTGCTGGCCAGCCTGCTGCTGCTGAGCCTAACCGCCGCCTATCGCATGCGCGAAGCGCAACAGTTGTACCTGGCCCAGCACACGCGCGCGGCGGCGGCCACCCTGTTCAACCACGCGGAAGCGGAAAAGCAGGAAATCCGCGCCTACGAACCGCAATTTTTGGCCCTGCGCCAGCGCGGCCTGATCGGCGAAGAAAACCGCCTGGCCTGGATCGACGCCATCCGCAGCAGCCAGGAACAGCGCAAATTGCTGCCGATCAGCTATGACATCAGCCCGCAGCAAGCGCTGCCCGTGCCGTTGCCCATGGTGATGGGGCAATATCACCTGCGCGGCAGCCGCATGCGCCTGCAGATGGATTTGCTGCACGAGATGGACTTGCTGAACCTGTTTGACGATTTGCGCCAGGCCGGCTATTTCGCCGTGCAGGATTGCACGCTCAAGCGCCATGGCGCGGCCGGCGGCGAGGCGGTGCCGACCCTGGGCGCCGAATGCGAACTGCTGTGGCTGACCGTCAACAGCGTGCCCGTGCCGGGGCGGCCATGAAGTCCGCCCGCATCCTGTGTGCGCTGCTGGCCGGCGCCGCGCTCACGGCGCAGGCACAGCCGCTGGGACGTTTGTTCCTGTCGCCCCAGCAGCGCGCCCAGCTCGATGCGCAGCGCTACGGGCCGCCGCCACCCGATCCCGCCCTGGCTGCCCCCGCGCCCCCGCCACCGCCGCCGCCCGCGCCGCCCGTGGAATTGAATGGCGTGGTGCAGCGCAGCAGCGGCCGCTCCACCGTCTGGCTGAACCAGGAAGCGCAAAACGAGCCGCACAACCGCCTTGCCCGCGACAAACCCGGCACCCTGACCCTGCGCCTGTCGAATGGCCAGGCGGTGCTGCTGAAACCTGGCCAGCGCTACGACCCGGCCAGCGGCACGGTCACCGAGGCGCAGGAGACGCCGCCATGACGCCACGGCAAGCTCATTGTCAAGCTCGTTGGCAACCTCGTCGCCAGCGCGGCGCCGCCCTGTTGCTGCTGGTGGCCGTGCTGGGCCTGGGCGCGGCCAGCCTGCTGATCAGCGCCTTTGGCCGCAAGACGGGCGAGGCCGAACGCCAGCAGCGCACGCTGGACACCCTGGCGCAGGCGCGCGAAGCCTTGCTGGGCTTTGCGGCGGTCAATGGCCGCCTACCCCGTCCGGCCGCCTCCGCCCTCGACGGGCGCGAACGGGCCGCCGACTGCGCCGACGATGCCGCCTGCAGCGGCTTCCTGCCGTGGGTGGCGCTGGGCGTGGCGGGCAGCGACGCCTGGGGCAAGCTGCTGCGCTACAGCGTCACGCCGGAAATGGCGCGCGCGCCCATCGTCTCGTTTTCCGCCGTCGCCAACCGGGTCGTGCTCGAGCGCGACGCGCGCGGCGAATTCGCCTTCGTCGCGGGGCAGGCACTGTGCGACGTCAGCGTCGAATGCCTGCCCGTCGTGCTGTTCTCGCAAGGTAAGGAGCACTACGGCACGGCCGCCAGCGGCGTGACGCAGATCAATACGGCACGCGGCAACCTCGACGAAGCCGCCAACGACCGCGCCAGCCGCAGTTTCATCGCCCGCCCCGCCACCGACAATGCCGCGCTGCCCGGCGGCGCCTTCGACGACATGCTCACCTGGATTACCTTGCCCACCCTGTACCAACGCATGCGCGCCGCGCGCAACCTGCCATGAGCCCCCGCCCGCATCCATCGCGCCGCCAGGGCGGCTTTTCCCTGATCGAGATCGCCATCGTGCTCGTCATCGTGGGCTTGATGATAGGCGGCCTGGTCACGCCCTTGACGGTGCAGCTGGAACAGCGCAAGGTGGCCGAGACGCAACAGGCGCTGAATGAAGCGAAGGAAGCGCTGACGGGCTACGCGCTGCGCTACGGCTACCTGCCCTGTCCCGCCATCTCCGCCATGAGCGGCCTGGAAGACCGGCGCGGCACCCGCTGCACGGGCGAAAAGCGCGCCGGTTTCCTGCCCTGGGCCACCCTGGGGCTGCGCCAGGGCGACAGCTGGAACAATCTGTTCCGCTACAGCGTGACGCCGGCCTTCAGCGACAGCGGCCAGCTTTTCAGCCTGTCGACGCCGCGCGACATCAGCATCGTCACGCGCAATGGCGGCGCGCTGCTGCAGGCGACGGCCTTGAACGACATCCCAGCCATGATCATGTCGCACGGCAAGAACGGTTTCGGCGCCACGGGCGTGCAGGGCCAGCGCCAGGCTGTGCCTTTCGGCAACAATGTCGACGAGCGCAACAATGCTACGAACGCTACCACCGTCATCAGCCGCGCCGCCAGCGGCCCGCAGCAGCCCGGCGGCGAGTTCGACGATATCGTCGCCTGGCTATCGCCGAACATCCTGTTCAACCGCATGGTGGCCGCGCAAAGGCTGCCCCGCTGATGCCCATGCTCTCGCCCGCCGCCACCATCGCCCGCTACACCTTGCTCGAAGCGCTGCGCAGCCGCCTGCCGTGGCTGTTCCTGCTGGCCGCCTGCGGCGCCGCCGCCCTGGCCGGCTTCCTGCAGCAACTGGCGCTGACGGAAAGCGGCGCCGTGCAGGCGGCGTTGCTGGCGGCCGCCTTGCGCCTGGCCGGCGTCTTCCTGCTGGCCACCTTCATCATCACCAGCATGGCGCGCGAAGCGGCCGACCGGGGCCTGGAACTGCTGCTGGCGCTGCCCATGCCGCGCGCCGCCTACCTGCTGGGCAAGCTGCTGGGCTACGGGGCGCTGGCGGCCGTGCCCGCCGTGCTGTTCGGCCTACTGATGGCGCTGTTCGCCGCGCCCGCGCAAAGCGCGCTGTGGGCGCTGTCGCTGCTGGGGGAATTGTGGATCGTCGCCGCCTTCAGCCTGCTGTGCGCGGCCAGCCTGCAGCAAGCCCTGCCGGCGCTTGCCGCGACCAGCGGTTTCTATGTGCTGGCGCGCATGCTGGGCAGCCTGCAACTGCTGGCGCACGGCCCGCAGGCGGGCGACTCGCTGGCGCAGCGGGCCACGGCCGGCGCCATCGACGTGCTGGCCCTGTTGCTGCCCCGCCTGGACGCCTTTGCGCGCACGGAATGGCTGCTGTACGCCACCGGCGACTGGCCAGCCCTGGCCAATGTGGCGGCGCAAACCGGCATCTACGTGGCCTTGCTGGCCAGCTGCGCGCTGTGCGACTTTTACCGCAGGAACATCTGATGGCCGCCGCCCAGCGCCCCTGGAGCAGCGTGCCGCGCCCCCTGTGCTGGCTGCTGGCGGCATGCCTGCTGCTGCAGCTGGGCTGGCGCCTGGCGCAGCAGCAAGCGCCGGCGCAGGCGCGGCCCCTGCCCGCCGCGCCGCCGGCGGGCGTGGCGCGCCTGGCCAGCCTGGGCGAGCCGCTGGCCATGTCGAAAGCCATGCTGCTGTACCTGCAGTCGTTCGAAGACCAGGCCGGCGTCAGCCTGCCGTGGCGCGAACTCGACTATGACCGCCTGGCCGGCTGGCTGGAAACGGCGCAAACGCTCGATCCGCGCAGCCAGTATGCGCTGGTGGCCGCCAGCGAAGTGTACGCGGGCGTGGCAGACCCGCAGCGCGTGCGGCGCATGCTGGCCTTTGTCGCCGCCAGCTTCGCGGCCGACCCGCAGCGCCGCTGGCCCGCCATGGCGCAGGCGGCGCTGGTGGCGAAGCACCAGCTGCGCGACCTGCCGCTGGCCCTGTCGTATGCGCGTGAACTGCGGCGGCTGACGACGGGGCCGCAAGTGCCATCCTGGGTGCGCGAGATGGAAGCGTTCATCCTGGAAGACATGGACCAGCTCGACAGCGCCCGCCTGGTGATCGGCGGCCTGCTCGCCAGCGGCCAGATCAGCGATCCGCACGAACTGGCCTTCCTCGCGCGCCGGCTCGACGAACTTGCCAAGAAGAAAGCAAAGGCCACGCCATGACACTGCCCTGCGCGCCCGGCACCAAATGCAGTAAACTGCCAACCCAAGCTGTCGCACTTTTTTTCCAAGGAAATCCCATGCCCCCACGCCGCCAGCACGGCTTCACGCTCGTAGAAATCGCCATCGTCCTGGTCATCATCGGCTTGCTGCTCGGCGGCGTGCTCAAGGGACAAGGCTTGATCGACAGCGCCAAGGTGAAAAACATCATCCAGCAATCGAATGCGCTGACGGCCGCCGTCAACGCCTACCAGGACAAGTTCCGCGCCCTGCCCGGCGACGACCTCCAGGGCACCCTGCACGTGCCCAATTCGGCCGGCAACGGCAATGGCGACGGCCAGATCGGCGACGGCCAGCCGCGCGAATTCACCCTGGCGCCGCAGCACCTGGCCCTGGGCGGCTTCATCACCGGCTCGTTCAACGGCACCTCGCAATTCATGACCAGCGCCCAGGGCGGCGCCGTCTACCTGTACAACGACGAAGTGGGCGGCCGCGCCGGCAACGGCATCCGTTTCGACAACTTGCCCGAAAGCTACGCGGAACAGATCGACAGCAAACTCGACGATGGCGTGGCCAGCACGGGCAGCGTCCGGGCGAACATGCCTTACGGCAATGCCGGTGCTATCATCCCCCGCACCGCCGTCTTCTTCTGAGCCGTCAGTCACTATCAAAGGAATACCATGCCACTGCACCGCAAACTCATCGTCTCCCTGGCCGCCTGCGCCTTGCTGGCCGGCAGCGCGCACGCCCAATACGTGGGCCCGACGGCCGGCCCGGCCGCGCCCAGCAGCGTGGCCGCCATCCTGAAAAACCCCGTCGACGACCAGGCCGTCGTGCTGCGCGGCCATTTGCTGCGCAAAGTGGGCAAGGAGAAATACACGTTCTCCGACGGCACGGCGGAAATCCGCGTGGACATCGACGACAAGGTCTTCATGAACCGCAAGATCGACGCCAAGACCCAAGTGGAAATCCGCGGCGAAGTGGAGAAGGATTTCATGGAGAGCCCGGAAATCGATGTCGACGTGCTGACCGTAGTACCGTAAAGCCGCCTTGCCATCCCGCCGCCACGGCGGGATGGGCGTTCCCCCTCCTCTGTATGCCTTGCGCAACCTTTTTTCCATTCCAGAAACTAGGCTTGTCAGAAGAATCAATTTCGTCTAGCATCTTTTCATTCAAGGTCAGCCAGCGCCAGCGTGAGCCTGCCTGTCGACTCATCCATTCTGGGAGCTTTCCGGGTGCAAGATTTGCCTTCGATACGCTCAAGAATTTCATGGCTGGTGCTCGCCTGGGTCATTCCGACGGCGCTCGTGTTTCTCCTGCTCGTGGCGCAAAGTTACACGCGCGAACGCGACCATGTCGTCAGCGAAACGGCGCAGGCGGCGCGCGCGGTGGCCGCCGCCGTCGAACGCGACTTGAACGGCGCCCAGATGGCCGCGCGCATCCTGGCCGGCTCGCCCGCCCTGCAAGCGGACGACATCGGCGCCCTGCGGGCCCTGACCGCCAGCCTGCTGCAGCCTGGCCTGGCCGTCAGCGCCTTCATCGTCTCCGACGCCAAGGGCCGCCAGCTGATCAATACGACCCTGCCCGCCAGCCAGGCGCCGCCTCCCCTGCCGCAAAAATGGGCCGCCAGCATGGAGCGCACGCGCGACTCCGGCAAGCCGCGGCTGACCAGCCTGACCAAGGCGCCCGACAGCCTGCCGCAGCTGGCCCTGAACCTGCCCTTGCCGCGCAGCCAGGGTAGCGCCTACGTGCTGACGGCCCTGTACCCGCCCGACTACCTGTCAGTTCTGTTACGCGAGCTGCACCTGCCAGCCTACTTGGGCGCGGCCATCATCAATGCCGACGGCATCAACGTGGCGCGCACGCTGGCGCCGCAGCACTACGTGGGCCAGCGCAGCGCGGCGCCCCTGCTGGAACAGATACGCCAGGCGCGCGAAGGCGTGCTGCGCCATGCCACGCTGGAAGGCATCGACGTCTATACGGGCTTTCGCCGCGCCCCGGACGCCGCCTGGACGGTGGCCGTCACCATGCGCACCAGCACGGTGGCGCAAGCCCTGCTGCGCTCGGTAGTCACGGGTTCCCTCATCCTGGCGCTGCTGCTGGGCGCCGGCTTCGCCCTGGCCTGGCGCGTGGGCGGCCGCTTGGCCAGCACCCTGCAGGAGCTGACGCAGCAGATCCACGCGCTGGCGCAAGGCAAACCCCTGCTCTCGAACCGGCACGCGGATCGCGAATCGGCCGACATGGCCAGCGCCCTGGGCGCGCTGGAGCGCGACCTGCGACGTCACCGCACGCAGCTCGAAAGCCTGGTGGCCGAGCGCACGCTGGCCCTGGGGAAATCCACGCGCCTGCTGGAAACCGTGTACGCGACGGCGCCAATCGGCATGCTGTTCGTGGACCTGGACTTGCGCATTGTCATGATCAACCACTACCTGGCCGCCATCAACGGGGCCAGCGTGGCGCAGCACCTGGGCCGTCCCGTAGGCGCCATGCTGTTCGACGACGCCGTGCGGGCGGAGGTGGAACGCTGCGTGCGCCAGGTGCTCGGGACGGGACAGCCCATCGTCGACATCGAATTGAAGGGCCATAGCGGCCAGCAGCGCGAGCAGCTGAGCCACTGGATCGTCTCGTACCACCCGATCTTCGGCCCGGAACAGCAATTGCTGGGCGTATCGGGCCTGTGGCTGGACATTAGCGAGCGCAAGCGCAGCGAAGCGGAATTTCGCCGCTCGAAACACCTGTTTGGCACCATTATCGAAAACATCCCGGCCATGGTCTTCGTCAAGCGCGCCGACAAGCTGAGCTTTGAAATGGTCAACCGCCACGCGGAACTGACCCTGGGACGCTCGCGCGAGCAATTGCTGGGCAAGACGGACCACGATTTCTTCCCGCCGCAGCAGGCGTCCGCCTTCGTCAGCGCCGACCGCAAGCTGCTGGCCACGGGGCAGATGGTGGAAATCGAACAGGAAGCGATCAATACGGCCGACGGCACCACGCGCCACTTCACCACGCGCAAGGTGGTCTTGCGCGACGATGCGGGGCGCGCCAGCCATGTGCTGGGGGTATCGATCGACATCACGGAACGCAAGCGCGCCACCGAGGTGCTGCACGCCACCACCTGGCGCCTGGAACAGAACGAACGCTTCATCCGCACCGTCACCGACAACCTGCCCGGCATGGTGTCGTACTGGGGCGCCGATTTGCGTTGCCGATTTGCAAATAAATTCTATAACGAATGGTTTGGCCGCAGCAGCGCCGAACTGGCCGGCATCCACATGAGCGAATTGCTGGGGCAGGAACTGTTCGACGTGTATGCGCCCCACGTCGAGGGCGTGCTGGCGGGCCGGCCGCAAAGCTTCGAGCGCGACCTGCTCGATCCCGGCGGCCAGGTGTGCCACACGTGGACCAATTACATCCCCGATTTCGACGACGGCGGCGGCGTGCGCGGCTTCTTCGTGCTGGCCTCGGACGTTTCCGAACTCAAGCGCACGGAATTGCGCCTGCATGAACTCAACGAGCAAATGGTGCGCGCGCGCGACAAGGCCGAGGCCGCCAGCGTCGCGAAAAGCGAATTCGTCGCCAACATGAGCCATGAAATCCGCACGCCGATGAACGCCATCATCGGCCTGGCGCGCCTGCTGGAAGAGTCGCCGCTGGAACGGCGCGAACGCAGCTATGTGGGCAAGATCCAGATGGCGACGCAGTCGCTGCTCAATATCGTCAATGACGTGCTCGATTTTTCCAAGATCGAGGCGGGACAGATGGTGCTGGAACAGCGCCGCTTCCAGCTCGAACGCATGTTGGGCAGCGTGGGCGTGTTGCTGGCCAGCAGCGCCTGGGCGCGCGGCGTGGAACCCGTGTTCGTGCTCGCCCCCGGCGTGCCGGACGAACTGATCGGCGACGCCCTGCGCGTGGAGCAAATCCTCATCAACCTGATGGGCAACGCCGTCAAGTTCACCTCGCATGGCGAAGTGGTGTTGTCGATCGACAAGGTGGCCGAGGATGCGGCCAGCGCCACCCTCGAATTTTCCGTGCGCGACACGGGCATCGGCATCGGCGCGGCCGAGCAGGAACGCATCTTCGACGCGTTTTCCCAGGGCGACAGCGGCACCAGCCGCAAATATGGGGGCACGGGACTGGGGCTGGCCATCTGCCGGCGCATGGTGGAATTGATGGGCGGCACCCTCAGCGTGAAAAGCACGCTGGGCAAGGGCTCCGACTTCCGCTTCCGCTGCCGCTTCGACAAGGTGGCGCCGCCGCCCGAACCGCCCGGCAAGAGCGCGCCCAGGGTCCAGTCGCTGCTGATCATCGACGACAACGCCAGCGTGCGCGCCATGCTGGAAGAGTGGTGCGCGGCGCAGGGCTGGCACAGCCGCAGCGCCGACAGCGGCGCGGCCGGCCTGGCCCTGCTGCGCGCCCACGCCAGCGGCGGGCCGGCGGCGGACCTGGTGCTGCTCGACGCGGCCATGCCCGGCATCGATGGCATTTCCATGCTCACCGAGGCGCGCGCCGACGAACGCCTGGTGCTGCCGCCCGTGATCATGCTGGTGGCCGACCAGGATAGCGAAAACCTCGAACGCCTGGCCGACAGCCTGATGCTGGCCGGCATCGTTTCAAAGCCGGCCACCCCGGCGCGCCTGCTGGCGGCCGTGACGGCCGTGCGCGAAGGCCGCAGCACCCCTTCGGCGCTGCCCGTGTCCACGCCCTTGTCGGGTTTGCTCACCGGCATGCGCGTGCTGCTGGTGGAAGACAATGAAATCAACCAGGAAGTGGCGCAGTACATCCTGCTGCACTCGGGCGCGCGCGTGACCGTGGCCGCCAACGGCCGACTGGCCGTCGACTTGCTCACCAGCACGCCGGACGCCTGGGACGTGCTGCTGATGGATTTGCAGATGCCCGTCATGAACGGCTACGACGCCACCCTGGCCATCCGCGCCCTGGGCTTGCCGGACTTGCCCATCATCGCCATGACGGCCAATGCCATGGACGAAGACCGCCTGCGCGCCATCGCCAGCGGCATGAATGCGCATGTGGCCAAGCCCATCGACGTTGACGAGATGATACAGACACTGACCCGGCTGGTGCCGGCGCCCTTGGGGGGCGACAGCGCCGTGCCGGCAGCCGACGCCGTCGCGCGGACGCTGGACTTGCCCGCCACGGTGCCCGGCATCGACCTGGCGGCGGCCCTGCACCGCTTCGGCGGCGACTACGGCGCCTTCCTGGCCCTGCTCAAGCGCTTTGAGAATTCGCAAGGCGACGCCGTCGAGGAAACGCGCCGCCTGCTGGCCGCCGGCCAGGCGCAGCAGGCGGCGCAGCTGCTGCACCGCGTGTGCGGCGTGGCGGCCAACCTGGGCGCCACGCACATCGCCAGCCTGGCCGCCGAGACGGAGAAAACGCTGAAAACGGGGCAATCGCACGCCACGTCCGCCATGCTGGGCCGCCTGGAACAGGCGATGGCCGAAGTCATCGAAGCGGCGCGCACCCTGCCTTCGCCCCTGCGGCGCGGCCAGCCGGCGGCGGCCGCGCCCGGCAGCGGGCCCGTCGATCTGCACGCCGGCCTGGCCGAATTGCTGGTTTTGATCCGCAACAACAACCTGAAAGCGCTGGCGCAATTTCACGCGCTGCACCCCGCCCTGCAACAGTCAGACCGGGAAGCGGCGCTGGCGATGGCACATGCGATTGAAACGCTGAATTTTGCCGAGGCGGAAGAACTCGTGCTCGATCAGCTGAAACGAGAGGAAAACAAGTGAGCTGGACCAACCTTGCCATGAACGGGCGCATCCTCATCGTCGATGACGCCATGGAAAACATCCAGATCCTGCACCAGCTGCTGCGCGAGGAGCACGACGTGCTGTTCGCCCTGAGCGGTGTGAAGGCGCTGGAAATTGCGCATAATCAACTGCCGGACCTGATCCTGCTCGACGCCGTCATGCCCGGCATGGATGGCTACGCCGTGTGCAGCGCGCTGCGCGAATCGGCCCTGCTGAGCGCCATCCCCGTCATCTTCGTCACGGCCCTGAACCAGCCCGAGGACGAGACGCGGGCGCTGGAAGCGGGCGCCGTCGATTTCATCACGAAACCGTTCAACGCGGCCGTCGTGCGCGCCCGCGTGCGCAGCCAGCTGACCATCAAGCGGCAGGCCGACGCCATGCGCGAACTGTCGCTGACGGATTCGCTCACGGGCGTGGCCAACCGGCGCAGCTTCAACGACACGATGGACAGCGAATGGCGGCGCTGCGCGCGCGACGGCGTGCCGATGGCCATCATCATGGCCGATATCGACCATTTCAAGGATTACAACGATACGTATGGCCATCAGGCGGGCGACCTGTGCCTGCAGCAGGTGAGCGCCGCCCTGCGCCGCTGCGCCGTGCGCCCGCCCGACCTGCTGGCGCGCTATGGCGGCGAGGAATTCATCATCCTGCTGCCGCAGGAAACGCGCGACGGCGCCGAAGTGGTGGCCCAGCGCATCCTCGACGAAGTGCGCGCGCTGGACATTCCGCACGCCAAATCGAGCGTCGGCCCGCACGTCACCGTCAGCCTGGGCATGGCCAGCGTCATGCCCACGGAAGGCATGGACCCCAGCACCCTGATCCGCGCCGCCGACGCCCTGCTGTACCGCGCCAAGCATACGGGGCGGGACAGGTATTGCGCGTCGGAAGAGGAGTGAGGGAAGATGAGTGAGCAGGCTAGCGGCTCCTTGCCGGCGCGGCATTGGAACGATTGGTCCCCGATGGCCGTCCCGTCGTGCTGGGCCAGCCGCCTGCATTTCCCGGGCCAGGACCTCTGCCCGTAGCGCCGCCGCCCCCGGCGGCCGCCTTGCCGCTGCCCGTGGCGCCCTTGCCGGCGCCGCTATTTCCACTGTTTGCCTTGTTGGACATCATCGCCTCCTTCGCCGGAAACCGCCGGCGCGCCACCAGCGTACACCTGGTGCACGCGCAGAAGCGCACGACTGCCTGCCGGCCAGCGAAGCCGGTTCAACTTGCTGCTCAGGGATAACAGCGCATCAAAAACTCCGCCACGCACACGGGTTTCGTGTCGCCTTCCCGCTCCATGGTGACGGCCCAGTTGACTTGCGCTCCTTCCGGCAAGTCGTCGACGGAGAGGATGTCGAGGCGCGCGCGCAGGCGGCTGTTCACGGGCACGGGCGCGGGGAAGCGCACCTTGTTGAGCCCATAATTGATGGCCATGCGGATGCCGGCCATGTGCAAGGCCCCCTGCAGCATGGCGGGCAACAGGGACAAGGTCAAGAAACCGTGCGCCACGGTGCAGCCGTACGGCGACTCGCGCGCGCAGCGCTCCGCGTCGACGTGGATCCACTGATGGTCGTCCGTCGCGTCGGCAAAGGTGTCGATGCGCTGCTGGGTAATGGTCAGCCAGTCGGAAACGGCCACGTGCTGTCCCGCCAGGGCCTGGAAACCTGCGATGCCGGCGATATCACGCATGGTGTTGCTCCGCTGGCTCCGCCGGGCGGCGGCCGAACATGCCCATGCCCTCCACCGTCGTCACCACTTCGCCATGCTGGTTGCGCACGCTCCACACGGAAATGACGATGCCGCGGTCCGGTTTCGACGTGGATGGGCGCACTTCCTTGACCTGGTAGGTCAGCTGCAAGGTGTCGCCCGCGCGCACGGGCTTGAGCCAGCGGATGCTGTCCAGGCCGGGCGAGCCCATACTGGACGAGTGCTTGAGCAGGTTATCCACCACCAGGCGCATCATCATGCCGCACGTGTGCCAGCCGCTGGCGATAACGCCCTTGAAGATGGTTTTTTCAGCGGCCGCATGGTCGACGTGGAACGGCTGCGGATCGAAATCCGTGGCGAAGGCGATGATTTCCCGCTCCGTCACGTGGCGCTGGCCCAGGTCGATTTCCAGGCCTTGCGTAAAATCTTCGAAATACCAGTGCTTGGGTTTGATTCCGGTCAATGCGGTCATGCGGTCTCCGTCGGCAAAAAGCCCGGCTGGGCGATAAAGCGCTCGATATGGTGCTCCACGTCGCCCAGGGTCAGGGCGATCATGGAGAGGCGCTTGAAATGGTGGGCGGCAGGCAATTCGTCCGTCACTCCCATGCCGCCATGCAATTGCACGGCTTGCTGGCCGACAAAGGTGGCGGCAAGGCCCACCCTCGCCTTGGCGGCGGACACCGTGCGTCGCCGCTCGGCCGCGTCGGCGCTGTCGACCTTGGCGGCTGCCAGCATGGCCATCGAGCGCGCCTGCTCCAGGTGGATGAACATGTCGGCCATGCGGTGCTGCAGGGCCTGGAACTTGCCGATCGGCGCGCCGAACTGCTGGCGCGTCTTCAGATACTCGAGCGTGGCGGCGAAGATGGCGTCCATGGCGCCCACGGCTTCCGCGCACAGCAGGGCGGCGCCGTAATCGACGGCCGCGTCCAGCACGGCCCAGCCCTGCCCCGCCTGGCCGATCAGCGCGTCATGCCCCAGCACCACTTGCACGAGGGTGACGGTGGCGGCGCGCTGGCCGTCGATGGTGCGGCAGTCGCGCACGGTCACACCCGGCGCATCCACAGGCACGAGGAACAGCGAAATGCCGTCCGTGCCGTCCTGGCCGCCGCCGCTGCGCGCGGAAACGATCAGGGAATCCGCCTGCGCACCGTGGATGACGACGGTTTTCTCGCCGTCCAGCACGAAACCGTCGCCGCTGGCGGTTGCCGTGGTGGCGATGTCGTGCAGATCGTGACGCGACTGGCGTTCGCCCAGCGCGCACGCGAGCTTCAGGCTGCCGCTGGCCACCTGCTCCAGCACGGCGTCATGACCGCCCGCCAACGTGAGGAAACGCGCGCCCAGCACCGTGGCGAAATACGGTTCGACCACGAGGCCGCGCCCCAGTTCCTGCATCACCAGCAGCATGTCCACGGCCGTGCCGTCGAAGCCGCCCGCCGCGGCCGGCAGCGGCAAGGCCGTCATGCCCAGCTCGGCCAGGGTGGCCCAGGCAGCGCTTGAGACGCCCGTGGCCGAGTGGACGATCTGCTTGCGCGTTTCAAACGAGTAATCCTTGTCGACCCAGCGCCGGAGCGCATCGGCGAATTGCTGCTGTTCCTGATTAAAATGGAAGTCCATGTCGTCTCCTTCTGGCTTACAGGCCCAGGATCATCTGCGTGATGATATTTTTCTGGATTTCATTCGAGCCGCCATAGATCGATGTCTTGCGGTAATTGAAGTAATACGCGGCCAGCGGCGCTGCCAGGTCGTCGCCGGCGGCACTGTGCGGCGCGCCGCCATCGAGGAAAGCGGGATCGAAGGGCAAGGCTTGCGGGCCGATGGCTTCCACCATCAGTTCCGTCAGCTGCTGCTGCAGTTCCGAACCGCGCACCTTCAGCATCGACGCCTGCGGTCCCGGCCCCTTGCCTTCATCGCTGATGACGCGCAAGACCGTCATTTCCAGCGCCATCAATTCGATTTCCAGGGTAGCGACCTTGGCGGCGAAGGCGGCATCGTGCAGCAGCGGCGCGCCGCGCTTGGTCTGCTGCATGGCCAGTTGCTTGAGGAAAGTCAATTCGCGCTTGGAGCGGCCGACGGCGGCGATGCCCGTGCGCTCGTGTCCCAGCAGATACTTGGCGTAGGTCCAGCCCCTGTTTTCCTGGCCCACCAGGTTGCCGACGGGCACGCGCACGTTGTCGAAGAAGACTTCGTTCACTTCATGCTCTTCATCGAGCATGATGATGGGACGCACGGTGATGCCCGGCGTTTTCATGTCGATCAACAGGAAACTGATGCCTTCCTGCTTGCGCACCGTGCTATCCGTGCGCACCAGGCAAAAGATCATGTCCGCGTGCTGGCCCAGGGTCGTCCAGGTTTTCTGGCCATTGACGATGTAATGGTCGCCATCGCGCTGGGCCGTGGTTTTCAGGGAAGCGAGGTCGGAACCGGCGCCCGGCTCGGAGTAGCCCTGGCACCACCAGTCGTCGCAGTTGAGGATGCGCGGCAGATAATATGCTTTTTGTTCGGCGTTGGCGAAGGCCATGATGACGGGCGCCACCATGTTGACGCCGAAGGGCAGGATGGGCGGCGTGGCGGCGCGCGCGCACTCGTCTTCCCAGATGTGGCGCTGCACGGCCGTCCAGCCCGTGCCGCCATGTTCGACGGGCCAGGCCGGCGCGGCCCAGCCTTGCTTTGCGACAATCTTGTGCCAGCGCACGTAATCATCGCGGTTCAGGCGCAGATGCTGGCGCACCTTGCGCTGCAAGTCCGCCGGCAAATGGGTGTCGAGGAAGGCGCGCACCGTGTCGCGGAACGCCGTCTCCCCGGCCGTGTAATGCAGGTCCATGTCTGTCTCCTTGTTCTTATCGGTTGCCGTGATGACTGCACGCAAGGAAGCTCAGCGCACAAAAAAGCACGACCGTTCTCAATGATTGTACAACAGATTGGGAGCGGCGCCAGGGGTTTTACAAAGGCTGGCGCGCGAGGGAAGCGGGCGGAATTGACTGCCTGCTGCCGCAGGCACTTCACCTATATGTGCGACAGGATATTAATGAGCTTGCCGAAAGGGTCGCGCACGAAAAACCGCCTGACACCCCAAGGTTCATCGGCAGGACCATATTCAATGGGAAACCCTGCTCCACGCATGCGTGACAATGCGGCATCCACGTCATCGACTTCTATGGAAAGGTCGGGCACAGCGGTGTTCGAGCCGCCTTGCGTCGCGAAGCTCACTTGCACGCTCATCTCGCTTTGCGAACCATACGTCATGATCCAGCCATGGTCCATCAACAGGCTCAGACCCAGCACGTCCTGGTAAAAAGTCCGCGCCAGGCCCGGATCCGACGCCGGGAAATTTGCAACGATACGCTTGACTTGCATATTTTTCCTCCATGTCTATATAAGTCCAACCCTGCTCAATATCCTCATCCACGTCTCCAGACGTGTCCGCTTCTGGCGAGATTGCCACTGTACACAATTACCTTTGAAGCAACATCCCCCGCAGCAGCAATTCCAACGCCGCCACTCCTTTTATCAGGCGCGCATTGCCTTCGTCACCGTCTGCGATCCAGAACGCCGCTTCTGCCAGGCTGCCGTAGATCAACGAAGCCAATGCCTGTGGGCAAGCGTCGACCACGATGCCTTGCTGAATCAGCTGCTGGATCAGCTTTTGCATCGAGTCGAGGCAATGGCGCTGCGAATCCGGTGAAGCGCCACCGAGGACTGCCCTGGCATCACGTAAGACGATGCGCTGAATTTCCGGCTCCAGGGCCATCTCCAGATAGGCACGGCAGCGCTGGCGAAAGCCTTCCCACGAGTCTGCGGCGCTGTCGGAGATGGCTTGCAGGCGGCCATCCATTTCCGCATCGAGCTGCTCCACCACGGCCAGCAGCAAGCCCTTCTTGTCGCCGAAGTGATGATACAGGGCGCCACGCGTCAGCCCTGCCTGCGCGGTGAGGTCGTCCATCGATGTGTCGGCATAGCCGCGCTCGCTAAACACTTTGCGGGCCGTGGCCAGCAACGATGCACGGGTTTCTTCCATTTCCACACGGGTGCGGCGAACCATTGCTTGCTCCTTACATACGCAGCGTATGATTATTTACATTCATTACGTATGTATATATACTATTCATACGCGCTGTATGTATTATCACTTTGATGCACCTCCGTTGCAAGCAGGGCATGCGCCGTTTATCGAATGATCACATGAAGGATATGAACCATGAGTACGTCTGCCTGCGCTGCCGCACAACCCCGTGTCCGCCACCCGTGGCTGGCGGTCGGGGCTGTCGGCATGGCCACCTTTTCGGTCGTGACGACGGAAATGCTCCCGGTCGGCCTGTTGACGCCGATTGCAGACACGCTGGACACCTCCACGGGAACCGCCGGCCTGATGATCTCGCTGCCAGCATTGCTGGCGGCCTTGTTCGCGCCGCTGGTCGTGGTCGCATCAGGCAGCCTGGACCGGCGCAAGATTCTCTGTGGTTTGCTGACACTATTGGTGATCGCGAACATTGCCTCGGCCCTGGCGCAAAATATGGCGTGGATGCTGGCTGCCCGTGTGCTCGTCGGTTTTTGCATGGGTGGCATCTGGGCCATCGCCGGCGGCCTCGCTTCCCGCCTGGTTCCTGCCCGCTCGACCGGCCTGGCAACGTCGATCATCTTCGGTGGCGTGGCGGCAGCCTCCGTGCTGGGCGTGCCGCTAGGCGCACAAATCGGCGACGTTGCGGGATGGCGCTGGGCCTTCGGCGTCATGGCGCTGTTCAGCAGCCTGGTACTGGCGCTGCATCTGGCCGTCATTCCCGCACTGCCCGCTACCGGTTCGACGACCTGGCGCCAATTCGGCAAACAGCTGCGCAACAGGCAGTTGCAAGCGGGGCTGCTTCTGACTCTGTTGCTGGTAAGCAGCCATTTCATGGCCTTTACCTTCGTGCGCCCGCTAATGCTGTCCGTGTCGGGGTTTGATGCGCAATGGCTGGGCGCGCTGCTGTTTGCCTATGGCTGCGCGGGCATCATTGGAAACTTCCTGGTGGGCGTGGTTGCCGTGCGGCGCACGGCGACTACCATCATCGCCATCTCGGGCGGCCTGCTGCTCACGCCGCTGCTGTTCCTGGCGATCGGCGATTCCGGCATCGGCGGCGGCATGGTGTTGCTGGCCTGGGGACTGGCCTATGGCGGCGTATCGGTCGGCCTGATGACCTTGATGCTGAAGGCAGCGCCCCGGGCCGTGGAGATCGTCGCCGCGCTGTATGTGGGTGTCTTCAATATCGGCATTGCGCTCGGGGCGTGGACCGGTGGCCAGGCAGTGGACAGGCTGGGCCTCTCAGCCAACCTGTGGCTTGCCGCAGGATGCGCCGCAGCCGCCTTGCTGCTGTCTTTTGGCATCCGTTTTATTGAGGCCAACAAGCAACTTCGCCCTGCAAGCGATTGACGCTGGCCACCATCACCCATACAAATGCAGCAACACCTGCACGGCCACGATCTTGACGATGGTCATGCTGGGGAAGATCATGGCATAGCCCAGGTTCGGGCGGTCCGACTTGGCCAGGCGGTTGGCGAACACCAGCACGGCCGGGTTGCCCGTGGCGCCGGCCGCGATGCCCAGCAGCTCGGGAAACGGCAGGCGCAGGAAGACCTTGCCCAGGATCACGACGAGCGCCACCACCACCAGCACCGTCACGGCCCCCAGCGCCAGCATGGGCAAGCCATCGGCGCCCACTTGCTGCACGAAGGGCAAGCCGGACGCCATGCCGACGGAGGCGAGGAAAATCGTCAAGCCATAGTTGCGCATGACCAAGTTGGCCGACAGCGGCAAGCGCCAGCTGATCTTGCCGACCCTGCCCAGGCGCCCCAGGATCAGCGCCATCACCAGCGGACCGCCCGCCAGGCCCAGGCTGAACGAGCCTATCCACGGCAAGGGGATAGGCACCAGGCCCAGCAATACACCCAATACCATGCCCATGCCCAGCGACACATAGCTGAACTCGGCCGTGGCCGTGATGGAATTGCCGAACAGCTTGCGCACGTCGGCCGCATGTTTCGCCGGTGCAATGGCCATCACCCTGTCGCCGAATTCCAGGGTCAGGAACGGGTGCGGCAGGATCATGGCGTCGCCGCGGCGTATGAAGGCGATCTGCAGGGGAAAATCTTTCCCAAGATTCAGCTCGCCCAGGGGCACGCCGACGATTTCCGCATCCGACACGAACACTTCCGTGCCATCGAACGCGCTGCGGTCCTTCATCAGCCGGCCCGGGTCCAGGTGGCCCAGCGCCGTGCGCGCCGCTTCGACGCCCGCCACCGTGCCCGACACCATCAGCGCATCGCCAACGCCGAGCACGAGGCCCGGATCGGGCAAGCGGTTCTGGTGACCCTGGCGCACGCCGATCACCTGCACGCCCGCCAGGGGGCCATCGGCCAGTTCGGACAGGGCCGCACCCGCCAATTTCGCTTCATCGATGGTAATTTCGGACACGACGATGGGCGCCGGCGGCGGCGTCAGCACGGGTTTTAATATGCGCCCCGCCAGGTACAGGCCCAGCATGGGGCCGACCACGCCGAACGGGTACGCGACGGCATAGCCGACGGCCGCGTCGCCATTGCCGTGCGACGCTTCCAGCGCCGCCTGCAGGGCGGCCGTGCTGGTCATGGCGCCGGCAAACACGCCGCTGGCCATGCGCAGCGAGATATCGATCCACTGCCCGCCCCAGACGGACACGGCCAGGCCGCCCATGACGGCGGCAAAGGCGATCAGGTTATGTTTCTGCCCCGCGCCGCGCAAGCCGGCGAAAAACTGCACGCCATACTGCACGCCTATGCCATACAGAAACAGCAGCAATCCGATGGAGCCGACCATCGGCGGCGGCACGGCACCGGGAGCAAACGCGCCCAGCGCCAGCCCCGCGAACAGCACGCCGCCCACGCCCAGCGAAAAGCCGAACACGCTGATGCGCCCCAGCGCATAACCGGCGCCGATGACGAGAAACAGGGCGAGGATGGGCGTGGACTCCAGCGTGTGGCGAAATAATTGAAGCATCAGGCAACCTTGGTCTGGGGAAGGCCCAGTTTAGCATGCACAAAAGCAACACGATGGCGATGATGGCAAGCAAGCGTGCGCAGCTTTGTGCATGTAAAACGGGCAAAAAAAAGCCCGCTGCGGGAGCGGGCTGAATCTAATTCCTGTGAGGAAGTAGAGGAGACAGGTGCAATGATGCCGCATCGCAACATATAAATCCAATTGCATGTTGTGATGATGGAAATATGTTTCATCAATATCTGACCTAGGACGTTCCGAAAATGATGAGTTTTCGATGCGATCGTTGTTCGCGCGTCACCAGCACGCGGGCTTGCTCCACGCTTACGCAAGTCTGCGGCGCAAACCCTCCCGGCACGGTCTGCGCATCGCGCGCGATGACTTGCGGATCATTGAGCACGTCATAGTCTGCACGCTTGAAAAACAGTTGCTCGATACCAGCGCCCCTCGCCGGCAACGGCTTGACGACGATGAGCGACCAATGGCCTTCATCCCCCAGAAACTGCTTTTGCTTCAGGAAGGCGTTGACGCGGTCTGCATGAGGCGCCGATTCGCTCAGCTCGCTCTGATAAAGACCCAGCGGGCACAGCGCCGTGCCGGCCGGCCACCCCATGTCGGGCAACGCTGCGACCGTGACCGGACGCAACTGGGCCAGATGGCGGTCGAGCGGGTGCTTTTCCGCCGAGCAGGCGCCAAGCGCCATCAGCGCGAGCATGCCGGCGGCGCGTAACAGAGGCATCATCCGTTGGTTTCCTTCTGGAAGGCAGGATTACGTGAAGGTATGGTAAGCGATCAGCCGATGGAAACGGGCAAAAAAAAGCCCGCTACGGAAGCGGGCTGAATCTATTTCCTTGGAGGAGATAGAGGAGACAGGTGAATGATGCCGCATCGCAGCATCATTATCCAATTGCATGTTGTGATGATAGAAATACGATCCCGCTATATCTCTACAGGCCTCCCCTGCCCCGCCATCCTCAGACCTTGTCGCCGCGCAAGGTTTTCGCCGCCGCCACCATATTGGCCAGCGCGGGAATGACTTCTTTCCAGCCGCGCGTCTTGAGGCCGCAATCGGGGTTGACCCACAGGCGGTGCGCGGGGATGCGTTCGGCCGCCTTGCGCATCAGCTTGACCATCTGTTCCTGGCTCGGAATGTTGGGCGAGTGGATATCGTAGACGCCGGGGCCGATTTCGTTCGGGTAATTAAAATCATCGAAGGCGTCCAGCAATTCCATATCGGAGCGCGACGTTTCGATCGTGATGACGTCCGCGTCCATGTCGGCGATCTGCGCGATGATGTCGTTGAATTCCGAATAGCACATGTGCGTGTGGATCTGCGTTTCGTCGGCCACGCCATTGGCCGTGATGCGGAACGATTCGACGGCCCAGCGCAGGTACTCGGCCCATTGCAACTTGCGCAGCGGCAAGCCTTCGCGCAATGCCGCTTCGTCGATCTGTATCACGCAGATGCCGGCCTGTTCCAGGTCCTGCACCTCGGCGCGTATGGCCAGCGCCAGCTGGTGGCACGACACGGAACGGGGCTGGTCGTCGCGCACGAAGGACCAGTTCAGGATGGTGACGGGCCCCGTCAGCATGCCTTTCATCGGCTTGTCCGTCAGCGACTGGGCATAGGTGCTCCACTCGACCGTCATGGCGCGCGGGCGGCTGATGTCGCCGAACAAAATGGGCGGTTTCACGCAGCGCGAACCGTATGATTGCACCCAGCCGAACTGGCTGAAGGCATAGCCGTCAAGCTGTTCGCCGAAGTATTCCACCATGTCGTTGCGTTCCGCTTCACCGTGCACGAAGACGTCCAGGCCCAGGCTTTCCTGTTCCTGCACGCAATGGGCGATTTCCGCCTGCATCAGCTGTTTATAGCCGGCTTCGTCCAGCTGGCCGCTGCGGAACTGGCTGCGGGCCTGGCGGATTGGCGCCGTCTGCGGAAACGAGCCGATGGTCGTCGTCGGGTACAGCGGCAGTTGCAGCAGCGCGGCTTGCTTGGCGGCGCGCGCGGCATAGCCGCTGGCGCGCTGGCCCAGGCTGGCGTCGATGCGGGCCACGGCCGCCTTGACTTGGGGATTATGCACGCGCGGCGACTGGCGGCGCGCTTGCACGGCCGCATGATTAGCATCCAGCGCCGCTTGCACGCAGGCGCGGCCCTGGTTCAGGGCGCTGGCGATGGTGTGCACTTCATCGAGCTTTTGACGGGCAAAGGCCAGCCAGGATTGGATATCGGCATCGAGCTTTTGTTCGCTGTCCAGGTCGACGGGCACGTGCAGCAGGGAACACGACGGCGCGATCCACAGGCGCGACTGCAGCCTGGCGTGCACGGGTTCCAGCCACGCCAGCACCTCGGTCAAATCCGTCTTCCAGATATTGCGGCCGTTCACCACGCCCAGCGACAAGACGCTCGAACTTGGCAATTGGGCGATCACTTGCTCGACTTCCTCGCGGGCGTTGACGGCGTCCAGGTGCAAGCCCTGCACGGGCAGCGTGCACGCCAGCGCCAGGTTGTCTTGCAGCTTGCCGAAGTACGTGGCCAGCAGCAGTTTGACGCTGTTGACCTTGCTCAAGGCAGCGTAGGCCGTGACGAGCGCCTGCTGCCAGGCGCCGCCCAGTTCCGTGACGAGTATCGGCTCGTCGATCTGCACCCACTCCACACCCTGCGCGGCCAGTTCCTGCAGCAACTGCACGTAGACGGGCAGCAAGCCTTGCAGCAGCGCCAGCTTGTCGGAATCGTCCTTGGCCTTGCCCAGCCACAAATAGGTGACGGGCCCGATCAGCACGGGCTTGGCCTTTACATTCAGCTGGCGCGCCTGCGCCAGTTGCTGCAACAGGCGGCTGCTGTCGAGCTTGAATTGCGTGCCGGCCGAAAATTCCGGCACGATGTAGTGATAATTGGTGTCGAACCATTTCGTCATTTCACCGGCGTGGACGCAGCTGCAATCGCTGTCGCTGGCCGAGCGGCCGCGGGCCACGCGGAAATAGTTATCGAGCGCCGCGCCAGTCAGGCCGCGCACGCGCTGCGGCAGGTTGCCGAGCGTAAAGCTCAAGTCCAGCACCTGGTCGTAGAAGGAAAAGTCGCCGACGGGCGCCAGGTCCAGCGCATTCTGGTCTTGCCAGTGGCGCTGGCGCAATTCGGCGCCCTGCCCTTCCAGCGCGGCCAAGGTGCTGCCGCCCTTCCAGTAATCTTCCAGGGCAAATTTCAGTTCGCGTTTGGCGCCGATGCGCGGGTAGCCCAGATTATGTGTCGTGACGGTCATGGCGGTAGTGCCTCCTAGTGAAGTATGAATACATCATAGTGGCTTTCATCCATGAAAAATAATGGTAAAACTTCATACATCCATTATTGCCACTCATGTGAATACATGCTCGAACACCGGCGGGGCAAAAAAAAGCCCGCTGCGGGAGCGGGCTGAATCTAATTCCTGTGAGGAAGTAGAGGAGACAGATGAATGATGCCGCATCGCAGCATATCAAGCCAATTGCATGTTGTGATGATGGAAATATGATTCATCAATATCTGTCGCAGCCGGGGCATCTCAAGCGCTGGCCCGCGCAATCAGCTGGTAGGCCAGCGGCGCCAGGGCCGGCGGCGCCGCGCCCTCGTCCACTTCGCCCAGGCGCTGCAGGATGGCTTGCGCGGCCAGCCGGCCGATGTCATAGCGGGGCACGCGGATCGTCGTCAGCGCCGGCATGAGTTTTTCCGAGAACGGGAAGTCGCCAAAGCCCGCCACCGCGCATTGCTCGGGAATGCGGATGCCCAGGCGCGCCGCTTCATAGATGGCCCCGGCAGCCATGTTGTCGTTGGCAAAAAACAGGGCGTCGGGACGCTCGGCGCGCGCCATTTGCTCGCTGAATACCTGCCCGCCCGCGTCGAGCGGCGCCGTCACCGACGCTTGCACGATTTCCGGACGCAAACCCAGCTGCTGCATGGTTTCCTCATAGCCCTGGGCCCGCTTGCGCGCGCGGAAATCGCTGCCGATGCCGCTGTCGACGTAGACGATGCGCCGGTAGCCTTGCGCGTGCAAATACAAGGTCATGTCGCGCCCCGTGGCGATATGCGAAAAACCGATTTGCGGATACGGCCGCTCGGGGCGGATATCCCACGTTTCGATGACGGGAATCTGCAAGCCGGCCAGCAAGGTTTCCGTGGCGGCGCTGTGGTCGGCGCCCGTCAGCACCAGCGCGCGCGGCGACCAGCCGAGAAAGGCGCGCACCACCTTCTCTTCCGTCTCGATCGAGTAATCGTGGGTGGCCAGCAGCAACTGGTAATTGTGCTGCGACAAGGTGGTCGACAAGCCCTGGATGGTTTCCGCAAAGATGGAGTTCGACACGCTGGGCACGATGGCGCCCACGATGCGGCCCTGGGTCGACGCCAGGCCGCCGGCCGCCTCGTTGCGGATGTAGCCGAGCTGGTCGATGGCGCTCTTGATGCGCTCGCGCGTTTCCTGCGACACGCGGTCCGGCTCCTTGAAATAGCGCGACACGGAAATGGCCGAGGTCTGTGCCAATTTGGCCACATCGAACACGGTGCTGCGGCCGAGGCCACGCCGCTTGCGTACTGGGTCGTTCATGGGTACTGCCTTCTCAAAAATCGGTGATCACCATGCATCATGCCATGGCCGGCGGCACAGGGGATGCCAGCGTGGCGCCGCTGCGCCGCGGCGTACCGGCCGGGCCGCAGAAATTCCACTGTGGAAATTGGTGCCAATGAAATCATGCCGATAGTGTAATGGCTGCGCGCGGCAAGATGCCAGCCGGCGCGCATTCTCCCTGCATTAAATCTGTTGACAGCCCCCTGCGATTCAAATTATATTTCGCTGTACTTGCAATGTTAGCGCTAACAAAGGCCGCAGGCAAGACCCGAGACAGCCGCACTGGAACGCCATACGCAGCGCACCAGGCAACCAAAAAGGACACACATTGAGCTCCGCTACCTCCCGCCGCACGCTGGAATCCCTGCGCAGCCAGCGCTGGCTGGCCCCAGACGACATGCGCTCGTTCGCCCACCGCCAGCGCCTGCAGCAGATGGGCCTGCGCCGCGAGGAATTCCTCGACCGCCCCGTCATCGCCATCATCAATACCTGGAGCGACCTGTCGCCGTGCCACTCGCACCTGCGCGAACGGGCCGAAGCCGTCAAACGGGGCATCCTGCTGGCCGGCGGCTTCCCCGTCGAACTGCCGGCCCTGTCGCTGGGCGAAGTGATGGTCAAGCCCACCACCATGATCTACCGCAACTTCCTCGCCATGGAAACGGAAGAACTGCTGCGCTCGCTACCCATCGACGGCGCCGTGCTGCTCGGCGGCTGCGACAAGACGACGCCCGGCATGCTGATGGGCGCCATCAGCATGGACATCCCCGCCATCTTCTGCCCCGCCGGCCCCATGCTCAACGACCGCTACCGTGGCCAGAGCGTGGGCGCGGGCACGCATACCAAGAAATTCTGGGACGACTACGTGGCCGGCGACATCGCCAAGCCCGAGTGGATCAAGCTGGAAGCGAAGATGACGCGCTCGCCCGGCACCTGCAACACCATGGGCACGGCGTCCACCATGACGTCCATCGTCGAAGCCATGGGCTTTACCTTGCCGGGCGCCACCAGCATTCCCGCCATGGACGCCAACCACGTGCGCATGGCTTCGCAATGCGGCGAGCGCATCGTCGGCATGGTGTGGGAAGACTTGAAGCCGTCGCGCTTCTTCACCCGCGCCGCGCTGTCGAATGGCGTGGCCGCCTATATGGCGCTCGGCGGCTCGACCAACGCGGCCATCCACCTGGTCGCCATCGCCGGGCGCGCCGGCCTGGCCCTGTCGCTCGATGAAATGGATGCGATGGCGCAAAAAGTGCCCGTCATCGCCAACCTCTTCCCGTCCGGCGACAAGCTGATGGAAGATTTCTTCTATGCGGGCGGCATGCCGGCCCTGCTCAAGGAAATCATGCCGCAGCTGGACTTGACGGCCTTGACCGTGACGGGCCGTACCTTGGGCGAGAACATCGCCGACGCCGTCTGCCTGGACGACAGCGTCATCCGCAAGGTGTCGCAGCCGGTGGCCGACGGCGCGGCGCTGGCCGTGCTGCGCGGCAACCTGTGTCCCGGCGGCGCCGTCATCAAGCCGTCGGCCGCCAACCCGAAGTTCGCCAAACACCGGGGGCGCGCCCTCGTGTTCGACTCGAACGCGGAAATGCTGGCGCAGATCCACGCGCCCGACCTGGATATCGATGAAAACACGGTCTTGATCCTGCGCAATGGCGGCCCCATCGGCGCGCCCGGCATGCCGGAATGGGGCAATCTGCCCGTGCCGAAAAAGCTGCTGCAGCAAGGCATACGCGACATGGTGCGCATCTCCGACGCGCGCATGAGCGGCACCCATTACGGCACTTGCGTGCTGCACGTCACGCCGGAAGCGGCCGTCGGCGGCCCGCTGGCCCTCGTGCGCAACGGCGACATGATCGAACTGGACATCGCCGCGCGCAGCCTGAACATGGATGTGACGGACGAGGAACTGGCGCGCCGCCGCGCCGAATGGCAGGCGCCGGCGCAGAAATATGCACGCGGCTACACCAAGCTGTACATGGAGCACGTGACGCAGGCGGACCAGGGCTGCGACCTGGACTTCTTGCTGGGCAACGCCGCCACGCCGGAGCCGCCGATTTTCTGACGCCGCCGCCTTCCCTACCTATATAGAGAGCACAACTATGGATATCCTGGACAACCCTTTCCGCGCCTTGCTGGCGGACAACGCAGTACCGCTGGGCAGCTGGCTGATGGCCGGCACGCCCGTCACGGCCGAAGCCATGGGCTGCGCCGGCTTCGACTGGCTGGTGCTGGACATGGAACACGTGCCCATCGACTACCAGGACGCCTACCAGATCCTGCAAGCCGTGGGCGGCACGCCAGCCTGCCCCGTCGTGCGCCTGGCCTGGAACGACCTGGTGCAGATCAAGCGCGCGCTCGACATCGGCGCGCAAACCCTGATGTTCCCGTTCGTGGAAAACGCCGCCGAAGCGCGCAGTGCCGTGGCCGCCACCCGCTATCCGCAGCCGGGCCAGGCCATTCCCGGCACGCGCGGTTTTGCCGCCATGCACCGCGCCAGCCGCTATGGCACCGTGCCTGACTACGCCACGCGCGCCAACGGCGCCGTCTTCTCGATTATCCAGCTGGAAACCCCGGCCGCGCTGGGGCAGCTGGAAGAAATCGCCGCCGTCGATGGCGTCGACGCCCTGTTCGTGGGGCCGGGCGACCTGTCGGCCGCCATGGGCCATATCGGCAATATCGGCCACCCGGACGTGCAGGCGGCGATCGCCGACGCGGCCCGCCGCGCCCGCGCCATCGGCAAACCCATCGGCATTGTCGGCCCCTCGCCGGAAATGGTGCACACTTTCATCCATTACGGCTATGACTACGTGGCCATCGCTTCGGACATGGGCATGATGATGCGCCAGGCCAACGCCTTTATCACGGCCCTGAAACCGTCGCTGGCGAAAGCCCTCGACACGGGCGCCTACTAATTGTTCTGTTGCAACACATTGTTGCAACGCACGTAACGCGCTCAGACGCGTCATTCGCATCTTTTGGAGACAAGCATGTCAGGTGTAAAACTGGAAAAGGTCGTCAAGAAGTACGACAACGGCGTCGAAGTCATTCATGGCATCGACCTGGAAATCAAGCAAGGCGAGTTCGTCGTCTTCGTGGGCCCTTCGGGTTGCGGAAAATCAACATTGATGCGCATGGTCGCGGGCCTGGAATCGATCACGGGCGGCACCATCTCCATCGAGGGACAGGTCGTCAACGACTTGCCGCCGCGCGAGCGCGATATCGCCATGGTGTTCCAGGACTATGCGCTGTATCCGCACAAGTCCGTGTTCGACAACCTGGGCTTTGGCTTGAAACTGCGCAAGTTCCCGAAGGCGGAAATCGAACAGCGCGTGCGCGCCGCCGCCACCATCCTGAAAATCGACCATTTACTCGACCGCAAGCCGCGCGCCCTGTCCGGCGGCCAGCGCCAGCGCGTGGCCATGGGCCGCGCCATCGTGCGCCAGGCCAAGCTGTTCCTGTTCGATGAGCCGCTGTCGAACCTGGACGCCCTGCTGCGCTCGGAAATGCGCACGGAAATGAAGAAATTGCACCAGCGCATAGGCGCCACCACCATTTACGTCACGCATGACCAGGTCGAGGCGATGACCCTGGCCGAGCGCATCGTCGTGCTGTCCGGCGGCAACATCATGCAGGTCGGCACGCCGGACCAGATCTACAACGAACCCGTGTCGAAATTCGTCGCCGGTTTCACGGGCTCGCCGCCGATGAACTTCCTCGGTGCCAAGGTGGCGCGCAACGGCGCCGGCCAGGCCGAGATCGTGCTGGGCGCGGCGCGCCTGGCCCTGCCGCCGGAGCGCCAGGCCGCATGCGGCAAGCTCGACGGCCGCGCGGTGGAATTCGGCATCCGTCCGGAAGACATCACGCTGGAAGCGGCCAGTCCCGCCAGCGCCGCCCTGGCCGCGACAGTGGTGGTGGTCGAACCGCTGGGCGCGGAAACCCTGGTCATCTTCCAGTGCGAAGGGGGCGAATTGACGGCGCGCCTGCCGCCTACGTTTGCCCTGGCGCCGGGACAGCAAGTAACGGTACAGCTGGACATGGAGAAATTCCATCTGTTCGATCCGCAAGGGGGCGCGGTACTGCCCTCCCGATAAGCCGCGAACGACCGGCATACCCATTCCAAAAAAACAGGAGACAACATCATGCGTATCAAATCCCTCGTCCTGGCGCTCGGCGCCACTTTCGTCCTTGCCACCGGCTTGGCCACCAGCGCGCACGCGCAAACGGTCAAGGTGTTCGTCGGCGGTCAGGAGCGCCCCGAAGTCATGCGCGAACTGTTCGCCAAATTCATGGCAGCCAATCCCGGCGTCAAGATCGACCTGGAAACGGGCGGCGCCACGTCCGAATTGCAGCAGAAATACCTGAACACGGTGCTGTCGGCCGGCGACACCACCCTGGACGTGTTCCTGATCGACATCATCCGCCCGGCCCAGTACGCGTCGGCCGGCTGGATCGAAAGCCTGGACAAATACCTGGGCGCCGACCGCGACAAGATCATGGGCCAGTACCTGCCCGCCTACAAGCAAGCGAATATGGTCGACAACAAGGTCGTGGCCCTGCCCGCCTTTGCCGACGCCATGTTCCTCTATTACCGCAAGGACTTGCTGGCCAAGTACAAGCTGGCGGCGCCGAAAACCTGGGATGAGCTGGCCACCGTGGCGCGCACCATCCAGGCCGGCGAAAAGAATCCGGAATTGCAAGGCATCAGCTTCCAGGGCAAGGCCATCGAAGGCGCCGTCTGCACCTTTTTGCTGCCGTACTGGAGCCAGGGCGGCGAACTGGTCACAAACGGCAAGCTGACCCTGGACAAGCCCAAGGCGGAAGCGGGCCTGGCCATGTGGCGCAAGCTGGTCGACCAGGGCGTGGCAAAGAAAAACATTGCCGAAGTAGCCACCGACGATACGCGCAAGGAGTTCCAGGCAGGCAATGTCTTGTTCGCCGTCAACTGGGGCTATGCCTGGAACCACTTCCAGGATGGCGCCGACAGCAGCGTGAAAGATAAAGTCGGCGTCGTCAGCCTGCCTGCCATGGCGGGCGGCAAGCCGGCCTCGTGCATCGGCGGCTGGCAGTGGGCCGTGTCCTCGTTCTCGAAGAACAAGGAGGCGTCCGCCAAGCTGGTGCGCTGGCTGTCGAGCCCGGAAGTGTCGAAGCAGCTGGCCCTCAAGGCGTCCAACCTGCCCGTCTACCCATCCGTCTACCAGGACAAGGAAGTGCTGGCCGCCAATGGCTGGTTCGCCGACGCCCTGCCGGTGGTGCAAAGCGCCCGCTCGCGCCCCGTCACGCCGCGCTACAGCGAAGTGTCCGAAGCCGTGCGCGTCAACACGAATGCCGTGATGGCGGGCGTGAAGACGCCGGTGGCGGCCGTGGGCGAGATCGAAAACCGCGTCAAGCGCATCCTGCGCTAAGGGGATCACGCCCGTGCCGCCACGACGGCGGCGCGGGCGGCACACGCATACGCACACCGCAACAGACGAGGAAATCATGAGGCAACGCACCCTGAAAAGCCGCATCACGGACCCCAGCGAAACAACGCTGGCCTGGGTCCTGCTGACGCCGGCGATTCTCTTTTTACTGCTGATCGTGGCCTACCCGGTCAGCAAATTGATCTACAACAGCTTTTTCGACATCCGCCTGTCCGGCGGCAGCCTGCCCAGTTTCGTGGGCCTGGACAACTACAAGATGGCGCTGGAAGACGCGCTGTTCTGGAAGTCGCTGAAAAACACCGTCATCATCACCGTCGTCACCGTACCAGGCGCGCTGGTGGCGGGCCTGGGCCTGGCCATGCTGGCCAACATGCCGTTCAAGTATCGCTGGCCCGTGCGCCTGGCACTGCTGCTGCCGTGGGCACTGCCGCTGGCCTTCGTCGGCCTGATCTTCGCCTGGTTCTTCCACAGCGAATACGGCCTGGTCAACGACATCATCCGCTGCATCGACCTCTTGATCCCCGGCCTGGGCTGGGAGCCGCAGATCTGGTTCAATTCGCCCGCGCTGACCATGGCCGCCATCTGCATCACGACCATCTGGAAAACCTCGTCGTTCATGGCCCTGATTTTATTGGCCGGCCTGCAAACCATCCCCGCCTCGCTGTATGAAGCGGCCGAAGTGGACGGCGCCAGCAAATGGAAGCAATTTACGGAAGTGACCCTGCCGCTGCTGGTGCCATCGATGCTGGTGGCGCTGATCTTCCGCACCCTGACAGCCATCCAGTCCTTCGATATTCCGTACAACATGCCCGGCCCTGGCGACGAAACCAAGACCCTGGCCATGTACATCCAGTCCAATACCGTCGATTACCTCGACGTGGGCTACGGCTCGACCCTGGCGGTGTTCATGTTCCTGCTGTCGATGGCCACCACGTTTGTGTATCTGAAATATGTAAGAGGAGACAAAGAATGAGCGGCCTGTTTTCATCGAAGCGCCTGCGCTGGTTCGCCGCCGCGATCGTCATCCTCAACGGCGTCTTCCCCGCCCTGTGGATCCTGTTTACCTCGCTCAAGACCGAGAGCGAGCTGACGCAAAAGCCGATCACCTACTGGCCGCACGAACCGACCATCGGCAATTTCATCTCCGCCTTCCAGGATCAGCCGCTGCTGACGTTCCTGACGAATAGCCTGATCGTGGCCGGCCTGTCGACCCTGCTCAGCCTGTTCATCAGCGCACTGGCCGCGTATGCGATTGCCCGCTTGCGCCTGCGCTTCCGCGGCCTGATCCTGACGGCCATCATCGGCGTGTCGATGTTCCCGCTGGTGACCCTGATGGTACCGCTGTTCGAAATCATGCGCAGCCTGGGCTTGCTGAACTCCTACTGGGCGCTGGTGCTGCCCTACACGGTGCTGAACCTGCCCATCTGCACCCTGATGATGGTGAGCTTTTTCCAGGATATCCCGCGCGACATCGAAAACGCGGCCATGCTCGACGGCTGCACCCGCCTGAGCGCCCTGTGGCGCATCGTGCTGCCGCTGGCCGCGCCGGGCGTGGCGACAGCCGCCATCCTCGCGTTTGTGAATTCCTGGGACGAGTTCCTGCTGGCGCTGTCGATGAATTCGGCCGTGGCTTACCGTACCCTGCCCGTTGGCATCCAGCTGTACCAGGGCGAGTTCGCCTTCCCGTGGCCGATCATTTCGGCGGCGCTGGTGGTGGCCATCGTCCCCATCGTCGTGCTGATCGTGATCTTCCAGGAAAAGGTCGTCAGCGGCCTGACCTCGGGCGGCTTGAAGGGCTGAAAATGAACCACCAGTCTCCCTTCACCCTGGCGCACGGCGACTGCCGCGCCGACGTCCACCCGGCCACGGGTGGCGCGCTGGCGGCTTTCCGCTGGCGCGGGCGCGACATCCTGCGCGCCGCGCCAGCCGCTGCCGACGTGCGGCAAATGGCCTGCTATCCTTTGGTGCCGTATTCGAACCGCATCGGCGGCGCCCTGCTGCAGGCGCAGGAACAGACGCATGCCCTGCGCGCCAACTTCACGCCCGAGCCGCACAGCATCCACGGCTTCGGCTGGCAGCGCGCCTGGCACGTGGCTGCGCGCACGGCCGACAGCGCCGAACTGCTGCTGATCCATGCCGGCGACGCCGACTGGCCGTTCGCCTGCGAAGCGCGGCAAACCGTGCTGCTCGACGCTGCCGGCCTGCGCCTGACCTTATCGGTGCGCAATGACGATACGCGCGCCATGCCCGCCGGCCTGGGTTTTCACCCCTACTTTCCGCTGGCGCCCGGCCTGCGCCTGCAAACGCAATGGGATGGCGTGTGGAGCATGGGCGCCGACCACCTGCCGGCCGGTCTGGCGCCCGTGGCGCAAGCGTCGCCATTCGCCACGCCGCAGCCCGTGGCCGGCTGGCACAGCGACCATTGCTACAGCGGCTGGACGGGCCGCGCCAGCCTCGATTACGGCGACTACAGCGTGCAGCTGTCGGCCAGCGACAATTGCCGCCACCTCGTGTGCTTCGCGCCCAACGACGAACGCAGCTTCATCGCCATCGAACCCGTCACGCACGCCAATAACGCGTTTGCGCTGGCAGCGCGCGGTGCGCACGACACGGGCATGCGCCTGCTGGCGCCCGGCGAGACGCTGCACATGGCCATGCGCCTGGCCATGCAGGAAAATGCGGAGGAGGCCCATGCGTGAATGGCAAGCCGAACTGGCCCTCGACGCGCGCGCCCAGCTGGGCGAATGCCCGCTGTGGAGCGTGGCCGAACAGTGTTTGTACTGGATCGACATCGCCGGACGCCGCCTGCACCGCTACGATCCGGCGACCGGTCTTGATCGCGTCTGGTGGGTGCCGTGCGAACCGGGCTGCATCGCCCTGGCGGAAAAAGGCGGCCTGGTGGCGGCCCTGCGCGACGGTTTCTACCGTTTCTACCCGCAGGAAGGCTTGCTCGACAAGCTGGCCGATGCGCCCTACGACAGCGCCGACATGCGTTTCAACGATGGCCGCTGCGACAGCGCCGGGCGCTTCTGGGCCGGCGCCATGTACGAGCCGCGCACGGCGGAACTGGCTGCCATGTTTTGCCTGGAACGGGGCGCCACGCGCCTGGGCTGGGGGCCGCAGCAGGGCCTTGGCGTGAAAGTCAGCAACGGCCTGGCGTTCGCCGCGGATGGCCAAGCCCTGTTCCAGTCCGACACGCCGAACCACGTGATCTACCGTTTCGCGTTTGACGCGGCCAGCGGCCAGCCGGGCGAGCGCAAGGTGTTTGCCCGCCTGCCCGCCAAGGGCGAAGACGCCGTGTACGGCGGCCGCCCCGATGGCGCGGCGCTCGATGCGGAAGGCTGCTACTGGAGCGCGCAATACGAAGGCGGCCGGGTGCTGCGCTTTTCGCCGCAGGGCGAGATCATCGGCATCGTGCGCGTTCCCGTCACACGCCCCACCATGATCGCCTTTGGCGGCGCCGACCTGCGCACCCTGTACATCACCAGCGCGCGCGAAGGCGCCAGCGACGACGAACTGGCGCGCCAGCCGCAGGCGGGCGGCCTCTTTGCCGTGCGCCTGGACGTGGCCGGCCGCCCCGAACCCCTGTACCGGGATTGATACCCGGATCTTCACCCTGAGGACAGCATGAACGCCAACATCACTCTCTACCCCAGCCTGCAGGACCGCGTGGTCTTCGTTTCCGGCGGCGGCTCCGGCATCGGCGCCGCCCTGGTCGAACACTTCGCCCTGCAAGGCGCGCAAGTGGCTTTTTGCGACATCGACCGCGACGCCAGCGCCGCCCTGGCCGCGCGCCTGGCGCCCCTGTGCCGCCATGCGCCCTGTTTCGTCTACAGCGACATCCGCGACATCGCCGCCTACCAGGCCAGCCTGGCCGACGTCGAGGCGCGCTTCGGCGCCATCCGCGTGCTGCTCAATAACGCGGGCCGCGACGACCGCCATTCGCTGGCCGAACTGACGCCCGAGTACTGGGACAACTGCCTGGCACTGAACCTCAAGCACCACGTGTTCGCCATCCAGCAGGTGGCGCCCGGCATGGCCGCCGCCGGCGGCGGTTCCATCATCAACCTCGGCTCCATTTCATGGATGCGCGGACGCCCCAACCTGGTCGGCTACACCACGTCCAAGGCGGGCATCGCGGGCCTGTCGCGCACCCTGGCGCGCGAGCTGGGCGAACAGAATATCCGCGTCAACGCCATCGCGCCGGGCGCCATCGCCACGGACCGCCAGGCCGCGCTGTGGCGCGACCCGGAAGAAGACCGCCGCTTCATCGAACTGCAATGCCTGAAATACCGGCTCGACGCGGGCCACGTGGCGCGCACGGCCCTGTTCCTGGCGGCCGACGATTCGGACGGCATCACGGGACAGAACATCATCGTCGATGCCGGCCTCGCGCAAGTATCTGTAGCTGGCTAAGCCCCCATTCAAGGAGAACCCTCATGTTGAACCTGCAAGACGCAAGCCTGTTGAAACAGCAATGCCTGATCGACGGCGCCTGGTGCGACGCCGATGACGGCGCCACCATCGCCGTCACCAATCCCGCCACCGGCGAAGTGATCGCCACCGTGCCGCGCATGGGCGCGGCCGAGACGCGGCGCGCCATCGCCGCCTCGCATGCGGCCTTCCGGCTGTGGCGCAAGCAGACCGTCAAGGCGCGCGCCACGGTGCTGCGCGCCTGGCATGCCTTGATTTTGCAGCACGCGGACGACCTGGCGCTGATACTCACCACGGAACAGGGCAAGTCGCTGGCCGAAGCCAAGGGCGAGATCGTTTCGAACGCGGCCTACCTGGAATGGTTCGCCGAGGAAGGCAAGCGCGCGTATGGCGACGTCATCGCGCCGCCGTCGAACGACAAGCGCATCGTCGTCATCAAGCAGCCGATTGGCGTGTGCGCGGCCATCACGCCGTGGAATTTCCCGAACGGCATGATCACGCGCAAGGCCGGCCCGGCCCTAGCGGCCGGCTGCAGCATGGTCTTGAAGCCGGCGTCGCAAACGCCGCTGTCGGCCCTGGCCCTGGGCGAACTGGCGCTGCGGGCCGGCGTGCCGCCTGGCGTCTTCAATGTGGTGACGGGCGCGGCACAGGCGATCGGCACGGAACTGTGCCACAACGACCTGGTGCGCAAGATCACGTTTACGGGGTCGACCGAAGTGGGCGCCTGGCTGTCGCGCGAGGCGGCCGGCACGATCAAGAAGCTATCGCTGGAACTGGGCGGCAACGCGCCCTTCATCGTCTTCGAGGATGCCGACATCGACGCGGCCGTCGAAGGCGTGCTGATGTCGAAATACCGCAACAGCGGCCAGACCTGCGTCTGCGCCAACCGCATCTACGTACAGGACAGCATCTACGACGACTTCGCCGCCCGCCTGGTGGCCAAGGTAGCCGAGCTGAAACTCGGCAATGGCCTGGACGCGGGCGTCACGCAAGGCCCGCTGATCGATGAAAACGCCGTGCGCAAGATCGAGCAGCACATCGCCGACGCGCTGGCCAAGGGCGGCAAGCTGGCCATCGGCGGCAAGCGCCATGCGCTGGGCGGCAGCTTTTTCGAGCCCAGCGTGGTACTCGAAGCGAACAGCGACATGCTGGTGGCCACCGAGGAAACCTTCGCCCCGCTGGCGCCGCTGTTCCGTTTCGGCAGCGAAGAGGAAGTCGTCGCCATGGCCAACGCCACGCAGTTCGGCCTGGCCGGCTATTTCTACAGCCGCGACCTGGGCAGAGTCTGGCGCGTGGCGGAAGAACTGGAAGTGGGCATGGTCGGCATCAACACGGGCATGATCGCCAATGAAATGGCGCCATTTGGCGGCGTCAAGCATTCGGGCATGGGCCGCGAAGGCTCGCATTACGGCATGGACGACTTCCTCGATATCAAATACTTGTGCATGGGAGGAATTTGATTATTTCAATGTAAGCAAGGCAGGGATCAGCAACCATACTCATAAAAAACACAGGAGACAAGATCATGCAAACGACTTTACGCAAAACCACCCTGGCTGCGGCCATCACCGGCGTGCTTCTCTCGGCACCATTTGTTAGCGCTAACGCACACGCTGACGAGCTCAGCGACATGAAGGCCATGCTGGCGCAGTTGCAGGACCGGGTGGCGCAGATGGAAGCGAAAGCGGCCCAGCCCGCACCGGCGGCGGCGATGGCGGCCGCACCGACAACGTCGGCGGCGGCCCCCATGCAGCCCGCCACCGGCTTCAACTGGAAACTGTACGGCCGTGGCGACATCGGCTATACGGTGTCGCGCGGCAAGGATGCCAGCGGGCGCCAGCTGACCAACCACCGCCTGAACCAGGGCGAGATGGCCAGCCGCCTGGGCCTCACGGGCGCCTGGGTCTTCAGCGACGAGTACAAGGCCATCTTCGGCGTCGAGACGGGCTTGAACTTGTTCAACGGCAATGCTGGCGGCGGCACGCAAAACAACACCACCTCATCCGTGCTGTTCAACCGGGGCTCCACCGTCGGCTTTGCCTCGACCACCTGGGGCTCGATCGAAGGCGGCACCATGTACATGGCGCCGTTCTGGGTCTCGCTGGGCGCCGACCTGGCCTCGGCGCACAATTACGGCGCCAACGACTTCAGCGCCCTGTTCTCGCTCACCCGCCCGGAGTCGCTGGGCCGCTACCTGAAAGACCCCGTGACAAACAACGCCAGCAAGACGACGAGTTTGGCCGGCAACAACTCGGGCACGGCCTTGTTCTACGGCAATGCGCTGCGCTACCGCAGCCCCACCTGGAACAACATTTCTGCGGAAGTCTCGTATTCGGCCGGCCAGCAGGCGTCTTCCGCCACCGACCTGGAAAACGATGGCCGCAGCTGGGCCGCCAACGTGCTGTACAAGAAGGGCGACCTGTTCCTCGGCTACGCGCACATGGATTACCAGCAGAGCAACGACATCAGCACGGGCGGCACGCCGAACTTCCTCAAGCGCAACCAGGTCACGGACATCGTCGGCGCGCGCTACAAGTGGAACGATTTTACCTTGGGCGGCTCCTACACCTCCTATCGCGTGTCAAACGCGGGCGGCTATGCGGCCGACGCCTTCGGCGTCTCGGGCGCCTACGACCTCGGCAAACACCGCATCGAGGGCAGCCTGGCGCACATCAGCTATGACGGCGCCAACGCCAAAGGCGCTTTCGGCACGAACACGGGCGATGGCGTGGGCAAGCCCACGTCGACGGCCTACTCGCTGGGCTACCTGTACAACTTCCAGCCGACCTTGTCGTTCTACGCGTACGCCACGCGCATCGCCAACAACAGCCATGCCAAGCTGGGCGTATTGCAGTTCCGGGGGGACAATAACTACTTCGGCTACAGCCCCGTCGAGCTGACCGCCGGCATGTTCCTCGTCTTTTAATTTAGTGCTTATTTGTTGATGCACCGCCGGCCCGCCCCACGCCCACCATGCGGGCGGCCGGTTTTCACAGGAGTTGATCGTCATGCAGTACACACTACACCAGGAAAATGACAGCGTCGCCCTGCGCTGCGCCGGCCGCTTGCTGCTGCGCCACGGCGCCGATGCGCCATGCGTGTTCGTCGGCCAGGGCCGCGAAAGCATGGAAATGTACCGAGGTAACTTCGCCATCGAAGATTACGTCGAGGAGCGCAGCGCCCTGCGCGCGCTGGCCGTCACGCAGGACGGCGACGGCGCCACCCTGAGCTTTGCGCGCCATGCGGGAGACACGCCGCAGCTGGTGCTGGCCGTGCAAGCGACGCCGCATGGCGTGCACCTGGTGGTGCGCTACGCGGCGCAGGGCTGGAACCGGCTGTGGCTGCGCCTGCCCGCGGAACAGGACGAGCATGTATGGGGCTGCGGCGAGCAAATGTCGTACTTCGACCTGCGCGGCCGCCACTTCCCCCTGTGGACGTCGGAGCCGGGCGTGGGCCGCGACAAGTCGACCCATTTGACGTGGCAGGCGGACGTGACGTCCAAATCGGGCGGCGACTACTATCACACGAATTATCCGCAACCGAGCTTCATCTCGTCGCAGCGCTACTGCCTGCATGCCGAGACGACGGCGTATGCGGACTTCGATTTCCGCCAGCCGGACTTCCACGAGCTGCAATTCTGGGCCATGCCCGAGCGCCTGGAATTCATGCTGGCCGACTCCTTCGTCGACCTGGTCGGCGTCGTCTCGCAACGCTTCGGCCGCCAGCCGCAATTGCCCGCCTGGCTGCAAAATGGCGCCATGCTGGGCCTGAAAGGCGGCGAAGAGCATGCGCGCACCATCCTCGCGCAGGCGCAGGAACACGGCTTGCCCGTCAGCGCCCTGTGGTGCGAAGACTGGGTGGGCTTGCGCCAGACGTCGTTCGGCAAGCGCCTGTTCTGGGACTGGCGCTGGCAGCCGCAGCGCTATCCGGACCTGAAAAACTGGATCGCGGACCTGGCCAGGCAAGACATCCGCTTCCTCGGCTACGTCAATCCGTATTTATGCAACGACGGCACCCTGTACCAGGAAGCGCTGCAGCAGGGCTTTTTGGCCACGGCCACCGATGGCGGCGCCTACCTGGTGGACTTCGGCGAATTCGATTGCGGCGTCGTCGACTTCACCAACCCGGCAGCCGCGCTGTGGTTCGAGGAACGCATCCTGCGCCAGGAAATGCTCGATTTCGGCCTGTCCGGCTGGATGGCCGATTTCGGCGAATACCTGCCGATCGACCTGCGCCTGCACAATGGCGTCGATGCGCGCCTGATGCACAACGCCTGGCCGACCCTGTGGGCCGAAGTCAATGCGCGCGCCATCGAAGCAGCCGGCAAGACGGGCGACGCCACCTTCTTCATGCGCGCCGGCTACACGGGCGTGCAGGCGCACTGCCCGCTGCTGTGGGCCGGCGACCAGTCGGTCGACTTCAGCCGCCACGACGGCTTGCAGACGGTGATTTGCGGCGCCCTGTCGTCCGGCTTGTTGGGCAACGCCTACCACCACAGCGACATCGGCGGCTATACCAGCCTGTTCGGCAACCTGCGCACGGCCGAACTGTTCCAGCGCTGGACGGAGATGGCCGTCTTCACGTCGATGATGCGCACGCACGAAGGCAACCGCCCGGACGAAAACTTCCAGTTCTACCAGGATGAACAGGTGTTCCAGCACTTCGCCCGCATGACGCGGCTGCACGTGGCGCTGGCGCCCACCATCCGCGCCCTGGCCGAAGATGCCGTGGCGCGCGGCCTGCCGCTGCAGCGCCCCCTGTTCCTGCACTATGAACACGACCGCGCCACCTACGCCATCCAGGACCAGTACCTGTTCGGCCCCGACCTGCTGGTGGCGCCCGTGCATGCGGCGGGTGCTGCGCGCTGGAGCGCCTACCTGCCGCAGGGCGACGCCTGGATCCACCTGTGGAGCGGCGCCGTCTTCGAAGGCGGCCAGCGCGTGGAAGTCGACTCCCCCCTGGGCCAGCCGCCCGTCTTCGTGCGGCGCGGTTGCGCACAGCAGGATTTCTTCCTGTCGCTGGCGAAATGAGCATGGCATGAGCGTGGCCTCGCACTTGCTGTTCCTGGCCTGCGTGGCGCTGGCCAGCGTCGCGCAGAACTTGACGGGCTTTGCTTTCGGCCTGATCCTGCTGGGCCTGACGGCCGTGCTGCACCTGGCCAGCCTGGGCGACGTGGCCAACGTGGTCAGCGTGCTGGTGCTGGTGAATGCCGCCATCACCTTTGGCCGCACGCGCCCGCAACTGGCCTGGCCCGTATTCGGCCCTGCACTGGCCGTCAGCCAGCTGGGCGTGGGCGCGGGCGTGGCCCTGCTGGGCTGGTTCAGCGCGCAACAGGTGACCCTGCTGCGCTTCCTGCTCGGTTGCGCCATCGTCGTCTGCGCGTGCATGCTGGTGCTGCGCGCCAGCGCACGTGCGCGGCAATCCGGCCTGCCCGCCTTCCTGTTCTTCAGCGGCGTGTCCGGCGTGATGGGCGGCCTGTTCGCCAGCGCCGGCCCGCCCATGGTGTACCACCTGTACCGGCAGCCATGGCCGGCCGACATGATCCGCCATTCGCTGATCGTGCTGTTTGCCGCGAATGCCGTGCTGCGCCTGGCCCTCGTGCTGGCGCACGGCCAATTCAGCCTGACGGCACTGTGGCTGACCCTGGAAGCCTTGCCGCTGGTGACGGGGCTGACGTGGCTGGCGCGCCGCCACCCTTCGCGCCTGCCCATCGAACACGTGCGCCGCGCCGTCTTCGTGCTGCTGCTGGTCGCCGGCCTGGCCCTGGTGCTGCCGCCCGTGCTGGCCCTGGCCGCCTGAGGCGGCGCCTTTTCACTGTTTACCCTTTTTTACGAGACGAACCTTCCATGTCCGCTTCCCGCTTTTCCTCCCTGCCCGCCGACTTCGACCTGCTGGTCGTCGGCGGCGGAATCAATGGCGCCGGCATCGCGCGCGACGCGGCCGGCCGCGGCTTGCGCGTGGTGCTGTGCGAACAACACGACCTGGCGCAGCACACCTCGTCCGCATCCACCAAGCTGATACACGGCGGCCTGCGCTACCTCGAATACTATGAATTCAAGCTGGTGCGCAAGGCGCTGCAGGAACGCGAAGTGCTGCTGCGCGCCGCGCCGCACATCATGTGGCCGATGCGCTTCGTCATGCCGCACGACGCCGCCCAGCGCCCCGCCTGGATGATACGCGCGGGCCTGTTCCTGTACGACCACCTGGCCAAACGGGCCTTCCTGCCCGCCTCGCAAGGCATCGCGCTGGACCGCCATGCGGCGGGCGCGCCGCTGAAGGCCGGCTACCGCAAGGGCTTCGTGTATTCCGACGGCTGGGTCGACGATGCGCGCCTGGTGGTGCTCAACGCGCTCGACGCGCAGGAACACGGCGCGCATATCCTCACGCGCACGGCCTGCGTCGACGCGCGCCGCGACGGCGACGCCTGGCACGCCACCCTGCAAGCAGAGGGTGGCCAGCGCAAGACCTTGCGCGCGCGCGCCATCGTCAACGCGGCGGGACCGTGGACGGCGCAATTTGCAGGCGCGGCCGGCGGCGGCAAGACGCAGGGGTTGCGCCTGATCAAGGGCAGCCACATCATCGTGCCGCGCCTGTTCGACCATCCGAACGCCTACATCTTCCAGAACCCGGACCAGCGCATCATCTTCGCCATCCCCTACCAGGATGACTTTACCCTGATCGGCACCACCGACGAGGAATACAAGGGGGACGTGAGCCAGGTGAAGATCAGCCAGGCGGAGATCGATTACCTGTGCCAGGCGGCGAACCGCTATTTCAAGCGCGAAATCGGCCCCGCCGACGTCGTGTGGACGTATTCCGGCGTGCGCCCCCTGCTCGACGACAGCGCGCAAAACGCGTCGGCCGTCACGCGCGACTACCTGCTGGAAGTGGCGCGCGGCGCAGCGGCGACGGGCGCGCCCCTGCTCAATATCTGGGGCGGCAAGATCACCACCTACCGCAAGCTGGCCGAAGAGGCGCTGGGCCTGCTGGCGCCCCTGCTGGACAATGCTTCCCCGGCCTGGACGGCCCATGCGCCCCTGCCCGGCGGCGACCTGCAGCAGATGAATCAACTCGTGGACAGCCATGATTTCGACGGTTTCCTCGCCCGCTTCCAGCGCGACCACGCCTGGCTGCCGCCCGCGCTGGCGCGCCGCTATGCGCGCGCGTACGGCAGCCGCGCCGCGCGCCTGCTGACGGGCGCCACGTCGATGGCCGACCTGGGCGCGCAACTGGCGCCCGGCCTGTACGAGGCCGAAGCGTGCTATCTGGTCGAAGTGGAATGGGCCACGAGCAGCGACGACATCCTGTGGCGCCGCAGCAAACTGGGTTTGCGCTGCGCGCCGGCCGACGTGGCGCGCCTGCAGCAGTGGCTGGCCGCCCATCTGGCGCAAGAGGTGGCAGCATGACGTATTTGCTGGCCCTCGACCAGGGCACCTCCAGCTCGCGCAGCATGGTCTTCGATGAAACGGGCGCCATCGTGGCCGTGGCGCAGCGCGAATTTCGCCAGATCTTCCCGCAGCCGGGCTGGATCGAACACGATCCCATGGAAATCTGGCACAGCCAGCTGGCTACCTGCCGCGAAGTGCTGGCCAAGACGGGCTTGCAGGCCGATGCCCTCGGTGCGCTGGGCATCACCAACCAGCGCGAAACGACGGTGGTGTGGGACCGCGCCACGGGCGAGCCCGTCTACAACGCCATCGTCTGGCAAGACCGCCGCACGGAGGCGCTGTGCGAGGACTTGCGCGCGCGGGGCCTGGCCGGCGCCATCCACGCAAAGACGGGCCTGGTGCTCGACCCGTATTTTTCCGGCACCAAGCTGCGCTGGATACTCGACGCCGTGCCCGGCGCCCGCGCCCGGGCCATGCGCGGCGAACTGGCCTTCGGCACCATCGATACGTGGCTGGCGTGGCAGATGACGGGCGGGCGCCTGCACGTGAGCGACGTCACCAACGCTTCGCGCACCATGCTGTGGAACCTGCATGAAGGCTGCTGGGATGCGCAATTGCTCGACTGGCTAGGCATCCCCGCCAGCCTGCTGCCGACCGTCCACCCTTCGAGCCACGTGTATGGCGAAACGGATGCGGCGGTGCTGGGCAGCCCCGTCATCATCGGCGGCATCGCCGGCGACCAGCAGGCGGCGCTGTTCGGCCAGACCTGTTTTACGCCGGGCATGGCCAAGAATACCTATGGCACCGGCTGCTTCTTGCTGCTCAACACGGGCGAGCAGTGTGCGCAATCGCAGCATGGCCTGATCAGCACGGCCGCCTGCCAAGTGGGCGCGCAGCCCGCGTATGCGCTCGAAGGCAGCGTCTTCATCGGCGGCGCCGTGGTGCAGTGGCTGCGCGACGGCCTCGGTGCCATCGGCCACGCGGGCGAAGCGGAAGGCCTGGCCGCCTCCGTGCCCGATTCCGGCGGCGTGGTCTTCGTGCCCTCGTTTACAGGCCTGGGCGCACCGTACTGGGTGCCCTCGGCGAAAGGCGCCATCCTGGGCCTGAGCCGGGGCAGCACGGTGGGCCACATCGCCCGCGCCGCGCTCGAAGCGATCGCCTTCCAGAGCGCCGCCCTGCTGGGCGCCATGACGCGCGACGCGCAAGCGCCCATCACGGAGCTGCGCGTGGACGGCGGCGCCTGCGCCAACAACCTGCTGCTGCAATTCCAGGCCGACTTGCTGGGCATCCCCGTCGTGCGCCCGCAAGTGATCGAAACGACGGCCCTGGGCGCGGCCTGCCTGGCGGGCCTGGCCATCGGCCAGTACCGTGGCGTCGACGAGCTGGCAACGCACTGGCGCGCCGACAGGACGTTCCTGCCCACCATCGGCCGCGACCAGGCGGCCAGCCTGATGCAGCAGTGGGAGGTGGCGGTGCGGCGGTTTACGGGTGCCGGCGACGCATAGCCATGCGGAATGACAGGCAAAAAAAAAGCCCGCTGCGGGAGCGGGCTGAATCTATTTCCTTGGAGGAGATAGAGGAGACAAATGAATGATGCCGCGTTGCAGCATATAAAACCACTTTATATTCGTGATGTCAGAAATACGCGGCAGTGATATTAGGGGCAACAGACAATTCCATGCGGCAACTTTTACGTGGCCGTTTCCGTTTTTACGTCGCCGGAACGCAACATATTCTTGATGCCGCGCAACGCTTGCCGGACGCGCGCCTCGTTTTCGATCAGGGCGAAGCGCACGTATTCATCGCCGTATTCGCCGAAGCCGATGCCGGGCGACACGCTCACCTTGGCTTTTTGCAGCAGCAGCTTGGCAAATTCCAGCGAACCGAGGTGGCGGTACGCTTGCGGGATATGCGCCCAGATATACATCGAGGCCTTCGGTTTTTCCACCATCCAGCCCGCCTCATGCAAGCCTTTCACCAGCACGTCGCGGCGGCGCTGGTACTGGGCGCAGATTTCCGTCACGCAACTTTGGTCACCTTCCAGCGCGGCGATGGCCGCCACTTGCACTGGAGTAAAACTGCCGTAGTCGTGGTAGCTCTTGATGCGCGCCAAGGCCGCCACCAGTTCCGCATTGCCCACCATGAAGCCGATGCGCCAGCCCGCCATGTTGTAGCTTTTCGACATGGTAAAGAATTCCACGGCCACGTCGCGCGCGCCCGGCACCTGCATGATGGACGGCGCCTTCCAGCCGTCGAAGGTGATGTCGGCATACGCCAGGTCATGCACCACCAGGATATTGTGCTGTTTCGCCAGCGCCACGACTCTTTCGAAGAATTCCAGCTCCACGCATTGCGCCGTGGGATTGGACGGAAAGCCCAGCACCATCATCTTCGGTTTCGGGTAGCTTTCGCGGATGGCCCGTTCCAGTTCGGCAAAGAAATCCACGCCCGGCCCCATGCGCACGGAGCGGATATCGGCGCCCGCGATGACGGCGCCCCAGATGTGGATCGGGTAGCTGGGATTGGGCACCAGCACCGTGTCGCCACGGTCCAAGGTCGCCAGCATCAGGTGCGCCAGGCCCTCTTTCGAGCCGATGGTGACGATGGCTTCGCTGTCCGGGTCGATGTCGACCTCGTAGCGCTTCTTGTACCAGTGGGCAATCGCGCGGCGCAGCCGCGGAATGCCCTTGGAGGCGGAGTAGCCGTGCGTGTCGGGGCGTTTCACCGTCTCGACCAGCTTGTCCACGATGTGGGCCGGCGTGGCGCCATCGGGATTGCCCATCGACATGTCGATGATGTCCTCGCCACGGCGGCGCGCGGCCATCTTGAGTTCGGCGGTGATATTGAAAACGTAGGGGGGAAGGCGATTGATGCGCGAAAAGCTGCGCGGAGCTTGGCTATCGGTCATGGTTATCTCTGTACGTAAGCGCCCGGATCCGTCCGAGCGACGTTGGCGCAGTGGCTGCGCCTGCGACGATACTAACCCGGCTTCGCAAGAACTGGCAAGGCCGATTCGGACAAGCTACAATACGCGCTGATCGAAAATGAGCGCACCGGTTGGTAACCCGGTAAGTGCCCGGCACCGTCCGGCATGCTCCCGCTCACGCGGACCCACGGCGCTGACCCTTGGCTGTTACACCAGCCGGGGAGGTGTTCTGGTTCGTGCATTTTCCCGCCGCGCCATCCCTCCCCTGCTCTGATTAGGAATAAAAACGGATGGCAACACACGACACCGCAGTAAGCAACATGACCCTGGACCGCGCCGGCATCGAGCAGCAGCTGGCCCTGCCCGTGCGCCACTTCATCGATTGTGCATTCGACGGCGAAGACTTGTCGCGCCTCGATTTGCAGGGCTGTACCTTCGAGCGCTGCACCTTTGCCGAAACCAATTTGTTCGCCAGCAAACTGGCGCGCAGCACCTGGCGCCGCTGCCGCGCGGGCAGCGCCGATTTCGAATCCGTCGACGCCGTCGACGCCACGTTTGAAGGCTGCGACCTGAACAACACAAAATGGCGGCGCGCCAAGCTGGCCTCGGCCACCTACCGCGGCTGCAAGCTGACGGGCGCCTCGTTCGAGGAAGTGGCCCACCTGGGCCTCACCTTCGAAGACAGCCTGCTGGTGGGCGCCGACCTGCGCGGCTTCTCGTTCCGCAAGGCAATATTAAAACAGCTGGACTTTTCCGACGCCTACCTGGCCGGCTGCGACTTCCGCGACGCCATCTTCGAAGGGGGCAGCCTGCGCAACGCCACCATCAAACTGGCGAAGTTCCAGGGCGCGGACTTGCGCGGCGCCGATATCGACGGGTTCAAATTGAGCGAAGCGTCCTTGCTGAAAGGCGCCGTCATCACGCATGCGCAGGCGGCGAACTTCATGCGCGCGCTCGATCTGGTGGTGATTTAATCTGCAAAGACAAAAAAAAAGCCCGCTACGGAAGCGGGCTGAATCTATTTCCTTGGAGGAGATAGAGGAGACAAGTGCATCTTGCGGCATCGCGGCATATCACGCCACTTTATCTTCATGATGATAGAAATAGCCGCTAGTGATAACGAGCCGCCATCAGGGTTTCAAGCCGTGCGGCGCGCGGCCAGCGGCAGAAATTCTCCCAGCCATACCAGCAGGGCCAGGCCCGGAAACGCCATGCCGGTCAGCAAAGTTGCTTGCCAGCCATAGCTGGCATACACCCAGGCGCCGATGGCCGAGCCGGCTGCGCCGCCGGCGAAGAACAAGGCGAAATACAGGCCGTTCAGGCGGCCCCGCACTTCCGCGCCCAGGCTGAAGATGGCACGCTGGCCCAGCACCAGATTCGCCGCCACGCCCATGTCGAGCACGATGGAAGCGACCACCAGCAAGCCCAGCGCCACGTGTTTCGACTCGGGCGCCAGCATCGGCAAGGCAAAGGCGACGACGCCCAGCGCCAGCGCGGCGGCCGTGGCGGGCAAGGTGTGGCCCGCATCGGCCAGGCGGCCGGCGATGGGCGAAGCGACGGCGCCCGCCATGCCCACCAGGGCGAAGATGGCGATGCCCGTTTGCGACAGGCCGAACGCGGGGCTGGACAGCACCAGCGGGGTGACGGTCCAGAACAGGCTGAAGGCGCCGAACAGGCCCGCATGATAGGCGGCGCGGCGGCGCAGCACGGGCGTGCCCAGCAGCAAATGCCACAGCGAGGCCATCAAGGCCGGATAGCGCATGCTCGACACGGGCTGACGCACGGGCAAGGCGCGGCGCAGCACCAACGCCAGCAAGACCATCAGCACGGCGGCGCCGCCAAACACCACGTGCCAGCTCGCATGGGCCGCCACCAGCGAAGCGACGGGACGGGCCAGCATGATGCCCAGCAACAAGCCGCTGACCACCTTGCCCACCGTCTGGCCCCGCGTCGCTTCCTGCGACAGGTGGGCGGCAAACGGCACGATCACTTGCGCCGCCACGGACCCGAGGCCGATGGCCAGCGCGGCGGCCAGGAACACGATGGCACCCGTGGAGAGGGCCGCCGCCACCAGGGCCGTGGCCGTCACCAGCAAGGCAGTGACGATCAGGCGGCGGTTTTCCAGCAAGTCGCCCAGCGGCACGACAAACAGCAGGCCTAGGGTATAGCCGACTTGCGTCAGGGTGACGATCAGCCCGGCCGCCTTGGCCGACAGGCCCGTGGAGGCGCTGATGGGCCCGACGAGGGTTTGCGCGTAATACAGATTGGCGACGATCAGGCCGGAAGCGATGGCCAGCAGCAGCACCATGGCGGGCGCAATGTCGTGGGGAGCAGAAGGTGAGGCCTTGTTCATGTTGTTTCCTCGGTTCGGTAGGGATGTGGCCATTCTAGGCAAAACCGGGGCAAAGATAATTAGGGCATAATCTCCCTACACTTTTCACATAAGATGAACAATACAAGGACAAGCTATCCCATGGACAAGATCAAGGCCATGCAGACCTTCGTGCGCATCGTCGAGGCCAACAGTTTTTCCAAGGCGGCCGAAACCTTGAATTTGCCGCGCGCCGCGCTGACGGCCACCCTGCAAAAGCTGGAAGCCTACCTGGGCACGCAACTGCTGCAGCGCACCACGCGCCGTTTGTCCCTGACGCCGGAAGGGACCGAGTATTTCCGCCATTGCCTCGATATTTTGAAAGCCGTCGACACGGCGGAACTGGCGTTCCGCGGCCCGGACGCGAAAAAACCCCGCGGCTTGCTGCGCATCAACCTGCCCAACACGGTGGGCAGGCGCCTCGTCATGCCCCATATCGCGCAATTCCACGCCGCCTGGCCGGACGTGCAACTGCAGCTGAGCCTGACTGACCGCCTGGTCGACCTGACGCAGGAAGGCATCGATTGCGCCTTGCGCGTGGGCACCTTGCAGGATTCCGCCTTCATCGGCAAACAGGTCGGCCTGATGCGCTTCGTCACGTGCGCCTCGCCCGCCTACCTGGCGCGGCACGGCACGCCGCACACCCTGGCGGACCTGGCCGCGCACCGGGGCATCATGCATTACTCGGGCCGCACGGGACGCGCCTTCGACTGGGATTTCCTGCAAGGCAAGGAAGTGGTGCGCGTACAGATGGCCGGCCCCATCGCCGTCAACGATGCCGACGCCAGCGTCGCTTGCGCGCTGCAGGGACTGGGACTGGCGCAGGCGGCCGTGTACCAGGTGCGCGCGCACCTCGACAGCGGCGCCCTGGTGGCCGTGCTGGCGGATCACCCGCCGACGCCCATGCCCATGTCCCTGCTGACGCCGCAAGGCCGGCTGGCCACGCCCAAGCTGCAGGCGTTTGCGGGCTGGATCACGGCCCTGTTCGAAGCCAATATGGATCTGCAGCCGCCTGCCAGGGAGGCTGCCGCACGGGCCGGCTAGCCCGGGCAAGCACGACCCTGACTGTTACGGCATGGCCGGGCCGCTGGTCATGCCGGCCGGCAACAGGATGCCGCCGTCGAGCACGCTCAATTGCAAGCCCGGCAGCACCTGGCGGGATGCCGGGCCGGCCACGCCGGCCACGACAGGCGCGGCTGGCGCGGCCGCCGCTTTGCCACCATGGGCATGTTCAGCAACCACCATATTGCCCGCCAACGGCACGGCGGCGACGGAAGCGGCCGCTGCCGTCAGCGCATTGCGCAAGGCTTCGGCCGGCTTCACCTTCAAGCTGCCGGCCACATAGCCGATCGCATAGTTGTTCGACGTCTGCCCTGCGGCGGCAACCTTGTAGTTGCCGGCCGGCGAACCCGCGCCAGCCTCCGTACTGAACAGCAATTCGCCGCGCAGTTCCGATGCCACGCTGTCGCCCCCCAGCAAGCCCGCATAGCCGACGTCAAAGACGGGATTAGGGCGCCCCTGGTCCTTCTCGGCATTGTTCACCGTCACGGTCAATTTCGCCTGCGTAATATCGGCCCGCGCCGACGCCGCCGTGTTGACCACATAATTGCCGGCGTCCAGCCCGCTCAAGCGTATGCCATCCACGCGCACCGTCTTGCCCTGTCCCGCATTCTTGTCGGCAAACTGGGCAGCATTGCTGCTGATGCTCAGCTGGTCGCCGGCAAGACGGTCGTCGCGCCAGTTCACGCTGGCAGCGACGCTCGCATCGTAGACCTTGTTGACACCCGTGATACCCACCGTCAGCGCCGCCGGCGTGATGCTGGCCGTCAAGCCGTTCGGGTCGGCCACCGTATAATTGCTGGCCAAGCCGCTGGCCGTGTCGGCCAGGGTCGTGCCCGTCACCGTCACTACCTTGCCCTTGCCCGCGTTCTTGTCGCCGAAGCTGGCCATCATCCCGGCGATGTCCAGGCGTTCGCCTTCGATCAGGCCCGACAGCACACCGCCGCTGACGCTGGCTTGGCGCGTGCCGTCGTAGACCTTGTCGCCCGCCACCACCCCCGTCACCGTCAAGGCCTTGGGCGTGATGCTGGCCGTCAAGCCATTCGGGTCGGCCACCGTGTAATTGCCGGCCAAACCGCTGGCCGTGTCAGCCAGGGCCGTGCCCGTCACCGTCACCGCCTTGGCCTTGCCCGCGTTCTGGTCGCCGAAACTGGCCGTCATGCCGGCGATATCCAGGCGTTCGCCGTCCACCAGGCCGGACAGCACGCCGCCGCTGACGCTGGCCAGGCGCGTGCCATCGTAGACCTTGTCGAGCGCCACCGCGCCCGTCACCGTCAGGGCCTTCGGCGTGATGCTGGCCGTCAAGCCGTCCGGGTTGGCCACCGTGTAGTTGCTGGCCAAGCCGCTGGCCGTGTCGGCCAGGGTCGTGCCCGTCACCGTCACCGCCTTGGCCTTGCCCGCGTTCTTGTCGCCGAAGCTGGCCGCCATGCCGGCGATATCCAGGCGTTCGCCTTCGACCAGGCCGGACAGCACGCCGCCGCTGACGCTGGCCTGGCGCGTGCCGTCATACACCTTGTCGAGCGCCACCGCGCCCGTCACCGTCAGGGCCTTGGGCGTGATGCTGGCCGTCAAGCCGTCCGGGTTGGCCACCGTGTAGTTGCTGGCCAGCCCCGTATCGCTGGCCAGCACGGCGCCCACCGTCACGGCCTTGCCGTTGCCGGCGTTCTTGTCCGAAAAATAGCCGCTCAGGCCAGACAAGATCACGTTTTCCGAGCCGACGAAACCGCTCAATGTGCCGCCCGTCACGCGCGCGTCGGCATTGCCATCGTAGACTTTATCTTGCGCCGCGACGCCGCCGAGCGTCAGCGCCTTGGGCCGGATGGTGCCCGTGATGACGGCGTCCGTGGCGGCCAGGATATAGTTGCCGCTGTCGGCGCCGGCCAGCATGATATCGCTGACATAGACCGTTTTGCCGCTGCCCGCATTCTTGTCCGCGAAATTGCCTCTGGCAGTGACCACGGCAAGACTGTCGCCGCTCACCATGCCGTGCAAGACCGCCGAAGCGCCGCTCAGGCTGGCATGCATGCCGCCGTCATACACCTTGTCATCGGCCTTGATGCCCGTCACGCTGCTGATGGTGGCCTTGGTGATCGCGCCGCTGAAGTTGCCGATTGGCGCCAGCGTGTAGTTGCCGGCCGCACTGCCGCCCAGCGTGGCGCTGGCCGTAATGGCGAGATTGTTGCCGACATTCTTGCTGGCATAAGCGCCGGACAGCAAAAAGCTCAGCTTGGCCACGTCATCGCCCAGCACGCCACTGAGGCTGCCGCCAGCCAGCACGGCAGAGGTGTTGCCGTCATACACCTTGTTGCCCGCCGAAACGCCATTCAGACTGATCTGGCGCGGCGTAATGGTCACGCCGCCATCGACATAGCTAATCAGGTAGCCATTCTGGGCCGTGGAATACACGCCGCTGGCCCGCACCACATAGTTGCCGGCATTGACCGGGCTGCCGGACGCATTGTCATATGTCAACGAGCCTTGCAGCAGGGAAGGATCGACCACCCTGGAATAGCTTACGGTGACCGGATCGCTGGCGAGGCCATCATAGACCTTGCTGCTATGTGACACCGTCACCACCAGGGGCGTCAGGAAGGAACGCAGCAATGGCGTGCTCTGTCCTTCGTAAATCACCCAGGTATTGCTCAAGTCCCACGCCGGGCTGCCCGCGCCGTTGCTGCCGTTGTAGTTGGCCAGTTTTTTCAAATCGGCCGAACTCAAGCCCGTGCCGCCCTGGCTGCCCGCCTGCCCGCTGATCTGCGTATCCCAGTAACTGCCCGTGGCATCGGCGGCGGAGGCGCCGCCTGCCAGCCCGCCCAGCCCCGCTGCGCCGCTGACGGCAACGGCCGCATAGCTGTTACGGATGCTGCCGCCGCGGCTGTCGCCAGCCAGGCCGCCCACATTCACGCCGCCCGTCGCGCTGCCCAGCGCGTAACTGTCGACAATTTCACCCGTATTGCTGCCCACGAGGGCGCCGACCTGCGCATCGCCCGTGACATTGCCGGTAACGAAACTGCCGCTGATTTTGCCCGCGTTCGCGCCGGCGAGCGCGCCCACATCGCTGCCGCCGGTGATCCGGGCGTCGCTCAAGCCCAGGTCCGAGATACTGCCATTTTTGCCGAGACTGCCGATCAGGCCGATTGCAGCGCTCCCCTGCCGGAAAATGCGCAAGTCGGAAATGATGTGGCCGGCGCCATTGAGGCTGCCCGTGAACGGCGACGCGGCGTCACCGACAGGCACGAAGCCTTTGCCGAGCCAGATATCGCCGCCGGCCGTCGCCCCCGCGCTGAAGCTGCTGCCCAGGGTATAGGCTGCCGTCTTGTCCATCGCCATCAGTTGCAGCTGGTGCGCGGAATTGATGGTGGTCGAGTACTCGCCGCTGAACATCGGCAAGGTGCCGCCCTTGCCGTTCATGCCGCCGTTCGATCCCACCGTCACCCAATTGTTGCCCGTGGCGCCAGCCGCCGTCGTGAAATTGAATGTTGGATAACTTGCAGGATCACCCATTGCAAGGTCCGTCAAGCCGACGATATTGTTCGTTCTGCCATTGCCTTGGCCCAGGCCCGTCAGGCCGTGGTTGGCGCTGCTGTTGTAATATGCATTGCTCACGTTGCCACCGAAATCATTGTAGCCAACGATGCCGCCCCGGTTATCGTGCTGCGCATTGACCGCGCCGAAGGAATAGACATTGTCCACAGTCCCCCGGTTCCGGCCGACGATGCCGCCCGCATAGTTGCCCGCATTGACGCTGCCAGTGGCATAGCTGTTGCTGATCCTGCCCGCATAAACATCACCGACGAGGCCGCCAAAACCCTGCTCGGACTGCACATCGCCGGAAGAGTAGACATTGCCGGTCGCATAGCTGTTGCTGATCGTCCCGCCCAGCCGGCCAGCCAATCCGCCGGCGATGGAACTGCCCGTCACGCTGCCCGTCGCATGGCTGTCGCTGATATTGCCTGACGTGAATGCTGCCAGGCCGCCCGCAAAGATATCGCCCGCGACGTCGCCCGTGGCAAAGCTCTTCGCGATGGCGCCAGCGTTTTCAAGCACCAGACCCCCGGCCGTGCCCTTGACTACGGTCACCTTCATGCTGCTGCTACTGTTGCTGACGCTGCCGCCACGTTCATTTTCAGCAACCAGCCCGGCAGCTCCGCCACCGTAATTGGGAGTGTGTTCGATACTGCCGCTGCTGCGGCTGTTGTTGATCACGCCGCCATTCACGCCCACCAGGCCGCCCGCGTAAATATACCCCGTCAGCTTCAGTTCGCCGTACGCACTGACGTTATCGATCAAGCCCGCGTTTCTTGCCGCCAGCATACCCATCCGGATCTGCCCGTACTTGCCTTCCGGCGCCTGTATCCGGGTGTTGACCAGATTGAGGTTGCGCACCACGCCCGACGCGCCGATGGCGCCAAACATGCCGACATCGGCATAGTCCGTCAGCCGGGTGAGGGACAATCCCGTGACGTCATGGCCCAGGCCGTCAACCCTGCCCAGGAATGGCGTCCCTGTGTTGCCGATGGGCACGAAGCCCTTGCCGCCGTCCCAGTCGAGCGTGGCACTGGCGTCGATATGGCGGCCCAGCGCATAGTTGCCTCCCAGGTTGGCATTCATGCCCTGCAAATCGGCTGCGCTCAGGCTGCCAGCCGCACCTGCGCTGTTGATCACCGTATAGCTGATCACTGCGCCATCCGTGCCCTGCCTGGTGCTGAAGTTATTACCCGATGGCAAGTCCACTTCCGCCTTCACGTTGTAGGTGGACAGGTTGCCGGCGGCGACGCCGCGCTGGCCATACTCGAGCGCCAGGCTGGCCGTGCCGGCACCGCGCAGCGGCGCATTGATATTGATATTATTGTGCGCCGTCAAAGTCAGCTTGTTGGCCGACCAGCTGATCGTGTCGTTGACATGGATATCGCCTGCGGCTCCGCCGCTGGCGACCGTTGCAATGGTGACATTACTGGACTTGAGCGCATTGCTGTAAAACGCGCCGGTCTGGTTGCCGCCCGATGCCGCGATCGTGAAATCGGTCGGATCGATCAGCCACATGCCCGTCGCGCCCTTCGTCGCGGCCGTGTTCACCTTCAGCGCATCGTCGATCTTCACGTGCGCGGCCGAGGTGTCGATGAAGCCGCCATTGCCGCCCGCAGGCGCGCTGGCGTCCAGCGTGCCGGCCGCGTTCACCGTGCCGCTTTGCATGTCGCCCAGCAATTTGATCGTGCCGCCGCGCGTGTCGATGCTGTGCGCCTCGATCACGCCCGTGTTGTTGACGACGGTTTTCAGCAAGTCGCCCGCCGCTTGCGCCGTCAGGATGACGCTGCCGCCATCGGCCTGGATCAAGCCGCCGTTATTCACGAGAGCGCCCACGGCGCCCCGGTCCACCGCCACGTTCAGCAAGCCGTCGCCCGCCACGTCCAGCGTGATGGCGCGGCCCGCCGCCAGGGCCACCGAGCCCAGGCGCGCCTGGATCGTGCCTTCGTTCGATACGTTCGCGCCCAGCAAGGCCACATAGCCGCCCGGCGCGCTGATGTTGCCCTGGTTTAAGACTTTACCGCTGCCATTGCCGGAAAACTGGTACTTGCCCGCCATGAAGTCGGCATTGCTGATATCCAGCGTGGAAGCCACCAGGCCGGCCGTGTTCACGGACGCGCCGTGGCCGAACAGCACGCCGTTCGGATTGACGATAAACACCTTGCCGTTGGCCGACAGCTTGCCCAGGATGGTCGTGCCGTCGCTGCCCAGCACGCGGTTCAGGGCCACCGCATTGCTGTTGGGCTGCTGGAACTGCACCGATTCGCCCTTGCCGATATTGAAACTGGCCCAGTTGATGACGGCGTTCTGGCTGCCCTGTTGGATCACGGTATTGCCCGGCGCGCCGTTGATCGTCGCCTGGCCCGCCGCCACCGTGCCGCCCGCCGGCCCCGCCAGGGCCAGGGAGCCATAACCGAGCATCAGCGCCGCCGCCATGCCGGTCAGGGCGAAATGCGCGCCGCCCCCGCTGCTGCCCGGCATCGAGCGCTTGCCGGCGGATTTGACGTTTTCGGAAACGGCGGCGTAGGCGCCGGTGGCCTGGTTCCAGATGGAGCGGTAGATGCGGTTCATGGCAGTGTCCTGATGTTTTAGCTTGTATTAATATTTAAAAGTACTTGACGGCTTGCAACCAGAAGCGGCCTGCCGCATCCGGTGCCGAGGTCGCCTTGGCATTGCCCAGCTTGTGCGCGTAATACGCCTTCAGCACGAGCGCGTTGGCGCCCGTCCACGTCACGCCCACGCCCGCGCCGCTCAGGGTGCGGCGGTTCTCGCCGGCGCTCCAGGCATCGCGGTTCAGCTTGACGGTACCCGTGTCGGCAAACGCCAGCACTTGCAGCTGGCCGGGAAAGGCCGTGAACGCCGTCACGTTCTGACGCAGTTCCACATTCAGCACATAGCCCTGGTCGCCATACGCCTCGCCGCCCGGATAGGCGCGCACGCCGCCCACGCCGCCGATGCCCATCTTTTCCGACACATCGAGGTTTTTCGACGCCGCCTGGCCGCTGACGGTGCCGAACAGGCTCGTCTCGCCGCCCAGGCTTTGCACGCGCGCGCCATTAAAGGCCAGCTTGTTGAAGTGGCCGTTGCTGTTCACCGTCGCGCGGTCGAGCGCCAAGGTTGCCGGCGTCCCGATATCGATCTTGCCCGTGGTAAAGGTCAGCGAATACGTACTGGCGCCGCCACCGCCCCAGCCATCCTTGCTGTCGCCATTCAGATTCAGCATCCACACCTTGGCCTTCTTGTCGTTGACGCTGCCCGTCGACTCCGTGCGGTCCTGGAAGGTCTTGTCGTCATAGCTGACCTGTGCATACAGGTTGTTGCTGCGCGAACGGATCAACGGATAACTGCCGTAGGCGCTGGCGATCTTCGCCGTGCCCTTGGCGTCGAGCACGGCAAATTCCTTGCCCAGCTTGTAGTCCATATAGGTGTAGGCGCCGCCCAGGCGCAGCAAGCCCGCCTGCCCCTGGTAGGCCAGGCGGCCATAGTTCAGGCCGTCGGCCGAGGTGAACGCGCGCACGGTGGCCACGTCGCCGATGCCGGCCAGTTCATTGATGTTCAGGGTGGCGCCGATGCGGTTGCGGCCCGTGTAGCGGTTGCCCTGGTTGTCCAGGTCGATGCTGCCGTTGAAGCGCGAGCCCGGCTGCACGTCGACGATCAGGTCGGACGCCCCCAGCGAGGCGCCCGGCGCCAGCGTCGAGCTGACCTGCACGCCCGGCAAATCCGACAGCAACAGCAAGCGGCGCTCCAGCGGCGCCGTGGCGATCGCCTGCCCGTCCAGGCCCGCCAGCACGGTGCCGGCCAGGCCGTCGGACAGATTGCTCTGGTTGCGCAGTTGCACCTGGCCATACTGGCCTGGCAACACGCTGATCGTGACGACGCCATCCTTGATATCTTGCGCGGGCAGATAGGCTTGCGCGAGGAAATAGCCGCGGTTCTGGTAATAGCTGGCAATGTTGGACGCCATGGCGCGCAGCTCGCCCAGGGTCAGCTCGCTGCCCGGAGTAAATCCCGAGGCGGCCACCAGTTCGCTCTCGGTGAAGACTGGCGGCGCCGCGATCTGCAGGCGCTGCACGGCGATGCGCGTCGTGTCGCCCACCGTAGTGGCGGGTACATTGCCCTGCTGCACGCGGATGGCGGGCGGCGCTTTCGGCAGCGAGGGCGCCACGGGAATCTGCTGCAGCTGGCTGCCCGCACCGGGGGGATCAACGGCCCAGGCGGTCTGTATCAGCGCCAGCAAGGGCAGCAGGGTCAGGGGAAGAAGTTTACAACGCAAGATAAGCCTCTCGGTCGCCGCTGGCGGCATGACGGAATGAATAAAGAAGGAAAAAGCATGCGGTGCCGGCATCGGGCGCTATGCATCAGGCGCAGGCAGCCATGGGACGGCGCACTGCGTGGCGGATAACGCGCTTTGCTGCCGCGCTAGACCGCGCTGCCATTACAGAAAGCCAAAGAAAATTTCTTTGTGGGAATATAACAAGAATGGAAAATGTATAACGGAGCAAATCTGAGCGATTCCCGACAAATTCAGTCGGGATTAAACGCTTGCAGCGGCATGCGAAGGGCGGACTTGAGGGAACGCGGCGGGCGCCACGCAAAAAGCAAGGCAAAAAAAAGCCCGCTGCGGGAGCGGGCTGAATCTATTTTCTTGGAGGAGAATAGAGGAGACGAGTGCATTATGCTGCGTCGCGGCATATCAATCCAATTGATTGTTGGAATGATAGAAATACGCCAGACAGATAACTGATGGCACAAAAAAAGCCGGCTCCGCAAGGAACCGGCCTCTTCCGCGACCACAAGCCTTATTTCGCTGCCGTCACCGGCGTCGCCTTGCCGTCCGCGCCATATGGCAAGACCTTCGACGCCATGCGGCTATCGGCCTTGATCAGCGCCACTTCGTCGGCCAGGATGCGCGCTGCTTCGTTCAGCAGCACGTCCTTGGCGCTCTTCGCGGCCGTTTCAGCGTCCAGTTCGGCACTCAGCGCCCGTTCGTCACCCTGCAAGCCGTCGTCCGTGCGCAAGGCGCCCTTCACGGCGGCGATCTGCTTGGCCGTCTTGTTGGCCGCTTTCGCGCCCTTCAGCACGTCTTTCGGATCCGGAATCACCACCAGGTCGTCGGCAGGGTTCGAAATCTGCGCGATCAGGCGTTTTTCACGGGCCTTGGCGCGCGCTTCCTGGGCATCGCGCTCCTTGCGGCGCACGGTTTCATTGAGCGAAATCTGATTTTCCTTGCGCTGCTTGACGACGAGAGCTATGTCATCGAGCAAGTACTGGAAATCCTTGTCCTTGGCCACGCGCGCATCATGCTTCTTGTCCAGCAGCGGCACGATCTCCTTCAGGTCGCCCGTCGGTATGTAGGGCGCCGGCTTGATCGCGACCCATGGCAGGGCATTGTCATAGCTCGACTCGCCAAAGTTTTCCGCGTCCGACATGGCTGGCAGCTTGATGTCTGGCGTGACGCCGCGCAACTGCGTGGTGCCGCCATTGATGCGGAAGAACTGGGCGATGGTCATTTTCAGTTCGCCGAAACGGGCTTTCTCGCTGCCGCCGAAACGGTCGAGGTTGAACAAGGTCTGCACCGTGCCCTTGCCGAAGCTGCCTTCGCCGATGATGACGCCACGGCCATAGTCCTGCACGGCGGCGGCGAAAATCTCGGAAGCGGAAGCCGAGCCGCGGTTGATGAGCACGCCCATCGGGCCGTCCCAGGCCAGGCCCGCATTCGTATCGCTTTCCACTTCGACCTTGCCTTCGGCATTGCGCTGCATCACGACAGGGCCCTTGTCGATGAACAGGCCCGTCAGTTCGACGGCTTCGTTCAGCGAACCGCCGCCGTTGTTGCGCAAGTCGATCAGGACGTTGTCGACCTTGTCTTTCTTCAACTCGGCCAGCAAGCGGCTGACGTCGCGTGTGGCGCTTTTGAAGTCCTTGTCGCCGCGGCGGCGCGCTTCGAAGTCCTGGTAGAACGTCGGCAGGGAAATGACGCCGATGCGGCGCTTGACGCCGTTGTCGCGCACTTCGATGATCGATTTCTTCGCCGCCTGCTCTTCCATGCTGATTTTCTTGCGCACCAGCGGCAAGACCACGTGCTTGGCGTCCGGGCCGGCGTCGGCCGGCAGGATGTCGAGGCGCACCACGGAATCCTTGGCGCCGCGGATCAGCTGCACCACGTCGTCGATGCGCATGCCCAGCACTTCGGTGATGGGGCCGCTTTCGCCCTGCCCCACGCCGACGATGCGGTCGCCCACTTTCAGCTTGCCCGATAGGCCGGCCGGGCTGCCCGGCACGACTTCGCGCACCACCGTGTATTCGTCGCGCGTCTGCAGCACGGCGCCGATGCCTTCGAGCGACAGCCGCATGGCGATGTCGAAGTTGTCCGACGCGCGCGGGCCCAGGTAATTGGTATGCGGCTCGATCGACATGGCGTACGAATTCATGAAAATCTGGAACACGTCTTCGCTGTTGAGCTTGCGCGAACGGGTCGTGTAGCTTTCATAGCGCTTGTCCAGGGTCTCGCGGATGGCCTTGTCTTCCTTGCCCGCCAGTTTCAGGCGCAGCCAGTCGTTCTTGACGCGCTTGCGCCACAGGTCGCGCACTTCCTCGTCATTCTTCGGCCAGGCAGCCTTTTCGCGATCGAGCTGGTAGCTCTCGTCGGCCGTGAAGTCGAACTTGGTTTTCAGCAATTCACGCGCATACGCCATGCGCTCGTCGAAACGCTGCTGGTACAGGTTGTAGATGGCAAACGGCGCCGTCAAGTCTTCATTGATGATGGCGTCATCGAGCTTGGTGCGTAGCGGTGCGAAACGGTCGACGTCGGCTTGCACGAAAAACAGTTTTTCCGCGTCCAGGGACTTGAAGTAGCGATCGAAGATTTTCTCCGACATGGCGTCGTCGAGCGGCATGGCCTTGTAATGGACGCGTGTCAATACGCGCGATGCCCACAAGGCGGCCTGCGTTTGCTGGGCCAGCGGCTTCATGGGTGGCGGAGGAGCGGCGCTCTTGTCCGTCTGGGCTGCGCCAGCGTGGGCTGACAGGGCAAGCACCAGGGTGACCAGCATCATTTGCTTCTTCATCGGCTTCTCCGAAAATTAGTTGAATCAATTCCAGGCGGCGCAGATAGGCATGCGCCAGCCAGCAAGACAGTAAGGGGAATACACGACTGGTCTGCATATTATTCTACAGGATACGGCCTGGCAGTCTCCCATGGAATATCAGTTTCTTCCTGGAAGCTTAAACGCGGATTAAAGGCAGCGTGTCATTCATTACAAAGTGAAACATTCGTGACAAAAATCGCATCATCCGCCAGTGACTAACAGAAACATTCATTACTGAAACCAAAAAAGTCAATAGCCAGTCTTTGCAATCCTTGATGCAGATGATGTTTTTACGCAAAAGGAATGATTCCTGCGGGAAACACTTAGTAACAAAACACAAGCAACATGCTATCATCGCGCCCTGAAATTCAGCTTGCCTGTGCGCGGCCCGACAGCCGGCGCGCCTCCGTTTCAAGCGCATTCCCCACCAGATCCCCTCCCCGCGTGTCATGTCATGACCAGGAATGGCCGAGCTGATTACCCTTTGCCAGACTCACACTATGCCTACAATTTCCTTCTCCCCCCGCCACTGGAGTGTCGGCGGCAAGATTACCGTCTTCACGTTTGCGCTGGTCAGCCTGATCCTCGCCAGCCTGACGACCCTGATCAGCATCCGCACCTCCAATGCCCTGGAACAGCGCGCCGAAGCGGCCGTCACCAGCGAACTCAATAGCGTCATGACGACCACGGAAGTATTTCATACCGCCATGGTCAACGAGGCGGCCAGCTTTGCCCGCCTGTTCGCGGCCGAATTTCCCGGCCCGTTCTCGGTCGATACGGGCGCCATGGTGGCCGTGGCCGGCAAGGCCACGCCGGCCCTGGCCAACGGCAACAGGGTGCTCAACCTCGACACGTCCCTGGTCGACCGCTACACGGCCCAGACGGGCGTGATCGCCACCATCTTCGCCGCCAACGGCGATGAATTCGTGCGCATCAGCACTTCGCTGAAAAAACAGGATGGCGAACGGGCCGTCGGCACCCAGCTCGACCACAACCATCCCAGCTATGCGCCGCTGCGCGCCGGCCAGCGCTTCGTTGGCATGGCAACCCTGTTTGGCAAGCAATACATCACCCAATATGACCCCGTGCGCGATGCGGGCGGCAAGGTGGTGGGCGTGCTGTTCATCGGCCTCGATATCAGCAAGAATCTGGCCATGCTGAAAGAAAAGATTCGCCAGGTCAAGATCGGCCAGACGGGCTATATCTATATCGTCGACACGGCGCCAGGCGCCAATTACGGCCACCTGGTGCTGCACCCGAACAGTGAAGGCAAGAGCGCGCTCGAGTTCAAGGCCAGCGACGGCCGATTGTTCATCCAGGAAATGCTGGCGCAAAAGGATGGCGCCATGCGCTACACGTGGACGGCGCCGGGCGAAACGAGTGCCAGCGCGCGCGAAAAGCAGCTGTTTTACCGTCAATTCAAGGATTGGCAATGGATCATCGCGGGCGGCACGTTCACGGACGAAATCACCCTGGAAGCACGCCAGATGCGCAACCAGCTGGCCATTTCCGGCTTCGTCGCCCTGCTCGTCTTCGCCCTGCTGCTGTACTGGCTGGTGCGCACCCTCGTGTCGCGCCCGCTGGCCGCCGCCGAAACGGCCGCCGCGCAAATCGCCGCCGGCGACCTGACGGTGCACCTCGATACCAGCAGCCTGGACGAAATCGGCCGCCTGCTGCTCGCCATGAACCGCATCAGCGACAACCTGTCGCAAGTGGTCAGCAATGTACGCGGCAGCGCCGGGCAAATCGCCACGGCGTCCGGTGAAATCGCCAGCGGCAACCTGGATTTGTCGAGCCGCACGGAACAGCAAGCCAGCTCGCTGGAAGAAACGGCCGCCTCGATGGAAGAACTGAGCTCCACCGTGCGCCAGAACGTTGATCACGCACAACAGGCAAGCCGACTGGCGCATGACTCGTCCAGCCTGGCAGCGGAAGGCGGCGCGGCCGTGGCGCAGGTGGCCAGCACCATGGACGCCATCCGCAGCTCGTCGGGCAAGATCGCCGACATCATCGGCGTCATCGACGGCATCGCCTTCCAGACGAATATCCTGGCCTTGAACGCGGCCGTGGAAGCGGCGCGCGCCGGTGAACAGGGACGGGGCTTTGCCGTCGTCGCCACGGAAGTGCGCACCCTGGCGCAGCGCTCGACGGCAGCGGCGAAAGACATCAAGGATTTGATCCAGGCGTCCGCCAGCACGGTGGACCTGGGCCATGCGCAAGTGAGCCAGGCCAGCGCCACCATGGACACGGTGGTGGCCAGCGTGCAGCAAGTGAGCACCATCATGGCCGAAATCGCCCAGGCGAGCGAAGAGCAGCGCAGCGGCATCGAGCAAGTCAACCAGGCCATCGCCCAGATGGACCAGGTGACCCAGCAGAACGCGGCCCTGGTGGAAGAAGCGGCCGCGGCGGCCGACGCCTTGCAGGAGCAGGCGCAGGAACTGAACCAGGTGGTGGGCGTGTTCAAGCTGTAAGGACTAGCCCGGTGCTAAGATGGGGATGAATCTACCTTGCCAGGAGGCACAATGCATGACGACTACGTTTTAATTGCCCGGCTGATGATCCCCACGGATGCGCACGTCATCCGCGGCTGCCTGGCCGCCGCCGGCATCGACGTGCTGCTGACGGATGACCAGCACATGCAGGCCGACATGCTGCTGGCGGCCGCCATCGGCGGCGCCCGCGTGCTGGTGCGCGAACACGACGTGGCGCGCGCGAATGACATCCTTGCCGCCTTCGAGCGGGGCGACCTGGCGCTGGCGGACGATGCCGATGTAGGCGCGCCTGTCGCCGAATAAGAACACCTGTCAAAACCTACTGCGCGTCGTAATTTGCGGTCTGCGATGCTCACTGTACCTTCGTACAGTTGCGCTTCTCAACCACAACTTCCTTCCGCTCGCTACGGTTTTGCTAGGCGTTGTAAATCAGGCATAGAAACAGCGCCCGCACGCCTGGCGGTAACTCTCGTTGCCGCCAATACTGATCTGCTCGCCTTCCTTGATGCGACGGCCCTGCTCATCCACGCGGATGTTCATCGTGGCTTTCTTGCCGCAAGTGCAGATATTCTTCAATTCCTCGATATCGTCGGCCAGCGCCAGCAGATAGGCCGAGCCGGGGAACGGTTCGCCCTTGAAATCCGTGCGCAAGCCATAGCAGATGACGGGCACGCCCTTCACTTGCGCCAACTGGTGCAATTGTTGCACTTGTGCCGTGCTGAGAAATTGCGCTTCGTCAACCAGCAGACAAGCGACCTGGGGAATTGCGTCGAGGAAATTCGTGTCGGCATGGAAGATATCGACCTGGCGCTGCGGGCCCAGGCGCGAAGTGACCCTTCCCACGCCGTAGCGGCTGTCGATGGCGGCCGTGTACAGGCGCACCTGCTGGCCCTGCTCTTCATAGTTGTGCGCGACCTGCAACAAGGCCGTCGACTTGCCCGCGTTCATCGCGGAATACCGGAAATAAAGTTTTGCCACTGCCGCCTGCCCTGTTCGTCTGGTTTTCAGGATACTGTTTAGTTCCTTTTCGAGGCGTGATTATAAATCGCAATGGCGGGCTTGCGGCAGCTTAATAGTCGTGCCGTTGGCGCGGCAAGCGGGCTAAAAACGGCGCATACTCGAAGCGCGCACGCCACAAGCGATATGCGAAAGCCGCATATGCAAGCATGCAAACATTCGTTCGCCGCACCCGTGCACCCGCCTACACTGCGCGGCACGGAAGGCGGCTCGGGACACAATCCGGAGCGGCTGTTTCTCTGACAGGAGCCACCATGAATGATCGAATGCCATCCCCATCCCAGCCGCCAGCGCTATACAAGCTGATCGGCAACACCCCACTGGTCGAAGTGACCAGGCTCGACACGGGCCTGTGCCAGCTGTTCCTGAAACTGGAATCGCAAAATCCCGGCGGTTCCATCAAGGACCGCATCGGCCTGTCCATCATCGAAGCGGCCGAAGCCGACGGCCTCCTGCAGCCGGGCGGCACCATCGTCGAGGCGACGGCCGGCAATACCGGCATCGGCCTGGCGCTGGTGGGCCGCATCAAGGGCTACCGCGTGATTCTCGTCGTGCCCGACAAGATGTCGACGGAAAAAGTACTGCACCTGAAAGCCTTGGGCGCCGAAGTGCACACCACGCGCTCGGACGTGGGCAAGGGCCATCCCGAGTACTACCAGGATTACGCGGCGCGCCTGGCGCGCGAACTGCCGGGCGCCTTCTTTGCCGACCAGTTCAACAATCCCGCCAATCCGCTGGCCCACGAAACGACGACGGCGCCCGAAATCTGGGAGCAAAGCGGCCATGACGTGGACGCCATCGTCGTCGGCGTCGGCTCCTCCGGCACCCTGACGGGCCTGACGCGCTACTTCCGCAAGGCGCAGCCGAAGCTGGAATTCGTGCTGGCCGACCCGCAAGGCTCCATCCTCACCGAATACATCGACACGGGCAAGGTATCGGACACGAGCGGCTCGTGGGCCGTCGAAGGCATCGGCGAAGATTTCATTCCCTCGATTGCCGACATGGACAGCGTCACCAAGGCCTACACCATCAGCGACCAGGAAAGCTTTGATTCCGCGCGCGCCCTGCTGCTGGCCGAAGGCATTTTAGGGGGCTCGTCGACGGGCACCCTGCTGGCCGCCGCGCTCAAGTACTGCCGCGAACAGACCACGCCCAAACGCGTCGTCACCTTCGTGTGCGACACGGGGACGCGCTACCTGTCGAAGGTCTACAACGACGGCTGGATGCGCGACCAGGGCCTGTTGCAGCGCGCCTTGTCCGGCGACTTGCGCGACCTGATCGGACGCCGCTACGACGAGGGCGACGTGGTCAGCGTGGCGCCGGGCGACACCCTGCTCACGGCCTTCAACCGCATGCGCGCCAGCGACCTGGCGCAGCTGCCCGTCATCGACGGCGGCCAGCTGGTCGGCATTATCGACGAATCGGACTTGCTGCTGCACGTTTCCAGTGACGCCGCGCATTTTGCGGGTCTGGTGGGCGCCACCATGACGACGCAGATCGAAACCCTGGCGCCGTCAAGCGGCTTGCCCGCCCTGCGCGCCACCCTGGACCGGGGCTTGACGGCCGTCGTCGCCGACGACAGCGCCTTCTATGGCCTGATCACCCGCTTCGACCTTCTCAACCACTTACGCAGGACACTATCTTGAGCCAACAAACGCCCCGCAAGAGCCGCCTCGCCACCCGCGTCATCCACGCCGGCCAGTCGCCCGACCCGTCGACGGGCGCCATCATGCCACCCATTTACGCCACCTCCACCTTCGTGCAGGACAGCCCCGGCGTGCACAAGGGCCTGGACTACGGCCGCTCGCACAACCCCACGCGCTGGGCGCTGGAGCGCTGCGTGGCCGACCTGGAAGGCGGCAGCGCAGCTTTCGCCTTCGCCTCGGGCCTGGCCGCCATCTCGTCCGTGCTGGAATTGCTGGACGCGGGCAGCCACATCGTCGCCGGCGACGACATGTACGGCGGCACCTACCGTTTATTCGAGCGCGTGCGCCGCCGCTCGGCCGGTCATGAATTCACGTATGTCGACCTGACGAATCCCGAGAACCTGCTGGCCGCGCTGCGCCCGGAAACGAAGATGGTATGGGTGGAAACGCCCACCAACCCGATGCTGAAACTGGCGGATTTGCGCGCCATTGCCGATATCTGCCGCGAACGGGGCATCATCGCCGTGGCCGACAACACGTTTGCCAGCCCGCTGGTGCAACGCCCCCTGGAACACGGCTTCGACATCGTCGTGCACTCGACCACCAAGTATTTGAACGGCCACTCGGACATCATCGGCGGCATCGCCATCGTCGGCGCGGAAGAACGCCAGGCGGAATGGCGCGAGCAGCTGGGCTTTTTGCAAAACTCCGTGGGGGCGATTGCCGGGCCGTTCGACAGCTTTTTGGCCCTGCGCGGCGTGAAAACCCTGGCCATCCGCATGCAGCGCCATTGCGAAAGCGCCCTGGCCCTGGCGCAGTGGCTGGAACAGCAAAAGGAAGTGCGCAAGGTGTTTTATCCGGGCCTGGCCTCGCACCCGCAGCATGCGCTGGCGCAGCGCCAGATGGATGGCTTCGGCGGCATCATCTCGATCGACCTCGATACGGATCTGGCGGGCGCGCGGCGCTTCCTCGAACGCTGCGAGGTATTCGCCCTGGCCGAAAGCCTGGGCGGTGTGGAAAGCCTGATCGAGCACCCTGCCCTGATGACGCATGCCAGCATCCCGGCCGGGCAGCGGGCCAGGCTGGGCATCGGCGATGGCTTGATCCGCCTGTCGGTGGGGATCGAGGATATCGAGGATTTGCGCCATGACCTGCGCACGGCGCTCGACGCGATTTGATACGCCCGGCGGCTATTTTCCGGGGTGGTACCTGCGCTCCAGGTGCTTCGCCACGTCCTCGGGATAAAACAGCACATCCTTGAATTCGCCGCGCGCATACATGGCCGCCTGGTCCCGGAAGTGCGGCGACTTCGGGTCGCCGCTCTGGCCACCGGCGAGGATGCTTTTCGCCTTGATGCGGGGACCGAATTCCACGGCCGCCACAAAGCTGTTGCCACGCTCGCCGTAGATCCTGCGCGTGGTGCTCTTGCTGCTCTGTCCATACGCGGCCAGCGCACCCCAGTTGCCCGACGCGTAAGGCACGGGCAGGCTGGCTTGCGCATCGTCAAACGGCTGCACGATATCGCCCGTCAGGCGCTGGAAGCGGTTGATCTCGCCCCACGGCGTTTGCCAGTTGCCGAAATCGCGCTGCAGTTTATCGGCCGCCGTCGCCAGTGCAGCCAGGCGCTGCGCCGCCGTGACCTTGTCCGTCGCCAGAAAATCGACAACGGGCACGCCCTGCTCGCGCGCCTGTTTTCCTGCCAGCTCGGCCAGCTCCTGGCCCCAGAACACGGCCAGCGAGGTGGCAGTGGAGTCCAGCGCATAGCGCCAGTCCCAGGCCCGCAGCAAGGCCACCTTGTCGGCCAGCGCCAGCTTGTGCGCGTCGCCCGCCGGCAGCGCATCGTATGCCGCGAACAGGGGCGGCAACAGCGCTTCGAAGGCCGTCAGTTCGCTGTCGTAGGAGGCGGCGATCAGCTTGTCGAGCGTGAAATCCTTCCGGTTCTGGAAAACCTTGACGGCATGCAGGCCGCGCGCGTTTTCGCCGTACACGGACATGTAGGCGGGATAGTCGCTCTGGCGCGGGCTGTGGGCGCCAGCCGCCGAATACGGCCAGTTGTTCGTATTCTGGATCCAGCCATTCTTCGGATTGAACAGGGTGATGGTTTGCGCCACCGTGTGCAGCCCTTTCCATTCCGTGGCCGGGTCGCTGCCGTCAACGGGCTGCTTCCAGTTGAAGCGCGGGTCGCGCACGGGGATGAAATTGCCGTGAAAGTAGGCGATATTGCCATCCGCATCCGCATACACCGTATTGTTCGACGAATTCGTGCGCAATTCCATCGTTTGATAAAACGCAGCATAATCGCGCGCCTTGGTGCGCGTGTACGACTGCATCAAAGCCTTCAACGGTTCATGCATCAGGCGCACGGCCACCCATTTACCATCCTGCGCGCGCACGATGGGGCCGTGGTGGCTGTAGTGGACGGTGATGGTTTTCGATGCCATGCCGCCGTCGGCCAGTTTGTAGGGCAAGGTGATGGGCACGGTTTTCAAGGGGCGCAAGCCGCCGTCATAGCGGTAGCACCAGGCGCCGTCCTTGTCGACGATGCTTTCCAGGTATTCGTCGATGACGTCGCCGCCGCCCGAGGTATGCATCCAGCCCAGGCGCTCGTTAAAACCCTGGTAGACGAAGAACTGGCCCCAGGTGACGGCGCCATACGCGTTCAAACCTTCGCCGCTGGTGACCTGCACCTCGGGACGGAAGTAGAACGAGGTGTGCGGGTTGATCATCAAGAGCGCATGGCCATTTTTGGTGATGGCCGGCGCGATGGCGAAACCGTTCGAGCCGCTGGGCTCGGGGTCCAACCCGGTCTCGATGCTGGCCAGCGCCACGGCGGCAGGACTGGCCTGCTGGCCGTAAAACGCTTCGAGCTGCGCCAGGTTGATCGATTCGATATCGCCGCCGATGCTGCCCTCGCTGAAGCTCAAGGCCATCCATGGCTCGAAATGCGCGATCAGCCGCGGTTTGACCTGCGGATGCGTGGCCAGGTAAAAATTCAGGCCATCGGCAAAGGCGTCCATCAACTTGCGCAGCCACGCCGGGCTGGCGCGGTACTGCGCCTGCAGCTCAAGCGGGTCGATGAAGAGCTTCATGCGCAGGTCGCGGTACAGCTCCCGTTCGCCCTCCACTTCCGCCAGGCGCCCCATGGCGTTGATGTAATTGAGTTCCACGCGGGGGAAATCGTCCTCGGCCTGCGCATACATCAGGCCAAACACGGCATCCGCATCCGTCTTGCCCGTCACATGGGGCACGCCCCAGGTGTCGCGCGCGATGCTGACATTGGCCGCCTGCGCCTGCCAGCGGGCCATGTCCTTGACAGAAACAGCGGGTGCGGCCAGCACGGGAATACTGGCGACAGCAACTGAGGCAAACAGGGCACTGCTATGTAACATGCCAAAACTCCAGATCAGGATGCGTCAATCAGGGCCGCGATGCGCTGGTTCAACTCCACATTTTCCGCCTGCAGCTGCGCCACCTTCTGTTTCAGGCTGGCGATCTCGCCGCGCAGGCGTTCCGTTTCGGACGGCGCCTGGGCCGCGTTCTCCGCCCACGGCTCGTTGCCCGTTTCCGGCGTGTCCTGCGATACATGCACCTTCGGCTCGCGCGGCGTGCGCGTGGCGGCGCGCTGTTCGCGGATTTCCTTGGCCGCCTGGCGCAGCAGTTTTTTACCGCCGGCGACGGCCGCCACCTGTTCTTCCGGCGGCAGGGATGCCACGGTGGCCGCCGCATTGATCGAGATCGTGCCCGAACGGACGGCTTCCACCAGTTCCGGCGACGCCGCCTTCTGGATCTTCTCGATCTGGCTGATCTGGTTGCTGCTCAATCTCGCCGCCTTGGCCACCTCTTCGCGCGTGCTCATGGGTGCCTTCGGCGCGTTTTCGCCTTCCGGCGCATCCTGGGCGCTGACGGGTGCCGGGCTGCGCGCGGCGACGATTTCCTTCTTGCGCAGGGCCAGCACGCCGCGCTGGAAGTCCGATACACTGCGGCGCGCCAGGTGATTGTCGATCATCCACAGCATGACGTCGTCGAGCGAAGTAAAGCTGGTGTTCTGGATGGTCTTGAATTCGATGCCGTGCTGGCGGCAGATGGCGTAGCGGTTATGCCCGTCGATCAGCACGTCGTTCCACAGCACCAGCGCATCGCGGCAGCCTTCGGCCAGCAGGCTGCGCTCGAGTGCCGCGTACTCGCTGGCGGTGAGCGGGTCGATATACGACTGCAGCACCTGATTGATAGTGATATTCATGGTTGTCCTCAATATTGCGGCGCGATGGTCCGCGCCGGCACGAATGCTACACCATCCGCCGCCCATGCAGCTGATCGAGGTCCGCCATCGTCCGTCACAATGGAAAAAAGCGCATTTTCCCTTTCTTTCATAGGCAACTGAACTTATCATTTGGCAATATTTAGCTACCCTTCCCCTTAATCGCGCCGGCTTGTGCATGAGCGTGCCCAAGACAAACAAGGAAATCAATGAAAAAGTTATACCGCGTCGCCATCGCTGCGCTGCTACTCAGCGGATGTGCCACCATGGAAGTCCGCGAGACGACCCGCACGATGGAGCGCATCGGCCATGATCCGCAACTGAACATCGTTTCAAAGGTCACTGCTGGTGAAGCGCTATTGTCCACATTCCAATACACAAGCAAAACGGGCTATCAGATCTACGATGGACGCGCCGTGTCCATCGGCGGCGGCCGCGTTGCCGTCATCGAGGGCGACTTCCTGTACCGCGCCGATATTGAAGGCAAGCCCGCTTACTGCACCGAACGCCAGGTCTTCAACATGCTGCTGCCCGGGATGACCAGGAATGCCTGTTTTGCCGACCGCAACAATGATGGCCTGCTGGACCAGGTGATGGTCGCCAGCGATCTGATGTGGTGGCACGAAGATGTCAACCCCGGCATCAAATTCGGCCCGGGAGTGGAAACCGCGCCTATCGACAGGTCCATCAATTCGCAGTTGCTATATCAGGGCTACAGCAATCACACCTTGCGCATTGCCTACAGAGAATATGCAGGCGACCTGGCACGGCCGTCGTTTTCGCAAGACTTGTCGTTTGAGATCACCAGTTTTCCCGCGGAAGTCACCTTCCGGAAAATCCGGATCCAGATACGCAGCGCAGGAAATCAAGGTTTGGAATACCAGATCCTTGGCGGCTATTGACCCCCGCGTGCAAGCTGCGACCCAACGAGCCATAGCATGAAAAGAAAGTACGCCACCGCACTCATTTTTGCCGTCGCCGCCATCGGCTTCACCTGGGTCAGCCCCTATATCGCCATGTACCGCATCAGCATCGCGGCGAAATCCGTGCGCCTGGAAAACCTGGCGCAGCAGGCCGACCTGCCCGCCGTGCGCGCCAGCGTGGCGCGCCAGCTGCGGGCAGCCGGCGAAACAGCCAATGAGGACGATTTCAAGGAAATGCTCGACGCCATCGTCTCGCCGCCCGGCATCACGGTATTGATCCTGCATGGCAAGCACGGAGCGGACGGCAAGCGCCACGACTTCGGCATGGCGTACCGTTCGTGGAACGAAGTGGTGCTGCGGCGCAGCGGCGCCGGGCCCGCCGCCAGCCAGTTTTTGCTGCGCCGCCATGGCATCTGGGACTGGAAACTGACGGACATCACCTTGCCGCCGGAATTACTTTAAAGAAACTTGATCTAAAACAACACTTACTTAAACCTCTATATTGATTTTGGGAAATATTATGTAGAATGCCAACACTTCAGGCGCACCGGGTCGCCAGGCATCCGAGAGATCGCACGATGAAAAGAATGATGCTTCTCGCTGTAGTGGCACTGGTCGCGCTGGCCGGCGTCTTCTATGGCAGCCCGTATTTCACCATGAATAAGATTCGCACGGCAACGATGGACGAGGATACCCAGGCCCTCGCTGCGCATATCGACCTGCCCCAGCTGCGCGGCAGCCTCGGGCAACAACTGCACACCCTGTTTTCGGCGCCCGAAGTGGCCGACGACATCAGTCCCGACGTCATCGACCCCTTGCTCGATACCATGCTGATGCCCGAAGGCATCGTCGCCTTGATGAAGCTCAATGACCGCTACGAAAAACCGCTCGCCAAGGTCAGCGACATCAGCGGCCGCAAGCGCAATACCAAGCCCGACTACAAACTGCGCTACACCTCCTGGGACAGCGTCGTGGTGCAGCGCGCCCACAGCAAAAGCCATATCGGCGAACTGACCCTGGCGCGCGACGGCCTGTGGCACTGGAAGCTGGTGTCGGTGGCCCTGCCGAAGAACTTGCTGGCCGACGCCTGAGGCGCCGGCGCAATTCTGCTCCCGAGGCGATCAGCGCCGGTCCGTCACCCTGCCCGTCGTATCGGCAAACCAGCGGCTATGCGACACCACTTGCAGCGCGCCGGCAGCCACTTGCCCCGCCAGCCATGCCAGCAATTCATCGATGACCGCATACGAGGTCTGGTAGTCGGACGTTGGCGTCCTGACGATATCGTGGCCGTTGACAAACACAAAGCTGTCGTCGCCCACCGCCGTCTGGATCGCCGCCTGGACTTGCGCAAAGCTGGCGTCGTTTGTCAGGTTGACCGTGGAAGTGTTGAGGATGTAGGCATCCTTGTCGTTGCCAGTGAAAAACATCTGGTCAAAGCCGCGCTCGGCCGTATAGCCGGCGCCGCGCGCCGACAGGAAACCGGCGGCGCGCATGGCGTTGATGGCCGTATTCGTCCACAGCGATTCGACCCACGCATGGTGCGATGGCCCATCGCCGCCGATACCGGCGGCGCGCATCTTGTCCCGCCCCACCTGCAGCGCAGTGACGTACTGGGCCGAACCCTGTACCGCCACATTGTCGTGCACGCTCTGGTGCAAGGTAAAGTCGAACAGGCGCGACGGATCGTCGAAGCGCGCCTTCATGCGCTCAGCCGACATGTAATCGGGCTGCCCCAGCAGGGAGGTGACGATGGCAAACGAGGCCGGCAAATCATAGTATTTCAGCCGCTCCATCAGATACGTATCCCAGGAGGCATAACCATCGTCAAAGGACAAGATGACGGTGGGCAATTTACGCTTCGGCAACGCCGCAAGCATGCCCAGCCAGATGGTTTCCGGCTGCGTCGTGGCGGCGGTCAGCTGCACGGTAAATTTCCCGCGCGACAGGTTTTGTGCCGTGGGCGTGCCCTCGCTATCGAGCGGCGTGGCCAGCTTGGGCACCCACCACTCATTGTTGACGAACATCAAGGTGTCGGCGGCGGCGGAACCGCCGTAATGCAAGGCATTCAGGAAGCCGGACCAGAAACTGCTGTAATCGCTGTTGCCCAGGTAAATCATGCCCCCCGTCTGCATGATGGCGGCATTCGTCGAGCGCAGCGCGAAGGAAAAGCGTTGCAAGTCCCAGTTGAACGGGATGCGCGGCTGGCCCTTGCCGGCAGCGCCTGTCGTGCCCACTTTCACGACGGTACCTGCAGGCAAGCCGGCTGGCAGGTCGATGCGCAAGGAGGGGTAGCCATCCTTGAACGACACGGCGGCATCGAGCGACACCATGCAACCCGACGTCACATCGCTGTCCCAAAAGGACAGATCGTGCGTGGGCATGAATTCCAGCGGCGTATTGGTGACTGGCGGCGGGGGCATGGAAAAGCGGGGCGGGGCGTCAGGGTACTGGCTGGACATGGTGCGGCTTTCAAAAGTAGTGCGCGCGGCGCCGGCGGAACAAACGCAGCACGGCAGAAAAGGATCAATCAACATTGCCTTGCCAAGCTTTTTCGCCAGGAGTGCTTGTCAACTATATCACTTGATTGCCATTATGCAAATAAATAATGACGCCCGGTCATGCCTTCCGCGGCGGCCATGGCGCAGCCCGCGCGCCAGGCCGGCACGGCATCGCCCAAGCCTGCGCGGCACTGCTATCATCGAGCTTTGATTTCCATCGGAGGCTCCATGTCAGACCTGGTACAACACGCACTGGCCCACGCGGGCAAACCGGCCACCACGCCCTGGGTGGTGACCCTGATCAGCGGTGAAAAACTCACCGGCCCCATTTCCCCGCTCAGCGACGGCTGCTACGCCATCGGTCTGGGGCAAATCAAGTATTTTTCCAGCGATAAGGTCGCCTGCCTGAATGTGTCGGGCGCGGGCGCGTTTCCCATCTGAAGACCTTGGCAATGGACCACGCGCAGGATCAGACGCAGGACGGCGCACGCCTGGCGGCGCAGCTGCAGGCGCTGGAAGCGGCGCTGCAAAGCCGGGCCGTGCGCGCCGACAGCGCCAGGCTGGCAGCGCTGCTAGCCGACGAGTTCGTCGAATTCGGCAGCTCGGGCAAGCTCTGGACACGCGCCGCGACCCTGGCGGACTTGCCGGCAGAAGATTTTTGTCCGCGCAGCATCAGCGATTTTCAAGCCCGCCTGCTGGCCGACGATGTGGCCTTGGTGACCTACCGCTCGCAACGCCACGCCAGCGGCGCCCTGCCCGCCAGCGCCAGCTTGCGCAGTTCGCTGTGGAAGTGGCGCGATGGCCGCTGGCAAATGATTTTTCACCAGGGCACGCCCATTCCCGGCTGATCCGCACACGGGGATGGCCCCCACCGCCACTATCCCCTGTCGCGCAGCAACAACACGCCCCTGCCGAAAAAAATCCGCGGCAGCTGTTGTATTTCCAGTGTCCGGGCGCGGGCCGCGCGGCCACAGCCCTCCCTCTGTTTGCGTTTCCGCAGGAAACCACCATCGCCACGCCAGGCCACTTTGCGCTCGCGCAAGCCTGCCGGCACTCCACTATGCACCCGCCCAATATTGACGACAAATACGATTTTATTCGCGTATTCAGTCGAAAAACATATGAATGAGCAGGCCTGAAAAATGGCATGAATACCAAAACTTTCCGTGCTAGCATGATTTTTCGTCCAACTGGCCAGCGCCAGCTTGCAGCGCCCCAACAACCTTCACCGACAGGAGCCGTTTCATGATGACACCGCATGCCAGCACACGCGCCAGCACAATACGCCACACCCTGATTGCCCTGGCAATCACTGCCGCCTTCCCCCTGCAGGCGATGGCGCAGGACAGCGTCCCGCCGCCAGCCACCGACGCGCCTGCCGCTCCGGTGGCGCAAGCCGGTCCTGGCCAGCTGGAAACGGTGATCGTGACGGCGCAGCGGCGCGCGGAAAACATCAAGGACGTACCCATGTCCATCGCTACCCTGAAGGGCGACAAGCTCGACACCCTGACGGCCGGCGGCGCCGACATCCGCTTCCTCAACAGCCGTTCGCCCAGCGTCTCCGTCGAATCGGATTACGGCCGCACCTTTCCCCGTTTCTACATTCGCGGCCTGGGCAATACCGACTTCGACCTGAATGCCTCGCAACCGGTGGGCCTGGTGATGGACGACGTGGTGCAGGAAAACGCCATGTTGAAAGGTTTTCCCGTGTTTGACGTGGATCAGGTCGAGGTACTGCGCGGCCCGCAAGGCACCTTGTTCGGCCGCAACTCGCCGGCCGGCGTGATCAAGTTCGATTCCGCCAAGCCCGTCTTCAAGACGGAAGGCTACCTGAGCGGCGGTTTCGGCAAGGATGGCATGAAGAACCTGGAAGGCGCCTTCAACGTGCCCGTCAGCGACACGGTGGCCCTGCGCTTTTCCGGCCAGACGCAGCGCCGCGACGACCGCGTGCACAACCCGCGCCCCACCGGCACGCGCGACTTCGAAGGCTATGAAGACAGCGCCGCCCGCCTGCAGGTACTGGTCAAGCCCACGCGCGACTTCACCGCCCTGTTCAACGTGCATGCGCGTAACCTCGACGGCACAGCCACTTTGTTCCGCGCCAACATCCTGAAACAGGGCACCAACGACCTGGTCGACAACTTCGATTACAACTCCTACCCGACCGACGGCATCAACCGCCAGCACCTGAAAACCAAGGGCGGCAGCATGCGCCTGAAATGGGACTTGCCCGGCGTCACCCTGCATTCGATCACCGGCTACGAAAAACTCGATTTCTTCAGCCGCGCCGACGTCGACGGCGGCTATGGCGCCGTGTACGCCCCGCCGATGGGCCCCGGCTTCATCCCCTTCGTCGTGGAAACGGCCGACGTGATCCCCAACCACAAGCAGATTTCGCAGGAATTCCGCGCCGAATCGTCTGCCCGCGGCCCGCTGCAATGGATAGGCGGCTTGTTCTACTTCAAGGAAGATATCCAGATCGACAGCATCAGCTTTGACAGCCTGGCACCCGGCAATCCGCAAAACAGCGCCTACGCCACGCAAAACCAGAGTTCGAAGTCGTACGCGGCCTTCGGCTCGCTCAACTACACGGTCTCGGACGCCCTGAAGCTGCGCGCCGGCCTGCGCTACACGAGCGACAAGAAGGATTTCTCGGCCAAGCGCGTGGAAGCGACCACGGCCGGCCCCTTCAACTTGCACGACACCTCGCACAACGTCAGCTGGGACTTGAGCGGCACCTATGTGCTCACGCCGGAAACCAATGCCTACGCGCGTATCGCCACCGGCTACCGCGCGCCGTCGATGCAGGGCCGCCTGAACGGCCTGGCCGACCGCCCTTCGTTTGCGGGCGCCGAGAAAGCGCTGTCCGTCGAGGCGGGCATCAAGCAGGACCTGTTCGACAAGCGCGCACGCCTGAGCGTGGCCGTGTTCCAGTACCGCGTCAAGGACAAGCAACTGACGGCCGGCAGCGGCGCCGTCAACATGAACCAGCTGATCAACGCCGACAAGGCCACCGGCCGCGGCGTGGAACTGGATTTCCAGGCGAATCTCAGCGATTCGCTCAGCATGACCCTGGGCGGCAGCTACAACCACACGGAAATCCAGGACAAGAAACTGTTCGTCCTCAGTTGCGGCAATGCGCAAAACAACCCGGCCAGCGGCTGCACCGTCACCGATCCCGTCGGTCCGTTCAAGGGCACGGCCTACATCGACGGCAACCCGCTGCCCCGCGCGCCGGAGTGGCAGACCAACTTCACCCTGAAATACAGCATACCCCTCGCCAATGGCGAGTTCTACGCCTACACGGATTGGGCTTACCGCACCAGCTACAACTTCTTCCTGTATGAAGCGAAGGAATACAAGGCCAAGGAACTGCTGGAAGGCGGCTTGCGCGTCGGCTACAAATGGGACAAATACGAAATCTCCGCGTACGGCCGCAACATCACCAACCAGATCCAGTCGCTGGGCGCCATCGATTTTGACAACCTGACGGGCATCATCAACGAACCGCGCACGTATGGGGTGCAGTTCAAGGCGACGTTCTGACGGCAGGCAGATAAAACCATGCTGTCCGGCGCAAACCGGACAGCCTGGCTCAGGCACAAGATGGCATTATGGGCATCACCTGTGCTAGAATCTCGCCGCGCTGCCCGGATGGTGAAACTGGTAGACACTGGAGACTTAAAATCTCCCGCCTGTAAGGGCGTGCCGGTTCGATTCCGGCTCCGGGCACCAGCGCACAGAATTCAGAAACATCAAAAAAGCCATTAAACCCAATACAATCAACGGGTTAGTGGCTTTTTTTACGTCCCGACATTTCCCTTGATACAGATTAAACCCGACAAAAACCAGTAGCGATTACGCCAGATTTACGCCTTGATCGCGCCTCAACGAGAGGGATGCATGGCTTCACTCAGGAAACGGGTTGGCGGCTGGCGGGCGGAGATCGCCATCCTCGGCACATGGGAATCTAAAACATTCAGCACCTAGGCCGAAGCTGCGGCCTGGGCGTCGGAACGCAAAACCGAAATCCGGCGCGGCGCCGACAGTGGCATTGTCGCCGGGAAAAGCTGCGGCGACGCATTCGACCGATACCTGGAAGAAGTCTCCATCCACAAGCGCGGCGAGCGCTGGGAAAGGCTGCGCCTCAACGCCATCGGCGAAGTGCTCATTGGCGGCCAGAAAATCAAAGACATCAAACTGGCCAACGTGACACATGAACTGCTCGGCGCCCGGCACGATCAGCGCATGACCGGGGAAAGCAAGGTCAGTGGCGCCACCGTGAATCGCGAGCTGAACTTGCTTTCCCACGTTTTTACGACTGTGCGCAGGGAATGGAAATGGTTTGCGGCCAGTCCGACCAGCGACGTGCGCCGTCCCAAGCCTGCCTCCTCGCGCGGACGCATTCCTACCGAGGATGAAATCGAGCGCCTGTGCAACGCACTTGGCTTTGCCGACGAGCCTGTGACGACCAAGAGCCAGGCCGTGGCGGCCGCCTATCCCCGCCTTCAAGGTCAGCATCGAGGACAAGGATTTGACGGCCATCGTCTCGCCGCGGCTGATCAATTTGACGTTGACCCTGTGCCGTGGCGACGAGAGCGACCAGCTCGATATCTCGCTTGATGACAGCGACGGCAAGCTGGCCCTGCCGCCGCGCGGCGCGCAGATCGCCCTGGCGCTGGGCTGGCAAGCCACCGGCCTGGTGGATATGGGCAAGTTCACCGTAGACGAGGTGGAGCACAGCGGTGCGCCCGATACCATCACCCTGCGCGCAAGGTCGGCCAACCTGATCGACACGTTTAAACAGCAGCAGGAACACAGCTTTCACAAGACTACCCTGGGCGCCATCATTGAGGCGATTGCCTTCCGCAACGAGCTGGCGTCGGGCGTATCGGCGCGCCTTCGCGACACCTCCATCGAGCACATCGACCAGACCCACGAAAGCGATGCGGCCTTCCTGCGCCGGCTGGGCAGGAAATACCACGCGGTGGCCACCGTCAAAAACGATACCCTGCTCTTCATCCCCATCAACCAGAGCCGCACCGCCAGCGGCAAGGCGTTGCCCGTCATTCCCATCACGCGCGCCCTGAGCGATGGCCACCGCTATCACAGCGCCGAAAGCGATGCCTACACGGGCGTGCGCGCCTTCTGGCACGACGAGCTCTACGCGCGCCGCCGCAGCGTGGTGGCCGGCGTGCCGGGCAACAGCAAGCGCCTGCGTACCACCTTCGCCAACGAGACGGACGCGCGCGCGGCGGCTGTCGCCGAATGGCAGCGCATCCTGCGCGGCCTGGCCACCTTTGAAATGAGCCTGGCCCTGGGCAACCCGGCCGTGTTCCCGCAATCGCCAGTGACCGTGACAGGCTTCAAGCCCGAGACCGACGCCACCGAATGGCTATCGGTCAAGGTCACGCACAGCCTGGGCGGCAGCGGCTTTACCACGCGGGTGGAATTTGAGACGAAAACGGAAGCGGTCGAGGCAGAACGCGAGGACGAGAAAGACCCGGACGAGGGCATAACGGGTGTGGTGGCCAAGTGGAAGGACGTGGCTGCGAAGAAGAAAAAGGCGGGGCAAGAAATGGCCGGGAGCAAGGCCAAGCTCAAGACGCTGGAGCATCTTTACAAGAGCAAGCAGGCCGCCAAGCGGGCGGCGCTGCATGCGTGGAGGCATATTGAAGAAGTGCGGGACATCATTCAGGAAAACAGCGACGAACGTCAGAAATCAAAATCAACAATTCCCAAGGTTTGAACAATGCAAAAAAGAAGTCCCGAGCTCTGCTCTATGGTGCATCAATTGATACCCAATTTGCCTTATTAACAGTTACTGGCGAATTAATTTCTTTAATGCGCGAACTCAATTTATCTGCCCCAACAATCAAAAGTAAAGCAACGACAAATCCCAAGTTAGCTTTCCACATTCGACGACTATTCCCATGATTATCATGAACAAAAATCATGGCAAAAACTCCAATTACCAAAACAGAAATTATCGCCGATGCCTTACTGGCAAACCTCTCAAAAATCTCTGTTTTACTGTTACCCCTCTCGATTACATCCCAAGCTGTTTCGTCTTGAAGGGCAATTTTTTTCACACCAACGATATCGCCAGAAATAGCATACTTAACTGACGAACTTCCCGTGTAAAACATTCTAACCAAGCAACCATCGTCTTGCTCCAGGATTCGAAAATTTATAATAAATGAATTTTTCCCATCAAGTTTTACCGAGCAGCCGACCACTTTTCGACTTTCCCTTTCAGTTGATACAGATAAAATATTTGCAGAATCATCTTTTATTGTAACGCGAATCGGCGTAAGTACGTCTTGTGCGGAAATTGGTAAATTTCCAGCATTCCAAAAGGTATGTGATGCAAGCCGAACACTTTTATTCAATGGCGTACCATCTTCGCGAGTAACTTTAAGCGGAATACGAACTTCCTCCTTTACGTCGTAAATAGTTTGCGGAACAAAGTCCGCAGAAAAAGTTGGCTGCTTAAACTGAATACTCTTATCGTAAAAATACCAAGATATATATGCAGCAATCAATATACTTAATAATGCAATAACATATCCAATATAATCTCTTTTCATCTACTCCCACCCCCCCAAAATAAAAATAATATAAATAAAAATTTCTATTATTAAATTTAAAACTCAGCGTCAAAACGCATATGCAGCATAGCTAGTCGTGTCGTATTCACACTAAGAAGTACATCAGAGGTTGCTGTGAGTCTACACGCCAAGGTTGAGTTCGTGTCCGAATGGCAGACCTGACACCGCCCTCCAAGCCTGCACATTTGGAACTTACATGAACGAACGCATGCTGATGGAAGCTGGGAAACCGTAGAGTCGAAAAAAGTCGGATCCGCAGCCGTATTAATAAATCGATCTGATGCCCACAGCTGCCAAGGATCAGTGTTTTAATAAAATATGGCCACGGCTTCCAGAATAAAAACCAATGCCTAATCAAATCCCAATCCCAGCAACCATAGTAAATAAATCTCTACAATATAAATACATAGTAAACATCAATTAAAATACAATCAAACCAATTCCAGCGCTTCATTAATTATATCTTCAACTGCGTCATTACGGTCCATACGCTGTCGCTTATTATTTACAGCTTCTCGTGCTGCTAGCGCGTAATCGTCTGGAGGTGTTTCCAGGAATGTCTTTAGAGCCGTTGACAATGATCGCAGCTTAACTTTACTAATACCATCGATGCTTTCGAAGTTTCTTACCAGTGCAATCAATAGAGTAAAAGCATTCGACTTTGAATACCAAGGCGAAGACTCCGGCAATTTCAAATCAGAAATAATTTTTGCGGCCCAATTAAGTTTATTCACCACCTCATCTTTATTTTGATACTCATCAGCATAATTGAATAAATTTGGTTGAAGCTGTTCATTCCTATTATAGAAATCGCTTTCTATAGTTGAAATTAAATTTAGAGTATAGGCCAGATGCACCTGACGTTGAATCTCGTAAACAGAAAAGATTGGCCCCTCGACAATAAACTTAATAAATTTATCGGCCTTTACCAAGTTCCCCCACTTAATAAAATTCTTTGAAATGTTCGGGTCACTCTTATAGAGATCCGGATCAATATTTTTATCACTAGAGCCATCTTCTAAATCGCGTAGTTCTCCACACATCATTTTTGCTACCAACATATACTCTGAAGATGCATATTCAGAAGAAATTTTTTCTATCTGAGAAAGAGCATAAAAAGTCCGATTTAGGCGTTGAAAAATTTCTTTAATTTTCGGATCATTTTGTGGCAGATCCAGGTCAATAATTGCAATTTCAAATTTCAGAAAATCTTCTTTTTCCGTCTGAGTAAGATCAGAATATTTCCTTTCATCAACCTCAAACTTATCCGCCAGATATTCTACGATTGTATTCATACGTTGTTGACCATCCACAATACAACTAGTGGATTTCATCGTAACAACATCCAGAGTTCCACGAGATAGGAAAATCTCAGGAAATGGGAAACCCAATAAAATAGTTTTAATGAAATCAACTTTATGGGCCAACCTCCAAACCAATTTCCTCTGAAAGTGCGGCGATAAAATAATAGTCCCGGCTTTGATATCCGATGCCATGTCTACCAAATCTCTCGATCTTACTTTATACTTACTCATTATTTCCTTTCGATATATTTAGAATAAACTGGCATCAATTTTTTCTCAAAAAATATTTGTGAAAAGTAAATTGCGCAGTTAATAGATTTAAAATTTCCTCGATACTTATTTGTAAGCCGTCGAAAAAATTCTTCCCATTCAATTTGCTTCTTGCAAATAGGCATCAAATCTGGACGAAAATACCCTTTAGCCAATCCTTGAAAAAATAATTCCTGAACGTTATCGCAATATCTCCTATCAGGGAAATTTGTATTATTCAGATATCCATTAGTTGCAATGAGTGATGCTTCAGAGTATTCCTGGAAAACTCCAGCATCAACTATTGCCAAATCCAAATCAGACGAACTAGGGTCAAAGTCAGTATGCTTGTATAGGCTATGTCCTGTTTGAGCCGATCCAGAAATGCAAAGTGATTTAAATGGAACTCCAAATTTAGCAGAAACAGCATCAAAAATTGAGAAAATCGGATCATTCGCCACTTCAGAAATCGGTGACGGACGATAGAAAAATATTCTCCTTACAATTTGCTCATCAGACTCACCGAGTCCCTGCGCATGACTAATTGCCTTATCAAGAGAACTTTTTTTAATCGTCAGCGCAATACCTTCAAGTCCCTTCACCAAACTCTCCCTTTTCCCGGCTTTACCCAAAAAGAAATCAATTAATCCCTACCTGAATACCTTACCCATTACAGAAAAACTCAAAAAATCACCAGAAATATATTAATAAAATAACAATACAAAAAGTGAGTGACTTATAAACAAAATTATAAATATCTAACGAGCCAAAATACCACTTAAGTCATCAATGAAATCTATCAAGAAGCCGCTAAGATGGTTGCAACTTATTTCCACTCCCTACAATCCAAGTGGAAAAAACATTAGAAGCATTAGAAATACATTCACATCTGATACCTTCTGCCGTTTCGATAACGATGCCAACTGTAAAAGCTTTCCCATCGTAATAGCAGGAATTTCGGCTGAATCCTGTTACCGCCGTGGCCATGACTTCGCGTTTGCACAGCGACCAACTGCAAGCAAAAGCAAACATTAAAAATGCTGCAATTATCAATTGAGTACCCCACCTCAGAGGTAGAAAGCACCTCTTCCGCCACAATTTCCGCTGGTTATTTTTTTTTACTTCCAACGTTAATTGTTTGGGGAGCCACTATATCCCCATGCACTTGCTGACCTACTTCACCATGAATGATTGTCTTAACATGAGGTTTTCCACCAGCGGTGGCTGAGTCATATGGTGTCTCGACTATTCCCTCCACAACCCCGAGAACCCTTGCTTTCGCACGAATATCCAGTTTGCGATAGCCAGTCAACAGTTCATGCTCGTCCGCAGGTAACGCAGAGAGCGCATGTTCTCCAGTCAGCAAATACAACACGTCTACCCCAGCTGCAGCAACGGCCGCCAAATAGTCAGAATCAGGCGTGCGGGAGCCATTTTCATAGTTGAACTGGGCACCCTTTTTTACTCCGCCTAGGGCAGCAAACTCGTCCTGATTAAGGCCGAGGCGCTTCCGTTCTTCCTTGAGACGATTAAAAAAATACTTCATTTGAGTACAAATACCTTTCAAAATCACTCAAATGAGTGATATATTTACGCCATTCCGTAGCGATTACAGATCATAACATTATGAATAATTTGTCAAAAGTCGGACGTCTGGCGAAGGGCGTCACTTCTCGGCCACTCGGCGTCCGCCTGACGCCTGATGAGGTAGCCGAAGTCGAGGCCTACGCAGAGAAACTTGACCGGTCCCGCGCCTGGTTTCTACGTTTCCTGATCCTGCGCGGCCTCGCCGACTTCAAGCGCGAACTCGCTTCTAACCTCACCCACTAAGGACAACGTCATGTACCCCGATGCAAAACGTATCCGCAGCCACCGCGTCATGCTGCGCCTCGATGACTATGAGCACCAGCTTGTTTCCTCGATCGCCAACTACCAGGGCGAAGAGCTTGCGGTGCTGGTGCGCCAGATCGTGATGCGTGAAGCCTTGGCCGTGATCGCCTTGGATGACGCCACCATCGACAGCGTACAACGTCGCAGCATCTAAACCGAGTCACTTTTGAGCAACTCTAAAGTTACAGAAAATGCCAGACCATCAAATTAACCTCAATGACGAAGAGCGCGCGGTACTGGAACTCGTGCGCCAGCGCCAGGGGCTGGCAAGTATCGATCAGGCGGCCGAATGGCTCGTCAAGTCGCGCTTACGCAAGCAGTCAAAAAACATGACGGGTCGCGGTCGCGCCCTGTACCAAGTGGAAAGAAAGCTGAAATGAGAGTCATCGGCATGCCCTGCCCGCATTGCGAAAACACCGTCCGCGCCGTCAAAAGCCGCATGATGTCCGCCATGTTCAAGGAAATCACCTACATGTGCCAGAACCCCGAATGCGGGCACTCCTTCGTGGCAGGCCTGGAAGTGCTGCGCACCCTCTCGCTGTCCGCCATGCCCAAGCCGGATATCCGTCAGATACCGTCTTGAACGGCAAGTCCTTTTGTCAAATAGTGCGCGTCAAAGGCCCCGCTTTTTCACCGGTGGCTGGCGGCAACGGTGGAAAGTAAACGGTGCTGCGCACCAACGAGGCTCGAACACAAGAGGCTAGCGCCACGCGCAGGCAACAAGGCGGACAGCATCCGATAGCGTCATAAAAATATTGTTGCGTGTCGCAAACGTTCAAGACCTGCTTAGGCAACCAAACGATACTACCTCCATCTCATGCCAACCGAGGGAGTCTGATGAATACCGCTGCCATGTCCGCCTTGTGCGAAATTGACGATTTATTAATAAATGAAATTTTCGGTGCAGTATCTGTAGCCCTCGATGAGGTATGGAGCTCCAGCGCAACACAGGGAAAATCACACTCACTCATGGATTCATATGTCAATTCGTAAATTTCACCGCCTGTCGGCATGCGTCCTGGCGGCCTATATATTGCTGCATATTGTCAATCACCTGATGGCCATTGCCGGCGCCCATGCGCACATCGCCTTCATGGAGGCGACACGGCCACTCTATCGAAATGCCGTCGTCGAGCCGGTGCTGTTGGCGTGCGTACTGTTTCAATGTGGCAGCGGAATATGGATGGTGCTGCGGGGATGGAAAAAACGCTGCGGGTTCGTAGCGTGGCTGCAGGCCGGCTCAGGGATCTATCTGGCCCTGTTCCTGCTTTTTCATGTCGGTGCGGTCCTGTTTGGCCGCGCCGCGCTCAAGCTCGACACCAATTTTTACTATGCCGCAGCCGGTTTTGTGCTGATGCCATATGAATTGTTCTTTGCACCGTATTATTTCTTCGCAGTGTATGCCCTATTCACGCACCTGGGCTGTGCCGCATATTGGCAAGTCGAAGCGCACTCGCCGATGGTGCGCAGGCTCGCCGTTGGCGTTCCGGCAGGAGTCGGCCTGGTGGTCGCCCTGCTGATCAACCTGGCGCTAGCTGGCATGCTCCACCCGCTCGACATTCCAGCGAAATACCTGACTATTTACCGGTAAGCGGGGCGCGAGCACGCTGAGCCAGAACACGCATGAAAAAAGGAAACCGAACCATTTGCTTGTACGAATTAGCCTGCACATTCTTTTTCCGATGGCGTACAAAGTGCGCCATCATGCTCGTTATCCAGTTTCCACGTTGCGCTGGTGCCGCATCCCCTCATCGCTCCCCCTCAGTGCCTGCCGCCGCTGACGTTTTTACAACAGCCCCCATCGCCCCGCGCCCTCCCCCGCGACTCCCTACTGATATAATACTAACAATCAACTAGTACTCCGAAATGTGCGCCTCAAGGCTCCCGCAACCGTCTGTGTACCGCTAAGCCCAGCCCATGCGCTCCCTTTTCGACCACGAGATCATCAAACAGCTGCACAGCGGTACGCGCTCGCGGGTTTACCGCGCCCGGGCCGCCGATGGCACTGCGCTGATCGTCAAGATGCCGAATCAGCCGTTCCCCTCCTTTCAGCAGCTGGGACAATTCAAGCGGGAATTTGCGATTGCGCGCCGCTGCCGCCATCCGGGCGTGGCGCATCCGCTGGCGCTGCAGCTGCACGGCGGGCGCTGGACGATGATCCTGGAAGATACCGGCGGCCTGGCGCTCGACCAAGTGTTGCGCGCGCAGGTGGCGGGGCGCAGTACTCCGTCGCAGCCCGCATTGACGCTGGACGATTTTTTCGACATCGCCCTGCAATTGTGCGCGGCGCTGGACGAGGTCCATCGTCAAGGCGTGATCCACAAGGACATCAATCCCTCCAATCTGGTGTGGAATGCCGAACGGCGCCTGCTGCAGCTGATCGATTTCGGCATCGCCTGTGAACTGCCCTACGAAAGCCATGGCATCGTCAATCTCCAGACCCTGGAAGGCACGCTGCGCTACATGGCGCCGGAGCAGACGGGGCGCATGAACCGGCGGGTCGATTGGCGCGCCGATTTCTATGCGCTCGGCGCCACCTTGTACGAAATGCTGACCGGCCAGGCGCCGTTCGAGACGGGCGACGAGATGGAACTCGTGCATTGCCACATTGCGCGCAGCCCGGACTGGTCGCACCCGGCGCTGGCCAGCTTGCCCGGCCAGCTGCTGCCGATCATCCAGCGGCTGCTGGAAAAAAATGCCGATCAGCGCTACCAGAGCCTGCAAGGCTTGCGCAGCGACCTCGCAGCCTGCCGCGCGAACAAGCCAGCGCAGGCGCTCAAGCTGTCCGACCACGACGGCCGCTTCCTCGTGCCACAAACGCTGCACGGGCGCGAGAATGCCATCGCCACGCTGCTGGCGGCGTTTGAGCGCAGTGCCGCCGGCACCTGCGAGATGCTGCTGGTGGCCGGCCATTCGGGAATCGGCAAGTCGGCGGTCGTCAACGAAGTGCAAAAGCCCATCATCGCCCGGCGCGGCCGCTTCCTGTCCGGCAAATTTGACCAGCTCCAGCGCGACGTGCCGTATGCCTCGCTGATCCAGGCCTTCCAGGGGCTGGTGCGCCAGTTGCTGGACCAGCCAGAAGAAACCCTGCGGCAATGGTCCGAAAAACTGCACGAAGCCCTGGGCAGCGGCGTGGGCGTGATCGTCGAGCTGATTCCCCAACTGGCCTTGATCGTCGGCCCCACCGACCCGCTGCCCGCGGCGCCGCCGGCACAGGCCCAGCTGCGCCTGGACCGCCTCTTCCCCCGCTTCGTCGAAGTCTTCGCCTGCGCCGGGCATCCGCTGGTGCTGTTCCTCGACGACCTGCAATGGGCCGATGCGGCCACGCTGCGGATGATCGAGCTGCTGATGGTCTCCTGCGACAAGAGCTGCATGCTGTTCATCGGCGCGTACCGCGATAATGAAGTGGGCCCCGCGCATCCGCTCAGCGCGCTGCGCGACAAGCTGCTCGCCCGTGACGTGCGCCTGTCGACGCTGTTACTGAGCGCACTGACCGAGCCGCAGGTGGCGCAAATGGTCTCGGCCACCGTGCGCGTGACGGCGCCTTACTGCGCGCCATTGACCAGCATTTGCTACCGCAAGACGGCCGGCAATCCCTTCTTCCTCAACCAGTTCCTCGCCGCGCTCAACGAGGCGGGTCACCTGCGCTACCGGCCCGCCGACGATTGCTGGGACTGGAACCTGCCCGCGATAGAACAGGCCGGATACGCCGACAACGTGGTCGAGGTGCTGCTGGAGAAAATCCGCCGCCTGCCCGGCGTGACGCAGCACCTGCTGCAACTGGCCGCCTCCAGCGGCAACCGCTTCACGCTCGACACGCTCACTCTGGCAGTGGACCGCGCTCCCCGGCAAACGCAGCAGGACCTGTGGCCGGCGCTCAGGGCAGGCTTGATCCAGCCGCTCGACGAACGCTACAAATACGTCAATGGCGACACCGCCGCGGGCAACAGCGGCGTCAGTTACCGCTTCCTGCACGACCGGGTGCAGCAGGCAGCCTACCTGGTCGCCGATGCCGGCGCGCGCGCGGCCAACCATCTTCTCATCGGCCGCCTGCTCCTGCGGCATACGCCGCCGGAGCGCCAGGACGAGACGCTGTTCGACATCGTCGAGCAGCTCAACGCCGGCCGCGCGCTGATCGACGAGACGGGTGAGCGCGTGCATCTGGCGACGCTCAATCTCCAGGCCGGCGTCAAGGCGCGGCGCTCCGCCGCGTTCCAGTCCACCCTGGAGCACATGCGCATCGGTCTCGGCCTGCTGCCGGCGGACGCATGGAACGCCCACGCCGGCCTCTGGCTCGAGCTGCAGCTGGGCGCCGCCGAAGCGGCCTACCTGTGCGGCCAGTTCGAAGCTGCCGAGGCGATCTATCCACTGGTGCGCGCCCGTGCCTTGAGCCCCTTGCAGCAGGTACGCTGCATAGCCATCCAGGCGCACCAGTATCAGTTGCAGGGCCGCCTGCTCGACGCCATCGCCGTGCAGCGCGACGGCCTGGCGCAGCTGGACATCGACATTCCGCACGATGTGGCGCACATGAAGGCGCGCTTCACCGACATTCTCGCCGACATCGGGCGGCAGCCCGGCGCGCATGCGCCCGAGACCTTGCTGGCGGCGGCCGACATGTGCGAGTCGGACGCGGTGGCCGCGATGCAGATGATGCAGGGCCTGTGGATGGCCAGCTACTACGCCGGCCAGCAGGATCTCAGCGCGCTGATGGTGGTGTCGATGACGCGCCTGTCCATGCAGCGGGGGACCAGCGATTTCAGCGCTGTCGCGTATGTCGGTTACGCGATGATGCTGGCGCTGTACAGCGGCGACATCGCGCGCGGCTACCACTTCGGCGCGATGGCGATGGAGCTGGCCAGGCGCCGTACCAACCTGCAGACGCGCACGCTTACGGGCCTAATGTTCGGCGCGCTCAGCAACCACTGGACGCAGCCGCTGCGCAGCTCCGACGCCCTGTACGAGGAAGCGTTTGGCTGGGCGCTGGAAATCGCCGATTTCGTGCAGGTCGGCGTGGTGGCCGCCGTGCGCGCCACCGACCGGATCATCCTCGGCGACTACCTGCCGCACCTGATACACGACATCGAGCACGACCTGGCGCTGATGCGCGCCAACGGCCAGCAGGCGATGGCCGATTGCTGCGTCGCCGCCGCGGTCCAGCCGATCAAGTGCCTGACGGGCCTCTTGCCGCGCCATGACAGCTACGACGATGCGGCGTTCAGCGAGGCAGGCTTCCTTGCACGGTATGGCGACTCGCACCTGTACCGCGCCTATTTCTTGCAAGGGAAGATCCGCAACGCCTACCTGTTCGACAACGCCGACGCCGAACCGCTGGCCGGCCAGCTCGGCATCGTCACGCAGATCATGCGCGGCCAGGCCAAGGTGGCCGAGTGCAGCTTCTACGCCGCGCTGATCCTGATCCGCGCCTTGCGGCGCGCTCCCGCGCGCACCGATGCGGGCGATCTGTGCGCCGTGATCGGCACGCTGCAAGCGAGTCTCGCCGAGTGGGCCAGGCAAGGCTCGGACAATAGCGCTGCCAAGCACCTGCTGGTGATGGCCGAGATGGCACGCTACCGGGACAATCTGCAGCTTGCCACGCGCCTTTACCAGCAGGCGATCGACGCGGCTGGCCTGGCAGGTTACGTCAACATGCAAGCGCTGGGCAATGAACTGTGCGGCGAATGCTGGTGCGACCAGGGGCAGCCGCGCGTGGCAGCCGTCTTCATTGGGGACGCCATCGCGCATTACGGCCAGTGGGGCGCGGAGGGCAAGGTGGCGCAGCTGCGGGAGCGCCATGCCGCGCTGCTGTCAAGGATGGATGGCCGCGGCACGCAGCGGCATTCCGTCTCCCACACGCACGGCAGTTCCGCGCTCGACCTGGTGTCGCTGCTGAAGGCGGCACAAATCCTGTCGAACGAAGTCGGCCTGCGCAACGTGCTGACACGCCTCATTGCCATCGTGTGCGAAAACGCCGGCGGGCAGGTAGCGCGCCTGCTGCTGCTGTCCGAAGGCAGCTACCAGCTGGAGGCCAATATAGACGGCGATGGCGTCACCGTCCTGCAAGCGCGCCCGCTGGACCTGAACGCCGCCAGCGACCCGCAATTCCCGCTGTCGCTGCTGCGCTACGTCATCCGCACTGGCGCGGAGGTGATCGAAGACTGCATCACGGGCGGTTCTCGCTTTGCCGCCGACCCGTACGTGCAGCTGCACCTGCCGCGCGCCGTCATGTGCCTGCCGATCCGCCACGGCGGCCGGATCGACGGCATCCTATACTTCGAGAACCGGCTGGCCGACGCCTCGTTTACGGAAGAACGCGTCGCATTCCTGCGCATGCTCGGCGCGCAGGCAATGATCTCGATCTCCAGCGCCCGGCTGCATGACAGCCTGGAACGGCGCGTTGCCGAGCGCACCGGGCAACTGGAAGACGCCAACCGCAAGCTGGCGACCCTGTCCATCACCGACGGCCTGACGGGCCTGTCGAACCGGCGCCATTTCGACGACGTGCTGCGCACCGAATGTGCGCGTGCCACGCGCGTCGGCCAGCCGCTTGCCGTCGTCATGCTCGATGTCGACTACTTCAAGCTCTTTAACGACCGCCACGGCCACCAGGCCGGTGACGCATGCCTGATCCGGATCGCGCAGGCGCTGGCGGCCGGCATGCGGCGCGCAGGCGACCTGACGGCGCGTTACGGCGGCGAAGAGTTTTCGATCGTGTTGCCGAACACGGGCGCGGACGAAGCGCGCCAGATCGGCGAAGCGCTGCGGCGCGCCATCGAAGACCTGGGCATCGTCCACGCGAGTACGGAAGCGCAGCAGGTGACGATCAGCGTCGGCATCGCTGTCCAGTCCGCGCCGGGCGCCGCCGATCCGGACGCCCTGTTGCGGCTGGCCGATGCCGCGCTGTACCAGGCCAAGGATGCGGGGCGCAATTGCATGGTGCTGAGGATTCTGCCGCCTGGCTGAGCCGTATGCGGCACCCGCCTTTTTTCATGGCGCGGGGCGGCGATTCACTCGCTGCCATGGGTGTGCTCGCGCGCCTGCTCCCGCGCCTTTTCCTGCGATGCCAAGCCGTTGAAGAACAGATTGAGCAGCACGGCGACGATGGCGGCCAGCAGGATGCCGCTGTGCAGCAGCGGTGACAGGGCCTTCGGCATGTGCTGCGCGTACTGTTCCGCCACCAGCGGCAGCATGCCGAAGCCGATAGCCAGGGCCACGATGAACAGGTTGTTGCGGTTGCTCTTGTAATCGACGCCGGCTAGGATGCGGATGCCGGTGGCGGCGACCATGCCGAACATCACCAGCCCTGCCCCGCCCAGCACGAACGCCGGCACGGCTTCGGCCGTCTGCGCGATCTTCTGAATCACCCCCATGACGAGCAGGATAAGGCCGGCCGCCACGCAGACCCAGCGGCTGCGCACGCCCGTCACCCCCACCAGGCCCACGTTTTGCGAAAACGAGGTGTAGGGAAAGGTATTGAAGATGCCACCGATCAGGGTGCCCAGGCCATCGACGCGCAAGCCGCGGCTGATGTCGTCCTGCGTGATGCGCTTGTCCGTCATCTCTCCCAGCGCCAGAAACATGCCCAAGGACTCAATCATGACGACGATCATCACCAGGCTCATGGTGACGATGGCGACCACGTCGAAGGTCGGCATGCCGAACTGGAACGGCGTGACGATGGCAAAGGCCTTGGCGCCGGCCACTTTGGCGAAATCGGCCTTGCCCAGCGCAAACGACAGGGCCGTGCCGGCAATGATGCCGATCAATACCGCGATATTCGACAGGAAACCGCGGCCATACTTGGCCACCAGTAAGATGACGGCCAGCACGAAGAAGGCGATGCCCATGTTATCCAGCGCCCCGTAGCCGGGATTGGCGATCAGGGGTGCGGGACCGGCTGGCGCGGGCAAGCCGGCCGCCGTGGCGGCAGCGGCCATCTTGAGGAAGGCGGGATCGGCAATTTGCGCCATGGCGGGCGGCCCGCCCATGGTCCAGTTGACGCCCACGCGCATCAGCGACACGCCGATCACGGCGATGATGCTGCCGGTGACCACGGGTGGAAACAGGGCCAGCAGGCGGCTGATGAAGGGAGCGATCAGCATGGAAACGACGCCGGCGCCGATCACGGCGCCAAAGATGCCCGTGATGCCCAGGGCAGGATTGTTGGCCATGGCCAGCATGGGACTGACGGCGGCAAAGGTGACGCCCATCATGACGGGCAGGCGGATGCCGAAGTACTTGCCGATGCCCAGGGACTGGATCAGGGTGACGAGGCCGCAGCAGAACAGGTCGGCACTGATCAATGCCGCCACCTGCTCGGGCGGCAGCTTGAGGGCGCGGCCGACGATCAGCGGCACGGCGATGGCGCCGGCATACATGACGAGCACGTGCTGCAAGCCCAGCGTAAACAGTTTGCCGGCAGGCAGGATTTCATCGACGGGCGATGGCGCGGCAGGCACGGTGCCGGGCACGCTGCGGTGGATGGATTTCAGACGGGGAGTGGCCATTTACGCTCCATTTCCTGGGTTACCGCGGCCCGGATGGACGCAGGTGAAAGGGAAAAGCAAGAGAGAAACGGGACGACAGGAAGACACTGGCGGCGGACGAGGCATACGAAGCTCCTTGGATGGGACGACCAAGGTATGCCATGCACGCATCGTGCCAGGTGGATTGTATACAAGAATCGTGCCGAAAATCGCCAGAGATCAGGCAATTTGACGATGGATGCACCGTTTTCTCGCATGCCGCCACCCGCCTGCACCACAAGGCGGCACAAGGCGGCGGGGCTGGCAGGCCGCGGATTGGGGATGGCGGATGGCTGGAGTTGGAGTTGGAGTTGGAGTTGGAGTTGGAGTTGGAGTTGGAGTTGGAGTTGGAGTTGGAGTTGGAGTTGGAGTTGGAGTTGGAGTTGGAGTTGGAGTTGGAGTTGGAGTTGGCGTTGGCGTTGGCGTTGGCGTTGGGAACTGGAGTCTGAAACTGGAACCTGGCGATTGGTGCTGAGAGCCTATCCCAGTAGAGGCATACATCCCCTGCTGGTGCCTCTCGGAAGTGAAGACTGCATTGATCGTCGTCGCGTGGCTCGCCACGCGTCCCCCTCAGCCTTGTCCGCGCTCCTGATGCGCTGCCAGCAGAAGACGCTCCCTGCCAGGATAGTAGGCGCTTAGCCACCAGAGCAGGCATCAAGCAGCGTTTCCAGCTGGCGCACATGGGCGGCACGCAATTGCTCGCGCGCCAGCAAGGCTTGCACTTGCTCGAAGATGCCGTGGGATGGCACCGTCGGCAAGGCGGGAGCGGCGGGACGCGTGGCAATGCATGGCGCGCTGACCGGCCAAGTTTCCAGCTTTGATGCCGGCACCCATGCCGCACAGCCGGTTAATATACTCATCAGCAACAGCGCGGCGGCGCACCTGGCACACCGCCCCCCTGCCGTCCTCCTGGCCCGCCACCCCGCACTCGCACGCGGCGGCCTCATGGCATTTCGCTGGCGATCAACGCCTCTGCGGCACGGCAGGCGTCACCTTCGGGCTTCAGCGCCAGGATGCGCGCCGCTGCCGCTTGCGCATCTGCCTGCCCGGCCTGCGCCGTGGCCAGCGCCTGCCGCACCCGCGCCGACCGGCGTGCGCCCTCTTCCCGCATCGCATTCAGCGCCTGGGTCTGGCGCCCCAACAGGCCCTGCACCTCCTGCACTTGCGCCGCGCACGCGGCGCGACCAGCTTCGCGTCCCCAGCGCTGCGCGCAAAACACGGCTGCCCCCAGCAACAGCAACATGGCCAGGATGCTCAACGACGGCTTCATGTCAGCACCTTGCGCGCTGCCGCGTACATGACCAAGCGTTCGGCCAGGCCGTTCACGCCGCCGTTGATGCGGCGCGTCACCCTTTCCTGGTCGCCCGCGTCGGCCAGGTGGTTCAAGCCACGCGATTGCCAGAACCAGCCCGCCGAGCGACACGCGAACATCGTTTGCTCCAGCAACTGCGGCGCCGCCAGCAAGTCCAGGCCCAGCGACACGCCGCATGCCGCATAATTGGCGCGCCCCGTCACCTGCAGCAAGCCGCGCCCCTTGAAGCGCACGCCGTCGCCGGCAATCACATTGCCCAGATCCGCCCTCCCCTCATAAGCCGCGCCACTAGCCAGCTCACGCACATAGCGCAGCTGTCCCGATTCGTGGCCTACCTGCGCCAGGAACGCTGCCTGGCGCAGCGGCGTATCAATACCGAATTCGGCCATCGCCGCATTCAAGGGCGCCAGGAACAGCATAGCGCGGCGGCCGGCCAACGGCATGATCTGCATCAATTGGGCGCCTGTCACAACATGCCCCGCACATCCTTGACGGCAGCGGCCGCATCGGCCGCCAGTTCGCCGATATCCTTGCCACGCCGCTTGTCGAACCAGCGCACGCAGGCGCCCAGCACCCACCAGGCTGGCAAGCCGGCCGCCACCATCAACGGCGCGGCGATGAACAAAAAACCCGTTGCCGGATCGCCGCCATACAGCCCCGCCACGGTCTTCGCGCTGTCAAACAGGCTGGGCCACCACGACAGCACGGCGGCCACGAGCACGGGGCCGAGAAAGGTGGAAATGATGATGCTGGAACAAAAACGAATGAATGCCTCCTTGGTGGACTGGGGCCACATGAACATGAAGCCCAGCGACGTGGCGGCGGCGCCGGCCAGCACGGGCACGCCAAACAGTTTGATCAATGCGCCGCCAGCGGCGGTGGTTCCGAGGGCCATGATTGCCTTTCAGGTGGTGGAAATGAAAAAACCCGCCGAAGCGGGTTTAAGGTGGACAACTGATTTGCTACACGGCCTTGACCATCACATAAGCCCGGCCATCGGGCTCGGCCGAGATCACGCGGCCGACTGCATGGAGGTACTGCTTCATGCTGAGATCGTCCTCATGCACGGCGATGCCCTTGATGCCGGCGCCGTCCTGCACCGGCACGATGTAATCACCAGGCTGGGTACCCAGCACGTTGACCGGCACGCGGCCGGCGATGGCGATGCGGTCGACCTTCTGGCGCTCGACTTCCAGCGCCGCGTCGAAGGCGGCCATGGCTTCGGCATCCTGCAGCACGGCGGTGTTGTGGGCGGCCAGTGCGGCGGCGTAGATGGCCTGCTTTGCTGCCCACTCGTCATCAGTGTCGCCGGGTTCGGCTATGACGTCCTCGAATTCCGGTGGCTCAATACCTGGAACTGCCTGCGACGTGACTACATCTGCACGGCGCACGGGCCGGGTCGGCGCTACCCCGGCCTGGGCCGACGGGCGCGGCCCAACCCCATGGCTCCAGGTATCACCGCCCACGAACGACGGGGCCGTTGATTTGATCGAAAACATCACGGCGTCGGCCCACATGTCGGTGACCTTATTCTCAGCGGTGATACCGACAATCTGGCCAGGAGCTACGATGCCGCACATCGAGCTTTTGAAAATATACTCGGCATAATCATTGCCATTTGTGTTCACCGTGCCGGTGACATTAATACTACGGCTTGTCGTACTGTTCTTTCCAACAGTCAATACTGCGGGCGAAAACGACCATCCCGCCTGGCCATTCGACGCAACCACCCATACAGAGGGATTGGCGGCGGCATCGGTGCCAACGTACAAAATCGGATCGCCCTCGGCAGCGCCGCGACTGATGCTATGCTGAAGGCCAGTATTGGTGCTGCCTGCTTTCAGCAAGGGCACATACACTTGGCCATTGCCCTGAAATCTCGCCAAATCTGCGGAAGTTGTATTGGAATTTTTGTCGTATGCCCGGAGAATAAGACGGAACCCCTCCTTCCCAGCCAGGGAGTTTGCACCGCCTGAAACATACCAGACAAACTGTCCAGTCGAGTAGCTGCCGGCAAGCCCGCCTACACCCAGTGAAAGTACGTCATTTACTACGCCCGCTGCCGCCCCTGCAGAGCAGGGTCTAATATACCCGCCCCCCGTAGTCCAATCCCCGAAGAATAACCCGTTGTTGACCTGTACTGCACTGTGCAGGCCTGCGTACGTGCCTGAATTGGATATACCGCGCATGCGCGGTGGATATACAGCAGCATTTCCTGAGTCATAGACAACTGCTCCAGCAGGAGTTGCTGTCACTGATACTGGCTGTGCGTATGTCGTAGTGGTATAGCCCAGCAGACTAAATGATGCCGAACCAAACGTCCCGGCTCGGAAATGCAAGTACACCTCAAAAGTTCCGTTCACTTGCTGAAAAACCTGTATTCGCGCGTTTATCGAAACGGCGCCATTAAACGTCGCATCGTAATAAAAGCCGTTCCGCACACCCAGCATGAGGACGAACGGGGTACTGGCGCTTGCAGCCCAATCGCTGTTGACTACACCATCAATTCGCAGGTGCTGTGCATTGCTGCCGCCGTCAGCTGCAAATGTAGCGATCCGATACCAGATACCCGTCGGGGGATTTTGGCCAACGTAGCTATAACCGTACTTATTGGTTATGCCCACCGCCACAGGAAAGGCCGTTGCAATTGGGATGCCCGGATCAAGCCACGCCGGACTCATATAGCCATTCGGCCCGCCCAGTGGCGACCGCCCCACTGCTGCAGCATACGACGCCACCACGGCGCCGCGCCCGGCCAGCTCATTCAGGCGCTGGATCGTATCCTTCTGGCCATAGTAGAAAAAGTCACCCATTACATTTCCTCGATTTCGATGTTAGTGGCATATGCCAGGTAATACGGTGTGGTGATGGCGGAATTGCTGGCAATGCGACCATACACCTGATGCGCCTGCTCGAGCTCGCCGTCGTCGCTCTCTGGATAGAGACTGACCAGCAGCGGGCGCGACAAGCCGTTACCACGCACGATGCGCCACACCTCGGCCCGGTCCAATGGCGTCATATGGTCGAGCGCCAAAGACAACTTGCGGTACAGTGCGCCGCGCGCCACAGTCTGGCCGCCAGCGCCGTCCCGGTTCTGGGTGCTGGTGTCGACCGACGTGACACCGGCACCATATGACGCGTTCTGCTCCGGGCTCCAGTAGGGGCCGGCCACCAAGCGCGCCGCCTCGATATAGCCTGCCGGATTGTCCGGATCAGCAAGCTCGATCACCAGTTTCTTGACGCTGACCATCGGCAGCCAGCAGCGCGCATACGTGCCGCCGCCGTAGCTGAAGGCGTTCACACCGAGCGGCAGCGCGCCCCAATCCCACATACCCAGCACAGCGTATTCGCATGCCGATACGATGCCCGTATCGAAATCAGGCACGGCGTCACCTGGCTCGACGTAGCCGCGTACACGGATCGTCGCCGTCGGCGTCAGGTTGCAAAATGGCAGGGCCACGCACCCAATAATCTCGGGCGTGGGCCAGGTAGCGGTGATGGTCAGGGCCAGGCCGAGCGAGCGCAGCACGGAAAACTTGCCTTCGCGCTGCAGATTGGCCGGCCCCAGCGCGTCGGCCTGGCTCGATGCGGTCAGCACAGCCCGGTCGCCGGCGTTGTCGTAGATGATGCGGAGGTTGGTCATGTCAATCCTATTCGTAAAGTGAAGCATCTATGACCGGCAACACCAGGCCGCTGGTATTGCCGTAGGTCTGGTCTTCAAAATAACCATGGGTGTTTCTAGGTGGAACATTGGAATTACTCGTCTCGACCATTCTCGCTTTGACGTTCCCGTCAGTTCGCCGATAACAGGCAAGCCACTCGGTGAAGCGCGCAGACGAGCCTCTAGTACTGTAGGACTCCCTGTTACGCATAATTGACGGCACTAGAAAAGCGGGCTTCCTCGGCAACGATGGCAGTGCCAGGCTTGATTCTGTGCTGCTGACGTTGATTCCTGCCGCAATTTGCTGTATCGCCAAATGCACCTTTCCGCTGTCGAATAGCAAGCGCCCGGAGGTATCCCACAGGCGAGTAGCCATCCCGGCAGTTGATATCTCGACTGGGCTCAATGAGAATACATACGCCTCGGGAAGAACGGGCGGCAACGCAACGGAGGGGGGAAAAAATGCATGAACTCCCGTGTGGACATAGGTAACTCCCGCAAAGCCATACTGATTCTGCGGCCACCACCAGATATTTTCGTCGGAGACTGGCAGCGTCCAGAAGACCATGAATCCCCGACCGTTCGTTGCCGGTAAGACACCGCTATACCCATGCGAAAGAAAGCCGGATTCGCCACCGTCATTCGAAATGATGGGCGTCGGATTAAGTGTCACCTTGCCAATAAACTCGGGCACCAGATTGACGTTGTCGATCAAGCGATGGCCAGCATCCGTGTTGAAAAAGAGGCTCATACGGCAAATACCAATAAAAGAATGGGACCGCCGTTAAAAGTTGCGGGTTGAACGGTAAAAATAAGCTGGGGGTTACCAGCGCCGTCCTGACCAACAACCCAGGTAAAGCTGCCGCCGTGTACTTGGTAGATACGCAGCGCCAGGCCTGCAGCGCCGTAGAAGGTCCGTACCAGCGGATCGCCGACCTTTTGCTCGTGCATGCCCAGGAAGACACCGCCAGCAACAGTGGGTGTGATGACCGGCGTGCCGTCGGTTTTAAAGGTCCAAAGGCCGATCATCGCGGCCACTTCCCACAAGCCATGGCGATGCTGCCATCGGAGTTGTAAAAATACAGCCCAGTTCCTGTCTGGTCGTACCCTTCATTGTTACCGGCAACGCGATTGGGACTCTGGATCAACTGAAAGGAGCCGACAACGCCCGACAGTACGCCGGAGAACTTTGCAACCGGGGGAGCTACCGCAGATCCAGGCGTCACGGTAAGTCCTGGCATCTCAAAATAGCCCGTACTCGACAGCTGAAAAAAACCACCTGGCACATTAATATTGCCAATAAGCAATCCTTTGTCGCTCAAATGAAAGCCGCTGCGGCCGTTGCTGGGCCATCCGTAGTTATTGCTCGGATACCCGGCGCCTCCATGCAGCGTCGCGCTGTAGATATCGCCCGCCGTGACCTTGCCAAGGTCGGCACTGATTGCACTCAACTGACCTACTTTAAGTGCGTTCAGGTACGGTGCTGCCCACTTGGTGGTGCCGCTGGCCGGATTAAAAATGCCATCCGAACGGTACAGCGATTCGCCGGCGCCAAACAGCGGCGGCGAACCCTCCCACACGGTGCCGGCGCCCCAGGTATCAATTGGCGGATAGGATGTTGCCCCCTCCGTGCTGAGCGTCGCCGGCGTGCTTCCCAGGGACAGCAGACTGGTTTTGCTGTAGCAGACGCGCGCCGAATTGCCCGTCACGCCGTCGAAGATCTTGCTCACCGTCTGGCTGGCCGTGTAGGTCAGGCCGTCGACCACGATGCTGGCCGTGACCGTCACGCTGTCGCCCACCATACCGGCATACGCCATGCTGGCAACATTACCGACGCGCGTCAGCACGCTGGCGTTGCTGGCGGTGAATGTCACCTGACCCTGCATGTTCACCAGGCCCGCCGTGAAATCGATGCTGGCAGGCGCGGCAATTGTCGTGGCCGCCACCTTGAACGCCTGTGCCGTAGCAGCCAGCAGCAGCACGCGGTCGTTGGCCGGCGCGAAGCGCGGCACGGTATTCATAATCAGTCTGTCGCGTTCCCCCACAATCGCGCTCATGCCAGCACCCCCACCGTCACTCTGCCCGTCAGCCAGAAGCGCGACAGCAGCACCACCACGCCCGGTACGCCATCCTGCAAGCCAAAGCGTTCAGCGCGCAGTTGTACGGGCTGTCCCAGTTCCAGCATCATCATCTCGGGTTCTCCATCGAATTCGTAAATGGTGCGCGGCACCTTGTTCAAGGCCAGGCGCCGCTGCGCTTCCGCACGGGCGTCGGCCCGCGTCTTCAGGCACGTATCGATCTGCACCGGGTCGTCGCTCAAGCGATAGCGTGCGCGCACCGCCGCGTCGACGGCCGTCTCCGTCAGCCATTCCGTGGCATACAAATCCGCATGCGCGGGCGGAATGCTGGTCGTCAGCGCGGCCTGCAGCGTGTAGTTGCGGTCGAAGCCAATCTTCACGGCGGCCGTCACGGGCACGCGCTGCGCGGGACGCAGTGAGCGCTCGCGCATCTGCTCCGGACCGATTTTCACCGGCACGCCGGCGGCCGGCAGCGCGATCTGCACCAGGCGCAGCTGGCCGGTGCGCGACATGATCGCCTGGGCGCCCACGCTGGCCGCCAGTTGCTGGATGGCTTGCGCCTGGTTCGTCCGGTCCGCAACATACAGGCCCACCAGCTGCGGGTGGGCGGCGTCGAAGACGGCCAGGTTGTCCAAATCCAGGTCGTCCGGGGTAAAACGGTCGGCCGCCTTGCCGTAGGCGGTGGCGATGCGCTGCACCAGCGGCGCGATGCGCGGCGCATAGCCACCGCCCTTGTCGCCCTGCACGCTGGCCGTGATCGTGGTGGAAAACGGATCCGTGGTCAGGTTGAAGCGTCCCGCCTGGTCATTCAAGGCCACGGCGATCGGCTTGCCATTGGTGCGCACCTCGAACGTCGATTCGACCGCGCCAAGAAAACCGTACTCCAGGGTGGCCGGATTGGTCAGCAAGGGCGCCACGTTATGGCACTCGCCAAACGGCATCGGCAGGATGGCGTCCTTGTTGGGCGTCGTGCCGCCCAGCTTCGCCTCGGTGATCGGCGTATTCAGGCGCTGCAGCTTGTCGCGCAGTACCAGGTTGACCGACTCGCGCCCCGCACTGGCCACGTCGGCGATGATGCCGTCGAAGACCAGCTGGAAGTCGGCGCGCGGCCACGATGCATCGCCGGCCCAGGCCTTGATCGGCCGGTTCATCCAGACGTCGTCCAGCCAGCCATCGAGCGCGCCATCGGCGTTATCGAGTTCGATATCGCCGCCCGACAGCCCCGCCTCGCCGGACAGGCTGACCTGTTCCGTGAAGGCCAGGCCGCCCTTGGCCAGCGGCTGGTACGCGGTATTCGCCGGCACCTCAACCGGCCCGGTGACGTAGGGCCGGGAGGAGATATACCGCGTCACCTCGCGGCCGTCCACATTCACCTGCGCCTCGATCAGCACCATGCGGATGGCCGACGAGCTTTGCAGCCATTCCTGAAATTGCGCATCGGTCATGCGTATTCTCCTTTCACTGCATTGGCCCAGGCGGATGCCCGGGACGATTTGTCCACGCCATCGACCACCGTCCTGGCGGCGTTGGCGTTCGATTCAAAGGTGGCCTGGATGGTGGCGCCCGTCTGCGCCCGCTGGTCGGCGCGCAAGCCTTCCAATTCGGCTCGCATGGCCTGGTTGTCCTCGCGCAGGCCGCGGATTTCGGCCACCAGTACGTCGGAACCGACGTTCGCGGCCGACGAGTAGCGCACGGGGTCGAAGACTGCCGCCGCGACCGGGGTTGTCATCGCCGCCAGTGCAGCGATCACGGGTGGATTGCTGAGCTTGACGCCAAGATCTGCCGCACCGCCCATCGCTGCCCGCAAGCCGGCAATGGCTTGCGCCACCGTCAGCACGCTGTCATTGATCTTGATCAATCCCGATACCTGGGCATTGAGCGCATCGAGGCTGGCCTGCTGCACATCGACCTGTTCGGCAGCCCATTTCAACGCTTCCTTGTTCGCTTCCACCACGCGGGCATAATCCGCCGCATAACGGGCATCGGAGGCGTTGACCACCTGCGATGCCGTCAAAAACGCCTGTTCGGCGGCGGACAAACCCGATTGCGCCGTCGAATCACCCGCATTCGCAGCCGCCAGGGTTTTCTCGAACTGGGCCCGTGCTTCCGCATACTTCTGCTCCGGGGTCAGCGTCGACTGGGCGCCCAACGCCATGCTGGCATTGAGCCCGTTCAAGGTCGTCACCCACGATTTCGACTTCTCCAGTGCCGACTTGGCCGCCGCCGATTCCGTCTCGTAGGCCTTGGCCAGCGCATCCTTCGCGCTGGTTACCGCCTTCACGGCCTGGATCTGGTCGAACAGCCCCCGATTCGCTTCAGCGACGCTGGCGCGCTGGGCGGCCAGTAATTGCGCTTCGGTCTTCGTCAGCTCGTTCAGCTGTTGCTGCATATCCTTGCGTTCGCTGGCGATGTCGCTGGCTGTCCTGGTGACCGCAGCCAGCTCGCCAGTGGCAGCGGACAGGTCGGCGGCATAGTCGGCCGCCTTCTTGAACGGCTCGGCGATGGCAAGCAGCTGCACGTACATGTTCTGGCCAGCGACCGTGTTCAAGTCCTGCGCCAGCACCAGCGCCTTGAATTGCTCGCTGGTTGTCACGCCGGACTGCCCCATCGCCGCCATGGCACTGCGCACCGACTTGGTGACGGGGTCCATCTGCTCGGCCTCGGTCAGGAAGTTCTGCACGAAGAAGCTCGTACCGCTGGTCAGGGTATCGAGGTCGCCCGCCGCGTGTATCAGGCTTTCGCTCAGCGCCACGGCGGCAAGACCGGAGGTGTTGAACGACTTGCCCAGCACGGCCAGCACATCCGACACCTGCATGTAATTGTTCGCCACACGCGCCAAGGTTTCCAGGTAGCCCTCGCCCACGGCCTGGTATTTTTCCAGGCCGCCCACGCCGAACTTCGCCATGTCGTCACCCAGTTTCGAAAAGGCCGCTTCCAGGGCTTTTTGCATTTCCTCGCCCTTCAAGTCCTTCAAGCTGATCTTGCCAAGGCTGACGACGAAGGTGTTCAAGCGCGCCGAGAAGGCATCGCCGCCCACGCCAAGGGAATCGGCTGCCGCGACGATACTCGTGCGCAGGCCCAGCACGATCTTGGTAAACTGATCATTCGTTTCAGGCCCCATGGCCGTAAGGTTCGTGGACTTTTTATCGCTGGAAAACCAGCCGCCGGACTTCTTGATATCGACGTAGGAATTCACATTGAAGCCGGATTTTTCCAACGTGCCCAGGCTCGACGAATTGGTCACGATGCCCACATCCTGCACCGTGGTCTTGCCGCCAAAAATGCTGCTGACGACATTGCCGATGAAGCCGCCGCTGGAGCTGCCTTTGGTTCCCAGCGCGGAAGTCAGGATATCCGAGCGCACCAGCAAGCTGCCCAGGCCACCGATACCCGACACAATTTGCTTGAGCGAGACCACCATCGACGACGAATACGCAAGACCCAGACCGGAGTTTTTCTCCATGATTTCCAGACTCTTGGCGATCGATTCCGATTTCGCGGACGAATCGCCGAGCACCGTGCCGGTGCCGTTGGCGGCCTGGCGATCTTTGGCGGTCGTGTCGACGCCGCCACCGCCGCCGCTGAAGGCGCCGCCCAGCACGGCGGCAATCGCCGCCGCTGCCGCCGCATAGCCCCACGGTCCCATGGAACTCATGAAGGACATGAACACGCCCGGCACCTTGGCCGCATTCTGCGCCGCCTGGCCGGCGGCTACTGCGCCCGTCTCCGTTGCCTGACCGACGACCACGCCTGCGGCGGACGAGCCAGATACAAACAGGCTGGTGGCCAGTTTTTGCAGTTGGCCGGCCATCTCCACCGCGCGAAACGCCTTTTCGGCCCCCTCCATCAACTTGTAGCCCGTGCTGTTTTCCTTGAAGAAGCCCTTGGCCGCACCAGCCATATCGCGGTAACCCTTGATCTGGGCCTTCGCGCCATCCTCGCGGGCCTTCGCTTCTGCGGCCTCTTTCTTGGGTTTGTCCTCTCCGGCGTCCGTGAGTCCTTCGCTCAGGGTACGTTGAATGTCACGCTGTGCCTTCTGATAATCGGCGAAGGCCGTGCCCAACTTGCCGACCGCTGCCCCCGCCTTGCCGAACGCCTTTTCCAGCGCGTCTCCCATGGCCTTGGCACCATCGACAGTGTCTTTCCACGTTTTTTCATCCGCCGCCTTGGCATCGGCGCGGTTCTTGGTCTCCTTTGCCTTGGCCTCCTCTTCGCGTTTCTTCGCCGCAGCTTCCTTCTCCTGGCGCGCCGTTTCCTCCAGTTGCGCCAGATCGGCGTTGACTTGCTGCTGTACGCGCAGCTGTGCCGCACCCGTCTCGGCGATCTTGTTGACGTTTTCCTGACGGCCTTGCGCCGTTTTCGCCTGAAAACCTTTTAATACGTCGGCTTGCTGCTGGTAGGCTGCAACCTCGGCGGCGCCACGCGCGCTGATGGCCATGCGGCGATTCGCAAAAAACTCGTCCTCGCTCAAGGCGCCGCCCTTGCGGCGCGCTTCATCGAGCTTGGCCTGCTGGTCATAACCTTCGGTCTTGATGCGCAAAGCGCTTTGAATCGCCTGCAACTGGCCTGCCAGTACTGCGTCGCGGGGATCCGAGCCAGCCGCCGGGAGCGCGGCGGCCTTGGCAGGCCCCGCAAACGAGGCGTGCACTTTCTGCCGCAATTCTTTCTCCTTTTCAGGAGAAACTGCGACACCGCCAGCCCTGGCATTGGCCAGGGTTTCCTCGAGCTTCCTGATTTCCGCGATCTCGCGCTCCGCCTTGGTGACATAGCGCTTCTGCATTTCGTCCAGGTCCTTGACCGCCTGCTTGCCATCGGCATTACGTTTCGATTCCGCCTGGTCGGCCTTCGCCTTTGCTTCCAGCTGCGTCTTTTTGTTTGTCGCCACTTCCAGGGCTCTGGCCTGTTCTTGCTCGAACTGTTCCATCTGGGCGCCTGTCAGGCGCGCCGCCGGGTGCGTGCCGGGAACCAGCTGGCCAGTGCGGCGCACATCGGCCGTACGTTTCTTTATTTTTTCAATTTCGTCTTCCGGCGTCTCTTCGCGCCCGATGGAACGCATGCCATCCATGAAGCTGGACCAGAGATTCTTGCTACCTTGCAGCAAGGTGCCGATCATGCTGAGCTTTTCAGCCCGTTTTTGCAGGCCCGCATTGATCAAGTCGCTAGCCATCACCATGGCCTCTTGTGTCTTGCCTTCCTTTTCCAGGGCGGCGATATGCGCGTACTGGGCACCTGTCAGGATGTTGTAATTCTTATCGTGCGTATCGACCCAGTTGGTGACGCCGTCCGCCATCGTCGCGAAGTCAGCCGCCACGGCACCGGCCGACTGGCCATTCATTTGCGCCATCGTGACGGCGGCCGCGCCCACGGAATTGAGCGCTTCGCTGGTGAACTGGCCCGTTTCCACCAAGGTCTGCAAGACCGCGCGGGTATCGCCCAGGCCGCCCTGGCTGGCATCGGATACCGACGCTACCATGGTATTGAACTGCCCTTCCGTGATGCCGGCGGCATTGCCGGTCAATTCCAGGGCGCGGGAAAATTTATCCGATTCCAGCTGGCCCTGTACGAAGGCCTCAGCCACAAAGGCCGCCACGTCGGCCGCCATCTGCAGCGCCAGCAACGGTCCAGCGCCCAGGCGCTTCATGGCGAGTTCCGTCAAGCCGGTAGCATTGGCCATCTCGCCCAGGCCATCCTTGATCTTTCCAATGTCGGCGTTCAAGCCGCCTTCGCCGATCTTGGCCGAGGCCTTGGCAAAGCCATCGACCGCCTCCAGCGCCTTGAGCAGACCGTCCGCGGCATCGCTGCCGCCTTTACCCATGGCAATGTTCACATCGGTCGCCATGCGGGCCGCTTCGGCCTGCGCACGCACCCGTGGTTCGAAGTTGCGAAACTTGCTACTGGCTTCCTCGACTTTATCCCCTGTCTGTTTACTGGCGGCAGCCAGGTCATTCACCGCCTGCGTCCCCTCCTTTATTTCTGCCGCATTGACGGCAATCTTTAACTCAGTTATCTCTGGCATGATTGGCCCATAAAAAAAGCCGCGCATGGCGGCCGGGTTGAAAAATGCGGGTCAGCCCGCCGCATGCTGGTGCGATAGGAACAGCGCGTCGAGCTGGTCCAGCAGCTGGTGCTCGAACGGTTCGATGGCGATGCCGTGGCGCGCCTGCCAGGCGAGGATTTCCGTGCTGGCGATGGGGTTGACGGCCATGCCGTTCTGGCGCTTGCGGTTCAATTGCGCGAACCACTCCCACACGTGGGTCAGTTCGAACGGCATGGGTGGCACCGCCTCCTCGGGCGGCGCGCGGTACAGCGGATGGCGCCGGGCCGCGTCGATATGCTCGCCCTTGGCATGCCCATCGGCCGCCCTCGCGCCGCGCTCGAACTGGTGCCCGGCGTAGCGCAGCAGGCTGGCCGTCAGAGCTTCAAAAAATTCGACTCGTTTTCCAGCGCCGTGGTGACCTTTTCCTGCCAGGTCGGGTATTTTTCAAAGGCCGCTTCCAGCAGTGCAGCATCGAGCGGCACGGGCGCACCGTTGCTGGTGAAGCCGTACCAGCCCGTAACCACGGCCAGGGCCAGGCGCTTCTGGTTGCCATCGATGGCTTGCACCAGCAGTTCCGCGCCTTCGTCGGTGGAGGCGTCGATGGCCGTCTTGCGACGCGCCGATTTTTTATAGCCTTCGGCGCGCACGGCGTTGTTGGCCAGGCGATATTGCTCGCTGTTCTTGCCGACGATGGTCAGGCCGGCCACCGCTTCGCCATCCGCGTCGAAGATGACGGGCACGTCGAAGGTGACGGGAGTGGCAGCCGCGTGGATATTGCCGATGTCGAAACCTGCCTGGATTTTTTGTGCGTTGTTCATGTGTGCTGCTTTCTTGATCAAGGTGAAAAGTAAAAAGGCCGCCATCACGACGGCCCCGGTGCAAGCGTCAGCCGCTTACAGCGCGCTGTCCTGGATGCTCAAGGTGGTCGCTTCGTGCTGCGCGTCGGCGCCCTTGTAGCGCAGGACGTCGAAGGCGCAGGTGACGATCTTGTTCTTCTCGCCGTCGTCGATCTTGGCCGAGGTGATCTTGATGCGGCCCATGGCCAGCGCCAGCACGTCGGCCGTCGGCGCCGTGCCCGACGCCATGGCGTAGGCCAGCGGGATTTCCGTCTCGGACTTGAAGTAGTCGAGGTAGGTGGCATCCTGCAGCAGCACCGTGAACTGGCCCGAACCCATTACCTTGCCGCGCGAGGCGGCCGTGGCGTACTTCGAGCCGATCACCGGGTCGACCTTGACCTGGCCATCCAGCGAGACGGACATGCCGGTGCAGATCTGCGACGGGATGCCGTTCACGGACAGCATCGCCGTGGCGCCCGAAAACTTGCCGGTGCCCGGCGCGGCCAGCGGCGTGGGGAAGTACGGCACGGCCGTGGTTGGGCCTTCCGCCTTGCCCATCAGGGTGAAGTCCAGGCTGGTGATGCCGTTCGGCTGCACGGCGATATCCATCTTGCTCACCAGCTGGTCGACGAAGCTGCGGTGCACGCCGATCTTCGGATCCTGCACTTCGGCCGTGAACCAGTCGGTGGTGTGGCCCGTCAACGGGGTAAAACTGCGCTTGCCGACCGCCGCCACGCCGACCGAGTCGCCGGCCGCCTTGACGATCATCGCCGAGCCGTCCATGAACTGGCCATTCAGGTTGGTGGCCGTCACCGACGTGACGAAGAAATTCTTCGCGTTGTTGGCAGCGGCGGGCGCCGTCATGCCGGTGATGCGCACCACGCTGCCGGCACGGAAACCTTCCGCCAGCCAGGAGCCGGCGCTGCGTGTCAGGCCGGTGGCGGCGGCGGCGATGGTGGTTTGCGCGGCAGCCACGCCACCGGCCGTGAAGTCGCGGCGCAGCAGCGCAGCCATCAGCGGCGCATACGTGCCGCACGCCGCTTCGGCCTTGATGGCGCCCGTGGTGCGGAAGTTGCCCAGGCGGGTATCGCCCTGCTGCTGGCTGGCGTCGATTTCGGCGCTTGCGTATTTGTCCGCTTCCGTGTCGAAAGTGGCCGTGACGCGGGGGTAAATCTGGCCGCCGCCGGCGGCGGCCTTGCTGCCTTCGGCGCTTTGTTTGCTGATAACGATCAAGCTGTCGATGCCGTTTGCTGTCGATGCCATAAGTAATACCTTTCGTGGGATGAAAAAAAGACCGCATCTGCGGTCTTGAGGGGGGGGGGGGAACTGCCGATAACCAGGAAAATAAAAAGCCCGCACGCGGTGAGGCGGCGGGCTGGCGTCCGGACGGCGCGGGGCCATGCCGGACGAAAAATGGGCGTAAGGACCGTGAAGGCCGTTCGCTGCGCTGATTTCCCCTATCGGTGTCGCGCCGAAAGCGCGTCTATTACGAGTGGAGAAGCATGTGGTGTACTGCGGGTGTTAGCTGTGTTGCCGTTGCTGCGTGATCGAGACTCTATTGTAGGGGCGTTTTTTTCAGCGCCAGGCATATTGCAAAAACTTTTTAGTGACCGAGGCGGCGCATGGCGCGGGCACCGTGCGACTGGAAGATGGCTTCCAGTTCGCTGACCATATCCTTGATGCGTTCGAGCTCGAAGCCGCCGGAGCAGCTGATGGCCGCTTCGCCGGCACCGCGGCAAGCCTGGCAGACGAGCGGCGCGCCGGCCTGCATGGCAGCGACGACGCCCGTGCCGTGGCAGACCTTGCATTTGCTGTCGAGCCAATGCGCGAGCGACGCTTCGGCCACGCGGCGATACAAGGTGTTGGCCGCCTGCGCATCCCAGGCCGTCTGCGCCTTGACCCAGCGCCGCGCGCGGCCCTTCTGCGTCACGGCCGCCGTCCAGGCGCGCAGCAATTGGGCCAGGTTGCCCGCATTGCCTTCGAACAGGCGGCTGACGGTGCCGTCCGCGTATTTGACGCGGCACAGCAAGGCGCCCATGTCGCCGGCCAGCGCGGCGGCCGCGATCACGTCCAGGTCGTGGTGGACGGCATCGTCGCGCAGGTTCTGCGACGACAGCGATGCGATGAATTTTTCTGCAAACCCCATGATTTCTCCTCGTTGATTCTTGTTTCAGTTACCCGCCGGGCCAAACAGGGCCGCCACCAGCGGATCGCGGCGCGCCGCGCCGCGCGCCCAGCTGGCCGTGCGGCGCACTTGCGGCGGCAATTCGGCCCAGCCATCGACGTCGTCGTCCTGTTCCCCCAGCGCGTACAGGGCGGGCCGCTGGCGCCCCGGCTCCGTGCAATGGCGCTGCGCCAGGTGGATCTGTCCCAGGCCGCACATGTGGCGCAGATAGCGGCTCATGGTGCCCGCATCGAGTCCCAGCAAGGCGGACAATTGCGCCGCGCTGGCCTGGCCCTGCTCGCGGATGTACTGCGCGATGCGGGCGATATGCAGCTGCGACTTCTTGCTGCGTCCCTGTAACTGGCGCCCCTGCCGTGGCGCCGCCCTGCTTTCAACCAACTGACTGCTGTTCAACATCTGCCTGACCTCCCGTGGTGCTGCCCGCCGGCAAACGCTGTAGTGCGTTTGCGACAGGCAACGAGTGGACTTTATCAATCGCTAATGTTAAAGTCAAGCATTTGGTAATTTATCAAACGGTAAATTTCAGGTTTAATGTGGAGATGAATATGTATCAATACAGACGCGACCGCCTGCTGGCCCTGATCCGCGAGCACTACGACAACACGCGCAAGAAGATTTCCGACGTCAGCGGCTGGAGCGAGGCGCGCATCTCGCAAATCCTCTCGCCCACCTATCGCGAGGGACGCGCCTTCAGCGAAAAGATCGCGCGCAAGCTGGAAGCGGACCTGCAACTGGACAGCATGTATTTCGACCAGGGCGCGGCACCCGACCAGGCGGCGCTGACGGCACGCGCGCTGGCCGGCGTGCAGCCCGTGGTCGTGGAAGATGGAGAAGATGAACGCTTTTACCCGATCCGCAAGGTGAAACTGCGCCTGTCGGCCGGCATCACGGGCTTTGCCATCGAACCGGAAACGCACGACGGCAGCACCATCAGCGTGCCGCGCAGCTGGGTCGAGCGCAATGGCTACCACCCGGAAAAACTGGTGGCGATCAAGGTCAAGGGCGAGAGCATGGAACCGGCCCTGTACGAGGACGACGTGGTGATCATCAATACGGCCGATAACCGGCCGGCCGATGGCATCGTATTTGCCATCAATTATGAAGGCGAACCGGTGGTCAAGCGCATGGCGCGCGATATCGGCGAATGGTGGCTGACGTCGGACAACCCGGACCAGCGCAAATACCACCGCAAGCTGTGCCGCGGCAATGAATGCCTGATCGTCGGCAGGGTCGTGCGCAAGGAAAGCGACCGGATTTGAAAGCGAAGTTTATCAAACGATAAACTTCGCTCGCGGCATGGCGCTTACGCCAGCGCCGCCTGGATCTGCTGCAGCGATGCCGGATCGTCCATCGACGTCAGGTCGCCCGGGCTGCGGCCTTCGCAGATGGCCTGGATCGAGCGGCGCAGCAGCTTGCCCGAGCGCGTCTTCGGCAACTGCTGCACGAACAGCACGCGCGCCGGCCGCGCCACGGCGCCCAGCTGGCGGTCGACGACGGCCATCACTTCGCGCTCCAGCACCGCTTTCGCCTCGACGCTGTCGAAACCCCGCGGGTCCTTCAGGATCACGAAAGCCATCGCCACCTGGCCTTTGAGCTTGTCTTCCACGCCCACCACCGCCACTTCCGACACGTTCGGATGGCTGGTGATGCTTTCCTCGATTTCGCGCGTGCCCAGGCGGTGGCCGGCCACGTTGATCACGTCATCGGTGCGGCCCAGGATAAAGTAATAGCCATCCGCGTCGCGCACGCCCCAGTCGAAGGTGGAATACACTTGCCGTTCGCTGAAGGTGGACCAGTAGGTGTCGACGAAGCGCGCGTCGTCGCCGTACACCGTCTGCATGCAGCCGGGCGGCAGCGGGCCTTCCAGTACCAGCACGCCCTTCTCGTTGGCGCCGCACTCCTCGCCCGTCGCCTCGTTGAGCAGCTTGACCTGGTAACCGTACATGGCCAGGCCGGGGCTGCCCAGGCGCGTCGGCGTGTTGGCAACACCCTTGGCCACCGAGAGGATCGGCCAGCCCGTCTCCGTCTGCCAGTAGTTGTCGATGATGTCCACTTTCAGTTCATCGGCGATCCATTGCGACGTGGTTTCATCGAGCGGTTCGCCCGCCAGGTACAGCGCCTTCAATGACGACAGGTCGTATTTGCGCATCAGTTCCACCGGGTGCTTGCGCAGCACGCGGATGGCCGTCGGCGCCGAGAACATGCGCGTGACCTTGTATTTTTCGACGATGCTCCACCAGATGCCCGCATCGGGACAGATGGGCAATCCCTCGTACAGGATGGTGGCCATGCCGGCGATCAGCGGGCCATACACGATGTAGGAATGGCCCACCACCCAGCCGATATCCGAGGTGGCAAAGAAGGTTTCGCCGGGCTTGCCGCAAAATGTGTACTGCATCGACGACGCCAGCGCCACCGCATAGCCGCCCACGTCGCGCTGCACGCCCTTCGGCTTGCCCGTCGTGCCCGAGGTGTACAGCACATACGACGGTTCGTTCGACTCGAGCCAGGTGACGGGCACCTGCGCATCCAGGTGCTGCTCGCGCAGGGCAGCGTAATCGACGTCCCGGCCCGGCGTCAGTTCCATCGGCACCAGCTGGCGGTCGACCAGCAACACCCGCTGCGGCTTGTGCGCGGCCATGCGGATGGCTTCGTCGAGCAGCGGCTTGTAGGCAATCGCCTTGCCATTGCGCGAACCGGCATCGGCGGAAAACACCAGTTTTGGCTGCGCATCGTCGATGCGGCTGGCCAGGCTGTTGGCGGCAAAGCCGCCGAACACCACGGAATGCACGGCGCCGATGCGCGCACAGGCAAGCATGGCAAACGCCGCCTCGGCGATCATCGGCATGTAGATCAGGATGCGATCACCCTTGACCACGCCCAGCGACAGCAACATGGCGGCGCAGCGCTCCACTTCGCGCTGCAGTTCGCGAAAGCTGTAGCTGCGTTCCGTATTCGTTTCGGTGGAAATGGCGATCAGGGCGGGTGCATCGCCCTGGCTATCGACCCAGCGGTCGACGGCGTTGTGGCACAAATTGGTGGTGCCGCCGACGAACCATTTGGCGAACGGCGGGCGGGAATAATCGAGCACTTGCGAAAACGGGGTATGCCAGGCTATCTTGTCCGCTTCCTCGCGCCAGAAAGCGTCAGGCGTGTCGATCGAGCGTTGATAAAATGCTGCGAAATTCATGTCTCCTCCGGTAGGCTTGCAATCTGTTGTAGTTGCTGCTCGTTCCTGTTCTGGTGATCTTGATCTGTTCGCGCAAGCGCCCTCCGCTCCGTGCCGCCACTTGCAGGGCAGGTATCGGCCGGACCTGTTGCGGTCCGGCCTGGGCGGGTTATGCGCTAAAGGCGTCGCCGGGAATGCGCACGGCCCCTTCCATCAGCACGCGCGCGCTGCGGCTCATGATGGCCTTGGTGACGCTCCACACGCCATCGGCCAGCGCCGCTTCCGCGCCCACCATCAGGGTGCCGGACGGGTGGCCGAAGCGCACCGAGTTGCGGAAACCGCCACCGGCCGCCAGGTTGACCAGGGTGCCGGGAATGGCTGCCGCCGTGCCGATGGCGACAGCGGCCGTGCCCATCATGGCGTGATGTAATTTACCCATCGACATGGCGCGCACCAGCAAGTCGATCTCGCCCGCTGCCACCTGCTTGCCGCTGGACGAGACATAGCCGGCAGGCCTGGCGACAAAGGCCACCTTCGGCGTGTGCTGGCGTTTCGCCGCTTCATCGAGATGCGCGATGAGTCCCATGCGCAAGGCGCCATGCGCGCGGATGGTTTCGAAGCGGGCCAGCGCCACCGGATCGCCATTGATGGCGTCCTGCAGTTCCGTGCCCGTGTAGCCGATGGCGTCCGCATCGACAAAAATCGTCGGGATGCCGGCGTTGATCATCGTGACCTTTAAAACACCGATGCCGGGTACGTCCAGGTCGTCGACAAGGTTACCGGTAGGAAACATAGCCGAGCTGGCCCCATCGCCGCCCTCCTCGTCTGCCGCCGGATCGAGAAATTCCAGTTTCACTTCGGCGGCCGGGAAAGTCACGCCATCGAGTTCGAAGCCGCCCGTTTCCTGCACTTCGCCATGCGTCATGGGCACGTGGGCGATGATGGTCTTGCCGATATTGGCTTGCCAGATGCGCACCGTGGCGATGCCGTTTTGCGGCACGCGGGCGGCGTCCACCAGGCCGCTGGCGATGGCGAACGAGCCGACGGCGGCCGACAGGTTGCCGCAATTGCCGCTCCAGTCGACGAAAGGCTTGTCGATGGAGACCTGGCCGAACAGGTAGTCGACGTCGTGGTCAAGCTTGGCGCTTTTTGCCAGGATCACCGTCTTGCTGGTGCTCGAGGTAGCGCCGCCCATGCCGTCGATCTGCTTGCCGTAGGGGTCGGGGCTGCCGATCACGCGCAGCAGCAGCGCATCGCGCGCGGCGCCCGGCACTTGCGCGCTGGCCGGCAAATCCTGCAGGCGGAAAAACACGCCCTTGCTGGTGCCGCCGCGCATGTAGGTGGCGGGGATTTTGATTTGGGGTACGTGGGTCATAGGGTTTCCTGAAAAGCCGGGCAGCGCGCCTGCGCGCCACCCGGTGAATGACGAACTGCTTACGCTGCCTTGGACGACTCGAGGAAATCCTGCGCGAAGCGCTGAAGAACGCCGCCCGCCTCGTAGATCGACACCTCTTCCGCCGTATCGAGGCGGCAGGTGACGGGCACTTCAACCGTTTCGCCGTTCTTGCGGTGGATCAGCAAGGTCAAGGTGGAGCGCGGCGTGCGCTCGCCGACGACGTCATAGGTTTCGCTGCCGTCCAGGCCCAGGGTCTTGCGGTTCACGCCAGCCAAAAATTCCAGCGGCAAGACGCCCATGCCCACCAGGTTGGTACGGTGGATGCGTTCGAAACCTTCGGCCACGATGGCTTCCACACCGGCCAGGCGCACGCCCTTGGCGGCCCAGTCGCGCGAGGAACCCTGGCCATAGTCGGCGCCGGCGATGATGATCAATGGCTGCTTGCGCTCCATGTACACCTCGATGGCTTCCCACATGCGCGAGATTTTGCCTTCCGGCTCGATGCGCGTGAGCGAACCGGCTTTCACTTTGCCGTCCTCGATGACCATCTCGTTCTTCAGGGTCGGGTTGGCAAACGTGGCGCGCTGCGCCGTCAGATGGTCGCCCCGGTGCGTGGCATAGGAATTGAAGTCTTCCTCGGGCAAGCCCATTTTCGCCAGGTATTCACCGGCCGCGCTATCGAGCATGATGGCGTTCGACGGCGACAGGTGGTCGGTGGTGATGTTGTCGCCCAGGACGGCCAGCGGACGCATGCCTTTCAAGGGGCGCGCGCCAGCCAGCGCGCCTTCCCAGTACGGCGGACGGCGGATGTATGTCGTCTGCGGACGCCAGTCGTACAGGGGGCTGACCTTGATGCCGTCGTCCGCCTGCGCGGCAAACATCGGAATGTACACCTTGCGGAACTGCTCCGGCTTGACGCTGGAAGCGACGATGGCGTCGATTTCCTCGTCCGACGGCCAGATATCCTTGAGCAGAATCGGCTTGCCATCCGCATCATGGCCCAGCACATCCTTCTCGATGTCGAAGCGGATGGTGCCGGCGATCGCGTATGCCACCACCAGCGGCGGCGAGGCAAGGAACGCCTGTTTCGCGTACGGATGGATGCGGCCGTCGAAGTTGCGGTTGCCCGACAAGACGGCCGTCGCGTACAGGTCGCGCGACACCACTTCATCCTGGATCACGGGGTCGAGCGCGCCCGACATGCCGTTGCACGAGGTACAGGCGAATGCCACCACACCGAAGCCCAATGTTTCAAGCTCCGGCATCAGGCCCGCTTCCTGCAGATACAGTTCCACGGTTTTCGAGCCGGGCGCCAGCGACGATTTCACCCATGGCTTGCGGGTCAAACCGAGGCGGTTCGCATTGCGCGCGATCAAACCGGCGGCGATCATGTTGCGCGGGTTGTTCGTGTTGGTGCAACTGGTGATGGCCGCGATGATGACGGCGCCGTCCGGCATCTTGCCCGGTTCGTTTTCCACTACGCCGGAAATCCCGCGCGCGGCCAGTTCCGACGTCGGCACGCGGTTGTGCGGGTTCGACGGGCCGGCGATATTGCGCACGACGGACGACAGGTCGAAGCTCAAGACGCGCTCGTACTGCGCGTCCACCAGGCTGTCGGTCCACAGGCCCGTCTCTTTGGCGTACAGCTCCACCAGTTTCACCAGTTCGTCGTCGCGGCCCGTCAATTTCAGGTACTTGATGGTTTGCGCGTCGATGTAGAACATGGCGGCCGTGGCGCCGAACTCCGGCGCCATGTTGGAAATCGTGGCACGGTCGCCCAAGGTCAGGTGCGACGCGCCTTCGCCAAAGAATTCCAGGTAGGACGAAACGACCTTCTGCTTGCGCAGAAACTCCGTCAGCGCCAGCACCGTGTCGGTGGCCGTGATGCCCGGCTGCGGTTTGCCCGTCAGCTTGACGCCGATGATATCCGGCAGGCGCATCCACGAGGCGCGGCCCAGCATCACGCTTTCCGCTTCCAGGCCGCCCACGCCGATGGCGATCACGCCCAGCGCATCGACCATCGGCGTGTGCGAATCCGTGCCCACCAGCGTATCGGGATAGGCTACACCATTTTGCACCTGGATCACGGGCGACATGCGCTCAAGATTGATCTGGTGCAAGATGCCGTTGCCCGGCGGAATCACATCGACGTTTTTAAAGGCCTTCTTGGTCCAGTCGATGAAGTCGAAACGGTCTTCGTTGCGACGGTCTTCGATGGCGCGGTTCTTGGCGAAGGCGTCGGGGTCGAAACCGCCGCATTCGACGGCCAGCGAGTGGTCGACCACCAGCTGCGTCGGCACGACGGGGTTGACGAGGGCCGGATCGCCGCCCTGGGCCGCGATGGCGTCGCGCAAGCCGGCCAGGTCGACCAGGGCCGTCTGGCCCAGGATGTCATGGCAGACGACGCGCGCGGGGAACCATGGGAAGTCCAGGTCGCGGCGGCGTTCGATGAATTGGCTCAGCGAAGCGTTCAGGGTCGCCGGGTCGCAGCGGCGCACGAGGTTTTCCGCCAGCACGCGCGAGGTGTAGGGCAAGGTGGCGTAGGCGCCTGGCTGGATCGCATCGACGGCGGCACGCGTGTCGAAGTAGTCTAGTTGGGTGCCCGGCAAGGATTTGCGGTGCAAGGTGTTCATGTTGGTGCTCATTATTTACGGTCCTTGATCGGCACGAATTCCAGGTCTTCCGGACCCACGTAGTTGGCGCTCGGGCGGATGATCTTGTTGTCGATGCGCTGCTCGATGATGTGGGCGGCCCAGCCCGACGTGCGCGAGATGACGAACAGCGGCGTAAACATCGCCGTCGGCACGCCCATCATGTGGTACGACACGGCCGAGAACCAGTCCAGGTTCGGGAACATGTTCTTGATTTCCCACATGACCGATTCCAGGCGCTCGGCGATGTCGAACATTTTCGTGGAACCGGCTTCCTGCGACAGCGAACGGGCCACTTCCTTGATGACTTTATTACGCGGATCGGAAATCGTGTAGACGGGGTGGCCGAAGCCGATCACCACTTCCTTGTTGGCCACGCGTTCGCGGATGTCCGCTTCCGCTTCATCGGCGTTGTCGTAGCGTTTCTGGATATCCAGCGCCACTTCGTTCGCGCCGCCGTGTTTCGGGCCGCGCAGCGCGCCGATGGCGCCCGTGATGGCGGAATGGATGTCCGAACCCGTGCCGGCGATGACCCGGCTGGTGAAGGTCGATGCATTGAATTCGTGTTCCGCGTACAGGATCAGCGACGTGTGCATGGCTTTTTCCCACGACGCCGACGGTTTTTCGCCATGCAACAGGTGCAGGAAGTGGCCGCCGATCGAGTCGTCGTCCGTTTCCACTTCGATGCGCTTGCCGTTATGGCTGTAGTGGTACCAGTACAGCAGCATGGAGCCGAACGACGCCATCAGGCGGTCGGCGATGTCGCGCGCGCCCGGCGCGTTATGGTCGTCCTTCTCCGGCAGGGTACAGCCCAGCACGGACACGCCCGTGCGCATCACGTCCATCGGGTGGGCGGCGGCCGGCAGCGCTTCCAGCGCCAGTTTCACTGCCGACGGCAAGCCGCGCAGGGATTTCAACTTGGCCTTGTAGCCTTTCAGTTCAGCGGCTGTCGGCAGCTTGCCGTGCACCAGCAGGTAGGCGATTTCCTCGAACTCGCAGCTGTCGGCCACGTCCAGGATGTCATAGCCGCGGTAGTGCAAATCGTTGCCGGTCTTGCCGACCGAGCACAGCGCCGTGTTGCCGGCGGTGACGCCGGACAAGGCGACGGATTTTTTAGGCTTGAAAGTGGCGGCTTGCGGTGCGTTCATTGATTTCTCCAAAAATTGACTAGTCTCGGTTGCATCACTGCGGGGCCTGCATGCGGCCCCTGCTTCTTTACTTTTCTTTACTTATTTCTTTTGCGCGGCGAACAGTGCATCGAGCTTTTGCTCGAAATCGTGGTAATTGATCGATTCATACAGCTCCATGCGCGTCTGCATGGTGTCGACGACGTTCTTTTGCGTGCCGTCGCGGCGCAGCGCCTGATAGACGTTTTCCGCCGCCTTGTTCATGGCGCGGAAGGCCGACAGCGGATATAGCGCCAGGCCCACGTGGGCGCTGCGCAGTTCGTCCAGGGTGAACAGCGGCGTGGAACCGAATTCCGTGATGTTGGCCAGGATCGGCACGTTGACGGCCTTGGCGAACGTAGCGTACATGTCCAGGTCCGTGATGGCTTCCGGGAAGATCATGTCGGCACCCGCTTCGACGCAGGCGACGGCGCGTTCCAGCGCCGCTTCCAGGCCATCGACGGCCAGCGCATCGGTGCGCGCCATGATGACGAAGTTCGGGTCCGTGCGCGCATCGACGGCCGCCTTGATGCGGTCGACCATTTCTTCCTTGCTCACGATTTCCTTGCCCGGACGGTGACCGCAGCGCTTGGCGCCCACCTGGTCTTCGATGTGCAGGCCGGCCGCGCCGAACTTGATCATCGATTTCACCGTGCGCGCCACGTTGAAGGCGGACGAACCGAAGCCCGTGTCGGCGTCGACCAGCAGCGGCAGGTCGCACACGTCGGTGATGCGGCGGATATCGGTCAGCACGTCGTCCAGGCTGGAAATACCCAGGTCGGGCAAGCCCAGCGAGCCGGCCGCGACGCCGCCGCCGGACAGATAGATGGCTTTATAGCCGGCGCGCTTGGCCAGCAAGGCGTGGTTGGCGTTGATGGCGCCGACGACTTGCAACGGGGATTCTTCCTGAACGGCCTTGCGGAATGCGGCACCTGCGGAGTATTGAGTCATGTGTTCACCTTATGGGTTTCGGATGGTCCCGAATGTTTCACGGAGTGGCTATGAACATCAGTATTGCAAATGCCGTGCCAGGCCGGCGCGGCGCGGCGAACAACACGTGACGGCAGAGTGAAAACAGGCGACAAGGTGCCAGCCAGCGCTGCTGCGGGACTGTCACGCCAGGGAACAACGATGTCACGTTTGTCCTGTGCGATGTTTCATTATCGTTTCATAATTTCATTTTGAAACACAATATTGAAACATGCAACAGCGCTGGCTGAAAAGATGGGGGCAGGCACACGCGCCGCCGGTCGCGCGCAAAAAAAACAGCCGGCGGATGCCGGCTGCGGGAACACGATGACTGAAAGAGTAGAGAACTAGGCCAGCCGTACCAGCGGGTTGGCGATGATGTTGTCGATCTGGCGCACGGCTTCTTCGCAGGCGGCGGCAATGGCGCCCTCCTCGTCGTCGCGCACGAATTGCATGGTCGAGCCTTCGAATACTTCCAGGCCTTCGGCCGTGGCGCGCTCGATGTCGCAACTGGCCGACCATTTGCCGTCGGTGGTGGGCACGGCCAAGGGAACGATTTCCCAGCCTTTATAGTGAATTTTAGAACTGCTATCCATGGGTGCCTCCTTCGTGACTGACTCAATAGTGGAAATCGTAGCATGAAGCGCGGCTGGCAGCGACGTGTTTCACGCGCCAGCCGTGGTCAGGCTCACTTTCAGGCTAAACGATTTACGCTGGCTCAAGGCCGCAGCAGATTATCGACTTCCGTCCTGGCCACTTGCAGGCCCGCCGTGCAAGCCGTCTCGGGGGCCGCGTAGCCGCCCAGGGTGCGGCTGCGCGTGATCGCCTGCGCTTCCGGTTCGCCTTCGCGCTGCAGGCGGTAGGTGAAATCCCATAAATCGTCGTTATCCTTTTGCGGGGTCACGGAAATCCTAAAACCGCGGTACTGTTCGCTGCATGCAGTGATATCGTTCATGAATTCCTCCTTGGAAGAATGAGGTTACCATGCTGCTAGCGCCAGGGTGCGCACGACTGTGCCTGGCGCATGCGCGCCCGCTTATCTGTTTTTCGCATGTTAAATTCCAATTTTCAACATTTTTTGAGCGAACTCTGGCGATATAATGCCATTCCCTGTCCGCCCTTTGCCGCCGTGATGACCCCACAAATCCAAGCTTTCTTCGACCCCGCCACCGCCACCGTCACCTATGTTGTGTACGAGGCCGATGGGCGGGACTGCGCCATCATCGATTCCGTGCTCGACTACGATCCCAAGGCGGGCCGCACGTCCACCGCCTCGGCCGACAAGGTCATCGCCTTCGTGCGCGAACACGGCTTGCAATGCCGCTGGCTGCTGGAAACCCACGCGCACGCCGATCATCTTTCCGCCGCGCCCTACCTGCAGCAGCAGCTGGGCGGCGACGTGGCCATCGGCGCCGCCATCCAGACGGTGCAGCAGGCATTCGCGGCCGTCTACCACCAGGATGACGCCAGGGCCGACGGCTCGCAGTTCGACCAGCTGTTCGCGCCCGACCAGGTATTCCATATCGGCGAGCTGGAAGTACGCGCCCTGCACGTGCCCGGCCACACGCCGGCCGACCTGGCATACCAGATCGGCGACGCCGTGTTTGTCGGCGACACCCTGTTCATGCCGGACGTGGGCTCGGCCCGCTGCGACTTTCCCGGCGGCTCCGCCGCGCTGCTGTACCGTTCCGCGCAGCGTTTGCTGTCGCTGCCGCCGCAGACGCGGCTGTTCATGTGCCACGACTACCCGCCCAACGGCCGCGCGCCGCGCTGGGAAGTGACGGTGGCCGAACAGCGCGCCGGCAACATCCACTTGCGCGACGGCATCACGGAAGAACAATTCGTGGCCATGCGCACCAGCCGCGACGCCACCCTGGACATGCCGACATTGATCCTGCCCGCCATCCAGGTCAACATCAACGCGGGCAAGCTGCCCGAGCCGGAAGACAATGGCGTGCGCTACCTCAAAATACCGCTGAACGCGATCTGATTTCCCCGGCATTCCCCGCCCGCCGCGCTTCCTTTCTTGACACCACGCAATTCCCACCTCAGGCAATCCGCATACAGTGCAGATTGCCTGAGTTCGCTTGGGCGCCGCTTTTCATCTTTAACGTTGACGGAGCGCCCGCATGTCGCCCGACCCTACGCTAGCTGGCAATTGCATCCTGCTCGCCGAAGCCGAAGGCACAACCTTGTTCAGCCATGCGCTGCTCCAGGCCGTCACGCGCCTGCCCCGTCCCAGCATCGTCATCTTCGTGCATGGCGTCAATTCCGACGGCGAATGGTATGAGCAGGCCGAACAAGGGCTGTGCGCCGGTCTGAAGGCGCGCCTGAAGCGACGCGACGAGGATCTGGCGATCCCGGGCCCGGCGGCCGGACAGATGCAGGCCGCCACCTACGCGCGCGAATTGACGGATGACGGTTTCCTCAATCCCAAGCGCAACGCCACCACCTTCCTGCATCCACCAACTTTGCGCCGAGGACTGACGGTGCATAAGTTCATTGCCACGCCGCGCCAGCGACTGACCTGGGCCTTCGCCACGTTTCTCTGCGTCATTTTCCTGGCATGTTGGTCCATCTGGTCGGGCTATGCCGATCACCAGCATGTCCATTCACCTGGAGACTTCATGAAACAGTTCCTCGCGCTGCCCACGCTCGCCGCCTTCTCCATGTTTGCGCTATTGACGGCCTGCGCCATGAAGCCGGCGCAGAAAGAAGACGGTCTCCCAACAACCACTGTCCAAGCTCCCTTCCGGGCACAGGTCGTGGGCCTGCAGTGGCTCAACCCTCTGCAACGACGCGACTATCCCACCGAGTGGCAACTGCTCTGGACGCTTGGCCTGGCCAAACCCAACAAGAATGACGATATGGTCAGGACGGATCCCAGGGGTTTCAGTACCTTGCAGGCAGTCGCCCCCATTGCCCACGATATCAATGGAAGGGAAACGTTCAAGGGCTATCACCATAAATATCTACTCGAACTGATGACCAATTTTCACGATATCTATTTTTCCAGCCCCACCTACTTCTACCACGTCTACCCCAAGGATCAAAAACAGAACTGGCGCGAACTGGCAGGCATCCGCGTGGAATATGCCCTGCCTGACGGAAAATTCGATCCGGCAGAAGTACACCAATTCACGCAACAAACCATCACCGACACCTTCAGCATCGGCAACACCCACTTCCCCACCCTCTGGACCCGCGCCACCCCGCCCGACGTGCGCATCACCCTGGGCGGCAACAACGCGGGTTTTACCTCCCTGAAAGCCGCGCTGGCCTACCTGGAAACGCATCCGAAGGAAACCGTGTGGGTCATGAACTGGGATGCGCCGAGCCGGCCGAAGACCATGCAGATCAATGAAAACCTGGTGCTGCTGGTGCTGGCCGGCCCCGATTACAAGACGGAGCGCGCGGCGCTGGCGTGGATAGGCTATCCGGCCACGCGCAAGGTGGCCGATTTTGAAGCGGGCAAGGACAAGCCGCCGCGCGCCGTGCAGGCGTGGCAGGCGGTATTTGCCGAGGCGGCGCGCCATGGCGGCAAGACGGAAGAAGACATCGGCTACGTCATCCACGACGCCAGCAAGAACCTGCCCTCTTCATCCGACCGTCTGGGTCAGCTGGCGCAAGCGCTGACCCTGGAAGTACCGGGGTTCGACTTCCTGCCGCAGACCTTCAATACGCCGGCCCTGCTGGGCGAAATGGGCGCCGGTACGGCACTGACCAATGTCGCCCTGGGTATCGCCCATGCGAACCACGTCGGCAAGCCCGTGCTGGTGGCGGGCACCAGCGATCCTGACGGCGTCACGGGCGTGCTGGTCTTGCCGCCAGCGACGGTGCGGCCCATCGCCCACGACAAGCCGTGGTTCCGCGCGCGCGGCGAAAACAATGCGTATTTGCCGTGGTGGGGCATCCGGCATGACACGGCGGACAGTTTGCAGGGTTACTCGAAATAAGGTCCGAAGTACTGGCCGCCGGCGCGCAGCGACCTTCCCGGCGGCCCGGCCGCGCCGCATACATGGCGTCAAACGCAACAACATAATGCAAATGATGCGCCTTCCGCCATGCCATATCCCTCGATACCATGTAATGACCCCATTCGAGGATCAGCCACGCCATGCATGCACCGTCAAAACCCGCTCCACCCAGCCAGCAGGCGTCCCAGGCCGGCAACGCCACGATGCCCGTGCGCGGCGCGCTGGCCAGCCTGTCCCTGGCGATGCTGCTGCCCGCGCTGGGCACCAGCATCGCCAACGTCGGCCTGCCCGACATGGCCAGGGCCCTGCAGGCACCGTTCCAGGATGTGCAATGGATCGTGCTCGCCTATCTGCTGGCCATCACCGCCCTGATCGTCAGCGTGGGCCGCCTCGGCGACATGGTCGGCCGGCGCCGCCTGTTGCTGGCCGGCATCGCGCTGTTTGCCCTAGCTTCCATCCTGTGCGCGCTGGCGCCCACCTTGTGGCTGCTGGTTGCCGCGCGCGCCGTGCAAGGCCTGGGCGCGTCCGTCATGATGGCGCTGACCATGGCCCTGGTCGGCAGCACCGTCCCCAAGGCCAGGACGGGCAGCGCCATGGGCCTGCTCGGCACCATGTCCGCCGTCGGCACCACGCTGGGCCCCGCGCTGGGCGGCCTGCTGATCGCGCGCTTCGGCTGGCAAGCCATTTTCCTCGTCAACGTGCCGCTGGCCGGCCTGGCGCTGCTGCTGGCCTGGCGCTACCTGCCGGCGGACCAGCGCGACGCGCACGCCAGACGGCCCGTCTTCGACCACCGCGGCACTGCGCTGCTGGCGCTGACCCTGGGTGCCTATGCGCTGGCCATGACCCTGGGCCGCGGCCATTTCGGCGTGCGCAACGCGGCGCTGCTGCTGGCCGCCTGCGTCGGCGCCATCCTGTTCGTCCGGGTCGAGCTGAAGGCGCCGGCGCCGCTAATACGCCTGGCCATGCTGCGCGCGCCCATGCTCGGCGCCGGCCTGGCGACCAGCATGCTGGTGGCGACGGTGATGATGTCCACCCTGGTAGTCGGCCCCTTCTACCTGGCGCGCGGCCTGGGCCTGGGCACGGCCGTCGCCGGCATGGTGCTGGCGGCGGGGCCGCTGGTGGCGGCGTTCTGCGGCGTGCCGTCCGGCTGGCTGGTGGACCGCTACGGCGCGCAGCGCATGGGCGGCGCGGGCCTGTGCGGCGCGGCCGCCGCCTGCCTGGCGCTGGCCCTGCTGCCCGCCAGCCTGGGCATTCCCGGCTACGTCGCGCCGATCATGCTGCTCACGGCCAGCTATGCGCTGTTCCAGGCAGCCAACAATACGGCCGTCATGGGCGATATCGTTGCCGAGCAGCGCGGCGTCATTTCCGGCATGCTCAATCTGTCGCGCAATCTGGGACTCGTCACGGGCGCCTCCGTGATGGGCGCCGTCTTCGCTGCCGGCGCCGGCGATATCGCCAGCGCCCGGCCAGCCGCCATGATCGGCGGCATGCACGCCACCTTTGGCGTGGCCAGCGCGCTGATACTCGCCGCGCTGGTCATTTTCGTGCTTGGCCGCACCCTGAGCAAAACTGGAGACCCCGCATGATACGCACCCGTGCAATCCCATCCCTGCCTGTCCCTCTGTTGCTGCTGGCCCTGGCCTGCGGCGCCACCCTGTCCGGCTGCTGCTGGCCCTGAGCTGGCGCGCCGGCGGCGTCAGCCGGCGTTGATCCGGGCCGCGCAAGCGTCGACCACGCAGCCGCGCAGCCAGCGGTGGGCGGGGTCGGCATCCATGCGCGGATGCCACATCAGCGACACGGTCAGGTCGGGCATGCGCAGCGGCAGTGCAAAGCTGAACATGCCGGCGCGCAGATTGCCCGTATGCCGTTCCGGCACGGTGGCGATCAGGTCGGAGCCGGCGGCCAGCGCCAGCGCCGCCGTGAAGCCGCCGACGATGCTGGCGATCGTGCGCTGCAATCCCAGCGCGGCCAGCGCGTCGTCCATCGGCCCCGTCTCCTGGTCGCGCCGCGCCACCAGCACATGCCGGCCGGCCGCATAGCGCTCGGCGCTGATGTCGCCCTGCGCCAGCGGATGGCCGCTGCGCACCACGCCCACGAAACGGTCGCCGAACAGCCTGCGCGTGCGCACTTCCGGGCTGGTGAGGCTGCCGATCACGCCCGTTTCCAGGTCGATGCTGCCCTCGCGCAGCTGCACGCTTTCGCGGTCGGGCTTTTGCACGAAGCGCAAACGCACGCCTGGCGCTTGCGCGCCGATATGCGCGAGCAGCGCCGGGCCGAAATTTTCCACGAAACCGTCGCTCGAACGCAGCGTAAACGTTTGCGCCAGCTGGCGCGGATCCAGCTGCTGCGCCGGTCCCAGCACAGCCAGCACTTCGCCCAGCAGGGGAGCGACTCTTGCGCGCAGCTCCAGCGCACGCGGCGTGGGCACCAGTTCACGGCCGGCGCGCACCAGCAGCGGATCGCCCGTCGTCTCGCGCAGGCGCGCCAGGGCGCGGCTCATGGCCGATGGACTCAAACGCAAGCGCCGCGCCGCGCGCGTGACGCTGCCTTCGGCCAGCAGGACATCGAGGGTGATCAGCAGGTTCAGATCGGGTAGCGACATGGTGTTTACCTTGGCATGCATTGCTGGCGCCAAGTTGCCGGCGCCAGCACTGGCGCTTACTCGCCCTGCTCCGGCGCGCGGCCGATCTCGCCGTCGATATTGGCCAGGAACCAGGCCAGCGACGACATCAGCGCCACGTTGCGCTTCAGGTTTTCCGGGTCGACCTTGTCCAGCGTGTCGGCCGCCGTGTGGTGGTAGTGAAAGTAACTGTGGCTGTCCACCAGCGGCTCGAAACTCGGTACGCCGCCCGTTTCCAGGCGGTGCAAGTCGCCCGTGCCCAGCGCGTCGCGGCGCGTGAAGGCGTGCGCGCCCATCGGCAACAGGGCCGCGCGCAGGGGCGCGAACAGTTTTTCCGACTTCGGCCCCACGCTGGCGAGGATGCCGAACGGGCGGCCGGCGCCGCTATCCATCTCGATGGCCGCGTATTGTTTACCGAGCGCCTGCTTGTGGGCCTCGAAATAGGCCTGGCCGCCGCGCCCGCCGTTTTCCTCGTTCATCCAGGCGATCACGCGGATGGTGCGGCGCGGACGATAGTCGAGCTTTTTCAGGGTTTCCACCACGCCCATGGCTGCCACGACGCCGGCGCCGTCGTCGTGCGCGCCCGTCGCCAGGTCCCAGGAATCGAGGTGGCCCGAAACCACCACCACTTCGTCGGCCTTGTCCGTGCCCGGCCAGTCGGCGATGACGTTGTAGCTGTCCGCTTCCGGCAGGTTTTGCGGCGTCAGGGTCAGGTGCATTTTCAGGGGGCCGCGCGCGGCCAGGCGGCCCATCAGCAAGGCGTCTTCCACGGTGACGGCGGCGGCGGGAATGCGTTTATTCTCGTCCAGGCCCGTGGCGCCCGCGTGCGGGATGCGGAAATCGGCGCCGCCCACCGAGCGCACCAGCGCGGCAGCCGCGCCCAGGTCGGCCGCAGCCTTCGGCCCGAGGAAGCGCGCGCGCGAACCCTGGCCATAGGTGACGCCGGCCAGGCCGCGCTCGGCCATCTCCTGGTCGAACGGCGTGTCGATCAGGACGATGGCGCCCTTCACTTCCGCCGCGCGGGCCTTGAGTTCATCCAGGCTCCTGACGATGATCACGGGCGCCGTCAGGCCGGCGGCCGGCGTGGCGCCGGAGCCGCCCAGGGCGGTGAGCACCACGCGCTGCGACACGCCTTGCGGACGCCCCGCGTAATCGACGATTTCCGCCGTTTCCACGCCGCGCACCCAGTGCGGCACTTTCACGGGCTGCAAGGTGACGGTGGCGCCCAGCCGGCGCATGGTGTCGGCCACCTGCTGCACGGCGGCGGCCGCGCCGGCGGAACCGGACAGGCGCGGGCCAATCAGATCCGTCATGTCGGCCAGGCGGGCGTACGCCCAGTCGCTTTGCAGCGCGGTGTCGCGCACCTGCGCCAGCGCTTGCGGCGCATTGCCCGGCGCGGCGGCAAAGGCGCCGGCACTGACGATGCAGCCAAGGGCAAGGGATACGGCGGAACGGCGCAGTGGCGCGCCAGTCAGGATGCTATGCATGTATTCAAATCCAGTCAACGAGGTCGAAGCGGGTACGCCGTGGCCATGGGCAAGGCGCAACTTTTTCTACGATAGCGTATTTATTCTGTCATTGCAGCAACTTTTACGGGATCGATTGCCTCGCCCCCCAGAGTCGATTACCATCAGAATCGTGATCGCTACCGGAAACCGCCATGCTCAAGGGAACACTCTGTACCATCCGGCATTTGCAGGCCGCCGACCTGAATACCTATATTTCCCTCGTCAACGACCTGCCCTCGCGCGGCGAGTTTTTCTCGATGCAATTCAAGTCGCCCGAAGCCATGCGGCGCGACTTCCTGCAATCGGGCTTCGTGACCGAGGACAGCGAATTGTTCCTCATCGAAGACCACGCCCAGCACATCATCGGCACGATCACGCACTTCAAGAGCCGCACGCCAGCCTCGCGCGAGATCGGCTACCGCCTGTTCGACCGGCAGCGGGACGGACGCGGCTACATCAGCGAAGCGACGCGCCTGCTGGTCGACTACCTGTTCAACGCCTATCCGTATCACCGGCTGGAGCTGCTGATGGATCCGCTGAACATCGGTTCCGAGCGCATCGCGCAAAAGAACGGCTTTACCCAAGAAGGCTTGCTGCGCCAGGCCTTCTTTATCAACGGCGTGATGCGCGATGTCAAAATGTACAGCCTGCTGCGTCCGGAATGGCAGGCGCGCCTGCGCTGACTTGTTACGGCCGGGGCAGGATTGTAATAAGTTGTATTAGACATGGAACACGGTTGCGACAGCAGATATAGTCCAGTCCATGCAGATCATTGTGATCTCGCCGGAATGGAAGGAAATGCCATGTTGAACAAGAAACTCCTGGGTGCGGTAATGGTAGCGGCAGTGGCTGTGTCTTCGGCCGCAGTCGCCGGTGACCGCGACTTCAATACCGTTGCAGGCGCCGTTGTCGGAGCGGCCATTGGCAACAGCACCGGCGGCCGCAATGGCGCGATCGTCGGTGGCGTGCTGGGCGCGGCCGTCGGCAACAGCATCAGCACGAATGACCGTTATTACGACCGTGGCGGCTATCGCGGCGGCTACCGCGAAACCTATTATGCGCCGGCGCCGCAGCCCGTGTACTACGCCCCTGCCCCGCAGCCCGTGTATTACGCACCGCCACCGCGCTACTACGGCCCGCCGGCTGTCGTCTACGTGCAACCGGGCCGCGGCTACTACCGCGACCATGGCCGCCGCGACTACTATGACCGCGGAGACTACCATGACCATGGCCGTGGCTGGGGCCATCGCCGTTAAGCAGCGCCCTGTACTTGCTCCATGAAAAACCTGCGCCAGCCTGCTGACGCAGGTTTTTTTGCGTGAAAGGCAAGGTATCGCCCCTGCCCAATATCGGCTAAGCTGTGTCCTATGATCAACATTGCTGGCCGCCTGGACCGCACCAACCGATGCATTTAATCAAAGACGGACTTGACTTCGGCCCCTGGCTCGACGCCGCCGCCGGCACCAGCGTGGGCGCCGGCCCCCTGCCGCGCCGCGAAAACCAGGACAATTTCCTGCTGATCGATGCCAGCGGCCACGCCGTCTGCCTGTCGCGGCAGGCGCCGTTCCACTGCCAGGTACCGGGCTGGCCGCGCGGCCACGTGCGCGCAGCCGTGCTCGACGGCATGGGCGGCCACGGCCACGGACGCGAAGCGGCGGAAGCGGCCGTGCAAGGCTTGCTGGCCATGCCCGCCTGTCTTGACACGGCCAGCCTGGCGGCCAGGCTCGACGCGCTGCACACGCGGCTGCAGGACAGTTTCGCCCAGGCCGCGCCAGCCCAGGCGCGTCCGCCCGGCACCACCCTGACCCTGCTGGAAGTGCCGCCCGGCGAAGCGCCGCTGCTGTATCACGTGGGCGATTCGCGCCTGTATGAAATTGCCGACGGGGCTGCCAGCATCCTCACCGTGGACCACGTGCCGGCCACCGTGTACGCCATGCGCGGCGCGCTCGACGAGGCGCGCTGGCGGGCCGCCGTGCACGGCGAACACCACCCGCAAATCTCGCAGGCATTCATTTTAGGCAACGCCATCGGCGACAGCTTGCAGCTCGACAAGCCCTTGCGCGGCCTCAATGCGGCCATCTTGCCGCCCTTCCTCGCGCACCTGGGCGACCGCCGCGTGCTGCGCGTGCGCCCCGGCGCCCACTATCTGCTGGCCAGCGACGGCTTCTGGGCCTGCGAGGACCCGTTGGCCCTTACGGCCCGCTGGCCCGCCTTGTGCGCCGGCAAGACTGCGGCACAAGCCGTCAGCGCCCTGTTCGACGACTTTCTCTCGCATCCACCCAAAGGCTTGCATAGCGACAACATTACCGTGCTGGCGCTGCGCTTCGATGCGGAATTCACCGCCCCAGCCGGCTAGCTGCCAGGTAGCCGGCCGTCGCCGACACGGACGACAGCACGGCGCCCCAGGCCATGTCGATCGCCGTCAAGGCCAGCGGCCAGTCGCGCAAGGTCGCATAGTTGCTCAAATCATAGGTACCATAGGCCAGCAGGCCCAGCAGCGCGCCCAGCACTGCCGCCGTGCGCCCGCGGCGCGCACGCAAGCCTGGCAAAATGGCGAAAACCAGCAATCCCGCCACGTACAGCAGATAAAACAGCGTCGCCGGCGCCCAGCGGGGAGACTCCGCCAGCAGCGGCCCCAGCGCAGCGGCGTACACCGGTTTCATCAGCACCGCCAGCCACAGCGCATCGATGGCCAGGAATACGCACAAGGTGGCGCCATAGGCTATGGCAAGCTGGAGCGGGCGTTGGGCAGGCATGGTCGTCTTTCGAAGTCGGGCGGCATCGGGGGAACGGCTGTGCCAGCATAATACAAAACGCCTTCCAGCTCTTGCCGCAGGCATCACCATGCGCGACCGGCGTCCACGCGCATGGCTGGAAAACCTGTTTCATACAATATCAAAATAACATATCCAGAAAGATATAAAATGTGTTTTTGAGCAATAGTTTCCATGACATGTATTGCAAGGTGTGACCAGGGACATGAATTTGGACAAAAAGAGCGCATTCCGCTGCCGTGAAAGTTGCCAAGCAAGCGCAAAAGCGCGTAAGCTCTCATGTATAACAGAGGGCAAAATGTCCCCGCTCGATTCGAGTCAGAATGTCATGAAAAAATGCAGCAACCCGGAGCACCCGCACTGTACGTTCTGGGTCTTGCCTGGGGAAACAGTCTGCGCGGGCAACCACCCGCAAGCGACGACCGCCCCCAGCAGCTACGACCTGTTGACCGCACTGCGCAGCGCCCGTTCCGAGCCATCGGCAACGGCGCTTCCGCACGCCCCTGCTGCTGACGCTGTTACCGAACCGCTGACGGGCGCAGCCGCGCCAGCGCTGCCGCCCCGCATTGCCGCGGCGATGCCGGCTTCCACGCCTGCTGCCACCGCTGCCGCCCACGCCGCCTACCAGCCCGTGCAAGCCCACCTGCACATCAGCGGCTTCGATCCCCGCGCGGCAGGCGGACGGCAAACCCTGAAGATGGAATTGCGCGGCATGAGCGCCGCCTGCGCGCCGCAGCTGACCTTGCGCCTGCGCTCGGACCTGATCCCCCGCGGCCAGGTGCAGCATGATTTCGTGCGCGCCACGCGCGGCGACTGGCGTCCCGTGTTTGTCGAGTTTTCCTCACGCAACAAGGAACACGGGCAATACCAGATCGAAGTCGAAGTGCACAGCCACGTCGATGGCGCCGTGGCGCAGAAATGGGTGTGCACCTTTGTCATCCTCGTGCCGCGCCGCGACGCCACCCTGACGGAAATCCACCAGATCTTCCTCAGCACCCACAAAAACGTGCGCGTGATGGCCGACGACGCCTCGATCGCCCGCGTGACGGGCGGCGACGGCTGCAACCTCGACGTGACGGCGCGCAATGCCGGCATCGCCCACGTGGATCTGTCTGCGCCGCAGGGCAAGATCGACATGGGTTTTACCACCATCGCCTGGGACGAGGAATTGATCGAAGTCGACCTGCCCGCCGCCAGCCACTGCCATCCGCACCCGAGCCAGGCCGCCTGCCTCGTCAATGCGGCGCCGGAAGCGGGCGAACAGCGCCAGATCCGCCTGTTCGCGCTGGAAGAATGCATGCTGGGGCGTTTTGAGCTGGTGGATCCGGAAGCCGATGTGCTGCTCAGCCATTTCAGCCCCGACGGCCAGGACAACAATGGCTTGACGCGCCGCCTGTCTGGCCGCCACGCCATCATCCGGCGCGGCCAGCAAGGCTTTGAAATCGAGGATGTGTCGCGCTACGGCGTGCTGCTCGATGGCGTGTGGCCCGGCAAGCACAAGCCCGTGGCCCTGCGCCTGGGCATGCGCATCGAATTATCTGCCAGCATCAAGGGCATCGTCGTACTCAGCGTCACGGCCCTGCTCGCGCACGGCTTGATCCTGCACCGCATCGACCACGGCGCCCGTGCCGAGTGTTTTTACCTGCTGCTGCCGGAAGCCCAGCCTGCGCCGGCCAGCCACCTTGCCACGCCGCAAGCCAGCTGCCTGCCCGTGCTATTCCACCGCAATGGCGGTTTCTGGCACCTGGACACGGCCAGCGGCAAGGAAACCGCGCTGGCGCCCGCCACCGCGCTCGACAAGCTCAGCGGCTTCGCGCGGCACAACCGCTTCGCCAGCGAACCGTATCCGGAATGCTGGATCATCCGCACCGAAGGTGCTGCCCTGTGCGATAGCACCATGCAAACTGCCTGATACAACGCCTCCCGCCACCTGACCGCTAGCGTCTGAAAAATGGTCAGAGCAAGGCGCGCTGCCGAAGACAGTACGAATGTACGGCAAGGCAGTGCAACGCAGCTATGGCCTTTTTTCGGACGCTAGCGTGGCACCAGCACGAGAAAAATCATCGACAGGCCGAGTATGAACACCGCTTCCAGCGTGAACACGATGGCGGGAATCTGTAATTCGCGTGGGATTTTCATGGCGAAACCTCTTAAAAACGCAGCACTGCTTTCAGCATAGTGCGCCCGGCGCCGATTACATTATCAGCCTCACAACACACTTGACCGGCCGGCATGAGTTGCCGAGTTCGCTGGCCAGGTTATTCCGACACACAATTTAACAATTCAATCGCCGATATTCTGCAAATAGCACCCCTTCCCGCCCTTGCATACTGTATATTCATCCAGTTAATATTTCCCTGCACTTCACACAGCGCCCGCACGGCGTTTTACATTTCCTATGGCTTCCAACAAAGCGCATCATGCGACCGGTTGGGCTGCCGGCGTGATCGCCGCAGCCCTGGTCGCGCACGCTGGCGCCGGCGGCCCGTATCAAGTGCTGAGCATGCTCGCCTTTGTCATGGGCGCGCTGGGCGGCACGGCGCCGGACTGGCTGGAAGTGGCCTGGTGGGCGCGCACGCACCGGCTGTGGATCACGCACCGCACGTGGACGCACTGGGGACTGGCGTGGATCGCCCTGCTCGTCTATACCTGGATGCAATTGCCGCACCACCTGTGGGCGCCGCCCCTGTTCGGCTTTGCGGCCGGCGGCATCATGCATTTGCTGGCCGACTGGCCCAATCCGCTGGGCGTGCCATGGATATTCCGCCGCCACTCGCTGCGCTGGTGGAAGTGCGGCCGCCACGACATCATCGTCATCATCGCCGCCTGGCTGGCCGCCACCGTCGTGGCCGACCACGTGTTTTTTGACGGCATCCACCTGCGCCGCACCATGCTGGCGCTTGAGGGCTTGCTGCACTGGTCCGCTGGGGCACTGCAGACGGCCTGGGCAAATCTGCAACAATGGCAGCTGCGCTGGCGCCTGGGCGGCGACGCCAATTGACGCCGGCGGCGTGGCAATGTGATAATGAGTATCATTCTCAAACAGCCCAGCCAGCCGGCGCCCCGCGTTCCGTCAGCCCAGCCCTTCCCTTGCCTGGAGAACGCAGTGAGCACCGTCAGTCCCGTCCATGCCAACCACCTGAGCACCCTGTACAGCGAGCACCACGGCTGGCTGTATGGCTGGCTGCGCGGCAAGCTGGGCAACCGCGCCGAAGCGGCCGACCTGGCGCAGGACACCTTTTTGCGCCTGCTGGGCAAGCGCGAGGTGGCACCGCCGGCGCCCCTGCGCGAACCGCGCGGCTACCTGGCGACGATCGCGCGCGGCTTGCTGATCGACCGCTACCGCCGCCAGGCGCTGGAGCAGGCCTACCTGGAAGCGCTGGCGCAGCAAGCCGAGCCAGCATCGATGTGCGCCGAAACGCATGCCATCATCATCGAAACCCTGCTCGCCGTCGACCGCCTGCTCGACGGCCTGGGGGCGCGCACGCGGACCATCTTCCTGCTGGCGCAAATCGAAGAACTCAGCTACGTGGACATCAGCCGGCGCCTCGGCATCTCGCTGCCGACCGTGAAGAAGCACCTGGTACGCGCCTACACGGAATGCCTGATGCTGGCGGCCGCCTGATGTTCGGCCCCGCGACCTCACCTTCCGCCCCCATCGCCCGCAAGGTGCTGGCCGCCGCCGCCCACTGGCATGTGGAACTCCAGTGCGGCAGCGCCGACCCGGCCGCCCTGCAGGCATGGCGCGACGCCAGCGCCGAGCATGAACGGGCCTGGGACCTGCTGCGGCGCATGGACGGCCAGCTGGGCGCGATACCTGCAGCGCTGGCGATGCCGGCGCTGCAGGCGGCGCAGCAGCGCCGGCGCGCGGCCGCCAAGATACTCGCCCTGCTGGTGGCGGCCGGCGGCGGCATCGCGCTGGGCCAGGCGGGCTGGCAATCCGGCCCATGGCAAGCCCTGACGGCGTCCCTGCGCACGGCGCCGGGCCAGCGCCGCCACGTCACGCTGGCCGATGGCGGGCGCCTGGAGATGAATACGGCCAGCGCCCTGGATGTCGCTTACAGCGCCACGCACCGCCGCATCCGCCTGCACCGTGGCGAAATCATGATCACGACGGCGCCCGACCCGCGCCCCTTCCTCGTCGACACGCCGCACGGCGTGATCCGCGCGCTGGGCACGCGCTTCGGCATACGCTGCGACGACGATGGCAGCACCGTCAGCGTCTTCGAGCACGCCGTGGAAGTGCGCTGCGCGGCGCGCCCGGACGCCGTGCGCCGCCTGGAAGCGGGGCAGCAGCTGCGCTTCGGCGCCACCGGCGCGGATGAGGTATTGAGCATGCCCGCGCACCAGGACAGCTGGCTGCGCGGCATGCTGGTAGCCGCCGACTGGCCGCTGCAACAGCTGGTGGCGGAGCTGGCGCGCTACCGGCGCGGGCGTCTCGCCTGCGACGCCGCCGTGGCGCGGCGCCCCGTCACGGGCACCTACCGCCTCGACGATATCGACGCCGTGCTGGAAAGCCTGTGCGCCTCGCACGGGCTGCAAGTGACGTACTTCACGCGCTACTGGGCCACGGTATCGGCCCGGCCGGCATAACTATTTTCAGTTTTTTTGCGTTTGGGGTTGGTGTTTCGATGCGCTGCTTCGGCTTGACAAGTAAGAAGCCGATTCATTGGCCATTTTCTTATCCCTCTGAGCAGAAAGACCGAGCATGCAGCTGACCACCCCTGTCCTCCATCCCGCCGCGCGCGCCATCCGCCTGGCCGTCCTCGCCATGGCTTGCGCCGCCCCCGCCGCCTTCATCGCCGCGCCCGCCCTGGCGCAAGGCCAGGCCGCCGCCACGGCGCCGCAAGCCTACGCCGTGCCAGCCGGCCCGCTGGCCACTGCCCTGAACGACTTCGCCGTCGCCGCAGGCGTCAGCCTGTCGACGGATCCCGCGCAGACGCGGGGCCTGCGCTCGCCCGGCGTGCGCGGCAGCTTCAACGTCATGCAGGGGTTTGCCCAGGTGCTGGCCGGCAGCGGCATGGAAGCCCTGCAGCTGCCGAACGGCGCCTATGTGCTGCGCCTGGCGGCCGTGCCTTCCGCCTCGGCGACCGGCGCGGAAAAGACCATGGCGCCCGTGACGGTCAGCGCCAGCATGGAGCGCGATCCCGTCAGTGAACACAGCAACTCGTACGCGGCGCGCGCCGTCACCGTCGGCAAGGGCGTGCAAACCCTGCGCGAGATTCCCCAATCCGTGAGCGTCGTCACGCGCCAGAAGATGGACGACCAGAACCTCAACACCATCGACGCCGTGCTAGCCAATACCACCGGCATCACCATGTACGACAGCCCCATGGGCGGGCGCTATGTGTATTCGCGCGGCTTCATGGTCGAAACGTACCAGTTCGATGGCGTCAACCGCGCCATGTTTTACCCCCAGGCGAACAGCTTTACCAGCAATACGGCCATGCTGGACCGGGTGGAAATCGTGCGCGGCGCCACGGGACTGCTGCAGGGCACGGGTTCGCCGGGCGCCGCCATCAACATGGTGCGCAAGCGCCCGCTGGCGGAAAAGCAGGTGCAGCTGGCGCTCAGCGCGGGACGCTGGAATGACGTGCGCGGCGAAGTCGACGTCACCGGCCCCTTGAACGAGTCGGGCAGCATCCGCGGCCGCGCCGTGGCCGCGCATGACCAGCGCGATTATTTTTATGACGTGGCCGACAGCCGCACGGACGTACTGTACGGCGTGCTGGAATTCGACCTGGCGCCGGGCAGCAAGCTGACGACGGGTGCCAGCTACGAAAAACTGAAGTCGACGCCGTTTTTCTCCGGCATGCCCCGCTACCTCGATGGCAGCGACCCGAAGCTGCCCCGCTCGACCTTCCTGGGCGCGGACTGGAACCGCTGGGACAGCCGCCAGACGGCCGCCTTCGCCGAATTCGAACACCGCTTCGATGCCGACTGGTCGCTCAAGGCCAGCGCCAACTACACGCGCGAGCAGCATGACGTGAAATACATGTTCAGCCTGGGCGCGCTCCATCCCGCCACCCTGGCCGGCATGATGATGTATACCGGCGTGTTCGACTACGGCACCACCAACAAGGGCATCGACCTGTCGCTCGACGGCAAATTCAACGCCTTCGGCCGCCGCCACGGCTTCAGCGCCGGCATCAGCACGAACCGGCTGGAAAGCGACAGCGATTACAGCCTGGCCATGATGAAGCTGCCCAATAGCGCGCTGCAACCCAATCACGGCGTGGCGGAACCGAGCGATGCCTGGATACGCAAGGAAAAGTATGGCGGCGCCCACAGCCTGACGAGCATGACGCAGACGGGCGCGTATGGCGTGGCGCGTTTCAGCGTCAGCGACCCGCTCACCGTGGTGGCGGGTGCCCGCGTGTCGAACTACAAATCGAGCAGCGTGTACCGCGACACGGGCGAGGTGTATATCGACCCGTATCGCGAAAACGGCGTCGTCACGCCGTATAGCGGCGTCATTTACGCGTTCGACAAGCGCTGGTCAGGCTATGCCAGCATCTCCGACATCTTCCAGCCGCAAAACCAGCGCACGGCCGACGGTGCCCTGCTCGACCCGCTGAAAGGCCGCAACCTGGAAGTGGGCGTGAAAGGTGAACTGTTCGACGGCAAGGTGAATACCTCGCTGGCGCTGTTCCGCATCGAACAGCGCAACCGCGCGGAACTCGACCTGGTGAATATCTGCTCGTCCGGCACGGAGTGCTATTTCTCGGCAGGCAAGGTGCGCAGCGAAGGCGTCGATGCGGAAATCAGCGGCGAGGTGGCGCCGGGCTGGCAACTGTTCGCCGGCTATACCCTGAACAACTTCAAGTACCTGGAGCAGACGTCGAATGCGGGCGTGATGTTCGCCAGCACCTACTCGCCGCGCCACATGCTGCGCGCGTGGAGCGACTACCGCCTGTCCGGCGCCTTGCAGAAGTGGAGCGTGGGCGGCGGCGTGAACTTCCAGACGGAGAGCTCGCGCACCACGCGCGACGTGAAGGTGGCGCAAGGCGCGTACGCCTTGTGGAGCGCGCGCGCCGCCTACCAGATCGACCGCAACTGGACGGCGTCGCTGTCCGTGACGAACTTGCTCGACAAGCGCTACTACCAGACGGTGAGCGCACCTGCGTGGGGCAATTTCTACGGCGAGCCGCGCAAGTCGCAACTGACCTTGCGCGCGCGTTTCTAAAGGGGACTCAGGTCGCCGGGCGCAATGGCGCCTTCGGCAACGGGATGAATTCCGTTTCGCCCGGCACCTGTCCCATGCGCTGGGCGCTCCAGTCGTCGGCCGCCTGCGACAGGCGCTCCTTGCTCGACGAGACGAAATTCCAGAACAGGAAGCGGTGACCGTCCAGCGGCTCGCCGCCGATGACGACGAACTGCACCGGGCCGCTGCCCGCCGTCACCACCGGTACGGCGCCCGCTTGCACGGCGCCCGCTTCCAGCAAGGCCATGGTGTGCGGCACCAGCGCCACGCCATCGACAAGCACTTCCCCGCTGATCGGGTAAATCGCCGCTTCCGCCGGCAAGCCTTCCAGCCGCAGCTCCTTGCCTGCCTCCAGCGCCACGTCCAGGTACAGCGTCTGCATGTAGGTGCGCACGGGCGAGGTCCGGCCAAACGCCGTGCCGATCAAAACCTTCACCACGGCGCCATCGAGCGGCACGACGGGAATGTCGGCCTGCGGCGTGTGCGTGAAACTCGGTTCGTCTTCCTCGTGCGCCTTCGGCAGCGCGGCCCACAGCTGCAAGCCGTGCGTGCGGTGCGGCTGGCCCGCCAGGTCGTGCGGCGTGCGCTCCGAATGCACGATGCCGCGCCCGGCCGTCATCCAGTTGATGGCGCCCGGCTCGATGCGCTGGTACGAACCGATGCTGTCGCGGTGGTCGATCGCGCCCTCGAACAGGTAGGTGACGGTGGCCAGGCCGATGTGCGGGTGGGGACGCACGTCGTGGTTGGCGTCGGGCGCCACGTCGATGGGGCCGAAATGGTCAAAGAAAATGAAGGGGCCGACGGCCTGTTTCACGGCCGAAGGCAGCAGGCGCCGCACGACAAAGCCGCCGCCCAGGTCTTTTTCGTGGCTTTTCAGGATGGCCGCGCTCATGCCAGCACCGTCGTCACTTCGGTGGTGACCGCCGTCATCAATTTATGCAGCGGGCATTTGCCGGCCGCGGCCAGCAATTCCTCGCGCTGCGCATCCGTCAGCTCGCCCGTCAGGTGCAGGGTGGCGGCCAGGCGGTACACGCCCTTGCGCTCTTCGCTGGCATCGCGCTCCGTGCTCACTTCCACGTGTTCCAGCGGGATGCCCTTGTGTTTGGCGTACCAGACGACGGTAAGCGCCTTGCAGGCCGACAGGGCCGCGTCGTACAGGTCGTGCGGCGACGGGCCGGCATCGCCGCCCCCTTCCGCCACCGAGGCGTCGGCGGAAATGATGTGGTCGCGCACGTGCACGATGTGGCGCATGGGTTGCGACTGGTCGCGGATGGCTTTGATGGTCATGGCGTTCCTTGGTGCGTTTGGAAAGCCACAATTTACACCGTTTGCCCGCTTTGCGCAGCCTGCGCCCCTGCTACCTGGTCATTTGATACGGAACAGGGCGTCGACCGTCTGCGCCATTTTGAGGCTGGTGACCATCAGCATGTCGTCGGGATTTTGCCGCTGGCGGCTATTCGCGCGGTTGTAGCGGTCGGACGGCACCAGGCCCACCGCATTGCCCAGGTTTTTCAGCTGGTCAGACGAGATGCCGGCCACGGCGCCCGCGCGCTTGCCGAAGCCGCGCGCCATGGCATCGGCCTTGCGCTGCGCATCCTTGACGGCTTCACCCATCAGTTCCTCTTCCAGGCGGAGGCGCTCCGTGGCGCCGAAGGTGACGGCAAACGCATCGAGGTTGGGCATGGCCAGCAGCGGACGCATGACGGCGGGCCATTTCGACAAATCCGCCACGTTGACATGCACGCTCGCCTTGATCAGGTATTGCGGATTGGCCGGGTCCTGCTCCGCGCCTTTGCGGATTTCCTTGCGCACGTCGCGTACCTCGATGCCGGCGGCCGCCTCGGGCAAGCCCTGCTCCACCAGCAGCGCCCTGATTTCCGCGATGCGCGTCTGGACCAGCGCGGTGGCCACGTCCGGCGCCGGGTCGAAGACGCTGACGTCGAAATCGATCTCGCCCAGGTCCGGTATGACGAAGCTGTACGCCGTGCCCGTCGCATGGATGAAGGGATAGGATGGCAGATCGCCGGCCAGGGCGGCGATGGGCAGACAGGCGAACACGATGGACAGCAGGCGGCGTTTGAACACGGACACTCCGGCACGGTTAAGGTGCATGAAGTATCCGTCAAGATGAGCAATATGACAATCCCCGCCTACCCGGCCTGGTCCAGCGTGCGCGCCACCCGGAAGCCCACGATGTCGTTCGACAGCACGGTGGAAAAGCCGTTGCGCAGGGCCGAGCGCAAATAGCGCGGGTGGTACAGCCAGGAGCCGCCGCGCAGGATACGCCGGCTGCTGTCGCTGCCCTCTTCCCACGCGCTGCCGTCGACGGGCGCGCCCTCGTAATTGTCGTGCACCACGTCCTGCACCCATTCCCACACATTGCCGTGCATGTCGAACAGGCCCCAGGAATTCGGCGCGAACGTGCCCAGCGGTGTGGTGCCGCCCCGGTACACGCCGCGCGGGCCGCCGTTGTACACGTACAAGCCGTCGTAATTGGCTTGCTCGGTGCTGATGGTGTCGCCCACGTTGAACGCCGTGCGCGTGCCGGCGCGGCACGCGTATTCCCATTCCGCCTCGCTGGGCAGGCGGTACTGCCGGCCCGTGCGCTCGCACAGCCACGCCAGGTACAGCTGCGCGTCATTCCAGCTCACGCCGACCACCGGATGCTGGTCGTTCTGCACGAAGCCGGGATTATCCCAGTCCGTTTCCGACCCGCCCGCCCATCCGGTCGCCTTGACGAAGGCGCGCCACTCGCCCACGCTGACGGGGTGCCGGGCCAGCGCGAACGGGCGCTCGATGCCGACCCAGTGCTGCGGCGTTTCTCGGTCCAGCCATGACTGCTGCGAACCGGCCTGGATGGCCGCCTTGTGCTCCGTCTCGTGCGCCCCCATCTGGAAGCGGCCGCTGGGAATGAGCACCAGTTCCGGCCCCTGTCCCGAGCCATCGAGCCAATCATCGCGCAAGATGCCTTCGGCATTGGCCACAGGTTCCGCGTGTTCCGGCTCCGGTTCCGGCGCCGGCGCGGATGCCGGCGAAGGGACGGCGGCAGTCGCGGCGCGGCTGGCCTCTTCGCGGCGCGCGCGTTCCTGCTCGGCCCGATACGCCGCCTCCGCCTTGGCGACGATGGCCTTGCGCTGCAATTCCTGGTGTTCCTGCAAGGCCGTGGCGGCATCGGCTTCGCGGCGCGCGCGCAGCTGGCCGCGCAGCGCTTCCTTGCGCAGCTTGCGCGCCTCTTCCGCTTCGAAATGGCGCTGCGCCTCCTGCTCGCGGCGCAGCTTATCCTGCCGCTGCTTTTCCAGCGCTGCCGCCTGGATTTCCGCCTTGCGGCGCTGATCCAGCTCTTCCTGGCGCGCACGCGCCTCCTTGAGCGCCGCCTCGCGGGCCTGTTCCGCCGCCAGCGCCGCCTGCTGCTGTTGCTCTGCCAGGCGCGCCTGCTGCTGACGCGCCTGTTCCGCCAGTTCTTCGGGCGACGGCCCGGCAGCCCGCTCCAGCCCTTCGAGCAAGGCTTGCACGGATAGCGGCCGCAATTCCGCCGTCAGCGAAAAACCGTTCTGCAGCACTTGCCACTGTTGCGCGTTGAGCGCCTGCGGCGCGGACGGCAGGTGGCTGGCGCTGCGCGTGTCGTCGAACGGCATGCGCCCTTCCAGCATCTGATAGATCATCACGGCCACGGCATACACGTCCAGGCGCGGGCTGGGCTGGCGCTGGTTGGCGCCGGCCTCGGGCGCCCGGTAGCCGTGCGTGCCCGCATTCGGCATCTCCAGCGCCAGGCTGCTGTCCGCATTGCGCACGCGCGACGCGATGCCGTAGTCGAGCAATTTGACGTCGCCCTTCGCCGTCAGGAAGACATTGCCCGGCTTGATATCGCGGTGCACCAGCTTGTGCTTCTCCCACGCATACGCCAGGGCTTCGGCCACCGGGTGCAGCAGCTGCTGCACGGCGGCCAGCGGCAGCGCGCCCTGGCGGCCCAGATAGTGTTCGAGGTCTTCGCCATCGAGGCATTCCATGATGATGAAATAGCTGGCCGTGGCCGGGTCCTGCGCCCACTCGTAGACGCGCACGATGTTTTCATGCGCGAGTTTTCTCGCCTGGGTCGCTTCCTCGATCAGCAGTTTCGCGTGCGTGGCGCTTTGCGTCAGCTGCGGCGGCAAGATCTTCAGCGCCACCATTTCGCTGCTGCCCAGCTCCGCGTGCGTGGCCAGGTCGGTGGCTTGCCACACCTGCCCCATGCCGCCCGTGCCGATCAGGCGTTCGAGCCGGTAGCGGCGGTTTTGCGGGCCGATTTCCTGGCCCGTCATGAAACCCAGCTCCGTGCCCTGCCGCACGGGCAGCGGCGCGGCCACGGGTGCGGCGCCGGGCGGCGCGTACTCGGCGTCGAGGATGGCGTTCTTGCGGCGTTCAAATTCCTGCTCGCTGAGCAGCCCGTCGTCGTGGAGGGCGCGCAGTTCCCGCAGTTTGTCTCGTGCTTTTTGCATCATCTGGGGTGAAACGCTTCCATCAAGGCTGCAAGGCGACGCCGCAGGCGGCGCAGAATTTATCTTCCGGATGGCCTGCGCGCTGCGCATGGCCGTTCTTGCAGCGCAGCGGCGCAGCGGCGCCCGGCCCGACACCTGGCTGCAGCGCCTGCGCCACGGCCACGCCCAGCTGCGCCTGCGCCGACAGGCCATGCGCGTGCGCCGCGTTCTGCAGGTTGATCAAGTCCAGCTGCTGGCGCCGTTCGCGTTCCGCCTGGCCTTCCAGGTAGCTGCGCTCCTGCGCCGCCCTGTCCTGCGCCATGCGCAGCGCCTCGGCGGGAGAAACGCTGTTCTCGGCCGCCGCCAGCGCCGCCAGCGCGTGGATCTGTTCGGCGCTCATGCCCGCCTGCAGCTGCACTTTCAGCACTTGCGCCAGCGCGGCCGCGTTCTGCCCGGCGGCCATGGCCACCTTGCCCGTGTCGCTCAGGGAGCCGATTTTCTCGATGCGGTCGATGTCGATGCGCGCCAGTTCGGCCGCATGCGCCTGCTGCGCCAGCAGGGCTTCGTACTCGCCCTTCCAGCGCGCATAATCGCTTTCGCGCTGCTGCGCCATGGCCAGCAAGTCGCGCTGCCATTGCGCTTCCTGTTCCAGCTGGCGCAGTTGCTGGCGCTGTTCCTCGATGGCCAGCGCGTCGAGCTGTGCCAGCTGCGCTTGCTGCTGCAGCTGGCGCGCGTGCACGCCGTCGGCCTCGATGGTGCGCAGCAGCTTTTCCTGCTGCGCGATGGCGTCTTCGCGCGCGCCGCCGCGCCGCAGCGCTGCCACTTTTTCCGCGATTTCCGCCGCCTGCACCTGCGCCGCTTCATCCTTGTGCGCCTCGGCGCGCAACAATTCGCGCTGGCGTGCCAGCTGCATCTGCTCTTCCCACTCCTGTACCCGCTCCGCCTCGCGCTTGCGCGCCGCATTCGCCAGCATCAGGCCCTGCCAGGCGGCCTGGTGCTGCTCCGCCTCCAGCTGCGCCTCGCGCTGGGCCGCATCCGCTTCCGCCTGGCGCAGGCGCGCCAGCTGGGTGCGGCGGCCCGTCTCGTCATCGATCAGCAGCGCGCTTTCCACTTGCTGCGCGATCGACTGCAAATGCACCTGATGCGTAAAGCGCTGCTGCGCCAGCTGGATCTGTTCGCGCCCATGCAGCTGCGACAGTTCCAGCTCGCTGCGCATCTTGATGGCGGCCAGCGCCCGCACGTGTTCCCAGCTGGCCGTTTCGTCGGCGCGCTGCGCGCCCTTCTGCGCCAGTTCCTGTTCCAGCTCGCCCAGCGCCAGCGCGGCGCCATGGTCGAGCGCCTGGCGGCGCGATTTCGCTTCCAGGATGCGGCCATACAGGTCGATCTGGCGCCCGCGCAGCGCCTGCAGGCGCTCCGCTTCCTGGTGGTTCAGCTCCGCCTTTTCCACCGTCGCATCCTGCGTCAGTTCGGCGCGGCGGTGCGCATGGCGCGCCGCCAGTTCCTCGCGGCGGATGCGCTGCCACTCTTCCTCGTCATACAGCTGGTCGAGCTGCTTCATGCGTTCCAGGCTGTGCTGCTCAAGTTCCTGCGCCGGCAAGCCTCCCAGCCACAGGGTGCCGATGCTGGCGCCAGCGTCGCCTTCGCGCTTGTCGTGGCGCAGCGCCAGGGTTTCCACGCGCGCCACGGCCAGGCCGCTGGGCGCCAGGCGCTGCGTCAGGGCCGATTGCAGGCGCTCGTTCAATTCCGGGTGCAGGTCGGCATTCGCATCCATCTCGCCCAGCGCGCGGCTACCGATGAATTCCAGCGCGATCTGGCGCACGGATGGCAGCAGCAAGGCGTGCAGGTGGGCGCGCGTGACGGCGCCCGGCGCGCGCATGAACTGGCGCGCGAACGCGTCGGGCTGGCCCAGGGCGATGTCCACGCGCAGGGATGCGGCGACGTTCAGCAACTCCGTACTGGCCAGGCCGGGCAAGTCGAATTCCAGGCTGACGGCGTCGGCACGCGCGATCAGCACTTCGGCCGGACGCGCCGGCAGCAGCGCGGGCAGGCGCGCGAAGAAGGCGGCGCTGTCGTAGTCGCCGGCCGGTATCAAGGTGAAAGCGTCCGATTGCACGATCCAGGCGCGCGACTCGGCCGGTACCTGCAGGCGGCGCGCCGCGCTGCCGAACAGCGAGGACAGTTCGCGCACGCCGAAGAACAGGGCCAGTTGCCCATCAGCAAGATGCCATTGATTGGCATGCAGCACCGCGTCGCTGTCGGGTGCCCCCAGCGACAAGCCGCATTGCGCGCAATAGCCGGCGGCAGCGCCGTTCTTGTGCTCGCAGCGCGGGCAGCGGGCGCCGCCAAAACCAAACAATTGGAACATGTGTGACTCCTGATGATATTTTTATCCACGCGACGGGGCCGCCACGCCGATTCTAGCAGGACAGCTGGCCCTGCACTTGCCGCGCGCGGCAGTGTGCAGCGTCAAATAATGCCACGCGGCAATTACATTCATATGCCCGGATACAGGGCAATTTAGGCCTCAATTCAAGCGGTCGGCTTGCCGGCCCCGTGCGCAGGCATTTCAGCGCCGTTTTTTTGCAGGCCATCCCGCCAAAACCACGGCTGGTCGCATCCGCATGGCGCAGCGGCCCGCGCCTGGCTACAGTGCATGCATACCCACCCGCCACCCGAAAGGAAACATCATGAAAGCCTTGAAAAACATGGAAGCCATCTTCACCGTCGCCGTCGCCATCGCCTGCGGTGCCAGCTATGCCAGCTTCATGCAGCCATCGGCCGCCAAGGCCGCCGATGTGGCGCAAGCGGGCGCCATCCCCGTGGTGGTGGTCAGCGCCAAGCGCCTGACGGAACAGGAAAAGAAAATCTCGCTGATCGAGGAGCGGCAAGCCTTGCTGGGCAACGCCAGCGCCAGCACCCTGTGAGCCGCCGATGCTGACACCACGCCGCCTGGCGCACTGCAGATAGTCGCCGCGCCAGGCCGCCATAGGCATCTGATTTGTATCCGCAACGGATACACGGACACACAGCATTGTGTCAATTGTAATAAGTTGAATCAAAGGCGAAAAATCGCCGGCAAGCGCCTATAGTCCATTTCACGCAATCACCGAAATGGAGCAACCCATGAAACCCATCACACTCTACGCAGCAGCCATGCTTGCCATCAGCGCCGCGGCCTTCCTGCCCGCGCAGGCCATGGCCCAGAATCAGCTCGGCGTCAGCATTGTCGTCGGCAACGCCCCGCCTCCGCCACGGTTTGAAAGCGTGCCAGCGCCGCGCGCCGGCTATGTGTGGGCGCCCGGCTACTGGAACTGGGATGGCCAGCGCCACGTCTGGAACAATGGCGAATGGCTGCGCGAACGGGGCGGCAATCAGTACCGCCGCGCCGCCTGGATACAGGAAAACAACCGCTGGCGCCTGGACCGCGGCGGCTGGGTCGCCGCGCAAGTGCAGCCCGTGCGCTACGACGAGATCCGCATCGCCCCGCCGCCACCGCGCCGCGAAGCCATCCCGCGCGCGCGCCACGGCTACATCTGGGCGCCCGGCCACTGGGAATGGCGCAGCCAGCGCTACGCCTGGACACCAGGCGTGTGGATCGCCGAACGCCCCGGCTATGCGTATGCGCCGCCCGCCTGGAACCAGCGCGACGGCCGCTGGCAGATGGAGCAAGGCCGCTGGTCGCCACGGGGCCCGAACGGCGACCGCGACCGCGACGGCATCCCCAACCGCTATGACCGCGACAATGGCAACCGCCACGACCGCGACCATGACGGCGTGCCGAACCGCGACGACCGGCGTCCGGACAACCCGAACCGCAGCTAATACTCGGCTGTAGTCAGCACCCAGTAGCACCAAGGCCACCGCTCGCGGTGGCCTTGTCATTTTCCCGACACATCCGTGTATTAAAATCGCGCGACGATCAATCACACTGCACGAGAAAGATTCACGATGGCGATGGAAACTGCCGGTTTTACCTACGGCTCGGACACCTCGGGCCTGGTCTGGGGCTTCCTGTTTGGCCGCGAGGCGCAGCCGCTGGCGCTCGACTCGACGGCCGCCCTGGCCTGGCTGGCCGATGGCGCGGCGCGCCCGGCGCAGGAATTCGTCTGGCTGCATTTCAACCTGTCGCATGCGGCCAGCGAAAAATGGCTGATGACGCACACGCAGCTGGCCGACGAATTCTATGAAACCCTGCACCAGGGCTCACGCTCGACGCGCATCGAACAGGCGGAAAACACCCTGATCGCCGTGGTCAACGATGTGGTGCACAATTTTTCGTTCGAGGCATCCGATATTTCCACCATGTGGGCCAGCGTGGCGCAAAACCTCGTCATCACGGCGCGCCGCGCGCCGCTGCAGTCGATCGAGCGCTTGCGCCAGGCCGTCATCAAGAACCACGAGCCGATCCGCTCGTCGGTGGAGCTGCTGATTCACCTGTTGCGCGATCAGGCGGACGTGCTGGTCAACATCGTGCGCGACGCCGTGGCGCGGGTCGACGATATCGAAGACCACTTGCTAGCCGGGCGCCTAGTGCCGAAACGCGAAGACCTGGGCGCCATGCGGCGCGTGCTGGTACGGCTGCAGCGCCTACTGGCGCCGGAACCGGCCGCCCTGTTCCGCCTGCTGCAACGCCCGCCTGCATGGGTGTCGGAGCTGGACAGCCTGGAATTGCGCCAGTCGACGGAGGAATTTTCGGTGGTCCTCAGCGATATGTCGTCCCTGCAGGAACGCATCAAGCTGCTGCAGGAAGAGATTGCCGCCAGCGTCAACGAGGAAAACAGCCGCAGCCTGTTCGTGCTGACCATCGTCACCGTGCTGGCCTTGCCGATCAATATCATCGCCGGCATGCTGGGCATGAATGTGGGGGGAATTCCGCTGGCCCAGCATCCGCAGGGCTTCTGGATCATCGTCGCCATCATCGTCACGTTCACGGTGGTGGCGGGATGGCTGGTGGTGCGCGTGCAGAGGAACAGCTAGATCCGCTCCCGGCACGGCCTGGCAAGCGAACGGCGGGCGCCGTCCGCCGTTACTGCTGGCTACGCTTAACGGTGGTATTCGCCAGCCCGTTCAGGCTGGTAAACGATTTCCTCGATCTTGACCTTCACCACGCCGCCCGGCATGGGCCAGGCGATGCTGTCGCCCACGGATAGGCCCAGCAGCGCGCTGCCGACGGGCGCCAGCACGGAAATGCGGTCGGCCTGGCCTTCCACATCCTTCGGATACACGAGCGTCAGGCAGAATTCCTCCTTGTTTTCCACCGTGAAGCGCACGGTGGAATTCATCGTCACGACGGTCGGGGGAATCTCTTGCGGCTCGAGCACCTCGGCGCGGCCCAGTTCGTCGAGCAAGGCAGCCTTGTCCGGCGACAGATTATTACCCAAGGCATACAACAACGCTTCCAGTCGTTCCAGGTCTTGTGACGACAAAATAATTTTTGGTTTTTTTTCCAAGATATCCTCACTATTGATCATTAGGGCGACGTCCGGGTTTGCTGGCGGCAGCTTGCTTGGCCGCGGCAGACAAAACAAACAGCATCAGGACGTCCATCATCTGCGGATTATGGACGAACTCGCGGAGCAAGGCCATAGCGTTCTCGCATTCTTCATTAAAATTTATTAAAATCAATGACTTGCAATGGCCTATGCAGGCAAAAAGTTAATCCGCGCCGCGATGCCGGGGCCATTGAAGTTATTCTTGATGGCATTTTGTTTATTGTCAGCATGTTTTTAAAGGAAAAAAACAGCCGGCAAAAAAAGGATTAAAATTCAGCTTGGATTATTATTAGAAAGACACGCCCCACCTTTTCCGCCTGACTTGTCGCCTAAGTAGGTCGTGGGAAATTATTGTGAAGTTATGACGAACAGAACCGGATGCGCTGCAAGGCGCCCGTTGCGACGCAGTGCAGGCACTGCTAGCAGCGGGTAACGCCGCAGAACGCCGGTTATGGAAGTCAGAAATCACAATAATTTATTACGACCTACTTAGCCTGCTGCCACCGGCCTGTGGCATGCAGACAAAATTGCCGCGCGCCCTGTACTTTCACGCTGCAAAATGACAATATGTCGGCCTTAACAACACGTCGAGAGTTCCGGCTCACTTCGGTTTTCATCAGACTGGAACGTAAAGTATGGCAGGGCGAGGCGGGATCACACGGGGCGGCGGCAAGCGGGGCCGGCAGGAGAAAGCGTCATGATGGCGCCATTGATGCTGCCGTCGGCGCAATTGCGCGGCGACCGCATTGCCAGGCTGAACTTGCTGGCCGCGGCGGCCATGCTGGCCATGGCCAGCCTGCTGTTGATCCTCTTCCAGTTGTTTTCCCTCCAGGCATCCTTCCAGCGCACGCTGCGCATCCAGGCCGACATGCTGGCGCCTGCCGCCACGCAGGCCATGCGCCAGGACAATCGTCTTGCAGCGCAACAACTCCTCGCTCCCCTCGCCGCCGCCCCGCATATCCGGCAAGCACTGCTTTACAGCCCCTATGGCACGCCGTTTGCCCGCTACGCGCGCAGCGGCAGCGATACCGCTCCCACGGCGCCGCGCAACGGCCTGCAGATCGATTACCTGGACGGCAGCGCTGCCATCCTGACGGCCTTGCCCGGCGGCGGCGCGCTGTACCTGCGCGCCAGCCTGGCGCCGCTGTACGCCAGCCTGGCGCAATTTGCCGCCTTCACCCTGCTGGTCTGCCTGTGCGCGTTCGGCCTGACCTTCCTGATGGTGCGCCGCACGCGCACCGCCGCCCTGCATGCGGAGCGCCATTTGCACTACCTGGCCCACGTCGACCCGGTCACGCAGCTGCCGAACCGCCATGAATTCAACGATGCGCTGGCCTATGCGCTGGCGCGCGCCGACCGCCAGGACAGCAGCGTGGGCCTGCTGCTGCTGGACCTGGACAACTTCAAGATCGTCAACGATACGCTGGGCCACCACTGCGGCGACCAGCTGCTCAAGCTCGTGTCCGAGCGCCTGGTGGCCATCCTGCGCGGCACCGACATCATCTGCCGCATCGGCGGCGACGAATTCGTCGTCATCGTGGAACCGGCCGACGACGCCTCGGAGATGGCCAGCGTGGCGCGCAAGATCCTCGCCGTGCTGGCCGCGCCGTTCGCCCTCGAAGGCCACCAGCTGTACGTCAGCGCCAGCATCGGCGTGAGCCTGTATCCGTTCGACGCGCAGGACGTGGCCACCCTGACGCGCAATGCCGATACGGCCATGTACCACGCCAAGCACCAGGGCAAGAACCGCTACGCCGTGTTCAAGGCCGAAATGGAGTTACGCGCCCAGCGCCGCCTGCGCATGGAAGCGAACCTGCGCCGCGCCCTGCAGAACGAGGAACTGTATTTGCACTACCAGCCGCAGATCGACTTGCGCAGCGGGCGCATCGTCGGCGTGGAAGCGCTGATACGCTGGCATTGCCGCGACATGGGCCAGCTGAGTCCCGCCGAATTCATCCCCGTGGCCGAGGAAAGCGGCATCATCGTCGACCTGGGACGCTGGGTGCTGCAAAGCGCCTGCCGCCAGGCGGCTGCCTGGTGCAAGGCGGGCTTGCTCGATTCGCTCGAACACGTGGCCGTCAACCTGTCGGCCTGCCAGGCGCGCGATCCGGGCCTGATGGACGATATCCGCGCCATCCTGGACGAAACGCAGCTGCCGCATGGCTTGCTGGAGCTGGAAATCACGGAAGGCGTCCTGATGGACAATGTCCACGCCAACGTGGAATTGATGCGGCGCCTGCAGGAAACGGGCATCCACCTGTCGATCGACGATTTCGGCACCGGCTATTCCTCGATGTCGTACTTGAAACGCCTGCCCATCGACCAGCTGAAAATCGACCGCAGCTTCGTGCACGACCTGCCCGGCGAGGGCGAAGCCATCGTCACGGCCATCATCGCCATGGCGCACAGCCTGCACCTGAAAGTGGTGGCCGAAGGGGTGGAAACGCTGCAGCAGGTGGAGTTCTTGCGCAAAGCGGGCTGCGACAACGTGCAGGGCTTTTTCTTTGCCCGCCCGATGACGGCGGCACAATTGACGGCATTGCTGCTGGAACGGCGCGACTGGAGTACGCGCACGATCCTGCCGGCGTAAAAAAAGGGCAGAACCACTGGCTCTGCCCTTCATCGCTACCTCAAAGTCATCAGGCCAGCTTGGCCGAATGCTCGCGCGTGGCGTGGAATGTCAGCTTCGGCCAGCGCTCTTCCGTCAGGCGCAGGTTCACGCCGGATGTCGCCAGATACGCCATGTTGCCGGCCGCATCGTAGGCCACGTTGTGGCCCAACGCATTTTCGAAATCCTGCAGGATACGCTTGTCGTCGCAGCTGACCCAGCGGGCGCTGCTGATGCTGGTGCCTTCAAACACGGCGTCCACGCCATACTCGTTGAGCAAACGGCTGGCCACCACTTCGAACTGCAGCACGCCGACGGCGCCCAGCACCAGCTCGCCGCCCTGCACCGGCTTGAAGACCTGCACCGCGCCCTCTTCGCCCAGCTGCTGCAAGCCCTTGTGCAACTGCTTGATTTTCAAGGGATTACGGATGCGCACCGAACGGAAGAAGTCCGGCGCGAAGTACGGGATGCCGGTAAACGTCAGCATCTCGCCTTCGGAAAAGCTGTCGCCGATCTGCATGTTGCCGTGGTTCGGCAAGCCGATGATGTCGCCCGCGTACGCCTCTTCCACCTGTTCGCGCGAGGAAGCCATGAAGGTCACCACGTTCGACACCTTGATCTCGCGCCCCAGGCGCAAATGCTTGACCTTCATGCCGCGCTCGAAACGTCCCGAGCACACGCGCAGGAAGGCGATGCGGTCGCGGTGGGCCGGGTCCATGTTGGCCTGGATCTTGAAGACGAAACCGGTAAATGGCTGCTCGGACGGCGCCACCGAGCGCACGGTCGCGTCGCGCTCGCGCGGCGCCGGCGCCCAGTCGACCAGCGCGGACAGGATCTCGCGCACGCCGAAGTTGTTGATGGCCGAACCGAAGAACACGGGCGTCTGCACGCCGGAGAGGAATTCTTCCAGGTTGAACGGGTTCGACGCGCCGTGCACCAGTTCCACTTCCATGCGCAATTGATCCATCTCAAGCGGGAACATCTCCTGCAGGCGCGGATTGTCGATGCCCTTGATGATTTCGAAGGCGCCGTCGGCCTTCTCTTCACCTGCCTTGAACAGCATGATCTCGTCGTTCAGCAGGTGGTACACGCCGCGGAAGTTCTTGCCCATGCCGATAGGCCAGGTGACGGGCGCGCACTGGATCTTCAGCACCGATTCCAGCTCGTCGAGCAGGTCCAGCGGATCGCGCGTCTCGCGGTCCATCTTGTTCATGAAGGTGACGATCGGCGTATTGCGCATGCGGCACACGGCCAGCAGCTTGATCGTCTGCGCTTCCACGCCCTTGGCCGCGTCGATCACCATCAGCGCCGAGTCGACCGCCGTCAGCACGCGGTAGGTATCTTCCGAGAAGTCCTGGTGACCCGGGGTGTCGAGCAGGTTGACGACGTGGTCGCGGAATTCGAACTGCATCACCGAGGAAGCGACGGAAATGCCGCGCTGCTTCTCGATCTCCATCCAGTCCGACGTCGCGTGGCGGCCCGATTTACGCGCCTTGACGGTACCGGCCATCTGGATCGCGCCCGAGAACAGCAGCAGTTTTTCCGTCAGGGTGGTTTTACCGGCATCCGGGTGGGAAATGATGCCGAAGGTGCGGCGGCGCTGCACTTCGCGCGCGATCACGGCCGGCGCCTTGCTGCTTACTGGCGCTGCGGCGTTGTCCGCGCTGTCGCTGGAATCGGGGGTGTTGATGTCGTTCTCGTTGGCCATATTGGTGACCATAATATGGCCCTCGCAAAAAACCCTCGATTTTACAGAAGGATCGGCCTTCCGTGTGAACTGCTTCACTCTGGCGAACGGCAAAACTGACTGCATCGCGGCACACTTCATCAAGGGGTCACAATCCGCAGGCAACATTGCACTGCAGAAATGTTGTCACCCTACCCTGGAAACCCGATGAAAATGCTCCTCACCCCCGCCATCCGCCTCATGCAGCGCTTGCGCCTGCTGCCCAAATTCATGCTTGTCTGCCTGGTCTTCCTGCTGCCGCTGGCGCTGGCGACCACCCTGCTGATCTCGGAGCTGGGCAAGTCGCTGGCCCAGGCGCAGGATGCGCAGCGGGGCGTGGCCTATGTGCGCCAGTTGCAGGAAGGCACGCGGCTGCTGCAACAGCGGCGCGGCCTCGAGCACTTGCGCCTGAGCGGCAAGGCGGGCATGGACAACACGGCCCTGAACGCGCGCATCACGGCCGCGCTGGCCGCCCTGGCGCGCTTGCCGGCGGGCGCCGGCCTGCCCCAGGCGGCCGAACTGACGAAACAGTGGCAAGCCCTGCTGGGCCGCCAGGCGGGCCTCGCGGCGCGCGACAGCTACGCGGCGCACACGGCGCTGCTGCGCCAGGCGGCCAAGCTGGGCCAGTTGGTGGCCGACCGCTCGCACCTGAGTCTGGACCCGGACGCGGGCGCCAACCACCTGAGCGCCGCCTTCACCGCCACCCTGCCCGACCTGGCCGAGAGCCTGTCCGACATCGGCGGGCGCGGCGCCGCCTACATCGACACGGGCCTGTTCGAGGCAAATGAAGATCAACTCGTCAACGCCAACGCCCTGATCGCGCGCCACGAACTGGAACGCCTGCCGGCCCGCTTCGACGAAATCATCGCGGCCAAGCCGGAATTGCGCGCCAGCCTGCAGCCGGCCCTGAAAGCCGTGCCGGCCGCGCTGGCCTTCCTCGAACGCACGAAGAATGAAGTGACGAATTCCTACGACCAGACGTCGGGCGCGCAATTCCACGCGGCTGGCATGCAAGCCATCGACGCCCTGCACGCGCTGTCCGGCGCCTCCGCCACCGCGCTGGACGGCTTGCTGGCGCAGCGCATCGCCCGCGACGAGGCGCGCCGCGCCCTGATCCTGGCGGCCATGCTGCTGGTGCTGCTGGCCGCCGCCTACCTGTGCGCGGGCTTTTATGCCGCGTTCGCGCGCGACGTGCAGCAACTGCGCGTGGCCGTGGGCGCCGCGGCGGCGGGCGACCTGTCGCAGCGCATCACCTCGCAGGCGCACGACGAGATCGGCGACCTGGTGCGCGACTTCGGCGCCATGACGCATGGCCTGGCCACCCTGGTGCAGGAAATCCGCGGCGGCGCGGCCATCATCGCCGCGGCCGGCGCCGATATCGCCCAGGGCAACGCCGCCCTGTCCGGCCACACGGCCACGCAAGCGGACGCGCTGGGCGCCACCGTGGACTCGATGCGCGAGCTGACGGCCACCGTGAGCCGCAACGAAGCCCACGTAGGACAGGGACGCACCCTGGTGGCGTCAGCCGCCGAAGTGGCCCAGCGCGGCGGCGAGACCGTCAGCGCCGTGGTCGAGACCATGGCCTCGATCAAGGCCAGCTCGCACAAGATCGTCGACATCATCGGCGTGATCAACGGTATCGCCTTCCAGACGAATATCCTCGCCCTGAACGCGGCCGTGGAAGCGGCGCGCGCGGGCGAACAGGGGCGCGGCTTTGCCGTCGTGGCGTCCGAAGTGCGCAGCCTGGCGCAGCGTTCCAGCGAGGCGGCGCAGCAGATCAAACGCCTGATCGGCGACTCCGTGGCCACCGTGGACGCGGGCGGCGACCTGGTCAACGCGGCCGGCAGCACCATGCGGCAAGTCGTCGACGCGGTGCAGCAAGTATCCGTCGTCATCGGTCGCATCAGCAGCGCCGGTGCCGAGCAGAATGGCGAAATCGCCCGCATCAACGGCGCGCTGGCGCAAATCGACGACATGACGCGCCAGAATGCGAGCCTGGTCGACGAGGCGCGCGCCGGTTCGCAGCGCCTGCACCAGGAAGGCGAGGCGCTGACGCAGGCCGTCAGCCGCTTCCGCCTGGGGGAGCACGAGGCGCCAAACGTGCGCCAGACACCCGCCGCAACCGTGCACGACGGCTTGCCCAGCGTGCGGCCGGCCGGTCTGTGGAGCGCCAACAAGCCGCGCGTCATATCACAAAATCGCGCAGAACGGCGCAAGGCTAGCTAGGCTAAAGTGTGCACGTAGGACAAGGACTACAATTTCGCCTCAAAAGAGACTACAAAGTGGCGACTGCTAATCTTATGTTCGCCACTTACATAAGCTTTTAAAGTAGCTACATCGCGATCTGCACCGCGCGGTCGAAAAAAAACGCTGTTTTCAGATGGATGCGGCAACTTTTTTGACCAGCAACGCGGCAGTCGCACTCCGATGTAAAAAGCCTGTGAGGAATACTATGAGCCATACTCAACTTATCGCCCCGGTCCAGAAGAACCAGTTGCTGCCGCGCGCCATGCCGGCGGCCGGTCGGGAAATCAAGCTTGCGTCGCGGGTTAGCCTCAGCAGTGCCCAACAAAATGAATTGCTGGCCGCCCTGCCGCGCGCCGCGCTCGAATCGCTGTTCGAAGACCTGGAACTGGTGGAACTGCCTTTCGGCAAGGAATTGTATGCCTACGGTAACAACCTGGAATACAGCTACTTCCCCACCACCGCCATCATTTCCTTGCTGTATGTCATGGAAGACGGCGCCACGACGGAAATCGCCGTCGTCGGCCATGAAGGCGTGGCCGGTGCCTCGCTGCTGGCAGGCGAACGCGCCATGTGCACGGCCGTCGTGCAAAGTGCCGGCTACGGCTACCGCCTGAAAACGCAAAGCTTGCGCGACGCCTTCAACCAGGGCGGCGCCCTGCCCCAGCTGCTGATGCGCTACACCAACGCCCTGTTTGCGCAAATGGCGCAGAACGCGGTCGGTGGCCGTCACAGCTCGATCGAGCAAAAGCTGTGCCGCTGGCTGCTGGACCGCCTGGACCGTTCGCCATCGAACGAATTGAAGGTGACGCAAGAGTTGATCTCGATCATGCTGGGCGTGCGCCGCGAAAGCATCACGGCGGCCGCCGGCAAGCTGCAGGAAGAAGGCTTGATCCATTATCGCCGCGGCAATATCACGGTGCTGGACCGCGCCGGCCTGGAATGCTATGCGGGCGAGTGCTACAAGGTAGCGAAGACGGAATACGACCGTTTGCTGCGTGACGTATCACGCTGCTGATCCGCTGCTGATGCGCTGCTGATCAGGCAAGACAGATAAAAAAATGGCCGGGCTGCATGCCCGGCCATTTTTCTTGCATCAACGTCCATTACGCTTCGGCATCCGCATCGATGTCTTCCGGCTCCGGCGTCAGCGGCAACGGAATCACGGCTTCCACGCACGTGCCCTTGCCTTCCGGCCCCTGGCGCACAGTGAGGGTGCCACCCAGCAACAAGGCCCGCTCGCGCATGCCCAGCAAGCCGTGCGACATGGGTTTTTGCAGCGCATCTTCCGTGATGCCGATGCCATCGTCGATCACGCGCAGCACCAGGCCGTGCTCATTGCGCTTCAAGGTCACGCTGACCATGCCGGCGCGCGCATATTTCAGGATATTGGTCAGCGATTCCTGCACGATACGGAACAGGGCAATCGTCAGGGTGGCTTCGCGGTTGTCGATATTGATGGCCACGTCCGTTTCGCAGCGCACCGAACTCATGCGCGCAAAATCCTCGCAATAGCTTTCGATGGCGGCGCACAGGCCCAGGTTGTCCAGCAGGCTGGGGCGCAGGTCTTCGACGATGCGGCGCTTGAGTTCCACCGTTTCCAGCAAGGTGGCCTTGGCGCGGCGCAATTGCGCGGCCAGTTCCGGCTGCGTGTGCGCCAGTTGCTGCGTGACGGCGCCCAGGTCCATGCTGATCGACGTCAGGTTGGCGCCCAGCTCATCGTGCAATTCGCGCGCCAGGCGCGCCTTTTCCACTTCATTGACGCTGATCAAATGGCGCGACAGCACGGATAACTGCTCCGTACGCTTGCTGACCGTCGATTCCAGGGTGTCGTTGGCATTTTGCAGCGCATACTCGACGGCCGCGCGATTCTGGAAACTGCGCCGCACCAGCTGGTAAAACATGATCAGCACGAGAATGGCCAGGGCATTGATGCCGATGCCGAGCAGCACGGCTTTCTGGTACTCATGGTAAAAGGCGGCGCTGCCGGAAGACAACGCTTCATTCTGTTCGCGCGTCATGATCACCACTTGCAGGCGGATCTCGTCCATGGTGGCGCGGTCATCGGTCACACGGGAAATGTTGACGATCTCGGCCAGCCCACCCTGCTTGTAGACATCGATCGACTGTTGCAACATCGACATCTTGCGACGGATCAAGCTTTTCAGCTGGCCCAGGTTTTTCAACTGGGTAGGACTGCCCGCGAGCAAGGTTTGCAGCTCGTTGAATTCGTTTTCGATTTCCGTGGTCGCCGTCTTCGACGGCCCCAGATAGGTTTCGGAGCCGGAAATGAAATAGCCGCGCAAGCTGCTTTCCGCATCGAGCACGAGCACGTTCAAATACTGCAAGCGGTCCGCCACGCGGGCGCTCTGGCTGAGCAAGGCGTTCGTGCCCTTCAGCGATTGCAGATTATGATAGAGACTGAAACCATTGAGTACAAGCAGCAAGGCGCAAGTCACGCACAGGATCGTCTTGTAGAGGGGCAGGCGGTGATTCGGGGCCGGTTCAGCGGTGAAATACATCCTGATGTGCATCCTTAGCAAGGTTCGGCGCGGGAAAAAGCGCCGGCGCCGGCCAATTATAGTCCTCGCCACAAACTGCTGCACTGCACAAGTCGTGCCGGCTGGCTGGCTGAGCGATCATGTTTCCATGATCGCACCGCAGCGCTAGTCAAGCAAATTGTTTTTCATTGCGTAATAGGTCAAGTCGCTGTTGGATTGCAAGCCCATTTTTTCCATGATGCGCGTACGGTAAGTACTCACCGTCTTGATGCTCAGCGACAAGGCGACACCGATATCGGACACGGTGGCGCCGCGCGCCAGGCGCAGGAAGACCTGGAATTCGCGGTCCGACAATTCCGTGTGCAAAGCGGCATTCGTATCGCGGTCGAACGATTGCGCCAGCAACTCGCCGACGGTGGAGCTGACATAGCGTCGCCCCTGGAACACGGTGCGCACGGCCGTCATCAGCTCGTCGGCTTCGCATTCCTTGTTCAGATAGCCATTCGCGCCCATCTTGAACAGGTTCAACGCGTATTGCTGCGCGGGATAGCCGCTGAGTATCAGCACGGGCAATTCCGGCTGGCCCTGGCGGATCGTGCGCAAGGTATCGATGCCGCTCTGATCGGGCATGGCTATATCGAGCAGCAATACATCGCAAATTTCGCGGCGGGCGATATCGAGCGCTTCGCGCCCCGTACCGGCTTCCGCCACCACACTGAAATCGCTCGACGACGAAAAAATCTGTTTGAATCCAGCTCGTACTATTTGGTGATCATCACAAATGGCAACGCGTATCATTGTTTCCCCTTAAATTTTCCTGGCCTGGGAAAGACTACCGGAACCTGAACGCTGCTCCGGTTCAGCGTCACTAACAAAAACGCAACATTAACATTATATTCAAAATATGGCGCGCAGTACGGTAGCGTCAGCGCCAAGGCCGAGCGCCCATGCAGTATAGTCAACTCAGTCAACTGCTACCGGACAACCCCACCTATATTGGTACAAATCTTATTTTAGCAAGTTTAAAATCGCAATTAATTCATTGCGTATCCACACGCGGTCCAGCGGCGCTTCCTGCGGCGCGACGGGCACGGCCGGCAGCACTGGCAGCTCGTCGGCGATGGCATGCGAAGCGCCACGACTATCGAGCTTGTTGCGGGCACCGCTGATGGTAAAGCCCTGCTCGTACAGCAATTCGCGGATGCGGCGTATCAACAGCACCTCATGGTGCTGATAATAACGGCGGTTACCACGTCGTTTGACCGGCTTGAGCTGGGAAAACTCCTGCTCCCAGTAGCGCAATACATGCGGTTTGACGCCGCACAACTCGCTCACCTCGCCGATCGTGAAATAGCGTTTCGCCGGAATGGGCGGCAAGGCGATCAACTCGGTTTTACTGATGCGCTCGTTCATCGCCACTCACTCAGGCAGCACGTGCCAGCGGACTGGTCTCTTCGACCATGCTTTTCAGCTTCTGGCTCGCATGGAAGGTCACGACGCGGCGCGCCGTGATGGGAATCTCTTCGCCCGTCTTCGGATTGCGGCCCGGCCGCTGCGGCTTGTCGCGCAACTGGAAATTACCGAAACCGGACAGCTTGACGGCCTCGCCCCGTTCGAGCGCATTGCGGATCTCGTCGAAAAAGGTCTCGACCATATCCTTCGCTTCGCGCTTGTTCAGGCCCACCTGCTCGAACAACAGTTCGGCCAGTTCCGCCTTGGTCAAGGTGGGTAAATCTTTTTCCGCTTCCTGGCGCACTTTGGCAACCAGCATGGCCCGATGCAGATCTGCGGCCAGTGCGGACTGCAGTACGGCGGAATCAACGTCGCTGTTATTAATTTTCCTGCCCTGCCTTTTCTGTGCGCCCGAGCCCGCCACATGGCAAGCTCGTCTACGGTTGACGACGGAAAGGCCGTCACGCAAGGCGACGGCCAGTCCGGTAATTACGAACGCAGTTTCGCGTCGTGGCCCTGCTTGGCCGCATCGACCAGGACAGCCATCAGGCCATCGACGACATCGTCTTGCAGGGTGTTTTGAGTATCTTGCAAGCTAATCCGGAAAGCAAGGCTTTTTTCATCCGCTTCCAGACCTTTTCCACGATATTCATCAAATAAAACAATGGCTTGCACGATACGCGCTGCCGGGCTCGACTTGGCGGCGGCGTGGAAGCTGTCGAGCAGATCCTGCACGGCCACCGATTGCTTGACGACCACGGCCAGGTCGCGGCTGGCGCCAGGGAATTTCGAGATTTCCTGGTACACGGGCACGACTCGTTGCGTCAGGGCAGCGGCGTCGACTTCGAACAGCACGGGCGCCAGCGGCAAGTCATACTTTTGCATCCAGCGCGGGTGCAGTTCGCCGATGAAACCGATGACCTTGCCATCGAGCTCCACGTTGGCCGAACGGCCCGGATGCAGGGCCGGATGTTCCGCCTTGCTGAAACGCAAGACCAGCGGCGCGAACAGCGCTTCCAGGTCCGCCTTCACGTCGAAGAAGTCGACCGTGCGCGCAGCCTGGCCCCACTGCTCGTCGGCCACCGCGCCGTAAGCCATGGCGGCCACGCGCTTCGGCTGGGCGTAACCGGCCACCGACAGGGGACCGTTTTCCACGCTGTCGTCGCGCTGGTAGATGGCGCCCACTTCGAAGATGCGCACGCGGTTCGTCTTGCGGTTCAGGTTATAACGCACATTGGCGATCAGGCTGCCAATCAGCGAGGAGCGCATCACGCTCATCTGGCTGGCGATCGGGTTCTGCAATTTGATCGGATTCGTGTTGCCCGAGAAATCGCGCTCCCATGCCGTATCGACAAAGCTCATGTTAACCACTTCCTGGAAGCCCAGGTCGGCCAGCTCATGACGTACCGCAAACAAGGAGCGGGTATTTTCTGGTGCAATCTGCATCACGTTCGCTGCCACGGGCGGCAAGGTCGGGATGTTTTCAAAGCCGTACACGCGCGCCACTTCCTCGATCAAGTCTTCCTCGATCTCGATGTCGAAACGGTAGCTGGGCGAGGTCACGGAAAACACGCCGTCCGCCAGGGTGAATGGCAGGGCCAGGCGCGTGAAGATATCGGCGATCAGCTCATCGTTGAGCGGCACGCCGATGACTTTTTGCGCGCGCGCCGTGCGCATCGACACAGGCTGGCGTTGCGGCAAGTTCACCACGTGGTCGTCGACGGGGCCGACGGTCGTGGCTGGCGTGCCGCAGATTTCCACGATCAGGGCCGTGATGCGCTCGATGTGCTCGACGGTGGTGGCGAAATCGACGCCGCGCTCGAAGCGGTGCGCCGCATCGGTCGAGAAATTCAAGCGGCGCGCGCGGCCTTGAATGGCGTTCGGCCACCAGAAAGCCGCTTCCAGGTAAATGCTGTCCGTATCGTCCGATACGGAGCTAGCGTCGCCGCCCATGATGCCGGCCAAGGATTCGATTTCCTGATCATCGGCAATGACGCCGAGCCACTCGTCGACGGCGATGGTATTGCCGTTCAACAGCTTGACGGATTCGCCCGCCTTGCCCCAACGCACGTCGAGGCTGCCGTGGATCTTTGCCAGATCGAACACGTGGCTGGGACGGCCCAGTTCCAGCATGACATAGTTGGAAATGTCGACCAGGGCCGACAGCGGACGCTGGCCGCTGCGCTCGAGGCGCTGCTTCATCCAGTCCGGCGTAGCGGCACGGGCGTTCAAGCCGCGGATGACGCGGCCCGTGAAACGGCCGCACAGGTCCGGCGCGCTGACTTTCACTGGCAACACTTCATCGCTGGTGACAGGCACGGTGCGGAACTGCGGCGCATTCAGGGGCACGCCCGTCAAGGCCGACACTTCACGCGCCACGCCCAGCACGGACAGGCAGTCCGCCTTGTTCGGCGTCAACTTGATGGTGAATTTCAAGTCGTTGAGCGCAAAGTAATCGCGGAAATTCTGGCCGATCGGCGCGTCGTCCGGCAATTCCAGCAAGCCGGCGTTTTCTTCCGACAATTTCAATTCGCGCGCGGAGCACAGCATGCCTTGCGACTCGACGCCGCGCAGCTGGCCCACCTTGATTTCAAACGGCTTGCCATCGGCGCCAGGCGGCAGCACGGCGCCGGCCATGGCGCATACGACTTTCAAGCCAGGGCGCACGTTCGGCGCGCCGCAAACGATGTTGAGCATGGTGCCCGTGCCGACATCGACCTGGCACACATTCAGGCGGTCCGCGTTCGGATGTTTTTCCATCTCCAGGACCAGGCCCACCACCACGTTCGAGAACGGGGGCGCGACAGGATCGACGTCCTCGACTTCGAGACCGGACATGGTCAGCAGATGGGCCAGTTCGTCCGAAGTCATCTTCGGATCGACCATGGTACGGAGCCAGTTTTCGGAAAATTGCATAATCAAGCCTTCAAAGGGTCAAAGCTCACAGCGCGAGCGCACAGGCGCTCAAGCGCCATGAATCAAACGGAACAATGCTTAGTTGAACTGCTTCAGGAAACGCAAGTCGCCTTCATAAAACAGGCGCAGGTCGTTGATGCCGTAGCGCAACATCGTCAAGCGTTCCAGGCCGGAGCCGAAAGCAAAACCGATGAATTTCTCGGGATCGAGGCCGAAGTTCTTCACCACGGTCGGATGCACCTGGCCGGCGCCCGATACTTCCAGCCAGCGGCCTTTCAGCGGGCCCGAACCGAAGGCGATGTCGATCTCGGCCGACGGTTCCGTAAACGGGAAGTACGATGGGCGGAAGCGCACTTGCAAATCGTCCGTCTCGAAGAATGCCTTGACGAAGTTCAGGTACACGCCCTTCAGGTCGGCAAAGCTGATGTCTTCGGCGATCCACAGGCCTTCGACCTGGTGGAACATCGGCGAATGGGTGGCGTCGCTGTCGACGCGGTAGGTGCGGCCCGGCGCGATGACCTTGATCGGCGGCGTGTGCGTGCGCGCATAGCGCACCTGCATCGGGCTCGTGTGCGTGCGCAGCAGCAAGGGCTTGCCATCGGTATCGTTGCCGTCGATGTAGAAAGTGTCTTGCATGGAACGGGCTGGATGGTTTTCCGGGCTGTTGAGCGCCGTGAAGTTGGTCCAGTCGTTCTCGATTTCGGGGCCGTCGGCCACATCGAAACCGATGGAGCGGAAGATTTCCTCGACACGCTCCCACGTGCGCATCACGGGATGGATGCCGCCGGGCATGCGGCCACGGCCTGGCAGGGTCACGTCGATCGCTTCGGCGTTCAGACGGCCTTGCATCTGGGCATCGGCCAGCGCATCACGGCGCGCCGTCAGCGCGTCCTCGATCTGCACTTTGACGGCGTTGATCAAGGCGCCTTGCGCCTTGCGCGCGTCCGGGTCCAGCTTGCCCAGGCCCTTCATCATTTCGGTAATCTGGCCAGTCTTGCCCAGGTAGCGGGCTTTGGCGTTTTCAAGTGCGGCAGCGTCTGCGGCGGCGATAAAGTCAGCCTGGGCCGAGACGACGAGTTCTTCTAGGGAGTTCATGCGGCATTTCCTGTTTTGGACATCAATTCTGGACTCAGTTATCTAAAATCCAACAATCAAAAACGGAAACGGGGCATAAGGTGTTAAAACCCCTGCCCCGCTCTTTATGACGTCACCCTACGGATGACGTTGTGCAATGACCGATGCTTACGCAGCGATTTTTGCTTTAACTGCGTTGACAATCGCAGCGAATGCTGGCTTGTCCATCACAGCCATATCGGCCAGGACTTTACGGTCCAGTTCGATATTTGCTTTTTTCAAGCCGTTCATGAATACGCTGTACGTTACGCCATGCTCACGGGAAGCGGCGTTGATACGGGCGATCCACAGGCGGCGGAAAACGCGTTTCTTGTTGCGGCGATCGCGGTAAGCGTATTGGCCAGCGCGCATAACTGCTTGCTTGGCAACACGGTATACACGGCTGCGGCGACCACGGTAGCCTTTAGCTTGAACAAGAATCTTCTTATGACGGGCACGAGCTGTAACCCCACGTTTTACTCTAGGCATAGTAACTCCTTAAATTGAGTGTGAGATTAAGCAGTCGGCATCATGCGCATGACGGATGTGACATCCGATGCGTTGATGTTACGGGTACCGCGCAACTGACGTTTGTTTTTGGTGGTTTTCTTGGTCAGGATGTGGCGTTTGAACGCGTGACCCGACTTGACTGTTCCACCTGGACGCACGCGAAAACGTTTTTTCGCGGAGCTTTTGGTCTTCATTTTAGGCATAGCAATCTGTCCTCTTACGGACAGCTCCATTTATAACAGGATTGCAGGTGGCAACACGACGCTGCGCTTAGATGCCTGCTTTCACATGTTGTGCAGCGGATGCGAGTCCACTACAGTTCACGCGGCCCGGACATTGCTGACCGGGCCGCGCAAATTCTGCCTGGGGTTTGACACCGCGCCAATGTCGGCGCGAGCAGTTTCCACCCACAGTAAAACGCTATTGTATCTTACTTCTTCTTCTTAGGCGAAAGAACCATGATCATTTGGCGGCCTTCCATCTTCGGGAACTGCTCGACCTGGCCGTACGGCTCCAGATCGGCTTTCAGACGTTCCAGCATGCGGAAGCCAATATCCTGATGCGCCATCTCACGACCGCGGAAACGCAAGGTGATCTTGGTTTTATCGCCATCTTCGAGGAACTTGATGAGATTACGCAACTTGATATTGTAGTCACCATCATCAGTCCCCGGACGGAATTTGACTTCCTTCACGAGGATGATCTTTTGCTTCAATTTGGCTTCGTGAGCTTTCTTTTGCTCCGAATACTTAAATTTGCCGTAGTCCATCAAACGGCACACCGGTGGCTGCGCGGTAGGCGCAATTTCCACCAGGTCGACGTTTGCCTCTTCCGCCAGGCGGAAGGCTTCAGCCAAACTTACGATACCGAGTGGCTCGTTATCGACCCCGCTTAAACGCATTTCAGGGGCAGTGATTTCGCCATTGATGCGATGTGACTTGTCAGTAGCTATTGTAATTTCCTTTAAAAATCTTGTAAGACGGTCGTGCAGCGAGTTTCCTCGTCAGGCCTTGGTGTCGACTTCATGTTTGAGTCGCTCAATCAGGGCATCGACGGACATGACGCCCAGATCGACATTGCCCCGCGCCCGCACGGCCACTGTATTCGCATCCCGCTCTTTGTCGCCAATTACTAAGATGTAAGGCAATTTTTGTACGGAATGTTCACGTATTTTATAGGTAATCTTCTCGTTACGCAAATCAGCCTGTACGCGCAGCCCCGCTTTGCGCAGTTTTGTTGTAACTTCCTGTACATAATCGGCTTGAGCGTCGGAAATATTCAACACCGACACTTGCACCGGCGACAACCACAGCGGCATGGCGCCCGCATAGTGTTCGATCAGGATGCCGATGAAACGTTCCAGCGAACCCACGATCGCGCGGTGCAGCATGATGGGCACCTGGCGCGTGTTGTCCACGGCCACATATTCCGCGCCCAGACGGCCCGGCATCGACGGATCGATCTGCACGGTACCCACTTGCCATGCGCGGCCCAGGCTGTCTTTCAGGTGGTATTCGATCTTCGGACCATAGAATGCGCCCTCACCCGGCAATTCCGTCCACTCCACGCCGCAGGCGCGCAGGGCCGAACGCAGGGATTCCTCGGCGAAATCCCACGACTCTTCCGTACCGATGCGGTTATCTGGGCGCAGCGCCAGTTTCACGTCGATATTCGTGAAGCCGAAAGCCGTATAGACATCCATCGCCTGCTGGTGGAACGCCGTCACTTCGCCGGCGATCTGCTCTTCCAGGCAGAAGATGTGGCCATCGTCCTGCGTAAAGCCGCGCACGCGCATCATGCCGTGCAAGGCGCCCGACGGTTCGTTGCGGTGGCATTGGCCGAATTCGCCGTAGCGCAATGGCAAGTCACGGTAGCTGCGCATGCCATTGTTGAAAATCTGGATATGGCCAGGGCAATTCATCGGCTTCAGCGCATAGGCGCGGTTTTCCGATTCCGTGATGAACATGTTTTCACGGTAATTATCCCAGTGGCCAGTTTTTTCCCACAGGCCACGGTCGAGAATTTGCGGCGCCTTGACTTCCTGATAACCGTTGACCTGATACACATTGCGCATGTATTGCTCGACTTGCTGCCAGATCGACCAGCCTTTCGGGTGCCAGAAGATCAGACCTGGCGCCTCTTCCTGGAAATGGAAGAAATCGAGCTGCTTGCCCAGTTTGCGGTGATCGCGCTTTTCCGCCTCTTCCAGGTTGTGCAGATACAGTTCCTGGTCTTCCTTCTTGGCCCAGGCCGTGCCGTAGATACGCTGCAGCATCTCGTTTTTCGAGTCGCCGCGCCAGTAGGCGCCGGCCAGCTTCATCAGCTTGAAGACTTTCAGCTTGCCCGTCGATGGCACGTGGGGGCCGCGGCACAAGTCCGTGAACTTGCCTTCGGAATACAGCGACACTTCCTGGTCGGCCGGGATCGAACCAATCAATTCAGCCTTGTAGGCTTCGCCGATGCCCTTGAAGTATTCGATGGCTTCGTCGCGCGCGACAACCTTGCGCGTGACTTGCTCATCCTTCTTGGCCAGTTCCGCCATTTTCTTTTCGATCGCGACCAGGTCTTCCGGCGTGAACGGGCGCTTGTAGGCGAAGTCATAGTAAAAACCGTTGTCGATCACGGGACCGATGGTCACTTGCGCTTCCGGGAACAATTCCTTGACGGCATACGCCAGCAAGTGGGCCGTCGAGTGGCGGATCACTTCCAGGCCATCGGCGTCCTTGTCCGTCACGATCGCCAGTTCCGCGTCTTGCTCGATCAGATAGGACGTATCGACCAGCTTGCCGTCGACCTTGCCGGCCAGGGCAGCCTTGGCCAGGCCGGTACCAATATTGGCCGCAACCTGGGCCACGGTGACCGGACCGTCAAATTGACGGGCGGAACCATCGGGAAGTCGGATTGTAAGCATATTGATCTCCATATCGGCGCTGGCGCCAGGTAAAACTGCAATGTGATGGGTAAATAACTGAAAGGAAAACGCAGACGCAAAAAAACGCGGACTAGCCGCGTTTTTCACTTTCTTGAGACAAAGGAAACCCGTTCGACTAGCGTCACTCCCAAAGCTTGGTAGTAGTTCGCGGTGTCATAACCGGTTTTACCTTTCTCTCTAACTGCATTCTGGTGGGCGGTGAGGAATTCGAATCCCCGACCCCTTGGATGTCGACCAAGTATTCTAACCAGCTGAACTAACCGCCCGTAAAACTTTTGTTGATCATTGTATTTCAAATGACCGCTTGCGGCTTGCGCCAGCTTAAAACTCTTGAAAACTGCCTACTGCTAAATTCTGGTGGGCGGTGAGGAATTCGAATCCCCGACCCCTTGGATGTCGACCAAGTATTCTAACCAGCTGAACTAACCGCCCCGAAGACCAGCATTATAGAGAGGCTTTCCCAGAATGACAAGGGCTCTTTTACAGGAAACTTTAATCATTTCTCGGGGCGTCAGCCCCCTTTATATAGAGAGGGCCCGGCACACGCGGAATGCCGCTAGAATCGCGGCATGAACTCCACCCTATTCGCTTGGCTGAAAACCCTGAGCCGCATCTGCGGTTTTGAAACGGCCGACTCTTTCCCGCCCGGCCACCCGTATGCGCGCACGCGCTGGGATGCCGCGTATTTCGATATCGCCTCCGACGTAAAACCCGACGAGATGGAACGGCGCCTCTGCGCAGCCATCGCCAACACGCCGAGCGTCTTCGCCTACATCACCAATCCCACGCCGCGCATGCAGCGCGCGCTGCTGAACGTGATCCACGACCGGTTGCGGCGCCAGCCCGGCGCGGGCGCCACCGACCTGGTCTTGTTATTGATCAATGCCTACGCCAGCGAGCACATCATGGAAGCCGTGCCCGGCCTGCGCGCCCTGATCTTCAACACGGCACATGAAGACACGAATCTGCGCGTGCATGCCATCCTGGAATTACTGGTGGGCACGCCGCGGGGACTGGACGTGATCGACATGTAATCATCACGCATGATTCGCGGGAACATAGCGCGCCCGCAAGCGCATGAACGGCGTTTCCACCAATCTATATAAGAGCCAGCCCGTGACGATGCTGACAACGATACTGACCAGTATGGCTGTGAGGCCATCCGGCCCGTAGCCAAAGTCTTGCAACAAGGGCCGCAGCAGAATGCACAGCTGCTTGTGCAGCAAATAAATCGCATACGACCACAGGGCCAGGCTGGCCGCGCCCGGCACGCGCAGTTGATATAAAGCACTGGCAGGACTCAGCGCGGCGATCAGCAATAAGGTAAAACTGGCGGCCAGGGCCGGATAACCGAACACCGTCACCCAATAACCATAGTGATCGGCGACGAACACGTAAAACATCAGCGCCGTGCCAAAGATTCCCGCCAGCAAGGTGCGATTGCCATAGGATGTCAGGCGCAGCCAGGCGCCAGGGTGGTAGTTTTTCAGCAGCGCCAGCGCCACGCCCGCCACCAGCTCGTCGAAACGGCACCACGACGCGTAATAAATGTATTTGTAATAGCCGAGGCCGCCTCGCGGCACGTGCACGTATTCATCCCACAGATATGCACGCAGCAGCATGCCGACGATAAAGCTGGCGGCCACGGCCACCCACGCCCACAGCAGGGACTTGCGGCAAGCCGCAATCGCCAGCGCCACGGCCGGCAGCAGCAGGTAGAACTGCTCTTCCACGCACAGCGACCACGCATGCGAAAACGCCGTGCCCGGCGTCAGATTGATGTTTTGCGTAAACGTCAAGAATTTCCACAAGGGAAGTAGCGCGCTATCGCCGCGAAACGCGGGCCACAAATAATACAGGGCCAGCACGGCATAAAAACTGGGCAAGGTGCGCAGGAAACGGCGCGCATAGAAACGCGGCAAGGAAAAGCCTTGCTCGCTGCGCAAGGCCGCAAAGATCTGGTTGCCGATCAGGTAGCCGCTGAGGGCAAAGAACAGGTCCACGCCCGTCCAGCCGATTTCTCCCCAGAAACCAAACGCCCCGCCCTCGCTGACGAACAGCAAATAATGGTTCATGAAGACCAGCACGATGGCCAGCGCGCGCAAGGTGTCGAGGCCGCACAGGCGGGAAGGATGGGACGTACTGGTCATGGAATCGGCAAGGGAAAACAACATTGGCGCCGATCATGCCATGCCGGGGTGGGCGATGGGTACATTCCTGGCGACATTTTTACGGGCGCCTGCCGCGAATCCCGCTAAAATATGCCGACCCCGCTTTCCCTTCCCTGATACCAATAGGATATGTCCAGCATGAGCAGCGCACTCCACTTCAAGTCCATCAACTACACAGGCCAGGGCAGCGGCCCGCGCCTGATCGTCACCGGCGCCGTGCACGGCAATGAAACCTGCGGCACCAAGGGCATCCACCGCGTGATGGCTGAACTCGACAGCGGCGCCCTGTCCATCGTGGCCGGCAGCGTCACTTTCGTGCCCATCACCAACCCGCTCGCTTACGCCAAGGGAGTGCGCAGCGGCGACCGCAACCTGAACCGCAACCTGTTCCCGAACGACAATCCGCAAGATTTCGAAGACCGCATCGCCAATTGGCTGTGCCCGCTGCTGGGCCAGCACGACGTGCTGCTCGACTTGCACTCGTTCAATGCCGACAGCCAACCCTTCGTCATGGTGGGACCGCGCAACAACGACGGCCCGCTGCAACCTTTTAAACATGAAGAAAAGGAACGCGCGCTGGCGCGCCGCCTGGGCGTGCGCCGCTTCGTCGACGGCTGGCTGCATGCGTATGGCCAGGGCGTGCAGCGCCGCCTGGGCAATAGTGACCAGGTGGGCCTGGTCTTGCGCTACGGCGTGGGCACCACCGAATACATGCGCTCGACGGGCGGCTATGCCCTCACCCTGGAATGCGGCCAGCACGCGGACCCGGCCGCGCCGGACGTGGCTTACCGCGCCATCATGAACACCTTGGCTTTCCTCGGTTTCATTGACGCGCCGCAACCGGAAGCCATCGCCGACGCTGACATGGAAGCGCTGAACATGGTCGTCGTGCACGACAAACTGCATGCAAGCGACCGCTTCATCAAGACCTGGTCCAGCTTTGACAAGGTCAAACAGGGCGAGCAGATCGGCGTGCGCGCGGACAGCACGCCCGTGACGGCCGAATTCGACGCCTATATCCTGTTCCCCGACGTCAATGCGGCGGCCAATGCGGAGTGGTATTACCTGGCGCGGGTTGCCAGCAGCTTTTGATTAGTGCCCGACCGACTTGGAGAACAAGTTAATGACGAGCACGCCGGCAATGATCAGCCCCAGGCCGATCAGGGCCGGCGTGTCGAGGCTTTGCTTGAACCAGAACCAGCCGACGGCGGAAATGAGCACGATGCCCACGCCCGACCAGATCGCGTACACGATGCCGGTGGGAATGACCTTCAAGGTCAGGGACAGGCACCAGAAAGCGATGCTGTAGCCAAGCACGGTGATGACGCTGGGCCACAAGCGGCTGAAGCCCTCGGACGCCTTCAAAGCGCTGGTGGCGATCACTTCGGCGATGATGGCGATGGCAAGGTAGAAATACGTCATGGCGAGACTCATGCTGGCATCCTTTATTGGGGGCTGAGCAGTTTCAAGCCCAGGATGCCCGACACGATCAGGGCGATGCAGGCGATGCGCGCGGCGCTGGCCGGCTCGCCCAGCACCATGATGCCGAAGATGGCCGTGCCGACGGTGCCGATGCCCGTCCAGATGGCGTAGGCCGTGCCCAGCGGCAAGGTGCGCAAGGCCAGGCCCAGCATCACCACGCTGCCCAGCATGGAAATAGCCGTCAGCACGGATGGCACGAGGCGGGTAAAGCCGGCACTGTATTTGAGGCCGATGGCCCAGCCGATTTCCAGCAAACCAGCCAATACCAAAATAATCCACGCCATCGTACTCTCCTGAGGCGGCAGGGTCGTCCCCGCCATGCAGCCCCGTCATCGAGCGGGGTCGTCCCCACAGGAGCAAAAGGAAAAGTATACCATCGGGTGAAAAGGCTTGCCGCCAGCACATTTTTCTAGTGTGGCCGCTCCAATCGAAAGTTGCCAAAAAACATGCTGATGGCAGCATAATTGGCGCATCCATTCACTTTCGGGAACAATGATGCTGCTACTGGCCCAGATTCTTACCGCCCTCATCCTGCTGCTGCACGTGTATATCGTGCTGCTGGAAACCGTGCTGTTCGATGCGCGCGGACGCAAGGTGTTTGGCCTGTCGAAGGAAAAAGCGGAGATCGTGCGTCCCGCCATGTCGAACCAGGGTTGCTACAACGGTTTTCTCGTCGCGGCGCTGGCGCTGGGCTTTTTTCACCCGGACGCGGCCATCGCCCATGCGTTTACCGTGTTCGGCCTGGCGTGCATCGCCGTGGCCGGCGCATGGGGCGCGGCCACCGTCATGACGCGCATCCTCTACCTGCAGACGGTGCCTGCCGTCATCGCCTTGCTGCTGTTCCACTTCGCCTGATCCCCGCCGGGGCGGCCAGCCGGCCGCCCTACCCCACTCCGTGCCGCCGGCGCATACCCCAAATGGGTGATGTTTCCAAAAAACATGCCCGATACAATTCCTTGTAGCAAAGATACCACCAGACACATGGTGGCAAGTCACCGTCCACAGGGAAAATCATGCAAGCAAATCCAACCACCTTTGCCGTCACTTTGCTCGGCTGCCTCATGCTGTCCGCCTGCGGTGGCGGCGGCAGCGCCGACAGCGGCTCGGGCGGCGGTTCCACCAGCGCCAGCGGCGGCACCTCGTCCACCTGCCAGTACAACAATCTGATCAGCGATACGGAACGCAAGCAGGCCAGCGCCTGCGGCATCCAGGTATCGGGCAACTACGCCCAGGCCGATTCCGGCTACGACAGCGTGATCGCCGCCTGCAAGCAGGGCGAAAAGGCCAAGGCGGATACCTACTACAGCGGCACGTACCAGAAAATGGTCGACTACGCGCGCTCCGTGAGCAAGGAACTCGGCTGCGGGCAAAACAACGGCACCACCTTGCCCAACAACACCGTGGCCAGCAACTACAATTTCTGTGTCAAAAGCACCACCGTCAATGGTAAGCTCAGCTATGAAGGCGCTTGCTACGGCCCCGTCAAATCGGGCGAAGGCGGCTGCGGCAGCGGTTATAACTATGTGAGCCAGTACGCCAGCCTCAGCACGTGCACTTCCGGCGGAAAAAGCTGGCTGGAATCGCGCTAGGGAAGCCGGGCGGCCGCTGCCAAGGCCGCCCGCGCCATGCCTTGTCCACCGCTTGCCGCCATGAGGATCGCCAATGACGCCATCGCTCGCCGTCGCCAGCCAGGCACTGATTACCCTGATCTATGAAGCGGCCACACAACATATCCAATGGCAAGATTTCCTTGCCGCCTTTGCACGCCAGCTGAAATCGCACGCGGGTTTGATCTGGGCCAATGATTTCAGCAACCGCTCGGTCGACGTCCAGCTGCCTGGCAGCGGCCTGTCCGCCACCTATGGCTTCGAGTCGGATGCCATGGCCAGCTTTGCCAGCTATTACGGCGCGCGCAATGTCTGGCTGGAAGACGCCACCCTGCACCACGAAGGCGCCGTCGTCACCGGCTCCATGCTGTTTCCCGACCATTGCCTGAAGAAAACCGAATACTGGACGGACTGGCTGCGCCCGCAAGACATCTTTTATACGGCGGCGGCCATCGTCGAATTGCGCGCCGAGCGTTCCACCAACGTCACCGTGGTGCGCCGCGAACGGGCGGGTGCCTACGAGGCGGGCGAGCTGGCGCTGATCCGCAGCCTGATGCCGCATTTGCAGACGGCCTTTGCCCTGCAGCGCAAGCTGCGCCGGCTGGAAGTGCTGTCCCGGAGTTCCACCCAGGTGCTGGAATTGCTGCCGTTTGGCGTGCTGCTGCTCGACGCCACGTCGCAATTGCTGTACGCCAACGAGCGGGCGCTGGCCATGACGGCTGCGACGCGGCTGCTGCAGTTGCGTGAAGGCGCGCCCCTGTATTGCCCGCGAGAAGCGGACAACGGCGCGCTGCGGCGCATGCTGCATGAGGCGGCGCAAACGGGCACGACGGCGGCAGGCGGCCCCGGCGGCGTGCTCAACCTGAGCGGCTTGACGGGAGAACAGCTGCGCCTGCGCGTCACGCCCCTGCCCTCCTGGCACAGTCCTTTCGGCTCGGCCAGCGCCATCGCCGTCTTTCTCAGCGACAGCAGCGACCTGATCACCTCCCTGGCCGCCACCCTGCGCAATTTCTATGGCATGACGGTGGCCGAGGCGCGCTTGACGGAAGCGCTCGTCAATGGCTATTCCCTGCAGGAATACGCCGAACGCCAGTGCATTTCCATCCACACGGCGCGCACGCAGATCAAGAGCGCCACCGCCAAGGCCGGCGCCCAGCGCCAGGTGGATCTGGTGCGCATCGTGCTGACGGGCCCGGCCGTGCTGCAGCGCAATCCCCTTCCCGCCTGAATCCATTCAAAAACGCGCGCCGCCAGCACGCTTTTCATTTATATCGTAAGATAGATATATCGTAAAACAGCGATATTAGAATTGAACAACTACGATATATACATCGCTGAAAAGCGAATTGTATGTTCAGGAGAAACAATATGGATATCGACGCCATCCACAAGGCGCTGGCCAATCCGGTGCGCCGGCAGATTCTGCAATGGCTCAAGGAGCCGGAACAGTATTTCCAGGAGCAGGACCACCCGCTGCACCTGGGCGTGTGCGCCGGCCTGATCGACCGCCGCCTGAACCTGTCGCAATCGACGGTCTCGGCGCACCTGGCCAGCTTGCAAAAAGCGGGCCTGATTTCCGCAACCAAGGTGGGCCAATGGAGTTTCTTCAGCCGCAACGAAGCCACCATCCAGGCCTTTCTCGATCACATGCAGCAAGGTTTGTAAGCACAGCTTTCATCTCGATCACTCTGTCTCAACGCCGCTCGAGCGGCCCCAACAAGGAAATGATAATCATGGCAACTTTATTCGACCCCATCACCATTGGCAGTCTGCAACTGAAAAACCGCATCATCATGGCGCCGCTGACGCGTTCGCGCGCCGGCAATCCGGGCCGCGTGCCCAACGCCCTGATGGCCGAGTACTACACGCAGCGCGCCTCGGCCGGCATGATCATCTCGGAAGCGACGGCCGTCACGCCGCAAGGCGTGGGCTACGCCGACACGCCGGGCATCTGGTCCGAGGAACAGGTGGAAGGCTGGAAACACATCACCCGGGCCGTGCATGACGCTGGCGGCCTGATCGTGCTGCAGCTGTGGCATGTGGGCCGCATTTCCGCCCCAGTCTTCCTCGATGGCGACTTGCCCGTGGCGCCCAGCGCCGTCAAGCCGGCCGGCCACGTCAGCCTGGTACGTCCGAAACAGGAATTCGTCACGCCGCGCGCGCTCGATACGGAAGAAATTCCCGGCATCGTGGCAGCCTACCGCCTGGGCGCCGAAAATGCGAAAAAAGCCGGTTTCGATGGCGTGGAAATCCATGGCGCCAATGGTTATTTGCTCGACCAGTTCCTGCAAGACAGCACCAACTTGCGCACCGACAACTACGGCGGTTCGATTGAAAACCGCGCCCGTTTGATGCTGGAAGTCACGGACGCGTGCATCGAAGTCTGGGGCGCCGACAAGGTGGGCATGCACCTGGCGCCGCGCCGCGACGCGCACGACATGGGAGATTCCGACCCGCGCGCCACCTTCGGCTACGTGGCACGCGAGCTGGGCAAGCGCGGCATCGCTTTCATCTGCGCCCGCGAAGCGCTGGGCGAAGACCGCCTGGGCCCGTATCTGAAGCAGGAGTTCGGCGGCGTGTACATCGCCAACGAAAAAATGGACAAGGCGGCGGCCGAAGCCCTGCTGGCCAAGGGCGAAGCCGATGCCGTCGCCTTTGGCCTGTGGTTCATCGCCAACCCCGACCTGCCCACCCGCCTGCACAGCGACGCGCCCTTGAATCCGCTGAACCCGGACACCCTGTACGCGCCGGACGCTGCCGGCTACACGGACTACCCGGCGCTGGCGGCACAAGCCTGAACGGCAAGCTGAGCGGCACCCTGAAAGCCCCCTGAGCGGCACTGCGCCGCCCATGCCCCCTGGCGGCGGACGCGACGATACCAACGCACTGACTGCGTGACGATCGCCGCGTCCGCCGCTTTTTTATTGACGCCGCCGCGCCATTCCCTCACCTTCAGCGCCATCGGCGCCGTGCCGGCCGGGCCGGACGGCGCGCCTGCACGCTGCTGAAGACGCGGCGTATCACCTCGACCGGTACCGCGTGCTCGCGCAAATACGCTGTCGCCACCGTCCGCCCCAGTGCGTGGTGAAAAGCAACGCCCCGCTCGACGAGCTCGGCCATCACCTTATCCGTTCGCACATTCTCCCCATTCACCTCGTCGATGCTGTTTTTCATGCCATGGCTCCCTGTCGGGTGGATCAACACTGCATGAAGTTTTGACCACATTGTGCGCATTTAGTGCCCGACACGGAGGTCAAGCATCGTTAAAATAGCAGCAGCAACGGCCCCGACACCGCATGAATAGCGGCCTCGGCTGCTTGTCGCCATCGCCAGCCCCGTATAGAATGCCTGCGCAGAATTTTGCTTCAAGGAAAATGGCCACCAGCGCCATCCCATTAAGAACAGTGTCACTGAAGGGTATCAATGGACGATTTATTTGTACAAGCGGGCGACTTGCCGACCTGGCACCAGCGTTGCGCGCTGCGCGTGCTGCACCTGTTTGGCTGGCGCATGCGCTTCCGTCCCCTGCCGGGGCCGCGCGGCATCGCCGTCGTCTACCCGCACACGTCCAACTGGGATTTCATGGTGGGCCTGTTCGGCAAATGGGCGCTGTCCTTGCCCTTCCGCTGGCTGGCCAAGGATTCCCTGTTCCGCGGCCCCATGGGCAAGGTGCTGCGCTACTTGGGCGGCGAACCCGTCGACCGCAGCACCACCAGCGGCACCATTCAGCGCCAGGCCGAGCGCATGCTGGCCGCCGACTGGTACTGGCTGGCCATCACGCCGGAAGCGACGCGCAGCTACCGTCCGAACTGGAAAAGCGGCTTTTATCACCTGGCCGTGGCGGCCAAGGTACCGCTGTTGCTGGTGTACATCGACTACCCGAACAAGGTGCTGGGCGTCGTCGACCATTTATATTTGACGGGCGACAAGGATGCCGACATGGCCGCCATCGCCGCCGTGTATGCAGGCCACCAGGGCTTGCACCCGGAAAAGGCGGCGCCCATCGTGCTGTCGGAGCGCCGTCCCGGTTCTTAATTCAGTCCCATCAACACCACACCGGCGGCCGTCAAGGCCACGCCGGCCACGCGCAGCATGCGCTCGGCCAATACCTGGCCCAGGAAACGTCCCGTACCCAGCAAGACAGCCGAGGCCAGCATGAAGCCGCACGCGGCCGAGGCGGCCGGCAATTCCTGGCCATGCGCATTGCCATGCGCCAAGGCAAACACGCCCACCAGGCCCATGCCGAGCCAGTTCGGCAAGGCCAGCGCCAGCGCGATGGCCAGCCCCACCAGCGCCACCGTGGCGGCGATGCCCGTTTCCAGCCCCGGCACCGTCAATCCCACCATGCCGGCCAGCGCGCCCAGCAGCATCATGCCGAGAAAAGTGGCGGGCTGGGCCAGGCCGCCGCGCTGCTGGCCGCCCCAGATGCCCACACCCAGCATGGCAAGCAAATGGTCGATGCCCGTGAACGGATGGGCGAAACCGGCCAGGAAGCCGGCGTTCTCGCCATGACCGGGATGGGCCATGGCGGGCAAGGCCAGCAGGCACAGCGCCGCCACGGCGGCCGTTTTCTTCATCAATCTTGCGCTCATTGCAGCTCCTTGCCTGGTTGATCGAGCAAACCTTGCTCGCGGATAAAATCGATAACGACCTGCACGCCGTCGCCGCTGCGCAGGTTGGTAAACACGAAGGGACGCTCGCCGCGCATGCGCCTGGCGTCCTGCGCCATGATGTCCAGGTTGGCGCCCACGTAGGGCGCCAGATCCGTCTTGTTGATGATCAACAAAGCGGAACGCGTGATGCCGGGCCCGCCCTTGCGCGGGATCTTTTCGCCGCCCGCCACGTCGATCACGTAAATCGTCAAGTCCGACAATTCCGGGCTGAAGGTGGCGGCCAGGTTATCGCCGCCCGATTCGACCAGGATCAAGTCGAGATTCGGAAAGTCTGCTTGCATGCGCGCGATGGCTTCCAGGTTGATCGACGCATCTTCGCGGATGGCCGTGTGCGGGCAGCCGCCCGTTTCCACGCCCATCAGGCGCTCGGCAGGCAAGGCATCCGCGCGCAGCAGGATTTCCATGTCTTCCTTGGTATAGATGTCGTTCGTGATGACGGCCATGTCGTAGCGCTCGCGCATGCCCTTGCACAGCATTTCGCACAGGGCCGTCTTGCCCGAGCCGACGGGGCCGCCGATGCCTACGCGCAGGGGGTTTGAGGTAATCGATGTCATGTTGTAGTCTCTCGTGGTAGTGTTCAGGAGCGGTACAGCCGGCTGTACTGCACTTCGTGCCGCATCGACAACAGCGACAGGCCGGGCGCCCAGTTGCCCATCTCGTCGTCTTGCAAGGTTTGCGCCGTGAAGGCCGCCGCTTCCAGGTCGGGCCGCAGCGACAGCAGCAGCCGCTGGCCCGCCACCTGCCCCAGCGGCACGGATTTCACGCAGACAAGCACCTGGTTTTCCGCCCACGCGAACAGCATGGCCAGCAGCGCTTGCTCGCGCGGAATGGCCAGCGCCGCCACGGCGCACGCATACGCGGTGGGCAGGGCCACTTCCGGCTGGCCCTGCAGCATGTCGATCAGCACGCCGTCGGCCACGCCCAGCTCGGCCAGCAATTTGGTCAGCGAATATCCCATCTGGATGGTTTCGGCGCGAAATTCCGCCGTGTCGCGCGAAGCGATGAAACGCTCGCTCCAGCGCTGCACGGCGTGCAGATCCTGCGCTTCGAAGGCTTGCATCAAGCGCCAGCACAGGGGCGCCTCCCAGCGCGCCACCACCTGCGCCAGATGCTGGGCGATCCATTCGCGCGCCGTGGCCGCATCCTTCACCAGGTTTGACTCCAGCGCCGCTTCCAGCCCCTGCGAATAGCTGTAGGCGCCGATCGGCAAGGCCGGGCTGGCGAACTGCAGCAAATGCAGCAGGGCCGACGCCTGCATCATGCGGCGCCTGGCGCGCCCGGCGTATCACCGGGGCGGTGGATCTTTTGCCGCAGCGGCACGGGTGCCAGCAAATGCTGGCCGTGGCCGTCGTGGTGGCCATGGCCGCCGCCATACGCGCCCGCCTCCGGCTCGAACGGCGCGCTTTCTTCCGTCACAGTCGCTTGCAAGCCTTCCAGCATCTCCTTGAGCACCACGTCCTTGCGGATGCGCAAAAAGCCGTCGCCCACCTGCGCCTGCGTGTGGCGGTTCCCAAGGTGGAAGGCGCAGCGCAGCAAGGTATGCGCATCCGCACACTGCACCAGATAGGTCGGTTCGCGCGCGGCGACGATCTGCACCACCGTTCCTTCCGGCCCCGTCATGCGTTCGCCGTCGCGCAGCACCGTGCCGCGCACGGTGAACACGGCGACATCCTCGCCATTCGACAGCACGGCGCGCAGCCGGCATTTTTCGCGCTGGTCGTAGGGCAGCACCAGTTGGGCGACGGCGGCGCGATGGTCGTCAGCCGTCAGTTTGGTATGCAAAGTGAGCATGCTTGTCTCCCGCCTAAAATAGAAAATAACGCTGCGCCATCGGCAGCACGGATGCCGCCTCGCACACGAGCAGCTGGCCGTCGGCGCGCACGGCGTAGGTTTCCGGGTCCACTTCCATGTGCGGCGTGGCGCTGTTGTGGACCATGTCGTGCTTGCGCAAGCCGCGCATGTTCTTCACGGCGATGACGGATTTATTGAGTTTGAGCTGGTGGCCGATATCGAGCTCGTAGGCCGCCTGCGAGACAAACGTAAACGACTTTTTCAGGCCGCCGCCGAAGGCGCCGAACATCATGCGGTAGTGCACGGGCTGGGGCGTGGGAATCGAGGCGTTCGGGTCGCCCATCTGCGCGGCCGCGATCATGCCGCCTTTTAAGATCATCGATGGCTTGACGCCGAAGAAGGCCGGCTTCCACAGCACGATGTCGGCGATCTTGCCCGCCTCGATCGAGCCCACCACGTGCGAGATGCCATGCGTGATGGCCGGATTGATCGTGTACTTGGCGATATAGCGCTTGGCGCGGAAATTGTCGCTGCGCGCCGTGTCGGGCGCCAGCGCGCCCCGCTGCACCTTCATCTTGTGCGCCGTCTGCCAGGTGCGCATGATCACTTCGCCCACCCTGCCCATCGCCTGCGAGTCGGACGACATCATCGAGATGGCGCCGATATCGTGCAGGATGTCTTCCGCGGCGATGGTTTCGCGGCGGATGCGCGACTCGGCGAACGCCACGTCTTCGGCGATGGCCGGATCGAGGTGGTGGCACACCATCAGCATGTCCAGGTGCTCGTCGAGCGTGTTGACGGTGAACGGGCGCGTGGGGTTGGTCGACGAGGGCAGCACGTTGGCTTGCCCGACGGCGGCGATGATGTCGGGCGCATGGCCGCCGCCCGCCCCTTCCGTGTGAAACGTGTGGATGGTGCGGTCCTTGAAGGCCGCCAAGGTGTGTTCCAGGAAGCCGCCCTCGTTGAGGGTATCGCTGTGCAGCGCCACCTGGATATCCATGCGGTCGGCCACCGACAGGCAATTATCGATGGCGGCCGGCGTGCTGCCCCAGTCTTCGTGCAGTTTCAAGCCGATGGCGCCCGCGCGCACCTGCTCTTCCAGGGGCAGCGGCAAGCTGACGTTTCCTTTTCCCATGAAGCCCAGGTTCATCGGGAAGGCGTCGCTGGCGGCCAGCATGGCGTGCAAATGCCACGGCCCCGGCGTGCAGGTGGTGGCGGCCGTGCCCACGGCCGGTCCCGTGCCGCCGCCCAGCATGGTGGTCACGCCGCTCATCAGCGCTTCCTCGATCTGCTGCGGGCAGATGAAGTGGATATGTGTGTCGACGCCGCCAGCCGTGACGATCATGCCTTCGCCTGCGATGATTTCCGTCGCGCCGCCGATGGGGAGGGTGACGCCGGGCTGGATGTCCGGGTTGCCCGCCTTGCCGATGCCGAAAATCAGGCCGTTTTTCAAGCCGATATCGGCTTTAACGATGCCCCAGTGGTCGAGGATGACGGCATTCGTGATGACGGTGTCCATTACCTCGGCCGCGCAGCGCTGCGACTGGCCCATGCCGTCGCGGATCACCTTGCCGCCGCCGAATTTCACTTCTTCGCCGTAGATCGCATAGTCATGCTCGATCTCGATGAACAGTTCCGTGTCGGCCAGGCGGATGCGGTCGCCCTTGGTGGGGCCGAACATTTCGGCATACGCGCTGCGGGGAATGCTGGCCATCTCAATCCTTTCCCGGTGGAGTGTCTTGCAGTTCACCCATCACTGCCCCATTGAAGCCGTAGACCTTGCGCTCGCCCGCCAGCGCCACCAGCTCCACCGTGCGCTGCTGGCCCGGTTCGAAGCGCACGGCCGTGCCGGCCGTGATATTGAGGCGCATGCCATAGGCGCGCCAGCGCTCGAAGGCCAGCGCCGGGTTGACTTCGAAAAAGTGGAAATGCGAGCCCACCTGGATCGGCCGGTCGCCCCGGTTGGCCACCACCACGGTAGCCGTGGCGCGGCCCGCATTCAGGCTGATTTCGCCTTCTTCCAATTTGTATTCGCCTGGGGTCATAATGTTTTCCTTCGTCAAAGCGCTCTACGCTGGCAGGCGGATCGCCGGCGCCACACAGGCACGGCGCGGATGGCGCCCTGCCATGCAATCAAAACTACGGTATCGGGTGGTGCACGGTCACCAGCTTGCTGCCGTCGGGGAAAGTCGCTTCCACCTGGATATCGGGGATCATCTCGGCGATGCCGTCCATGACGTCGGCGCGCGACAGAATCTTTGTACCGTCCGACATCAGCTGCGCCACCGACTTGCCATCGCGCGCCCCTTCCATGATGGCGGCGCTGATCAGGGCCACCGCTTCCGGATAATTGAGCTTCAAGCCGCGCGCCAGGCGCCGTTCGGCCAGCAGCGCGGCCGTAAAAATGAGCAGCTTGTCTTTTTCGCGGGGAGTCAGGTCCATGGTTTTCCTTGCGCTTCTTTCCTGATTAAGTGTTCCAGATACGGGGCACGACGGCGTCGCGCCCCAGCATGGCGGGACGCAGCAGCTGCCAGGCGGCCAGCATGATGCGGCGCGCCGCTTCGCTGTCGCCACACAGCAGGCGCACCACCACCAGCGCTTTCATGTGCGTGGCGCCAAACGCGGCGCCGGCCGGCACGGCGATCTCGCGCACGGCCGCCAGCACGGCGGGAGAAACGGGCATGCCGACGGCGATCAGGGTGGCGCACACCGTGTGGCCCCCCAGTCCCAGCGGGCTGGCCATCAGGGCGCCGCCGGCGGCCAGCACGCCCTGCTCCCACCACAGCAGCTTGCCGCCGCGGCGTATCTGTACCTGCTGGCTGATGCTGCCCATGTTGAACATTTCGCCCGAGGCGCTGCGGCCCAGGCAGACGATGTCGCAGCCGATATAGCCGGCGTCCGGCGCCAGTTCCACCTCGTGGCGCAGGCGCACGCAAGCCTGGTCGAAGAAAATGCTTTCCTGCGGCAGCCACTCGATGGCGGCGCCGCTGCCGGCGCGCAGCACGAGGTGCTGGCCCGAGACATGGCCGTTCGCGCGGTACCACTTGGCGGCGCCCGGCGACGTGAGCAAGGCGTGCGCGCCCTCGCCCACCGTGGCGTCGACAGCCAGCTGGTCGCCGCCCACCACGCCGCCAGGCGGATGGATGATGATGGCGTGGCAAATGGCATCGCCTTCCGGATACAGGGGCTTTTGCACGCGCAGGGGGCCGCTGTGCGTACGCTCGACGAGGCGGCTGACGCCATCGCGCAGCGCAAAGCCCAGGCGCAAATGCGCCTGCCAGGCGCTGTGCGCGCTGGCGGCAGAAGGCGTTGCGAAATGTGGGCTGTCTGGCATGCGCTGCAATCGTGTAAATAACGATCTACAAAGCAGGATGCATGCCAGCGTCAGAGGGAAGAAACGTGAGAATCATGCACCGCATTGCGGCGCCCGCACCATATCAGTGCAATTACAGTGCAGGCGCGGCGCGGGGTGTGCTTATGCCGACACGGCTGCCGGCGCCACCGTCAGCACGCGCCGTTCGCGCAGCAAGGCCGTGAAGGCTTCCGCGGCCAGGGGGCGGCTGAAATAATAGCCCTGCATTTCGTCGCAGCCGTGTTCCGTCAAAAAATCCACCTGTGCGCGCGTTTCCACGCCTTCGGCGATGACGCGCATGTCCAGGTTGTGCGCCAGCGAAATGACGGAACGGGCGATGGCCGCATCGCTGCTGCTGGTGGTGACGTCGTCGACAAACGATTTGTCGATCTTCAGCACGTCGATGGGGAAGCGTTTCAGGTAGCCGAGGCTGGAATAGCCGGTGCCGAAGTCGTCGAGCGAAATACCCACGCCGATATCCTTCAGGCGCGTGAGGGCCGCCACCGCCTTGTCCGGGTCGCCCATCACGGTGCTTTCCGTGATTTCGATGCCCAGGCAGGCGGGCGCGATGGCGTATTTGCGCAGGGCCGCCTCGACGAACGGCACCGTGCGGTCTTGCGCGAACTGCTTGCCGGACAGGTTGACGGCCACCTTGATGCTGCCCAGGCCCGCGTCGTGCCAGGCGCGGATTTGCGCGCAGACGCTTTCGAGCACCCATTCGCCGATGGCCGTGATCGAGCCATATTCCTCGGCCAGCGCGATGAAGAGGCCGGGCGGCACCTTGCCCAGCACCGGGTTATCCCAGCGCAGCAAGGCTTCCGCGCCCAGCAAGGCGCCCGTGCGCAAGCACATCTGCGGCTGGTAGTGCACTTCGAATTCATCGCGGCCGATGGCGCCGCGCAGCTGCTGCTGCATCGCCAGGCGGGCGCGGATGTCGCTGCCCATGCGCTCCGTGAAGAAGGCGTAATGGTCGCGCCCCATTTCCTTGGCGCGCACGAGGGCCGTGTCGGCGTGGCGCAGCACGTCGTCGAGGCTGTCGCCGTCGGCCGGACACATGGCGATGCCGATACTGGTCGTCAGCGCCAGACGCTCGCCATCGACGCTGAGTTCCTCGCGCAAGCCGGCCAGGATGGTTTGCGCCAGCGCAAGCGTGCGCCCCAGCAGGGCATCGTCCTGCAGCAGGATCTGGAATTCGTCGCCGCCCTGGCGCACCACCGTGTCGCCTTCGCGCACGCAGCCGGACAGGAAACGCGCCACCACTTGCAGCGCCTTGTCGCCCACGGCCTGACCGTGCGAATCGTTGATGTTCTTGAAGCGGTCCAGGTCCAGGCACATCAGCACCACCTGCTGGCCGTCGCGCAGGGCGTTCGCGCGCGCCTGTTCGAAGCGCTCGCGCAGCAGAACGCGGTTCGGCAAGCCCGTCAACGCGTCGTGGTAGGAGAGGAAATCGATCAGATGCTGCTCCGCCTTGCGCTCGCTGATGTCGAGGAAGACGCCGATGTAGTTGACGACGGCGCCGTCGGGGCCGTGCACGGTGGAGACGCTGAGCAGGCAGGGATAGGTGTCGCCGCTCCTGCGCCGCGTCTGCACCTCGCCCGACCAGCAGCCGCTGCTGCGCAAGCCCTGGCGCAGGGCCAGCAGCACCGCCTCGCCCGTGTATTCGGCGTGCAGGCGCAAAATGTCCGTGCCCACCACTTCCTGCGCCGCGTAGCCGGTGATGCGCGTAAAGGCGGGATTGGCCGTGACGATGACGCCGGCCGGATCGGTGATCAGGATGGCGTCCTGCGTCGCTTCGAAGACCTGGCCCGACAGGCGCAGCAATTCTTCATTGGCGCGGCGGATCTGCACTTCGCGCGCCAAGGTGCTGGCCACCTGCTCCAGTTCGGCCGTGCGTTCGGCCACGCGCCGTTCCAGGTTGGCGCGCTCCTGCGCCAGCTGCAGCTGCGCCCGCGCCAGGCGCACGTGGGCGTCCGTGCGGGCCAGGATTTCCTCGGCCTGGAAGGGTTTGGCGATGAAATCGACGGCACCCAGCGCGAAGCCGCGCACCTTGTCGTCCGTGTCGTACTGGGCCGACAGGAAGATCACCGGCACCTGGCGCAGCGACGGTATCTCCTTCAGGCGGCGGCACACTTCAAAGCCGTCGAGGCCGGGCATGCGCACGTCGAGCAGGATCAGCTCGGGCGGGCGCGCCTGGGCCGTCCACAGGGCCAGTTCGCCGTTCGGCGCCTGGCGCACCGCATAGCCGGCGCCGCCCAGCAAATCGCTCAACAGCTTCAGCGAAGCCGGCGTATCTTCAACGATCAGTACTTCGCCCTTCGAATTCACTTCCGAAAAATCGCGGTGCATGTAGCAGTTCTCTCAGCTTTGGATGAGGCGCGGCGATCCGTTGCCGCGCTGGACAAGACATTTCTTTGCGATGAACTACGTACTATCATCATAATCTTTATTGCAATTTAGCACCATCCATTGGCGGCACTTAGTCCGTCTTTTCAGCGAATCCGATGTTGTCAGCCCACACTTTTCAAGCGTGCGCCAGCGCGCCCTCATTCTCCAGCAAGTCGCACAGCTGACGGTATTGATGCTGGTCAAGCATCGCCTGCAGCGGCGCCAGCACGGGCGCGGCCGCCGGCGGCAAGGCGCCCAGCAGCAGGGCCACCCTGGCCAGGTTCAATTCGCGCAGCGCCACCAGCAAGGCGGCGCGCTCTTCCCCGGCCAGCAGCAGCAAGTCTTGCGCCCGCAATGCCGGCGGCGCCTCGGGCGCCGGCGCCACGGGCAGCGGCACGGGCGCCGCCACGGGTGCCTCGGCCGCCTGCGCGGGTATGCTGAAACGGAAGGTGGCGCCCTGCCCCGGCATGGATTCCACCGTCAGTTCGCCTTTCATCAATTGCACGAATTCGCGCGAGATGGCCAGGCCCAGGCCCGTGCCATCCTTCGGTCCCGCGCTGTCGGCCTGCACGAAAGGCTCGAAGATGCGCTGCTGGTCTTCCGGGGCGATGCCGATGCCCGTGTCGCTGACGGCGAACGACAGGCGCCACGTGGCGTCATCGCGCCGCTCGCCGCGCACGCGCAAGGCGACCTCGCCGCCGCCGGCAAACTTGACGGCGTTCGACATCAGGTTCAGCAGCACCTGGCGCAAACGCGTCGCGTCAAGCAGCACGGCCGCCGGCACATCGGCGCAATCGAGGCGCAAGGCCAGCCCCTGCTGCTCGGCGCGCATGCCCAGCATGTCCATCACTTCCTGCAGCAGGGGCGCCAGCGCCACCACGGCCGTCTGCGCGTGCAGGCGCCCCGCCTCGCCCTTCGACAGTTCGAGGATTTCATTGATCAACGTCAATAAGTGATTGCCGGAGCGGTGGATGATGGCCAGGTTGCGCTTTTCATCGTCCTGCATGTTCGGCGAGGCGGCCATCAGGCGCGAAAAGCCGATCACGGAATTCAAGGGCGTGCGCAGTTCGTGGCTCATGTTCGCCAGGAAGGTGCTCTTGGCGCGGTTCGCCGCCTGCGCCTGGCTGACGGCCACCGACAGGGCGCTCGTGCGCTCGGCCACCAGTTCTTCCAGGTGATGGCGGTGGCGCAGCAATTCCAGTTCGGCCTCGCGGTGCGCCGTGATGTCGTAGTTCGAACCCACCAGGCGCATGGGCCGCCCCTGCCCGTCGCGGAAGATCACGGCATCGGCCTTGATGTAGCGGATGGCGCCATCGGGCCACAGGATGCGGTACTCGTGCGTGAAGGCCTGGCCGGCGCTCAGCGCGGCGCGCAGGGCCTCCTTGGCGGCCGGCACGTCGTCAGGCATCAGCGCCGCGCGCCAGATCGCCGCCGGCGCCATGGCGCTGTCCGCATCGGCCTTGAACTGCGCATACATCTGCTCATCCCACTGCAAGGCATCGTTGATGACGTTCCAGTCCCAGATGCCGATGCTGGCCGCGCCGGTGGCCATCTGCACGCGCTCCTCGCTGCGCTGCAAGGCGCGGTAGCGGCTGTCGAGCAGCGCCACCATGTCGCGGATGGAACGGTACAGCGTGCGCAGCTCGCCCAGGAACCACGCTTTCGGCGGCGTGCCGGCCGCTTCGCTCTGCCCTGCCTGGACGCCGGCCGCATACTGGCCGATCGCCTTCAGGGGCTTGAGCATCAGACACCACATGAGCAGCCAGATGCTGGCCACCAGGATCACGTCGAGCGCCACGATCATGGCGCCGATGCCCAGCGCGCGTTGCCGCAGCTGCGCGTGCAGCAGGGCCGGCGTCGCATACACGGCCACGTTGCCGATGACTTGCCCGCCCATCGTCACGGGGCGCCGCTGTACCAGCCAGCCGGGTTCCGCGGACAGCGAGGAGAAACTGCCGATGGCGCCGGTCGCCGTGCGGCGCAGCACCAGCGCTTCCTTGCCGATGCCCGGCGTCAGGGAGCTGGCCACCAGGTCGCGCTTGCCCAGCGTGCTGCGCATGATGGCCTGCATCTGCTTTTCATCGAGATTCCACAAGGGCAGTTCGATGGCCACGGCCAGCTGGTCCGCGCTCAGGGCCAGGCTGCGGTGCAGCTGCTGCCAGCGCTGCTCGCGTTCGGACTGGTAAAACAGCACGGCAAACACCAGCAGCAGCGCGGTGACGACAAAGGTCAGCGCCACGCTGACGGCCAGCACGATGGAGACGCCGCCCAGGCGCGCGCCCTTGGATGCGTGAACCGTCATGCGTCTTCGCCCTGCGGTTCGCTGGCCAGCTGCGCCAGCAAGGCGCACAGCGGCTGGTACTGATGCTGTTCCAGCATGGCGGCGATGTGCGCGGCCAGCTGCGGCAGGCTGGTCGCCACGCCGGCCAGCACGATGGCGCTGCGCCGCAAGTCGAGGGCCCGTACGGATTCGAGCAGCGCCTGCCGTTCGGCCGCGCCCAGCTGGCCCAGCGCCTGCTGCAGGTCAAAGGCGGCCGCCGGCACGCGCGGCGGCGCGGCGGCGGTACGCTGGAAGCGCACGCCCAGTTGCTGCTCCAGCATGGCGAACAGGTGTTCCTGTTCGATCGGCTTGCGCAGGAAGCCGTCGGCGCCGGCGGCCAGCGCCTCCTGCTTTTCTTCCTCGAAGGCGGAAGCGGTCATGATCACCAGGCGCGGCTGCACCAGCGCCGGCTGCGCGCGCAGCCAGCGCGTCAGCGCCAGGCCATCCATGTCCGGCATGCGCCAGTCGCTGAGCACCATGTCGTAGCGCTGCGCCGCCAGCATGGCTTGCGCCTGCACGCCGCCCGCCGCCTCCTGCAACTGGAAGCCCAGCGGCGCCAGCAAGCCGGCCAGCAGCTTGCGGCAGTTGTCGTCATCGTCGACCAGCAGCACCGTGCGCCCGCGCTGGCCCGCCGGCAGGCGCGCCACGCGGCCCGGCGCCAGCGGCGCGGCGGCAGGGCACTGCACGCAGGGCGCGCGCAAGTCGAAGTGGAACACGGAGCCGGCCCCCAAGGTCGACTCGACGCGCAGTTCGCCGCCCATCAGGCGCACGAATTCGCGTGAAATGGTCAGCCCCAGTCCCGTGCCGGCCTGCGCCACGGCGCTGTCGGCCTGCACGAACGGTTCGAAGATGCGTTCCAGGTCCTCTTGCGCGATGCCGCTGCCCGTATCGCGCACGGCAAACGCCAGCGCCACTTGCCCATCATCGTCTGCCTGGCAGGCCAGCGACAGGGTCACGCTGCCCTGCTCGATGAACTTGAGCGCATTCGACAGCAAATTGAGCAGCACCTGGCGCAGCTTGGCGCCGTCGAGGCGCACCAGAGGCGGCACGCCGGAACGCTCCAGCCGCAGCGCGATGCCCTGGTCGCCGGAGCGCATGCGCACCATCTCGAGCACCTCGTCGAGCAAGCCGTTCAAGTCCACGGGCCCCGCTTGCAGCTGCATGCGGCCCGCCTCGATCTTCGACAATTCGAGGATATCGTTGATCAAGGTCAACAAATGATGGCCGGCGCGGTTGATGATGGCCAGGTTATGCTTTTCTTCCTCGAACATGCTGCTCGAATCGGCCATCATCTGCGAAAAGCCGATCACGGAATTCAAGGGCGTGCGCAATTCGTGGCTCATGTTGGCCAGGAAGACGCTTTTCGCGCGGTTCGCCGATTCGGCCTCGGTGACGGCCACCGACAGTGCCGCCGTGCGCTGCTGCACCAGCTCTTCCAGGTGGTCGCGGTAGCCGAGCAATTCCTGCTCGCTGTGCTTGCGCTCGGAAATGTCGACGATGCCGCTGCGCACCAGGCGCCGCCCTTCCATCGGCAAGCGCACCAGCCGCACTTCGCAGGGAAAGATGCTGCCGTCGGCGCGCCGCACATTGCGCTCGACCAGGATGGGTTCGCCCAGCATGGCGCGGCGCAGATGCTCTTCCATCATCAGTCCCAGCGGCAGGCCATCGGGCTGCTCGCCCGTGTACAGGTCGAACGGCCCGCGCGCCAGCAGCGCTTCGCGCGACATCCCCAGCATGCGCTGCGCGCTGCTGTTGGCGTCGATGAAGCGGTCCAGGTCCAGGTCATACACGACGATGGCTTCGGGCGCATGCTCGACGAGGATGCGGAAACGCTGCTCGCTTTCGCGCGCATCGCTCTCGGCGCGGCGCAGGCGGCGGCGCTGCAGCAGCAAGGCGCTCAGCATGCACGCCATGGCGAGAAATACGGCGCCGGCCGACAGCACGGCGACGCGGTGCTCGTGCCACAGCTGCGGCGGGCGGTTGAAGAACAGGGTGTGCGGCGGCAGCCGGCTGATATCCGCATCCCAGCGCTGCAGCTGTTCCCAGTCATACATGGGCACCGGGTGCGCCGGCGGCAGCAGGGCGCCCGGCGCGGCAGGCGCCTTGCCGGCCAACACGGCCAGCGACATCTGCGCCACCTGCTGCGCGGCCCGCTCGATGTGCAGGATGGAGCCGCCCAGGATGCCCTTGCCGACCGTCGCGTTATACATGCCAAAGGCGGGGACATTGGCCAGCCGCGCCAGCTGGGCGGCAAACTGCAACGGCGTGGCGATATTGCCGTCCACGTCGCGGTTGACATTGCCCGCCACCAGCAGCGTATCGGCGGGCAAGCGCGCCACGGCCGCGCGCATCTGTTCCAGGGTCAGGTCATCGAGGTAGCGCATGGTCACCTTGCCCTGCCACGCCTGCGCCGCCTGCTGCATGTTGCGCTTCAGGGCCTGGTCGGCCTCGCTGGCGCCGACGGCCATGACGATGGTCTTGGTCTCCGGGAACAGCGCCATGGCTTGCGCCAGCGTGCCGGCAAAATCGACGTTCGCCTTTTGCTGCCAGATGGAAGACGGACTGCCGGCCGGCAAGGCCTTGCCCGAGGTATTGATCGCCAGCACGGGCACGCCGCGCGCCAGCGGCGCCAGGTCCGACAGCAACAAATCGAGCGCCGGCTGCTGCATGGCGATGATCAGGTCGGCCTTGCGGCCCATCATCTTGGTGTACCTTAAAAGCAACAAATCGCGCATCTCATTGCGCAGCGCCGGGTCGCCCTGGGTATTCAGGTTCAGGTGCTCGACCATGATGTCTTCACTGGCCAGGCCCGCGGCGGCCATGGCGGCCACATAGGTGCGCGTGTACGATTCCACGCCGGCGCGGCCGTAATCGTAAGCGTTGAGGAACAGCACGCGCTGCCCTTGGTGCGGCGCCGCCGAGGCCGGCGTCGCGGCCGGCACGGCGGCAGGGGCCGCGGCAACACAGCATACCAGCAGCAATGCGCAGCCACAGCGGCGCACCGCTGCCCTGCCCAGCCCGCCGCCAGGCACCTCACGCATCCTTCGCCATGCCCATGCTCACCCCCGCCTGTCACCATGTTTCAACTATGCGCTGACTGCTCAGCCACCGACACTTACAAAAACATGATAACGTCAACTGCAGGGGCAAGTCTATTCCTTAGGGCAATCTTTTGGCGATTGCCATGTCTTTCTATATGACCCAGGCGCCGCCAGTCATCTGCTGGCTGAGCGCGGCATGAACTCTTGCTGGCGTGCTGCCAGCCATTGCGCTAGCATGACCTTTTGCCCGGAAAGCGTCCATGACCATCACCCTGCGCCCCGCCCTTGATTCCGATATCGACGCCCTGTGGGCCCTGCGCACGGTAGCCGTGCGCGTCAGTTGCGCCATGCATTATGCGCCGGAGCAAATTACTGCGTGGACGGCTACACCTGTGCCGCCGGCGTATGCCGCCATGCTGGCCGCGGGTGGCGGCGTCGTGGCGATGCAGGGCGAGGCCATTGCCGGCTACGCCATGCTCGATGCGGACAAACAGGAAGTGGAGGCCGTGTTCGTCGATCCGGCGCGCGCGGGACTCGGCATCGGCAAGCGGCTGCTGGCGGCGCTGGAGCAATTGGCGCGCGGACACGGCATTGCGCGTCTGCACCTGTCCGCATCGCTCAATGCCGTGCCGTTTTACCGGGCCGCAGGGTTTATTTCCTTGCGCGAGGAAGCGTATGCGCACCCCAGCGGCATCAGCCTGGCCAGCGTGGCGATGGAAAAGGCGCTGGCGGCCGCCTGAGCCTTCAGTCCTGGCCGGCTTCGGACTCGGCCAGGCATTGCTGCAGTTTCGCGATCAGGGCGCGCACCTCGTCGCCGCCCAGGTCCAGCGGGTCGCCTTGCGCGCCGACGGCGATCAGGCAGATGGCCGAGCCGTCATACCAGGCGTCCAGGCGTTCCTCATTCATATTGCTCTGATTCATGTTGCACATCGCTCAGCAAATCGGCAGGCGCCGCGATGCTGGCGCTGCCTTGCGGCACGGGAAACACGAAAGCCAGCTGCTTATTGTTCGCCATGCCGGGCAGCCATTTAGCCAGAAAATCATCGAGCCCGATGGCGCGCGGCTGGAAATGTTCCCAGTCGCCGCTGGCGCACGCTTGCGCGAATGCCGCTTCCGGCCAGAACGGTATCGCCACCTTGCCGTCAAGCTGCGCCGTGGCCCAGCCGTCATGGTGCAAGCCCCACACTTCTTGCGTATCGGCTACCTTGCGCACAAAGTAGGCATGGCGCTCGGCGGACGGCAGCCCCGCCACCTGCTTGAACTTGTCAGGATGCATGCTCGTCTCCTGCCTCGTCCCATACCCGCAGCTGCGGCGTGCACCAGCCAGTCACCATGTCGAGGGCGTCCAGTATCACGTCTTCCAGCGGCCCCTCCTGCGCGCCGTTCTGCGTAGACGCGCGCAATTCCTGCAGCAAGGCAGCCACTTGCTGCGCCGTCACGCCGCCGGCCGTGTAGCGCAGCAGGATGGCGTGCAGCGTCAATAACCCTGCCCTGGCGTCCAGCGCGGCCAGCAAGTCCTTGTCGATGTCGGCGATGATGGTTTGCGGCATGTCAATCCGCCTCCCACGCGATGGCGGCCGGCCGCGCCCCGCCTGTCCTGAAAAACGCAGCGAAGGCGTGCTGGCATTCTTCCACCTCCACGCACCACGCTTCCGGATACTCGTCCACCTGGCCATTGGCCAGCAGGTAGCTGCAGGCGCCGTCCGCCTCTTCGTCACCCAGCGAGTGAAAGCTCAGGTCGTCCTGTCCCGACAGATACATCAGCCAGGCATTGCCGCCATTGCGCAGCATGCACAGGGCCGGGCCCTGTTCCGCATCCGTGGCCAGGGTCAGCCACAGTTCGCACTGGGCCAGCGCGCGCGCCTCCTGCAGCGCCTGCTCCAGCGCAGCAATGGTGTCAACGGCGCGCGGTTCGCCATGCAGATTCAGTTCCATCGTCATGCCGGTTCTCCACTCTTTTTCCCGCTCAAATCGTTTGTCGCCAGCGCCGTGCTCAGGTACAGCTTGCCGCTCAAGTCTTTCAATAAACTGCTCTGGCGCAGGCGGTCCATCACAGGGCCCTTCACTTCGGCCAGGTTCAGGCTGATGCCGCGCTTGGCCAGCGCGCTATTGAGTTCGATCAAGCCCAGCAAGGCCGTGCTGTCGATCTGGTTGACGGCTGACAGCACTAGCACCAGGTGGCGCGCCGTCGGGTGGCCGCGCAATTCGTCTTCCACCCTCTCCGTCACCGCCTCGACATTGCCGAAGAACAAGCCCGCATCTATGCGCAACAGCAAGACGTCCGGCAAGGTTTGCGCTTCATAGCGCTCCACGTTGCGGAAGTGCTCACTGTTCGGGATACGCCCCAGGACGGCGATGTGCGGGCGGCTGGCGCGCCAGATCAGGGTGCCCATCGACAACAGCACGCCGATCACCACGCCTGCTTCCACGCCCAGCACCAGCACGCCGGCCGTCGTCGCCAACAGGGCCACCGCATCGCTGCGGTCGTAGCGCCACGACAGTTTCAATGTATCCCAGTCCAGCAGGCTGGACACGGCAAAGATGATAGTGGCCGCCAGCACGGGCAGCGGCAGCAGGGCCAGCCAACCCGTGGGCGCCACCAGCGCCAGCGCCAGCAAGCCGGCCGTGATGATGCTGGCCAGCGGCGTGTTGGCGCCCGCCTGGAAATTGACGGCCGAGCGCGAAATCGACCCCGTGACGGGAAAGCCGCCCGACAGCGCGCTGGCCACGTTGGCCGCTCCCAGGCCCAGCAGTTCGCGGTTGGTATGCAGCTTTTCGCCCCGTTTTTGCGCCAGGGTCTGGGCGGCGGACATGCTCATCAGGAAGATGATGAAGGCGATCAGCAGCGCGGGCGACAGCAAGGTGCGCCAATGCGCGCCGGAGGTGGCCAGGTTCAGGCCCGGCAAGCCGCTGGGCACGTGGCCCGTCGTCTGCACGCCCATCGCTTCCAGGCCGCCATAGGCGACGAGCGCGATGCCGGCCAGCACCAGCGCCATCGGCGCCAGGCGCGCGCCCACGTCGGCCGCCACCTGGTTCAGGCCGCAGCGCCGCAGCAGGCGCGACGCGTACCGCTTGGCCAGCCACAGGAACAGCAGGCCGGACAGCCCAAGCACGAGGCTCGGCGCATGCCAGTGGGGAAGCGTCGCCCCCAGCAAGGGCGTGATCTGCCCCCAGATGATCAATATCGCGGCGCCATTGCTGAAACCGCTGATCACGGGGCGCGACAGGAAACTGGCCATGAAGCCCAGGCGCAGCACGCCGCACAGCAGCAGGACGAGGCCGCTGATGAAGGCCAGCTGGGCGGCCAGCACGATATACAGGGAGGAACCGGGGTCGGCCAGCGGCGCCAGGGCGGCGGCCGTCATCAGGGAAACGATGGCCATGGGGCCCACCGATTGCGTCATGCTGCTGCCGAACAGGGCGTACAGCACGGGCGGCAAAATGCTGGCGTAGATGCCCACCACGGGCGGCAAGCCGGCCACCAGCGCGTAAGCCATGCCTTGCGGCACCATCATCATGGCGACCACGATACCGGCGGTGATGTCTCCGGCCAACAGAGGACGCCGGTATTGCCTGAGCCAGAGCAGCATGAATGATCCCGAAATCTGAAAACCGAAGCCTATCATGCGACGAGGCCGGCTGACAGGGGGCACGGGATCAGTCTTGCAGCAATTGCGCCTTCACGGCGTCGAGGATTTCCCCCGACAGGGACTCGTCATCGACGGAACGGGCCAGCACCATGGCGCCCACCATGGCGGCAAACGTGGCGATGGCCTGCTGGCGTCGCCGCTCCTGCGTGCAATCCGGCGCGCCGTCGGGCAGCAAGCCCTGCAGCAAGGCGAACTGCTGCTGCGTAGCCTGGGTAAACGCGGGACGCGCGCCGGGCGACATGCGCGCCACGTCGACGCCCATGGCTGCCGCCGGGCAGCCGCCGCCGGGCTGGTCGCGGTGTTTCGGGGTGAGGTAGTTGTCGATAATCGCCGGCAGCGCCCGCTGCGGGTCGCTGGCGACCTTGGCCCGCCAGCCTTCCAGCGACTTATTCAAGGCATGCTGGCACGCCTCGATCATCAAGTCTTCCTTGGACGCGAAATGGCCATAGAAGCCGCCATGCGTGAGGCCCGCGTTCTTCATCAGGTCGGCCACGCCGATGCCGTCATAGCCCTTTTCGCGGAACAACCTTGCCGCCACCTCCACGATGCGCTCGCGATTCAGCGCCGCCTGCTCCCTGCTCACTTTCATGCTGCCCTCCCACATTTATGTCAACCATCATATAACTTTGCGCCCGTTTGCGCCACTCTGTTAGCAAGCGCACCGTGCGATGCGGGTGCCGCGCCGATACTGGATAGTCGTTTCCAGGGAGGCCAGCATGAACGAGAACAAGGACCAGTCCGCCGGCAATTTGCAGCGCAGCATCCAGCAGGAGCAGGACGGCCGAGATGCCGCCAGGCAAGACAAACGCGACAGCAAATCCCCCGTGCAGACGGGGAGCCGCAGTCAGCCGGCGCCTCCCCTGCCCGCCCAGCACCTGGACAAGCCGGGCGTCGAAGGGCAGATGCAGCTGCAACCCCGTTTCCTGGCACCCGACTACTGCGGCAGCGGCAAGCTGGCCGGCATGGTGGCCATCGTCACGGGCGGCGATTCGGGCATCGGCCGCGCCGTCGCCGTGCTGTATGCGCGCGAAGGGGCCGACGTCGCCATCATTTACCTGAACGAGCACGCGGACGCCCACGAAACGAAGCGCTACGTGGAAGCGGAAGGCCAGAGCTGCCTGTTGATTGCCGGCGACGTGCGCGACCAGGGCTTTTGCCAGCAAGCCGTCAGCCAGGTATTGGACAAGTTCAGCCATATCGACGTGCTGGTCAACAACGCCGCCTTCCAGGAACACGCCGAATCGCTGCTGGAGCTGAGCGAGGAACGCTTCGACCTCACCATGAAAACCAATGTCTACGGCTACTTTCACATGACCAAGGCCGTGCTGCCCCACTTGCAGCGCGGCGCGTCCATCATCAACACGGGCTCCGTGACGGGCTTGCGCGGCTCGAAGCACTTGCTCGACTATTCCACCACCAAGGGCGCCATCCACGCATTTACCATGGCGCTGGCCGGCAATTTGCTGGACAAGGGCATCCGCGTCAACGCCATCGCACCCGGCCCCGTGTGGACGCCGCTCAACCCGGCCGACAAGTCGCCCGAGGACATCCGGCAATTCGGCGCGGACACGGACATGCGCCGCCCGGCCCAGCCCGAGGAACTGTCGCCCGCCTACGTCTTCCTGGCCTCGCCCGCCTGTTCCAGCTATATCAGCGGCATCGTCCTGCCCGTCACCGGCAACGCAGGGGATTGAGCGATGGCGCACGGGAACTTGCGCAAGACGGCCTGAACCAAGCACCCGCTGCGGGCGCATCGCCAGGAAGATAAATGCATTGACTTTGATCAAGCTTCTCGCTACGTTATGCACACAGCCTGCCACCCGGCAAGCCCTGTCATGCGTACGGAAAAATGGATGCCGAGTTAGATCAGCTTATCCTCAGCGGCGCCCCTGGCGGCGTTGTCATCACGAACGAAGACCATGTCGTCGTGCGCTGGACGGCCGGGGCGCAGCGCATTTTCGGCTATGCCAGCGACGAAACGCTGGGCCGCACGCTGTGGGAACTGATCTCGCTGCCGGGACAGGCCGAGGCTGGCCCGCTGATCGCCGAGCAGCTGGCCCTGCACGGCAGCTACGACCGCGAATCGCGGCGGCGGCGCAAGGATGGCGAACTCATCTACGTCGACGTGGCTTGCCAGGCCGCACAAGCCGCGCCGGACGGCCCCCGCTACCTGATTTCCACCATGAAGGACACGACCTTGCTGAAGGCGGCGCGCGACGCCCAGTTCGTCGACGTGCGCTACCGCGTGCTGTTCGAATCGACGCCGGACAGCGTCATCATGGTCAATGCGACGGGCGCCATCGTGCTGGCCAACCAGCAGGCGCAACACCTGTTCGGCTATGAAGAAGGCGAATTGAGCGGCAGGCAAATCGATAGCCTGCTGCCGCAGCGCCTGCGCCATGCCCACGTGGGGCACCGCGCGCGCTATTTCGACCAGCCGCGCACGCGCACCATGGGCGCCGACCTGGAATTGCTGGGCTTGCGCAAGGACAACGTCGAATTCCCCGTGGAAATCAGCCTCTCGCCCATCCAGACGGAAATCGGCACCTTCGTCATCAGCGCCATCCGCGATGTCAGCGACCGCCGCCGGGCCGAGCAAAAGTTCCGCGGCTTGCTCGAATCGGCGCCGGACGCCATCGTCATCGTCAACGGCGATGGCGAGATCGTGCTCGTCAACTCGCAAACGGAACGCCTGTTCGGCTACTCGCGCGCGGAGTTGCTTGGGCGCAATGTGGAAGTGCTGATCCCGGCCCGCTACGCGACCGACCATCCGCGCCACCGCCAGGCCTTTTCCACGGCGCCGCGCGCCCGCTCCATGGGTGCGGGCCTGGAACTGTACGGCTTGCGCCGCGACGGCACCGAGTTTCCCGTCGAAATCAGCCTGTCGCCCCTGGAAACGGAGGAAGGCATGCTGGTCTCGTCGGCCATCCGCGACATCACGGAACGCAAGCGCATCGAGCGCACGCTGAACGAACAGAAAATCGAGCTGGAACGGGCCAGCCAGGCGAAGGACCGCTTTCTCACCAGCATGTCGCACGAACTGCGGACGCCGCTGAACGCCATCCTCGGCTTCGCCCAGCTGCTGGCCAATGAAGCCCTGCCCGCGACCGCGCTGCAAAAGCGCACCTTCGTGCAAAACATCGTCACCTCGGGCCGCCACCTGCTCACCCTGATCAATGAAATCCTCGACCTGGCGAAGATCGAATCGGGCAGCCTGAGCCTGTCGATGGAAGCGGTGACGCTGCCCGCGCTGATCGAGGAAGTGCGCGTGATGGTGGAAGAACAGGCGCAGCAGCGCCAGATTCACCTGGTGTTTCCAGCCTGCGAGGCGCTGACGCTCAGGGCCGACCATACGCGCCTCAAGCAAGTGCTGCTGAACCTGCTGTCAAACGCCATCAAGTACAACCGTCCGGCCGGCAAGGTGGAGCTGGAAGTCTCGCAGCCCGAGGCGCAACGCGTGCGCATCGCCATCCGCGACACGGGCAAGGGACTGGACGATGCGCAGATGGCCGAGCTGTTCCAGCCGTTTAACCGCCTGGGACAGGAGGCGGGCAGCGAGGAAGGCACGGGCATCGGCCTGGTCGTCACCAAGCGCCTGGTCGAGCTGATGGGCGGCAACATGGGCGTGCACAGCTGCCTCGGCGTGGGCAGCGTGTTCTGGATCGAACTCGATACGATGGCTGCGCCGCCCGCCGGGCAGGCGGAAACGGAATGCCTGCCCGTAGCCGCCGGCGATGCCGTCGACGCCGGGGACGATGCCGGCGGCCAGGCGCTGCTGCTGTACGTGGAAGACAATCCGGCCAGCCTGCGCCTGGTGGAAGACATCGTCAGCTTCCTGCCCCACCTGCGCTTGATTTCGGCCACCGACGCGCGCCAGGGCATCGCGCTGGCGCTGGAACGCCGCCCCGACGTGATCTTGATGGATATCAACCTGCCCGGCATGAATGGCAACCAGGCGCAGCGCATCCTGCGCAACGATACGCGCACGGCGCACATCCCCGTCATCGCCCTGACGGCGAATGCCATGAAGGGCGATATCCGGCATGGCCTGGCCGCGGGGTTTTTCCGCTACCTGACCAAGCCCGTCGAAATCACCCTGCTCAACGCGGCCATCGAGGAAGCGCTGCAGCTGGCGCGCGCCGTCCTGCCGTTCAGGCAAGAGGACTGAAGGCCAGCTTTTTCATCGCCGCATCGAGTCCCTTCGCGCTGCGCGCATAGCCATTCCACGGCGCGTTGCCCACGTCGAGGCGGCTGTGGACATTGCCCACGTTCCATTGGTCGCCCGCCTTCAGCTGGTCGAGTTCCTCCCAGGCCAGCGGCACGGAAATGCCCAGCCCGGAACGCGTGCGGGCCGACCAGGCGCACACGGTGGTGGCGCCCCGGCCATTGCGCAGATAATCGATGAAAATCTTGCCGACCCGGTTGGCGGGACCGCTCTTGACGACAAAACGCGCCGGGATGTGCTGCGCCATGTGCGCCACGATGGCTTGCGAAAACGCCTTCACCGTCTCCCAGTCGTGTTGCGGACGGATCGGCACGACCACGTGCAAGCCCTTGCCGCCGCTGGTTTTCAGGAACGCGGGCAAGCCAAGTTGCGTCAAAAAGGCCCGCAGCAGCACGGCCGCTTCCCGGATGGCGGGCCAGGCCACGCCCTTGCCCGGGTCCAGGTCGAACACCAGGCGGTTCGGCGTGTCGTAGGCGCTTGCCAGCGCATTTTGCGTGTGAAATTCCACCACATTCCACTGCGCCGCCGCCAGCAAGCCTTGCAGGCTGGCCACGGCCAGCATGGGCGGGTGCCCGGGGTCCAGCCGGGCATCGAGCTGTTTGACGCCGGGCATGGCCGACGACTCCGCATGTTTCTGGAAGAACAACTCGCCGCCCACGCCGGCCGGCGCGCGCACGAGCGACACGGGCCGGCTGCGCAGGTGCACGAGCATCAGCCTGCCCACCAGCGCGTAATAGCGCACCAGATCGATCTTCCTGGCGCCGCTGTCCCTGTCGATCACCCGGTCCGCATGGCTGACCCTGAAACTGGCCGGCAAGGCGCCGTCCGGCGTGGAGGTGTTCTGCATCGTCTTCTCCCTGTCGATCGGGCCGCCGCCGGTGTCGAATTCCTGGCGCAGCCCGCATTTGAGCTTGACACCGTCCCCGGAACGGCGCGTGGCCTTGAGTCTGGGCCGCCGCGGCACCTGGCGCGGTACGCCAGCTAACAGAGCGCCCGCCCCGGCAAATGTAAGTGTTTGTAATTAGATCAAATCGTTGTCAACGCGATTGCCGTGCGGCGCGTTTTTGGCTCAGTGACAGGGGAAATGCATCTCCTGAACTACAACCCCACTTCTCGAGGAACTGCACCATGAAAAAAGTAATCGCTACTCTGATCGCCGGCTTGTTCGCTACCGCAGCCTTTGCTCAAACGCCAGCCGTGCCTGCCAAGGCCGAAGCCAAGCACACCAAGGAAGTGGCAAAAGCAGAAGCCAAGGAAACCAAAGCCGTAGTCAAAGCCGATGCTAAAGAAGCAGTCGTCGCCGCCGATGCCAAGGCCGATGTCGCCAGCGCCAAGGCCGACGCAGCCGCCACCAAGGCAAAAGCCCATCACAAAGCGAAAAAAGCCAAAGCCAAGGCTGACGAAGCCAAGACTGAAGCAACCGCAGCAGCAGCCAAATAATTCCCTCCGCGCATTTTCAGCGCCACACAAAAAGACAGCTTCGGCTGTCTTTTTTGCATTTTCATGCCGCCTTCCTCAACGAACGTCGCTTAAATCACCTGATTGTAAGAAAGTGTAAACAAGGTCAACCATAACCTTTCGGGGCGCGTTTTCTGCTCAGTGACACGGGAATCATCCCGGCACCAACAGACATACCAGACAAACCACCACAGAGGACTGCACCATGAAAAAAGCAATTGTTACCCTGATCGCCGGCCTGTTCGCTACCGCAGCCTTTGCCCAAACCCCTGCCGCCCCGGCAGCGTCGGTCCCCGCCAAAGTGGAAGCGGCGCACACCAAGGCTGTCGTCAAAGCCGACGCCAAGGAAGCGCAAGCCGTCGTGAAAGCGGATGCAAAAGAAGCGAAAGCCGTCGTCGCCGCGAAAACGGAAGTGGCCAGCGCAAAAACGGAAGCAACTGCCACCAAGGCCAAGGCCCACCACAAAGCCAAGAAAACCAAGGCCAAGGCCGACGCAAAACTGGCTTCGGCCACCGCTGCAGCGCCAGCATCTGTACCAGCGCCAGCAGCCGCCAAGTAATCATCGACACACCATCACTTACCACTTGCCAGGAAAATAAAATGAAAAAAGTTATCGCTACCCTCATCGCCGGCCTGTTCGCTACCGCAGCCTTTGCCCAAACCCCTGCCGCCCCGGCAGCGTCGGTTCCCGCCAAGGCGGAAGCGGCCCACACGAAAGCCGTCGCCAAGGCAGAAGCCAAGGAAACCAAGGCTGTCGTGAAAGCGGACGCCAAGGAAGCGGTCGTCGCAGCCGATGCGAAAGCCGATGTCGCCAGCGCCAAGGCCGACGCCAAAGCCACCAAGGCCAAGGCCCATCACAAGGCCGCTAAAGCCAAGGTAAAAGCGGATGCGGCAAAAGCGGACGCCGCAGTTGCTGCCACACCGGCAAAGTAAGCCAGATGTAGCCACGGGAGCGCATCCGCCGGGTCTGCGCTTGCGTGGCCACTTCGCGTACCAGGGACAGCTTCGGCTGTCCTTTTTGCTTGGCGCTCGTGCGGCGCGCCTTCACGCAAACTTCATCGAACAGGCCAGCTTGCGCGCGACAAAACGGCGCAATTGGGCGACACTGGCAATCCGACCATCGCCACGAAAGCTGTCCATGCGCCGCCTGCCGTTTTCACTATTGAGTGCCCTCCTCCTGTCATGCCCTGTCCTGGCGCAGGACAGCGCACCCGCCACCCTCGATCAAGTCCTGCAAGCCCAGGACCGCGACAGCCATGGCGACTTGCGCGCCGTCGTCGTGCTGCGCGACGGGGCCATCGTCGCCGAGCGCTATTACAACGGCGAGACGGCCGACACCCTGCACGACATCCGCTCGGCCGGCAAGAGCATCACCGCGCTGCTGGTGGGTGCAGCCGTGGCGCGCGGCCAGCTGGCGACAACAAAAACGGTGGGCGGCTACTGGCCCGAAGTCGCCGCCAGCCCGGCGGGCAAGGTCGTCCTCGACGACTTGCTGACCATGCGTTCGGGCCTGGCCGCCTTCGATGAAGACGAACACTCGCCCGGCAATGAAGACAAGCTCGATGAAGCGCCCGACCCCGCCGCCTTCGTGCGCGGCGTGCCGGCCGCAACAAAGCCGGGCAGCATCTACCGCTACAACTCGCTGGGTTCGTACATTGCCGGGCGCGTGGTGGAAAACGCCAGCGGCGCCGACCTGGAAGACTACGCCGCCAAGGCGCTGTTCGCGCCGCTGGGCATCACGCGCTGGAGCTGGGGCCGCGACGTGGCACGCCACCCTAAAGGCCAGGGCAACCTGTCGCTGCGCGCGCGCGACACGGCAAAAATCGGCCAGATGGTGCTGGACGACGGCGTATTTGACGGCAAAAGAGTGATCGACGCCGCCTGGCTCAAGGCAGCGCTGGCGCCGCGCGTGGCCATTGGCGCCGTCGACCGCTATGCCGACAGCTACGGCTATTTCTGGTACGCGAAGACGCAGGACGTGGCCGGGAAAAAGATCGCCGTGCATTTCGCCTCGGGCAATGGCGGCAACAAGATCTACGTGATACCGGCGCGCCGCATGGTGGTGAGCATCGCATCGAGCGCGTACGGCAAGGGCTACGGGCAGCGCCGTTCGGAAGACATCCTGAAAGCCATTTTGGCCGCGGATGCCACGCAGATGTAAGCGTTTGTAATGGCCGTCAACGCAAGCGTCCGGGGGCGCGTTTTATGCTCAGTGACACGGGAATCATCCCGGCACCAACAGACATACCAGACAAACCACCACTGAGGACTGCACCATGAAAAAAGTAATTGCTACCCTGATCGCCGGCCTGTTCGCAACCGCTGCCTTTGCTCAAACGCCAGCAGCTCCCGCAGCCTCGGTTCCCGCCAAAGTGGAAGCAGCCCACACCAAGGCCGTCGTCAAGGCTGACGCCAAGGAAGCGCAAGCCGTCGTGAAAGCGGACGCCAAGGAAGCGAAAGCTGTCGTCGCCGCCAAAACGGAAGTCGCCAGCGCAAAAACGGAAGCTGCCACCACCAAGGCCAAGGCGCATCACACTGCGAAAAAAACCAAGGCCAAGGCAGATGCCAAACTGGCGTCGGCCACCGCTGAAGCAGCGCCTGCAGCAAGCAAGTAATTCAGTCCATCAGCACCCGATTTTCATTCGCACCATTACCTTATAGGATTTCATCATGAAAAAAGTTATCGCCACCCTGATCGCCAGCCTGTTCGCCACCGCCGCTTTCGCCCAGACGCCAGCCGCACCTGCAGCACCGGCCGCTCCAGCAGCTTCCGCCGCAGCCGTCGCACCGGCAGCCAAGGCTGAAGCGCCAGCCGCCGTCAAACCGGCCGCGCACAAGAAAGCCAAGCATCACAAGGCGAAGAAGGCAGCACCGGCAACGCCAGCAGCTCCGGCCGCAGCGGCAGCTTCCGCACCAGCAGCAGCGCCAGCCAAGTAATCGGCGCCATGCAGGCAAAAAAGACAGGGTTTTCCCTGTCTTTTTTTTTCGTCCGCTATTTCGTACTCTCTTTCGTCCGCTTATTTCGGCATCAAGACCGTGTCAATGACATTGATCACGCCATTCGATTGATACACATCATAGGTGCTGATGTTGGCGCTATTGCCGCCCTCGTCCATCACGACGATGTTGTGCATGCCGTTCATGGCGAACATCAGCTTGCCCCCGCTGGCCGTGGGCAGGGTCGCCTTACCGTCATGTATCTTGATCTCCTTCGCCAGCGCCTTGAAGTCGTATTTGCCCGGTACCACGTGGTAGGTGAGGATTTTCGTCAGGGTCGCCTTGTTTTCCGGTTTCACCAGAGTGTCGACGGTACCGGCCGGCAGCTTGCCAAACGCCGCGTTCGTCGGCGCGAACACGGTGAACGGGCCCTTGCCTTTCAAGGTATCGACCAGGCCGGCCGCCTTGACGGCAGCCACCAGGGTCGTGTGGTCGGCCGAATTGACGGCGTTGTCGACGATGTCCTTGCTCGGATACATGCTCTGGCCGCCCACCATGGTCGTCATGTCGGCGGCAAACGGGGCGCTGGCGGCCAGCAGGGAAGTAAAGGCGGTGACAAACAGTGCTGCGGGAATAAAGGTGCGCATGATGGTATCTCCTGGATGACTGCATTTGCGTGATTGCAGGAGTACTTACGCGGCCTTGCCGCAAACGGATTCAACTCGCTGAAAACAAAAAAAACGGCGCCGTGCAAGCGCACGACGCCGTTTTGACGATGTTTTCCTTGCCGCGGGCCGGACATGCCAGCCCGCGGTGCCGGAAATCAGTTGGCCGCCACCTGCGGTTCCGTCTCGCCCCAGCCGCCGCCCAGGGCGCGGATCAGCGCCACCGTGGTGACGGCGCGGTTGCCGCGCAATTGCACGGCATTGCGCTCGATGGCCGCCAGGTTGCGCTGCGCGTCCAGCAGATCGAGGTAGCTGGAACGGCCCGCGTCATACAGCTTTTGCGCCAGGTCGGCCGAGCGGCGCGCCGAGACGACGGCTTCGTCGATCTGCTGCGTCTGGCCCGACAGGATGCGCAGGCCGGCCAGGTTGTCTTCCACCTCGGCGAACGCCACCAGCACGCTCTGGCGATACGTCGCCACCGACTCTTCCAGCTGCGCTTCGCTGCGGCTCACGGCAGCTTTATTGCGTCCGCCGTCGATGATCGGCATCGACATCAGGGCGCCCAGCAGCCAGGAGCGGCTGCTCCACTTGAAGATGTCCGAGAACGTATCGGACGCGCCGCCACCGGAAGCGTTCAAGGTCAACGCGGGGAACATGGCCGATTTCGCCACGCCGATGCGGGCATTCGACGCTTCCATGGTGCGCTGCGCCGATGCGATGTCGGGACGGCGTTCCAGCAGGGACGACGGCATGCCGGCCGGGATCACGGGCAGGAAGCCGCTGTCCTGCAGCGGGTTGACGGTCGCCGTGAAGCTGGCGGCCGGTTTACCCAGCAGGACGGCCAGCGCATGTTCGCTGGTCGCGCGCTGGCGCTGCAGGCCGATGGCTTCGGCGCGCGTGGTCGACAGCTCCGTGCGGGCACGGGACAGATCGAATTCGCCGATGTCGCCCAGGTCATAGCGGCGCTGGTTCACATGCACGCTCTCTTCGCGCAGGCGCACCGTCTGGGCCAATGTCGCCAGTTCCGCATCCGTGGCGCGCAGCTGGAAGTAGGTTTGCGCCACGTCGGCCTGCAAGGACAGCAGCACGGAGCGGTAAGTCGCTTCCACGGCCAGCGCATCGCTGCGCGAGGCGCTGACGTTCGATGCCACCCTGCCGAACAGATCGACTTCGTAGCTGGCCGTCAGGTTGGCCTGGTAGACGTTGGTGGCCGCCACCGGCGCGCCGTTCGGCAAGCCGAGCGACACGGCGGAAGCGCGGTTGCGCTGGCCGCCCACGTTCACGCCCACTTGCGGGATGCGGTCCGCTTCGGCGATGCCGGCAATCGCCCTCGCCTGCTTGACGCGGGCGGCGGCGACGGCCAGGTTGGCGTTCGCCTGCGTTGCCTCGTTGATCAGGCCAGTCAAAGCCGGATCATTGAACGCCAGCCACCATTCCCCGCGCGCCTGGCGCTCGGCCGGCACGCCCTGCTTCCAGCGCGTGCCGTCGGCCGCCGTCTGCACGGCGGGCGCCTGCGCTTCCTTGAACGCCGCCGGCGTCTCGATCTGCGGCTGCTTGAACTCGGGCGCCGCGCAGGCGGCCAGCAAAACTGCGGCGGCCATGGCGCTCAAGACGGGCGCCGCGCGCCGGATGATTTCCTTGGTTTTCAATATATATCTCCTTCCAGGTCCAGCGCTGGCGCAGCAGTTGGCTTGGCGACAGCGGCGGCTGGTTTTTTCTCAAAACGCTGCGCCAGGGTGCGCAGCAGTACGTAGAACACGGGCGTCAGGAACAGGCCGAAGAAGGTCACGCCCAGCATGCCGGCGAAGACCGCGACGCCCATGGCATGGCGCATTTCCGAACCGGCGCCGTGCGAGAACACCAGGGGCACCACGCCCATGATGAAAGCGATCGACGTCATCAGGATCGGACGCAGACGCAGACGGCACGCTTCCAGCGCCGCTTGCACGACGGTGCGGCCATGCTCTTCCAGTTCGCGGGCAAATTCCACGATCAGGATGGCATTTTTTGATGCCAGCCCCACCAGCACGAACAGCGCGATCTGGGTGAACACGTTGTTGTCACCACCGGTCAATTTGACGCCCAACAGCGCGCACAGGATCGACATCGGCACGATCAGGATCACGGCCAGCGGCAGGGTCCAGCTTTCGTACTGGGCAGCGAGCACCAGGAATACCAGCAGCACGCACAGCGGGAAGACATAGATCATCGTATTGCCGGACAAAATGTCCTGGTAGGTCAGCTCCGTCCACTCATACGAAATCCCCTGCGGCAGCACTTCCTTGGCGATGCGTTCCAGCGCGGCTTGCGCCTGGCCGCTCGACACGCCAGGCGCGGCGCCTCCGTTGAAATCGGCTGCGGCATACGCGTTGTAGCGCTGCACGCGGTCCGGACCATAGCTATCCTTGACGCGCATCAACGACGACAGCGGGATCATTTCGCCTTTGTCATTGCGTACCTTCAGCTGCGCGATATCCTGTGCATGTGAACGGAACGCGGCATCGGCTTGCACGCGCACCTGGTAGGTGCGGCCAAACTGGTTGAAGTCGTTCACGTACAGCGAACCGAGGTTGATCTGCAAGGTCTGGTAAATCGTTTGCAGCTGCACGCCCATCTGCTTGGCTTTCACGCGGTCGACGTCGGCGAACAGCTGCGGCACGTTGATCTGGTAGCCCGAGAACACGCCCGCCAGTTCCGGCGTCTGGTACGCTTTCGCGGCCAGCGACTGGGTGGCGTTGTACAGCGCGTCGTAACCGAGGTTGCCGCGGTCTTCGATCATCATCTTGAAGCCGCCGATGGTGCCCAGGCCGTTGACGGGCGGCGGCGGGAAGACCATGATGAAGGCATCCTGGATACCGCCCAGGCGCTTGTTGATCTCGGCCGCGATGGCGCCGCCCGACAATTCCTTGCTGCTGCGCTCATCGAACGGCTTCAGGGTGGCGAACACGATGCCGGCGTTCGGCGCGTTGGTAAAGTCGTTGATCGACAGGCCGGGGAAGGCGATGGTCGATTCGACGCCAGGCACCGACTTGATGACGTCGGACATGCGGCGCACGACATCTTCCGTGCGGTCCAGCGAAGCGGCGTCAGGCAATTGCGCAAAGCCCACCAGGTATTGCTTGTCCTGCGCTGGCACGAAGCCGGCCGGCACGGACTTGAAGGTGAAGATGGCGGCAACGACCAGCAGCGCATACACGCCCAGCGACGCGCTCTTGCGGCCCAACACGCCCTTCACGCCCGCTTCATAGCGGTGCGAAGCGCGGCCGAAGAAGCGGTTGAACCAAGCGAAGAAGCGCCCGAAGACCATGTCCATGCCGCGCGTCAGCGCGTCTTTCGGCGCATCGTGCGGTTTCAGCAACGCTGCCGACAGGGCTGGCGCCAGGGTCAGCGAGCTGAAAGCGGAAATCACGGTCGAAATGGCGATCGTCAGCGCGAACTGACGGTAAAACTCGCCGGACAAACCGGGCACGAAGGCGATCGGCACGAACACGGCGCACAGCACCAGGGCGATGGCGACGATGGGACCGCTGACCTCTTTCATGGCCTGGATGGTGGCGTCGCGCGGCGACAGCCCTTCCTCGATGTTGCGTTCGACGTTTTCCACCACCACGATGGCGTCATCGACGACGATACCGATGGCCAGCACGAGGCCGAACAGCGACAAGGTATTGATCGAGAAGCCGAAGCCCAGCATCACGGCAAAGGTACCGACGATCGACACGGGAACGGCCAGCAGCGGAATGATCGATGCGCGCCAGGTTTGCAGGAAGATGATCACCACCAGCACCACCAGGGCGATGGCTTCCAGCAAGGTATGGATCACGGCTTCGATGGACGAGCGCACGAATTGCGTCGGGTCGTACTCGATGCGGTATTCCACGCCTTGCGGGAAGTCTTTTTTCAGCTCGTCCATCTTGGCGCGCACGTCGGAAGACAGTTGCAGCGCGTTGGCATTCGGCGCTTCGAAAATACCCATGCCGACGGCAGGATTATTGTTCAGCAGCGAACGCAGCGAGTAGCTGTTGGCGCCCATTTCCACGCGCGCCACGTCCTTCAGGTGCGTCACGGCGCCGTCGGCATTGGTGCGCACGATGATGGCGCCGAATTCCTCTGGCGTCTGCAGACGGCCCTGGGTATTGACGGTCAGCTGGAAGTCCGAGTTCTTTGCTGGCGAGGCGCCGATCACGCCGGCGGCCACCTGCACGTTCTGCTCGCGGATCGCGTCGACGACGTCATTGGCCGTCATGCCGCGCGCCGCTACCTTTTGCGGGTCGAGCCAGATGCGCATCGCGTAGTCGCCGGCGCCGAAGATCTGGATGTCGCCCATGCCGGGCAAACGGGCCAATTGATCCTTGACGTTCAGCACCGCGTAGTTACGCAGGTACATATCGTCATAGCGCTTGTTGGGCGAGACCAGGTGCACCACCATGGTCAGGTTGGGCGACGACTTGACGGTCGTCACGCCGATCTGGCGCACTTCCTCGGGCAGGCGCGGCAAGGCGCGCTGCACGCGGTTCTGCACCTGCGTCTCGGCCTGCTCGACGTTGGTGCCGATCTTGAAGGTCACGGTCAGCATCATCGCGCCATCGGACGTGTTTTGCGAGGACATGTAGAGCATGTTCTCGACGCCGTTGATCTGCTCTTCGAGCGGCGCAGCCACGGTTTCGGCGATCACTTTCGGGTTGGCGCCCGGGTATTGCGCGCGCACCACCACGGATGGCGGCACGACGTCGGGATATTCGGAGATGGGCAGGCCGAAAATCGACAGCAGCCCGGCCACGAATATGACAATCGACAGCACCGCCGCGAAAATCGGCTTGTCGATGAAAAAGCGGGAAAAATTCATGTTTATTCCTTGGAAGTCGATGCTGCTTTCGCGGCGATCTTGGCGTCTTTTACTTCAGGTTTTGCGGGAGCGACAGGCGCGGTCGGGTCGAAATCCATGGCCACCATCTGCGGCGTCACCGGGGCGCCTGGACGCACCCGCTGCAAGCCGTTGACGACGATCTTTTCGCCCGCCTTCAAGCCTTCGCGCACCACCCGCAAGCCGTCCGAATTCGGGCCCAGCTTCACGGCGCGGTATTCGGCCTTGTTGTCGGCGCCCACCACGTACACGTATTTGCGGCTTTGATCCGTGCCGACGGCGCGGTCGCTGATCAACAGCGCCGTGCTTTGCGCCTGCGGGCCGTTGCCGCCGTCGAGCTGGATGCGCGCGAACAGGCCCGGCACCAGCTGGCGCTCGGCGTTGGCGAAGGTGGCGCGCATACGCACGCTGCCCGTGGCCGGATCGAGCTGGTTGTCGACGAATTCCAGCTTGCCTTCATGCGGGAAGCCCGTTTCGTTGGCCAGGCCCACCTTGACGGTGACGGGCGTACCCTTTTGCGCCGTGCCGGCCACGCGCAGGTACGTATCTTCATCGCCGTCGAAGCTGGCGTAGATGCGGTCCGTCGACACCACGGAGGTGAGGATGGCGGAAGCGTCGATCAGGTTGCCGACGGTGATTTCCGCCTTGCTGACGCGGCCGCTGATCGGCGCCTGCACCTGCGTGTACGACAGGTTCAGCTTGGCCGCTTCATAGGCGGCTTGCGCCGAGCGGGCGTTCGCGTCCAGCTCTTTCAAGCCCGACGCTTTTTCATCGAATTCGCGCTGGGCGATGGCTTTTTCCGCCAGCAGCTTTTCAGCGCGCGACAGTTCCAGCTTGGCCAGTTCCGCCTTGGCGCGGGCCGAGGCAGCCGTGCCTTCGGCGCGCGACACTTCGGCCTGGAATGGGCGCGGATCGATGACGAACAGGACATCGCCTTTTTTGACTTCGCTGCCCGGCTTGAAGTTGACGGCCGTGATGAAGCCGCCGACTCGCGAACGGATTTCCACGCGCTCGATCGCTTCCAGGCGGCCCGAGAATTCCTGCGTTTCCGTGATCTGTTTTTCCACCACGGCGGCGGCCGAGATGGGCGGGCCGCCGGCCGCTGGCGCGTCGGGCACCTTGCTGTTGGCCGAATCGCAGCCGGCCAGGCTCACGGCCACCAGACCTGCCAGCGCGAGCGAGGCAGCCAGGGGCTTGAGCAGAGTGGAAAATTGTTGAACGTTTTTCATTTTATTTCCCTGTTTTATGAAAATTTCTAATGGTATGGGCGGCAGGAAGCAACCCAACTGAAAAAGTGAATGGTGGTGCCATGGCGCCCGACGGCGCTCGATCAAAGGTAAACAGGCCGCCAGCTGCTTAAAAGCGGACGGGGACGACGAAGCTGGCTGTGCGAACGCACAACTCAGGCAGGAAGGGAACTACACTGCGTAGTGTAGCAACCAAAACTCAAAAAGTAAACTGATTAGTGTAAGTTTTTTTGCGGTGCCGCGGATGGCGGCGTCATGACTCGGGCTCCTGCCCCAGTCCGGCGACGAAACTGCTAATTTCGCTCAATACCTGTACCTTGCACGCGCACTCATTGCGGGCGGTGGCGTCTTGCAGCGGCGCGGCGGCCATGCGCCGCACGGTCGTCTTGATGCCGCAGGCGATCAATTTGCTGCCGTATTGTTCAGCCTCGTCGCGCAATGGGTCGTCTTCGCTGGACAAGATCAAGGCTGGCGGCAGGTTCTTCAGGCGGCTCGACTGCAATGGCGACGCGTACGGGTGGGTACGGTCAGCGGCATTCGGCAGGTAGCCGCGGTAGGCGGCGGCGCACTGGTCCGCCACTTCGGCCAGGTCGGGACAGGTCGGCAAGGAGCGCATCGAGCAGGTCGACAGGCCGGGGTCGAGCATCGGCATGATCAGCACCTGGCCCGCGAGGGGCGGTCCGCCCCGGTCGCGCGACATCATCGCGCATACGGCGGCCAGGTTGGCGCCCGCCTCGATGCCCGACACGACCATCTGCTTGCCCGTCCAGCCCAGCTTGGACTTGTTCTTTTTTGCCCACAGCAGCACGGCATGCGCGTCTTCCACGGCGGCGGGAAATGGCCGCACGCGGGCCAAGGTGTAGTTCGCGGCCAGCACCACGTGGTCGGGATTGCTCAGCACGAGGCAGCGCAGGAAGTCGTCTGCATCGTCCAGGTCGCCGTCGACAAAGCCGCCGCCATGGAAGAAGACCATCAGGTTCGGCTGCTTGGCGCCCGGCACGCCGGCCGTGTAGACGCGCGCGCCGAGGGCATCCTGCGCGCCCTGCACCTGGATGTCGCGTATCTTCAGCGCCTGGCCAGGTGCCAGTTCGGCCGCGGTGTCGGCAAAGCTCATTGCGCCACCACCGGCTGCACCGCAGCATCGAGCACCGTGTCGTTCAGGCACAACAGGGCGACGCCGCCCACTTCATGGGTCAGGGCGCTATAACCGCTGGCTTCGCTTTGCGCCGCCATCGAGTATGCATCCGTCGATACCATCGCGGCCAGAGCGAGCGAGCTCATAGCGAGAGCAAGCACTGCAAAGATTCCATTCCGATGACCCATGATTTTTCTCCTGTGAACTTCCTGCGGCATCTACATTTATGCTGCAGTACAACAACTATAGACTTGATCTACAATCTGATAAAGAGTGCAATGACGAATTGATTGTTCAGGATTATGAATAATCAAGCATAAAGTGATAAGGAATCAAGTGAACAAGCTGCAAGCCATGGAAGTTTTCATCCAAGTCGTCGATGCGGGCGGCTTTACGCGCGCGGCGGAAAACATGCAGCTGCCGAAAGCCACCGTCTCGACCCTGATCCAGTCGCTGGAAGCGAGCCTGTCGGTTAAGTTGCTCAACCGCACCACGCGCCACGTCAGCATCACGTCCGATGGCGCCGCCTATTACGAACGCTGCGTGCGCATCCTGTCGGATGTGCGCGAGGCGGAGGAATCGCTGTCGCGCACGCGTTTGAGCCCCAGCGGGCGGCTGCGCGTGGATGCGCCCACGGCCCTGGCCAGCGAACTGATCATCCCCGCCCTGCCCGACTTCTTTGCCCGCTACCCGGACATCTCGCTGGAACTGGGCTGCAGCGACCGCCCCGTCGACCTGATCGAGGAAGGCGTCGATTGCGCCGTGCGCGGCGGCGAATTGGGCGACCTGAACCTGATCGCGCGCCGGGTCGGCGTGCTGCACTTCATGACCTGCGCCTCGCCCGGCTACCTGGCGCGGTACGGCACGCCGCTGCATCCGGACGACCTGGCGCAGCACCGGGGCGTGAATTTTTTCTCCGCCAAGACCGGTAAAACCTTCGATTGGGATTTCACGCGCGCCGGCGACCGCATCCAGATCGCCATGCCCAGCCATATCGCCCTGAACGATTCGAATGCCTACACGGCCGCCGGCCTGGCGGGCCTGGGCATCGTGCAAATGACGCATTTCATGCTTGCGCCCCTGATAGAACAAGGCAAAATGGTGGAATTGCTCAGCGAATGGGAATCCGACCCGCTGCCCATCCACGTGATCTATCCGCCCAACCGCCATCTGTCCGCCAAGGTGCGCGTGTTTGTCGAATGGGTCGCCGACATGTTTACCAACCACCCGGCCACGCAGCTCAAGGGCAAGAGCAGCCTTCCCAGCGCGCGCGCCACCCAGACCGAGGCCCAGCCATGACCGCAGCAAGCACATCGCCGCACCCGCACCGCATCGTCTTTCTCGACCGCGACAGCCTGATCGCCACCGTGCGCCCGCCCGCCTTCGCGCACCGCTGGCAGGAATACCCGCACACGCGGGGCAGCGAAGAGACCGTTTCCCGTTTGCAAGGCGCCACCATCGCCATCACGAACAAGGTGCCACTGCGCGCGGCCGAGCTGGCGCAGTTGCCGGACCTGCAAATGATCGCCGTGGCCGCCACGGGCACGGATATCCTCGACCTGGCTGCCTGCCGCGAACGGGGCATCGTCGTGGCGAATATCCGCGACTATGCGCGCGCCACCGTGCCCGAACACACGCTGGCCCTGATGCTGGCCCTGCGCCGCCAGCTGGTCGCCTACCGCGCGGACGTGGAAGCGGGCCTGTGGCAGGCGTCCGACCGCTTCTGCCTGTTCGGCCACCCGATCCGCGACCTGGCCGGCAGCCGCCTGGGTTTGCTGGGCTATGGCGCGCTGGGCAAGTCCGTGGCCCAGCTGGGCCGCGCCTTCGGCATGCAGGTGATCGTGCACAACCGTTCGCCCATCAATGAAGATGGCGTGAAGGAAGTGGGCTTCGACGAATTGCTGGCCAGTTCCGACGTGCTGAGCCTGCACCTGCCGCTGACGGACACCACGCGCAACATCATCGGGGCAAAGGAACTGGCGCGCATGCAGCCGACCTCGCTATTGATCAACACGGCGAGGGGCGGCCTCGTCGATGAAGCGGCACTGGCCGAGGCCTTGAAAAACGGCGTGATCGCCGGCGCCGGTTTCGACGTGCTGTCCAAGGAGCCGCCCCCGCCCGACAACCCGCTGCTCAATTTGCGCCTGCCCAACTTCATCCTCACGCCGCACACGGCCTGGGCCAGCGGCGAAGCCATGCAAAAGCTGGCCGACATTTTGATCGGCAACGTGGAAGCGTTCGAACGGGGTACACCGACGAACGTGGTGGCATGAGCCTGTTAAACGAGCTGGATGAACTGCTGTGCAGCGACGACGATGAATACGACCGCCTCGATCTGTTTCTCGAGGCGGACGAGCTGATCCGGCAACTGCAGTCCTCCGACGTGCCCGCGCTGCTGGCCCTGTGGCAGGCGCGCGGCCCGTGCTGGCAGCAGCGTTTCACGCAAGCAAGCAGCAACATCGACGGCGCCGTCCTGCGCGCCCTGCTGGCCGGTTTGCTGCAGATCAAGGAGCCCGCCCACGGCGTGCTTGAATTGATGTCGCGCCTGCCGCCCGTCGCCGACGACTCCGCCCTCAGCGACGCCCTGCTCGACTACGCCGAGCAAGCCTGGCATGCGGAACCGGCGCGGCAGCGGCAAATCCAGATCAGTTGCTGGAGCTGCGGACTGTCGGGCCGGCTGTTGAAGCGGCTGGGACTGGCGTCGTGGAAAGACGCGGGCTTGTAGGAACTACGGCGCGGCAGGCCGCTCGAAGGAAAACCCCGGCGCATACGCGTGATAGCCATCGAAATCGCCCTTGCCGATGGCCGCGCCGGCGCTGCGCGCAATCGCATACGCCATGCTGAAGTGAAAGTAGAAATTCGGCAGGATGTACAGCTGCAAGAATTCATCGGCCGGCAGCGCGATGTCGGCGAAGCCGGCGCGGTCGCGGCAGATGCGCTCCGGCGGCCCGTCGAAGCGCTCCACGGGAATGTCCTTGAGGTAGCGCATGGTGTGTGCGATCTGTTCCTGCAGGCTGGCGGCGGCGCTGAAATCGGCCACGGCCAGCCCCGCCAGCGGGCAGCAGCCGCGCAGGGAAAAGCTCACGGCCGCGCGCACTTGCTGGGCGAATGGCAGCATGTCGGGGTGCAGGCGCGCCGCCAGCATGTGCGGCGCGGTGCCGGTCTTGTCGAGCATGGCGGAAAGCTGCGCCAGGGAACGGCAAAAGATGGCGGCCGGGTGGATGGGTATCACGCCTGTCATGCCGAGCCTCCTGCCGCCGCATCGTGCGCCACGGCCTGCTTCAGCACGCGGATCAGGCGGCGTTCATGGCGGCCCACGGCGACCCAGTCCCACGCATCGGTCTGGCCCAAGTCCGGGTAAAGGGGCTGCCATTTTTCCGCGCGCTTCTGCGAATTGGCGCTCACATGCGAGGCCAGTCCCTTGCCGCTGGACAGGCGCAGGTAGACGCGGATGACGCCCCAGCCTTCGCACACGTAACGGTAGGTAAGGCCGCCGCACTTGGCCGGGTCGAGGGCGATACGGCGCGGGGCAAAGTGCCCGGCCATGTCCGGGTAATGCACGGCAAGGAACACCTCGCCGGCCCCTTCGGCCTCCAGCCTGGCCGCATACGCGCACAGCTCGGCAGGCGAGTGGAAATACAGCGTTTCCCGTTCCATCTGCGAATACGCCTGCGCCACGGCCGCGCCGGGCTTGGCAAAGATTGCCGCGGCCATGGCCGCGATGCCTGCTGTTGATAATGCCACTGTCCCTGCCTTTCCTGTTGCCTGATGGTTACGCCATGCGCCGCCATCCTAGCATGGCGTCAACGGCGATGGCGGCTGAAAAACTCCCACATGACCTCATTCGCATCGATGGCGCGCGTGGTCTTGCCGATGGGCAGGCCGACGTTGAAAGCATCGGCGCCCGGCCACGTGTGGCCGCCTTCCTTGACGGTGATCAAGGCCACGCTGGCGCCAGCGGCGCCCTGCTCCAGCCAGCTCACTTGCGTGGCGTCGCCTGCGGGGCCAGGGAGCAGGCGCGGCTGCGGCCTGGCACCTTCGATGCCGTTGTGCTGGCGCCAGTAGTCGAACGTATCCTCGGCGGAGAGATAGCCGCCATCCTTGCCCCCATACGCGACCACCTTGTCGGCCGTGCCCTGTATCAGCAGCATGCCGACCTTGTCCGCCTTCCTGTGATGCTGCCGTACCGGTTCCGGCATGGGCGCCCCCACCGAGGCGACGGCGGCGAACTGTTGCGGCAGTTCGGCTGCCAGGCGCAGGGCAAAGAAACCGCCGCGCGACAGGCCCGTGGCATACACGCGCTGCTCGTCGATGCGGTAATCCTGCTTGAGTTTGCTCAACATCGCTTGCGTAAAGCCGACGTCGTCCGTGCCCGCAAGGTAATCCATGCCGAAGCCCACGTTCCAATCCTGCTTGATGCCTTGCGGATACACAACGATGAACTGGTGCCGCTCGGCCGTCTTGTTCATCTGCGTGTACAGCATTTGTTCCGCCATGCTCATGCCGCCGCCATGGAAATTGAAGACGACGGGAAAGGTCTTCTGAGGTTGGCTTTGATACGCAGCCGGCGTGTAGACGATGTAGCGGCGTTTTTCATCCTTGTGGACAATGCTGGTCACTTGCGCCAGCGCAGGGATGCTGGTGCAGGCCAGCACAAGCAGGCTGATCAGAAATTTCATGCGGTTTCCTCCGTTAATCAAGAGCTTGCAGCTTACGCAGGCACCGGTGAAATCGCGGTGAAATCCACCGACTTTATTGCGCCCGGGCCAGAACGATGGCGACACGGAACTGCGTCGCGCCCGGATGGAAAACAATGTCCCAGTGCATGGCTTTTGCCAGGCGCAGCAGCAGGTCCTGACCATGCGCGAAACCGTGGATGCGTGGCGCTTGCCCCGGCTGCACGGTATTCTGGATGCTCAGGCAACCTTGTGCAAACGCAATACCGATGCGGCTATCGGGGCCGCCATGGAACAACGCATTCGCCAGGCAATTATTCAGGAGCAACATGACCAGTTGCGGATTGCCGACCACCTCCAGCCGCTCGGGCAAGTCCAGGGTCAGCAGGCTGGCATCCCAAGGGTGTTCGTCAAGCAGGCGCAGCAGGCATTGCTCGATGCAGCCGCGCAATTCGACCACGTCGCCCGGCAATTGCTCGGCCCGCGCCAGCGCGAACAGCGCGTCGATGGTGGCGCGCATCTCGTCCGTGGATTGCCGCAGCTGCGCCTGCTCCTGCTTGCCCAGCGGCTGCACATAGTCCAGCGCCAGGGTGTTGTGCATGAGGGTCAGCGGCGTGCGCAATTCATGGCTGACGTCGCGGGTAAAAGCCTGTTCGCGCCGCAACACCGCCTGCAGTTCGGCAAAGGTGGTTTCCAGGCGGCGCGCCAGGAAACCGATCTCATCGGGGCGGTCGCGCTCGCTGAAATGGACGGCGCCGCCGGGCGCCAGCCGGCGCGCTTCCTGAGCCAATCTCTGCAAGGGCAGCACGAGGCGCCGCGCCAGCCAGTACGCCAGCAGCAGGGCCAGGCCGATCAGCGCCAGCGCCACGCCAGCCACGACGCCGCCCACTTCCCGCGCCAGGCGCGAGACCACCAGCACGGGCGCCACGTCGGCCAGCAGGTACGCGCGCTGCGGCTGGCCGCCGGCAACGATATCGAGCGCCAGCACGTGATAATGCTGGCCCGTCGTCGTAAACACTTCGCCGCGCGGGGCGGACGGCGGCACGTGCGCACGCACCGCTTGAGGCAAGTCAAGGTAACTGCCATAAACCGTGATGAGGTCGCTGCCAGAAGGCGTAAGCTTGCCATGCTGCTGCCAGCGCATGCTGACGGCCGCCGCTTCGCGCTCGAGCAGGCGCTGCACCAGCATGTCTTCCGTGACGTAGGCAATCACCAGCGCCAGGCCCGTGTAGCATAGGCACAGCAGGATGGTGAAGCCGGCCAGGGCGGCAAACAGGCGCTGCCGGATCGACTTGCTCATGACGATGCCGCAGCGTCGAAGGCCAGGCGGTAGCCCAGCTGCGGTATGGTCACCAGCATGCTAGCCGCGCCAGCCCCGCCAAGCAACTCCAGCTGCTTGCGCAGCGCATAGATGTGCGATTTGAGCGCATCGCTGTCGGGCGGCTGGCTGCCCCACAGCTGCTGCAGCAAGGCCGAGCGCGAGACGGCGTGCGGGTATTCGCGGCACAGCAGCAGCAATATCTTGAAACCCGTCTGCGTCAATGGCAGCGGTGCGTCGCCATACAGGGCGCGCCCTGCGCGCGTCTGCAAGGTGAACGGTCCCACGCGCATTTCCTGGTGCACGTGCAACTGCTGCCGGCGCGCCAGCGCTTCGCAGCGCAAGGCCACTTCGCGCAAGTCGAACGGCTTGGTCTGGTAATCATCGGCGCCATCGCGAAAGCCGCGCGCCTTGTCTTCGTACGCATCGCGCGCCGTCAGCATCAAAATCGGCACATTGCTGGGCGCGGCCGCCTTGATGGCGCGGCACACTTGCAAACCATCCATGTCGGGCAGGTTCAGGTCCAGCAGCACCACGTCATAGCTGTTGCGCGTGGCCAATTGCACGGCCAGCGTACCCGTGCCCGCATGGTCCGTCTGCCAGCGCAAGCCGTCGAGGAAATCGAGCACCTGGCGCGCGATGGCCAGGTGGTCTTCCACCAGCAGGATACTCAGGGGAAGTTTATTCATCGCATGCCGGCAATGCGCGCATACAGCCAGAAATTGCCGGATCTTCCGCGAATTTGCCGGTAGCAGCGCAGATAGCCTTCCCGCTCGAAAGCGCAGCGTTCGAGCACACGCATCGACCGTTCATTGCTTTCCAGCACGGTTGCCTGGATGCGCAGGAAGCCGAGGCGCTGGAAACCCCAATCCACGACAGCGTTCACGACGGACGTGGCCACGCCCTGTCCCCACACGGCAGGAGCAAGATCGTAGGCGATTTCAGCCGTGCCGTGCTGCGGGGAAATGGCATTGAAGCCGACCGTGCCCACCAGCCGGCCCCCGTCGTGCAGCACGACAGCCAGCCGAAGGGACGACGATGGCTGGGCCGATGCATAGTCATCGAAATTGGCCTGCAGATCGTCGGCGCACTGCAAGTTCCAGCTCGTGTGCTCCACGACGACAGGGTCGGCCAGGTAGGCATACCAGGCGGGCGCGTCGCTGCATTCCAGCGGGCGCAAGGTCACCAGCGGGTGGCCTGAAGCGGGTAGATCGACAGCGATCATCGCCCGGCATCCTCCTCAGCTGCGGCTTGGCGTTTGCTGGAACGCGTCGCCAACCTGTCCGCTCACGCGGCGCCCTTGCGCCGCGCTTCCCACTCGCGGCGCAGCAAGCCATACAGCGCCGAGTCGCTGACCTGGCCACCGACGATCCAGCGTTCGGGCAGAAAACCTTCCTTGTTGAAACCCTGGCGTTCCAGGGCGCTGGCCGAACCGGCGTTGTGCGGGTCGATATCGGCTTCCAGGCGGTTCAGGTCGCGGTCGATGAAGGCGAATTCCAGCAGCGCCGACAGCGCTTCGTGCATATAGCCCTTGCCCCAGTACGGGCGGCCCAGCGCGTAGCCGATCTCGGCGCGGCGGTTCTGGCGGTGCTCGGAAAACAGGCTGCAGCTGCCCAGGTATTCGCCCGTCGCCTTCAGCTCGACGGCGAAGCGGAAGAATTCCTCTTTCTCGAAAGCGGCGATGTCCTCGGCAATCTGGCGCGCGGCGCGGCCCGTGTCTTCCCAGGGTGGTTCGCTGAAATAGCGCATCACTTCGGGATCGGAATGCATGGCGAACTGCGCCGCCTCATCGGACGGTTGCGGCTTGCGCAGGATCAATCGTTCAGTAGTGATGGTCTTGCTGTAGGTCATGGCTCTCCAGTCTGGCTGCAAACGGACGAAGGCTTATTATTCCATGCAACTATAACGATGTGGCAATTTTGTGCGCCTGCTTTTAATGTAGTATGGCAATATTTCCACCATATCATTGATGCAACTTCATGATTCGCCTATGGATGCAGTAAAGGATGCAACAAACAAGGACGCGGCGGGCACCCTGCCGGCGCAGCCCGAGGTCTTGAGCAGGCACAAGCGGCCAGTGATCGTCTGGGCCAGCATCGCCTTCTTCTGCATGTGCGCCATGCTGCTGGGCATGACCATCTGGATCGTCTGGTCTTCGCGCGAAGTCCGCCTGCGCGAGAGCAGCGCGGCGACGGAAAACATGGCGCGCGCCCTTGCCACGCAAGCCTACATGGAACTGGAAGTCGCCGATGTCATGCTGGAAGATATCGTCGAACACGTCCGCAACGAAGGCAATAATGACGCCACGGGCGAGCGCTTGCAATCGCACCTGCAGCAGCTGTCGAGGAATATCGTGGAAATTGCCGGCGTCTTCATTTTTGACAGCCAGGGGGACTGGCTGGCCACCTCGTCCGGCGCCAGGCAGGACGGCAACAACGCCGACCGCGATTATTTCACCTATCACAAGACGCATGCGCAGCTGGGCAGCCGCATCAGTGCACCCGTGCGCAGCAAATCCAGCGGGCAATGGGTCTTGCCCGTGTCGCGCCGGGTGGAATTGGCGGACGGTTCCTTTGCCGGCGTGGTGCTGGTCACCCTGGGGCTCGCCTCCTTCGAACGCATCTACGATAGCCTCAACCTTGGCAACACGGGCACGGCATTCTTTGCCCTCGACGACGGCACGCTGATTTACCGGCGGCCGTTCCAGCCCAATGTCATCGGCATGGATATTTCGTCGGGCGCACTCTTGCGCGCCTACCGCGAAAAAGGACCTGTCGGCACGGCCATGATGACGGCGAAGGTGGACGAAATCGAACGGCTGTACAGCTATCGCCACCTGGAACGCTTTCCCGTCATCGTGGCGGCGGGGCTCTCGAAGGAAGACGTCTTCGCCGAGTGGCAAAAGCTGAGCATGCAAATCGTGCTGGCGTCGCTGACGGCGGGAGCGGCGCTGATCTACCTGTTCCGCAAGCTGATGCGGCAGATTGCCGTACGCGACCGCATCGAAGCCAGCCTGCGCCTGGCCACGGCGGAGCTGCGGCACGCGAATGCGGACCTGGCGGCGCGGGCGTCGCAAGACGGCTTGACGGGACTGGCCAACCGCCGCTGTTTCGACGAGACGCTGGCACAGGAATTGAAGCGCGCCCAGCGCAGCGGCCATGAAGTGTCGCTGATCATGCTCGATGTGGATTTCTTCAAGAAATTCAACGACCAGTATGGCCACGTGGCGGGCGACGAGTGCCTGCAGGCAGTTGCCGGCGCCGTGGCCCTCAGCGTCGGCCGGACCGAAGACCTGGCGGCACGCTATGGCGGCGAAGAGTTCGCCGTGATCATGCCCGACACCAACGCTGCGGGCGCGCTGGACGTGGCGGAAGCCATCCGCTCGGGCGTGGAAGCCTTGCAGATTGCCCATGCGGCCAGCGCGAACGGCGTCGTGACCGTCAGCCTGGGCGCGGCCACGCTGCAGCCCGCACGGGAGCGCTGCAGCGACAGCAGCGAGCTGATACGCCAGGCCGACGCCTTGCTGTACCAGTCGAAAAATACGGGCCGCAACCGCGTCAGCGTCAGCAGCGGCGGACCAGCAGCATGACGCCGCCCATGTCAGGGAAAAGAATCGCCCTCACCATGCCGGTCACCCTCATCGCACTGGCCATCTGGCTGGGCTTGAGCCTGGGCGGCCGCTGGCTGGAAGCGGCCGGCTACGCCTTGCCGGGCGCCGCCGTCACCGGCCGCATCGGCCTGTCGTGGGCGCTGGCCGCCCTATTTGCGCTGGCGCTGCTGCTGGCCTCAAGCCGGCGCCGCGCCGCGGGCCTGTGCGCGCCGCAGCCATGGAAAACGCTGTGGCTCGTCTCGCCGCCCCTGCTGTATGCGCTGCTGATGCTGTTGCTGGCCTGGGCCGGCGGCTGGCCGCAGCCGCGCGTGCTGCTGATCGTCGCTTGCAATGCGGCGCTGGTGGCCGTCTCGGAAGAGCTGATGTTCCGCGCCATCTTGCTGCAAGGCATGCTGGAGCGCTACGCCATCTGGCCCGCCGTCCTGATGTCCTCGGCACTGTTCGGCCTGGCCCATACGGCCAACGGCCTGGCCACGGGCGACGTCAGCGGCGCCCTGTGGCAAGCCGTGGCCGCCACCTTGCAGGGCGTCGGCTACGCGGCCATCCGCCTGCGCACCCGCTCCATCTGGCCCATGGTGCTCGTGCATGGCTTGTGGGACTACGCGCTGGTGACGGCCACCTTGCCCAACCCGGCCGAAGACGGCGCGTCTATCCTGCCGTATATCGCCCTGTTGGCCGTGCTGCCCCTGTGCCTGTACGGCGTCTACCTGCTGCGCCCCAGCCAGCGCGCCGTCCTATCGCAAGCGCAACTATAATATTGCGACACAATTTTCCACCCACTTGCCGAGAAAGCTGAATGGCGTTTTTTTCACGTGATTACGAAGTATTCCTGCTGCTGGCCGCGCCCGCTGCGGCGCCGCTATGGGATGCGGCGCAATGGACACCGTTCGCCGCCAGCCTCGATGGCCTCATGGAGCAAGCGCGGACGAGGGGTAAGCCCGGCGTGCGCAGCCATCAATACAATCCCAAGGGCAAGCCGATTTCCTTTGGCCGCCTGGGCTGGGACGACAAATCGCACGCGAAGTGGACGCATACGCCGGAAACACGCGACGCCCGCTTCATGAGCCTGGAAGCGTGGGCGCCCACCTGGACCATTTGCGAAAAGGACGACCAGGCGCCCGATGTGTTCCTCGCCCTGGCCAATGAGTCGCTGCTGGGACTGGCAGACAAACCCTTGCAATTTGGCCAGCGCCTGGTGTGTGCCATCGCCACGGACATGGGTCCGGAAGCGGCCGCCGCCTTGCGGCACGCCTTGACGCAGCTGGCGGCGCAGCAAGACGCCGTCGTCTTCGCCCACACGCGACGCCAGTGGGGTAGCGCCTCGCCATACGGCGGTTTCACGGACGCCATCCAGGATATGCTGATCGGCGGCCTGTTCCGACAAGACGACCCGCATGTGCAGCCGCTCGATGACGCCACGTTCCGCGAAAAGTGGACCTTGCTCGACCTCCCCCATTTATGAACGGACTCCCATGCCACGCCTGACCTTCTCCATCCTGCTGTGCTGCAGCGTCCATGCGGGCGCCTTCGAACTGAGCGGCACCATCCGCAGCAACGGCCCGCCGCTGCCGCAAGCCATCAGCATCGTTGCCGAGCGCATGCACGGCGAGCCGCAGATACATGGCACGGTAGAAAATGGCCGCTACCGCATTGATGTGCCAGCAGACAGCACACTGGCACTGCTCCTGCAATCGCCGGGCTGGGAAGCGGAGCCCAAGCTCATCTTCAGCGCGGCCACGGCGGGCGCGCTGGACTTCCTGCTGTATCCGGCCGCGCTGCCCGAAGCGGCGCTGGCAGCCGAATTGCGGACCATGGAACAGGAAGACCAGGCCCTGCGCGCGGGATTCCCGCCAACGGGGCCGGACCTGGCCACACGCCAGCGCATGCTGGCCACGGATGAAGCACGTGAGCAACGCTTGCGGCAAATCATCGCCAGCAAAGGCTGGCCCACGCAAACAATGGTCGGCTACAAGGCGGCGGGCAGCGCCTGGCTGATCGCCCAGCATGGATCAAGTGCCTTCCTCAAAAGCAGCCTGGTCCTGATGCGCGCAGCAGCGGCACGGGGAGAGATCACGCCTTCGAAGCTGGCACTGGCGATCGACCGCGACCTGTGCAGCAACAATCAGCCGCAGCTGTACGGCAGCCAGTTCCGCACGGATAGCACCGGCAAGACGTTCCCCTGCCCCATCGACGATCCGCAGCGCCTGGAGCAGCGCCGCGCCAGCATGGGCATGGAACCCTATGCACAGTACCGGCAGTTATTCGAACAGGACAATTGACAACGTCAACCGTTGCATGGCATCGTTGCACCATGCAATCGCCATTCCCGCCCCTGCCATCGATTATTGCCGCCATTTCACACATGGTGGCTGGACAGGAATGACATTGACCAAGCCGCCTGAGAGGCGGCTTTGATTTGCAGCAACTGGTCAAGACGTCTCGCAGACTATTTTTCACTTTCAGCGAGCGACCATGCAAACCACTTCCGGTACCACCGTTCCCACCACGCCCACCCTGCACCTCGTGTGCGGCAAGATTGCCTCGGGCAAATCCACCCTGACCGCCCGCCTTGCGGCGGCGCCGCACACCGTGCGCATCAGCGAAGACAGCTTGCTGGCGCAACTGTATCCGGGCCAGATCGCCAGCCTGGCCGACTACGCGGCTTGCGCGGCGCGGCTGCGCGCGGCCATCGCCCCCTTGTGCCTGCAGATGCTGCAGGCGGGCGTGTCCGTCGTCCTCGATTTCCCCGCGAATACGCCGGCCAGCCGCGCCTGGATGCGCGACCTGTTCCAGCAGGCGGGCACGCCGCACGTGCTGCATTACCTCGACGTGACGGATGAGGAATGCAAGGCGCGCTTGCGCCAGCGCAATGCCAGCGGGCTGCACCCGTTTTCCACCAGCGACGCGCAATTTGATGACATCACGCGCCACTTCGTGCCGCCCCAGGCATCGGAAGGTTTTGAAATCGTGCGGATTGCCGCTTAAAACGTTCCCGGCAGCAGGATTTTCTTGTCCACCTGCTGCAGGTCGCGCAAGCCGCAGAACGCCATGGTCAAGTCCAGTTCGTTGCGGATGATGTCCAGGCATTTGGTGACGCCCGGCCCGCCCATGGCGCCCAGGCCGTACAGGAACGGGCGGCCGATGTACACGCCCCTGGCGCCCAGGGCCACGGCCTTGATCACGTCCTGGCCGGAGCGGATGCCGCCGTCCATGTGCACTTCGATCTGGCTGCCGACGGCGTCGACGATGGCGGGCAAGGCTTCGATCGACGATTGCGCGCCATCGAGCTGGCGTCCGCCGTGGTTCGAGACGATCAGCGCGTCAGCGCCGCTTTCCACGGCCAGGCGCGCATCTTCCGGGTCCATGATGCCCTTGATGATGAGTTTTCCACCCCAGCGCTGCTTGATCCATTCCACGTCCGCCCACGACAGGCTCAGGTCGAACTGCTGCTGCGTCCAGGCCGACAGGGACGACATGTCCGACACGGACGTGGCGTGGCCGACGATGTTGCCGAAGCCGCGCCGTTTCGTGCCCAGCATGCCCGCCACCCAGCGCGGCTTGGTGGCCATGTTGAGGATATTCGGAATGGTGAGTTTCGGCGGCGCCGACAGGCCGTTGCGCAAGTCCTTGTGGCGCTGGCCCAGCACCTGCAAGTCCAGCGTCAATACCAGCGCGCCGCACTTGGCGGCCTTGGCGCGGTCGATCAGGCGGTTGATGAATTCGCGGTCTTTCATCACGTACAGCTGGAACCAGAACGGTTTCGTCGTGTTCGCCGCCACGTCCTCGATCGAACAAATGCTCATGGTCGACAGGGTGAACGGCACGCCGAATTGCTCGGCCGCCTGGGCCGCGAGAATTTCGCCATCCGCATGCTGCATGCCCGTCAAGCCCGTGGGCGACAGGGCTACCGGCATCGACACGTGCTGGCCCACCATGGTCGAAGCCAGGCTGCGGTTTTCCAGGTTGACGGCCACGCGCTGGCGGAACTTGATCTTGGCGAAATCGCTGTTGTTGGCGCGGTACGTCGATTCCGTCCAGGAACCGGAATCGGCGTAGTCGTAAAACATGCGCGGCACCCGTTTCTGGGCCAGCACGCGCAAGTCTTCGATGCAGGTGATGATACTCATGCGTTTCCTCGGTCGATGGCAAGTCAAGCCATGATCGTGCATTTGCCGGCAATTGTCTATCCGGCAGGCAATGCCATCGGACGTCGCGCCACGCTTACCAGCCGCGCGCGCCGAGGATCTTCTCGCCCAGTGCAGTCAGCTGCGCCTGCGGATAGCGCAGCTGTTCCTTTTCCTCGGGGTCGCCAGGAAACGCATAGCCTTGCGGCGCGCTGCGCTCGCGCCAGCTTTGCACGCGCCAGTCGCGCAAGGCTTGATTGTCTTCCTGGGCTGGCGTGAAGGAAATGTATTGCGCCAGGCGCACCTGGTCCGTCGACGTGTTCGGGCGGATGCCGTGCGCCAGCAGGCTGTTGAAGATCAACAACTCCCCTTTCTTCATGGCGATGAATTCCATCGGATACGGCACCGTCGTCAGGTCAGGCTGCCACGGGTTGCGGTCTTGCGGCACGGTCTTGCGCCACGCCAACAAGTTGCTGAACAATTCCGGATAGCATTGAAAGCCGCCGCTGTCGGGCGAGGTGTCGGACAGGGCCAGCACGCCTTGCACGTTGACGGGCAGCGGGTCGAGCGTGGTGTCGGCATCCCAGTGGATGAAGCCGCCGAACTTGCGCTTGCCATTGTTCGGCGTGTTCAGGTTGGCGCGGTCGATGGTCACCCACAAATCCTGACGGTCCCAGATGTCGACAAAGGCGTCATACACGCGCTGGGTCTGGCGGTTATCCCACAGGGTCTGGTTGTGATAGGCCTCGACCATGCCTGAACCGTTGAGCTCTTTCATCGCGTGGTCGCGCAGCTGGTCCCGGTTCCAGGTGGAGGGGTCGTGCTGGTCGAGTCCCTGGAATTCCCACAGGAAATCCGTCGTGCGGCGCACCTGTTCCGGCGTCACGGCATCCTTGACGATGACGTAACCGTAGGTTTGCCAGTGCAGGAAATCGCTGTCGGACAGCACACGCAGGGGCAACTGTTTTTGTATGTCGCGCAACTGGGTCTGTTCCGTGTAAGCCACGGACGGATTGCCGGGACGGTCTTCGCCGTACTGATATCGGTTTTGCATCGCTGTCTCCTGTGTTGGTGTGGACAGATTGTGCTCCGGCAGTGCCGCATAAAATGCGTGCGCAGCAACCAAAACTGATACTATCCTGACCATCACCCTCTTTAAAACGTCACAATGACGCCTTTATTTGAACAAGTCACGATTCCGACGGGCCACTCCTGGGGCTTGCTGTGGCGCGAACTCGATGCGATTCCCTTCCTCTGGCATTACCACCCGCAATTCGAGCTGACCCTGACGGTCAATGCGCGGGGGCAACGCTATATCGGCGACCACCTGGGCGATTTCGAACCGGGCGACCTGGTGCTGCTGGGGCCGAATTTGCCGCACACATGGTCGGCCAGCGAGCGCATCGACAGCGCGCAGCCGATGCTGGCCGTCGTCGTGTGGTTTTCGCTGGAATGGGTGGAACAGCTGGCGGCCTGTTTTCCGGAGTTGCACGGCGTGCGGCAACTGGCGCGCCGCGCCGGCCCTGCCCTGCATTTTTCGCCGGCAACGAGCGCGCGCAGCGCAGAGAAACTGCTGCAATTGAATGCACTGCCCGTGCCGCAGCGCCTGCCGCTGTTGCTCGACGTGCTGCTGGACCTGGCTGGCGATGGCGGTGCGCAGCCGCTGGCCTCGGAAGCGCTGGCGCCGGTGCATGCCGATGGACAGCAAAAGCGCATGGCAATCGTGTTTGACTTCATGCACGCGCATTTCCGGGAAGAGATTGCACTGGAAACGCTGGCGCAGCGGGCGGCCCTGTCGCTGGGCGCCTTCCACCGCTGTTTCAAGCGCCATGCGCATTGCACGCCCGGCGAGTACCTGGCGCGGCTGCGCATCGGCCGGGCCTGCCAACAGCTGATCGAAAGCAATCTGGCCATCGCCGTCATCGCGCAAGAGGCGGGCTACCGCAACCTCGCGCATTTCAACCGCCAGTTCCGCGCCGCCAGGCAGGTGACGCCGCGCGCGTTTCGCCAGCAATACCGGCGCGGTGCCACGGGCGCAGCATAAATCCATTCGGAAACGAAAAAGGGGATCAGATTTTACAATCTGACCCCCAATATTCTGGTGCGGCTGGCAGGAATTGAACCCACGACCCCTTGGTTCGTAGCCAAGTACTCTATCCAGCTGAGCTACAGCCGCCTAAGACAAGATTATAGCAGGGCTTTGCAGAATGGCAAAGCCGTGGCGGCGATATTTCACAATTGGCGGCCACTCCTGTCTTGTGGCGGCACACGCACGCCGCATACTTGCTCATTTCATCACATTTCTTTTCAGACTGCGGCGCGAAACCGACAGCTTTGTTACTTGTTGCTCATTATTAATGCATCCAAGAAAAATAAATTGCAATTCATGGAAAACTTTGAGAATGTTTACTAGCAGTAATTTTAATAAAAATACTAAGGGGATACCATGAAGAAGAACTTGCACAAATTATTGCCTCTGGCTGCCGCCTGCGCCGCCGCCCTCATGCTGGCCGCGTGCGGCGGCGGCAGCAGCACCCCCGCCGACCCGGTCGCACCCGTTGCGCCCATCCCTCCCGTCGTGCCCGTTGTGCCCGTTGTACCGCCGCCAGCCACGACGCTCAGCGGCACCGCCGCCGTCGGCGCACCCGTCGCGGGCAGCGTGATTGCCATCGATAGCAAGGGCAAAGTATCCGTGGCGGTCAGTACCGGCGCCGGCGGGGCATACACGCTCGACGTGGGCGGCATGACGGCGCCCTTTCTCCTCAGCATCACCGGCACGGCCGGCGGCAAGCAAGTGACCATGAATTCCATCGCCACGGCAGCGGGACAAACCGTCAATATCACGCCGCTGACCGACCTGATCGTTTCCACGGCGTCAGGCCAGCCTGGCGGCGCCGCCCTGGCAAGCGCCTGCGCGCCCGTCGCCAATGCCGTCCCGGCCGCCTGCACCTCGGCGCTGGCCAGTGCCGCGACCCAGCAACGGCTCGACGCGGCCATCGCCGCTGTCGTCGCCATGATCAAACCGATTAACACCAGCAACACCAATCCGCTGACGGGCGCCTTTGTTGCCAACGGCACGGGCATGGATGCCGTGCTGGACCAGATCCTCGTCGCGCCCGCGGAAGCGCAAGGCGCCATGGCGACGGTCACCCTGATTGCCACCAACAGCACGCTGGGCAGCGTGACCTTGCCTGCCGCCGCCGGCGGCGCCGCCACCATCCCAGCAGCGACGCCGCCATCGGATGCCGACTTGCTCAAGGCGAACGCCGCGGCCAGCGTCTTGCCGGAAATCCGCGCCTGCATGGCTTCGCTCAGCGCCCTGTATCCGAAGACGGGCTTTGTCGCGCCGTCGACGGCAGCCGTGTCGCCGTTCATCGACAGCTCCTTCAATATGGGGACGGGGGTGGGCCAGGCGGAAATCGTGTCGGCCCTGACCAGCACGGACCAGGCCGCCCATGCCGGACTGACCATCGAAGCGCTGGGCTTGGCCAGCGTCAACATGCAACCGTTGAGCACGGATGAAATCGCCACGCTGACGTCCTCGAGCAGCACCTCGACATCGCGCGTCGCCGACTTCATCAACAATCGCCTTGGCGCCGGGGCGACGGCCATCGGCTTCACCGCAGGCAAGCCGAGCAGCGCTTGGGTACAGTTGCGCATAGGAACAGATGCGGGCATGCTCAACTGGAAGCTGGTCAAGACGAGCGATACCAGCGCCTGTGCCGGCGGCTGGAAGCTGGCCGGCAGCGGCCACCTGGACATGCACATGAATGCGCGCATCCAGCGCAGCCTCGACAGTGCGGGCGCGGCCACCTTTGCGCGCGAATGGGCCGCGCACGTCGAGCTCGACACCGTGCTGCAGGACAATCCGGCCATCAACAAGATCGACGTGCGGGGACCGGGCCTGACGACATTCGGCGACTTCCAGACACCGGGCACGGCCGGCAGCAAATTGCAGCTAATCCTGCCAGCCACGGGCTACACCCACATGCGGATTGCCGACAGCAATGGCGCTGCCAGCGCCTTCTACAATAACGCGGAAGCGATCCAGAGCTGCCAGGACCTGGCCAGCTTGCCCGCCGGCACGCCGGGCCTGGGCGCCGGCACCGCCTGCATCGACGAGACGAAAGTGGCGCCTGGCAAGGTGTATGTCTGGACCCTGAAGACAGCGAACGGCCCCGTCAGCGCCTTCCCCTTCCAGATCAATGCCGTGCCGCTGTCGAAAGCGTTTGCCCGGGCAAACCAGGCCAGCCTGTTCGCCACGATCACCAGCATCACGCCGGCGAAACTGTCGTCCATCCCGGCCGCCGTCCTGCTCGATGGCGCGGTGACCTTCAATTACACGCAGTCCGCCACCTACGGATCGAAAATGGACAATTGCGGCCTGTACCTGTTCAATGGCGCCACACCCGTGCTGAACGCGGAACAAAATGCTGTTGGGCAAGAAACCGCGTGCACCTTCACGACCTCGGGATTGAATAGCCTGGCGTCGAATGTGGCGGACCCGGCGCAGTCGGGCGGTTCGCTGTTCAAGTTCACCGGCCCCGTGACGAATGGCGGGCTGTGGGTGACCACCATCGTCCTGGGCAACCAGGCATCCTCGGGCCAGCCGTATCCGAATTGATGGGACATTGGCGCAACTGCGGCAGGCCGCGCCGTCGGCGGCCCGCTGCAGTTGCGCCGGACGAAAAAAAACCCGGAAAGCGAACTTTCCGGGTTTTTTTCACTACTGCAAATACTGGTGCGGCTGGCAGGAATTGAACCCACGACCCCTTGGTTCGTAGCCAAGTACTCTATCCAGCTGAGCTACAGCCGCAAACTCTGACACACTTCGCCGGACGGCGCGAAGCTTGAAACTTTCATCAACACGGGAAAACCCGATGCTGGCAATACTGGTGCGGCTGGCAGGAATTGAACCCACGACCCCTTGGTTCGTAGCCAAGTACTCTATCCAGCTGAGCTACAGCCGCAAAACTTCTACAACATTCCATTAACAACATGGAGGTGAAACTTGTTACAACAAAACCAGGCAAAGTCTGATTTTCAGTATTCTGGTGCGGCTGGCAGGAATTGAACCCACGACCCCTTGGTTCGTAGCCAAGTACTCTATCCAGCTGAGCTACAGCCGCGCAGGCAAACATTATAGCGTATTCATTTCGCTTTGAAAAGTTCGATTTTTCAATCGCTTAGCTGATTTTGCAGAATACCGCCCCGCGTGATCGACTACCTTTTCACTGCTAAAAAGCTGACGCCTTTTTATCGATGGACACTTCTGCTTTCACAGGAGCTTCCAGCGAATCGAGAAGTTGCTGTCTCGAAAGAAGCGGGATTATAGGGACTGCTTTCCAGCCTGTCCAGTGCTATCTGCAGGCAACGCGCAAGCGTGCGGTGGCGCTGCGCCGCTTGGGGCTACAATACCAGCCAGACAGGGGCGCTTGTGCCTCCCCTCATTCATGGCGCGGGCATTGACCATCATGACCCATTTAACTGAGCTTAGCGGCGGCGGCCCGGCGGGGCAAGAGCCCGTGCGGCAGACTCACTGTTGCAGGATTTCCGATGGCCAAGCCTGACCGCACGCAAGATCTGCTGCCCCCATCAGCGCCGCTGAGCCTCTCCGGCGAGCGCCTGGCAAACTTAATGGAAAGCATCACCGATGGCTTTTGCCTGCTCGACCGCGACTGGACCATCCGCTATATCAATACGCGCGGCGCCGACATGCTCGCACCGCAGCGTCCGCCCGGCGCCAGCCTGGCAGGCAGCAGCCTGTGGCAAGCCTGCCCCGCCCTGCAGGGGACGGAACTGGAAGTGCAATACCGGCGCGCCATGGCGCAGCAGCACAGCAGCAGCTTCGAACTGCTGTACCGGCCGCTAGGGCGCTGGCTGGAAGTGCGCATCTTCCCTTCCAGCGATGGCTTGACCACGTACATCCAGGATATCAGCCAGCGCAAGGCGGCCGAGGAAAGCTTGCGCCACAGCGAGGAAGACTTGCGCGCGCTGGCCAATTCCATCCCGCAACTGGCCTGGATCGCCAGCTTCGACGGCACCATTGCCTGGTACAACCAGCGCTGGCACGACTACACGGGCACCAGCGCCGAACAGATGGCGGGCGACGGCTGGAGCATCGCCTATCACGCGCAGCATTTGCCGCCCATGCTGCACGCGTGGAAGGCCGCCTTGCGCGACGGCACGCCCTTCGAAATGGAATTTCCCATCCGCGGCGCCGACGGCCAGTACCGCTGGTTCCTGACGCGCGCCAATCCCGTGCGCGACCGGGGCGGCCAGCTGCTGCGCTGGTTTGGCACGAGCACCGACGTCGACCAGGTCAAGCGCGCGCAGGAAGCCTTGCGCGATGAAACGCGCGTGCTCGAATTGCTCAACAATACAGGGGCGGCCCTGGCCGGCACCCTCGACTTGCCCGCCCTGCTGCAGGAAACCGTCGATGCGGCCACGCGCATCAGCGGCGCGCGCTTCGGCGCCTTCTATTATGACGATGCGGGCGAGATCCCCGACAGCGCCGCGCCTCTGCCCTCGGCGCGCGCCGTCAACGGCATCAGCCTGCGCCAGGCCGAAGCCATCGCCACCGAACTGCGCCAGGGGCCGGCCATGCGCCAGAACGACTTGCTGGCCGCGCCCGATGCCAGCGCCGACGGCGCGCCGCCGCTGCGCAGCTGCCTGAGCCTGCCCGTCAGCTCCCGCTCGGGCCTGTTGCTGGGGCGCTTGCTGCTCGGCCATCCGCAAGCGGGCATGTTCAGCGCGCGCAGCGAACGCATCGTCTCGGCCATCGCGGCCCAGGCCGCCGTCGCGCTCGACAATACGCGCCTGTACGCGGCCGCCACGCGCGCCGCCGAAGAGCGCAAGGTACTGCTCGACAGCGAACGCGAGGCGCGCGCCGAAGCCGAGCGCACGAACCAGCTGAAAGACGATTTTCTCGCCACCCTGTCGCATGAACTGCGCACCCCCCTGTCGGCCATCCTCGGCTGGGCCCAGGTGCTGCGGCGCGGCACGCGCGACCAGGCCGACCTGCACCGCGGCCTGCAAAGCATCGAACGCAATGCGCGCGCGCAGGCGCAGCTGATCGAGGACTTGCTCGACATGAGCCGCATCACTTCCGACAAGGTATTGCTCGACCTGCAAACCCTGGCGCCCGCCAGCATCATCGCCTCGGCCATCGAAACCCTGCGCCCGGCGGCCGACGCCAAGCACATCGCCATCCACTGCAACATCGCCAGCGATGCGGGCACCATCACGGGCGACCCCAGCCGTATCCAGCAAGTGATCTGGAACCTGCTGTCGAATGCGCTGAAGTTCACGCCGCAAGGGGGGCGGGTCGATATCGGCGTGCGCCGCGAGACGTCGCGCCTGTCCATCACGGTGGCCGACAACGGCGTCGGCATCAAGAAGGATTTCCTGCCGCACGTGTTCGACCGCTTCCGCCAGGCCGATGCCTCCACCACGCGCCGGCACGGCGGCCTGGGGCTGGGATTGGCGATCGTCAAGCACCTGGTGGAGCAGCATGGCGGCACGGTCACCGTCAGCAGCGCCGGCGACATGCAGGGCGCCAGCTTTACCGTGCGCCTGCCGCTGGGCACGCCGGCCGCCGCGCGCCAGGCGGGCAGCGCCCTACCCTCCAGCCATGACTTGCGCGGCGTCAAGGTGCTGCTGGTCGATGACGACGCCGATGCGCGCGAACTGACGGAACGCATCTTGCGCGACAACAATGCCGAAGTGCACGGCGCCGGCGGCGTGGCGCAAGCGCTGCAACTGCTGGAGCAGGTGCGCCCGGATGTGCTGGTCAGCGACATCGGCATGCCCGAGGCCGACGGTTTCGACTTGCTGGCGCAAGTGCGCGCGCACGCCGCCCCGGAGTTGGCCCGGCTGCCCGCGCTGGCGCTGACGGCGTTTGCGCAACCGCAAGATCGCCAGCGGGCGCTCGACAGCGGCTTCCAGGCCTGGATCTCGAAGCCGCTCGACCCGGCCGGACTGGTGGCGGCCGTGGCGCAGCTGGCCGCTGCGCGCCCTGGACGGGAGCGCAAAACACCATCTTAAAAAGATGATGCAAAGAAATAAATAGTGCAGTACAAAATGACTATTTTCATGGGTCAGCCTTCCTACTTTCAGACGCGGCACTGTCCTACAAGCAACTAAGCTGAAGTTTGCTACACTGAAATGCAGAAGCACACCTGCACGGCAGGCTGGAAGCGGCGACCTTGGCCGGGGAGAACGGCAGAAGCGAGTTCATGCGCAGTTGTGCGCCCTATCTTGTTGCAAGGCGCTACTATCTTTTCCACCGCCGTCAGCCCATCATCTGCGGTAGAAGCCAGCGTTGCATAGACCGTATAACCGAGACCTTACATGCCCAGCCAAGATGAGATTTTGAAAGCCAAAATTTTGGTCGTCGACGATTCACCCGACAATGTCGACCTGATGCTGGAAATCCTGCGCGATGCCGGCTATACCAACGTCACGGCCACCATGCGTCCGGCACAGGTTTGCCCCCTGCACCGGGAGCATTGCTACGACCTGATCTTGCTCGACCTGCAAATGCCGGAACTCAATGGTTTCCAGGTCATGAAAGGCTTGAAAGAAATCGAACATGGCGGCTACCTGCCCGTGCTGGCCCTCACGGCGCAACCGAGTTTCAAGATCGCCGCCCTGGAAGCGGGCGCGCGCGACTTCATCAGCAAGCCCTTCGACCTGATGGAAGTGCACAAGCGCATCCACAACATGCTGGAAGTGCGCCTGCTGTACAAGGAACTGGCGCAATACAGCAAGCAGCAGCAGGAACTGGCGCTGCACGATCCGCTGACGGGCTTGCCGAACCGGCGCCTGCTGGAAGACCGCATCGAGCATACGCTGCAGCAATCGGCCCGCAACCGCGGCAAGTCGGCCATCCTGTACCTGGACCTGGACGGCTTCAAGGCCATCAACGACAGTTACGGCCACGGCTATGGCGACGAGATCCTGAAAATGGTGGCGGCCCGCCTGGTGGGCGCGTCGCGCAAGGAAGACACGGTGGCGCGCATCGGCGGCGATGAATTCGTCATCGTGCTGGGCAACCTGGCCGGCAAGGGCGACGCGCGCGAACCGGCCGCCAAGCTGATCGAAGTCATTTCCGAGCCGTATTTCATCAACGACCTGACCCTGCGCCTGTCGACCAGCATCGGCATCGCCATCTACCCGGACGACGCCAGCACCGTCGAATCCCTGCTCGGCGCGGCCGACACGGCCCTGTATGAAGCCAAGCGCGCCGGCAAGAACCGCTTTTGCTGCACGCCGCACGAAGTGATCGCGGCGCAGGTCAACATGCAGAAAAGCAGCATCCCGTCGATCGCCTGACCGTGACGCGGCGCGGCGCGTAAAGGCGCGTAAAAAAACCGGCGAGCCTCGCGGCCAGCCGGTTTTTTCATGTCCTGCAGGCTTTATTTCTTGCCAGCCGTCACTTCATGCTGGCCCGCATGCTGGTGGTCCGTTTGCGCATTGACGGTGTCGGGCGACACTTCGATGCGCGTGATGCCCGCATCGACGGAAATCGGGTCGCTGGCGGGGAAGGTCATTTCCACGGCGTCGTCGAGCAATTCTTCCTTGGCCCGCTCTTCGCCGCTCATGCCCTCCTCATCGGCCAGGATGGCCAGCGCGCTGGCCCATTTGACGAAGTTGAGGTTGGACAATTCGCGCACGGTGGTCACGCCAAACGCCTGCTGCAAGGCCTTGGCGTCTTTTGCGCTGACGCCGCGCAGGGCGCTGATGGGCGCATTGACGATGTCGCGGAAGCTTTTGTCGAGGTATTCCTTGTCGACGATGGTATCGATATTCATGGCATGTCCTTTCGTTTCGGTAAGCGGGCCAGTGCTGCGCCCCGCGCCATACTGGCGCCAGGCCGCAGGGGGTAATGACAGCCCCACTATGGCAGCGTGCCGCGCCCCGGTATGTGCGCAGCCGTACGTAACGGCAGGAACATGCATGCTGGCGCAAACGATAATATTGTCTATCACATAAAAATGATGGAAGGAGATTAAAATTGCCGAAAAGACAGAAATTTTTCATCCATGCGCCCCGCGATGAAATCCTCATGTATGATCCACAACTTGAATTTGGTCCTCACCTTTCACCATTCACGGGGCGCTATGTCCGCACAAACAGATCCGAACAAGGAAGCGTCCCAGGCCGATGCGGAACGCGCCGCCGACCTCAGCGAATTGCTCGGCCATGTCAACACCAGCTGGGACAATGAACGGCGCGCCCTGTCGCGCCAGCTGCACGACAGCCTCGGCTCCTCGCTGACGGCGCTCACCATGCACCTGTCGCTGCTGACGCAAAAGATGCCGCAGGAAGCCGCCTTGCTCGACCGCGCGGCAACGATGAAGCAATTGCTGCTGAATGTGATCGAGACCAACCGCCAGATGCAGATGAAGCTGTGGAACGACAAGCTCGAGTTTCTCGGCGTAAATGTCGCGCTCGGTGAGCTGGCCGCGCAATTTGCCGAACAGCACAAGATCACCGTGCGCTGCAGCCTGCCCGAAGATGAATTGATTTGCCCGCGCAACGTGGGCGTGGCCCTGCTGCGCACCCTGGAAGAAGCGCTCGGCAACATCGCCGCGCACGCCCACGCCACGCAGGTGGACATCATCATCGACGACAATGACGAGGCGCTGATGATGACGGTCAAGGATAACGGCAGCGGCTTGCCGGCCAACGAACCCGTCGAAATGAGCAAGCACGGCCTGCGCTCCGTGCGCGAGCGCGTGCATTACCTGGGCGGCACCCTGAGCCTGACGGCCAATCCGCAAGGCGGCACGGCCCTGACCGTCGTCTTGCCGCGCATTACGCCAAAAGAATAATTTCCCGCAGTGGGCGCCCTGCCCGCCTCAACGGGGCAGCGGCATCCCCTCTTCCGGCAACAGCAGTTGCGCCCCCAGCACATCGCGGCGCGCGCCATGCCCGGCCAGGCTGGTGCGATCGCCTTCCAGCACCTGCAAGAAATGTCCAACACGCAACACATCCGTCAATTGCGCCGCCAGGGCGGCATCGGCCGGGGAACCCGCCTGCCGCCATCCCAGCACCAGCAGGGTTTGCCAAATGTCGGGCAATGCCGTGCGCCAGCCGGCCGAGGCGAGAAAGACGCCGACCGGCTGCTCCAGCGCTGCACTCGCCCGCGCCAGCAAGTCCTCGCGCGCCAGTTCGCCGGGCCAGCCGTCAAGCTCGGCACGCCACAGGGGAAACGTGGCCAGCGGCGCCGGCAACGCGTCCAGGCTGCTGATGAAGCGGGACTTGCCATAGCCATCCGTGCGGAAACGCACGACCTGCCGCAGGCTTTCCCCGGCTTCCCCCCTGGCCCTGCAGGCCAGCAGCAGCTGGTAGAAATCGAGCTGCTCCGGGTCCAGGCCCAGGCTTTTCAAGCTGATGTAGCGGTCGTCGAACTGGCCCGGCCTGGCGGCGCCGCGCGGCTGCGTGGAAGTATCGTGCATGATTGTCCTTGGCGTGATGGTGGTGACGGTCGGCATCTTTCCCGAGTATAAAGTGTTTGCCGTGTACGGCCCAGCATCGGCTACACTGGGCAGGCGCGCCGCGGGCGTGCCCCAGTGACCGCTAACATCGCAACGACAGGAGATGGCATGCAACGACTCGCAACGACCTTGCTGGCAGCGCTGCTGGCCATGGGCGCCGCCCAGGCCGCCGACAATACCGTGCCGCCGCCGGAAACCGTGGACAAGCTGGCCTGGCTGGCCGGCTGCTGGAACGTCGACGGCGCCGAACCCGGTTCCGGCGAACAATGGAGCACGGCCGCCGGCGGCACCATCCTCGGCACCAGCCGCACCGTCAAGGGCGGCAAGACGACGGCCTTTGAATTCGTGCAGATCCGCCTCACGGAACCGGGCCAGCTGGCCTACATCGTGCAGCCGTCGGGACAGCCGCCCGTCATCTTCAACCTGCTGCGCCAGGACAAGCCGAATGAATTCATCTTCGCCAACCTGGACAACGACTTTCCGAGCCGCATCATCTACCGCCGCGACAGCGAGCGCATCTTGCATGCCAGCATCGTTGGCACCTTGAAGGGCAAATTCACCACCATCGACTTTCCCATGACGCGGGGCCGTTGCGAAGCGGCGCCTGTCGCGCGCGGCAAATAAAAAGGGGCCGCAAGGCCCCTTGTTTGATCCGGCGCAAACCGTTTACTGCAGCGCGATCAGTGCAGCTTGACTTGCGGCGTGCTGCGCTTGATCAGGAAGCGGCCCATGGCCATGACGGCCGTGCGCACGCTGCCCAGCACGGCATTGTGGTGCATCAGGTGCAGGCTCACATACATCATGCGCGCAACAAAGCCTTCGACGAACCAGCTCAAGCCCTTCAGCGAACCCATCAGGGTGCCAACCGAGGTGGTGCGGCCGAACGACACGAGCGAACCGTAGTCCAGGTACTCATACGGTTTGGTTTGCGGCGGCTTGCCCTTCGCTTGCAGCAGGAACGTTTTCAGCAGGTAATCGGCTTGCTGGTGGGCAGCCTGGGCGCGCGGCGGCACCAGCTTGCCGTCCGGCCCCATGCAGGCGGCGCAGTCGCCCAGCGCAAAGATATTCGCATGGCCCTGCACGTTGAGCATGCCCGTCACTTCCAGCTGGCCGGCGCGGTTGGTCGGCAACCCCAGCGTGGACAGGAATTCCGGCGCGCGGATGCCGGCCGCCCACACGCAGATGTCGGCTGCATAACTGGTGCCGCTGGCCACCGTTACCTTGTCGGCTTCGATGGTGGTGACGCGCGTATCGGTCACCACGGTGATGCCGTGCTGGTGCAGCAGTTTCGAGGCGGCGATGGAAACGCGCTCGGGCAGCGGCGCCAGGATGCGCGGCGCCCCTTCCAGCAGGGTGATGCGCACATCCTTGATGGCGTTGAGATTCTGGAAACCATACGCGGCATACACGCCGCTCGCTTCGCGCAATTCGGCCGCCAGTTCCACGCCCGTGGCGCCGCCGCCGATGATGACGATGTCGACGCCGGGATGGCCCGCGTCGCCCTGGCGCTGCTCGGCCATGGCCAGCAGTTTCAGCAGGGTCAGACGGAAACGTTCGGCGTCTTCCGTGGCATTCAGGGAAATCGTGTTTTCCTGGGCGCCGGGCACGCCGAAGTAATTCGAGGTGCTGCCCACGGCCAGCACCAGCTGGTCGTAGCTGACAGTGCGCTGCGGCAAGAGTTGCTCATCCTTGTCCGTGGCGATGGCGCCCACGGTAAGGCTGTTCGACGCGGCGTCGAGTGCGATCAGGGGGCCATAGACATAGGTGAAACCGTTGTCATGCGCCAGCATCTGGTATGACAGGCCCTCTTGATGAATGTCCAGGGTGCCGGCCGCCACTTCATGCAGCGACGGCTTCCAGATATGGTACAGGCGGCTGTCGACCAGGGTGACCTGGCCGGCGCCGAGCTTGCGGCTGAGTTTACAGGCCAGCTCCAAGCCGCCTGCACCTCCCCCTACGATAACGATTTTACTATGCAAAGATCCTCCTGCTTGTTAATCCCTGTGCCCGTTGCCGTTGCCGTTGCCATGACCGTTGCCATGGCCCTTGCCTGGCTTGTCATCATGCTTGTCGCGCTTGCCTTCATGTTTATCGCGCTTGTCATCATGCTTGTCATAGTGGCCGCGATCACGGTCATGATCCCGGTAGTCGGGACGGCCATGGTCGCCATGCTGCTGGCGGTAACGGGGCACATATTGGTTGTTATACCAACTATCTTGGACGAAATATACCTCTTGGTTACAGGCATTATACTTGCGGCAGTGCTTGGACCAGTGTTTCGCATGGCCGGGTGGCACGCGCAAATAGATGGGGCGCGCCGAATAGTATTGCGGGCGCTGCACGATGACGGGCTGGGCATAGATCAATTGCGGCGCTGGATAGTCGCCTATGTCGATGCGTCCGTAAAAGCCCGGCTGGCCGACGGTGACGGAGACGCCCACCTGGGCGACGGCAGCGGTAGCGGCCGACAGCAAGACGGCGGCAAGAATCAGGGTTTTCATGGGGACACTCCTTTTATCAGTTATGCCGCAATTGTAGACCTTGTGCAACCAACTGTTTGTTCGCAAGGACACATAAGGATTGCCGTGGCAATCTCACCACAGCTTGCCTAAAGGCACGACCACGCCGCTGAACAGCGACCAGTCCGGCGACGCCGCCGTCAAGCCGCGCGCCATGCCGATATCGATGGCCAGCCGCGGCGTGGGACTGTAGGTGGCGGCCAGCAAGAGCTGCGCCGTGGCCGGCGCGCCGCGCAAGCGCGTGCCCGACACTTCCGCCGTGGCGCCCCAGCGCTCGCTGACGGGCGTGGAAAAGGAGGTCGCCCAGCCCGTTTGCACCCTGCCGGTATGCGGGTCGGCTGCGCCCAGGCGCGTGGCGTTCAGGTTGGCGTCCATGTGCACGGCGCCCAGGTCGCGGCTGAAAATGCCGTTCAGCGACACGTCGCTCTTGCCGCTGCCGATGCTGTCCTTGGCCGTGGGCAACTTCCAGCCCAACTCCAGGCCCAGCGCCGTGGCGCTGTCGAGCAAAAAGGCGCGCTTGAGCACGACCGTCGTGTCGCCCACGCCCGTTTCGCGGCGCCCCGTGTCGTCGCGCGCACGCACGAAGCCCTCGCCTTCGAGCAATACGCCCCATTCCGGGCTGAACGCCAGTTTGAACGTGTACGGCAGGCTGGCGCGGCGCGTGTCGTCCGTTTTCGACAGCAGGCCGCCCGCCTCGAATTCCAGCTGGCCCGGCACGGGCAGCTGGGCGGGACTGGCCACGGAAGGCCGGTACGGCAGCACGGGATCGCCCTCCTGCGCCTGCGCCAGCGGCGGCAGGGAGAGCAATAACACGGAGAAACACAACAGCGGCAGGGAAGAAGACGGCATGGGAAACCCGGAAGTGGCAAACGCGCAATAACGACAGCCTACCACCGCCGCGCCGATTGCGCCCGGACCCGCCCCATTTCAGGCCAGGCGCCGCACGCCCTGCCTGGCGGCCGGCACCGGCCGGCGCAGCGGCGTGACATTGCTGGACGCCGGCACGGCCATCTGTTGCGCCTGGGCATGCAGGCGGAACACGCCCACCAGTTCCGTCAGGGTCTGCGCCTGGTCCTGCAGCGATTCGGCGGCGGCCGCCGCCTCTTCCACCAGGGCCGCGTTTTGCTGCGTCACCTGGTCCATCTGCAGCACGGCCTGGTTGACTTGCTCGATGCCGGCGCTTTGCTCGGCGCTGGCGGCCGTGATTTCCTGCATGATGTCGGCCACCTGGCGCACGCTGGTGACCACTTCATCCATCGTCTTGCCCGCGTCATGCACGAGTCTGGAGCCGATTTCCACCTGCTCGACGGAGTCGCCGATCAGAATCTTGATTTCCTTGGCGGCACTGGCCGAGCGTTGTGCCAGGTTGCGCACTTCGGACGCGACGACGGCAAAACCGCGCCCCTCCTCGCCCGCCCTGGCCGCTTCCACGGCCGCGTTCAAGGCCAGGATGTTCGTCTGGAAGGCGATGCTGTCGATGACGCTGATGATGTCGACGATCTTGCGCGACGACGCGTTGATCGATTCCATCGTCTGCACCACCTGCCCCACCACGGCGCCGCCCTTGCCCGCCACGTCGGACGCGGCGCCGGCCAGCGCATTGGCCTGGCGCGCATTGTCCGCATTCTGCCGCACGGCCGACGTCAGCTCTTCCATCGACGACGCCGTTTCTTCCAGCGAACTGGCCTGCTCTTCCGTGCGGGACGACAAGTCGAGGTTACCCTGGGCAATTTCGCCCGAGGCCGTGTTGATGGTGTCCGTACCCGAGCGCACCTGGCTGACGATGCCCACCAGCTTGTCGCGCATGGTTTTCATGGCAAACAGCAGGCTGGCGCTGTCGTGGCTGGCCGTGCGGATATCGACGGTGAGGTCGCCCTCGGCGATGGCGCCGGCGATCTTGACGGCATACGCCGGTTCGCCACCGAGCTGGCGCGTCAGTCCGCGCGTGATCAGCGCCCCCAGCGCCAGGCCCGCCGCCACGCTGCCCAGCACCAGCGCGATCATGAAGCTGCGGCTGGCCTGGTACACGCCGGACGCCTGCTCGGAAGCGGCCTTGGCGCGCTCTTCCTTCTGCTGCGACAGCTTGTCCAGCACGCCGTCGAGTTCATCGGCATGCTGGCGCGTCTTGTTGAGCAGTTCGGTCAGTTGCGCGCTGCGCTGGGCCAGCGGTTCGGCTGCCGCCAGGGTCAGCGCCTGCTGCATGGTGGCGATATATTCCGCTTCGACGGCGGCGAAGCGCGCAAACAGTTCCTTGGCGGCCGGCGTGACGAACAGCGGCTCCGCCTTGGCAAGGTAACTTTTATTCAAGTCGAGGAATTTGGCGATGTCGGCCTGGCGCGTGGCGCGCTCCTCGGCGGTCGTGGCCAGCAAGAAGTTGCTGCGCGCGCGGCCCACCTTGATCAAGGCGATGTTGGCTTCCTTGATGTACGACAAGCCCAACAGTTCATGGTTGTACATCTGCCCCGCCATGGTATCGATCTTGCCCATGTTGAAGATGCCGATGCCGGCCACGATGGCCCCCATCAGCGCGACGCAAAAGAATGCCGCCAGCAAGCGCGTTCCCACCTTCATCCGGTTCAACATGATTTCTCCCATAGACTGGCCGATACTCGATGCAACTGGAGCGTACTGGCTTGAATATAAAGAAAAAACACGGAAAAAAATGCTCGGATTGTCACCAAACAACAATTCCTTGATTTATAGCAACATGCAAAACGGCTTGCCATGCTAGGCAAGCCGTTCGGGCATGGGCTTGGCGCCCCTCCGTTAATGGCCCGCGTTAATGGCCCGCGTGTGCGCCAGGTTTGCGCACAGTCATCTCGACGCTCCCCTTGGCCGGCAGCTTGCCCGTACCCTGGCCGCGCACGGGTTCCGGCAAGGCGCCCGTCCATTCATAGGCCACGCTGCCGGCCGGGTGCTTGTACCAGCCCGGATCGCGGTAGTCGCCGGTTTTTTGATCCTTGCGCACCTTGACCGTGGTAAACATGCCGCCCATGCCGATGGCGCCGAAGGGGCCGTCGCCCGCCATCATCGGCAAGGTATTGTCGGGAATCGGCATCTGCATCTCGCCCATATCGGCCATGCCCCGTTCGCCCATCACCATGTAGCCGGGCACGAGCTGGTTGATCTTCGCCGCCACGCCCTGGTGGTCGACGCCGATCATGGTGGGCACGTCGTGTCCCATAGCATTCATCGTGTGGTGCGACTTGTGGCAGTGGAAAGCCCAGTCGCCGAGGTCCGTGGCAGTAAACTCGACGGCGCGCATCTGACCGACGGCAATATCGGTCGTCACTTCGGGCCAGCGCGATTCGGGGCGCGTCCAGCCACCATCCGTGCCCGTCACCTCGAATTCATGGCCATGCATGTGGATCGGGTGGTTCGTCATGGTCAGATTGCCCACGCGCACGCGCACCTTGTCGCCCTGGCGCACGACCATGGGGTCGATGCCGGGGAAGACGCGGCTATTGAAGGTGAACAGATTGAAATCCGTCATGGTCATGATCTTCGGCGTGTAGCTGCCGGGGTCGATGTCGTAGTTGCTCAGCAAGAAGACGAAGTCGCGGTCCACCTTCATGAAATTCGGGTCTTTCGGGTGCGTCACCCAGAAACCCATCATACCCATGGCCATCTGCGTCATTTCATCCGCGTGCGGGTGGTACATGAAGGTGCCGGGCCGCTTGGCGACGAATTCATAGACGAAGGTCTTGCCAGGAGGAATGCCCGGCTGGGTCAGGCCCGTGACGCCGTCCATGCCGTTGGGCAAGCGCTGGCCATGCCAGTGCACGCTCGTGTGTTCCGGTAACTTGTTGGTGACGAAAATGCGCACGCGGTCGCCCTCCACCACTTCGATGGTGGGACCGGGCGACTGGCCGTTGTAGCCCCATAGATTGGCCATCATGCCGGGCGCCAGTTCGCGCACGACGGGTTCGGCAACGAGGTGGAATTCCTTGACGTTGTTATTCATGCGCCAGGGCAAGGACCAGCCATTCAGGGTGACGACGGGGTTGTACGGCCGCCCGTTCGGCGGCGGTGGCGGCGCCTTCGTCTCCGCGCCGGCCATGCTGACGGCTTCCGGCAGCGATGCCGCGCCCACGCGGCTCACCGCTGCCGCACTCAGGGCGACCGCGCCCGCATTCATGAAAAAGTTTCTACGTGTAATCATCATTATTCCTTGTTGGCAGGGCCGCTGCCATTGATGGCGCCTTGCAGTTCAGTTTGCGCAATCCAGAAATCGCGCTGGGTGTCGATGGCGCCGTTGACGCTGGCAACTTGCTCGCGCGCATCGGCCAGCAGTTCGAAGACGCTGGCCAGCATGCCGTTGTAGCGCAGCAATACTTCATGCGAAATCGTCTTGCGCAGCGGCACGACTTCATCGCGGTAGTGGCGCGCCAGGTCGTAGGCCGTGCGGTAGCTGGAATACGCCTCGCGCACTTCCGAGCGGGCCCGTACGGCCGTGCCCGCCGTGCGCTGCAGCGACTGCTCATACAAGGCTTGCGCCTTCGCATTGCGCGCCGAACCCCAGTCGAACAGGGGCAGCTCCAGCGACACTTCGTAGCCGTTTTCACGGGGCGCCTCGCTCGTGCTCTTGTTGGTGTAGCCCACGTCGAGCACGTTGATGAAACCCGTCACCTTGGACAGGCCCAGCGCGCTGGCCGTCGCATGCGCGTCGAGTTTACTCATCTGCACGTCGAGGCGCTGCTCCATGGCTTGCGCCTCGATATTGCCCGCCTCGGCTGGCTTGGCCGGCAAATCGGGCAAGCGCGACGGCAAAGTGAACGTCGTCTGCTTGCCCCACAGGCCCAGCAAGCGCGTCAGGTGCTCGCGCGTGGCCGTGGCCTGGTGGCGCGCGCGGGCCAGGTCGCCGACGGCGTCCGCGTAAAACACTTGCTGGCGCGCCTGGTCGAGGCGGCTCCAGTTGCCCGCCTGCTGCAAGCGCGTGGCCAGTTCGGCGCCCGCCTCGGCCGACAGCAGCGCCCGCTGCATGAACTGTTCCGTCTGCACGGCGGCCACCGCATTGAAGTAGGCGCGGCGCGTATCCGACGCCAGTTGCACGGCGCTGCCGGCCGCTTGCAGCTTGGCCTGTTCAAAACGGCCCCGTTCGATGTTCACGCGCATCGGCATGGTCAGCAAGCCGGCCAGGTCGAAGCTGACGCCGCGGTCGATTTCATTGCCGTGACTGCCATGCGAACGGCCGAACGACAGGCCGGGATTGCGCAAGCGCCCCGCCTGCACCAGGTCCGCCTCGGACGCGCCCAGTTCGGCCAGCGCCACTTTCATGCCGTGGTTGTTCATCAGGGCGATGCGCACGGCGCCGTCCGCGTCCAGGGGCTGGGCCAGCAAGGCCGCCAGTTTTTCCTCGCCGCCCTTGTCGGCCAGCGCGTCGGGCGCGCCCGTGCGGGCGTCGGCCAGCGCGGACACGGCCTGCATGCCGCCATCGGCGCTGAAGCTGGCGCAGCCGCTGAGCAGCAGGACGGCCGCCAGCGCCAGCGGCGTGAGGCAAGTTGATTTGGTGAAACGTGGCATGTCAGTGTCCTTCGTGCTGATGTTGCGGGGCCGGCTGGGCATCGGGCTTGGGGCTGGGCTTATCCATCGGCATCGTGTGGCCTTTCATGGCATGGCCTTCCATCTTGTGGCCGTCCATCTTCATCATGCCCATGTGGCCGCCGGCCTTGCCGACCTTGTCGTTGACGGCGCGCCAGGCCTGGTCGGGCGTGGCATCTTCCTCGGCGGCGGGACGGTAGCCGGCGAAGGCGGAGCGGTAAGTGGTGGCCGGCACGGAGGCTTGCGCCTCTTGCGGGGCGGGCTGTGACTGCGCTGCGGCGGCCAGCGGCAGCACAGCCAGCGCAAAGCTGAACAGGTATTTCATGGTATTCCTTGAAGAACAGGGTATGGCGCGGCGGGCGCGCGACTGGAACGCTGGCGCGGCCGGAACACGGTGCACGATACAAGCTGCAGGGACGTGCGACGGCGGCACCGCCAGGTTCAACGGGCGGTCAGGCGGAGCGCGTGCTTCTCGGGGGACGTTCGGGACCGGACGGGATATGCCCGGCGAACAGGGAATCGGGCGCCAGCGCCGGGGGCGGCGCGCGCAGGGTCAGGGCATGCAGGCGCGGCATGCCGGGCGGCGCCGCAGCGCCCACGGTGCAAGCGCCATGGTTGCTGCAATCGTGGCCATGGTGCATGGCGGCGCCATCGTCCATGGCCATTTTCATCGGCTGGTCCGCCATCCGCATGTCGGCCATGTCGGCCATGTCGGCCATGTCGGCCATACTGTGGCACTGGGGCGTTGGCAGCGCCTCGACGGCAACCGTGACCACCGCCGCCAGCTCGTCCACGCAGCAGCTGCGCATGGCCGACGCAAAGCCCTGCATGGGCAGCGTGACGGCCAGCAGCCAGAGCAGCGAGCGGGCGAGAAAGCGGGAAAAGGCACGGTTCATGACACCACTATAAACCTTCCCACATGAGGAAGGTCAAGTCCCTATTCACGCTCGCCGGCCATGCGTCAGCCAGATCACGTACACGCCGTAATAGCCCTGCCCTTCGAAGATGACCTGGCCATCGGCAAACGACACAGTCTGCACTTGATTGACGGTGAAGTACGCGCGGCCGTCCGCCGCCTCGACATCGCCCCAGTAGCGCGCGTGCAGGGGCCGGTAGCCGCTGGCGCGCCCGATCGCATCCATCACATCGCCGATCATGAAGTCGAGCAGCATCCCGGCCAGCAGCGGCCGGTGGCCCGCCAGCATGGCCGTGATGTCGGGATAGCCGGCATGCATCAGCTCGGGCAAGTCGCTTTCCTCGTACTGCAAATCGTCTTCGCGGCAAGTCTGGAGAAAACTGTTGAACGGCTCGTCGAGCAAGCCGGCCAGCGCCGTTTCCGGCACGCTCAGGCGGAACGGATGCAGCGGCAGCGCGCTGTGCTGGCCGTAATTGAGTCCGCGGCAGCCGAGGAAGGCCAGCGGATGGCGCCGGCCGCCGACCTCGCAGCGGATGCCGGATGCTTGTCCGTCCGCCATCAGCTGCCCATCCCCGCCGCCCGCATCAGCAGGCGCATCGCCCAGGCCGCCAAGCCCAGGGTCGCCACGCTGGCCAGCCAGAGGCCGGCCATCCAGGCCAGTCGTTTCCACCATGTCTGTTGTCCTTGCATCAGTGATACCCATCTTCCGGCAGGACTTTGCCACGAAACACATAATATGACCACACCGTATACATCAGGATCACGGGAATGATGAACAGCGCGCCCACCAGCGTAAAGCCCTGGCTTTGCGGCGGCGACGACGCTTCCCAGATCGAGACCGATGGCGGGATGATGTGCGGCCACACGCTGATGCCCAGGCCCGTGTAGCCGAGGAAGACGAGCGCCAGCGTGCACAGGAACGGCGCCGCCTGCCGCCCCTGCCGCAGGGAGCGCAGCAGCAGCCAGCCCGCGCCCAGTACCAGCAGCGGCACGGGCAAAAACCAGAACAATTGCGGCAGCGCAAACCAGCGCGCGGCGATGGCCGGATCGACCAGCGGCGTCCAGACGCTGATGACGGCGATCACGCCCAGCAGCAGCCAGACGAGCACGCGCGTGAGGCGCACGGCGCGCGCCTGCAGGCGGCCCTGCGTCTTCATGATCAGCCAGGTGCTGCCCAGCAAGGCATACGCCGCCACCAGCCCGGCGCCCGTGAACAGGGAAAACGGCGTGAGCCAGTCCAGCGCGCCGCCCGCATAGCTGCGGTTGACCACCGGCATGCCCTGGATGTAGGCGCCCAGGGTCACGCCCTGGAAGAAGGCGGCCGCCACAGAGCCGGCGATGAAGGCCTTGTCCCACACGTGGCGCTCGTGCTCGCGCGCCTTGAAGCGGAATTCGAAGGCCACGCCGCGGAAGATCAGGCCCATCAGCATGAAGCTGAGCGGCAGATAGCAGGCGCTGAGCACGACGGAATACGCGAGCGGAAAGGCCGCCAGCATGCCGGCGCCGCCCAGCACCAGCCAGGTTTCATTGCCATCCCAGACGGGCGCCACCGTATTCATCATCACGTCGCGCTCGCTCTTGTCCTGGAAAAACGGATACAGGATGCCGATGCCCAGGTCGAAACCGTCCATCACCACGTACATCATGATGCTGAACAGGATAATAATGGCCCACAGTAGCGGTAGATCAATGCCCATGCGAATGTCCTCCTTGCGCTTGCTCTTCCAGATGCGCGGCCGACATCGGCCGTGCAGGCGTACGTTCCTGGCCGGGGCCGCCATGCTCGACGCTCTCCCCTTCGTGCGGCTGCGGCCCCACCCGGATCAGGCGCAGCAGGTAACCGATGCCCGTGCCGAACACGGCAAAATAGATGACGATGAACAACAGCAAAGTGATGCCCAGCTGCGTGGCGCCGTGGGCCGAGACGGCATCCTCCGTGCGCAGCAAGCCGTACACGGTCCACGGCTGGCGGCCGATTTCCGTCGTGTACCAGCCGGCCAGCATGGCCACCAGTCCGCTCGGTCCCATCCACAGGGCGCAGCGCAGGAACAGGCGCGAGCGCCACAAGGTATTGCGCCAGCGCAACCACGCGCTCCAGATGCCCAGCGCGATCATCAGCATGCCCAGCCCAGCCATCAGGCGGAACGACCAGAATACGACGGCGGAAGGGGGCCGGTCGCGCGGCGCAAATTCCTTCAGGGCGGGAATCGTGCCATTCCAGTCGTGCGCGAGGATCAGGCCGCCCAAGCGGGGAATTTCCACCTTGTACAGGGTTTCTTCGCGCGCCATGTCCGGCCAGCCGAACAGGATCAGCGGCGTGCCTTCGTTGCCCGTGTTTTCCCAGTGGCCTTCCATGGCGGCCAGCTTGGCCGGCTGGTGCTCGAGGGTATTCAAGCCGTGCACGTCGCCGATGACGGCCTGGATGGGCGCGACGACCAGCAGCATGGACAAGCCCATGGTCATCATCTTGCGGATGGCCGCATTGTCGTTGCCGCGCAGCAAATGCCAGGCGGCCGACGCCACCACCAGCAAGGCCGTGGCGAGGAAGGCGGCCACGCTCATGTGCAGCAGCCGGTACGGGAACGAGGGATTGAAGATGACGGCCAGCCAGTCCACGGGCACGACCCGCCCATCGATGATTTCATGGCCCTGCGGCGTCTGCATCCAGCTGTTCGACGCGATGATCCACGTGGCCGAGATCAGGGTGCCCAGCGCCACCATGGCCGTGGCGAACATGTGCAGGCCGGGCCCCACGCGGTGCCAGCCGAACAGCATCACGCCGAGGAAGCCCGCTTCCAGGAAGAAGGCCGTCAGCACTTCATAGGCCAGCAGCGGCCCCGTGATGCTGCCCGCGTAATCGGAAAAGAAACTCCAGTTGGTGCCGAACTGGTACGCCATGACGAGGCCGGAAACGACGCCCATGCCGAAGTTGACGGCGAAGATCTTCGACCAGAAATGGTACAGGTCGCGGTACACGCCGTCCTGCGTGCGCAGCCACGCCGCTTCCAGCACCGTCAGGTAACTGGCCAGGCCGATCGTGATTGCAGGAAAAATGATGTGGAACGAGATGGTGAAGCCGAACTGGACGCGCGCCAGTTCCAGTGCCGTAAGCCCTAACATGTGTTGCCTTCCCGACGTGTGACGTCTGTTTTACCCAGGCCTCCACTCTAGGCTTTCCGGGTAAAACATAACAGACTCAGAAACGGGAGAAAACATAGGATCAGTTTGACGTTTGCCGAATGACAAGATCAAACCGCTCCAACGGAAAACCGCGTCAGGCGGGCTCCGTGATGCCCACGCAATTGCGGCCGTTTTCCTTGGCCACGTACAGGGCCGCATCGGCGGCGCGCAGCACGGCGTCCGTGCTGCCCGCTTCCTGTTCCGACGACACGACGCCCAGCGATATCGTGACCAGGCCCGCGCCGGGAATCACGGCGGCGGCCACCTTGGCGCGCAAGCGCTCGGCCACCTGCATGGCCACGTCGAGGTCGGCATCGGGCAGCAGCATGATGAATTCATCGCCGCCATTGCGGCACAGCACGTCGGCATCGCGCGAACAGGCGCGCATCAGCTGCGCCAGTCGCAGGATGACTTCGTCGCCCACGGCATGGCCCCAGCGGTCGTTGACTTGCTTGAAATGGTCGATGTCGATGGCGATGACGGAAAACGGCCGCGCCTGCGCCTGCCACGCTTCCAGCGCCGCCGCCATGCCGCGCCGGTTCGACAGGCCCGTCAGCGGGTCCGTCTGCACGTCGGTCTTCAACTTGCCGATCTTGTTCTGCAACAATGCCAAGCCTTTCAGCAAGGCTTTCTTGATTTGCGCCGCCTCCACATACCACGAGCGGATGGCGGCGATGTGCTCGGCCGTTCCGGGCGCATCCATGCGCCGCGCGCCTTCGGCCAGCTGCACCAGGGGCCGTGAAATCAGGCTGGCCAGCCACCAGATGAATGGCAGGCTCAGCAAGGCGATGGGCAGCGAGTGCCATACCGTGTTGGCCATCAGCTGGTTCAGCGGGGCCAGGGTCATGGCCGTCGGGCGCTGCGCCACGATGCCCCAGCCCGTCGACGGCATGATGGCGTAGCCGGCCAGCATATCCACGCCCAGGCTGTTGTTCATGCGCCGGTTGCCGCCGCCCTGCTGCGCGATGATGGCATCGATGACGTCATTGCTGCCGGCCACGTCGCCCAGGCGGTCGGGGTCCGGATGGTACAGCAGGCGCCGGTTCTGGTCGACCACGTACAGGTAGGAGCCGTCGCGGTAGTAATGCTGGCCCAGCATGGTGTACAGGATGTTTTTCTGTTTCAGGTAAATGCTGCCGCCCACGTAGCCCAGGTAGCGGCCATCCTTGCCCAGGATGGGATGCGAAATGAACACGACCAGGTTGCCGGCCGACGACACATACGGCTGCGTCACCAGCGGGCGCCGCTCGCGCAGCGCCTGGATGGCGCCGACCGAATCGAGCGTGCGGTTTTTCAGGGCCAGGGTTTCCGGCGACACGCCCAGCACCTTGCCCTGGGCATCGACGATGAGCACGGAATTGAAACTGTTCGTTTGCAGGCGCAGGCGTTGCGCCTCGTCCGTCAGCCATTGCTCGTCGCCCATGCGCGAAGGCAGGCCGCCCGCGCTGTAGGCCAGCTGCTGGCGCGCCGATTGCAGGAAATCCTCGGCCGTGCTGGCCAGCTTGCTGGCGTAGGCGTGATTCGCTTCCAGGGTGGTATCGATCAGCAGCTGGCGCTGCACGCTGTAGCTGGCGTAGAAGGTATTGGCCAGGGACACCAGGGCGCTGGTAAAGGCCACGAGCACGATCAAGCGGCGCAAATTCATGCGCAGAACAGGTTTAGTCCACATGGGGTCGACAAGAAATGGGATGGTCGGGAAAGTATTGCGCTAAAGAAAGGGCGCATTATACCGAGACACCCGTGCCAATATTGAAATCTTGGCATCAATGGTCAAAGAATGTGTACAAGCGGCAACGCCGAGCGTTGCCGCCTTGACATGCATCAAGCGTGGATGGCGTGTTTGCGGACCCAGTCCACGTAGCGCTGCATCCAGCCCTGGAAGAAACCCAGGCTGGCCGGGCCGATGCCGCCATGCTCGTCGAACAGGCCTTCCTTGGCCTGGATAAACATTTCTGGCTGCCCCAGCAGCGGCACGTCCAGGTAAGCGAGCACATTGCGCAAATGCTGCTGCGCCAGGGCCGTGCCCGTGGCGCCGACGGAAACGCCGAGCACGGCGCCCGGCTTGCCGCCCCACACGCTCTGGCCGTACGGGCGCGAGCCCTGGTCGAGGGCGTTTTTCAGCACGCCGGGAATCGAGCGGTTGTATTCGGGGGTGAGAAACAGTAAGGCTTGCGATGCGGAAATTTCCGATTTCAGGCGCAGCACTTGCTCGGACTGCGCGCCATCGTCATCCTGGTCGTACAGCGGCAAATCGCCGATTTCGATGTGCTTGAAGGAAAACTCGGGCGGCGCCAGCTTGATGATGGCGTCGGCCAGCTTGCGGTTGAAGGAATCCTTGCGCAGGCTGCCGACGATGATAGCAACGTTATATTGACTCATATATATCCCCGATGATGGTGAAAAAATAGCCCTGGAGTGAACTTCACTGCAGGACTATCTTGCCACACAATCATGGGGTTTGCGCTGTTTAGCGTGCGCCGCCAGCCAGGCCCTGGTACTCGCGGTAATAGCGCCCGCCCAGGTTGGTCAGCACCTCGTAGCCGATGGTATTGGCCATGGCCGCCACGGCGTCGACCGGGTGTTCGGCGCAGATCAGGTCGACCAGGCTGCCCGGCGCGACGCGGTCGCCGGCGATGGCGCTCACGTCGAGGGTGATGGAATCCATCGAGATGGCGCCGATCTGCGGCACTTTCACGCCGTCGACGATGGCCAGGCCCTGGTTGCTCATGCTGCGCAGCCAGCCATCGGCGTAGCCGACGGACACCGTCGCCACCTGGCGCGGCTCGCTGGCCGTGTAGCGGCGGCTGTAGCCCACGTGGTCGCCGGCGGCAATCGTGCGCGTCTGCAAGACCTTGCCTTGCAGGCGCACGACCGAGCGCAGGAGATTCGGTTCGCCGCCCTGTGGCCCGATGCCGTACAGGGCCGCGCCCGGGCGCACCAGGTCGAAGTGATAATCGGGCGACAAAAAGATGCCCGAGGAATTGGCCAGGCTGGCGCGGTACTGCGGCAAACGGGCGCGGATGGCGATGAAACGGGCCAGCTGCTCGCCATTCATGGGGTTGCTCCGCTCGTCGGCGCACGCCAGGTGGCTCATCAGGTAACGCACCTTGATGCCGTCAAGAAAGTGCGGATCCAGCAGCCAGGCGTCGATTTCCTGCGGCGACAAGCCCATGCGCGACATGCCCGTATCCACCTGCACGATGGCGTCCAGGGTGCTGCCCAGCGCTTTTGCATGCGCGCGCCAGCCCGCCACCTGCGGCTCGCTGTTGAGCACGGGCGTCAAGCCATGGGCCGTGAATTCGCCTTCCGTGCCGACGGGCGGGCCGTGCAGCACGAAGATGGACGCGTCCGGCGCCACGTGCGGGCGCAGGCTGATGCCCTCTTCCAGGTGGGCCACGAAGAAATGGCGGCAACCTTCTTCATACAGGGCCGCGCCCACTTGCGCGGCGCCCAGGCCATACGCGTCGGATTTGACGACGGCCGAACAGGCGGCCGGGTGCGCCTTGTCGCGCAGCAAGCGGTAGTTGGCGCGCACGGCATCGAGGTCCACCGTCAGGATGGCGCCGCTACGCTCTTTCGGAGGCATGCTGGCCCCCATCTCAAGCCACCGCGTGTTGCAGTTTGCCATTGCCCTGCGCGCCGCTGTAGCGGCTGACGGACAGGTCGTCGGCCAGGATGGCCGGCTTTTTCGACGACATCAGGTCGGCCAGCAATTGCGCGGAACCGCAGGACATGGTCCAGCCCAGGGTGCCGTGGCCCGTGTTCAGGAACAGGTTGCGCAGCGGCGTGCGGCCGACGATCGGCGTGCCGTCCGGCGTCATCGGGCGCAAGCCCGTCCAGAAGGTAGCCTCGGCCGTGTTGCCGCCGCCGGGGAACAGGTCGTTGACGACCATTTCCAGGGTTTCGCGGCGGCGCGGGTTCAGGTTCAGGTTGTAGCCGGCGATTTCCGCCATGCCGCCCACGCGGATGCGGTCGTCGAAACGCGTGACGGCGATCTTGTAGGTTTCATCGAGGATGGTCGACACGGGCGCCTTGGCCGCGTTAACGATAGGCACGGTGATCGAATAGCCCTTCAATGGATACACGGGAATGTCCAGCAGCGGCTTCATGAAGCCCGTCGAGTAGGAACCGAGCGCCACGACATAGGAATCGGCCTTGACGATTTCCGCGCCACATTGCACGCCAGCAATTTCGTCGCCCTGTGTCAGCAAGGCATCGATGGACACGCCATAACGGAACTTCACGCCCAGCGCCTCGGCCATCTCGGACAGGCGGGTGGTAAACAGCTGGCAATCGCCCGTTTCATCGTTGGGCAGGCGCAAGCCGCCGAACAGTTTATCCTTGACCGCTTCCAGGGCCGGCTCGGCGCGCGACAGTTCGTTGCGCTGCAGCACTTCGTACGGCACGCCCGCGTCTTTCAATACTTCGATATCCTTGGCGGCGTCGTTGTATTGTTTTTCGGTGCGGAACAATTGCATCGTGCCTTGCTGGCGGCCTTCATACGTGATGCCGGCCTCGGCGCGCAGCACCTTGAAGCAGTCGCGGCTGTATTCAGCCAGGCGCACCATGCGTTCCTTGTTTACGGCATACGCTTCCGGTGTGCAATTACGCAACATCTGCCACATCCATTTGAGCTGGGCGGCGCTGCCGTCGAGCGAGATGGCCAGGGGCGCGTGGCGCTGCATCATCCACTTCACGGCCTTCAGGGGAATGCCGGGCGCAGCCCATGGCGAAGCGTAGCCGGGCGAGATTTGCCCCGCATTCGCGAAGCTGGTTTCCAGTGCCGGGCCCGGCTGGCGGTCGATGACGGTCACCTCATGTCCTGCCTTGGCCAGATAGTAAGCACTGGTGACGCCGATGACGCCGCTACCCAGAATCACAATACGCATAGTTTCCTCATTATATTTTTTTAGGCTGACGCCAGATTAACCGCTATCATATTGGGAAAGAGCCAGTATTTGTTCACGTATAAATCGAGATATTCAGCAATAAATCATGAGAATCCTTAAAGAATCGGCACGTGGCCTCGACAAGCTGGATCGCCACATCCTGCGCATCCTGCAACAGGATGGCCGCATCTCGATGAAAGACCTGGGCGAACAGGTGGGATTGTCCATCACGCCCTGCATCGAGCGGGTCAAGCGCATGGAACGCGACGGCGTCATCACGGGCTACCACGCCAAGGTGAACCCGGCCGCGCTGGGCGCCAAGCTGCTCGTCTTTGTAGAGATTACGCTGAATCAAAAATCCGCGTCCGCCTTCGAGCAATTCCGCCGCGAAGTGCTGCAGATTCCCGAAGTGCAGGAATGCCACCTGGTGTCGGGCGACTTCGATTACCTGATCAAGGCGCGCATCCATGAAATGGCCGAGTACCGCAAGTTGCTGGGCGACATGCTGCTGCAGTTGCCGGGCGCCGCGCAATCGAAGAGCTATGTGGTGATGGAAGAAATCAAGGAAACCCTGGCGCTGTCGACCGACGTGCTGCAAAATCGCTGAAGGTACCGCCTGCCGGTACCGACAGCATCAAATTTTGCACCTTTGTATAATCTTGTAGCACATTCGCGGCGACACAAGCACACTCCCTCCTGACATCACGCCCGTCCCCTCTGAGATTGGAAGCAGTGATGCACACTGGGAGTCCATATGAACACATTGATAAAACTGGCAGCTTCCTGCCTCGCGGGCTTGGCCGTGGCCATGTGCACCGCCAGTGAATACAAGGTCAACCGTGCGCCGGACAATGGCGCCATCTATCAAAACATCAAGGTCGGCAAGACCACCCGCCTCGACCTCGACGCGGCCCTGGGCAACGCCACCGTCGTCAGCTTCGATCCCGGCTATGAAGTCTGGGTCTACAAGAACCAGCTGAAAACGCCCAGCGTGACGCGGCTGATCCCCCTGCTGGGCGAAAAAGGCACGCGCGAAGTGGCCGTCATGTTCGACCAGGCGGGCATCGTCAAGAAGTTCCGCATCCACGAGCCGCGCAGGTAGGCGCAGGCCGCGCACGTGTGCGACAGCGTAAGGCAGCCGCCAGCCAGATGGCTATACTGGCTGCTGGCTCCCGCCGCCCACCGCCCACCTACCCTGCAAGGAGTTTCCATGCGCCTGCCCCTGATCGCTCCGAAAGACCTGACACAAGAACAACAGCCGCTGTACGACGATATGCGCAAAGGCATCACCAGCAATTTCAACGATTTCATCGCCGTGCGCGAAGATGGTGCCCTGATGGGGCCGTGGAATCCATGGCTGCACGAACCGGCCATCGGCAAGGCGATCTGGAACCTGACCCTGGCCATGACGGCCAACGCCACGCTGCCCGACAAGGTGCGCCAGATTGCCATCCTGGTGGTCGGCGCGCGCTACAACGCCGCCTATGAAATCTACGCCCACATCGCCGTCGCGGAGCGCGAAGGCATGCCTGCCGAGCGCCTCGCCACGCTGGTAGCGGACGTCAAGCCGCTCGACCTGGACAAGCAGGAAAGCGTGGCCTACGACCTGGCCTACGCGCTCAGCCGTGGCGGCACGCTGCCGGAGCCGCTGTACCGCCTGGCGCTGGCCACCTTCGGCCAGCATGGCATCAACGAGCTGATCTACCTCGTGGGCCTGTACGCACTGGTATCGACCACCTTGAACGGCTTCAACGTGCCGGTGCCGGAACGCGACTGAAGGGCCTGGCCAGCGCCGCGCCTTATGCCGCCCGGGCCGTCGCCGCGCTGGCCGCCCGCTGCGGCCGGTGCGCCACCGCGCAAGCCAGCACGCCCGCCAGCAGCAGCGCCGTCGCCGCAGATTCCGCCGCGGTGGGCCAGCGCCGCTCCCACGCATAGCCGTACAACAGGGCAAACAGGAATTCAAAGACGATCATCTGCCCCATCAAGGTCAGCGGCAGCACGCGGCTGGCGTAATTCCACAAGCCGTTGCCGACGACTGAACACAGCAGCGCCACACCCGTGACGAGGCCGGCGAACTGCAGCCATGCGGTGCCGCCATGCGCGGCCGGTGCCGCAAGCGCGACGGGAATCGCCAGCAGCAATGCAGCGGCGCCCGTCACCACGCCCGTCAGCAGATTCCACTCCTGCGCCGACACCGCGCGCAAGCGCCCCAGCCAGCGGCTGTTGCCGACGGCATACACCGTCCACGACAGCAACGCCGCCAGCGCGCACAACAGTCCCAGCAGCGATGCATGGCCGGGATGCGCGAGCGACTGCCAGCTGATGCACAACAAGCCGGCACCGCTGAGCAGCAACGAAGGGAGCAGCTTGCGCAGCGGCACGGCATCGTGGTCGCGGCTGCCGACCACGGTGACGACCAGCGGCAGCAGGCCGATCACCATCGACGTCATGGCCACCCCGCCCGTCTGCACGGCGCTGGCCAGCAGCACGTAATAGATGATGTTGCCGGTCAGGCTGAGCCAGATCAAGCCCCGCCATTCGCGCCAGCCCAGGCTGCGCAGCAGGCGCCGCCACGACGGCGCGACCAGCACGGCCGCGATCAGGCCGTAGGCCAGGTAGCGGCCCACCGACAATTCCAGCGGCTGGAACGCGGGCAGCAGCGCCGGCGCCAGGAACACCAGGCCCCACAGCGCGCCCGCAGCGATACCGGCCAGCATGCCCAGGCGGGTCTTATTCTTTTGCAACATATTCAATCTCCCGAAAAGGAGATTGTGGCCGCTGCGGCGCGCCCGTTCTTGGCGTAATCTACTGCGTTTTTGACCGGTTCTCGCGACGTTGTCGCCGGTAAGCGGCTGGCGTGGCGTCGATGCTGTCGCGCATGGCCCGCGTCAGCGCGCTCTGCTCGGAAAAGCCGGCCGCCAGCGCGATCTCGGCAATGCTGGCGTCGCTGGCGGTGAGCAAGTCGCAGGCCCGCCCTATCCGCTGCTGCTGTAGCCAGGCATGCGGACTGGTATCCATTTCTTCGCGGAACAGTGCATGCAGGCGACTGACGCTGAGGTTGGCAAAGCGCGCCATCGATGCCGTCGACCAGGGCAAGCCAGGCTCGGCCTGCACGCGCGCCAGCAGCGCGGCCAGCCGCGAGCGGGCCTGCGGCGCGGTCTGCAGCAAGGTATCCAGCAGCAGCGGTGTCCAGCCCTGGATGACGGCCGGCGTCAGCGCCTGCTGCCCGGCCATGATGCCCAGGTATTCGATCAGCTTGCGGGCACCCGGCCCCAGCGCCGCATACGGCCGCTCCAGCAGGCGGCCCCAGCTGCCCTGCTCCACGGCCGCCGCATCCACGTCGAGAATGATCGAGTGGTTGGCAACCCGGCTATGCTGCGCGTGCCAGGTATTGGCCGGGATCACCACGCCCTGCTGCGCATCCACCTTGCCCTGCTTGCCGTCGATATCCAGCAGCAACTGGCCGTGCAGGGGCAGCACCAGCTGCACGAAGTCATGCCGGTTCGGCGCGCCGATTTCCGCGTAGCTACGAAAGCTGAGGTCGATGGCAGGATGGGGGGTGCTGGACATGGGGTGCCGGCCTGGGCGAAGAAGCAATTATTTTATCAGCACGGCGATTATCAGCACGGCAATGCCCCAGGCCTGGCGTGCCGCCACACGCTCCGACTGTGCGTGCCAGTGGCGCCCGCTTGCTCTACACTGGCGTTTTTTCCTCTGCCACTTCCATGCTACTACCTGCACAACTCGCCCACATCTCGGTGGAACAAGACTGGCAACACAGCGCACCCTACCCGCCGCTCGGCTTCAATCCCTTCTTCGAAGGCGCGCTGGGCAATGGCGACACGTTCGGCCTGTACTGGCCCATCGGCCGCGAAGCATCCGAACCGATCGTCGTCGAAACGTGGCATGACGAATGGCGCTTGCAGCCGAATTTTTCCAGCCTGGCCGCTTTCCTGCGCGCCCATGCGGCAGCCGGCGACGCGGAAGACGAAGACGAAGACGGCTACGTGGCGCTGCCCACGCTGGACGACGACCCCGCTTCGCCACGCGCCGCCTTTCTGGCAGCCAAGGAATTGATTGCCCAGCGCAACCCGGACGCGGCCATCGCGCTGCTGGAAGCGGCGCTCGCCCTCCTGCCCGAATACACGGATGCGCTGGCGCTGCTGCACGGCCAGTATGTGCGCGCGGGAAGAATCGATGAGGCCGTCAAGGTGGCGATCCAGGCCATCATTTCGCCCCCCTCGTTCGGCGGCCCGCCCTTGAAAGCCTTGCAATGGCTGCGCACGCAGCCGGTGCCGGAAGGGGAAATCGACCCCATCTGGCGTGCCTGCGGACAGCTGTCGTTCAACTTCGGCGGCAGCAAGGACAATGCGGATTACCCCATGCTGCTGGCCGCCATCGACACGTATCTTGAGCAAGGCAATTACCGCTGCGCCTCGACCTTGATGCAAACCTATTCGGAACTGATGAGCGCGGAAACCGTGTCCTTCCAGGAGCGCCATGCCTTCGAGCCGGCCGCCTTCATCGCGCGGCAAATCGCCGTCAGCGCAATGCTGCCGCAGGACAGCCGGGACCCGGCGCTGCTCTGGTCAAGCGAGCTGGCCTAGCTGCTGCCGGAACAGCTTGCGGTACGCCGAAGGCGACGTCTGCAGGTTCGCCCGAAAGTGCTGGCGCAAGGACAGGGCCGTGCCGAAGCCGGCCTCCTGCGCCACGACGTCGATCGAGGCCCCGCTCTTTTCCAGCAAGCCTTGCGCATGCGCAAGACGCTGGTTCAGCAGCCACTGCTTGAACGACGTGCCCGTCGCCTGGCGGAAATGGCGCGTGAAGTTGCGCCGGCTCATGGCGGCCCGTTCGGCCAGCGCGTCGATGCTGTGGGGTATGCCCAGATTGGCCGTCACGCAAGCCAGCACCTCGGCAAAGCGCCCTTCGCTGCCGGACACGGGCAGCGGGCGCTCGATGAATTGCGCCTGCCCGCCCTGGCGGTGCGGCGCCACCAGCAGCCGGCGCGCCACCCGGTTGGCCACCTCGGCGCCCGCCAGCTGGCGCAGCAGATACAGGCAGCAATCGAGGCCGGCCGCCACGCCGGCCGACGTCAGCACGCCGCCATCGTCCACGTACAGCACTTCCCGGTCCACCCTGACTCTGGGATAGCGGGCTGCCAGCCGCTCCGCCATGCCCCAGTGCGTGGCTGCGCTCTTGCCATCCAACAAGCCCGCCTGCGCCAGGGGAAACGCGCCCAGGCACAGCCCCACCATGCGCGCGCCGCGCCGGCTGGCGACCTGCAACGCCGCGACCAGGGGCGGCGGCGCATCGCGGCAATCGTCGTGCCAGGCCGGCATGATGACGATATCGGCCCCTTCCAGCCCTTCCAGACCGAACTCGGGCGTGATGCCGAAGCCGGCCGCCGTGCGCAAGGGCACGGGATCGGCGGCGCACACGCGCACGTGGAAAGGCGGCAAGTCGGTCTCGTCCGTCTGGGCGCCAAACACGAGGCAAGGCACGGACAAGTGGAAGGGCGTCATGCCGTCGAAGGCGATCACGGCCACGCTCAAGGGGGAGGAAGGTGCAGGAACGGTAGGCATGGCCCGATTTTATCGCACATAGGCCTTCGGGCCACTTTTTATTTGCGGCGCGCGGCTTGAAAATGGCGCTATCGAGGAAGTCCATCCTCTTTCAACCGTTCCAGGAGAAACCATGTCCACCCACGCTTCCACCACCCCGCGCCGCGCCCTGCTCGTCATCGACGTGCAAAATGAATACTTTACGGGCGACATGCCCATCGAATATCCATCCGTCGATATTTCCCTGCCCAATATCGTCACGGCCATGGCTGCCGCGCGCGCCGCCGGCGTGCCCGTCATCGTCGTCCAGCACGATGCGCCGGAAGCCTCTCCCATCTTTGCCAAGGGCAGCGACGGCTGGCAGCTGCATCCGCAAGTGGCCGCCTTTGCCGCCGACCACCGCATCAACAAGGTCACGGGCAGCGCCTTCGCGGGCACGGACTTGCAGGCCTGGCTGGGCAGCCACGGCATCGACACCCTGACGGTGGTCGGCTACATGACGCACAATTGCGACGCCGCCACGATCTTCCACGCCGCCCACGACGGCTTGCAAGTCGAATTCCTGCAGGACGCCACGGGCACCCTGCCCTACAGCAACGCGGGCGGCACGGCCAGCGCCGAGGAAATCCACCGCGTGTTCAGCGCCGTGTTCCACTCGAATTTCGCCGCCGTCGTCAGCACACAGGACTGGCTCGCTGCCGTGCGCGAAGGCAAGCCGCTGGAAAAGGACAATATTTATCTGTCGAACCAGCGCGCGCGGAAAGCGGCCAGCGCCGCCTAAGTACGGAGATCAAAAGCGCCGGTGCCCGTCATCGGCGTCGCAGCGGCCGCTGAACTTGATCAAGCCATCGACCGTGATCACGCCGCTGCGGCGGTTGATCACGAGGGTAGGACGATTCAAGGCGTTCAGCTGGAAACGACCGCGGATTTCATCGTGACCGACGACCAGATCCATCACGTCCCACCAGCCATCGTTGCTGTCGGCATGAATCGGTGGAATCAGCTGCTTCGGCAAGCGGATTTGCGCCGCGCTGCCGTGAATGGAAACATTCACGGCCGTATCGAAATTGCTCTTGCCCGTCTCCAGCGTGGATTTCTGCACATACTTGTGCCTGTCGTTGTCCCACTCCATGCCGGAACGGTTTTCCATGGTGATCTTTTCCGCCTCGCCATAGCAAACGAGCTGGATATCGTCGCCGCGCCCGGCGGACCCGGAGCGGTCATACTGGTTCGACGGGTCGGACTGGCCCGCCTGCGCGGCGAAGGCCATGGCGATCAGGATGCTGGATACGGCTGTCATGCGGTTCTCCAATGCAGAGGGGTGGCACACAGGGTTGCCATATAACCAAGCTTAGCATAGACGAATATCCCCCTGCGCCGGCTTGAGAACGCGCAAGTCATCCGCCATCTGCTACAGTCGCGCTCACGAAAAACCTGCTGGATGCATAGCGATGCGAACAATACGATGGACCGCCCTGCTGGCGCTGATCACTTTCCTGCTGGCCACCGCCGCCCTGGTGCTGGCCGGACTCAACGACAAGCTGGCGCCCGCCGACGTGATCGTCGTGCCCGGCAATACGATCCTGCCTGACGGCACGCCCAGCCCCCGCCTGCAGGCACGGCTCGACGTGGCGCTCCAGCAATTCCAGGCACACCGGGCGCCCCGCATCCTCGTCAGCGGGGCAACGGGCAAGGAAGGTTTTGATGAAGCAGCATCGATGGCCCGCTACCTGCAGTCGCGCGGCGTGCCAGCCAGCGCCATCATTGAGGATAATCAAGGCTGGACCACGGAGGCCACGGCACGCAATACGGCTACGCTAATGCGCGAGCACGGCTGGAGCACGGCCATGGTGGCCACGCAATATTTCCACGTGCCCCGCTTCCGCCTGGCTTTGGAGCGCAGCGGCATCGCCGTCAGCGCCAACGTGCATGCGTCCTATTTCGAGCTGCGCGACCTGTATTCGGTGCCGCGCGAAACGGTGGGCTATACCGTGTATTTCATGCGCCACTGAGCACGAGTTTTCACTCGCTCCAGTCGCGCGACCGTTCCACGGCGCGCTGCCACTTGTGCAGCCGCGTCAGGCGCTCGTCGGCCGCCATGGCCGGTTCGAAGCGGCGTCCCACCTGCCACTGGGCGGCGATTTCTTCCTGCGAGTCCCAGAAACCCACGGCCAGGCCCGCCAGGTAGGCGGCGCCCAGGGCCGTCGTTTCCGTCACTACAGGACGCACCACGGGCACATTCAAGATGTCGGCCTGGAACTGCATCAGCATGTCGTTGCGGGCCGCGCCGCCGTCCACACGCAGCTCGGATAGCGCGATGCCCGCATCGTCCTGCATGGCGGACAGCACATCCACGTTCTGGTACGCCACGCCTTCGAGCGCCGCGCGCGCGATGTGCGCCTTGCCCGTGCCGCGCGTGATGCCGATCAGGGTGCCGCGCGCATACGGGTCCCAGTATGGCGCGCCCAGGCCCGCGAACGCGGGCACGAAGACGAGGCCGCCCGAATCGGGCACGCTGGTGGCCAAGGCTTCCACTTCGGACGAGTCGCGGATGATGCCGATGCCGTCGCGCATCCATTGCACGGCCGCGCCCGCGATAAAGGCGCTGCCTTCGAGCAAATAGTCAGTTCTATCCGATCCTGGGCCCAGGCTCCAGCCCACCGTCGTCAACAACCGATTTTTCGAAGGCAAGGGGCGCTTGCCCACGTTCATCAGCATGAAGCAACCCGTGCCGTAGGTATTCTTCGCCATGCCCGGTTTCAAACACGCCTGGCCGAACGTGGCGGCCTGCTGGTCGCCAGCGATGCCGGCGATAGGCACGGACACGCCCAGCAAGTTGGCATGCGTGTGCGCCGCCACGCCGCTCGATGGCACGACGTCGGGTAGCAGGGAGGCGGGAATGTCCAGCAGCGCCAGCAAGTCCGTGTCCCACTGCAAGGTATGGATATTGAACAGCATGGTGCGCGCCGCATTGCTCGTGTCCGTCAAGTGGGCGCCGCTCATCTTGTAGATCAGCCAGCTGTCGACGGTGCCGAAGGCCAGCTCTCCCCGTTCAGCGCGCGCGCGGGCGCCGGGAACGTTGTCGAGCAGCCATTTCAACTTGGTGGCGGAAAAGTAGGCGTCCAGCACGAGTCCCGTCTTGCGCTGGATCACGTCCGCCTTGCCCTGCTCGACCAGTTGCTCGCAGTAAGCGGCGTTTCTGCGGTCTTGCCAGACGATGGCGTTGGCGACGGGCGCGCCCGTGGCGCGGTCCCACAGCACCGTCGTTTCGCGCTGGTTGGTCACGCCGATGGCGGCCACGTCGGATGCGGCCACGCCGCTGTCGCGCAACACCTGCTGCAGCACGGCCTCTTGCGAGGCCCAGATGTCGTTCGCGTCATGCTCGACCCAGCCCGGCTGGGGAAAAATCTGGCGAAACTCGCGCTGCGCGCTGGCGTGCGGCCGGCCCGCATGGTCGAACAGGATGGCGCGCGAACTGGTGGTGCCCTGATCTAAAGCAAGTATGTATTTGGTCATTGTCTGGTGGTGCGAAAATCGGGTAAAAACAGGCACGGAGCCGATTCGCTCCGTGCCCTCGGGACAGCCCCGGCAGAAGCTTACACGACTACCTTACCTTGCCTTCTTTCCAAGCCTGCAATAATTTATCGTAGGCAATCGTTTCACCCTTCGGCTTTTCATTCGCCAGCTTTTTCCATGGGGCATGCTGGTCCGACAGATACTGGTTCGGATCAACCTTCGGATTGAGCTTGGGTGCGCACGCCTTCATCCCGGCCCGCTGCAATCGCGCCATGACCTGGTCCATTTCCTCGGCCAGGTTATCCATGGCGGCTTGCGGCGTTTTTTCCGCCGTAATCGCCGTGGCCACGTTCTTCCACCACAGCTGCGCCAGCTTCGGATAGTCGGGCACGTTGTTGCCGGTCGGCGTCCACGCCACGCGGGCGGGGCTGCGGTAGAACTCGATCAAGCCGCCGTACTCGTTCGCGTGCTTCGTAAAATAATCGTGGCGGATGTCGGAATCGCGAATAAACGTCAGGCCGACGATGGATTTCTTCAGCGACACGGTTTTCGAGGTGACGAATTGCGCGTACAGCCAGGCGGCGGCCTTGCGGTCGTCCGGCGTGGACTTGAACAGGAACCAGGAACCGACGTCCTGGTAGCCGTTCTGCATGCCCTCTTTCCAGTACGGGCCGTGCGGCGACGGCGCCATGCGCCATTTCGGCGTGCCGTCCTTGTTCACCACCGGCAAGCCCGGTTTCGTCATGCCGGCCGTAAACGCCGTGTACCAGAAGATTTGCTGGGCGATTTCACCCTGCGCCGGCACGGGGCCCGATTCCGAGAAATTCATGCCGTTCGCTTGCGGCGGCGCGTATTTCTTCATCCAGTCGATGTATTTCGTCAGCGCAAACACGGCCGCCGGCGAATTGGTGGCGCCGCCGCGCGACATCGACGCGCCCACGGGCGTGCACTTGTCGGCCGCCACCTTGATACCCCACTCGTCGACCGGCATGCCGTTCGGAATACCCTTGTCGGCCGCGCCAGCCATCGACAGCCACGCATCCGTGAAGCGCCAGCCCAGCGAAGGGTCTTTCTTGCCGTAATCCATGTGGCCATAGACTTTCTTGCCGTCCAATTCCTTCACGTCATTCGTGAAGAAATCGGCGATGTCTTCATACGCGGACCAGTTTTGCGGCACGCCCAGCTCGTAGCCATACTTGGCCTTGAACTTGGCTTGCAAATCCTTGCGCGCGAACCAGTCGGCGCGGAACCAGTACAGGTTGGCGAATTGCTGGTCGGGCAACTGGTACACCTTGCCATCCGGCGCCGTCGTAAAGCTGATGCCGATAAAATCCTTCAAGTCCAGGCCGGGATTCGTGAATTCCTTGCCCTTGGCCGCCATGTAGTCGGACAGGGGTTCCACGGCGCCATAGCGGTAGTGCGTGCCGATCAGGTCGGAATCGGAAATCCAGCCGTCATAGATGCTCTTGCCGGACTGCATGGACGTTTGCAGCTTTTCCACCACGTCGCCTTCCTGGATGATGTCGTGGCGCACCTTGATGCCCGTGATTTCCTCGAAAGCCTTGGCCAGGGTCTTCGATTCGTAGACGTGGGTGTCGATGGTTTCCGAGACCACGGAAATTTCCTTGATGCCCTTGGCTTTCAGCTTGGCCGCCGCATCGATGAACCATTTCATTTCAGCAAGCTGTTGCTGCTTGCTCAGGCTGGATGGCTGGAATTCCTTGTCGATCCAGGTTTGCGCCTGCTTGGCGTCCGCCAGGGCCGCATTCGACACGAGCATGGCCGCAGCCGCGAAGACCGTGAACTTCAATTTCATCGTGAATCTCCTTTTTAGTTGTCATCCGGCCTGCGGTGGCGGGCCGGTATTCTCATCTACGACTTATCCCCAACGCATTACCACCAACAACACTACAAAACTGATGCCAGCCCCGATGGCCTGCTGCATTTCCGTGAACCCCGCCCACGCCAGATTGACATACGCGGCCGTCAACAGCCCGATGAACAAACGGTCGCCGCGCGTGGTCGGCATCGGCAGGAAACCTTTTCGTTCGATGCTGGGCGAACGGATTTGCCACACCGTCATGCCGGCCAGCATCAAGCCGATGCAAATGAAGAAGATGGCCACTTCTGGCGTCCACGCCATCCAGCCGAACAGGCTGGCTGTGCTATCGGTATTTTCCATGTCACACCCTCCCCATCGCAAAACCCTTGGCTATGTAATGCCGCACGAACCAGATCACCAGCGCGCCGGGCACGATGGTCAGCACGCCCGCCGCCGCCAGCACGCCCCAGTCCATGCCCGCCGCCGACACGGTGCGCGTCATGGTGGCGGCGATGGGCTTGGCATTGACGGACGTCAAGGTGCGCGCCAATAACAGTTCCACCCAGCTGAACATAAAACAGAAGAACGCCGTCACGCCCACGCCAGACTTGATCATCGGCAAGAAGATGCGGATGAAGAAGCGGGGAAAGCTGTAGCCGTCGATATACGCCGTCTCGTCGATTTCCTTCGGCACGCCGGACATGAAGCCTTCCAAAATCCACACGGCCAGCGGCACGTTGAAGACCATGTGCGCCAGCGCCACGGCCAGATGCGTATCCATCAGCCCCACCGTCGAATACAGCTGGAAGAACGGCACGAGGAAGACGGCGGGCGGCGTCATGCGGTTGGTCAAGAGCCAGAAGAACAGATGCTTGTCGCCCACGAAGTTGTAGCGCGAGAACGCATACGCGGCCGGCAGGGCCACCGTGACGGACATCACCATGTTCAAGGCCACGTAAATCATGGAATTGATATAGCCGCTGTACCAGGAACGGTCCGTAAAAATCGTGTGGTAGTTGGCAAACGTCAATTGCTGGGGCCACAGGCTCAGCACGCCGACGATTTCCTCGTTGGTCTTGAGCGACATATTGAGCATCCAGTAGATGGGCAGCAAGGAGCCCAGCAGGAAGACGGTCAGGATGGCGCTGCTCATTTTCTTGTGCATCATTTCTGGTCTCCCGTGCCGACTCTCTGCATCCACGTGTACAGCACAAAGCAGAACAGCAGGATGATGAGGAAATAGATCAGGGAAAACGCGGACGCCGGCCCCAGGTCGAACTGGCCCACGGCCTTCTGCGTCAGGTATTGCGACAAAAAGGTGGTCGCATTGCCGGGACCGCCGCCCGTCAGCACGAACGGTTCCGTGTAGATCATGAAACTGTCCATGAAGCGCAGCAACACGGCGATCATCAGCACATTGCGCAGTTTCGGCAGCTGGATGTAGCGGAACACGGCCAGGCGCGAAGCGCCGTCGATGCGCGCCGCCTGGTAATACGCGTCGGGAATGGCGCGCAAGCCCGCATAGCACAGCAGCACCACCAGCGGCGTCCAGTGCCAGATATCCATCACCATCACCGTCAGCCACGCGTCGAGCGAATTGCCGTTGTAATTGTAGTCAAAGCCCAGCTGGTTCAGGCTGTAGCCCATCAGGCCGATGTCGCCGCGACCGAAGATTTGCCAGATGGTGCCCACCACGTTCCAGGGAATCAGCAAGGGCAGCGCGATCAGCACCAGCGCCAGCGACGCCTTCCAGCCATCGGCCGGCATGCACAGGGCGATCAAAATGCCCAGCGGAATCTGGATCGCCAGCACGGAGCCGGAAAACAGCAGCTGGCGCAGCAAGGCGCTGTGCAAGTCGCCGTCCAGCATGACCATGCGGAACCACTCCGTGCCCACGAACACTTTTTGCGTGGGACTCAGAATATCCTGCACGGAATAGTTGACCACCGTCATCAGCGGCAGGATGGCGGAAAAGGCCACGCACAGCAGCACGGGCAAGATCAAAAGCCAGGCGCGGCGGTTGTTATCGGTTTTACCGTTATGTATCATCAGGCCACCCGCTTATCGTTGACATAGAACAAGGTACGTTGCGGCGGGAAGCGCAGCCGCACGGCATTCCCGGCCACCGCGTCGATGGCGCGCAGCTTGGCCGCCACCGTCGCTCCGCCCAGCTGGAATTCCGCCAGGTAATGCGTACCCATGTTGCGCACGGCTGTCACCGTGGCGTCGAGGCAATGGTCGCCCCCCTCTTCTCCCGGATACGCCTTGACGCACTCGACGAATTCGGGCCGCACGCCCACCGTGATTTTCCCTTGCGCCCCCGACAGCGCCGCGCGCGCGGCGGCGGACACGGCCAGCACCTGTCCCGCCACGCGCAAGCCGCCATCGTCCAGGGTGCAATCGAGCAAGTTCATGCCCGGATTGCCGATGAAATAGCCGACAAACGTGTGTTCCGGCTCCTCGAACAGCGCTTGCGCGCTGCCCGTCTGTACCACTTCGCCTTGCGTCATGACGACCACCTGGTCGGCAAAGGTCAAGGCTTCCACCTGGTCGTGCGTGACGTAGATCAAGGATAACTTCAGTTCGTGGTGGATTTCCTTGAGTTTTCGGCGCAGCAGCCATTTCAGGTGCGGATCGATCACCGTCAGCGGTTCGTCGAACAGCACGGCCGCCACGTCCGGGCGCACGAGACCGCGCCCTAGCGAAATCTTTTGCTTGGCGTCTACGGACAAGCCGCTGGCGCGCAGTTTCAAGTCGCCCGTCAATTCCAGCATCTGCGCCACTTGCTGCACGCGCTTTTTCACCTCGCTTTCTTTCCAGCCGCGATTACGCAGCGGAAACGCCAGATTGTCGTGCACGGTCATGGTGTCGTAGATGACGGGAAACTGGAACACTTGCGCGATATTCCGCGCCTCGGTCGGCAGCTGCGTCACATCCTTGCCGTCGAACAGCACCTTGCCATGCGACGGTTTCACGAGGCCGGAGATGATATTGAGCAAGGTCGTCTTGCCGCAGCCGGACGGCCCCAGCAAGGCATACGCGCCGCCGTCATGCCACTCCATGCTCATGGGCCGCAGCGCATAGTCGCTTGGCGCCGTCGGGTTCGGTTTATAGGCGTGGGCCAGGTCGACCAGTTCGATGCGCGCCATGTCAAGCTCCTCCTTGTTCTGGAGCAAACAGCAGCCCGCCGTCTTGCGCGAAGATCAGCAAGGCGTGCGGCTGGCAATACACGGTGCAGGCGCTGCCGATCTCCAGGTTGTGCACGCCGCCCAGCTGCGCCACCAGGGCCAGCTCGCCGCGGCGCGCATGCACATAGGTTTCCGAGCCGCTGATTTCCGCCAGGTCCACCTGCGCCGCGATGGGCACGTCGCCATCGGACTGGGGCGACAGATGCAGGCTGTGCGCGCGCACGCCGAGGATCACCTCCGTGCTGTCGCCCAGGCGGGCGCGCTGCGCGCCGCTCAAGTGGATGGCCAGGCCGTCGGCCGCCTGCGCCACGCCGTGCGCATCCACGCGCGCGGGGATCAGGTTGATGGGCGGATCGCTGAAGGTGCGCGCCACATCGATGGAATTGGGGGCGTTGAACACGTCCAGGGTCGGTCCCTGCTGCAGCAGGCGGCCCTCGTGCAGCACGGCCACGTGGCCGCCCAGCTGCAGCGCTTCCAGCGGTTCCGTGGTGGCGTACACGACCGTCGTGCTGCCGCCGGAAAACAGTTCCGTCAATTCGCGGCGCAATTCCTCGCGCAATTTATAGTCGAGGTTGACGAGCGGTTCGTCGAGCAGCAGCAGCGACGCATCCTTGATCAGCGCGCGCCCCAGCGCCGTGCGCTGCTGCTGGCCGCCGGACAATTCTCCGGGCGTGCGCTGCAGATACGGCGTGATGTGCAGGCGCTCGGCCAGCGCGAGCACTTTCGTGCGGATCTGTTCCTCGGGTTCCTTGCGCAAGCGCAAAGGCGAAGCGATATTGTCGTAGACGGTGAAGGCCGGATAGTTGATGAATTGCTGGTACACCATGGCCAGGTTGCGTTTGCTGACGGGCACGCCCGTCACGTCGACGCCATCGGCCGTGACGGTGCCCCCGCTGGGCTTGTCCAGGCCCGCCATCACGCGCATCAGGGTCGTCTTGCCGGCACGCGTGGTGCCCAGCAAGACGTTGATGGCGCCCGGCACCAATGCCAGCGACATCGGATATAAAAAGTCGTCAGCCCCCTGCTTCCTGCTGATCTTGTCCAGTACCAGTTGCACGCGCTTCTCCTCCAGTGATGGTTTCTTATTCTTCGCCGCACCCTCTGCGGGGCGCGGTCGCCAACGTGTGCTGCTTACGGCTGCGGCTTACGGCAAAAGGTGCTGCTTATGACAAAGGATGCTGCAACAGCCAGGCGTCGAGCGTGTCCGCTGTGTCGCGCGGCAGGTGCAGGCCCAGCTTGGAGCGCCGCCACAGGATGTCGGCCGCGCTGACGGCCCATTCATGGCGCCGCACATAATCGACCTCCGCCGCGTACAGGCCGGCGGCGATTTCCTCGCCCATGGCCGCCACGTCCCTGCGCCCGGCGAGCAGCGCGTGGATGCGCGTGCCGTAGGCGCGTGCATAGCGCGCCACCAGCGCCGCCGGCAGCCACGCGTACTCGCGCTGCAAGCCTTGCACGAACTGGCCGAACTCGCGCACGGACCGGTTCTGCGGCGTGCTGCCGAACACGTCGCCGCCGGGCAGGCAGGCGCTGGCTGTCCAGGCCGGCAGCGTATTGCCCAGCAAGGGTGCCAGCATGTCCATGGCTTCCTCGGCCAGCTTGCGGAAGGTGGTGATCTTGCCGCCGAAAACGCTGAGCAGCGGCGCACCTTCCTGGTCCAGCTCGAAGCGGTAATCGCGCGTGACGGCCTTGGCGTCGGCCGCCGCGTCTTCCACCAGCGGGCGCACGCCCGCATACGTCCAGACCACGTCGGCCGGCGAGATTGGCTTGCTGAAATAGTAACTGGAAAGCTCGCATAAGTAACGAATTTCCTCGTCATCGATTTCCACCTTGCCGGTGTCGCCGTGATAGTCTAGGTCGGTAGTGCCGATCAGGGTGAAATCGTGCTCATACGGAATGGCAAACACGATGCGCCCGTCCGGATGCTGGAAGATGTAGGCATGATCATGCTCGAACAGGCGCTTGACGACGATATGGCTCCCCTTGATCAGGCGCAAATGCCGGCCCTGTCCACCGGGCGCGGCCTGCTGCAGGAACTCGGCCGTCCACGGCCCGGCCGCGTTGACGATGCTGCGCGCGCGCACCGTGCTCTGCCGCCCGCTGGCGTGCTGCAAGGTGGCCAGCCAGGCAGCGTCCCCGCGCGCACCGTCGCGTGACAGGGCCATGCAGCGCGTCTGCGTCAGCACCTGCGCGCCCTTGTCCGCCGCGTCGATGGCGTTCAAGACCACCAGGCGCGCATCGTCGACCCAGCCGTCGGAATACACGAAGCCCCGCTTGAACTCGGGTTTCAACGGTGTGCCGGCCGCGTGACGGGTCAAGTCGATGCCGCTGGAAGCGGGCAGGATTTCCCGCTTCGCCAGCATGTCATAGAGAAACAGGCCGGCGCGTATCAGCCAGGCCGGGCGCTGGCCCTTGGCGTGCGGCATGACGAAGCGCAGCGGCCACATGATGTGCGGCGCCGAGCGCAGCAGCACTTCGCGCTCGATCAGCGCCTTGCGCACGAGGCCGAATTCATAGTATTCGAGGTAGCGCAGGCCGCCGTGTATCAGCTTGGTGGAGGCGGACGAGGTGTGCGCGGCCAGGTCGTCCTTTTCGCACAGCAGCACGGACAGGCCCCGCCCGGCCGCGTCGCGCGCGATGCCGGCGCCATTGATGCCGCCGCCCACCACCAGCACGTCGTATGCCATCGCTGTCTCCATACCTTGCTGTGCTGCGGCCATCGGGACTCCGTGTCTGTCGGGGAAAGGGCGGCGAGGAAAGACTAGGCATCGCCGGCGACTGTCGTTAAGATCACCATCTAGTAATACGCATGCAATATGAATAAGATACGCCAGAATGCGAACTCATAGCAACATATTTTGATCACTATTTGTTCGTTTCTGTTCGTTTTTGATTTTTAAAGAGACAAGCCCATGATTTTGAATCCCCGCCAGCGCCGCCTGCTCGAAGTGGTGCGCCAGAAGGTCACCATGTCCGTCGAAGAGCTGGCCCAGCAATTGGGCGTGACGCCGCAAACCGTGCGCCGCGACGTCAAGCAGATGGAAGAAGCGCGCCTGCTGGCCCGCTACCACGGCGGGGTCGGCTTGCCCTCGTCCGTGGAAAACATCGATTACAGCCAGCGGCAAGTGTTCAACAGCGAGGCCAAGCGGCGCATCGCCGCCGCCGTCGCCGCGCAAGTGCCGCACGGCTGCTCGCTCCTGATCAATATCGGCACGACGACCGAGGAAGTGGCGCGCGCGCTGGGCCGGCACACGGGCTTGCACGTGGTGACGAACAACCTGAACGTGGCCGCCATCCTGGCCGACAACGCCGCCTGCGAAGTCATCGTGGCCGGCGGCGTGGTGCGCGGGCGCGACCGCGGCATCGTCGGCGAAGCCACCATCGATTTCATCCGCCAGTTCAAGGTCGACATCGGCATCATCGGCATTTCCAGCATCGACGAGGATGGCAGCCTGCGCGACTTCGACGCGCGCGAAGTGAAGGTGGCGCAAGCCATCATCGAGCAGTCGCGCGAAGTGTGGCTGGTGGCCGACCAGCACAAATTCGGCCGCAAGGCGCTGGTGCGGCTGGCCGACCTGGCGCAAGTCGATATCCTGTTTACGGATGCGCCGCCGCCCCCCCGCTTTGCCGAAGTACTGCGCGAAGCGGGCGTGAAGGTGGTGCTGGCCTGAGCGGGCCGCATTTCTGCATCAAAACCTCGCACTGTCGCGTGGGCAATACGTCGTATGTGGGCAAGCACACGGAATGATATGAAATATTTATCAATTCGGCAAAAATCCTGTTACCATTGATGCAACATGAGTTATTTTTTTAATCTTCCTCTCTGGCAATACGATTATTCGCTTGATATTGTTTTTTATCTATCCAGAGCAAGAAAAAAGGAAAAACTCTTTGCCGGTAAGTGATTTCCTGTGAAAACAGTGTTAGAAATACCTCAAGCACGATGATTATTCCCAAACAAACCACTCGACAGCAAGCGTGAAGGCCTTAACCATGCCGGCAACGCCGCCCAGTGAAGGAAAAGAAATGAGCCATAATTTTGAAACGGCCGCCATGCCGCAAGCCGCCCATCCCAACAGCGTCCCCGTCAGCGAGCTGGAAGCCCATCTCGGTTACTGGCTGCGTTTCGTCTCCAACCACGTTTCCCACAGCTTCCAGAAAAAAGCCGAGGCCAATGGCGTGACGGTCTCCGAATGGGTGGTGCTGCGCGAAATGTTCCGCCTGGGCTGCACCTCGCCCACGGTGCTGGCGCAAGTGTCCGGCATGAGCAAGGGCGCCGTATCGAAACTGATCGACCGCCTGGAAAGCAAGGGCATGGTCAGCAAATCGATCCTGCTGGCCGACCGCCGCCAGCATTCGATCGAACTGACCACGGAAGGCGAGGCGCTGGTGCCCGTGCTGGCCGGGATGGCCGACCAGAACGACGAGGAATTCTTCGGCAAGTTGCCGCGCCAGCTGCGCGACGACCTGCTCGAAGCGATGAAGGAAGTGGCGCGCACGCACCAGCTCAAGAACGCCCCGCTGAACTAGCAGCAGTCATGTATCAGCAAGGGTGACGCGGTGGCGCGGGCGCTTCGGCTATGATGCTGGCCTGACCGTTTACCAGGAACCCGCATGGCCCTGCACATCGAAACTCCCTTGCTCAACTCGCGCGCCCTGAGCCTGCACAGCGAACGCGCCATCTGGCTCAAGCTCGAAGCCTTGCAGCCGCCCGGCTCCTTCAAGATCCGCGGCATCGGCCTCGCCTGCGAAGAATACGCGCGGCGCGGCGCCAGCCGTTTCATCTCCTCTTCCGGCGGCAATGCCGGCATCGCCGTCGCCTATGCGGGACGCCAGCTGGGCATCCCCGTCATCGTCGTCGTGCCGGAAACGACCAGCGAACGGGCCAGGGCCCTGATCGCGCAGGAAGGCGCCGAAGTCATCGTGCACGGCGCCGCGTGGCAGGAAGCGAATGCGCTGGCGCAGTCGATGCTCACGCCGCAAGACGCCTTTTTGCATCCATTCGACGACCCGCTGCTGTGGCAGGGCCACGCCAGCATGATCGATGAAGTGGCCCGCGCGGGCCTGAAGCCGGACGCCGTGGTGCTGTCGGTGGGCGGCGGCGGCTTGCTGGCCGGCGTGGCCGAAGGCTTGCAGCGCAATGGCTGGGATGACGTGGCCCTGGTGGCCGTGGAAACGCAAGGCGCGGCCTCGCTGGCGGCGGCCGTGGCCGCGCGCGAACACGTGGCCCTGCCGGCCGTGAGCAGCATCGCCACGTCGCTGGCCGCGCGCCAGGTCTGCGCGCAGGCGTTTGCCATCAGCCAGACGCGCCCGCTGCACAGCGTGGTGGTGTCGGACCGGGCCGCCGTCGACGCCTGCCAGCGCTTCATCACCGACCAGCGCCTGGTGGTGGAACCGGCCTGCGGCGCGGCGCTGGCGGCCGTCTACGGCAAGGCGCCGGAACTGGCGCCCTACCGCAAGGTGCTCGTCATCGTCTGCGGCGGCGTGACGGCCACCACGCAGCAGCTCGACCACTGGAGCGCCACCCTGTAAGTAAAACCTACGGCGCCGCCTCGAGCAGCGCCACGCCGTCGCGGCCCTGCCCCTTGGCGGCATACAGGGCCTGGTCGGCCAGGTCCAGCAACTGCGCCGGCGTCAGCGCGCCTTCGCGGAAGATGGCGATGCCGATGCTGGTCGTCACCGGCAGCAGGCCGCTGGCCAGCGCGAAGGGCTGGCGGATGGCGTCGATGATCTTGGCGCCGACCTGGCGCACTTCGGCCGCGCCGTTCACGCCTTCGAGAATGATCACGAATTCATCGCCGGCCAGGCGCGCCACCAGATCGCTGGCGCGCACGCTGCGCACCAGGCGCGCGGCGAATTCCTTCAGCACTTCGTCACCCGCCTTGTGTCCCAGGCTGTCGTTGATGGCCTTGAAACGGTCGATATCGAGATAGGCCAGCGCCATCGGCGCGCGCGCGGCCCGCGTGCGCTGCATGCTTTGCGCCAGCTGCTCGTCGAAGCGGCGCCGGTTGGCGATGCCCGTCAGGGTATCTGTGGCGGCGGCAGACTGCAGCGCCGTGTGCACCGCCTTGGTCTTGGTGATTTCGTGGATCAGGCCATACACGCCTTCCACCGCGCCGCTCTCGCCCACGTCCGGCACGTAACTGGTCTGGAAGGCGCGCGGGCCGGCCTCCCCTTCGCCGCCGATGGTAAATTCATATTCGACCTCCTCGCCCGCGAAGGCGCGCCGCAGGTAGGCTTCGCGCAATTGATACGCCTCTTCGCCGAGCACGTCGCGGATCGACTGCATCAGGCTTTCCCGCTGCGACCTGCCGAACCATTTTTCAAACGTGGCGTTGATGAACTGGTAACGATGCTCGCGGTCGATATAGACGATCACCACGGGCACATGGTCAGTCAGCAGCTTCAGGCGCCGCTCGCTGCCGCGCGTCTGCGCCTCGGCGATTTCGCGCTCGGCCACCAGCGAGTAAAAGTCGCGGCTCAAGTCGCCGATCTCGTCGCGCCGCTCGATTTGCAGCACATCGATGCCCAGGCGATGACGGCGGATCTCATGCACTTGGTGGCGCAAGCGCGCCAAAGGCTGCAATAGGCGCAGCACCACGCGCCAGCCGGCCAGGCCCGCCAGCGCTGCCAGCAGCACAGCGGCCAGCAGGATCTTGCTGCGGATGGCGTGCAGCGGCGCGAACGCGTCGCTCATGGGATAGACGGAAGCCAGTATCCAGTCCGTCGAGGCGATGCGGTGGTAGGCAAACAGGGCATCGACGCCTTGCGAGGTGGTGCCCGTCAGCCAGCCCTCGAAACCCTGCATGGCGCGCCGCGTCGGGACGCTGATGGGGCCATGCGCTTCGATATGCTGCATGATGCGCGACTTGTCGGGATGCTCGACGATCACGCCTGCGCTGGTCATGATGTACAGGTAGCCGCCCGGACCCGGCTTGAGCGCGCCGAGACGGCCCAGGAAATCGGGCTGGCGCAGGTTCACGCTGGCCGCCAGCACATAGCGCACGCCGCCCTGCGCGTCGAACACGGGCTGGGTCACCACGACGATGGGCATGCCGGAAATGCTGCCGTTGAGCGGCGCGGAAATCACCGAGCGCCGCGTCGCCAGCGTCTGTTCGAAGTATGGACGCCCCTTGACGTTCAGCCCCGCCTGCGGCTTGAAGGGACTCACGCTGGCCAGGACAACACCGTCGGTGCCGACCACGCCGGCCGAATAAAACTCCTTGCCCAGCACCGTTTGCGCGGCCAGGAAGCGCTGCAGGCTGGCGCCGTCGTGCGCGCCGCCGGCTGCCAGGCTGTCCGCCATCGCGCGCAGCACATTGCGCTTCGCGTCGAGTTCTTCATCGATGAAGACGGCGGCGCTGGACAGCGATACGTACTGCTGGCGCCCCGTCACGTCGCGCATGCCGCGCTCGGCCACGGCCAGGGTGGCCAGCGCCAGCGAGGCGACCGCGCCCAGCACGAGCAGAAAGACGACCACGCTCATGCGCGCCTTCAGGCTGGCGGGCAAGTGCCGGCGCAGCCATTTGCGCCAGGTCGTCACGGCCGCTGCTGCAAATGCCGGCACAGACGCCCGACCGACTCTTCCAGCGCCAGGGCGCCCGTATCGAGGGTCAGCGCGGCCGCCAGCGGCGCTTCATAGGGGGCGGACACGCCCGTGAATTCGGCGATCTGCCCCGCGCGCGCCTTCGCGTACAGGCCCTTGACGTCGCGCGCCTCGCACACGGCCAGCGGGGTGCTGACGTGGACTTCGATGAAATGCGCCGTGCCGATGATGGCGGCGGCCATGGCCCGGTCGGCGCGGCTGGGGGAAATGAAGGCGGCGATGACGGTCAGGTCCGCGCCGTTCATCAGGCGCGCCACTTCGGCCACGCGGCGGATGTTTTCATGCCGGTCTTCGGGCGTAAAACCCAGATCGCGGTTCAAGCCATGGCGCAGCTGGTCGCCGTCGAGCACCGTCACGGCGCGGCCCTGCGCCTTCAGCGCCTGCGCCAGCGACAGGGCGATACTGGTCTTGCCGGCGCCGCTCAAGCCCGTCAGCCAGACCGTCGGGTGTTGTACTGCTGTCATCACACTGCCTCTCTGTTATAGAGCTGGCAATATAACAAAGCCGTGCCGGAAAGGACAGATTTTCAGGCCGCGCTGCGCGCCTCAAGCAGCAACTGTCGTATCTCCGGTACGCAGGAGCCGCAATTGCCGCCCGCCTTGACGCAGGCCGTCACCTGCGCCGTCGTCGTCAGCTTCTGTTCCACGATGGCCGCGCATATGGTGTTGCGCCCCACGCCAAAGCACGAACACACGGTGGGACCGGCGTCCATGCCCTTGCCGATGGGCTGGCCCAGCAGCACGCCGGCGCGGTCGGCCGCATCGAGCTGCGCGTGCGCAAACAGGCCAGCCAGCCAGCTGCGCGACGGCAGGTCGGGCCGCGGCGAGACATACACGCATTGCGCGATGCGCCCCTCGTCCAGGTGCACGGCGCGGTACACGCCCGCGCTGGCATCCGCATAATCGAGCCAGTCGGCATTCTCGTCCGTCACGCCCAGCAGCGCGCGCGCCCAGGCGCCCAGGTCGTCGATGCGCTGGCGGCCGGCCAGTTCGTAGCGCAGGAATTGCTCGCCCTGGATGCGCGTCCAGTGCGCCACGCCGCCCAGGTTCAAGGGCGTGCGGCTCAGGACAAACGCATGCCAGTGCACGCGGAATTGCTCGATGCGCACGGGCGTGTGCTTGAATTCCGGTTCGCCCGAGACGGGATCGACGACGGGATTGACGACGGCGCCCACGCGCGCGTCGGACGCATTCGCGTCGCTCCAGTGGATGGGCACGAAGACCTGGCCGCGCGCGATGCCGCCGCCATGCACGACGCGCGCCACCATCGCGCCCCAGGCGCTGGAGACGCGCGCCAGTTCGCCTTCGCGCACGCTGTACAGCAGCGCATCCTGCGGGTGGAGGTCGATGAAGGCTTCGGCGATATGCCCCGACAGTTTCGCTGCCTTGCCCGTGCGCGTCATCGTATGCCACTGGTCGCGCACCCGGCCCGTGTTCAGGATGAGCGGATAGTCTTCGTCGGGCATGTTACGCGGCGCGCGCGGCACCGTGGGCACGAAACGCGCGCGCCCGTCCGCATGCGCGAAACGGCCGTCGCCGAACAGGCGCGCCTGGCCCTGCGGCCACTGCTGCGGCGCCAGGGCGTCATAGCGCGCCGCATCCAGGCCGGCCAGGTGGCCCAGGTTGAACAGGCGCGCCGTTTCTCCCGCGTTGCGGAAGGCGGACAGGCGCGCGTGTTCGTCGAAAATGGCCTGCGGCGACGCGAAATCGAAGCCGGCATGGCCCATGCGCCGCGCCACGTCACACAGCACGTCCCAGTCGGCGCGCGCTTCGCCGGGCGCCGGCAGAAACGCCCGCTGGCGCGAGATGCGGCGCTCCGAATTGGTCACCGTGCCATCCTTTTCGCCCCAGCCCAGGGCTGGCAGCAGCACGTCGGCATGGACGTTCGTATCCGAGCCTGCGCTGATGTCCGACACCACCACCAGTTCGCACTTGGCCAGCGCGCGGCGCACCTGGTCCGCGTCCGGCATGCTGACCAGCGGATTGGTGGCGATGATCCACACGGCTTTCACTTTACCCGCCTCGATCGCGTGGAACAGTTCCACGGCCTTCAGGCCAGGCTTGCTTGCCATGCGCGGCGAGTCCCAGAAGGTTTGTACGGCCTCGCGGTGCAGCGGCTTGTCCAGCTCCAGGTGCGCGGCCAGCATGTTGGCTAGGCCGCCCACTTCGCGCCCGCCCATGGCGTTCGGCTGGCCCGTGAGGGAAAACGGCCCCATGCCGGGCTGGCCGATGCGTCCCGTCGCCAGATGGCAGTTGATGATGCTGTTGACCTTGTCCGTGCCGCTCGATGACTGGTTCACGCCCTGGGAAAACGCGGTGACGACCTTGCGCGTGGTGGCAAACGCCTGGTAAAACGCCAGCAAGGCGTGCGGGTCGACCTTGCAGATGGCCGCCACCTGCAAGGGGTCGCCGCAATCCACGTGGGCGGCCGCCAGCGCGTCGTCGAGGCCCGCACTGTGCTGCGTGACGAAAGCGTCGTCGATCGCACCTTCCCGCGCCAGATAGCACAGCAAGCCGTTGAACAGCCACACGTCGGTGCCCGGTTTCACGGGCAGGTGCAAGTCGGCCAGCTCGCAGGTGGCCGTGCGGCGCGGGTCGATCACCACCAGTTTCATGTGCGGCCGGGTTTCGCGGATGCGGGCGATGCGCTGGAACAGGATCGGGTGGCACCAGGCCGTGTTCGAGCCCACCAGCACCACCATGTCGGCCAGTTCCAGGTCGTCATAGCAGCCCGGTACGATATCCTCGCCGAACGCGCGCTTGTGGCCCGCCACGGCCGACGACATGCACAGGCGCGAATTGGTGTCGATATTCGCGCTGCCCACATAGCCCTTCATGAATTTATTGGCAACATAATAATCTTCCGTCAGCAGCTGGCCCGAGACATACAGGGCCACCGCGTCGGGGCCGTGCTCGGCGATGATGGCGCGCAGGCCGCCGGCCACCTGGTCCAGCGCGGCGTCCCAGGAGGCGCGCTGCAGCACGCCGTCGACGCGCACCTGCGGCTGCAGCAAACGGTTCTCCAGGTCCAGGGTGTCGCCCAGCGCCGAGCCTTTCACGCACAGGCGGCCCTGGTTGGCCGGGTGGGCCGTATCGCCGGCGATGCGGATGGCGCCGTCGGGCAGGCGTGTCGCTTCCACGCCGCAGCCGACGCCGCAGTACGGGCAAGTGGTTTTCACGGGCGTGCAGCTAGTCATGAAAGTATCCTGTTGGTCGCTGTCAGGCGGCCAGGGCGCACAGCGCCTGGCCAAACAATAAATGGGCGCGCAGCTTGCTGATGTCGCGGCGCTGCTGGATCAGGTCGAAATACCAGGGACCGTCCTGCACGTCGCCATACAGCACGGCGCCGGCCAGGCGGCTGCCCTGCACCACCAGGCGCTTGTAGACGCCGCGGCGCGGATCGCGCAGCACCAGGTCTTCGCTGCCTTCGCCGCCGATGATGTCGCCGGCCGAATACAGGTCGATGCCCGTCACTTTCAATTTGGTGGCGCTGGCCTGCTGCACGTAGCGGCGGTGGCCCGCGCCGGCCAGGTGCGCGCCGCACACGCGCGCCTGCTCCCAGATGGGCGCCACCAGGCCGAAGGTGGCGCGCCGGTGCTGCACGCATTCGCCCACGGCGTACACGCGCGGGTCATAGCTTTGTAGGCAGTCGTCGACGACGATGGCCCGTTCGCAGTGCAGGCCGGCCGCCTGCGCCAGCGCGATGTTAGGGCGCACGCCGGCCGTCATCACCACCAGGTCGGCGGGAATGCTGCTGCCGTCCGCAAACTGCACGCCTTCCACGCGGGTGCTGCCCAGGATGGAGGATGTTTGCGCCTGCATCAGGAAACGCAGGCCGCGCGCTTCCAGCGCCGTTTTCAGCAGCATCGAGGCGGGCGCGTCCAGCTGCTGGTTCATCAGGGCGCCGCTCATGTGCACCACCGTGACGTCCATGCCCTGGCGCTGCAAGCCGTTGGCCGCTTCCAGCCCCAGCAAGCCGCCGCCGATGACCACCGCGTGGCGGTGCTGGCGCGCCGCCTGCAGCATGGTGTCGACGTCGCTGATATCGCGAAAGCCGATCACGCCGGGCAGCGCGTGGCCCGGCACGGGCACGATGAAGGGCGTGGAACCGGTGGCCAGCAGCAGGCGGTCATACGCAACCGTGATGCCGGACAGCGACTGCACGGTGCGCGCCTGGCGGTCGATGCGCACGACGGGGTCGCCCGCGTGCAGGGTGATGCCGTTGTGCGCATACCAGTCGCGCGTATGCAGCATGATGTCGTCCACCGACTTTTCGCCGGCCAGCACGGGCGAGAGCAGAATGCGGTTGTAATTGCCGTGCGGTTCGGCGCCGAACACGGTGATGTCGTACAGGTCCGGCGCGAGTTTCAAGAGTTCCTCGACCGTGCGCATGCCGGCCATGCCGTTGCCGACGACGACCAGCGAGGGACGCGCAGTGGCCCTGACTGGCGGATTCACAGGGCCACCCACACCATGTCCGCAAACACGCGCGCCGGCCAGGCGGCGACCGAGTGTTCCGGCGCTTCGATGCACTCGCCGCTGGCCAGGTCGAAATGCTGCTTGTAGATGGGCGAGGCGACGACGACGCGCTCGCCGATACTGCCCACGAGGCCCCGCGACAGCACGGAAGCGCCCGCGTTCGGGTCGATATTGTCGATGGCGTACACGCGCGGCGCGGCATCGCCGACGCGGAACACGGCCACGTGGCGCCCATTGAGCAAGGCGCACACGCCAGTGTCGGGCACGATGTCGGTCAAGGGGCAGATGGCCACCCAGTTGTCGGCGGTGGCGCCGGAAAGTTCATTCATCGCATTCATGGCTCAAGCCTCCACGGCAAGGATGGGGATCACGGTGCCGCGGCGTTCGTCAAGCGTGGCGGGCCGGATCTGGCCCCGCGCTTCGACGAACACCACGTTTTCATCGTTCTTTTCGCTGTTGACGAAATGGCGGAAACGCTGGCGCACGGCGGGGTCCGTGACGGCCGCTTTCCATTCGCACGCATAGGTGTCGACCACGTGCTGCATGTCCGCCTCCAGTTCGTGGGCGATGCCCAGGCGGTCGGCCACGACGACGGACTTCAGATAATCGAGGCCCCCTTCCAGGTTGTCGCGCCACACGCTGGTGCGCTGCAGGCGGTCGGCCGTGCGCACGTAAAACATCAGGAAGCGGTCGACGTAGCGCACCAGGGTGGCTTCGTCGAGATCGGACGCCAGCAATTCCGCATGGCGCGGTTTCATGCCGCCATTGCCGCACACGTACAGATTCCAGCCCTTTTCCGTGGCGATCAGGCCGATATCTTTGCCTTGCGCCTCGGCGCATTCGCGCGTGCAGCCGGAAACGCCGAACTTGATCTTGTGCGGCGTGCGCAAGCCCTTGTAGCGGTTTTCCAGCTGGATGGCAAAGCCCACGCTGTCGGCCACGCCGTAGCGGCACCAGGTGGAGCCGACGCACGATTTGACCGTGCGCAAGGATTTGCCGTAGGCGTGGCCCGACTCGAAGCCGGCCGCGATCAGCTCTTCCCAGATGGCAGGCAACTGGTCGACGCGTGCGCCGAACAGGTCGACCCGCTGGCCACCCGTGATTTTCGTGTAGAGACCGTATTTTTTCGCCACCATGCCCACGGCGATCAAGCCGTCGGCCGTCACTTCGCCGCCCGGCATGCGCGGTACGACGGAATACGTGCCATCCTTCTGGATATTGCCAAGGAAATAATCGTTACTGTCCTGCAAGCTGGCGTGCACGGGAGAGAGCACGAAATCGTTCCAGCAAGAGGCGAGGATATTCGCCGCCACGGGCTTGCACACGTCGCACCCCAAACCCTGGCCATGCGCGCCCAGGAGCGCGCCGAAGCTGCGGATCTTGCCCACGCGCACCAAGTGGTGCAGCTCCTGGCGCGAGTACGCAAAGTGTTCGCACACGTGGTTGTTGACTGCCAGACCCTGCTTTTGCATTTCCGCCTTCATGATCTGCGTCACGAGCGGCACGCAGCCGCCGCAAGCCGTCCCCGCTTTCGTGCAGCTTTTCAAAGCGCCGATGGTGGTGGCGCCCCCGGCGACGGCCGCGCACAGCGCGCCCTTCGACACGTCGTTGCACGAGCAGATCTGCGCCGATTCGGGCAAGGCGTCCACGCCCAGGCCGACCTTTTGCTGGCCGTCCGCCTGCGGCAGGATCAGGAATTCGGGGGATGCCGGCAGCTCTATCTTGTTGAGCATCATCTGCAGCAAGGTGCCGTATTCGCTGGCGTCGCCCACCATCACGCCGCCCAGCAGGTATTTGCCGCAATCGGAGACGACGATTTTCTTGTAGATCTGCTTGCGCTCGTCCATGAACTGGTAGGAGCGGCTGCCCGGCGCATTGCCGTGCGGGTCGCCCAGGCTGGCGACGTCCACGCCCATCAATTTGAGCTTGGTGCTCATGTCGGCGCCCTTGAACGATGCTTCGCCCGCTTCTCCTTCTTCCTCCTGCAGCACATGGCGCGCCGCGATGCGCGCCATTTCATAGCCGGGCGCCACCAGGCCGAACACCAGGCCGCCCCACAGCGCGCATTCGCCGATCGCATAGATATCCGGGTCGGAGGTAACGCAGCTGTCGTCGATGGCGATGCCGCCGCGTGGCCCCACGTCCAGGCCGCAGGCGCGCGCCAGCTCGTCGCGGGGGCGGATGCCGGCCGAGAAGACGATCATGTCCGCTTCCAGGTGGCTGCCGTCGGCGAACTGCATGCGGTGCGTGGCCGCTTCGCCGTCGACGATGGCCAAGGTATTCTTTTGCGTGTGCACGGTCACGCCCAGTTCCTCGATCTTGCGGCGCAGGACGCGCGCGCCGCCTTCATCGACCTGCACGGCCATCAGGCGCGGCGCGAATTCCACCACGTGGGTGTCCAGCTTCAGATCGCGCAGGGCTTTCGCGCATTCGAGGCCCAAGAGCCCGCCGCCGATCACCACGCCCGTTTTTGACTTTCCGCCCCAGGCCAGCATGGCTTCCAGGTCTTCGATGGTGCGGTAGACGAAGCAGCCGTCGCGCTCCTTGCCCGGCAGCGGCGGCACGAACGGCGTCGAACCGGTGGCGAACACGAGTTTGTCGTAGATCAAGACTTCGCCCGTGCTGGCCGTGACGGTTTTCGCGGCGCGGTCGATGGACACGGCCCGCGCATTGAGCTTCAGGACGACGTTGCCCTTGTCGAAGAAGCCGGGCGCCACCAGCGACAGGTCGTCGGCCGATTTGCCGCTGAAAAATTCGGACAGGTGCACCCTGTCGTAGGCGGGGCGTGGCTCTTCGCACAACACGGTGACGTGCAGGTGCGGCGCGTTTTCCAAGGCCAGGCGTTCGAGGAATTTATGCCCGACCATGCCATGGCCAAGGACGACGATGTTCAAGGGGTGGTTCATTGCTGTCTCCTCAGGCCGCGGCCATGTTCGGTTCGGCCGCTTCGCGGGTAAAGCGCACGGCGATGGCGCACAGGGCCGAGATCACCACCAGCGCGCTGAGGATGATCAAGGTCTGGCGGATATCGCCCGTGCCCTTCATCAGGAAACCGGCCGCCACGGCGCCCACGTTGCCGCCCGCGCCGATGATGCCGGCCACGCCGCCCAGCGCGCGGCTGTCGATGAAGGGCACCAGCGCATAGGTCGCGCCGCACGCCATGTGGGTGAACAGGCCGAAGACCAGCATGGCGATGACGGCATACGTGACGCTGTCGACCTTGGCAAACCACAGCAAGCCCACGCCTTCGCCTATCATCAGTATGAACAGCAGGGTCACGCGGCTGTTCAAATTGCCGCGCAGGGCCAATTTATCCGACATCCAGCCGCCCAAAGCGCGGGCAAACAGGGCCAGCAAGCCGAAGCTGCCGGCGGCCAGTCCCGCCGATTTCAAGGACAGGCCGAAATGATCAACGTAGTACACGGCGGCGATGTTGTGGATGAAGATTTCGATGCCGAAGCAGGCGCCGTAGGTGACGAACAGCAGCCACACGCGGTAGTTGGCGCTGGCGGCCTTGAAGCTGTCCCAGCCACCGGCCGGAGCATGTCCGGCCTTTCCACCCTCAATAGCCACGCCAGCGGCGCGCAAGTCCGCGTAATTGCCTTCCGGGCAATCCTGCGTATAGCACCAGTAGAGGGCAGCCATCACCAGCATCAGCACGCCCGGCACCAGCAGCGCGATGCGCCAGCCCAGCGATTCGGACACGCCCAGCATCAGCACGGCGCCCAGCAGCAAGGGCATCAGCGCCTGCGCCGCGCCGCCGCCCGCATTGCCCCAGCCGGCGGCGGCCGCATTCGCCGTGCCCACCACGCGGGGCGCAAACATCACGGAGGTGTGATATTGCGTAATGACAAAGCTGGCGCCGACGGCGCCGATGCCCAGGCGGAAGAACAGAAAGCTTTCATAGCTTTGCGACGCGGCCACGCCCAGCACGGGTATGGCGCCCAGCAGCAGCAAACCCGTGTAGGTCTTGCGCGGGCCGTAGCGGTCGCACAATGGCCCCACGATCAGGCGCACGAGGATGGTGATGGCGACGGCCGCGATATTGATATTTGCCACTTGCGCCAAGGAAAGGCCGAACTCGCCCTTGATGACAGGCATCAGGGGTGCGCAGGCGAACCAGGCGAAGAAACACACGAAAAATGCCATCCACGTCAGGTGGAATGCGCGCATGGGCGGCGTGGCGAGGGAGAAGAGCGCAATGCGCGTTGCTTTTTGGCTGACCATGATGGTTCCCGAAGTATCCCGTTGATAAAACAAAACGGCGCCCGCCCCGCCGATGAGAAAAATCAGCCTGGGCGGACGCCGTTGTCCATGTGGTCCGTCGTTGGACCGTTGTGCGTTTATTCAGGGGATCGCCGTTGATCCGTATCTCTTGTGTAGCAAGCGCCGTGCCAGCTTTTGCAGGGGTACGCGGCGCCATTTGCACTGGCTTTGCGCCAGATCATGGCCAATCACGGTGCAAGCACGCCACTTGCTGGTGCATGCGGGAACCGGCACGTGGCAACTCTTGTCTAACTTACCATCTGAAGCAGTTGCGGGAGGCCACGATGCTCAAGACACTGCGCCGCTGGCGGCCGCCTTGGCCGCCGTGGCTCGCTTGCGCGTGTGCTGGCGTGTTGCTCATAACGTGGAGCAACAGTGCCGCCGCGCAAGATCCGAAGGAACACAGCGAACTCGATGCCACTGTCGTCGCGCCCTTCCGCGCCGCGCCCGGGGCACGGACAACGCAGGCACGCACCTTTCTGGTCCGCCTCGCCTATCCCGACGCGGGGCGCGCGCATGCGGTGCGCTGGACCTTGACCTTGTCCGGCCCAGGGCCGCAAGGCGCCGTGCTGCGGCGCTGGTCGGGCACGGAACAGGTGGGGGCCGGCGGCAAGAGCGTCGCCTTGCCCTGGGATGGCCGCGCCGACGCCGATGCGCGCGCACGGCGCGTGCCGGTCCCGGACGGTTTGTATGAACTGCGCCTGCTGGCCGTGGCCGATGCCGGCACGCCGCAGGAAGCGCAGGTGGAACAGCAATGGCACATCCAGGTGCAGCGGGGGGCCGGCGCGCCGCCCAGGGTACCCGCCTTCCAGGCGGGCTTGCAGCAACTGCCCAGCCTGGATGGCCAGCTAGCGTACCGCATCGTCTACGCCAACCTGCACAGCCAGACGCGCCACAGCGACGGCGGCGCGGCGCTCGATGCCTGTCATGGCGCGCAGGAACCGCAAACGGCGCCCTTCGGCCCCATCGATGCCTACAAGTATGCGCAGCAACATGGACTCGACGCCCTGCTGACATCCGAGCACAACCATATGTATGACGGTTCCGATGGCACCAACGCCGCTGCCATCCCGGCCGAAGCGACAGCCCTGTACCAGACGGGACTGGCCGAAGCGGCCGCGTATACGGCCGCCCATCCCGGCTTCCTGGCCCTGTACGGCATGGAATGGGGCGTCATCAACAAGGGCGGCCACCTGAACATCTTCAATAGCGACCAGCTGCTGGGCTGGGAAAGGAATGCCCTGGGCGAGCTGCTGGCCGACGTGGAAACGCCGAAAAGCGATTACGCTGGCCTGTACGCGCTGATGCGCGAACGGGGCTGGATCGGGCAGTTCAACCACCCAGCCTATGCGGGACAGTTTCTCGTCGATGGGCAGCCGCTGGGCTACACGCCGGATGGCGACGCGGCCATGGTGTTGTGCGAAGTCATGAACACGTCCGCTTTTTCCACCAACGACGAGGAAACGGAAACGCGGCGCAGCAATTACGAGGCGGCCTGCAACCGAGCCCTGGCGGCCGGCTATCACGTGGCCTTCAGCAGCAACCAGGACAACCACTGCGCCAACTGGGGAGCGGCTTACGGCAACCGCACGGCCGTGCTGGTGGCCAGCCCGGCCGCTGGCACGCCCGTGTCACGCGACGGCTTCCTCGAAGCGCTGCGCGCGCGCCGCGTGTTTGCCACCATGGACAAGCACGCGCAACTGCTGTTCACGGCCAACGGCAAGCTGATGGGCGAGCGCTTCGACAACCACGGTCCCTTGCACCTGGCCATCAGCTTCAGCAACAGCGCCGGGCGGCAAGCGGCCGCCGTCGCCATCTTCCACGGCGTGCCGGGAAGCAATGGCTCCGTCACACAGGTATCGGACCAGGCCGAACTCACCCTCACGCCCGCGCCCGGCCCCCATTTCTATTACGCGCGGCTGACGCAGGACGACGGCAATATCGTCTGGTCGGCGCCCGTGTGGGTCAATCAGTTGCCGTGACGGTGACAGCGGGGGCGGAATGCCGGGCCATCAGTTCGGCGACCCAGTCGATGAAGACGCGCAGTTTCTTGCTGACATGGCGGTTCGGCGGATAGGCGAGATGGAGCGGCATGGCGTCGACCGTCCATGCGGGGAACAGCGGCAGCAGCTCGCCCCTGGCCACGTGCGGCTGCGCCATATACTCGGGCAGCCACAGCACGCCCAGCCCCGCCACCCCGGCCGCCAGGTAGGCATTGCCATCGTCGATCGACAGCACGTACTGGCCATGGATCTTCACGCTCTTGCCCTCGCGGTGCATCACGTACGGAAAGCCGTTGCCGCTGCGTCCCCAGCGAAAGCGCACGATGCGGTGCGCGCTGTCCTGCAAGTCCAGCGGATGCAAGGGCGTGCCCACCCGTTGCAGGTAGGCAGGCGCCGCATACACGCCCAGCGGCAAGTCGGCGAGCTTGCGCGCCATCAGCGACTGGTCGGTGATGTCACCGCCACGTATCACGCAATCGACATTGTCGCCGATCACGTCGACCATGCGGTCGCTGGCGCCCATGTCGAGCACAATATCGGGATACCGCGCATGAAACCCGGGCAGCGCCGGCACCAGCAGCAAAGCGGCGAGCGGACTGGGCACGTCCACGCGCAACTGGCCACGCGGCAAGGCAGCGGCATGCGGCAAGCTCGTTTCGATTTCTTCCAGGGTGTCGAGCACCTGCACGATGCGCTCGTAGTAGACGGCGCCATCGGCCGTCACATTGACTTTGCGCGTGGTGCGGTTCAGCAACTTCAGGCGCAGCCGCGCCTCGAGCTGCTGCACCAGCTGCGTCACCGTGGTGCGGCTCATATGCAAGGTCGCGGCCGCCCGCGTAAAACTGCCCGTCTCGACCACCCGCACGAATGCCCGCATCGTATCCAACTTGTCCATCCACACCTCCGCCACCCGATTGTTTGGATTATACAAACAGTGCAGGCGATTCTGGCCGCTTTATCAGCAGGCTGGCAGCAGATAAAGTGTTCTCCAGGCAGCAACTTCGCTGCATCGACAAAGGAAAGCTGATGAAACGCGACGTCGTATTCCCTCCGGGCCGCCAAGCCCTGTATGAGCAGAACCGCTATTCGCCCGCCGTGCGCGCCAACGGCCTGCTGTTCGTGTCGGGACAGGTCGGCAGCCGCGAAGACGGTTCGCCCGAATCCGGGCTCGAAGCCCAGGTCCGGCGCGCCTTCGACAACCTGAATGCCATCTTGCAAGCGGCCGGCTGCTCGTTCGACGACGTGCAGGACGTGACCATCTTTATCGTCGACCCGCAGGCCAACTTCCAGCGCATCTGGGATATCGTGCAAGCCGGTTACTGGGGCGAAGCTCCCCACCCCACCGTCACGGCCGTTGGCGTGACGTGGCTGTATGGTTTCCAGTTCGAGATCAAGGTAGTGGCCAGGCTGCCTGGCCAGCACACAGCCCCCGGAAGCGCGCAGGAAAAATAGCGGCAGGTTTTCCCCTCGCACGATTGCCCGCCGCAAGGTGCGCTGGCGCTGATCTATGGCAACATGGCAGCGCCGTTTGGACAGCATGTTGACAGCAAGGCGGCGCAACCGACGAATGCCAGGAAACGGAATGAAGCCAAAAGCGCTGATCATCGCCAATATTGAAGCGTTCTTGCTGGAACCGCTGACGGCAGCGGGCTTCAAGTTCTCGCCAGGCCAGCTGACCTTCAAGCGCGCGCGGAACGAATTCGTCCAGACCATCCATTTCCAGGCCAACCGCCATAACGAAGAGCATGTCTGTGTGGCATTCTGGAGCCACTATCAGGTTTCATCCAGATCCTACACCTCATGGCACTAGGCGCGCTACGGTCATGAACCTGCCAATCCCATCATTGGCGCCGTGGCGGACTGCAGTATCCCGAACTGGCAATGCGCGAACGTGGACGGCGAAGCGCATCACCAGCTCGTCGATCCGGCCCAGAGTGCGACAGTCATGCACTGCCTGCGGCATAATCTGCAAGCATTTGCCCTGCCCTGGCTTGAGCGCCTGTCCAATTGGGAAAATGCCGCCCTGAGCCTGGTCGAAGCGCAAGACGCGCATGCCAGGGCCTGCGATTTTTATCTGATGGCGGGCCAGCAGGAAAAAGCCCTGTGGGCACTGAACGAGGGCCTTGCCTATTGGAAGAAAAATCCCGGCGCCTCTTTTCCCGAAGAAAAAGAAGCAATCGCTTTACGGATGGAGAAATACTTCAATGCCTAAACACGCTACGCCATGACCGAGATTACTTGCCCCTACGACGGCGACTGCGGGCGCAGCTTCGACAGCAGCGCCATGGATGCCCCCGATGCTGCGTTCTTAAACACGGCCATCGGCAAGAAAATGACGTTCATGTTCCTGCACTGTCCCGCATGCTCAAGGATGTTCCAGTTCAATCCGGTCGCCTGGACGGCACAGGCTAGCGAGACGGCCGCGCCCAGGGCCGCCAGGGTCGCGAAGAAAAACGGCAAGCAGCTGGAAAAATTGCTGGCCAGGGAACAAGTAATCGTGCCCCAGGCCTATCTCGCGCACCTCCGCAGCGCAAAGTCACTACCCGGCGTGGCGATTTTCAAGGACGAAGAGCCCTTCACGCTGTACAGCCTGGACGCGCTGTGCCAGGACGTCGATGTGGATGGAACCAGGGACCTGGCAGTCAGGCAACTGGCCGGCTTTGCCCAGGCCCTGGCGCAAGCGGCGGGAATGGGGGCGAAGCAGGCAGCACCGTTCAGCCTTGCCGAACTGGCGGATTGCCTGGCCATCGGCGAGGAAAACACGCGCATCCTGTTCATCGACAGCCGCGACAACGAGGCATTGTGGATCTATCACTGCGACGGCGGCGATGTTGAACAGACGCAGCTCACCTTGACCTCGCTGATCGGGCCTGGCATATGCTGAAAGGCACGACACGCCGCAGATTCTGCGGCCTGCGTCCATTCCAGCAAACAATATTGGAAAAGCATGCTATTTTTTAAGTAGTCGCCCATAGACACTGGTTCCTTACAGCAATCCATGGCACCATGGATGTGCCGTTTTGCCTGCAACGCGGCCTCCATCGGACCAACCAGGAACCCTACATGTCGTCATATCGCATTCTCGCCAGCAGCATGCTGCTCGGCCTGGCCGCAGCGGGCATTGCCCATGCACAAGCCCCCGCGCCCGCCGCCGCCAACACCGATCCCCACCTGTGGCTGGAAGACGTCCTCGGCGACAAGCCGCTGGCCTGGGTCAAGCAGCACAATGCCGTCACCACCAAGGAGCTGGAAGCCCAGCCCGGCTTTTCCGCCCTGCAGGCGCGCCTGAAAACCATCCTCAATTCCAAGGAACGCATTCCCTACGTCAGCAAGGAAGGCGAGTATTACTACAACTTCTGGCGCGACGCCCAGCACGTGCGCGGCATCTGGCGCCGTACCACGCTGGCGCAGTACCAGCAGGCCGAACCCGCGTGGGAAACCGTGATCGACCTCGACCAGCTGGCCGCCGGCGAGAGTGAAAACTGGGTCTGGGGCGGCGCTTCCTGCCTGTATCCGAAGGGCGAACGCTGCCTCATTTCCCTGTCGCGCGGCGGCGGCGACGCCAAGGTGGTGCGCGAATACGACGTGGCCAAGCGCGCCTTCGTCGAGGGCGGCTTCACCCTGCCCGAAGCGAAGGGCAGCGCCAGCTGGATCGACCAGGACACCCTGTTCGTCTCCACGGATTTCGGCCCCGGCTCGATGACCAGCTCCGGCTACCCGCGCATCATCAAAGAGTGGCAGCGCGGCACGCCGCTGGCGCAGGCGCAAACGCTGTATGAAGCCAAAGCCGACGACCTGAGCGCGGGCGCCTACAAGGATTTCACGCCCGGCCACGAACACCAGTTCATCGAGCGGCAAATCGATTTCTACAGCGGCGAAATGTTCCTGCGCGACGGCGCCGAGCTGAAGAAAGTGCCGAAACCGGACGACGCGACGGCCTTCACCGTGCGCGACCAGCTGGTCATCACCCTGCGCTCGGACTGGAAAGTCAATGGCAAGACCTATGCGCAAGGCTCATTGCTGGCGACCGACTTCAAGTCCTTCATGCAGGGCAAGCAGGTGCTGGAAGTGCTGTACGCGCCCACGGCCACGTCTTCGCTGGACAATGTCACGGCGACGAAATCGGCCATCCTCGTCACTACCCTGGACAAGGTCAAGAACCGCCTGACGGAACTGCGCCACGTGAACGGCAAGTGGCAGCGCCGCGCCGTCGATGCGCCCAAGCTGGGCACCCTGGCCGTCAGCGCGCTCGATCCCGTCGACTCGGACCAGTACTTCCTGACGGTGACCGACTTCCTCAACCCCACCACCCTGTACCTGGCCACGGCGCAAAGCGACAAGCGCACAAAGATCAAGTCGCTGCCCGCCTACTACGACGCGGCGCCGTACAAGGTGGAGCAGTTCGAATCGACGTCGAAGGATGGCACGAAGGTGCCGTATTTCGCCATCATGGGCAAGAAGACGAAATTCGACGGCAGCAACCCCACCGTGCTGTATGGCTACGGCGGCTTCGAAGTGTCGCTAAAACCGAGCTACAGCGGCACCACGGGCGTGGCGTGGCTGGAAAAAGGCGGCGTGTATGTGCTGGCGAATATCCGCGGCGGCGGCGAATTCGGCCCCCGCTGGCACCAGGCGGCGCTGAAGGAAAACCGCCAGCGCGCGTATGACGATTTCATCTCGGTGGCGCAGGATTTGATCCAGCGCAAGATCACCAGTCCGCGCCGCCTGGGCATCATGGGCGGCAGCAATGGCGGCCTGCTGACGGGCGCCGTGCTGGTGCAGCGTCCCGACCTGTTCAACGCCGTCGTCAGCCAGGTGCCGCTGCTCGACATGCGCCGCTATAACAAGATGCTGGCGGGCGCCTCGTGGATGGGAGAGTATGGCGACCCGGACGTGCCGGAACAATGGGCGTACATCAGCAAGTACTCGCCGTACCAGAACGTCTTCAAGGACAAGAAATATCCGCGCGTGCTGTTTACCACCTCGACGCGCGACGACCGGGTCCACCCTGGCCATGCGCGCAAGATGGTGGCCAAGATGGAAGAGCAAGGCCACGACGTGCTGTACTGGGAAAACACGGAAGGCGGCCATGCGGGCGCCGCCAATAACGACCAGCAGGCGCTGATGTGGGCGCTGACCTACACCTTCCTGCTGGAGCAGCTGAAGTAAGGAAGTCGAAGTAAACCCGGCCTGATGGCCCCCCGCAAGACAGAACGCCTGCACCGGATTCCGGCGCAGGCGTTCTGCTTTTGGTGCTTACTTCGCCTGCGCGCTGGGGCGTTCGGCGATGCGGTCGCGGTAGGCCTGCAGGTGCTGCAAACCTTCCGCGCCGGGGCGGTATTTCATCAGGCCGCGCGCAAACTCCAGCGCGCAGAAGGCCGTGATGTCGGCAATGGTGAAGCGCTCGCCGGCGATGTACGGCTGCTGCGCCAGCACCTGGTCCAGCCATTGCGCCATCTCGCGCAGCTTGCCCGCCTGCGCCGTGGCGAAATCGGGAAACTGCGGGTTTTCCAGCGCCACCAGGGCCGGATGGCCGTGGCGCACCCAGTTGGCGGCGGCGCTGAACAAATGCAGTTCCACGCGACGGTCGGCCATTTCGATGAACGCGCGCTCCTCGAAACCTTCGCCCATCAGGTTCGGCTGCGGCTGCAAGCCTTCCAGGTAAGTGCAGATGGCGCGCGTCTCGGTCAGCACGCGCCCGTCTGCCAATTCCAGCACGGGCACGCGGCCCAGCGGGTTTTTCGCCAGGAAGGCGGGATCGCGGTGCTGGCCCGCCATCAGGTCGAGCGCCACTTCCTCGATGCCGGCGATGCCTTTTTCGGCGATGAACATGGTGACACGGCGTGGATTCGGCGTGCGGGGGCTGATATACAGTTTCATGTGCAAGTCTCGTCTCGTTAGGGTGGTTGACAATCAGGTGCGGCACCGGCCTGTGGCAAGGCGGTCAGGCGCCCATCATACCAGCGCACCGTGATGGTGCGGCGCTCCCGGCGCGTTGACTTTGCCCCCGTTTCCACTTAGATTGCTGTACGGGAACGCTGGCTTCCAGTTCCAGCGATGTCCCCCAACCGCCATCAACGCTCGCAGCCTACCCGGCCGGCGGGCGTTTTACCCATGAACGAAGGGCATACCATGCATCGCACACCGACTCCGCGTTTCCGCCGCAGCCAACTGGCCGCCGCCGTCCTGGCCCTGGCCGCCGTCGCCGCCTTTACCCCGGGCCACGCCGCACCGGCCGCCAAATACGCCTCGACCAGCCACTCCCCTGGCACCACCACGCAGCTGCCGCGCGGCGTCACGCCCCTGCACTACATCCTGTCGATCACGCCGGACGCCGCCGCCTCCACCTTCAAGGGCGCAGCCGCCATCAAGGTGGCCGTCGACACGCCGACGGCCAGCATCACTTTCAATGCCCTGAACCTGGCGTTTTCCGCCGCCGCAATCGAAGGCGCGGGCGGCAGCAAGCAGGTGACGCGCAAGATCGATATCGACGCGGACAAGCAGACGGCCACCGTGCATTTCGCCGAGCCGCTGGCCAAGGGCGAGTACCTGTTGCGCATCGACTACACCGGCAAGATCGGCACGCAGGCCACGGGACTGTTCTCGCTCGACTACGACACGCCGCAAGGACGCCAGCGCGCGCTGTACACGCAGTTCGAGAATTCGGACGCGCGCAGCATGCTGCCGTCGTGGGATGAACCGGACTACAAGGCCACCTTCGCGCTGGACGTGGTCGTCCCGAGCAGCCAGATGGCCGTCGGCAACATGCCGATCGCCAGCAGCGAAGAACTGGGCAATGGCATGAAACACGTGTATTTCGCCACCACGCCGCGCATGTCGACGTATTTGCTGTTCTTCGGCCTGGGCGACTTCGAGCGGGCGACAAAGATGGCCGACGGCACGGAACTGGGCGTCATCACGAAGAAGGGCGCGCTGGCGCAAAGCCGCTTCGCGCTCGACGAGTCGGCCGCCCTGCTGCGCGAATACAACGATTATTTCGGCGTGCGCTACCCGCTGCCCAAGCTCGACAACATCGCCGCGCCGGGCCGCAGCCAGTTCTTCGGCGCCATGGAAAACTGGGGCGCCGTGTTCACCTTCGAATACGGCTTGCTGCTCGACCCGGCCATCTCGACCCAGTCGGACAAGGAAAACATCTACACCACCCTGTCGCATGAAATGGCGCACCAGTGGTTCGGCGACCTGGTCACCATGCGCTGGTGGGACGACCTGTGGCTCAACGAAGGCTTTGCCTCGTGGATGGAAAGCCGCACCACGGAGCGTTTGCACCCGGAATGGAACACGACCCTGTCCAAGGTGGGCGGGCGCGAATCGGCCATGAGCCAGGATGCGCTGCGCACCACGCATCCGGTGGTGCAGCGCATCGCCACCGTGGAACAGGCCAGCCAGGCCTTCGACGGCATCACCTACCAGAAGGGCAAGGCCGTGATCAGCATGCTCGAAGCGTACGTGGGCGCCGACACGTGGCGCACGGCCGTGCGCAGCTACATGCGCAAGCATGCGTATGGCAATACGGTATCCGACGACCTGTGGCGCGAAGTCGACGCGGCCGCGGGCAAGCCTGTCAGCGCCATCGCCCATGATTTCACCCTGCAGCCGGGCGTGCCCATGATCACCGTGGGCGACGCCGTGTGCAGGAAGGGCAATACGCGCGTGACCCTGACGCAGACGGAATTTTCCAAGGACCAGCCGGACAAGAAACCGCTGTCGTGGAAAGTGCCCGTCATCGCGTCGACGGTCGGCAACGGCAAGCTGGCCCGCGTGCTGGTCAAGAATGGCAAGGCCACCCTGAACGTGCCCGGTTGCGGCGCCCTGCTGGTGAACGCGGGCCAGAGCGGCTACTACCGCACCCTGTACGCGCCGGCCGGCACGCACGCGCTGGCGGGCAGCTTCGCGCGCCTGGCGCCGATCGACCAGCTGGGCTTGCTAGCGGACAGCCAGTCGCTGGGCATGGCGGGCTTGCAAGACCCGGCCGCTTTCCTGGAACTGGTGAAGGCCACGCCCCTGTCGGCCGACCCGCAAGTGCTGGGTCGCGTGGCCGGCTCGCTGAACGGCCTGTATGAACAGTATGCGGGCGACACGGCGCGCCAGCAGGCTTTCGCCCGCTTTGCCATGGCGCGCCTGGCGCCGATGATGGCGCAGACGGGCTGGGAAGCGCGCGCGGGAGAAGCATCGAGCGTGGCGACCCTGCGCGGCCGCCTGATTGCCATCCTCGGCGACATGGGAGAGCCCGGCGTGATCGCGGAAGCGCGCCGCCGCTACGCGGCCAGCGAGCAGGATCCGTCCGCCATGCCCGCGCCGCTGCGCCGCACCATCCTGGGCGTCGTGGCACAGCATGCGGACGCCGCCACCTGGGAACAGCTGCACGCCAGGGCGCAGCAGGAAAAGACGCCGCTGGTCAAGAACCAGCTGTACGACTTGCTGGCCTCGACCGACGACGCGGCCCTGGCGCAGCGCGCGCTGGCGCTGGCGCTGACGGATGAACCTAGCGTGACCAACAGCCCGGCCATGATTTCGCGCGTGTCGCGCAGGCATCCGGAACTGGCCTTCGACTTCGCGCTGGCCCACCTGGAGCAAGTCAATGCGCGCATCGACGCCAGTTCGCGCAGCCGCTACTTCCCGCGCCTGGCCGCCGGCTCGGCGCAGCCGGAAATGATCGCCAAGCTGGAAGCGTATGCGCAGGCCAACCTGCCGGCCAGCGCGCGCGGCGACGCCGACAGTTCCGTGGCCGGCATCAAGTACCGCATCAAGGTGCGCACCGAGCGCCTGCCGGCCGTCGACACATGGCTGGCCAAGCAAACGGGTTAAGCGCCCGCGCCCGGCGCCGCAGTATGGCGGCGCCGGGCATTTTCCGGCCCTGCACGAAAATCCGGGCAAAAAAAACCGGCTTCGCAAGTCGCGGCAGCCGGTTGAAACGCTGTTTCAGAGCGCAGGGATAAAACGGAAAACACATGAAAAAGTGGAAATCGTGCCGGTCATTGAGGTGTCCGGCAACCTTGCGCCCGGGGTTTCCGTGCGCCATGTATCCACTATGCCAGCCCTTCACTTAAACAGGCTTAGGACTTCATTAAAGCCTCTTCATTTTCCCGCTTTCACCCTGCATGCCTTGCCATCGCAGCAATTTCACGCTGCGCCGGCCTGTCTGGTGCCGATGGTTGAGCTCACCGGCTAAGCTGTTGAGTCATGCCTGCATCCTATCGCTCCCGGAACGTAGTGATTTGCGCACCGCATGCTGTGTGCCAACAAAAGCATCATAACAGCGGCATATGACCGCCTTATGACGTAGCGCTAAGGTGCGCCGCCCTCCTTTGCGGAACTCTTGATACCCGTCAACTCGATCTCCACGCGGCGGTTCGGCTGCAGACAGGCGATCAGGGCCGCGCCCGGCGCCACCTTCTCGCAGGCGGCGACGGGTTCCGCCTTGCCCTTGCCATACGCGCTGATGACATTGGCGATGCCCTGTTCACGCAGCAACTGTTTCACCGTCAAGGCGCGCCGCTCGGACAAGGCCTGGTTATAGCTGTCCGAACCCAGGCGGTCCGTGTGTCCTGTCACGGACAGCGTATCGATCTGCACATAGCCCTGCTTCAGGCGCGCCGCCAGGTCGCGGATTTTCTCGATGCCCTGCGGCAGCACGTCGGCCGCGCCCGCCTTGTCGAAGCGGAACAGGGCGTCCATGTCCAGGGTGATGCGTTCATGCTCGATACGCGGCGGCAAGATGTCCGACGGCGTTACCCGCTTCGGCTGGTCGGCAGGACAGGATGCCGCGGCGGACTGGGCGGCCGCCTGCGCATCCTCGGCCAGTTGCACGTACGGGTTCGCGTGGCGCCAGCCCTGCTGCTTGTATTCGTTGCCCGCATGCGCCAGTTCCACTTCGCCGCACGCCACCTTTTGCGCCGCACAGGCGAAGCCGGGCGAGGCGCGCAACTTGCCGAAGCCGGCCCACAGGTCGTCGCGCAAGCGCGTGGCGTCGTTCACCAGCGGTGTCGCATCGCCGGGATTGGGCGTGCTGCCGTCTTCCAGCGCGGCAACAATCTTCGCCGATTCCTGCAGCGCCTGCAGGGGAAAGGCCGAGCGGTCGTTGCGCGTGTATTCGTGGAACGATACGTCCAGCCAGCATTGCGCCTTGGACAGGTAATAGTCGCCCACGCGCACGCCGCCGTCGTTGAGCTTCTTGATGCGCTCCTGCAGCAGCCGGTACGCCTGCTGGTCGGCAGAGACGGCCTGGTCGCTGATGCGCAGCTGGGGCATGGCCAGCGGCGCCGCCGGCAGGGTCGGCGTAGCCGCCTGGGCCAGGCCCATGGCCAGCAGGCCGGCCAGCGGCAGCAGTTTCATCGTCGTGGTCATCATCGGTGTCATCGTCGGTATCAGTGAGGAAGTCATGGTAGCTTTCATGGCCGGGCCAGGGTACGGTTGATGGTGGCGTCTTTGCCTTTGAACAAGTTTTCATCGAATTTGAAGCGCAGGCGCAAATAGGGGCCGCGGGCCGTGTAGTCGGCGCCCGTCAGGTCGCGGTCGGAAAAGCCCGACCAGTTGTGGCCGGCCGACAGCCACAGGTTTTGCGCCAGCAGATAGCCCACTTCGACGCCGTTGGCCCACTGGCGGCTGCCCCCTTGCGGGCTGCCCATCACGGCCGCCAGCACGCCGATGTCCCAGTTCTTGCTGATGTCGTACACGGTGCGCCCGGAAAACAGCCACGCCGTGTACTTCTCTTGCCCGGCGGGCAGGTTCTTGTCGTTATTGTGCTTGGCGGCAACCCTGCCCGTGAACCACCAGGGACGGCTGGGGTGGTAATCGAGGTGCGTGGAAACGATATGCGCGCGGTAATTGTCGCCATCGATCTGCGACTGGTCGCGCACCGTCTTGTACTCATAGCGGGCCAGGCCGTTGAAACGGTTGTCGTCGACGGGACGCCACGCAAAGCCCAGTTGCGCCCGGTCCTGCAGCACATTGCCCACGGGCGCGCCGCTGGCGTCGTCGTTGTTGCGCGTGTACAGCAGATAGTTGCGTGCAAGCAAAGTCCAGTCGCGGCTCAGCTTGCGCGCCCAGGCGATAGTATTGAGCCATTGATCCTGGCGCTGGTTGCCCGGCGCGATGTCGCTGTCGAACAGGCGCCGGTACTCGAGCTTGACGGAGCCGCGCCACAGGGGATTGACCGCATAGTCGAAGCCTGCCGCCACGGCCACGGCTTGCTGTTGCTGGCCGTTCATGACTTTCAGGTATTCCACATTCGTGTTCGCCGCCAGCCCTTCGCCCAGGTTCCACGTGTTGCGCAAGCCGGATGCCAGCTGCAAGTCGCGCTGGTTGCTGAGGCTGTAATCCATGGCGTCGCGCATGCGGTACTCGCCGAACACGGTGCCGCCCGGCATGTAGCCCGTATCCGCGCCGGCGACAAAGCTGGTGCTGCGGTCGGCCGGATTGAGCGAATACGCGGACGCCAGCCCCGTCTGGTTTTCATAGCGCGCATACAGCCGGCTGCGTTCGGCCAGCTGGTATTGCGCACCCAGGCCGTAGCGGTGCTGGTCCGCGTCGGCTATGCTTTTTTCCACGTCGCCATTCAGGGTCCAGCGGTCCGTGGCCTTGTATTGCGCGCCCAGGCGCACGGTGGTGGCATCCAGCGGCACCGTCGCGCCCGCGCCCACGCCGGGATTGATCGGCGCAAACGTGGTGATGCTGCCGCCCGTGACGGGGTCGATGGCCGTGTTCGCCGTGCCGTTGCCGAAGAAGCCGCCCGTGGGATTCAAGCCCGTGCCCAGCGGCGACGTGTTCGGCGCGATGCCGGCCGTCGACGGCATGCCGCCGCTCTCCTTCATGTGCTGCACGGACACATCGAGCAGCCAGCGCTCGCTGGCATTCCACGCCACGCCCAGGCGCTGCGCATCGCGGCGGGCATCCGTGCTGCGCTCGTCGCTGCGGATGGCCTCGCCATACACGGTGACGGCGGGACTGAGCTTGTAGCCCGCTTTCAGGCCCGCCTCGCCCCGCCCGCCCGTGATGCCGGCCGCCGTGTTGTTGAAATCCTGGTCGGAACGGTTCCAGAACGCTTTCGCTTCCAGCTTGTCATCCTTGTGCTGCAACTCGATCCGCGCCGCATTGCCGCTGACTTCATCGCGCAACTCGCCCGCCTGGCCCGACGGCGTCGTGTAGATGCTGCCGCCCACGCTGTAGCTGGTGGACGTGGTGCGCGCCACCTCGACCACCAGCAGGCTGTGCTCGCCGAGGCGTACACCCGCGTTGACACTATGCAATTTGTACGGCGACAAGGGATTCCTGTCTTCCACGGCCGAGCCGCCGAGCGAGACCATCTTGCCCAGCTGCACTTGCCCATCCACGCCCACGGTCCAGAATTTCTCGCCGCCCTGGTCCACCTCGTAGCTGATGCGTATCGATTGCGGGTCGCCATTCGGCGTCAGCGCGGGAATCGCCTGCTTGAACAGGATGCGCCCGCTGAACGGCTCGAAGCTGTAATCCTCGAAGCGGCGCAGCGGCGTCGCCTGCACGATATTGCCGTTCTGATTCTTGTCGCGCACCACGATCTCGATCTTTTCCGAGTTTTCGATGGCGTTGTTGTTGCGCACGGCGAACGGCCCCGAGGTGCCGTTCGCCCGGTATTCCTCGACCACCTGCTTCAGGCTATCGTTGATGGCAAACGCATTCGCGACGATGCCATCCTGTTCATAATGGCCGCGGCCGCCCGTGGCCGTGCGGTTGTACTGGCCCAGTTTTCTCTGCTGCAAGTTCGCCACGGCGCCGCCGCCCGTCATCTGGCTGAAGCCGTCTCCCGTGGCAAAGTCGCCGTACAGCACATAGCTTTTTTGCCGGTCGATGCGCACATATAAACGGTCGCTGGAGCGGGCGTCGAAATTGCGCACGGAACTGTCACCGTACACGGGATAGAACTCTTCCGGATTGACATCGCGCAAGAGGCGCGCGCGCGTATCCTTGTCCGAATCGTAGGCGGCCGTCAGCAAGGCGTCGCCTCGGATAGTTCCCTTCAAAAACATCGCCGCCCGGCCCGCCACGTTGGCCTTGCCATTGTTGAACGCCCGGCTCCAGCGCTGGATGTCGCGCTCGAAACCGTCATTGAAGCGCGACGGCGCAATGTCGCTGCTCGACAGGCTGCGCTTGCTGATGATGCCGTCGATCAAGCCCACGGCCAGCATGTCGCGCAATTCCGGCAAGAAACTGATCGTGCCCTGCGCCGCCACACTGCCGGCCGACACGCGCAGCAGCACGTCCTGCGGCGTGGCGGGAGCCAGCAGGCTGAACGTCGCCACGCCGTTTTCCACCGCCAGCTGCGTGCCGGGCGTGACCTTGTCGGCGTCGCGCCGTTCCGGACCCAGTTCATCGGTGCGGGCGCCGGGCAGCAGGATGCGCCCGCCGCTGGCTTCGATGGTCAGCAAAGCCTTGCCCGCCAGGGGCTGGCCCTGCTCGTCAAACAGGCTCACCGTCACCTTGACGGGGCTCTGGCCATCGGCCGGCACGCCGTTTCCGTCCGTCTCGACGGCGATGCGCGCCACGCCCCGGTTGATGGCGTAATCGGTGGCGCCCACCTTGCCGGCAAGGAAGGATGGCGCCGCCACGGCGGAGCTTGCCGCATGGTCCGGCAAGGGCAGTTGCGCCAGGCTGGCCGCCGGCAAGGCCAGCAGGGCCAGCGCGGCCGCCATGCGCCGGGGCGCGGGGAGAGTTCTCTTCATGGCTTGTTTCTCTTTAGCAGCATTGGCAAGCGGCAAGTAAGGTGACAGGAGCTTATTGCGCATGGCTGCCTCCTGCGGCTGGCGCGGCGGCGGGTACGCGCGGTGCGACGACAGGCTGGTTGGCGCTGTCCGTTGCCTGGGCCGGCGCGGCGGCCGGCTGGCTGCTGAAGCTCAAGCCCCCTCCCTTGCCGCCCTCCCTTTCCACACTGCGCACCTCGCCCTGCGCGCGGCGCGCCTTGACTTGCTCGAGCACGGGATTCGAGCACGAACCTTCGATGAAGTCGGCGCGCAGCAGCTCGCCGTTCTTGGTATCGAGGAACAGGCTGTGCGGATCGCCCAGGTTGCGGTTCGACGCTTCCATCATGCGGCTGGCGCGCGGCAGGGTCGAACCATCGACCTTGATCACGTGGCTGTTCGGCGTGATGCCGCAATAGCTGTACTTGCCTTCCACGTCCGTGGTGAAGTTCGTGCCATCCTCCATGTACAGCCGCACGCCCGGGATGCCCAGTTCCTCGCCATCCTGCACGTGGTTGTTGTTGCAGTCCACAAACACCTTGCCGGCGATACAGGCATCCGTCGTGAACACGCCGCCCGTCACTTTCACTTTCGCGCGCGCCTCGTTCGAGGGCGGGCCGTTGGTGGTCGTTGCCTGGGCGCGGTTGATGCCGTCGCCCTGCAGCGAACCGACGCCCACGCGCAGGCGGTAGCGGAAGCTGGCGCTGGCGTTCGGGGCCAGCGATTCCAGCTTGAAGCTCAGCTGGGGACCAGGCTTGCCGGAAGGATCGGGCTGCAGCACATTGTTGCGCGTGGTGGTGCCGTCGATGTAGCGGAAGCCGGCCGGCAGTTTATCGAGCACGCTGACGCCGAACGCCGTCGCCAGGCCCGTGTTCTTCACCTCGATCGTGTATTGCAGGCTGTCGCCGATCTCGGCTTGCGCCTTGTTGACGCTCTTGCTGATCAACAACATCGGCTTGTCCTTCGTGTTGAACACGACGGGCGTAAAGCTGGGCGGCGTGGCGCCTGGCGTGGCCGGCAGCAGCAAGGTGTCGGCCGAACTGGCCAGGGCCAGCACGCTGGCCGGCGCCACCGGCGTGCTGATCCCGCCGGCGGCGCTGTAGCTGTGGCCGATGTTGCGCCCGCTTCCATCCGTGCCCAGCATGGTGCTCGCATACACCTGGTTCAATTGCGGCACGGTGGGAATCGCCGCCACGCTGCCGAAGTCGACCAGCACCGTGAAGACGATGTTGCAGCTTTCCTGCGGCTGCAAGTCGCCCTGGCCGCTCAGCAAGCCAAACACGGTGACGCCGTTGAAGTCGGCATTCGCCACGCAAGCCGTGGCGCCGGCGGGCCGCGCCGTGACGGCCAGGCTGCCCGGCTTGAAGGTGACGCTGGTGGCCGTGGGGAAGACGGCCTTCAGGTTTTCCGCCACCTGCACCATGGTCGAGGTCGGGTAGCCGGCAGGATAGCGGTTGGCCACCTGCACCGTGTAGCTGATCTCGAACTTGCTGGCATCGACCTGCTGCTGCGCCGACACGGCCTTGATGACATCGACCACTTGCCGCAGCAAGACCACGGGCGTGGGCGTGTCTTCGCCCGTGAAGGCGACGCCGCCCACGGTATCCGACGCATTGCCGTTGCGGTTAGGATCGACCTTGTCCGCCAGCGCGGCCACCTCCGCCGCCGTCGCCGCGGCGCCCGCATGGCTGCCGCCATTGTTGGACGCATCGAACACGAGGCTGCCCACGGGCGGCGTGTACGTGGGGTTGGCGGCGATCACGCCTGCCGCCGGGGCGGGCGGCACACTGATGGCGCCGCCTCCGTTGGCGACATTGCCGCCCAGCGCGCTGGCAAACACGCTGTTGTTGTACTGCGGCAAGGTCGTCTCCTGCACCGTGATTTCCACGGTGAAAGTAATGACGCTCAACTCGCCCTCGCCCAAGGCCGCATCACCATTGAGCAAACGCAAGTCGCTGCCGCCGCAACCGCCCGTAAAGCCCGGATTGACGGCCAGCTGCCGGCTGCCGCCAATGGCGGGCGCGGCAGGCGGCGCGACGATGCGGCACGCGACCGGTTCGGGGAAGGCGGCGCGCAGGCTGTCGAGCGCCTGCACATTCTGCGCCGCGCCCTTGCCCACGTTGCGGATCACCACCGTGTACGGCACGTTGAAGACCTTGGCCGACAGCTGGGTCACCTTGCCCACGCCCAGCGCCGCGCCGATGGCGGGATTCGCCACTTCCGTGACGGCCGTGCAATCGGATGCCTGCGCGCAACGCGGCAAGTCGGGACCTGTCGGCACGATGGTATTGCTCAGGGTGCCGCTGGCCGCCACTTTCGCGCTCACCGTGACGGCGGCCACGGCATTCGGCGCCAGGCCGGCCGGCACCATGCAGACGAGTTTATTCGCCGCCAGCGGCGCGCACGTGGTCGGTGCGGCAGGCGTGACAACGATCTCCGCCAGGCTGGCGGCCAGGTCATCCGTCAAGGTGATGGCCGCCGTGGTGGCGCCGCTGCCGCTGTTGGTGGCCGTGATGGTCCAGCTGATGGTGTCGCCGATGCTGGCATTGGCCTTGTCCGCCACTTTCTTGACCATCACGCTGGGGCTGGTGACGTTGGTGGTGGTCTGGCAATCGGCCGGAGACAAGCACAGCGGCGCATCGGGCCCGGACGGCACGACGCGGTTGAGCGCCGCGCCCGCCTGGGTGACGGTCGCCGACACTTCCACGCTGGCTTCGCCGCCATTGCCGATCAGGCCGGCAGGCACGCTGCAAGTGAGCACATTGCCCGCCACGGGCGCGCAAGTGGTGCGCACGGGCGTGAGCACCACATTCGCCAGGCCGGCCGGCAAGGTGTCGACCAGGGTCATGACGGCGCGCGTGGGGCCGGTGCCCGTATTGCTGGCCGTGATGGTCCACACGACGGTATCGCCCACATTGGCGCTGGCGCGGTTGACGCTTTTCCGCACCGCTACCTTGGGTCCCGTCAGCACGACGCTCGATTCGCAGCTGTTCGCCTGCGCGCAAGCCGGGTTGTCGGGTCCGCTCGGCATGACGCGGTTCGACAGCACGCCTTCCAGCGTGCCCGTGGCCGTCACGCGCACGCTGCGCGTGCCATTGCCGATAGCCAATTGACCAGCAGCAATGCTGCAGCTTTGCACGCTGTTCGCCACCCAGTTCGCCAGCGGCGGGCACGTCACGCCCGCATCGGCGTTGACCGCCAGCACCGTCAGGTTCGGCGGCAGGATGTCCGCCAGGGTCACCACGCCCAGGTTGGCCACGCCGCCGCTGTTGATGGCGGTAATGGTCCAGATGATGCTGTCGCCCACGTTGGCATTGCCGACGTGGGCCGTCTTGCTGACGCGAATCACGGGACCAGGCATGGTCACCGTGGCCGTGTTCGGCAAGTCGTACTGCACCTCCGTCGAGCTGGTAGCGATGATGCTGACGATGGTCGACACATTGCTGGCCGGCTGGATATACGACAGGCCAAAGCTGTGCAGTTCGTTGGCCGCCAGGCTGGCGGGCAAGCCCGTCACCGTCAGCATGCCGCTGACGGCGTCATAGCTGCCGGCCGCGCCGTTCAGGGTCACGCCCATCAGGCCTTGTGCCAGTTTCAGGCTGTACGTCACGTTCTCGGCCGTGCCGGGACCCACATTGCTGTAGCTGACGATGCCGTTGATCTGGTCGCCGGCGCTGGTGGTGCCGGGGAAACCGTTCAGGGTGGTGGTCACGTCGACCAGCAGCTTGATGGCCGTGGTGGTGGTGGTGCAGTCCGCCGCCTGCGCGCAGACAGGATTGTCCGGGCCGCTTGGCAAGACCGTGTTCTGCAGCACGCCGGCCGCGCTGGCCGTGGCGCGCAGCACCACTTGCGCCTGTCCGCCCGGCGCCAGGCCGGCCGTCACGCTGCACGTGACGATATTGCCTGCCACGGGCGCGCAGGTGGCCAGTTGCGTGGACAGCACTTGCACGCCGCTGACGCCCGCTGGCAGGTTGTCGGTCAGCACGATGGCGGACTTGGTCGCGCCCGTGCCGCCATTGCTGGCGGTGATGGTCCAGGTCAGCAAGTCGCCCACGCTGACACTGCTCTTGTCGACGCTCTTGCGCACCGTCACTTGCGGCGCGACGAGGGTCGTCGTGGCTTGGCAGGCGCTGGCCGTATCGCAGGCAGGGTTGTCGCCGCCGCTGGGCACGACGCGGTTCGACAGGCTGCCGCCCGCAGTGCCGCGTCCCGTGATGACGACCTTGCGGCTGCCATTGCCGGCTGCCAATTGACCTGCCGCAATCGTGCATGACTGCACGCTGCCTGCCGTCCAGCTGGCGGCTGGCGGACAGCTCACGCCCCCATCGGGCGTCACGCCGAGCACGACGATATTGGCGGGCAGCACGTCGGCGATGACGACGGCGTTTTGATTCGGCAAGTTGCCCGTGTTCGTGGCCGTGATGCTCCAGGTCAGGATATCACCGACGGCCGCGTTCACCTTGTCGACCGTCTTGCTGGCGCGAATCACGGGACCGGGCAAGTTCGTCGTCGCCGTATTCGGCAAGTCGTTGACGATTTCCGTGGAACTGGTCCCCACCACGCTGGTGATGCGCGAGCTGTTGCTGGCTGGCTGGGTGTAGAACAGGTTGAAACTGGCGCTCTGCCCCGCGATCAGGGTGGCCGGCAAGCCGCTCAGCACGTACAAGCCCGTGGCGCTGTTGTAGACGCCGCTGATGCCGGGCGCGCCGCTGACGGGGCTGAGCGAGACGCCGCTCAAGCCCGCTTCCAGTTGCAGGCTGTAAGTCACCGTTTCCGCTACGCCCGGCCCCACGTTGGCAAACGTCACCACGCCGCGGATGGCGTCGCCCGCGTTGCTGCTGGCGGGAAAACCGTTCAGGGTGGTGGTCACGTCGACCAGCAGTTTCGACACCACCGTGGTGGTCTGGCAATCGCCGGGCACGGCGCAGACGGGATTGTCCGGCCCGCCCGGCAGCAGCGCATTGACGAGGCTGCCCGACAGGGTCGCCGTGGCGCTCAGCTTGACGGTGGCGGCGCTGCCGGCGGCCAGGCCGGCCGGCACGCTGCAGTTGACGACATTGCCCGCCGGTGCGGCGCAGGTGACGGGCGTCACCGGCGTCACCAGCACGTTCGCCAGGCCCGCAGGCAGGGTATCGGCCAGGGTGGCGATGGCCGTGCTCGGTCCCGTGCCGGTATTGCGCAAGGTCAAGGTCCACGTCAGGGTATCGCCCACGTTGGCCGCCGTCTTGTCGACCGTCTTGCTGGCGTGCAGCAGCGGCGAACTGACGGTGCTGGTGGTGCTGCAATCGCCCGCCTGCAGGCAGACGGGGTTATCCGTGCCGCTGGCGCTGACGCCATTCACCAGGCTGCCAGCGGCGGCGGCCCGCGCCGTCACTTGCAGCGTGGCATTGCCGCCGGCGGCCAGGCCGGCCGGCACGCTGCACGTGAGCACATTGCCGGCCAGCGGCGCGCAGGTGACGGGCGCGGCGGGCGTGACGACGATATTCGCCAGGCCGGCCGGCAAGGTGTCGGTGAGGGTGACGACGGCCGTGCTGGCCCCCGTGCCGCTATTGGCCAGCGTGACCGTCCACGTCAGGCTGTCGCCGATATTCAGGGCCAGCTTGTCGACGCTCTTGCTCAGCGCGAGGCTGGGGCTGGTGATGGTGGTCTGCGTCTGGCAGCTGTTGGCCTGGAAGCAGGCTGGATTGTCCGGACCGCTCGGCATGACCTGGTTGGCCAGGTTGCCGCCCGCGCTGGCCTTGCCGGTCAGCACGATCTGGCGCTGGCCGTTGCCGGCCGCCAACTGGCCGATGGCCACGCTGCAGCTCTGGCTGCTGTTGGCCACCCAGCTGGCCAGCGGCGGACAGGTGACGCCGCTGTCGGGCGAAACATTCGTCACGACGATATTGGCTGGCAGCAAGTCCGTCAGGATCACGGCGCCCTGGTTGGCGAGGCTGCCCGTGTTGCTGGCCGTAATCGTCCAGATAATTTCCTCGCCGACATTCGCCACGGCCTTGTTGGCCGTCTTGCTGACGCGAATGATAGAGCCAGGCATGGTGACGGTGGCCACGTTGGGCTGGTCGTTCGGCACTTCCGTCGACGTCGTGGCGATGCGGCTGACCACGGTCGACAGGTTGCTGGCCGGCTGGATGTAGCTGAGCTGGAAGCTGAAGCCCTGCCCTGCCGCCAGGGTGGCGGGCACGCCGCTGAAGGTCACCAGGCCGGAGCCGCCGTTGTAGCTGCCCGTCACGCCGCCGAGGTTGACGCCGGCCAGGCCGGGCGCCAGTTGCAGGCTGTACGTCACGCCTTCGGCCGGGCCGGGGCCGATATTGCTGAAATTGACGGTGCCGGCAATCGTGTCGCCCGCATGCGTGCTGCCAGGAAAGCCGTTCAGGGTGGTGGTCACGTCGACCAGCAGTTTCACGGCCGTGCTGGTGGTGCTGCAATCGCCGGGCTGCGGGCAGACGGGATTATCAAGACCGCTCGGCACCACCGTATTGACATAGGCGCCGGCCGCATTGGCCACGCCCTTGACGACGATATTGAGCGTGGCGCCCGCCGCCATGCCGGCGGGAATGGAACACACGAGCTGGTTGCCGTTCGGCACCGCGCACGTGGCGGGCGACGCGGGCAACACTTGCCACAGGGTCAGGTTGGCCGGCAAGGTGTCCGTCAGGGTGACGATGCCCATGGTCGCGCCCGTGCCCGTATTGGCCACGGCTATCGTCCACGTCAGCGCCTCGCCCACGTTGATATTGCTCTTGTCGACGGTTTTACGCACGGCCACTTGCGGGCTGAGGATGGTGGTCGTCGTCTGGCACGAAGCGGCCTGGGCGCAGGCGGGATTGTCTGGCCCGCTCGGCAGCACTTTATTGCCCAGGCTGCCTCCGGCCGTGCCCCTGGCCGTGATGGTGATGCTGCGGCTGCCATTCACGGCGGCCAGCTGGCCTGGCGCGACGGTACACGCTTGCGCGCTGTTGGCCAGCCAGCTGGCCAGCGGCGGACAGCTGACGCCCGCGCCCGGCGTGACGGACAGCACCGCCACGTTGGCGGGCAGGATATCGGTCAGGGTCAGCACGCCCAGGTTGGCCAGGCTGCCCGTGTTCGTGGCCGTGATGGTCCAGGTGATCGTCTCGCCCACGTTGGCCGTCGTCTTGTCGGCCAGTTTCGTCACGCGGATGATGGGGCCGGGCACGGTTGCCGTGGCCGTGTTCGGCAAGTGGTTCGGCACTTCCACCGAGGTGGTGGCGATGCTCGACGTCACCATCGACAGGTTGTCGGCCGGCTGCGTGTAGCTGACATTGAAACTGGTGCTCTGGCCATTCGCCAGGCCCGCGGGCAAGCCGCTGAGGGTGACGACGCCCGTGGCGGAATTGTAGCTGCCCACGGCGCCCGTCAGGGTGACATTGCTCAAGCCGGGCGTCAGTTGCAGGGTGTACGTGACGCCTTCGGCCGGGCCCGGTCCCACGTTGGCGTAGGTGACGGTGCCGGAAATCATGTCGCCCGCCAGGGTATTCGGCGGGAAATTATTCAGGGTGGTGGTGACGTCGACGAGCAGCTTGACCACCGTGGTGGTGGTGCCGCAATCGCCGGGCAGCACGCAGGCGGGAGTATCGGGACCCGATGGCAGCACGTTGTTGACGGCGGCGCCAGCCACGGTGACCGTGGCGCTGACGACGATTTTCGCCGAGGCGCCGGGGGCCAGGCCGGCCGGCACGCTGCATGCGAGGTTCTGGCCCGCCACGGGCGCGCAGGTGGCGGGCGCCTGCGGGCTGACGACGACGTTCGACAGCCCTGCCGGCAAGGTGTCGGCCAAGGTGACGGCGCCCGTGCTGGCGCCCGTGCCGCTATTGCTCACCGTCAAGGTCCACGTGAGCGTGTCGCCCACGTTGACGCTGGCCTTGTCGACGGTTTTCTTCACGGCCACGTTCGGCCTGGTGACGGTGGTGGTGGTCTGGCAATCGCCCGGAGTGGCGCAGGCGGGATTGTCGACGCCGCCCGGCACGAGGCTGTTGGCCACCGTGCCGGCCGCATTCGCCACGGCCTTGATGGTCACCGTTGCCTGCATGCCGCTGGCCAGGCCAGGCGGCACCGTGCACGTCAGCGTGGTGCCGGCGGGCACGCCGCAACTGGCGGGCGCCACGGGCAGGATCTGCAGCGCGCCCACATTGGCGGGCAAAGTATCGGTCAGGGTGATCGGGCCATTCGTGGGGCCGCTGCCGCTGTTGATGGCTTTCAGGGTCCACGTGATGGTGTCGCCGAGGTTGACGGTGGTCCTGTCGACGCCTTTCGTCACGGCCACGCTGGGGCTGGTCACCGTGCTGGTGGTGGCGCAGGCGGCAGGCGTGGCGCAGGCCGGGTTGTCGGCGCCGGACGGCACGACGCTGTTGTTGTAGGTGCCCGCTGCAGCAGGCTGGGCCGTGACGGTGAAACCGGCCACGCCGCCATTCGCGGCCAGGCCGGCCGGTACCGTGCACGTGAGGATATTGCCCACCGGCGCGGCGCAGGTGGCGCTGCCGACCAGCGCCACGTTCACGCCCGTCAGGTTGGCCGGCAAGGTGTCGGTCAGGGTGATGGGCGCGGTGCTCACGCCATCGCCGCTATTGGTCGCCGTGACGCTCCAGGTCAGGGTGGCGCCGATATTGATGCTGGCGTGGTCGACGGTTTTCGTCACCGCCACCTTGGGGCTGGTGATCGCAGTGACCGTACTGCAATTTTCCGCCGTGGCGCAGGATGGATTATCGGGGCCGGCCGGCATGATGCGGTTGGCCAGGCTGCCGCCCGCCGTCGCATGCGCCGTGATGCTGACGCTACGGCTGCCGTTCAGGGCCGCCAGCTGGCCGGCGGCGATGGTGCACGTCTGGGTGCTCGACGCCACCCAGGCCGCCAGCGGCGGGCAGGTCACCCCGGGCGCCGCCACCACGTTCGTCACCACCAGGTTGGGCGGCAGCAGATCGGCCAGGCTCACGACGCCCTGGTTGGCGATATTGCCCGTATTGCTGGCCGTAATCGTCCACGTGATGTTTTCACCCACGTTGGCCGTCAGCTTGTCGGCCACCTTGGTGACGCGCACGTTCGGCCCCGGCACCATCACGGTGGCCGTATTCGGCAAGTCGTTGGCCACTTCGACGGAGGTGGTTGCGACCACGCTGGTGACAAACGAGGTGTTCGTGGGCGGCTGCGTATAGCTGAGATTGAAGGTGACGCCCTGCCCGGCCGCCAGGTTCGGCGGCAGGCCCGACAGGACGATGAAACCCGTGCCCGCGTTGTACACACCCGTCACGCCGCCGACGGACACGCCCGTCAAGCCAGGCGGCAATTGCAGCGTGTATGTGACGTTTTCCGCCGCGCCCGGTCCCATGTTGCGGTAGGTAACCGTGCCGCTGATGGCATCGCCCGCATTCGTCGAGCCGGGAAAGCCGTTCAGGGTGGTGGTGACGTCCACCAGCGCCTTGCTGACCACGGTGGTGGTCTGGCAGGCGCCCGCCGTGGCGCAGCTGGCGCCATTGCCGCCGGACGGCGCCACGCTGTTGATGAAACTGCCCGCCGCCGTCGGCACGCCAGTGAGGCTGACCAGGGCGCTGGCGCCCGGCGCCAGGCCGGCCGGCACCGTGCAAGTGAGCGTATTGCCGGCCAGCGGCGCGCAGGTGGCCGGCGCCGTGGGCGTGACGACGATGCCGGCCAGGTTGGCCGGCAAGGTATCGGTCAGGGTCAGGATGGCCGTGGTGGCGCCCGTGCCGGTATTGTTCGCCGTCAAGGTCCACTGCACCGTGTCACCGATGAAGGCGCTGGTCTTGTCGACGCTTTTTTGCACGCGCACGAGCGGGCTGACGATGCCCAGGCTGTCGCTGTCGACGTTGTTCGCGGGAATCGGGTCCAGCGTGCTCGCGCCGGCCGTGGTGGTGATCGTCAGGCTGCCGCTGGCGGGCAGGTTAAAAGTGGAACTGCAATTGATGCGCGAGCCGGGAATGAACGGCGACACGGGCGCGCTGCAGCTGGCCGTGGCGCCGGCGGGCAAGCCGCTCATCACGCAGGTGGGCGCGGCCGCGCTGTCGGGGCCGTTGTTCGTGCACACGCCCGTCACCGTCACGGGCGAACCGGCATTGTAGGGACCGGCCGGCACCGTCGTGACGGCTTGCATGTCCGCCTGCAGGCGGCGGTTGCTGATGGTACAGGTGACGGGCGCCTCGGGCATGGTGAAGTTGCCCGCGTTGGCCGCGCCGCTGGAAATGACGGCGGCCGTATCCGTGCGCACGCAGCTGTAGCTGCTCTGGTACTGGGCCAGCACGGTGGCCGTGCCCGCGGTTTCCGCAAACGTGACGAGGTTGCCCACGCGCACCACGGCGCTGGCCGTGGCGCCGTTGCCGCCCTGCACGCCGGCCGTGCCGTTGGCATTCATGATGAACAGGCCGCTGTCGCCGACCGGCGCCAGCACCTTGAGCACCGTCAAGGTATTCGTCCTGACCGTGGCCGTGGTGCTGCTGCTGTTGTTGCTCAGATCGCTATCCGTTTCGTTGGGCGAAACGGTCACATTGGCCGTATTCACGATGCTGGCGGCGTCGCCCGGCGTGGCCGTGACCGTCACCGTCAGATAGGCACCCGCGGTAGGGTCGCTGACGGCGCCATTCACGGGCAGGTTGCCCATGGTAATGCTCACGTTGTTGCTGCCCGAACCCGAGGTTTTCGTGCCGCAGGAAGCGCTGCCGCTGGCGGCGCAGGTCCAGCTGACATTGCTCAGGCTGGCCGGCAGCACGTCGCTGAAGGTGGCCCCCGTGCTGAGGGCCGGGCCGCGGTTCCACACCTTCATGGTGTAGCTCAGGGGCTTGCCGACGGAAAACTGCGCCGGTCCCACCTTGCTGACGGCCAGGTCCGTCTTGCTATTGGTACAGTCGGCATAGGAACTGGCCAGGCCGGGATCGCGCAATTGCGCAGCGGGAATAATTTCCGTCACATTGTCAGGACGCGTCCAGCGCATGTGCAAATAATTGATGCCGCCCACGTTATTCCACAGGACGCGGGCCAGATAACAGCCGCCGGGCGTGGCGCTATTGAAATTGCCGGCCAAATTCTGGAAATCCGTTTCATTATTCGAATATTCGGCCACGCTGCCCACGGCCACGTTGTACACGGTATTGCGGTAATTGGTCGAATATTGGGTCGAGAAATCCACCTTCACATCGTCATCGTGCGCGACGCTGAATTTGTAATTGCCCGCCTGGGGAAATACCACCAGCGTGTACATCACGCGGCCCATGATCCAGGCCCGGCAGGCGGCCGACGTTTGCTGCGTATCGAAGTTGCATAACTGCCCGGGATTGGCGGTGGTGCCATTGGCCCAGTCCAGCTGCGCCGACGTCCCCGTGCGCGCCGCGTTGGCGGCGGGATTGGCGGCCAGTGCCGCCAGGCTGGCGAGCCGGCCCGTGCTGCCCGCGTTGAAACCGTTGTTGTAATTGGGCGCGGGCGGATTGGCCGGCACCCGCTCGATGCCGCGGTAATCCTCCCACAGCACCTGTGCGGCGGCGGGCGCGGCGGCGCCCAGCAGCAGGGAAGCGAGCGCCAGCGGCGCAACATGACACTTGGAAAGATGAGGCAGGCGGGCGCGGCCGACAAGCGCGGCCAGCATCCCCAGATAGCGCCCGGCGGACGAAAAAGCTGCGTGGCGGCCGGAACGGCCTGCCGTTTCCTGGTGTGTTTTGATCATGTTGTTCGCTAAGAAATGTACCGCTGCAAGATGCAGACAAATATAAAAATGACATTTATTTGTCATGATTATATGAACAAGTAACACTTCAAGCGTACGACAACAGTGGTTTTTTTGTTTCCAACAATGAAATTAAATTATCTCGTTGATATTTCACAACACATTCATCGAATTCATCGTGTAGTCACGCCGACATTCTATTTTTACCGCATACTGATTAGCTCGACATTATATTTAAATTATCATTTGCATAATCATGCGAAACTATCAAACGCGTAGTTTGTTTTTCAAAAGAAACTATTAATGCTAATTAACAGCATTAATTCGAATACGCCTTTTCCCGGCATGCGTGGCAATCCCACCATTCGATTTTTCACCGCCGCACATTCATTTTCTGGCGCCTGCTGTTAATACCAATTCCGCGGCATTCACGTCCATTTCCCTGCAAGACAGGGCATGCGGCGGAAGGAATTGGTCTTGCAAAACGGCCGCGCATGCGTCGCGGCTATCGCACCGGTGCCCGGATCGCTTACTATCGCCCCATCGCGCCCTGCGCCACCGCCATCCCTTTGCCAGGAGTCCTCATTGATGCCCCACGCCCCTCGCCGCCTGCTGCTGGCCTGCGCCTGCGCCCTGCTCGCGGCCTGCAGCCCGTTCACCCCGCCGCCGCCCGCCTCGCTCCCGGCCGCGCCGGTAGCGACGCCAGCCATGCAGGCGCCGCCCTGGCAACAGCCGGGCGTGCGCATCTTGCACATCGCCCCGCAGGAATCCCTGCTGACCATCACCGTGCGCCGCGGCGGCGCGCTGGCGCGGCTCGGGCATGACCACGTGGTGGCCAGCCGCAGCCTGCAGGGCGTGGTGGCGCCCGCGCCGGGACGCGCGCAGTTTCGCTTCCGGCTCGACGAGATGAGTGTGGATGAAGCCGGCCTGCGCCAGGCGGCCGGCTTGACGACGACGCCGTCGGCCGACGCCATTGCCGGCACGCGCCACAACATGCTGGTGCGCGTGCTCGAGGCGGAACGCTATCCGTGGGTAAACATCGAGGCGCGCCGCACGGGCGACAAGGAAGTGCTCGAGGCGGACATCACCCTGCATGGCGTGACGCGCACGCTGCAGCTGCCGGTGCGGATTGAGGAATCGGCCGATGGCCGCCAACTGCAGGCCAGCGGCAGCCTGCTCTTGAAACAGAGCGACTTCGGCATCGTGCCCTTCGCCGTCCTGGGCGGCGCCATGGCCGTGCAGGATCAGATGGAACTGGCGTTTCGCATTACCGCCAGGCAAGAGTTCAACGCGCCAGGATCAGGCGCAAGCCCAGGCCGATGAAGATGGTGCCGGCCACGCGGTCGAGCCACAGGCCGGCGCGCGGGCGGCGGTTCAGCCAGTGTCCGACGGCGCCGGAAAAATAGCCGAGCAGGCCGAACAGCACGCAAGCCTGCGCCGTGAAGACGAGGCCCAGCTGCGCCGTCTGCCAGCTGGCATTGCCCTGGCCCGCGACGATGAACTGCGGCAGGAACGACAGGAAAAACAGCACGACTTTCGGATTGATACTGTTGGCAAACAAGCCCTTGCCGAACAGGCGCAGCAGCGATTCGTCCGGCAAGGCCGCCGCGCCATCGACTTTGGCGCCGCCGCGGCTGCGCAAGGCGCCGATGCCCAGCCACACCAGGTATAGCCCGCCGGCCACTTTCAGCGCGGTAAATGCCGTGGGCGAGGCGGCCAGCAGGGCCGATACGCCGATGGTCGCCAGCACGGTGTGCGTGAGGCAGCCAAGGGCGCAGCCCAGGCCGAACGCCATGCCCTGGCGGCGCCCGCGCGACATGCCCACGCCCAGCACCATCAGGTTGTCGGGGCCGGGACTGGCGGTAATGAGGACGGCGGCGGCCAGGAAGGCCAGGAACTGGTCGGGACTGAGCATGAATATCTCGCGGGCAAAGGCGCCATGATACCGGAGCGGGCGTCATGCCAACAGGACATGAAATTGCCCGTATGCCAGCAAGAGTCGATTAAAATGGGCACTCCACAGCAAACGGCGTTGCCGCCGCTTCCCGCGCGACCATCACCAAACCCATCGATGCCAGCCCACCCGCCCCTTTCCCGCCACCGCGCTTCCAGCTCCCGCGTCTGCGCCTGGCTATGCGGCTGGCCGCTCCTGTTCGGCCTGCTGATCGGCCTGCTGGGCCTGGCGGGTGGGGCGCAGGCGGCGCCCTTGCCCCTGAGCAAGCAAGGCATCCAGCACCTGGGCAACGGTGGACAACTGTTTCTCGCCGGAAATGACGCCGCGCCCGCCGATGCGGCCGCCCTGCCCGCCTGGCTGGCGCACCAGCGCCCGGCCAGCCAGGTGGACCTGTTCGGCGGCGCCTACTGGCTGCACGCGCAGGTGCGCAACGACAGCGGCGAAACGGCCTGGGTCATCGACCCGAACGACACCCTGATCGACCTGGTCGACGTGTACGTGTATGGCCCCGGACTGCAGGCGGCGCCGCAGACCTTGCTGACGGGCTACCAGCGTCCGCACGAGTATTTGTTGCACTACGGCAGGAACGTGCAACTGGCGCCCGGCGCCACGTATGACATCCTGATCCGCTTTTCCAGTCCCTATTACGCGCGCGCGCCGCTGTTCGGCGTGCAGACGCAGCAGGATTACCGCAAGCTGGTGGGCAAGGAAAACTTCCTGATGGTGGCGTCCATCGGCGCCCTGCTGGCGCTGGGCCTGTTCAATTTCTTCATCTTTTCCATCACCCTGGAAAAAGCCTCGGCCTATTACGCGCTGTACGTGCTGACCTATGGCCTGGCCTGGGCCATGACCTTCCACGTCTTTGCCGACCTGTTCGACTGGCGCCTGCTGCAGCTGCATTACGTGCCGTTTTTCCTGCTGCCCGTCTTCAGCACCCTGTTCTACACGCATTTCCTGCGCCTGCGCGATTACTCGCCCCTGCTGCACCGCATCAGCAAGGTCAACCTGGTACTGCCCCTGCTGCTGCTGCCCAGCTGCTTCTTCGCCCTGTCGTATGCGCACACGCTGGCCACCATCGTCATCAGCATCTGGATGCTGCTGGCGCTCGTCTGCGGCATCGTCGTCTGGTGCCGCGGTTACCAGCCGGCGCGCTTCTTCGTGCTGGCCTTCGTCGCCCTGATGCTGCCCGGCTTCCTGATCCTGCCGGCCAACCTGGGCCTGATGCCGGCCATGGTGGCCAACGCCCAGCTGGTGACCCTGCTCGGCGGCACGCTCGACGGCTTGCTGCTGGCCTTTGCCCTGGCCGACCAGATCCGCCTGCTGCGCAACAACCTGGAACAGCGGGTGCAGGAGCGCACCCTGGCGCTCACCCTCAGCAACGACGCCCTGCTGAAAGCCAAGGAGCACGCGGAAGTGGTCAGCCGCCACCGCATCGATTTTCTATCCGCCATGAGCCACGACATCCGCACGCCGCTGGCCGGCGTGATCGGCATGCTGAAATTCGCCCTGCGCGACCAGTCCGTCAAAGGCCGCACGCAGGAATACCTGCGCATCGGCTTGCACAATGGCGTGTCGCTGTTGACCATTCTCAATGACATCCTCGATTTCTCGAAGATCGACGCCGGCAAGCTGACCCTGGAAACCGTGGACTTCGACTTGCTGGCGCTGATCGGCGACGCTGCCGGCATCGTGCAGGGCCAGGCCGACGCCAAGAGCCTGCTGCTGCGCCGCGAACTGGCGCTGGACTTGCCGCGCTACGTGCGCGCCGACCCCACGCGCCTGCGGCAAATCCTCATCAACCTGCTGGGCAATGCGCTGAAATTCACGGCGAATGGCGAAGTGCTGCTGGAAGTGAGGCGCGCCCGCACGCCGCCGCGCCGCGACGGCCGCAGCGAGATCGAATTCATCATCAGCGACACGGGCCCCGGCATCGACGCGGACACCTTGCCGCGCCTGTTCCAGAAATTCGAGCAAGCCGACCACTCCACCACGCGGCGCTACGGCGGCACGGGCCTGGGCCTGGCCATCTGCAAGGAGCTGGTCGAACTGATGAACGGCACGATCGGCGTGGAAAGCCGCATCGGCATCGGCTCGCGCTTCCATTTCACCTTGCCGCTGACACCAGGCAGCGCGCCGGCGGCCGACGCGCGCCGGCCGCCACGCCACGCGCGCCACGCCTGCCGCCTGCGCATCCTGTGCGCCGAAGACGTGCGCACCAACCAGATCATCATCGGCACCCTGCTCGAAAGCATGGGGCATGAGGTCACCATCGTGGAAAACGGCGAGCAGGCGCTGCGCGCACTGGGTGCGGGCGCCTACGATTGCGTGCTGATGGATGGCCGCATGCCGCTGATGGATGGCGAACAGGCGGCGCGCCTGATCCGCGACGGCGGCAACGCCGAATTCCCCATTCCCGACGCGCAGATCCCCATCCTCGCGCTGACGGCCAACGCCAGCGAACATGACCGGCAACGCTATCTGGCCGCCGGCATGGACGACTTCCTCAGCAAGCCCGTCGACGAAGCGCTGCTGTTCGAGAAAATCGACGCCCTCATCGACCTGCTGCTGGCGCGCGGCCACGCGCTGCCGCCTGCCGCGCCCATCGAGGACGACAGCCTGGCGCGCCAGTTCGGCCTGGACGAGGCCAACACGGCGCAGGCGGAGACGCCGGCCGACCCCATGACGGCGCCCGTGCACATTTTGCCGCTGGCCGGCCTGTCGCCGCAGCATTTGCAGCGCATCGCGCAAGCGTTCCTGACGGAAGCGCCGCGGCGCCTGGACCTGGCTTGCCACGCCGTGCGCGATGGCAACGCCAGCGCCGCCGCCGCCGCCTTCCACGCCCTGAAGGGCAGCGCCGGCTACCTGAGCCGCCCCACCCTGCACGGCCTGTGCCACCAGATGGAAACCCTGGCCTCGAACGGCCAGCTCGATAACGTGGAACAGTTCCTGCCGCAGTTGCAGGAGGCGCTGAGCGTGGCGCGGCGCGACCTGGAAACTCAGCCCGCCGGCTGAGCCATCCAGCCGTGCGCTTGCAGCCACGCCAGCAACAGCCGTGGCCATGCGGCCGGCTCGCTGCCCGGCTTGCCCAGGCCCCAGCCATGGCCGCCGTGCTGGAACAAATGCACTTCGACGGGCACGCCCGCGCGGCGCAGGGCGGCCGCCATCAGCCGGCTGTTCTCGGGCGGCGCAATCGGGTCATCGAGCGCCTGCGCAATGAACATGGGCGGCGTGCGCGCATCGACGTGCAATTCCACCGACAGCGCGTCGCGCGCCGCCTGCGCGGGGCGACGTCCCAGCAACTGCTTTTTCGCATGCGTCGTGTCGAATGGCGCTTGCATGGTCAGCACGGGGTACAGCAGCACGGCAAAGTCGGGGCGCGCAGAGACGGCATCGACCGCATCGACGGGCGCGTAGCGGGCCGCGTCGGCCTGCACGGCCGTCATGCCGGTCAGGTGCGCGCCGGCAGAAAATCCCAGCATGCCGATGCGCGCCGGGTCGATGCCCCACTCGGCCGCGCGCGCACGGATCACGCGCATGGCGCGCTGGCCATCCTGGAACGGCGCGCTGACGCCTCCGCCCTCCTGCGGCAGGCGGTACACGAGTTCAAACGCCGTGATACCTTGCGCCTGCAGCCAGCGGGCGGTGGGGCCGCTCTCCTTGCCCGCCTCGATATGCGCATAGCCGCCGCCGCTGACCAGGAGCATGGCGATGCCGTTCGGCTGCGCCGGGCGGTGGGCGATCAGATACGGTTGTTCGACCTGCGTGATGGATCCCTTGGCGCTGTCGCGCTGCGGGCCCGGCGCCGCGCCACCGGGCGGCGCGCCGGGCCACAGCACGATCGCGCCGGGCGGCGCGGCGACCGCGTGCAGGTTGATACAGATCAGAAACAACAGCAGCAGGCGTTGCATGATTCGCTCGCGCAGGGAACAATGAAACGCCATCATAGCGAAATAACTAAAAATCCGTCTCGCCCTGGATCACGGCCGGATACCCCGTCATGGCGCGCGACGTCTGCATGCCCGCCATCACGGCCGCTTCCACGCAGCCCGCGTTGATGCCCGTCTTGATCCAGTCGCCCGTGAGGAACAAATTGGAAAAGCCTGACTGGTCGGCGGCCAGCCGGTACTGCGTGCTGTTCACCACCGACATCACATAGCGCTCGGACGGGTCGACGTTGGCGCGCCAGTACTGGCTGTCGAAACGGGCCGCGCCCGTGGCCGCCTTGGCGTCGACCAGCCATTGCCATGGAAACGCGCCCGGCCCGCCCGCCTCCGGCCACAGGGCGCCGATCTCGTGCTCCAGCTGGTGCAGCGCACCCTGCTTCGCCCTGGCCGCGCAGCGGGCCGGGAAATCCGTATCGGTGACGGGCGGATAGCTGTCGACGGGGAAGGCGCTGCAAAAGTACGAGACGTTTTTCGGCGCCAGTCCCGCCGGCCAATCCTCGTGCGCCAACAATTGATCCATCGGCGCCCACGTGTCGTACGGCTCCGTGAAGGCCGACAGCACGGGCTGCTGGCCCTTCGGTTGCGTGGTCCAGCCCATCTGACGCAAGTCCTTGTTGAGCCACACCTGGTAGGCTTGCGTGGCCACGGTTTTCACCTTGTCGGCCGCCAGTTGCAGGGCCGGGCTTTGCGCCAGCAGTTGCGGGCACAAGGCGGGCAGCGAGCCGATGGAAATGCCGAACACCACCTTGTCGAAATCGACGCCCTTCTTCAATACCGTGGCGGGCAGCGCGCGGCCGAACGCTTGCCGGTACTGCTGCGGCCAGTCGCTCCAGTACGATTCCAGGTTGACCTCTTTCTCCTGCAGCAGCGCCGCCTGCGCCGCTTCGATCTGCGCATAATCGGGCGCGCTGGGCCAGCACGCCAGGCCTTTCACGTCGACCAGCGGCGCATAGCCGGCGGCGGGGTCCTTCAATTGCACCTGCTCGGTGATGCGGATGCTGTCGATGTCGCCCGCGCCCGGCACCAGTTCTTCCACACGCTGGAAGAACTTGAATTCCACGCCCCTTTTTTTCAACACTTGGTACAGCGGCGTGAAGATCGTGTCGCCCATGCCGGCCTGCATCTTGAACATGATGCCGCCCTTGTAGGCCAGGCCGATGCGCGCCATCGCCCGCAACAGCGTCCCAGCCTCGATGTTCGGTTTCGCAAAATCGCCGCCCTCGTAGGCGAACACCAGGTCATAGAAGCCGCGCACGGGCGCCGAGTTGACGCTGAACTGCTCGTCGCCGCCATGCTTGCGCAGCCAGTCGCGCAAGTCGATATCGTTGATGACGTCGAAGCCGTTCTTGAACACGCCATCCTGGAACATGCCCTTCATGACCGTGATGCCCAGGTCCAGGCAAATGAACAGGCGGCGCAATTCATCGTCGCCATCGATCAGGGCCCGGTAGCGCAGGCGCAGCCAGGCACGGATGCCGTTCAGGGTGCTGGCCAGCAGCTGGTGGCGGGCCTGGTCATGGCGCGTGGAGTCCGGCGCCAGGTCGGCCACCAGTGCCGCCAGCGCGCCCACGGACAGGCCCACGTCCAGCCCCAGTTCATCGGCCTGCCCCACCACTTCATCGGCCAGGCGGCGCAGCCAGCCCGGCCACACGCCCTCGCCTTGCGATGCGCTGGCGCGCACGATGCGCGCATCGGCGTCCGCCACTTGCCGGATCTGGCGTATCCACTGCTCGATCCAGCCCACCATGGCGACGGCCATCTGCCACAGGGTGATGTCTTCGCCGCCCTCGCCCGGCTCGCCCGGCAAGGTGGGAAAGACGATGGACCAGTTGCGCCACTTGCCCTTGACGTCTTCCGACAGGGCCACGTAATCGTGCTGCTTGAAAGCGTCGCGCCAGGTGGCCAGCGGCGCGCCGGGCGGACGGTCCAGGCTTGCATACGCTTCCTTGATCATCTTGAAGGCGTTCGCGTAAAAGCCGAACCAGATGTGCAGGCCGTGTTCCTCGATGCGCTGGCCCGCTTGCGCATTGCGTCCGCTGGCGCCCTTGCCGCCCAGGCGCCAGCCCAGCTGGTACACGGTGATGGCGTGCCGGTTTTGCCAGCCCGGCTGGTTCGTCAGATAGTACGCCGTGGTCATGGCCGCCACGCCGCCGCCGAGGATGGCGATCTTTTCCGGCGCGATGCGGGAATTGTCGACCAGTTCCTCGCCCGGCATGGCCGTGAAGTCGAAATTCACCTGGAACGGCAAGATCGCCGCCTGCGGCCCCAGTTTCAGGCCCAGGGTCTGGTCCAGCGGGAAGCTGTCGAAGGCGTGCAGCGTGCATTCGTATTCGTAGCCAAGCAGGCGCGCACCGTGCAGGCGGTTGATCTCGGCCGGCGCGGCCACCAGGGCCTGATACACGGCTTTCACGCCCGCACTGTCGGGGAATTGCTTGAGGAAAATCTGGTCGATGCGGGGATTGCGCAGCAGCGACAAAACATCGGCCCAGCCGGCCTGATCCATGTCAAAGAAATCGGGGATGGACAGGAAAATCTGGAACGCCTGCTCGATGAGTTCCAGGAAACTGTTGATGGGCTTGTGCTGCCCCATCTGCACGGTGGCATTAACCTCCAGCAATGGATGCAGGGCCAGTTTTGTTTCCGGCGAAAAATGCTGGAAACCCTTGGCGGCCACGGAGCAGCGCAGCGGCTCGCTGCCGGCGGCGGGGATCTCGTAGTCGCACAGGTATTTCGGATAGCCGAACAGTTCGCGCCCGTTGATCAGGGCCATGGCGTCATCGACGAAGATATGGCACGGATACCAGTAGATATGCGCGAGCTTGCCGGCGGCGTCCATCTGGCCGACCATGATCCAGGTGACGATATCGACTTCCGTGATCCAGCCCTTGGCCTGGTCAACGGGGTTGGCGGAATCCGCATGGTTGACGCGCGTAAACGTCAGCATCACATACGGCGACAGGGCTTTCAGTGTCATCTTGCTGCCCGCCACCTGGTTCAGGGTGGTATTCACGGTCGCCTGCAGCTTCGCCAGGTCGCCCCGGACGAAATAACCGTACATTTCCGACTGTTTCAATTGCAGCGGCGAGTGCATCATCACCGAACCGCCCTGATAGATATACGAAGGTCTTGCCGAAGGTATCGCCGTCATTGCCCTGCCCCCCTTAAGTTTCATTCAAACAAGATTTCCACAGTGTATTTGAGAAATATCAATGAATGATATGAAATAAATTAAAGGATTTGCCAAGATGCATAGGCTCGGTCGGGAGGAGGCAGGACAGGCGGAAGGCAAGCGGCGGCCATCCGGTGTAGGATGGATCATCCGTGCAAAGCAGGCGAGCTGATCCAGAAATGATTACTACCGACTACGTATCCACTTATTCAGGCAACCGTTTTTATCCCTTGCGCCCGCATATCGACAAGGTCGCCATCGAAGACATCGCCCACGGCCTCGCTTACCAGTGCCGCTTCAATGGACAGACGCAAGTGTTCTACTCGGTCGCCCAGCACAGCCTGATCGTCGCCGAACTGGTGCCGCCCCCCTTGCGCCTGGCCGCCCTGATGCACGATGCGGCCGAATTATCCACCCATGCAGATTTGATACTAAGCATTCATTCTTTTGCTTGCTAAACATTCTTTCACTCGCTACCATTCCTCTAGGGAAGAACTGATTTACTCAATGGGCACGGCTCCCGGCGGTTCGCTAACCTATAGCAATAGCAGTCCCCTTTCACATGCCATCGACATACAAAGGTGCTTTTCCGCCCTTGAATACACCGCCAAAAAGAAGCTGACTCAGTGCGGCCTTGTCCTTGCCGAGTTTGACGACGTGACATGCGTAGCTGTTCACGTCGTTCGCTTTCGCCAACCTGGCGTCGGTTGGCCAGCAGTTGCTTTACGATCATTGAATTCCGTAGTCCGTCCTGATTGCAGAAACGCGTGAAGCATCCCCTCAAGTCGACCGAAAATGCACCTGTTCGACTCGTCGTGCTGCAGTTCAGCGCGCAAGACCTAGCCGAAAAGCGAATTGATCAGTATTTCCTTAATGTTATAATTTTTAATTTCATTGACGATAAGATGTGACGAAAGTGCGCAGAAACAAGGAATACAACACAGCCAGTCCTGTCGAGCATGGGTGACGCTGTATCGGTGTGATTCTCGGCACACTCACTCAACGGATTTTTAATCTGGGACACTGGCAGGCCGTTGAAAAAATCATTCGGTGATGGGAAATATAAAAAATCCAAGTTCCACATAAAATTTCAGAACAAAAACGAAATTCTTATCTATTTACACAGCAATCTTCGTGCATGAATAGTCAGCTTTTGAAGTTTTATGGAATGAAATTTCTTTTCTCAGTAAAATTAAATAGCAAGCCATTAAATTCGAGTAGGCAAACGAATTTAATGACAGCAATCCCCAAAAATACGACCGCGTTTAAAAATAGAATTTTCCAAGCTCAGATTTTTGAAGGTGCTGAATGAAGGCATCCCGTTTTACCTATAGCTAGATCATCGTCATCCTCAAGCCAGCCGAAGGAGGCTCTCCCGTTCCTGAATTGTGCCGCGAGCCCTCTCGATCAAAATAGTTGTCGCCTCCAGCAATTGGAGTTCTAATCAACCCTGGGGTGATGGATTTGACAATGACGAAATACACGAACGAGAAGAAAGAGTACGCTCTCAGCCAGATGAGCGCGCCGCATAACAAGCCCGCGCCCGAAGTGGCACAACTCACCGGCGCGCCGGAAGCCACGCTGTACCTGTGGCGCAAGCCCCCTCTGTCAAAATAGTTGTCGTCTCCAGCATTTGGAGTTCTAATCAGCCCTGGGGCGATGGATTTGACGATGACGAAATACACCAATGAGAAGAAAGAGCACCCGCTCAGCCAAATGAGCGCGCCGCATAACAAGCCTGTGGCAGCAGTGGCTCAGCTAACCGGAGTACCGGAGGCCACGCTGTACCTGTGGCGCAAGCAGGCACGCGAGCAAGGTCGCGCGGTGCCCGGCGATGGGCAAAATCCCGAGCAATGGAGTTCCGCCGACAAGTTTGCGGTGGTGCTGGAGGCGGCGCCTCTGAACGCGGCAGAATTGGCGGCGTACTGCCGTCGCAAGGGATTGCTGGTGGAACAGCTGGAACGCTGGCGCACTGAAGTCCACACGGCCTTGTCGCCTGGACAGAACCGAGCTGGCGCGACCGAACGCGCGACGGACAAAAAGCGCATCCGGGAACTGGAAAGGGATTTGCGCCGCAAGGAGAAGGCATTGGCCGAGACGGCGGCGCTGCTGGTGCTGTCCCGAAAGTACGAAGCGCTGTGGACCGACGGCGAGGACGCATGATTGCGTTGCCGCAGCGCCAGGAGTTGGTCGCCGATATTGAGCAAGCCTGCCAGGATGGCGGTACGCGTCAAGGCAGTTGGCGCCAACATGCCTCTCAATCCAGGCAGTACTTCGTCATAACACCCACAAAATAAATTACCTAGACAATATATTTCAGTCGATCGCCCTAGATCACACACTCCTAGTTGGGCGTTCTAGTATGCCCCCCGCTTCGTCATAATTGTAGTGGTCAACCCATCCCGGACACTACGTTAAGTTTTTCTTCGGCGACGGCCGGTGCCAGTCCCTGATTGAACTGATGTGGTCGTATCCAGTTATACCGGTGCATCAGGTAGTGGCTGATGTCCCGTTGTGCTTCCTGTGCCGTCATGTAACCAGTTGACGGCAGCCATTCAGTTTTGAAGCTGCGGAACAGCCGTTCCATCGGGGAGTTATCCCAACAATTTCCCCGACGGCTCATACTCTGTCGTATCCGATAGCGCCACAAGCGCTGACGGAATTTTCGACTGGCGTACTGGCTACCTTGATCCGAATGAAACAGCAGCCTCTGCGGTCGACCTCGCTGCTCGTAAGCCATTTCCAGCGCTTGCACAACAAGGTCGGCATCGGGTCGTAGCGAGAATGCCCAGCCCACCGCTCGGCGAGCAAATAAGTCCAACACCACAGCCAGGTAATACCATCGGCCTTGCGCCCAGACATAGGTGATGTCCCCGCACCAGACCTGATTTGGCGCCTCCACTGTGAATTCACGGTTGAGGTGGTTCGGAATATCGACCCGTTCCACCGTAGCCTGCTTATAGGCATGGCTGCCAGGCTGTTTGCAGACCAGCCCTAGCTCTTCCATCAAACGACTGACTTTGAAGCGGCCAATTGCCGTGCCTTCCTCGCGCATCATGCCCATGATGCTGCGGCTTCCCGCCAAACTGCGACTCTCGACGAACAGCTCGTGCACACGGCCACGCAATGCCATGCGCTCAACATCAATGTTCCGGGCGCGCTCCCGATGCGCATACAGGCATGACCGCGCTACGTCGAACACCGCGCAGATCAACTCGATTGATTCGTCACCACAAATCTGATCGATTACCTCGTACGTTCTATCCCTTCCGACATCAAGAGCGCGGTAGCCTTTTTTAAAATGGACTTCTCCCGCTCGAGACGCTCAATACGTGCTTCGAGTTCCTGTATTCGCTGCTGATCTGGCGTCATTGCCTTGCTCTGCGGCGTGATGCCTTGCCGCTCCAACTGCAGCTGCTGCACCCAGCGGCGCAGCACCGATTCGCCGATGCCGACCGACCGGCTTGCCTCCACGTGGCTGTATCCTTGATCCAGCACCAAGCATGCTGCCTGCTGTTTGAACTCAGGGGAAAACGTACGTCTTTGCTTGCTCATCAAACACCTCTCCATGGCGAGCATTCTCGCCTAAATCAGTGTCCGGGTACATTAAACCACTACAAACCACTGTCACGCCATTGCTACACCCGCACTTTCCATAAGGCCCTGCGTAAATCTGAATTCATCCTAATCTCCATAAAAAATCGGAGTATGGCGAGGCGTTAGGGGTATTCATAGATGGGACGGCTGAATGCTTACCCTGAAAAACGTTCTTTGCCAAATCAATCCCAGCATTAGTAATCTTCATAGTGGACGCTCCTTTCGTTTAAGGGGGGATACCCCCCTATTTGGGCACCTCGATGCCGTTTGAAAGAGGGCGTCCATTCCATTAGAACCCTTTTACCCAGGTAGGCCGGCCAGCGGAGGGTTTTTAGAGGTAACCTTAAAGACGCAGCTTGGCCGAGATCGCCTCGCCGAGTGCCTTGATATTCGGCTCATCCATGATTGTATAGTGTCCACCGCCTATCGAAGTTATGCTAACCCTGCCACCCATCACCTGCTTCCAGCCCAAATCGGGTTCGGACCGCATCTCATCCACCGCGCAAAACAAGGAGATGTTAATTGGTATCGGAACCAGTTTGTATGCATACAAAGCACGGGCAATCGATGCTCTGACAGCGAGATGACGCCGGAATGCCGCAAAATCAAGCTGTGGAGGGATGAGGTCTTCACGTCGGCACACGTCGAACATGAGTGCTAAGTCCCCGCATGACGCCAGTGCCTGCAATTGGGTAGCAACCCCTTTAGGAAGCTCGCAAAGGTTGGCTAGCCAAAAAGCAGCATCATCCACGTCCACATATCCTGTAGATAAAGATCCACCACCGTAATTGCTCGTCGTGTCGATCAAGCCAAGAAAATCGACTTCCTCCCCGTCATCCAGTAATTGTCGAGCAATTTCATAGGCAATTGTCCCGCCGGCCGACCAGCCGGCAAGGCGGTATGGTCCCTCGGGTTGGATGTGCCGGATTGCCTTCATTTGCATCGATGCCATCGTGGACACGCTGGACATAACCTCCTCGCCATCGAGGAACCCAATCGCGGCCAACCCATACACGGGCAGGTCGCCATGCAACGATTGAGCCAGTTTGATTGCATACGCGATTTCACCCTCGCCAGAATGCAACAGAAAGAGGGGAGGGGTATTTGCTGTGCTCCCCGAACGAATGCTGACCAAATTTTGGAAAGGTATAACCGTTGCCTGATTGGCTATAGCGCGAGCAAAAGACTCCGGATCGGGCGCAATAAAGAGAGACCTTAACGGCATCTCTACGTCCAGACGCCGCCGGACGGTAGACATCAGCTGGATCGCCAGCAGGGAGTGCCCACCCAACTGGAAAAAATTGTCAGTGATGCCGACCCGTGGTATGCGCAACACCTCCTGCCAGCTTTCGCACAGCGCACGCTCAACTGCCGTCCGTGCTTCAACATATTCCCGTTCCAGCGCTGCCTGATCATATTCCGGCAACGCCTTTTGGTCGATCTTTCCATTGAGAGTGAGTGGAAACTGGTCGAGAACCATGACAGCTTGCGGCACCATGTAATCTGGTAAATTGCACATTAGGTGCTGGCGCAGTTGCGCAGTTAATTGGTTGCGAACGTCCAAGGTTTGCTCCAATGCTGCTCCATTGCTCACCACGTAGGCTAGGAGGCGCTTTCCGCCCTCGGGCGCTTCACGCGCAATGACAACGGCATCCTTCACATCTTCATGCGTCCGCAATGCATTCTCGACCTCGCCCAATTCAATTCGGAAGCCACGAATCTTCACCTGATGATCGTTGCGCCCAAGGAACTCCACGTTGCCGCACACCAGCCAGCGTCCCAAGTCACCAGTCTTGTACAAGCGGCTACCCTGTTTCGATCGAAACGGATCTTGTAAAAACCGCTCAGCTGTCAAAGCCGGTAGGTTTAGATAACCGCGCGCCACACTGGCACCACCGATATAAATCTCTCCGATGACACCCGGTGGCACAGGCTGCAATCGCGTGTCGAGTACGTAAATTTGCGTGTCGCCGGTTGATCGTCCAATCGGAATATAGCGCAAGGAGCCCGACCCGTTTGAAGGCAGGTCGTGCAGGCGGAACGTTGTCGCAGTCACCGTTGCCTCGGTTGGCCCATAGGCGTTCATGAGCACGCAATCCGAATCCCATCGACCGGCAAGTTCCATCGACATTGCTTCGCCGCCTGCAATCAATAATCTCAGGTGGGGCAAGCTGTGTCGCTTTCCTAACGCTAATACGTTCAAGTAGCTCGGCGTGATA